>CAWIWF010000001.1:0-256366 GCA_963839815.1 uncultured Thermoleophilia bacterium
GCCATCAGCGCAAAGATGGCTCGTGGCCGTACGGCGAGGCTCCCGGTTTGGGCTGGGTGGACGGATTCCACACGGGTACGTGCTCGAGGCGCTCCTGGAGTGCGAGCAGGCCGGCATCTCGGAATCGGTCGGAGTCCGTTCGACCGAGGGCTGGCGTTGTATCGCTCGAACCGCTTCTTCGATGACGGGATACCGAAGTACTACGCGTGGAAGAGATACCCGATCGACGCTCAGTCGGCCGCGCAAGGCATCCAGACCTTCGCCCGCGCCGCCCCGACGAGACGCGAGTATCTCGAGCAGGCGAGCGGTGCCTTCGATTACTCGATGCGCAACCTCCGACGGAGGGATGGCGCGTTTGTCTTTCAGCGCCGCCGACTCTGGGTCAACTCGACCCCGCACATGAGGTGGGTGCAGGCGCCGATGTTCCTCGCACTCGTCCATCTCCGAAAGGGTCCTGGCGGAAGGCCTCGGTGCCTTCGTCGACTGAAGCTCCGCCGGCGCGGATCAGTGCCGCTGATCCGCACGCGATCGACGAGCCGCGGCGAGACTCGACCCGGTGACGGCGACCGAGCCACTTCGCGTGCGCGCCTCGACGAGCGAGTTCGCCTCGGAGGAGCGCTTCGATCGCATCATCCAGGCGCTCGCCAGTCACCTGATCGCGTCCGAGCCACAATCGTCGGCAACGGGCCAGATCGGGAACGAATCACCGTCTGGTCGCGGCGTACTCGCTCGGCGCACGGGTAAGACTCCTCGACGCGCCGGGCGACGGCCGCTACGACCGTCTGTTCTTCCCGTCGGCGCGAAACACGCGGCCGCCCCCATCGGGCCCGGACCGCCGATCGGTCGATCGCCTTCGACACCGGCGGAAGCTCAACGGACGGTTGGACCATCGTGCGCAGGCACGCCGAGCTGGTGGAGGCTCTCGCCGAGGGGGCGATCGTCCTGCCTCCGTGCGGGCGGCTGACGAGAGTCTTCAGCGGTCGGCGAACGGCCTCATAAGCAGCGGCATTCCCACACACTTCCGGGTGCCGCTGTTCAATGCCGTGTCCGAGCGCTTGCCAGCCGGCGGGGCCGTCTTTCGAGCGATCTTTCTGTGCGCAGGGACGAGTCGACCGGATGCGTGGATGGAGCTGGGAGAAGCGTCCTTCGACCACGAGTTCGCCCGCTCGGCTCTCCCTTTCGTGCGTGAGCTGCGGTCGACGGATTCCTCTCGATCTCGCACGGCGGCTGGCGGCGTTCGAGCCGACGCTCGTCGTCTCGGGCGGCCTCTCCCTGCCCGGTCTCGGGAGTCGCCTCACGGTGGGCCGGCGGCGAGGAAGTCCGGATTCAGCGTGTGGACCGGAGAGACGATCGCCACATCCCGGAGGCGCTCGAAGTTGCAGAGACTCGGTCGGGGCCGAGTCGCTCGAGCGGCGAGCTTCGGGCTGAGCTACGGCGCGGCGAGCGACGACTATCTCCGGAGCCTGAACGCGGGGCTTCCGGTAGTGCATGCTCGCGAACACGACCGCAGTGGGAACACCGCCGTCAGCCACGGCAACGACGGCCGGCTCGAATCCTGACCGTCGGACGGGCAGTCCCCGGCAAGCGCCTCGACCTCCCGATCAGAGCCCTCCAGGCTCGACCCGACCTACCCTGCTCTCTCGTGATCGCCGGGGACGGGCCGGAGCTTCCCGCCATTCGCACGCTGGCCGCAGGCGATCCACGCATCGAAGTCCTTGGCGCCGTTTCTTCCGCGCGCATCCTCGAGCTCTTCGCCGACGCGGACATCTTCCTCTTTCCCTCTCAGATCGACGTCTTCGGTCTCGTCGTCGTCGAGGCGTCGGCGCGGGACTCGCCACGATCATGAGCCGCTACCCGGGTTGCACGGCCGACCTCGCGGTGGACGGAGTCAACTCTGTGGTGCTCGAGGGCACCGACACACAGCCCTGGGCTGAAGCCGTCGAGACGCTCGTGCGGGACACGCACCTTCGTGAGCGTCTGGGAGAAGCCGCGAGCCGGACCATCTCCCGCCGATGGACGATCGAGCACTCGGCAGACGCCTTCGTCGCGGGGCTCCGTCTCGGACGGCTCGTCGGCGGGAACACAGCGCACAGAGGAGCTCGATCTTGACCCGCAGCCCGCGCCGCATCCTCCACGTCCTGTGGTCCCTCGAGATCGGTGGCAAGGAACGCGCGGTTTACCAACTCGTACGGGAGCAGCAACGACTCGGGCACAGGGCCGACATCGCTGTAGCCAGTAGAGCCGGGCTGTACGGCGAACTGGCGCGCGAGGCCGGTGCACACGTGCACGAGTTGGGCCAGCGGAGTGCCGCCGATCTGACCGTCTCTGCCAGGGCCATCGGCATCTTCCGCCAGTACGACATCGTCCACCTTCACTCGGCGGAAGTTGCACTCGCGGGCCTCGCGGCGCTGGCGCCGGCACGAAAGGTGTACACGCATCGCGGCGGAGTCTCGCTCCCGACAGGTCGCCGCGATCTCCGATATCGCGTCTTCCGCCGAATCGTCCGCAAGCGCTTCGCGGCGATCTCGGCGAACACCGAGCAGGGTGCGCGCGCTGCCTCTCAGCTCCTGCATGTACCTGTTGAGCAAGTTGCGGTGACGTACAACGGGATCGACTTCGATCTTCTCGAGCCCCGGCGGTCTGCGGAAGATGTACGCCAAGAGCTCGGAATCGGTGAGACAGAGACCGTCGTGGGCACGTCCGGGAGTCTCCGCTCATGGAAGCGTTTCGACCGAGTGCTTCGCGCACTGTCCGTAACCCAAGATGACAGGCTTCGCGGCCTCGTCGTCGGCGATGGCCCAGAACGCACGAGTCTCGAGCAGCTCGCCGATTCACTCGGCGTTCGTGGTCGAGTCAGATTCGTCGGCAAGCAGGCACACGTCGGCGACTATCTTCAGGTCATGGACGTGTTCACGCTCCCTTCGGGCGAGAAGATCGTTTGGAAATGCCGCGGTCGAGGCGATGGGTGCAGGCATTCCAGTCGTCGTCTTCAGCGACAGTGGGGGTCTCCTCGAGCACATCGCTGACGCGAAGACCGGGATCATCGTGGATGATGTCAGGGGACTCGCGAACGCTCTGGAGTCTCTCGCCCAGGACTCAGCGCGGCGCCACGAGCTCGGATCCGCGGCACGGACATTCGTCCGCGCTCGCTACACCCTCGAGGAAATGGCCTCTGCGTACGAGCGTCTCTACCGCTCCACGGACAGTTGATAAGGGACGGCCGGGTCTGTGGGGGCGCGGTGAGCAGACGCCGCGTGACACGCAACGCCCGGGCCTCCCACGAGAACTTGGCGACATCGGCGTCGGCCTGACGCACCAGCCTTGCGCGCAGCTCCGGGTCACTCCAGAGCCGCCGTATGGCATCGGCTAGAGCGTTGCTGTCGTCCGCAGGAAACAGCAGGGCGTTCCGCTCATGCCCGAGAATCTCGCGGATAGCGGGAAGATCCGATGCCACGATCGGTCGCCCTGAAGCCATGTACTCGAAGAGCTTGAGCGGAGACATGAACTGGGAGTACGGCAAGACGGCTGGCTCGGAAGCACCAGGATGTCCGCCGCCGCCAGATAGTGCGGCACCTCTGAAGGGGGCACGAATCCGGTGAGCCGCACGTCGCTCCTCCGGCCACGTCGTCGGACTCTTCCTCGTAGACTTTGCCGACGATGACCACAGTCGCATCGATGTCTTCGAGGTCAGTGCAGCACGAGTAAGCAGGTCTGCGCCCTTGTCGCGATTGACCCGGCCCGTGTAGACGACGATCGGACCATCGCCGTTTGAGGGAGCCTGAGCTGCTTCCGTGCTTGAGACGGGCCCTCCCCGCTAATGGCCCTGATGCGATCGATGTCCGCGGCATCGTGCTCGACCCAGATCCGGTCTGCGAGCTCGGGCGCCCGCGACATCACGCGCTGCCTGAGCGCCTCGCTGATCACGACGATCGCGTCAGCATGCCTCAGCACCTTCCAGGAGATGCGTGAGCTCGGACTGTCGTGGAGCTCGACCACGATTGCGACGCAGGAGCTCCCGTTGCGCCGCAGTCGGCGCGAGATGACCGCCAGCGTTGCTCCGAGAAGCGAGCGCCCGTACCAGACATAGGGCGGTTGCCTCGGATCGCTGCGCGCCCAGTGGAACCGCGTGAACGAGCGGAGGCGGGCTGCGCGAAGAAGCCAGCGGCTCTTGGACAGGATGGAGCCAAGGCCGGTGGGAAGCGCCACGATCTCGAACCCGCGCTCGACCCCATAGAACTGCCAGACGTCGCCGCTCCACCCCTCCGGAAGCTCGGCCCGATTGGGCGAGTGCACCAGCGTCACCGCGTTTCCCGACGGCCGCAAAGCCGCTGCACATGCGCATCACCTGCATGCTGTTGCTGGACCGGCTCGGAATCTGCGAGTTACAGACGTAGACGATGTTCAAGGTGACCTTTCGATGACGCCGCGAGAACAGACCGCCACTGGGCCTCTCTCCGCATCGTAGGAGCGATCAGTCACGGACGGGACCCGACGTCGCAAGAATGACTACCTATACTCGGAAAGGGGGTTTTGAGTCAGGCTCGAGTGCAGTCAACCTCGGGGTCGAAGGGGTATCCGTGCCGGAGTACGTTTCATGCAATCTCTGCGGAGGATCGCGGACAACCGAGGTCTGCCGCTCACGTGACCATCGGCTTCGAGTCGACGAGCACGTGTGGACGATCGTCCGCTGCGATCTCTGCGACCTGCAGTACCTAAACCCTCGACCCTCGATTGATGAGATCCCTCGCTACTACCCCAGCTCGTATTTCTCAGCGCCGCGGGCGGCTAAGAGATGCGGTACGAGCGGCAGGCGGACCTCGTTCCTGGCGGGCCAAGCCGCCTGCTCGACATTGGCACCGCCACCGGCGAGTTTGTCGATGTCATGCTCGGCCGCGGCTGGGACGCCTGGGGTATCGAGGCGTCCGACCAGGCCGAGCTCGTCGCCGCCGACCGGGTCGTACGTGCCTCGTTTCCCGACGAAGCGCCCTTCCCGGATGAGCACTTCGACGTGATCACGGCGTGGGCGGTGTTCGAGCACCTGCACGATCCCCGCCGCGCGTTCGACGAGTGCAGACGACTGCTCAAGCCCGGAGGGTCGCTCGTCGTGCAGGTGCCGAACGTCAAGGGCGCGTTCGGCTACGGCTTCCTCTTCGAGGACGTCCCGCGCCATCTCTACCTCTTCTCCGAGGGGACGCTACGCGACTACGCAGCCCGGAGCGGGCTCGAGCTCGGTCAAGTAGAGCACACGCCGTCCCTGTACTCGGGAAGCGGCCGCGGTTTGCTCCAGTACGGATTGCTGCGGGGACTCGGCCGCTCACGCGATCAGTTCTTCGAGATACACAGTACTCCCCGGTCCAAGCGATTCCGGCGATGGCCGATGACCGCCGTTGCGTGGACCGCGGTCGGCGCGCTCGAGCGTGTCGTGATGTCCGACCGAGTCATCCGTCGAATGCGGATGAGCCGAACGATTGTCGCCTTCTTCGGGCGCCCGCTCGTCCGAGACAGTGCGGCGAGCGGGCTCAAGGCGACCGGTCTTGCCGGCGCAGGCCGAGAGTCGATGACGTCCTACCCCGACAGCACACCGGCGCACGCGACTCCAGGCAAGCGTATCGCCGAAGCGCGGCGCGCCGCCGGTCTCACCCAGCGCGCACTCGCCGAGCGCATTGGAGTCCGTCTCGGGGAGGTCAGCCGGATGGAGCAGGATCTCGCGCCGTCCTCCGTACACGCGTCGGCGATCGCCGAGGCGACGGCGGTCTCAGAGGACTGGCTGAAGCCAAGCCTACGGAGTCCGACCGCGCCTCCGGTCGTACAGCGCCGCGTGAGGATCGATGCGGTACGCCGGACGCTCCAGCGTCGATGGCCCGGTCGGCGGAGCCGCCAGGTCATTCTCGGCACCCTGATCCTCCTCGTCGCCGTTCGCTTTTTCACCGAGCAGGTCGGCCTGCTCCCCGGATTCACCAACTTCATCGACATCCCGCTGATAGCGATCCTCGGCGTCATCGCGCTCGTCACGTCGCCCGACGGCTCGCGGGCCGACCGCTGGCCGGCCTACCTCGCCGGGGTGTTCTTCGCCTTCTGCGCACTCGGAACCGTGGTCAACATGGCCCGGATCGCACCGGCGCCGGTCGTGCTCTTCATCTACATGTTTCTTGCGCCGGTGGCCCTCTACTACATGACCTACCGCGTCTGGAAGCCTGATGCGGGGCGGTCGGTGTCGCAGACGCTCGTGGGGCTCGGCGTTCTCCAGTTCGCCGTCATCCTCGTCTTTGATCTGCCGGACTTCGTAGCTACGGAGAACCCGGACGAGATCGCGGGAACGTTCGGCGGAAACGCCTATCAGCTCGTGTACTTCCTGCTCGTGTTCAGCGCTCTGGTGGCCGGCGCAGGCGTCTTCACGCGCGGGCGGCTCACCGCGCGACTTGCACCCTTCCTCTTCGGCGCAGCGTTCCTGACCATCTTCCTTGCCCAGTACCGCTCGCTGCTCGCAACGACGATCCTCACGGTTCTCTTCGTCGGCGGGATCCTCGTGTACGCGACGGGCCGCGGCCTGGCGATGATCGTCGCGCTGGCCATCTCGCTGGTCGCCGGTCTCTGGTACGTCGCGGTCAACTATCCGGTCAACAAGTTCACGCCGACGCTGAGCGCGGCCCGCGACGACCCGACGTTCTTCCTCGAGCGGCGCCTCGCGATAGCCGGAGACCTGCCGGAGATCTATGCCGAGAATCCGCTCTACATCCTGGTCGGCACTGGGCCGGGAACACACTCCAGTCGATCGTGGCAGACGCTGTCGCGCGCCTCTTCGCAGAAGGCTCTGACGAGCGGTGAGGAGGCGCAGTTCCGCATCGTCCGGGCCTTGACAGGCGGGCAAGGTTATGAGTCGGACATCGCTGAGCGCTACACCGTGCCCCGCCTGCAGGGTCGTGAAGCTCTGCTCGGCTCGACCGCTCTCGACGTCCCATACTCGAGCTATCTCGCCTTGCTCGTCGAGACCGGCCTCTTCGGCTTCTTCGCCATTGCTGCTCTCTACGTGGTCGCGTTGACCCGCGTCCTCCGCATGACCGTGACCACTATGCGTGAACGACTGAGAGACGATGCTCTTCCGGGCGTGCTCCTCGCAACAGCGGTCGGCTTCTTCGTCCTCATGCAGATGGCCATCTTCGGTACCTGGCTGGAGGTCGTCCGCCTGACGGCTGTGACCTGGATACTGCTCGCGATCGCGACCAAGGAGTACAAGGCACGGGCGCTGACCGCCCAGCGGCCCGGAGAGAGTTCACCGCACCGCCGGCCGCTTGCTCGCCAGAGCTAGGTACCGGCTACCGGCGCGGTGTGTTTGCGTCTCAGCGAGCGAGCGAGATCCAGCGCCGCCGCTCGCGGATCTCGGGCAGCACGGACTCGTCGCTGCGGAAGTGCTCGAAACAGGTCTTGAGGCCGGCGTCGAGGAGCACCGCCGGCTCGTAGCCGAGCATGTCGCGGGCCTTGGAGATGTCGGCCTGCGACATCCGCACCTCTCCCACGCGGCCGGGCGCGTACACCGGATCGAGCGCGCGACCGCTCACCGCTGACACAGCTCGGATGAGGCCGTTGATGCTGTGGCTCTCCCCGCACGCGATGTTGAACGTCTCCCCCGCCGCATTCGCGGCATGAGCGGCGACGAGGTTCGCAGCCACGACGTTGTCCACGTACGTGAAGTCGCGGGACTGCTCGCCGTCGCCGTAGATCGTCGGCCGCTCGTTCAGCAGTGCTGCCGCGAAGAAGTTCGGGATCACGGCGGCGTACTCCGAGATGGGGCTCTGCCGCGGGCCGAAGACGTTGAAGTAGCGCAGCGACACCGTCTCCAGGCCGTACACGGTGAAGAAGCTCGAGCCGTACGCCTCGCCGGCGAACTTGGCGACCCCGTACGGCGAGAGCGGCGCGACCGGCAGGTCCTCACGCTTGATCGAGTCGGCCGACGCGGCGCCGTAGACCGACGACGACGAGGCATAGACGACGCGGCGCACGTCCGCGTCCCGGGCGGCGAGGAGCACGTTGAGCGTGCCCGTGACGTTGACCTCGCTGGAGCTGAGCGGATCCTGCACCGACCGTGGGACGGACGGCAGCGCCGCCTGGTGGTACACGACGTCGCAGCCCTTCACCGCGGTCAGCACTCGCTCGAAGCTCCGCAGGTCACCCTCGACGATCTCGATGTGCGCGGCCGTGTGCAGCAGGTTGCGCCGGTCGCCGTCGAGAAGTTGTCGAGCACCCTCACGTCGTCGCCGCGCGCGAGCAGGGCATCCACCAGATGCGAGCCGATGAAGCCCGCGCCGCCGGTGACCAGCGCCCTAGGCATGCACGATCGAGTCGTCGAGTTGCGCGCCGAGCCCGTCGTCGAGACTGGTCCTGGGCGCCCAGCCCGTGCGCTCTTGAAGGCGGGTCGTGTCGGCAGCGGTGCGGAGCACGTCGCCGGCGGCGACATCCTGGAAGTGAGCCTCGAGCTTTCGGCCGGCGTGGCGCTCGAGGACGCGAATCGCATGCAACAGCGTCGTCTCGCTGCCACCGCCGACGTTGTACGTCGCGGCCGGCTGGCCACCCTCGAAGGCGGCGATGGTCGCGGCGACGGCGTCTGTGACGTAGGTGAAGTCGCGGCTCTGCTCACCCGAGCCGAGTACGAAGAACGGCTGCCCCGAGACGAGCGCAGCGACGATGCGCGCGAAGGCCATGTCCGGACGCTGCCGCGGCCCGTAGACGGTGAAGTAGCGGAGCGAGACGACGTCGAGGCCGAACGACCGTGCGTACACCCGTGCGAGCTCCTCACAGGCGAGCTTCGTCACGCCGTAGGGCGAGAGCGGCCTGCGCTCGTCGTCCTCGCGGGTCGGGTAGCGCTCGGCATCGCCGTAGACGGACGAGGAAGATGCGAACGCGACCCGAGCGCCGGCAGCGCTCGCAGCCTCGAACAGGCGCTGGGTGACGCGGAGGTTGTTGCGCGTGTACACGTCGAACGTGAAGCCCCAGCTCGCACGGACACCTGGCTGCGCGGCGAGGTGAAACACGCCGTCCACGCCCTCGAGCAGGGGCGGCAGCTCGCTGTCGGCCAGATCTTCCTCGACCAGACGGAAGGAGTCGTGCTCGCGCGCAACCGCGAGGTTCCGCTCCTTGAGGGAGCGCTCGTAGTAGTCGGTGAAGGCGTCGACGCCGACGACCTCGTCGCCGCGCTCGAGCAGCGCCTCCGTCAGGTGCGAGCCGATGAACCCGGCGCAGCCGGTGACGAGATACCGGGCCATCAGGCGGCCATCTCCTCCCAGACGGGCTCGATCGCGATCGGCATGCCTCCCGTTCGCAGCGACTCGTCGACGGCTTCGACGACCTGGATCACGTCGACGCCGATGCGCGCCGAGGAGCGCGGCTCGGCCCCGGTGCGGATCGCGTGGCAGAAGTCGGCGAGCTCGAGCGCGAGCGGCTCGGTCGCATCGACTCGCGGCGAGACGATGTCGCCGGTGCGGTAGGTCAGCCGGTACTCGCCGAACGTCTCCGGGTCGGCGATGTCGACGCCGGAGTCGAAGACGCGGACCGGCTCTGCACTGGTGTCGTCGTAGACGACCATGCGGTCGGAGCCGACCACGGCCGTGCGGCGCAGCTTGCTCGGAGCGAGCCACGAGAGCTCCACGTGCGCGATCGTGCCGCTCGGGTAGGTCAGGTGGATGAACGCGACGTCGGGCGTTCCCGGCATCACGCAGCCGCGGCTGGTCGCCGAGACCCGCGAGGGGTTCTCGCCGAGCCAGTGGCGGAGGATCGAGAGGTCGTGCGGCCCGAGGTCCCAGACGACGCTGACGTCGGACTGGTGAAGCCCGAGGTTCACGCGGCTCGTCGAGATGAAGTAGATCTCGCCGAGCTGCTGCGCGTCGATCAGCTCCTTCACCTTGTTCACCGGCGGGCTGTAGAGGAACGTGTGGCCGGGCATCGAGGACGAGACCGCGCTGCTTCGCGAGCTCGGCCAGCGCCTTGGCGTCCTGCGACGAGCCGGCGAGCGGCTTCTCGACGAACATGTGCTTGCCGGCGTTGAGGCACGCCTCGGCGAGCACGCGATGCGTCGAGACGGGTGTCGCGATCAGCGACGGCGTCGATCGACTCGTCGCTCAGCACCACGTCGAGGTCGGAGGCGACGTAGGCATCGGGATACCGCCGCGACGCCGTGCGCGAGCAGGTCGGCGCGAACGTCGCAGATCGCAGCGAGCTCGGCGTCGTGCAACTCGCGGATGTTGCGCACGAGGTTCGGGCCCCAGTAGCCGTAGTCCGACCACGGCGAGCCGCAGGCGACGGTCCGAGAAGATCGGCGGCCGGTGCGCGTTCACCGAGTGGCTCCTCGTCCGAGCAGCTGAACCGGGGTCTGTAGCAGCAGCTTCAAGTCGAGGCCGAAGGACCAGCCACGCGCGTAGGCGACGTCCATATCGAGCGCCTCGCCGAACGAGGAGCGCGCGCGGGCCTTGACTTGCCAGAGGCCGGTGATGCCGGCGGGGACGAGGAACCGCTCGAAGTGATGCGGCTCGAAGTTCTCGGTCTCGTAGGGGATGCAGGGGCGTGGGCCGACGAGCGACATGTCGCCGCGGAGGACGTTGAGGAGCTGCGGCAGCTCGTCGAGGCTCGTCCGGCGCAGCCAGCGACCGCACAGGGGTCACCGCGTCGCCGCGATCGAGCTTGTAGAGGCCGTTCGCGCGCGGCGAGGCCTTGAACCTCGCCGCCTCGCTGATGTAGGCGCGGTGGGCGTCGTCCGGCGTGTCGACGCGCATCGTGCGGAACTTGCAGCGCCGTGAACGGCCGCTGGTTCATGCCGAGGCGCGTCTGCCGGAAGAACACCGGCCCGTCGGAGTCGCGACGGATGCGCCAGGCGATGTAGGCGAAGAGCGGCGCGCTCGCGATGAGCATCAGCGAGGCGACGAGCACGTCGAAATAGCGCTTCACGAGCAGCCGTGCCTTGGACGCGCGCACCGGCATGAGCCCGATGAGCTGGATCCCCTCGATGCTCGTCACCTCCGCCCTCGGCCCGACGACGTCGAACAGCCGCGGCACGATGTCGACCTGGATGTCGTGGGCACGCAGCGCGCGGACGAGACCGAGCACCTCGGGTGTGGGCTCCTTCGAGAAGGCGACGATCACCCGCTCCACGTCGAGCAGGGCGACGAGCTCCGGCAGCTGCTCGGGTGTCCCGAGCACGGCCAGGTGCGAGAGCTCGACCCGGCGCTCGCGCGGGTCGGAGTCGACGAAGCCGACGAGATTGACGCCGTACTCGGGGTGCTGGACGAGCTTGCGTGCGAGTAGCTGGCCGACGTCTCCGGCACCGACGATGATGCAGTTCTGGACGTACGACAGGCTGCGCCTCGCCGCCGCTCGGGCGGTGACGCGGCCCGCGGTGACGAGCGCGAGCGCCAGTCCCCAGAAGATCGAGCGTCTTCTCCTGGTTCGGCGTTGACGACGTGCGTGGCGGCCCCGATCATCCAGAGCGCCCAGGTCGTCAGCGTCACGAGGTGGAAGACGCCGACGAGGTCGTCGGTCGTCGAGTGGTCGGCCCGCTCCTCGTCGCGGTCGTAGAGCCGGTAGAGACGCGCGAGCACGATCCAGACCGGCAAGCGTGGCGAAGAAGACCACGAACTCCTCGGCGGTGGAGATCCCCTCGTTGTCGCCGCCGCCGACCAGCACCTGCGTGAGCGTGAAGGCGAGCGTCAGCCCGATGACGTCGGCGACGAGCAGCGCCCTGCGCACGAGCGCGCCGCGGCTTCGGAACGGCCGCGCGCGCCGGCGGTGGGCGAGGATGGCGCGTGTCCTGTCGTCGATGCCCAGCGGCGGATGCGTCTGGGCGACGGCGCTCACACCAGCTCCCGGTCTCGGCGGTGCGGCCGGTAGGCGTAGTAGCCGACCGACTCGTAGGAGTCCTCGAGGTGCGCGCCGGTGAGGACGAAGCCGAGCGCGACGGCGGGCGCATTGCTCAGCAGGCGCCGCAGCTCGGTCACCATCGGCCGGCGCAGCACGTTCAGCCGCGAGACCAGCACGAGCGCGTCGACCTTGGCCGTCAGCGCCATCGCGTCGCCGACGTGCAGCATGGGCGGCGCGTCGATCAGGACGAGGTCTGCGCGCTCTTCCAGGTCCCGCAGGATCTGGGTGACGACGCGGCTCTCCATGAACTCGCCGGCGTCGGGCGGGAGCGGCCCGGTGGGAAGCACCTGCAGCATCCCCTCGATGCCCACGTTGCCGTTGAAGCTCGGCCGCGTGTCGCCTTCCTCGTGCGGAGCGGCGATCGTGATCGTCGCCAGTGCCTCGTCCAGGTCGACGTGCTCGAGCGCGATGTCTGTGAGGCCCGCGTGGCCGTTCAGGTCGAAGAAGCGCGAGAGCGACGGCCGGCGCAGGTCGAGGTCGACGAGCGCGACGCGCTTGCCCGGTGCGCGCGAACGCGATCGCGAGGTTGGCGACCGTGGTCGACTTCCCCTCCTCCTCGAGCCCGCTGGTGATCATGATCGTGCGCGCGCCCCGCTCGAGGTTCACGAACTCGAGGTTCGTACGCAGCATGCGGAAGGCCTCGGCATGCGTGCTGTCCGGCGTCTCGAGCATGACGAGCTTGCGCTGGCTGCGCAGCTTGCGCGGCGGCTCGGGTATCCGAGCCAGCAGCGGGAGCCCGAGGCGCTCGCCGATCTCGCCGGCGGTGCGGATCCGCGTGTCGAGCGCGTTCCAGAGGAAGGCGAGGCCGACACCGAGCATGGCGCCGAGCACGAGGCCGAGGATCCCGTCGCGGACGGGCTGGCGCCCGAACTCGGCCGCACCTGTAGCCGCCCGGGCGATCGATGCCGTCGCGGTCTGGAGCGCCTCCGCGATCTGGAGCGACTGGGCCTGGTCAGCCAAGTTCGCGTAGAGCTCGGACGCGCGCTGGCCCTCCTTGCGCAACTGCGTGAGCTCACGCTCGATGCGAATGCGCGACTGCCGGATCGAGCGAGTCGTCAACTCGTTGCGGTGCATCAGGTACTGGCGCGCGAAAGCGTTGACGAGCCCGACTGCGTAGGCCGGGTCCGGGTGCGTGACCTCGAAGGTCAGCAGGTCAGAGTTGCCGGACGGCGTCACGTTCAGGTGGCTCGCGAGCACACCGGGAGGCGTCCCGGCGAACTCCTCGGTCTCCGACACGCGGCGCGCGACGTCGGGACCGCTGGCCACGAACGCCTGGGTGACGCCCTCGCGGATCGGATCGGGCCGTGGCACCGAGCCGAGCACGGCGCTCGCCGGTGTGGTCTGGTTGATCAGGACCTGGGCGTACGCCTTGTACACCGTGTCCTGGCGACTCGACATGAACAGCGCCGCGCCGACGATCAGAGCCGTCGTCAGCAGTACGACCCACTTCCGGCGCCGCAAGACGCGGACGTGATCGCCCAGCGTGGACCCATGCCCGAACTGAGTTTCGGTCACTCCCCCAAACCTCCCCGCAAAGCCGCAATGCCCCCTTGCTGCCTGCTACTTCCCACCATCATAGGCAAGAACTCCCGGTTTATCGACTCCGCCGAAAAGTGTCGAAAGGACACACTCTCTGCCCCGATGCAGGATCTTTTCGCTGCGCCTTCGCTGCGCAGGGTCTGTCCACGCGACTGACGCGCATGCGTGCGGGGCCGAGGCGCAGGGTCTGTCCCGCGGGGACTGACCCGGTCTGCGCGCCGCTCGGCTGCGGCTGTCGCGGCCCACTTCGGGTCAGTCCCCTGTGGGGACAGACCCTGGGCAGTTCGGGTCAGTCCCCTTGGGGACAGACCCTGGGCGAGGGGTCAGTCCCCTGCGGGGACTGACCCTGGCGTTCGCTAGCTGCCGACGAGGTCGAGCCGCGACGCAGGCTCGGCGCCTGATCGCCACGCGACCAGCACGTCGCGGATCCGCTCGGCGGCATGCCCGTCCCACAGCGGCGGGATCGCGCCGCCGACTGCGGAGCGTGCGCGCAGGAGCGCGGGAACCTCCAGGATGCGCTCGGGCGCCAGGCCGAGGAGCATGTTCGTCCCCTGCTCGACGGTGACCGGCCGCTCCGTGTTGTCGCGCAGCGTGAAGCACGGGATGCCGAGGAAGGTGGTCTCCTCCTGAATCCCGCCGGAGTCGGTGACGACGGCCCTCGCCGAGGCGACGAGGCTCAGGAACTCGATGTAGCCGACCGGAGCGATCAGCCGCAGACCGGGCGGCGCCTGATAGCCGAGCCGCTCGACGGCCGCGCGCGTCCGAGGGTGCACGGGAAAGATCACCGGAGCGTCCTTCGCGAGCTCGGCGAGGCACTCCAGCGAGTGCTGCAGCAGCGGCCCCTCGAAGAGCGCGGCCCGGTGTAGCGTGACGACGAAGTAGCCGCCGGCGGGCACCCCGTGGCGCTCCGGCGCCCCGAAGGCCTGGATGCTCTCCCGCAGAGCGACCAGCGTGTCGATCATCGTGTTGCCGACGTCGTGGATCGCCTCGGCCGGGAGGCCCTCGTCGAGCAGGTTCTCTCGCGCCTCGGGCGAGTGGATGAAGAGCAGGTCGGACACCCGGTCGGCGACGATGCGGTTGAGCTCCTCGGGCATCGTCGGATCGAAGCTGCGCAGGCCCGCCTCGACGTGAGCGACAGGGATGCGCAGCGTCGCGGCAGCGAGCGCCGCAGCCGCCGTCGAGGTCACATCGCCGGGAACGAGGACCACGTCGGGCTGCTCGGAGACGAGAACCGGCTCGAGACGCTCCATCACGCGTGCCATCTGGACGGCCTGGGACGCGGAGCCGACGCCGAGCAGGTGATCCGGCTCGCCGAGGCCGAACTCGTCGAGGAAGATCGCCGAGAGCTCGTGGTCGTAATGCTGGCCGGTGTGGACGAGCACGTGCTCGAAGGCGTCCGGCTCGCGCCGCAGCACAGCCGCGATCGGGGCGATCTTCATCATGTTCGGCCGCGTCCCGACGACCGACAGCACCTTGAGGCGCGCGGAGCTCACGTTCCGAGCATAGGCGGGTTCCAGGGACCGTCCCCGCCAGGGGACTGTCCCGGTCGAGCGGCGGCGCAACGTGCAGCGCGACACGATTGGACTGCGGTTCAGTCTCATGCGGCGACCAGGCACGGCGGGTCCACATCAGCCAGCCGCGAGCGGGCGACGGGAGCGCGCATCCCGCCCCGCCCAAACCGGGTCAGTCCCCGTGCGGGGACAGACCCTGCGCCGCCTCGACCCCAAACCCGGGTCAGTCCCCGTTGGGGACAGACCCTGCGCCGCCACGACCCCACCCCGGGTCAGTCCCCGCTGGGGACAGACCCTGCGCCGCCACGACCCCGAACCCGGGTCAGTCCCCGTTGGGGACAGACCCTGGACAACCAGGCCCAACCCCGGGTCAGTCCCCGTTGGGGACAGACCCTGGGCGCCGCGGCGGATTACCGTCTGAGTGTGAGCATCGGCCGGCGGACATCCCTCTCGACCTTCGCGCTCGGGGTAAGCGCGACGATCGCGGTCGCCAACGCCTACCAGCTCCTCCTCCTGGTCGCCGCGGCGCTGCCTCGCCGAGAGGCGCCGCGCGACGTCGGGGCGCCGATGCGCTTCGTCGTGCTGATCCCCGCGCACGACGAAGCTGAGCTGCTCCCGCACACCCTCGCGGAGATCGCTGCGCAGGACTACCCGCCCGAGCTCGTCGAAGTCGTGGTCGTGGCAGACAACTGCACCGACGGGACCGCCCAAGTCGCCAGAGCCGCCGGAGCCCGGGTGCTGGAGCGGAACGACCCGTCGCGGCACGGCAAGAGCTGGGCGCTCGCCTGGGCGATGCCGCAGGTGGCCGACTCGTGCGACGCCGTGCTCGTGCTCGACGCCGACTGCGTCCCATCCGCCAATCTCCTCGCCGCAGCGGCGGCACGCCTGCAAGCCGGTGCCGATGCAGTCCAGAGCGACGACGTCGTCGGCAATCCAGAGGCATCAGCGGCGGCGGCGCTGCGAACGGCCTCCTTCGCTCTGCTCGCGCGCGTGCGGGCGCTCGGCAAGGACAGGCTCGGCCTCTCGTGCGGGCTCTTCGGAACTGGGATGGGCTTCCGCCGCGAGATCGTCAACCGCCACGCCTGGGACGGTGCCGCGCTCGACGACGGCCTCGACCACCATCTGCGGCTGGTGGACGCCGGCGTCCGCGTGGTGTTCATGCCGGAGGCGCACGTCGCCTCCTCGATGCCCGCCTCGACGGCGGTGAGCCTCGAGCAGCAGCGGCGGTGGGAGGCCGGCAAGCTGCAGGCGCTGCGGCACTGGTTCCCGCGACTCGTCCGGCGCGGGATCCGCGAGCGCGATCCGGCGCGGCTCGTGGCCGCCTTCGACCAGCTCATGCCGGCTCAGTCGGCGCTCGCCGTGTTGAACGGCGGCGCCCTCGTTGCGAGCTCGCTACGCGGCACACGCGGCCCGCTGCTGCTCGCGTGGGCAAACGCTGCCGCCCAGGCCGTGTTCGTGCTCGGCGGCCTTCGCGTCGCGCAGGCACCGCGAGCCGTCTACCCGGCACTGCTGCTCGCTCCCGTGCTGGTCGTCCAGAAGCTCGCGATCTACGCGCGCTTCGCAGCGGGCCGCCCTGTGACCTGGGTCGCGACCGATCGCCGGCAGTGAGGACGCGCGGGGTGCGCCGTCGAAGGACTCAGGTGCGCTCTCCGGCACGCCGATGAGCGTTCCGCGGAGCTGAATCACGCATGCACGAACACGCGACGACAACACATCAGCCGCAGAGGGGCGGTGGAGACGGAACGGGCCTTCGGCTGGGCTACATCGTCGGCCTGCACCCGGCGCTCTCCATGACCTTCGTCCTCCACGAGGTCGAGGCGCTGCGAGCGCGCGGGCTCTCGATCGAGACGATCTCGATCCGGCGGGCGACGGGCGAGCACCTCCTGTCCGAGCGCCACCGCGCCGCAGCGGCATCGACGTACTCGATCCTGCCGCCGCGGTGGCCCGACCTCGCCGGCGCGCACCTCCGCGCCCTCGTCCGCAGGCCGCTCCGGTATCTCGCCACCCTCGCCCTCGCGCTGCGGCTCGCGCCGCCGGGTCTCCGCGGGACGATCTGGCAGCTCTTCTACTTCGGCGAGGCGCTGGTGGCGTGGCACGTGTGCGCCCGCGCCGGCGTCCGCCACCTGCACGCGCACATGGCCAACGTGCCCGCGGACGTCGCCCTGCTCGCGGCGCACTACGGCCGCTGGAGCTGGAGCTTCACGATGCACGGCTCGTTCGAGCTCTTCGGCGTCAAGCAGCACCGCCTGCCCGAGAAGGTGCGCTCGGCGGAGTTCGTCGCGTGCATCAGCGACTTCACGCGCAGCCAGCTGATGAACCACGTCGACGAGGACCAGTGGGACAAGCTGCACGTCGTCCGCTGCGGGCTCGATCCGGACGAGTTCCGTCGCCGGACGCCCTACGGCGACGGGGAGACGATCCTGGCCGTGGGACGGCTCGTCCCCGAAAAGGGCTACACGGTGCTGCTCCAGGCCCTCCGGCAGCTCCGCGACGGCGGTGTCGCCGCGCGCCTGGTGGTCGTCGGCTCGGGGCCGAAGGACGCAGATCTGCGCGCGACGAGCAGCGCGCTCGGGCTCGACGATGCGGTCACGTTCGCCGGCGCGGTCGGCCAGGACGACATCCGCGACCTGTACGAGGAGGCCGCCCTCTTCTGCTCGCCGAGCCTCGCTGAGGGCATCCCGTTCGTGCTCATGGAGGCGATGGCGCTCGAGCTGCCGGTCGTCGCGTCGAGAATCATGGGCGTGCCGGAGCTCGTCGAGGACGGCGTCGCCGGCCTGCTCGTCCCGCCCGGCAACCCGGAAGCGCTTGCAGGCGCACTCGCCGAGCTGCTCGGCGACCCCTCCCGCCGGGTGGAGATGGGCCGCGCCGGACGCGCGCGAATCGAGCGGAGCTTCGACGTGGCGAGATCGGCCGAGCGGCTCTCGCAGCTCTTCGCCGCCGCGCAGGGGAAGCTCTCACCGTGAAGACGCTGCTCGTGACCAGTGCAGGCGGCCACCTGGCGGAGCTCTACCGGCTCGTGCCGCGACTGCGGGGTGTGCCGGAGGCGCGCACCTGGGTGACGTTCGACACGCCGCAGAGCCGCTCCCTGCTCGCCGGCGAGGACGTCGTGTACGTCCGCCACACGTATCCGCGAGACCTCACCAGCGTCGTACGAAACACGGCGAGCGCGACCCGCCTGCTCGGGCGGCAGACCGGCGTCTCGGCCGTCGTCAGCAACGGCTCTGGCCTCGCGCTGTCGTTCTTGCCGCTCGCTCGAGCGCGCGGCATCCCCTGCCACTACATCGAGAGCGGCGGCCGGATCGACGGCCCGTCCGTCACCGGCCGGATCCTGGAACGTGTGCCCGGCGTCCGGCTCTACACGCAGTACCGGCGGTACGCGCACGGTCGCTGGCGGTACGCCGGCTCGATCCTCGACGCCTTCTCGCCGGCCGAGCCACACGAGTCGCCGGTGCGCCGGCTCGCAGTCACCCTCGGGACGACCCCGTACGGCTTTCGCCGCCTGGTCGAGCGCGTGCTCCAGATCGTCCCGCCAGAGGTCGCGGTCACCTGGCAGGTCGGCCCCACAGACGTCGCGGGGCTCTCGGTCGAGCCGCGCCGGATCGTGCCGGTGCCTGAGCTCGAGGCGGACATCCGCGCGGCCGACGCCGTCGTGGCACACGCCGGGTTCGCCACAGCGATCACCGCCCTCGAGCTCGGACGCTGCCCCGTCCTCGTCCCCCGGCGCAAGGGCGAGGGCGAGAACGTCGACGACCACCAGCTCGAGATCGCCGACGAGCTGAGCGATCGCGACCTCGCCGTCACCTGCGACGTTGCCGACCTCACCTGGGACGCCGTCGTCGCGAGCGCTGCGAAGCGCGTCAGCGTGCTCGACGAGCTCCCGCCGATTCCGCTCGGATAGGCCGAGATACAGGGTCTGTCCCCGCAGAGGGACTGACCCGGTTCGCGCGATGTGAGCTCAGGCGCGCGCCGTTGGCCCGCTACGGGTCAGTCCCGGTCGGGACAGACCCTGCAAGCCCACGACGGGTCAGTCCCCGGTCGGGGGCAGACCCTGGCGGGGCTCGAGCATGTCGGCGATCTGGCCCAGCGCGGCGAGCGCCTGCTGTCGCTCGGCGGCCACCCGGTGGAACAGCTCCTCCCTGCACGACGGAAGCGCAGCGGCGAAACGGTCGAACGCGGCGGTGAGACCTGCCGGGTCGAGACCTCGGATCGGCTGGACGTGGTCGGCAAGCCCGAGTCTCGCGAAGAGCTCGTCCGTCTTGAACTCGTACGCGATCGGGAGGACGGGGACGCCGGCCGCGAGCGCGAGGATCGCGAAGTGCAGACGCGTTGCCACGACGGCATCGAAGTCGGCAACGAGGTCTCGCAGCTCGGAGGGCGCATGCCAGCGGCTGTCGAGCTCGACGCGATCGGTCACGTCCTGAGGCAGGACGTCGACAACGGCCCTGGCGACGGCCGAGTCGTCGGTGACGTACTCCGGGACGCCCTGGCAGGTGGAGAGGAAGACCACCGAGGCGTCGTAACGCCGGACGAGGTGCGTGGTGAGAGCAGCCATGGCCTCCACGTACCGCGCCCGCTCCGCCGGCCCTCCCCACTCCCGCACGGAGATCGCGATCCGCGGGTGTCCAGGCACCGACTCGCTACCCGCCGCGGCGAGCCGTTCCGAGCTCGCGAGCGCGAAGGCGCTGTCCGCGGTCGTGATCGCGTCCGGGACGCCGAGCTCGAGCAGGTGTCGTCTCGACCGCTCGTCCCGGACGAACACGGTCGCGCGCGAGAGGATCCGGCGCAGCTCCCGTCGCGTGCCGGCCCGCCTGAACGGGCCGAGCGACTGAGGGCCGAGCACGAGCCGGCGCCCGAGTAGCAGGCACAACCGGAAGTCGAACAGGTGAGGGGCGAGCCGGTAGCGCTCGACGAGGTACGTGCCTCCCTTGCTGACGACGAGGTCCGCACGTGCGTACTCGGTCAGGAACGCGAGCTCGGAGCGACGGAGCAGCGGCCGTGCGAGCGCCCCCGCCCCCCGCCCGATCAGGAAGGCGGCGACCGAGGCCCTCCCGACGGCGAACGCCGAGCGGACGAGACGCCAGGCCCGCGGCCCTCCCCGCCGGCAGAAGACGTGCCAGGGCCAGGGCAGCACACGGAGTTGCGGGAAGAGCCGGGCGGCCACCTCCGGCTGCTGATCGAACACGGTGACCTCGACGGGGCGAGCGAGGAGCCGTTGCAGTGTCTCGATCGTCGCCTCGACGATGGCAGCGTCGCCGCCGTTCAGCAGGACGCAGTTCGTGATGTGGACGCGAAGCGGTGCGTCCGATCGCCCGGCCTGTGCCATCGCTAGCGGCGCCGGAGCACGAGACTCGTCGCGTCGTCGGGCGGTCGCGACCCCATCACGTCGCGCGCGATCTCGATGTCGGGAGCCGCCGCGAGGAACTCGTCGACGGCCGCTCGCGCGCCGTCGAAGCTGTGGTAGTCGTCACAGAGGACGTAGCCGCCAGGTGCGAGCCATGGATAGATGCGCTCGAGGCACGTGCTCACGGGCTCGTACCAGTCGCAGTCGAGGTGCGCGAACGCGATCGGCGCGGCCGGCCGGAGCGTGTCAGCAAAGGCCCCACGGTGCAGCGTCGCGTGCCCGTGGACGCCGAACTCGCTCAGCACGGCGCGCACGCGACCTTCGAGATCGGGCAGGTAGCCGTAGTACACGTCCCCTCCGATGCCGGCCGACTCGCCGGCCGCGATCGTGGCATAGCGTTCCCTCGCCTTCGTCCCGTCCTTCGGGCTCGACGGCGCCGGGATCGTCGAGAACACGTCGTAGCCGTGGAAGGCGCGGCCTGCGGGCAGGCGGCTGCAGATGACGACGGCGGAGCCGCCGAGCGCCACGCCGCACTCGAGGAAGTCACCCTGGACGGCGCCGGCTCGGTCGACCGCGTCCTCGAGCTGGCGCAGGCTCCGCCACGAGAGATAGGTCAGGTTGCGCCGCCGGACTGCTCTCGCCGTCGCAGAGACGGCGAGCACGTCCCGAACCCGGCGCAGCCTCCCGATCACGCGACCGCCTCCGCGGGGCGCCGCAGCACGTACGTCGCGAAGAGTGACCTCGCCTCCAGCCAGGCATCAATCCTGAACGTCGCGACCACCGCCAGGTAGACGAGCCCGCCAAGCGTGACGGCCAGCAGCAGGCGGAGCGCCGCGAGCGCGTCGCCAGCCACCCAGTCGGCGGCAAGGAGCGGAGCGGCGACGGCGGCCGACGCGAGCGCGACGCCGCCGAGCGTCCGGGCGACCTGGCCGAGCCCGAGCTCGATCAGCCGGCCGGGGATGGCGAGCGCGGGGGCCGCGAGCAGGACGGTGCGCACCGCATACGCGGCAGCGACACCCACGGCGCCCCACTGCACGCCGATCGCGACCGCCACGATCGTGACGGCAGCGTTCGCGAGACCCCACCGGAGCATCCAGTCCGTTCGCCCGCGCGCCTGGTACAGCCAGCCCGCCGTCGCCGTCACGGACTGGATCGCGCCGACGACGCAGAGGATGCGCAGGATCGTGATCGCCCCGGTCCACTGATCGCCGAGCACCGTCAGGACGAGCGGCTCGGCCGCGACGAAGATGATCACCATCAGAGGGAAGGTGACGAAGGCGATCAGCCCGATCGCCTTGAGATACGCCGCCCGGATGCGCTCGGTCGAGTCGCCCAGCCTCGAGAGCGCCGGGAACATGACCCGGCCGCTCACCCAGGTGACCTGGCTGAGCGGCAGCAGCATCAGCTGGTAGGCCCGCGAGTACAGGCCGAGCGGACCTGCTCCGACGAAGGCGCCGACGGCGAGCTGGTCGACCGAGCGGATCCAGTAGTTGGTCGCGTTGAAGCCGGCGAGATTGCCGCCGTAGGCGAGCAGCTCACGTGCGGCTCCGCGGTCGAGACCCGACCGCGGACGCCAGCCGCTCGTCAGCCAGAGGACGAGCGAGCGCATGCCCGCCTGGGTGACGGACTGGACGACGAGGCTCCAGACGCCGAGACCCGCGACGGCCGCGACGATCGCCGCGGCAAACGAGACGACGACCGCCCCGCTCTCGACGACGGCGAGCCGGCGAAACTCCATGCGCCGCTCGGCGAGCCCGATCTGAACGGCGCCGAGCGCCGCCAGCGGAAAGCTCACCGCGAGCACCAGCGTGATCCCGACGAGGCGCGGCTCGTCGTACAGCGCCGCGAGCGCCGGCGAGAGCGCGGCCAGGACCGCCGCCAGGATCAGGGCAGTGGCGACGTTGACCCAGAACGCGGTCGAGAGGTGCCGCTCCTGGAGCTCGCGCCGCTGGACGATCGCCGCGGTGAGGCCGAGGTCGACGAAGACCGCGGCGAACCCGGTGAAGACGAGCGTCATGGCGAGCAGCCCGAAGTCGCGCGGCGTCAGCAGGCGCGCGAGCACGGCGATCGCAGCCACCGCAGCCGCGTGCTGGAGGAGCCGCCCGCCCGCGACCCAGGCCAGTCCGCGCATGGTGCGATCCGTGAGGCTGGGTCCTGCCTCAGCGTCCGTCGGAGCGCGGCCACTCGACTGATACACAGTCATGCCTCATCATGGACGGCTGCACCCATCATCACGCAGCGAGGCCGGCTCGGCGTCTCGGGTGAGCAAAGTTCCCCACTGGCGCCCACCCCACGCGTCCCATACGCTGAGGGCACCGGCGGGTGAGAGAAAGACGTCGTCTGCATGGACACTACGGGGAAGGGCTGTCGTCGAGAATGAACGTACTGCGACTGCGTAAAGACGCCGCTGCTTGGCGCGAGGTCGACGGCGAGGTCTTGATCCTTGGGCTGGACTCGTCGACCTACTTCAGCACCAACTCGTCCGGCAGCATCCTCTGGAAGCGACTGGCTGATGGCGCAACCCGCGACGAGCTCGTCGAGTCGTTGCTCGCGACGTTCGACGTGGACGAGGAGCGCGCCGTCGCCGACGTGGACGCCTTCATCGGCCGCCTCACGGCCTCTGATCTGCTGGAGAGTTAGCGGTGGCACCGCCGCCGATCGCCGAAACAGGGCGGCGCACGGCTCCGAGCAGCGATCGGCCTCCGTTCACCGTCTTCGACCTGCAGGCGCCGGTCAATCGTCGCCGCGCCCTACGCCGCGTTCCGCGGCTCACCGTCGACGCCCTTCGCATGCTCATGGACGCGACCCGCCGGCATGTGTTCACCACGGTCGGTCTGCAGGTCGCCGCCGGGTTCGGAGCGGCGGCTCAGCTGCTCGTCGCGCGGGAAATCCTCAACGACTTCGTCGCGATCGACGAGGGAGCGTCGGCGTCAGCCGTACAGACGGACTTCGCTCTGCTCGTGGGGATTCTCTTGGTCATGGGCATCATCACCTCGCTCGTCGCCCACCAGCAGCAGCTACTCGTGGAGCTGGTGGCGCGAAAGGCCTTTCTACGGATCATCGACGTCGCCACGACGGTCGACCTGGAGACGATGGAAACGCCCGAGTTCCACGACCAGCTGGAGCGTGCGCGGACGTCGGCGCCACCAAGTCGATGACATGGTGACGAGCCTGACGATGCTCTCCACAGCCCTGATCACGAGCACCGGCATCGCGCTAGTCATCGCAGTGATCGAACCGGTGCTGCTGCTGTTCGTCGCCGCAGCGGCCGTGCCGCTCTTCCTCGCGACGCTCTATAACAGCCGCGCTTCGCACGCGTTCCAGTACGCCATGACCCCCGAGAGCCGCGAGCGCTACTACCTCGTCGAGCTGCTGACGGGACGCGAGCCCGCGAAGGAGTTGCGCGCGCTCGGCTCGGGACCTTTCCTACGGGAGCGATTCTATGAGTTGACGGATGAGCGCCTGCGGCGCTTGCGGGAGTTCTTGCGAGAGCGGCTCCGAGTCGGCATCGTCGGTTCGGGAGCGAGCGCCGCCGGTACTGGTCTCGCCTTCGGCGCGCTGGTGTGGCTGCTCGTGAACGCGCGCATCGACGTGGCCGATGCCGTCATCGCCGGCGTGGCGATGCAGCAGCTCGCCTCGCGCTTGTCCGCCATGACGGCGAGCATCGGCCGGCTCGTCGAGTCGTCTATGTTCATCGACGACTATCGGGCGTTCCTCCAGCTCGCCGACGCGCGTCAGCATGCGGCAGCAGTCGCCGCGACGAAGCGACTCCCTCGACCCGTCTCGTTCACCGGTCTCTCCGTCGAGACGGTGTCCTTCCGGTACCCGACCGGAGCGTACGACGTACTGGAGAACGTGTCGCTCGAGGTCGCGCCGGGCGAGGTCGTGGCTCTCGTCGGTGAGAACGGCGCAGGCAAGACAACGCTCGTGAAGCTCATCTGCCAGCTCTACCGGCCGAAATCCGGCCGGATCCTCTGGAGCGGCGTGGACGCGGCGCTACTCGACCCCAGTGACATCCGGGACGACATGACCGTTCTCTTCCAGGATTACATCAAGTACCACCTGCCGGTTCGCGACAACATCGCGCTCGGGCGGGCGGAACGGCGGGGCTCAAGGGAGCACGTTGTCGAGGCCGCGCGTAGCGCCGGCGCGGACGCATTCGTCGAGCGGCTCACCGACGGTTACGACACGAGGCTCGGGCTCGAGTTCTACGGCGGTCGCGAGCTGTCCGTCGGACAGTGGCAGCGGCTGGCACTCGCACGCGCCTTCTTCCGTGGCGGCGACTTCGTCATCCTCGACGAGCCGACCGCATCGCTCGATCCCCGCGCAGAGCGCGACCTGTTCGCACAGATCGGACAGCTCTGGGCGGGGCGCTCGGTGCTCCTGATCTCCCACCGCTTCTCGAGCGTCCGCGCAGCCGATCGCATCTACGTGCTCGAGCACGGCCAGGTGACCGAAGCCGGCTCCCACGCGGAGCTGATGGCGCTCGACGGCCATTACGCGGAGCTCTTCAACCTGCAGGCGACCGCCTACCTCGGGGAGCACGCGTGAGCGGCGCGTTCCGCCGGGGAAGGGGGGCTGCACGGCGCAGGCGGAAGACCGATCGTCTGCGGCGCGGGGCGCGAAAGCTCCGTCGGCTCGATCTAGCCACCCTCCGGGCGGCTTGGTGGGCAGCGCGCGCGGTGATTCGCACGCGCCGGCAATTGGCCGTGCACGAGGTCGGGGGTGTTCGTGTGCTACCGCCGCCGCAGTTGCCCACATCCGCCGAGCGAGGCGTCCACGTTGTCCTCCGGCGGATTCCGAACACCTGCCTTGAGCGTGCGCTCGTTCTGCAGCAGTGGCAACTGTCCCAGGGAGTCGAGCGCGAGATCGTGGTCGGAGTCACGGGTGCAGCCGACTTCCGCGCACATGCGTGGCTCGACGGGGAGCCCGTCGCCCCTGCCTACCACGAGCTGATGCGTCTTCCGGCTCGTCGGCCGTGCGCGTGAACGAGTTGACGCCGCTCGAGCGCGCGACAGGCGTAGTCCTCGGCGTCGATGCCGACGCGCCATACCCGCCGCGGCTGCCAAAGCGAACGACCCCCATCGCCGCGCTTCGTCATGCGGTCACCGACGCGCTCCGGCACCCGCCTGCGTACGTGATGTTCTCCGGCGGGCGCGATAGCTCTGCTGTGCTGGCGCTCGCGCTTGACGTGGCTCGACGCGAAGGACTACCGCTCCCGGTGCCAGTCACCTACCGCTACGTGGATGCCGATGACGCCGACGAGTCCGCCTGGCAGGAGCTCGTCGTCTCGCACGTGCGGCCGGACGACTGGGTCAAGGTGGTGATCGACGACGAGCTCGAGATCCTCGGCCCGATTAGCACAGAGGCGCTCGTTCGCCATGGGCTCGTCTACCCGATGGCACCCCATGCCCTCGTCCCGGCGCTCGAGCTCGCTCGCGGCGGCTCCCTGATGACGGGGACAGGCGGCGATGAGCTCTTCTTCCGCGCGGCGCGACTCAACGACGTCGTGGCTCGGCGGCGGCGGCCTCGGCCTCGAGACCTCGTCCGCTTCGCGATGCTGGCCGCCCCCCGGCCAGTCCGGCGATGGCGGCAGCGTGGAACGGAACCTGCGTTCATCGACTGGCTGACGCCCTCCGGACGCGAGCTCTTCCGCGAGGCGTGGGCCGATGTCTCCTCGCGTGGATCAACGCACTGGGGGCGCGGCGTCGTCGACGTCTGGCGGCTCCGCAGCATCCGCATGGGCGCTGCCGCGTTCGAAGTGCTGGCGGACGAGCGGGATGTCCTCCTCATGCAGCCGCTGGCGGACGGGCGCTTCGTGCGCGCATCTCTCGCACGGCCGGCTTCGGGGGCTTCGCCGACAGGTCACACGTCATGCACACGCTCTTCGCCGATCTGCTTCCCGACGACATCCTTGTGCGACGGACGAAGGCCACGTTCAGCTCCCCGTACTGGCGTAAGCGAACACGGGCATTCGCCAGCTCGTGGGACGGCACGGGCGTTGACCCGACGCTCGTGGACGTCGACGTGCTTCGACGCTACTGGGCACGCGACCGATCACCGCCGGCACCGACGTTCGTGGTGCTCAAAGCGGTTTGGCTGGCCGCGAACGGGGAGACTGCCCTGTCAACCGAGGTCGGCGAGGAGGCGCGCGCCGCTCTCGCCCAAATTCTCCCAGCGGCGGCTGCGACGTAGGACGACCGCCGGCCTGGCGGCGAGCTCGAGGAACTTCAGGTCGTCAGTCGCCGTTGTGTGGAGCATCCGGTGGCCAATCAGACGCCTCAGCCGCTCGTCCGAGCGGAGGGCGGCAATCTCGATCGCCCCCGTAGTCCATTCGAGGAAGACCCATCCCAGTAGCGGAAGCTCGGCCTGGCACGGTTGAAGCCCTATTCGCCAACGCTCACGATCGCCTACGACGCCGAGCGGCTCGCCTGCTCCGAGATGGAGTGCCGCATCCGCACGCAAGTCGATGGATCGCGGGCCGGCGAACGCAAGACCGCCATCGACAATCAGCGCATCGTCTGTGAAAACGTCGTACCCCGCGGAGGCGAGCCAGCCGAGGAGCGAGCTCTTGCCGCCTCCCTTGGCAGCGAGCACGCCCCAAGCACCGCCGCTGACCGCGACTGCGCCGGCGTGAAAGCTTTCGCGGCCGAGCCACCACGCGGCAACAGCGGCGGCAGGGGCAAGATACGGGTGGATCAGAGCGGTGGGCGTAAGCCGGGCTGCGGTCGAATACACCGCGTGTAGCGGCTCACGGTCGAGCCCGACGTACCCCTCGCCGAGCAGCGGAATGGTGGCATGCTCCTCCGTGACCGCAAGTCGCGGAGTCCCTCTGCCAATGCGCTGTGAGATGCGCATTCTCGCCCAAGACGAAGGCGCATCAAGGAGCATTGGCTCGGCGCCCTCGACCCCATCGATCCCGAATCCATAAGCGCCGCGCACGCGGCCCACGCTAGCCTGACGACGGAAGTCGAGTCCCCATAGCCGGGCGTTGTTCGCTGCGGTCTCGACCTGTTACCATCAGGCGCACAGAACCGCTGCGGCTCTGTTGCGCACGAAAAGGGGGTGGAGATGCGCAAGGAATACGAGGCACCGGAGCTTCGCGAGCTTGGGACGTTCGGCGACTTGACTCAGGGAGCGAACGACAAGATCGGAAGTTCCCCCGACGCGCTCACGCCAGTCCTGAACCTCGACGGGTCGATCGTTCCGGACTAGTTGTAGGGTTGCAAGAGCAATGCTGAAGGGGACGGCGCAA
Organism: uncultured Thermoleophilia bacterium; assembly: GCA_963839815.1. GTDB lineage: Bacteria > Actinomycetota > Thermoleophilia > Gaiellales > Gaiellaceae > JACVRM01. The sequence continues at coordinate 27,548 of CAWIWF010000001.1, forward strand.
GCCGTCCCCTTGCTTTTTAGGGTTCGACCGATCCAGGCTGTACGCCGCGAGTGCCTCCAGCTTGCGGCTCGTCATCAGGCGAGCGACCGACGGCGTATCCGTACTCCGATGTCGCGAAGTCGACCAACCGGAGGCCCGAAGCCCGAAACTCGGCGCGCAGCTCGTTCTCGTTGAAGTGATGCACGAAGTTCGGAGCCAGTACATCGCCGCTCTCCACCGGCGGCCGCCGCATGAGTGATCGGATACCGTTGGCCACCCGGGCAACATAGTCGTAGTATCGACCGCTGCCCGCACGGACGAAGAACGACACCAGGAGCGGCCCGCCAGGTTGAAGGTGCTCGCGCAGGCCCGCCAGGAATGCCCGCCGTCGCGCACTCGGCGCAATCAGCGAGTACGCCCCCCAGCCTACGATCACGCCGTCGTAGGTCCGGTCGAGCGCCGGGACGCCATCCCGCGGCGCAAGCGAGACACTCGGCGGAAAGCCCTCCGCGGCGAGCAGCGCGTTCGCCACGTCGACTAGATCCGGATGGCACTCGAACGCGTCGACGTCGTAACCCTGCCGGCGGAGCGCGATCGCCTCTCGGCCTCCGCCGACTGAGGCAACGAGCAATGACCTGCAGGCGCGAAAGTCGCGATCGACAACTGACTGCTCCCAAGGCATGAGGCCCTTACGATTGTGCTCATCGCCGTGGTAGATGCCTCTCGAGTCGTGGTACGCGCGATCGACGTCCGCGAGCTGGTCCGGATCCAGCCTGCCTAGCCAGAACGCCGCGACGGCTCCCTCGAGGAGGCGCTCGACCCGATAGACCCAGTTGAGGGTCGCTTCGTATCGGACGACGTGCCGTGGCCTGATCTCCACTACGCCATTTCTCCACAGGACGGGAAGAGAGTCAACGCGGTCCGCCGCTGTCGACAGCTACCGCTGGCAGCGCGGGCAGAACCACGTCCCGCGGCCGCCACGCGCGTCTTCGCGATCGGCGTGCCGCAGCGGTCGCACGGCTCACTCTCGCGGCCGTAGACGTGGAACTCGTGCTGCATCCCTCCAACCCCGCCGTCGGGGCGGCGGTAGTCGCGGAGCGTCGCGCCCTGGCGGACGATCCCCTGACGGAGCGCGTCGCGGATGGCTCGGGGAAGTCGTCGCAGCTGCTCCGGGGCGAGCTCCCCTGCGGGTGTCAGCGGATGGACGCGGGCGCGCCAGAGCGCCTCGTCCGCATAGATGTTCCCGAGCCCCGCAACCGTGCGCTGGTCGAGCAGCGCTGCCTTGATCGGCGCGCGGCGCCCGGCGAGACGCCCGCGCAGCCAGTCGGCACCGAATGCCGGCCCAAGCGGCTCCACGCCGAGGCGGACGCGCAGGTAGTGGTCGAGCTCTTCCGGCTCGAGCAGCCGCCACGTCCCGAACCGGCGCACGTCGCGGTACACGACCGTAGACCCGTCGTCCAGGCTCACGACCGCGCGAGCATGGGGATCGTCGACGGCCCGGGTCGAGCCGTTCGCGGCGTGCCTGAAACTGCCGGTCATACGCAGATGCGACAGCAGGACGCGTCCGCTCGCAAGGCGGAAGATGAGGTACTTGCCGCGGCGCCCCACGGACTCGACCCGCTCGCCCTCGAGCTCGGCAGCCACCGCTCGTCGATCCTCGGGAGCCACGAGCCGGTGATCGAGAATCTCCACGCGAGCGAGGATTCGTCCGGCGAGGACGGGGTCGAGCGCAGCACGGACTGTCTCCACCTCGGGCAGCTCGGGCATCGGCCGGAGCGTAACGCCGAGCCGCGTCCGGCTGTCCTCAGCTCACTTCGGTCGTCGCGTGGTCTGCGAGCAGCCGGGGAGCGCTCGGCATCGGGTCCTGGACGTGGCATCCTGTCGCAGTCTCAACCGCAGAGCGCGCGCTGCTTCGTCGAGCAGCCGCCACGCACTCCGCCCGCCGCTGGGCCCAAGCTCGTCCGCGTCGCCGGCAGCTCCGAACTCCGCGGAGACTCCTGGAGTCGGTGGTACGCGAAGCCCGGACGTCGCATCCTGCGTCTGGCGCAGGAAGCGGCGCGCGCGCCGGCTGTGGTCGACACGGACCGACACGACTCCGACCGGCGTATATCCCGGCCAGCGGCGGGCCGCCGACTCCAGCGCGAGCTCTCGCGCCTGCGAGGCCGTCTCGGCCGCGAACCACTTGCGGTCGTGCGTGCGCGAGCCGTCGCTTCGCTGCAGCTCGAGCGTCACCGTGTAGACGGTCAGAAGTGAGGCCATCGCAGGTCAGACTCGCTCGTCATGATCGAGGCGCACGCGAGAGAACGTGCTGCGCTCGATTCGTCTGACCATCGTCGCCGACCGCTAAACGCGCGCGCTCCCTGTCGAGCGTGGAGGCCGCCTGGCCGTAGCGGGGTGGCGCGGGGTCAGACGATTGTCTCGAGCACGATGCTCCGCGCTGGGGGAGCAGCCTCGGCGATCTCGAGCGCGTCGAGCACCTCGCCGGCGGCAGCTCGGCGCCCGCCTCGTCGCGCGCGTGGATCTCGGCGACCGGCTCGCCAGCTCGCACCTCGTCGCCACGCTTGCGAAGGCAGACGATCCCGACGGCATGGTCGATCGTGTCGTCCGCGACCGCCCGGCCCGGCGCCGAGGTGGAGCGCCGCGCGGCCGATCCGGATCGCGCCGAGCCCGGCGACGATGCCCATCGGCGGGAGCAGCGACCTGCCTCACGACGGGCGCCTCGGGCAGCGCCGCCTCGTCCGGGTCGCCGCCCTGGGCTCGGATCCAGCGCTCGTAGGCGCGAGCGCCGAGCCGTCCTGCGACCGCCCGCTCCGCCCGCGCGCGCCCCTCCTCGAGGTCGACGCCCAGATCGGACAGCGCGAGCAGCCGCGCCGCACGCGTCGAGGACGAGCTCGGTGAAGTCGGGCGGCCCCTCGCCGCGCAACGTGTCGCGATCGCCTCGCGGATCTCGAGCGCGTTGCCGACAGCGCGGCCGAGCGGCTGGTCCATGTCGGTCAGCAGGCACACGACCTCGCGGCCCGCGCGGCGACCGAGCTCGACCATCGTCTCGGCGAGCGCCCGCGCGTCCTCGAGCGTCTTCATGAAGGCGCCGTCGCCGACCTTGACGTCGAGGACGATCGCCTCGGCCCCGGCGGCGAGCTTCTTGGACATGATGATCGCCGCGATCAGCGGGATGCTGTCGACCGTCGCCGGTCACGTCGCGCAGCGCGTAGAGCCGCTTGTCGGCCGGGACGAGATCGCCGGTCTGGCCGATGATCGCGAGGCCGACGTCGCGCACCTGCGCGAGGAACTCGTCGCGTCGTCAGCTCGACGCGGAAGCCCGGGATCGACTCGAGCTTGTCGAGCGTGCCGCCCGTGTGCGCCGAGCCCGCGGCCGCTCATCTTCGCGAACGGGCACGCCGCACGCGGCGACGATCGGCGCGACGGCGATCGACGTCTTGTCCCCCACCCCGCCCGTCGAGTGCTTGTCGACGACCTTGCGGCCGAGCGCCGCGGCCAGGTCGAGCGTCTCGCCGCTGCGGACCATCGCGTCGGTGAGCGCGAGCGTCTCGGCAGGCGTCAGCCCGCGGAAGAAGACGGCCATGCAGAACGCGGCCATCTGGTAGTCGGGCACCTCGCCGCGCGCGTAGCCGAGCACGAGCTCGGCGAGCTCGTCGGCGGCGAGCTCCTCGCCGTCGCGCTTGCGCTCGATCAGCTCGGCGGGCCGGATCACGCGCGCTACAGCCGGCGCTCACGGCTGCGAGGATCGGCTCGCCGGGCGACTCCCGCTGCGCCGGCGGCGGCTTGCCGCCGAGCCACGCGTTGACGGTCGCGCCGACGTCGGCGAACTCGCCGTCTCGTGGATGCGGCCGGCGGCGTTTCGCCCTGCGGCGTAGGCGAGCAGCAGCGCGTGCTCGCGCGAGTGGTCGGTCGACGGCGTCGTCGGGTCGCAGCCGTGGTCGGACGTGAGGATCAGCAGGTCGCCCGTCGCGGAGCGCGTCGAGGAGGTCGGGGAGGCGCCGGTCGAAGTCCTGCAGGCAGCGGTGGAAGTTCTCGGGGTCGTTGCGGTGGCCCCAGAGCATGTCGGTCTCGACGAGGTTCGACGAAGACGAAGCCCGTCGTCGATGCTCGCGCAGCAGCTCGCTCGGTGCGTTGGATGCCCTCGACGTTCGACTTCGTCGGGAACGACTCGTCGATGTCGCTGGCCCGCGAAGATGTCGCGAGATCTTCCCGACGCCGTGGACCGTGTTGCCGGCGTCGCGGATCGAGCGACGAGGTAGTTCGGCCGCCGCGGCTCGAGCGAGAAGTCGTGCCGGTTGGCCGTGCGCTCGTAGCTGGCCGGGCTCGCCGATGAACGGCCGGGCGATGACGCGGCCGACCGCGTGCTTGCCGGTCAGGATCTCGCGCGCGACGCTGGCAGGCCTCGTAGAGCTCCTCGAGCGGGATCGTCTCCTCGTGCGCGGCGATCTGGAAGACCGAGTCGGCGCGACGTGTAGACGATCCACTTGCCGGTGCGCTGATGCTCCTCGCCGAGCTCCTGGATGATCTCGGTGCCCGACGCCGGGATGTTGCCGAGCACGCCGCGGCCGGTGCGGTGCATGAACGGGTCGATCACGTCGTCCGGGAAGCCGTGCGGGTAGGTCGGGCATGGCCTGCGGCGTGACGATCCCCATCAGCTCCCAGTGGCCGGTCGTCGTGTCCTTGCCCTTCGAGCGCTCGACGAGCCGGCCGGCGATCGCCGGCGCCCCGGGCTGCGGCGGGCAGCCCTCGAGCGGCTCGACGTTGCCGAGGCCGAGCGCCTCCAGGTCGGGCAGGTCGAGGCCGCCGACGGCGCGCGCGACGTTGCCGAGCGTGTCCGAGCCCTCGTCGCCGTAGTCGGCAGCGTCGGGGAGCTCGCCGGCGCCGACGGCGTCGAGGACGATCACGCAGGCGCGCGGCACGCGGCTATCCTAGTCCCGGCTGGACACCGTCCTCGGACTGCTCGGGCTGCTCGTCTTCATCGTCGGCGTGATCGCGCTCGCCGCGCGGCAGTGACTGCGCTCGTCGTGCAAGATCAGCCCACGCCGGCGACGTCGAAGAAGCAAGACCGGCCGCGACGCCCGCGCAGACCCGAGGCTCGCTCGCAGCGCGAGCGCTCAGGCCGGCGAGCGCGTCGTCGAGCGGCGTGTACCCAAGCCCGTGGGCCTCGGCGACCGCTTCGTAGGTGATGCGGCCGTCCAGGACGTTGACGCCGCGGGCGAGCGCGCGATCGGCGGCGACGGCGTCGCGCAGGCCGTGGTCGGCGATCGCCTCGACGTACGGCAACGTCGCGTTCGTCAGCGCCTTGGTCGACGTGATCGGCACGGCGCCCGGCATGTTCGCGACGCAGTAGTGCGTGACGCCGTCGACGACATAGACCGGGTCGGAGTGCGTCGTGGCCTTGGACGTCTCGGCGCAGCCGCCCTGGTCGATGGCGACATCGGCGAGCACGGAGCCTTCCTTCATGCCGCGGATCATCTCGCGAGTCACGAGCTTGGGCGCGAGCGCGCCCGGGATGAGCACGGCGCCGATGACGACGTCCGCCTCCGCGACCGACTCCTCGATCTGCAGCGCCGACGACATCAGCAGCGTGACGCGGCCCGAGAGGATCTCCTCCAGGTGGCGCATGCGGTCGATCGAGCGCTCCAGGATCGTCACCTGGCCGCCGAGGCCGATGGCGATGACGGCCGCGTTGTAGCCCACGATGCCCCCGCCGATGACGACGACGCGCCCCGGCGCAACCCCGGCGACGCCGCCGAGCAGAAGGCCGCGGCCGCCGAGCGGCTTCTCGAGGAAGTAGGCGCCCGCCTGGGCGGCAAGCCGGCCGGCAACCTCGCTCATCGGCGCCAGCAGCGGCAGGCGGCGGTCGTCCGTCTCGACCGTCTCGTAGGCGACGGCAGCGATGCCGCTGTCGACGAGCGCCCGGGTGAGCGGCTCGTCGGCGGCGATGTGCAGGTAGGTGAAGAGCACGAGCCCCTCCCGCAGCCGGCCGTACTCCGGCGCGATCGGCTCCTTGACCTTGAGCAGCAGGTCGGCGTCGCGCCAGACGGCGTCCACGTCCGCGATGCGTGCGCCGACGGCGGTCGTAGGCCTCGTCGGCGAACGCGCTGCCGACACCGGCGCCGCTCTCCACGAGCACCTCGTGGCCGCGCTTGGTGAGCTCGAGCGCACCGGCCGGCGTCAGCGCCACCCGGTACTCATCGGGCTTGATCTCCTTGGCGACGCCGACTCTCACGGCCGGAGAACCCTACCCTGGAGCGCCCGCGAGCCGTTCGACGAGGCGGCGCTCCTCGGGGCCGAGCCACGGCGGCTCGCCGGCGTGGGCGTTGGCGGCGGCGCGCTCGGGCCGGCGCGTGGCAGGGATGACAGCGTCGACACGCGGGTCCGAGAGCGCCCACTTGAGCAGCGCCTGCGGCCAGGTCTCGATGCCGAACGGACGCAGAGCCTCGAGCTCGGCGTCGGCGACGTCGCGGCCGACGAGCCTGCCCGCGCCGAGGGGGCGCATGACGAGCACGGCAATCCCCAGCTCGGCGGCAAGCGGGAGCAGGCGGCGCTCGCAGTCACGCTCGTGCGGGTTGAGCGGGATCTGGATGAACGCAAAACGGCCGGTGCGGAGGGCGCGCTCGAGCTCGTCGAACGCGGCAGGGTCGTAGTGGGTGACGCCGATGCGGCCGATGCGGCCTGCCTCGCGCTCGGCCTCGAGCCAGGGCAGGTGCTCCTGCCACGCGACGAGGTTGTGGATCTGCTGCAGCTCCACGTGCCCGAACCAGTCGAGCTGGGCGGCGAGCTGGGTGCGAGCCTCGTCGGCCGAGGGCGACCAGATCTTCGTCGCCACGATCGAGTCCTCGCGGCGTCCCTCCAACGCGAGGGCGAGCGAGCGCTCGGCGCCGCCGTACATCGGCGAGGTGTCGAAGAGGCGCCCGCCGGCGTCGAGCGCGGCCGTCACGACCCTGCGCGCGAGACCGGCGTCGTCGTCGAAGGTCCGGGAAGTGCCGAGCCCGACGACCGGGCCGAGTCGCCGCTCCTCCATCAGCGCCCCCAACCTCCCCCAAGGGCACCCCGGGTGCCCCTACAGAAGGTGTAGCGAGAATCGCCGCACGAGAGTGTGCCGGGGTCGTGCCGGAAGCGTGACAGCGCCTGCCGCCGCCCTCGCGCCCGCCACCACGGTCGCCGACGCGGCGAGCGTGCCGCTTCGCGGGCGATCACGCGAGACGGCTCCGGGCGGCGAGCCCCGCCGCGAACGCTGCCGCGAAGAAGGTCGGATCGTCCACCGGGCCGCGGCCCATGTGGTCGAGCGGGAGCCCGCTGCACGCCTCCTGCCAGGCGGACGCATCGACCTCTTCGCGTTCGGACAGCCAGGCGGGCGCCTCGACGCCAAGCGGCCAGGCGACGACCGGGCGCGCGAGCTCGAGCACGGATCGCGTGTGGTGCGAGACGCCGCGGTGGCGCTCGCGCCCGTCCCGCTCGGAGACGCGGGCGGCCAGGATCGGCTCGCCCCCGAGCGCAGCCGCCGTAGTGGCCGCCTCGGCCGCCACGGTCGCGCCGTGGCCAAGTCGTGAGCCGGTGCCGACGATGCCCGGCCCCGGCCCGCAGACGATCGCTTCCGCCCCTCGCGTTCGCGCGTAGAGCAGTGCCGACGCGATGCCGGCGCACTGGGCGTCGCCGTCGAGGCACGGCGCTGCCGCGATCGCGGCGGCGAGCAGGCCGCGCGCCTTGAGCGCGCGGACGGCGTCCGAGAGGGACACCGGCAGCGCGCCGCCGGCGACCTGCACCCAGGCGACGCGATGCCCCGAGAGCGCGGCAGCGACGGGAACGAGCTGGCTGTGCAGCGTGCAGAGGACGACCGGCACGCCGTCGAGCGTGTCGGGCAGCTGCGCGTCCTCCTCCGCGAAGCGCGTCGCGGCCTGCAGCGGCGTGTAGGGCAGGGTCATCACGTGCGCGCCCGGCTCGGGCTCGAGCCCGAGGCCGCGCGTGAGGTTGGCGTAGAGGACGTCGAAGCCGCCCGACCCGAGCTCGAGCGCCCGCGCCTGGTCGTTCACGAGCACGTCATCGCCGAGCGCGACGGGGCCGGTGAGCCGCGGGTAGGCGATGCAGGGCTCGCCGTCGACCTCGCAGCGAACGAGGCCCTCGACACGCTCGAGGACGCCAGTGACCGTGCCGCGCCGCAGCCCGACCGGCATCAGCCGGCTGCGCGCGCCGAGTCGACGAGCGCCAGCGTCACGTCGACCATCCCCTCGAGGTCGGAGACGGCGATGTGCTCGTCGGAGGAGTGGATGTTCGCCATCCCGTTGGCGAGGTTCAGGCACTCGAGACCGCGCTCGTTGAACACGTTCGCGTCCGCGCCACCGCCGGAGAGGATGAAGCGCGGCTCGTACCCGGTCCGCTGGAGCGCGTCCACGGCGATCCGAACAGGGGCGTCGCCGGGCTTGAAGCGGTAGCCGCTGAAGTGCTCCTCGACGTGCGTCTCGACATCGCACTCGGCGAGGCTGGCGGCATACGTCAGGGTCTCGAGCATCTCGCGGATCAGGTCGCGGAGCTTGTCGGCGTCGTGCGAGCGAGCCTCGGCCCGGAAGCTGCAGACCTCCGGGACGACGTTGCGGGCGCTGCCGCCGCGGATCTCCCCCACGTTGGCCGTCGTCTCGTCGTCGATGCGCCCGAGGCGAAGATCGGCGATCGCGCGCGCCGCAGCGGCGATCGCGGAGCGGCCCTCCTCGGGATACATGCCCGCGTGCGCCGCCTTGCCGCGGAACGTGGCGTCGAGCGAGCTCTGATGGGGCGCGCCCAGGATGACGTCACCGATCGGGGCGGCGTGGTCGTAGACGTAGCCGACCCGGGAGCGAAGCCGGCTCTGGTCGAAGGCGGCGGCACCGCAGAGACCGACCTCCTCCTTGGGCGTGAACAGCAGCTCGACGCCGGCGTGCGGGCGACCCTCGGCGACCAGGCGACGCGTCGCCTCGAGCATGGCCGCGACCGCTGACTTGTCGTCGGCGCCGAGGATCGTCGGGCGCGCGTTGCGGATCACGCCTCCGTCGTCGACCACGGGCTCGATCGGGCCGTCCGGAGGCACCGTGTCGAGGTGGGCGCAGAGGAAAATGGGCGTTCCACCTTCCTCGCCCGCCGTCGGCTCGAGGCGGCAGAACAGGTTGCCCATGCTGGAGCCGATCCCGGGGCCGCAGCCGTCCTCGTCGACGTCGATCGCAAGGTCGCGGAGGTAGCGCGTGACGGCGTCCGCGACCGGCCGCTCCTCGCCCGACGGGCTCGAGATGGCGGCGAGCTCCAGAAAGAGCCGAGCGACGTCGGGAAGGCCGTTGGGCGACACGGCGGCATCGTAGGCGCCCGCACCGTCCGCGGTACCCGTTGCCAGGCCGGGAGTGACATGCAGCCGCGGGATCAACTCTCTGCCGTCTGCTCGATCCGCGACGCGGCGGGGACGCGGATAGCGTGCCCGCGTCGTGAGCACCCCCGCACCGCTCGCAGGCGCAATGCGCTGGATTGCCCGGCGGAGAGTGTCCCGCCCGCTGGTTCGCTCTCTGCTCAAGCTGCGCGTGCTCCGGAGCTATCGGATCTCGCCTATCAGTCGGCCACGGGACATCGTCCGCTACGTGCTGACCGACCGCGAGGTGACGAACTTCACCTATGACCTCGCGAACGAGCGTGACATCGCGCCGTTCGTCGCCCAGGCCCTCGCGCTCCCGGAGGAGACGATCGCGACGTACGTGGCCGAGGCCAGCTGCGATCGCGCACTCGCCGCTCTCCTCGGCTCCCGGCTCGCCGAGCGCGACGACCGCAATCGCACGCCACGCTTTGGCCGCAGGCTCGGCTGGTACGCCGTCGTGCGCGCGGTGAAGCCAGGGCTCGTCGTCGAGACGGGCACGCACGACGGGCTCGGAACCGCACTCCTCGCTCGCGCTCTGCAGCGCAATGCCGACGAGGGAGCGGAGGGCCAGCTGCTGTCGTTCGACATCACTCCGGGGAGTGGCTGGCTGGTTCCGGACGAGGTGCGCCGGTTCGTCAGGATCATCATCGGGGACGTGCGAGAGGAGCTCCCGCGTGAGCTGACAGGGCGAACCGTCGACGTCTTCATCCACGACAGCGCTCACACCTACGAGCACGAGCTGTTCGAGTACGACCTGGCGATGAGCCATGCCGCCGAGACGCTCGTGCTGATCAGCGACAACGCGCACGCATCAACCGCCCTCGAGGATCTGGCAGCTGGGGCCTCGACCGAGTACCACTACTTCGCCGAGCAACCCCGAGGGCACTTCTACCCGGGGGCCGGAATCGGCCTCACCGTCTGGCGGCGGAACGGCTCCCGGCAGCCATCGAGGCCTGCCGCTCACTGAGCAGGGAACGCCTGCCCGGCTAGGGCGTCAGCGGTGCGCGCGCGCTCCTGCCGGCGACGGGCAGCGCTTCCGCCTCGCGCGTGCGCGCACGCTCCCGGGCTGCGCCGACGAACTCGCGGAAGAGCGGCGAGGGCCGCGTCGGCCGCGACTTGAACTCCGGGTGGAACTGGCTGGCGACGAACCACGGATGGTCGGGCAGCTCGATGATCTCCACGAGCCTTCCCTCCTGGTACGTGCCGGAGACGACCAGCCCCGCCTCCTCGAGCTGCGGGCGGTACTGGTTGTTGACCTCGTATCGGTGCCGGTGGCGCTCGTGCACGACCGGCTCGCCGTACGCATCGCGGGCCTGCGTGCCGGCGACCAGCTCGACCGCCTGGGCGCCGAGGCGCATGGTGCCGCCGAGGTCCTCGATCTCCTTCTGCTCGGGCAGCAGGTCGATCACCGGGTAGGGCGTCTCGGGGTCCATCTCGGTGGAGTTGGCGCCGTCGAGCCCGACCACGTGCCGCGCGAACTCGGAGACCGCGACGTGCATGCCGAGACAGATGCCGAGGTACGGGATCCCGCGCTCCCGGGCGACGCGGCAGGCCTGGATCTTGCCCTCCCACCCGCGCGAGCCGAAGCCGCCCGGGACGAGCACGCCGTCGACCGACTCGAGGATCTCGGCGGTCTCCTCGAAGCTCATGTGCTCGGCGTCGACCCAACGCAGGCGCACGCGGCAGCCGTGCTCGACGCCCGCATGCTTGAGCGCCTCGTGCACCGACAGGTAGGCGTCGCGCAGCTTCACGTACTTGCCCACGAGCGCGATCTCGACCTCGTCCAGCTGGTGGTGGATCCGCTCGGTCAGCAGCAGCCATTCGCCGAGGTCGGCGGGCTCGGTCTGGAGGCCGAGCTTCTGGCAGACGAGCTCGTCGAGGCCCTCCTCCTGCAGCAGCGACGGCACCAGGTACACGTCGGGGACGTCGCGGCAGGAGACCACGGCCTCGACCTCGACGTCGGCGAAGAGCGCGATCTTGTCGCGGATGTCGCTGGTGAGCTCGTCGCTCGAGCGGCAGACGACGACGTCGGGGTGGATACCGATCCGTCGCAGCTCGTTGACGGAGTGCTGCGTGGGCTTCGTCTTCAGCTCGCCGGCGGCGCCGATGAACGGCACGAGCGTCACGTGCAGGTAGAGGACGTTCTCGGGCCCGGCCTCGCGGCGGAACTGGCGGATCGCCTCGAGGAACGGCAACGACTCGATGTCGCCGACCGTGCCGCCGATCTCGCTGATGACGACGTCGGCCGGCGTCGCCTCCGCGGCGCGCTTGATGCGGTGCTTGATCTCGTTGGTGATGTGCGGGATGACCTGCACCGTCGCGCCGAGGTACTCGCCCTTGCGCTCGCGCCGCAGCACGGCGCTCCAGACCGCGCCGGCGGTGTGGCTCGCGTTGCGGGAGAGGTTCTCGTCGACGAACCGCTCGTAGTGGCCGATGTCGAGATCGGTCTCGGCGCCGTCCTCGGTCACGAACACCTCGCCGTGCTGGAACGGGCTCATCGTGCCGGGGTCGACGTTCAGGTACGGGTCGAACTTCTGCGCCTGCACGCGCAGGCCGCGCGCCTTCAGCAGCCGGCCGAGCGAGGCCGCCACGATCCCCTTGCCGAGTGCAGAGACGACGCCACCGGTGACGAAGACGTACTTCGTGTCGGCCTTCATGCGCGCCCCAGAGCGTCGAGCTCAGCCAGGCCGGGTGTCCGCTCGATCAGCGTGCCGAGCGACCTGCGTTCGCCGAGGAGGGTGAGGCCTGCGAGGGCGCCTATCGCGATCCACCGGCCTCTTTCCGTGAGACGACTCACGGAACTCAAGCCTAGCAGCGCGCCGAGCGCGTTCGAGCCGGTGTCGCCGAGCATCGCCATCTCGCGGAGATCGTAGGGGAGCAGGCAGACGGCCAGACCGCGCGGGGCACGGGCCGCCGTGGCGGCGAGCAGGTAGGCCTTGAGCGCCCGGCCGGGCTTCGTGTCGAGCTGGTTGACGAGGTTGGCCGAGAGCGAGACGAGGATGCCGCCTGAGAGGGAGCGCGTCGCGGCGAGAGCGACCGCCGGGATGCCGACGAGCTTGAGCACGCCGGTGGTCCGGCCGGAGCCGAGATGCGCGCGGAAACCGCGCTCCGGGCCGCTCCACAGGTCGTCTGCGAGCCCGATGGCGGCGACGGCGGCGACCGGGGCACCGCCCAGCCCCGCGACCCAGCCGACGAGCGGGAGCCGCAGTCCGCGGTGGTTGACGGCCGTCGGGCCGGCGGCGAGCACGGCGTCGAGCAGCTGGCGGCCGCGGTGCGCGAAGCCGCGCGGATCCCGGCCGGTCGCACGGTGGCGGAGGGACAGCTCGACCTCCTCCACGCGTAGGCCGGCACGGACGGCGTCGATCGTCCCGCCGACCTCGGCGCCGTAACCGGCCGCCAGTGGGAAGCACGCCGCGCGCGCCGCAGACGAGAGCGCCCGCTGGCCCGAGAGCGGCTCGCCGGCGCGGTAGCCCGTGCGCAGCCGGATGAGAGCGCGGGCGGCGCGCTTGGCGATCCCGAAGCCTCCCCCCTGCCGCTCGGCGAAAGCCGCGACGGCGAGGTCGGCGCCGCAAGCCGCCAGCGGGCGCAGATCACCGTCCAGGTCGGCGTCGCAGAGCAGCAGCCCGCCCGGCGGCGCCTCACGCTCGGCGAGCGTCAGCGCCTGCCCCTTGCCCCGGCGCGGCAGGCGAATCACCTGCGCTCCGGCGGCTTCGGCCCGCTCGGCGGTCGCGTCGCGGGAGCCGTCGTCAGCGACCACGATCGCCGCATCCGGGAACTGCGCGCGCAGCGCCGCCACGGCCGGCCCGATGCGCTCCTCCTCGTCGCGCGCTGCGACGAGGACCGCCCGCGGCTCAGTCAACCGGGTCGAGCGGCTCGATCGGCGGCATCAGGCCGTCGGCGCTCTCGCGCAGCCCGTACTGGCCCTCCTCGCCGCCGGCGAGCAGCAGCGCGACCGCGAGGCGCCCGGTGGCCGTGTCGAGGTCGTCGACGCTCGAGAGGCCGTGACGGCGGTAGATCCCGATGGCGGTGGTCGTCGTCCCGGAGTTCTCGACCCCGACGACGGGGACGCCGCTGTCGCCGAGGCCGTCGTAGAAGCCACTCAGGAGCTGGCCGGTGGCGCCCTTCTGCGGGGCACTCGTGCGGGCGATGACGATCCCGTCCGCGGGCCGGTTGAGCGAGCCTTCCTGCTCCTCGATCAACTGGGTGCCGAGCGCGTCCCAGAGGGGCGTGTCCTCGCCGTCGACGAGCTCCGTCGCCAGGTCGTGCCCCAGCTCGCTGAGGCCGTCCTCACCCCCGTAGGAGCCGGCCAGCGACCGGGCCGCGAGGGCCGAGATGAGCGACCGCCCGTCGACGGGTACCTTGAGCGCGCGCATGCCGACGACCCGTCCGCCGGCGTCGCTCACGGTGCGCTGGACGTTGCCCGCGATGCCGCCGTCGGCCGAGCCCACGAAGAGCGTCGCGACGCGGCGCCCGTCCAGGCGGCCCGCCATGAGCGCCCCGTAGCTGTCCTTGACGAAGTCCTGCGTCGCCTGTTGCTGGCGGGCGAGCAGGGCCGAGCGCTCCTGCTCCTGCGAGAGCTCGCCGCCGAGTCGCTGGATCTGCAGCCGCAGCGACTCCTCGCGCACACCGCGATCGGCAATCCCGACGCCCACGAGGATCCCGATCACGAGAGCAAGGAAGACGGCGACGAGCGAGGCGACGTGGTAGCGAAAGTCAAACACGGCTGCACCGGGGCGGCGGCAAGAGCTCCATCATGCCGCAGGGCCTGCCGCCGGCGGCGTCCCGCACACGCCGGGCGCCGACGCTCTATTGTCGCCGCCATGACGGCCCGCGCACATCCTGGCCGCCCGCGTCCCGTCCTCCACCACGACGTCCCCCGGTGTCGTGTCGGGTGACGGCAATGGCTGACGGCAACATCTGGAGCGACAGCTGGGACGCCGGCGAGGACTGGTCGGGCGGCGGCGCCGAGTCCAAGCAACTGCCGCATGGGAGCCAGCTCGGCGCGACGGTCTACGAGCTCGATCCCGGCGACTTCGGCGTCTACCACTTCCACCACGCGGCCGAGGAGATGCTGATCGTGCTCCGCGGAACCGTCACCCTGCGTGCACCGGCCGGCGAGCGCACGCTCGAGGAGGGTGCGGTCGTCCACTTCCCGGTAGGCCCGGACGGAGCGCACGGAGTGCGAAACGACGGCGATGCTCCCGCGCGCTTCGTGATGGTGTCGACCCTTCGGTCGCCCGAGATCGTCGAGTACCCCGAGCTGAAGCAGCTCACCGCTCAGGGCCGGACTGCGTCGCAGACCGGCGAGCGGCTGTGGCTGATCCACGACCTCGAGCCGGACGACGGCGGGGCGCGCTGAGGCGGGGCTCGGGTCGCCGGTCGAGGGGCCCGGAGCAGCGTCCGGGGTCGGCAGCTCCCGCGTCTCGAGCAGCGCTCAGCGAGCCGGCCAACGCTCGCCGTCTTCCCGGGGGCGCGGACCGACGGGTCAGTCCCTTACGGGGACAGACCCTGCGTGGAGACAGCCGGATCTCTGCGGCGACAGACCCTGCCCGACGCTCTAGCCGAGGCCGAGCAGCTCGCGGAGCCTGACGGCGACGAGCTCGAGCACGTCCTGCAGCGCCGGCGAGAAGAGCACCGCGACCACGATGGCCGCCAGCCCCGCCAGGGCCACCACGGCGAGCGGCCACAGCCCGACCCGGCGGCTGACGAGCCGGGACACGCCCTTGGCGTCGACGAGGATCTCACCCACGCGCAGCCGGGTCAGGAAGGTCGACGACATGCCGGAGCGGTTCCGCTCCAGGAACTCGACCAGGTTGAAGTGCGTGCCGACCGCGACGATCAGCTCGGCGCCCTTCTCGTAGGCGAGCAGCATGGCGATGTCCTCGCTGACGCCGGGGGCAGGCACCACCTGGTAGGGGACGCCGAGCTCCAGCGCGCGCTCCACGCCTGGCGCCTCGCCGCTCTCGTAGGCGTGGACGATCAGCTCGGCGCCGCACCGCAGCGCCCGGTCGGAGACGGAGTCCATGTCGCCGACGATCACGTGCGGCTTGTAGCCCGCCTCGAGCAGCGCGTCGGCGCCGCCGTCGACACCCACGAGCACCGGACGGAAGTCGCGGACGTAGGGGCGGACCATCCTCAGGTCGCGCTTGTGCCCCGGGCCGCGCGCGACCACGAGCGCGTGTCGGTCGCGAAAGCGGGTCGAGAGCGGCGGGAACTGGATCCCCTCGGCCAGGAGCCGGCCCTCGTCGCGCAGGTACTTCATCGTGTTCTCGGCGAACGCCTCGAGCGCGCCCGTCACGCGGCTGCGCTGTTGGGCGAGCGCCTCGGCCAGCTCCGCCGCGCCGAGCAGCCGCCCGCTGGCGAGCCGGGTGCCGTTGCGATAGACGCCCCCACCCCGGACGGTCAGCACCTCGCCGTCGGTCACCTGCGCGAACAGGTCGGCCCCCGGAGCGTCGATGAGGCTCACGCCGCCCTGGACGAGCGTCAGCGGCCCCGGGTTCGGAAAGCGGCCCGTCTGGGACTCCGCGACGTTGACGACGACACGGACGCCCGCCTCGATCAGCTCCTCCGCCGAGACGCGGTCGAGATCGGCGTGGTCGACGATGGCGATGTCGCCCGCGTCGAGCCGGCGCACGAGCTCCTTGGTCCGCCGGTCGAGTCGCGCAGGCGCGCTGTACTCGTCGAACGGCTTGACGCTCCGCGGAGCGGACAGGGTGTCGGAGAGGAGCTTCACTCCCGCCTTCGGCTAGCCGGCGCCGCCCGCGGCGACGCTGGCGATGAACTCGCGACCGCCGAGCATACGTTCTAGCTCCTCGCGCCGCGCGGTTTCGTCGAGGGGCTCGATGCGGGTGTGCGTCGGGTCGCCCGGCACCTTCTCGACGCGGAAGTGCCGCTCGGCTCGACTCGCGATCTGCGGCAGGTGCGTGATCGTGATCACCTGCGCCCGCCCCGCGAGCTCCTCGAGCAGCGCCGCGACCGCATGGGCGGTGCGGCCCCCCACTCCGGCGTCGATCTCGTCGAACACGAGCGTCTCGCCGCCGCCGACCGCGGCGATCGCGAGGGCGAGACGCGACAGCTCGCCGCCCGACGCCGTCTCGGCGGCCGGTGCCGCGGGCACGCCCGGGTTCGGCTGGACGAGGAACGTCACCGCGTCGGCGCCGGTCGGCCCGACTGCGGCCGCCTCGAGCAGCGCGGTGAACTCGCCGGCGCCGAGCCCGAGCGAGACGAGCCGCTCCGACACAGCAACCGCAAACGGTTCCGCGACCGCCTGGCGCCGCGCTCTGAGCCCATCCGCCAGCTCGCCCACCCGCGTCTCCGCAGCCGCGACCTGCGCACGCGCGCTCGCCAGCGGGTCGGCGCCGGCGGCATGGGCATCCAGCTCCTCCCGGGCGGCCTCCACCCGCCGCAGCAGCTCGTCGGTCGAGTCGCAGCCGAAGCGACGCCGCGCGGTCGCGATCGCGTCGAGGCGACTCTCGACCTCCTCCAGCCTGCCGGGCTCCGCCTCGAGCGACTCCAGGAAGGCACGCAGCTCGAGCGCGGCCTCGCGCAGCCGCAGCTCGGCATCGCGCAGCTCCTCGGCGAGGCGGGCGAGCTCGGGGGCGATGCCGCCCAGCGGCTCGAGCGCACGCTCGGCATGAGCGGCGAGCTCGGCCGCGCCGTCGCCGTCCTCGGGCGCCAGCGCCTGCGCCGCGCTCGAGGCACCCTCAGCGAGATCGGCGACGTGGCGCAGACGCTCGCGCTCGCCGCGCAGCGCTTCCTCCTCGCCGGGCTCGAAGCCGCCTGCGTCCTCGACCAGCGCCTGCAGCTCGGCGAGCCGCTCGCCCGCGGATGCGGCATCGCGCTCCGCCTCGACCGCCCGCCGCCTGGCCGCGACGAGCTGCCGCCAGGCCGCGCGCGCCTCCGCGCGGAGCACGCCGGCGTCCGCGAAGGCGTCGAGCACGTCGAGCTGGTAGGCCGGCCTCGCGAGCCGCCGCTGCTCGAACTGGCCGGACATCGAGACGAGCCGCTCCACCGTTGCCGCCACATCCTCGCGAGCGAGGCTGCGGCCCCAAGCGTAGGCACGGGTGCGACCGTCGGCGAACACGCGGCGGGCGACGACCAGCGCGTCCTCGCCCTCGGGCCGCAGCTCGGCGAGCGCCTCGAGTCCGTCCTCCTCGAGCAGTCCCTCGGGAAGCTCCAGCTCGGCCTCGACGAACGCCTCGTCGGCGGCTGCGCCGATGACCCCGGCATCGACGCGCGCGCCGAGCAGCATGCCGAGCGCCTGCGCGAGGATGGTCTTGCCGGCGCCCGTCTCCCCCGTGATCGCGTTCAGTCCGGACGTGAACTCCAGCTCCGCTTCCCCCACCAGCACGAGGTTCTCGATGCGAAGCCTACGAAGCAAAAGTCTCCCGGAAGCGGCGGAAGAAGAGCGACTCGGGCAGCGTGGCGAGGCAGCTCCTCTGCTCCGCGATGCGCACGCGCAGCTCTTCTCCCTCGGCCATCTCGGCGACCGGCTGACCGTCCACCAGGACGGCGGCGCGCACGTCGGCAGTGCGGTTGCGGATGACGACGTCGGTTCCCGGGCCGATCACGAGCGGACGCGCGTCGAGCGAGTGCGGAGCGATGAACGTGATCGCCATCGCGTCGAGGCCCCATGCGAGCACGGGGCCGCCGTTCGACAGGTTGTAGGCGGTCGAGCCGGACGGGGCTGCGCAGATGACGCCGTCGCAGGCCAGGGTGCCGAAATCCTCGCCGCCGACCTCCCAGGCGAGCTCGATCATGCGACCGAGCGTGGCCGAGTGAGCGACGACGTCGTTCACCGCGGCGTCGCTGCGGCCGGCCGCGGTGGCCTCGAGCGTCGGCAGCTCGACCAGGCGGATGTCGCCCGCGAACGCCCGTCGTAGTCCCGACTCGAGCTCGTCCGCCGGGATCGAGGCGAGGAAGCCGACGCGGCCGAAGTTGACGCCGATCACGGGCACGCCCGACCCGAGGTAGTGGGAGAGCGCCCGCAGCATGGTGCCGTCGCCGCCGAGGACGACCGCCAGGTCCGGCTCGGGACCGTCGAGGCCTTCGGCCAGCTCGACCCCGAGCTCGGCGGCGAGCGCATGCACGCGCTCGAGTGCCGGCCGCACCGTCTCGAGCTTGCCGTGCGGTACGACCGCCGCACGCCGGACAGGACTAGCCAACTGCGGCGGCGATTCGGTCGTCGAGGTCATCGGGGATCGTCGGGCGGCCGGCGTGGACGAGGTGGAGGAAGGTCTCACGATTGCCCTTCGGCCCGGGCAGACCCGAGTCCACGACAGCGACCGTGGCTGCGCCCCAGGCGAGCGCGGCTTCGGCCACGTCACGAAGGACGCGGCGGCGAACACTGGGGTCGCGCACGACGCCGCCGCTGCCGACCTCCTCGCGTCCGGCTTCGAACTGCGGCTTGACGAGCACGAGGGCCTGCCATCCGCTCGAGGCGAGCGCGAGCGCAGGCGGCAGGACGAGCCGCGCGCTGATGAAGGACACGTCGCAGGTGACGAGCTCCGGGGCGAACGGCAACGCGACCAGCGTGCGGGCGTTGGTCCGCTCGATCACGGTGACGCGGGCGTCGTCGCGGAGACGGGCGTGCAGCTGCCCACGGCCGACGTCGAGCGCGATCACCCGGGCGGCGCCGCGCTGGAGGAGGCAGTCGGTGAAGCCGCCCGTGGAGGCGCCGATGTCCAGGCACGAGCGTCCGGCGACGTCGAGCCCGAGCTCGTCGAGCGCGTGGGCAAGCTTTTCCCCCGCCCGCGAGACGAACGGCGGCGGTGTTTCGACAGCGAGGGTCGCGGCCTCGTCGACCTGCTCGCCCGCCTTCGCGTAGCCCGGGACGCGCCCTGCCATCACGAGCGCCTGCGCCTGGGCGCGCGAGACGGCGAGGCCGCGCTCTACGAGCAGCA
Organism: uncultured Thermoleophilia bacterium; assembly: GCA_963839815.1. Classification (GTDB taxonomy): domain Bacteria; phylum Actinomycetota; class Thermoleophilia; order Gaiellales; family Gaiellaceae; genus JACVRM01. The sequence goes on from CAWIWF010000001.1 coordinate 46,802, forward strand.
CGTCGAGCCGCTTCTTCACGGGCTAGAGGGTAGGCGCGCGAGCGGAGCGCGCGCGAGGCGACGGCACGGAGTTGACGCACTTTGGGCTCGGCCTGCCGGTGCGCGCTCCCCGGCGCCGGCACGACTCGCCGCCGGGGAGTGACGGCGCAGCGAGCGCGTGCGCGAGCCGCGGCCCCGGCCCGGCCCACCCCGACAGTGTCCCGCGGAGCCACTGTCCCTCCCGGCCATGTCCAGGGCACGTACCCCTCCCTCCCTAGGGGAGAGCTGCCTCCACCTCCCGCCCGCGGTCGACGGTACCGACCGGAAGCGCACGCGTCTGTGCCGGATTCGTGCCAGATCGGTGTCGAGCGGACGAGGTGGCGACGCGCGGGCGTGGCATCGGCGGGCCACCGGTCGCTGCCAGGAGGCAGGGCCGGGACGTTCGGGCTCGCGCGGGCGACGTCGATCCGGGCTCGGTGCTGGTCAGGGTGGGCCCGCCGAGTGCAGCGGCGGGTCGCGTCTCAGCGTGCGCGCGCGGCCAGATCGTCGAGCAGCGTGACCACGACGTCGGTGCGGGCACCGGTTCGTGCGAGGGCGGCGCGGGCGCCGTCCGTGTGCTCACGCGCCAGCGCCACCGTGCCCTCGCGCCCGAGTGATCGCACGGCCCCGTCGCCGTCGTCGAGGTCGTCGGCGGCCTGGAAGAGCAGGCCGAAGCGCTCGGCAAACTCGTCCCAATCCGCCGCGGCCTTGGACGAGACACCGGCGATTGCCGTCGCGCACCCCACCGCGGCGCCGAACAGCCGTGCCGTCTTGAGGCGGTGCAGGTCACGAACGTCGACGTCGGCGCGTGTCACGTCGAGGTACTGCCCGCCGATCATGCCGAGGGTCGCCTCCGCGAGGACCCGCGCCGGGCCAGAGCGGTCGTAGCTCCCCACCAGCGCAAACGCGTGCACGAGGAGCGCATCGCCCGCGAGGATCGCCACCGCCTCGCCAAGCGCCACATGGGCGGTCGGGCGGCCGCGCCGCTCGTCGTCGTCGTCCAGCGCGGGGAGATCGTCGTGCACGAGCGAGAACGTGTGCACGAGCTCGACCGCGGCGGCCGCCGGCAGCAGCTGCTCGGTCGTCGCGCCGAGCGCCTCACCAACCGCAAGACAGAGAACGGGCCGCAGGCGCTTGCCGCCGCCTTCGAGGCCGTAACGAACGGCCTCGCGTAGCCCGGGGCCGCCTCCGGCAGGGTCGAGCGGCAGCTCGGCGAGGTACCCCTCGACGAGCGCGCGCAGCTCGTCAGGCGTCCGCATCGGCTGCCCGGCGGGCCTGGGTCAGCGCAGCCTCGACCTCCTTGGCGAGCTCCGACAGCTCCGAGAGCGTCTCGATCGCCGCCGCGGGGTCTTCTGTCGCCTCGAGGCGGGTGCGGGCGGCCTCGAGCCGGCCGAGGAGCTCCTCGGCCCGGCGCAGGGCGTCCTCTGCCTGGCTCACGACTCCCTCCTCACGTCGCCTGCGCTCCTTGTCCGGCGGCCATCGTCGCGGACACGACGCCGCGGGCCGGCGTCGAGACATGCTCCCCGTCTTCGCGGGACAGGTCTCGGGGACTGTCCCTCGAGCGTGTCCGCGTGAGACAGCTGCTCCGCTCTCGCTGACCTGCGCCTCGCCCTCGTCACACGCTCACACCACCTTCTGCTCGCGGGCGATGCGGCCCAGGATCCCGTTGACGAGCCTCCCCGCCTCGGCGGAGGCATACCGCTTCGCCAGCGCCACCGCCTCGTTGATCGCGACCTCGGCCGGCACGCTGCGCTCGTCCAGCTCGTGCACTGCCATGCGCAGCGCGTTTCGCTCGACGGCGCCGAGGCGGTCGGCAGTCCATCCCTCCGCGGCCGCGGTGATGCGCTCGTCGATCTCCGGCGCACGGGCAGCCACGGCTCTCGCGAGCTCGAGCGACCAGGGGTCGACGTCCTCCAGGTAGAGCGAGCCGACCGGCTGGCCGGTGAGATCCCACTGGTAGAGCAGGATCAGCGCCGTCCGCCGCGCCTGGCGCCGGCTCATGCCGGCTCCTCCGCGGTGCCCGCAAGGGCCGGCAGGCGCGACGCCGCCTCCTCGAGGAACGCTGTCGAGTAGCGGCCTTCGGCGAACTCCTCGCTGCGCAGCACGTCGACGGCGGCCGGGGCGGTCGTCGAGACGCCCCGCACGTCGAGCTCGCCGAGCGCCCGCAGCGTCCTGGCGATGGCACCGGGGCGGTCGCTGTCCCAGCAGATCACCTTTGCCAGCAGCGAGTCGTAGTACGGCGGCACGACCGAGCCCTCCTCGACGTGCGAGTCGACCCGCACGCCCGGCCCCTGCGGGAAGCGCAGCCGGTCGATGCGGCCCGGCGTCGGCATGAACCCGCGCGCCGGGTCCTCCGCGTTGAGACGCACCTCGATCGCATGGCCGCGCCGGTCGGTGCGGCCGGTGCGGATGAGCCGCTCGCCTGCCGCCACTCGCAGCTGCTCGCGCACCAGGTCGATGCCCGTGAGCATCTCGGTGACCGGGTGCTCCACCTGCAGGCGCGCGTTCAGCTCGATGAACGAGAAGGAGCCGTCGGGACCGAGCAGGAACTCGAACGTCCCCGCGCTGCGATAGCCGAGCTTCAGGCACGCGCGCTCCGCGGCCGCCTCCATCTCCTCGCGCAGCTCGGGCGTGAGCGCCGCCGAGGGGGCCTCCTCGATCAGCTTCTGATGACGGCGCTGGATCGAGCACTCGCGCTCGCCGAGCGTGAGTACGCCGCCGTGCGAGTCGCCGAGGACCTGGATCTCGATGTGCCGCGCGGGAGCGATCACCTTCTCCACGTAGACGGTGCCGTCGCCGAACGCCGCCTCCGCCTCCCCCGACGCGAGCGAGAAGGCCTCCTCGAGCTCGTCCGGCCGCTCGACGAGACGCATTCCGCGCCCGCCGCCGCCCGCCACCGCCTTCAGCAGCACCGGGTAGCCGATCTCGTCCGCGACGGCGCGTGCGCCCGCGACGGAGACGGGCCCCTCGCTGCCGGGGACGAGCGGCACCCGAGCCTCGCCCATCTCCTCCTTCGCGCGCACCTTGTCGCCCATGCGGCTCATCGTGTCCGGCAGCGGCCCGACGAAGACCAGGTCGTTGTCGGCGCACGCGGCGGCGAAGGCCGGGTTCTCGGAGAGGAAGCCCCAGCCGGGATGGACGGCCTGGCAGCCGGTCGTGGTGGCGGCTGCGATCACCGAGGGGATGTTCAGGTAGCTCCCGGAGGCCGCCGGCGGACCGAGGCAGACGGCGCGGTCGGCCATCCGCACGTGCAGAGAGTCCTCGTCGGCCGTCGAGTACACCGCGACCGCCTCGACGCCGAGCTCGTGCAGCGTCCGGATCACGCGCACGGCGACCTCGCCGCGATTCGCGATCAGCACGCGGTCAAACAGGCCCCGCACTCCTTCGTCGCGCAGGGCCTAGCTCGAGTGACCGTCTCCCTCGATCCATTCGCGGGACCCTAGTTAGACCGGGTCGCGCTCGGCGATCCGGTCACAGGGCGTCGAGCGGCTGCCCTGCGAGCGGCTCCAGCTCGAACAGCAGCTGGCCGAACTCGACCGGCTCGCCGTTTCCGACCGCGATCCCGCGCACGATGCCGCCGACGTCCGCCTTGACGTGGTTCATCAGCTTCATCGCCTCGAGGATGCAGAGCGTCTGGCCGGGCTCGACCACGTCTCCCTCCTCGACGAACGGTGCCGCGCCCGGCTCGGAAGCCCGGTAGAAGACGCCCACCATGGGCGACTCGACCCGGACGAAGCCGTTCCCCGCCGCCGCCGCCGCGCTCTCCGCCGGGGGCGGCGCCGCCGTCTCGGCTGCCGGCACCGCGGTCAGGGGCACGTCCGCGGGCCGGTCGGAGGTGCGCCGGACCGTGACGCGCAGATCGCCTTCCTCCAGCGTGATCTCGGAGACGCCCGACTCCTGGACGACGCGCACGATCTCGCGGATCCGCTCGGCGCGGGACTGATCGACGGAGCCGCGGACGAGCCCGTCGTCCCCGCCGGCACGCCCGCGGATCGCCTCGAGCAGCGCGGGCGCGTCGTCCGGGAACAGCGCCAGCAGGATCAGCTCCTCCTCGCTCGCAGCCAGGCCGCCCGCCTCGGCTCGCAGCGACTCGAAGTCGAGCGGCGGCTCGGGCGATCCGGCGCCGTCAGCGAGCAGCGCAACCGCCCGGATAACGGCCGGTGCAATGTCGGCCGGCGGGACGCCGAAGCGGCCGCTGACGAGCTCGCGGAACTCGTCGACGACGGTCCCGTAGCGCTCGGCGGACAGGACGTGCAGCAGCGCCTGCGAGGCAAGCACCTGGCCGATCGGCGACGCGAGCGGCGGCCAGCCGGTCTCGGATCGGATGCGCTGCAGCTCCTCGATCACCTCGTCGATGCGGTCGCCCGCCGCACCCGCGCGCAGGTGCGTGTCGAGCGCGGCCACGAGCCCGGCGGGCAGCCGGTGGCGGGCGGCGCGCACGGCGACGCGCGGCGCGACAGGCGTGACCGGCTCCTCGCCGATGTGCTCCATGACGAGCTCCGATGCCTCCCAGAGCGCGTCCACGGTGATTCCCGGCTCGAGCCCGAGCCCTGCCAGCGCCTCGGCGAGGCCCTCAGCCGACACGCGGTGGAGCGTGAGCGCGATCGGGTAGACCGCGCATGCGATGCGGTCGGCGCCGGCGCGAGCCGCCTCGAGCGCGGCGGCGAGCGCGTTGCCCGCGGCGCCCTGGCAGTAGAGGCCGACCGGGAGGCCGCTCGCCTCGCCGATCGCCCCGACGAGCTCCTGCACGCGGTGCGGCTCGAGGGCGCCGGACGGGTCGTGCAGCAGCACGCGGGCCGCGCCGAGCTCGGACAGCAGCTTCGCCCGCTCGACGAGCGTCTCGGTCTCGCCGACGGGGCCGGGGCTGAAGATCAGGCCGGCGTCGAACTCGGAGCCCGCCGCGGCGATCGCCTCGCCGGCCTCGCGCAGGTTGGAGACGTCGTTGAGGGGGTCGTGGAGCCGGAAGACGTCGATGCCGCTCTCCGCCGCGGAGGCCACGAAGCGCCGGACGAAGTCGCCGCCGACCGGGCGCGAGCCGACGAGCAGCCGGCCGCGAAGCGCCATCGCGAGCGGCGTCGTCGTGCGCGCGTCCAGGGCGCGGATGCGCTCCCAGGGGCTCTCGACGCCGCGGCGCACGGCCGTGTCGAAGACGCCGCCGCCCGACACCTCGAGGTAGGCGAAGCCGGCGCCGTCGAGCAGCTCGGCGAGCCGGAGCAGCCGCGCGGTCGGCATGCGGTCGGCGAGCGGCTCCTGGCTGAGCAGGCGGATCGTCGTGTCGACCAGCAGTGGCACGGGCGCTTACTGTAAACGCGCGCTGAGGACGCGGGCGCGCCCCCGCTGGGCCCGGCCCGTCACACGCGCCGCCGAGGGTCCGCCCTGGTGGAGCGGCTGCTCTACAGCCCGAGTCGTCTCCGGCGGGGCCGGCGTACCAGGCGCCGCGCCCGATCCGGCGACCCGGGTGGCCGCGAGACGCACCGGGGGGACGTCCGTCGCAACCGCCGCACGAATCGGCACGGAGTCGGCACAGACGCGTGCGCCTCTCTCTGCTATCCCTCCCTACGGGGTCGAGTGGGAGGTCCCCACCCAGGGCGGGGGTTTCGTCTGGGGACGCCGGCACGCGGGCGCGGGTCTCGCAGCCGCAGCCGGGCGCCACCTCTCGCGCGCCCGACGCTCGAGCCGTGCCGCTAGGCGCGCGAGATGTAGCGGCGCTCGCGGGTGTCGACCTTGATCCGGTCGCCTGCGTTCACGAAGAGCGGTACCTGCACGACCGCGCCCGTCTCGAGCGTGGCCGGCTTGGTCACGTTCGACACCGTGTCACCCTTGACTCCCGGCTCGGTCTCTGTCACCTGGAGCTCGACGGAGGCGGGTAACTGCACGTCCGAGGGCTTGCCGTCGACGGCCAGCACCTGCACCTGCGAGGACGGCTGCATGAAGTCGATGACGGCGCCGACCGAGTCGCGCGCGAGGTTGAACTGCTCGAACGTCTCGGTGTCCATGAAGACCACCTCGTCGCCCGAGTCGTAGAGGTACTGCGCCTCCTTGACCTCGGTGTGGACGCGCGAGAACTTCTCGCCGGCGCGGAAGGTGCGGTCGACGACGGCGCCCGAGTCGAGGCTCTTCACCTTCGTGCGGACGAACGCACCGCCCTTGCCCGGCTTCACGTGCTGGAACTCGACGATGCGCCAGACCGCGCCATCGAGCTCGATGTGCATGCCGTTCCGAAACTGGTTGGTGCTGACCGTCTCAGCCACGGCGGCTGAGTGTAGCGGCGCCGTCCGGGGCGCACCGGGCCCCGAGCTCCCGGCTGCTAGCCGACGGTGACGAGCTCCTTCGTGGAGGTCGTCAGCACCTCGATGCCGTCCTCGCGGACGACCACGAGGTCCTCGATCCGGATCCCGCCCCGTCCCGGCAGGTAGATCCCGGGCTCGACGCTGGTGACGTTGCCCGCCTCCACCGTCTCCGAGGACTCGCGCGAGAGCCGCGGCAGCTCGTGGACATCGAGGCCGACCCCGTGCCCGAGTCCGTGGCCGAAGTGCTCTCCGTGGCCGGCACTCTCGATCACGCTGCGGGCGGCCGCGTCGGCATCGAGCCCGGAGACCCCGGCGCGGACACCGTCGAGCCCGGCCAGCTGGGCGCGCAGGCAGAGCTCGTACGCGTCGGCAAGCTCGCCGTCCAGTTCGCCCGCGGCGAACGTTCGCGTGCAGTCCGAGCAGTAGCCCCCCACCCGTGCGCCCGCGTCGACGATCACGGTGTCGCCGGGGGCGATCGGGCGGTCGCCGGGCGTCGTGTGCGGGTTGGCGGCGCTGGGGCCGCCGGCGACGACGGGCGGGAACGCGAGCCCCTCCCCACCCGCCTCGCGCAGGAAGACCTCCATCTGCCACGCGAGCTCGGCCTCGGTCCGCCCGATCACCGGCTGCTCGGCGAAGCGCTCGAACGCCGTGTTGGTGACCTCGGTAGCGCGCCGGATCGCCTCGATCTCGTCCTCGTCCTTCACCGCGCGCAGCCCTTCGACGACGCCCTGGGTCGGCACGAGCTCGAGACCGCCGGAGCCGAGCGCCTCCCACTGCGCGTAGGTGAGCGTTCCGGACTCGAATCCGACCTGACCCGCGAGCCGCTCGGCGAGGTCGACGGCCAGCGAGCGCCGCGTGAGCTCGAACTCGACGCCGGGCACCCGCTTGCCCGCCTCTGCATAACGGAAGTCGGCGAACAGGCGCACGCGCTCCGGCTCGACGAGGAGTGCCGCGTTGGAGCTGGCGAACCCCGCGAGGTAGCGGACGTTCGTCAGGTTGGTGACGAGCAGCGGCAGCTCCAGCACCGCTCGCAGCCGATCGACGCGGGCGTTCACGCCGCCGTTCCCTCGACCAGAAACGCGAGCGCCTCGCGATAGCCCTCCGGGCCCTTGCCGACGACCCGGTGGGTGGTGAGCCCCTCGAGCACGGATGTGCGGCGCCAGTCCTCCCGCCGGTCGACGTCGGAGAGGTGCACCTCGACGAGCGGCTTGTCGACGTGCTCGAGCGCGTCGTGGATCGCCCAGCTGTAGTGCGTCCAGGCTGCAGGGTTGACGATCAGGCCGTCCGTCCCGCCAGCGGCGTCGTGGCACCAGGCGACGTACTCGCCTTCGTGGTTCGTCTGCCGGCAGCGGACGGAGCAGCCGAGCTCGGCCGCCCAGCCATAGATCTGCGACTCGAGCTCCGTCAGCGTCAGCCCGCCGTACTGCTCGGGGTCGCGCTGCCCGAGGATGTTCAGGTTCACGCCGTTGAGGACGTCGATCCGCACCGCGCGATTATGGCTGGCCGTGATCGCCGCCGAACGCAGCGCCGGCTCCGTGTCCGGCCGCAGACCGCTGTCGGCCTGTCTCGACGCGACAGCGAGCGCTCACGGTCGCCCGACTGCGATCAGCCGGTCGAGCGCGCGGTATGCCGCCTCCGCTGCCACCTCGTCGGTGACGACCGGCACCCCGGGTGCCTCAAGGAGGACGAGCCGGAGCCTGCCGTCCCGCACCTTCTTGTCGCGGTGCAGCGCAGCGCGCGCCGCGTGGGCGTCGACGGCGACCGGCCGCGGCTCGAGCGCGTCCCCCACCAGCGCGCGCCAGCTCGGATCGAGACCAAGGTGCTCCTCCGAGACCCGCAGGGCCGCGCACAGGCCGAGTGCGACCGCATCGCCGTGACGGAGCCGGTAGCCGCTCGCCGCCTCGAGCGCGTGGGCGAAGGTGTGACCGAGGTTGAGGATCGCCCGTTCCCCCTGTTCCTCCGGGTCGCGCATGCAGACCGCCGCCTTGAAGGCTGCGGAGCGTCGCACGAGCTCGGCTTCGGGCAGCTCCCACAGCCGGTCACCCGCCAGGAGTCCTGTCTTGACCACCTCGGCGAGCCCCGCCCGCCGCTCCGCCGCGGGCAGCGTCGCGAGCAGCGCCGAGTCGACGATCGTGCGCCGCGGCCAGTGGAACGCACCGACGCGGTTCTTGCCCGCCTCCGTGTCGAGGCCCGTCTTGCCCCCGATGCCGGCGTCGACCTGGCCGACGAGAGTCGTCGGCACCGCGACCCAGGGGACGCCGCGGAGGTGCGTCGCAGCGACGAAGCCGGCGACGTCGGTGAGGCTGCCACCGCCGAGCGCCACGAGCGTGCCGCCGCGGTCGAGCGGCAGCTCGGCCCAGAGGCGCTCGGCGACCGCGAGCGACTTTGCCTCCTGCCCGGGCGGCAACTCGTGGAGCGATGCCAGCCGCCCTCCGAGCGCGAGCTGCGCCTGGGCGCCGTGGATCCCGGCCACGTGGCGGTCGACGACGAGCGCCACGGGGCCTACCCCGGGCACCAGCTCGCCGAGCCGGTCGAGCGCGCCCGCCTCGATGCGGACGCCGGCGGCGGCGAGGACGATGTCGTCCACGTCACCCGCGGCCGCGTCGGCGACCTCCCGGTAGAGCGGCTGCCGCTCGTCGTAGAGGCTCCGAAAGGCGCCTTCGTCCTGAGCCAGCGGGCGGGCCGAGCCGGAGACTCGCTTCCAGGCAACGTCCACGTCGACATCGAGCCATACCGTCACCGCCCGCTGGGCGAGCGCGGCGCGCACGGCGGGCGAGGTGACGGCGCCGCCGCCGAGCGCCAGGACGCTAGGTGCGCCGCCCGCCTGCAGGTGCCTCAGCGTCTCCTCCTCCTCGGCGGCGCGAAAGGCTGACTCGCCCTGCGCTCGGAAGAGCGCGGCGATGTCGTCCCCGGCGCTGCGCTCCACGGCGGCGTCGACATCCTCGAACGCGCGCCCGAGCAGCGGCGCCGCCTCCGCTCCGAGCGTCGTCTTGCCCGCGCCCATGAAGCCGACGAGGGCCACGTGCCGGCGCTGTGCGCTCACCTCGGCTGCCAGGGCAGGCGCGCGAGATAGGCGCGGTGCGCCGCCAGGAAGTCCGTGAGGGAGTCGCCGCCGAACTTGTCCCGCGCTGCGCCGGCGAGCTCCCAGGCGACGGCCGCCTCGGCGACGACGGCGAGCGCCTCGACCGCTGCCGTGTCGCTGCGCTCGACGAGCGCGTCGCCCGGCTCGCCGGTCTCCAGGTCGACGGAACCAAGCGGCCGCATCAACGTCGGCAGTGGCTTCATCGCCGCCCGCACGACCACCTCCTCACCGTTCGTCATCCCGCCCTCGATGCCGCCCGCACGATTGGTCTCACGGCGCAGGCCGCGGCCGATCTCGTCGTGCGCCTCCGAGCCCCGCCGCCGCGCCAGGTCGAGCCCGTCGCCGATCTCCACGGCCTTGACCGCCTGGATGCCCATGAGAGCGCCCGCGAGCCGCGCGTCGATGCGCTCCTCGCGAGTCGCGACCGAGCCGAGCCCGGGCGGCACGCCTGCGGCACGCACCTCGACGACCCCGCCGAGGGTGTCGCGATCCTCGCGGGCACGGTCGACGGCGCGCTGCTGCTCGGCCGGGTCGGTCTCGCCGCCGAGCTCGAGGATCCGGCCTGCGACCTCGATGCCCAGTTCGGCGAGCACCGCCTTCGCAACGGCTCCTGCTGCGACCGTGACGGCGGTCTGGCGGGCACTCGCGCGCTCGAGCACGTCGCGCGCGTCGGCGAGGCCGAGCTTCAGCGCGCCGGCGAGGTCGGCGTGCCCGGGTCGCGGCAGCGTCACCGGCTTCGTCCCCTTGCCGCGCGGTGCGCCGTCGGGCGGCCATGGGCTCATCGCCCAGTCCCAGTTCTCGTGGTCGCGGTTGCGAACGACGAGCGCCAGCGGGCTACCCAGCGTGCGGCCGTGGCGGAGCCCGGCGAGGACCTCGACGCGATCCTGCTCGAGCCGCTGCCGCGGACTGCGACCGTAGCCCTGCTGGCGCCGGGCGAGGTCGGCGTCGATGGCCGCGCGCTCGAGCTGGAGGCCGGCCGGCAGCCCGGTCAGGATCGCGACGAGAGCGGGACCGTGCGACTCGCCGGCGGTGACGAGACTGAGCGTCATCACCGCAAGGCTACGGCGCCGGCGAGCGACGGGCGCGCGCTCGCCGCGTCAGGCGCGGGCGGCCGCGCGCATCACCTCGACCGGCGCCGGCACCCCGGTCCAGAGCTCGAACGACGCTGCTCCCTGGGCGGCGAGCACGTCGAGCCCGTCGAGCACGCGGGCGCCGGCCGCTCGCGCGGCATCGGCCGTGGCCGAGTCGGGATAGGGCAAGTCGATGAGCGTCTGGCCGGCGCCGACCTCCAGGAGCACCTGGTCGCGAACGGGTGTCGCGTTGACGACCAGGTCGGCGCCGTCGGCGGTCGGGGGCCACGCTCCGCCGCGCATGAAGACGCGGACGGAGGCACCGGCACGCCGGAGCGCGTGCTCGAAGGCGGACGCGGCCCCGCCGCCGCCGACGATGACGGCCCGGCGAGGGCGCTCCCCGTCGACGATGCGCGCGTCCGTGCTGACCGCCGCGATCGTCCCGTCGCGGATCACGAGCGTGTTCGCGGATCCGCTTTCGAGCACGGCGTCGTCGACGCGGTCGCAGAGCTCGACGACCGCACGCTTGTACGGCGCGGTCACGTTCGCCCCGGCGAAGCCGAGGGCGACCAGGCCGCGCACCGCCGCCTCGAGCCGCGCGGCGTCCACCCGCAGCGCCACGTAGGCCCAGTCGAGCCCCCGGGCGGCGAAGGCGGCGTTCTGCATCCGCGGTGAGAGCGACCCCAAGACAGGGTCGCCCAGGAGCGCCACGAGCCGTGTGCGGCCGCCGAGCATCCGTCACACAGCCGGCACAGACGCGTGCGTCGCCCCCCGATACGATCGCGTCGGGGAGGAGGTCAGGGGTTCCGCGGCAGCCTGTCCCCTGAGGACATGCCCGTCCGAGGCAGGTGGAGCCGGGGCGGACACGGTGCAGAGAGGCGGGATGCGGCCGGCGGGTCGAGCGCCGGGGACCGGGACACTGCGGGCGGGCTGATGCAGACGCGCCGCGCGCGAGCCTCCGATCCGGCGCGCTCGCTCAGTTGCCGAACTGGCGCTGGTAGGCGTCGTGCTCCTCCTGCGTCCGCGAGAACTTGTGGTGCACCTTGTCCGGCTTGCGGACGAAGAAGAGGAAGTCCGTCTGCTTGGGGTGGGCGGCAGCCTGCATCGACGCCAGGCCGGGATTGGCGATCGGGCCGGGTGGCAGCCCCGGGTTGACCCGCGTGTTGTACGGATGCGGGTCGTTGAGCTGCGACACCCTGAGCGGCTCCGTCGGCGGCACGTTGAGGGCGTACCGGGTGGTCGCGTCGATCCCCAGCGTCATCCCCCGCTTCAGCCGGTTGTAGATCACGGAGGCGACGAGCGCGCGCTCCTCTGGGGCGATCACCTCCTTCTCGATCAGCGAGGCGATGATCAGCACATCGAACGGCGTCAGGTTCTTGGAGCGGGCGAAGCGCAGGTCGACCTTGGCCCAGTTCCGCCGGAACGTCGCGAGCTGCTGGTTGACGAGCTGCTTCGTCGTCGTCTTCGGACCGAACTCGTACGTCGCAGGGAACAGGAACCCCTCGAGGCTGCGAGCCTTCTTGTCCCGCGCGTACGTGGCCGGGAGGGCCGATGCCGCGGTCTCCTGCAGGTATGCGCGCCGGGAGAGACGTGGCGTGATCCCTCGCTTTTGCTCCGCGATCTGGTTCACCTCGGCGATCCGCTCCGCCATCTGCTCACGCGTGAAGCCCTCCGGGAAGATGATCTTCAGCGTGGGCGCCGTGACCGGCGCCTTCACGTCCGGCGGCTTCACGCCGGAGTCGCCGCGCACGAGCGAGACGCCGATCCAGCCGAGCGCACCGAGCCCGCCGACCAGCACCGCCAGCGCGATGAGCCGGCGGACGAACACCCGGCCGCGCGAGGCTCCGTGGGTGGTGCGGACGCTCACTCCTCGCTGCTCCGCGCGCGGTCGAGGTAGCCGGTCAGCAGGTGGGCGGCTGCACGCGCATCGTCTCCGCCCGGACGCCGGCGAGCTTCGTCGTGAAGCGCTCGTCGTAGGTCTCGACCGGCACGTCCAGCCGTGTTCGCAGCAGTTCGAGGAACACCTCCGTGGCGCGCGCCTGCTCACCGACCTCGCCGCGCAACGTCAGCGGTAGCCCGACGACGACGCGCTCGACCTCCTCGTCGCGGACGAGCTGCTCGAGCCTCGCGAGGCCGGCGTCGGTGCCGGCGCGCTCGACGATCTCGAGCGGGCGAGCGACCGTGCCCGTGGGATCCGACACTGCCACGCCGGTGCGCGCCGGGCCGTAGTCGAGGGCCAGCACCTTCATGACCGCGCGACGCCCGGCCCAGGTTCCGCCCGGACGACGTCGCGGAGCGGCTGTCCGGTCGCTCCGAGGTGCCCGGGCTGCCAGCGAACACGATCCCTGCGCACGAGAGTGGCTGTTCGCCGCACGGGCGGAAGATCATGCGTCACGGTGCCAACTCTCAGCTGAGTGCTGCCACGATCAGCTCCTCGGCCTTCGCGAGCGCGTCGGGCAGGCCGGCGACGTCCTTGCCCCCGGCCCGCGCCATCGTCGGCCGGCCCCCGCCGCCGCCGCCGATCAGCGCCGCCGCCTCCTTGATCACGCGGCCGGCGTCGAGCCCGCGGCCCTCGAGCGAGCGGTCGAAGTTGAGGACGAGACTCGCGTTGCCGTCGTCACGTGCGCCGAGCACCACGGCGGCGGGCGCGTGCTGCTGCTTGAGCCGGTCGGACAGGGCGAGCAGGTCATCCGCGGTCGCGCCCTCGACGATCTCGCCGCGCACAAAGTTGACGCCGTTCACCTCTTTGATCTCCGGCTCGAACTCGACCCTCATCTCCACCGTGCCCTTCACGACCCGCCCGGCCTCCTTCTTCAGGCGCTGCACTTCGCCGCGCAGCTCGTCCGCCTCGTGCGCGCGCTCGCGCAGGAAGGCCCACGCCTCCCCGGCCGTCACCGCCTCGATGCGGCGCGTCCCCGCACCGACGGAGCTCTCGCTCGTGATCACGAAGGGGCCGATCTCCGCCGTGGAGCGCACGTGCGTGCCGCCGCAGAGCTCGCGCGAGTAGCCGTCGATCTCGACGACGCGCACGACGTCGCCGTACTTCTCGCCGAAGAGCATCGTCGCCCCGAGCGTGCGCGCCTCCTCGAGCGGTGTCTCGAACGTGCGGACGGGCAGGTTCGCGAACACGTGCTCGTTGACCCGCCGCTCGAGCGCGTCGCGCTGCTCCGTTGTGAGCGCCTCGCCGTGCGTGAAATCGAAGCGCAGCTTGTCCGGGCGCACCGCCGAGCCCGCCTGGCGCGCATGCTCGCCGAGCTGCTCCTGTAGCGCCTTGTGGAGCAGGTGGGTGGCGGTGTGGTTCGCCATCGTCGGAAAGCGAACGCCCCAGGGGACGACCGCGCGCACACGGTCGCCCGCCGAGAACCCCTCGCCGCGGAAGACGAGCGCCTGGTCGTCCTCGAGCCGGTAGGCGGCCTCCAGCTCCGCGCGCGGCGGATCGGCCGGCGGCCCGTGGGCCCGTCGAGCTCGATGGAGCCGGCGTCGGTCACCTGGCCGCCGCCCTCGGCGTAGAACGGCGACTCGCGCAGCTTGGCGAGGAAGCGACCGTCGCCGAGGTCCTCGAGCGCGCCGATCTGCGTCAGCACGTCGGTCTTCTCCCAGCCGACGAACTCGCTGCGGAAGCCGGCGGCCGCCGCGAACTCGGCCGCGCGCTGGACACCGCGCCCAGTTCCGCCCGCGCGGGAGATCTCCCGATGGGCCTCCATGTGCCGCGTGAACTCGTCCTCGTCGAGCGCGAGCCCGCGCTCGCGGCCGAGCTCGCGCGTCAGTTCCGCGGGGAAGCCGTAGGTCGTCGTCAGCTCGAACGCGTCCTGCCCGGAGATCGCACCCTTGGCCGCGATCTCCTCGAAAACGCGCAGGCCGCGGGCGAGCGTCTCCGAGAAGCGCTCCTCCTCGCCGCGAACCACCTCCTGGATGCGCGAGCGATGCTCGACGAGCTCCGGGTACCAGGGTCCCATCTGCTCCGCCACGACGTCGGTCAGCCGCCACACCTCGCCGAGGCCGATCGCATGCGCCTGCTGGACGGCGCGCCGGATGATCCGCCGCAGGATGTAGCCGCGGCCTTCGTTGGAGGGGGTGACGCCGTCGCCGACGAGGAACGTCATGCCGCGCCCGTGGTCGGCGAGGATCCGGTGCGCCTTGGTCGCGCGTTCGTCGGCGTGCCAGGCCACGCCGACCTGCTCCTCGATCCAGGCCATGATCGCCTGGAAGCCGTCCGTCTCGTACACCGAGCGGACGTCCTGGACGATGGCCGCGGTGCGCTCGAGCCCCAGGCCCGTATCGACGTTCTGCTGCGGCAGCGGCGTCAGCGTGCCGTCGGCGTGCAGCTCGTACTCCATGAAGACGAGGTTCCAGAACTCGAGGAAGCGGTCGCAGCGCGGGCACGCAGGGGCGCATGCAGGGTCGCCGCAGCCGTACTCCTCGCCCCAGTCCCAGTAGATCTCCGAGTCCGGGCCGCACGGCCCCGGTCCGCCGACCGACCAGAAGTTCTCCGAGCTCGGCAGGCCGACGATGCGCTCACGCGGCATCCCGATCCGCTCCCAGAGCTCGATCGCGGTCTCGTCCTCACCCAGGCCGAGCTGCGGATCGCCGGCGTGCACCGTCACCCAGACCCGCGACCAGTCCAGCCCGAGCCTGTCCTGCACGAACGCGGTCGCGTGCTCGATCGCGCCGTCCTTGAAGTACTGGCCGAACGAGAAGTTGCCGAGCATCTCGTAGAAGGTGAGGTGGTGGCCGTCGAGGCCGACCTCGTCGATGTCGGGCGTGCGGAAGCACTTCTGCGAGGTCGTGGTCAGCAGCGCCGGCGGCTGCTCGCGGCCGAGGAAGAAGGGCATCTGCGGCTGCATGCCGGCCGTCGTCAGCAACGTCGAGTGGTCGTCCGCACGCGGCACGAGCGGCCATGAGGGCAGGCGCTTGTGCCCTCGTTCCTCGAAGAACGAGAGGAAGCCCTCGCGTAGCTCGCCGGTCTTCACGCGGACGATTGTAGGCGGGCCCAGTCGGCACGCCCGAGCGTCCGCATCTCCAGCTCGACACCACCCTCGGGCCAGTGGACGGTCCGCCAGGGTCTGATCCCGAGCCGCTCCTGGACGCGCTTCGACGCCTCGTTCTGCGGGTGGACGATGCTGACGAGCCGGTCGAGCGCGAGCGTCTCGAAGGCAGAGCGGATGACCGTGGCACCGGCCTCGGTCGCATAGCCTCGCCCCCACACGGCGGGATCGAGACCCCACCCCACCTCGGGGTCGTCCGGCCAGAGGGTGTGGAACGCGGCGCCGGTGCGCCCGACAACGCGCCCGCTGCCGCGCTCCTCCACGACCCAGAGCCCGAAGCCGTGCTCGTCCCAGTGGGCGATCCACCGCGCGAGAGCCTGCACCGTCTGCTCACGGGTGAAGGGCGAGCCGTCCGGAGTGAGCCAGCGGGTGAAGCGCGGATCGGCGTTGATGCGGCCGAGCGGCTCCACGTCGTCCTCCCGGGGCCGGCGGAGGCGGAGCCTCGTGGTCTCGAGCTGCGTCAGAGCCCTCCGGCGGCGCGCTTGGGGAGCTCCTCCTCGGGGACGATCTCGTCGCGGATCTTCTCGAGCGAGCGACGGATCAGCCTGGACACGTGCATCTGGGAGATGCCGACCTGGGCTGCGATCTGCGACTGGGTCAGCCCCTCGAAGAAGCGGAGATGCAGGATCTTTCGCTCTCGCTCGTCGAGCACGCGGAAGCCGGGCTCGAGCACGGCTCGATCCTCCGAGACCGCGTACTGGTGCTCCTCCGTGCCGATCGTCTCGAGCGGATCGAGGTCGTCGTCGTCGCCGCCGCCACCACCACCCGACAGCGACACCGAGCTGTAGGCGCGGGCGCTCTCGAGCGCCTCGAGCACCTGCTCCTGCTCGACTCCGGCCTCCTTGGCGATCTCGGCGATCGTCGGCGAGCGTGCCAGGCGCACGGTCAGCTGCTCGATCAGGCGCGACAGCTGGACGGAGAGCTCCTGCAGCCCGCGCGGCACGCGCACCGACCAGCCCTTGTCACGGAAGTGGCGCTTGATCTCGCCGATGATGTTGGGCGTGGCGTACGTCGTGAGCTCGACGCCGCGGTCGATGTCGAAGCGGTCGATCGCCTTGATGAGGCCAATGGCGCCGATCTGGACGAGGTCGTCGAGCTGCTCGCCGCGGTAGGCGTAGCGGCGGGCGAGCGAGCGCACGAGCGACATGTACTGCTCGATCAGCTGCTCCCGGGCCGCGAGATCGCCCTGCTCGTGGTAGCGACGCAGCAGCTGGCGGTCGTCGAGATTCGGCATCAGGCGGCGCCGCCCTTGCGAAGCAGCACCCAGTCCCCGTCCTCGCCCGTCTCGACGGTGACGCTGTCGACGGTCGAGTCGAGGACACGGCGCAAACCGAGGCGGCGGTCATCACCGGCGTCGAGATCGGCGCGCAGCGTGCTCGCATCGAATGGCCCGAGGCGCGCCTCGAGCGAGCCCTCGACCAGCCGCAGCTCCAGCGTGACGGCGCCCTCGCCGCTCTCCCGGCCGAGGATCTCGTCGACGGCGAGCTGCAGGTCCTCGAGCGCCTCGAGCGTGAGGTTCTGCCGGAGCGCGAGCCCGCCGAGCACCAGGTGCGCGACGGCGAAGTAGCGGGGTTCGCGGGGAACGGTCAGGCGGACGCGGTCTGTCACTGGATGTTCTCCATCGGGAGCATCTTGCCGCTCGCCGCCAGGCCGTGTGCACCCGTCGTCACGCGGTGCTCCGGATGCGGCCGGCGCCGACGACGGCATCACCGTCGTAGAGGACGGCCGTCTGTCCACGCGCGACGCCGTGTACCGGCCGGTCGAGCTCGAGCCGGAAGCCGCGCGCTCCCGCCTGGACCGTGGCGGCCACTCGCGGCGACCGGGCTCGCAGCCTGGCCTCGACCCGGGTCACCGGAACGTGCAGGCGGCCGCTGGCGGCGACGTGCGTCACTGCGAGCGCGCTGCGTGGGCCGACCACGACGGCGTTCAAGCGCGGCTCGGTGCGAAGGGCGTAGAGCGGCTCGGCGGCGGCGATGCCGAGGCCGCGCCGCTGACCCGGCGTGAACCGCCAGTAGCCGTCGTGGCGGCCCAGCTCGCGCCCCTCCTCGTCCACGATCGGACCCGAGGCGACGGGCAGTCCGTGTCGCTCGAGGAACGCCCGGTAGTCGCCGCCGGCGAGGAAGCACGCCTCCTGGCTGTCGGGGCGGCCTGCGACGGACAGGCCGGCGCGTCGCGCCTCCGCTCGCGTCTGCGCCTTGGTCGACTCGCCGAGCGGGAAGAGCAGGCGGTCGAGGACGCGGGGCGGCACCGTGGCGAGCATGTAGGACTGGTCCTTCTCCGGGTCGGCAGCCTGTCCTACGAGCAGCCGGCCGTCGCGCTCGACGATGCGGGCGTAGTGGCCGGTCGCGAGCCGGGGGGCGCCCGCACGCCGCGCGAAGCGAAGCAGCTCGGCAAAGCGGAAGGTGCCGTTGCAGCGGGTACAGGGGTTGGGTGTCTCGCCGCGCTCGTACGCGCGGACGAACGGACCGACGATCGCCTGGCGGAACTCGTCGCGGGCGTCGAGCGTCACGTGTGGCACGCCGAGGGCGTGACAGGTTTCGCGCGCCGCGACCACTGCGGCCGGCGAGCAGCACGCGCGGCTCGTGTCCGGGCCCTGCGGGTCGAGCCAGAGGCGCAGCGTGACGCCGACGGCCTTCGGCCCCGCGCGCAGGAGCGCCACGGCGCTGTCGACCCCGCCGCTCATCGCGACCGCGACCCGATCACGATCCGGACGGGCGCGGAACACCGGCCCCAGCGCCGAGGCGAGCGCGTCCACCGCGAGCGGCTCGCCAAGCACGGCGGCAGCCTCGAGCAGCGTCAGTCCCTCGAGCGGACGGTCGAGCCCGGGGGCGTCGGCAGCCACGATCCGCTCACCGTCGATCGTGAGCCGGACGACCGCCCACTCCCCGTCACGTGACGCATCTCCAACGGCCTCGAGCACGCGTCCACCGTACCGGCGGCGCGAGCCGCACCGGCCGCCGCGCGCGCGGGACGTGACCGTTCCGGACATGTCCGTCCGCGGGGCCGCAAGGCGTCCCCGGCCTCCTCCCCGCGGCGAGCGTATCGCCGCCGGGCGCACAGGTGTGTGCCAAGACGTTGACAGACGAGCCACTGAGGTCAGGTGATCGGCGCCGCCCAGGGCGGCGAGGCAGAGGTAGGCAGCGGCGCCACCCACCGGGACAGTCGCGGGGACAGTCCCTGCGAGTGGGCTCTGCGCCCCGCCGGTCATCGCCGAAGGGCGGCTCCGCCGCCCTAGGAACAGCGCGGCACCCCGACACGGACAGCGGGACAGTCCCGCGGGGACAGTCCCTGCGAGTGGCCCTGAGCCCCGCCGTTCATGGCCGGAGGGTGGCTCTGCCGCCCGCAGGCAAAGCGCGGCTCCGGCGCGTCTGACCGACGAGGGGGCGCACGGGGGAAACCGGGTTTCCCCCGTGAGAGCGAGCCCCGGCGAGCGACGGGGCGGGTTTCCCCCGTGAAGCGAACAAGCGCCGCGAAGCGGCGCTGTGAGCGCCCCAGCTCGCCGTGATCCCACGCCCCTGAGAACCTGGACTAGCCAGGTGGGTGCCCTGCCGACGTCGCCGCCGGACGCAGGCTCCCTTCTCCTTGGTGTTGGTTCCAATCGGAACGCGGAACCACGCACGAGCTCGAGCGCCTTCAGCGTAGCGCGTGTCGCGTCGCTGGACGGGACGCTACGACCCGATGCCGCCGTATCCGGATCCGCCTCTTGCCGCGGTGCGCTCGTCCTTCGCCCGCCCGTTCCGTCCGACCTGGAGGCACTTGCCGGCGCCTGTGCCGACCCGGACCTGGCCGCCTGGGTGTGGCCCGCCGCGACGTGCGCCGAGGCAGGCGCGCGGCTGCTGGCGGAGTCTCACCGCGGGCTGGCAGGAGCGGACGGCGACGCTGGCGCAGGAGGACGACGGCGCGCTGGTCGGCGTCGTCTCCGTGCTGGGGGATGACCATCCGGCGTCGCCGAGCTCGGCATCTGGGTCGCCCCGGGCGCACGCGGCCACGGCCTTGCGGAGTCGCCTCGTGGTCAGCTGGGCGCAGGACACCCTCGGAGTTGTCGACTCTGGCTCGAGATCGACCCGGCCACCGAGGTGTCGCGCCGGATCGCCGAGCGGATCGGCTCACGGGAAGGACTCCTGTGGTCGCACTGCTTCGACCGGCCGACGGGTGGGCGGCGCGACTGCGTGATCGACTCGTTGCTGCCCGCCGAGCCGGCTGAAGCGGTCAGTCGCTGGCGGCGAAGCGCCAGCGCACGAACTCGGTGCTCTGCATGCCGAGCATGCGTGCGAGGGCAGTGCTGACCGCGAACTGCGCCCCGGCCGGGGTGCGTTGCGAGACGACCTGGGTCAGCACTTCCCGCTCGCCGAAGGCGACGTAGAGCTTCGTGCCGCAGCCGAGGACCGGATGAGCGATGCCTGCGGTGCGCGCACGCACGATGAAGCCGCAGCTCGTCCGGCGGCCGCGGGCCTCCTCCAGCCTCGGCGCGGTCAGCGCCTCGTACCAGCCGCCGCCCGGCTTCGGGACTGCTTCGGGCAGGTCGAGGCGAACGGCATCGGGCACCCGTTGCGCGACGATGGCGAGAGCGCCGACTGCCCCGAGGAGCGCGATCGCCGCGAGCGCCAGCCCGCGCTGGACGACGGGGAGGGCCACGCCTATCTCGACCCGGCGGCAAGCAGCCCGGCGAACGACTCGCGCACGAGCTCGTCGAACTCGGCGGGCAGCATCCCGTCCGGCGAGGCGTACTCACGGAGATGCACGAACAGGGCGCCCCACTCCTCGTCCTGGATGACGTCCTCGCCGCTTCGCTCCCTGGCCCGGCGCTCGAGATCCCACAGGTTCCACTCACGCGGGCCGCGCGTCGGCAGCTCGACGACGGACGTCGGCCGCTCCGGCTCCGGCTCCGGCTCTGGCTCCTCGGCTGGAAGTGCCGGGACTGCTACGGGGCGTCTACTCGCCTGGGCCGCCGGGCTCGGCACGGGACTCGTCGCCTCGGGCTCGCCCGCCGCCTCGCGCTCGCGTCCGGGGTCTGCGTTCGCCTGGGGCAGCGCCGGCGAGGCGGCCGCGCCAGGCTCGCCGACCGGCTCCGGCTCGCGTGTGAGCTCCCCGCCGTCCTCGCGTGCGGCCGCGGCTGCGTCCAGCTCTGCGGCTTCGCGCTCCGGATCCTCGTCACTGTCCTCGACGACCGGCGGCCGCCACGTCGGCGTCGGCGCTACGACGGGCTCGACGGTGACCTCGACGGCTGCGGCCGCGGCAACGGTCGCGTCGGCGACCGGTGCCGCCGGATGCTCGCGCTCGACGCCGGGCTCGTGCAGCGGCAGCCCCTGCTCGTCGTCGTCGAGGCTACGCGCCCCACGCCGCCCCGGGCCCTGAAGCACGGTGCGCTCGAGCGCGGCGAGCACGGCCAGCGTCGCGGCAACGATGGCGGCGAACAGCAGCAGGTCGACGTCGGCGACTGCCAACGCGATCCCGAGCGACACGAGCAGTGCCGCTTCGATGGCGAATCGGGCCGGTGCGGACGGCACGGCCGTCAGCTAGCCCTCTCCGGCGCGTTGCTCGGGCGGAATGAGAACGTGCTCGTCGGTGTCCGCTTCCGGTTCGTCCTGACGCGCGATCAGACGGACGTGGCGCGGCGGCGGCCGCTGTTCCGGCGGTTCGACGCCGTCGGGCCGCTGGCCGCGCCTGAACCAGCGTCGGCGCCCCTCGTGCTCGCCGGAATTCGCCGGCGGCGAAACCGCGTCGGTCGCAGCGCGCGGCGCCGGAGCCTCGTCGGCGTCGTCGACCCCTTCGGCAGCCGACGCCTCGGGGTGCTGCCCGGCCGACTCTCGCTCGTCGTCGCCGGAGCTGGGCTCGGCCGTCGCGCTCTCGTGCTCCTCCGGCGGGGGAGCGGGCTCGCCGCCCTCGACCGCCTCGCCGGTCGGCGACTCGGCGAGCGGCGGTCGCACCGGCTCCACGGGCGGCTCGTCGGCGCTGTCTGAGCGCTCGGCCGTTTCCACCACGGGCGGATCGGCCGCGGGCGGCTCACCAGTCGCAGCAGGCGGCTCGGGAACGACGGCATCGGGGGCGACGACGACAGACACCTGACGCCTGGTCGTGCGGCGCGCGCCGACGTTCCAGGTGACGAGCTCGACGAGCGCGGTGAGTGCCCACCCGAGCGCCATCACGCCGATGATCTGTCCGGACGACAGCTCAGCCAGGCCGGCGGCGACTGCGAGCGCCACGAGGAAGGCTGCCTCGAGGATCAGTCTGTGTGCTGGGCCGAGCATGAACTCAGGAGGCTAGCGCTCCCGCCAGCCGGACACGTGCAGCGGTCCCCGGCAAAGCGCGCCCGGGGGCCGCGCGCTTGGGACGCTCGGGCGCTAGCTCTTCGGCTCGTCGGCCGGGCGCAGCGGCGGGGGGCCGGGCGACGGCGGCGGCGGCGCGGTGCCGCTCTCGCCGCTCTGACGCTCGTACTGCGCCATGAGCGCCTCGACCACCCGGCTGATGGCGGGCTCGCCGAGCCCGGCGGCTGCCAGCAGCTGCTCGGCACCCTGCTGGGCGCGCGACATGATCGTCGAAGCCTGGCCGCGTGACCACTCGAGCGTCTGCTCGACCTCGGCGCGGGTCGCATTCGTGAGCTCGGTCGCCTGGTGGCGCGCCTGCTCGAGCAGCCGTGCGGCCCGGGCTTCTGCCTCGCGCACCTCCTGGCCAGCCTCGCGGTTCGCGTCGGCGAGCAGCTGACGCGCCTCGTTCCGGGCGGCGTTCAGCGTCTCGGCCCGCAGCCGCTCGCTCTCCTGGCGGAAGCGCTCAACGTCGGCGTCGCTCTGCTGCAGCTCCTGCTGGCGACGGCGGATCTCGGCCTCGGTGCGGCGCAGCTGCGCTGCGGAGGCCCGCTGCGCGTCGCGCTCGAGCACGTCGGCGAATTCCGCCGCTTCCCGGATGAGATGCAGGGCGTCCATCCGCATGGCATGACCGGTCGGCTCGACGTCCGCCGTGCGGCCGGCCGCCTTGAGGACGCGGAGCTGCGCCTGCAGCTGCACGACGTGGCGCCGGTACGAGTCGAAGGCCTCGCGGACGGCGTCGGTTTCGTAGCCGTGCTCGGCGGTGCGCAGATCCTCGAGCCGAGGCAGCGAGGTGATCGTCGGGGCTGTGCGGGCGGGTTCTTCCCTGGCCATGTTCAGTTCTCTCCCTCTCGAGCCGGCCCGGGTGCCGGCGGCGGTTCAAGTATGACGCGTGGTGCGGCGGCCGTCACGTGTCCGTCTCCTCGACCACTGCGAGGCCGAGCTCATCGAGTTGATCCTTCGCCAGCTCTATCGGCGCTCCTGTCATGAAATCAACCCCCAGCTGACTTTTGGGAAACGCCTGGGTGTCTCGAATCCGCGGCTCTGCGAGCAGCGCCATGAGCAGACGGTCGATGCCCGAGGCGATGCCACCGTGCGGCGGAGCGCCCATCGCGAGCGCGTCGAGGAGGAAGCCGAACTTCTCCCGCTGCTCCTCCGGCCCGATACCGAGGTACTCGAAGACCTGCTCCTGCAGCTCGGGCTCGTGGATCCGGAAGGAGCCGCCGGCAAGCTCGATGCCGTTGCCGACGAGGTCGTAGGCGACCGCGCGCGCCGAGCCGGGATCGGTGGCGAAGAGCTCGAGCGTGTCGTCCGTCGGCCGGGTGAAGGGATGGTGCGCCGCGTTCCAGGTGCCGGTCGCCTCGTCGTACTCGGCAGCAGCCATGTCGACCACCCAGAGGAACTCCCAGCGGCTCTCGTCGATGAGCTCGAGCTCACGGCCGAGCTGGGTCCGCAAGAGACCGAGGACCTTCTCCACGAGCCGGCGCTCGTCGGCGACGAAGAGGAGCGTGTGGCCGGGCTCGCGCAGCCGCTCCAGCAGCTCGTCGCCGAGGAACTTGGCGATCGGCGAGGAGACCTCCCCGTCGGCGCGGAAGACGACATAGGCGAGCCCCTTGGCGCCCCACGAGCGCGCCTGGGTCTCGAGCGTCTGCACCTCGCTCCGCGACAGCTCCTTCGGCACGGCGAGGTAGCGCACGACCGGCGCGTTCGCGAAGACGCCGAACTCGGAGCCTCGGGTTGCCTCCGTCGCCTCCTGAATCTCCATCCCGAAGCGCAGGTCCGGCCGGTCGATGCCGAAGCGGAGCATGGCCTCGTCGTAGGGCATCCGCTGGAAGGGAGGCTCGAGCTGGACGCCGATGCACTCACCCCAGATGCGCGTGACGATGCGCTCCATGATCCCGAACAGGAACTCGCGGTCGGGAAAGGCCATCTCGACGTCGAGCTGCGTGAACTCCTGCAGCCGGTCGGCGCGGGGATCCTCGTCCCGCAGGCAGCGAGCGATCTGGTAGTAGCGCTCGAACCCCGAGACGACGAGCAGCTGCTTGGCGATCTGGGGCGACTGCGGCAGCGCGTAGAACTTGCCGGGCTGGAGCCGCGACGGCACCAGGAAGTCGCGGGCACCCTCGGGCGTCGGCTTCCAGAGGAGCGGCGTCTCGATGTCGACGAACCCCTCCCGCTCGAGCTCCTCGCGGATGATCCGGACTAGCTGCGCTCGAATCCGCAGGTTGCGCTGCATGTGCTCGCGGCGCAGGTCGAGCCAGCGGTAGCGCTGGCGCAGCGTCTCGTCGACGTTCTCCTCGTCCAGCTGAAACGGCAGCGGCGGGCTGGTGCTGAGGACACGCAGCTCGTCGATCTGGAGCTCGACCTCGCCGGTCGGCATCTTCGCGTTCACCGTCTCGGGCGCGCGGCGCGTGACGGTGCCCGTCGCCTGGAGCACGAACTCGTTGCGCACACCGTGGGCGACCGCGGCGGCATCGGCCGCATGCTCCGGGTTGACGACGAGCTGCGTGACTCCCGTCTCGTCTCGCAGGTCGATGAAGATGAGGCCGCCGTGGTCACGCCGGCGGGCGACCCAGCCGGCGAGGGTCGCCCGCTCGCCGTCGTGGTCGGCGCGCGGCTCGCCGCAGCGCATGGTGCGCCAGGCGGTCGCGGTCGGCGTCACGGTCTCGGTCACCGCGCCACCCTAGCCACCACCGATGCCAGATCGACTCGCTCCTCCTCGGCTCCGCGGGCCCTGATGCGCGCTCCGTCAGCCTCGACGAACACGGTCGTCCGGGCGCCGAGCCGGCCCGCCTGGGTGAGCTGGCCCTTCTGCGAGCGGCCGGCGTAGTCGGTGTCGGCGGCCAGGCCGTTCCGGCGCAGCTCGGCCAGGAGCGCGACGAGGTCAGACCGCGAGCCGCCGTCGAGGACGAGGAACACGTCGATCCCCTCCGCCGGCCGGTCGGGCTCTCCGACCGAGATCAGCAGCCGCTCGAGCCCCGCGCCGAACCCGATGCCGGGTGTCGGCGGGCCGCCGATCGCCTCGATCAGGCCGTCGTAGCGGCCGCCGCCGCAGATCGTGTCCTGGGCGCCGATGGCGGTGTCCTTGAACTCGAAGGTCGTGCGCGTGTAGTAGTCGAGCCCACGCACGAGCCTCGGCGCCAGCTCGTAGCCCACCCCCAGCGCATCCAGGTACTCCCGCACGCGGGCGAAGTGCTCGCGGCAGGGGTCGCAGAGCGACTCGCCGATCGTCGGGGCCTCGTGCAGCAGCGCCTGGGTGCGCTCGCTCTTGACGTCGAAGACCCGCAGCGGCGAGGTGGCGCGCTTCGCCCGCGCCTCGTCGTCCAGCTCGGCCTCGTGCTCGTCGAGCCAGTCAGAGAGCCGCTCGACGTAGGCCGGGCGGCAGTCGGCGTCGCCGATCGAGTTCAGCTGCAGCTCGATGCCGGTGACCCCGAGCCGGCGCAGCAGCTCGGCGTAGAGCTGGAGCAGCTCGGCGTCGACGGCCGGGTCGTCGGAGCCGATCGCCTCGACCGAGAGCTGCCAGTGCTCGCGGTAGCGGCCCTTCTGCGGGCGGTCGTACCGCCACATCGGGCCGATCGTGTAGAGCTTCTGCGGCTGCGGCTCGCGGTGCAGGCCGTGCTGGACATACGCGCGGCAGATGGGTGCGGTCGCCTCGGGGCGCAGCGTCAGCGAGCGGCCGCCGCGGTCCTCGAACGTGTAGGTCTCCTTCTGGACGACGTCCGAGCCCTCACCGGAGGAGCGGACGATCAGCTCGGTGTCCTCGATCGCCGGCGTGTCGATCCGCCGGTAGCCGTAGAGCGCGCAGACGGCCTCCATCTCGCTGCGCACCCACCGCCAGAGCTCCTGCTCGGCCGGGAGGATGTCGTGCGTCCCCCGCGGCGCCTCGAAGCGGGTCACGACGCGGTCCGCAGCTCGGCGAGGAACGGGTTGCGCGCGAGCTCCTCCGCGAGCGTCGTCGGCGGCCCGTGGCCCGAGTACACCGTCGTCTCCGGCGGCAGGCGCTCGGCGAGCAATCTGATCGAGCCCAGGAGCGTGTCCCAGTCGCCGCCCGGGAGGTCGACGCGGCCGACCCCGCCGGCGAAGAGCACATCGCCCGAGAAGACGGCGTCGCCCGCGGCGAACGCGAGGTGCGCGGGCGAGTGCCCAGGGACCAGCATCGTGCGAAAGGCGACGCCGGCGAGCTCGAGGTCCTCGTCTCCCTGGAGGCGCACCTCCGGCGACCACGGCCGGATGCGCACGCCTGCGTCCGCGTACCAGTCGTCGGGCGACTCGAGCACCGGCGACTCGACGGCAGACATCGAGACGGGGGCGCCGCTTGCCTCGGCGAGCTCGGCGACTGCCCCGATGTGATCCCAGTGGCAGTGCGTGACGAGGATGGCGACGCAGCGCGCGCCCATACCGGCGAGCTCGAGTCGGAGCCGGGCCGCATCGCCGCCCGGGTCGATGACGACCGCCTCGGCGGCGCCGCGCTCGGCGCGCACGACGTAGCAGTTGGTACCGATCGGGCCGAGCTCGTAGCGGTCGACGATCACCCGTGCTCCCCGGGCCGGGCCCGGCGCCGGGACGGTGTCCGAGGGACTGTCCCTGGGACGGTGTCCGTGCGAGACGGTGAGCGGCTGCCGGAGGTCACGGTCGCGCGAGTGTAACGGCGCCGTTTCGGCCGCTCGCACCGCGGTAGGATCGGCAGCGTGCGCGCCTGGAATCTGCTCGAGATCGACGCGCCCGACGGGACGCGCGACCCCGTGGTGCTCCACTCGACCGACGAGGCGCGCGCAGTGCTGCTCGTCCTCAATCCCGGCCAGCAGCTCGGCGATCACGAGGTCAAGGAGCACGCCTACCTGGCGGTCATCGACGGCGTCGTCCGCGTGCGCACCGGCGACGAGTCGGCCGAGGCCGGCCCGGGGACGATGTTCCGTTTCGAGCCGGGGGAACGGCACTCGGTTGCGAGCGACGAGGGCGCGCGCATCCTCATGCTGCTCGCCCCGTGGCCCGGCGAGGGCCACTACCGCGGCGGCGGCCCGATCCGCTAGCCGGCCCCGGCTCCCCCACGCCGGCTTCTCCCGGCACAGCCCTCTCGTGCGTCAGCGGCGCCGCTTCTGGGCCCCGGCGCCCCCGGTGCGGCGCGAGAAGGTGCGGTACATCACCTTGTCCATCAAATAGCCGAAGGGGACGAAGAAGGCCAGCAGCATCAGCGTGTTGAGGACGAGGCCGTACAGCGGCACGTCGTCGCCGTTCAGGAGGTACAGGATCCCGAACATGAACGGCGCGAACAGCAGGCCCCTCCTGCCCGCGCGACGCCACGACGCCGGCTCGACCGTCCGGCCGGCACGCTCCCGCCGCCCCTTGCCCTTCGGCGTCCTGGCGCGCGCCGACTTCCCGTTCGGGCTCGGCGCCGGCAGCTCGTCGACGGCGACCTCCTGGCCCTCGTCGTCGACGTAGACGAACTCGTACTCGTGGCGGCGGTCCTTCTGCCGGCGCCGGCGCTGCTTGCGTGACGGCATGCCGCTCAGCCTAGCGCCGTGCGGGCGTCTCGAAGCGCGTTCGCGCCGGGCTTTGACTGCAGTGACGTGCCGCTCCGTCGGAGGATCAGCCGGCACCGTCGACGAGGCGCAGCTCGAAGAAGCGGGTGCCGGAGATCGGGTTGAAGCGGTACGGCTCGATCTCCCGAAAGCCGAGGTCCTGGTAGAGAGCGTGCGCCGCCGCCATGGTCGGCAGCGTGTCGAGGAGCATGCGCTCATACCCAAGCCGTGTGCCGGCGACGATCGCCTCTGTGGCAAGCCGACGACCGACACCGGCGCCCTGCGCCTCCGGCCGGACGTAGAGCCGCTTCATCTCGCAGGCGCCAGCAGGCGAAGCGGCACGGACGCCCACGCACCCGAGCGCCTGCGCGCCGCGCCAGGCCAGCAGGAGCGCTCCGGTGGGTGCCGTGTACCCCGCCGGCAGCTCGGCGAGCTCGCGGTCGAAGTTCTGGAAGTCGAGCTCGACGCCGAGCGAATCTGCGTACTCGCGAACCAGGGTGCGGGCCGCCTCGAGCTCGGCGGCCGAGCCGGCAGCGAGCTCCCGGATCAGGATGTCCGGCGCCAGGCGAGCTCGCCCCCGAGGACGACCGCCGCGACCACGTCCCCGGCGAGGTGGTAGGCGAGGTAACGCCAGTCGGGCGCGCCGAGCAGCACGATGTCGGCCCGGTAGCCGGCGGAGAGCCGGCCGACCCGGTCGGCGCGACCCAGCACGTGGGCGGCGTTGAGGGTGCAGGCGGTGAGCGCCTCGGCCGGGCTCAGGTGGAGCTGGGTCGCGGCGAGCGAGCAGACGAATGGCAGGCTCTCGCAGAACGCCGAGCCGGGATTGAAGTCGGTGGCGAGCGCGAGCGCTGCGCCCGCGTCGGCCAGCGCGCGGGCAGGCGGCATCGGCCGGTCGAGAAAGAGCGCGCTGGCGGGGAGGAGCACGCCCGTGACCGGGCTGGCGGCAAGCGTGCGCACGCCGGCGTCGCCGGTTGCCTCGAGATGGTCGACCGATCGGGCGCCGAGCTCGACGGCGAGCGGGATCGCACCGGCCTCGGTGAACTGGTCGCCATGGAGCCGGAGCGCGAGCCCTTGCTCCCGGCACGCCGTGAGGTAACGGCGCGCCTGCGGGGCATCGAAGGCGCCGCGCTCGAGGAAGACGTCGGCCGCCTCGGCGACGGTCGCAGCCGGCGGGAGGACATCCGCGAGCACGAAGTCGAGATAGGCGTCGGCGTCGCCGAACTCGGGCGGAACCGCGTGCGCCCCGAGCCAGGTCGGGACGCCTCCGGCAGCCGCCACCGCCTGCAGCGATGCGAGCTCGGTTTCACGGTCGAGGCCGTAGCCGGACTTGCCTTCCCAGGTCGTCGTGCCGGCGTGCAGCATCCAGCCGCGGTGCCGGTCGACGGCTTCGCGGAGACCGGCTGACCCGGCGGCGCGCGTGGCGCGCACCGTCGAGAGGATGCCTCCGCCTGCGGCGTGGATCTCCTCGTAGGCGGCGCCGCCGGCACGCAGCGCGAACTCGTCGACACGGTCACCGCCGAAGGCAGGGTGCGTGTGGCAGTCGACGAGGCCGGGCACCGCACAGAAGCCGCGCCCGTCGAGCTCCTCGACGTTGCCGTCCAGCCGGCCGAGCTCGCGCATCGAGCCGACCGCGGAGATGTGGCCGTCGTCGCAGAGCACGTAGGCACCCTCGATCACGGCGACGTCGCCGAGTGACCGGCCGCGTGCGGGAGCCTCGCTGGCCGCCGGCGTGGCCAGCTGCTCGAGGTCGCGGAGCAACAGGCGCGTCACGGCCTGACCTTACTCGCGAGCGGACGCTGCGATCGACGCCCCCGTCGCTGCCGCTTGCGCGGTCGGTCAGCCCGCGCCGGGGAGAGCGAGCCCGTGCTCGCTCGCAGCCTCGAGCGCCTCGTCGTAGCCCGCGTCGGCGTGCCGGAGGACGCCGGTCGCCGGGTCGGTGGTGAGCACGCGCTCGAGCCGCTCGGCTGCCTCGGCGGTGCCGTCGGCGACGACGACCATGCCGGCGTGGAGCGAGTTGCCGATCCCGACACCACCGCCGTGATGCACGCTGACCCAGGTGGCCCCCGCCGCGACGTTGACGAGCGCGTTCAGGATCGGCCAGTCCGCGATCGCATCGGAGCCGTCGGCCATCCCTTCGGTCTCGCGGAACGGAGATGCGACGGAGCCGGCATCGAGGTGGTCGCGTCCGATGACCACCGGTGCCGCCACCGTGCCGTCGCGCACGAGCTCGTTGATCCGCAGGCCTGCCTGAGCACGCGCGCCCAGCCCGAGCCAGCAGATCCGGGCGGGCAGTCCCTGGAAGGCGACGCGATCGCCTGCGAGCGTGAGCCACGTCGTCAGCAGCGGGTCGTCCGGGAAGAGGTCGAGCAGCGCGCGGTCGATGGCGGCGATGTCGGCAGGCTCGCCGGAGAGCGCGGCCCACCGGAACGGCCCGACTCCGCGACAGAAGAGCGGTCGGATGTAGGCCGGGACGAAGCCCGGGTATGAAAAGGCCTCCGCTACACCGGCTTCATAGGCCTCCCCGCGCAGGTTGTTGCCATAATCGAAAACGTAGCTGCCGAGCCGGACGTACTCGAGCAGGCCCTCGACGTGCGCCGCGATCGACGAGCGCGCCCGGCGCAGGTACTCGTCCGGGTCCTCGCGGCGAAGGGTGTCGGCGGCCGCGACCGAGAGCCCCAGCGGCACATAGCCGTTCAGAGGATCGTGGGCGGCAGTCTGGTCGGTGACCAGATCGAAGAGCTCCCCGCGCCGGGCGAGCTCGGGAACCACCTCGGCGGCGTTCGCCGCCAGCCCGACCGAGAGCGCCTCCCCTGCCGCGGCGGCCTCCCGGACGCGCGCGAGCGCCTCGTCGAGCGAGTCGGTGGCGACGTCCAGGTAGCGCGTCTCCAGGCGCCGCTCGATGCGCGTGGGGTCGACCTCGACACAGAGGATCGCCGCGCCCGCGAGTGCGGCCGCCAGCGGCTGAGCGCCGCCCATGCCCCCGAGGCCGGCCGTGAGAATCGTGCGCCCGCTGAGGTCGGCCGAGCCGAAGTGCTGCTCACCCGCGGCCGCGAACGTCTGGAAGGTGCCCTGAAGGATCCCCTGGGTGCCGATGTAGATCCAGCTGCCGGCCGTCATCTGGCCGAACATGGTCAGCCCGAGCGCCTCGAGACGGCGGAACTCGTCCCACGTCGCCCACTTGGGCACGAGCAGCGAGTTCGCGATCAGCACCCGCGGCGCCTCGCGATGCGTGCGCAGCACGCCGACCGGCTTGCCGCTCTGGACGAGCAGCGTCTCGTCGTCTCCGAGCTCGAGCAACGTGCGGACGATGGCCTTGAGCGCCCCGTGGGTGCGCGCAGCCTTGCCCGACCCGCCGTAGACGACGAGCTCGGCGGGACGTTCGGCGACTTCGGAATCGAGGTTGTTGAGGAGCATCCGCAGCGGCGCCTCCGTCTGCCACGAGCGCGCCAGCAACTGGTCTCCCCTCGGGGCGCGGATGCGCGACAGGTCGCCGGCGAGCTGCTCGACCAGCTCGTCGCGAGCGATGGTCTCGCTCATGCCAGCGCTCCGACCTCGGCCTCGACGGCAGCGACCAGAGACCCGTCACAGATCGACGCCGCCACCGCCTCGATGTCGCCCGAGAGCGCGCGGTCGTCACGTAGCCGGGGCGAGAGCGAGCGGACGAACGATCGGGCCGCGCGCACGCCGCGTCCCGGCTCGAGCGGCGCCAGGAACTCCACACCCTGGGCACCCGCCAGCAGCTCGATCGCGAGCGCCCGCTCGACATTCGCCAGCACCTGCCACGCCTTGAGCCCCGATGCGTTCCCCATCGAGACGTGGTCCTCCTGGCCTGCACTCGTGGGGATCGAGTCGACGCTGGCCGGATGGCAGAGCACCTTGTTCTCGCTCACGAGCGCGGCGGCGACGTACTGCGGGATCATGAAGCCCGAGTTGAGGCCGCCCGTCGTCGTCAGGAACGCCGGCAGCCCGCCGGAGAGCGACGGGTTCACGAGCCGCTCGACGCGGCGTTCGGAGATGCTCGCGAGCTCGGCCACGGCCATGGCCATCGTGTCGAGCGCGAACGCGAGCGGCTGGCCGTGGAAGTTCCCGTTCGAGACGAGCATGCCCTCGTCGACGAGCACGAGCGGGTTGTCGGTGGCAGCGTTCAGCTCGACCGCCACCGTCGCCTCGACGTACGCCAGCAGGTCGCGTGACGCTCCGTGCACTTGCGGCGCGCACCGGAGCGAGTACGCGTCCTGCACCTGGTCGCACCAGCGGTGCGCTTCGTTGATCGCCGAGTCCTCGAGCAGCCGCAGCACGTTGGCCGCGGCGTCGCGCTGGCCCGCGAATGGGCGCAACTCCTGGATCGCCGGCAGGAAGCTGTTGCGGGAGCCCTGCAGCGCCTCCAGCGAGAGGGCGCACGCGATGTCCGCAGCCGCGGCCAGCCGGCGCGCGCGTACGACGCCGAGCGCAGCTGCGGCCCCCATGAACTGCGTGCCGTTCACGAGCGACAGTCCCTCCTTCGCCTGCAGCCGCAGCGGCTCGAGGCCGGCGCGCTCGAGCGCCTCGTGCCCGGGCAGAAGCTCGCCGTCGAGCCACGCCTCTCCCTCGCCGATGAGCGGGAGCGCGAGGTGGGCGAGCGGGGCGAGGTCCCCGGAGGCGCCGACGGAGCCGCGCGCGGGGACGCGCGGCAGCAGGCCGCGGATCAGGCAGGCGACGAGCTGCTCGGCGACCTCGGGGCGGGCACCTGAGTTGCCCTTCGCCAGGGTGTTCGCGCGCAGGAGCAGTGCAGCCCGCACGATCTCGTCTGGATACGGCTCACCGACGCCGCAGGCATGGCTGCGAAGGAGGCGCACCTGGAGCTCCTCGGTGAGCTCCTCGGGGATCGACGTCGAGACGAACCGCCCGAACCCGGTGTTGATGCCGTAGGTGTGCTCGGTGCCCCCGTGGGCGGCGCGTTCGACGAGCTCGCGGGCGGCGATCATCCGTCCGCGGGCTGCCTCCGCGAGCCCTACCGCCCGTCCCTCGACGGCGATCGCCCAGACGTCGTCGACGGTGAGCTCGTCTCCCGTCAGGACGCAGGTGTCGACCACGCGGGCGAGTCTAGCCGGGTCGGGTTCACGCTTCTGGCACGCCGACGGCACACATCCGTGCACTGAGCGGGAGTAGCGTCGAGGACGGAGGGAGGCTCGCGGCCGGCCCCCGGGCGACATGTCCGACGAGGGCATGGCTGCCCGGGACAGTGTCAGCGGTCGAGGAGGCGAAGCTCGAGCAGGCGGGTCGCGTCGAAGCCGTCGATGCGGAGGCGCGCGCCGGCGGCCGCGGCCGCCGCTCCCGCCGGCATCAGGCCGACGAGCTCCGAGCCGACTACCTCGGCACCCCGTTCCCGAGCCTCTCGCTCGATGCGCTCGACGAGCTCGTGCAGCGCCGCCGCCTCCCAGTCCTCGACGTTCATGCTCACCTGGGCAAGGCTCGCCCGCGGCAGCTCGAGCCCGAGCGCTCGTACGCCGGGATACCCACCCCCCGTCTCGCGGACGACCGCAGCGATCTCCCGCGCGGACTCCACCCCCCCGCGCAGGTTGACGTTGAAGGCGATCAGCGGCCGGCGCGCGCCCACGAGCACCGCCCCGGAGCGCTCGCCGAGCGTGGCGGGGCCGTGGTCGGGCCGGAGCTCGCCCGACTCGACCCGGGCGCGCAGCTCGTCGAGGCCGCCCCGGCGGAAGAACGCCGGGCCGCGTCCGGGTGCCAGCTCGCCGTAGCGGAAGACGGGAAGCCCGAGCTCCGCCCCCACCCGCTCGGCCAGCCGCTCGGCGGCCGCGCACGCCCGCGCCATCGCCTCGGGCCGGATCGGCACGAGCGGCACCACGTCGGCCGCGCCCACGCGCGGGTGCGCGCCCGCATGTGCCCGCAGGTCGATGCGCTCGACGGCCACGCGGATCCCCGCCACCAGCGCCTCGACGAGGGCGTCATCCTCGCCGACGACCGTGAAGACAGAGCGGTGGTGATCGGCGTCGGCGTGCACGTCGAGGACGTCCGCGAACTCCGCGAGCGCCTCGCGGATCGCCCCCAGCGTCGCCGCGTCGCGCCCCTCCGAGAAGTTCGGCACCGCCTCGAGGGGAAGCTCCACGCGATGGAGTCTAGGAACGCCGGGCAGCCCGCGTAGGCTGCCCCCGTGCCGCTACCGACCAGCGATCCGGGGTGAGCGACGCCTGCTACTCGTGCCGGGTCGAGGCATCGCTGGAGACCCAGCCGCCGCGCGAGCGCATCCACGTCGAGGAGGGCTGGCGGATCGCGCACGCGTTCAGCGCTGCGCTGCCCGGCTGGCTGGTCGTGGTACCGCGGCGGCACGTCGAGTCGCTCGACGCGCTGACCGCTCCGGAAGCCGAGACGCTCGGGCCGCTGCTCACCGATGCCTCCGCGGCGCTGCGCGAGGTGGCCGGCTGCGCGAAGACCTACGTGGCCTTGTTCGCCGAGGCCGAAGGGTTCGCCCACGTCCACTTCCATGTCGTGCCGCGCGCTCCGGGACTGCCACCCGACCAGCACGGCCCGCGTATCTTCCAGCTGCTCGGCCGCCCGCGGGAGGAGTGGGTCGCGGAGGACGACCAGGATCGGCTCGCAGCCGAGCTCGGCGCTGCGATCGCGCGCCGCCGCGCGTGACCCGCCGGCGCTCGTCGTATCGCTCGATCGCCTCGCTGCAGCGTGACAACCGCGTCTGCCGCGCCTGCGCCGAAGCCGGCTATCCGCTCGAGTCGCTCTCGATCGTCCAGCCCTACACCGGCCAGCGCGCCTACGTCTTCGGGCAGGCGCCGGGGGTCGTCGAGGGTCAGCAGCGTCTCCCGTGGCGGGGCCGCGCCGGCGCCACGCTCCGCCGCTGGCTGGGGCTGAGCGAGGACGAGTTCTACGCGACGTTCTACTGCGCGTCCGTGACACGGTGCTACCCCGGCCGGCACCCGTCCGGCCGCGGCGACCGCACGCCGACGCCCCGCGAGCAGGAGCTGTGCGCGTTCTGGCGCGACTGGGAGCTCGAGCTGATCCGGCCTGGCCTGCTCGTTCCGGTGGGCGGGCTCGCGATCCGCCGCCTGCTCGGCGCCGGTCCACTCGCGGAGGCCGTCGGTCGCCGCTTCGAGCTCGGCGGGGCCGTCGTCGTGCCGCTGCCCCACCCGTCGGGCGCCAGCTCCTGGCACAACGCACCCGCACACCGCGCGCTGCTCACCACGGCCGCCGCCCTCATCCACGGCGAGCTCGCCGCTATCGACGCGCGACCGTGATCAGGCGGCGGGAGTCTGCGGCGAGCGTGGCTCCTTCGCCGTCGTAGAAGCTGACGTCGGCGAAGCCGGCGTCTTCCAGCCAGTGGCGAAGCTCGGCGGCGACGAACATGCGCACGGAGAAGCGGAAGCGGCGTGTGCGCCCGTCGCGAACGACCGTGCGTTCGGTCTCCGCGCGCCCGGTCACCGGGTCGAACTGGGAGCGGTCGATGGCGAAGTCGTCGCCGCGTTCCATCACCACCGCCGGGAGCCACCGTCGCAGAAGCTCCGGCAGGTTGTTGTTCTCGATCAGGAGCGCACCCCCTGGCCGCAGCGCGCGCCATGCCTCGCGGAGCACGCGCCGGTTGTCGCCGTCGTCGAAGTAGCCGAACGAGGTGAACCAGCTGACCACGCGGTCGAAACGCTCGCTCCAGGGGAGGTCGCGCATGTCGCCGTCGACGTACTCGACGGCGAGCCCGCGCTCGGCCGCTTCCCGCCGCGCACGCTCGAGGAAGAGCGGCGCCGCGTCCAGGCCGGTCACACGCGCGCCGCGCGCGGCGAGCCGATTCGCGATCCGGCCGTGACCACATGCGAGGTCGAGCACGTCCATACCCGGCTCGAGCTCGAGCACCCGCCAGATCGTCTCCGCCTCCGCATCGCTCGCCTCGTCGGAGAGCCGGGCGGCGTAGAGGTAGAGGTAGTCCTCGTCGAAGACCTCAGCGACGTCGAACCGCGGCCCGCTCACGGTCCGGTGCCTCCCTCGACGGCCCAGAGGCGCCACTCGCCAGGCACGCCCTTCAGCTCGGCGACGCCCCGGTCGGCGAACTGGATGCCGGAGCCGGCGACGAGGTCCTTGACCGTGTTCGACACGAGCACTTCGCCCGGCTCGGCGCGAGCGGCAACCCGAGCGCCGATCGAGACGGCGATGCCCGCAACCTTCTCGCCGAGGAGCTCGCACTCACCCGTATGCAGCCCGGCCCGTACCTCGAGCCCGAGCTCGCCGACCGCGTCGGTCACCGCCCGGGCGCACCGGATCGCGCGCGCGGGGCCGTCGAAGGTGGCGAAGAACCCGTCGCCGGCCGTGTCGACCTCGAGGCCACGAAACCGCGCCAGCTCGCGGCGCACGACCTCGTGGTGGCGCTCCAGCAGCTCCCGCCAGCGGCGGTCGCCGAGCTCCGCCGCGACGGCGGTCGAGCCGACGAGGTCGGTGAAGAGGACGGTCGCGAGCACCGTATCGGCCTCGAATTGCGCCTCCGGCAGGTTGGCGATGAACGACTCCAGCTCCCCGAGCAGCGGCTCCGTGTCGCCGACGGCGGCCGGATGGTCGTCGCCGGGAAGCCCGACGAAGCGCGCGCCGGAGATCCGCTCGGCCAGGTACCGCGCGCCTTCCACCTTGATGTTCACGTCCCCGACGCGGTGAAGCACGAGCGTCGGCACGCGGATCGCCGGGAGAACATCGCGGACGTCGATCTCGATGTTCATGCGCATGAGGTCGATCGCGGCGCCCGGGCCGATGCTCATGCGGTTGAACTGCGCCCACCAGCGAAGGAAGTCCGCGTCGTCCGCGAGTGAGGGTGCTAAACGGAGCATGCGCTCGCGCAGCTCCTCCATGCTCGGCGGGGCGGTGGGGCGCTCGCGCGCCGCGATCGCGCGCTGATACTCCTCCTCGGTGGGCCCCCACGGGTGGTCAGGAGCCCAGGTCGCGCGCGCGTACGAGCCGTAGAGGACGAGGCCGAGCACCCGGGCCGGATGCGTCGCCGTGAAGACGATCGCCATCGGCCCACCCTCCGACACCCCCATCAGCACTGCGCGCTCGGACCCCGCGGCGTCCATGACGGCACGGATGTCGTCGGCGCGCTCCTCGAGGGTGGCGATCCTCTTGACGCGATCGGAGAGCCCCGTGCCGCGCTTGTCGAAGACGATCAGCCTGCTGAAGGATGCGAGCCGCTCGAGGAAGCGCCGGAACAGCGGGTGCTCCCACATCAGCTCGACGTTGGAGACCGCGCCCGGGGTGAGCACCAGGTCGACGGGGCCTTCGCCGTGCACCTGGTAGGCGATCGTGACATCGCCGCTGCGGGCATAGCGGGTCTCGGAGGAGTCCACGGCGCGTAAGTCTCCGTCCGCCGAGCCGGTTCGGCAAGAGGGCGTGGCTACGCTCCGAGCCATGGCCGTCCCGTACCGCCGCACGTTCGTCCGCCTGCTCGGGTTCCTGCGCCCGTATCGCGTGTCGCTCGGCGTCTCCGTGGTGCTGGCCGTGGGCTCACAGGCTGCCGCCGTGGTCGTCGCGTGGCTGACCGGCGACGCGCTCGAGCACACGCTCGACTTCGGCGATCGCAGCGAGCTCTGGGTGCTCGTCTTCGCGGTGCTCGCCGCCGGACTCGCCCGCGCGGTCTTCATGCTCGGCCGGCGGCTGATCTCGGGCCGCCAGGCACTCGGCGTCGAGTTCGACATGCGCAATGCGCTGTACGCGAAGCTCGTCCGCCTCTCCTTCGGCTTCTACGACCGCCACCAGACCGGCCAGCTGATGTCCCGCGCTACGGTCGACCTGCAGACCGTCCGCTTCTTCCTCGGCTACGGGCTGATCTTCTTCTTCCAGCACGTGCTGACGATCGTCGGCGTCACGGCCGTGATGTTCGTCGTCAACTGGCGGCTTGCCCTCGCGGCGACCGCGGTGACGCCGCTCATCGTCGTGCTCGCCTACCGCTACTCGCACATCGCCCATCCCGTGCTGCGCGACGTGCAGGCGCGCATGGCGGACGTGGCGACCGTGGCCGAGGAGAACATCGTCGGCGTCCACGTGGTCAAGTCGTTCGCGCAGGAGCGCAACGAGTCGGACGAAATTCGACGAGCGCACCGAGCGCGTGTTCGAGCAGAGCGTGCTCGCCAATCGCCAGCGTGCGATCTACGTGCCGCTGCTCGCCTTCCTGCCGCTGGTGGCCCAGGCCGCGGTGCTGCTCGTCGGCGGCCGCATGGTCGTCCGCGGCGACCTCGGCTACGGCGAGTTCTTCTTCTTCAACGTGCTGACGCTCATGCTCGTCATGCCGCTGCGGATGCTCGGCATGTGGATCGGTCAGGCGCAGCGGGCGACCGCGTCGGGCGAGCGCATCTTCGAGGTGATGGACGAGCCCGAGGACATCACCGACCGGCCGGACGCACGGGAGCTCCCCGCCGGCGAAGGACGCGTTCGCTTCGAGGAAGTCTCCTTCAGCTACGCGGACGGCAGGCCGGTGCTGGAAGGCGTCACGCTCGCGATCGAGCCGGGCGACACGATCGCGCTCATCGGCCACACCGGCTCGGGGAAGACGACGCTGGCGTCGCTCGTGCCGCGCTTCTACGACGTCTGGGCCGGCCGCGTGACCGTGGACGGGCTCGACGTCCGCGACGTGCAGCTGCGCTCGCTCCGGCGTGAGATCGGCGTCGTCGCGCAGGATCCCTTCCTGTTCTCGGCGACGGTGCGCGAGAACATCGCCTTCGGCCGCGCCGACGCCACCGACGAGCAGGTCGAGCGCGCCGCCAGGCTCGCCCAGGCGCACGAGTTCATCGCCGCGCTCCCCGAGGGGTACGAGACGGTGATCGGCGAGCGCGGCATCACGCTCTCGGGGGGCCAGCGGCAGCGGCTCGCGATCGCGCGCGCGCTCGTGCTCGACCCGCGGATCCTGATCCTCGACGACGCGACCGCCTCGGTCGACGCCACCACCGAGGCGCAGATTCGGCTCGGCCTGCGCGAGGTGATGCGCGACCGCACGACGATCATCATCGCCCACCGCCTGTCGACGATCGCTCTGGCGGACGAGCTGGTCGTCCTCGACGAGGGGCGCATCGCCGCGCGCGGGACACACGACGCGCTCATCGCCTCGAGCCCGGTGTACCGCGACATCTACGAGCACGGCCTGCTCGAGCGCGAGTTCGCCGAGCGGGTCGAAGCCCGGGCAGGCGAGGGCACCGGCCCCGACGCCGAAGAGCGCCGAGACGAAGAGGCGGTGACCGCATGACCGCTCTCTCGCACGGGGGAAACCCGGCCCGTCGCTCGCGAGGGGCTCGCTCTCACGGGGGAAACCGGGTTTCCCCCGTGGGCCCCCTCGTCAGTCACACGCGCCGGAGCCGCGCGGTAGCTGCGGCGGGCGAAGCCCGCCTCCGCCGGTACCTCAAGAGCCAGGAGGGGGCTAGGGGAACCGTCGGTTCCCCCCAAGGCGCACGGAGACCCCAACGATCGGCGGCCGGAGCCGGGTTCATCCCGGCGGGAGGCTCACAAGCGAGAGGCAGACGCCGGAAGCACCGAACCAGCCGCCGGCTCAGCTCAGGTACCGAGCCACCGCGCCGCGCGCAAGGAGGGGGCCCGTGGGGGAACCAGGGGTTCCCCCACGCTCGAACCATGGGGTTTCCCCGTGAAGGTCTGGCAGCCCGGCGGCCACCTGACCATGCAGCGGGGCGCCGACGTCCACGACTGGTCGTGGGCGCGCACCGTGCGTCGTGTGTCGACGCTTGCCCGGCTGACGGCCGCGTACAAGCTGCGGACGGGGCTCGCGTTGGGCTCGCTGCTGGCGGCCGCGCTCACGGCGCTCGTGCCGCCGTTCCTGGCCAAGATCGCCATCGACGACGGCATCCGCGAGCGAGATCTCGACCTGCTGTTCTGGGTGGTGGTCGCGTTCGTCGCCGCCGGGGCGCTCAACCTGGCCACGAGCTCGGCGCAGACCTACTTCACGGGCTGGACGGGCGAGCGGATCCTCGCCGACCTGCGCAACCGGCTCTTCCGGCATCTGCAGCGCCTCTCGCTCGGCTACTACGAGCGAAACAGGGCCGGCGTGATCATCAGCCGCATCACGAACGACGTCGAGGCGCTCGACCAGCTCGTCACCGACGGCGTGACCACGCTCGTGCAGAACACGCTCATCCTCGTCGGCTCCGCCGCGATCCTCTTCTACCTCGACTGGCGGCTCGCGCTGGCCGTCCTCACCGTCTTCCCGTTCATGGCGATCGCGA
The DNA here is from genome assembly GCA_963839815.1 of uncultured Thermoleophilia bacterium. GTDB lineage: Bacteria > Actinomycetota > Thermoleophilia > Gaiellales > Gaiellaceae > JACVRM01. The sequence continues at coordinate 86,331 of CAWIWF010000001.1, forward strand.
CGGCGGTGTTTCGCTCACGCTCGTCGCGGGCGTACGCGCAGGTGCGCGACCGGCTCGGCCTCGTGACCGCGACGCTCGCCGAGGACATCGGCGGCATGCGGGTCGTCCAGTCGTTTACCCGCGAGCAGGCGAACGAGCGGCACTTCCGCGAGGTCACCGAGCACTACCGCGCCGCCAACCACACGACGGTCATCCTCAACGGGCTCTACTTCCCCTTCGTCGACCTGCTGTCGGCGATCGCGACCGCGATCGTGCTGGGCTACGGCGGCTACCTCGTGTTCGAGGGTGACGTCACGATCGGGACGCTGTTCGCGTTCATCCTCTACCTGGCGAACTTCTTCGACCCGGTGCAGCAGCTCTCGCAGCTCTACAACACGTTCCTGGCCGCCGTCGCGGCGCTGGACAAGATCATGGACGTGATGGACGAGGAGCCGGAGGTGCGCGACCGGCAGGACGCCCAGGAGCTCGCCGCGATCAACGGGCACGTCCGCTTTGAGGACGTCCGCTTCTCGTACGGTCGCGGCGCAGAGGTGCTGCACGGGATCGACCTCGACGTCCCAGCCGGTACGACGGTCGCGCTCGTCGGCCACACCGGTGCCGGCAAGTCGACGATCGCCAAGCTGCTGGCGCGGTTCTACGACCCGGTCGAGGGGCGCATCACCATCGACGGCGTCGACCTCCGCGACGTGACGCAGGCGTCGCTGCGCCGCCAGCTCGGCGTCGTGCCCCAGGAGGGCTTCCTGTTCGCCGGCACCGTTCACGACAACATCGCCTTCGGCCGGCCCGACGCCTCGCGCGAGGACGTGGTCGCGGCCGCGCAGACGGTGGGCGCCCACGAGTTCGTCGAGCGGCTGGAGGACGGATACGACACCGAGCTCCAGGAGCGCGGCACCCGGCTCTCCCTGGGGCAGCGCCAGCTCGTCGCCTTCGCCCGGGCGCTCCTGGCGAACCCGCGCATCCTCATCCTCGACGAGGCGACGTCCTCGGTGGACATCGGCACCGAGCGGCGCATCGAGCGCGCGCTCGAGACGCTGCTCGCCGACCGCACCGCCTTCATCATCGCCCACCGCCTCTCGACCATCCGGGGCGCCGACCTGATCGTCGTGCTCGAGCACGGCCTTGTCGTCGAGCAGGGCTCGCACGCCGAGCTGATGGCGAGACGCGGGCTTTACACGGCGCTGTACGGCGACTGGGCAGCCGCCTAGCCGCGCCGCCAGGCGGCGCGCTCGCTTCACGGGGAACCCGGCCCGTCGCTCGCGAGGGGCTCGCTCTCACGGGGGAAACCCGGTTTCCCCCGTGGGCCCCCTCGTTGGTCAGACGCGCCGGGGCCGCGCTGTGCCTGCGGGCGGCGAAGCCACCCTCCGGCGGTGCAAGCGACGTGCACGGGTCTGTCCCTCCAGGGACTGACCCGTTGTTCGCGGCGGTGATCGCCCCTGACCGAGACCGCCGACCTCGCGCAGACCTCGAGGCAGCCGGTTAGGCTGCCGCGCTCATGGCGGGCGAGATCTTCGGCGAGGCGTGGACGCTCTACAAGCGCCACTGGCGGCACTTCATCCCGATCGCGCTCGTGATCTTCGTGCTGCTCTCGATCGCGTCGATCCTGCTGGCGGCCGCGTTCGGCGTGATCGGCCTCGCCTTCGCGGCCGTGCTGAGCTTCGTCGGCGTCTTCTGGCTGCAGGGTGCGATCGTCACCGCGGTCGCGGACGTCCGCGACGGCCGCGCCGACCTGTCGATCGGTGAGACCCTGAACAGGGTCGGACCCCGGGTGGGCACGCTCGTCGGCGCCGGGCTGCTCGCCGGCCTGGGCGTCGCGATCGGCCTCGTGCTGCTGATCATCCCCGGGCTCGTGCTGCTCACCTGGTGGAGCCTGATTGTGCCCGTGATCATGCTGGAGGGCTCAGGCGTGTTCGCGGCGTTCGGCCGCAGCCGCGAGCTCGTGCGGGGCCACGGCTGGCGCGTCTTCGGGGTGATCGCGCTCAGCTTCCTGATCATCATCGGTGCCGGCATCGTCGTCTCGATCCTGCTGCTGTTCCTCCCGGACACGATCGGCAGCTTCCTCCAGAGCCTGATCTCGAACACGCTGATCACGCCGTACATCGCCGCCGCCTGGACGCTGATGTACTTCCGCCTGCGGAGCGACGCGACGGCGACGCCCGCTGACGCGAGCGACGCCGTCTAGCTCCCCATGGGGGAAGCCCGGCTTCCCCCATGTGCCCCCTCGTTCGTCAGACGCGTCTCCGCGCGTCGTGCCTGCGGGCGGCGAGAGCCGCCCTCCGGCGGGCACGAGGAAACTCCTGGTTCCGTCGTGGGCTCCCTCCTGCGGCCGCCGCAGTGGCCGGCGTCGTCGGAGCCGGCGCACGGCGCCCTGGCTGCTCGGCGTCTTTGCCTGTGAGCCTTCCCGGCTGAGCCGGAGCGGCGGCCACTCGCGCGGCCTCCGAGAGCCGCGATGGGGAACCTGGACGGTTCCCCCGGCCCCTCCCTTCTCGAAGGGCAGATGCGCAGCGGCCGGCGAGAAGGTCTCGCGACCGAAGCCCACCCGCGAACCGAGTCGTGCCGTACTGGCGAGGTGGCTCCGCCCGCCGCAGCCACCCCGCGGCCCCGGCACGTCAGACCACTCCACCAGCGCGCCTCACCGCCCCGCCGGAAGGGGTAGCTCAGAGGGGGAACCAGCCGTTCCCCCTCTGACAGAGCGAGCCACGACGCAGTCGCCGCGAGCGGGGTCGGGTCAGTCCCTCCCGGGACAGACCCTGCGAGAACCAATCGCTCCAGTCGGTCCGCGTCCCACCCGCGAACCGCGGCGCGGTGTATCGGCGAAGGCGGGCTCCGCCCGCTGCAGCCACCCCGCGGCCCCGGGCGCGTCTGACAAGTCGACCAGCGCGCCTCAGCGCACGCTGGAGGGGGTAGCTCGAAGGGGGAACCCGCCGTGCCCCCTTCGACAGAGCGAGCGACGACGCAGTCGCCGCGAGCGGTCACGGTCTCGCGTCGAGGGCCATGCCCGCCCTTCGCGAAGGCCCCTGCTCACCCCGAACGCCGCTCCCATAGAGTCCCGGCATGGCCCTCGACCGCGAGACCGAGGAGCGGATCGAACAGCCGATCTCGGACGAGGCCGAGCGCGAGACACGTCTGACACCGGCGCAGGCCGTCGAGCTGATGCGGATCAACGTGCCTGTCCGCGGCAACCGCAAGCTGCGCACGCTCATCCAGCGCGCGAACGAGGACGCCCAGCTGAAGGGCTGGTGGCACGTCGGGAACGTCAACGCCGCGGTGCGCATGGAGATCAATGACCACTCCTGGGTGCACATCCAGATCGTCGCCAACATCGCGCTCAAGATCGTCCGGCAGCTGACGAAGCACCACGTCGAGCTCGCCGTCGTGCGCGACTACGGCTACGACAACGACGACGCCGAGGTCGTGGTCATGCTCGGAGCTCTGCTGCACTGCGTCGGCATGGCCGTGCACCGGGAGGGCCACGAGGACTTCAGCCTCTTCCTCGCCGAGCCCAAGGCCCGCGAGCTACTCGACGGCGTCTACGAGGAGCCCGACCTGACGGTGATCGTCTCGGAGGCGCTGCAGGCGATCACGAGCCACCGCGACTACGGCCAGCCGCTGACGCTGGAGGCCGGCATCGTCCGCGTCGCCGACGCGCTCGACATGGCGAAGGGCCGCTCGCGCATCCCCTTCGAGCGGGGCCGCGTCTCGATCCACTCGCTGTCCGCCGCAGCGATCGAGGAAGTCATCATCCGGGACGGCGAGGAGAAGCCGGTCGGCGTCGAGATCCACATGAACAACTCGTCAGGGATCTACCAGGTCGACGGGCTGCTGAAGGCGAAGCTGCGGGGCTCCGGCCTGGAGCCGTACGTCGAGGTGATCGCCCGCATCGACACCGAGGCCGAAAAGCGCCTCGTAGCCGAGTACCGGCTCGAGACGTAGAAGACGTAGATGATCAGGCGCTCAGGCGGGCGCCGACGCCCAGCCTGAGCACCCGCGCCGCTCTAGAACTTGTGCGCCTCGACGTCGTCGTCCGACTCGGGCGTCTGGAACTTGTCGAACTTGTCGTCGGGCGGCGAGAACTTGTCGAATTTGTCGAACTTGTCCTCGGGCGGCGAGAACTTATGCGCCTCGACCTCCTCGTCCGGCGCGGTCGTCTCGGTCGACCTTGTCGTCGGCCGGCTCGAACTTCTGCTGGTCACCCACGGGAACCTCCTGCTCGCAGAGTGGCATCGCTCTCTCAAGACGCGCGCCGTCGGCGCGATCTTCCTCCCTGCGCTCCCCGCGCACAAGGTGGCAAAGGGCAGCAGGACACTGAGATGGTTGCCGCATGCCGGCATCACTGAGCCGGACGGGCTCGTCCCTCCGGGCGTTTACCGCCCTGTTCGCGAACGCCGACCTGCGACGCATCGAGCTCGCCTGGAGCGGCTCGATCGTGGGGCAGTGGGGATACGAGATCGCGCTCGCCGTGTACGCCTACCGCGCCGGCGGCGCGGGAGCGGTCGGGCTCCTGGCGCTCGCGCGGCTGCTGCCGGCGGCGGTCGTCGCGCCCTTCGCGGCGCTGCTCAGCGACCGGTTCTCGCGCCGGCGCGTGATGGTGCTGGCGGACCTCGCGCGCGCGGCGGCGATGGGCGGTGCGGCAGCCGCGGTGTTCGCGGAGGCGCCGGACGCGGTCGTCTACGTGCTCGCGGTCTGTGCGGCGCTGGCCGGGACGGCGTTTGCGCCCGCGCAGGCGGCGCTCCTGCCGGCGCTCGCGCGCTCGCCCGCAGAGCTGACGGCGGCGAACACGGCGTCGACCACGATCGAGAGCGCGGCCTTCTTCGTGGGACCGGCGCTGGGCGGCGTGCTCGTCGCCATGACCAGCATCGGCGCGGTCTTCGCGCTGACCGCCGTGCTCTTCGTCTGGTCGGCGCTCGTGCTCACCCGCATTCGCGGCGACAGCCAGGGCGAGAGCGTCCCCGCCGCAGGCAACATCGTGCACGAGGCGCTCGCCGGCTTCCGCGCGATCGCCGGCGAGGGACGGCTACGACTCGTGGTCGGCCTCTACGGCGCGCAGACGCTCACCGCAGGGATCATGCGCGTCCTCCTGGTCGTGACGGCACTCGAGCTCCTCGACCTGGGGGCCTCAGGCGTCGGCTTCCTGAACTCGGCTGCCGGGATCGGCGCGCTCGGGGGGACGCTCGTGCTCGCGGTGCTGATCGCGACCAGGCGGCTCGCTGCGGTGTTCGCCGCCGGCGTGCTGCTCTGGGGCGTCCCCCTCGTGGTGCTCGCCATCCAACCCCACGTGCTCTGTCGCCCTGCTCTGCTTCGGGATCCTCGGCGTCGGCAACACACTCGCCGATGTGGCCGGGTTGACACTCCTCCAGCGAGCGACGCCCGACGAGCTGCGCGCTCGCGTCTTCGGCGTGCTCGAGAGCGTCTTCCTCGCGACGATCGGGATCGGCGCCGTCCTCGCGCCCCTCCTGATATCGGCGCTCGGCTCACGCGGTGCCCTGCTGGCGGCCGGCACCGCGCTGTCGGGCCTCGTGCTCCTGCTCTGGCGGCCGCTCGCACAGCTCGACGCCGCTGCGCCGGGCCCCGCAGCCGAGGTCGAGCTGCTACGCCGCATCCCGATCTTCGCGCCGCTCCCGCTGGCCGCGCTCGAGCGAATCGCGCTCGCACCTCACGCCTGTCCGTGTCGCAGCGAGCAAGGCCGTCTTTCACAAGGGTGACCCCGGCGACCGCTTCTACGTGGTCAGCGAGGGGAAACTGACCGTCGCCGTCGACGACGGCGAGGCGGTCCTGCTCGGCCCCGGCGACGCCTTCGGCGAGATCGCACTCCTGCGCGACGTGCCACGCACCGCGACCGTGACCGCCCTCACGGACGCTGACCTCTACGCGCTCGAGGGCGACATCTTCATCGCCGCCGTGACCGGCCATGCGCCGAGCGCCGAAGCGGCCGACGCCGTCATCGCCGGCCATCTCGGCTCCGGCGCGGCGGGCGCCGCCTCCTGGGCGACGTGAGCGACCCCCGGCGCCCGGGGCTACAATCCGACCGGCCTTGCGGGGTCGTCTAACGGCAGGACACCCGGCTCTGGACCGGGCAGTCTAGGTTCGAATCCTAGCCCCGCAGCTCGCTCGCGCCGGCGCCTCCGGCGCCGGCTGGCTCGCTTTCACGGGTGAAACCCGGTTTCCCCCGGCCCCCTCGCTGTTCACACGCGCCGGGGCCGCGCTGTGGCTGCGGCGGGCGGAGCCCGCCTCCGCCGGTCGGCGGCTGCCGAGAGGCACAGAGGATCGCCGCCGCTGCCACCTAGGACCTGGGCGCCTCTCTGTGGGCGGCGAGCTCGTGTCGTCAGGAGACCGGCAAGTGTCGAGGCGAGCCTTTCGCTGCCTCATGTGCAGTGAGCCTCTCGCCGGAGTGAATCCGGCTTCGGCGACGGATCGCGGCCGGTCTCACCGAACGCGTCGAGTCAGACCGGCGCACGTTCGTTCAAGTGACACGCCCGGGCCGCGCTGTGGCTGCTGCGGGCAGAGCCCGCCTCCGCCGGTGGTCGGCTTGCGAGGAGCACTCTGGTTGTCGCGGCCCAACGAGCGTTGAGCGCGGCTGCGCTACACCGTGGCGATGCGGGGGCTCAGGCGGTCGAGGCGGGAGCTGACGACCGCGTCGGCCGCTGCTGCGCTCGGTGCGTGTCCCGTGACGGCGCCGATGAACTGGTCGCGCGCCAGCGAGAGCAGCGTCACGTCCTCGACCGCCGTCACCGTGGCCGTGCGCGGCACGTCCTTCAGGAGCGCGATCTCGCCAAATCCCTGCGCGCGACCCAGTTGACCCGCGGGCTGGCCGTCCACCTCGACCTCGACCCGGCCCTCGGCGACGACGTAGTAGCGGTCGCCCTCGTCGCCCTGCCGGAAGATCACCTCGCCCGCCGACCGCCGGTGCTCCACCAGGGAGCCGGCGAGATACTCGAGCGTGGCCGCCGGCAACGGGCTGAAGATCGGGATCTCGCGCAGCAGGTCGATGCGGGCAAGGGGGACGCGCCCGAGCTCGTCGATCCCCGCGAGACCGCGCCAGAGCAGCGCGGTCAGCAGCGGCAGCAGGGCGCCCGTCACCATCAGCGCCCCGCGGATCCCGATCAGCTCGATCAGGAGCGGCGCCAGCATGGCGCCCAGACCGACGGTGATGATCATGAGCCCTTCGAGGGCACCGAACACGCGGCCGAGGATGTCGTCGCGAACGGCGCGCTGCATGAGCGTCAGCCCGGAGACGTCGACGATCGTGTTGCCCGCGCCGATCACGATCAGGAGCGCGATCGCCACCGCCGACTCGGGATAGACCCCGATCAGCACAATCGGGATCCCCCAGATGAACATGCCGACGCCGAAGTTGGAGGCCAGCCGGTTTCGCCCCGCCAGGCCGAGCGCCAGGAAGGCGCCGGCGAGCCCGCCGATCCCGACGGCCGAGTTGAGATAGCCGACACCGACCTCGCCGATGTCGAGCAGGTCGAGCGCGGCCGCCACGATCAGCACGCTGAAGGCGCCGGCGACCATCGTCTGCGTGCCGGAGAGCGCCACGAGAACGCGCAGCCGGCTCTCCGAGCCGATCGCCCGCATGCCCGCCGTGATCTCCCGGCCGAAGCCGCTGCCCCCTTCGTCCTCGATCGGCGCCGGCCGCTGCTGCGACGTCTCCAGCCTGGACACGAGCAGCGCCGACGCGGCGAACGCGCCGGCGACCGCGAGAAACACGACGCCCGTGTCCGTCGCCGCGAGCAGGAGACCACCGATCGCGGGCCCGATGAACTGCCCCACGCTCTCGATGGTGCTCGTCGTCACGTTGGCGGCCGTCAGCTCGCCCGGCGTCCGCGCGAGCGAGGGCAGCATCGCCGACTGCGCCGGCCGGATCACTGTCCCTGCCACGCTCATCAGCGCGGCGAGCGCGTAGATCGTGAACTCGTTCATGTCGGCGAAGACGAGCAGCGCCGCGCCAGCGATCAGCACTGCGCGCGCCGCGGTCGACGAGATCAGGACGAGGTCACGCCGATACCGGTCGGCGAGCACCGACAGCACCGGCGAGGCGGCCGCAGCCGGGATCGTGCGGATGATCGTGACGAGACCGACGGCTGTCGCGCCGCCCCGCTCGTAGGCGTAGACGGCGAGGCCGACGAAGTACGCCCACTGGGCGAGCATGGTCATCGTCCACGCCAGCTCGACGCGGCGCAGATCGGGGTTCCGGAAGACGGCGGCGAGCGCGCCCGCCGACTCGCCCAGCTGCTGCCGGAAGCCCGCCACGTTGCGGAGCATCGCAATGTTTGCTTCGCTTGTGTAGTTCGAAGTGATCCCCGAGGGAAGATTTCGGCCGGGGTCTCCGTCCGGTTAGGTGGACGGGCAAGCTGCTAGGTCACACAAGGAGGAACAGGAAATGTCGGAACCGCTGAATGAGATCCTGAAGAACGACGAGGGCGACGACGTCGAGGCGCACTCGCTCCTCGGCCCCAAGGACAACGTGATGGGCGAGGTCATGGCGAACGACGAAGGCGACGACGTCGAGGCGCACTCGCTCCTCGGCCCCAAGGACAACGTCATGGGCGAGGTCATGGGCGGGGTCATGCGGGACAGCGACGAGAGCAAGCGCGGCGAGGTCCTAGCTCGACCCGCAGCACAGTTTTCGACGAAGGCGGCGAGAGCCGCCTTCGTCGCGTCTCGGGGCCGGATCGCGCTAGCGGCGGAGGACGGCCTCGAGGGCCTCGAGCAGCCGCAGCCCGTCCGCGCGGCGCTCCTCGTCGTCGAGCACCGCCGCCAGCCTGGCCACCACGGCTGCGTCGCCGTCACCCTCGAGCAGCGTCCGTGCCTGCCTCGCCCTGCCGAGCAGGTCGAGGGCGATCGCAGCCTGATTCGCGAAGAGGCCGAGCAGCTCCATCTCCTCGAGCGTGAACCGCGACTGCTCGCGGGCGGTCGAGCACCTTGAGCACGCCGAGCGCGCGCTCATCGTGCAGGAGCGGCACGGCCATCATGCCCTGCGGCACGTAGCCCGTCCCCTCGGCGACGTCGCGGGCGAAGCGCGGATCGTTCTGCGACGTCGTCGAGCACCAGCGGCTGCCGGGTCACGAGCACCCAGCCCGCGATCCCCGTGCTCGACGGGAACCGCCGGCCGATCAGCGTGTCTGCGCCCTCGCCGGCGACGGCCTCGAAGACGAGCTCGTCGGTCTCCTCGTCGAGCAGGAAGATCGACGACGCCTTGGCGCCGAAGATCGACGCGCGCGACCTCCACGATCGACTGGAGCAGCGCGCGGTGCGACTCCTCCGAGGCCGAGCACGCCCGCCGCGACGGCGGCGTGCGAGCCGGTCTCGGCCATCGGCTCCTCACGCGTCGCCTCGCACGTTGTCAGCGGTCAGGTAGAGCACGCTCTTGAGCTGGAACGGCGTCAGCTCCGGATGCTTGCTGAGGATCAGCGCGCAGATGCCCGTCATGTGCGGCGTCGCGAAGCTGTTGCCGGTCGAGCGGATCGTGCCCGCCACCGAGCCACGCGACCTCGACGTCGACGCCGCGCGCGAAGAACTCCACCGGCGGATTGGGGTTGTAGTAGAAGACGCGCGGGTCGGCGCTCGTCGTGGCTGCCGACCGAGATGACGGACGAGAAGCGCCACGGGTAGCTCTCCACGGGCATGTTGTGCGCCGAGGCGACGAGCAGCGTGCGCCGGAAGTAGGCGCGGTCGGCAAGCTCGTGCAGCAGCGTCGCCGAACCTGCGCCTTGGTCGTCGAGAGGCTCATGTTGATGACGTGGAAGCCCTGCTCGACCGCCCAGCGCAGGCCCGCCAGGAGCACCGGGCCGCTGCCGGTCGCAGCCCGCGCCGAGCACGCGCACGCTCCAGAGCTCGCACTCGGGCGCGAGCGAGCGGATGATCCCGGCGCAGGCGGTGCCGTGGCCGACCACGTCGCCGCTGTCGTCGTCGTCCACGATGCACCTCGCTCGTCGACGATCGAGACGACCTTGGACGCGGCGAGCGGCCCGACGAGCGGATGGTCGGGCTCGATGCCGCTGTCGAGGACGCAGACGCGCACGCCCGCGCCGGTCGCGCCGTCCCACGCCCACTCTCGCGTGACCGCGGCGGGCCACTGCATCTGGATCCGGATCCGGTCTGCGTCGCCGGCGGGCAGGCTCCAGGCAGGGAGCGGCCCGCGGTCGGCGCGCTCGGGCTGGTCGTCGGCGGCATGTGCGGCGGAGCCCACTGGGCGATCCTACGGGCGCTAGGGGGCGGAGCGCGCCGAGTCGAGGGCTCGCGAGGACGCGTCGGCGGCCGTCCTCACGTACGCCTGCGCGGCGAGGAGACGCTCGTCGCCCTCGCTCGTCGTCAGGTTCACCTCGACGAGAAGGCAGGCGGCCCGGGCTGCGGCCTCTGCCAGGACGGAGGCGGCGGCAGCATCGGGGCGAAGCGCTGCGTCGCCGTACTCGGCCGCATGTGCGCCGAGGAGGGCCACGTCGGCCGCGGCGGCGGCGATGAGGAGCGGCGTCTCGGCCGCCCGGCCCAGCGCGTCCCGGATCGCAGCACCCCGCACGTCTGCAGGCCGCTCGTCGGGCGCTGACAGGGCCTCGAGCGCAAGCGCGTACGCCTCCGCGTTGACGGCCGCCAGGGGAGCCAGCCGCGTGCGCAGTCGCGTCGCCTGAGCCTCGGCCCCGGCAGCACCGGGCCACTGGGACGAGCCGCCCGCGACCATGCCGACCAGCCCGGCAGCCATCGCCGCCGCCAGCGCGCCGACGGCGCCCGCGCCCGGTGCCGGCGCATCGGAGGACAGCCGCTCGAGCAGATCCGCGAGCGGGAGCGCAAGCAGGTCATCGGGACTCGCCGCCACGGCGGCGATCCTCCCACGCGCCGACTGCAGCCCGCGCCTAGAGCTCGCGCACGACGCGGCGGACACGTTCGACGACGTGCTGCTCGGGCTCGACGCCCTCGGCCTTCAACGCGACCTCGAGATCGGCCAGCAGCTGCCGCCGGTACTCGCTGTCGGCCCGCGCGCGCTCGACGATGGCGTCCAGCGAGCTGCGCACCGGCCCGAGCTGCTGCGCGGCCGCCACCCACGCCGGCGGCGCAGGCGGGAGAAGCGCGATCAGCTCGGCCAGAATCTGCTCGTCGTACGTGCTCACGACTGTCCAGACTGTTCAGGGACCGATTTTCTTCCCTCGAGCTCGTCCCGGAGCTTCACGAGGCAGCGTGAGATGCGGCTTGCGATGGTGCCGGCGGGGAGCTCGAGCTGGTCGCCGATCGTCTTGTAGCTCTCGTCCCGGGCAAAGAAGCGGTCGAGAATCTCCTGGCAGTTGTCCGAGAGGCCGGCCAGCGCCTGGTGGACGGTCATGGCCTCGTCCAGCCGCACGAGCCGCTCGTCGACCACCGCCTCGTCCAGGGGCTCGTCGGCGACCTGCTCACGGGTCCGAGCGCGGATCGTGTCGATGCAGAGTCTGCGGGTCAGCTGCGCGAGCCAGGGGCGGACGGCCCCATCCTCGCGCAGCCCGTCGAGGTGCTCGTACGCCCGCGCGAACACCTCCTGGAAGACATCCTCAGCCTCGTGGGCCGGCAGGCGAAAGCCCTGCGCCGCGATTGCATGCACGAAGCGCGAGAAGCGCTCGACGAGCTCTCGCCACGCATCGTCGTCACCGGCGCGGCAGCGAGCAACGAGCTCAGCATCCGTCTCGGGCGCCCTCGTCATCATCTCATCCTGGCAAAGCAGCTCCTCCGGCGGAACCCGAAGCGGTTACTGCATCCGGCCGACGCGCAATCTATGCTCCTCCGCCGTGGAGGATGCCCTGGTCGACGCGCGCACCCTGCCGCCCGGAGAGCCGGCGCTCGAGCGAGACGGGCCGGTGGACGCGCTGGTGCGGGCCCTGGCCGAGCTCGTCGGCACGTTCACCTTCGTGTTCGTCGGCGTCGGCGCCACCATCTCCGTCGGCATCACCGCCGAGGACGGGCTGCTCGTCTCAGCGCTCGCCCACGGACTTGCTCTCGGCGTGATGGCCACGGCCGTTCGGCACATCTCGGGCGGGCATCTGAACCCGGCCGTGACGATCGGCTTCCTCGTCACCCGGCGGATCGCGCCTCTGACGGCCGGGCTGTACGTCGCCGCCCAGCTCGCGGCCGCCGCGGGCGCGGCCCTGATGATCCGCTGGCTGTGGCCCGGCACGAGCGCCGAGGGCGCCGGCTACGGGTCACCGGCGGTCGATCCCGGGCTGACGACCGGCGAAGCGCTCGTCCTCGAGGCGCTGATCACGTTCTTCCTGGTCTGGGTGGCGTTCTCGGCTGCGGCCGACATCCGCTGGGCGTCCAGGGCAGTGGCGGGCTTTGCCGTGGGCTTCGTCTACGCCGCCGGCATCCTCGTCGCCGGCCCGCTCACGGGAGCCATGGCCAACCCGGCCCGCGCGTTCGGCCCCCAACTCGTGGACGGGAGCTGGGACGACTTCTGGCTCTGGTACGCGGGCCCGATCCTCGGCGGCGCGATCGCGGCGCTTCTCTACGAGCTGCTCTACCTGCGACCGCTGCGGCCGGCAGCGCACGAAGTCCCCGTTGTGCCTGCACCGCCCGATCCACCTCCCCTGACGGAGTCCGCCGGCCCCGCGATGGACGAGCCGGCTCCGGCGCACCCGCCGGCGGCCGACGAGCCTCCACCGCCTCCGACGCCCCCCTCCTAGCGCGTCAGATGCCTGCCGCGCCGGGGACGGCGCAGCCCTCGACGTGGTCGTCGACGAGCCCCGCCGCCTGCATGAACGCGTAGACGGTCGTCGGCCCCAGAAAGCGGAACCCTCGCGTCTTGAGCTCGCCTGCGAGCGCTGCAGCCTCTGGCATCTGTGCCGGCACGTCGCCGCCCGTGCGCGGCCGGGGGCGGGCGGGTGGCGCGAACGACCAGAGGAGCTCCGCGAGTGGCCCGTCGAGCGCGGCGATCGCCCGGGCGTTTGCAACCGCCGCCTCGATCTTGCCGCGGTGCCGGACGATCGACGCGTCGCCGAGCAGACGCTCGATGTCGGCGTCGCAGAACGCCGCGACCTGGACAGCGTCGAAGCCCGCGAACGCACGCCGGAAGCCCTCGCGCTTGTTGAGGATCGTCTGCCACGAGAGCCCGGACTGGAACGACTCGAGGGTGAGCAATTCGTAGAGGCGCTCGTCACGGCGCTCGGGCCTCCCCCACTCGTCGTCGTGGTAGGCGCGCATGAGCGGGTCTGCGCCGGCCCACCAGCAGCGTGTGACTCCGTCTTCGCCGGTCGTCAGCCCGTCCACGCCGACAGCATCGCAGCCTCGGCCGCTGGCCGATGCTGCTGCGGGCGGCTCTAGGAGCGGTCGCGCTCGCGCCGCTCGGCGGGCGTCTCGTCCTCCTGCGGCGCCCCACCCGGTCCGCTCATGGCGGTCCGCGCCCTCCTCGACGATCTCGCGCGGGTCGGCGTGGCGGTACTCGGGGCTCTGCACCCCGCCGCGCGGATCGCCCACCCGGTCGAGCGCGTGCGGATCGCCCTGCTGCTTGTCGGCGCGGTCGTCCTCGTCCGGATCGGCCCAGCGCCCGGGCTCGGCATCGGTCACAGCCGGTTGTCTGCTCTCAGGCGGCGAGGTCGAAACCTGGCCGCCGGGTCCGCTCTCGCACGGATCCGCCCGCAAGAAGGGGCGGCTGCAAGAGAGAGCATCGACGACAGTGGCGTGCTTGGGTCGTTCCCGGCGGAGGCCGGCTTGGCCGGCCGCAGCCACAGCGCGGCCCCGGCGCGTCTGCCTCGTCGGGAGGGGGGACCATGGGGGGAACCGGCCGTTCCCCCCGTGAGAGCGAGCCGGCGCCGTCAGGCGCCGCGAGCGACACCCCCGGCGGGATTCGAACCCGCGATCTCCTGGCTGAGAACCAGGCATCCTAGGCCGCTAGACGACGGGGGCGAGCGGTCGGACTGTAGCAGCGGCCGGGGCCGATTGTGGCTCGGTCAGGCGGCTCGGGCGCGCACGAGCGGGCCCGTGTCGAGGGCGTCGAAGCCCAGCCGCGCGGCGATCTCCTCGCTGGTGGGGCGGGTGCCCTCTCCCCAGAGCTCGCGCAGCAGATTGCCGGTGCGTCCGTCGTGCCACCAGCCGTCGCCGAAGTCGCTCTGAAGGCGGTCGCGAAGCTGCGACGAGCGGATCCAGGCGCGCAGGTAGTCGGCGGAGTAGAAGCCGTCGTCCATGTCGGCCAGGTAGTTGCCGGGCGGGTAGTGGATGCCTGCCGCCTCGGTCAGCAGCTCGGAGTAGCGCGCGGGCATGCCCGTGCCGTCGCCGTTCGCGGACCAGAACTCGAGCTCGTAGCGCAGCTTTGCCTCGTACCGGCGGAACAGGAGCAGCTCGACGAAGTGCGCCGCCTCGGCGTTTGCCGCCGCCTGCTCCGCGCTGAGGCCGAAGTAGCGCTCGTGCCAGCCCGGCTCGCGCGAGATCGCCTCGAGGATGTACGAGTAGATCTCGGTCAGGGCGTGGTCGCGCGAGATCGCCCGGAAGGTGTACGGGAGGCTCTGGTCCGAGCCCGCGTAGTGGAGGGCGTGCCCCGCTTCGTGCAGGAAGGCGCCGTAGTCGTGGAGGCCTCCTTGCGCGCGCGTGATCAGGTGGACGACGTCGGGCGGATCGGAGGGGATGACGCAGGCGCGCGGGCTCTTCTGCGGCCGGTCGTCGAGGTCGAGCCGGATCGTCCCCTGCTGCTCGAGGTCGAGGCCGAGGTCGCGCAGCGTGGCGAGGCAGACGTCGACGCAGCGCTCGCGCGTGTACGTGGCCTCGAGCGGGGAAAGGCGGCGCAGGTAGGCGACGTGCGAGGATGCGGGAACGTCGTCGCGTTCGGGGCCGAGCAGCCGCTCGAGCCACGTCTCACGCAGCGTCGCGTAGGCGGGCGCCAGCTCGGTGCTCGCCGCGCTGAGGGCACGCGACAGCTCGCGCAGGGAGATCCCCTTCTCCGCCTCGTTGCGCGCGATGGCGTCCGGGTCGCCCGAGATCTCGGCGTCGAGCTCCTCCTTTCGGCGCAGCAACTCGTGCCGGCGGTCGTTGAAGGTGGTGGACAGCTCGTGCGCGAGCGCGCCCAGCTCCTCGCGGTCGGCGTACTCGGAGAGCACGGCGAGCTTCGCCTGCGCCGACCGCAGCGGGAGCTCCTCGCCGCGGAACGCGAGCCGCGCGGCCAGGATCTCGTTCTCGACCTCGTCTGCGAGCGCCGCGACCTCACGCTCGATCAGCCCCGCCTCGCACGACTTGCGCAGCCGATAGATGCGCTCTGCGTCCGCCCCCTCGCTCGCCTCGGCCTCGGCGGCGCGCAGGGCCGCCAGCTGCGCCGGCGTGAAGAGGTCGGCGTAGGCCGCCACGATCTCGGCGCTGGCCGACGTCTCCTTCTCTCCGACGCGGACGGCCCGGGCCTCCTCCATGCGCTCGTAGCGGTAGCGCCGCAGGCGGCTCTCGAAGCCCGACGGAGACTGGGTGCCGTTGGCGCTCACGGGCGGTGCGCGGCCTGCTCTGCGAGGTCGTGGACCGTCTGGGTGAGCTCCTCCAGCCTGAACGGCTTGCTCAGCACCGCCGCGACACCGGCGGGGCGGGTGAGCTCGGAGAGGTCGGCCGAGCCGGTCAGGACGATCACAGCCGGGGCCGGCTCGTGCGGGAGCCGGTCGAGCAGGGCGAGGCCGCTCGCGCCACCGTCGCCGAGGCGGATGTCGAGGATGACCACGTCGACGTCGTCTGCTTCCACCTGGCCGACGGCTGCGTCGACGCTGTCGGCCTCCAGCACCCGGTAGCCGTCCAGCTCGAGGTTGACCCGGCAGAGCATGCGCAGGGCCGCATCGTCCTCGACGAGCAGCACGGTGCGCCCGGCGCCCACGCTCACGAGGGCGCTCCCGCGGCGGCGCGGATGCGGGCGAGGGAGGCCTCGCGACCCAGCAGCTCGAGGCTCTCGAACAGCCCCGGCGAGACCGTCGAGCCGGTGACCGCGACGCGGATCGGCTGGAACGCCTTGCGCGGGGAGAGGCCGAGCTGCTCCGCAACGCCCCGCAGCGCGGCTTCGATCGCCTCGGCGGAGAACGGCTCGAGCTCCTCGAGCGCGCCCGCCGCCCCCGCGAGCATCGCGCCGCCGTCGGCGGGGGCTCCGTCGGGCTCGACGTCGCCGAAGAAGAACCCGGCAAACCCGGGGTACTGGCCGAGCGTCGAGATCTTCTCCTTCACGAGCGGGACAGTCTGCCGAACGCGCTCGCCGTCCCAGTCGATGTCGTGCTCGGCCAGGTAGGCCAGCAGGCGCTCCCCATAGGGCTCGTCGGGCAGGTCTCGCAGGTGCACACCGTTCAGCCACTCGAGCTTGGCGTAGTCGAACACCGCCGGGCTCGCGCCGACACGCTCGAGGGTGAACCGCTCCACGAGCTCCGCAGGCGTCATCACCGTGGTGCGGTCGTCGTACGACCAGCCGAGCAGCGCCAGGAAGTTCATCAGCGCCTCGGGGAGATAGCCGGCGGCACGGAACTCGTCGATCGACTGGGCGCCGTGGCGCTTCGACAGCTTCTTGCCGTCCTCGCCGAGGACGTCCGGCGCATGCGCGTAGACAGGAGGCTCGTGGCCGAGGGCGCGCAGGATCTGGATCTGCTTCGGCGTGTTCGAGACGTGGTCGTTGCCGCGGATGACGTGCGTGATGGCGTCGTCCATGTCCTCGACCGGAGAGGCGAAGTTGTAGGTGGCGCGGCCGTCCGAGCGGACGATCACAAGGTCGTCGAGCCGGTCGTTCGGAAACTCGATACGACCCCGGATGGCGTCGTCCCAGCCGGTGACGCCGTCGTCGGGCATGCGGAAGCGGATGGCGCCGTCATCCTCGTAGGCCTTGCCCTCGTCGACGAGGTGCCTCGCCAGCTCGCGGCAGCGCTCCATCACGTCGAGCTGGAAGGTGACGGCGCCGTCCCAGTCGAGTCCCAGCCAGGTGAGCGAGCGCTGGATCTGCTCGACCGAGTCGGCCACCTCCCGGCTCGTGTCCGTGTTCTCGATGCGGAGCAGGCACTCGCCGCCCCGGCCGCGGGCGAAGAGCCAGTTGAAGAGGAAGGTGCGCACTCCGCCGATGTGGAGGAAGCCCGTCGGGCTCGGAGCCATGCGGACGCGGACGCTCACACGGGCTCCGCGAGCGTTCGAGAGGGCGGCTGCGTTCGACGGCGAGGCGGCATCGGAGTGGTCGCCGGGCGGGCCGGCGGCCCGAGTAGGTTACTGGCGTGCTGCTCGGCGCCCACTGCTCGGGCGGGGTCAAGCGCGCACTCGAGAAGGCCGAGGAGATCGGGGCGGACGCCGTCCAGCTCTTCGCCCAGAGCCCGCGCGCCTGGCGCTTCCCCGACCACGACCCGGACGATCTCGCCCGCTTTCGCGAGCGGCTCGCAGGAGGTCCGGTGCGCGCGGCTCTCGTGCACGCGCTCTACCTCGTCAACCTCGCCACCCCGAACGAGGAGATCTACGAGAAGTCGGCCTCGACGCTCTGCCGGACGGTGGACACCGCGTCGGCGATCGGCGCCGACGTCGTCTTCCACGTAGGGTCGCACCTCGGCGCGGGCTTCGAGGCCGGGCTGGAGCGGGTCCTGCCTGCGATCGCGAGGGCGCTCGAGCGCTGCGAGGGCGACACCTGGCTGCTGATCGAGAACTCGGCCGGCGCGGGCGGCACGATCGGCCGCTCCGTCGAGGAGCTGGCGACGATCGTCGAGCGGCTCGACGGCCACCCGCGACTGGGCGTCTGCCTGGACTCGTGCCACCTGTTCGTCTCCGGATCCGACGTGCGCGATCCCGAGGCGCTCGACGCCGTGCTCGACTCGCTCGACGCCGCGATCGGCTTCGACCGGCTGCGCGCGCTGCACGTCAACGACGCGAATGCGCCGCTCGGCTCGAACCGCGACCGTCACGCCAACGTCGGCGAGGGCGAGCTCGGCGAGCGGCTCGGCGTGTTCCTCGGGCACCCGCGGCTGCAGGGCCTGCCGGCGGTGCTCGAGACACCCGGCGCCGAGGGGCACGGGCCCGACGCCGGCGACATCCGTCGTCTGCGCGAGTTGCATGCCCGCTGGGCGGCCGGGCCCGCTGCGGAGCGTCCGAAGCGGCGGCGCGCAGCACGGAGAGCCGTCCGGCAGACTCGCCGCTGAGCCGGCCGCGACCGGGTCAGCGCCTACCCGCGCGCCAGCAGGCGGAGCATCACCCGTCTCCCCCGGACCGGTCCCGCGAGGCCGTGTCCCCGGGGCCGGCCGCGGGCCTCCCTCCGATCTCGACGCTAGCCGCGACGGACGCACGGGTGGGTGCCGTCCCCGTGACGAAAGCGTGACGATGCGGAGGGTCGGTCCGCTCGCCAGCGCATCGCCTCCTGAAGAGCGCCGCAGCGCCGAGTCGGCGCCGCCTGTGGCGAAGAGGCGCCTCGAGCGCTACGCGTTGGGCGCGATCCGGGCGAAGACGCGAAAGCTCGGCCGGTCGAGCGGAAGCTCGAAGAACTCGGGGTTGACGCAGCCGAGCGGGTCGGCCTTGGCGTCGTAGCAGCTCGAGACGGCGGCGTCGCACATCGGCAGCGGCTCGCGCAGCGCCTTCACCGCGCCGAACCCCGCGCGGCCGCGCTCCGCCTGCTTGAGGAGCAGCAGGTCGATCTCCACCTCGTACACCTTCTGCATGCAGCCGACGTAGGTGCGGCCGAACTCCTCGAAGGCGTAGACGAACGGGCAGGCGCGGTCGAGGCAGGAGGCCGGGTACACGACCTTGTCGCAGTGCACCTCGCAGCGCCGGCACTCGACCTCCTGCTGCGGGTGCAGCGGAAGCCGCTTCTCGGGCGCCGAGGGCGTTGTCTCCATACAGGGATTTTCCGCATGGTTGCGCGCCGCCGCAAGACTTGACAGGCCGGGCGAAACGTGCTTGCTCTAGCGCTCGCCGCGGAGCCGCCGGACGATGTTGAGGACGTCCATCTGCGTGAACGCCTGATAGTCCGGCTCGCCGGCGTCAGGGTGCTCGTCGGCTCGCGACCACATGGCCTGCACGGTCACCATGCCGGCCGCGGCCGCGCCGCGCACGTCCGCGACGAGCCGATCGCCGACGAAGAGCGCCCGCTCGGCGGGGACGCCGAGCTCGTCGAGGGCGAGCCGGAAGATCAGCGGATGCGGCTTCCGCTTGCCCACCTCCGACGAGAGCACGATCGCGTCGAGCCGCTCGCGCAGCCCCTGCCGCTGGAGCACCGGCTCCAGCAGCCACCCCGGCACGATCGTGTTCGACACGAGACCGAGCTTCAGGCCCCGGGCACGGAGCGAGTCGAGCAGCGCATGGGTCTGCGGGTGCAGGAGCAGCTCGCTCTCCCATTGCGCCGCCTCTGCGTAGACCCGCACGTCGGCCGCTGCCAGCGGGCAGCCGAGCTCGGAGAAGCACTCGCCGACCACGGCGAGAAAGTCCACCTCGTCCTCTCCCTCCCACAGGTCGAGCCGCCCGCGGAACCACTCGTCGATCGCCTCTGCCGCCGGAAGGCCGTCGCGGGCGAGCGCGGAGAGCCCGGCCTGCGTCCGCTCGCGCGCGAAGGCCGCGTCGGTCACCTCCTCGCACGGCATGAGCGTGTCGAACCAGTCGAAGAGGACGGCGTCGATCACGCGCCGCATGAAAGCACGGCGACGCCCCGAACGAACCGGCGCGGCGTCGCGGAGCCGTGGCTAGGGTTCCGCCCGTGGCTCGGAGGATTCTGTGGGCGTCGCTCGCCCTCGCCCCGGCCACGATCCTGTTGCACTACGGGCTCCACCTGGGCGACACGGCCGACTTCGTGCTCGCCGCGATCGCCCTCGTGCCGCTCGCCTGGCTGATCGGCGAGGCAACCGAGCATGCCGCCCACCACACGGGCGCCGGCATCGGCGGCTTCCTCAACGCCACGTTCGGCAACGCTCCCGAGCTCATCATCGCCCTGTTCGCGGTCAGCGCTGCCAAGTTCGAGGTCGTGCGCGGCTCGCTCAGCGGCAGCGTGATCGGCAACCTGCTGCTCGTCCTCGGCTTCTCGCTGATCTTCGGCGGCAAGGGCACCCTCGACCGGGCGTCGACGTTCGTGTCGCTCGGCCTCGTCGGGCTCGCGATCGGACTGCTGCTGATCCCGGCGATCCCGAGCTGGGACGGCGACCCCGAGCGCCACTCGCTGGCGCTGCTGTCGATCGCGCCCGCCGTGGCGCTGCTGCTCGTCTACCTGGTCGTCACGTTCATCAGCCTGCGTCGGCATCGGCAGCTGCACGTGTCGGACGAGCCGCCGGAGATGAGGGCCTGGTCGCTGCGCGTCTCCCTCGGTGTCCTCGCGCTCACGACCGTCGTCACCGCCGTGATCGCCGAGATCCTGGTCGGCTCGATCGAGACCTTCGCCGAGAACGCGCATCTCAGCGACTTCTTCGTCGCGGCGGTGATCGTCGCCATCGTGGGTAACGCGGCCGAGCATGGAGGCGCGGTCGTCGTCGCCTACCGCGGCAAGATCCGGCTCGCCGCCGAGATCGCGCTCGCGTCGAGTGCCCAGGTTGCCGTCTTCCTGATCCCCGCGGTGGCGCTGCTGGCCTGGCTGATCGACCCGCTCGCGCTGTCGTTCCGGCCGGTCGAGATCGGGGCGCTCGCCGCCTCGCTCGGCGTCACCACGGCGCTGCTCTTCACCGGCCACTCGAGCCGCCTTCGCGGCGCGCTCCTCGTGGCGATGTACGTCGCCGTGGCCGTCGGGTTCCTGCTGGCCGGCGAGCGCTAGCCGGCGACGGCGCGCGCCGGAGCGCGCGAGAGACCGAGCGCGGCCGGGATAGCGGCGATGGCGTGCTCGATGCCGGGGTCGTCCACGTCCAGATGCGTGACCGCGCGAAGCACGTTCGGGTGGATGGTGATCGAGAGGCGCACACCCTCGGCGGACAGCCGGCCGATCGCCTCGGTGCTCGTCAGCCCGAGCGCTCCGACATCGACCTGGACGAAGTTCGTCTCGACCTGCTCGAGGTCGACAGGCACGCCCGCCTCGGCGAGCCCCTCCGCGAGCCGCCGGGCCCGCGCGTGGTCGTCGGCGAGCCGGTCGACGTGATGCTCGAGCGCGTAGACCCCGGCCGCGGCGACGATTCCCGCCTGGCGCATGGCGCCGCCGAACAGGAACTTCATGCGCCGGCCGACGCGCATCAGCTCCTCCGAGCCGGCCAGGAGCGCGCCGAGCGGACACCCGAGGCCCTTCGAGAGGCAGAGCGTCACGGTGTCGAAGTGGCGCCCGATCTCCGCCGCGGGCACGCCCGAGGCGACCGCGGCGTTGAGCAGCCGGGCGCCGTCGAGGTGCGTTCGCAGCCCGAGCTCGCGGCAGGTCTCCGTCACGGCGACGATCTCCTCGAGCGGCCAGACCCGCCCGCCGGAGGCGTTGTGCGTGTTCTCCAGCGTCACGACCCGCGTCAGCGGGTGATGGATCTCCTCGTCGTAGCGCACCGAGCGCCGGATCAGCTCGGCGCCAAGTCGGCCACCCACGCCGGCCAGGCCGCGCGTGACGAGGCCGCTGTGTACGGCGGGCCCGCCCAGCTCGTAGAGGAGGATGTGGCAGTGCTCCTCGGCGAGGAGCTCGTCGCCGGGCTCGCCCAGGATGCGGAGCGCGATCTGGTTGGCCATCGTCGCCGTCGGCAGGTAGACGGCGGCCTCTTGGCCGAGCAGCGCGGCAGCCCGCTCCTCGAGGTCGAGCACCGTCGGGTCCTCGCGCTTCTGCTCGTCGCCGACGACGGCGGCGGCGATCGCCGCGCGCATGCCCGCGGTGGGCTGCGTCAGCGTGTCCGAGCGGAGATCAACCACGCCAACCACGCCGCTCGCCGCGCCGCGTCGCGTCGCCTCGCTCGCTCGCTGGGAGGGAGACCCGCTCTCCCCCCCGGGCCCCCGCGTCGGCCACACGCGCCGGAGCCGCGCCGTCGCTGCAGCGTGCAGCGCCCGCCTCCGCAGGATGTCTCTCATTCGTCACGTGCACGTTGTACCTCGGCGCGCCGCTCCTCTGCGCCGACGCCACTCGACATCGGCGCGGGACAGTCCCAGCAGCGCAGCGCTGGCTACGCTCGTGCCATGGATTTCGCGCTGCTCGACGCAACGCTCGCCGGTCGCGGGCAGCCGCCCTACCGCGCCCGCCAGGTCTGGCGGTGGGCGGCGCAGGGCGCGGCCGGCTACGAGGAGATGACCGACCTGCCGAAGGAGCTGCGCGAGGAGCTCGCGGCGGCCGTGCCGTTCTCGACGCTCTCCCTCGACGGTGAGCAGACCTCGGGTGACGGCACCGTGAAGGCGCTCTTCCGCACCGGGGACGGCCACCCGGTCGAGGCCGTGCTGATGCGCTTCCGTGACGGCCGCCGCTCGCTGTGTGTCTCCTCGCAGTCGGGTTGCCCGCTCACCTGCAGCTTCTGCGCCACCGGCTCGATGGCGTTCGGACGCAATCTGACGGCGTCGGAGATCCTCGACCAGGCGCTCCACTTCCGCCGCCTCGAGCCGGTCGACCACTGCGTCTTCATGGGCATGGGCGAGCCGATGCTGAACCTCGACGAGGTGCTCGGAGCCGCGCGCCGGCTGCCCGACGTCGGCGTGACCCACCGGCGCATCACGGTCTCGACTGTCGGCTGGCTGCGGGGGCTGCGCCGGTTCGTCGACGAGGTCGAGGAGCCGATCCGGCTGGCCCTGTCGCTGCATGCGCCCGAGGACGCGCTTCGCAGCGAGTTGATGCCCGTCAACGAGCGCTACGGGCTCGCGGCGGTGCTCGAGGAGTGTCGTCGCTACGTCGGCCTGCGGCGCCGCAAGGTGTTCGTCGAGTACGTCATGCTCGGAGGCGTCAACGACCGCGTTCAGCAGGCGAAGCAGCTCGCGGCCCTGCTCCGGCCTCGGCACGCATTCAAGGTCAACCTGATCCCGTACAACCCGACCGGCGGCGCCTTCGCCGGCTCGAGCCGAGGTGCCGTGGACGCGTTCGCCGAGACGCTGCGGCGCGCCGGCGTGCCGACCACCGTCCGCCTCACACGTGGCCGCGACATCGCCGCCGCGTGCGGACAGCTCGCTGCGACGCCGCGCAGCCGCGTGCCCGCCCCCGCCTAGCTCGAGCCGCGGAGGTTGCCGTTGCTGCGGACGAGCGCCGTCTGCTCACGCAGCAGCTCGACCTGAGCCGAGGCGTTGCGGAGGTGGCGAATGACGAGATCGAGCCGCTCGCGCTCCGAGCTGGACTCCAGCAGCATCTGCTTCGTCTGCACGTCGACCTCGACCCGCGACGCGATCGCGTACGAGAGGTCGGGCTCGTCGGCAGCAGGCGTGTCCACCTCGGCTCCGACCGCGTCACGCAGCTCCTCGAAGAGCGCGAGCGCCTCCCCCCGCTCCTGCTCGCCGGCGGGGTCGTCACCGTCCTCCACCGGCTCGACGTCTCCGGTACGGAAGGCGCGTCCCTCGGTCAGACGCTCCAGGCGGAAGCGCTCGAGCCCCTGCACGAGCACGACGAAACGGCCGTCCTCGAAGCGCTCGACGACCTCGGCGACCTCCACCCGGGTGCCGATGCTGCGTAGGCCCTCCTCGTCCTCCAGCAGGATTCCGAAGGGCTCCTCGCGCTCCATGGCCTCGCCGACGAGCTCCTGGTAGCGCGGCTCGAAGATGTGCAGTGGCACCCGCTCGCCCGGGAGGACGACGATGCCGAGGGGGAAGAGCCCCAGCTCGTCCGCCACCGCCCTACACGCCCTTGGGCGCCTCGGCAGCCACCGGGGCCACCTCGTCGGCGAGATCGGGGTGCTCTTCGAACGCGTAGCGGACGACCACCTTCTTGGCCGCCTTGACCTCGTCGAGCCGCCCGACGACCGCCTGGGCCGGCGCCCGCTTGAGCGCCTCGGCGTCGTCCGCCGCCTCGCGCGCGATGTCGAGCATCGCCTCGGCGAACGCGTCGAGCGTCTCCTTCGCCTCCGTCTCCGTCGGCTCGATCATCAGCGCCTCGGGAACGACGAGCGGGAAGTAGATCGTGGGCGGGTGGAAGCCGTGGTCGATCAGCCGCTTGGCGACGTCGAGCGCGGTCACCCCGTGCTCGCGCTTGAGGCTCCGCGCCGAGAGCACGAACTCGTGCATGCAGAGCCGGTCGAACGGCAGGTCGTACGCGTCGCGCAGGCGCGCCAGCAGGTAGTTGGCGTTCAGCACCGCCGTCTCCGACATGTCCTTCAGCGCCGGCCCGTAGGCCCGCATGTACGCGTAGGAGCGGACGAAGACGCCGAACGGGCCGCCGAAGGCGCGGACGCGCCCGATCGAGCGGGGCCGGTCGTGGTCGAACCGGTAGCGGTCGCCGTCACGCGCGACCGTCGGGACGGGCAGGAACGGCTCGAGGACGTCACGCACGGCGATCGGCCCGGCGCCGGGACCGCCGCCGCCGTGCGGCTGGGAGAACGTCTTGTGCAGGTTGAAGTGGACGATGTCGAAGCCCATGTCGCCGGGACGCGAGAGACCGCAGACGGCGTTGAGGTTGGCGCCGTCGTAGTAGAGGAGCGCGCCGGCGTCGTGGAAGATCCGCTGGATCTCCTCGATCCCCTCGTCGAAGAGGCCGAGCGTCGACGGGTTGGTCAGCATCAGACCCACCGTCTCCTCGTCGACCTTGGCGCGCAACTCGTCGAGGTCGACGTTGCCGCGCCCGTCGGTCGCCACACCGACCACCTCGTACCCCGCCATGGTCACGCTCGCCGGGTTGGTGCCGTGCGCCGTGTCGGGGATGAACACCTTGCGCCGCTGCGGCTCGCCGCGGTCCTCGAAGTAGGCGCGCATCAGCATCAGCCCGGTCAGCTCGCCCTGCGAGCCCGCCGCCGGCTGGAGCGACACGGCCGGGAGCCCGGAGATCTCGGCGAGCATCTCCTGGAGCCGCCACATCAGCTCGAGGGCCCCCTGCGCCCCGTCCTCCTCCTGGTGGGGGTGCAGGTCGCGGAAGCCAGGGAGGGCGACGACGCGCTCGTTGACGCGCGGGTTGTGCTTCATCGTGCAGGAGCCGAGCGGGTAGAAGCCCGTGTCGACGCCGTAGTTGCGCGTCGTCAGCTCCGTGTAGTGGCGGACCAGGTCTGGCTCGGCGATCTCGGGCAGGCGCGGCGGGCGCGCGCGGCGCAGGCTCTCGGGTACCTCGACCGGCGGCAGCTCGTGGCGCGGCAGCGAGTACGCGGTGCGCCCCGGCCTCGACTTCTCGTAGACCAGCTTCACACCGCCACCTCGGCGAGCACCTCGGCGAGCCGGTCGATGTCGGCGGGCGACCGCCGCTCGGTGAGGCAGACGAGCAGCACGTCGTCGAGGCCCTCGTAGTCCCGCCCGAGCGCGTAGCCCGGGTGCACGCCGCGCTTGCGTGCGGCCGCGATCACCTCGCGGGCGGGGCGCCCCACCCGCACCGCGAACTCCTTGAACGTCGCCCGGTCGGGGAACACGAGCGGCAGCCCGAGCCGCTCCCTGGCGTAGCCGGCGAGGCTCATGCAGGTCTCCCCCAGCTCGCGCAGGCCCTGCGGCCCGAGCCAGCCGAGGTAGACGAGACCGCCGAGCGCCAGCAGCGTCTGGTTGGTGGTGATGTTCGACGTCGCCTTCTCGCGGCGGATGTGCTGCTCGCGGGTCTGCAGCGTCAACACGTAGCCGCGGCGACCCTGGATGTCGGTCGTCTCGCCGACGATGCGGCCCGGGAGCCTGCGCACCAGGTCGCTGCGCGCGGCCAGGAAGCCATAGTGCGGGCCGCCGAAGGCGAGCGGGTTGCCGGCGCCCTGGCCCTCGCCGATCGCGATCGCGCAGCCGTAGTTCCCGGGCGCCTCGAGCACGCCGAGCGAGACCGGGTCGACGTGCGCGACCGCCAGCGCGCCCGCGTCGGCTGCTGCGGCGGCGAGATCCGGCGCGGGCTCCAGGCAGCCGAAGACGTTCGGCTGCTGGAAGATCACCGCGGCCGCATCCTGCGCGGCGGCGGCGAGCTGGTCCACGTTCGTGATCCCGCCCGCGTGCGGAACCTCGACCACCTCGAGACCAAACCCGGGCGCGTAGGTCTTGACGACCTGGCGTACCTGCGGGTTGACCGCCTCGGCGACGACGACCTTCGTGCGGCCGGTCGCGTGCTTGGCCACGAAGCAGGCGTCGGCCGCGACGGTCGTCCCGTCGTAGCCGGACGCGTTCGAGACGTCGAGGCCGGTCAGCTCGCAGATGGCGGTCTGGTACTCGAAGATCGCCTGGAGCACTCCCTGGCTGACCTCCGGCTGGTAGGGCGTGTACGCCGTCAGGAACTCCCCGCGGGAGAGGATCGCGTCGACGACGGCCGGGACGTAGTGGTCGTACACGCCTGCACCGAGGAACGAGAGCTCGCTGCCCGCATGGGAGTTCCGCCCGGCGAGCTCGCCGAGATGCTCGACGAGCTCCTGCTCCGAGAGCGCGGGCTCGAGCGCGAGCTCACGGTCCAGCCGGACGCCGGGGGGGATCTGCTCGAAGAGCTCCCCCACCGAGTCGACGCCGATCGTCGCGAGCATCTCCTCGCGGTCGGAGTCCGTCAGCGCGAGGTAGCGCGGGCCGCTCACCGGCGGTGTCCTCTCACTGCTCCGCCAGGACCGAGCGGTAGGCCGCGGCGTCGAGGAGCGACTCGACCTCGCCCGGATCCGACAGCCTGATGCGGATCAGCCAGCCTTCGCCGTAGGGGTCCTCGTTGACTGTCTCCGGCGCGTCGACGACGGCGGTGTTGACGGCGACGACCTCGCCGGAGAGCGGAGCGATCACGTCCGAGACGGCCTTGACGGACTCGACCTCCCCGTAGGAGGAGTCCTTGGCGATCGTCGCCCCCTCCTCGGGCGGCTCGAAGTGGACGAGCTCGCCCAGCGAGTCGGCGGCGTACCACGTGATCCCGAGCGTCGCTTCCTCGCCGTCCACACGGGCCCAGTCGTGCTCGGCGTGGTAGCGCAGATCGTCCGGGTAGCTCTCAGCCGCGGCCATGCGGGCTCCTCGGTGCGTCGCCCTGGGGCGGCCGGCTGACGGCGGTGGGCTCCATGCTCCTCCCTTCTTAGCTGCCCGCGTCCGGGCGGGGGCGGCTGTAGATCGGCTTGCGGACGACGCGAGCGCGGCGGTGGCGGCCGCGGACGTCGATCGTGAGTGCGGTTCCGGGCTCGGCGAGCTCGGCGGGGACATACCCCATGCCGATCCCCCGCTCGAGCATCGGCGAGTGCGATCCCGAGGTGACCTCGCCCCCCTCGACGATCGCCATCCCCTGCCGCGGCACGGCGCGCTCCTCGAGCACGAACGGCACGAGCCGCTGCTCGGCACCGTCGGAGCGGATCCGCCTGAGCACGTCGGCGCCCGTGAAGTCCTTCTCGAGCGCACAGGTCCAGCCGAGACCCGCCGAGATCGCGTCGCGGTCCGGGCCGATGTCGTTGCCGTGCAGCGGGTAGCAGACCTCCAGGCGCAGCGTGTCGCGCGCCCCGAGGCCGCAGGGAACGGCGCCGCGGGCGACGACGGCATCCCAGAGCGCGGGCGCGTCCTCCGCCTCGACCAGCAGCTCCACCCCGGCCTCGCCCGTGTAGCCCGTGCGGTTGACCATGCACGGCGTGCCGTCGACCGTGCCCTCGGCGAAGGTGAACGCGGGCGCCTCGGGCAGCCCGAGGCGCTCGAGCGTCCGCGGCCCCTGGACGGCCAGCAGTGCGTAGCGGTCGGAGACGTCGCGCACATCAGAGCCGGGGATCTCCCGCTCCTTCAGCCAGGTGAAGTCGGCCTCCCGGTTCGACGCGTTGACGACCAGCAGCCAGCGGAAGCGGTCGAGGCGATAGGCGATCAGGTCGTCGACGATGCCCCCGCGCTCGTTCGTGAGCAGCGTGTACTGGGCCTGGCCGTCGCCGATCCGGTCGAGGTCGTTCGACAGCAGCCCCTGGAGAAGCTCCTCGGCGCGCGGTCCCTCGACCTCGACCTCGCCCATGTGGGAGACGTCGAACACGCCGCAGTCCGTGCGCACGGCACGGTGCTCGGCGGCAACGCCCTCGTACTGGACGGGCATCTCCCAGCCCGCGAAGGGCACCATGCGCGCCCCGGCGGCGCGATGCTGCTCGAAGAGAGGCGTGCGCCGCAACGTCTGCATGCGGCGCGGATGCTAGCCCGCTGGTTTCAGCCGCGAGCCGGTTGGAGGCGTGTCGCGCCCGCCGCGTCAGTCATCGCGGAGAAACGACGGGATCTCGATGTCGTCCGGCGAGTCGAACGTCTCTGCCGGCCGTTCGCGCCTGATCGGCTCGGACCGCTCCGACGGCGTCGTGATGGCGGCCTGCCGGCGCCGGCGCAGCCTGGGCGTGCCGAAGCCGGTGGCGATGACGGTCACACGCACCTCGTCGGCCTTCGTCTCGTTGATGACGGCGCCGAAGATGACGTTCGCGTTCTGGTCGGCCGCCCCCGTGACGACCTCCGCGGCCTCGTTGACCTCGAAGAGACCCATGTCGGCGGGGCCGGTGATGTTGAGGAGCACGCCGGTCGCGCCCTCGATGGACGCCTCGAGCAGCGGCGAGGAGACGGCCGTGCGCGCCGCCTCGGCGGCGCGGTTCTCGCCGGAGGCGACGCCGATGCCCATCAGCGCCGAGCCGGCGTCGCGCATGATCGTGCGCACGTCGGCGAAGTCGAGGTTGACGAGCCCCGGCACCGTGATCAGGTCGGTGATGCCCTGGACGCCCTGGCGCAGGATGTCGTCGGCGATCCGGAACGCGTCCAGGATCGAGGTCTGCTTCTCGACCACCTGCAGCAGGCGGTCGTTCTCGATCACGATCAGCGTGTCGACGCGGTCGGCGAGCTCCTGGATGCCGGACTCGGCCTGGTCGGCGCGCCGCCGGCCCTCGAAGGAGAACGGCCGCGTGACCACGCCGACGGTGAGCGCGCCGAGCTCGCGCGCGATCTCGGCGACGATCGGGGCGCCGCCGGTGCCCGTGCCGCCTCCCTCGCCCGCCGTGACAAAGACCATGTCCGCGCCCTTGAGCGAGTCCTTCAGCTCGTCGCGGCTCTCCTGGGCAGCAGTGCGGCCGACCTCCGGGTCGGCGCCGGCTCCGAGGCCGCGAGTCGCGGCCGAGCCGATCTGCACCTTCACGTCCGCGTCCATCATCATCAGCGCCTGCGCGTCCGTGTTGACGACGATGAACTCGACGCCGGAGACGCCCGCCTCGACCATCCGGTTGACGGCGTTCGTCCCTCCGCCGCCGACTCCGGCGACCTTGATCACGGCCAGGAAGTCCCGGCTGTCGTCGTGGGCTCTCACGTGATGGCTACCTCAAGCTCAAGTCGAAAGTGATGGTGACCCGAGGGTGGGCCTCGGGGGAGCGTACGTCCGCGAATCCCCGGTGTCAACCGGATCCAAACCCGCGCTACCTCGCCCTCTAGCTGAGGTCTAGGGTTCTCCCCCGGCCACCGGCCAGCCTGGAACGGACAGGTCGAGATAGGCGAGGCCGCGACGCTCCTGGCCCGGCAGGGCGCGCAGGATCTCGGCCGCGACCGCCAGCTTCAGCGCGACGTCGCGGGCGGCGCCGAGGCGGAGCTCCAGGCCGGACCGCAGCACGAAGGTCAGGGCGCCCACGTCGGCGCGCACCTTGCGGAGCTCCGGCCAGAGCGAGCTGCCCGCGCGCTTGGCAGCGGCGGCACCGCGCACCGCCGACAGCACGGTGCCGGGCACGGCCCCGGTACGGCGGTTAGGGATGTCGGCGCGCCCCACCCAGACGTGCGGCAGCTTCGGTAGCGGCTTCGCCAGCCGCCGGATCACCGCGCCGTTCGCCGAGACGAGCCAGGCCTCCGGCCCGCTGCGCAGCACGGCCACCGGCGGGTCAGGCCGGATCCAGACCCGCAGCGTGTTCGGGAACGCGCGGTCGAAGGTCGCGCCGCGGACCTGCGGCACCGCT
Organism: uncultured Thermoleophilia bacterium; assembly: GCA_963839815.1. Taxonomy (GTDB): domain Bacteria; phylum Actinomycetota; class Thermoleophilia; order Gaiellales; family Gaiellaceae; genus JACVRM01. The sequence continues at coordinate 116,087 of CAWIWF010000001.1, forward strand.
TCGAGCCGGCGCTCGACCGCATGCGACTCGAGCGAGACGAGACTGGTGCCGACGAGCGGGGCGAGCGCTGCGCGCACCTGGCGCTCGAGCGCAGGCGAGGCGCCGCGCACCTCGACGCTGCGGACGGCGAAGATCGAGGACTGCCGGGCGACGGCGAACGCGATCAGCCCCCCGACGAGCAGCACGGCCCCGGCGATGAGCGAGCGACCGGAGGGGATCAGGCGCTCGAGCTCGATGCGCGGGAGCGGAGCGGGCGCACGGCGAAGCGCGGCTACCGCCCCGACGGCTCCCTTGCGACGCACGGCCACACGCGCTCATTCGGCGCCGGGCGCGCGGCTCCTACCTGGGCTCTGCGGCGGCAGCCAGTGCCCCGACACGGATGTCGCCGAGGAGCTCGACCTCGTGCTCGAGAACCACGCCGTACTCCTCGTGGGCGCGCTTGCGCCCCTCGGCGATCAGCGCCAGCGCGTCGGCCGTCGTCGCCTCCCCGGCGTTCTCGATGAAGTTCGCATGCCGGGGCGAGATCATGGCGCCGCCGATCCTGTGGCCGCGCAGGCCGCAGGCCTCGAGCATCCGGCCCGCCGTCAGCTCATGTGCGGGGTTCTTGAAGACGCTGCCGAAGGTGCGCTTGTTCGTCGGTTGCGCGTCCTTGCGGCGCGCTTGCATGTCGGCGACCGTCGCCTTGATCTCGTCCACGGGCCGTGGCGACAGCCGCAGCTCGACGCGGGCGACGACCTGCCCGTGACGAAGCTCCGAGTGCCGATAGCGCATGCCAAGCTCGCCGGGGGTTCGCCATCCCGCCCCATCCGCTGAGACCACGAGCGCGCGCTCGAGGACACCTGCGAGGTCACCGCCGTACGCACCGGCATTCATCCAGACGCCGCCGCCCGCCGTGCCGGGGATCGCGCAGGCGAACTCCAGCCCGCCGCGACCCGCAGCGCGGGCGCGGTGCAGGCACACGGCGAGCGGCGCGCCGCCGCCCGCGACCAGCAACTCGCCCTCGAGGTCCACCGCCGCCAGGTCGCCGGCCAGCCGCAGCACGAGCGCGTCCACGCCCTCGTCGGCGGGGAGCAGGTTGGAGCCGAGCCCGACCACCGCGACCCCGGCCTGCCGGTCGGCAGCCCAGCGCAGGGCCTGCTCGAGCTCCGTCAGCGTCTCCGGCCTTGCGAACCAGCGCGCAGGGCCGCCGGTGCCGAGCGTGGTGAAGCGAGCGAGCGGGACGGCCTCCTCGATCTTCACCCGAGCTCCTGGAGCAGAAGGGGAACGGCGGCGTCGACGTCGCCTGCGCCGATCGTCGCGACCGTGTCGCCGGCCCGTGCGCGGCGGGCCAGCCAGCGTGCCCCGTCCGCCAGGCTGGGCGTCCACGCGAGCGGCATGCCCGGGCGCGCTTCCGCGAGCGCGTCGAGCACGAGGCGTCCGTCGACGCCTGCCAGCGGCTGCTCGCGCGCGGGATAGACGTCAGTCACGGCGACGGCATCGGCGCCGGCCAACGCTGCAGCCAGCTCCCGGTGCAGATGGCGCGTCCGCGAATAGAGGTGCGGCTGAAAGAGCACGAGCACGCGGCTTCCGCCCGACTCGCGGAGCGCCGCGATGGCGGCTGCGACCTTGGCCGGGTTGTGAGCGTAGTCGTCGTAGACGGCGACCCCTCCGCCCTCGCCACGGGCTTCCAAGCGCCGGCCGGCGCCTCGGTACGCGGCCAGCGCAACCGCGGCCGCGTCAGGGTCGATGCCGAGCGAGGTCAGCGCGGCGAGCGCGCAGGCCGCGTTACGGCGGTTGTGCTCGCCCGGCACGGCCAGCTCGCCGCCGAACGGCGGCAGCTCATCGCCCCGCACGACGACGGGGACGTGCGGCAGCCAGGCCGCGAAGAGCTCTTCGACCTCCGCGCGCGAGGCGAACTCGCTGTGGTGGTCGAGGTCGACGTTGGTGATCACCGCCACCCGTGGCCTGAGTGACGCGATCGTCCGGTCCGACTCGTCGCCCTCGACGACGAGCGGCCCGCGCCCTGCCCGAGCGTTGCCACCCAGTTGCGGCACGTCGCCGCCGATGACGAACGACGGGTCCTGGTCGAGGCGGTCAAGCGCGAAGGCGATCATCGCGGCAGTCGTCGTCTTGCCGTGGGCACCGGCGACCACAACGGCGTCGCCGAGCGAAACGAGCTCTGCCAGCAGCTCCGCGCGGCTCCGGCCGGGCACGAGGTCGCGAAACGCGGTAGAGACGACTGCGTCGAAGCCGTCGGGCGGCTTCGACGGCTCCGGCGCGACCTCGACCGCGATGCCGGCCTCGCGAACGGCGGCGAGGTACGGCGTCTCGACGCGGTCCCAGCCTGCGACCTGCGCGCCCCAGGCGTCCGCGAGCAGCGCGTAGCCAGAGAGCCCGGCGCCGCCGATGCCCACGAACCAGAGGCGCCGACCGGCGAGTGCCCCCGCCGCGACGGCCTTGGGGCTAGGCGAGGGCAAGGAGCTCCTCGGCCACCACGGCGGCAGCATCCGGCCTGGCGGCGGCACGCATCGCGGCGCTCATCTGCCGCAGGCGGTCGGCATCGCCGAGCAGCGAGCGCAAGAGCTCCGGCGCGCGGCCGAGCTCCGTCTCCGGGACGAGCACCGCCCCGCCCGCGCGCTCGAAGTGCTCGGCGTTCTTGGTCTGGTGGTCGGCGGTGGCGAAGGGATACGGGACCAGGACGGCCGGCGTGCCCGCCGCCGCCAGCTCCCAGACCGAGCCGCCGGCGCGCGCGAGGGCCACATCGGCGGCAGCGTAGGCGGCGCCGATGTCGTCCGTGAAGGCGATCAGGTGGTAGCCGTGGCGGGAGATCCGCGGGATCAGCGCGGCGTAGTCGCGCTCTCCGGAGAGGTGCAGCACGACCGGTCCACCGGCGCCGAACGCCTCGACGGCGAGCTCGTTCAGGGCGCGGGCTCCCTGGCTGCCACCGACCACGAGCAGCACCGCCTCGTCGTCCGGAAGCCCGAAACGGCGGCGCGCCTCCTCGCGCGGCGGCGGGAGCGAGCGCCGCGGGATCGGCCGTCCCGTCACGCGGAACTTGCCTCCGTCGCGCCCGGGCAGCGGGAACGAGAGGAACACCCTGCGCGCGAACGGGGCGGCGAGCCGGTTGGCGAGCCCGAGGTGGGCATCCGCCTCCATGAGCGCGACCGGAATCTTCTTCCGCCACGCCGCGACCGCCATCGGCCCCGACACGTAGCCGCCTCCGCCGAGGACGACGTCTGGACGCCGGGCCGCGAGGATGCGGCCGGCCCGCCGGAGCGCGCGCACGTCGGTGAGAAGCGCCCGGGCGAGTGCGAGCCCGGGCCGGCGCGGGAGCCCGGCCACCTGCAGGGAGTCGAAGGCGTAGCCGGCGTCAGGGACGAGCCGCGCCTCGAGCCGCTCCGGCGACCCGGCGAACGTCACGCGGACGCCTCGCTGCTCCAGCTCCTCTGCGACCGCGAGCGACGGGAGCACGTGCCCCGCCGTCCCTCCGGCCGCGATCAGGCACACGACCTCGCGCCGCTTCGGCTCCATTTGCCCCGATGTTAAGGAGGATGCCCACCGCCGCGAGCGCGATCACGAGGCTCGACCCCCCGGCGGACACGAACGGGAGCGGGATGCCGGTGAGCGGGGCGAGCCCGACCACGGCTGCGAGATTGACCACGGCCTGACCGCACACGAGCGTGGTGAGCGCCGCGGCGAGCCGCTTGCCGAACGGATCACGACACCGGAGCGCGATGCTGAAACCGGCGTAGGCGAACACGCCGTACCCCGCGAGCACGAGCGTCACGCCGACGAGACCGAGCTCCTCGCCGATGATCGCGAAGATCATGTCCGTGTGCGCCTCGGGCAGGTAGAAGAGCTTCTGGACGCTCTCCCCCAGCCCCACGCCGAAGAGCCCGCCCGACCCGAGCCCGATCATGGCCTGGACGGTCTGGAAGCCAGACCCCTGGGCATCGTCCCAGGGATTGAGGAAGGCGAGAAAGCGCTCGCGCCGATACGGCTCGATCCAGATCGCGAAGAGGGCGAGCGGGACGAGCAACCCGCCCGCCATGCCGAGTAGGCGCACCGGCGTGCCGGTGACGACGAGGAGGCCCGCGAGCATGACGACCAGCGTGATCGTCGTCCCCAGGTCGGGCTCGGCCATCACGAGAACGCAGAACGCCCCCACGACCAGCCCGAGCGGCTTCATCAGCTCGCCAAGCGTCTGCGGCGGCCGCTTGCGGCTGCTCAGGTAGGCGGCGGCCCAGATCGCCACGGCGAGCTTGGCGAGCTCCGACGGCTGGAACACGGCCGGGCCGAACGTGAGCCAGCGCTTGGCGCCGTTGATCGGCGGGCCGACCACGAGCACGGCAAGGCAGAGGAACGCCGCGAGCCCGAGCAGGAGCGGCGACGCGTACCGGAGCACCCGGAAGTCGAGCCGGGACATCGCGAGCATCAGCGTGAGCCCGATCAGCGCGTAGATCGACTGGCGCTTCAGGTAGAAGCCCGGGTCGCTGTCGCCAAGGGTCGCCGGCGCGGAGGTGGCGCTGTAGACCATCACCAGCCCGAACGCCACCAGGCCCATCGTCACGAGCACCAGCAGCGTGCTCTCGAGCTCCTTCCGCTTCACGCTGCGCTCCGCGTCGCTGCGCTCGCTCTCACGGGGGAAACCCGGTTTCCCCCGTGGGCCCCCTCGTTCAAGTGACGCGCCGGGGCCGCGCTGTGCCTGCGGGCGGCGAAGCCGCCCTCCGGCGGCAACTGCAACTGCGACGTCCTGCTCACGGCAGGGCCTCCACCAGACGGCGGAAGTCGTCTCCGCTTCACGCTTCGCGCTCGCTCTCGTGGGGGAAGCCCGGCTTCCCCCACGGGCCCCCTCGTTCAAGTGACGCGCCGGGGCCGCGGGGTGGCTGCGCCGGGCGAAGCCCGGCTCCGCCGGAGACGGCTACTGCGACGGCAGAGGCAGAGGCAGAACCGATCACGGCAGGGCCTCCACCAGACGGCGGAAGTCGTCTCCGCTTCACGCTTCGCGCTCGCTCTCGTGGGGGAAGCCCGGCTTCCCCCACGGGCCCCCTCGTTCAAGTGACGCGCCGGGGCCGCGGGGTGGCTGCGCCGGGCGAAGCCCGGCTCCGCCGGAGACGGCTACTGCGACGGCAGAGGCAGAGGCAGAACCGATCACGGCAGGGCCTCCACCAGACGGCGGAAGTCGTCGCCTCGCTGCTCGAAGCTCTCGTACTGGTCGTAGCTCGCGCAGGCCGGGGAGAGCAGGACGACGTCGCCCGGCTCCGCGTCCCCGGCGGCGGCCTCGACCGCGGTTGCGATCGTGCCGGCGTGCGCGTACGGGCGGCCTGCGGCGTCCAGCGCCGCTGCCAGCTCGTCCGCGGCCTCGCCCACCAGGTAGACGGTGCGGACATGCGGCGGCAGCTCACGCGCGAAGACCGTGAAGTCCTCGCCCTTCGCGCGCCCGCCGAGGATCAGGCGCACAGGTGCTGCGAACGCCGCTACGCCGTGGCTGACGGCGAACGTGTTGGTGGCGATCGAGTCGTTGACCCAGCGCACGCCGTTCCGCTGGCGCACCAGCTCGAGACGGTGCGGCACACCCTCAAACGAGCGCAGGGCAGCGGCGATCGCCTCGTCGGCGATACCGGCTGCGCGCGCCGCGGCCGTGGCCGCCGCCGCGTTCGCGCGATTGTGCGCGCCGGGCAGCAGGGGCTCCGCGGGCAGCGGGTCGCCGGCCGCGAACTCGACCCCGGGCAGGCCGGAGCCTCGCGGCACGATTGCGTGGCGCGCCCGCTCGAAGATGCGAAGCTTTGCGGCGCGGTACGACTCGAAGTCGCCGTGGCGGTCGAGGTGGTCGGGGGCGAGGTTGAGGAGGACCGCCACCTCGAGCGAGAGCTCGTGCACATCCTCGAGCTGGAACGAGGACAGCTCGCACACCACCCAGGCGTCCTCCGGCAGCTCGAGCGCCGTCAGCGGCGTGCCGACGTTGCCGCCGACGGCGACCGGGCGCCTCGCGGCACGGAAGATCTCACCGAGCAGCTCGGTGGTCGTGGTCTTGCCCTTCGTGCCGGTGACGCCGACGAACGGGCGCGGCGCGAGCAGGCGGTAGCCGAGCTCCACCTCGCTCCAGACCGGCATGCCCGCCGCGCGTGCGGCGACAACGGCCGGCGCCTCCGCCGGCACGCCCGGGCTCTTGATCAGCACGTCCATGTCCCCCGTCGCTCCCTCCTCGGTGCCGAGGCGCACTTCGACACCGGCCGCGGCAAGCCTGCTCACGTCGACGGACTCCGAGCGGTCGACCGCAACCACCTCGACGCCGCGCTGCGCGAGCGCGAGCGCCGCCGCCTGGCCCGAGCGGGCGAGGCCGACCACGAGCGCGCGTCGGGGCAGGCCTGCCATCGCCGCTACCGCGGGAAGCTGAAGAAGTACTGGAAGTACACCGCGAAGGCGGAGGCGCACAGGATCGCGCAGAGGATCCAGAAGCGCACCATGATCTTCGTCTCCGACCAGGCCTTCATCTCGAAGTGGTGATGGATGGGCGCAATCAGGAAGATGCGCCGGCCCCAGTACTTGAAGCTGAGCACCTGCAGGATCACCGAGAGCGCCTCGACCACGAAGATGCCGCCGACGAGGAGCAGCAGCAGCTCCGTCTTCGTCATCACTGCGAACGCGCCGAGTGCCCCGCCGATCGCCATCGAGCCGGTGTCGCCCATGATCATGTCGGCGGGGAAGGCGTTGAACCAGAGGAAGCCGATCAGTCCGCCGACGAGCGCGCCGCCGAGGATGGCCATGTCCAGGTAGACCTCGTTCGGCTCGCCCACCTGCCGCAGCCGGATGAACGTGAAGATGTTGATGGCCGTGAAGGTGATCAGCGCAATCACGCCCGTCCCCGCCGCGAGCCCGTCGATGCCATCGGTCAGGTTGACGCCGTTGGCCGCACCCGCGATGACAAAGAACAGGAGGACGTACCAGGCCCACCACAGGTCGACCGTCCCGAGCGGCGGCGCGTAGACCTCGGTGTCGAGATCCTCGTGGAGGGCGGCCCAGCCCAGGAAGCAGGTCAGCGCCGCGAGCAGTAGCAGCTTCCAGCGACCTTTGAGGCCGAGCGAGCGGCGGTGCCGCACCTTGATGAAGTCGTCGAGGAAGCCGATCGCGCCGCAGCCGAGCGCGACGCCGAAGACGGCGAGCGCGGGCAGCGAGTAGTGGCTGAGCAGGAGGAACGGCAACGCGGCGCCGATCAGCATCAGCAGGCCGCCCATCGTGGGCGTTCCCTGCTTGACCTTGTGGCCGGGCGGCCCCTCCTCGCGGATGTGCTGGCCGAGCTCGCGGTCGCGCAGGAAGTCGATGAACTTCGGTCCGGCCAGGATCGAGATGACCATGGCGAGGATGCCGGCGAGGATGACTCTGTCCACGTGCGCCCGCGCTCCCTAGACCGCCGCTCCGGCGAGGGCCTCCGCGACCCGTTCGAGGCCCACGGAGCGCGAAGCCTTCACGAGCACGCAGTCGCCCGGCCGCACCAGCCCGGGCACACGCGCGAGCGCCGCAGCCACGTCGGGCACCCAGTCGCCGAACCGCGCAGCCTCGACGTAGAGCTTCGCCAGTGGCCCGACCGCGAGTAGGTCGTCGACCCCGAGCCGCCGCAGCTCATCCCCGAGCTCGCGGTGGTACCGGTCCGCCTCGGTCCCGAGCTCGGCCATCTCGCCGAGGACGGCGAGCGTGCGCCTACCCTCCGCGCGGTCGACCAGGTGCTCGAGCGCGGCTCGCATCGAGACCGGGCTCGCGTTCCACGCGTCGTTGACGAGCAGGCCACCGCCCGGGAGCGGCACCTCCTCGCCGCGCCAGCGCGAGAGCTCCACCCCGTCGGCACCCGCCTGGGCGCCGTCCAGGTCGAAGCCGAGCGCCTCGTAGGCAAGCAATGCCGGCAGCGCGTTTTCGGCCTGGTGGCGCGCGCTGAGGTTGAGCGTCAGCTCGAGCCGGCGGCCGCGGACGTCGAAGGTCGCGTTCGCGCCGTCGGGGAGGCGCTCCCAGAAGGTCAGGCGCGCGTCCGCGCCTTCGCCGAAGCGGCGCAGGTCCAGGTCGCCGCGCACGTGCTCGTGCAGCTCGGTCGCTGCGGCCGGGACGATCGCCACCGCGCCCGCCGGCAGCGCGGACAGCAGCTCGGCCTTGGCGCGCGCGACGCCGGCGAGCGAGCCGACGAGCTCCAGGTGCACCGGCGCGATGCTGGTGACGACGCCGATCTCGGGCCGCGCGATCCGGCAGAGCGACGCGATCTGCCCGAAGCCGCGCATGGCGAGCTCGAGCACGCAGACCTCCGTGTCCGACTCAAGGCGGCAGAGCGTCAATGGCACACCCAGTTCCGCGTTGTAGCTGGCCTCGGCGGCGACGGTGCGTGCGTGCGGCCGGCAGAGCGCGGCCAGGATGTCCTTTGTGGAGGTCTTGCCGACCGACCCCGTGATGCCGACGACACGCGCGTCGCTGCGGTCGCGCACGGCCGAGCCGATCGCAGCCAGCGCGGCGTGGGCGTCGTCGGGCAGCAGCGCGGCGGCCGCGCCGCGGGCCAGCGCGTGATCGCGGAAGTCCCAGCCGCGGCCGACCGCGACGAACAGGTCGCCCTCCTCGACGCGGCGCGAGTCGATCGTCACGCCCGTGGCCTGGTCGGCCCAACCGGCCCGCACGAGCGTCCCGCCTGCGAGACCCTCGATCTGGTCCAAGGCGACGGAGATCACGCCCAGCTCCCTGCCGCCGCTAGCTGACGCAGGGCCTCGCGCGCGACCTCGCGATCGTCGAACGGAAGGACTCGGCCGCCCATCTCCTGGCCGGTCTCGTGCCCCTTGCCTGCGATCACCACGACGTCGCCCGGCGCCGCGGCGCGGAGCGCCTGCTCGATCGCGGCGCGCCGGTCGAGCTCGACCTCGAGCCCGGCGCTGTCCGCGCGGACTGCCTCGGCGATCGCCGCGGGGTCCTCGCTCCGCGGGTTGTCCGAGGTGACCATCGCCACGTCGGCGAGCTCGGCGGCGATGCGCCCCATCAGCGGCCGCTTCGCTCGGTCGCGGTCGCCGCCGGCGCCGAAGACGCACAGGACGCGACCCGCGGCGAGCTCCCGGGCGGTGCGCAGCACGTTGGCGAGCGCCTCCGGCTTGTGGGCGTAGTCGACGACGACCGCGAACGGCTGCCCCTCGTCGACCAGCTCGAAGCGCCCGGGCACGCCCTCGACGGCGGCGAGGCCCGCGGCGATCGCCTCGTCACCGACACCCGCGAGGTGCGACGCGGCCACGGCTGCGAGCGCGTTCTCGAGGTTGAAGCGCCCCGGAAGCGACAGCTCGACGTCGATCCCTGCGGCGCGAAAGCTCGTCCCGCCCGGCGTCAGCTGCACGCTCTCGGGCCGGATGTCGGCATCCTCCGCGAGCCCGAACGTGAGCAGCGTGCCGCCGCGGAGCTCCTCGGCAAGGTGCCGCCCCCAGGGATCGTCGAGGTTGACGGCCGCCGGCGGCCTCGGTTCGCGCACGAACAGGTGCCGCTTGGCCGCGAAGTAGTCGTCGAGCGTGCCGTGGAAGTCGAGATGGTCGTGGCCGAGATTCGTGAACGCGAGCGCGGCGAAGCGCACGCCGTCGAGCCGGTGCTGCACCGCTCCGTGCGACGTCGCCTCGAGGGCGCAACTGCGGTCGCCTGCATCGAGCATCGCTCTCAAGGTTCGCTGCAGGTCGACGGATTCCGGCGTCGTCCGCACGGCCGGGACGCGCTCACCGCCGACTCGGGTCTCGATCGTGCCGACCAGACCGGGGCGGCGGCCGGCCGCCGTGAGGATGCCGTGCAGCAGGAACGCCGTCGTGGTCTTGCCGCTGGTGCCAGTGACGCCGAGCACGTCGAGCTCGCTGCTCGGGTCGCCGAAGAAGGCGACTGCCGCCGCGGCCATCGCTGCGCGCGCGTCACCGACGACGAGCTGCGGCACCGGCAGCGCGAGCTCCCGCTCGGCGATCAGCGCCACCGCGCCGCGGCCGACGGCGTCGGCTGCAAAGTCGTGCCCGTCGGCGCTCGACCCGCGGATGCAGGCGAAGAGCGCACCCGGCCGCACCGCATCGGCGCGATATGCGAGGTCCGCGATCTCGACCGCCAGGTCGCCAGCGACCCGCCGGGGGGCGACCGCCGTCGCGATCTCACGCAGCGGCCGCGTCACACCGCCCCCAGTCCGTCGCCGCGAGCGAGACTCTATGCCGCCGCAGGTGCTCGCTGCCATGTCCACACCCGTTGATGCGCCGACCTTAGCGAGCCGTGCAGCGGGCGCCCGGAGCTCTAGGCGTCGGGCGCGATGCCCAGGTAGGGCAGGGCGAAGCGGGCGATGTCGGCGAACACCGGCGCTGCCACCGTGCCGCCGTAGATGTTCCCGCGCGGCTCGTCGACCGAGACGAGGATGACCAGACGCGGTTTGCTCGCCGGGACGACGCCCGCGAACGAGGCGACGTAGTCCGTGCGCGAGTAACCGTTGTCCTCGGGCTTGGCGGCCGTCCCCGTCTTGCCGGCGACCTGGTAGCCGGGCACGGCAGCCTTGGCCCCGCTGCCGCGGAGAACCACCCCGCGCAACATGTCCAACAGCTGCCGCGCGACCCGTTTGGAGACGACCCGCCGCCGCTCGGCCTCCACCGGCCGGCGGCCCTCGACCTGGATCGCCAGCCGCGGCTGGATCCAGACGCCCTTGTTGGCGACGGCGCCGTAGGCGGCCGCCATCTGCACCGCCGTGACGCCGATGCCGTGCCCGATCGGGATGTTGCCGATCGACGACCCCGACCATTTGGGCTCGGCGGCGACGAGTCCCCGGGTCTCGCCCGGGAAATCGATCCCGGTGCTGCGCCCGAAGCCGAAGCGGTCGATCCACCGCGAGAGTCGTTTCTGCCCGAGTTGCAGCGCCAGCGTGACAGCGCCGACGTTGGAGGATTCGGCAACGATGTCGGCGACGCTCATCTGCCGCGGCTCGTCCCGCTCGTCCTCGGAGATGACCCGGTCGGCGACCTCGATCTCCGGTTGCAGGAAGTACGAGCTCGTCGGGCTGACGATCCCCTCCGCGAGCGCCGCACCGATGGTGACGATCTTGAACGTGGAGCCCGGCTCGTACGTGTCGGTGACGGCCCGGTTGCGGCTGACGTCGGGGGAGGTCGTGCCGAAGCGGTTGGCGTCGAACCGAGGTGCGTTGGCCATCGCGAGGACGGTGCCGTGCCGCGGGTCGAGGACAACGGCGGTCGCGCTGGTCGCACGCCACTTGCGCACCGCGCGCGCGAGCACCTCCTCGGTGTTCGCCTGGATGAGGCGATCGATCGAGAGGGTGACGTTCCTCCCTTCGCGCGGGGCGACCGAGCGGACGACGTCGACGGCCCGGCCGGTCGGATCCCTGACGATGGTCTGCGCGCCCGGCTTCCCCGCCAGGATTCGGTCGTACTGCTGCTCGATCCCTGCGAGGCCCTCGTTGTCGACACCGGCGTAGCCGACGACGTGGCCCCCGACTGCGCGCTGCGGGTAGTCACGCCGCTCCTCGGGGTAGAAGCCCAGGCCTGCCAGGCGCCGGCGCTTGAGGGCGGCCGCGGCCGCCGGGTCTGCCTGGCGGTCGACGAATACGAAGCGGCTGCTGCGGTTCGCGAGCGATCGCATCAGCTCGTTCGGATCCGCTCCCAGCGTCTTGCCTGCGGCGAGCGCCACCTTCCACGGGTCGTGGATGCGCCGCGGATCGGCATAGACGGTCGTGGCCTGTGTCCCCATGGCGAGCGGCACGCCCGAGCGGTCGAGGATGGCACCGCGGCCCGCGGGCAGCGAGACGGTTGCATGGTGCTGGGTCGCGGCGAGCCGCTCCAGCGAGGGCGCCCGGACGGCCTGCAGCCAGACGGCCCGTCCGAAGAGCGCCGCGACCGCGACGGCGACGACGAGCAGCAGCAGGCGGATGCGCCGGTTCGACTGCTTCGCGGTCACCGCGTGTCTCGGCCGAGCTCCACGAACCTGATCTCGGACGAGTCGACCGCTCGGTATCCGAGCGCGGCCGCCTCGGCGCGAATGCGCACCGGCGCAGCGTCGAGCGCGGCTCGGGCCGCGATCTCCGCATTCCCGGCCTGCAGGCGCGCGCGCTCGGCGCCGCGCTCGTCGAGGGTGAGGTTCAGGCGCAGGACGGCCACGTTGAGCGCCACGACCCCCGCGAGCAGGGCGGCGAGCAGCGCGATCCACACCACGCTGCCGGCGAGCCGGAACCGCGGCGCCCGGCGCGGCTTCGCGCGGGGCCGGCGCGGGCGCGCCGCCGGCAACGGCAGCGCGGGCGCGTGGGCGCCGACACGTGCGGCGTCGACGGCCACCTAGGCCTTCACCGCCGCGCGCAGCCGGGCGGAGCCGGCGCGCGGGTTGAGGGCGATCTCCTCCGCCGACGGCCGGACGGCTCGGCGGGTCAGCGGGCGCAGCTCCGGTTCGCGCCCGCAGGCGCAGACGGGGAAGTCGGGCGGGCACACGCACCCACGGGAGAGGTCGCGGATGAAGTGCTTGACGAGCCGGTCCTCCAGTGAGTGGAAGCTGATCACCGCGAGGCGGCCACCGGGGCGCAGCATGTCGACCGCGGCGGGCAGGGCCTCCTCCAGCTCGCCCAGCTCGTCGTTGACGGCGATCCGCAGCGCCTGGAAGACGCGCTTCGCGGGGTGCCCGTCGCCGAAGCGGGCTGGTGCCGGGATCGCGTTCTTGATCGTCTCGACCAGCTCGCCTGTGCGCTCGAACGGCTGCTGCTTGCGACGGCGGCCGATGGCACGCGCGATCTGGCGCGCGTAGCGCTCCTCGCCGTAGGAGCGAAAGATCCGCGTGAGTTCGCGCTCGCTCGCCTCGTTGACGAGGTCGGCGGCACTCTCCTCACCGTGGGTGTCCATGCGCATGTCGAGCGGGGCGTCGGTTGCGTACGAGAAACCGCGCTCGGGCCGGTCGAGTTGCATGCTCGAGACGCCGAGATCCAGCAGGATCGCGTCCGCCTGGACGCCGTTGTCCGCGAGCTGGCCCAGGATCACGGACGCCTCGCCGCGCAGGAAGCGCGCCTGCACGCCGGCGGTGCGGCGGAAGCGCTCGAAGTAGGGGCGGACGGTCGGGTCGCGGTCGATCGCGATGAAGCGGCCGCGGCCGCGGAGGCTGCCCGCGAGCACGGCGGCGTGGCCGCCGGCGCCGAAGGTGGCGTCGACGACCGTCTCACCGGGCTGCACCGCCAGGAGGTCGCGGACCTCCTCGGCGAGCACCGGGACGTGGTCAGCTCCGTTGTGATGCAAGACGCTCGGCAACATGCTCCGCCCTCCCTTCGAACTCGTCTCGCTGCTTGCGCCATGCCTCGCGATCCCAGATCTCGAGGCGGTTCCGCACCCCCGCGACGACGACGTCCCGTCCCAGCTGGCCGTAGCGGACAAGCGACGGCGGGATCATCACGCGTCCCTGCTTGTCGAGGTCGGCCTCCGTGGCGCCGGAGTAGAAGTAGCGCTCCAGCTCACGGGCCTCACGGCTGAACGGATCGAGCTCCGAGAGCCGCCGCTGCACCATCTCGTGCCAGTCGCCGCGCGGAAAGACGTAGAGGCAGGCGTCGAGACCGCGCGTAACGACGACGCCGTCGCCGAATGAGTCTCGGAAGCGGGCCGGCAGCGTGAGGCGGTTCTTGTCATCGACTGTGTGCTCGTACTCGCCTAGCAGCATCTCTGGGGGCTCTCTCTTCGCCGCGTGTGCCCCACTTTAAACCACATTCCCCCACTCCGCAACACCTGTGGTCCACGCGGTCGTTACATGGCCGGCCTCGTCACGTGGACGCCCCGCCCCGTGATCGCACCTGCGCCGCACGCGGCCGCGACGCCGAGCGCCCGCTCGATCGGCTCTCCGCGCCCGAGTGCCCAGGTCAGTCCGGCCGCGAAGCAGTCGCCGGCACCGTACGAGTCGACCGCCGGTCCGGGCAGCGGGGCCGCCTCGTACGTGCCGCTCTCACCGCTCGCGCGGCGGTAGGCGCCCCCGGCCGGGCCCGCGGTGGTCACCACGAGATCCGGAGGCGGGACGAGGTCGCCCCGCTCGTAGCGCTCCCCCGCGTCGCTCCCGCTGTGCACGAGCGCATCCAGCCGGACGCCGGCCGCAGCAAGCGTGGGCAGCTCGCGCGCGGTCGCGACGAGGATGCGCGCACGCCGGGCCTGGCGTACCGCGCCGGGGTCGCGCGCCGTCAGGTAGACGGCGTCGGCGTCGTCCAGCTCGGCCCAGGGCAGCTCGTCGTCGCCGACCGGTGTCAGCTTGGGACCGAGCAGCGTGATCGTGCGCTCGGCTCGCGCGTCGGTGAACGTGAAGCCGCGGCGCTGCGGCTCCGGCCGCCAGGCCGCGAGGACGCGGACACCGCGGGCATCGAGCTCGTCGGCGGCCCGACGTCCCCACGTGTCGTCTCCGAGCGCGGTGTAGAGCGCCGCGGCTCCCTCGAGCGCCGCGAGCTGCAGCGCCGCCACGGCTCCTCCACCCCCCGCCTGCTGCCAGGACTCGCTCGCCTGCACGATCGCGCCCGGCTCGGGCAGGCGCTCCACCCGTGCGAACTCGATCCACTCGACATGCCCGACGACGGCGACGCGCACGGCCGGAGTCTCCCAGGGCGGCGCCTCGCCCCGCGCCACGGCACGCTCTCGGCACCCTTCGGTCACACCTGCGTGCGCCCGCCGCCGATACGCTCATCCCGGGGAGGAGGAGCGGCGGCCCCCCGGAGCCCCGGGCTCGGGACAGGTCTGGAGCGGACATGTCCGTCCGCGAGTCGTTCGCCGCGAGCGGCCAGTGCGGGGTCTCGCTCACACGATCTCACGGGGTGCGCCCGGCAGCCGTTACAGCCGGGTGATGCAATCTGCAGCAGTGCGGGCAATACCACCGTTCGAGCGCTTCTACGCGGAGCACCGCGAGGCCGTGTTCGGCTTCCTCGTGCGCCGGCTCGGCCGCGGGCCCGCCGAGGACGCGTTCCAGGAGACGTTCCTGCGCGCGTTGCGGAATTACGGCGCCCTGCGCCACGGCGAGCACCTGCGCGCCTGGGTCCTTACGATCGCGACGCGCGTGGTGGTCGACGAGCACCGGCGCTCGCAGCGCCGGCCGCGAACCGCCGAGGTCCCCGATCTCGAGTCCGTCGACGAGCCGCCGACGTACGAGGAGCTGCGCGAGCTCACCGACGGGCTGCCGCCCAAGGAGCGGGCCGCGGTCGTGCTCCGCTACGGCTATGACCTCGACTACGGCCAGATCGGCGACGCCCTCGGCTCCAGCGCCGAGGCGGCGCGCCAGGCCGCGTCGTCGGGCGTGCGCCGCATTCGCCGAAAGGAGATTCGATGACCGTGCCGGCCACCGTCGACCGGCGGTTTCGCGAGCGCGCAGCCGCCGAGCGACTACTCGACGTCGCCTACGACCTCACCGACTCGCCGCTCGGGCGGCTGCTCCTCGCTCGGACCGAGACCGGTGTCTGCCGCATCTCCTTCGATCCTGAGCCGGACCGGCTGGAGGACGAGCTCGCGCGGACGTTCGGCGCCCGGCTGCTCCGCGTCGCGCGACCGCTCGACGACGCACGCCGCCAGCTCGACGAGTACTTCTCGGGGCGGCGCGAGCGCTTCGAGTTGCAGGTCGACCTGCAGCCGGCCCGCGACTTCAGCCGCCGTATCCTGGAAGAGCTCGCACGCGTGCCCTTCGGGCAGACGACGACCTACGGGTCGCTCGCACAGCGTGCCGGGCGGCCGGCGGCGGCCCGCGCAGTCGGGACGGTGATGAACCGCAATCCGGTGCCGATCGTCCTCCCCTGCCACCGGGTCGTCGGCTCGACCGGCTCGCTGGTCGGCTATGCCGGCGGCCTCGACCGCAAGCGCAGCCTGCTCGAGCTCGAGGGAGGCGCGCAGCTCGAGCTCGGCCGGCGGTGAGCTCCGGCGGGAGCCCACCGCCCGGCCCGGGCTAGCGTCCGTTCAGGCGCTCGACGCCGTCGAGCAGCAGCCAGTTTCCGCGCAGTGCGTCCTCGGCGGCGGAGACGAGCGCGTCGTCCGTTGCCTCGTCGCGGGGCGCCTCGGCGAGCAGCTCCCGCGCGCGGGTCGCGTGCTCGTGATCGCGCTCCGCGTGGACCTCGAAGTAGGCGAGCGCCGGCGCGTCCGGCCGGTAGCCGTAATGCGCCAGCAAACCGCGCAGCTTGGTCTCGGCGATCGCCGGCTGCGCCGACTCGAGCGCGTAGAGCACCGCCGTCGCCTCGAGCGAGTCCGCACGCGCCCAGCTGGCTGCGCACACTGCCGTCTCCTCCACCGGCTCTGCCGGGTCGGCGCCGAGGCTGGCCGTCCACGCGTCCCACAGCGTCACGTGGGCCGCCTCCTCGGCTGCGTGGCCGTCGTCGCCGAGCGCGGCGCCGGCGCGGGCAGCCTTGGCCAGCGCAGCAACCGCGTGCCGGTACTGGCCGCCGTAGGTCTGCAGCTCACTCCGGGTCAGGGCGCCGGCGTCCCAGCGCTCGTAGAAGGGATGCCGCAGGACGTTCCAGCGCTCCTGCGACTTGTGGATCCGCTCGATCAGCTGCACCGCGTGCTCCTCTCCACACAGGGACGAATGCGGCGAACCCTACCGAGGCGGCGTGTGGACGTCCGGGACTCAGGCGGCGTCCGGCTCGCGACCGAGGGCGTCAGCCGGGAGCGGCTCGTCCGGATCGAGCAGGCGGTAGCCGACCCCCCAGACGTTGATCACCCAGTGCCGCGTGCTGACTGCGCCCAGCTTTCGGCGCAGCCGTGACGCATGCGAGTCGAGCGTTCGCGTCCGTCCGAGCGAGCGGAAACCCCAGACGTCGCGCAACAGCTGCTCCTTCGTGAACACGCGATCGGGCTCGGAGGCAAGCTCGAGCAGCAGCTCGTACTCCTTGGTCGAGAGCCCGACGCGCCGGCCGCCGATCGTGACGTCGCGGGTGCGCCGGTCGAGAACCAGCTCCGCCGCGACCAGTCGCTCGCGCGTCGCGCCGGTCGTCCGCCTGAGCACCGCGCGGATGCGACCGAGCAGCTCCTCGTAGACAAGAGGCTGCGGCACGTAGTCGTCGGCGCCGCGGGCAAAGGCGCGGATGCGGTCGACCGGATCGGACTCCTCGTCGCCGAGCAGGATCACAGGCACCTCGCGGTTCCACGAGCGCCCAGGCTCGCCCTCACGGAGTCGCATGCAGACGTCGACCCCCGGCGAGTCCGGCAGCGCGCTCGCGAGGAGCACGAGGTCCGGCTGGGCACGCTCTGCGATCTCGAGTGCCTCGCCGGCGGCACCGGCCTCCCAGACGTCGAAGCCGTCGCGGCTGAGGTGCCGGCCGAGAAGCTGGCGGGAGCCGGTGCCGTCGGCGAGGAGGAGCGCGTTCATGGCGACGACGGTAGAGGGCCGCCGCCGCACCCGCCAGATGTCCTTTCGGACGACTCTGCAACAGCGAATCCGCAGAGTTGTCGACAGCTGTCCGGGCGAGGCGCGCCCCGCCCGGACAGCCCACGGCTAGGAGACCTGAAGCACCGGCGCGCCGCCCTCTCGGCCGTGGAGCACCAGCTTGGGCCAGGTGGTGCCGTAGATCAGCTCGCGCACGTCCTCGGACTCGAGGAAGGCCCGCGGGAAGCCGAGCTCCGGCTGGCCCGCAGCCGCGAGCGCCGCGTACTCCTCGGCAGTCAGCTGCACTTCGAGCGCGCCGAGGTTCTCGACGATCTGCGCCTCGGTCCGCGCGCCGACGATCGGCACGATCGTGAGCTCACGGTTGTGCCGCAGCCACGCGATCGCGACCTGGGCAGGCGTCGCGCCCCGCTCTCCAGCGATCTCGACGAGCAGCTCGACGAGTGCCTGCGTTCGCTCGCTGACCGGGTCGTCCGGCCAGCGACGCTCCGCCGCCGGCTTCGCCGTCAACACGCCGGCGCCGAGCACGCCCCACGGCACGAGCGGCAGCCCGAGCGCGGCTGCCATCGGCAGCAGCTCCCGCTCGGCCTGACGGTCGGCGACGCTGTAGGGGAGCTGCAGCGCCGTGAACGGCGTCCAGCCGCGCAGCTCGGCGAGGGTGTTCGCCTGCGCGGCCACCCAGGCCGGCGAGTCCGAGATGCCCACGTGCAGCACCTTCCCGAGCCGCACCTGGTCGTCGAGCGCCCGGACGGCTTCGTCGATCGGCGTGGTCGCGTCCCGCATGTGCAGCCAGAGCAGGTCGACGTGGTCGGTGCGAAGCCGCCGGAGGCTCTGCTCGAGCGACCGCACGAGGCTCTTGCGGTGGTTGCCGCCGGCGTTCGGGTCGTCCGGCGCGGTCGACAGCGTGTACTTCGTGCCGATCACCCACCGCTCGCGGTCCGCGCTCGCAAGCTCGCCGATCAGCTGCTCGCTCGACCCGTCCGTGTAGTTGCTGGCCGTGTCGACGAAGTTGCCGCCCGCCGCCGCAAAGGCCTCCCAGATGCGCCTGCACTCCTGCGCGTCCGCACCCCAGCCCCAGTCGGGGCCGAAGGTCATCGTGCCGAGGCAGAGCTCGCTGACGCGAAGACTGCTGCGGCCGAGAAGCTGGTACCGCATGCTCCCTCCATCGTTCGACGTTTATCGAATACTATTCGATCATGATAGACCACTACGTCCATGACGCAACCCACGCCCGGGCGCCGGTGCTGGTGCGCGCGGGAGCCGCTACCGAGGCGCTCGTCACGCTCTGGGCGCTCACCACGCCGGCGCGGGAGCCCCGCGCGAGCTGGCTCGCGGGCGGCCTCCCCACATGCCCTCCCGCCCTGCGCCGAGCCCTGGAGGCGCTCGGTGCACGGAGCGGCGAGCTCTGGCTCCACCTGCTCGGGCCGGCGCTCGACGGAGAGCGGCTGACGCTCATGGAGCTCCTCGACACCGTGACCCGGCTCGACGCCGTCGAGCTTCGCCGCCACCTGCTCGGTCTCCACGTGCCCGCCTGGACGGCGGCCGTCGGCCGCGAGACGCTCGCGGCGGCCGCGGAGGGGGACGAGACCGCCGCCGCGAGCCTGCTCGGGAGCGAGCGGTACTACGCGGGCCGCGCGCGCGACTCGCTCGCCGCGTATCTCTCCGTCGACGCCGAGCATGGCAAGCGCCTCGTCCTGAGCGCGCTGACGGCGTTCGCGAACGCGATTCCCGACGAGGAGGCGGCGGCCACGGAGGGCTTGCTGGCAGCCGAGGTCGCCACCCGCGGCCCCGCCCTCGCACGGCTCGCGCCCACGCAGGCGGTCGCAGACGTGGTCAAGGGCTTCTCCTACGAGCCCGAGCCCGAGACGCGAGTCGTGATCCTCGTTCCTCAGGCCGCCGCGCGCCCGTGGTCGCTCCTCTGCCAGCACGGCGACGCGAGGATCATCTGCTACCCGCTGCCCGACGGCGCAGCCGCCGAGGACGCCCTGCGGGAGCGCGCGCTCGCAGTCGGCCGCGCGCTCGGCGACGGCGCGCGCATCGCGATCGTGCGTAGGCTCGCAGCCGGGGAGGCCGGCCTGAGCGAGCTGGCCGAGGAGGCCGGCATCGCCCGCTCGACGGCGCACCACCACCTCGGGCTCCTGCGGGCGGCGGGCATCGTCGGCATGCGCGGCAACGCCCGAGCCTACGTCTACTCCCTGGCGCCCGAGGGCCTGGAGGAGGCAGTCGCGGCGCTCCGCGAGCTCGCGGCGCCCTAGGTCGTTCGTACGAGGTCGCGTCGGCGCTGGAGCCGGATCCCGGAGCGGGGATTCCGAGCTGCGTCCCGCGGCGGGCGTGCAGGCCGGCGGAGCCCGGGACGGCACGCGTCCCGGACTCCGCCGACTCCGTGAGAACCGGCCGTGCACCGACCTAGCCGGGCCGGTACGTCCAGGCGCGGCGGACGGGGTTCTCACCCAGGCTCGAGTAGCCGCCTGCGATCAGCACCGAGCCGTCCTTGAGCCTCAACGCCACCGAGAAGCCGAGCTCCTGGCCCACGACCCCGACCGGCCGGAAGCGCCGTGGCGCCGGCTCGTACTGCTCGAGGCGCACGGAGTCGCCGGCGACGAGGACGCGCCCACGCGGTAGCGCCAGCACCGCCTCGAGGACGTGGTAGCGCCCCGTCTGCATGGCCGGGCCGCGGCTGAAGCGCCCCGTGCGCGGGTCGTAGATCTCGGTGCCGCGATAGCGCAAGCCGAGGTCGAACACGGGCGCGCCCCCGACCACGAGCACTCGACCGTCGCCGAGCCCGGCCGACCCGTGCTTGTAGCGGATGCGTGCCAGCGAGCCCGTCGGCGTGAAACGGTTTGTCTTCGGGTCGTAGAGCTCGGCCGTGCGAACAACGGTGCCGCCGGTGGTGGCGCCGCCAGTCAGCAGCACGCGCCCGTCCGCGAGGAGCGTCGCTGCGTGCACCTTGCGCGGCTTCGCCATCGATCCGGTCGGCGTGAAGCGGCCGCTGGCCGGATCGTAGAGCTCGGCGCTGGCGAGGGCTCCGTCCCCGGCGTCGCCGCCCGCGAACAGGATGCGGCCGTCGCGCAGCCGCGTCGATGTGCCGTCCGCCCGCGGCGAGAGCATGGGCTGCACGTCCGTGAACGTCGCTGTCGACTCGTCGTAGAGCTCGACGGCGGCGGTGGGCTTCGTGCCGCTATAGCCCCCGGCCACGAGCACGCGGCCGTCCGGCAGCGTCTCCACCTCGGGGTTGATCCGGATGCGGTGGAGCTTCGCCGTGGCGCTGAAGCGGCGGGTCTTCGGGTCGTACAGCTCTGCGGTGTCCGTCTGGAAGTCGCCGTCGTCGCACCCGGGCAGCGTGCAGCCGCCGACCAGGATGACCCTGCCGGAGGGCAGGAGCGCCGCGCCGTGGGCGGCCCGCGCCACGCTCATGAGGCCCGTCCGCTGGACGGCAGGCCCCGGCTTCGGCTTGCCGCTGGCTTCGCTGCTGCCGGCGCAGGCGACGGAGAGTGCCGCCAGGGAGGCGACGCCCGCGAGGGCGATCGGTAGACGCATGTGGAGCTCCTTGCTCGTCGAGGTCGTCGTCTCCCGCCCCTACACCCCGGCACGCCGCGTGGTTCCCGGACCCGGCGTCCGCCTAGGCTGGGCCGACGCCAATGAGCGGCCGCCGAGACGACATGTCGAGACGCCCGGCCCTGGCTTGCCGGTGGCTCGACCTGCCATGGGGCCGGCTGGCTGTGTGGCAGGGCGGCGACGGCCCGGTCGTGGTCGCCCTGCACGGGCTCGGCGGCTCGGGCCGGTACTGGCAGGCGCTCGCCGGCGCGGTGGGCTCCGAGCGGACGCTGGTCGCCCCCGACCTGCCGGGGTTCGGCCGCTCTGACCGGCCCGACCGCCCCTACGACCGCCGCTTCCATCTGGCGGTGCTCGACCGCCTCGTCGACGACGTTGCACCGGGTCGGCCGGTTGCGCTGGCCGGCCACTCGGTCGGCGCGGTCCTCGCCGCGCTCTGGGCGGCGGCACATCCCGGTCGGGTGCGGGCGCTCGCGCTGGCGGCGGCGCCGTTCCCGGGCCTTCGGCCGCTCCCTCAGCCGGTTCGCTGGCTCCGGGACCGGCCGCCCGGCGTGCGCCGCACCGTCCTCTTCGGCGCCGTTCGCGCGCTCTGGGCTCTCACCGCTCCACCGGTCGCCCTTGCGCGCGGGCTGCCGCCGTCCTCGGCACTCGACTTCGCCCGCCAGTCGGTGCAGGCGCGCGCCTGGACCGCCTGGACGACCCTGGCCGACCCCGGGACGCCGGCTGCCCTCGCCGGCCTCCAGCACCTCGCCGAGACGGTGCCGGTGCTGCTGCTCGCCGGAAGCGACGACCGGCGCGCGCCTCCCGGCGACCTCGAACGCTGGCAGGCGCTCCTGCCCCACGCGAGCAGGCAGGTCGTTCCCGGCGCCGGACATGGGGCGGCATCCGGCGCGGCCGCGGCGGCGCTCGCCCGCTGGGTCCGGTCGGCCTAGCGGCTAGAGGCGGCCGTGGCGGATGACGCCGACAAGCAGCCACCCCATCAGCAGCCCCGAGAGCATGAAGCCGACCAGGGCGATCAGGTGCACGCCGAGTACATGCGGACCCCCGTCGGCGAAGATGCCGAGCAGGCTGGAGGCCACGAGCCCGGCCGACACGACGACGGCCACGACCATGCGGTTGATCGCCTCGTCGAGCTTGTCGAGGAAGTCGTCGACGCCCTTGTGGACGAAGCCGACCTCGACCTGGCCGTCGCGCACCTGCTCGAGGATGTCGTGCACCTGATACGGCATCACGCGCGCGATTCTCGCCAGCTCGGTCCCCTCGCGCCGGGCACGGAGCGCGACCCGATGCGGGCTGAAGCGGCCGATCATCAGCCGTCGCGCGAACGGTCGCGCCACCTCGACGGCGTTGAACGCCGGGTAGAGCTCCTGGCCGACGGAGGCGAGTGTCGCGATCGCCTTGTCGAGCAGCAGCCAGCGGGTCGGCAGCTCGAGGTTCATCGAGTAGATCAGGTCGAAGCCCTCGCGGATCACCTGGATCGGATCGATCTGCGAGAGCGGTGCGCCGTAGTAGCGGTAGAAGAGCTCGCGCAGCGCGGCGACGAACTCGGCCTCCCGGGCCCGCGGGTAGCGGACGCCGAGCTCGGCCAGGCGCTTCGGCATCGCGTCCACGTTCTCGTTGGCGGCGTCGATGAAGAGCCTCGTCAGGTTCGACATGTCGGCGTCGGTGAGCTTGCCGGCGAGCCCGAAGTCGACGAGCCCGATCGCCTCGGCGCCCTCGAGCACGAGGATGTTGGCTGGATGTGGGTCGGCGTGGAAGAAGCCGTTGCGGAAGACCATCGTCAGCCATGTCTCGGTGATCAGCTCGGCGAGGCGGCGGCGCTCGGGCTCCCCATAGTCGGCGTCGGCGAGGTCGGCGAGCTGCGCGCCGTCGATGAACTCGAGCGTGAGCACGCGAGCCGTGGTGTAGCCCCAGTAGACGCGCGGGATCCGGACGCGTGGGTTCCCGGCGAAGTCGCGGCGGAACTGGTCGGCGTTGCGGGCCTCGGTGCGATAGTCGAGCTCCTGCCGGATCGAGCGGCTGAACTCGTCGACGATGCCGCGCGCGTCGATGAAGTCGAGGCGACGGATGCGCTCCTTGGCGAGCTTGGCCGCCTGGTAGAGGAGGGCGATGTCGGCCTCGATCTGGCGGGGCGCGTCGGGCCGCTGCACCTTGACGGCCACGCGCCGGCCGTTCGGGAGAGTCGCCCGGTAGACCTGCCCGATCGACGCAGCCGCCATCGGCGTCGACTCGAACTCGAGGAAGAGCCGCTCCACGGCCAGGCCGAGGTCGGCTTCGATCACCAGCCGGGCGTCCTCGTACGCGAAGGGCGTGACGTCGTCCTGGAGGCCGCGGAGCTCGGCGACGATGTCCGGCGGCAGCACGTCCGGGCGCATCGAGAGCAGCTGCCCGAACTTGACGAACGTGGGCCCGAGCTCGTCCAGCATCGCCCGCAGGTGGGCGCCCCGCTGGGAGGGGTCTCCGTCGGGATCGCCGCGGCGGAAGCGGCGGTGCTCGAAGAAGTAGCCGAACCCGTGGCGGGCGGCCACCTGGGCGATCTCGGACAGCCGGCCGAGCGTGCGTGGAGGCGCCTGGGCCATGCCGATCAGTGTGACACGACGGGCTGCGGGGCCCCGGCACGGGCGGCTCCTCGCAGCACAGCCGGCCATCGCGGACATGGCTTCTTTGGACAGTGGCCTCCCGGGACAGGTGGCGCGTGGGGCACCCCGAACCCACCACCCGGTGCGAGCGTAGCTCCGCGCGACGCACCCAGGTGTGCCCGGGCGGTGTCAGCTGTGGTGCGGATGTGCGCCGAGAGCGTCACGGCGGCGAGCCGGGTCTGCCGCGCGGCCGGAGGGCGCGTCGCCGGATCGAGAACCTTTGCGCGAACGAGTGGGGCGACGGCTGGTGCCGGAGCCCTGCCGCGCGGGCTAGACGCGCGGCGGCGAGCCGTTCGCGCCCGGGAGGGGCGGCTCGAGCAGGCGCAGCCGGTGCTCGAGCTGGGCAACGCGCAGCTCGAGCTCCTCGTAGCGATCGCGCGAGACGAGGCCGAGCTCCTCGAAGACGCCCTCGAGCGCCGCGCTCGCCCGCTCGCCGAGCCGGCCGGCGTCGCCGCGCCAGCGCCCCGTCGCCTCGTCGATCAGCGACCGCACCTCCTCCTGGCGCAGCCCGCCGCGGGCGGCGAGCTCCTCCGCCAGCCTGTCGGCGCGCTCTGCGGTGAGCGAGACGGCTCCCACAGCGGCGAGCCCGAGTTGCTGCAGCAGCTCTCGTAGGGGGCTGCCGCGGCCGGGCTCGTCAGCCGCCATGGCTACCTCGCGCGCCCGTGTGGCTTCGAGCGCCGACGTTGACGCCGGCGCTCCCGCCGGCCGTCCGTACGTGTGGCTCCGGCAGCCCCGTCGCCACCGTCGATCGCCGGCGCAAGCGCGGGTGCCGGCTGCTCGGCGGCCGCGACCTGGGCCGCCACGAGCGCCCGCTCGGCGTCCTTCGCGCCGGGCTCGCCGGACTCCATGCGGCGCCGGAACTCCGGCTCGCGCTCCTTGAGCACGACCAGGAACGGTGCGGCGATGAAGATCGTGGAGAAGGCGCTGATCGAGATGCCGACGAGGATCGCGAACGCGAAGTCCTTGAGCGTCTCGCCACCGAAGAGGTAGAGCGCGCTGACCGGCAGCAGCGTGATGATCGTCGTCGCCAGCGAGCGCGGGATCGTCTCCCAGAGCGACACGTTGGTGATGTGCGCCATCGTCGACCGGCGCATCAACGGGATGTTCTCCCGGACGCGGTCGAAGATGATGATCGTGTCGTAGATCGAGTACCCGATGATGGTCAGGAACGCGGCCACGGTCGCGGCCGAGACCTCCTTGCCGGACAGCGAGTAGATGCCGATCGCGATCAGCCCGTCGTTCGCGATCGTGCGCAGGATCGGCACCGCGAACCGCCACTCGAAGCGGATCGTGATGTAGAGCGCGATCAGCAGGAACGAGGTGATGATCGCGTAGATCGCGCCGCGCAGGATCTGCTCGCTGAAGCTCGCGGACACGTTGCGAACACCGGTGACGGTGGCGTCGAAGCTGCTCTCGAGCCCGGTGACGAGCCGCCGCTGATCGGCTTCGTCGAACGACTCCGCCCGCAGCTGGTACTCGCGGAAGAGGCCGTCGCCGGTCTCCTCGCCACGACCCTGGATGATCGCGCCGGCCTGCCCGACCTTGGCCGCCTCGTCGCGCACGTCGGCGATCGACACCGGCTGCGGCGTCTCGAAGCTGAGCTGGCTGCCGCCCTCGAAGTCGATGCCGAGGTTGAGTCCATTGACGGCGATCGTCCCGATCGAGAGGACGATCGAGATGCCGGCGATGATGAACCAGAGGCGGCGGCGGCCGACGATGTCCACCCGCTGCCAGGGCGCGATGCGACGGGCACTGGCGCCCATGAACGCCGGGTTGTCGAACCAGCGGAAGCCGCCGAGCAGCGCCAGCAGCGCGCGCGTCGCGAACACGGCCGTGACGATCGAGATGGCGGTGCCGAGCAGGACGAGGAAGGCGAAGCCGCGCACGCCCGACGTCGCGATGATGAAGAGGATCACGGCCGTGATCGCCGTGACCACGTTCGCGTCGATGATCGTCTGGAAGCCCTTGGCGTAGCCCGTCGCGATGGCTGCCCGCACCGATTTGCCCGCCCGCGACTCCTCCTTGATGCGCTCGAAGATGACGATGTTCGCGTCGGCCGCAACGCCGATCGTCAGCACCATCCCGGCGAAGCCCGGCAGCGTCAGCGTGACGTCGAAGAGCACGAGCACGGCGTAGAGGAACGCCGCGTAGATGCCG
Organism: uncultured Thermoleophilia bacterium; assembly: GCA_963839815.1. GTDB lineage: Bacteria > Actinomycetota > Thermoleophilia > Gaiellales > Gaiellaceae > JACVRM01. The sequence continues at coordinate 141,748 of CAWIWF010000001.1, forward strand.
AGCCCGATCACGGCCACCACGCCGAGGAAGCGGTAGAAGACGAGCAGGAAGAGCCCGACGACGAGCAGGCCGGCGAGCGCCGCCTTGAGCGCCTGCTGGAGCGCGTCGTCGCCGAGCGTGGCCGAGACGGCCGTCTGGTCCTCGATGGTGAACTCGACCGGCAGCGCGCCCGTCTGGAGCACCAGCGCCAGGTCCTTGGCCTCGTTGATGTTGCCGACGCCGGAGATCTGGGCGCCGTTGTCGCCGGGGATGCCGTCCGGGTTCTCCTCGTAGTCGATCGACGGGTAGGAGCGGATCTCGTCGTCGAGCACGATCGCGAAGTGGCCGAACGCGGCCTCCTTCGGCGTGCCCGGGGCCAGCCGCGAGGCGCGGATCTGGCCTTCCTGGGCCAGGTCACGCGTGATGTCGTGGAACTTGTCCGCGCCTGCCCCCGTGAACTGCATGAGCACGATCGGCTCGCTCGACTGCGGGTCGAAGTCCTGGCGCGTGCCGGAGAGCTTCAGGTCCTCGCCCGTCATCTCGGGCACGGGGTTCTCCGCGTCGTTCGGCTGGTAGCGGAAGAGGTAGTAGTACGTCTGGCCCGGCGTCGGCAGGGACTGGAGGCCCGGGCAGACGTCGGAGCCGCGCACGTTGCAGGTGATGACCCGGGTGTTCTCGGGCTGGGCGAAGATGCGCGAGCCCTTCGGGAAGCCCTTCTCGCCCTTCAGCTTCTCCGCTGCCTTGGTGGCGACGAGCGCCTCGCGGGTCGGCAGCGGGCCGGCGACGAGCTCTTTGTCCTCGTCGAAGAGGTACCAGGCGGACGCCTTGCCGCTGTCCGTCGCTGCCTTCGACACCGGCGCGAGCAGCGCGTGCAGCGAGCGGTTTGGGATCGGCTCGTCGGAGAGCGGGTTGATCGAGGGCCGCACGAGGTTGTCCTCGAGCTTGTAGAGCTCGAGCTGGGCGGTCTTGCCGATGATCTGCACCGCCCGGTCGGCGTCGAAGACACCTGCGAGCTGGACGTTGATCTGGGTCTCCCCGGACTTCCGCACCTCGGGCTCGGAGACGCCGAGCTTGTCGATGCGGTTGCGGATGATCTCGACGGAGCGGTCGAGGTCATCCTCGGTGAGCGTCTCACCCTTGCCGGGGTTCGCCGCCAGGACGACTTCGAGGCCACCCTGCAGGTCGAGGCCGAGAGTCGGCTCGTCGCGCAGCGGCGAGCCGGGCGCAGCGAGGAGCCCGACGCCGACTAGAGCGGCGAGCAGCGCAACGATGATGAGAAGCTGCGAACGGCGATTCGACACGCGACGACCCTGCCTCAGCGTAGCGGGACTCGGGGAATTTAGGTTCGCTGCGCTGTCGACGGCTCCTCGGGGAGCTCTGCGAGCTCTCCGTCGGTGCCCTCGTCGAGATCGGCGCTCTCGGCGGCCGGCTCGTCCTCGGTCAGGATCTGGGCGACCGCCCGCCGGTCGAGCGTGACGGTCATCCCCGGGGCCAACTCGGCGAGGATTCGCTGGTCGCCGACCTCCCGCACGGTGGCGTAGATCCCACCGGCGGTCAGGATCTCGTCGCCGACGTTGACGTCGTCGAGCATCCGGCGCTGCGCCTGCTGCCGCCGGCGCTGGGGCGCGATCAGCAGCACCCAGAGCAGCACGAGCATGACGAGAATGAAGAGCAGTGGGGTCAAGCGGCCTCCTCTGACTGGCGCAGACGGCTGATGGCGTCAGCCTTGAACGATGCTAGCTCGCCCCGCTCGATCGCCGCGCGCGCACCGGCGGTGAGCGTGAGCAGGAAGTGCAGGTTGTGCAGCGAGAGGAGCCGCAGGCCGAGCACCTCCTGCTGGTTGACGAGGTGGCGGACGTAGGCGCGGCTGAAGCGGCTGCACGCCGGGCAGCTGCAGCCAACCTCCAGGGGGCGCGCGTCCCGCGCGAAGGCGGCGTTGCGAAGGTTGAGCCGCCCGTGCGCGGTGAGCGCTGTGCCGGTGCGCCCGAGCCGGGTCGGCAGGACGCAGTCGAACATGTCGATGCCACGCTCGATCACCTCGAGGATCCCCTCGGGGTCGCCGATGCCCATGAAGTACCTCGGCCGGTCGGCGGGCAGCAGCGGGGCGGCCGAGCCGACGGCGTCCCAGGTGCGCCCTCGCTCCTCGCCGACCGAGAGCCCGCCGAGCGCGTACCCGTCGAAGTCCAGCGGCAGCAGAGCCTCGATCGACCGCTGCCGGAGCCTCTCGTCCACGCCGCCCTGGCTGATGCCGAACAGGAGCTGTCCGGGAGCCCGGGGCGCCTCGCGCTGCCGTGCCGCCCAGACGGTCGTGCGACGCACGGCCTCCGCGAGCTCGTCGGGGTCGACGCCGGCGGGTGGGCAGACGTCGAGGCACATGGCGATGTCGGAGCCGAGCAGCCGCTGCGTCTCCGCGACGCTCGCGGGCGTGAAGCGGGCCTCGGCCCCGTCGTAGACGCTGCGAAAGGTCACCCCCTCGTCGTCCGCCCGCACGATCGTGTGGCGGAGCGAGAAGACCTGGAAGCCGCCCGAGTCGGTGAGGATCGGCCCGTCCCAGGCCATGAAGGTGTGGAGCCCGCCCAGCTCGGCGACGAGCTCGGCACCCGGGCGGAAGTACAGGTGGTACGTGTTGCCGAGCACGATCGGCGCGCCCGATGGCGCGAAGCTCCTCCGGGTCGACCGCCTTGACCGTGCCCTTCGTCCCGACCGGCATGAAGGCGGGCGTGGGGACGTCGCCGTGGGCGGTTCGCAGCACGCCGGCGCGCGCGGCGCCGTCGGTGGCGGTGACCGTGAAGCTCACGGGGTCAGGATCTCGATCTCGAGGCCGGGCGTTCGGGCCAGGCGCCGGTCGGTCGTCAGGAGGCTGGCTCCGAGCGCCTCCGCCAGGGCCACGAAGGCGGCATCGCGGGGGCTGACGTTGTCGCGCAGCTGCCACATCCTCGGCAAGAAGGGGAGGTGCGAGTAGCGGGTGATCGCGAGATCCGCGAGGTCGTCGAGTGCCGCCTCGGCACGGTCGACAGCTGCGTCGCCCAGCCTGACATACCGCCGGAGCACCCCGAGGACCTCGACGTCGAGCACGTGCGGAGCGTGGAGCCGTGCCTCGGGCTCGATCAGCGTGGCGACCCAGCCGGCCTGCGGCGTCCCGAGCAGGTAGTCGATGACTGCCGACGTGTCGGCGACTACCACGCGTCGGAGTCGCGCAGCTCCCGCACGACATCGGCCGCGCTCACGCTCGGGACGACCGCTGTCCGACGGCGGATGCGCTCGGTGAGCTCGGCGATCGTCGGCAACGCGGCCTCCCGCTCGGCGACGCGGAGCAGGTAGTCGGAGAGCGTCAGCCCCTGCTCAGCCGCGCGAACCTTCAGCCGGCGATGAAGCCCCTCCGGGACATTGCGGATCTGAATCATGCCCATGCTCTGCACATTATCACATGCTTGAAGCATGCTGCCCCATCACGCCGGTGAAGACCACGGGCCAGTCCCTCAAGGGGACAGTCCCTGCTTTCCGCAGTTGACGTCCACCGGCGGAGCCGGGCTTTGCCCGGCGCAGCGACAGCGCGGCCCCGGCGCGGACTCGAGCGAGGGGGCCCACGGGGGAAACCGGGGTTTCCCACACGAGAGCTAGTACCTGCCTCTCGCGGTTGACGTGCATCGGCGGAGGCCGGCTCTGCCGGCCGCAGCCACAGCGCGGCCCGGGCGCGTGACTTGAGCGAGGGGGCCCGTGGGGGAAACCGGGTTTCCCCCACGAGAGCGGCCGCCGCAGGCGCCGCGGCTAGCGAATGAGCATTGCGTCGCCGAACGAGTAGAAGCGGTAGCGCTCGGCGATCGCGCGGCGGTAGAGCTCCCGGGTCTGCTCGATGCCCGTGAAGGCCATGACGAGCGCGAGGAGCGTCGATCGCGGCAGGTGGAAGTTCGTGAGCAGTGCGTCGACCCGACGGAACTCGAATCCCGGTGTGATGAACAGGTTCGTCCGCCCCTCGAGCGGGGCCCCCCGCGCCAGCGACTCCAGCACGCGAACCGTCGTGGTGCCGACGGCGAGCACTCGCTCCGCCGCGCGGATGCGCTCCCACGCCGGCGGATCGACGGCATAGCGCTCGCTGTGGATGCGGTGCTCGGCGAGCGTCTGGGTGCCGACGGGGCGGAAGGTGTCGAGGCCGACGTGCAGCGTGACCCGCTCCGTGGGGAGACCCTCGAGCAGCTCGCGGGTGAAGTGCAACCCGGCGGTGGGCGCAGCCGCGGAGCCGGGTTCGTTCGCGTAGACGGTCTGGTAGCGGTCGGGATCGTCGAGGCGCTCACGGATGTACGGCGGCAGGGGCAGCTCCCCGTCCGGGGCGCCGTGCAGGCGGACGCGCCAGCGACCCTCGGCGAGCGGCCGCAGCAGCGTCACCGGGCCGAGCTCCTGCCCGGCCCGCAGCCGGCGCGACGGTCGGGCGAGCGCTTCCCACTCGTCGCCGCCGAGCGACTCGAGCAGCAGCACCTCCGCCTCGCCGCCGCCGGGGCGCTGCGCCCGGATGCGCGCCGGCAGCACGCGCGTGTCGTTGAGGACGACGAGCTCGTCGGCGCGCAGCTCGTCGGGCAGCTCGCCGAAGCGGCGATGGCGCACGTCTCCGCTCTCGCGCTCGAACACGAGCAGCCGTGACTCGTCGCGCCGCTCGGCCGGGCGCTGTGCGATCAGCTCGGGCGGCAGCTCGTAGTCGAGTTCGTCGGACCTCATCCGATGCCAACGCTAGCGTTGCCGTCCGTGAACGAGGACGCGCTCGAGCGGGCCCGCGAGCGGCTGGAACAGGCAGCGCAGGGTCGCACGCAGTCCGCCGACGTCGAGGCGGCCCTCGACCGGGCGAGGGCCCAGGTCGAGCAGCTCGCCGAGCTCGCCGCGAACCTCGAAGCGTCGCTTCCGGACCAGGTCGGCAACGCTGTCCGGGACGGCGTCCGCGCCGAGGCGCTGCCGGTCGCCCGGCAGATGGCCGAGGTGCGCGGCCTGGCCGGCCAGACGATCCGCCGGCTCGAGCGCGTCGAGGGGCACCTGCAGGCGGAGCGCCGCGCACGCCTCGACGACCTGACGCTGCTGGTCGACCTCGTCTCCTCGGGCTGGAGGGGCGTCGAGCGGCGCCTCGAGCGCATGGAGCGCGGCCTCGAGACCGGCGGCGGCGCGATCGTCTACCGCATCGAAGAGCGCCGCGCGACCTAGGGCGCGTCGGCCGCCCGCGCCGGCAGCACGAGCTCGAAGCGGCTCCCCCGCCCCGCCTCGCTGTCGAGGCGGATGCCCCCACCCAGCGCGAGGGCGAGTTCACGCGCGATCGCCAGGCCGAGCCCGGTGCCGCCGCCGTCCCGGGACACGAACGGGCGGAAGATGCGCTCTCGCTCATCGGCCGCGATCCCCGGGCCGGTGTCCTCGACGCCGACCAGCACCTGCCCGTCCTGCCGCGTCAGGGAGAGGTCGACGCGCCCTCCGTCGGGCGTCCAGCGGAACGCGTTCGAGAGCAGGTTCGAGATGATCTGCAGGACGCGGTCGCCGTCGGTGACCAGCACCGGCCGCCCGTCGACCTGCGTGCGGAACTCGATCCCGCGGCGGCGCGCCTCCTCGCCGAACGACTCGTACGCCTCGTCGAGGAGCCGGCCCATGTCCACCTCCTCGTGCAGGACGGTGAAGCGGTGGGCGTCGAGCTTGGCGAGGTCGAGCACGTCGCCGACCAGCCGCTCGAGCCGGCTCGTCTCGCGCGCGACCACCTCGAGCGACCCCCTGCGGGCGTCGACGTCCTCGACCAGCCCCTCGCGCAGCGCGTCGACATGCCCGTGGATCGCCGTCAGCGGCGTGCGCAGCTCATGCGACACGCTCATCAGGAAGTTGCGCTCCTGCTCCTCGGCCTCGGCCAGGCGACTGGTCATCTGCCGGAAGCGGTCGGCGAGCTCGCCGATCTCGTCGGCGCCGGCGCGCGGCACCTCGACCGCGTAGTCGCCGGCCGCGATCCGGTCGGCGGCGTCGGCGAGCGCCAGCACGGGCTTGGTGATCCGCCGGGACAGGTACCAGCCGAGCGCCCCCGCGACCGCGATTCCGACCAGGAACGCAATACCGAGGCGCTGCATCAGCGTCAGCCAGCGCTCGCGAAGCTGATCCTTCGGAGTCGCCACGACCATGGCGCCGTAGAGCACGCCGCGCAGCCGCAGCGGGTGTGCGACGGCAAAGAAGGTCTCGTCCTCGCCCCGGCGGCGTGAACTCGAAGGTTCGCACCTTGCCCGGTCCGCCACTGCGGGACGACGCTCTGCGGCAGCTCCGGGAGCACGGAGCTCCCCGTCAGCCCGGGGTAGATGCCGGGCCCGACGTAGAAGAGCCGGTTGCCGCTCGCCCGTTCGAGCTCCTTGGCGATGAACGGCGCGGGCGAGCGGTCCTCGTCGAGCGTTGCGATCGCCTGCTCGGCGTAGAGGCGCGCGACCCCAGCGGCGTTGCGCCGGAGCTCCGCCCGCGTGCGATCCTCGACGTAGTCCTGGAAGAGGCCGATCGCCGTCGCCGCCGCCACGACGCCCGAGAGCACGATCCCGATCAGGAAGAGCGCGGGCAGGCGGAAGCGGAGCGAGCGCAGCACCTGCCAGCGGCCGACCCGCGTGGCCTCCGGCGCCCGCCGGCGCGCACGCCCCGCCGCGACCCCCGGGTCCCGGCCAGGGAGCTGGGCCACCGGCGCGCTCCTAGCTCGACGGGAGGTCGGCCACGCCGGCCTCCCGCGCCGCGCCCTTGGCGGTGCTGACCTTGTAGCCGACGCCCCACACGGTCACGATCGGGGATGCGTCGCCGAGCTTGCGGCGCAGCTGCCGGACGTGCACGTCGACGGTACGAGTGTCGCCCGCGAACGTGTAGCCCCAGACGCGCTCGAGCAGCTGGTCGCGGGTCAGGACGATCCCGCGGTGGTCGAGCAGCTCCCAGAGCAGGTCGAACTCCTTCGGCGCGAGCTGGATCTCCTCGTCGCCGACCCGCACCTCGCGCCGACCGGCGTCGACGTGCAGGTCGCCGTGCTGCAGCTGCCGCGACTCCTGCGGGCGGCGATCGGTGGACGGTGCGCCGCAGGATCGACTTGACCCGTGCGACCAGCTCGCGCGGGTTGAACGGCTTGGTCAGGTAGTCGTCGGCGCCGACCTCGAGCCCGATGATCTTGTCGATGTCCTCGTCGCGCGCCGTCAGCATCAGGATCGGCACGTCCGAGCCCTTGCGCATCCGCCTGCAGACGTCGATGCCGTCGACGTCCGGAAGCATCAGGTCGAGCACGACCAGAGCGGGCCTGCCCGCCTCCACCTTCGCGAGCGCGTCGGCGCCCGTGGCGGCCGTCTCGACCGCGTAACCCGCGTTCTTGAGGTAGAGCGCGACGAAGGATGCGATCGACTCCTCGTCCTCGACGATCAGCACCATCTGCGGCTGGCCCGTAGTCATGCCGCTTCTCAGGATGCCAGAGGCGTCTGTCGCTCTAGCGCGCGCGGGTCGGTTTCGGCGGCACGGGTGAGCGAACATCGATCAGCAGACGCTCGTCCGGGACGGGCATCGGCTCGCCGCCGTTGAGCGAGTAGGCGCCGTTCGAGAGCCCGAACTCGCTGAGGCCCGCTCCGTGCAGCGTGGCGCGGCCGCGGCCGACGATGCTGACGTCGACGCCGACGGCGTTTTCGATCCTGGCGTTGAAGCGGCCGCCGAGGATGCGGAAACGAATGCCCTTGCCGCCGTACGTGACGGTCATGCCGCGCACGCGAACCCAGTCGTGGCCACGCACGATCGGCCCGCCGCCGCGCGCGCCGAACGGGTTGCGGATGACGAGCTTCCCCCGGTCGATCCGTCCGATCACCGAGCCGGACAGGTCGAGCACGAAGCGGCCGCGGCCGTCGGTGACGGCGAGCGTGCCGTCGCCGGCCGCCTGCGGGGCGGCCGTCGCCAGCGAGGCGAACAGGGCGACTGCGGCCAGCAGCGCGCCGAGCAGGGGGAGCCGAAAGCGGGTTGGCACGTTCTGAGTATCGGCGCGTGCGGTTCGGTGCCGGTGTGAGGCATGTAAGGAAGCCGTAAAGCGCCGGGCGGCTACGACCCCGTTAGGTTGCCGCGGTGGACATCACCTTTCCCGAGGCGCTCCTCATCCTCGGCGCCCTCCTCACCGTCGCCGCAGCGCTGTCCGGCTGGCTGCACGGAACAGTCCTCTCGATCTCGGTCTTGTCGGTCCTCGCGGGTCTCGTGCTGTCGTGGGCGGACGTCATCGCCGTCGAGCCCGGCGCCGAGCTGATCGTGGTCGTCGTCGAGCTGGCGCTGATCCTGACGCTGTTCAGCGACGGTCTCTTCGTCGAGCGCGAGCTCCTCGAGCAGGCCTGGCAGCCGCCGGCGCGGGCGCTCGTGGTCGCGCTGCCGATCACGCTCGGGCTGCTGGCGCTCGCCGCCAAGCTCCTCTTCCCCGATCTGACCTGGGCCGAGGCCTTTCTCCTCGGCGCCGTCCTCTCGCCGACCGATCCCGTCGTCACCTCCGCCATCGTCACCGCCCAGCGGGTCCCGGCGGTCGTCCGGCACACGCTCAACCTCGAGTCGGGGTTGAACGACGGGCTCGCGCTCCCGATCGTGCTCTTCTTCCTCGTCCTCTCGACCGAGGCCGGCGATGCCGCCACGGAGGGCCTGTCCCTGCTCGGCGAGGCGGCGGTCGGCGCCATCCTCGGGGTCGGGCTCGCCGTGATCGGCGGGCGGGCCCTGGCGCGCCTCCCCGGCGGAGGGATCGCGCACAAGTACGAGGGCATCTACGCGCTCGGGCTGGCGTTCGCCGCCTTCGGGGTCGCCGACGTCACCTTCGGCAACGGGCTGATCGCCGTCTTCGTCGCCGGCATCGCGCTCGCGGTCGCCCGGCACGAGATCCCGGACGCCTTCAGCACGTTCAACGAGAGCGTGAGCGCGAGCTTCCAGGTGATCACGTTCTTCCTCTTCGGCGCGCTCGTGTTCGCCACCGGCTGGGAGGGAGACACGCTCGCCCTGATCGCGTTCATCCTCTTCATGCTGCTCGTCGCCCGGCCGCTGGCGGTGATCATCTCCTTCGCCGGCATCCGGATGCCCTGGCCGTCGAAGCTCTTCATCGCCTGGTTCGGCCCAAAGGGCGTCGCCTCGATGCTCTTCGCCCTGTTCGTGCTGAACTCGTCGGCGCCCGACCGCACCCTCGTGTTCGACGTCGCCTCGTTCGCCGTGCTCGCGTCGATCATGGCCCACGGACTCACGGACACGGTCGGGGCGAGCTGGATCGAGAGCCGCCTGATGGCCTCAGGTGACGCGGATGATGACCAGGTATGAGAGCGCGTAGAGCAGCATCAGCACCGGCCCGCTGACCCGGTCGTGCCGCCGGCGGCTGCCGAGCAGGGCTCCGACCAGCCCGATCGCGACGAGCGAGTAGAGCGACCCCGCCACCGCGAGGCGCGGGGTGACATCCGCGGGGAAGAGCAGCGGCCCCATGCCGATCGACAGCGTCGCGTCGGCCATCGAGCTGCCGAGCGCGTCGCCGAGCGCGATCTGCGGTGCGCCGCGGGCGAGCGCCGTCAGCACGACCACGATCTCGGGCGCCGACGTGCCCATCGAGGCGCCGAAGAACGCCAGGGCGAACTCGGGCACGCCGACGAGCTCGGCCAGCTCGACGAGCGAGCGCACCGCGACCGTCGCCCCCGCGCCGACGACGCCCAGGGTCCCGAGCACGATCGCCGCCTGGGTGGAGCGGCCTTTGAACCGCATCTCCGGCGGTTCCTCGGGCGCGCCATGAGTGGACACGAGACGCACGACGGCGAAGGTGGCGAGACCCCAGGAGAGCACGAGGACCGCCCCCTCCCAGCGGGCGAGCCAGCCGTCGCCGACGAAGAGGGTCGTCAGGCCCAGCCCCGCCATCGTCAGCACGCTGACGAGCCCCACCTGCCGGCGATCGACGAGCACGACGGCGACGACCAGCGGGAAGAGGCCGAGCACGAACGTGTACTGGGTCAGTGCCGACCCGACCGAGTCGCCGACGTTGACGTCGCCCCTGCCCTGCGCGTGCGCAGCGACCGAGTTGGCGATCTCCGGCAGGTCGGTACCGATCGCGACGAGCGCGACGCCGACGATGAATGGCGGCGCGCCGAGCGCTGCGGCGAGCGCACGCGTGTAGGAGACGGCCACGTCGCTGGCGAGCAGCGCGACGGCGAGGCCGACCACGAGCAGGACGATCTGGAGCGCGACGGTCATACGGGGCTCGCACAGGCGCCGCCCGGCGTCGGCGGTCGACTCTGCGCGCACCCGAGGGCCGGGATCGTACTGACCGCCGGATAGGCTCGCGCTCATGACGGTCCTCGCGATCGTGATCTTCGTCGCAGCGCTCGGCGTCGTCGCCGTCGAGTGGGTGCACCGCACGAAGGCCGCACTGATCGGAGCCGGACTGATGGTGGTGATCGGCGTGCTCGATCAGGAGGCGGCGATCGAGGCGGTCGACTGGAGCACGCTCGGCCTGCTCGTCGGGATGATGATCCTCGTCGGGCTGACCGAGCGTACGGGCGTGTTCACCTACGTGGCGCTACGGACGGCACAGCTCTCGCGAGGTCGCGCGGGCCTGCTCGTCCTGCTGCTCGCGGGCACGACCGGCCTGCTCTCGGCCTTCCTCGACAATCTGACCGCGATCCTGCTCATCGTCCCGGTGACGCTGGTCCTGGCCGACCTGCTGGACATCTCTCCGATTCCGCTCGTGCTCGTCGAGGTGATTGCCTCGAACATCGGGGGAACCGCCACGCTGATCGGCGACCCACCGAACATCATGATCGGCAGCCACGTCTCGGAGCTCTCGTTCCTCGACTTCATCGTCAACCTCGCTCCCGTCTCGCTGCTGACGCTGGTGACGGTCGCGGGCCTGCTCTACGTCGTCTTCCGAAAACAGCTCGCGATCGATCCGGCCCGGGCCGCCGAGCTCGGGGGGCTCGACCCGGCGAAAGACCTGCGCGGGCAGCCCTACCTGGTGCGCTCGCTGGTCGTCCTCGGAGGCACGATCGTGTTCTTCTTCCTGCACGCGCCGCTGCACGTGGAGCCGTCGGTGGTCGCGCTCGGCGGTGCCACGGTGCTCCTGCTCGTGGCGGCCGACGACGTCGAGGATGCACTCGAGCGCGTCGAGTGGTCGACGATCTTCTTCTTCACGGGCCTCTTCGTGATGGTCGGCGGCCTCGAGGCCCAGGGCGTCATCGAGGAGGTGGCCGTCTGGCTCGGCGACGTCACCGACGGGTCGCTGACGGCCGAGTCGATGGTGCTGCTCTGGGGCGCAGCAGCGGGCTCGGCGCTCGTCGACAACATCCCGTTCACGGCAGCGATGATCCCGGTCGTCGACGAGCTCGAGGCGGGTGGCGAGTTCGAGGACGTGCGCTGGTGGTCGCTCGCCCTCGGCGCCTGCTTCGGCGGCAACATGACGCTGATCGCGGCAGCAGCCAACGTCGCCGCGACGGGCGTGCTCGAGCGCACCGGCAACCCCGTCTCCTTCGGGCGGTTCCTGGCGATCGGAGCGCCGGTGACCCTGATCTCGCTTGCGATCGCGACCGGCTACCTGCTTCTCTTCCAACTCTAGGATCGACCCGTGGACCTGCGAGAATTTCCGCTCACCGAGACCGCCGTCGAGCACACGGCGACCTTCGGCGACGCCGCCGACGAGCTCGTGCGCACGCATGTCGACGCCATCGCGGTCATCGACGGCGAGCGGCGCGTCGTCGGCCTGTTCACCAACGACGACGTCGTCCAGGGGCTGTTCCCTCGCTACCTGGCGGAGCTGCGCCACACCGCGTTTCTCGCCGACCAGCTCGAGGAGCTGAAGCAGCGGCTCGTGCCCGTGCTCCAGGAGCCAGTCTCCGAGCACATGCGCAAGCCGGTCGTCCTCGACATCGAGACGAGCGCGAGCCACGCCGCCGAGAAGTTCTTGCACTGCGAGTGGGGCGCCGTCGCAGTCGTGGACGACGGTCGCTTCGCCGGCATGCTCAGCGAGGTGGAGTTCGCCCGCGTCATGCTCGAACGCATGCGGCCCGAGGGCTGACCCGCGCCGGTGGAATCCCGCTCGCCAGGCGGGATTCGCGGGGTCGTGTTGAGTTCGCGTGGTGCGCCGCTCAGCGTTCCTTGACGCCGAATACATGGTTTCCCCGATTGTCGGCGCCCGCTGCCGGACGGCACGATTCCGGCGTGGGCAGCCGTCTCGCAGCGCGCGCGCTGGCAAGGCGCAGGAAGACCCGTCTCAGCGTGGTCGCGGAGCGGCGCACGCCGACCAATGCGCGCCTGCTGTCGGCAGCACGGTCGGCGGGCTTCGCGGCCCGGCTGCTCGCGCCGGACGAGGCGAGCCGGCGCGTGCGCCCTGACGAGATCGTCCTCGCGCGGCTGGACGTGCTGCCCACGCTCGACGGCGTCGAGGACGGCCTCGCCGCTCTCGAGACGCTCGAGCTCGGCGGGCTCCACGTGCTGAACCGGGCGCAGCCGCTCCTCGCCTGCCACGACAAGTTGCGCACCGCCGACTCGCTGCGAGCGGCCGACCTCCCCCACCCGATGACGGTTCACGTGCGCTCTGCCGAGCCGGTCGCGCTCACCTACCCGGTGGTCGTCAAGCCGAGGTTCGGCAGCTGGGGCCGCGACGTCATGCTCTGCCGCACGCCGGCGGAGCTCGGCCGGTGCCTCGCCGACCTGGCCGGGCGCCCCTGGTTCGGGCGCCACGGGGCGCTCGTGCAGGAGTTCGTCGACGCCGAGGCGCGCGACCTCCGCGTGATCGTGGCCGGCGGCGAGGTCGTGGGCGCGATCGAGCGCGTCGCCAGGCCGGGCGAGTGGCGCACGAACGTCGCGCTCGGCGGCCGCCGCCGGCCCACTCGACCCTCTGCCGCCGCCTGCGCGACCGCCGTGGCTGCGGCGCGGGCGGTGTCGATGGACGTGGTCGGAGTCGATCTGCTCCCCGCGGCCGACCGCTACGTCATCGTCGAGCTCAACGGGGCCGTCGACTTCACCCCCGCGTACTCGCTCGACGGCGAGAACGTGTTCGCCGCCGTCGCGCGCCAACTCGTGCGGCTGACGGGCCACGAGGCCGCGGAGGCCGCCGGGCTCTCCAGCGTGCTGGCCCCGGTCGACGACGCGCTGCAGGCCGCCGTCCAGTAACGATGCCCGTCGCCGGCAGCCGCGTCGTCGTCGGGGTCGACGGCTCCGACGAGGCACGCGGCGCGATCGCCGTCGCGCGCTGGCTCGGCGAGCGTCTGGGCTTGCCCCTCGCGCTCGCTCACGCGACACCCGTGCCGGCCGCGGTGGGAGCAGGCTTCGCGCCGCAGCTCGGGACGACGCCGGACGACGCCGAGCGGCGCCTCGCGGGCGCCCGGGGGTTGATCGACGGAGAGGCGCGGCTCGCAGGGCTCCACGGTGCGGAGCGCGTGGCGCTCCTCGGAGCCGCCGACGAGGGGCTGCTCGAGCTCGCCGCCCGGGAGGACGCAGCGTTCATCGTGCTCGGCTCGCGTGGCCGCGGCCGCATCTCGACCCTGCTGCTCGGCAGCGTCTCGAGCTCGGTGGCCGCCGGTGCCGCCTGCCCGGTCGTCGTGGTGCCCGCCCGTGCCTCCGTGCCGCCGGCGGGCAGCGGGCCGCTCGTCTGCGCGGTCGACGGCTCACCCGGCAGCCGCCGCGCCCTTCGCCTCGGTGTGTCGCTGGCCCAGGCGCTCGGAACGCGCCTCGTGCTCGCGCACGCCGTGCCGCGCGAGACCGTGCTCGGCTTCGGCCCGATCCCGGGCGTGTCCGAGGAGCTGGAGCGCCTGGACGCCGGCACCGCTGCGGACTTGCTCGAGCGGATCGCTGCGGAGGAAGGCGTCGCCGACTCGGAGCGGGTCGTCGGCGTCGGCCGCCCCTCGCGCGTGCTCGGCGAGCTGGCCGCCGTTCACGGGGCGCTCCTGCTCCTCACGGGGTCGCGTGGCCATGGCCCCGCAACGACGCTGCTGCTCGGCTCCGTCGCGCACGATCTCGCTGCAGCCGCGCCCTGTCCGGTCGCGATCCTGCCGTCCGACGCACCCGCGCCGCCGCCGGCAGGTACATAGGGATGTTGGGATGTCGCTCTTCTGGCGGGTGTTCGTGCTCAACGCCGGCGTCTTCGGACTGGCCGCGACCCTGTTGCTGCTCACGCCGGCGACTGTCAGCTTCCCGGTCGCGACGGCGGAGGCGGCGGTCATCGCCGGGGGCGTCGGCGCGCTGGTGCTCGTCAACCTGATCCTGCTGCGCCGTTCGTTTCGCCCGCTCGGACGCCTCGCGTCGCTGATGGCACGCGTCGACCTGCTCGAGCCCGGCGAGCGGATCGACGTCTCGGGCCCGCCCGAGATCCGGGCCCTCGTCACCTCGTTCAACGACATGCTCGACCGGCTCGAGCTGGAACGGACGGAGGCGGCCGGCCGCGCGCTCGCGGCGCAGGAGGCGGAGCGTCAGCGCGTGGCCCGGGAGCTCCATGACGAGATCGGTCAGTCGCTGACCGGCGTCGTCCTCCAGCTCAACCGGCTGTCCGCACTCGTGAGCCCTGGACTGCACGAGGAGCTCGAGGAGGTCCGCGAGACGGCGCGCGCGAGCCTCGACCACGTTCGCGGCATCGCCACCCGCCTGCGGCCGCTGGCACTCGACGACCTCGGCCTCGTCAGCGCGCTCACGGCGCTGTCGGCGAGGTTCGAGGAGCAGACGGGCCTGCGGGTCACGCGCACGATCGATCCGACGCTGCCGCCCCTGTCCACGCCGGTCGAGCTCGCCCTCTACCGCATCGCCCAGGAGAGCCTCACCAACGTGGCCCGGCACGCCTCGGCACGCCGGGTCGAGCTCACCCTCAGCCACGACGGCCCGGCGCTGATGCTGAGCGTGCGCGACGACGGCGTCGGGCTCGACGGCTCCGAGCCGGGCTTCGGCATCCGCGGAATGCGCGAGCGGGCGGTGCTCGTCGGCGCCGACCTCTCGCTCGAGCGCTCGCCAGGAGGCGGCACGACCGTCATGCTGACGGTGCCTCTCACCAACTGATGGCGGCCCAGCCTGCACGTGTCCTGCTCGCCGACGACCACACGGTCGTCCGCCGCGGCCTGCGCCTGGTGCTCGACGGTGAGCCCGACCTGACGGTCGTCGCCGAGGCCGGGGACGGAGCCGAGGCGGTCGCGCGGGGCCTCGAGGAGGACATCGACCTGGCCATCCTCGACGTGAGCATGCCTCGCATGACCGGCCTGCAGGCCGCACAGGAGCTGTCTCGGCGCCGGCCCGAGCTGCGGATCCTGATCCTCTCGATGCACGACAACGAGCAGTACTTCTTCGAAGCCCTGAAGGCGGGGGCGTCCGGCTACGTGCTCAAGTCCGTCGCCGACCGCGATCTCGTCGAGGCCTGCCGGGCGTCGCTGCGCGGGGAGGCGTTCCTCTACCCCCCGGCGGTGAAGGCGCTGATGCGGGAGCGGATGTCGCGTGACGCCGAGGGGGACGGCTCGTTCGAGCCGCTGACGCCGCGCGAGGTCGAGATCCTGAAGCTGATCGCCGAGGGCAACACCTCCAGGGAGATCGCCGAGCTGCTCGTGATCAGCGCCAAGACGGTCGAGCGGCACCGCGCCAACATCCTCGAGAAGCTCGGGCTGCGGGGCCGCGTCGAGCTGACCCGCTACGCGATCAGGCGCGGGCTCGTCGAGCCCTGAGCGCAGTCAGCCCTCGTCGTAGCTGAAGAAGCCCCGCCCTGTCTTGCGGCCGAGCAGGCCGGCCTGGTTCATGCGCACGAGCCGGGCAGGAGGTGCCATCCGCGGCTCGCGCAGCGCGTCGTAGAGCGCCTCGGACGCATGCACGTGGACGTCGATGCCGATCAGGTCGAGCAGCTCGCAGGGGCCCATCGGCCAGCCGGCGCCGTGCTTCATCCCTGCGTCGAGGTCCTCGGGTGTCACGCGCGCCTCGTCCAGCACGCGCACGCAGTCGTTCATCAGCGGGATCAGCACGCGATTGACGACGAAGCCGGGCGTGTCGTGACAGCGGATCGGCGTCTTGCCGAGCCGGCCTGCGAGCTCGAAGGCCGTCTCGTAGGCGTCGTCGTCGGTCAGCTCCGTTCGCACCACCTCGACGAGCGGCATGAGCGGCGCCGGGTTGAAGAAGTGCATGCCGACGACCCGCGACGGGCGCCCGCTGGCGGCCGCGAGCTCGGTGACCGACAGGGCGGACGTGTTGGTGGCGACGATCGCGCCGGCGTCGAGCACCCGGTCGAGCTCGGCGAGCACGTCGCGCTTGAGCGCCGGCTCCTCGAGGACGGCCTCG
Source organism: uncultured Thermoleophilia bacterium (assembly GCA_963839815.1). GTDB lineage: Bacteria > Actinomycetota > Thermoleophilia > Gaiellales > Gaiellaceae > JACVRM01. Next base: position 157,966 of record CAWIWF010000001.1, read on the forward strand.
ACGACCACGTCGCAGCCGGCCAGGTCGTCGAACTCCGTGGTGAGGGAAAGGCGTCCGGCGGCTGCTGCCCGGTCGCTCTCGTCCATACGGCCCTTCTCGACCTTGCGGCGCAGGAAGTGCTCGATGCGCCCGCGCGCCGCCTCACCGAGCGGGTCGGTCAGCTCGCGCCCGACCGTCTCGAAGCCCGCCTCGATGCACACCTGGGCGATGCCGGCGCCCATCGTGCCGAGACCGACCACCCCGATACGGCGCACCTCCACGGCGGCGATCCTATGCAGCGGACACCGGCGAACGGACAGAGGAGGCGGCATGGAGTGGCGACTGCGCCTGTACACCATCGAGGCCGGACAGCTCGAGCAGTGGGCCCGGGAGTGGGCGCTGCACATCCGGCCGCTGCGCGAGGCTCGGGGATTCACGGTCGCCGGCGCCTGGGCGGCCGACGAGGAGAGCACGTTCGTGTGGCTGCTCGGCTACGACGGCGAGGACGGCTGGGAGGCGGCCGACCGGGCGTACTACGCCTCCGCCGAGCGAGCTGCCGTCGAGCCGAACCCTGCCCGGCTGATCGTGGAGGCGCGCGAGTGGCCGGTGCGCGAGGTCTAGTCCGCTGCCGGCGCCCGGGCGAGGATCCACAGCCAGCGCACCTCGCCGTACTCGGGCCCGATCGTGCCGTCGGGGTGGTAGTCGGGCTCGAGCATCGTCTCGAAGGAGTGCTCGACCAGCTCGAGGCCCGCGTCGGCGAGGAGCCGCAACGTCACATCGGGCTCCCAGCCGCTGAAGAACATCTCCACGCCGAGCCACTCGCCCCGCCAGTCGGGATTGTCCGACCCGGGCAGCGAGGCGAGCAGGTAGCCCCCTGGGCGTAGCCAGCGACGAATGCGCTCGAAGAGTGGCCCCAGCTCCTCGCGCGGCAGGTTGTTGAGCACGTAGAACGACACGACCGCGTCGAACGTGCCGTCCGCGAACTCGGCCTCCATCACGTCCCCGTGGACGAATCTCGCCTCGGGCAGGCGCTCGCGCGCACGCCGAACCTGCTCCGCCGAGAGATCGATGCCGACGAGCCGACCCCGCTCGGCGAGGATGCGGCTCGAGCGGACGGCCGCCCCGGAGCCGATCTCGAGCACGGCGGGCTGAAGCGGCAGCCGCGGCAGCAGAGCCTCCAGGTGCTGGAGGCGCTCCGAGTCGCGAATCTCGCGCTGCCAGGCCGCGAACGTGTCGGCGGCCTGGTCGTAGCCGCGCTCGACGATCTGCTTGCGCTCGTCCGAGGAGGTGCCCACGTCGTGCAGCATGACGTCTGCGGCGCACCTGAGCGCCGGCGCGCGGCAAACCCTCGAGTGCCTCGGAGACACCCGAGGGTAGTCGAGGGTTCAGGCGAACGGCTTGCCGCTGCCGATTTGGGGTTCGATGCCACCCAACCCTCGAGTAGCTCTGAGACGCTTGAGGGTGGTTGAGGGTTGCGCGGCGTCAGGTCCCCGACGGGCGGCGGCCGCGGGCAACCACCTCGATCAGCGCGGCCGCCCGCTCGTACTGCTCCTCGGAGAGGCGGATGTGGGAGTGGCGCCAGAGGCTCTGCGGGAAGATGCCGGCCTCCTCGACCGCGGGTGCGTCGTGGAGGTCTGCGACCGCGACCAGCGGACGGATGCGGAAGCGCCACGCCCAGCGGGTGCGCTCGGGGTCGCGGTCGGGCTCCCCGGTGACCTCCACGACGGCGAAGACCGCCTGCCAGACGGCGGCGTAGAGGATCGCGCACTCGCCGGCCTGCACCGCGGGCCGGCGCGACGAGGCATGCGCACGGAGCTGCGCAGCGTCGACGGCGGCGTCGAGCGGCCGGTCGCCGCGTCCCCGGACGAGGAGCCAGCGGGTCAGAGCCGCTCGAGCCCGGTCGCCGAGCCCGCACGGGCGAGACGCGCGTCGGGGCCGTCCCGGAGGCGCAGAGCCGCAGCGACGAGGAGCTTCGACGGCCCGCGCACCGGCGGCGAGTCTACGCGCGGCTCACCGAGAAGAGCCGCCAGGTGCCGGGCACGCCCTTGAGCTCGTGCTCGCCGCGGTCGGCGAACTCGATGCCCGAGCCTGCGACGAGGTCCCTGACGGTGCTCGAGACCAGCACCTCGCCGGGGCCGGCCTTCGCCGCCACCCTCGCTCCCGTATGCACCGCGATGCCTCGCACGTCGCCGTCCACCAGCTCGCACTCGCCCGTGTGGACGCCCGCTCGGATCTCGAGACCGAGCTCGCGCACCGACCCGGTGATCGCGCGGGCACAGCGCACGGCGCGGGCCGGTCCATCGAACGTGGCGAGGAACCCGTCGCCGGCCGTGTCGACCTCGCGCCCCCGGAAGCGATCGAGCTGGCGCCTCACGGCCGAGTGGTGCAGCTCCAGGAGCTCACGCCACCGCCGGTCGCCCAGCTCGCCGGCCCGCTCGGTAGAGCCGACCAGATCGGTGAAGAGCACGGTCGACAGCACCCGGTTCGGCTCCGGCCCGCGGCGCACGCCGGTAAAGAACTCCTCGAGCTCGTCAACCATCTCGTCCGTGTCGCCCGCCCAGGCGAGGTGAGCGTCACCGGGAAGCTCGACGAACGTCGCGCCGGGAACGCGGGCCGCGATCCAGCGCCCCTCCTCCACATCGACGTCCTGATCGCCCGTCCGGTGGAGAACGAGCGTCGGCACCTGGATCGTCGGCAGTACGTGGCGCACGTCGATCTCGCTGTTCATGCGCAGCAGCGCCACGGCAGCGCCCGGGCTGGCGCTCCGGCGGAAGTACGTGGCCAGGCGACGCTTGAACGCCGCGTCCTCCGACGGGGCCAGCTGATCGAGGTCCATGCTCTCCGACCAGGTGCGCTCCAGCTCTTCGATCTCGCGCTGGCGGGCGTCGGGCCGCGGCGCCCAGGGATAGTCAGCGCTCCAGAGGCGCTTCGCGAAGATGCCGTACAGCGCCAGGGCGACCGTCCGCTCCGGGTAGCTGGCCGCGAACAGCACGCTCATCAGCCCGCCCTCGGAGAAGCCGAAGATCGCCGTCCGCTCGGAGCCAACCGCATCCAGCACGGCCCGAACATCGTCCATGCGCTCCTCGAGGGTGGGCAGCCGGTCGAGCGGCACCGGGTCGGAGAGGCCGGTGCCGCGCTTGTCGAAGAGAATCAGACGGGAGAAGCTCGCCAGCCGCTCGAGGACGTGGGCCTGCGCGGGCTCCTCCCACATGAGCTCGACGTTGGAGATCCAGCCCGGGACGCAGAGCAGATCGAGACCGCCGTCTCCGACGACCTGGTAGGCGATGTTCACGTCGCCGCTCTTCGCGTAGTGCGTCGTCGGGGCCATGAGGCGAGTCCCCTAGAGATGCTACGCGGGGGCAACGGCGGCCGAGCGCAAGCGGCGAGCGGTGGGAGCGGCGGGAACCGCCTGTGCGAGATGCTCGTGGGCGTCGTCGGGTCTGTGGTCCGGCGCGTACCCGCCCGACTGAGCCCGGACGGACGCGGCGACGGCGGCCACTACACTCGACGCGCGATGGCGCGACCGTCAGTCCTCGGCCGTCTCCGCCGGCGCGACCGGTCGGCTCCCATGCCGCCCGCGCCGGCTCCGGCCGCCCCGCCCGCGCCCGCACCCCCCGGCACGCTCCGCCGCGAGCGCCGGACGCTGATCCGCGTGCGAGAGGAGCGAATCCGCGACCTCGGCGGGCTCGCGCTCGAGATGGTGCGGCGCAACCGCTTCCGCCAGGACCTGCTGCTCGACCAGTGCAACGAGGTGCTCGTGCTCGAGGAGCGCATCCACGCGATCGACGACCAGCTGCGCCGCGCGGCGAGCTCCCGGCGGCGGCTCCGAGCGCCCCGTTGCGAGTGCGGAGCCCCGCTGCAGTGGGGATCGCACTTCTGCGTCAACTGCGGGCGGCCCACAGGAGACGCGGTCGTCAGCTGCAGCCGCTGCAGCGGCCCGCTCCCGGCCGACGCACGCTACTGCGCCAACTGCGGCGCCATCGCCGCTGAGACCGCCCGCTCCGAGCACGTCGCCGCGAGCTACGAGCAGACGGCGCACGGCGAGCAGTTCTGGCAGGAGGCACGACCCGAAGGCGATCCGTGGGAGAGATGAGCCCCGGTCTCGGCGCCTGCCCGCGCTGCGAGTCGCCCGTCGCGCCGGGCCAGGAGTACTGCCTCGGCTGCGGATCGCGACTGCCGCTCGCGCGCGGCCTCGTCCCCGCGCTCTCGGGCGCGTGGCGCGACCGGCTGCGCTGGTATCCCGGCGACTGGGTGTGGAGCGCCGTGCTCCTGCTCGCGGTCGCCGCCGTGGCGACAACCGTTGCGCTCGTCGCGACCGAGGAGGGGGCGTCCAGCGCCGGCGGGCCACTCGTCGCCACCTGGGACCGCCCCGCCCCCGTCACACGATCGCGTCCCTCCGCCCCGGCACGCGGCGAGCAGCCGCCGGCCGCGCTGACCACGGGGGCGGCCACCACCAGGCCCAAGCCCCCCGCCAAGCGCACTCTCGTGCAGTGGCCGGCCGGGCGGAGCGCCTACACCGTCGTCCTCGCCTCCTACCCGGCCCCGGCCGGCAAGCCGGCGGCAACCAGAGCCGCACGCAAGGCCCTGCGCGACGGCCTCCCCAACGTCGGCGTCCTGGACTCCGGGCGCTACCCGAGCCTTCACCCCGGCTACCACGTCGTGTTCAGCGGCGTCTACGAGTCGATCGACGACGCCGCGAGCGCGCTCGCCCAGGCCCAGCAGCTCGGCTACGAACGGGCCTACACCCGCCAGATCGTCGCGTAACTCGGAGCTTCGCGCCTTCGCTCGCTCTCACGGGGGAAACCCGGTTTCCCCCGTGGGCCCCCTCGTTGGTCAGACGCGCCGGGGCCGCGCTGTGACTGCGCCGGGCTGAAGCCCGGCTCCGTCGATGAGACCAGGGCGAGCGCGAGAGCTGCGCGCTCAGGAAAACGTGTGTTTGAGCCCCAGGCGCGTTCTATCCTGGCGTCGTGCTCGAGCTGCCCGACGGGGGTCGCTACCGGGTCTTGCGCGCTGTGACTCGACGGCGCCTGGCGGCGACCGGCGCTGCGACGGTCCTGGCGGTCAGCGGCGGGCTTGCGCTGGCCCGGCTGGGCGACGACTCGCCGTCACGCCCGGCCGCGCTGGTGACGGCGCCGCGAACACCGCTCGAGGCTGCGCTGCTCGGCAGCGCCTTCACGCAGTGCAACGGCGGCTGCGCCGACTACGAGGCCACGGCCGTCGCGTGCGATCCTGCAAGCGCCACGATCGGCGGCCGCCGCTGGCACCGCTGCAGGATTCGCTACGCCGCCGACCCGCCTGCCGAGCATCCGCGGGAACCGACACACGCAGTCTGCGCAACGCTCCGAGGGCTCGGCGCGCTACCGCACCCGGCCGCTACCGGACTGCAGACCGAGCTGACGTCGCGGCTCTTCCCCGACAGACGCCGCCCACCCCGAGGGCGTAGCCCGGAACCAGCCGCTTCACCTCGCCACCCCCGCCCGGTCAGGCCGGAGGGGGAGCTCGAGGGGGGAACACGCCGTTCCACCCTCGAAGGGAGCGAGCCCCGGGTCAGCCGAGGGCGCGAAGAGCGCGCGGCCGAACCGCGGCGAGCGCTGACGCCGGCCACCCCCGCCCGGTCAGGCCGGAGGGGGGAGCTCGAGGGGGGAACACGCCGTTCCACCCTCGAAGGGAGCGAGCCCCGGGTCAGCCGAGGGCGCGAAGAGCGGCCGCGGCTGAACCGCGGCGAGCGGTCACCTCAAGCTGCGCGGGCGGTCTCGAGATGCTGGTGCGAGGGGCAGTAGTCGCGTTCGGGCAGCGGCGTTCGCTGGCACGGCTTGCCCTTGCGAGTCGTCGCGCGGCACCGCGGCACCCCGCCGTCGAAGGCGCCGGCCTCGATCTGCTCCTCGACGAAGGCGACGGCAGCCGTGATCCCCTCGCACACCGTCCAGGCGACCTGGGCCTGCGCGGTGATCGGGAAGTAGCGACGAATGTCCTGGAAAAGGGCGCGATCCGGCTTCGAGAAGTACTGCGGGTCACGGGCCAAACGGGCCAGGGTCTGCTCGCACTCCCAGAGGACGGCGCGCCGGTACTCGAGACGCACGTCGTGGGGCACGTACGGGTCGATCAGGTCACGTATCGAGCGATAAATGGCTCGAGAGTACTGATACATACACTGCTGGATCAGCTCCGTCCGCTCGTCGGTCTCGTCGCGGTCGGCCAGCGTGTCTGTGGTCGCGAAGCTTGTGCTCATGAGGATTTCGGCTGACGGGGGATAGCCGGCATGGTCAGTGTAACGATTTTCACCTCGGTGTCACAAACTCGGCGGTCAGGTTGCCAGAGACGACAACCGGGGGATGTCTCTGACGTCGATCGGGCGAAACGCCGATGCGAGTGAATACCGGACCTGCAGCCGGATTGCAAGCAACCCGGCGGAATCAGATTGAATAGGCGCGGCATGTCCCACGACACCGACAAGCTCATCCGGCAGCTCTCGCTCGTCGCGTTCCTGATGGCCGAACGGCGGCCGCTGACCGCCAGGGACGTGAAGCAGAATGTGGAGGGCTACTCCGAGATGTCGGACGAGGCGTTCGCCCGGCGGTTCTACTCGGACCGGGCGGAGCTGATCGCGCTGGGCGTGCCGCTCGACTCGCAGCGGGACGAGTTCACCGGCGAGGAGCTCTACACCCTGCGCTCCGAGCGCTACTTCCTGCCGCCGCTCGAGCTGACCGACGACGAGCTCGCGGCGCTGCAGACCTGCCTCTACCTGCTGGAGGGGCAGTTCGCCTACGCGGAGCCGCTGCGGCTCGCCCTGCAGAACCTGGCGCTCGGCCGACCGGGCTTCCAGGAGCCCACGAGCGACACGGGCGTTCGCGTCGAGGTGTTCGACCCGGACTACTCCGCCGAGATGCCCGGGCGGCTGGCGAAGCTCGAATCGGCGATCTCCAAGCAGCGGACGGTGCGGTTCTCGTACTGGTCGATCTCGCGCGACGTGACCGGCGAGCGGCTCGTCAACCCGTATGCGCTGCTGAACGACAACGGGGTCTGGTACCTCGTCGGCCACGACGTCGACCGGGAGGCGATCCGCACCTTCCGCGTCGCACGGATCCGCGGCGACATCCGGCTCGCCACCCGCCGCGAGCGCGACTTCCGGCTCCCTGCCGAGTTCGAGGTCGAGGACTTTCGGGCGCGGCCGCCCTGGCAGGTGGGCGAGCTCGTGGGCGAGGCCCGCATCGCCGTGGCCGGCGATACCGCCTGGTGGGTGAAGCGCGCCTTCGGCTCGAGCGGCAAGGTCGCCGACGGCGTCTTCACGACCGGCTACTCGAACGTGCGGCCGCTCGCAGCCTGGATCCTGCGCCAGGATGGGCGGGCGGTACCGCTGGAGCCGGCCGAGCTCGTCACCGAGGTGAGCGAGGCAGTGGAGCGGGTGCGCACGCGTCACGAGGGCGGCCCGCCGAAGACGAAGGCCGAGCAGGAGGTCGGAGCCGAGGAGCTCGCCGAGCGACCAGCGGGCCCGGTCGCCCCCGAGCGGTTCGGCGTGCTGCAGGCGCTGCTCGCCTACCTGCTCGACCGGTGCGGGGAGGATCGCTCCGCCCGCATCCCTGCGGACGAGCTGGTCGCACGCTTCGGCATCGCGCGTGAGTCGCTCGAGGAGCACCTCTCGCTCCTCAACCTGGTCAACTTCGGCGGCGGGTGCTACGCCGTCTACGCCCAGCTCGACGGTGACGAGATCGCGGTGGAGAAGGAGCTCTTCGGCGACGCGTTCCGCTCGCCGCCGCGGCTGACGCCGCTCGAGGCCCGGGCGATCCGGCTGGCGCTCGAGTTCGTCGGCCCGATGATCGCGGCGGATGCGCACACGCCGCTCGCGCGGGTGCGGCGCAAGCTCGAGGAGACCTTTGGCGCGTTCGAGCTCGCCCAGACGCCCGAGCCGCACGTGAGCCGCGACGAGGAGACGCTCGTCTCGACGCTCACCCGTGGCATCCGCGAGCGAAAGCTGGTCGACATCGAGTACCTGAAGGAGGGCGACGAGACGCCGTCACAGCGGACGGTGGAGCCCTACGCGATCGAGCGGCGGCTGCCGTTCTGGTACGTGCACACATGGGACCGGACGAGCGAAGGGGAGCGCAGCTTCCGGCTCGACCGCATGCGCAAGGCGTCGCTGACGCGCAAACGCTTCGAGCCGCGCGACGGCTTCGAGCCGCAGCGCCTGCGGGACGCGCGGCGGGCGCGCATCCTCTACACGAAGGCGATCGCGCGCTGGAAGGTCGAGCGCGGCGCCCGGCCGCTCGTGGACGGCTCGGCGATCGCGGAGACGGCGGTCGGGTCGCCGGAGTGGCTCGTCGGCGAGATCCTGTCCGACCTCGGCGAGGCGATCGTGCTCGAGCCCGAGGATCTGCGCCGGCAGGTGGCAGAGCGCGCCGTGGCGCTCGCGGCCGAGCTTCGGGCCGGCTCCCCGGTCTAGGAGGACGATTGCCCGCCGAGCGAGTGCCGCTTGCAGTGCACCTCGACCCCCTGACCCCGAGCGAGCGAGGACTGTGGGATCACTACGTCGAGCTCGTCGAGGCGGCCGGGCCTTCGGAGATGATCGTGAACACGTCGCGCGTCGCCTTCCGCGCACCGAAACGGATCTTCACCGGCGGGTTCTTCAAGACGCGGCGCCTCGAGCTCTTCTTCGACCTGCCCGAGCCGGTGCCCGAAGCGGAGCGCGATGGACGGTTCCGCGCCGTCTGGCAGCACTCCCGAACAATCTGGGTGCACCGCCTCAAGATCGAGCGCCTTGAGGAGCTCGACGAGAAGCTCGAAGGGTGGCTGGCGCGTTCCTGGCAGGCCTACGCCAGGCCGGCCGCCGAGCGCTCGGCCTCGAGGACGTGACCGGCGTCCGGCCTCAGCGGCGGTCGAAGGTGCGGACGAGGCGCTCGAAGAACGCGGCCTTGCGCTCCTCGTAGGCGACGGGATCGAGCTTCAGCCGGCGGTACTCGGCGCGCAGGGCGGAGTCGCCCTGCAGCACCTCCCACGCGCGGCGGTGATGCGCATCGCCGCGCGTGCCGCGCTTGGTCACGACGACGTCCACCTGGGGCGGCCCCGGTTCGCGAAACGCGGCCCAGTCGGCGTGCCACTCGAGCTCGAACAGCGGGGCCAGGCGACGGCGCACGTGCTGCGCGGCCTCCGCGACGTCGGAGACGAGGACGACGAAGTCCAGGTCGTTGGCGACGAGGTCGCTGCATGCGGCGCTGCCCGTGAGCACCACCTCGGCGCCTGGCAGCAGCTCGTGGAGCATCCGCGAGTAGTGGTCGGCCGCCTCCGCGAGAGCAGCGCGTCTCGTGACGTTCTCGAGCGCGACCGCTGCATTCCGCTGCAGATAGCGGCCGTCGTTGCGAGGCACGTAGAGACGCGCGTAGCGGCGTCGCAGCTCGTCCGGGTCCGACTCCAGCCAGTCCACGAGCGACACGACGGGCTCGGCCTCGGACGGGAGCGGCTCGCGCGCGCGCCGCTTCTCGACGCCGCGGTTCCACGGGCAGACGTCCTGGCAGATGTCGCACCCGTAGACCTGTGTGCCGAGCTCCTCGCGGTACGCCTCGGGCATCGGGTCGGCCGACTGCGTCCAGTAGGACAGGCACCTGGTGGCGTCGAGCGTGCCCGGCTCGTCGAGCGCCCCCGTCGGGCATGCCTCGATGCAGAGCGTGCAGGAGCCGCAGTCGAGCTCCAGGCGCGGCGTGGAGTCGACGGCCACGCCGGTGACGAGCGTGCCCAGCACGACCCAGGAGCCGTGGCGGTGCGTGATCAGCATCGTGTTCTTGCCGTAGAAGCCGACCCCCGAGCGGGCCGCCCCCTCGCGGTCGACGTGCTGGTTGGCGTCGACGAGGACGCGGTAGGTGCCGCCGAGACGCCGGCCGAGCGCGTCGAGCTTCGCACGCGAGCTCCGCGTAGGCGTCGTACCAGGTGTAGCGCGGCAGGCGCCCCTCCCCCGGTCCGGGATCGGGGCCCGGCGCGTAGTAGCAGAGCGCGGCCGAGACGACGGTACGCGCACCTTCGAGCAGACGCTCCGGGTGGCAGGAGACCTCCGGCTGGGCCATGGTGAAGCGCATGTCGGCGAAGAGGCCGCGTGCGCGCCGCTCGGCGATGTGCCGCTCGGTGTCCTCGTAGGGCTCGGCCGGAGCAGCGCCGACGACGTCGATCCCGAGCTCGTCGGCAAGCTGCTGGAGCTCACCCACGCTCACTGTCCTGTCCGCTGCAGCCATGTCCGTTTGGGCCGTACTCCTGGGGCCGGCCGCGGGCCTCCCTCCGGCTTCACCGTAGCGGGGGCGAACGCGCGCGTGTGTGCCCGGTCAGTGCCGGATGTGTGACGGTCGGGCACGGGAACGGGCCGCGCCGCAGGCCGCGACGGCGCGGGGACGTCCGCCTCGCCGGTTCACTCGCTCGAGGGAGTTCGACGAGCCGCGAGAGCGGGAATGTCCCGGCCCGGAAGGTCCAGCGTCGGGTGCGTCTGCGGTCGCCCGTTCCCTCCGACCGGAAGGAGTCCCGTGAGCTTCCGCGCCTCCCCGCTCACGCCTGCGGCGCCCGCCGGCAGCCACTCCGCACGCCTCCGCGCCGAGCGCCGCATGGCCAGGGCGCTCGTGATCGCGATCCCAGCGGGCCTCGTCGGCTGGGTCCTCCTGGCGCTTCCGGTGGTGGCGGCGCTCGAGTAGGCCCACCTGCGACGGACCGCCGTAGGATCCGCGCCCAGTGAAGGCGATCCGGATCCACGAGGACGGCGGCCCGGAGGTCCTGCGCTACGAGGACGCCCCTGACCCCGTGCCCGGGGAGGGCGACGTCCTGATCCGCCTGCGCGCCGCCTCGCTGAACCGCCTCGACGTCTGGGTGCGCCGGGGTCTTCCGTCGGTGCCGAAGCCGCGGATCCTGGGGGCCGACGGGGCCGGGCTCGTGGAGGCGGTCGGTTCCCGCGTCAGCGGCGTCGAGGCCGGCCAGGCGGTCGTGATCAACCCGGGGATCGAGCACGGCGGGCGGATCACCGTGATCGGCGAGCACACGGACGGGACGCACGCGGAGCTGATCGCCCTGCCCGCGACGAACGTCTACCCACTGCCCGACGGGCTCGGATTCGAGGAGGCGGCCGCCTTCCCGCTCACCTTCGAGACGGCATACCGGATGCTGGTGACGCGGGCCCGGCTCGAGCCGGATGAGTGGGTGCTCGTGTGGGGCATCGGCAGCGGCATCGGCGTCGCGTCCCTCACGGTCGCGAAGGCACTGGGCGCGAAGGTGCTGGCGACCTCGTCGAGCGACGCCAAGCTGGCACGAGCGCGCGAGCTCGGTGCCGATGCGACCGTGAACCACGCGGAGGGCGACGTGGTGGCTGCGGTGAAGGAGCTGACGCCGTCGGGCGCTGATGTCGTGGTCGAGCACGTCGGCGAGGCGACGTGGCAGCGCTCGTTGCAGGCCGCCCGGCCGGAGGGGCGTATCGTCGTCTGCGGGGCGACGAGCGGCCCGAACCCGCCGGCAGCGCTCCACCGCGTGTGGTGGAAACAGCTCTCGATCCTCGGCTCGACCATGGGGACGCGGCGGGACTTCGAGGCTGTCTACGAGCTGGTCGCCTCCGGTCGCGCGCGTCCCGTCGTCGATCGTGTCTATCCGCTCGCCGAGGCCGCTGCCGCCCACGAGCGGCTCGAGAGCGGCCACCAGTTCGGCAAGGTCGTGCTCTCGATTCCCGGCTGAGCTACGCCGCGAGCGCCCGCGCCAGGGCGACGCTGCCGTCGTCGACGACGCCGCCGTGCGCGAGGCAGAGCAGCTCGGCAGGCAGATCGAGCAGCCCCTGGAGCGTTCGCACGAGCTCCTCCTGGGTCACGCTCACCGTCCAGGAGGGTGGGCAGAGCTGGGCGCCGCCGTCAGCGCCGAGGAGCACGTCGCCGGCGAAGAGCGCACGGTGTGCCTCCGACCAGTAGACGACCTCCCCGCCGCGCGCCGCGTCGTGCGCGACCATGCCGCCGGGCAACGGCTCGCCGGGCGCGAACCCATGCGTGACGGCCGTCCGCTCGGCCATGTGCGCGCGCGCCGGCTCGTGCACCCAGACGGAGGCGCCCGGGTAGCGCTCGAGGATCTCCTGCGAGCTGCGAGCGTGGTAGTAGATCGTGAGCAGGACGGCCGGTGGGCCCCGCCGCCCGACGTCGCGGTCGAGCGCGCGCCAGAAGCGCTCGGCGTCGGGGGTTCCGGCCGGAGGCGCGAGCGGATCGACGAGCACGTGCCCTCCGTCGGCATGCACGGCGAAGGACGACACGACTCGCCCCCAGCCCTCGGCCCCGTTCTCCGGCGTCCATTCGGGATGCGGCTGCTCCCAGACCCACAGTCCGGGGCGCACCTCGCGGACGTTCACGGCTACCCGAAGCCGAGGATGAACTTGGCGTCGTCGGACATCCGCTCCGGCGTCCAGGGCGGATCCCAGACGAGCTCGACCTCGACGTCCTCGACACCGGGGACGGAGGCCGCGGCGTCGCGGATCCCCTCCTCGATCATCTGGCCGGCCGGGCAGCCCATGGAAGTGAGGCTGTGGATCACCTTCACCTTCGGCCCCTCGACCTCGACGTCGTACATCAGCCCGAGCTCGACGATGTCCATCCCGAGCTCGGGATCCTCGACGGTGCGAAGTGCCTCGACGACATGCTCTTTGGTGGGCGCGCTCATGCCGCCAGTGTATGCGCGCGCCGAGCTCCGCAGGCGCCGCCGGGGAGCCCCGCGGAACGTACCCCGCCCACTGGGGTGGGCACCGGGCCTCTTTCCCGCCTCCCGGCTCGGACGCTATCGGCGCAGCGGTGACGTGTCTGTGCCGGAGTCGTGCCGACTGTGTGCCGACACTGGCCGCCTGCCCCTGAGCGGTGCGTCGGGCCGGCGATCGCCTGGCGGCCCGCGCCGGGGTCACCAGAGCCGGGCGCGCCCGCTGCGCAGCGCCGTGGCGAGAGGCGACGATCGCCGAGAAGCCCTCACCGGCGGAGCCGGGCTTTGCCCGGTGCAGCCACGACGCGGCCCCGGCGCGTGTGACCATCGCCGTTCCCCCCGGAGAAGTCGTCATGGCGCGCGTCGGGCGCCGGACTTCTCGGGGCTCCTAGAAGCCGGGCAGCCGCACTTCCTCGCGCCGCTCGCGGGCGAAGAAGTGGATGCCGTCGACGAACCGCACCCAGTTGCACCGCGTGCACATGACGAGCGAGTGCGTGAGCGCGCTGTCGGCGAGGTAGCGGACGCCGCGGAGCAGGTCGCCGTTCGAGACGCCCGTGGCGGCCACGATCACCTCGTCGGGGGCAAGGTCCTCGATGCCGAACACGCGGTCGACGTCCTCGATTCCCTGGCTCGCCGCCTGCTCGATCTCACGCCGCGAGGTCGGCCAGAGCTGCGCCTGCAGCTCGCCGCCGAGACAGCGCAGCGCGGCCGCGGCCAGCACCGCCTGCCGGGTGCCGCCGATACCGACCGCGAGGTGGTCATTCGTGCCGCGAACCGCTGCCGAGATCGACGCCGTCACGTCGCCGTCCTGGATCAGCTTGATGCGCGCGCCCGACTGCCGGATCTCCTCGATCAGGTCGTGGTGACGCGGGCGGTCGAGGACGATGGTGGTGATGTCCTCGGGCCGTCGGCCGAAAGCGTCTGCGATCGCATGCACGTTCTCGATCATCGGAGCTTTCAGGTTGATGCGCCCTCGAGCCCGGGGCCCGACGGCCATCTTGCGCATGTACATGTCGGGCAGCGTCTGCAGCGAGCCGCGAGGGCCGAGCGCGAGCATCGACATCGCACCACTCGCGCCGCGGGCAACGATGCCGCTCCCCTCGATGGGATCGACCGCGAGGTCGACCTGCTCGCCGCCCGCCCCGACCTCCTGGCCGGGACGCAGCTCGTCGCCTTCCTCGGCGCCGATGACCACGTGCCCGGTGATCGGCTGCAGGTCGAGCGCTTCGCGCATCGCCGTCGCCGCGCTCGTGGCTGCGGCCTCGTGATCGGCGCGTCCGAGCCAGCGCGCGCCTGCCAGGGCGGCCCGCTCGGTGACCCTGGCGTACGTCTCGCAGAGGCAGAAGCGCTCTTCGCCGACGACGGTCTCGGCCACCTCCTCGGGCGCGGTCTGGGTCACGAGGACTGTTGTACCTGCTCGCCGGCCTCGAGGACGAGCGTCATCACCTCGGCCACGGCCTGGTCGACGCTGGTGTTGACGATCAGCGGCACGTTGTTTCGTCGCGCGCGCTCGACGATGTAGCTCTGCAGCGCACGAATGTCCTGGAAGTGGCTGATGTACTTCTCGAGCGGCCGCACGCCGCCGGAGGAGCTGTCGCGGATCGTGAAGTGCTCCAGGTGCTCGTCCTCGTCCTCGATCACGATCACGCACTGGACGACGAGCGGTCCTACGATCGGCTGCAGCATGCCGGGCACCAGGTGGACGCCCTCGATCGCCATCGACCAGCCCTCGTGGAGTGACCGGTCGAGTGCCGCCTGCACCCCGACCAGCACGTTGCGCGTCTGGTCGAGGAACCCGGAGAGCCGGCCCTCGGGCGCATCGGGGGCGTCTCGCGAGACTCGTGCCTCGAAGCTGGAGTCGTGGACCGAGGGCATGAACTCGCGCGAGAAGAAGGCGCGCATCGTCTGGCGGATGAAGTCCGTCGAGGTGACGCGGGTGATGCCGAGCCGGTAGGCGGCCTCGGTCGCGATCGTCGACTTGCCGGTGCCGGTGGCGCCGCCGACGAGCAGCACGAGCGGCATGTCGAGCTCCTGCAGGTCGCGGTAGCGGCGCAGGCGCTCGGCGGCGTTGCGACCCTCGTCGCCGAGCAGCTCGACGGCGAGCTCGCCGACCCGCGCAAGCGACATCTGCCCGCCTGCCCGCTCGAGGTCGAGCTCCACCCGGCGCGCGAGCTCGTACGCGGCTGCCGCCCGGACGCCTGCCGCCATCAGCGCGCGGGCCATGAGGCCCTTCGAGTAGGGGCCGTCCTCACCACCGAGCGGCAGCGGCTCGAAGCGCCGGCGTTCGGTCACCCGGTCGCTCTTGCCGCCATGGGGATCAGCTCCTGCAGCGCCTCGTCGAGGTCCGGCTCCCCGTCGAGCGCGCGCACGTCCGCGTCCGCGAGCACGACGTCCACGCCGCGCTCGACCGCCGACTCCGCGACGACGTCGACGGCCGCGGCCTTCAGCTCGACCAGGAAGACGTCCGCCTCGACCCGCTCGAGGTCGTCCGCGAGCGCAGCGCGGTCCAGAGGTTCCCCGACACGATCACCTCGGCGGCGCCGTGCTCCTGCTCCAGGTGCCGCGCGAGCGTGTCGTGCACCCCCTTCGTCGCCGTCGTGAAGAAGGCAACCCGGGCACCGTCGATTGGCGTCTGCGGGCGGGGACGCTGGACGGTGGCGACGAGCGGCACGTCCTTGACCGAGCGCACGGCCTCGCGCACGGCGGCGGCTGCTTTCGCGTCCTCGCACATGGTCAGCACGATGAGGTCTGCGAGCAGAATGCGGTAGGCGTTGAGGAAGCCGGCGGCCACCTCGGGCGGCTGGTGGGCGGGCACGACGAGCAGGCGCGAGTCGACCGCGACCGGCGGCAGCGCCGCACCGCTGCCGTCGAAGACGAGCAGCTCGGGATCGGCCCCGCGCGCCACCTCGACTCCCTCGAGCACGTTCGAGACGGCGACGGCGCCGGCCAGCCCGCCGCCGCAGCGCCGGCAGCCAACCGTCGGCACGCGCGCGAGCGCAGCGGTCTCCAGGTAGTCCGAGGCCGCGTGGGAACCCTCGCGCGAGCGCCGCAGGAGATCCTCGAGGCCGGGCGGCTCCCGCACGAGCTCGGGCTCGGCCGGCCCGCCGCGGCCCATGGCCACGACGACCACCCGCCGCTCCCGTGCGTAGAGACGCGCCACATGCCCGGTGACGGCAGTCTTGCCGACTCGCTTGCCCGTGCCGACGACCGCGACCGAGGGTATGTCGAGCGCGGCGAGCTCGGGTGGGTCGAGCCGGAAGTCCGGCCCCTCGTAAGGCACGCCGGCCGCGAGGACCCGGCTCGCCAGCCGCAGCCGCTCGCGCGGACCGAGCACCGGCTCGTCCGAGAGGTCGTAGACCACCTCGGCGCCGTGCTCTGTGATCCCCGCCTCGAGGCCGTCGACGACGGGGACGCCGTAGTCCTCGCC
Source organism: uncultured Thermoleophilia bacterium (assembly GCA_963839815.1). GTDB lineage: Bacteria > Actinomycetota > Thermoleophilia > Gaiellales > Gaiellaceae > JACVRM01. The sequence goes on from CAWIWF010000001.1 coordinate 174,050, forward strand.
CCCGCGAAGCTTCTCGCCGCCGCCCGCCACCCATACCGCAGCGACCTCGTAGGGCAGCGACCCGAGCGCGTCCCTGACGACGGGCGGATAGTGCTCGCCGTCGATGACCGCGAGTGCCTTCGCGTGCGCGCTCGGCTGCTCGGACGGGATGCGTTCGCTCCTCAGGCGGCGAGCACGCTCAGCGCGTCGTGACCTCGTCCTCGATGCGGTCGGTGTACTTCTCGTACGCCCGCGTCTCCGTCGAGAACTGGATGATCCGCTCCTGCCCGTGGAACGGGTACTTGCGCCACACGTCGACGTGGCTGCCGACGATCTCGACGACGTTGTAACAGGGCCTGGTGTTGCCCCGGAGCCTCGTCGTCGAGACGGTGCCCGTGTTGACGACGAAGAGATCCTCGAGGCGCCACGCGTACGGGACGTGCTTGTGGCCGCAGAGCACGAGGTCGACGCCGGCGCGCTGCAGCGTCTCGATCGCGTCACCGGCGTCGAAGACGATGTTCCGCTCGCGCCCGGTGCCCGGGATCGGCAGCAGATGGTGGTGCAGCACGAAGATGCGCAGGTCGGCCGGGTCGGAGAACTGCTCCTCGATCCACGGATAGCGGCCGCGCCCGATCTGCCCCTCGTCCAGGTCGGGCTGGGTCGAGTCGACCGCCACCACCGTGATGCCGTTGACGCGCAGAACCGAGTTGCGGTCGCCGAAGAGCTGCTCGAAGTGCACGTAGCCGACGTTGCGCGAGTCGTGGTTGCCCGGGATGACCACGAACGCCTCGCACTCGATCCGCTCCAGGTAGGCCTTCGCCTCCAGGTACTCCTGCTTGAAACCGAAGGTGGTCAGATCGCCCGAGCAGATCACGAGGTCGGGCTCCATCTCGTTGATCTCCGCAATCGCGCGGTCCATCAGGCTCGGCACGAAGTGCGCGCCCCCGCAGTGGATGTCGGAGAGGTGCGCGATGCGGAAAGTCGGTTGCTCCATGGCGACGCCAGAAGTGTATTGGCGCGGGGCTCGGCCGCACCCGTCCGGCGCAGAGGCCCATCCGGTGCCACTGCTAGGCTTCAGCCGCACCAGAAATGCCCGTTTTCCAGGCATATTCCCAGACTGAGGAGCCCCGGTTCGCCCACGACGTCGAGCGTGAGTGCGCCAAGGTCCTCGACTACTACGGCGTGCCGTGGCGATACGAGCCGCACACGTTCGTGCTCGAGGAGGACGCGGACGGCCGCGTCATCGAGGCGTTCACGCCGGACTTCTACCTCCCGGACCAGGACCTCTATCTTGAGCTGACGACGATGAAGCAGTCGCTCGTCACCCGGAAGAACCGGAAGCTGCGCAAGCTGCGCGAGCGATACCCGACCGTGCGGGCCAAGCTCTTCTACAAGCGGGACCTCGAGCGCCTGGCACAGCGCTACGGCCTCGAACTGGCGAGCTGAATGCGTCCGCCCTCAGCGGCCGCGACAGCGGGGAACAGCCCGGCGAGAGACTGACCCCGGACGGCCGGGTCGGCGAGGTGTACCTGTCCGCCGGCGAGATCGCCGTTCGCATCCAGGAGCTCGGCGCAACGCTCGCCGCGGAGTACGCGGGCCGCGAGCCGCTGCTCGTCGCGCCGCTAAAGGCGAGCGTGGTGTTCGTCGCCGACCTGTCGCGAGCGCTGCCGATCCTCCACCACCTCGACTTCATCGAGCTCGCGGCCTACAACGGCGGCGACAACGGCGGCTCGGTCAAGCTGCTCAAGGACCTGGACGGGCCGATCGAGGGACGGCACGTGCTGGTCGTCGAGGACGTCATCGACACCGGCCTGACGCTCAACTACCTCTGCCGGACGCTGCAGCTGCGGCGGCCTGCCTCACTCGCCGCTGTGACGCTGCTCGACCGCCCGTACCGCCGGCTCGTCGACGACCTCCCCGTCAGCCATGTCGGCTTCACCGTGCCCGACGAGTTCTTCGTCGGCTACGGCTTCGACATCGCCGAGCGCTACCGCAACCTTCCCGACCTCCACATCGCTCGTCACGACGCGTCCGCGTCGTGACGTCGCTCGTTCTCACGGGGGAAACCCGGTTTCCCCCGTGGGCCTCCTCGCTCCGTCAGACGCGCCGTCGCCGCGGTGTGGCTGCGGCGGGCGGAGCCCGCCTCCGCCGGCTGAGTTCGTGGCTGTCAGCCACGACCCCGGTCAGGCTGCTGCGTGACTCACGACGTCTGGTCGTAACCGTTGCGTCAGCTCTCATCGCCGGAGCGGGGCTTTTGCCCCGCGCAGGCACGACGCGCGCAGGCGCGTCTGATCAGCCGTTCACTCTCTGGAAGTCGTCATGTCCGCCGCTCCGCGGCGGACGGACTTCAGAGATATCCCAGCGGATCGACTGCGCCGCCGTTGACGCGCACCTCGAAGTGGAGGTGCGGCCCGTAGCAGTGGCCGGTGCAGCCGACGTAGCCGATCACCTGGCCCTGCCCGACACGCTGGCCGAAGCCGGCAGCGAAGCTGGAGAGGTGCGCGTAGGCGGAGGCGACGCCGCCGCCGTGGTCGATCACGACCAGGTTGCCGTAGCCGCCCATCCAGCCGGCCGAGATGACGGTGCCGGCGGCGACCGCGACGATGGGCGTGCCGGTACCCGCGCCGATGTCGATGCCCTCGTGCATACGGCCCCAGCGCCAGCCGAAGCCGCTCACCACCGGACCCGACACCGGCCAGACGAAGCCGGCCGCCGAGGGCCCGCCGGTGGCTGCGACGGGTGACACGCTCTGCGCCGAGGTCGCCTGGGCCGCGGCGATCTGGTCCGCGAGCTGCGCGCTCACCGCCTGCAGGGACGCGGCCTCGTCCTCGTAGCCTTCGTGCGTGTCGCGAACCGTGCTGAGCGCGGCCGCGTGCGACCGCTTGGCGGCGACGAGGCCGCTCTGCCGGGCGAGCAGCGTGTTCTGGAGCTCGAGCGTCTGCGCCGTGCGCACCGCGATCACGCGGGTGGCTGCCGCAACCCGCTCCTGCGTGCCTTTCGTCTTCGCCCGCAGGACGCGCATCTCGTTCCGCGAGACGCGCACCTGGGCCGAGATGTCGGCATCGAGGTCGCCGAGGTCGCGCATGTAGTCGAGCTGGTCGAGGGCGTCAGCGAAGCTCGAGGCGGAGACGACGACGTCGATCGTGTCGACATCGTCCTCCTTGTAGAGCGCCACCAGGCGGCGGTCGAGGCGCTTCAGCGCGGTCGTGTACTGGCCGCGCAGGAAGTCGAGGCGCTCGGTCTGGAGGCGCAGCAGCTCGGTTAGCTGCGCGAGCCGCTGCCGGTGGAGCGAGAGGTCGTGCTCGAGCGAGTCGAGCTTGCGGCTGACGTCGCCGACGGTGCGCTGCAGCGACTGGATGTCGGCGGTGACGCTCTCGATGCGCGCGGCCAGGGTGTCCTCACGCGCAGCCGCCGCTTCCATCTTCTGCTCGAGCGCCGCGATCCTCGAGTCGACGTTCTGCTTGCGGTCGTAGGTGTCCCCCGCCGCAGGTGCGGTGAGGAGGAACGGGAGGATCAGGAGGGCGAGGGGAAGTCGGCGGGCCATGGGCAGACGTTCGCGCGCAGATGTGTCGACCCTGCGCGTTCGTGGCACCTGGTACTTCGGCTAGGGGGCGAGTCTAGCCTGTTGGTCGGCTGGTCTCCACCTCGACCGTCGCCTGCGGCATCCGCGCCGCTCCCGCTGCCGGTGGCGGATCCGGCTCCGCCGCGCGGCTCTCGGAGACCGGCGGTGCCCCCCGTGCATCGTCCAGGGCGCGCAGAGTAGCCGCCGCGCGGGCGCGCAGCGGGCCGACGAGGGTGGCGTAGTCGTCATCCGAGACCTTCCCGGTCCGGTGATCGAACTCGAGCTCGGAGAGCGCAGCGAGCGCCTGGTCGCGCTCCTCCGCGAGCCGCAGCCGCTCGCGCTCGGCCGGCGACGCGCCGGGCAGCAGATCCTCCGCGACCGGCACCTCGGGCTCGCGCAGGAACGGCCACGCAACGATCACCACGGCGGCGAGCGCGAGCACCGCGGCCAGCACGACGCCGGCCGTCATACGCGGGCGGTCGCGGCCGCCCCGGCGTAGCGCAGCTCGAGCCGCCGCTGCTCCCTGGCGTCCGGCCACATCGCCACGGCCGACCCGAAGAGGAAGACGAGTCCGGCGAGCCAGATCAGGTTCACCAGCGGCTTGACGGATGCCTCCAGCCGCACGCCGCCACCCGCGGGGAAGTCGTCGGCGTTGAGGAAGAGATCCTCGCCGGTGAGCCAGTCACTGCGAATCGCGATCTCGCGCGATACCTGCTGCTCGGCGAAGTACGAGTTCTTGCCCGGCTCGAGCGTGCCGAGGCGGTCGCCGCGCCGCTCGACGGTGATCCGGGCACGCCGCTCGACCGCGTTCGCGGCCTGCCGGTCGACGGTCCCGCCGTAGGTCAGCCGGTAGTCGCCGATGACCATCGAGTCGCCCGGGCTCGAGAGCACGGCCTCCCGTTTCGAGTCGTAGGCGCTCGAGCCGATCACGCCGACCGCCAGCAGGACGATCGCCGCGTGCACGACGTAACCGCCGTAGCGGCGGCGGTTCCGGCCGACGAGCGAGAGCAGCGCCCCGCCCCACCCCTCGTCCGCGGTTGCCCGCCGGGCGCTCGTTCCACGCGCGAACTCGAGCGCGATCGAGGCGAGCACGAAGGCGGAGAACGTGTAGCCGATCAGCCCGGGCAGCGACGAGCCTGCGCCGAGCGCGATCAGCACGACGCCCGCGGCGAGCGCGAACCCTGCCGGCCACGCGAACGTGCGCGCGAGCGATCGCAGCGACGCGCGCCGCCAGGCGACGAGCGGGCCGATCCCCATCAGCAGGAGCAGCGGCAGGCCGAACACGCGCAGGAAGAAGTTGAAGTACGGCGGGCCCACGGTGACCGTCTCACCGCGCACCGCCTCCGAGACGAGCGGGTAGACGACGCCCCAGAACACGGTCAGGCAGAGCGCCACGAGCAGCAGGTTGTTGTAGAGGAAGGTCGCCTCGCGGGAGATCACCGACTCGAGCCGCGTCCGCGAGCGCAGCAGGTCGATCCGCGCCATCACGACTGCGGCCGAGCCCGCGGTGACGAGCGCGATGAAGCCGAGGAACCAGGGGCCGATCGAGCTCTCCGTGAACGAGTGCACCGAGTTGAGCACGCCCGAGCGGGTGAGAAAGGTGCCGAAGAGCGACAGGCAGAACGCGCCGATCACGAGCACGGCGTTCCAGAGCTTCAGCATGCCGCGCTTCTCCTGGATCATCACCGAGTGCAGGAACGCCGTGGCCGCCAGCCAGGGCATCAGCGCGGCGTTCTCGACCGGGTCCCAGGCGTAGTAGCCGCCCCAGCCGATCTCGACGTAGGCCCAGTGGGCGCCGAGCAGCTGGCCGACGCCGAGGAACGTCCACGCGAACAGCGTCCAGCGGCGGGTGGCGACGATCCAGAGCTCGTCACCGCGGCGGGCGAGGAGCGCCCCGATCGCGAAGGCGAACGGGATCGTCAGGCCGACGTACCCGAGGTAGAGGAGCGGCGGGTGGGCGAGCATGTACGGGTTCTGCAGGCTCGGATTGAGCCCGAGGCCGTCCGCAGGCGCCGCCTGGGTCACGAACGGGCTGGCGACCGCGACGAGCAGGAAGGCGAAGAAGCCGCCGACCAAGCCGAGGACGGGGACGACGAACGGGAGCAGCACCCGGGCGGCGCGACGGGTCAGCAGCACCGTGGCGGCGGAGAACCCGCTGAGGATGAGCAGCCAGAGGAGCAGCGACCCCTCCTGGCCGCTCCAGAGCGATGCGGCCGCGTAGCCGTCCGGGAGCGCGAGGCTGGTGTGCTCCCAGACGTAGCGGAACGAGAAGTCGCGGCGCAGGTGCGCGACGAGCAGGACGCCCGTGGCGACGACGGTGGCCCCGAAGGCGGCGAGGAGGGCGTTCTGCGCCGAGGCCGCCAGCCGCCGACGGCCGCGCCAGGCAGCGAAGCCGCCGGCGCCGAGCGCCCACAGCTCGAGCCCGAGCGCGATGACGAGGGCGGAACGGCCGAGCTCAGCCACGGCCCTCGCCTCGCTTCGCGCGCCGAGGACTAGCTGGAGAGCCGCAGCACGACTTAGCCGCCTGGAGACTCACCGGCGCTGACGCGAGCACGAGAGCTGGCTAACGCGCGTCGCCTGTGCGCGTAGCGACGTACTTCGAGGGGCACTTGGTGATCATCGACCCGGCCTCCGCCTGGAAGACGCCGCCCCGGAGCTGACCGCGCACCGAGAGGTCGCGGCCGTCCCTGAACTGGTCGGGAGGCGAGTCCGGGTAGCGCACGAGCATGGTCGTCGACCCCTTGATGTCGCTGAGCCGGAAGCGGACGCCCTCACCCTGGAGCGGCTCGACCGAACCGGTGACGACGCGGCCGGTGAGCACCAGCTCGCCCGTGCGCCCCTTGACCTCGCCCGGCTGCAGCTGGGGCATGCCGCCGCCCGCGATCGCCACGTAGACGAGGAAGACCGCGAGCACTGCGGCGACGGAGAGCGCGATGACGAGACGCGCAGGGTTGCGCCTGCGGGGCACGCAGCGATTCTAGCCCTGCGGGTCCGGTGCCCGGCCGGCCGGAGCGGTGACTACGTGCGCTCGGCGGGCGTCGGCCTGCGTCCCGGGACGCGGTAGCCGTGCTCCTCGCACAGCGCCCCCGGGGTGTCCTCGGTGAGGGCGTCGCAGTAGCCCTTCCCGAAGGCGGCGCGCATGAAGGCGCCGACGACCTCGAGGTTCCACTCGGTGACGTCGCAGGCCTCGCGCCAGAGGTCGCTCAGGCGGAGGTCGATGTCGAGCTCCAGGAGCTCGATGCGGCTCGGGCGATTTGCCATGTGCCCCAGCGTAGGAAGGGCGTCGGACGGCATTCGGGGCCTGTCGGCACGCGCTCCGCCAGGGAGTTTCGGCCGCTAGCGTGGCGGCCGTGAGCACCCTTCGTTTCGGCCCGGCGCGAGTGCCCTCGCAGGAGAGCCCCGAGCTGGCGATCGAGCTGCTGCGTGAGCGAGGGTACACGGCTTCGGAGATCGATTTCGAGGGCGGGTTCTGGATGGACTACCCGTGGGCGGAGCGCTTCGGCGAGCTCGCGCGCGAGACGGGGATCGTGCTGTCCGTGCACGCGCCGCTCGCGGCCTTCATGGGCCACGTCGACCGCGGCAAGAAGTTCCGCATGGCGCTCGGGATGCTCGATCACACGGCTGGCATCGCAGTCGCGTGCGGCGCCGAGGTGGTCGTGTTCCATCCGGGCTTCCTGCTCGGACGCGAGCGCGACGCGGCGCTCGACGACGTGATCTCGCAGCTCGGCGACCTGCGCGAGCGGCTCGAGGGCAAGGGCAGGCTGGTGCCGTTCGGCGTCGAGGTGATGGGCCGCGTGCGCGAGCTGGGGACGGCCGACGACGTGCTCGCGATTGCGGAGCGCACCGGCTGGGTTCGGCCGGTGATCGACTTCGCCCATCTGCACGCGACGAGCGACGGTGCCTTCACGGACGTGGATGCGTTCGCCGCCGTGCTGGAGCGGGCCGACGCGCTGCTCGAGCCAGGCGCACCGTTCCACATCCACTTCTCCGATATCGCCTACGCCAACCGCAACGAGACGAAGCACCTGCCCTACGGCGAGGGCACGCTGCGCGCCGAGCCTCTGGGTGAGGCGCTGTCGCGCTTCGACCGGCCGGCGACGGTGATCAGCGAGTCGCCCGACGAGACTTCGCACCAGGCGATCCGCGCCGTGCTGCTCGAAGCGACGGCCGCGGGCTGAGCGCCCGCGCCACACGCGCGCGGCGCAGGGGAGACCCCCCCGCGCGGCGGGCACGCACGTGCCCAGCCGCCAGGCCGCTGGGAGGCAGGCTACGCAGCCGTACGGCAGCCGGACACATCGGTGGACGAACCGTCACACATCCGCGACCGAGGACATGTCCGCGGCGGTCACCATCTAGGGACAGTCCCTGAAGTGGGGCCGCGCGCGATCCGGCGCAGAGCTGGTTCAAAGACCGAGTCCGTTGCGGCCACCACCACGCAGACCCCGGCCGCAGTGGCCAGCCCATGATCGAGACGAGCGAGGGCTTCGACCGGGCTCGGGCGTCGCGAGCTGAAGGTCGTCGAGACTAGGCGACCGGCTCTGCCGCGGCCGTGTCGGGCCGAAGCTCGGCAGGCCGGAGCCCGGTGAGCCTCGCCTCGTACGGTGTGGCCGCGGCGGGGCGCCGGTCCCGCAGAAACGGGACGTAGGACTCCAGCACCTCGAGCTCGGTGCGACGGAAGTCCGTCGCCTCGACCTGTGCCAGCGCCTCGGTGTAGAGCTCGTCCGCCTCGTCGTCGCGACCCTGCGCAGCTCGCAGCTCCGCCAGCGCCATCGCCGTCGTCGCGAGCGATGTGGCGTCCTGCGGGCCGACGGTCTCACGCGCCTCGAGCGCGAACCCCTCGGCCTCGTCGAGCTTGCCCTGCCGAATCAGTGCCTGCGCGAGCAGCCGCTGGCTCTCGCACAGCGTCGCTCGATCCTCGATCGACTTGAGCAGCTTGACCGACTTGCGGAAGAGCTGCTCGGCGCGGGCCGGCTCGTCTCGCATGAGCGCGAGGATGCCGAGGTAGTTGACCGTGCGCCCGAGCGACCATGTCTTGCCGACCTCGGAGAGCAGGTCTCGGGCTTCGTTGAGGCGCTCCCCGGCCTGCTCGAGCTCGCCGACCTGGAGGTGGTACAGACCGGCGAAGCGGAGCACGATGCCGAGCGTGCCGGCGCTGCCGCTCTCGCGCGCGAGCCGGACGGACGCCTCGATGCTCGGCCGCGCCTCCTCTGGCTTCAGGCGTGCGAGGCTCGCCGACGCGGCCGTGACCGCGGCATCAGCCTCGAGGTCAGGGCGCTCCAGCTTGCGCGCCAGCGCCCTCGCCTCCTCGGCCAGCGCGGTGTACTCGTCGAGGTCGCCGCTCGCCCAGAGGATCCCCGTCCTGGCGGAGATGGCCCCGTAGCGTGCGCTGTCCCCCTCGGGCAGCAGCGCGAGCGCCTGGTCGGAGAGCTCGCGCGCGCGCGGGAGGTCGCTGTGCCGCAGCAGGGCGACCTCGGCGAGCGCGGCGAGCACCATGGCCTCGATGTGGCTGTTCCCGTCCTCGCGGGCGAGCGTGAGCACCTTCTCGCCCTCGCGCTGGAGTGTCGGCAGGTCGGACAGCCGCCAGGCCGCGCGGGCCGCCGCCCAGCGGCGTTCCAGGGTCGGCTCGAGCTCCACGGCCCGCAGCAGCAGGTTGCGCGCGGTGCGGTTGGCTTCACGCGCGAGGGCTCGCCCGCCCGCCTGCTCGAGCGCGGCGGCCGCCTTGGCGGCCAGCTCCGGCGGCGGCGCGCCGTCCAGCTCGGCGAGCAGCGTCGCCGCCTGGTCGAGGTGGTACGCCCTGATCTCGAGCAGCTCGTCGCCGGCTCGCTCGGCCAGCCAGCCGGCGAAGGAGTTGTGCAGGTGTGCTCGCGCCGCTTTCGAGAGGCCGCCATAGGCGACCTCGCGGAAGAGGACGTGCTTGAAGCGGAACGCGGTCTCGTCCGAGAGCGTCGAGCGCGATTCCGGGGTGATGTACTCGCGATGCAGAAGCGTCTCGAGGATGTCGTCGAACTCGGCCATGTCGGGCGAGAGGTGGACGAGCGCTCCCTCGAAGAATGTCCGGCCCATGACGGCCGCCCGCTGCAGGACGGTCTTGGCCGCCGGCGGCAGCCGGTCGATGCGGGCGGCGATCAGTGCCTGGAGCGTGTCCGGGATCCGCGCGGTCGAGCCGTTGCGGCCCTGCTCGGCCAGCATGCGGACCGTCTCCTCCACGTAGAGGGGGTTGCCCTCTGCCTTCTCGAGCACGGCCCGCCGTAGCTCCGGGTCGACGTTGCGCTCGCGCAGCAGCGCATCGACGAGCTCGCCGCCCTCGCCGCCGGTGAGCGGCTCGAGCTCGATCGTCGCCGACCGCACGCGGCCGCCCGCCCACTCGGGGCGCACCTCCAGCAGCTCGAGCCGCGCCAGGCAGATGATCAGCAGCGGCGCCTCGCGCACCCACTCGGTCAGGTGGTCGATCAGCTCGAGCAGCGGCTCCTCCGCCCAGTGGATGTCCTCGAAGACCAGCACGAGGGGACGTGCTGCAGCAAGGCGCTCGACGAACTCTCGGGCGGCCCAGGCGATCTCGCTCTGGCTGCGGTCGCCATGCACCGCCTCGAGCACGCCGATGGCGATGCCCAGCAGGTCGGCGACCGCCTCGGCCGGGCAGCACTCGCGGAGCTTCTCGATCGCCACGTCGAGCTCGTCGTCGTCCGAGATGCCGCTCGACTCCTTCACCATCTCCGCGAGCGGCCAGTAGGTGACGCTCTCCCCGTAGGGCAGGGAGCGGCCGGTGAGGACGGTCGCGTCCTCGAGCGAATCGAGGAACTCCCGCGCCAGGCGCGTCTTGCCGATGCCCGGGTCGCCGTAGATGGTGACCAGGTGGGCGCGCTGGTCGCGCACCGCCCGGGCGTACGTGTTCTGGAGCAGGTCGAGCTCGGCGTCGCGGCCGACGAACGGCGCCTCGAGGCCCTGCCAGCGCACGCGACCGTCGCCGCCGAGCCCCTCGACCTTCCAGGTCCAGACGGGCTCCCGGCGGCCGTCGACCGTCAGCGGGCCCAGGTCTTCGAGCTCGACCCGGCCGAGCGTGAGCCGCTGGGTGCCGGGGCCGATGCGAATCTCGTCCGGCTCGGCCGACTGCTGCAGGCGCGCCGCGATGTTGACCGCCTCGCCGGTGGCGAAGGTCGACTCGACGTCGTCGACGACGACCTCCCCGGACTCGATGCCGATGCGCACCTGCAACTCGAGGGCGCCGACGGAGTCGAGCACCCCCCACGCGGCGCGCAGCGCGCGCTCGGCGTCGTCCTCGTGCGCCTGCGGGATGCCGAACGCGGCGAGCACGGCGTCACCGGCGAACTTCTCGACGATCCCGCCGTGCTGCGTGACGCAGTCGGAGACCCGCTCGAAGTACCGCGCGATGCGGCGGCGCGCCACTTCGGGGTCGCTCTGGGCGACGAGCGCGGTCGAGCCGACGAGGTCGACGAACATGACGGTGGCCAGCTTCCGCTCCACGCTCACGATTGTATGAACGTGAGCGGGCGACCGAGACTTCCTGCTCCAGGGCTCTTTCTTGGTCGCCTCGCCTGCGCGGAGCCGACCGGTCCGCCGGCGGGGCGGGCCGCGTCTCGTAGCATCCCACGCGGTGCTCGACCCGAAGGTCTTCAAGGCGTACGACATCCGGGGCATCTACCCGACCGAGCTCGACGAGGATGGCGCGCGCGCTATCGGTCGCGCCTACGTCGAGGAGTTCGAGCCGCGGCGGATCGCGGTCGGACGCGACATGCGCGAGTCGGCGCCCGCGATGGCCGCCGCGCTGATCGAGGGCGCTGCGCAGGCGGGGGCCGACGTCGTCGACCTGGGCCTGGTCGGGACGGAGATGGTCTACTTCGCCGTCGACTCGCTCGGGCTCGACGGCGGCATCGCCGTCACCGCGTCGCACAACCCCAAGGAGTACACGGGCATGAAGGTCGTCCGCCGCGGTGCGCTCCCGGTCGGCGGCGACTCGGGGCTCCTGGACATCCGCGACCGGGCTTTACATGGACAGTCCTTGTTAAGAGGCGCCGGTGGAGCCCCCGCGAGCTCCGAGCAGGAGCCGCCTTTCCATGGACAGTCTCTGGTAAGAGGCCGCGGCACGGTCACCCACGAGGACGTCTATCCCGCCTTCGTCGAGCGCGTCCTGTCGTTCGTGGACGTCGGCGCGATCCGGCCGCTGAAGGTGGTCATCGACGCGGCAAACGGGATGGCCGGCGCGATGCTCCCTCCCGTCCTCGAGCGCCTGCCGCTCCAGACCGTCGACTGCTTCTTCGAGCCCGACGGCACGTTCCCGAACCACGAGCCCAACCCGCTGCTGCCCGAGAACCGCGAGTTCATCATCGCGCGCACCCTCGAGGAGGGCGCCGACCTCGGCGTCGCCTACGACGGGGACGCCGACCGCTGCTTCTTCGTCGACGACAGCGGCGAGTTCGTCCCCGGCGACTTCGTCACGGCGCTGCTCGCCGAGTCGATCCTCGAGAAGGACCCCGGCGGCAAGGTGCTGTACGACGTGCGCGCGAGCCGCGCCGTGCCCGAGACGATCGAGCGTGCGGGAGGCGTGCCGCTGCTGAACCGCGTCGGCCACGCGTTCTTCAAGCACCGCATGCGCGAGGAGGGCGCCGTCTTCGGCGGCGAGGTCTCCGCGCACTACTACTTCCGCGACTTCTCGCAGGCCGACTCCGGGGTGGTGCCCTTCCTGCTCATGGCCGAGCTGCTCTCCAAGCGCGGCCGGCCGCTGTCGGAGCTCCTGCGCCCCTACCGCGAGCGCTACTTCCTCACCGGCGAGATCAACACGCCGGTCGCGGACGTCCCGCTCAAGCTGCAGGAGCTGAAGGAGCGCTACTCCGACGGGCGCATCTCGCATCTGGACGGCGTCTCCGTCGACTACGACGACTGGCACTTCAACGTGCGCCCGTCGAACACGGAGCCGCTGCTCCGCCTCAACCTCGAAGCGCTCTCCGAGGAGGAGATGGAGCGACGGCGCGACGAGGTGCTCGGGCTGATCCGCGCGTGAGGGCGCGAGAGCTCGGGATCGCGGTCGGCGAGCTCCCGCCCGGGCCGCTCGACGCGATCACCGACGTGGCCGGCGTCCGCGTCGGCCACTCGACCGTCAGCGAGGGAGACGACGTGCGCACGGGTGTCACGGTTGTGCTCTTCGACCAGCTGCCGCTCTTCGCCGCGCCCGACCGGCTCAACGGCAACGGCGACATGACCGGGCTCGAGTTCGTCCGTGAGTTCGGGCTGCTGGCGAGCCCGGTGGCGATCACCAACACGCACAGCGTCGGGGTTGTCCGCGACGCGCTCGTGGCGGTCGCCGTCGAGCAGGAGGGCCGGGGATCCCCCTGGGACCTGCCGGTCGTGGCCGAGACCTGGGACGGTGTCCTGAACGATGTCGACGGGTTCCACGTCCGCCCCGAGCACGTGCGAGAGGCGATCGCCGCGGCGGCCGGCGGCCCGGTCGCCGAGGGGAACGTCGGCGGGGGCACCGGCATGATCTGCCACGGCTTCAAGGGCGGCATCGGAACAGCATCGAGACGGGCGGGCGACTGGATGGTGGGCGTGCTCGTGCAGGCGAACCACGGTGCGCGCCGGCGGCTGCTGGTGAACGGCGTGCCGGTGGGCGCGGAGCTAGGCCCGGACGTGGTGCCCGCGCCGCGGCCGCCGGGCAGCGAGGGGGCAGGCTCGATCATCGTGCTCGCAGTGACGGATGCGCCGCTGCTCCCCAACCAGTGCGAGCGCCTCGCCCGCCGCGCCTCGCTCGGCATCGCCCGCACGGGCGGCGCGGGCGAGAGCTCGAGCGGCGACCTGCTGCTGGCGGTGGCCACCGGCAACCGCCCCGACCCTTCGGGCGAGTCGGAGCTGCGGATGCCGCCGGAAACCGCCATGAACGCGCTCTTCTACGCGGCGATCGAGGCGACCGAGGCGGCCATCGTCGGCGCTCTCCTCGCGGCGGAGACGATGACCTCGCGCGGCGTGACGGCGCATGCGCTCGGGGCGGATGCGCTCCTCGACGTGCTGCGCCGCTTTCACCGGCTCTAGGCCGAGGCGGCGCCGGGCTCGAGCCGGCTGCCCGTGCCCGAGCCGGGCTCGGCTCGCATGCTCTCGCGCAGGCCGTAGAGCCCCAGGCCGAACATGCTCCCCAGCACGATCACGATCCCCCAGGCCCCGGGGTGGCCCCAGTCGACCGTGTCCGAGTAGCGAAGCAGCGCCCCCGCCTCGAGGAGCGGCAGCGCCACGTAGGCGACGAGCGGGATACGCAGCCGCCGCCAGTCGTTCTCCCAGATGCCGCACGCGGCGGCCGCGGCGATGGCGAGCATCCAGGCTGCGACCGCGCGCGCCGTCAGCTCGGTCAGCGGCCACGGCCAGAGATCGAGCGTCGAGGCGGGTGCGACCAGGAGTGCCGCGCCGAGGCCCCCGAGCAGCAGTGCCTGGCCGCCGAGCACGCCCTTCGTCCAGCCCGGGAGCGGCGCCCGGCGCGGCGGGTCGACCTCACCGGTGCGGGGCTGGAGCAACAGCACGGCCACGAACGAGACGGAGAAGTAGACGTAGGTGGCGATGAAGGCCCAGGTGCCAAGGCGGGTGAGGAGGCGGTCGGCGTCGAGGTGGAAGCGCTCCAGGTGCACGAAGGTGGCCACCACGATCAGCGGGCCGAACACGATCGCCGCGACAGACGCGGCGCGCGCGTTCGCCCAGAAGCGTTCTCGGGAGGCGAAGATGAACAGCAGCAGAGCGGTCATGTACGCGGCGCCGAGGAAGGCCGCCGTCAGAAAGGGCGTGATCGTCCAGGCGAAGTACTCGTCGGTGTGAGCGGAGCCGATGTAGAGCTGCAGCCCCGCGGTCGCCGCGAGCACGCCGCCGAGATAGAAGGTCCGCCGCGTCCAGACGGCGACCGGCCGGTAGACCCGCTCCCGGTGGGTCACGACCCCCCTCTCCGCCGCTCGCGCCGCTCGAGCCGCGTGCGCAGCGCTCCCTTGGGACGCAGAAATGGCAGGTAGCCGCGTCGCGGCTCGTTGGCGGGCGCGTGCAGGCGCCAATGGCGCGCGACGTGGGCGACGGCGAGCACGAGCGTGAGCTCGGCGAAGGACCGTGCAGGGCAGCGTCGCGGCCCGACGCCGAAGGCGATGAAGGCCGCCGGCGGCGTCCCGGATTCCTTGCGGAGGAAGCGGTCGGGGTCGAACTGCTCCGGCCGCGGCCAAAAGCGCTCGTCGCGGTGAAGGGCGTACGGGGAGACCACGAGCCGCGTCCCGGCGGGGAACGTCCGGCCGGCGAGCTCGTAGTCGCCGGCCGCCTCGCGGACGATCAGCCAGCCGGGTGGGTAGAGCCTCACGGTCTCCCGGACGACGGCCAGCGTCACCGGAAGCTCGGCGGCAGCCGCGGCCGCAGGTGTCCCGTCGACCTCCTCGTGCAGCCGGGCCTCGACCTCCGGGTGACGGGCGAGCAGCGAGAAGGCCCAGGAGAGGACGTAGACCATCACACCCTGCGAGAAGTAGCTCCACGCCTCGTCGCGCGCCTCGGTGTCGGTCAGCTGCCGCCCGTTCCTGGATGCCTGCAGCAGCCGGGCGAGCAGGTCGTCGTGGCCCCGGTCGCGGTGCCGCTCCTCCACGAAGCGGCCCACCGCCTCGTTGAATGCCGCCTGCGACCGCTCGAAGCGGCGGGTCAGCGGCAGGGGCGCGCGCCAGAGGAGCGACGCGAGCGGATTGACGAAGCGCGGGACGATCTGCCGGGAGACGGCCAGGTAGCCGTGCAGCTCGGGGGAGCCGGGGTCGTACGAGTTGCCGAACGTGGCCCGGCCGAGCGCGCGCGTCTGCACGTGCTCGAACTCGTGCACGAGGTCGACCGTCCGACCGTCTTGCCACTCCGACGTCGCAGCCCGGATCTCCGCCAGGAGCGGGTCCACGTAGGCCCCAAGCCGGTCGCGGTCGAAGACCCCCTCCACGACCCGCCGTCGTGCCGCGTGCTCCTCGCCGGTGACGAGCGGCAGGCTGACGCCGCCGACGCGGGCAGCGCTCTCCTCGGCGAACGTGGCAGAGCGGAGCCGGCCGGCGTCGTCGTCGAACACCTGCGCGATCAGCTCGGGGTGGTTGAGAATGACGACCTGCCGGCGGCCGAGCTTCAGGCGCGACGGCATCGCGCCCGCGGGCGAGCTCGTAGAGGCCTTCAGGCGGCCGGCGCAGGAGCCGGGCGAGCACGGTCGGACGCAGCCGGCCCTGCTCGACTTGGAGGTGCGTCGGTGCCGTCACGCCGACCCCCGTCACCGTGCCTCGAGTTAAGCACTCCGGGCAGCGGCTGGCAAGGCTCAGAGTCGTGACGCGAGCGCGTCGACGAGCTCACCCTGGAGCCAGGTCAGCCAGGCGTAGAGCGCGAGCTCGGGAGCCCGCGGGTCGCCAGACCGGATCCCGCGCTCGTAGAGGTCCTCGGTGATCTCGAGGCGCTCCCCGAGCACGAGCCGGGCGTCGTTGAGAACGCCGCACCATGCCGTCGCCTCGTCCTGGTCGAGCCGGTCGGCCGCGAGCGTCGTCTCGACAGCTGCCAGAGCGTCGAGCCGCTCCGACTCGAGCGAGTCGCGTACGAGCTCGTCGAACTCGGCCGCCGCCGCCGGGTCGTCGCGTGACGCGGGTGGGAACAGCCGTCCGGTGGCGTCGTCGCGCGTCTCGATCATCGCGCGGAGCTCGAGCACGACCTCGCCCACGGCTTCACGCTCGTCCACGCCGAGCTGGAGCCGGTAGCCGCCGTCGGACAGCGGCTGCACAGGTCTGCGGATCAGCACGGGCGGAGGATCAGTCCTGCTGGAGGGTGGCCCAGAGCCCGTGGGCATGCAGCCTGGCGACATCGGCCTCGGCCTGCTCGCGAGGCCCGTGCGAGACCGCCGCCTTGCCCTCGTGGTGCACCTGGGACATCAGCTGCTCCGCCTTCTCCTTGGGGTAGCCGAAGAGCTTCTGGAAGACGTAGGTCACGTAGGTCATGAGGTTCACAGGGTCGTTCCAGACGATGACGACCCACGGGCGATCCTCGCGCCGCTCCTCGTGCTGCTCCGGCTCCTCGACCCGGACGGGTGCCTCGATCACCTGTGCCACGCAGACATTGTTGCGAACGCCCGCTGCGGGCTTCCACTCGCGGGCGGGCACAGCCCCGAGGTGACGCCAGCGAGGTGGGGGACCGAGCCAGCTGGGGAGTGTCTGCCCCGCCTCCTCGCCTAGGATCGGCCGATGACCTCGCTCGAGCTGGGGCGGGCGACCGGGAGCCGGCCGCCCTTCAAGTACTCGGCGCTCACGCGCGTGGGCTTCTCCGACACGGACGCGCAGGGGATCGTCTACTACGGCCGCTACCTGCCCTACTTCGACGTCGCCAGGGTCGAGTACCACCGCCACCTCGGCCTGCTCGGGACGCGAGGCGACAACGAGTTCGTGATGCGGGCGTCCTCGCTCGAGTACCTGGCGCCGGCCCGCTTCGACGACCTGCTCGAGGTGTTCATCCGCACGAGCCGCCTGGGCCGCACGAGCGTGACCTCCGAGTGCGCCGCCTACCGGGTCGAGGACGAGACCCTGATGGTCACGGCGCTCCAGACCCTGGTTCTCGTCGACCTGGCGGAGCGCCGCGCGTGCCCGATCCCCGAGGACTATCGCGCAGCAGTCCGCGACTTCGAAGGCGACGACTGCGAGGACGCGACGACCTAGCCGGCGAGGCACGCAGGGCTCGGCGACCGCGCGACATGCACGCCAGGTTGGTTCACCGGCGGAGGCGGGCTTGCCGCAGCCACGGCGCCGCCCCGGCGCGTCCGACCGACGAGCGGACCGTGGGGAAACCGGGGTTTCCCCGCGTGAGCGAGCGCAAGCTGGCGCGGGCCCACCCGTCGTCCCCGGGACGGGTGGGCGCCGCGGCCTGTGCCCCTCCCCCGCTCTCCTTGTAGGCGAGGCCCGGACGGATCGCTATCCCTCAAGTGAGGTATGACCGCTCTCGGTCTCGATCCCTCGGACGAGGGATCGCCGATTCCGCTAGGCCATGCGTCATTGGCTTCGGTGTCCCCCGATCGGGGTACCCCTGCGCTCGCCGCTGGATCCCTCGTTCGAGGGATTCGACGGGTGTCTCCCCGGCCGGCTCTCGTCTGACGCCTGCCAGGGCCGGGCGGAACTCCGGCTTTCTCGTCCGCGAAGGAGGCACGTGAATGAGATCTTTCGTCGGCACACTTGTGCTCGTCCTGGTCTTCGCACTCTCGACGGCGGGCACTGCGCTCGCTGGCGGCGGCAAGGGCTTCGGGACCCCGACGGGCGGCGGCAAGGGCTTCAGCGTCCCTGACGGCGGCGGCAAGGGGTTCCCCTAGGCCGATCGAGCTGTGGGCGCCGGCGGCCGGCGCCCATCCCACCTAACGCGGGGTGACGCGGTAGGCGTCGAACACGGCCTCGAGGTGCCGCAGCGCGTTCAGCAGCGTCCGCAGCGAGCGGACGTCGCCGATCTCGGCCGTGTACCAGTTCTTCGCGAGCTGATCCTCGACGTGGCCGCCGTACTCGACGATGTTCGCGCCGTACTCGGCGAACGTGCGCGCGACGTCCTCCAGCAGGCGCGGGCGGTCCCAGGCGTCAACCGCGATCTGGACGAGGAAGCTCTGCGTGGCCCCGCCGTCCCACTCGACGTCGGTGAACCGCTCCGGGTTCCGCCGTAGCGCCCGCACGTTTGGGCAGTCGTCGCGGTGGATGGTGATGCCCTTGCCGAGCGAGATGTAGCCGACGATCTGGTCCCCGGGCACCGGCGTGCAGCACTTGGCCAGGCGGACGAGCACGTCGGCAGCGCCCTCGACGCGGATGCCGACGTTGTTCGAGTCGACCGCCCGCCGGGCCTTCGGCGCCTTGAGGGGGACCGGCTCCTCCTCGACGGCCTCGGCGGTCTTGAGGCGGTGGAGCACCTTGTTGACGATCTGCCCCGCCTGCAGCTTGCCGGAGCCGAGCGCGAGGTAGAAGTCCTCGGCCTTCTTGAAGCCGGTCTCGCGGATCACCTGGGCGAGCACCGCCGAGCCGGCCAGCTTCCGGTAGGGCAGGTTCTGCTTGCGCAACGCCTGCTCGAGCGTCTCGCGGCCGCGCTGCTCGGTGTCCTCCCGCGTCTCGCGCGAGAACCACTGGCGAATCTTGTTTCGTGCCCGGGACGACTGGGCCAGCGAGAGCCAGTCGCGTGAGGGCCCGCGCCCCGACTTCGACGTGAGCACCTCGACCATGTCGCCCGAAGCCAGCTGATAGTGGAGCGGCACGATCCGCCCGTGTACCTTGGCGCCGACCGTGCGGTGGCCGACATCGGTGTGCACCGCGTAGGCGAAGTCGATCGGAGTGGCGCCGGCCGGCAGCCGCTTGACCTCACCCCGCGGAGTGAAGACGTAGACCTCGTCGTCGAAGAGGTCCTTCGAGAACGACTTCATGAACTCCGCCGGGTCGGACTCGTCCTGGTCCCAGTCGATCAGCTGGCGCACCCAGCCCAGCCACTCGTCGGCGAGCTGCCGGCGGGGATCGCCGCGCTTGTAGAGCCAGTGCGCGGCGATGCCGAACTCGGCGGTGCGGTGCATCTCGCGGGTGCGGATCTGGATCTCGAGCGGCCGGCCGTGCGGACCGATCACCGTCGTGTGCAGCGCGCGATACCCGTTCAGCTTCGGCATCGCGATGTAGTCCTTGAAGCGGCCCGGCATGGGCTTCCAGAGCGAGTGGATGAGGCCGAGCGCGCCGTAGCAGTCGCGGGTGCCTTCCTCGGCGGAGCGCTCCACGATCACGCGCATCGCGGTGAGGTCGTAGATCTCGTTGAACTCCTTGCCGCGCTTGGCCATCTTCTCGTAGATCGAGTAAAAGTGCTTCGCGCGGCCCGAGATCTCGGCCGGGATGTCGACCTTCTCCAGCTCGCCCTGCAGCACGGTGCCCGCCTCGCTGACGTGGTCGTCGCGGTCGGTGCGACGCTCGCTCACCATCGCCTTGATCTCGTCGTACTTGCGCGGGTGCAGGACCTGGAAGGCGAGGTCCTCGAGCTCCCACTTGAGCGTGTGGATGCCGAGCCGGTGCGCGAGCGGCGCGTAGATCTCGAGCGCCTCGCGTGACTTCTGCAGCTGCTTCTGCTTGCCGAGGTACTCGATGGTGCGCAGGTTGTGGAGGCGGTCGGTGAGCTTGATCAGGATCACGCGCGGGTCCTGCGCCATCGCCAGGACGAGCTTGCGGTAGTTCTCGGCCTCGGCCTGCTCGCGACTCGCGAACTGGACGCGGGTCAGCTTGGTGACTCCCTCGACGAGCTGGGCGATCTCGTCGCCGAACTCGGCCTGCACGTCCTCCGTGGTGGCGTCGGTGTCCTCGACCACGTCGTGGAGCAGGGCGGCGGCGATCGTCTGCTCGTCGAGGTGGAGCTCGGCGCAGATCTTCGCGACCCCGAAGGGATGCACGATGAAGTGCTCGCCCGAGCGTCGCTGCTGGCCGTCATGGTGCTCGGCTGCGAAGGCAAACGCCTTCGCGACGAGCTCGGTGTCGGCGCCCGCCCGGTAGGCGGTGACGTCGGCCAGCAGCTCGTCGAGGAGGTTCTGATGGCGGCCAGCGGCCTCCACAACGGCCATGCACCCAGTGTACTGCCGGGGTTTGCGGGCACCCGTGCCGCAGGAGAGCCGACCGTGGGCGCGAACCGGGGCTCGTGCTGAGACGACGACGACGCAGGACGACCAAGCTCGCCCGCCTGCTCATCCAGCTCGAGCGGGCGAGCATGCCGAAGCCGGCACCCGCACGAGCGGGCCGGGCCTCGCTGCGAGCGGTCTGAGCCCTCTCTAGGCGGCGCGGGCGAGCTCCGCCGGGACCCCCGGCCGCGCGAGCAGGCGACGGAACGAGTCCGACTCGAGCGCGCTGCGCCAGCCGCCGGAGCCATCGCCGAGCCCGAGCTCCGCGAAGACGGCGCGCGCTTCGTCGCTCCACGCCGGCTCGCCGGCTCGCCACTCGTCGGCAAGCCATCCGTGCAACTCGTCGTAGCGAGGCGCCGTCTCCCAGAGCTCGCGGACGACCAGCTGCGGCGCCACCGTGCCGTTCCAGTGGTTCTCCTCGAAGCGGAAGGCGACGTCGTACCGGATCGGCCGGCGGAGCGAGTCGGCGCGGCCGCCGAGGCCGAAGCCGATGGCACTGCCCGCCGCGAGCCCGTCGTGGCGGACACGGAAGCGCAGATGCTTGCCGTCGCCGACGGTCGCCGGGTCGGCGACCTCGGCGCCCGCGGCGAGCAGCGTGACCGACGGGTTGCCGATGCCGAACGGCCGTAGCCGGCGCAGCTCGGTGCAGAGCTCGGCGGTCAGCTCGCGCCCGCGCACGACCGCGTCGACGACGAGCCGCGGAGCCAGGTCGTCGTCGCCGAGCTCGCCGTCGGCGTGCTCGGCGAACGCCGCCGCGAATGCCTCGATCGCGTCGGGGCGGATCGACAGGCCGGCGGCCGCGCGATGTCCTCCCCAGCGCTCCAGGTGATGGGCACATGCCGCCAGGGCGCCGTGGAGGTCGAACGCGGGGATCGAGCGCCCGGAGCCCTTCGGCAGAGGATCGGCGCCTGCGATGAGCACGACCGGCCGGCGGTACCGCTCGACCAGTCGTGAGGCGACGATGCCGATCACCCCCTCGTGCCACTCCTCGTTCGCGACGACGTACCCGCGGGCCTGTCTCCGGGCCGCGGGCCAGGACTCGATCTCCTTCACCGCTTCGCGCAGCATGCGGTCCTCGACCTGCTGCCGCTCGCGGTTCAGCTCCTCGAGCCGGTCGGCATGGGCGCGTGCCTGGCTCTCGTCGGCGGCGAGCAACAGCTCGAGCGCCTCCTCGGGCCGGCAGAGCCGACCGGCCGCGTTGATCCGCGGGCCGAGCCGGAAGCCGACGGCGCCCTCGTCGAGCGTCGCCGGATCGACCCGGGCAGACCGCATGAGGGCCCGCAGCCCCGGCTTCTCGGTTCGCGCCAGCGCCCGCAGGCCCGCACGCGCCAGCGCCCGGTTCTCGTCGACCAGGGGGACGACGTCCGCGATCGTTGCAAGCGCGACGAGGTCGAGATGGCGCTCGAGAGCCGGATGCGCGCTTCCGAGGAGCGCCTCGCCGAGCTTCAGCATGACGCCCGTGCCGCACAGCTCCGGGAACGGGTAGTCCGAGGGCCGCGTGGCGACGATCGGGCAGTCGGGCAGCGCCGCACCGGGCCGGTGGTGGTCGGTGACGACGACCTCGAGACCTCGCGCGCGCGCGGCGGCGACCTCCTCGACGGCGGTGATGCCGCAGTCGACGGTGAGCACCAGGCCGCACCCCTCGTCGGCCAGCCGCTCGATGGTTCCCAGCGACAGCCCGTAGCCTTCGTCGAAGCGGCTCGGCAGGTGCCATGCGACGTCGGCGCCCAGCTCGCGCAGGAGCAGCACCGCCAGGGCAGTGGCGCAGATGCCGTCGACGTCGTAGTCGCCGTGCACGCAGATCGGCTTCCCCTCGTCGATCGTCGCGCGGATCACGGTGCAGGCCTGCTGGACGTCGCCGAGCAGGAAGGGATCGTGGCGCGGGGCCTCGCCCGCGAGAAATGCCCTCGCGGCGTCCGGGTCGGCGTACCCTCGCCGGGCGAGGACGCGCGCGGTCGTCTCGGAGATGCCGAGCTCCTGCGCCAGCGCAGCAGCAGCGGGGGTGTCGCACGGTGCAATCGTCCAGACCATCGCGACGTCTCACCGTAGGGAGGCCGCCGGATGGCGCCGAGATCGGCAGCGTCCTCTTCGGACATGTCCGAAGAGGACAGTTCTCCTGGGGGCCGCCACGCCTCCTCCCCGCGATCGAGCGTATCGGGGACACCGTCACGACGGTGTGCCGGGGGTGTGCCGGAAGTGGGTCGAGAGAGCCCGGACAGGCAGAGACCCCTGCGAGAGACGGGCCCGACGCGCAAAGGCGGCCGGATGCAGGGCTATCCTCAGCGCGTGGCCTCCCCCGCCAACCTGCCATCCGACGACCGGGTCGCGAACTACTCCTCCGGCGACGACTACCTCGTCGAGTTCCTCGGCTATCGCTTCGAGTTCAGCGCCTGCGACTTCGAGGAGCGTGTCGTCGCGGCCGCCGTTCGCCTCGGGCTCGTTCCCGGCAACGACATCGACGGCGACCAGACCGGCGATCTCGTCGAGCTCGCGGCCGACGGGCGCATCGAGGGTCCGCGCAGCCGGCTCGGCGTCTACGTGATCCGCAACTGGGAGCGCGTCGGACTCGTCGGCGGCGAGTCGCTCGTCTACTGGCTGCGCAAGCTCGTGTTTCGCGGCGCCTGGCTCGATCACCGCGTCAAGCAGGGCCTCCTCGAGGTCACCTGGGACGAGACGGCAGCCGATTTCGGCTACCGCGACGCGGGCGGCGACCGCGCACTGCTCGAGCTCGCGCCCGTGCCGTCCTGGCACGACGTGCAGTTCCCGGGCTGACCGGGCGACGAGTCAGAAGAGGCGCGCGCCGGTCTTCTCGGGCGCGGGCACGCCGAGGTGCTGCCGCCCCAGGGCAGTGATGACGCGACCTCGCGGGGTCCGCTGCAGGAAGCCGAGCTGCAGGAGATACGGCTCGTAGACGTCCTCGATCGTGTCGGACTCCTCGCCGAGCGCGACCGCGAGCGTCGACAGCCCCACCGGTCCGCCGTCAAAGCGGACGGCGATCGCCTCCAGCAGCTCGCGGTCGGTGCGCTCCAGCCCCTGCTCGTCGACCTCGTGGAGGGCGAGTGCCTCCGCCGCGACCTCGACCGTGATCGCGCCCTCGTGGCGAACCTCGGCGACGTCGCGCACCCGGCGCAGGATCCGGTTGGCGATCCGCGGCGTCCCGCGAGCCCTCCGCGCGATCTCCTGGGCCGCGTCGCCGGCGATCTCGACGCCGAGGATCCGGGCGGAGCGCCGGACGATCCGGGTCAGCTCCTCGGGCTCGTAGTAGCCGAGCCGGAAGGTCAGGCCGAAGCGGTCGCGAAGCGGCGTGGTCAGCAGTCCCGTCCGCGTCGTCGCGCCGACCAGCGTGAACGGGGGGACGTCGAGCGTCAGCGTCCGGGCGGCGGGGCCCTGCCCCACGACGATGTCGAGACGGAAGTCCTCGAGGGCCGGGTACAGCACCTCTTCCACGGCCCGGCTCAGCCGGTGGATCTCGTCGATGAAGAGCACGTCGCGGTCCTCGAGTGCCGTCAGGATCGCCGCCAGGTCGCCCTTCCGCTCGAGCGCGGGCCCGGCGATCGTGCGGATGCCCACGCCGAGCTCCTCACGGACGATGAAGGCGAGGCTCGTCTTGCCGAGCCCCGGCGGGCCGACGAGCAGCACGTGATCGAGTGCCTCACCGCGCGCCCGGGCCGCGTCGAGTGCGACGCGCAGCTGCTCCTTCACTCGCTCCTGGCCGACGAAGTCCTCGAGCCGGCGCGGGCGCAGCGAGCGCTCGACCTCGTCGTCCTCGGCCTTCAGCGCCGGGGCGAGGAACTGCTCGGGAGCGCTCACGCCGCCCTCAGCGCCCGTCGCACACGCTCCTCGGCCGGCAGGCCCGGGTCGACCTCGGCCAGAGCGCGCTCGGCCTCGACCACCGAGTAGCCCAGCTCGACGAGCGCGTCTCGCGCCATCAGCTGGTCACCCCCGCTCGCGGTCGGCACTGCGACCGGCGCCTCGATACCGACCTTCTCGCGCAGCTCGAGCACGACGCGCTGCGCCGTCTTCTTGCCGATGCCCGGAATCGCCTCGAACCGGGCCGTGTCCTCGAGCACGATCGCCCGGCGGAGCTCGGCGGGCGACGAGCCGGAGACGATCGAGAGGGCGACCTTCGGGCCGACGCCGGAGACCGAGAGCAGGGCCAAAAACAGCTCGCGCTCGTCCGCGTCGGCGAATCCGTACAGCTGGAGCGCGTCCTCGCGCACATGGGTATGCGTCTCGAGCACTACCTCGCCCCCGGCCTCCCGGGCGAGCCGCCGGGCGCTGCGGGTCGCGAGCACCAGGTACCCGACGCCGCCCACGTCGAGCACGACGCCGTCCGGCGTCTCGCCGGCTAGGCGGCCGCGAAGGCGCGCGATCACCCGGCCACCGCCTG
This sequence comes from uncultured Thermoleophilia bacterium, assembly GCA_963839815.1. Lineage (GTDB taxonomy): Bacteria > Actinomycetota > Thermoleophilia > Gaiellales > Gaiellaceae > JACVRM01. Next base: position 198,605 of record CAWIWF010000001.1, read on the forward strand.
GAGCAGCGGCGGTGCGAGGGCGTGGCAGATCGCCACCGCGAGCGCGTCGGAGGCGTGATCCGGCGTCGGCGCTTGCTCGAGGCCGAGGATCGCCTGCACCATGCGCTGCACCTGCGCCTTGTCGGCGCGGCCGTAGCCGCACACGGCCTGCTTGACACTGGCGGGGGCGTACTCCGTGCAGGGCAGGTCGTGGCCGGCCGACGCGACGAGCACGGCGCCGCGCGCCTGCCCGACGGAGAGCGCGATGCGGGCGTCGGCGCCGACGAAGGACTCCTCGAGCGCGACGGCCGCCGGGGCATGCAGGTCGATGAGCGCCGTGACGCCGTCGAAGATCGTCCTGAGGCGCAGGGCCGCCGGCTCGCTTGCGCGCGTCTTCCAGACTCCGTGGTCGACTGCGCGCAACCGGTTGCCGTCTCGCTGGATGACGCCGTACCCGCACGAGGCCGTTCCTGGGTCGATGCCGAGAACCTTCACGGGCAGAAGGTACGGACGGCGGCGGACGGTCACGTCGGTGTCTCCACGAGCGCCTGGACGGCCTCGGGCGTCGTCCCGGCACGCCGCAGGAGCTCGCGGACACCCGGTCCACCGTGGTGCAGGAGCGCCAGGAGGAGGTGGACGTCGGTCAGTTCGAGATGGCCGAGCCGCACCGCCTCGTCGAGCGCGCGCTCGAGCACCGCCCGAGAACGGCTCGACACCTCGGCGTCGCCATCGGCCGCGGCTCGTGGCGGGACGCCGAGCTGAGCGCGCACGCGGTCGGCCTGGACGCCCGCCTCGGCAAGCGCTCTCGCCGCCGTGCCGCCGGGCAGGGCCATCAGCCCGAGCAGAAGATGCTCGGGCGCCACCGTCCGCCGGCCGCCCGCCGCCGCCGCTCGCCGCCCCAGCTGCACGGCGAGGCGGGCCGTGCCGGTGACGGTCATCCAGCGCCCCTCGCGGCCAGCCTGCCGGCGCAGCCGCTCGGCGAAGCGCTTGTGGGCGGCCTGCTTGCTGATGCCGAGCGCCCTCCCGATCTCGCTCCACGACGCGCCGCGCGCCAGCGCCGTCTCGACGTGGTACTCCTCGAGCTCCGCGAGTCGCCCGCGCAGCTCCGTCAGGGCGAGCAGGGCAGCGCGCGGATCGGACGGCTCGGAGACGCGCTGCGCGAGCTCGAGGACGCTGTCGGCCACGCCCGAACCCTAGCGGCTTTGTCAACCACTGTTGACGGTGCGTTTGCTGCCCACGCGGCCGTGGAACCCAGGGCTGGTCATGAACCTCGGAGACCTGATCCGCCGGTACGCCAGAGGAGCCGCCAAGGGCTCCGTCAACGTCGTCGACGACGTGAACGCAGTCGTCGCCGCCAACGTCGGCGAGAGCTCCGGGACCGAGTACGTGTCCACGAAGCGGACGACTCGCGTCGTCCAGCGGGACGGTCGGACCGAGGTTCGCGAAGACCGCATCGAGAGGAGGAGCACATGAGCGAGGACAAGAGCAGGCTCACGGAGGAGGAGCTCGCCCAGCAGTCGGGTGAGGAGCTTCCGGACCGCGAGGCGATGTCCCTGATCAACGCCAACGTCGCCGCGCCCGTCAATGCGGCCGTCGCGCTGAACGTGCTGTCGGACGACTCGACGGCGTACGCCAACGCCGAGCAGACCGCCGACATCGACCAGAGCAACTAGGCACCGACGTGGCCGAGCGTGAGCAGGACCGACGCGACCTGACGGACGAGGAGCTGTCCGATCCGATGGGCGAAGACCTTCCGGATCGAGAGGTCATGTCGCTGCTCGACGCCAACGTCGCGATCCCCGTCAACGCGGCGGTCGCGGCCAACGTTCTCTCGGACGACTCGCTCGCATATGCGAACGCCGAGCAGGACGTCGACCTGACGCAGGAGCCGTAGCACCACCCACACCCGCACACGACCGAATGGAGGGGCACATGTCGGACGAATACCGCAGCCTGACCCGCGAGGAGCTCGAGGAGCTCGCCGGTGAGGCACTGCCCGAGCGGGCAGCCATGTCGCTGGTGAACGCGAATCTCGCGATCCCGGTGAACGCCGCCGTGGCGGCCAACGTCCTGTCTGACGGGGCGATCGCCTACGCCGACGCGACCCAGACCACCCCGATCGACCAGAGCCAGTAGCCGAGAGCGAGGCGAGAACATGGCAGACGAGAGCCAGGACTACCGCAAGCTGTCCCGCGAGGAGCTGGACAACCTCGCCGGCGAGGCACTGCCGGAGCGGGCCGCGATGTCACTGATCAACGCCAACGTCGCGGCACCGGTCAACCTCGCGGCCGCGCTCAACGTCGCGAGCGACAACTCCGTCGCCTACGCGAACGCGGAGCAGACGGCGACCATCGACCAGAGCAACTGAGAGAGGGGAGCACATCCAATGACGGACACACCTGAGTACCGCTCGCTGACGCGCGAGGAGCTCGAGGAGCTCGCCGGCGAGGCACTGCCGGAGCGCGCGGCCATGTCGCTGATCAACGCCAACGTCGCGGCGCCGATCAACGCGGCCGTGGCCGCCAACGTTCTGTCCGACAACTCGGTCGCATACGCGAACGCCGAGCAGAACGTCACGATCGACCAGAGCAACTAGCAGCTCGACGAGAGCCAGGTAGGGCGAGGGGCGGCCAGGGCCGCCCCTCAGCGCCTACGGACGGGGGAGGAACACCATCACCAGGACGCCTGAAGAGCAGCCCACTCGACGCCTGCCCGCGACGCCCGCGACGGACGAGCCCGCGACGCCGGGCACCGCCGGCGCGGTGCAACCCCCGGGGGCGGCCGAGGAGCGCGGCAGGACGGCGACGCAGGCCGTGGTCCCGGGGTCGCCCGACGGCACCGCCGGCCGAGACGGTGCGGTGACGCACGACCTTGCCCCGGACGGGCCCGACGGCAGCGCCGACGGGGCGGTGACGCAGCGGATCGCGCCGGCGGCTGCAGAGGATGCGGGCACGCGCAGCGGCGCGCCGAACTCGGCCGACGGTGCGGGATGGCGCCGTGACTCAACGGATCGCACCGGCGACAATGGCGCGAACACGCGGCGAGCGAGGACGGCGGAGAGCTGACCGGGCGCAGACTGGCGGAGCCGCCGGCTCCGACTCGGGCGAGGACGGCGGAAGCGACTCCTCGCAGGCAACCGCCGCAGGCAGCGGCACACCAGCCGACGCCGATCGTCCCCCGCAGCTCGCAGAGGGCATCGAGCTGATCGGCCAGTACGAGGACTCCGGCTTCAAGGACCCGCCCTACATCGCGCGTCGCTCCGACGGCCAGATGATCCAGCTGCCGCCTCTCCTGTACTTCCTGGCGGAGGAGATCGACGGCCGACGGGGCTACGACGAGCTCGCCGAGGGTCTCTCCGACAAGCTGGAGCGCGGCGTCACCGCCGACATGGTCCGGCAGCTGGTCGAGGAGAAGCTGCGCCCGATCGGCGTGCTCGCCGAGGCGGACGGCTCCTCGCCAGCGAAGCAGAAGGCCGACCCGATGCTCGCCCTGAAGCTCCGCACCGCCGTCGTGCCGAAAGCGTTGACGCGGGTGCTCACCTCGATCTTCTACCCCGCCTTCTTCCCGCCCGTCGTCCTCGCCGTGATCGCCGCGATCGTCGCCGTCGATGTCTGGTTCTTCTTCATCCACGGCGCAGCGCAGTCGACGCGCGAGCTGATCTACAACCCGCTCCTCGTCTTGATGGTGCTTGGGCTCGTCGTGCTGGCCACGGCGCTCCACGAGATCGGCCACGCCACGGCCGCCCGATACGGCGGAGCCGAGCCTGGCGTCATGGGCGTTGGCATCTACATCGTCTGGCCGGCCTTCTACACGGACGTGACCGACGCCTACCGGCTGGGCCGCGGCGGCCGGCTGCGCACCGACCTGGGCGGCGTCTACTTCAACGGCATCTTCGTGCTCGGCATCGTCGGCGCCTACGCGCTCACGGGCTTCGAGCCGCTGCTCATCCTGATCCCGATCCAGCACCTGCAGGTGCTGCAGCAGTTCCTGCCCTTCCTGCGCCTGGACGGCTACTACATCCTCAGCGACCTCACGGGCGTGCCGGACATGTTCCAGCGCCTCAAGCCCACCCTGAAGAGCTTGCTGCCCTGGCGCGGCACTGACGACAAGGTCGACGAGCTGAAGCCGTGGGTGCGCTGGGCGATCAGCGGCTGGGTGGTCGCGCTCGTGCCGGTGCTGCTCGGGACGTTCGGCCTGCTGCTCTTCAACCTGCCGCGGATGGTTGCCACCGCCTGGGACTCGTTCTGGCTCCAGGCCGACCGCATCTCGGACGCCTATGCGAACGGCGCCGGCCTCACGATCGCGGTCGCCGCGCTGCAGGCGACCTTCCTCCTCCTCCCCGTCGCGGGCCTCTCGGTCACCTTCGCACGCATCGGCAGACGCATGGCCGGCGGTGCCTGGGGCTGGTCGAGCGAGTCGGTGCTCCGCCGCGGCCTGGTGCTCCTGACGACCGGAGCAGCGGTGGGGCTGAGCGCGTACGTCCTGCTCCCGAATGGCGAGTACCGGCCGATCCAGCCAGGCGAGCGCGGGACGCTCCAGGGCGGCATCCAGCAGTTCGGTCACGTCGGCTCGGGACGGCCCGGCCTGGCCGCCGGAGCGCGAGCGCGACCTGGGCGGCGCGCCGACGGAGCGCGAGCAGCGCAACGGCGGAGAGGACGAGCCGGCCACCCCGACGACGACCACGACGACCGAGACAGAGACGCAGACCGCGACGACCGACACGACAGCGACGACCACTCCGTCCACGACCGAGACGACGCCGACGACGACCGAGACGACCCCCACCAGCTCCACGTCGACGACGACGACCACCACCACGACGACCACCACGTCCACCACGACGACGACGCCGGCGGCGACGACGAGCCCCGCCGACACCACCGCCGCCCCGGAGGTACAGCCATGAGACGCCTGCTCGCCCTGCTCTTCGTCCTGCTCGCGACCGCCGCCTCTCTGGGGGCCCACGCGGAAGCCGCGTACGCCGGGGACGACAACGTGGCCGTTGCCCTCAACACCAAGGACGGCGGCTCGATCTTCAAGCTCGCCTTCTCGATCCGGAAGGTCGCCGGCGAGGTGGTGGACAACACGAACGCCGCCGTGGCGTACTCGAGCTGCACGGAGTGCTCGACGACCGCGATCGCGATCCAGATCGTGCTCGTCACGGGCGACCCCGACGTGGTGACGCCGACCAACCTGGCGGTCGCGGTCAACGAGAACTGCACCCTCTGCACCACCTTCGCCGCCGCCTACCAGATCGTCCTCTCGACGGACGGCCCGGTCAAACTCACGGGTGAAGGCCGCAAGCGGATCAAGGACATCGTCAAGGAGATCAAGCGGCTGAAGAAGGAGGATCTCCAGCCGGCCGAGCTCGACGCGCGCCTCGATGCACTCGTCGGCGAGCTCAAGCAGGTGCTTGCGACGGAGCTCGTCCCGAAGGGCAAGGACGAGAGAGGACGAGGACGAGGAGGAGGAGCTCGAGGACGAGGAGATCTCCACGGAGGACGAGACGACTCCGGGATCCGGAGGGACGACGACGGGCGGGGGGCAGACCGTGACGGGCACGACCACGACGCCGGCGACGACTACGACGACGCCGACCACCACGACGTCGACGACCACGACACACGACGACCACGACGACGAGCGCGGGAACGACGACCGCACCGTGAGCGCAGCTCGCACGGTCGGTCGCGCTGGTCGGCGTCCTCGCCGCTCTCGCCGGCTGTGGCGGAGACGAGGTCGAGGGTGATCCGCGCGCCGCACTCGCCGAGACGGCGGGCAAGCTCGGGCAGATCCGGAGCGGCGAGCTCGACTTCCGGCTCGTGATCGACCCGGAGGGAGAGGGTGGCGAGCGGGTCGGCTTCGAGCTGGCGGGGCCCTTCGAGCTCGGCTCCGACGGTGACGGCTCGCGCTTCCAGCTCGACTACACCCAGATCCGCGGTGACGAGGAGGCAACCGTCGCCGTGATCTCCACCGGTGACCGGGCCTACGTCACGATCGGCGACGAGACCTATGAGCTGCCGCCGGACCGGGCGGCCGAGCTCACGGGCGCGGGCGCCGTCCTCGGCGGTGAGGGCCTGGGCGAGCTCGACGTCGGTGCGTGGCTGCAGGATCCCGCTCTGTCGGACGGCGACGACATCGGCGGCGACGAGACTGACCGGATCGAGGCGACGCTCGACGTCGCCGCCGCGGCCCGCGATCTGATCGATCTCGCCCGGCGAGCCGGCGCGGTCTCGGCGCCGGCGCTCACCGCCGAAGACGCACAGAGGCTCGCCGAGGCGGCCGACACGGCGAGTGTCGAGCTGCTCACCGGCCGTGACGACCGCCTGCTTCGGCGACTCGACGCCCACGTCGAGATCGGTCTCGAGGTGCCGGAGGAGCTCGAGTCCGTGCTCGGACGGGTCGTCGGCACGAACATCGACTTCGAGCTCGGCATCGCGCGCCCGAACCAGGAGATCACCGTCGAGGCGCCAGCCGACGCACGGCCGCCCTCCGACTATCCCGGCTGAGCCCGCCTCGCTCTCCGCCGGGGCCCTGGGCTACCCTCGGCGCGTGCACCGAGTACCCGTCGCCCTGCTCAGCCTCGCGCTCGCGCTGCTCGCAGCCCTGCCCGCAGGCGCGGCGATCGAGCGCGTCCGGGTGCGCGACTCCGGCAGGGAGGAGACGCGCGTCTTCCCGCCCGACGTCTACGTGAGCCTCGAGACGCCGGCGTCGTACACGGTCCGCACGCCCGGCTCGTGGGCCGGCCCCACGTTCTGGCCCGAGGGGCGCCCCGACCAGCCCGCCCAGTCCGGAATGGACTGGAAAGTGAGCTTCCGCGACCGCGCCCAGGAGACGGCGCCTACGGCGCTTGGCGCCTCCGCGTTCGGCTGGCCCGAGGATCAGAAGGCCGGGATCTCCGTCCCGCTCTACGCGGGGGGACGCCTCGTCGGCACGCTGCCCGGCTACTTCGTGCTTCGTGTCTCGCCAGGACCGGAGAAGGCGCGCTTCGAGGCCGTCGCCGCGATTCCGCTCGGCTCGAGCGTCCAGGCGGTCGTCCGCTTCGTGATGGCCTCGCCGGCAGCCGACGCGTCCCCGTGGGGCAACGTCCTCGTCCAGGGTGCGTTCCTCGCCTCGAGCTGGAACCGGGGCCAGGCGCTGATCGCGCTGTCACAGGTGCACGTCGAGGGCAACCTCGCGCCGAAGACCCTGTCGATCCGGGCCGACCGCAAGCCCCGTGCGCTCCGCGGACGCGTCGTTGACGACTACCTGAACCCGCTCGTCGGCGTCTCGGTCGTGCAGGAGCGGTGGAACGGCGTCACCTGGAAGGCCGTTCGCGTCGGCAAGACGAACGCCACCGGCCGGTACCTCATGGCCGCGGGCAAGGGCCGCTATCGCACGGTCGTGTCGAATGCCGGCGTCACGGTGACGAGCGCTCCGGCGCTCGTTCGCTGACGAGCCGCGACTCTTCACCGAGCCCGATCGCCGGGGCGGAGCTCCGCCTCGGTGCAGTCACAGCGGTGGTCATAGCGCGCGCCAAGCCGCGTCACGCAGCCTTGACTGAACGGTGACCCACGTCCGAGACGCCAAGGCCTGACGAGCGACGACACTCGTGGGCGCTGCTCGCCAGCCTCCATCCGACGGAGCCGGGCTCCGCCCGGCGCAGTCACAACGCGGCTCCGGCGCGTCACTTCAACGAGGGGCTCGTGGGGGAAACCGGGTTTCCCCCACGAAAGCGAGCCGGCGTCCGCACGTGCGGGCGCCGCGACGCCTAGCCGGCGACGAGCTCGAGGACGCGCTCGGGGATGTCGAAGTTCGCGTAGACGTCCTGGACGTCGTCGTTCTCCTCGAGCGCGTCGATGAGGCGCACGATCTTCTTCGCATCGCCCTCCGCCTCGACCTCGACGGTGGTCTTCGGCAGCATCGTCACGCCGGCCGAGTCGATCTCGAAGCCCGCGCCTTCGAGAGCGGCGCGAACGGAAGCGATGTCCTCAGGCGCCGCCAGCACGCGGAAGCTGGACTCATCGAGCTCGACGTCCTCGGCGCCCCCCTCCGCCGCGGCCAGCGTCAGCTCGTCCTCGTCGACGCCGTCGGCGGGCACGAGGATCAGGCCGGTGCGCTCGAAGAGCCAGGCGACGGCGCCGGTCGCGCCGAGGTTGCCGTCGTTCTTCGTGAAGATGTGGCGCACCTCGGAGGCCGTGCGGTTGCGGTTGTCGGTCAGCGCCTCGACGAGCACGGCCACCCCGGCCGGCCCGTAGCCCTCGTAGATCACCGTCTCGTAGGCGGCGGCATCCGCGTCCGTCCCGGCGCCGCGCGCGATCGCGCGGTCGATGTTGTCCTTCGGCATCGAGAACGAGCGCGCCTTCTCGACCGCGTTCTGGAGCGCCAGGTTGGCGGCCGGATCGGGGCCGCCTTCCCTGGCGGCGACGATGATCGCGCGCGAGAGCTTCGAGAAGAGCTTGCCGCGCTTGGCGTCGGCGGCGCCCTTCTTGTGCTTGATCGAGCTCCACTTGCTATGCCCCGACATGCGACTCCTCCCGCACGAGCTCGAGGAAGCGCTCGTGAACCCGCGTGTCGTCGGTGAGCTCCGGATGGAACGAGGCGAGCAGCAACTTGCCGTCTCGCAGCAGGACCGGCTCCCCTGCGTGCTCGGCGAGCACCTCCACGTCGTCGCCGACCTCCCGGACGCGCGGAGCGCGGATGAAGACGCCGCGCAACGGCTCCTCCCCGTCGAGCTGGAGGTCGGCCTCGAAGCTGGCGACCTGGCGGCCGTACGCGTTGCGGTCGACCTCGATGTCGGCGAGCCCGAGGTGCATCCGGTCGACGACGATCATCCCGGCGCAGGTTCCGAACACCGGCCGCGCGAACGAGCGCACCGCCTCGTCGAGGCCGTAGAGGCGCATCAGCCGCATCATCGTGGTCGACTCGCCGCCAGGGATGACGAGCCCGTCGAGCCCGTCGAGCTGCTCAGGCTTGCGAACCTCGACCACGTCTGCCCCCAACCGCCGCAAGACGGAAGCGTGCTCGCGCACGTTCCCCTGCAGGGCAAGCACCCCGATCCGAAGTGGCTCAGTCACGCCCGAATCGTACTTTCGGCCGGATGGCATCCGATCTCTACGTCCGTCGTCAGCCACTACGACCCGCCCCGCGCAGCCTCGACGATCCACGATGCCCCTCGCCAGCCACCAGTCGACGGAGCGGGGCTTCGCCCCGCGCAGTCACGTCGCGCGAAGGCGCGTCACTTCAACGAGGGGGCCCACGGGGAAACCGGGGTTGCCCGTGAGAGCGAGCGAGCGTCAGCGCGCGACGCGGGATGGGAGCAGGGCTCCGCCCCGCGCAGGCGCAACGTGGGCCGGCACGCCATCATCCAGGCACTCCTAATCAGGCCCGCAGAGCCACGACACTCCAGCGAGCCGCTCGTCAGCCACCAATCGACGGAGCCGGGCTCCGCCCGGCGCAGTCACGCCGCGCGAAGGCGCGTGACTTGAACGAGGGGGCACACGGGGGAAACCGGGTTTCCCCCGTGAGAGCGAGCCGGCGACCGCGCAGCGGGCGCCGCGAGCGACCTACCAGCCGCGAGTCTCGAGCAGCTCGGCGGTCTCGAGCGAGCTGGCGGAGATCCCCACCATCGGCTCGCCGAGGCCCTGCGAGACGCGGGCGAGCACGTCCGGGTCGGCGTAGTGCGTCGTCGCCTCGACGATCGCCTTGGCCCGCAGCTCCGGATCGCCCGACTTGAAGATGCCCGAGCCAACGAAGACGCCGTCGGCGCCGAGCTGCATGCAGAGCGACGCGTCGGCCGGAGTGGCGATACCGCCGGCGGTGAAGGTGACGACCGGCAGCCGGCCGTTCTCGGCGACCCAGCGCACGAGCTCGTTCGGCGCGCGCAGCTCCTTCGCCTCGGCGTAGAGCTCGTCCTCGCGCAGCGACTGGAGCCGGCGAATACCGCCGAAGACCGCCCGCATGTGCGTGACCGCGTTGACGATGTCGCCCGTCCCGGCCTCGCCCTTGGTGCGAATCATCGCTGCGCCCTCGGAGATGCGCCGCAGCGCCTCGCCGAGGTTGACGCAGCCGCAGACGAAGGGGACGGTGAACCTCCACTTGTCGACGTGGTTGGAGAGGTCGGCCGGGGTCAGTACCTCGGACTCGTCGATGTAGTCGACCTCGAGCGCCTCCAGGATCTGCGCCTCGGCGAAATGCCCGATGCGGCACTTGGCCATCACCGGGATGGTGACCGCCTCCTGGATCTCCTTGATCTTCGTCGGATCGGCCATCCGCGCGACCCCGCCGTCGCGGCGGATGTCGGCGGGCACACGCTCGAGCGCCATCACCGCAACCGCACCGGCCTCCTCCGCGATCCGCGCCTGCTCGGCGTCGGTGACGTCCATGATCACCCCGCCCTTGAGCATCTCGGCGAGGCCAGTCTTGACGCGCATGGTGCCGATCTCGGTCATGGCGCGATTCTAGCCAGGTGCGGGTCCGTGCCCCGCGCCGTAGCCGCGGTCAGCCATGGGCCCCCGCGCTACAAAGGAGTCAGCCGGGCGGCCTGGGAGCCGACGAGCCCCAGTCGGCTCATCTCCCCCACCGGCGCCGCCCGGCTCTGTACCTATCGGCACGTACCGGGCGCGTTCTTGAGCGGTCCGGGGGCACTCCCTGAACTCTCTGTAAGGCCTCGCCCTTGAGAGGACTGGCCGGCCGGCCGATGGGGTATCCCAAAGGCTTCCCCCGCATGCACGACCTCGTTTCCTTCGTCCTCCACCTCGACGAGACCATGACCGGGCTCGCCGACGAGCTGCGCTGGCGGCCGCTCACAGTCGTCTTCATGCTGCTCTCGGCCTGGTGGATGAAGGGCTTCGCGTTCGTGCTCGTCGGGGCGCTCGCCGACCTGCGGAACACCCGCTCCTCCTTCCCCGGCGGCGCGGCGTTCGCGGCGCTGAGCGTGGCCGTCGGCGGAGTGCTGACCGGCGTGCTGAAGGAGTCGTTCGACCGCGAGCGGCCCGCCCTCGCCGGCGCCGGCATCGAGCCCGCGGTTGCGACGCCCGGCTCGCCGTCGTTCCCCTCCGGCCACACGTCGACGGCCTTCGCGGGCGCGATCGTCGTCGCGATGCTCTATCCACGGCTGCGCTGGCCGATCCTCGGCCTCGCCGGCCTCGTCGGCCTCTCTCGCATCTACCTCGGCGTTCACTTCACGCTCGACGTGGTCGCGGGTGCCCTGCTGGGCCTGGCGGTGGGCCTCGCCGCAGTGTGGGCCGCCAGGCGCTGGGTGCTGCCTCGCGCCCAGCTCGTGCGCTCGTCCGCCTGAACCCGCAGGATGGGCGCATTCCTCGCCCAGCGTCGGACACCCACCTAGGCCCGCTCGACAGGCGGCGCACGGTCGCCGTCGTGCCGGCTCACCTCGAGCCGCCGGCGGAGGCCCTGCTGGCGGCGCTCCGCCCCCTGGTCGGCGAGCTGTTGCTCGTGGACGACGGCATGCCAGGCGAGCACGGCGCCGAGCTGTCCCGGCTGGCTGCGGAGCACGGCGCCGGGCTGCTTCGTCTTCCGCGCAACCGCGGCAAGGGCTACGCCATCGCGACGGCGCGGGCGTTCGTCCTCGCACGTCCGGCGCCTCCGGACGCCCTCGTGGTCGTCGACGCCGACGGCCAGCATCCCCCGCACGCGCTGCCGCCGCTGCTCGCCGCCGCCGAGCGGGCGGAGCTCGTGATCGGCGACCGTTCGCACGACCCGGCCTCGATGCCCTGGACGCGGCGCCTGCCGAATCGCTTCGCGAGCCGCGCGCTCTCGTTCGTGACCGGCGTCCCCGTGCCGGACAGCCAGTGCGGCCTGCGGGTCCTCCGCGGCCGCGCGCTGCTCGAGTTCGACTTCCCGGTGGGGAGATACGAGTCGGAGACGCGTCACCTCAAGCGCTGTTTGCGCTCGGGCATCACCGTCGCCTGGGTGCCGATCCCGGTCGTGTACAACGGCACGCGGAGCTCGTTCCGCCCGATGCGCGACGGCGCGCGAGTGCTCGCGTCGGTCGTCGGCGGTTAGGGCTTACGCCGGTCGGCCCATGCCCTGGCCGTCCCAGCGCTCGCGCCCCTCGGCGCCGGCGGTCTCCCGGCGCTCCAGCAGCCCGACCTCGACGAACAGCGAGTACGCCGCGCGCGCGACCACGGCGCCGAGGACGATCCCGGCCACGGTGTCGAGCGGGAAGTGGGCACCGAAGAGCACGCGCGTGAACGCGACCGCGGCGACGTAGAGCCAGAGCAGTGTGCGCAGGCGCGGGAAGACGAGAGCGGTGGCGCCCGCGATCGCGGTCGTAATCGCCATGTGGCCGCTCGGGAACGACTCGAGATGGGCCCAGTGGTTGCCGTTCAGCACGATGCGGCTGGCGTCCAGCACCTCCTCCGGGCGTGGACGGTCGAACCCGGCGTAGACCAGCTCGAGCAGTCCCCAGGAGGCGATCGCCGACGCCAGGACGAGCCCGACCACCGGGTAGACAAGCCGCACGCTGACGGTCGCAGCGGCAAGCGCGGCGACGGCGCCGAGCAGCACGTAGTTGCGCGTGTGCGGGTTGAGCACGTCCCAGAGGAGCTCCGGCCCCGGCCCGAGCGTGTTCACCTGCTCGAAGAGCGCCTGGTCGAGCCGGTGCGCAGCCGTACGACCGAGCAGATGACCGGCACCCAGAGTGAGGCCCGCCAGTGCCACGAGCCCCGTGCTCCAGCGGATCAACCAGTGCGGCGCGGGCGCCTGCAGATGCGGGCGCGCCGCGGAGGGAAGCCCCACGGCGGCGAGCGGGACGAGGGCGGCCGCAGCTGCCAGCGCCGAGAGGACGAAGAGCGCGCGGTAGTTGCCGGTCAGCGCCACGGTCCAGCCTGCCGCAGGCAATGCCGCAGCCGAGGCGATCGCCCGCACGGCGAAGAACATCGCCGTGTATCCCCCGGCCTCGCCTGCGGGGATGAGAGTCGTGAAGAGCGAGAAGCCGAGCGTCGAGACGAGGCCGAAGCCGATCCCGGCCGCGAGCAGCGCGCCGACCGCCGCCAGGAGGTCCGGCGCGGCGGCGACGACGAGGAAGCCGATCGCCATGAGCGAGACGCCCATCGACAGGAGCGTCTTCTGGTGGGCAGCCTCCTTCGTCCGTCCGGCCGCGACGACGGCGGCCCCGGTGGCGACCCCGAACCCGACGAGCGCCAGCGACGCTTCGGCCGCGGTCAGCTCGAGGACGTCCTCGGCGTAGAGGATGAAGAATGACGGCAGCGCCGCGTAGCTCGCGACCCAGAGCACCTGCGCGCCGAGGAACGCGCGCACGCGAGGGCGCGTGGCGGCATGGACGTAGTAGCCGACCGCCCGGCGCCGCGGGCCTGTCACGGCCACGGCGGCGGGCTCGCGGAGGCGTAAGACGGTCGGCAGGGCCAGGAGCGGCACGGCGGCCGCGGCGAGCACGAACGGCGCCCACGGCGCGACGATCGTGAGCGCGCCGCCGACGGCGACGCCCGCGAGCGTGCCGACGAGCAGCGCCAGCTCCTGCGAGCTCGTGGCCCGGGCGCGGCGACCGGGGTCGTCGAAGCACTCCGGGACGAGCGCCCGGTGCGCGGTCGTGACGGCGTTCAGGCCGACATAGGTGACGGCGCCGAAGAGCGCCAGGACGAGGTACGACGTCGAGGAGCCGAGGGCGACCGCGGCGAGGCCTCCGCCCGCGACGAGCGCGCCGCCGAGGATGAACGGCGTGCGCCGCCCGCCTGGGCGGGCGCGCACCCGGTCGCTCCACATTCCGACCACGAGCGGGACGGCAAAGCCTGCGGCCGCGTTGACGAGCATGACCATGCCGATCAGGCCGGGTGCGTCCTCGATCCGGTTGAGGAGGTATGGCAGATAGCTGGTGATCACCGCGCGACCGAGACCGGCGCCGAGCGCGGCGGCGGCGAACACGACGACGTAGGGGCTGGCGATCAGCCCTCGCGCACGGCGCGCCGGGCTGGTCACGGCGCCACCACCTGCAACGCGCCCGGGCGGACGGCGACGTCGACGGGGCCCGACCCGAGGTCGGTGGAGTCGGCGATCACCGGCGACAGGCCCAGCGGGTCGATCGTCACGCGCTCGGCCCGCCACGCGCGCACCGCCGGCAGGGCGAGATGGTCTCCGCGCCAGACCCGTGGCAGGAGGGCGAGAGCAGCCCGGCTCGACCGCGCGGCGAGAGCGCGACGGCATCGAGGAGCCCGTCGCGGACATCCGCGATCGGCGCCACCCGCAGGCCAAAGGCGTAGAGCGGGGTGTTCGCGATGAAGACCTGCGCCACCGGCAATTCCACTCTCCTCCCGTCGAGAGTGAGAACGACCCTCCCCGGCCGGAACTTCCGCAGCGTCGACACGCCCGCCCGGAGCCCCGCGCCGATCGCAGCCGAGTTCGGCGCTCGGTAGCGCGAGCGAGCCCTGGCGAGGAACCCGACGCTGATCCCCTCGGCGGCAAGGTAGGTGCGGTCGGCCGAGCGCGCTTCGAGCAGGTCGATCGGCCGCGCCTCGCCGATGACCGCAAGCCTCGCAGCGGCCGCGGTTGCCCGCGGGATGCCGAGGCTGCGCGCGATGTTGTTCGCCCGGCCGGCGGGGATGAGCGCGAGCTCCGCCGCCGGCCTCAGGTTCGCCGCCAGGTGGACGCTGCCGTCACCCCCGAGCAGGACGACACGGCGACTCTGCGCCTCGTCGAGCGCTTGCTCGAGCTCGCCCGGATCGGCGGTCAGCCGCGTCTCGACCGCGGCGCCCGCAGCGCGCAGCTCGCGCTCGGCGGCCGCCACGACCTCGCGGCCCGCTCCACTCGCGCGGGCGTTGGCGACCAGCACGATGTCACGCCCGTCGGCGGGCAGCCGCGGGCGTCTCGTCTCGACCTCCAAGCCGGCGGGGCGGCCGGCCCTCTCCGAGCCCGCCTCCATACGGCGAGTATGCGGTCGGCCTAGCCGATTGTCGAGACCCCGCGAACCGGAGAGCATGCGCGCTGCTGCCATGGAAGAGAGTGGCGGATAGCAGCGGTGGCGTTACAGCGCAGGCGCTGTCTGGCGCTCGGCAGCGCGGGCGGGACTTTGTGGCTGTCAGCCACTAACTCGCGCTAGCCGAGGTGCGGGCTGCGGCGACGCGGGCGGGTGTTTGTGGCTGTCAGCCACTAACTCGCGGCACGAGGCCGTGGTGCCGGCTCAGGCGCCGACGACCTGGACGACCCAGCGGCGGTCGCGCTCGCGGTCGAGCTCCAGGAACAGCACGCGCTGCCAGGTTCCGAGCGCGAGCTCGCCGCCCCGCACGGGGACGGACTCGCCGGCGGTGCCGAGCAGCATCGCCATGCAGTGGGAGTGGCCGTTGCCGGCCTCCATGTCCTCCTCGCAGATGTTCTCGGTGCGGCGATCCCAGTCGTCGTGCGCGTAGTAGTGGTCGCTCGGGACGAGCGCTTGCAGCATCCGCGCGAAGTCCTCGAGGAAACCGGTCTCCCACTCGTTGACGCGCACGCAGCAGGTGGTGTGCGGGGAGTAGATGCAGGCGATCCCGTCAGTCACACCGCTCTCACGGACGGCTTCGTTGACCTCGTCGGTGATGTCGGTGACCGTCAGGCCGCCGGCGGTGCGGAGGTGCGTCTCGCGCTGAAAGACCTTCACGCGAGGGCCCTGCCGTGTCCTCTTGGCCCGCTCACGCCGCCGCGAGTCTAGCTCAGGGCCTCATTTCTCCAGTGCGTAACGATCGGCGCGAAGTGGCTCCCCGGAAGCACCGACAGCGCGCCGCACAGCTCGGATCGGCTGACTCCCGGAACGGGGTTTTTCCCGCGAGCCCCTCCTTTCGACGCCAGACGCGCCGGAGCCGCGCCGTGGCCGCCGGGATGAGCCCGGCTCCGCCGAAGACGGCAGTACGCTCTGTCGGCGGGCCCGTAGCTCAGCGGTCAGAGCAGCCGGCTCATAACCGGCCCGGAGCACGGAGTGAACCCATGGTTCCCCCGTGAGCCCCCTCCTTCGACGCCAGACGCGCCAGAGCCGCGCAGTGGCTGCGCCGGGCGAAGCCCGGCTCCGCCGAAGACGGCGATACGCTGACCGACGCTGCCGAGGGCCCGTAGCTCAGCGGTCAGAGCAGCCGGCTCATAACCGGTTGGTCCCTGGTTCGAATCCAGGCGGGCCCATGGTGTCGCCGCCCCGACGGCTGGTTTCCCGCTCCCGGGTGGCCGGGAAAGCCCTGGAGATGGCCGACGAGCCGCAGCCCTACCTCGTCGAGCGCGTGCAGCGTGCGCTCGCCGAGGATCCACGCGTCAGCGCGCTCGACCTCGACGTGACCGTCGCGGGCGACCGGGTGTTCCTCACCGGTGAGGTCGCCACCGCCGAGCGCCGCCGGGCCGTCACCGACGTCGTCCGCGCGCTCCTGCCCGACCACGAGGTGATGAACGAGACCACCGTGGCGCACCTGGCGCCGGCCGGCGACGCGGAGGACATCGCGTGATCCGCATCGCGGCCGTCGGCGACGTGCACTTCGGGCCCGACGCAGCGGGCTCTCTCCGGCCGCATCTCGACGGCATCGCGGCAGACGCCGACGTGCTGCTCCTCGCCGGCGACCTGACGCGGATCGGCCGCGCCGACGAGGCGGCCGCCCTCGCCGAGGAACTCGCGGACGTCGAGGTACCCGTCGTCGCCGTGCTCGGCAATCACGACTACCACCAGGACCACGAGGAGGCGATCGAGCGCCACCTCGCCGACGCCGGGGTCCGCGTGCTCGAAGGGGACACCGAGATCGTCGAGATCGGCGGCGCCCGCCTCGGCATCGCCGGGCTGAAGGGCTTCGGCGGCGGCTTCGCCGGCGCCTGCGGCAGCGACTTCGGCGAGCCCGAGATGAAAGCGTTCATCCGCCACACGAAGGACGGCGCGCGACGGCTGCAGGACTCGCTCGAGGAGCTCCAGGACGTCGACGTTCGCGTCGCGCTTCTCCACTACGCGCCCGTCGAGGCGACCGTCGTCGGCGAGCGGCTGGAGATCTACCCCTTCCTCGGCAGCTACCTGCTGGGAGAGGCGATCGATTCACGCCGGCGCCGACCTCGTCCTGCACGGCCACGCCCACCGCGGCACGCCGAAGGGGATCACGCCCGGCGGCATCCACGTGCGCAACGTGGCCCAGCCCCTGATCGGGCGGGCCTACGGCCTCTTCTGTCTCGACGAGGAGCGTGTCGTACACGAAGGCCGGCGCGCTGCCCAGCCGGCCGGGCAGGGACGATGAGCGGGGACGGCCGGCCCGAGGTCCCCTTCTCGGCCATCAAGGCGTCTCTGAAAGCGGCGGCCGGGGCGCTGCAGAAGGCGGAGATCCCATTCATGCTCGGCGGCGGCCTCGCCGTCTGGGCCCGCGGCGGCGCGGACACGGACCATGACCTCGATCTGATGATCCGCCCCGAGGACGCCGCCCGTGCGCTCGAGGTGCTCCGGGAGACGGGGATGCGGACGGAGCACCCGCCGGAGCACTGGCTCGTCAAGGCGTACGACGGCGAGGTCCTGATCGACCTGATCTTCGAGCCGAGCGGCCTGCCAATCGACGACGACGTGTTCGCGCGCGCCGAGGAGCTCGACGTCTACGCCATGCGTGTGCTCGTGATGCCGCTCGAGGACGTCCTCGTCACCAAGCTGCTGGCCATGGGCGAGCACCAGCTCGACTACGACTCGGTGCTGGAGATCGCGCGGACGACACGCGAGCAGATCGACTGGCACGCGGTTCGTGAGCGCACGTCCGAGTCGCCCTACGCGCAGGCGTTCTTCACGCTGGTCGAAGCGCTCGGCGTGATCGAGCCCGCATCGCACGCCTGACCGCCGACCCGCCGAACGTCTGGCCTGTCGCCGTCTCGATCCCTCAAATGAGGGATTCACCTGACGGGTTGGCAGTCGCATGCTGCGTCCGGGTGCCTCAGGGGGAAGCACCCAGGAAGGCTAGGGGGATGGCTGCACGATGGGGTACGACGAGAATCACGGACGCGAAGAGCTGGAGACTGCGGTCCGGACGTGGCGCTTCGAGCAGTTCGTCAGGCTCGGCTTCACCAGCGAGCTCTCGGCGGCACTCGCGGCGTCGCGGTGTGACCTCAGTCAGGTTCGGAAGCTGATCCAGTCCGGCTGCCCGCCGGAGACGGCTTCCCGAATCGTGCTCTGAGGGAGGGGACCGCGCCGCACAGCGGCGCGCTGGGCCGCGCGCTCCGGGCGCAGCGGCATGGGGGTGGGGCTCACTGCGGCGAGCCCCGCCCCATCAGCTCCTGTTCCGTGGTCTAGGAGCCGGCTCGGGCGGCGCGGACGAGCGTCCCGCCGACGTACCAGACCGACAGCGCCAGGAAGGCGAAGCCGATCAGGGCACGGGCCTGGTCGCGTTGCAGCGGCGTGCGCTTTGAGACGACCCGCGCGCCACGCTCCCCGACCTTCTCGCGCCAGCCGGTGAGGGCGGAGTCGCCGATGGTGGTGACCTTCATGCAGGTCCCCTACCGCGTCGAGCCCCGCGCCAAACAGCAGGCCGGCCGGGCGCGTCGCGGCAGGGCGCCTCAGCGCACGCGGGCGAAGCGGTGCACGGCGGCGAGCAACTCGGCGCTCTTCTCCTGCGCGACCGACTCGTCACCGGAGGTCAGAGCCCCGGCCACGCAGTGCTTGACGTGGTCGTCGAGGATCTGGAAGGCGAGCGACTCCAGCGCCGTGTTGACCGCGGCGATCTGCGTGAGGACGTCGATGCAGTAGCGGTCGTCCTCCACCATCCGCTCGACGCCGCGCACCTGGCCCTCGATGCGGTGCAGGCGCTTGACGAGCGCCTCCTTGCCGGCCGAGTACCCGTGCTGGTGCCGTTCCTCGCTCATGCGCTCACCGCCCCACGAACGGTCTCGAAGCGGCGCAGCCGCAGGCTGTTGCCGACGACGAACAGGCTGGACGCCGCCATCGCCCCCGCCGCGATCATCGGGCTGAGCAGGCCGGCCATCGCCAGCGGGATGGCGGCCACGTTGTAGGCGAACGCCCAGAAGAGGTTCGCCTTGATCGTCCCGAGCGTCCGGCGGGCGAGGCGAATCGCGTCCACCGCCGCGCGCAGGTCGCCGGAGACGAGCGTCAGGTCCGACGCCTCGATCGCGACGTCGGTGCCGGTCCCGATCGCCAGGCCGAGATCGGCCTGCGCGAGCGCCGGCGCGTCGTTGACGCCGTCGCCGACCATCGCCACGACCTCCCCCTCGTGCTGGAGGCGCTCGATCTCGCGCGTCTTGCCCTCGGGGAGCACCTCGGCGAGCACGCGCTCGATGCCAACCTCGCTCGCGACCGCCTGCGCCGTCGAAGCGGCGTCGCCGGTGAGCAGGATGGGCTGGAGGCCGAGCGCGCGAAGCTCTGCGACCGCCTCGGCGCTCGTCGGCTTCACCGTGTCGCGAACGACAAGGTGAGCCCGCGCGACCCCGTCCCAGGCGACCGTGATCGCCCCGTTCTCCCGGCCGACCTCGACCGCGCGCCCTTCCACGACCCCGGTGACGCCCACGCCGGGACGGTTCCGGAAGCTCTCGACCGGCGGCAGCTCACCGAGCTCTGCGCGGGCGGCCTGCGTGATCGCCTTGCCGATGGGATGCTCGGAGCCCGACTCGACGGCGCCCGCCAGCCGGAGCGCCTGGTGCCGGGATGCGCCGTTCAACGGCTCGACCCCGACCAGCTCCATGCGGCCCTGAGTGACCGTGCCGGTCTTGTCGAGCACCACGGTGGTGATCCGGCGGGTCTGCTCCAGCACCTCCGGCCCCTTGATAAGGACGCCGAGCTGTGCGCCGCGGCCCGTGCCGACCATCAGCGCCGTCGGCGTGGCCAGGCCGAGCGCGCACGGACAGGCGATGATCAGCACCGCCACGGCTGCGGTGAAGGCGTCTGCCGCAGTCCCGCCGAGCAGCAGCCACGCGGCCAGGGTCGCGAGCGAGAGCCCGACCACGACGGGGACGAAGACGGCCGAGACCCGGTCGGCGAGCCGCTGCACCGGCGCCTTGCCGCTCTGGGCGGCGGCGACGAGGCGGGCGATCTGCGCGAGCGCAGTGTCGGCGCCGACGCGGGTGGCGCGGATGACGAGCCGGCCGTACGTGTTGACCGTCGCGCCTGCGACGTGGATCCCCGGCTCGACCTCGACCGGGACGGCCTCCCCCGTGAGCAGCGACTGGTCGATCGCCGACTGCCCCTCCTCGACGACGCCATCGGTGGCGAGCTTCTCGCCGGGTCGCACGATGAAGCGGTCGCCGACGCGCACCTCCGCGACGGGCACGGTCAGCTCCTGGCCGTCTCGGAGCACGGTCGCCTCCTTGGCGCCCAGCTCGAGCAGCCCGGTGATCGCATCGGCCGAGCGTCGCCGGGCGCGCGCCTCCAGGTAGCGGCCGAGCAGGATCAGCGTGGTGATGACCGCGGCGACCTCGAAGTACGACTCGGCCTCGACTCCCGCGATCAGCACGACGGCCGACCAGCTCCAGGCGGCGAGCGTGCCGATCGAGATCAGCGTGTCCATCGTGGCCGAGCCGTGCCGGGCAGCATTGAGCGCCGCGGTGTGGAACCCCGCGCCGGCGACGAAGACGACCGGTGTGGCGAGCACGAGCGCGAGCCACTCCCAGCCGCCGAAGCGAAGCGGCGGCACCATGGCCAGGGCCGCAACCGGGAGCGTGAGCACGACGGCGAGCAGCAGCCGGGGGCCTGGCCCTGCCGTGCGCCCGCGGTCGCCTGTCTCGTCGCCGGCGGGCCGCGCGTCGTAGCCGGCAGCCCGCACGGCGGCCAGGAGGTCGTCGAGCGTGACCGTCTCGGCAGCGCGGACGGCAGCCTGCTCGGTCGCGAAGTTGACGCTCGCCTCGACGCCGTCGAGGCGGTTCAGCTTGCGCTCGATGCGCGAGGCGCAGGCAGCGCAGGTCATGCCCTCGAGGTCGAGGAGCACGTCCTCGGAGCGCGGCGGCGACTCGACCGCCACGTCAGGCCGCCTCGTAGCCGGCTTCCTCGATCGCGGCGCGCAGCGCGGTGTCGTCGAGCGCCTCGCCCGAGACGACGACGCGCTTCGTGTCGAGATCGACCGCGACGGCGGAGACGCCCGCCACCGCGCCGACCTCATCCCGGACCGCCCGCTCGCAGTGCGCGCAGGACATGCCGGGGACGGTGTAGGTGAGCTCAGTGGTCGACATACCCCCCAATGGTATCAGGGGATGAGCGAGCCGAGCGCGCCCACCCCCTGCACCAGGAGCTCCAGCGGAGCCCGCCGCGCGACGCTGCGCATGACCGTCGCCTCGAAGCCGCTCAGCCGGTCCTGGTCCTCGGCCTCGTCGATCGCCGCGACCAGACCGTCGCGGATCGCCGCCTCCGCTTCCTCGCCGCTCCAACGGGTCCCGCTTCGGGTCGCCGGATCGAGGGAGAGCAGCAGCCGCTCGCGGCTCGTGCCGAGCTCGCAGGCGGCCCGGTCGAGCCCGGCCAAAACGACGCCCTGGATCTTTGCGTCGAACCCGTCGCCGCGGAAGGCGGCCCTGCGCTCGCACGGGTCGTGGAGGTTCAGCTCGCCGCGGCCGAGGCCGCCGCCGGCGAGCGCCACGGCCAGCACGGCGACGGCGGCCGCGCCGAGCAGGCCCAGCGAGACCAGAGCCGCGCCGCGCGTCACGACCTCGCCCTCCTGCGCACCGTCAGCGCGCCGGCGGCTGCGAGCACGGCAAACGCGGCCGTCAGCGCAAACGACGAGCGGAAGCCCCGCGTGAGCACCGCCTCGACTCGGTCGACCAGCCGGTCTCGGGTCGCCCGGATCTCCCGGTCGTCGAGCCCCTGGTTCTCGAACGGGGCGGATAGGTCGGGAACCTCCCCGTCGGGCGTGCGCTCGAACTCGGTGTAGAGGGCGAGCGCGATCGGCACCTTGTCGCGCAGCGGCAGCGGTGCATCGAGCACGACCTCCGCTCCGGCGAGCGTCGCCCGGTCGGTCGCGTCCTCGAGGCCACCCGCGAGGAGCGGGGCCACCGCCACCAATCCGATCACGAGGCCGAGGTGGCGGACGGCGACCGAGAAGACACCGTCGCGCGCGGTGTCACCTTCGACCGCAAGTGAGGCGCGCGTCAGCGGCGGCAGCGCCAGCCCGAGGCCGGCGCCGGCGACGGCCAGTGCGGGCACGAGATAGAGCAGGCTGCTCGTCGGCGGCACTGCCAGCGCGGCAAGCCCGGCGGCGAGCAAGCCGGCTCCTCCGGCCACGGCCGTCGCTGGGGCGAGCCCACGGGTGACCGGCCGCACGGCGAGCGCCGCCAGCGGCAGGGCGCTTACGACGAGCGCCCCGGCGAGCGGGCCGTAGCCGAGAACGATCACGACGAGGAGCACGGCGAGGAACAGCGCTCCCACGAGCGCAGCGAAGGCGAGCGCCAGTGCGGCGGCAGCGCCGACGGCGAGCCGGGGCGCAGCGACTGCCGCGGGCCGGCGGCCCCGGAGCCGAGGGTGCGCGAGAGCGACCAGCGCTGCGACGGCAACGGGCACCTGGGCGACGAAGATCGCCCGCCAGCTGAAGAGCTCTGTGAGAACACCGCCGAGCGCGGGCCCCGCCGCGACCCCCGCCGTGCCCGCTGCCGCCCACAGGGCCACGCCCCGCTCGCGCGAGCCGCCGATCCCGACCAGGAGCGGCAGTGATGCTCCGAGGACGAGCGCCGCCCCCACGCCCTGGACGCCCCTGGCGGCGATCAGGCTGCCGAGCCCGGGTGCGAGCGCGCACGCCACCGACGCGGCGCCGAAGACGGCGAGACCGACGGCCGCGAGCGGCCCGACCCGCAGCCGTCCGACAACCGCGAGCAGCAGGAGTGCGACCGCTGTGAAGACGGCGTTGTAGGCCGTCACCACCCAGGACACGCCGACAACGCTGGCATCGAACTGGCCGTAGAGATCCGGGAGGGCGAGCACGACGATGGACGAGTCGGCGAACGCGACCGCGACGAGGAGGGCGAGCGCCCCTTCGACGAGTCGCGGAGCACGTCCGCGGCGGCCACCCGGTGTCAGGGCTTCCATGGTCACAGGATCGCAAGCCGCCACCGGCTCGGGTTCGTGACGAGGGTCGCCGCGGGGCCCCCTGGGAGGGAGCCCGGCGCGCTGGAGGGCGGCGGGAGCGCCGCGGCGATCGTCAGGCGGCGCTGGGCGCCGCGCTCAGAACGGGGGAGGCCAATCGGTCGGCGGCCGACGTCACGAGTGCGAAGCCGGGCTCGTCGCGAATCACCTGGTCGCCGCGGTGCGGGCGCGCATGCCCCGGCGCGACGACGAACCGGTCAGTGCTGCGCCGGACGGTCTCGAACGTGCGAGCGGGGATCCGGACGCGTTCGGCGCAGTCCGGGGTGCGACACTCGCAGAAGAGCTCGTACACGGGGAGCTCGAGGGCGAGGTCGACGCTCACGTCGGCGATGCGCTCGTTGACCTCGCGGAAGAGCAGGCGTCGACGCTGGCCGTTCATCCTGCGTGAGGTCCGTGGAGCACGAGGAGCCGTTTGTATCACAAGACAGACCTGTCTGTCACCAGCCGGAGCGTACGCTATCCTCCATTCGATGCTCTCGGTGCAATCAGCTGCGCCGCCGGCCCGACAGCGCATCCTCGACACCGCGTACGAGCTCTTCTCCCGCCGCGGCATCCGCGCAGTCGGCGTCAACGAGGTCGTCGAGCGCGCAGGAGTCGCCAAGGCGACGCTGTACCGGCACTTCCCGACCAAGGAGGCGCTCGTCCTGGCGTTCCTGCGCCAGCGCGAGGAGCGGTGGACACGCGACCGGGTCGAGGCGGAGGCCCGCACCCGCGGGCGGACTGCCGATGAGCGGCTGCTTGCCATCTTCGACGTCTTCCACGACTGGTTCCAGGAGGAGGCGTTCGACGGCTGCTCGTTCATCAACGTCCTGCTCGAGCTCGGCACGCAGGACAACACCGCCGGCCCCGCGAGCGTCGTCCACCTCGAGAACATCCGCGACATCATCCGCTCGTTCGCCGAGGAGGCAGGGCTCCGCGATGTGGACGACTTCGCACGCTCCTGGCACATCCTCATGAAGGGCTCGATCATCTCCGCCGCCGAGGGCGACCTGCAGGCGGCGCGTCGAGCCCGCGAGATGGGCCGGCTCGTGCTCGACAGCTACCGCAGGTAGACCGCTACAGCGCCCGCTGCGGCGCTAGTGGTTGCGGAAGTCGACCACGAGGCGCGGTGGGTCCTGCAGCGTCAGGACGCGAAAGTCGACGGGCGCCGACAGCCCCACCCCCCACGTCAGCACTGCCTCGAAGTCGCCCGACCGCACGACGTCGGTGATCACCGACGTGCCCTTCTCAGCCCCCCTGAAGCGGCGAGGGCCCGTGTACACGAGATCGCCCTCGCCGGTGGTCAGATCGAAACCCGACGCCGGCTCCATGCGCACGACCACGAGCGACGACCCCTCGAGCTCGACGATCGCGCCCGACCCGTCTTCGGTCAGCGGGGGTTCCTGGTACTCGACCCGGTAGCCCGGCAGGTGATCGCGGAACTCGAACACGACCCGGTCGAAGCCTTCGTGGCGGGCGACCTCCACGCGCTCGAGCAGCGCGGTGGCGTCGCGCTCGGGCTCGCCGCTGACGGGGTCGAGACCGGCGTCGTCGAGCGGGTCGATCCCGTCGGTCCCGTCCGTCGTCGTCGCATGGGTCTCGGTCGGCGCGGCCACGGTGCCGCCGTTCCCGTCGTCGTCGTCCGAGCCGCCGCAGCCCGCGACGACGAGCGCTACGAGCAGGAGTGTGAGAGCCAGAGCGCGGATGCGGCAGAGGCTACTGGGAGCGTCCGACGGCCCGCGAGTCCAGCAGCCGAACGGCGCCGGCGAGGAGCAGCAGCAGCGCGAGCCCCGCGCTGTAGCCCGCGAGCACGTCCGAGAGGTAGTGCACGCCGAGGTAGAGACGGCTGGCGCCGACGACCACCACGAGCACGGTCGTGGCGGCCAGCCACCCGAGGCGCGCGCGCGA
Organism: uncultured Thermoleophilia bacterium; assembly: GCA_963839815.1. Classification (GTDB taxonomy): domain Bacteria; phylum Actinomycetota; class Thermoleophilia; order Gaiellales; family Gaiellaceae; genus JACVRM01. The sequence goes on from CAWIWF010000001.1 coordinate 223,461, forward strand.
CCCTCCGAGCTCGCGGACGACGACCGCGGCGACCGCGCCGTAGACGACGAGCGCCCCGAGCGCGTGGCCGCTCGGGAACGAGAACGACGACGCCGACGCCAGCGGCTCCTCCCACTGGGGGCGCTCACGCGCGAACGCGAGCTTGAGACCCCACGTGAGGAGTTGCGCGCCGCCCAGGGCCGCGAGCAGGAAGGCAGCATCTCCGCGAGCCCGCCGGGCGAGGCTGACCGCGGCGCCGGCGGAGGTCACGAGCACCAGCGCGGCGACCGAGCCGAGATGCGTCGTCGCCCGGAAAAACGCCGTGAGCGGCTCCGCCGCATGGGCGTGAAGGGTGGCTGCCACGTCGGCGTCGAGGACGACGAGTCCGCCGCGAGCCCTGTACGCCTCGGCGAGGATCGCGAAGGCGACAACCGAGAGCGCGAACGCCGCCGCCGGCCCGATTCCGACCGGTGCGACGTCCGCGGCTCGTGCCCGTGCCGCTCGCTCGGGCGCAACGAGCGTCAATCGTCCTCCTCGCCCGCCGTGTCCTCGTCGTCCTCCTGCCCGATGACCCTGAAGGTGTCGTCGAGACTGACCTCGACCTGTGAGCCGTCCGCGAGGCGAACCTCGACGCCATACGCAGCGCCGTCGTCGCCCGTCTCGCTGTCCACGACCGTGCCGCCGCCCGTGTGCTGCAGCGCGGCCTCGGTTGCCCGCTCGAGGGTGGTGCCGGTCAACGGCTCGTCGCTGTCGCCGCCACCGGCGCCGATCGCGACTCCGGCTGCAACCAGCACCAGCACGACGGAGACGATGAGTGCGAATCTGCGAGTCATGTCGGTACCTCCGTTTCTCTCGTGCCGCCCACGCTAGGCGGCCGACATGAGATCCCCGTGAGAGGCATCGCGCATCGTTCGGCCATGGAGGAGGCCGCGCTGGGCGCGCGCGGGCTCGGCCTGGGTCTCGCGGCCGTCGGCCGTCCCGCCTACATCAACCTCGGCCACGGCGCCGACCTCGCCGGAGAGACGAGCGTCGAGGCACTGCGGCGCCGCGCCCACGACGTCCTCGACGCCGCCTACGCCGGCGGGATCCGGTACGTCGACGCGGCCCGCTCGTACGGGCTGGCGGAGGAGTTCCTCGCCGGCTGGCTCGCGGAGCGGGGTATCGCGCCCGGGGAAATCGAGGTCGGCTCCAAATGGGGTTACACCTACACGGGCGGCTGGCGCCTCGACGCCGACGAGCACGAGGTCAAGGACCTCTCGGTCGGCACGCTCCGCCGGCAGGTCGAGGAGACGCGGGAGCACCTTGGCCCGCACCTGCGGCTGCTGCAGATCCACTCGGCGACCGTCGAGAGCGGCGTGCTCGAGGACTCGGCCGTGCTCCATGAGCTCGCGCAGCTCCGTGCGACCGGCGTGCGTGTGGGGCTGACAGTGACCGGCCCGGGGCAGCGGGCCACGATCGAGCAGGCGCTCGCGACCGGCGAGTTCGACACGGTGCAGGCGACCTGGAACCTGCTCGAGCGCTCCGCCGAGAGCGCCCTCGCTGCTGCCCATAGGGCCGGGCTGGTGGTCATCGTCAAGGAGGCGGTGGCGAACGGACGGCTGGCGGTGCGCGACGGTGTCGAGGCGGTGGCGGCCGCCGCACGCGAGCGGGAGACGACGGCGGACGCGCTCGCCCTGGCCGCGGCACTCGCGCGACCATGGGCCGGCATCGTGCTGAGCGGCGCCTCGTCCGTATCGATGCTGCGGAGCAACCTGACCGCACGCGAGGTGGCGTGGGACGACGAGCTCGAGCAGGAGCTGGCGGGTCTCGCGGAAGACGCAGACTCGTACTGGTCGGCGCGCTCGCGCCTCGCCTGGACCTGAGCCTCGCGCAGGTCGCGGACGCGGGTCTCCTACACGGCAGGGTGAGCGGAGTGCCGGTGTCCGCTAGAACTGCCACGTGCGCCCACAGGTCGTCTACTACGCAGCGCTCGCGCTCGACGGCCGCATCGCGGGGCCCGGAGACGACCTCTCGTTCCTGCGGATGCTCGAGGGCGGCATGGAGGGCTACGACGAGTTCTACGCCGGCGTCGACTCGGTCTTCATGGCGGCAGGGACGTGGCGGTTCCTGGTCGCGCACGGCTCCTGGGCGTACGCCGACCGGCCCGCGTGGGTGGTGACGCACAGGCCGGAGCTCGAGCCACTGGAGGGCGCCGAGAGCGTGGAGCGCTTCTCGGGTGACGTTGCCGACCTGCTCGAGGAGATGGGCGACCGCGGCCTGAAGCGCGCCTGGGTGGTCGGCGGCGGCGACCTGGCCGGCCAGCTGCTCGCGGCCGACGCCCTCGACGAGCTGATCCTCACCGTCGCTCCGACGCTGGTCGGGCAGGGGCCGGCGCTGGCTGACGGCGTCTTTCCGCTGCGGCAGTTTCGGCTCGTCGAGTCGTCGCGGGTCGGCCCCGACGGCGTCCGGCTGCGCTACGAGCGTGCCCGCTAGAGCCTGAGCGTCTTCAGCGGCTCGAGGTCCCGGCCCCACTCGTGGGCGAAGCCGCGCGCGTCGAGCAAGCGCTCGACCTCGGCCTCGAGCCGCTGCTGCGCGCCGAGGTCGGCGGTGGTCAGCAGCTCGAGGAGCGCACGGCGGAGCGACCCCGGCTGCCAGCCCTGCGCCGCCTCGAGCTCCGGCAAGAGAGCGTCGAGCCCGTCGTGGTAGGGCGGCCAGCGGCGCTCGAGCCCCCAGAGCAGCCGCACCAGCGTGAGGGCTGAGTCGGCGGCGTGCAGGCGAGCGCCGAGCAGGTCGCCGCGGCGCAGCGCCTTGACCGAGCGGACGAAGCTGTTCAGGTAGCCGTCGTACGCCTCGGGGACGCCGGCGTAGGCGCGGCGGCCGGCGCTGTCGAGGAGCGCCGCGACGAGCGCTGTGACCTCTCCGGTGCGGTCGAAGAGGATCCGGGCTGTTGCGTAGGTGGCGGTCGGCCACCCCGGCTCGGCGGCCAGCCGGTGGAGCGACTCCACACCCTGGTGGAGGACGTCGAGCCCCTCGGCCGGGCGCTTCTCGTGCAGGCGCCCCTCGGCGCGGTAGCGGTCGAGCGCGGGCGCGGTCACCACGCGGATGAGATCCCAGTCCGAGTCCTCACGGGCACCACCGGAGGCCCGTGAGCCGTGGATGAGGACGGCGAGGGTGTCCGGATCCCCCTCCACCTCGCGGCGGAAGGTGTCGGGGAGCTCGAGCTCGAGCGCGTCCGGCGCCTCGTCCTTCACCGCGCGATCCTGCCACGCTCCGCGTCCCGGTGAGCCGGCCGTGCCAGCCCAGCGGACATGGCCCCTCAGGACACCGTCCAGGGCCTGGCCCCCGGACGTGTCCGGGGCGGCTCGTGTCCCGTCCGCTGCCCCCGGCCTCCGCACCCGGTGCGCCGGGACGGGTGCGGCTCTCCCCCGGCGCCTCGGCAGCAGGGACTGTCCCTGGGACCCGTCCCCGGCAGCCATGTCCTTCGCGCCGAGAGCGCGCCGATCCATCACAGACCGTGATGCGGCGCCCGCCAGGTGCGGCACGGCCTCTGCGCCGCTCTACGCCGCCTCCGGCGCAGGGGCGTGCGCGCCCTCGCCGGGCGGCGCCGCCGGCTGGAGGAGCAGCGCACTCAACACGACCGACACCCCGACAAAAACCGCGCCGAGCAGGAAGGCCGCGTGGTAGCCGCCGTTGAGCGCCACGAGCGCGCCGTCGCCGTCCCCTCGCAGCCCGCTCGTGCGCGAGTCGGCGAGGGCCGCAAGCGCAGCGAGCCCGAGCGCACCGCCCATCATGAACGCGGTGTTGACCACGCCAGAGGCGAGCCCCGAGTCGGTCGGCTCGACGCCACTCATCGCCGCGAGCAGCAACGGATTGAAGGCGACCCCGGCACCAAGCCCGATCAGCACCGTCGCGGGCAGGACGTCGCCGACGAAGCCGCCGTCGACCGGTGTCCGCGCGAACAGTGCCAGCCCGGCCGCCATCATCGACATGCCCGCAACGAGCGGCGTCTTGATCCCGTAGCGCATCACCAGACGGTCGGACAGGAAGAGCGAGGCCGAGCCCCAGAGGATCGTCGACGGGACGTAGGCGAGCCCCACCTCCATCGGGCTGTAGCCGAGGATCTGCTGGAGGTAGAGGGCCGAGAAGAAGAACTGCGCGAACATGCCCGCCGCCATCAGCACGCCGACGACGTTCGCCGTGGAGAGGTCGCGGCTACGGAAGAGCCCAAGCGGCATCAGCGGCGCCGCGACCCGCGCCTCGATGGCGAGGAACACGGCCAGCAGCGCCACCGCAGCAGCCAGGAGCCCGAGCGTCTGGCCCGTCCCCCAGCCCGTCTCGTTGCCCTTCACGATCGCGTAGACGGCGAGCATGAGCGCCGCGGTGACGGTGAGGGCGCCCGCAACGTCGAGCCGCCCCCTCGCTGCTTGCGCCGTCCCTCCGGGAAGCAGCGTCACCCCGAGGGCGAACACCGCCACACCCACCGGCAGGTTGACGAGGAAGATCCAGTGCCAGTCGAGCAGGTCGGTGAGGACGCCGCCGAGCAGCACCCCGACGGTCCCACCGCCCGAGAGCACGAAGCCGAAGACACCCATCGCCTTCGCGCGCTCGGCCGGCTCGGTGAACAGGTTCATGATCAGCGACAGCGCCACGGCGGAGACAACCGCGCCGCCGACTCCCTGCACGGCGCGCGCCGCGATCAGCAGCTCCTGGCTCGTCGCCAGCCCACAGGCCAGCGACGCGAACGTGAAGAGCGCGATGCCCGCCAGGAAGAGGCGCCGGTGCCCGAAGAGATCGCCGAGACGCCCGCCGAGCAAAAGGAAGCCGCCGAACGTGAGCAGGTACGCGTTCACGACCCAGGCGAGCGACGTCTGCGAGAAGCCGAGGTCGTCCCGGATCGTGGGCAGCGCGACGTTCACGATCGTCCCGTCGAGGACGATCATCACGTCGCCCAGGCAGAGGACGATCAGTGCGAGCCAGCGGGTGCGGGAGTCGAGCGTCATCGCGATAGGTGTCCTTTCGGGAGCTGTTCGAGCATCAACGAGCGAGTCTCGTCAGGTGTTTCCACTCCAGCTCTGACCGACGTCGTCGCGGGAACTCATCGCACGGACGCCGATGAGTTCAGGTCACGCAGACTGTCCTGTCTCCTGCATGACCTCAGCCCCTGCCACGATCGGGTTCTCGATCGCGGGACCGATCGCCCCGGGCGACCTGCCGGGCCTCTGCCGGCGGGTGTGCGGCCTGCTCGAGGAGAGCGGTGCGGAAGTCGCGCTGTGCGACGTCCGAGGCATCGAGCCCGACACGGTGACCGTCGACGCCCTCTGCCGGCTGCAGCTCGCCGCGCGCCGCAACGGCTGCCGGGTTCGACTGCTGCACGCGTCCGAGGGTCTGCGGCGGCTGGTGGCGTTCATGGGGCTCGAGGACGTCTTGACCGGCTAGGCCGCAGGCCCGGCGTACTCGAGCGGCAAGCCGAACAGCGGGAAGACGCGCGCGGTGTCGAGGAAGAAGTGGAAGCCGTCGATGCGGCCGTCGCGCACGTCGATGACCTGCAGCGCCCAGGGGACGAAGCCGGTCCCTTCGTCGTCGGGCTTGTACTGGCCGAACGCGGGCGAGCCGTTGGCCCCCGGGGCGGGCACGACCTTCGAGCCGCGGCAGCCAGCGCCGGGGCCGACCCACCAGCTGAAGATGTCGTCGCGACCCGCGAGCCAGAGGTCGAACGGCGGCATCGCCTGGGTGGCGTCCTCGTGGATCAGCGCGGTCAGCGTCTCCATGTCGTAGCGCTCGAACGCCTCGACGTAGCGCTCGAGCAACTCGGCGTCGGCGGCGGCCAGCCCGCCGCTGGCCGCGTCCGGACTGGCCTGGCGCGTGTCGAGCGTCGCACGGGCGCGCTGCAGCGCGCTGTTGACCGACGCGACCGTGGTCTCGAGCAGCTCCGCCACCTCGCTCGCCTGCCAGCGCAGCACCTCGCAGAGGATCAGGACCGCGCGCTGGCGGGGCGGCAGGTGCTGGAGCGCCGCCACGAACGCCAGCCGTACGGTCTCCCGCGCCATTGCCACCTCGGCAGGGTCTCCCTCGCCACCGACGACGAGACTGTCCGGCGCCGGCTCCACCCACGTCGCCTCTGGAAGCGTGTGCAGGTGCGCCGCCTCGGGTGCGCCCGCCGGCCCGAGGTCCATCGGCCGCGCCCGGCGCTCGCGTCCCTTGAGCAGGTCGAGGCAGACGTTGGTCGCGATGCGGTAGAGCCACGAGCGCAGCTGCGAGCGGCCCTCGAAGCGGTCGAAGCCCCGCCAGGCGCGCAGGAGCGTTTCCTGCACGGCGTCCTCGGCCTCGAACGGCGAGGCCAGCATGCGGTAGCAGTACGCGGTGAGCTCGCGCCGGTGCTCCTCGAGCTGCTGCTCGAGCACCCCCGTGGCCGTGACCGACGTCATCGCGCACATCCTAGGGGCACGCTCCGGCTCCCTGTGAGCCCGGGAGCCGCCGAGGAAGGCGTCGGCTAGGCAGCGCTGCCGGCTCCCGCCGCCGGCTCGCCGTCCGGCGCCTGGCTCATGTCCGTGAAGCGCGGGTCGAGTGAGAAGCCGAGGCCGGCGAAGAACGCGACTGACCGGTCGATGTCCTCGAGGGCGAGGTTGACGAAGAACTTGCGTCGCATTGGGCCTCCTGGTTGACGTGAGCTACGGGTCTAGACCGCCGGAACAGCTCCGACTCATCAATCACGCCGCACACGAGCAGGGCCTGACGCTGGCTGGCGTCACGGAAGCCGGGGAAGCTCGAACCAGAACGTCGCTCCGGCGCCGGGCCGAGACTCGACCCCGATTCGACCGCCCATCCGCTCGACGAGCTCACGCGAGATGTAGAGGCCGAGACCGGTGCCGCGCACGCCTTCCCGCATCTCCGGGTCGCGGCGGTAGAACTTCTCGAAGATCCGCTCGTGCTCGCTCGACGGGATGCCGGGGCCGCGGTCCACCACCTCGAAGCGCACGCAGTGCGCTCGCTCGGCGACTCGCACGACAACCGGGGTGCTGCCGTCCGTGCCGTACTTGACGGCGTTCTCCACGAGGTTCGCGAGCACCTGCCCGACCCGCTCACGATCCGCGCGCACCGGCGCCACGTGCTCGGCCGCCTCGAGCACGACCGGTCGGTCCGGCATGACGACGCCCGCGTTCTGCACGGCCGTGGCGGCGACGGCGACAGCGTCGACCGCCTCCCTGCGGTGCGTCACGTTGCCGGCGTCGATCTGGCTCGTCAGCAGAATCTGCTCGACCAGACCGGTGAGCCGCTCGGACTCGGCAGCCACGATCTCGAAGAGCTGCGCCGCCGTCTCGGGGTCCAGGTCGTCGCGGCGCAGTGTCTGGGCGGCGCCGTAGACGGCGGCCACCGGCGTCCGCAGCTCGTGCGAGACCGTCGCGATCATCTCGGCGCGCAGCTCCTCGAGCAGGCGCTCGTCGGTCACGTCCCTGAACGCGTAGACCGTGCCGCCCGGGAAGACGACGCCGTAGACGGACAGCCACAGCTCGCGCTCGGGCGCGTCCAGCGGCAGCGTCCGCGGTCGACTGCTGCTCGTCCATTCCCCGACCGGGACGTCGAGGGCGATCCGCTCCCATCCGGGCACCGCCTCGCCGATCGGGCGGCCGAGCACCGCGTCGGCTAGGAGACCGGTCATCCGTTCCGCCGCCCGGTTCCAGAGCCGGACGACGCCGTCGTCGTCGGTCATCGCCACACCGTCCTCGACGTACTCCAGCGCCACCGATGCATGCGCCCGCGCCTCCGCCTCGGCCCGGGCGTCGCGCTCGGCCGAGAGCAGGCGCGCCTTCTCGATTGCCGTGCCGGCCTGGGTGGCGATGCCGGTCGCGATCTGCTCGTGCTCGGCCGTGAACACGCCGGGTTGGGCGTGTCCGAAGAAGAGGCCGCCGACCACCTTGGAGCCGTCGGCGCCGAACACCGGCACCGCCAGGTAGCTGCGCACGGGTAGGTGGCCCGTCGGCATGCCGTTGTAGGGCGGGTTGCGACCGTAGCGCCCGTCGGCGGCGACGTCGTCCAGCCGGACGACCGCCGTGCCCTCGAAGGTGGGGCGAAAGAGATCCGTCGCGCGCGGCATCGGGAAGCTCTCGAAGCGCTCGCGGGGAACGCCGGAGATCGTGTAGAGCGCGAGCGTCTCGCCGTCCCTGCCGACCACGTTGTAGAAGAAGGCTCCGAACTCGGCGCCGGTGATCGCGGTCGTCTCGTCGGTCACCACCTGGACGATCTCGTGCAGGTCGTTCTCGCGGGCGACGACCTGGGCGACGCGATAGAGCGTCTCGACGACCCGCTTCTCGCGCTCGAGCTCGGCCAGGCTTGCGTCGAGCTGCGCCGCTGCCGAGGCTGGCTCCTCCCGTATCAGGTCGCCCGTCGTGATGGTTCATCGTAGGGGCAAGTCAGACCCGCGTCCTGGCTCGCATCCGGCGAGACCGCGCGATCGGAGCTAGCATCAGGACCGTCATGGACGCAGCCTCAGCGCCTGCTGCGAAGAGCCACCTGGTACAGCTGTACCGCGATGCGGACGAGATCGGCGCCTCGGTGGCGGCGTTTCTCTCGGACGGGCTCGCAGCCGGGCGGCCTGCCGTCGTGATCGCGACGGCGAAGCATCGCGCACTGTTCGCGGAGCGACTGCGCGGCAGCGGCTGGGCACCAGAGGAGCTCGGGCAGCGCGGCATGCTCGTCGCGCTCGACGCCGAGGAGACCCTCGCCGCGCTCATGGATGCGGGCTCCGTCTCCTCCGAGCGCTTCGACAACGTCGTCGGCGGCGTCGTCGAGCGGGCAGCGGAGACGGCCGGCGGGGGCGCGGTCTCGGCCTACGGCGAGATGGTCGACGTCCTCTGGCAGCGCGGGGACACGGAGGCAGCCGTCGAGCTCGAAGGGCTGTGGAATCGCCTCTGCGCACGGCGGCCGCTCTCGCTGCTGTGCGGCTACCGCGTCGACATCTTCGATCGCACGGCGCAGGTGTCGCTGCTCCCGCAGGTGTGCCGCGCGCACGGGCGCATGCTCCCCGGTCACGACTCGGCCCGCATCGAGGACGCCGTCGAGACTGCGCTGAGGGAGACCCTGGGCGGCCCGTCGACCGAGAAGGTCTACGCCCTGATCGCTGCGCAGGAGCGGAAGGAGCACATTCCGACCGCCCAGCTCGCGCTGATGTGGGTGAGCGCCCACATGCCGCGCGCCGCCGAGCGCGTGCTCGCGGTCGCACGCGCGAACTACAGCGCCCCGGCGCCGGCCTAGCCGCCCCGCTCGGGTTCAGGCTCCTGCTCGGCCCTGAGCAGGCCGGCGACGTACCACTCGTCGAGCGGGTCGAAGATGTCGTATGCCTGGCCGACGACGGCGATCTCCGCCACGACGTGCGGGCAGAGGACGACGTCGGCCTCGACGCGCAGGCGCTCGATCCCGCCCGGATGGGCGACTGGCGCGGCGGCGATCACGCTCGTGGCACCCGCGCCACGGGCCCACCGGCACGCTGCAGCGAGCGTCAGCCCGGTGATCACGCCGTCGTCGGCGACGAGCACGTCCCGGCCCGCGACCGGCAGCACGTCGTGCTCGAGCCGGGCGTCGACGGCTCGAGCTGCCGCCCGGGCCCGCTCCACGACGGCTGCGAGCTCCTCGTCGGGCAGGCCGTGGCCCTCGACGATGTACGCCGGTCCTGCAGCGCTCGTCGCGCCCAGACGGCGCCCGCGCGCGTTGACCCGCTCCACGTCGATCGCCGTCAGCTCGGCCGCGAGCGTTCGCGCGACCTCCGCGGCCACGGCCACGCCGCCGCGGGCGACGCCGACGACCACCGGGGGCGGCGGCCGGAGCTCGCCGGCGGCTGCGGCGACCACGCGTCCGGCTGCCGCACGGTCACGGAAGAGCGTCGGTATCCAGGGGACGAGGCGCAGGCCCCGATTGTGACGCGACGTCGGCCCGTCAGGCCCTCGCGGGGAAGCGCGTGATCCGGCTGCCGCTCGCGGGACGAGGAAGCAGCGCCCGTCCGGCCGGCGGAACCGCCGCACCTCACCGACCCACTCGTCACCGTCCTCGGCTCACCAGCCTCCGTCGCGGGCACTGATGCGCACGGCGGGGACTCTAGGCAGCGACGCGACGCTCGAGCGGCACGCCCGAGCGGGTGAAGACCCACGCAAAGCCGGCTGCCACGAGCGGGATGCCGACCAGCACCTGCGCGAGCGTCAGCCAGGGGACGACGAGTCGCAGCGAGTCGACCGCGCCAATGAACGCCACACCCGGGACGAGCCCGGCGAGCACGCCGAGCAGCGCCCCGAGGCCGGCGACGGAGAGCGCCTGCGCCGCGGCGAGGGTGCGCCGCAGCCTCGGCGTCGCGCCCACGGCCGCAAGCGTGGCGTGGTCGGCGCGTGCGTCGGCTTGCGCGAGGCCGGTGGCGATCCCGGCGGCCCCGAGCGTGATCGCTGCGGCGGCGAGCACCAGGACGAGCAGGCCGAGCGAGTAGTCGCTCTCGAAACCGCGCTCGTACGCGAACGGCCTCTCCATCCCGGCGGCGCTCAGCGCGAGCCGGGCGGCGTCCTCCTCCTCGGTCGTGGGCGGCTCGGTGAAGGAGAGCAGCACATGCGTCGGCTCGAACGAGACGCGAAGCCGCTCGACGACCTCGGGGGCGACGATCGCCTGCACCGGCGGGTTTCGTGTCGGCAGGGCAACGGCGGGAACCCGCAGGCTCTCGGTCTGCGAGCCGTCGGGCGACGTGCGCGCGAACGTGACGGTGCCGTCGGCGACGTAGCGCGGATCGAGGACGACGGCACCGCCGGCCGAGAGGACCGCGGTGGCTTCGGCCGGCGCGCGGCCGGCCAGCAGACGGACGAGGTCCGGGCCGCCCGTGGGCGTACTCGGCAGGTGGCCGCCCCGGTAGCCGCCCGCGATGTCGCAGCCGTCGCCGCCGACGGCGTTGGGGCCAGGCCCGGCCGAGCACGGATGCGACTCGGGAAAGACGAGCGCGGTGCCGGCGCACCCGTCCGGATCGGTGCAGATCGCCGGGCCCCGGATCTCGTGGAGGGTGAAGGCCGGGAGCTCGGGTCTGACGATCTCCGCCACCCGTGACGGAGCCGCCCTGCGGCTGTCCTCCGTCCCGTCGGGCGCCACGCTGGACTGCGTCAGCTCGATCCCGGCTGTCCCCGGAGGGTAGGCCGCAAGGTAGTTGGCGCGGTCGCGGTCCTCGAACGACGCCGCGACCAGCGCCAGGGCGGTGGCGCTCGTGACGGCAGCGAGCACCGCGGCGACGGCCGGAGCGCTGCGCCCGCGATGACGCGCGGCGTCCGTGAGCGCGAGCCGCAGTGCCAGTGGGAGGCGCCGCGCCCAGCGGCCGGCCAGGCCGACGATGGCCGGGCTGCAGACGATCAGGCCGAGCTGCGTGAGAGCCGCACCGCCCGCGATCAGGCCGGCCGCGACGAGCGCGGTCTGCCCTGCCGCCGGATGGACACCGCTCAGCTCGGAGAGAGCGAGCAGACTGCCGAGCGCCGCGACCGCGATCCCGAGTCCGATCAGCCCGATGCCGATGGCCGAGACCTTCCTGGGTGTCCGCACCTGGCCGCGCCGGCCCGTGAGCGCCTCGACCGGGTCGCGGCGCGCGGCGGCCCGCGCGGGCAGCACCGCGGCCAGCAGGCCCGAGACGACGCCGATGAGGGTGGCGCCGGCCAGCTCGAGCGGGCGCAGGTCGAAGCGCCCGAAGTCGGCCTCCGCGTGGCGCTCGAGCAGCGGGATCGCGAGCGCGGAGAGGCCGACCGCCAGCACGAGCCCCGCGAGGGCGCCCACGCAGCCGAGCACGAGGCCGCCGGCCAGCACGACGCGGCGGACGTGGCGCGCATCGCCGCCGGCGGCGCTCAGGAGGCCGAGCGACCGTGCCTGGCGTCGCGCGCCGACCGCGAACGCGGCCCCGGCGAGCAGCACGACCTCGAGGATGGCCAGGGTGACGAGGAGCGCGAGCGCGAGGACGGTCGCGATCGCCGCCTGGCCGACCTCGCGCGGAGCGAGCCCCCGGCTGAAGTAGGGAACCTGTGAGTCGGGCGGCGGGTCGAGCACCACAGCCCGCGAGAAGACCGCGAAGCCGAGCCGGTTGAGGCGCTGCACGTCGGCCCAGGTGACCGGGCGCTCTCCGACGAGGAAGACCGACGGCGGCTGGAGCGGCGCGGCGCCCGACAACAGCTCGGGCTGGTCGGGAAGCAGGGAGCCGGGTCGTGCCCAGACGGTCTCCCCCCACTCGCCTCCGGTCCGCTCGACCACGCCGACGACGGTCACCCGGCCGCCGTCGACGAGCCGAGCCGGGTCGCCGACCTTGGCTCCGAGCCGCTCGAGGGCGGCTGCGGTGACCGCGACTTCCCACGCCGCCGTCGGATGCCGCCCCCTGAGCAGCTCGAACCTGCCGGTGAACGCCTCGTCGCCGGACGCCACCTCGATCACGCGCACCGGCGCCTCGCCGCCCGCGGTACGAAATCTCAGCTGTCCCTCGCGCGACGTGAGGGCGCGGTAGCCGTCCGGCAGCCGGGGGGCGCGCCCTGCGCGGGCGCGGCCCTCGAGGCTGAAGCCGTAGCGGTGGTGATCGGGCGGCTGGACGACCCGGCCGCCACCGGCGAACGTCAGCTCCGCCTGCGCGCGTCCGAGCTCCCGAGCGAGCCGCTCGTCGGGGTCGAGCTGCTGCGAGCGGAAGAGCACGTCGGCCGCCCCGATGCCGAGCACCGGCAGCGCCACCATCGCGGCGATCAGCAGGCTGCGGCCGCGCGCGCGCAGGGCGTCGCGGCGCGCGATGCGCAGGGCGGGGAGCCAGCTCACCGGGCGACCGATCCCAGCAGCGTCTCGGCACCCGGCATGACGCCGGTCTCGTCCACCATCAGCCCGTCGCGCAGGAAGACGACGTGGTCGGCCCAGGCGGCGTGGCGGGCCTCGTGCGTGACGAGCACCCCCGCAGCGCCGGCGTCCACGCGCGCGCGCAGAAGGCGCAGCACGGCCTCGCCCGTCTCCGAGTCGAGCGCACCGGTCGGCTCGTCCGCGAGCACGAGCCGCCGGTCGCCGACGAGCGCGCGTGCGATCGCGACGCGCTGCTGCTGACCGCCGCTCATGTCGTCCGGGAAGCGATCGGCGAGCTCGGCGATGTCGACCTCTGCCAGGGCGGCAACGGCCTCGGCGCGGGCCCGGCGCGAGGAGACGCCGTCGAGCTCCCGCGGAAGCGCGACGTTCTCGGCCGCGGTCAGCGCCGGGATGAGATTGAAGTCCTGAAAGACGTAGCCGACCGAGCGGCGGCGGAGTTGCGCGAGCTCGCGCCGGCTGAGCCTCGACAGGGAGACACCCTCGACCACGACCTCGCCGGCCGTCGGCGTGTCGAGCCCGCCCGCGAGCGTCAGCAGGGTCGACTTGCCTGACCCCGACGGGCCCATGACGGCGACGAGTACGCCGGGATCGACGGAGAGCGAGACGCCGCGCAGGGCGTGCACCGCCGTCGGCCCACTGCCGTGGACGCGGCGTACGTCGCGCAGCTCGAGGACGGGCTGGGTCATCCTGGGACCTCCTGGGTCTCCGGCCGCTCGAGGGCCGGCGGGACGGGAACGGGAGTGTCGGAGTGCTCCGCGGCGCGGGCGAGGCGCGACTCGCAGTGGTCGAGCCAGCGGATCTCTGCCTCGGCCTGAAAGACGAGCGAGTCGAGCACGAGCTGCCAGGCGAGCTCGCCCGGCTCGCTGGTGCTCGGGCTGCCGGAACGCGGCTTCAGCAGCGTGTACTCCTGCAGTGCCCGCATGGTGGCCGTGCGCTGGGCCTGGACGACCGCGCGTACGTCGACACCCGGCAGGTTGACCGCCATCGCCAGCTTGATCGCGAGCTCGTCGCGGGGCGGGCTCAGGCGGCTGACGGGCGTGCGGAACCAGTCCTCCACCTCACGGCTGCCCGTCTCCGTGATGCGGTAGTACGCGTGCCCCTTGTCGTCCTCGCCGGCAGGCTCGACCAGGCCGTCGCGCTCCAGCCGCGCCAGCGTCGAGTAGACCTGGCCGACGTTGAGCGGCCACGTGCTGCCGGTTCGCTGCTCGAACTCGGCGCGCAGCTCGTAGCCGTACTTCGGACGTCCCTCGAGCAGGGTCAGGAGGCCGTGGCGGATGGACATACCGGGTATGTATACCAGGTATGCACGCGTCGTCAAGCCGTTTCGGAGCTCAACCTCCGAGCTCGGCCAGATCGACCGCGGAGAGCTCGAGGCGGGCCGCCGCGACGACCGCGGCAACCTGGTCCGGCCGCCGGAAGCCGACGATGGCCCCGTCGACCCCGCGCTGGTGCAGCGTCCAGGCGACGGCGACCGCGCCGGGGCTTGCACCGTGCCGCTCGGCGACGGCCCGCACCCGTTCGGCGACCGCGAGGTGTTCGGACAGGAGCGGCTCCTGGAAGCGCCGGTCGCGGGCGCGCCAGTCGTCGCCGGGGAGAGCATCGATCCGCTCGCGGGTCATGCGCCCGGTGAGGAGGCCCGAGCCCATCGGCGAGTAGACGATGACGCCGATGCCTTCCCGCTCGGTGAACGGAAGGATCTCGCGCCCGGCGTCGCGCGCGATCAGCGAGAGGACCGGCTGCAGCGTCTCGACCGGCGCGATCGCCTGTGCCCGGCGAAGCTGCTCCACGCCGAAGTTCGAGACGCCGATGTGGCGCACGAGCCCCTGGGACTTGAGGTCGGCCACTGTCGCCCAGCCCTCCTCGATGTCCTCGTCGGGGATGGGCCAGTGGATCTGGTACAGGTCGATCGCGTCCAGGCCGAGCCGCTCGAGGCTGCCCTCGAGCTCGCGGTGGATCGAGTCGCGGCGCAGGCTCTGGACGGTCGTGCGGTTCGGTCCCTCCGGCTGCCCCGCCTTGGTGAAGACGAAGGGCCGCGGGTCGAGGCCGTCGATCGCCCGCCCGACGACCGTCTCCGAGTGGCCGTGGCCGTACTGGGCGGCCGTGTCGATCCAGTTGACTCCGAGCTCGAGCGCCCGGTGGATCGCGGCGACCGAGTCGCCGTCGTCCTGCGGGCCCCAGCCCCAGTCGTACTCGCTGCCGCCGACCGCCCAGGCGCCGAAGCCGACGCGGCTGATCCGCATCCCGGTCGAGCCGAGCACCGTCGTCGGCATCGTCGTCGTCGCAGTCATCGTGTCACTGCCTCCTCTCCGCCTCGTCACCGGTCGTCTCTGCAGCGCGCGGGCGCCGCAAACCCTCAACCACCCTCAAGTACCTCTGAGACGCTTGAGGGTTCGGCGGCCAACTCTGCATGAGCGAACCATCTCGGCCAACCCTCGACCACCCTCAAGTGTCCCTGAGACACCTGAGGGTTGTGGCGAAACTCTACGAGGCGGGGCGGCATGGCCGCGGGAGTCGTGGCAGCCTTGTAACGGCGCCGAAGCGTTGGAAGACTGGCGCGCAGATCAGGCCACGGCAATCGAGGGAGGACGCATGGCATTCGAAGAACTCAAGCAGCGGCAGTCCGGCATGTGGGGAAACGGCCCGTACCAGAACATCACCGAGACGCTGCCCGACATCCATGCACTCGTGATCCAGACGCTCGACCCGCAGCCGGGGGACCGCTGGCTCGACCTCGCCACCGGCACCGGCGCCGTGGCCGAGATGGCCGCCCGCAAGGGTGCGTCCGTGACCGGCATCGACCTCGCGCCGGTCCTGATCGAGACGGCGCAGCAGCGCGCACAGGAGCAGGGGCTCGAGATCGACTACCGCGTCGGCGACTGCGAGAACCTGACCGAGGTGAACGATGCCTCGTACGACAAGGTCTCCTCGACCTGCGGGATCATGTTCGCCCCCGACCACGAGGCCACCGCCCGCGAGCTGGCCCGCGTGACCGCGCCGGGCGGACGCATCGCCCTGGCCAACTGGACGCCCGAAGGCGGTCTCGGCCAGATGTTCAAGATGATGCGCCCCTTCCAGCCCACCCCGCCGCCGGGCATCGGCAGCCCCTTCGCGTGGGGCGACGAGGCGCACGTGCGCGAGCTGCTCGGCGACGCCTTCGACCTCGAGATCGAGGAGCGCACCTCGACGCTCCGGACCCAGGACGGCGAGGAGTACTGGCAGCTCTTCGTCTCGAGCTACGGCCCGACGAAGAGCGCGGCCGAGGCCCTCGACGACGAGCGCCGGGAAGAGTTCCACCAGACCTGGGTGGACTTCTTCGAGACGACGTACGGCTCGAACGGCGAGGTCGTCCATCCGCGCGAGTACCTGCTGATCCACGGCACGCGCCGTTGAGAGCCACCGGCACGATCGAAGGCCGCCTCGAGGAGCTCGGCCTCGAGCTCCCTGCGCCGCTCGTCCCACCGGGCACCTTCGAGCTCGTGACCGTGCACCGCGGGCTCGCCTACGTCGCCGGCCACGGCCCGTTCGACGGCCCGACTCCCCTCGTACAGGGGCTCGTCGGCGCCGACCTGACCGCGGAAGAGGGGTACCAGGCGGCCCGTCTCACTGCGCTCTCGATCCTTGCGTCGCTCAAACGGGAGCTCGGCAGCCTCGACCGGGTGACGCGCTGGCTCCGGGCGGTCGGCTACGTGCACTGCGTGCCCGGATTCGGGCAGAACGCCGCGGTCCTGAACGGCTTCAGCGACCTGGTCGTGGAGCTCTGGGGAGAGGCGGGGAGGCACGCGCGCTCGGCCCCGGGACAGGGGCCGTCGCCCCTCGGCGTACCCATCATCGTCGATGCAATCGTCGCGGTCGACTAGCTAGTCGGCGGCGCGGCCGCTGACGAACGAGCGCAGGAGCGGCCAGAAGCGCTCGGGCACGTCGCGCCACGGAAAGTGCCCCCCGCCGGCGAGCACCTCGACCCTGGCGAGCCCCTCGGGGAGCGCGTCCGCGAGCTCGGCGACCACGGCCTGCGGCGTCACCGGGTCGAGGTCGCCCGCGCAGACGAGCGTCGGGCACTCGACCCGGCCGAGCTCGGCGCGCGCGTCGAAGCTGCGCATGAGCTCGAGGCCCACGGGGTTGAGCTCGGGATTGAGGACGGTTCGCCCGCGCTCCTCCGGGCCCGTGACCCAGGGGCCGAAGAGCCGCCAGCAGCGGGCCCACTCCTCCGGGCTCACCGACCCGCGGTCGCCGCCGTAGACGCGCGCGACCACGTCCGCGACCTCATCTCCCCAGCGCCGGCGGAACTCCTCGACCATCCGCTCGAGGTCGAACCGGGCCGTCGTCGACACGAGCGCAAGCCCGGCGGCGTGGCCCGGATGGCGGCCGCCGTACACCATGGCCACGAAGCCGCCGAGCGAGTGCCCGAGCACAACCGGGCGCTCGATCCCGACAGCGTCGCAGAAGGCGCGCACGTCGTCGGCTGCCTGCTCGAAGCTCCAGGCGCGCGGGTCGCCGCGAGCCGAGCGGCCGTGGTCGCGCAGGTCGAGGTAGACGACCTGCGCCACCTCCGCCAGTCGCCCGAAGTCGGGCTTGAGGTACGAGTGGTCGAAACTCCCGGGGCCGCCGTGCAGCAGCACGACGGTCGGCCGCGTCCGCATCCCAGGGCCGTCGGGGACGAGCGCCGGCCCATCGACGTCGAACCACAGGCGTGTCCCGTTGACGTGGGCGTGCACCGCGTCCTCCCCTGCCGGCCCCCGGAGCGAGCCTACTCCGGTGTGCGCGAAGGCGCCTGCACCGTGCACCGACGGGGCGCCGAGAGCGCATCCTGACAGCGGTCGAGCACAGTCCAAGGGTCGGGCGCGTCCCGACGGTCGCCGCGAGATCAGGCGGCACGTCGGAGGCGGAGCAGACGCTCGCCGCGTCCTCGCTCGGCGAGCGCGGGTGTGCCGGCCTCAGCGGCGCGTGCCGAGGACGAGCAGGTACGCGTTCGGCTGCTCGACCGCACCATCGGGCGTCCGGAAGCGCTCGAAGTAGGCGACGAAGCGGTCACGGAGCCGCTGCCGCTTCGCATCGCCGAGCGACTCGTACAGCGCGCGGGTCGAGGCGATCGCTCGCAACCAGACCTCCCAGATCTCCGGGCCGGACGCTCCCGTCATCGGCGCATCGCCCTCCTCGAAGCCGAGCTCGTACCAGCTGCCGAGGCGATCGGTGACGTACTCCTCGCGCCCCCAGTCCGAGTAGTCGGCCCCGCTCGCGGCCGGCTCTTCGAACGGCTCGAAGATCGCCGTGAACTCCGGGTCGGGCCGCCAGGCGACGAGGCCCAGGCGGCCGCCGCGACGGCAGACGCGCGCGAGCTCGCCCGCGACGGCCTCGTGATCGGGCGCGAAGATCGCCCCGACGGCGGAGGAGACGATGTCGAAGACGCCGTCGCCGTACGGCATCGCCCGACAGTCGCTCACGTCGAAGCGGATCTCGAGGCCCTCCTCGGCGGTGAGCCGCCGCGCCGCCTCGATCATGCCCTCCGACTCGTCCTGCCCCGTGACGGCGGCACCCGCGCGCGCTGCCAGCCGGGCGACACGGCCCGTTCCGGTCGCGACGTCGAGCCAGCGCTCCCGCGAAGCGGGCGCGAGCCGCTCGACAAGGTGCTCGTGCATGCGCGGCATGCCGGTGGCGATCCTGAACACGGCCTCGTAGTCGTCGCCGAGCCACGCGGCACCGCTCGCGCTCATCTCCCAGCGAGCCTACCGGGGCGCGTCGGACGCCCGGCCGGAGCGCGGCGTGCGACCATCGGGGGCGCACTCCGATCGAGCCCCGGCCACCCGCAGAGAGGATCGAGATGGCCATCATCACGACCTACGACCTCGTACCCTTCGACGAAGGCGACCCGGACGACTACCGGCCGCGTTCCAGATGGGCGCTCCTCGTCGACCCCTCCCGGCCGGGAGGCGGGCACGTCGACAACATCACGCTGATCGTCGAGGAGATCGCGCCCGGCGATCGCATCCCGCTGCACACGCATCCGATTCACGAGGTGCTCCTCGTCGACGAGGGCGAGCCGGAGATCACCCTCGGCGACGAGACGCGGACGCTCCGGCCCGGCGCCGTCGTGTTCATCCCGGCGGGATCGCCGCACCGAACGGTGAACGCGAGTGCGGAGGTCGTCAGGATCCGAGCCTTGTTCCCCTCCGAGCAACTCGGCATCGAGTACCTCGAGCGCAACCCCGCACCCGGCACGGAAGGCGAGCCGCCCCAGCCGGCGGCGGTCCTCGAGGTGCGGCGGCTCGCGGACTCCGCGGGGTAGGGCGCCGGCCCTGCTCGAGCTACGCCCCGTCTCTGGCACTGGCACGCCGGGCGACACGCACTCGCATCGAGAGGAACAGAGAGACGACGATCCGCCTGCGTTGCTTGTTCGTTTTGTGACGTTCGCCAAGGTAAGGTCGGAGGCCACCTCACGCGGAGGGAGTTCCCACGGCCGTAGAGACCGGTAAGCGAGCGACACCGCTTGTCATCGCGACTCTCGCACTCGCAGTCTTTGGGACGAGCTCATCCGGTTCCGCAACGCAGCGGCAGATCGCTTTCGTGAGTGAACGCGACGGCAACCGCGAGATCTACGTCATGAATGCCGACGGTGGGAGCGCCAAGAGGTTGACGAGCGATGCAGCCGAAGACGTCGGCCCCACGTGGTCTCCGAACGGGAAGATGATTGCGTTCGCAAGCAACCGAGCAGGCAACTTCGAGATCTACTCCATGAACGCGGACGGAACCGGCGTCAGGCAACTGACGAGAGACCCCGGCGCCGATGGCTTCCCGGACTGGTCGCCGGACGGCAAGGAGATCGCGTTCTCGAGCGACCGCGTTGGAAACTCCGAGATCTACGTGATGAAAGCGGACGGGACGAGGGTGAGGCGCGTGACGCGCAACCCGAACGATGATCTGGCTCCAGCCTGGTCTCCGAGCAAACGGAGGATCGCGTTCGACCGGGAGCTCGGCGGAGTGAACTTCGAGCTCTACGTGATGAACGCCGATGGGCGAGCGGTCAGGAGACTCACACGTGGTCCTTCGACCGACCAGTCGCCGTCGTGGTCGCCCTCGGGCGCGAGGCTCGCCTACTTCAGCGACCGCAGTGGCAGCTTCGAGATCTACTCGATGAAAGCGAGCGGCAAGGCCGTGACACGGCTGACTCGCAATCGTGCAGCCGACGCCCTCCCAGCGTGGTCTCCGGCCGGATCGATTGCCTTCGTCAGCGAGCGAGGCGGCAACGCGGACATCTACGTGATGAACGCGAACGGACGCGGCGCGCGACGATTGACGTCGGCTCGTGGCGAAGACTTCGATCCCGATTGGTCTCCGAACGTCACCAGGTGAGCTGACGGTCAGGGAGCTCCCAAGCGGCGGAGGATCGGACGCGCGTCCGGCGGATGCTAACGGACTGCTAGGCGGCTGAGGGACGCTCCATGACGGACAGCCGCGCGCCTCGACCAGGCGAACCTGCGTGATGACGTCCTGGGCCGCGAAGACCCCGGTCTAGACTCCGCCACAGTGCGGGCGGTGGTGCACGACCGGTACGGGCCACCCGAGGTGCTGCGCCTCGAGGACGTCGAGCCTCCCGTCGCGCGCGAGGGGGACGTGGTCGTCCGCGTGCAGGCGACGACGGTCACTCGCTCGGACTGCTCCTGGCGGGCCGGCACGCCGTTCCCCGCGCGCTTCTTCACGGGGCTGCGCAGGCCGAAGCGGCGGATCCTGGGAGCCGAGTTCGCCGGCGAGGTCGAGGCGGTCGGTGACGGCGTGACGGAGTTCCGCGTCGGCGACCGCGTCTTCGGAGCGAGCGTCTTCGGCGCGAACGCCGAGCTCGTGCGCGTCCGTGAGAGCGGTCCGATCGCGCACATGCCCGAGGGGGCGAGCATGCAGAGTGCGGCGGCCTCGGCGGACGGGCCGATTCTCACGCTGAACGCCTTCCGCCCGGTCGAGCTCGGCCCCGAGACGACGCTGCTCGTCTACGGCGCGTCCGGCTCGATGGGGACGGCGGGCGTGCAGCTCGCCAAGCACTTCGGCGCACAGGTGACGGCGGTGTGCGACACGAGGCACGTCGACCTCGTCCGCTCGCTCGGCGCCGACGAGGTGATCGACTACCTGCAGGAGGACTTCAGGGCGAACGGCGTCCAGTACGACCTGATCTTCGACGCCGTCGGCAAGCTCCGCTTCACGCGCTGCAAGGCCTCCCTGAAGCCGGGCGGCGCCTTCCTGCCCGACCGACGGCTTTGCCAACTTCGGGCAGGCACTGTGGACGGCCAAGCTCGGCGACCGCAAGGTGCGACTCGCCATCCCGCCGCGCTACACCAAGGAGTACGTGCTGCTCGTCAAGCGGCTGATCGAGGCGGGCGAGTATCGAGCCGTGATCGACAGGACGTATCGGCTCGAGGACGTGGTCGAGGCGACGCGCTACGTCGAGACCGGCCAGAAGACGGGCAACGTCGTGCTCACCGTCACCGGCTCGGACTGAGCCGGTTCGCGCCGCTCAGGCGAGCGCGCGCTCGAGGGCCGCTCGGTCGGCCGGCCCGCCGTGCGTCGCGAGCACGTGCTCGACCGGCAGCTCCAGGAGCTGACGGAGCCCGGCCGCGATCTGCTCGCGCGTCACGCCGGGGCGCAGCCACCGATCGTTGATCTCGAGCCCGCTGCCGAAGTCGACGAGCGTGTCGCCGGAGATCACCGCCTGCTGGCGCTCGAACCAGAGCACGGTGTCGTTCGGCTTGTGCCCGGGGAGCACGTCGGCGCCGACTGGCAGCCTGTCGCCGGCCTCGTAGAGTCGCGCCTCGCCCTTACCCTCACGGAGCAGCCAGACGACGTCGGGGCTGCCGTCGCCGGCCTGCTCGGCACGTGATCCCGTACGTGTCCATCAGGTACTGCGCACTGTCGGGCCGCGGCGTGTAGACCGGCGCGCCGAGCCGCTCGACGAGGATCTCGGCGTCGCGCTCGTGCCAGGGAGCGGTGAGCACGATCGCCGTCTCGCGCTCCGCCGCGAGGTCGATCAGCTCGCCCGGGACGCCCAGCGGATCGAAGAGCAGCAGCCGCTCCCCGTCGTCGATCGCGTACGACGAGACGTTCTGATCCCACGGCTCGCTGTCCCGCCACCCCGGGTGCGGTGCCTGCCAGTGCCAGAGTCCAGGCTGCAGCTCGCGCACGGGGCGGGATGCTACTGGTCGCCGCTTCGGTGCGCCCGCGAGGGACTTGGTTTCTTGACTGGACGTGACATCGGCTCCATGCTGCCCGCACACCTGCGGCAGGGAGGGGACATGGGACGAGGCGCACGTATCGCAGCGGTCGCGTTCGCCGTGGTCGCGATGAGCACCGCCTATGCGGAAGCGATCACCAACGGACAGCCGGACGGAAATGGTCACCCGTACGTCGGGGTGCTGGTCGACGACTTCGTCACGCCGGGCTACTACCAGCGCTTCTGCACGGGCACGCTCGTCGCGCCGCGAATCGTCGTGACGGCCGCGCACTGCCTGCTCGACGAGATCGACACGGAGGTGGCCGTCAGCTTCGACCCGGTCTACCGGCCCGGGGTGTCGCCGATCATCCACGGCACGGGAGTCGCAGCCGTCGACCCGGCGATCTTCGTCGGGACCGCCGGCACGGCCGCAAAGCACGGCAGCTCGAGCCTGGGCAACGACATCGCCGTCGTGCATCTCGACGAGGATGCGCCCGTCGGCGAGTTCGCGCAGCTGCCGGCGGCCGGCCAGCTGTCCACGCTGAGCCTCAAAGGGCGCTCGTTCACGGCCGTCGGCTACGGCCGCACTCGTGTCGATCGGACGAAGGGCCCCAACAACATCGAGCCGAACATCGACCCGGACGTTCGCTATGCCTCGACGCAGCAGTTCCTCAACCTCCGCGGAGGTGTGCTCACGCTGTCAGGCAATCCCGCAACGGGAAGCGGCGGTACGTGCTTCGGGGATTCGGGCGGCCCATACTTCCTCGCTGACTCGAACCTGATGGTTGCGACCGTCATCGTCGGGGACGCGGTCTGCCGCGCGTCCGAGCGCGCGTACCGGCTGGACACCGACTTCGCTCGAGGCTTCCTCGCGTCGCAGGGTGCCCCCGTCCCCTAGCACCGTCGCCGGCAGCACGAAGCCCGGCCACGTGGCCGGGCTTCGTGCTGCGCGGAGTGCCTCTGGCGGAAGGGCGCCGGGCGATGGCGCCCGCCAGGGGTCGCCTTCGCCTAGCCCTTCGCCGCCGCCAGGGTGGGGCCCGGAGCGCCGGGGAACAGGGCGTCGCCGATGGTCGGGATGAACCGCGGCGGCTTCCGCACCTTCGTCGCCCGCTCGTAGTCGTACGCGTAGCCGAGCAGCTCCGGCTCGTCCCAGCGGCCGCCGATGAAGGTGATCCCGACCGGGAGACCCTCGAGGTAGCCGGCCGGCACCGTGATGTCGGCGTAGCCGGACACCGCTGCCGCCGACGACGAGCCGACGAAGTACTCGAAGTGGCCATCGAGGTCACCCTCGTTCGGGTCGTCGTTCGTGGGCCAGGCGGGACCGTTCGTCAGGCCGACGATCGCGTCGAGGTCGTGCTGGGCCATGAGGTCGTCGATCTCCTGCTGAACAGGCGGGGTGACACCGGCACGGATGTCGGCGCACTCCTGGTCACGCCCGTTTGTCGCCTCGGCGAGCTCGAAGACGAGGTTGTTCCAGGGACCCTCGAGGTCTGGACGGGCCTCGTTGAACGCGATCAGCCCGGCGAGGGTCTGCGGGTAGGGCTGGCCGGTCACCGGGTTCGTCCCGCTGACGTAGGTCTGGAGGTACGTCGCGATGTCCGTCTTGAACTCGCAGAGCAGCGCTGGGAAACTCGCCGGCGGTCGCCGACAGGTCGATGTCCGTTCCGTCGACCACGGTCGCGCCCTCGTCCTCGAGCGCGTCGATCACGTCATCGAGGATCGGCTCGACGGCCGGGCCCACCAGCGCCTGGTCGTAGGTGCCGGCGCGCCAGACGCCGATCCGGGCGCCCTTGAGCGCCTTCTTGTCGAGGAACCGCGTGTAGTCGGAGCGGGCGTTGCCGGCCTGCGCGGCCGTCGCCGGGTCGCTCGGGTCGATCCCCGTTGCGGCGCCGAGCAGCACCGCGGCGTCGGTCACGTTGCGGGCCATCGGGCCGGCCGTGTCCTGGTCTGCGCTGATCGGGATAACGCCCGCTCGGCTCCACAACCCGAGTGTCGGCTTGATGCCGACGATGCCGTTCGCCCCGGACGGGCAGACGATCGACCCGTCCGTCTCGGTGCCGACGGCGGCGACCGCGAGATCGGCGGCCGCGACGACGCCGGAGCCGGAGCTCGAGCCGCACGGGTTCCGGTCGAGGACGTAGGGCATGTTCGTCTGGCCGCCGATGCCGCTCCAGCCGCTGGACGAGGGCCCCGAGCGGAAGTTGGCCCACTCGGACAGGTTGGCCTTGCCGAGGAGGATCGCGCCGGCTGCCTTCAGCCGCTCGACGATGAACGCATCGTCTGGTGTGCTGCCGGCGAGCGCCCAGGAGCCGGCGGTCGTAGGCATGCCGGTCGTGTTGACGTTGTCCTTGACGATGATCGGGATCCCGAGGAGCGGGCGTTCGTCCCCCCTCCGTCGCGCCCGGTCGGCCGCGCGCGCGTCGGCGCGTGCCGTCGGGCTGACCGTGATCACCGCGTTGAGGATCGGGTTCAGCTGGCGGATGCGCCGGAGGTAGAAGCTCGTCAGCTCGACCGAGCTCAGCCGGTGCTTGTCCATCAGCTTCTGAAGCTCGGGGATGGTCGTCTTGTCGACGTCGATCCCCGCGACCTTGGTGTGCTTCGGCTTTGGCTCGTGCTTGACCTTCGCCGCTTGCCCGGCCAGCGCCCCGGCGCCGGCGAGGGCGAGCAAGAGGGCCAGTAAGGTCGTCAGGAGAACGGAGCGCCGCAGTCTGCTGCTCATTGCGTGACCTCCACGTTCGGTGGGGCGGACGCTGGGATCACCGGGACTGGGACCGGCGATCCGGCGGCGCGATTCTAAACGGTGAGCGCGAGGGCTGACGCGGCCTCGGGAGCGCGGCGAACGGCCGCCGTTCTCTTCGCACGCGAGTCCCGGAGTTCCGACGCGAGCGTACGCTCGACCGCGCGCTCAGAGCGCGCTCGCATGCGCAGTTGTTCGGGAGTGTCCCTCGAAAACGGAAGCGACCTAGGACGGCGTGACCGGGCGCGAGGCGATCGCGATCAGGTCGGCGACGACTCGATCGAGCGGTCGGCTGGCATCCAGCTCATGCGTGCAGCTCGCTCTGAGCAGCGGCTCGACCCTCGCGAGGTCATCCAAGATCATCGCTCGTTCCACTGGAGTCTTCCCGTAGTTGTTCGTCGTTCGGCGCACGACCCGGTCAAGGATCACGTCAGCAGGGGCACTGAGCAGGACGACCGCGTCGAACCGGCCGTAGAACTTCGACTGATTCCTCACGCACCCTTGAACGAAGAGCGAGCGACCATCATCGGAGTCCAGCAGCTCGGTGATCTTTTCCTCGACCCAGAGCCACTCCCCGCGGTGCAGCACGTCGGAGGACTCAGCATCCTCCCGATACTCGCGCCAGCCCGGATCATCGGTGTCGACGACGCGATAGCCGCGTCGGCCAAGTTCGGCGAGCGCCGACGACTTGCCCGTTCCCGACATGCCGGTCACCAAGACCTTCGACATCGGGACAACGCTACGGATTGCCAAGCGAAGGCGTGGCGGTGTGGGCGAGCGTGCGTCAACCGGAGGAGCCCTCCCATGGCGCGTCCTCCTCCCCGGCCCAGTGGAGCGCCGGCCACCGAGAGGATGCTCGGGACTCCGCCGCCGCTCGACAGATGTGGGGCGAGGCGGAATGATGGCCGGGTGCCGCGCGACCTACCGAGTGGAGTGGTCACGCTGCTCTTCACCGACATCGAGGGCTCGACGAGGCTGCTGCACGAGCTCGGCGACGCCTACGGTGGCGCGCTCCAGGAGCATCGCCAGATCGTGCGCGCCGCATGCGTGGCGCACCACGGTGTCGAAGTCGACACGCAGGGCGACGCACTCTTCGTCGGGTTCGCGCGCGCCTCGGATGCGGTGGCCGCTGCGGAGGACGCTCAGCGGGCGCTGGCCGACGGACCGATCCGCGTGCGGATGGGGCTTCACACCGGCGAGCCCCGAGTCACCGAGGAGGGCTACGTCGGGATCGACGTCCACAAGGGCGCCCGCATCGCTGCCGTCGGCCACGGGGGACAGGTGCTGCTGTCGCAGGCGACTCGCGCGCTCGTGGATCACGAGGCGCGTGACCTCGGTGCGCACCGGCTCAAGGACCTGAGCGCGCCCGAGCGCATCTACCAGCTCGAGATCGATGGCCTGCCCGGCGAGTTCCCGCTGCTGAAGACGCTCGAGGCCGGAGTGAAGAACCTGCCGGCGCCGCCGACGTCGTTCGTCGGCCGGACACGCGAGCTCGCCGAGATCGATCGCCTGCTCGGCGAGCCGGACTGCCGGCTGCTGACCCTCGTCGGCCCCGGCGGCGTCGGCAAGACCCGACTCGCCCTCGAGGCAGCCGCACGCCGCGTCGACCGCTACTCGCACGGCGTCCACTTCGTCCCGCTCGCGTCCGTGGCCTCGCCGGAGCTGCTCGCGCCCGCCCTCGCCGAGTCGATCCAGTTCGCCCTCGACGGCGTGCACAGCAACCTCTCGGCGCAGGAGCAGCTGCTGGACTACCTCAGCGCGCGGTCCACGCTTCTGGTGCTCGACAACTTCGAGCATCTTGTCGATGGCTCGGGATTCCTGAGCGAGGTGATCGAGCGCGCCCCGGACGTCGAGCTCCTGACGACGTCTCGGGAGCGGCTCAACGTCCAGAGCGAGTGGGTTCTCGACGTCGAGGGCCTCGGTCTCGGCGAAAACGGCGACGCCAGCGCCTCGGCGCTGCGCCTCTTCGCCGACCGGGCCGCGCAGGTGGCGCCCGGGTTCACGCTCGACGACTCGACGCGCCCGCAGGCGCTCCGCATCTGCCGGCTGGTCGACGGCATGCCGCTCGGCATCGAGCTTGCGGCGTCATGGGTCTCGATGCTCCCGTGCGAGGAGATCGCAGACGAGATCGAGGGCAACATCGGCTTCCTGGCCACGTCGATGCGCGACGTGCCGGAACGCCACCGCAGCCTGAGGGCCGCGATCGACCATTCGTGGCGTCTGCTCACCGACGAGCAGCGGAGCGCGTTCGCGCGGCTGTCCGTGTTCCGCGGCAGCTTCGATCGCAGCGCCGCGGTCGCCGTGACTGGCGCCGACCTGCGCCTCCTCTCCGAGCTCGTCGCCAAGTCGCTCCTGCGCCGCCCGGACTTCGGGCGTTTCGAGCTGCACGAGCTGCTGCGCCAGTACGCGGCCGAGCAGCTCGCGGCGTCACCGGGCGAGGACGCGGGCGCCCGCGAGCGGCACGCGCGTCACTACGCCGCCATGCTGCTGGAGCGGCAGGCGGCACTCATGTCCCCGGAGCTCGCTGTCGCGCGGGACGAGCTGCGCGGCGAGCTGGACAACCTGCGCGCGGCCGTCGAGTGGATCCTGGTCGAGGACGACGAGCAGGCCGCGCTGCCGGTCCTCGAAGCCTTTGACACGTTCCTTTGGATGCACAGCTGGTTCGACGGGGCCGAGACGCTCCAGCGGCTCGCGCGCACGGCCGGCTTCGACGCCGACGACCCCGGCAGCGCCAGCGCCGTCGCGCTGGCGGCGGCCGCCTGCCGGAGTGCGATCGGCGCCCGACTCGGATACGACCCTGCGGCCGAGGAGGTCGCTCGCCGATGCGTGCCCGTCCTGCGGGCCCGGAAGATGGAGCGAGGGCTCGCCGGCTGCCTCTCCGCGCTGGGAATCATGGCGGTGTACCGGGACGACTACGCGGAGGGGGTGGCGCTCTGCGAAGAGGCGGCTGACATCGCAGGAGCGATCGGCGACGGGTTCACCGAGATCGGGACTCGGATGGATCTCGGCTTTGGCCGACTCTTCCTGCCAGATCTCGAAGCAGCGCGCGAGGCGTTCGAGGCTGCACACGCCCTCGCTGAGAAGATGGGCAACCCGGTGATGCACGCGTATGCCACGAGCAAGCTCGGCTTGCTCGCGGATGCCGAGGAACGCTGGGGCGACGCGCTACGGCTGCATATGGATGCGCACGACCTGTTCGCGTCCGTCGGCGAGGCCGGCGGAACGGGCTACGCGCTCAGCCGCGCGAGCCAGAGCGCTTTCGGGCTCGGTGACTACCCCGCGGCGCTTCGACTCGGACGCGCCGGCTACGAGGCTTTCTCCGAGGCCAACCACCGCTGGGGGATGATCGCGGTGCTCTGCCGCATCGGCTTCGCGGCGCTCGCGCTCGGAGACGGCGCTGAGGCGCGCGAGCGCTTCGTCGAGGCGCTCGAGCGTGCGCACGCCGCGCAGGCCGTCTCGCTCGAGCTCCTGGCCCTGAGCGGGATCGGCGCCTGCCTCGCGGAAGATCCCGCCGAGCAGGAGCGGGCCGCCGTGCTGCTCACGTTCGCCCTGGGCCACGAGCAGCTGCCCGCGTCGTACTCGGTCGCCGCCCGCCCAGCGCTCGATCGGCTCGAGGCGGAGTTGCTCGCCGAGCAGCTAGCGCTGCCCGCGAAGCGGCCGCCGCCGCGACGCTGGAAGAGCTCGAGTTAACGGTTCGTCAGTCCAGCTGAGGAGGGAGCGGAACGAACCCACAAGCGCTTCCAAGGGGCGCTAGCTCAGGAGACGAACGCCTTCCGAACAGACGCCGCTGTCCAGCGGTTCGTGCCGTGAATCGTCGGCACCTTCTCCACGTTCAGCTTCTCGGCGATCGCCTCGAGAGACATCCGCCTCCCGAGCATCGCGTTGATCTTCACCCGCCACCCGTGGTCTCGTCGGTTGCACAGGCGGTGCGCCAGTCGAACGTTGTCGGCTGTGAGGTGTCCACCGTGCATCTTGAGTCGCGGATAGTGGTCGGCGGTCGGCTCCCAGTCGGAACGGGACGACCTCGGCTCGAAGTACCTGCGACCCCGGAAGCAGTAGCACTGGGGCATCTCGCAGCGCACATCGGTCATCTGACCGTCTCGGGCAAGCTGCCCGGAGGATCCCGCGAACTCCCAGGGCGTTGAACTGCTCGAGCGCGGTCTTTCCAGTCATGACGCCAACATTAGGGTGCGGACCCGCTCGACCTCGCGGTGGCGTCCGGTTACCGTCGAGAACCCGCCGCGAACCTGCCCCTGCGACGTCCCGCGTGTGCGATGCCGGACAGGACAGTGCATCGGGCACGGACTCGGACAGCAGCGTGCACGCAGGACGGCGAGGCGGCGGTGGAGGCCGGCTCCGCCGGCCGCAAGCGCCGCCGGCCAGTGAGCCGAGAATGGAGGCGGCGGGAATCGAACCCGCGTCCGCGGACGCACCGGACTGAGCGTCTACAAGCATAGGCCGCCTTGAATTTCACCCGCCTGCCGGTGGCGACCGACCTACCGACGGGCTAGCCATCCTGGTGTCTCGCACCTCCGGCGATTGGCTCTCCTTCGGTGCCAGCCCGTTTTATGACGCCGATACCTGGGCCACGGGCCGAGCTCAGGTCGACGCGCGATGTCTACTGGTTAGGCAGCCATCGCGAGTGCGTTCTCTTCGTTCGCACTTGCGTTTTGTCCCGGTTGTTTTACGAGGCCGACCGGGGACCTCGGCTTGCAGCTCAACCGGAGAACCGACCACGTCGAAACCAGGTCGCCCCCGTATGTGTGTTGCCTCCCGAGTGTAGCCGCTCTCGAGCGAAGAGAGAGGTCGCGGCGACCGCCCAACCGGGTCGTTTCCAGCGGGTTCTGCCTTCTCGCGCCCTGGCCGACCGGGGCGAACCCCCGGCCCCCCGCTCTCCGGCGTCCGGCCGGCTTGTGGACACGGGTTCGGCGGGCTACGGTCGAGGCTCTGCTCCCGCGAAGGAGGTTCTCATGCCCCGGTTCCGCCTATCCCGTCCCTCTCCCGCTCTCGTCGTCTCCTGCCTGGCGCTCCTCGTCGCGCTCGGCGGAACCGGCTACGCCGCCACCGTGCTGCCACGCGGAAGCGTCGGCACCATCCAGCTGAAGAACGGCGCGGTGGTGTCGGCCAAGGTGAAGGACGGGTCGTTGCGGGTGGTCGATCTCGCGCCGGCGGCGCGCGCAGGTCTGAAGGGCGAGCCCGGCCCGCAGGGTACCGCCGGCACTAAAGGGGACAAGGGCGACAAGGGTGACAAGGGTGACAAGGGCGCGACCGGCGATCGCGGGCCGGCCGGACTCAGCAGGTACAGCGTCGTCGAGAAGACCGCCTCGTCGAAGAGCGGGTCGATGGGGATCCAGGTGAACTGCCCAGCCGGCACCCGCGCGCTCGGCGGCGGCGGCGGGACGCAGACACCCGCCGCAGGCGTGACCGTCCGGAACTCGTTTGCTGTGACCAGCCCGACGCCCGGTTGGCTCGTCGTCGTCGATGCCAAGACGCCGGGGACGGGGTGGAGCTACAGGGCAATGGCCGTCTGCGCCGCAATCGGCGCCTGACGCGGCCCGAGAAACAGCAGCAGCACTGGCTCCGCCGGGCCGCGGGTCACGCGCCGGCGGAGCCCAGGCGCTACGGCTTGTGGGCGCCCGCGCCGTCGATCTCGACGGTGCCGGCGCCCGACACGTAGACCTGCAGCGTGCCGGTCTGCACCGAGCCGAGGTTGAACGTCATCAGCTGGCGTTCTGCACCGTGGCGGCGTTCAGGCTCGCGTCACCTTCGGTGCAGCTGTTCCAGCGCAGCTGGATGGTGCCGCCGCCCGGCCGCAGGGTGACCAGCACGCCGAGCTCGCGGCCGCGGACACTCGCCGACAGCGACGAGCCGACGGAGGTCCGTGCGGCTCAGGCGCCCCGTCGTAGTAGTCGGCGCCGTTGAACGTACGTCCAGGCGCCGCAGCGGTTGAGCTGGTGCTCGTCGTCGAGCGGCGAGGTGGTGCAGGCCTCGGAGCTCCAGCTCGAGGTGTTCGAGGGCGAAGTCTCGCGCGCGCACGGAGAAGCACGTCGTGAGGCCGGGCGTGCCGGTGAAGGTCGCGCCGGTCGCGCTGGTGGCGCTCAGCCAGGTCGTGTACGAGCCGAAGAAGCTCGACCAGCCGAGGGACGCGTGGCGGCAGCGGCACGTCGTAGCTCTTCACGCCCGAGCCGCTGTCGGTGGCCGACCAGGCGACCGGGAACTCGACCGTCGTCTGGAAGGAGGCGAGCGGCGCGGCGGACGGCAACGGCGGCGAGCTGTCGTACTTCCACTCGTTGCACCACGACGGCTCCCGCATCGCCGGCATCGTCAATCGCGGCCGCGAAGAACAGCTTGTGCACGCCGTCGACGCGGTGGTCGGCGCCGTTGCCGAGGTAGGCGCAGCCGGGCGGCATCTGCGCGAAGCTTGACCGGCGGCGACGGCCGGGGTCGAACACGCGCAGCGGATCTCCTGCACGCTGGAGCCGCCGACGTCACAGGGATGGATACGGTGGACATGGACTGTTGAAGACGTACCAGCCGTCGGCGTCGTCGGGGTTGAGCGTGTGTCGCGTTCGTAACCGCGCCCGCCGCCCGGCCCGTCCCGTCGATGACTAAGCTGGTGGGGTGCCGGGCGCCAGCCTGGGTCTGAGGCCTCGACGAGGTGCACCCCGTCGCCCGTGACCAGGAACGGCCCGGTGTAGTCCTCGGGCGTGCTGCCGTCCAGGGAGCAGGCAGAACTCGGTCAGCCCACATCTAGCAGGCGCCACCCTGACGGCGCCGCCGGCAACCAGCGCTCGGCGTCGGCGGTGCCGCTCAGGCTGGACGTGATCGGCGCGGCGCTGTCCGGCACGACGTCCTCCGGCAGGACGAGCGGCTGCAGCTGGATCTTCTTGCTCGCGGACGG
Source organism: uncultured Thermoleophilia bacterium (assembly GCA_963839815.1). Taxonomy (GTDB): domain Bacteria; phylum Actinomycetota; class Thermoleophilia; order Gaiellales; family Gaiellaceae; genus JACVRM01. The sequence goes on from CAWIWF010000001.1 coordinate 255,072, forward strand.
CGACGCTACTGCCTGCCGCGTCCGCGGCCTGGAGGTAGTAGTCGATCTCGTTGCAGGTCGTGGGCAGGACGGAGCCCCCGCCGGTGAAGCGGCTGCCCGTGCCCGGGAGGAGGTCGGTCGTGCGCCAGGTGCCCGCGCAGTCGCGGTAGATGAGAACCACCGCCTTCACCGGCCGGGGCCGTCGGCGTCGTCGAGGTCGGTGAACGCCGACCGAGAAGCCGGCCACGCCGGGTCCGACGGTGAGCGTCTGGAGCTGGCCGAGCTGTGGGGCGGGCGCCAGTCGTTCGCCACGTTCGAGTAGAGCACCTTGCCCGCCACGCGTGTGTAGCGGCGGTGGGTGCCGATGCCCTCGACGTCGATGAGGCTGTTGCTGCGGAACAGGCCGACGATGAGGTTGAGCCGCTGGCGCAGGCCGGTCAGCGAGCTGTAGGTCGAGATGTGCTGGATCTTGGTCGGGAACGCCGTCTACCCCACCAGCTCCGGCTCGTGCTCGGAGTGATCGGTGACGACGCGGCTGTAGGCGGCGTTGAAGTTCAGCTCGTCCGCCGGCGAGTTGAGCAGCCGGATCAGGGCGCCGTGCGCCTGCAGCCCGGCTGGGTGACGTCGAGTGAGACGAAGCCGCTCGATCGGCCGCCGCTGCGTGAGCTGGACGCCGTCGTCGGCGCGGTAGTACCTGCCGAAGACGGTGTTGAAGGCGGTGAAGGTCGGCGACACGTCGAAGTCGGCCGACTGCAGGCCGGTGGCCGGGTCGGTCGACAGCGGCGGCGGCGACGGGGCGGAGCGGGCGGCGTCCTGGTCCCGAGCCGCAGCATCGGCAGCGCGTAGAGCGTCGTCTGCATCACCACCTTGGCGTCGTAGGGGCCGACGACGCCGAGCGTGGCGATGATCCGCTTCGCGGCGAAGCGCCTGGCCGAGCCGCATCGTCCCGTCGAGCTTCGGCGACAGCAGCGCGAAGCCGCTCCAGGTAGCCGACGAACGCGCCGCCCAGGCCGTAGCCGGTGATCCGGCCCATCGAGCCGGTGGCGCCGGTGCCGAGCATCGCCTGCGCCGAGTCCTCGAGGATGTTGCGGCGCCGAACATCTGGTTGTAGACGGCCAGGCCGAGTGGCAGCCGATCGAGAAGCCGGAGCCGCCCGACATGGCGTTGGGCCCCGGCGCGAGGTGATGTCCCCGGTGTCGACGAGGTTGTCCTCGCGATGGGCTGCGCCTCGGTGGCGGGCAGCAGCCGGCGGTGGTCGTAGTGCGCGTTCAGCGAATTGAGGCGGGCGGCGTCGACCGGGGAAGAGCCCGGCCAGG
>CAWIWF010000002.1:0-155008 GCA_963839815.1 uncultured Thermoleophilia bacterium
CCGCCGCCACGACGCTGGCAGACATCGTGCGCCTGGCAGGGGAGACGGCTCTCGCGTGAGCTCAAGAGGGAAGGCGGCGGGAATCGAACCCGCGTCCCGACCCGTCGACGGATGAATCGGAGGCGGAACCGAACTTAGACCCACCCCTCCGCCTCGATACGTGCCCGAACTGCGGTCACAAGCTCGCTGATCCGCGGTGCAGGGCCAGCTGCGATGCGGAGTAGCGCGGGCGCTCCCCGCGCCCTTCGGGGGCGGGAGCGACCACGCGACTTCCACCGATGCTCATGTGGCCGACCGATCCCCGAGGATGTGCGTCGATGCTCCGCGCGAACTTGTCCCGAGTTTGCGCCAACGTGGGCGCGCGACACTCGCCGTCGCCTCCTCGAGAACCTTCGGCTCGTGAAGCTTTCGGTCATGTTCTCGGCGACGGCCCCGGGCGCCGAGCTTTCCGTTCGACCGCCGGTTCTGTTCGCACTCGCCCGACCGGGGATGCTCCGGCCGTCTCGGCTGTCGCGTGGATCCGGAGGCTGCTGCAATCTTCACCGGCATGCTGGCGAGTGGTGGAGTGAACTTCACCGTGCCGCCAAGGTCCGGGCAGATCGTGCGACTGGTCTCAACGGCACGCTCGCAGCACGCGTGTGGGAAAAGCAGAAGCGCGGCTTGGCGCACGTGCACGGCGTGATCGCGGTCGAATCGCCTGCACAAGTACGGTGGGCACAGGCGTACGTCATCGCACTCCGACAGCTTGCGCCACGGTACGGGTTCGGCTTCGTTGATGGCTGGCACAAGGTGGGGCGGAAGCTTTGGCCAGGCGTGCAGGCGGCGGCTTACCTCTCAAGCTACTTTGCCGGCGGGCGAGGTCGCAAAATGGCGATCACAGAAAACGTGCTCGCCGGCGATCTCCCGCGCCTAGTCGTGTTCATCGGCCGCGACCTCACGTCACGAACCGGGTGCACGATGCGTAACTTGCGTGGAGCACGACGTCTTTGGGCGTCGCGCGAATGGCAGGTGGACAGACCGCAGTTCACTTACACCGAATGGCTTGCTGCCGCGGCAATGTTGCAGCCACAACCCTGTCAGACGCGAGGGCCTTGAGGGCGGGCGGCCAAGCTTCAACTACGGGCAATGAACCGCTAACGAGCGAACGTGGATGCCTGCCGTTCTGCGCAAAGTGAGTGCAACGGCCCCCTGACCCTCGGCCAGAATCGCAGGCGGCGCGCCTGCGTACACCCGCGCTTGGCAGAAGGATCGTAAAAATCGAGATCCTCAGAGATGATCGCGGTGCTTCCCTGCCTCGCGGTCACCGCCACAGCTGTACTGACGTACCATCCGTCCCGAGAGCGCGGGAAGCTGATGGTCTCGCTCTAGACGCCGTAGGAGATCGCGTGCGGCGCGCACCGGGATGATGACGGCAGCCCCCCTTTCAAGCAATTCGCTATACCACTGATCGAACCACTCTGGATCTGTCGCCCGCCGCCACTCAGTCTCGATCTGATCTCCCTCGTCTAGGAAAGCGATATCAGTCGCGCCAAGACGACCGATTAAAGACGATGGCAAAGCCGTTGCCGGGGTATCTGCTCCGCGGAACAGCGAGATACCAGCAAACGATCTGCGCGTCGATTACCAGGTTCACGCTTCGTCTTATCCAGAGACTGGATTGCTTCCGCGAAGGCGAGCTAGCTTCTTGGCTTCTTCAAGCCGCTCAGGGAAAAACCCGCCAGGGATCGGTGCGACAAAGCGGCCAAGCTTGTCCAGCGTCAGACGCTGCACACGCTTGCCGCGCTTAGTAGCCGAACGTAATCATGACGACGTCGTCGGCGGCGAGGGTTCCGTCGACTATGTGTTGCTGAAGGCGAAGGAGCAGGTACTCACTGTGAGTTTCGACTACCGACCAAACGCCGCGGTCGTAAAGATCTACGAAGAAGTCTCCAAGCTCCGCCTGGGCCCGTGGGTGCAAGTGAATCTCCGGTTCCTCCACCAGGTAGGTCGACTCAGGCCGTAGACGCAACCCGCCGACGAGGACGGGAAGCACTTGACTGTTCGCTTGGCCGACATCAGCGATGTTCTCCCACTCGCCCGAAGTTGGGTGCTTGCCTCTAGCTCGAAGTGCTGGCTGAGGCCCACCGGGCTGCCACGTCGGACGCAAGACCGGCGGCTTTCAGCCACCGTCGTAGTTCAGGCACTATCTGTGCGCGGGAACGCGCTCCGGCGCTGAGTTCTCGGACGAGGATGTTGATCCAGTTTCTGCCGCGCCCCGATCCGGCTTCGCGTCTCCCCCGTCTGAGCGTAAGTGCGCTCCGGAGCCATGCGCATGGCTGAGATGTAGTCAACGCTTCGCAAGTCGTCGCGGATGGCGTAGAGGGCGTCGTCAATCGCGTTGTCTAGTGCCCGGGCCCGATCCTCGGAAGGAATCCGTCAAGGAATTCCGTCGACCGCCCGCGGCCCGAGCGCCGGACAGCAGCTGTGAGCATCGGGAGGAAGTGGTACATACGCAAATAGTCTGAGAGCCGCGCACGCGAGGAAGGCGGCACGTTGCGACCTGCGAGCCGCGTGATGAGGTGCCTCGACGCGTCGAACGAGTAAGTCACGGTGATGAGATGACGCGCCAGCGGGGCGACTCGGGCGAGAGCTACCTGGCGGAGTACCAGCTCGCGCCTAACGGTGCGGTACTTGAACTCGAGCGAGAGGCTATACATCTCTCGCATCGCCTCCGTGTCGAAAAAGCCTAGCTCGATCCGAAATGGGCGGCCGCGATGGTTGCCAAACACGACATCGCGATAGGTCCCCAAGTACGTAAGTTCCCCCTGGAGGAGCAGAGGGACTCGCGGGTCGAACCCTGTCTCCGTCTGCGAGAGCAGGCTTAGCGCTGCGATGATCGACGACTTGCCAGAGCTATTTTCACCGAGGAGTACGGTCAATGGCCGTAGCGCGAGGTCCAGACTGTGGAACGCCTTAAAGTCGGTCAGCTCCAGTCGCGAGATCACAGTCGAGAGCATAAGCGTCCGCGGTCTCAGGCAAGCGAGAACCGTGGCTCGACAGGACCCTGACTGATCATGTCAGGCCACCCCGGTAACAGATGGTGTCTGTGACTGCTCTCGAGGAGGAACGCGCGGCTCGCTTGTCGGCTTGGCGACAGCTGTCGGGCGCTCGCCACGACCGGCTGGACGCCACTGAGGTGAACGCTGTTCGGCTCTCGGGCCTGCGCGTCTTCTACGGCGGGCGCGGCATCTGGAGGGACAAGGCGCGAACGGGCTTGCTCGCCACCGAGGGCGTGACGGTCGGCGTGCTGCACACCGGTCGCTCGTACGCGGACGATCTTCTACCTGCGGCACGCCGCCGATGCCGGCTTTGCCGGCGTTGGCTCACACACGCGAGGGTCACCACATGAATCCCCGCGAAATCGTCATGGCTCGCGCATCGCGCGAGCCGGACTTCGCGGCGAGAACGGAGGCCGCGGGCGGCTCGGCGCATGCCGAGCCTTACGTCGCCGAAAGCGTGACCTCTCGGCTCTCTGGCGTCGTCCTGTGGGTGCGATGCCGGAGAGGACAGTGCATAGAGCACGGACTCGGAGAGCAGCGTGCACGCAGGGCGGCGAGGCGGCGGTGGAGGCCGGCGCCGCCGGCCAGTGAGCCGAGAGTGGCGGCGGCGGGAATCGAACCCGCGCAAGATTCAATCGGAGTCTGCGGCGACTACAGCGTTCGGAGTCAACGGTTCACAGACGCCGCTCACCGTCGCCTCCCTCGGATCAGGCAGTGGACGAAGAGAACCATCGGCGAGAGGCAGCCGCGCTGGCGAGTGCGGCGGCTACGCACTGGGGGTCGTGATCACATCCTTGAGCGACGATCGGCAGGAGGCGCAACCACACTGCCGAAGGGCGTTTAGGTGGCCGTCGCGCAACCAATGGATCTCCTCGACTGGCTCCGCGAGCAATGCGCAGAGTACGAGTTCGACGTCGTCGCCCTCTACCGCGCCCACGCCGATCATGCATGGCCGCTGACGGCACAGGATCAGAACGAGCTCGAGCGCAAACTCGAGGATGGCGGGCACTTCCTGCCGCTCCCCAAGGAGCCGGCTGCGCTTGCGAACATCCTTGAGGTCTCGGTCGTCGACTATCTCCTCGAGCGGGTCGAGAGCACGCTCGGACTGCAGGTTGCGCGTGGAACCGAGCGTGGCTATCCCGATCTCGAGTTCACTGGCTCGGCGCTCGAGGATGGCTTCCACGCAGTCGACGTGAAGGTCGCGCGGCTCGCCCGCGGCGGCCGTCGGACTCAGAGCCGGATCACGCTGTACACCGGCAACACGTACTTCCGATACCCGCAGCTCCGGTGGCCGGGCACGTTCCGTCCGTTCGAGGACTACGAGCAGCACCTCACGCTCGTGTGCCTATACAACCTCGAGCCAACCCGCCACTCACGCGTATCAGACCTCGAGCTGATCGTCCATCCGACCTGGAAGATTGGCTCGCGGCAGCGCTCATCGACGACGCGCGAGTATCTCGGCGCCGTCAACCACTTGACTGCGCTTCGGGACGGCGCTGGCGAGTTCGAGACGCCGGAGGCCTTCTACACCTTCTGGCGACGATTCAACTTTCGAATCGGTCGCGCCGTCCAGCAACAGCTCGACCGTCTGCTCGCAGAACAGCGAGGCGAGCGCTAGCCGGTCGCGCGGAGCGCACCGGCGATCTGCTCCGCCAGGAGCGGGGGTACAGCGTTCCCGATCTGCATCTGCGCAGAGCGTCGTGAGCCGACGATCTCGTAGCCGTCGGGGAACGTCTGGAGTCGCTTGATCTCAGCGAGCCTGAGCCGTCGGTTTTCCCAATGAAACGGGCCGACGTACGGACCCGGCTGCGCCTGGATCGTCGGTGAAGGCTGAGCAGGGTCCAGCTTGAGAAGGAAGCTCCAAAAGCGCGAGCGCCACTTGAAGAGCGGGTTCGGGTGGCCTCGCTTCTCCGTGTAGAAGAGGTAGTTCTCGCCCGGTGGAATGTCAGAAAGGAGGTGTCCGTACTGGCCGTTCACCTGCTCTCCCGGCTCGCGTAGATCGTCGCGCGCGACGAGATCACCGAGAGCCTCGCCGGTGGTCACATGGGCTGTGAGCGACTGGTCCCAGCGCTTCCGGGTCTCATGCGGCCCGCTGTGTGTCGGTGCCGGGAAGTCCGGAACACGCTCGAGCGAGCCCATCACGAATAGACGCTGACGGCGCTGCGGGACCCCGTAGTCGGCGGCGAGGATGACCCGCTCAACGACGCGATAGCCAAGATGTCGACAGGTCTTGAGCAGCTTCTCGAACCAAGGAGCGTTGTGGTTTCGGTAGGCGAGGCCGAAGACGTTCTCGAGCAGAAATGTCTGCGGTCTAGCCTCATCTGAGAACACGGAGGTAGTGATCGAGGAGGCTCGCTTCAGGGTCGCGTCCCGCTCGCTTGTACTCGAGCCAGTAGCCGGACTTCGAGAACGGCGTGCAGGGTGGCCCGCCGACGAGTAGCGCTGCCTGGCCGGGCACAAGACCACCGGCGTCGAGGATCTCCTCGGTGCTGAACCGGCGGATATCGCCATGGAGTGCAGTTACCTTCGGGAAGTTCGTGCGCAGCGTCTCGCACGAGTCGCGGTCGTAGTCGACCGAGACAGCGATGCGGTAGCCTGCCCGCTCGACGCCAAGGTCGAGGCCCCCCGCTCCGCTGAACAGGCTGATGGCCGGCAGATCAGACACTCTTCGTTCTCCCCCTGCCTCGTCCGAAGGACGCCGACGCATCATGTCGAGCATCCGCGGCGCGAACACGAAGCCGGAGCGGCTGTTGCGGTCGGCGCTGTGGCGGTCCGGCCTGCGCGGCTTTCGTTGTCACTGGCCGGGGCCTGGCGGTCGGATCGACATCGCTTTCACGCGCTGGAAGGTCGCGGTCTTCGTCGACGGCTCGTTCTGGCACGGTCACCCCAGCAAGTGGCAGCCGGGACGGTGGAGCGGCTACTGGGACGAGAAGATCAAGCGCAACATCGCGCGCGACGAACGCCAGGGGGCCGAACTCACGTCGGCTGGCTGGCGCGTCTTGCGGTTTTGGGACTTCGATCTTGAGCACGATCCTGAAAGAGTCGTAGAGACGGTCAGACAGGAGTTGCACGCTGCCACACGCAACTCCGCTATCGATGGTGAGAGCTCGTCGCGGACGTCGCTGACCAGCCGACTGCGGAGCGCACGGTCCTCGCGGCGCCCCCGCCGATGCTGGCGTTTGCCGGCGTCGGCTCACTGACGCGCTGGTCACCACATAAGCCGACCGAAGTGGTCATGGCTCGGCGACAGCCGTGACTTCCCAAATTAGCGGGGGGATAGCCCTCTCGGCTCTCTGGCGTCGTCCTGCGGGTGCGATGCCGGAGAGGACAGTGCATCGGGCACGGACTCGGAGAGCAGCGTGCACGCAGGGCGGCGAGGCGGCGGTGGAGGCCGGCTCCGCCGGCCGCAAGCGCCGCCGGCCAGTGAGCCGAGAGTGGAGGCGGCGGGAATCGAACCCGCGTCCGCGGACGCACCGGACTGAGCGTCTACAAGCATAGGCCGCCTTGAATTTCACCCGCCTGCCGGTGGCGACCGACCTACCGACGGGCTAGCCATCCTGGTGTCTCGCACCTCCGGCGATTGGCTCTCCTTCGGTGCCAGCCCGTTCTATGACGCCGATACCTGGGCCACGGGCCGAGCTCAGGTCGACGCGCGATGTCTACTGGTTAGGCAGCCATCGCGAGTGCGTTCTCTTCGTTCGCACTTGCGTTTTGTCCCGGTTGTTTTACGAGGCCGACCGGGGACCTCGGCTTGCAGCTCAACCGGAGAACCGACCACGTCGAAACCAGGTCGCCCCCGTATGTGTGTTGCCTCCCGAGTGTAGCCGCTCTCGAGCGAAGAGAGAGGTCGCGGCGACCGCCCAACCGGGTCGTTTCAAGCGGGTTCTGCCTTCTCGCGCCCTGGCCGACCGGGGCGAACCCCCCGGCCCCCCGCTCTCCGGCGTCCGGCCGGCTTGTGGACACGGGTTCGGCGGGCTACGGTCGAGGCTCTGCTCCCGCGAAGGAGGTTCTCATGCCCCGGTTCCGCCTATCCCGTCCCTCTCCCGCTCTCGTCGTCTCCTGCCTGGCGCTCCTCGTCGCGCTCGGCGGAACCGGCTACGCCGCCACCGTGCTGCCACGCGGAAGCGTCGGCACCATCCAGCTGAAGAACGGCGCGGTGGTGTCGGCCAAGGTGAAGGACGGGTCGTTGCGGGTGGTCGATCTCGCGCCGGCGACGCGCGCGGGTCTGAAGGGCGAGCCCGGCCCGCAGGGTGCCGCCGGCACTAAAGGGGACAAGGGCGACAAGGGTGACAAGGGCGCGACCGGCGATCGCGGGCCGGCCGGACTCAGCAGGTACAGCGTCGTCGAGAAGACCGCCTCGTCGAAGAGCGGGTCGATGGGGATCCAGGTGAACTGCCCGGCCGGCACCCGCGCGCTCGGCGGCGGCGGCTTCACCCAGACGCCCGGCGCCGGCGTGACCGTCCGAAACTCGTTCCCGGTGTCGAGCCCGACGCCTGGGTGGCTCGTCGTCGCCGAGGCCAAGACCCCAGGGACGGGGTGGAGCTACAAGGTGATGGCCGTCTGCGCCGCCGTCGCCGCCTGACGCGGCGCGCTCTGAGAAGAGGTCGATCGCTCCGCCGGCCGCGCCTCGCGCGCCGGCGGAGCCTAGGAGGGTCTGGCCAAAAGGGGTATCTGGTTAGCTGCCCCCTGCTTAGCCGCCCGAGTTCAGATCAGAGCACTCAGGAGAACGGCCCGATGCTGAAGCGTGTGGGCGTGCTCGCGTTCTGACCAGACGATCACTTCGTCGGCCTTGTCGTAGGCGTCAGGGCGTAGTTCCCCTTTCGCCTTCTGCTCGCGCCACCATTCCGCGTTGAAGGCTTGCCTTGCCGCTATTCGATCAACGATTTCAGCTCGTCCGGCGGCTTCGAGGCCGTAGGCGTCGCACAACACCCTCAATTGATGGGCTTGTGCTTGCATCGGCTGGCGCGACTCTTTCGATGACAAGCACCACGCCCACGCCATATATGACAGGTCGGTTAGTCGATCTCCGGGTGCGGCAAAGTCGAAGTCGATCAGTGCAACCGGCTGATCTCTTCGGAAGATGAAGTTGTTAGGGCCGGGGTCGCCATGGCAGACAACTTCAGCTCCAGCGGAAAGCGCGCAGTTTGCCGTAGCGTCGTGGAGATGGCGAAGGAGATGCGCGGCGGCGGCTACCTGTTCGTCCTCCCAATCTCGCCAGCTTCGGTGTGTCTCGCCGGGGATGAAGCTGAAGATGTCCCGCCCCTCCTGGTCTACCCCGAGGTAGCGCGGGGCAGCTCGGAAACCACCATCACAGAGTTGCTCAAGAAGCGTGGCGACGAAGGCCGACGACGGCTTCCTGGGACGACGAACCGTGTCGCCGAGCTGAACGACGCCATCCGTGATCCGTCCGCCGTCGAGTTGCATCTCCTTCTGGTTGGTCACGAACCGACCATAGGTGCGGCACAGGATTCGGGAGGGATTCGCGCGGTCAAGTGCCGCGACGCCCCTTCACCACGAAGCGGCGCTTCGTGACTGGCGAGTCCGTGAGTGTGGTCGTCTTGCCTCCGGGACGCCTCGGCTGCACACGCGGAACGTTCTTCGGCTCGCCGACGGTGCCAGCGGCGCGCTTCGCGCGAGCCGCCTTGATCTTGCGCTTGCGGCGCTTGCCTGCGGGATCGGTCAGCAGCTCGACGGAAGGCTTCGCCAGTGTCGTATTGCACGAGCACGCTGCTGAGATCAGTGCGCGCTCGCAGATTCTCGGCCTGAGCGGCGATTCCCGCCAAACCCCCTAGGCCCTACGGCTTGTGGGCGCCCGCGGCGTCGATCTCGACCGTGCCGCCGCCGGACACGTAGATCTGCAACGTGCCGGTCTGCGATCGGCCGGAGCGTTGAACGTGATCAGCTGCCTGGCTGGCGGCTGGCGGCACTCAGGCTCTTCGTCACCTTGGTGGAGCCGTTCCAGCGCAGCTGGATCGTCCCGCCGCCGGGGAGCAGGGTCGCGAGCACGCCGATCTCCCGCGCCGCGGACGCGGCGGAGAGCGAGGAGCCGACCGAGGTGGTGCGGCTGACGCGGCCGGCGTAGTAGTCCGCGCCGTTGACGTCGTCCAGCTTCCGGAGCGGGACTGAGCTGGTCGTCGTCGAGCGGTGACGTCGTGCAGGCCTCGGTGCTCCAGCTCGAGGTGTTGAGACGCGAAGTCGCGGGCACGCACGGAGAAGCAGGTGGTCAGGCCCGGGCGTGCCGGTGAAGGTCGCGCCGTGGCCGCTGGTGGCGCTCAGCCAGGTCGTGTACGAGCCGAAGCGCGACGAGCCGGACGGACGCGGTGCGGTAGCGGACGTCGTAGCTCTTCACGCCCGAGCCGGTGTCGGTCGCCGACCAGGCGACGGGATAGGGCGACTGCGTCTGGAAGGACGCGAGCGGGCCGATCGCGCGCACGGCGGCGAGCCGTCGTACTTCCATTCGTTGACGCACGACTGGCCCCGGGTTGCCGGCATCGTCGATCGCAGCCGCGTAGAGCTTGTGGATGCCGTCGACGCGGTGGTCGGCGCCGGCGCCGAGGAACGCGCAGCCGGGCGGGATGTCGGCGAAGCTCGGCGGGCGCGACGGCCGGGTCGAGCACGCAGCGGATCTCGGTCAGGTTGGAGCCGCCGATGTCTGCGGCCGAGACCTTCAGCCTGACGTTGAAGACGTACCAGCCGCCAGCCCCGTCCGCGTTGGCGGCGTGCGCGTGATCGTCGTGCTCGGGCCCGGTCGCGTCGATGACGAAGCCGGTGGTGTGCTTGTGCCCGGCCTGTGTCGAGTCGCCTCCACGATGTGGACGCCGTCGCCGGTGACGGGGAACGGCCCGCCGTAGGGCTGCGGCGCCCGCCGTCGAGGGAGTAGGAGACCGGATCAGTGGAGGTCAGCGTCACCTGCACGGCGCTGCGGTACCAGCCGCTCGGCGCCAGTGTGCCGCTCAGGCTCGACGTGATCGGGGCGGCGCCATCGGGCTCGATGTCCGGGGGCAGCACCAGCGGCTGCAGCTGGACCTTCTTGCTCGCCACGGCGACGTTGCCGGCGCCGTCCACTGCCTGCAGGTAGTAGTCGACCTCGTTGCACGTCGACGGCAGGGCCGGCCCTCCGCCCGTGTACCGGTTGCCGGTTCCGTGCTGCAGGTCGATCGTCCGCCACGTGCCCGCGCAGTCGCGGTAGATGAGCACGACCGCCTTCACCTGGCCCGGGGCCGCCGGCGTCGTCCAGGTCGGTGACGTCGACGGTGAAGCCGGCCACACCCGGGGCGACGGTGAGCGTCTGGAGCTGCCCGAGCTGCGGCGGCCGCCAGTCGTTCGCCACGTTCGAGTAGAGCACCTTGCCCGCCACGCGCGTGTAGCGGCGGTGGGTGCCGATGCCCTCGACGTCGATGAGCGCCGTCGCTGCGGAACAGGCCGACGATGAGGTTGAGCCGCTGGCGTAGGCCGGTCAGCGAGCTGTAGGTCGAGACGTGCTGGATCTTGGTCGGGAACGCCGTCTCCCCCACCAGCTCCGGCTCGTGCTCGGAGTGGTCGGTGACGACGCGGCTGTAGGCGGCGTTGAAGTTCGAGCTCGTCCGCCGGCGAGCTGAGCAGCCGGATCAGCGCGCCGTGCGCCTGCAGCCCGGGCTGGGTGACGTCGAGCGAGACGAGCGGCTCGATCGGCCGCCGCTGCGTGAGCTGGACGCCGTCGTCGGCTGTGTAGTACTTGCCGAAGATCGTGTTGAAGGCGGTGAACGTCGGCGAGACGTCGAAGTCGGCCGACTGCAGGCCGGTGGCGGGATCGGTCGAGAGCGGCAGCGCCGGCGGCGGGCCGGGCGGCGTCGCGGTCCCGAGCCGCAGCATCGGCAGCGCGTAGAGCGTCGTCTGCATGACCACCTTGGCGTCGTAGGGGCCGACGACGCCCAGCGTGGCGATGTACTCCTGCTTCGCCTGCGCGAGCGCCTGGCCGAGACGCATCGTTCCGTTCAGCTTCGGCGAGAGCAGCGCGTGCAGCCGCTCCGAGTAGCCGACGACGAGCGTGTCGCCGAGGCCGTAGCCCGTGTTGCCGATCCAGCCGGTCGCGCCGGTGCCGAGCATCGCCTGCGCCCAGTCGTCCTTGAGGATGTTCGCCGCGCCGAAGATCGCGTCGGAGACGGCGAGGCCGGAGTGGCAGCCGATCGAGAAGCCGAGTCGTCCCGACATGGCATTGGCACCGCGCGAGGTGATGTCGCCGGTCTCGACGAGGTTGTCCTCGCGATGGGCCGCACTCTCGGCGGCGGGCAGCAGCCGGCGGTGGTCGTAGTGGGCGTTCAGCGAGTTGAGCCGCGGCGCCGTGCCGCCCGGGAAGAGCCCGGCCAGGAAGGCCGCGTCGTCCCACGTCTCGTTGATCAGCGTCTTGGCGTTCTGGCCGAGCGCGGCCGCGAACGGCAGGTTGATCTCGAGCGCGCCGTCGGTAAGGAAGTCGTAGCCGGTCACGTACGAGCTCGTCGGCGGCATCGCGCCGCCCGCGGCGATGAAGTCGTCGATCGTCCGCGTGATGTCGGCCGGCGTCTCGACCAGGCGGCCGATCGCCTGCTCCGGCACGAACAGCTCGCGGCCGAGGAACTCCGGCGCACCGGCCTCCGCGTAGACGTCGTCGGTGAACAGGAAGCCTGCGCCGATCGAGCCGACGTACTGGTTGTTGACCGCGCCGAGCGCCTCGCGGTACGTGCGTTCGTTGGCGATCTGGGTCTCGTCGGGCATGCGCGCGAACGGCACGATGTCGTCCCCGCCGACGACCACCTTGTAGGCCACGTTCGGCGCACCCGCCTCGAGCGTGTCGAGGTAGTCGCCGATCTCCTCGACGACCGCGTTCGCGAGCGCGGGTGAGCAGGGGCTCGCGTCCCAGGCGTCGTAGGCGCCTGCCACACCGGCGCCGCGCTCGACCCGGACGACAGCCCCGTTGATGCCGAGGTCGGTACGGCCGGCGAGCGTCGTCAGGCGGCTCATCACGGCCGCAGCGGCCGCGCCGTGGGTCGAGATCAGCCGCGACTCGTTGACGAGGAAGAGCGTGTTGGTGGCGGCGCTGACGGCGGGCGCTGCAGCGGGGGCACCGTTGGAGATGCCGGTCCGGGGCGCGCAGGGGCCAAAATTGGGCGGCCCGAGGGTCTGAATCTCGAGCACGTACGGGTCGGAGGCGTCGCCCGAGAAGTCGGAGACCTGGATGGTGTAGTAGCCGGACTCGCCCTGCGAGATGAGGGTGACGTGCTCGTCCTCGTTGCCCCGGTTGTCGGAGACGCCTCGCAGCGTGTTCGAGCCGAGCGTGATCGCGTCCAGCGGCAGGTCCTGCAGGTTCTCCGGCGGCAAGTGCTGCGCGGCACTGTCGAGGTCGAGGCCGGTGTCCGGAAGCTGCGTATTCGTGAGCGGGATGTTTCCGGTCGGGCCGCCGCGGAGCCGCGGTGCCTGAGGCCCTGCGACGGCGAGGTCATAGTCCGAGCCCTGGGGGATGTGGCTGAGCGTCAGCTCGACGCGCGAGCCGTAGGCGCCGATCGGGATGCGGAAGTAGTCGATGTCACCGCGCACCAGATGGGAGACGTAGAGCCGGCTGCCCTGGAGGATCGGGGCCGTCGCCGGGTCGTTGTTCGTGTCGCCCGCAACGCCGAGGTCGTCGTCGAAGGTCTGCTGGACGTTGATGGCCACGGGCCCCGAGAGAACGGCGGCCGCGAGGTCCTGGACGACGATGTTGGCGTTGATGGAGTAGTCGCCGAGCGCAAGCCCGGCCGGACACGCCAGACCAGCTCGTAGCTCTGCCCGACGTCGACCGTGGTCTCCCAGGTGAGCGCGCCCGGCCCGATCTGCGGCTCGAGCGGGCTGCTGCCCTCGCCGTCGTGGAGGCTCGCCGAGCCAGGGACGTAGCGCCCGCCCTGCGGCAGCGTCGCGTGGACGGTGACGTCGCGCTGGGGGCCGGAGCCGCCGGTGACCGTGAAGTCGGCGCGGTAGGTGACCTCGCCGCCCTCGGTGGCGAAGTCGGCGAGCGGGAATGTGGTCAGGTCGAGCTGCGACCAGTCATAGGCGGCCTCGCCCAAGAGCAGCGTGAAGAGGTCGTGGAGCGTCAGCCGGATCGTCTCGCTGCCGACGATCACCGTGGGCGTCTGGAAGAGGTCGGCGAGCGTGACGACGGCGTCGCCCGCCACGTTCCGGAGCGCGATGATCAGGTCGGCGAGCGTGACGCCGGGGAGCAGACAGCCGTCGTCGTGGGCCTCCCCGAGCGTGGTCGCGGTGCAGAGGCTCGTGACGAGGCCCGGGCCGATCGAGTCGAGCGGGATCGAGTCGAGCGCGGTCGCGGCCGGGAACTGGACGAAGATCGAGTCGAGCGGGATCGAGTCGAGCGCCGTGTCCTTGACGGCGGCGTCGGTCAGCCGGATCGAGTCGAGCGGGATCGAGTCCAACGCGATCGAGTCGAGCGCGATCGAGTGAGCGGGATCGAGTCGAGCGGGATCGAGTCGAGCGCAATCGAGTCGAGCGCCACGCCGCGCACCGAGGCCCCGATCATCGTCTCGCCGCTCGGGTCGACTACCCGCTCTCCGGGCTGGCCCGGGCCCGGGCAGGCGAAGCCGTCGAGCGCGTCGATGGCGGCGCACCACTCGGTCTGGTTCTGCGCGGGCGTGTTCGGCGGATCCGGGTTGAGCGGGATCGAGTCCAGGGCCAGGCCGCCGAGTGCGAGCCCGGCGATCGGGATCGAGTCGAGCGCCGTCGCCGAGAGGTCGATCGAGTCGAGTGCGATCCCGGCGAGGCCCGCCTGCTGCGCGGCGGGCAGGCCGAGCACGTCGGCGAGCGTGACCGTGTTCAGCGGCACGCCCTCGAGCGGCGTGCCCGCCAGCACCGCCGCCCAGGTCTTGGGCGGGTCGAGCGGCAGGTCGGAGAGGAAGACGCCGCCGAGAGCCTGGTTCAGCAGCTGGCTCGTCAGTCCGATGGAGTCCAGCGGAATGGAGTCGAGAGGGATCGAGTCGAGCGGGATCGAGTCGAGCGGGATCGAGTCCAACGGCGCGGCCTGGGTGCCCGGGCTCCCCTTCGTCAGCGCGGAGAGCGCGATGCCCTCGATCGGAACGGTCTGCGCGCCGGCGTTGGCGGTCGGCGTCGACGTCGAGAGGTCGAAGGTCGCGTCGAGCGGCTCCGCCTCCTCCTCGGTCACGGTCTCGCACGCCGAGAACTCCGACGTGTTGCCGTTCGGGTCGGTGGCCGTGGCGGTCACGACCGAGCCGTCTGGGAGCTGCTCGTCGTGCTGGAAGTCGAGGTCGATCAGGCCGGAGCCGAGGTCGTCGACGAGGATCGAGCCGAGGTAGACGGCGCCCTCGCCGTAGCCGCTCCCGTCGCAGGAGGGGCTGGAGAAGAACTCGACGCGGTAGTTCTCGGCGTCCGGCGGCACCCCGAGCGTGCCCGAAATGTCTGTGACGCCCCCGCCGGACTCGGCGGCGTCGAGCACGGGGAAGTTCTGCAGCTGGTTCGCCCCCGTGTCGCAGTCGGCCGCCTCCTCGTAGTAGCAGTCGTCGACGTCGTCGTTCGGGGTGACCCCGTCGATGCCGAGGTCGATGCCGAGGCCCTCGTTGACGTCGATCGAGTTGGCGCGGATGCGGTTGCCGGTGCCGTCCGCGATCACGATGCCCGTCGCGGTCGAGCCGTTGCCGGTGACGGTGTTGCCGGAGATCTCGTTGTCGTCGGAGCTGTTCAGGACCCGGATCCCCTGGCCCGGCGAGTCGACGATGGTGTTGCCGACGATCTCGTTCCCGTCGGAGTCGTTGATGATCAGCACGTTGGCGTCGTCGCTGTTCGCGATCGTGTTCGCCGCCTCCGAGTCCTCCTCGTTGCCCGGGTCGAAGCCGATCTCGTTGCCGGACGCGCCCCCGGCGAGCTCGACGCCGATGTCGTTCGGCAGGACGGTGTCGCCGTCGGCACCGAGGCCGATGAGGTTGGCCTTGACGCGGTTGTTGTCCGTGCCGTCGCCGTCGATCCTGACGGCCGACCAGCTGTTGGCCGAGATGACGTTGCCGAGCGTGCTGTCGTCGTCTCCGATGCCGTTGTTGGTCGCGCCGGAGCGGATGTGCACGCCGTAGCCGTTGCCGAGCTCGCCGTTGCCGTCGAGCGTCGTCCCGATCAGGTTGCCGACGACCGCGTTGCCGCTCGTCCCGGCGTCCTCGATCACCACGCCGGCATCCCAGTTACCGGAGATCAGGTTGCCTTCGCCGGCCGCGCCGCCGCCGACCGTGTTGCCGCTGGCACCGGCGCCGAGGAGCACCCCGATGTCGTTCTCGAGCTGCGCCTGCCCATCGAGTGTCGTCCCGATCCGGTTCCCGCGGACGATGTTGCCCGTCGTGTCCTCGCCGGTGATCTCGACGCCCGCGCCCTGGTTGCCGGCGATGAGGTTGCCGAGGGCCGCGCTCGAGCCGCCGACCGTGTTGCCGGTGGCGTCGCCGCTGATCAGGATGCCGGTGTCGTTCGAGTTCTCCTCGGTGCCGTCGGCGCTCGTGCCGATGCGGTTGCCGACGACCTTGTTGCCGCTGGTGCCGGTGCCGGCGATGACGATGCCCGGCTCGCTCTCGTCGCCGCTCAGTGCGACCACGTTGATGTCGCTGCCCGAGCCCGTGTCGTTGCCGACGACGGTGTTCTCGGCGCCGCCGCTGATCTCGATACCGGCGCCGTAGTTGGCGCCGTAGCTCTCGCCGTCGGGCTCGAGGCCGATCAGGTTGCCGCGCAGGACGGTGCCGTCGGTGCCCGCGCCTCGGATGAGCACGGCCTGATCCCAGCTCGCCCTGATCAGATTGCCCGGCGGCTCGCCGACCGTCGTCGCGGCGCCGCCGATCAGCGTCCCGGTGCTGCCGCCCTGGACGACGATGCCGCGATCGTTGCCGCGCTCGGAGGTCCCGGTCGCGTCGCTGCCGATGTAATTCCCCTGGATCTGGGTGCCGACCGAGCCGTCGTCCACCTCGATGCCATGACCGCCGTTGTCGCCGACGACGTTGCGCGCGCCGGCCGACGTGCCGCCGATGAGCGCGTCGTCCGTGTCGACGACCTCGATGCCGTTGCCGCCGTTGCCGGCGCCGTGGCCGAAGTCGTTCAGGCCGATCCAGTTCCCCTGGATCTGGATGCCGTCGGCAGCTTCGAGGAGCAGGATGCCCTCGTCGTTGTTCGAGATCAGGTTGCGGGCGGCCGCGGTCGTGCCTCCGATCGTCGGCGGGTCGAGCGCGGGGGCCGTTTGGTCGACGGTGATGCCGACCCCCGGCGTGCACTCGCCGCACGGATCGACGTTGCCGACGTCGGTGGCGCCGTCCGCGCCGACCCCGATCGAGTTGCCCTGGATCGTGCCGCCGTCCGGATAGTTGAGGTAGATGCCGAAGTGGTTGCCGCCGATCAGGTTGCCGGCGCCCGCGGCGGTGCCGCCGATCTGCGCGTCGATCGTGCTGGTGAGGTCGATCCCGGTGTCGTTGCCGCGCTTGGTGGTGCCAGCCGCGTCGACGCCGATGTAGTTGCCCTGGATCACCAGGTCGGCGACGCCGTTGCCGCGGATGCCGAACCCATCGTTGCCGGCGATGACGTTGCGGGCGCCCGCGGCTGTACCGCCGATCGTCGTGCGGTCGCCGTTCGAGACGTTGACTCCGTCGTCGTCGTTGCCCACTGCGGTGGTGCCGTCGGCCGCGAGGCCGATCAGGTTGCCGGCGACGGTGTTGTCGTCCGAGTCCAGGGCCGGGCCCGCGTCGCCGCCGATCTCGACGCCGCTGGCGCCGTTGCCGGAGATGACGTTGCCCGCTCCCGCCGCGGCGCCGCCCACGGTGTTGTTCGGCCCGGCCTGCGAGAGCGCGACGCCGTTCTGCCCGTTCGGGACGGCCGTGGAGCCGTTGCTGCCGACTCCGATGTAGTTCCCCTGGACGTCGTTGAGGCTCGCACCGGCATTGACGTGCACGCCGTTCGCGAGGTTGCCGGAGATCACGTTGCGCGCGGCCGCGCTGGTGCCGCCGACGCGATTGCTCTGGCCCATGACCTGAACGCCGTACGTGTTCGCCAGCTGCGTGACCCCGTCAGGCTGGACGCCGACCAGGTTGCCTTCGACCACGTTCGTGTTGCCGCTCAGCACGATGCCCACCGAGTCGTTGCCGGACAGGAGGTTCCCCGCTCCGGCGGCCGTGCCGCCGATCTGGTTCCCGCCGCCGACGACGAGGATGCCCCGGTTGCCGTTGCCCAGATCGGTTGTCCCGGTGCGTCGGTGCCGATGTGGTTGCCCTGGACGGTGTTTCCGGAGCTGTAGAGCTGGATGCCGTCGGCGCCGGCGACGGGGCCCGTCGCAGCGGCGATCACGTTGCGCGCACCGGCCGCCGTGCCGCCGATCGTGGCCGTTGCCGGGGCGGCGACGGAACACCCGGGCCGACTGTTGGTCAGCGCGGCGGTGCCGTCGGCGGTGGTGCCGATCGGTTGCCCTGGATGATCGTCCCGTGGCGGCGCCATCGAGGAAGATGCCGGCGCAGCCCTGCCTGCGATGACGTTGCCGGCGCCGGCCGCCTGCCGCCGATGCGGTTCCCGCTCGCTCCGGAAATCGGAGATGCCGGTGCCTGCGACCTGCCCGGTGAGCGGCCGCTGTCCCCGCGGCGTTGACCCCGACGTAGTTGCCTTGGACGACGTTTCCGGTGGCCGTCGAACCGGAGACGTCGATGATGCCGCGCCAGAGGAGGTTGCGCTCGGCAAGGCGGCGCCGCCGATCGTGTTGCCGGGGCTGTGCGTGATCAGGATCGCCGGCTGCGCTGAGCCGAACGAGCTGAGAGCCCCCGACGCGACACCGAGGCGACTCCGGCGCACGACGTTGCCCGACGAGTTGGCATCGGCGATTCGGACGATGCCCGACACGACGTTGCCGTCGACGGTGTTCGCGTCCGAGTCCTGCCAGATGTCCAGCGTGGCGAACGCGCCGCCCGCGACAGCGGTGTCGCCGGCCGCGTTGGTGCCGAGGTAGCTGTCGACGATCGTGTTCCCGTCGCTGCCGCTCACCGAGATCTGGCGGTTCGCGAAGCCGTTCACCACGAGGCTGCGGATGGTGCTCCCGCCCGAGCCGGCCACGAGCTGGAGGCCGTTCGTCCCGGCGCCGCTGCCGGCCCCGGCGACCTCGACCAGCGGCAGGCCGACGAATCCCGGCTGAGTCGTCCCGTCGATGTCCACGGGGCTGGTGATGTCGGGCAGCGCGCTCGTGGGCGCGATCGTCTGAACGCCGATGCCCGGGATGTCGAAGGTGATCCGGTCGCTGCCGGCGGCTGCGTTCGCGATCGTGATCGCGTCTCGGAGGCTGCAGTCGGCGGCCACAGCGATGTCACAGGCGCCGCCCGACGTGTCGGCGGTCTTGTCGACGGTGAGGCCGAGCGAGAAGACGCCCTGCAAGGTCGCGTTCGTGTCCAGGTTGCTGCCGGTCATGCGGAAGCCGTAGGTGTTGCCGGCCGAGACGCTCAGCACCGTGCGTCCGGAGTAGGCGAAGCCCCCCGACGGCGGCGCGCAGCAGTCTTCTGGCCCCTCGTCGACGAGCGTGGTATAGACCGGCCCGCTGCCGGAATCGACGTAGGACTCGAGCTTCGCCCGGACCTGGAAGAAGGCGTGAAACCCGGTCCACGTCCAGTCCAGGTTGACGGTGCCGGTCGAGCCCGCGACCGTCTGGAAGAACATCGACCCGGTCGCTTCGGACTCGGTGCTGCTCGCGGGATTCGGGTCCACGAAGTCGTACTGGAAGCGCGCCGGGGCAGCGGTGCCGTCGCGGATCACCTGCGTCGTCAGCGTGTGGCTGCCGCCCATCGAGGAGGCAGTTCCGCCCCCTGTCCACGCGGTGGCCGCCCACGACGCCGGGGCGGCGGCGAGCCCGACCGCCAGCGCGGCGACGACCCCGGCGAGGAGTCGCGCGCGCCGCCCAGGCGCGACGGAGGCGCAATCGACCGCAGGGCGCGACGCGTCAGCGCGCCTGACGGCGTGCAGCCGTGAGCCGATGCGTGGCTGCCGCGCCACCTTCCCCCTCATCTCCACTCCTCGTCCGCGAACGAGCCCCGACGATGACAGGCATCTCTGCTGAAAGCAACCACTCTCACGACCCCAGGCCACCCTGTCAGAGCGGCGACACCGCCGCCTAGGCCGAACGGCCCATCTTCGCTACGCGCAGGTCCTAACTGCGCGAACGCCACCACGCCCACCGCCATACTCTCTGGACGGCCGGCGGGACGGGTTTCTTGCCGGGTCTCGCCGGGCCGCGAACTACCAGGCCGGCGAGGCGTCGACGGCGGTGTTCGCCGTCACCTGCGTGGCTGCCCAGCTCGAGGCTGACAGCACGAAGATCTCGAAGTCGCCGTCGCGGTTGCTCGCGAAGGCGAGCATGCCGCCGTCCGTCGACCAGTCCGCACCCGAGTCGGTCGCGGGGTTGAACGTCCGCTGCGTCTGAGCAGCCGCGTTGCCCTTGGAGACGGAGTTGGGGTTCAGCGTCCAGATCTCCAAGTTGCCGGTGCGGTTGCTCGTGAAGGCGATCGTGCCGCCGTCGGGGCTCCAGTTCGGCTGCACGTCGTCGGCCGAGTTCTTGGTCAGCCGGGTGACCGCGCTCCCGTCGGCGGCGTTGAGCGAGTAGATCTCGTAGTTCCCGTCCCGGTTGGTCGTGAACGCGATCTTGCCGCCCGGCGACCAGGTCGGGCCCGCCGCGTCGTCCTTGTGGTTCGTCAGGCGGGTCTCGGTGCCGGTGGCCACGTTGATCTTCCAGATGTCGGCGTTGCCGGAGATGATGCGCACGAAGGCGATCTCGTTCCCGCTCGGCGACCAGCTGCCGAGCGCGTCGACGAACGGCGACGAGGTGAGCTTGCGCCGGTTGCGGCCGTCGGCGTCGGCGACCCAGATGTTCACGCCGCCGCCCTCGGTGCTCGTGTAGGCGAAGCGCGAGCCGTCGGGGGCCCACGTCGGCCCGGACTGGAGGCCGGGCAGGTCGAGCACCTGCGTGCGCCCGCTGCCGTCCTGGTCGATCGAGTAGACGTCGTAGTCGCCGTCGGCGTTGCTCGTGAAGAGGATCGGCCGGCGCACGACCTGGTAGCTGACCTGAGCGGTCGTGACATTGCCGACGGCGTCCTCGGCGGTGACGCTGAACGTCTTCGTGCCGAGCGAGCCCGTGTCGATCGGCTGGCCATCGGCGGCGGTGCCGTCGCACTCGGTCGCGCCGGAGCCAGCGTCGCCGCAGGTGTAGTCGGCGGCCACCGTCGAGCCGAGCACGTAGCGACCGCCGTCGCGCGGCGTCGAGATGAAGATCGCCGGCGCCGTCGTGTCGATCGCCGCCACCGACGTGTCGTCGGAGCCGTCCGAGCCGCGGTAGTCGATCTGGTGGACGCCGTCGCCGGCGACCTGGAACGGGCCGGCGTAGGCCTGGTAGGGGGCCCCGTCGATGCTGTACTCGATCGTGACGCCGCTCTCCGACGACGCGAGCGTCACCGTGACCGCGGAGCGGTACCAGCCGCTCGGGTGGCTGTCGCCGTCGAGCTGAGCCGAGAGCGAGCCCGGGTCGCTGTCGGCGACGACGATCGGCGCCTGGATCACCTTGCGCGAGGTGACCGCCACGTTGCCCGCGCCGTCGACGCGCCTGGATGAAGTAGGAGACGCCCGCACATCCGGTCGCGATCGCGCCGCCGCCGCTCCAGCGGTTGCTCGCCGCCGCCTTCGCGAGCTCGGCCTTCCGCCACACCCCGTCGCAGTCGCGGTAGAGGGCGAGCACGCGCCGGACCGTCCCCGGATCGCCGCTCTCGTCCGCATCGGTGACGTCGACCGCGAAGCCGACGGTCGAGCCGACGCGGAAGATGTCCACGGGCCCGAAGAGCGGCGCTGTGAAGTCCCGCTCGCCGGCGGGCGCGTAATAGACCTTGCCCTGCTGTCGCGTGTACAGGGTCTGGATGCCGATGCCGTCCGGGTCGGGCGTGCCGTCGCTGCGGAACTGGCCGGCGAGGAGCAGCAGCTGCTGGTTGAAACTGCCGCCCGGGACGCCGACCGTGGTGATCGCCTGCAGCTTGCTGGCGGACGAGCCCTCGCCGACGAGCTCCGGCCCGCCTTCGGTGGAATCGATCTCGACCCGGCTCCAGGCGGCGTCGAAGGCCGTCCGGTCCGGGGGCGAGACGAGGTGCTCGAGGACGGCGCCGTGGGCGATGCCCACCGAGGACGGCTGCGTCATGTCGAGGACGCTCAGCGGCTGGATCGGCCGGCGGGGCGTCACCTCGATGCCACCGTTGGCCTGGCCGGCGACCTGGAAGTACTTGCCGTTGGCCGTGTCCACCTCGTTCAGCTGCGGCTGCAGGTCGAACGACGCCGCCGTCAGCCCCGTAATCGGATCGTTGGCAGTCGAAGGCGGGCTGGCGGGCGGCGCGGCCGGCACGTCGGGCCCGTACCGGTACATCGGCAGGCCGTAGTGCGTGGCCTCGACGCTGACCTTCTCGTCGTAGAGCGTGAGCACGGTGCCCGAGGCGACGCCGATGTACTGCTGCTTGGCGGTCACGAGCGCCTTGCCGGTCGTCCGTCCCCGGAGCGCGTCGGCGAAGAGGGCGTGGAGGCGCTCCGAATAGGCGACGACGACCGTGTCGCCGAGGCCGTAGCCGGTGTTGCCGATGTACGCGACCGCACCCTCCTCCGCGGTCGTCTCGGCGAAGTCCTCGGCGAGGCCTGGTGTCGTCTGCGCCCCGACGGCCGGCCCGAAGATCGCGTTGGCGGCCGCGAAGCCCGAGTGGCAGCCCATGGTGAAGAGCAGCCGTCCGTCGAGCTTCCCGGCGGGGATGTCGCCTGTCGTGAAGAGGTCTCCGTCCAGATGCGCAGGCGCGTTGTCCAGCGCGGCTGGCAAGGCGCGATTGTGGTCGAAGTGTGCGTTGATCGAGTTGACCTGCGGCGCGCCGCTCGACGGGAAGAGCGCGTCTACGAGGTTCTGGCGCGTCCAGCTGTCGTCGATCAGCGTCCTGGCGTTGGCGCCGAAGCCGGCGAAGGCAGCGTTGACGGCGTTGGCGCCATCGGTGAGGAAGCTGTAGCCGGTGACGAGCGACGTCGTCGGCGTGATCCGCCCCAGGCGCGTCTTGAACTGCTCCACCTGCGCCACGATCTCGACCGGCTCCTCGACGAGGCGACCGAGCGCGCGCTCCGGCGTATAGAGCTGCCGGCCGAACCAGTCCTTCGGGTCGCGATCGCCGTAGATGTCGTCGGTCATGAGGAAGCCGTGCGCGAAGGAGCCGATGAACTGGTTGTTGCCGCCGCCGAGCGACTGCGTGTAGCCGCGCTCGTTCGCGATCTCCGACTCGTCCGGAACGCGGCTGAACGGGACGATGTCGTCGCCGCCGACGATGACGATGTTCTCGATCTGGTTCTCCATCGCCGGCGTGATCAGCGTGTCGAGGAGCCGGGAGATCGCGAGCGCGACGTCCTGCGCGAGCCGCGGCGAGCAGGGGTTCAGATCCCAGGCGGCGTAGGCGGCGGCGACGGCGGCATCGGACTCGACCGAGACGACGGCGCTGGTGACGCCGAGGTCGGTGCGGGCGGCGAGGGTGCCGAGGCTGTTGACGACGCTCGTTGCCGCTGTCTCGCCGTAGGTGTCGCCCAGGCGCTGCTGATTCACGAGGAAGAGCGTGTTGACGCCCGGCGGGATGGTCGCGCTCGAGCCCGGGACGCCCTCGCCGGCATGAACGCCGAAGTCGCGCGGTGCGCAGGCCGGCAGGGTCGGGGGCGGCTCCTGCGAGACCCGCAGCATGTAGGGCTCCGGGCTCTCGGCGTCCTCGTACGGATCGATCCTGACGGTGTAGAAGCCGCCCTCGCCGAAGGAGATGAGCTCGAGGTGCTCGTTGGCGGTGCCGCGGTTGTCAGAGGTCGCGCGCAGCGTCGTTCCGGGCCCGATGCTGTCGAGCGCGACGTCCTGGAGCGTCTCCGGCGGCAGCTCCTGGGCGTGCTGCGTCAGGGGGACGTACGAGTCGATGAGCGGCTCGTTGCCGAGCGGGATGCTGTCGAGCGCCGTCGGCGCCAGGTCCGGGTTCTGCGGCCCGAAGACGACCAGGTCGTAGTCGGCGGCCAGGTGGCTCAGGTCGAGGATCGTGCGCGCGCCGTACCGGCTCGGGATCGGGATGCGCACGTAGTCGGAGTCGCCGCGGGTGATGTGGCCGAAGTACAGCGCGTCCTCCCGCAGGAGGGCGCCGTCGGACGGCTCGGAGCCCGTCTCGAGTGTCTGGCCGATCTGCACCGGCGGGGCGATTGCGGTGTCCTCGGGCAGCCCGGTGGCCCTGAGCGCCGCGTTCGCGACCAGGGAGCCGAGTGCCAGGCCCGGGCGAACCTCGAAGCTCAGGGCATAGGTCGCGCCGACCTCGGCGTCAACCGTCCAGGTCAGCTTGAGGCTGCCGGTGCTCTGCTGCGGCTCGTCGATCTCGAGCGGCGCCTCGCTGAAGTTCGAGTGCAGCACGCTCGAGCCGGACTTGTAGCGCGCGCCGGCAGGCAGCGTCACCTCGATGGTCGTGGGCACCGCCGGGCCTCCCGACCCGGAGACGGCGAAGTCGAGCTCGTAGTCGACTGTGGCGCCGTCTGTCGCGAAATCCTGGATCGGGAACAGGCCGAGCGGCAAGGCCTCCCAGTCGTACGACGCCTGGCCCTGGCCGAGCAGCAGCGAGAGCAGATCGCCGAGCGTCGCGTCGGGCGGCAGGCTGCGCGCCAGGTCGCCGACGGTGGCCCCGTTGAACTCGACGAGCGCTGCGATCAGGTCGGCGACGGTGGCCGCCGTGCCGGCGGGCAGCGACGCGATCAGGTCGGCGATCGTCGCGCCCGACGGGTCGGGCAGGGCGTCGATCAGGTCGGCGAGCGAGACGCTCGAGCCCTCCAGCGCCGCGACGAGGTGGCCGATCGTCGCCGCGTCGCGGATCCGGTCGGCGGCCACCGCGTCCCCGAGCGTCTTCGTGGTGTCGTCGCACCAACCGCCAGAGCAGTCGACGATGGTGTCGATCGAGCCGGGCGCGATCGAGTCCAGCGCGATCGAGTCGAGCGCCGTGCCGGCGATGTCGATCGAGTCCAGCGGGATGCTGTCGAGCGCCGTCCCAGCGACGTCGATCGAGTCCAGCGGGATGCTGTCGAGCGCCGTCCCCTGAGGCGCGATCGAGTCGAGCGGGATCGAATCGAGCGCGGTCCCCGCGACGTCGATCGAGTCCAGCGGGATGCTGTCGAGCGCCGTCCCCTGAGGCGCGATCGAGTCGAGCGGAATCGAATCGAGCGCGGTTCCGGCCAGGTTGATCGAGTCGAGCGGGATGCTGTCGAGCGGGATGCTGTCGAGCGCGGCGCCGCGGAGCGTCGCCTCGATCAGCGTCGTCCCTGCGAGATCGGCCGTGCTGGAGCAGGGAACGCCCTGGCGGTTGAGCTCCGCGCACCACTCGGTCAGGTTCTGCGTGGGCGTGTTCGGTTCGGCGCTGTCGACCGGGATGCTGTCGAGCGCGAGCGGGCCGATGGCGACGGCGGCCAGATTGATCGAGTCGAGCGCCGTGCCGGCCAGGTCGAGCTGGCCGAGCGTCAGCCCGTCGGTCGGCGAATTGGCGAGCGCCATCACGTCGGCAAGCGTGACCGCGTTCAGCGGTGCTCCCGCGAGCGGCGTGCCGGCGAGCGCGGCGTTCCAGCCGCCCTCCGTGCGCAGCGGGATGTCGGAGAGATGGACGCCGCCGAGCGTCTCGCGCAGCAGCGACGGCGTCAGGCCGATGCTGTCCAGCGGGATGCTGTCGAGGGCAATGCTGTCCAGCGGGATGCTGTCGAGCGGGATGCTGTCGAGCGGGATGCTGTCCAGCGCGGTCCCCTGCTGCGTGCCGCCGGTCGCCTGCGGCCTGGCGCCCTTCAGGGCGGAAGGCGGAATGTCGTCGATCAGGACTTCCTCCGCCCCGGCCGGGGAGCTCGAGCTGTCGCTGCCGAAGCCGGTGATCGCCGCCGATTCCGGGCCGCCCTCCTCCACGGTCACGCAGGCCGAGAACTCCGAGGTGTTGCCGCTCGGATCCGTCGTCGTCGCGGTGATGACATACCCGAGCGGGACGGCCTGCTCGATGGAGAAGGAGAGGTCGGCGGTGCCGTCGGCGGCAGTCACGACCGTGTCTCCGAGGTAGGTCTCCCCCTCGCCGAAGCCGGGCCCGTCGCCGTCGCACGCGCTCGAGGAGAAGAACTCGACGCGGTAGCCGGCATCGGGGTCGCCGGGCACAGACAGCGTGCCGGTGACGGTCGTGGTGCCGGCGCCGGCCAGCGCGGAGTCGAGGTCGGGGAAGTTGAGCCGCTCGTTCGGGCCGCCGTCACAGTCCAGCTCGCCGTCGCACTCGTCGAGGTAGTCGTTGAACGTCACCCCGTCGCCACCGAGGTCGATGCCGAGTCCGATGTTGTCGTGGATCGAGTTCTGGGTAATCGTGTTGCCGGTCCCGCTCAGGACCGAGACGCCGGTCGCCGTCGATCCGTTGCCGCTGATCGTGTTGCGTGCAATCAGGTTGTCGTTCGAGGGCGCGCCTTCGACGCCCGAGTCGATCCGCACGCCCGCGCCGACCGAGTCGACGATCTGGTTGCCGACCACCTCGTTCTCGTCGGCCCCGTTCGACAGGAGCACGTTGGTGTCGTTCTCGGCGATGGTGTTGGCCGCCGCCTCGCCGTCCTCGCCCTCAGGGCCGATGAGGTTGCCGTCCGAGCCGATCACCTTGACGCCGACGCCGTTCGGCATGGCCGAGCCCTGCGAGCGGCCGAGGGTGTTGCCCTTGACCAGGGTTTCAGTGGTCGCGCCGCCGCTGATCTGCACCCCGGCGTCGTCGTTGCCGGCGATCACGTTGCCGGCCCCGGCCGCGGCGCCGCCGATGCTGTTCAGGGTGGCGCCGTTCGCGACGAGGACGCCGTCGCCGTTCGGCAGCTCGTCGGAACCGTCCAGGGTGGTGCCGATCCAGTTGCCGAGCACGCTGTTGTCGCTCGTGCCCGTGCCGATGATCTCGACGCCGGCGTCGTCGTTCCCCGAGATGAGGTTGCGCAGCGCGGCGCTCGTGCCGCCGACCGTGTTCCAGGTCGCGCCGCCGCTGATCGTCACGCCCGTGCTGTTCGGCTCCGAGTCGGTGCCGTTCACGTTCGTGCCGAGCAGGTTGCCGACGACCGTGTTGAAGCTCGTGCCGGCGCCGTCGATGAGGACGCCCGGCTCGAGTGTGTCGTAGCTGTTCGCGATCGCGTTGAGGTCGCTGCCCGAGCCCGTGTCGTTGCCGACGACGTTGTGCTGGGCGCCGCCGCTGATCTCGATCCCGGCGCCGTAGTTGGCGCGGTAGCCGAGGCCGTTGGGCGTCAGCCCGATCAGGTTGCCGCGGACGACCGTGCCGTCCGTGCCGGCGCCGGTGATGCGGATGCCCGGGCCGTCGTTGCCGCTGATCACGTTGCCGGGCGCCTGGCCCACAACGGTCGCAGCGCCGCCGATGGTGGTCGAGGTGCTGCCGCCGCCGACGGCGATCCCGGTGCCGTCTCCCTCGATCGACGCCGACGCGTTGGTACCGATGACGTTGCCCTGGATCGCCGTCTGCGTCGCGCCGGCGAGGACGATCTCGCCGCCGTCGTTGCCCGCGATCACGTTGCGCGCGCCCGTGCTCGTGCCGCCGACGGTGGTGTCGCTCACGCCGCTGACGTAGATGCCGGCGGCCATGTTGCCGAGGTCGGCCACGCCGTCGGCGTCCAGGCCGATCGTGTTGCCCTGGATCACCGCCGAGTCCGCGCCCCCGGTGATCTCGATGCCCTGCCCGTTGGCGGAGATCACGTTGCCCGCCGAGCCGGATCCGATCTGGACACCCGTGGCGCCGAGGTCGACGTCGATCCCGACCGCAGTGTTCCCGAGCGCCTGGTTCCCGTCGGCGTCGGTGCCGATCAGGTTCCCGACGATCGCAACGTCCGCCGTCGCGGCCTGCAGCACCGCGAGACCGATGACGTTGCCCGAGATCACGTTGCCGCCGCCGTCGAAGCCCCCCACGGTGACGCCGGTCGAGGCGCCTTCGATCTGGACGCCGGTGAGGCCGTTGCCGAGCGCGAGCTCGCCGTCGACGCTCGTGCCGATCCGGTTGCGCTGGATCTCGACGTCGGTTGCATCCCTGACGAACACGCCGAAGACCCCGTTGCCCGAGATGACGTTCCGCTCGTCTGGGCCGCCGCCGATCCGGGTGCCGGTGCCCGTCGCCTCGATCCCCCGCCCCGTGTTACCGAGCCCGGTGCCGGAGGTCGCGTTGGTGCCGATGTAGTTGCCCTGGACGGCGGTGTCCGTGCCGTCGTCGGTGACGCCGTTGCCCGCGTTACCGGAGATGACGTTGCTCGCCTCGGCGTCGTTGCCGCCGATGAGCGTGCGCTCCGAGCCGGCCGAGATGAGCACGCCGCCGGCGCCGTTCGGGAAGGCGTAGTTGGCCGACGAGTCGACGCCGATCCAGTTGCCCTGGATCGTGACGTCGTCGGCGCCGTTCCGCACCGCGATCCCGTAGCCGTCGCCGAAGAGGTTGACGACAAGCCCGCGGATGGTGGTGCCGCTCGCGCCGGCCCCGGTGACCACGAGCCCGTTCGCCTCCGAGGCGCCGCTGCCGTCGATCTCGACGATCGGCGCGCCGAGGTGGCCCGGCTGCGTCGTCGCGTCGATCTCCACGGTCTCGGTGATCGCCGGCAGACCGCCCGCAGGCGAGATCCTCTGCGGCCCGGCTCCGATCGAGAACACGATCCGGTCGGGGACGGCGGTCGCGTTCGCGAGCTCGATCGCGCTGCGCAGGCTGCAGTCGTCCGCCGCGGGCGTGCACGCGCCGCCCGACTGGTCACCCGTGGTGTCGACGACGAGCGACGCGTCGGCGACGGTCACGCAGCCCGAGAGCTCCGAGGTGTTGCCATCCGGATCCGTCGCGGTCGCCGTGATCACGGAGCCGAGGCCGAGGTCGTCGGCGGCGACGGTGAAGAGGTCGCCGGCATCGCCGGAGGCGTCGGTCGCCGCGGTCGTCGTGCCGCCCGCCTGCGCCCCCTCGCCGTTGCCGCTGGCGTCGCAGGAGTCGCTCGCGAAGAACTCGATCCGGTAGAGCGTGTCAGCGGCGCTGTCGAGCGACCAGGCGACGTCGGCGTCGCCGTCACCGTTCAGCGCCGCCGCGTGCAGCACGGGGAAGTTCTGGAGGTCGTTGGCGCCCGCGTCGGCGTCGCCCGGGTCGTTGGCCGTGACGCCGTTCGGCGCCAGGTCGACGCCGAGGCCGCCGTTCGCGGAGGTCAGATTCCCCTCGAGGTCGTTGCCCGTCCCCGAGCGGATCTCGATGCCGTCGCCCGCGTTGTGGGCGATCGTGTTGCCGCGCACGGTCGTGCCCGAGGCTGCGATGCCGACGCCCGGCCCGGCCACGAAGTCACCGTTGGGGATGGCCTCGCTGCCGTCCGCCGACGTCCCGATCCGGTTGCCGAGGACCTCGTTGCTGTCCCCCAGGACGTCGATCCCGCCCGTCTCGTTGCCGGAGATGACGTTCCCCGGCTCCTCCCCCGTGCCGCCGATGACGTTGCCGGTGGCGCCGCTGCCGATCTGGATGCCGAAGGCGTCGCCTTCGCCGCCCTGGTCGTTGCCCCGGTCGGCCGTTCCGGTCGCGTCGGTGCCGATCAGGTTGCCGAGCAGCTCGTTGCCGGTGGCGGTCTCTCCGAAGATCAGGACGCCGTTGCCCTCGTTCCCGGAGATGACGTTGCGGGCAGCCGTCGCGGAGCCGCCGACGGTGTTGTCGGAGCCGCTGATCTCGATGCCGACCGCGTTCGGAGCGATCGAGGAGCCGTCGGCCTTCAGGCCGATGTAGTTGCCCTCGACGATGTTGGACGAGCCCCCGAGGTAGATGCCGGCCGCGTTGTTGCCGGAGATGACGTTGCGGTACTCGGGCGAGCTCCCGCCGATGCGATTGGACGAGCCGTTGACCCGGATGGCGGAGAAGCCGGTGTTCGCGATCGACAGCCCCGTCGGGGTGACACCGAGGTAGTTCCCCTCGACGACGTTCGCCGAGGACGCGGCCTGGATGTCGATGCCGACGCCGAAGCTCATCGTGAACCCCTGGCCCGCAATCACGTTCAGATCGCCGGCGCCGATGCCGCCGATCGCGTTGCCGGCCCCGCTCACGAGGCGAACGCCGACGCGGTTCTCGACGGCCGCGGTTCCGGCGGCGTTGGTGCCGATCCAGTTGCCGGCCACGAAGTTGCCGCTCGAGCCGAGCACGATGCCGGCACCGGTCGCGAAGCCGTTGACGACCAGGCCGCGCACCTCGCTCGAGCCGCCGTTCAGCGTCAGCCCGTCCGCGTCGGCGCCGGCGCTGCCGCCGTTCAGCACGATCAGCGGCGCGCCGACGAAGCCTTCCTGGGTCGTCGCGTCGATCGTCACCGGGCCGGTCAGCGCGGGCAGCGTGCTGACCGGGGCGATCGTGTGGACACCGGGCGTCGGGATGCTGAACTCGATCAGGTCGGAGCCGGCGGCGGCGTTCGCCCGCGCGATCGCGTCGCGGAGGCTGCAGTCCGCCGGGATCGCGAGCTCACACAGGCCGAGGCCAGCCGAGTCCGCGGTTGTGTCCACGTCGAAGGTCGCCGCGAGCGCCCCGGGTGCGAGCGCAGCGGACGCGACGGCCACCGCGGCGAGCGCGGTCGCGACCCGCCTGCCGGGCCGTGCGCCACGTCGTCTGTCGGGCGACCCCTGCCTCGAAGCCATCGGTGCGCCGCCATCCGGCGCTGCCCAAGCTCTCAGCGTGGCGGCCGCGCCACGTCTACCCCACATCGGTCCTCCGCCGTCGGTTCCAGAGCACCTTTGCACGAATCCGCCAGGAACTCAAGAAAAACACCCCGGTCGGGGGTGGCACATGACTCAGAACTCCCTTGGCGAGCCGCACCGGCACCCCCGAAGCGGGCGAGAGCGCGCCAGTGGACGCCCGCGCCCGCGCCACCGGCGGCGCGCGGCAGGTCTAGATTGCTGGGAGCAGATGACGGGCACCGAGGCACTGGAGGCGACCGCCCACGGGCTCAGGCCCTACCTGCCGAGGCTCGTCTGGGACTGGGCGGGCACCGGCACGACCGAGGTGTACCGCGAGCTCGACGGCTCGCTCGTCTCGATCGACCTGTCCGGCTTCACCGCCCTCTCCGAGCGCCTCGCGGCCAAGGGCCGGGCGGGCACCGAGGAGCTCATCCTGGTCATCAGCGGCGTCTTCGAGGGCCTGATCGGGATCGCCCAGCGCCACGGCGGCGACGTGCTCAAGTTCCGCGGCGACGCACTCTTGCTCCTCTTCTACGGCGACGGCCACGAGGCGCGGGCCTGCAGCGCCGCCTCCGGGATGCAGTGGTTCATCGAGACCGCGGGCTCGACGATGAGCTCGGTCGGCCCCGTGTCGCTGCGGATGTCGACCGGCGTCTACTCGGGGCCGTGTCACTTCTTCGTGGTCGAGTCGACGCACAAGGAGCTCGTCGTGCTCGGCCCCGCTGCGTCCCGGACGTTCGAGCTCGAGGACGACTCCGAGGCGGGCGAGATCCTCGTGAGCGCCCGCACGGCCGAGGCGCTCGAGCCGGGACGGCTTGGCGAGGAGCGCGACGGCGCCCACCTGCTCGTCCGCGACGAGCCGGGTGCGGACGCGCCCGACCTCGACGCGACGCTCCCCGCGCCGGAGGACTCCGCGCTCGAGGCATTCATCCCGGTGCCGCTCCGCACGCATCTCAGCGTCGCGCGCGGCGAGGCCGAGCACCGGCAGGTGACAGTCGCGTTCCTCAAGTTCTCGGACACCGACGCGATCTTCGAGCGCGACGGCGGGGAGGCGCTCGCAGCCAGGGTGCAGGAGCTGGCGCAGGTGGTCGGCGAGGCCTGCAGCACGTACGGGGTCACCTGGCTCGAGTCCGACATCGACCGGGGCGCGGGCAAGTTCTACCTCACCGCGGGCGCCCCCTCGACAGGCGGAGCGGACGAAGAGTCGATGCTCCGCGTGCTGCGCGCCGTCATCGACGCCGGAGCCGGCCCGCCACTCCGCGCCGGCGTCAACCGCGGGCCGGTGTTCGCCGGAGACATCGGCGGCAGCAGCCGCCGCACCTACGCCGTCATGGGCGACACGGTCAACCTCGCCGCGCGACTGTGCGGACGAGCCGAGGTCGGACAGATCCTCTCGACCGGCGACGTCCTCGACCGCTCCGCCGCCCGCTTCGACACCGAGCGGCAGCCCTTCCTCGTCAAGGGCAAGGAGCGGGCGATCAACGCCTACCGCGTCGGCGCATTCACCGGCATGCGCGAGGAGGAGACGGCGCGTGCGCTGCCGCTCGTCGGCCGCGAGACCGAGGTGGCCGCCCTCCAGGAGGCAGTGAACGCCTCGCGCATGATGCAGACCCGCGTCCTCGAGCTCGTCGGCGAGCCCGGCATCGGCAAGTCGCGGCTCGTCGAGGAGCTGAAGACGCTCGCCTTCGGCTTCAACCAGGCTTTCGCCGCCTGCGAGCGCTACGCGCAGTCGGAGCCCTTCTTCGCCTGGCGCCAGGTGCTGCGCCGGCTGGCCGGGATCACACCGGAGCAGTCACGCGAGCAGGCGGGCGCCCATCTCGGGCCCTGGATCAGCACGGTCATGCCGGATCTCGCTCCCTGGCTGCCGCTGCTGGCGATCCCCTTCGATGCCGAGGTCCCGCCGACGCCCGAGAGCGACGCGATCGAGGAGGCGTACCGCTTCGACCGGCTCCACGACGTGGTCGAGCAGTTCCTCCAGCGGGTGCTGATGATGCCGACGCTGCTGGTCTTCGAGGACGCGCACTGGATGGACGACGCGTCGCGCTTCCTGATCACGCACCTGACCGGCAAGGCGGCGCCCCGCCCGTGGCTCATGTGCGTGACGAGCCGCCCCGAGGGAGCGAGCGTGCTGGGGCCGGAGACTGCGGGGGCCCGGCTCGTGCTCGAGCCGCTCTCGGACGAGGCGGCCGCGCAGCTGGCGCTCACCGCGGCGGAGGAGGCGGCTCTCTCGGAGGAGGCGCTGGCCACGCTGGCCGAGCGTTCGGGCGGCAACCCGCTGTTCGTGCGCGAGCTCGTCGCGGCATCGAAGGGCGGGGGCGCGCTCGACTCGCTGCCGGAGACGATCGAGACCCTGATGACGACCCGGATCGACACGCTCGACCCGGAGGACCGGATGCTGCTCCGGTACGCGTCGGTCGTGGGCCCGCGCTTCGAGCTCACTCTGCTCGGCGAGATCCTGGCCGACGAGCTGCCCGACTCCGGAGAGCTCGACCGCTGGGATCGCCTCGGCGAGTTCGTCACCTGGGAAGGCTCGGAGACGCTCGCCTTCCGCCACGATCTCGTCCGCGCGACCGCCTACGAGGGCCTGTCGTTCCAGCGGCGACGCGCCATTCACGGCCGGCTCGGCGAGGTGCTCGAGGCGCAGGCCGGCGACCACGTCGACGAGGCTGCGCCGCTGCTGTCGCTCCACTTCCTGGAGGCCCAGGAGCACGAGAAGGCATGGCGGTACGCGCGGGTCGCGGCCGAGCAGGCGCGCGCGAAGTACGCCAACGTCGTCGCGGGCGAGCTCTACGAGCGGGCGCTAGCCGCCGCCGAGCACGTGGAGCTGCCTTCCGACGAGGTGGAGGCGACCTGGGAGGCGCTCGGCGACGTCGCCGAGCGATTCGCGGATTTCGACAAGGCGGCTGCGGCGTACGAGCGGGCGGCCGCGCTCGTCGCCGGCGATGCGCCGGGGGAGGCACGGCTGACCCTGAAGCGTGGCGTCGTCTGCGAGCGCGGCGGCCACTACGACGACGCGATCGGCTGGTACGAGCAGGGACTCGCCACCGTCGCGGGTTTGGCCGACGGCGAGCAGGGGCTCTCGCTCCGCGCCCAGCTCGAGGCCGCGTCGGCCGGGATCCGCCACCGCCAGGGCCGCTTCGAGGACGCCATCGCGCTGGCCCGCCAGGCGGCAGCGCATGCCGAAGGGGCGGGCGACCGGCGCGGGCTCGCGCACGCCTACTACCTGCTGCACGTCGCCCACACCCGCCTCGGCAAGCCCGATCCCTCGTACCGGGAGCTCGCCCTCCCCATCTTCGAGGAGATCGGTGACCTGATCGGCCAGGCCAACGTGCTCAACAACCTCGGCGTGGACGCCTACATCGAGGGCCGCTGGGAAGACTCGCTCGACGCCTACCGCCGCAGCGAGGCGCTTCGGCGTCAGGCCGGCGACGTC
Organism: uncultured Thermoleophilia bacterium; assembly: GCA_963839815.1. GTDB lineage: Bacteria > Actinomycetota > Thermoleophilia > Gaiellales > Gaiellaceae > JACVRM01. The sequence continues at coordinate 33,188 of CAWIWF010000002.1, forward strand.
GTCGGCACCGCCACCCAGAAGAACAACGAGGCGGAGATCCTCTCCGACCAGGGCTACCTCTCGGACGCGCGCGAGCGTTTCGAGGAGGCTCTGCGAGTCTGGCGCGCGGCCAACTACCCGATCGGAATCGCCCTCGCGACCTCCAACCTCGGCCGCGTCGCGGCGCGAGAGGGCAGCTTCGAGGATGCACTGACGCTCTTCGAGGAGGCGCTGGCCAAGCTCGAGGAGATCGGCTCGGCCGCGATCGCGAACGAGACGCGAGCTCACATGGCGGAGTGCTTCGTGCTCGAAGGGCGCTACCGCGAGGCGGAGGAGCTCGCCCGCACGGTGCTCGAGGCGCTCGGGGGGGAGCCCGGCGTCACGGCCGCGCTCGCCGAGCGGTTGCTCGGGTTCGCACTCCACCAGGGCCGGGACGCGGACGGAGCCCGGCCCCACTTCGAGGCCAGCCTGCGAATCGCGCGCGAGCTCCCGTCGGCGTTCGAGCAGGCGATGACGCTGAGGGCGATGGTGGACACCAGCTACCCGGGCGAGCCGGGAGCGCAGACGGAGTACGAGGACCTGGTCGAGCGGCTCGGCATCGTCTCGGTGCCCTCGCCGCCGCTCCCCTGAGGTCGCTCAGCGCCTGCCGCCCTTGAGGGCGCGCTCCATCTGGCGCTTCGCCTCCCGATCGGCGATGTCGCGGCGCTTGTCATGCAGCTCCTTGCCGCGGGCGACGGCGAGCTCGACCTTCGCCTTCCCGTCCCGAAAGTAGAGCCTGGTCGGGACGAGCGTCAGGCCTCGCTCCCGCACCTTGCCGTAGAGCGAGTCGATCTCGCTGCGGTGCGCGAGCAGCTTGCGCGGCCGGTCGGGGTCGTGCGCCCCGACGCCCGCTTGCTCGTACGGAGCGATGTGGAGCCCTATGAGCCAGAGCTCGCCGTCGCGGACGTCGCCGTAGGCCTGCCCGAGCGTGACGCGCCCGTCGCGCAGCGACTTCACCTCGGTGCCGGTCAGCACGAGACCCGCCTCGACGCGCTCGAGCAGGTGGTACGCGTGCCGCGCTTTGCGGTTGTCCGCGATCAGCTTCTCGCCTTTGGTTCGCGCCACGCCGGCGATTGTAGGGACGAGGCTGTGGACGACCCGTCACGCTCTTGGTGCGCGCTCGACACACATCGATGCGCCAGACACCAGTAGCGTCGAGGACGGAGGGAGGTCAGCGGTCGGCCCGGCGGACAGGGCTCGATGGGACATGTCCGGGGCGATCGGTGGCGAGGACGATGCGGTCGTCCAGCGCGGGCGCGTCAGCCTGAGAGCCGCAGCTCGACGTTGCCGTTCGTTCGGTCGATCGACTCGACGCGCACGTCGATCGCGTCGCCGAGCCGGAACGTCCTGCCGGTACGGCGCCCCTGGAGCCCCGTGCCGAAGGTCGTGTGCTCGAAGTAGTCCCCGGGCAGGTGCCGCACCGGCAGGTACCCCTCGAACACCTCACCGAAGCGGATGAACAGGCCCGAGCCGATCACCCCCGTGATCTCCCCCGCGAAGACGGCGTCCCAGCCGCGTTCGAAGAGCACCGTGTCGAGGAACCAGGCGAGGCAGATCTCGTCGGCGCGGTACTCCACCTTGGTGGCCGCGCGCTCCAGCTCCGACGTCCGCTCGGCCACGTCGGCCAGGTCGTCCGGCGCGGGCGCCTCGTCGGAGACTCCGAGCTCGCGCAGCAGCGCCCGGTGGCAGACGAGGTCGGGGTAGCGCCGAATTGGCGAGGTGAAGTGGCAGTAGGCCCGGCTCGCCAGACCGGAATGACCGAGATTGCGCGGGTCGTAGCGGGCCTGCTTGAGCGCCCGGAGCACGAGCGCCGGAAAGGCCTCCCCGCCGCGCCCGGTCTGGCGCACGTACTCGGTCACGCGCTCGCTGACGACGCCCGCGAGCCGGGTCGCCTCCGACGGCGTGAGGTGCTCGTCGTCGGGGGCCGGCGGCGTCGGCACGTCCAGCTCGCCGAGCTTGGCGAGAAGCAGCGCGATCGCCTGCGGGTCGGGCCGCTCATGCACGCGGTAGAGCGCCTCCCGGTCACGGCCCGAGAGGAAGGCCGCCACCGCCTCGTTGGCAAGGATCATCAGCTCCTCGACGAGCGCGTGCGCATGGGGCTCGCCCTCGAGCCAGGCGTGCTCGACCTGACCCTCGTCGTCGAAAGCGAACGTGACCTCGCGAGACTCGATGCGGAGCGCGCCACGGGAGAAACGGCGCCGGCGCAGCTCGAGGGCGACCCGCTCCGTGAGTCCGAGCGCCTCGCCGACCGCGGGGGTCGACGGCGTGTCCCGTCCGGCGAGGATCGCCTCGGCGCGTCCGTACGTCAGGCGTTCGTCGGAGCGGATGACCGAGCGGTAGAAGACGGCCTCGCCGGGGTGCAGCGAGCCGTCGAAGAGCACCTCGACCGTGAGGCAGAGGCGATCCGTGTGGGGGCGCAGGCTGCAGAGGTCGTCCGCGAGCTGCGGCGGCAGCATCGGCGCCACGCGGCCCGGAACGTAGACGGAGTTGCCGCGGTAGGAGGCGCCCCGGTCGAGAGGCGAGCCGGCGGGAACGAAGTGCGAGACATCGGCGATGTGCACCCAGATGCGAGTTCCCTCACCCTCTCGCCGGGCTGAGATCGCATCGTCGAAGTCCTTGGCCGTGTCCGGGTCGATGGTGAAGGTGACGAGGTCGCGCAGGTCGGTGCGACCCTCGAGCGTCGCCGCAGGCGGCTCGTGCGGCTCAAACCGCGTGCGCAATCCCTCGTCCTCGAGCACCGCCTCGAGCACCGCGGCCAGCGAGCTCGCCGGGCCCAGCACGCGCTCCACTCGCGCTCGGCCGCGACCGGTGCGCACGACGGCAAGCGTGCCCTCCCCCGCCCCGTCCAGCCCGCGGCGGTCGAGCACGAGCGGCGTGCCCGGCGTGAAGTACGGCTCGCCGACGACGAGCTTCCCCCGCCTCCCGACCTCGACGACCACACGCTCGCTCACGGCCGCATCTTCACAAGCATGTGTCGGAGACCGCGCCGTGCCACACCCCACCTGTCTCGCCCGGACATGGCCGGAACGGCCGTGGCCCTGGGGCCGGCCGCTTGCCTCCCTCCGTCCTCGACGCTATCGGTGAACGACGCACCGGTGTGTGACGCGGGTGTGCCGGCACCGTGCCGAATCGCCGTCCGTGGACACCCCGATCGTCCGCAGTGCACAACGCCCGTCGCCAGAGGCGCTGCCCGGCTGCTCTGCCGGGCGCTCAGACCTTGAGGAAGCGGCGTACCGTCAGGGCCGAGCCGGCGGCGCCGATCAGCAGGCCGACGATGCAGAGGATGAGCGCGTTGAGCGTGAACGAGATCGCCTGCGCCCCCTCGGCCGCATCGAGGCCTTCGAGGATCGGCGAGGCGACCACCTCGCGCGCGACGATCAGGAGCACCACGGCGGCGATCGCGCCGAACAGCCCGCAGAGGAGCCCCTCGAGCATGAACGGGCCGCGAACGAACCAGTTGGACGCTCCGACGAGCTTCATCACCTCGATCTCGCGGCGGCGGGCGAAGATGGAGAGGCGAATCGTGTTCCCGATCAACACGATCGCCGCGATCAGCAGGATCGCGACGGCGAACAGGAACACCGACTCGATCACGCGCGCCAACTGCAGCACGCGGCTCGTCGTCTCCTCGCCGTCCTTGACCTCGTCGACGCCGTCCGGCGGCGGGTCGAGGCTCCTGGAGATGGTCGCAACGTCCTCGCCGCGGCGCGGCGTCACCTCGAGCGCATTCGGAAGCGGGTTCGAGACGACCGACTCGGTGATCTCGGGGTGCTCCTTCTGCATGCGCTTGAACGCCTCGTCCTTCGAGATCAGCTTGACGCCGTTCGGCGCCACGAGCGGGTTCGACTCGAGCTTCTCGCGCACCGCGTTGATCTGCTGCCCGGTTGCCTCCTTGCCGCACTCGATCTCGGTGCAGAAGTAGACCTTCACGAGCAGCTCGCCCTTCTTCTCGTCGCTCCACGAGCGCGCCCAGGTGCCGAAGGCGAGCAGCACGCCGACGAGGAACATGCCGATCAGGACCGTCAGCGTCGCCGCCACGGTCGTCGAGAGGTTCGCGCTCATCGAGCGGAGGGCCTCCGACACAAGCATCCGCACCCTCATGCCCGCCCCTCGCCGCCGCCGGCTCCCGCCGGGCGAAGCCCGGCTCCGCCGACGGCTGCCGCCGCTGCGCGCACGGTGCTCTCCGGGCCCGTGCTGTCACGCACTGTGCCCTCCGGCCCCGCACTCGCAGCGACGCCCGAGGAACGGGCGGGTCCGAACACACGCGCGGCGCTAAATGCCCGCCCCTCGCCGCCGCCGGCTCCCGCCGGGCGAAGCCCGGCTCCGCCGACAGCTGCCCCCGCTGCGCGCACGATGGTCATTCGTTCGCGTACCCCCCGCGCCGCTCGTCGCGCATCAGGCGCCCGTCTTCGAGCGCGATCACGCGGCGGCGCATCTTGTCGACCATCTCGCGGTCGTGGGTCGCCATCAGGATCGTGGTGCCCGCCCGGTTGATCCGGTAGAGCAGCTGCATGATCCCGACGGACGTATCGGGATCGAGATTGCCGGTGGGCTCGTCGCAGATAAGAAGCGGCGGCCGGTTGACGACGGCGCGCGCGATCGAGACGCGCTGCTGCTCGCCGCCAGAGAGCTCGTCGGGAGAGGAGCCCATCTTCTCGGCGAGGCCCACGAGGTTCAGCACCTCCGGCACCTTCTTGCGGATCGAGTTCCGGCTTTCGCCCTGCACGCGCAGCGCGTAGGCGACGTTGTCCGCCGCGGTGCGGTTCGGGAGGAGCTTGAAGTCCTGGAAGACGCAACCGACGTTGCGACGCAGCATCGGCACCTTTGAGCGGCGCAAGCGCCCGAGGTCGCGGCCCGAGACGATCACGCGCCCCCGGGTCGGCTCCACCTCCTTCAGCAGCAGGCGGATGACGGTCGACTTGCCCGAGCCGGACGGCCCGACCAGGAACACGAACTCGCCCTTCTCGATCACGAACGAGACGTCGCTGAGCGCGCCGACGTTCGGCTCGTACACCTTGGAGACGCCGTCGAACACGATCATCGCCCGCGAGTGCGCGGCGGGCAGGGCAGGCTCGCGCTCAGGCTCAGGCAGAGCCGCAGACGTGTCTGGTTGAAGAACCGATTCCTGCACCGGGAGAAAAGGGAGCGGTCGACGGGACCGCGCCGGTTCGGAGGTTCGTGAGTCTAGCGAAAGCTCCTGCTCGTACCGCTTTCCCGGCGCCGGCCCGGGCACCGCCCGGCGGGCGCGACGGGTCAGGCCTGCATCGCTGCCTGAGCGAGTAGATGGGCGGTGATGAAGTCGTCGAGGTCGCCGTCCAGCACGGCCTGTGTGTTGCCGGTCTCGTGCTCGGTCCGGTGGTCCTTGACGAGCTGGTACGGGTGGAGGACGTAGCTGCGGATCTGGCTGCCGAAGCCGGTGTTCTGGGCCTCCCCGCGCTCGCGCGCGAGCTCGGCCTCACGCTCCTCCTCGGCGAGCTCCGCCAGCCGTGAGCGCAGCAGCCGCAACGCGGTCGCCTTGTTCGAGGACTGCGAGCGCTCGTTCTGGCACTGGACGACGATCCCGGTCGGTAGGTGCGTGATGCGGACGGCCGAGTCCGTCTTGTTGACGTGCTGGCCGCCGGCGCCGCTGGCGCGATAGGTGTCGATGCGGAGGTCGGCCTCGTCGATCTCCACCTCGGCGTCGTCGGCAACGAGGGGCGCGATGATCACCTGGGCGAACGACGTCTGGCGCCGGTGGGCCGAGTCGAACGGCGAGAGGCGCACGAGCCGGTGCACGCCGCGCTCGGCCTTGAGCGTGCCGTAGGAGTTCTCGCCCGCGACCGTGATCGCGGCCGACTTGAGCCCGGCCTCCTCCCCCGGGCTCGCCTCGACGAGCTCCGCCTTGAAACCGCGGCGCTCCGCCCAGCGCAGGTACATGCGCACGAGCATCTCCGTCCAGTCCTGCGCGTCGGTGCCTCCCTCCCCGGCGTGGATGGTGAGCAGGGCATCACCGGCGTCGTACTCGCCGGAGAAGAGGGCGTCGAGCTGCAGCCGGTCGAGCTCGCGCTGCAGCGGATCGACCAGTGCCCTCAGCTCGCCGTCGGTCTCGTCCTCACCGGCGAGCTCGGCGATCGCCTCGAAGTCGCCGGTGAGCCGCTCGTACGTCTCGAGCTTGCGCGTCACGCGCGAGTGCTCGGCCGAGATGCGAGCTGCGTCCTGCTGGTCGTCCCAGAACCCGGGCTGTCCCATCCGAGCCTCGAGCTCGGCGGCGCGTTCGGCTAGCGCAGCGGGGTCAAAGGTAATCACGGACCCAGGCGAGCTGGGTCCTCATCCCTGCGACCCGGTCGGCGATGCTCTGAGCAGCAGCCTCGGTCACGCCGCGATCGTAGCGGCGCGCGGCAGCCAGGGTCTGTCCCCGCAGGGGACTGACCCGCTCTGGTGTGGGTCGGACTGAGCCCGCCCCAGGGTCTGTCCCCGCAGGGGACTGACCCGCTGCGGTGTGGGTGACCCAACCCCGCGCAGGGGCTAGGAAGCCCGGGTCAGTCCCGTCGGGACAGACCCTGCTGTTAGGCCCTTGATCGCCGAAGGGCGGCTTTGCCGCGCCGCAGGCACAGCGCGGCCCCGGCGCGTCAGCCTAATCGAGGGGGAACACGGGGGACGGGTTTCCCCGTGAGAGCGGCGGTGCGAGCGACGGGCCGGGTTCACCCGTGAGCGCGAGCCAGGCGCCGCGAAGCGGCGCCGCGAGCGTCAGGCGCCGGAAGCGGCTTCGCGAGGTCAAGCGCCGTGACACTTCTTGAACTTCTTGCCCGAGCCGCACCAGCAGGGGTCGTTGCGGCCGAGCTTCTGCTCCTCGGAGACGACGCGCTGGCGCGGCGCGGTGGCGACGGAGGTGCCGCCGCCAAGCCCACCGGCCATGCTCCCGGCCGACGTGGGGATGGGCGCAGCGGCGCCGCCGCTCTCGAGCGCGGTCATGCCAGCGGCGGCGATCGCGTCGGAGCCGGCGAACGACTGGTGCTCGTAGGAGAGGCCGCCGTTGCCGCGGCGTCCTTCCTCGCGCGCCAGGTCGACGTCGCCCGGCTGCAGCTGCGCGTGGAAGAGCAGGTACAGCACTTCCTCGCGGATGGCGTGCCCGAGCTCCTCGAACATCTGGTGGCCCTCGCCGCGGTACTCGACGAGCGGGTCCTTCTGCGCCATCGCGCGCAGGTGCACGCCCTCGCGAAGGTAGTCCATGTTGTCGAGGTGCTCGCGCCAGCGCTGGTCGACGACCTGCAGGATCACGTAGCGCTCCAGCTCGCGCATGACGGGCTGCGCGGACTCGGAGTCGGTGCCGAAGTCCTGCTCCTTGGCGTCGTAGACGTCGCGGGCGTCCTCGGCGAACTCCTCGACGAGCGCCTCGCGAGCCGAGGTCGACGCCCTCCTCTCGCAGTTCCTCGAGCGTGATGTCGGAGCCGTAGAGGTCGCTCATCGCCGAGACGAGGCCGTCGAGGTCCCACACCTCCGTGTAGTCGCCCTCGGTGTACTGACCGACGATCCGCTCGACGACCTCCTCGATCCACGTGCGCACGTCCTCGGAGAGGTCCTTGCCCTCGAGCACCTGGCGGCGCTGCCGGTAGATCACCATGCGCTGCACGTTGAGGACGTCGTCGTACTTGAGGACGTTCTTGCGCGCGACGAAGTTCTGCTCCTCGACCCGCTTCTGCGCGCTCTCGATCTGGTTCGAGAGGATCTTCGCCTCCATCGGCTGGTCGTCGGGCAGCTTGAAGCGCTTCATGATGTTGTAGATCCGGTCGCCGGCGAACAGGCGCACGACGTGGTCCTGGCCGGAGAGGTAGAAGCGGGACTCGCCCGGGTCGCCCTGGCGGCCGGAGCGGCCGCGGAGCTGGTTGTCGATCCGCCGCGCCTCGTGGCGCTCGGTGCCGAGCACGTAGAGGCCCGCCGAGCTCGCGCACGCCCTCGCCGAGCTTGATGTCGACGCCGCGGCCGGCCATGTTGGTGGCGATCGTCACCGCGCCGGGCTGCGCCGGCGTCCATGATGATCTCGGCTTCACGCTCGTGCTCCTTCGCGTTCAGGACGTTGTGCGGGATGCCGCGGCGCTTCAGCAGCTGGGCCAGGTACTCCGAGGTCTCGACGTCGATCGTGCCGACGAGGACGGGCTGGCCCGTCTCGTGGCGCTCGGCGATGTCCTCGACGACGGCGTGCGAACTTCGCCTCCTTCGTCTTGAAGATGAAGTCGTTCTCGTCGGCGCGTGCGACCTGCTGGTTGGTCGGGATCTCGACGACGTGAGGTTGTAGATCTCGACGAACTCCTTCTCCTCGGTCTTGGCGGTACCCGTCATGCCGGCGAGCTTCTCGTAGAGGCGGAAGTAGTTCTGCAGGGTGATCGTGGCGAGCGTGACGTGCTCCTCCTGGATGCGCACGTTCTCCTTGGCCTCGACTGCCTGATGGAGGCCCTCCGACCAGCGGCGCCCTTCCATGATCCGGCCCGTGAACTCGTCGACGATCTTGACCTCGCCGTCCTGGACGACGTAGTCGACGTCGCGCTGGTAGAGCGCCTGCGCCTTGAGCGACTGGATCAGGTGGTTGACGAGCTGGACGTTGCGCGGGTCGTACAGGTTCTCGATCCCGAGCGCACGCTCGACCTTCTCGATCGCGGGCGGGCCTGGCGAGACCGTCTTGTGCTTCTCGTCGTACAGGTAGTCGGCGCCGGTCTCGGTCAGCTCGTCGACACCCTTGCCCATCCCGGTCGACTGCCGCCCCTCGAGGCCCTTCACGATGCGCGCGAAGTCGTAGTAGGTCTTGGCGGCGACCTCGGGCTCGCCGGAGATGATCAGCGGCGTGCGCGCCTCGTCGATCAAAATCGAGTCGACCTCGTCGACGATCGCGTACGAGTGGCCGCGCTGCACCGTGTCCTCCAGGCGCACGGCCATGTTGTCGCGCAGGTAGTCGAAACCGAACTCGGAGTTCGTCCCGTACGTGATGTCGGCGGCGTAGGCGTCGTGGCGCGCGGCGGCCGGCATCATGTTCTCGATGAAGGCGGCGCGCACGCCGAGCTTCTCGTAGACGGGGTCGACCCAGTTCGCGTCGCGCTTGGCCAGGTAGTCGTTGACGGTCACGAGGTGGACGTTCTGGCCCGTGAGCGCGTTGAGGTAGAGCGCCTGGGTGGCGACGAATGTCTTGCCCTCGCCGGTCTTCATCTCGGCGATGTCGCCCTCGTGCAGGACGATGCCGCCCATCACCTGGACGTCGAAGAGGCGGACGCCGATGGTGCGCTTGAACGCCTCCCGCACGGCGGCGAACGCCTCGAAGACGAGCTCGTCGACCGGCTCGCCGTTCTCGATCCGCTGGCGGAACTCGACCGTCTTCGCGGCCAGCTCGGCGTCCGAGAGCGGCTCGAAGTCAGGCTCCAGTGTCGCGACGTAGGCAGCCTGCTGAGCCAGCCGCTTCCGGCGCCGGCCTTCACCGACACGGAGGAACTTCTCGAGAGATCCGACGTTCGCGCCAGCCACGAACGCCCAGGGTAGCTCGCGCTGCGAGCGTCACGGGCATAAGCCGGCCCCTCACTCGCCGGGGGTTCGCTCTCACGGGGGAAACCCGGTCTCCCCGTGGGCCCCCTCGCTCAAGTGACGCGCCGGGGCCGCGCTGTGCCTGCGGGCGGCCGAGCCGCCCTCCGGCGGTGAAAGGAAGGTCTGCGCAGCAGTCAGGGTCTGTCCGCCAGGGACTGACCCGTCCCGTGGGGGCGCTGGAACCGGATCGGCCGCTAGAGCGGCGTGACGCGGACCTCCCACAGGTCGCCGTCGATTCGGTCGGCTCGGACGACGTAGTCCGAGTGGCGCTCAGAGGCGTGCGCCTCGAGCGTCGGAAGCGGCCAGAGCGACGGCTCGCCGTCGACCACCAGGCTGCGCTCCCCGGCGCTCTGCGACAGCTCGATGCGGTCACCGGCGACGCCCTCGGGTACCTCGACCACCTCGATCGCGTTCGCGGCCACGGCCCAGACCGGGCCCTGGCGCACCGCCTCGGCGCGGTACGGCGGCCGCACGTCCTGCTCGATCGCCGCGACGAGCGGGTCGAGCGCGCCGGGCGCGACACGTTCCTCGACGACGAGCGTGCCCTCCACCAGCGCGACGAAGTGCACAGCGTCACCCGCGAGCTCGGGCGCGGAGGCGCTGACCACCGCGTCCCACCGTCGCGGCCGCGCGCCGTGGAGCACGTCCAGCTCGGTGCGCGGCGGCACGATCGGGTCATCCCCCCGGTTCCAGCGCAGCAGCTCGGTGCCCTCGGCGAGCTGCTCGTGCAACGGCTTGCGGCGACGGAAGAGCGGCACGGGCGTCAGCGGTGGGGGCGGCGCGCAGCTGCCACGCCGCTCAGGTGCTCGGCTCGATCAGGCCGTAATTGCCGGCGTGGCGCCGGTAGATCACGTTGACCTCGCCGGAGTCCGCGCTCCGGAAGACGAAGAAGTCGTGGCCGACGAGCTCGAGCTGCAGCATCGCCTCCTCGGGAGACATCGGCTTGAGCGGGAACTGCTTCGTCCGCACCACCAGCGGCTCGTCCGCCTCGACGGCGGGTTCGGCCTCGGGCAACCGGGCATCGGTGCGCGGCTGGCGACGCTGGCGGGTCTTCTCACGGGCCCGCTTCAGCTGGCGTTCGAGCTTGTCCACGAGCTGGTCGATCGAGGCCTTCATGTCCGGCGACGACTCGCGCGCTCGCACGACGTGACGGCGCGTCCGCACCGTGGCCTCCGCGACGTGGTTTGCGGCGATCGACGGGTTCCGCTCCTCGGCCAGCTCCAGCTCGACCTGGGCACCGTCGTCGAGGATCCGCTCCAGCTTCGCGAGCTTCTGCTCGCCATAACGGCGAATCCCGTCGCCGACCTCGAGGTTCTTGCCCTTCACGTGAAGTTGCATCGACCCTCCGTTCTCGCTGCCAGCGGAACAGTGAATCTAGCGGACGCGTGCCCGGAGCCTTCAGCGCACTGCGCGGGCAAAGGTGACGACGTCGACGCGGCGGGCGCCGGCCTTGCGCAGCGCAGACGCGGCGGCGTGGGCGGTGGCGCCGGTCGTGTAGACGTCGTCGACGAGAACGACGCGGGGCGGGACGACCGTCGTCGCGACGAACGCGCCGGCGACGTTGCTACGGCGCTCGCGGAGAGGCAACCCTCGCTGACGGGGGCGGCCTTCGCGGCGCTCCAGCGCGGGGAGCACCGGGAGGTGCCAGCGTCCTGCCAGCTCGGCCGTCAGCCGAGCCGCGGGCTGGTGCCCGCGCCGCAGCCCGCGGGCAGGGTCGGCCGGCATGGGTACGGCGGCGAGCGCAGCGGGCGCGCGAACCTGCTCGGCGACGAGCTCGGCCGCCGTCCGCCCGAGGTCGCGCTGGCCTCGCTCCTTCCAGGCATGAACGAGCTCGCGCGCGCCGTCGTCGTAGGCGACGGCGGCACGTGCGCCGGCGAAGGCGAGGCGGCGGCCGGCGCACTCGCCGCAGCGCCGCACGGGCCACGCGGTCGGCGCCCCGCAGCGCTCGCAGAGGGGCGGCGGCAGCCGCGCGAGCCGCCCGCGGCACCTCGTGCAGAGCGACGGCCCGAGCTCATGGCAAACGGCGCAACGGCGCGGCAGCACCAGATCGAGGATCGGCATCCGCCCGCGACCCTACGACCGCGCAGCGCACGTCTCTGTGCCGCCTCTGCGCCGATTTCGTGCCCAGGCGCCCGCGGAACGCGGCGAGGTGCCGGGGACTCCGAAGCACGTGCGTGCCGTACGGCGACTCCGTCGTCTCGAGGCGGCGCCCGGCTCATCCTCCCACGAGTGGCTCGAGGCCCCTAGGTCGGCTCTAGCGCGGCGCCACGCGCCCACGAGCCGTGCAGCGTCAGGCCATTCGTAGCGACGATGCGACGGCTCAGTCGAGCGAGTAGTCGGCCCTCGCCGGGAGCCCGGCTCGCTCTCGCAGCAGGTTGTCGGCCTGCAGGAGCTGGTGACGGTCGCCGATGTCGAGCCAGCGGTCGGGGAAGCTCCACGCGTAGACCGGCACGCGCGTGTGCAGCCAGGCGAGGAAGCGCCCGGGCTGGTCGGGTGAGTTGCCCTCGGCGAGGTAGGCCGGGACGAGGCCTGCGTGCTCGGCGTGGAACAGGTAGGTGGCAGTCGCCGCGAGCGTGCTGTCGGGCTGCTCGGGCTTCTCGACCAGACGCACGACGCGGTCGTCCTCCCCCACGCTGACGACGCCGTACTGCTTGACGAGCTCGATGTCGCCCACGTCGTGCACCGCGAGCGCGCTCGCGAGGCCCTTGCCGCGCCAGAAGCCGACGTAGTCCGGCAGGGAGAACTCGAAGAGGTTGTCGCCGGCGACCACGAGCAGGTGCTCCCCCTCCAGGGCGGCAGCTTCCACCACGAAGCGAAGGTCGCCGACGGCGCCAAGGCGGTCGTCGTTCGTCGTGGTGCCGTCGTCGTGCACCGCGACCGGCGCGCGCCCGTCCCGGCGGGCCGCCCAGTCGGAGAACTGTGGCGCGAAGCGGGCGTTCGTGACGACGTGGATCCGCTCGACCTCGGTGACCGCGTCGATGCGGTCGCAGAGGTAGTCGAGCATCGGCCGGCCCGCGAGCGGCAACAGGGGCTTCGCCACGGCATCCGTGAGCGGCCGCAGCCGGGTCGCATACCCGGCCGCGAGCACAATCGCCTTCACCCGCTCACTCCGGCCGCGCGGCGGCCGTTCGCTCGCTTCATGGGGGAAACCCGGTTTCCCCCATGAGCCCCCTCGTCGATCAGACGCGCCGGGGCCGCGCGGTGGCTGCGCCGGGCGAAGCCCGGGACCGCCGGTGAGACGGCCGCGACGTTGGCTTCGCCGTACTCGGAGTGCACGCGCGCGGCCGCCGAAGCCGGGCTTCGCCCGGCGGGAGGCTCGCTGCGGAGCGGCAGCCGCTGCCGGGCCACGCGACCGGCCGGCTCCGCGCACAGGTGAACGATCGCCGACGTGCGCAAGGAGGGGGCCCGTGGGGGAACCAGGGGTTCCCCCACGAGAGTGAGCCACCCGCCGCGGAGCGGCGGGGCGAGCGTCAGGTTCCCTCGTCCCACGAGGCGAGATAGGCGGCCTGCTCGTCCGTGAGCGTGTCGATGTCGATGCCCATGGTGGCGAGCTTGAGCCGGGCGATCTCGCGGTCGATCTCCTCCGGCACCCCGTACACCTTCCGCTCGAGCGTCCCCGCCTTCTCGATCACGTGCTCCACAGAGAGCGCCTGGTTGGCGAACGACATGTCCATCACCGAGGCCGGGTGCCCCTCGGCGGCCGACAGGTTGACGAGACGACCGTCGGCGAGCAGGTAGAGCCGGCGCCCGTCGGAGAGCGTGAACTCCTCGACGAACTCGCGGGCTTCACGCGTCTCGGCGGCCATCGACCGCAGCGCCGGGATGTCGATCTCGACGTTGAAGTGCCCGGTGTTGGCGAGGATGGCGCCGTCCTTCATCTGCTCCATGTGCTCGCGGGCGATGACGCTCTTGTCGCCGGTCGCGGTCACGAAGATGTCGCCGATCTCTGCGGCCTTCGCCATCGGCAGCACCTCGTAGCCGTCGAGCGAGGCCTCGAGCGCGCGCAGCGGGTCGACCTCGGTCACGATCACGTGGGCACCCATGCCCTTCGCGCGCATGGCCACCCCGCGGCCGCACCAGCCGTACCCGGCGACGACGAAGCGGCGGCCGGCGATCAGCACGTTGGTCGCGCGGATGATCCCGTCGATGGTCGACTGGCCGGTGCCGTAGCGGTTGTCGAAGAGGTGCTTCGTGCTCGCCTCGTTGACGGCGATGATCGGGAAGCCGAGAGCGCCGTCACGCTCGAGCGCCCGCAGGCGGATGACGCCGGTCGTCGTCTCCTCGGTGCCGGCGATCACGTCGCCGAGCTGCTCGCGCCGGTGCGAGTGGAGCACGCCGATGACGTCGGCGCCGTCGTCCATCGTGATCTGCGGCTTGTGGTCGACCGCGGCCTCGATGTGCTGGTAGTAGGTGTCGTTGTCCTCGCCCTTGATGGCGTAGACGGAGATGTCGAACTCGTCGACGAGCGCCGCGGCGACGTCGTCCTGCGTCGACAGCGGGTTGGAGGCGCAGAGGACGACGTCGGCGCCGCCCGCCTTGAGCGTGCGGGCCAGGTTCGCCGTCTCGGTGGTCACGTGCAGGCAGGCCGCGATGCGGTGGCCCGCCAGCGGCTGCTCGTTCTCGAAGCGTTCGCGAATCGCGGCGAGCACCGGCATCTGCCGGTCGGCCCACGCGATGCGCCGAACTCCTTCGCCGGCGAGCGCGAGGTCCTTCACGTCGTACCGCTTGGTGGTGGCCATGGGAACCTTTCTGTTGTTGAGGTCAGGCGACGAGCAGCCGTTCGTGCTTGCGCTGCTCCCATTCGACCCAGGCCGGTGCCGGAGCACCCGGCTGGGCGGGCTGCCCCGCGAGCCACGTCTCGACCGCCCCGCGAAGCCCCGCGTCGCTGCGCATGCGCGCGGCGAAGGCGACCTCGCTGATCTCGACGTCGAAGCGCTCGCGCAGCTGCGCAAGCGAGCGGAGCTGGTTCAGCTCGCGGAGGCCGTAGAGGCGATACCCGCTCTCGCTGCGGGCGGGAACGACGAGACCGCTCCGCTCGATGTAGCGGAGCATGCGCGGCGACCAGCCCGTCTGGGCGGCGGCCTCTCCCACGGTCAGCCCGTTCACGGGCACAACCTTAACACACGTGTGTCAAGGCGGGTGGGACCGCCCGTCAGCCCTCGCCGGCGTCGCTGCGCCCGTAGGCGTCCTCGAGCCGGACGACGTCGTCCAGGTGCGGCGTCGAGACCTCGAGGATGGTGGTGTCCTCGATCGCTGTGACGCGGTGAACCGTTCCGGGCAGGAAGCGGAACGCCGCCCCCGGGCCGATGACCTCGCGCTGCAGCACGGCCTTGCCAGCTGCGCCGACCTCGAGCTGGGCCCGCCCCGACTGCACGTACCACGCCTCGTCCTTCACACGATGGAACTGCAGCGAGAGCGACTCCCCCGCTCGCACGAACAGGACCTTGCCGCAGAAGGTGTCTGCGTGAGCCCAGAGCAGCTCATGGCCCCAGGGCTTGTCGGTGCGCCGTGGCTCGAAGGCGAACGCGTCGGCGCCCTCGAGGTTGGGCGAGATGTCGTCGGCCCCGGTCACCGGGCGAGCATATGCCGCTCCCCGGGCGCGGCGCGTGCTAGAGAGGGTCGATGGAAGCGATCCTGCTCGCCGGCGGACAGGCCAAGCGGCTCGGCCCGGCGGCCGGCGGACTCCCGAAGGCCCTCGTTCCGATCTCCGGCACGCCGCTCGCGGCGTACACGCTGCGGCTGCTCGCCGCGGCCGGGGTCGACCGGGTGATCGTCTCGTGCGCAGCCGGCCAGGGCGGGCTCTTCGAAGAGGCGCTCTCCGGGGTCGGACTCGAGCTGGCGCTCGCGGAGGAGCCCGAGCGGCTCGGGCGAGGTGGCGGCCTGCGCTTCGCCGCGCAACTGCGGCGCGAGGCCGGCCCGGTGTTCGCACTGAACGGCGACGAGCTGCTCGCCGTCTCCTTCGCAGACCTGCTGGCCGACCACCGAGAGCACATGCCGGCCGCGACCATCGTGGTGGCGCCGCTGACGTCGCCATTCGGAATCGTGGACGTGGACGACGACGGCACCGTCAGCGGCTTTCGCGAGGCGCCGCGCCTGCCGCACTGGGTGAACTGCGGCGCCTACGTGCTCGACGAGGAAGCGGTGGCGCGTCTGCCCGAGCAGGGCGATCACGAGACGAGCACCTTCCCGGAGCTGGCGGCGGAGGGAAAGCTGCGCGCGTTCCGCTACGAGGGCGGCTGGCTCACGGTCAACACGCCGAAGGACCTCGAGCGCGCCGAGAGCCATCTCACCGCTCATCCCGACTGGCTCGGGTAGCGGCCGCCGGACGCCGCGGCCGCGGCCGCGGCGAATGTCACACACTCGGCGCTCGTCCGGCACGAGCTCGTAACGCTTCCTCTGCTAGCCGGGTCTGACCCCGACGGTGGAGCACGGCGGTTCGTCGGCCGCCCCGTGAACCGCCGGTGCCCGCCCGGTACGGGCGGCCGAGGAGCGCTCCACCCCCGGGTGCTGCGGCTTCGCCCGCGCAGCTACTGCAGCGGCTCGGTGACCTCGGGCTCCGCCGTCTCGGGCAGCGAGGCGAGCGGCGAGGAGGCGCGCCCGATGCCCTCGTAGGTGAACCCCTGCCGGCGCGCCTCGTCCGGGTCGACGACATTGCGCCCGTCCACGATCAGCGGCGTCCGCATCGCCTCACGCACCTGCGGGCTCGGCAGCCCGCGCAGCTCGTCCCATCCGGTCACGACGACGGCCGCATCGGCGCCCTGCACCGCCTCGAGCACGGTGTCGCAGAACGTGACCCCCTTCAGGATCTGCCTGGCGTCCGCGACCGGATCCCAGGCACGCACGTCTGCACCCTCGGCGAGCAGCCGCGACGCGAGCACGATCGACGGCGCCTCGCGCATGTCGTCCGTGTGCGGCTTGAATGCCAGCCCCAGCACGGCCACGGTCTTGCCCCGGAGCGAGCCGAGATGCTTCTGCAGCTTCGAGACGACGCGCCGCTTCTGCAGCTCGTTCACCTCGATGACGGCGTTCAGCAGCTGGAAGTGGTACCCCGAGTTGCCCGCGAGCAGCTTGAGGAACGAGATGTCCTTGGGAAAACAGCTCCCGCCGAAGCCGATCCCGGCCTGGAGGTACCGGGTGCCGATCCGCTTGTCGAGACCCATGCCGTACGCGACCTGCTCGACATCGGCGCCCACGAGCTCGCAGACGTTCGCGATCTCGTTGATGAAGCTGACCCTCGTGCCCAGGAACGCGTTGGCCGCGAGCTTCACCATCTCGGCGGAGGCGACATCGGTGCGCACGACCGGCGCGTCGAGCCCGTCGTGGAGGGCCTCGACGCGGTCGCCGTCGGCGTCCGACCAGGAGCCGACGACGACCCGGTCCGGATGCAGAAAGTCGTGAACGGCAGTTCCCTCGGCGAGGAACTCCGGGTTAGAGACGTACCCGATGTGCTGGAGGCCGCGCGCATCGAGTGCAGCACGAACCTTCTCCCCCGTCCCGACCGGCACCGTGCTCTTCATCACGACCACGGCGCCCTGTTCGAGCCCGCCCAGCTCGTCCAGCACCGTCCAGACGGCCGAGAGGTCGGCGTCGCCCGAGTAGGTCGCAGGGGTGCCGACGCAGACGAAGACGAAGCCGGCACCCTCGACGGCCTCGGCGGGATCGAGGGTGAACCGCAGCCGCTCGCCTGCACGGGCGAGCACCTCGTCCAGGCCGGGCTCGTGAAACGGCACCCGCCCGCTCCGCAGCGCCTCGATCTTCTCGGGCACGACGTCGCGCACGACAACGTGGTGGCCGAGGTCGGCGAAGCCCGCACCCGTGACGAGCCCGGCGTAGCCCGCACCAAAGACTGCGATGCGCTCAGCCACCGGCGCCCTTGGCGTTGCCGAGCGGCTTCAGCCCGCGCGCGATCGCGAGCATCGTCTCGTTCGAGAGCGCGTCCATGAGCGTGTTCACGACCCAGTAGGAGCGATTGCCGTCACGCAGGATCACCATGTGCAGCTTCGGCCCGGAGAAGTACAGCTCGTACTCGCGCCCGCCGAGCCAGCGGCGCGTGTTGCGGCCGTCGAACACCGGCGCCTCCGTCCAGTCCGTCTGCTGGATGCCCCAGTACTCGTTCCCGCCCGTGCGATAGGTGAGCCGGACGGCCTTGAAGGAGCCGTTGACCTTGTACACGCG
This sequence comes from uncultured Thermoleophilia bacterium, assembly GCA_963839815.1. Classification (GTDB taxonomy): domain Bacteria; phylum Actinomycetota; class Thermoleophilia; order Gaiellales; family Gaiellaceae; genus JACVRM01. The sequence goes on from CAWIWF010000002.1 coordinate 50,924, forward strand.
CACCGGCCGCTCCGAGTCGATGGTCGATCCGCGGTCGATCACCGTCGGCAGCTGCAGCGGGAACAGCACCTGCCGCTGCGCCTCCCGCACGTACGGGCGTGACAAGTCGGGGTTGGCGACGACGTTGGGCGGCTTGCGCTCCGGCGTCTTGTCGCGTGGCACCTGCGCCAGGGTGCCCTTGAACGTCTCGCCGACGATCGTGACGAGCATGGCCCCGTTGGAGAGCCGCTGCAGCCGCTTGCCCAGCGGCTCGTCGACCGGCGGCAGCGGCGCCACGTCTGCCGAGCCGAACAGGTTCGCCACCTGGCGTGCTGCCTCCAGCCCCTGCGCCGCCCCCTCCCGGTAGAGCACCTGCGTCCGGAAGTAGTCCTGCTGCGGCGCGTTCGCCTCGAGACCCTCCGGCGGCAGCAGCGCCTGGTAGCCGCGCTCGGCGAGCTGCGCGGTGGCGTTCGCGGCGGCACCCGCCACCGCGTTCCCGTTCAGGGCGACCACGGTCACCTGCCGCGGCGCGACGCCCCGCCTGAGCTTCGCCTTCTGCCCGAGCGCGGCAGCAGCCGCCTTCTCCGGCGCGTCGATGTCGGGGTTGACGAAGTCCTGCACCACCTCGGCCATGTGCTCCGACGAGGCTCGCAGCGGATCGTCGCCGGTGCCGGTTCCGGCGAGCAGGTTCGGGTCGAGCTTGACGCGGAAGACGTTCCCCGAGGGCATCTGGTAGGCAAGCAGCGCGTACGAGATCACATCGGGCAGCGAGACCCGCCTGCCGCCGCCGACCGCGACCTCGATGTTCTTCCGCAGCGCGCCGACCACCTTCGGCACCGTGTCGGCGCTCAGGTCGTGGCTGATGCGGTCCTTGATCGCGCGCAGGAAGAGCTGCTGCCGCGCGTTGCGGACGAGGTCGTTGTCGGTGTGCCGGAAGCGGACGAAGGAGAGCGCGTCGCCGCCGAAGAGCTTCTGGTAGCCGGGCTGCAGGTCGATCGCCGCGTACCGCTCGCCGTAGCCGGAGTTGTCGTTGTAGTAGCGGCGGTCGACGTCCACCCAGATGCCGCCGAGCTTGTCCACGACCTGGGTGAAGCCGCGGAAGTTGACGGTCACGAGATAGTTGATGGGCAGGCCGGTGAGCGCCTTCACGGTCTCGACCGCGCCCTTCTCCTGACAGGTCGCGTAGGCCGCGTTGATGCGGTCGTGGAACGGATAGCGGCCGGGGCAGTGGATCTCCGCCTGCAGGTCGCGTGGGAAGGAGAGCAGCGACATCGTCTCCTCCTCGGGATCCATGCGGACGAGCATGAGCGTGTCGGAGCGGGCCGGGACATCCGCGCCCTCGCCGGCCCGCCGGTCGTAGCCGATCACGAGTGCGATCGCCGGCTTGCCCGGGAGCGGCGTGTTGAGCCGATCTGCGGCCTTGCGCACCTCGATCCGGCGTGCCTGGATCTGGCTGACCGTGTCCTCGCCGTAGAGCCAGGTGCCGGCCGCAAGCGCCGTCACGCTCATCACGAGCAGCGCGAGCAGCGTGAAGAAGCCGCGCGCAAGGACACCCGCGACGCTCCGCTTCGGAGGCGGCGGCTGCCGGTAGCGCACCATCGCACTCAGCGAGCCCGACGGGAGCACGGCATGGCCGTTCCCGTTGGAGCTAGCCGATCTCCCTACTCCACGTTTGAGCGTCGTCCGCATGCGTCTCGAGAGTGTGAACGCCCGGCAGGCGCTCGAACCGACCGAGGATACCGCTTGCGACGTGCTGCGCACGTCGCATCGCTCTATTCGAGGGGGGCACGACTTTCCCCCCTCGAGCTCCCCCCTCTCTGTCTGCGCAGCAGAGGTGTCACGACCGGTTAGACGCGCCGGGCCGCGCTATGGCTGCGCCGGGCGCAGCCCGGCTCCGCCGGTACTGCGCACCCGCTTCGCTCGCACGGGGGAAACCCGGGTTCCCCGTGCGCCCCCTCGATCAGATGACGCGCCGGGGCCGCGCGGTGGCTACGGCCGGCGGAGCCGGCCTCCGCCGAGACTGCGCTCCCCTCGAGCACGACGTGCTGCGCACGGGCGCGCTCAGTCGCCGGTCGAGGCGGTCAGCGCCGCTGCCTCGGCGGGCGGGGCGGCGGCGGGCTGCGCGAGGTTCGGGGAGAGCCAGCGCTCTGCTTCTTCAGCCGTCCAGCCCTTGCGCCGGGCGTAGTCCTCGAGCTGGTCGGGCCCGATGCGGCCGACCGAGAAGTACCGCGAGGCGGGATGGTGGAAGTAGACGCCTGCGACGGCGGCGGCCGGGAGCATGGCGAACGTCTCGGTCAGGGAGAGCCCCGCCGACTCCGCCTCGAGCAGGTCGAACAGCGTCTGCTTCTCCGTGTGATCGGGGCAGGCCGGGTAGCCGAACGCCGGACGAATGCCCCTGAAGCGTTCCGCGAGCAGATCGTCGCTCGAGAGCGGCTCGCCGCGCTCGTACCACGCACGCCGGGCCTGCTCGTGCAGCCACTCGGCGAAGGCCTCGGCGAGCCGGTCGGCAAGCGCCTTCGCCATGATCGCCTGGTAGTCGTCCTGCTCCGCCTCGAAACGGGCGGCCAGCTCGTCCGCGCCGTGGATACCCACCGCAAAGGCACCCAGATGATCGCCTGCCGGCGCCACCCAGTCCGCCAGGCAGCGGTTGGGGCGCGAGTCGCCGTAGGCGGACTGCTGACGCAGGAAGCAGAAGCGGCCGCCGCCCTCCAGCACGACGTCGTCGCCCTCGGAGCGCGCAGGCCAGAAGCCGTAGACGCCGCGGGCCTGGAGCGAGCCCTCGGCGACGATCGAGTCGAGGAGCCGGGTCGCGTCGTCGTACAGCTCGCGAGCCTCCGGCCGCTCGAGGATGGCCGGGAAGCGCCCCTTCAGCTCCCAGGCGTGGAAAAAGAACTGCCAGTCGACGTAGTCGCGCAGCGTCGCCAGCTCGGGCTCGACGTGGCGCATGCCGGTGAAGTCCGGCGCGGGCAGCTCGTCGTGGGAGACCTGCTCGCGGTTCGCGCGCGCCTCGGCGATCGGGAGCAGCGGCTTGCGGCTGCGCTCGGCGTGCTGCTCGCGGAGCTGCTCCTGCTGCTCGCGGTTTCGCCGGTCGAGCTCGGGACGGCGCGCGGGGTCGAGCAGCTCCGAGACGACGCCGACGACACGGGAGGCGTCGAGGACGTGCACCGTCTCCCTCGAGTACTCCGGCGCGATCCGGACGGCCGTGTGCTGGCGGGACGTGGTGGCGCCGCCGATCAGCAGCGGCAGCTCGAGGTTGCGCCGCTCCATCTCGCGGGCAACGTTGACCATCTCGTCGAGAGACGGCGTGATCAGCCCGGAGAGCCCGACGATCGCCGCGCCCTGCTCGGCCGCAGTCTCGAGGATCCGGTCCGCGGGCACCATCACGCCGAGGTCGACCACGTCGTAGTTGTTCGAGGCGAGCACGACACCGACGATGTTCTTGCCGATGTCGTGGACGTCGCCCTTCACGGTGGCGAGCACCACGAGTCCTCGCCCCTTGGCGCCGCCGGTGGCCAGACGCTCCTCCTCCATGTACGGCTCCAGGTGGGCCACCGCGCGCTTCATCGCCCGCGCGCTCTTCACCACCTGCGGCAGGAACATCCGGCCGGAGCCGAACAGGTCGCCGACGACCTGCATGCCGGCCATGAGCGGTCCCTCGATGACGTCGAGCGGCCGGTCGAGCTGCTGCCGTGCCTCCTCGGTGTCCGCCTCGATGAAGTCGACGATCCCGTGGACGAGCGCATGCTCGAGCCGCTTCTCGACCGACGCCTCGCGCCACGACAGGTCGCGCTCGCGCCGCGTGCCCTCGCCGCGCACGTCCTCGGCATAGGCGACGAGCCGGTCGGTGGCATCGGGCCGGCGATTGAAGATGACGTCTTCGACACGCTCGCGCAGCTCGGGCTCGATGTCCTCGTAGACGACGAGCTGGCCTGCGTTGACGATCCCCATGTCGAGGCCGGCCCGGATCGCGTGCAGCAGGAAGGCCGAGTGCATGGCCTCGCGCACGACGTCGTTGCCGCGAAACGAGAAGGAGAGGTTCGAGATGCCGCCGCTGATCGACACGCCCGGGCAGCGCTCCTTGATCCGCGGGATCGCGTCGATGAACGCCTTCGCGAACTCGGCGTGCTCCTCGATGCCCGTCGCGACGGCGAGCACGTTGGGGTCGAAGATGATGTCCTCGGGGGGGAAGCCGGCCTGCTCTGTCAGCAGCCTGTACGCGCGCTCGCAGATCGCGACTTTGCGCTCGACGGTGTCGGCCTGGCCCTGCTCGTCGAAGGCCATCACGATCGCGGCCGCGCCGTAGCGACGGATCGTCCGCGCCTGCTCGAGGAAGGGCTCCTCGCCCTCCTTGAGGCTGATCGAGTTCGCGACGCCCTTGCCCTGGATGCACTTGAGACCCGCCTCCAGCACCGAGAAGCGGGAGCTGTCGACCATGATCGGCAAGCGGGCGATCTCGGGCTCGGTGGCGACGACCTTCAGGAACGTCGTCATCGCCTGCTCCGACTCGAGCAGGTCGGCGTCCATGTTGACGTCGAGCAGGTTGGCGCCGCCGCGCACCTGCTCGAGGGCGACCTCGGTCGCGGCGGTGACGTCGTCCGCCTCGATCAGCTGCCGGAAGCGGGCCGAGCCGGTCACGTTCGTGCGCTCGCCGATCATCACGAAGCCCGTGTCAGGGCCGATCTCGAACGGCTCGAGGCCGGCGAAGCGCGGACGCGAGCGGCGCTCCGGGATCTGGCGCGGAACCTGGTCTCGTACCGCCGCCGCGATCTGGCGGACGTGCTCCGGTGTGGTACCGCAGCAGCCGCCGACGACGTTGACGAGACCGTCGCGGGCGAACTCGCCGAGGTAGCGGCTCGTGTCCGGCGGCAGCTCGTCGTGAGCGCCGAACGCGTTCGGCAGGCCCGCGTTCGGGTAGCAGGACGTGAACGTCGTGCAGACGCGCGCCAGATCCTCCACGAAGGGCCGCATCTGCGCCGCGCCCAGCGAGCAGTTGACGCCGACGACGAGCGGCTCGGCGTGCTCGACCGAGACCCAGAACGCCTCGACGGTCTGCCCCGACAGGTTGCGGCCGCTCCGGTCGATGGCGGTGAAGGACAGCCAGAGCGGCAACTCCGGGGCCACCTCGCTCGCGGCCACGATCGCGGCCTTCGCGTTCAGCGTGTCGAACACGGTCTCGACGAGCAGCAGGTCGACACCGCCCTCGGCGAGCCCTCGGACCTGCTCCGCGTACGTGTCGCGCACCTGCTCGAACGTGTGCGTCCGGTAGGCAGGGTCGTCCACGCGTGGCGAGACCGTCAACGCGACGTTCAGCGGCCCGACCGCGCCGGCGACGAAGCGCGGCCGCTCCGGCGTTCGCTCGCTCCAGTCGTCCGCCGCCGCCCGGGCGAGCCGCGCGCCCTCGACGTTCATCTCGTAGACCGCCGCCTCGAGCCCGTAGTCGGCCTGCCCGATCGACGTGGCCGTGAAGGTGTTGGTGGTGGCGATGTCCGCACCGGCCTCGAAGTAGGAGTCGTGGATCTCGCGGACGAGCTCGGGCCGCGTGAGGTTGAGCAGGTCGGGATCGCCGGCGACGTCCTGGCCGTGGTCGCGGAAGCGCTCGCCCCGGTAGGCCTCCTCGCCTCGCACACGCCCCTGGATGAGCACGCCCCACGATCCGTCGAGAACGGCGATCCGCCGCTCGAGGATCTCAGTCAGTCTGTCGCGAACGCTCTCCGCCATGCTGTCCTCCGGCCTAGAGAGTGCGGGAGCGCCTCGCGCTCACGGGCTCTTTAGGCGTTTGGTAACCCGGTCGCCAAGCTGCCTTCAAAGCTGTCCGGGACTGAGCGCATAGCGTACCGCAGCACGGTCGCGTGATACTCGCCCGCATGGCAGCGGCTGCGCGGCGTCCACGGCGGATCGAGTACGAAGCGGCCGGCTGGGGGCGGGGCGAGCTGTGGCTCGACGGCGACGAGGTGCTGTGGCACACCGGCCCGGCCGGCGGCTCGCGCCGCACCCACGCCGACCATCCGCTCACTCGGCGGCTCGTCGCCTACTACGCCGGCGAGCCGGTCTCGTTCGACGACGTGCGCGTGCGGCTGGACGATCTGCCCGCATTCGGGCGCGAGCTGGCGGCGGCCCTCCGTCGGGTTGGGCGCGGCGAGGTGGTCACCTACGGCGAGCTCTCCGAGCGGGCGGGCCGGCCGCGGGCAGCGCGGGCCGCCGGCACGTTCTGCGCCCATAACCGCGCCGCGATCATCATCCCGTGCCATCGAGTCGTGTCCGCCGGCGGCATCGGCGGCTATGGATCGCTCGGGATCGACTACAAGCGCCGGCTGCTCGCGCTCGAGGGGCATCCGCTCGGGGCAGAGGTGGCGCGCGAGACCGGCCCAGAGGAGGATGTGCCGCCGTGAACCGTCTCGTCGCCGCCCTCGGGCGCAATGTCGCCACCTACCGCACGGCGCTCGCGAACGCGAACCTGCGCCGGCTGGAGCTCGCCTGGGGCGCCGCGATCTCGGCCGAGTGGATCCACTTCGTGGCGCTCGGGGTCTTCGCCTACGAGGAGGGCGGCTCGCTCGGCGTCGGCATCGTGGGCTTCATCCGGCTCGTGCCGGCGGCGCTGCTCGCGCCTTTCGCGGCCTCCCTCGGTGACCGCTATCGCCGCGAGATCTTCCTGCTCGTGATCTCGCTCGTCGGTGTCGCCGCGCTCGCCGCCTCCGCGCTCGCGTTCGCCGTGGACGCGGGCGAGGCGGTGGTCTACGCGCTCGCCGCGGTGCTCGGCGTGTCGACCACCCTCTTCCGGCCCGCGCAGCAGGCGCTGATGCCGTCGCTCGCGACCACGCCCGACGAAGTCGTGGCGGCGAACGGTGCGGCCGCGTTCGCCGAGAGCCTCGGCACTCTCGCCGGCCCGCTGGTCGGCGGCTTCGTGGTCGCCCAGACGAGCACGGGCGCCGGCTTCGGCGTGGCCGCCGGCACGATGCTCGTCTCGACACTCCTGCTCGGGCGGGTGCGGTCGCACGGCGGGCCGACCGTGTCGGCGGCGGCCTCCCCCCGGCGTCGGGTCCTGCTCGAAGGCTTCCGCGCGGTCGGCTCCACCCCCGGCGCCCTGGTGATCCTGCTCCTGCTGGTGGCTCAGACGCTTGTGCGCGGGGCACTCAACGTCCTGATCGTGGTGGTCGCCTTCCGCCTGATCGAGGGCGGCGAGGGCTGGGTGGGCCTGCTGACCGCGGCGCTCGGCGCGGGCGGTCTCGTCGGTGCCTTCGGCGCCGTCACGCTCGCCGGCCGCCCGCTCGCGATGCCGCTCGCCCTGTCCCTGGTGTTCTGGGGCGCGCCGATCGCCCTCCTCAGCGGGTCGAGCGAGGGTGCGCTCGCCCTCTTCCTGATCGGAGTCGTCGGCGTGGCCAACAGCGTCGAGGACGTCGCCGCGTTCACCCTGCTCCAGCGCATCGTCCCGGACCGCGTGCTGACCCGCGTCCTCGGCGTCGTCTGGGGGCTCGCCATGGGCGGCGTGGCCGTCGGCTCGCTCGCAGCCTCGGCGCTGGTCGCTCTGGTCGGCGAGCGCGCTGCGCTCGTCGGCACGGGCGTGTTCCTGCCGGCGCTCACCCTGCTGGCGTGGACGCGCCTGCGGCGCATCGACCGGACGGCACAGCCACCGGCCGAGCTGCCCCTGCTGGCAGCGGTGCCGATGTTCGCTCCGCTGCCCGTGGCCCTGAAGGAGCAGCTGGCGAGGAGGCTCGTGCGCGTCGAGGCCGCCGCGGGCGAGACGGTCATCCGTGCCGGCGACGAGGGCGACCGGTTCTACGTGCTCGAGCGCGGCGAGGTGGCGATCGACGCCGGCGCCGCAACCAGCACCGCCGGCCCGGGCGCGTACTTCGGCGAGATCGCGCTGCTCCGCGACGTCCCCCGGACTGCAACCGTGCGCGCGCAGACCGACTGCGTGCTGCTCGCGCTCGAGCGCGACGACTTCCTGGGAGCTGTCACGGGCCACCCCGGCGGGCAGGCAGCGGGCGACGCCGTGGTGGAGGGCCGGTTGGCTGCCGGTACCGCTGCCGACCGGGCCTAGTAGCCGCTGTACTTGTCGACCGTGACCTGCTCCTCGGACACGGCGCCCTTGAGCATGTCGCCGACGGACTCGGCCATGGCCGGCGGCCCGGCGACGAGGTAGGTGTAGCGGCCCAGGTCGTCGCCGAGGTGGTCGCGGAGGAAGCGCTCGTCGATGTGGCGCGTATCGCCGTCCCACTCGGGCTCGTCGGTCATCGTCAGCACCACACGGAGCCCCTCGATCCGCTGCTCGAGCTCGGGCAGCTCGTCGAGGTACGCCGTCGAGGCACGATTGCGGTTGGAGTAGACGAGCGTCACCCGGTAGGGCAGCTCACGGTCGGCGATGAACCGCAGCATCGAGCGGAAGACGGTGATGCCGATGCCTCCGGCGATGAACACGTACTCGCGGCCCGAGTCCTCCGGCAGCGTGAAGCTGCCCTTGGGCTCCTCGACCTCGATCTCGTCCCCGACCTGGAGGAGCTCGAGCGTCTTCTTGAAGGCGGTGTCACGCAGCCGCGTCGCGAATCCCAGCACACCCTCCTCGGTCGGAGAGGTGACGATCGAGATGTGGCGGCGCAGACCCTTGTCGTCGTCGAGGCCGCGCGATGGCAGCTCGACCCAGAAGTACTGCCCCGGCTGGAAGTCGGGACGCTCGCCCCCCGCGTCGACGACCACCATCAAGGTGCGCTCGGCAACCTCGCGCTTCTCGGTGATGCTCGCCTTCATCGGCACGGATTCTCGCGCATCGTCGACGGCCCGCGCCGGGCGAACCGCGTCAGCTGCGTAGCGCGCGCGCGCCCAGGAAGCCGAGCACGAGCATGGCGACGACCATGAGCAGGAGCACCCAGAGCGCCACCTTGATCGCCCCCCAGATGCCGAAGATCAGCACGAGCAGCAGTAAGAGGATCAGCCAGACCATCGCCTCTGCCTACCCGGCTGCGGCGATCCTGAACCTCAGCAGGTCGTCGAGGTCGGGGGAGCCGTTTGCCGCTGCCGGCTGCGGGCACCTGAGAGCCTTGGACGACGCCCCTCGGCTCCCGACCAGGCCCTGATCGCGACCGGCGCCGTGCTCGCCGCCGCGCTCGTCGACGTGGCGGTCATCGTGACCGCGCTCCCAGCGTCCCCGCGGTTGACCGGGCCTGGGCGATCGTCCAGAGTGGCCCGGAATGCAACGCCTCGCGCGCGCCGCGGCCGCGGCGCTCTTCGCCGCGGTCACCCTGGTCGTCCTCCTGCCGACAGCCTCGCCGCAGCCGGGGCCGACTGCCACGTCGAAGCCGAAGCCGCTCTGCCTCGGCAAACGCGCCACGATCGTCGGAACGGCCAAGGCGAACCGGATCACCGGCACGCGCAGGGCCGACGTCATCGTCTCCCTCGGTGGAGCCGACGTCGTCAACGGCGGCGGCGGTGACGACCGCATCTGCGGTGGAGCGGGCGCGGACACGCTGCTCGGCGGCGCCGGCACCGACCGGCTCGACGGCGGTTCTGGTGCCGACACGTGCCTGGAGGCCGAGCGGGTCGCGAGCTGTGAGGAGACGCGGCCCCTGGCCCGACGTGGTTCGCTCGCGGCCGGCTCCTACCGCGGCGGCGCCTTCAGGCCGCTGCTCTCCTTCACCGTGGGATCGGGCTGGTACGTCGCGTTCGACAGCACCCCGCGCCAGATCTTGCTCGCGCGCCGGGCCGACCCGGGTGGCCTCTCCCTGACCTTCGACAGCTTCTCCGCTTCCACCGCCGTCGCGGCCCGGGTCGCCCAGCTACGCGCGGTGGACGGCCTGACGCCCGGCGCGTCCGCTCCGGCCACGGTTGCCGGGCTCGACGCCCAGCGCTTCGACGCCCTCACGACCGCATCCGAGCGCGTGCTCGTGCCCGGGCTCGAGGACCGCTACGAGCTCGAGCCGGGCGACCGGGTCCGCATCTACGTCGTCGACGTGCGCGGCCGCACGGTCACGATCATCGTCGAGGCGCCGGCGGCCGACTGGGACGCGTTCCTGCCGCTCGCCGAGCAGGTGCTGGCGAGCACCGCCTTCGGCGGCTGAACGGCGCGTCGGGGCGGCCGCCGCCGGCCGAAAGTCGACGGAGCGACGGCGACCGGAGCCCGCGGCCTGGCTCAGCCGCGGCCGGCGACGCCGAGCTGGTTCTCGGCGTGGCGGATGCGTTGCTCCACCTGCCAGCGGTCGGAGTCCGACTCGCCGGCATCGACGCGTGCGAGCTCGGCGCGCGCGTCGTCCAGCTGCTCCTGGGCGCGTGCAGAGTCGATCTCACGCGCATCGACCGCGTCGTCGACGAGCGCGAGCGCCCGGTCCTGCTCGACCTTGAAGAACCCCGGCCCGGTGGCGAACTCGAGCACGTCGCCGTCACGCCGCTTGTAGATGCGGGTGGAGCCGGCCTTGAGCATGGCCACGAGCGGCGCGTGGCGCGCCAGCACGCCCAGCTCACCGTCGGCGCCGGGGACGATCAGCAGCTCCGCCTCGTCGTCGTAGGCAGACCCCTCGGGCGTGACCAGGGAGACGCTGAAGGTGCGGCGTTCGTCCGCCACGATCCGGTCCTCGCTAGGCGGGCGCGCCGGCGGGCTCGCGCTCGGGCTCTTCCTCGCCCGCTGCCTCGGCCTCCGGCTGCTCCTCGGCCTCGGGCTCGTCCGAGCCGCGCGCCTTCGCGACCGCGTCCTCGATCGTGCCGACCATGTAGAACGCCGACTCGGGCAGGTCGTCGTGCTTGCCCTCGACGATCTCGGCGAAGCCCTTGATCGTGTCCTCGAGCTTGACGTACTTCCCGGGCTGTCCGGTGAAGACCTCGGCCACGTTCATCGGCTGGGACAGGAAGCGCTCGATCTTGCGCGCCCGGGCGACGGTCAGCTTGTCCTCGTCGGAGAGCTCGTCGATGCCGAGGATGGCGATGATGTCCTGCAGATCCTTGTAGCGCTGCAGCACCTCCTGAACCCGGGTCGTCACCTCGTAGTGCTCGTCGGAGACGACGCCCGGCTGCAGCGCCCGCGAGGTGGAGCCAAGCGGGTCGATGGCCGGGTAGATGCCCTTCTCCGAGATCGGCCGCGACAGCGTGATGTACGCGTCGAGGTGGGCGAACGTGTTCGCCGGGGCCGGGTCGGTGAGGTCGTCCGCGGGGACGTAGATCGCCTGCACGGACGTGACCGAGCCGGTGCGCGTCGAGGTGATGCGCTCCTGCAGCTCGCCCATCTCGGTCGCGAGCGTCGGCTGGTAGCCGACCGCGCTCGGCATGCGCTCGAGCAGCGCCGACACCTCTGAGCCCGCCTGGACGAAGCGGAAGATGTTGTCGATGAAGAGCAGCACGTCCTGGCCCTGCTCGCGGAAGTACTCCGCCATTGTCAGCGCGCCCAGGGCGACGCGCAGGCGGGCGCCCGGTGGCTCGTTCATCTGCCCGTAGACGAGCGCGGTCTTCTCGATCACGCCCGACTCGGTCATCTCGAGCCAGAGGTCGTTGCCCTCGCGTGTGCGCTCGCCGACGCCGGCGAAGACGGAGAGGCCGCCGTGCTCGCGCGCGACGTTGTGGATCAGCTCCTGGATCAGCACCGTCTTGCCCAGTCCGGCGCCGCCGAAGAGCCCCACCTTGCCGCCCTTGACGAAGGGTGCGACGAGGTCGATGACCTTCATGCCGGTGACGAAGACCTCCATCTGCGGGCTCAGCTCGCGGAAGTCGGGCGGGTCGCGGTGGATCGGCCAGCGCTCTGCGGTCGACGCGCCGTTCTCGGCGCGGTCGATCGGCTCGCCGATCACGTTCCAGAGGCGGCCGAGGGTGGCCTCGCCCACCGGCACGGTGATCGGGGCGCCCGTGTCGACGACATCGACACCGCGCGCGAGGCCGTCGGTGGAGTCCATGGCGACTGCGCGGACCCGGTTGTCTCCGAGGTGCTGCTGCACCTCGGCGATCAGGACACGCGGCTCCTCGCCGTCGGCGCCCGGGACCGTGATCTCGAGCGCGTGGTAGATCTGGGGCAGGTCGTTCGGGAAGACGGCGTCGAGTACGACGCCCTTGATCTCGATCACCCGGCCGACGTTGGTCTCGGTCTTGGTCTCGCTCATCGCGCGGAAGGCTAGCCGATGGGCGGCCGCTGCCGGACGCTTCCCCAGGGCTCGTGCGAGGCGTGACGAGGGCTAGCGCCGAGCGAGCGGCTCGACGTCGAGGCCCTGCTTGTTGAGCGACTCGAGGATCTCATTCGCCTCGGTCCAGCCCTCGAACGAGAGCCCTTCCGAGTTGAACAGCTCGGGGGTCTGCTCGAACTGCCCCGCGGTTCCCTCGAGGTCGCCCGCGAGGTCCTCGAGGGCCCCCACGAGGCGTGTGTTCTCGTCCTCGAACTCCTCCGCCACGTCGACCTGCCCGAGATCCTCCGCGGCCCGTGAGGCGACGATCGAGGCCTGCTCCATGCGGGCGACGAACTGGTCGCGCGTTCGCGCCTCGGAGATCTGGGTCAGCGCCTCGTCGAGGTTGTTGCGCGCCTCGACGAGCGTGCCCTGGAACTCCTCGTTGTCGGAGCCGCCCCCAGAGCAGCCGGCCACGCCGGCGAGCACGGCCAGGAGCACGAGCAGGACGCGAGGGGTGCGATGTGACAAGGACGCCGCTTAGATGACGAAGCCGTCGAGCAAGATCCGCTTGCCGGATCGTACGTGCTTGAGCAGGGTCTGTTCCCGCTCGATCTGGCCGAGTGTCGGGTACCGGATCTTCTGGAGGCCTGGCGAGTTGACGCCGTCGTGCTGCTCGGACACCTGCGTGGCGACCCCGAGCGCGACGACCGCGGCAGCCGCGGCGATCCCCGCCTGCACTCGCCCGGCATAGGAGCGGCGGGGCCTGCGAACACAGACCGGCGTCGTCATCCGCTCGGTCGGTGCGTCGCGGAGCAGCCTCGTGAAGGCTCTCGCCTCGACCCTGTAGGAGTGGCACTCGCCGCAGCGTTCGAGGTGCGACGACACCATGGCGCGCTCGAGCTGCGAGAGCTCACCGTCGAGCTCCAGCGAGATCTGAGCGCGGACGCGCTCGCAGATCACCGATGTGCGAACCGTGGCCACTGTGTGTTCTGACGTTAGGCGACTACAGAGGTTAGGGGGAAATCGGCGAATCGGCCGACTCTCGAGACTTCATGACGGTGGCCGGAGCCGCCGTCTTCCCTCACCCGGGGCGCGGAGTCGCTTAGACGGTCTTCGCCTGCTGCGGCAGGCGGTCGCTCTCGCTGAGGTCGAGCGGCTTCAGGATCTCGGCGAAATGGCACGCGCTCGGATGCCCGTGCCCGCGGTCGATCAGCGGCGGCTCCTCCTCGGCGCAGATCGGTTGCGCCTTCCAGCAGCGCGTGCGGAAACGGCAGCCCGAGGGCGGGTTGGCCGGGCTCGGCACGTCCCCCGTCAGCACGATGCGCTTGCGCTTGCCGCGCTGGGCGGGCGACTCGATCGGCACGGCCGATAGGAGCGCCTGCGTGTACGGGTGCGTGGGGCTGTCGTAGATGTCGGCGCGCGTGCCGACCTCGACGATCTTGCCCAGGTACATGACCGCGACCCGGTCGGAGATGTGCCGCACGACCGAGAGGTCGTGGGCGATGAACAGGTACGTCAGCCCGAACTCGTCCTGCAGCTGGGCGAGCAGGTTCACGACCTGCGCCTGGATCGAGACGTCGAGCGCCGACACCGGCTCGTCCAGCACCAGCATCGTCGGGTTGAGCGCCAGCGAGCGGGCGACGCCGATCCGCTGCCGCTGCCCTCCCGAGAACTCGTGCGGGAAGCGGTTCGCGTGCTCGGGGCTGAGGCCGACGGTGCGAAGCAGCTCCTCCACCCGGGTCCGGCCCTGGCGGCCGCGGTAGAGCCCGTGGATGCGCAGCGGCTCGGCCACGATCTCGCGTACGGTCATGCGCGGGTTCAGCGACGCGTACGGATCCTGGAAGATGATCTGCAGGTCGCGCCGCACGGGCCGCATGCCTCGCCGCTTGAGCGGGGTGATGTCGCGTCCCTGGAACATGATCCGTCCCGCCGTCGGCTCGACCAGCTTGATGATGGTGCGGCCGAGCGTGGTCTTGCCGCAGCCCGACTCGCCGACGACGCCGAGCGTCTCGCCCTTCTTGACGCTGAGGTCAACGCCGTCGACCGCTCGCACCTGCCCGACCGTGTGCTTGAAGACGCCGCGCTTGATAGGGAAGTGCTTGACGAGCCCCTCGACCCGCAGGAGGGCGCTCTCGTCGCGCATCGCGTCCGGCTCTGCGGCCGCCTCGGCTGCCTGCGTCTCGGTCATGCGCCGCCCGACGCGGCGCCGGACATGGGGGCGGTCGCGCCAGCGAGCTCCTCCGCGAAGTGGCAGGCGGACAGATGCTCGCTCTCGTCGGTGAGCCGCAGCGCCGGGATTTCGGTCCGGCAGCGCAGCCGGCCCTGCGAGTGCAGGCAGCGCGGATGGAACGAGCAGCCGGGTGGGCGGTTGATCAGGCTCGGCGGCTGCCCCGGAATCGGCTGGAGCCACTGCTGGTCGCTGTCGAGCCGCGCGAGGCTGTTCATCAGGCCGAGGGTGTACGGATGGCGGGGCGACTTGAAGATGGTGAAGACATCGCCCTCCTCGACGACCCGCCCGGCGTACATGACGACGACGCGGTCGGCGAGCTCGGCGATCAGGCCGAGGTCGTGCGTGATCAGGATGATCGCCGCGTGGGTCTCGCGTTGCGCCGTCTTCAGCACCTCGATGATCTGCGCCTGAATCGTGACGTCGAGCGCCGTGGTCGGCTCGTCGGCGATCAGGACGGTCGGCGAGTTGGCGATCGCCATGGCGATCATCCCGCGCTGGCGCATCCCCCCCGAGTACTCGTGGGGGTGCTGGTCGTACCGCTGCTCGGCGTTCGGCACGCCCACGAGCCGCAGGAGCTCGATCGCGCGGTTCTTGACGTCGCTGTCGCTGAGGCCCTTGTTGTGCGCTTTGATCGCCTCGCCGATCTGCTCGCCGACCTTCAGCACCGGGTTCAGCGACGTCATCGGATCCTGGAAGATCATCGCCATCGGGCCGCCGCGGATGTGCCGCAGCTCCTTCTTGGACATGGTCAGGGTGTTCGTGCCCTTGAAGAGCGCCTCGCCGGAGACGATCCGCCCCGGTGGGCGCGGGATCAGTCCGAGCATGGTCATGACCGAGACGCTCTTGCCCGAGCCGGACTCGCCGATGATGCCGAGCACCTCGCCCTGGTGCAGGTCGTAGGTGACCCCGGTGACGGCGTGTACGACGCCGTCCTCGGTGTCGAACTCGACCGTCAGGTCTTTGATCTGGAGGACCGGCTCAGGCACGCATGCGCCTCTGAGTCGGGTCGAGCGCATCCCGCAGGCCGTCGCCGACGAAGTTGATCGCGAGCGCGATGACGACGATGACGAGCCCGGGGAAGGTGACGAGCCACCAGAGGCGGAAGCCCTCCGTCTGTCCGTCGGCGATCAGCTTGCCCAGCGCCGCGTTCGGCGGCTGGATGCCGAAGCCGAGGAACGAGAGGGCTGCCTCGACCAGGATCGCCGCAGCGACGATGAGCGTCGCGTTGACGACGATCGTGCCGACGACGTTCGGGAGCATGTGGCGGATCATGATGCGAATGTCGCCGGCGCCCGACGCCTTCGCCGCCTCGACGAATTCCTTCTCACGCAGGGAGAGGAACAGGCCGCGCACGATGCGCGCGATCCCCGTCCAGAACAGGAAGGCGAGGATCAGCCCGATCACGAGTGGCTGGGGTAAGGTCGTCTTGACGGGCCCGAGGCTGATGTTCGCGTCGCCCTGACCGAAGAACTGCGCGGCCGTGAGCAGTACGGCGAGCCCAGGCAGGGTGAGGATCAGGTCGGTGAAGCGCATCAGCAAGTTGTCGACCCAGCCGCCGTAGTAACCGGCGACGCCACCGAGGGCGGTGCCGATCACCGTCGAGAGCGCAGCGACCACGAGCGCCACCCAGAAGGACGTGCGGACGCCGAAGATGACACGGCTGAAGTAGTCGCGGCCGAGCTGGTCGGTGCCGAAAAAGTGATGATCCTCGGTCGTCGGCGGCTTGTTGAGGCTCTCGATCAGAGTGTCGAGCGGGATCTCGTCGTAGCCGTAGGGTGCAACCCGGTCGGCGAAGAGCGCGACGGCGCCGATGGCGAGCAGGACGATCAGGCTGACCACGGCGAGCCGGTGGCGCAGGAAGCGCATGCGGGCATAAGCCCATTGGCTGCGCGCCTTCAGCTCGACACCGGTGGCGTGGGCGAGCGCAGTGTCGTCGCCGCCGATCTCGGCAGGCTCCTCGAGCAGCGCCTTGCCTCCGGTGGCGTCGCCCGCGCTCGCAGGCCGGCCGACGCTGGCCGAGGAGAGCGGGATCTCCTCCCGCTCCTCCGGCAGCTGGTCCATCTCGGGCCTCGTATCAGTCATAGCGCACGCGTGGGTCGAGGACGCCGTAGGCGATGTCCGCGACGAGGTTGAAGACGATGATGAGGGTCGCGGTGATCATCAGCCACGCCATCACCGGGTACGGGTCGGCGGTGCCGAGCGCGTTGATGAAGTAGAGACCCATTCCGTCCAAGGAGAACACCGTTTCGGTGACCACCGCCCCCGAGAGGAGCGCGCCGAAGTTGAGCGCCACGACGGTCACGAGTGGGATGAGGGCGTTGCGGAACGCGTGCTTCATGGTCACGCGCCGCTCGTTCAACCCCTTCGCGCGGGCGGTCCGCACGTAGTCCGAGTTGACGACCTCGAGCATGGCTGCGCGCATGAAGCGCGAGTAGGTGGCGATGCTCGCCACCATCAGCACGAGCACCGGCATCACTAGGTGATGAGCGCGGTCGATCGCGAAGTCGACTCCCTTGCCGGGATCGACGCTGTTCAGGTTCGCGATCGGGAAGACTCGGTGGCCGGTCCAGTTGTAGACGTAGACGATCCCCACCTGGACCATGAGGCCGAGCCAGAACACCGGCGTGGCTAACCCGAGAAAGCTGAGACTGGTAGCCGAGTAGTCGAAGAACGAGTACTGGCGAAGCGCCGAGTACACGCCGATCGCGATCGCGATCAGGATGGCGAGCAGCTCGGCGACGATGACCAGCTGCAGCGTGTTCTTCATCACCCGCCAGAGGTCCGGGAGGATCGGGCGGTTGTCGAGGAGCGTCGTCCCGAACTTGTTGGTGACGGCGTCCTGGACCCAGTACCAGTAGCGCTTGGGGATCGGCTCGTCGAGGTTCTTGCGCTCCTCGATCGTCTTGATCGACTCGGGCGAGACGTTCGGCGTGATCCGCAACTGCGCGATCGGGTCACCGGAGACGGTGACGAAGAAGAACACGAGGAAGCTGGCCGCGATCAGGACGGCGACGCTGTAGAGGAGTCTCCTGATGATGTAGCTCAGCATGTGCGGCCCCCGATCTTAGAAGGAAAATCCCGCCCCCGCGCGTGGTGCGCGGGGGCGGGAATTGTCCTGGTGTGTCAGTCCTGCTGATCTGCGACTAGGCAGTCCAGGCAGAGACGTTCCACGGGCTGCCCTCGGTCGTCGGATTGACGACGGGGCCCCGCACGGTGTTGCGGCGAATCACGAACACCGGCCGTGCGTACACGGGGATCGACGGGATGTCGGCCGCCATGTACTTCGACTCGGCGAGGTTCCAGAGCCGTGCGCGCTCCTTCTCCTCGAGGGTGCCCTTCACCTTGTTGCCAAGCGCGGTCATCTTGCGGTTGCAGTAGTTCATGTAGTTCTGGTCACCACCGCAGCCCCAGATGTCCACGGCCGAGATCGGCGAGCTCGGGCTGCCCACGTACGTGAACATGATCAGGTCCCAGTCGCTCGACGGGAGCGTCGTCCCGAAGAGCGTGCCGGCGACCTGGAACCGAGCGACGAGCTCGATGCCGATCGACTTCAGCTGCCGCTGGATGATCTCGAACGTCAGGGCGCGGAGCTGGTTGCCCGTCGTGGTCGAGAAGCGGAAGGACAGCTTGCCGACGCCCGGGCACGAGAAGATGTTGCTGTTGCCGGACGTGGGCCGATCGGGACCGCCGGTGCAGCCGTTGTTCTTCAGCAGGTTCAGCGCCCGGGTCTGGTTAAACCCATAGCGACCGAAGTTCTGCTTGTACCACCGCTCGAACGGCTTGAAGATGTGGCTCTGGACGGGCTTCAGCCCAGGGGCGATCGTCCCGTACAGCGCTTCGGCGATCTGGTTCCTGTTCGTGCCGCGGATCAGTGCCTCACGCACGAACCGCTTCTTCAGGGCCGCGTGGCCCTTGGCGCCGAACTGGATGTCGATGTGCTCCCAGGCGAACCCGATCTTGCGGTCGACCCGGAAGCTGTTGTCCTTGAGGAAGTCGGCGATCTGGAGCTGCGGCTGCGGCTCCATGACCTGACCCTCGTTGGCCTTGAGCGCCTGGAAGCGCGCGTTGGTGTCGAGGATGTAGCGGAAGACGACGCGCTTCAGCTTCATCTTCGGTGCGGCGCTGAAGCTGGGGTTCCGTCGGACGGTCAGCTGCGTGCCCTTCTGCCAGCTGTCGAAGACCCACGGGCCGCTCGACGGGGCGGCAGACGTGAGGAACGTCTGGTTCATGTCCTTGCCGGCGATCGTGTGCGCCGGGTACATGCCGCTCGAGAGCAGAGCCTCCCAGTCGGCGTACGTCTTCTTGAAGACGATCGTCGCGGTCTTGCCGTTGCCGGCGATCGACTTGACGTCCTCCCAGCCGGTGCGGCTGATGACGTTGTTCTTGGCGTTCGTGAAGACCTTCCACGTCGCCCGCATGTCCTTCGCCGTGACCGGCTTGCCGTCACTCCACCGAGCGGTGCTCTTGTAGACCGCGCGGATGGTGAGCGGCTTCTTCTTGAGGATCTTCGGCTTGCCGGCGAAGAGCCGCGGCACGAGAGCGCCCCGGCTGTCGCGGATCTGGCCGCCATACCAGATGTTGTTCAGCACGAGGCTCGTGGCGTAGAGGTTGTTCCCCACCCACGGGCCCTGCAGGTTCGGCGGCTCCTGGTCATGAATGAAGATGACCACGTCCGCCTGCGCCGCCTCCGACTTCGCCGAAGCGGCCGGCCCGATCACGAGGCTCGCGGTAATCACGAGTGCCCCGAGAACGAGCAGCAGTGAGCGCTTACGCATGTATCCCTCCGATACGTCTGGTGCCCCTGCGGAATGCTTGCCACTCAGGTTCGGCACCGGCCCCCGTCCGTCCACGCATGCTGAAAGGCCCCCTGCAGTGGACGAGCGCAGCCGTATGCCTGTACCGTCGTGTCAAGTTGCAGGATCGGCCATTAAGACGTGTTAAGAGACGTTGTGGTTAGTAGATGGTGAGGATTCCGCGAAAGGGAGACCGGCGGGAGGCTCCGAGCTCGCTCGTCGCCACCGAGGATGCCGGGCTGCTCGCCGACCGGGCAGGCGCGGAGGTCGAGGCGGCCCAGGGCGTCGGGTGGTATGACGAACCGGGCAACGCGGCCGACCGGGCGGCGTTCACCCTGTGCCGGCTGCGACGCGCACGCGCCGGCGAGCGCGGCTCGCCGCAAGGCGGCGACGAGGCCGTCCGCGCGGCCCTCGCGGCAGCCGACCCCGAGGCGGTGATCTGGCTCGCGAGCCGCGCGATCTCCTACCTCGACGAGAGCGGCTTCGCCGAGGCCGTCGAGCCGTGGGTGGTCGAGCTCGAGGCGCTCGACCAGCCACTCGGCCCACCCCCGGGATAGTTTCACCGCCTCCCCGTCGTAGAGGAGGCAGATGCAGCGGCTCCCGGATCACCGGCTGATCGTCCTCGCGCGAGACGGGGCGCGGCAGGCGGCGGACGTGCTCTTCGACCGCTACTGGGAGCACGCATGGAAGGCGGCCTACGCGGTCACCGCAGACCGCACCCTCGCCGACGACGCAGCCCAGGAGGCCGTCGAGGACGCGTTCGGCGCGCTCCGGCGCTTCGATGAGACGCGCCCGTTCGGCCCCTGGCTGAAGCGGATCGCGGTCAACCGGGCGATCGACGGGCTGCGCCGGGCCAGGCGCCTCGACCTCGCGCGGGAAGAGGCAGCCGCGCTCGCACGGTGGCCGGAGCTGGAGGCCGCCGACGACCAGCGGCTGCTCGCCGTCACCGAGGCGGTCGCGGCGCTCGGCACGCCGCGGCGCACGGTGATCGTGCTGCGCTACTGGCTCGACCTGCCACTCGAGGAGATCGCCGGCGTGCTCGGCCTGCCGGTGGGGACGGTGGCATCGCGGCTCGCACGAGCGACGGCGGAGCTGCGCGCGGCGCTGGGAGAGCGGTATGTCTGACGAGCTCGAGCGCCTCCTGCGCCGCGGCCGGGAGGCCCTGCCGCGGCCCACGGGCGAGGCGACGCGTGAGGCGCACCGCCGTGCCACCGCGGCGCTCGCATCCGGCTCCCGGCCCCCCCCGACGCGTGCGCGCCTCGCGGTGGCCGCCGCCCTGGCGGTCGCCGTCGGCGCTGGAGTCGCCGTCGGCGTGCTGCTCGCCCCCGGAGGGACGGCCGCCCACCAACCCGGCGGCGTCGGCTTCCTGCCGGCCCCAGGGTGGAACGTCTACCAGGCAGGTACCCGCGCATCCGCGGCGCGGCCGTCGTACGCGGTCGCGGCCAACGTCCCCCTGCACGCTCAGGACACGCCCGGCGGCCGGCCGTCGCCGCTCCCGCTCGGAACGCTGCAAGGGCTGCCGCCCGGCGGCATCGTCCTCGTCGCCACGGTCACCCTCGCCTCGGAGCAGCGCCCGCTGGCGCCCTACGGCCCGAGCTTCCCCGTCCGGACGCTACCCCTCGACCTCGACGACGCCGACCCGTACGACATCTTCTCGGCCGACGTCCGGCCCGAGCGCCCGCTCGGCCAGCGAGTCCTTCGCGGCACCCTCGGACGCTACGCCGTGGCCGTCAACGTGTTCTTCGGCACCCGGGTGCCGCCGGCCGCCCAGCTCGCAGCGGCGCAGCGCCAGCTCGACCGGTTCGTCGCAGCGGCGCCGGAGCGCGAGCCGCAGGCTCGTCTGGCACGGCCGGCCGGGTGGGTGCCGGCCGCGCGGCCCGAGGCGGCACGGGGCGCCGTCCGCGTGCTCGACCGGACGTTCCGCTGCAGCGTGCCCCGTTACTACGGCGGGGTGCGCCGACTCGAGCTCCGGGCGACGTCGGGGTTCCGGGATGCTGGTCGCTTCAGGTGGCTTGGCTCGGTCTCGTTCTCGAGCCGCCAGCTGGCCCGGAGGGCGGAAGATCGCTACGTCGATCTCGGCGGCATCACGGCGGGCTGGCCGCCCCCGCCCGGGCTCCAGAGCGGTGGCCTGGCCGTCAGCCTCGACCGCTGCGCGCCGGCGTCGGCCAGGCCGGCCCTCACCCACCGCGGTCTCGTGGGCGGTCCAGCCGATGTGTTCGGCGACGGCTACGCCTGCGCGACGGGGAGCACGGTGGTCGTCCGCGTCCGCGCCGAGTTCGCGGCGCCGGCGGAGGTCGACGTCCGCCGCCGGGGGAGGTCACGCGGACTGGTCGCAGAGGCGCGCGTGCTGAAGGGGTCGTGGGTGGCGGCTACCCCTGCCGGGAAGCGCCTCGGGTTCGGCCAGGTGCTCGACTCCGGCCGTGCGCGGCTCTACCACGCCGGCGGCTGCCAGCAGGCGTCGGAGTGAGGCACGAGCTGCGGATGGAAACCGGGTGAGGGAGGGGTCAGCGTGATGAGATCGACAGCATGTGCCGTGGCACTCGCGGCAGGCGTGGTCGCGGCGGCCGGCGCCGGGGCGGCGAGGCTGCCGGACGACGCGCTGCCTCGTGCCGAGCGCCAGGCGAGCCCGTTAAAGGTGATCGACCGCCGCCTCTGGTGCACGACGGCCATGCGGGGTGGCGTGCACAAGCTCGAGCTGACGGCCGTGTCCGGCGGTGCGCCGGGCAACGTCCATCAGGTGAACTTCGAGCTCGTCACCCCGTTCGCCCCGGACGCCACGCTCGTCCTCGTGTCTTCGTCGGGCCTCCAGTACAGCCCGCGACGCTGCACCGCTGCCCGGCCCCGCCCGGCACTGACGCCGCGGGGGCTCCGCGGCGGCACGACCCCGCCGACGCCGCAGGAGATCGAGTGCGAGACCCCTCGCCGCGTGCTGGTTCGCTTCCGGGCGGTCTTCCGGAGCCCGACCAGGCTCTGGGTGCAGCGCAGGTTCGGCTATCCGATCCAGGTTGCGGACGGTGCTGTCAAAGAGGCGTCGCTCGTCGTCCTCACTCCAGCCGGGCGGCGACTCGCCTTCGCGTCGATCGGCGGCCGCACCGCACGCCTCTTCGCAGCCGGGCGCTGCACCGAGGACGATGGCTGAGCCGGTCGGCGGCGCCGCCGGCCGGCCTACGGGACAACCGGGACGCCGGCCGGCGGCGGCCTCAGCGCTGTTCGCAGCGTGTGGACGCGCGCAGGGTGCCACCGCCGGAGCGGATCTCCGCCACGGCGATCAGCTCGCCGCTTCGCTCCATGCGCACCGTCAGCCTTCGGCCGTCGCGAAGCTGCTGCACCCGAACCACGAACCGGCCGGGCAGGACGCAGCCGTACCGGTGCTCGAGGTGCCAGCCGTCCTTGACGCGCACGACGGGTCGCAACCGAGCCCTGGCCGGCGTCTTGAGCGTCCGCGCGAGCCGGCACGTCGGGGCAAATCGCGACATCGCTCTGGTCGTCCAGCCGTAGACGGCGATTCCGCTCGTGCTCGTCGGCCCGCCGAGGCTCCAGACGACGGCGAGCGCCCGACGCTGTGGCGCTCCGGGGAGCGGCTTGTCGCTGGAGGCGAGCCAGTCGCTCGCCCGCTTGTCTCCGAGCAGCTGCACGTTGAAGAACGAGCCCTGCTGCGCGCACGAGCGTGCGTCGGGCGCCGAGCCGGCCGTCCCACCGCTGCCGGCGGCGACGAGGGCGACGGCGCACACGACCGGGAGAGCGAGTGTGAGCGCACGCAACAGGCGCATGATGGTAGGCGACGCGCGGCCGCGGGGGAAGGCGGGCCGCGATCCGGGGGCGAGCTACGTGCAGGCCGGCGACGACCACAATGTCGTCCGGCCCTTGGCGTCGAGCTCGAGGACGGCCAGCGGTGTGCGCGCCCTCTCCTTGCGGATGGCGACCGTCGCGGCGACGACGTTGCGCATCGCTCCGAACTGCGCCGGGCTCGTCCGCTGCCAGGACGCGGGCGCCGCCAGCGTGGCGCGGACGCGGATGAGGACGCGGCCGGCGAGCGTGCAGCTGACGCTCTCGCCCCAGCGCGTCGGGCCGTCGAGGCCGTGCGGCCTGAGCGGCACGGTGCCGCGGGCCGCACGACACGACGACGACAGCGAGAAGACGCCGGGAGCCGTCGAGGAACCGAACCGCTGCCATCGCTTGGCGCGCACGGCGACGAGCTCCGAGCCCGGCTTCCAGCCACCCGTGTGGACGCTCAGGTAGCCGGGCGAGGGGTTCTCCTGCGGGGCACCCGTCCACGAGGCGCCCGCCGGGATGGCGAGCGCGTCGACCTCCCGCAGCCCCGGCGCGAGCGCCGTCGGCTGGCAGCTGAAGGTGCGGTCGACGACGCGCGAGGCGGTCATTCCTGAGCCGCCGAGCGGTGCCGTGCCGGCGGCTCCCGCGGCCGCGAGCGACAGGGCACAAACCGAAACAAGAAACCTGAGTCTCATAGGAGCGCCGGATCGTAGTCGAGTACGAGCGAGGGAGGAAGCGAGCGTGAACGAGTCGATGGCTGCGGCGGGACGGTTCGCCGACAACGTTGCGACGGTGGTCAGGGGCAAGGACGAGCAGATCCGGCTGGTGCTCGCGGCACTCGTCTGCGGCGGGCACGTGCTGCTCGAGGACGTGCCCGGGACCGCAAAGACAGTGCTCGCGCGCGCGATCGCCGGCAGCATCGAGGGCGCCTCGTTCGCACGCGTCCAGTGCACGCCCGACCTGCAGCCGACGGACGTGACCGGCCTCTCCGTCTTCAACCAGCGCGAGCGCGACTTCGAGTTCCGCCAGGGGCCGGTGTTCGCGAACGTGCTGCTCGTCGACGAGATCAACCGGGCGATGCCGAAGACCCAGTCGGCGCTGCTCGAGGCGATGGCCGAGCAGCAGGTGACGATCGACGGCGTCACCCGCGCGCTCCCCGACCCGTTCCTGGTGCTGGCCACGGAGAACCCGATCGAGCAGGAGGGCACGTTCCCCCTGCCGGAGGCGCAGCTCGACCGGTTCTTCCTGCGCACGGCGCTCGGCTACCCGGGCGAGGACGAGGAGCTCGCGATCGTCGAGGCGCAACTCCGCGCTCACCCGCTGGCGGGCCTGCAGACGGTCGTCTCGCTCGAGCAGGTCAACGCCCTCCGCGCTGCCGTGCACGGCGTCTACGTGGATCCGGTCGTGCGGCGCTGGACGATCCGGCTCGTGCGGGCGACACGCGAGGTCGACGGCGTCGCCATCGGCGCGTCGGTGCGCGGCAGTCTCGCGCTCGAGCGTGCCGCCCGCGCGTGGGCGCTGCTCGACGGTCGCGAGTTCGTCACCCCGGCGGACGTGGAGCGCCTCTTCCTGCCCGTCGTGATGCACCGCATCGTCTTCACGCCGTCGTTCGTCGCCGGTGCGCGGGAGACCGGCTGGGCGACAGCTGCGGAGCGGTTCCGCGAGCAGTGCCTGGAGCTCGCGCCGCGGCCGGGCGCGGAGCTCGAGCTCGAGCCGGCAGCCGGAGCCGCCGCGTGAGCGTCGGGGCCCCACGGGTCGGTACCCCGTGGAGTCGGGTCAGTCCCCTGCTGGGACAGACCCTGCCGGCGGCGCGGCGCAGCGAATCAGTGCCGCCGCGTGCGATCGTCGCCGCGGCGCCGCTTGCCGCCGCGGCTGCGCTGCTCGTCGTCCCCGCCGCGACGGGCGGCGAGGGTGCCGTTCGACTGATCGATCGCACGGTGGTCTGCGCCATGCCCGGGGAGGGGTTCCCCGACGTGACCCGCCTCATGACCGTCTCTGCGGTCGTGCGACCCCCGTGGATCACGGTCTCGAACGGCCCGAGCTACGAGTTGCGAGCGGCTGTTCGCACCCGCGGGAGCGGTCGCGAGCGGACCGGTGCCGCATCGCTGCACCGGGAGGCCTGCACGGCGACGTCGCGGCGCGTCCGGCTCGGAGCACGGGGACTCGGCCTCTCCGTGCGCCGTGCGGCCAAGTGCGACGTGCCCGTGCGCGTGCTCGTCCGCATCCGCGCCTGGTTCACGCGGCCCACGGGCTGGGTGCGCGACGGGAGGAGCGGCTCGATCGTCCACGCGAGGGGCACCGTGACGAGCGGGAGCCTCACGGTCACGACGCTGGCAGGGCGGCCGGTCGCCCATGCAGACGTCGACGACGCGAGGCGCCGCGCGCGCCTGTTCGTCAGCCGATCCTCCTGCGCGACCTCGTGACCGCGACCTTCCCGCTCATCCCGCGCCGCCGGGTGCTCGGGCTGCCCTTCGGCGGGCTGCACAGCGCCCGCCGGGGGCTCGGCTCGGACGTCGCCGGGACGCGTCCGTACCTGCCGGGCGACGACATCGACCGGATCGACTGGGCCGCCTCGGCTCGCCTCTCGCTCGCACGCGGCAGCGACGAGTTCGTCGTGCGCGAGCACTTCGCGGAGGAGGCTCCACGGGTCGTCGTGCTGGCGGATCGCCGGCCCTCGATGTCGGTGTTCGGCGACGGGTGGCCCTGGCTGCAAAAGCCGCAGGCGCTCGCCCACGCGGTCGGGCTGATTGGCGAGAGCGCCGTCGCCGCCCGGGGCCTGCTCGGCTACCTCGACGAGGCGGAAGGCGAGCTGTTCTGGCGGCCGCCCCGCAGCGACCGGGAGCTCGGCGGGCTCGACCTCGACCGGGGCTGGCGCGCGCCCGACGACACGCTCTCGCGAGGTCTCGCTCACCTCGCTCGGCAGCGGCGCGACCTGCCCGCGGGCACCTTCGTCTTCTGCCTCTCCGACTTCCTCGTCCAGCCCGGGCGCGACGACTGGCTGCAGGCCCTCGAGCGCCAGTGGGAGGTCGTGCCGGTCGTGATCCAGGATCCGGTTTGGGATCAGACCTTCCCCGACGTGAGCGGCGTCACGCTGCGCTACGTCGATGCGGGCAGCGGGCGCCCTGCGACCGTCGCCCTGACGGAGCGCGAGGCACGAGAGCGGCGCACCGCGCACGAGACGCGGCGGGAGGAGCTCCTCGACGAGCTCCGCGCGCTCGACCTCGACCCGGTGCTCGTCGACTCCCACGAGCACCGGGACGTCGTCTCCGCCTTCCTGGCGTGGGCCGACCAGCGACTGTTCACCAGGGGGCGCGCGTGAGAGGGTTGTTGCTCGCGCTGGCCGCGCTCGCAGCGGCGACCGGTTGCGCCGGTGGGACAACGGACGAGCCGGCGGTGCCGCTCGGGCGCTCGCTGTCCGCAACCCGCTCGCTGACCCCGACCGCGCACCTGTTCGGCGACACGGTCGTGGCCGAGGTGGAGGTGGTGGTCGACCGTGACCGGCTCGATCCCGGCCGCATCCGGCTCGCCGCCGCGTTCGCCCCGTACGAGCCGACCGGAGCGACCGAGCTCGAGCGTGACGACTACAGCCGCTACTCGCGCCTGCGCTACCGCATGACGCTCCGCTGCCTCGACGTCGAGTGCCTGACGGGCGACGTCTCGCCGGGCATCACGCCGGCGGGCGAGCAGCCGGCGCTTCGTCGTGCCGAGCGCATCTTCCGCTTCCCCGTCGCGCACGTCTACTACGACGAGCCGGCAGGGAGGCGCCCACGGCACCTGCTCCGCATCTACTGGCCCCGGCTCGAGGCGCTCTCGCGCGTGAGCCCGCGTGACCCTTCGCTCACGTTCTTCTTCGTCTCACCGTTCCGGACGACGCTCAACCCGCTGCCGTCCCTGTCGTACGGCGTGTCTCCCACGCCGCTCGCGGTCGCGCTGCTGCTCGGCGCGGCGCTGTTGCTCGCCCTGCCGGCGACGCTCGCAGCCGGATGGCTACGAGGCCGCCGCCGCCCCGTGCCGGAGGCCGAGGAGACCCGCGTCCTGCCACCGCTCGAGCGGGCCGTCCTCCTCGTCGAGCAGACGGGCGCGAACGGCAACGCGCAGCAGCGGCGTGAAGCCCTGGAGGTGCTGGCGTACGAGCTCGATCTGGCCGGCAGCGCCGTGCTCGCGCTGCAGGCCCGGCGCCTCGGCTGGTCGGCCGGCGCTCCCTCGGCCGGGGACGCGGCAGCGCTCACCGGCTCGGTGAGGGACGCTCATGTGGCGTAGGCGTCCCGCGATCCCCACCGCTGACGCGGCGTCCTTTCGGCACGCCGCCTGGCGCACCGCGGCGCTGCGCACCACCCTCGCACTCGCACTGGCGGGCACGCTCGCGCTCGCGGTCGTCGTGGCGCGCGGCGAGGATGCCCGCCACGCTCCGTTCGTCCCCTCGGGAACCACCGGCATGGTCGTCCTCGACATGTCGGCAAGCGTCTACGAGGCCGCCATGGGCGAGACACTCGAGCGCATGGCGCGGACGGGCGAGGAGGCGGGGCTGGTCGCCTTCTCGGATGCGGGCTACGAGCTGCTGCCCCCCGGGACACCCTCCCGCGAGCTCGTGCCCCTGCTGCGCTTCCTCCGCTCCGACCCGAACGCGGGAACGGAGCTGCCGGCGAACCCGTGGCAGGAGTTCAGAGCCGGCACCCGCATCTCGGCAGGGCTGAGCGTCGCCCGGGAAGCCCTCGTCCGCGACGGTGCACGTCGCGGCTCGATCGTCCTGATCAGCGACCTCGAGATCCTGCCCGACGAGGTCGAGCGGCTCGGCGCCGAGATCGGCCGCATGTACGAGGCGGGCATGACCGTCAGGATCGTGCCGCTGGCGCCCAGCGACGAGAAGCGGCGGTTGATCGAGCGGCTGACCGGGCCGGACGCGCTCCTCCGGGACCCGGGCTCGGCCGGGGCAGTGCGCGCTCCCGAGGCGAAGACGCTCCGGGGGGCGGCGCCGTGGCTCTTCGTGGCGGTCGCGGCGCTGCTGGTGGCGCTGCTGGCGGTGAACGAGCGCGCGCTCGCGCGGCTGGAGGTGCGGGCGTGAGCCGCCGGCGGCTCGGGCTTCGCGCCGGCGCGGTCCTGGCCGTGCCGGCGGCGCTCGTCCTGATCGTGCTCGCGGTCGACGTGCTCAGGACACCGGCGATGGTCGGCGCCGCCGACACGGCGTTCACGGGGGCGCCGCTGCGCCAACGCGCCGCGTGGGACGACGTCGCCTTCCTGCCGGGAGAGCTGACGACGCGCCTCCTCGACCTCGGCGACGACCTCGACTACCGCCGCACCGCCTCCCTGTTCCGGCGCGTCGACCCGCGCCGCGTCCAGATCACGACGCCAGACCAGGAGGCGCTCCGCGGCCAGGTCGTGCGCGAGCTCGCCACCCAGCGCCGCCGGCAGCCCGATCCGCAGCGGCGAGCCCAGCTGCTGAACATGCACGGCGCGCTGACGATGGGGCGCGCCACCTCGGACGCTCGCGAGCGGGCAGCGAATCTGAAGGAGGCGGTCAGCGCGTTCCAGACGGCGATCGCGCTCGACCCCGACCACGCAGATGCGAAGTACAACCTCGAGCTCGTCCTGCGCGCGGCCGAGCCGGGGCAGCTGGCCGGGGAGAACCCGGATCGCGGTGCCGCCCGCGGCAGGCGCTCGGGCAGCGGGCGCGAGGGCAGCGGGTACTAGGCCGTGGACGTCCGGCTGCTGACGCCGTACGCGGCCCTGCTCGGGCTGGCGGCACTGGTGCCGCTGACGGTCTTCCTCCTGCGCGAGCGGCGCGCCCGGGGGATCCGGGCGCAGCTCGGCCTCGCCGAGCCGCCGCTGCGGGCGCGGGTGCCGCTGGTGCTCGCGCTGGCGGGCGTGCCGCTGCTGCTCGGTCTCGCCGCCGCCCAGCCGGTGGTCGACGAGTCGCGCCAGCGGCTGGAGCGCGTGGATGCCGAAGCGTACGTCGTCGTCGACATCTCACGATCGATGCTCGCCGCCGCCGACCCCGAGGCACCGACGCGGTTTCAGCGGGCCCGCGCTGCGGCGCTGGAGGTGCGCGACGCGATCCCCGAGGTGCCGGTCGGCCTCGCCTCGCTCACCGACCGGCTGCTACCGCACAGCTTCGCGACCACCGACGCCCGGGTGTTCTCGGCCACGCTGCACCGAGCGATGGGGATCGAGCGTCCCGGCCCGACGCTCTCCTACTCCAACCTGCGGGCGACGACCTTCGACTCGCTCGCGTCGATCGTGACCGGCCGCTACTTCCCGCCCGCGGCCCGCCGCCGCCTGCTGGTGGTGCTGACGGACGGCGAGTCGAGGCCACTGTCCGGCCGGCTCGCCGCGGCGTTCCGAGACGCCGACCCTCCGATCCGCACGATCTTCGTCCAGCTGTGGGACGGCAACGAGCGAATCTTCGAGACCGGCGTGGCGGAAGCTGGGTACAAGCCGGACCGTGCCGCGCCCGCGAACCTCGAGCACCTCGCCGCGCTGGTCGGAGGCGAGGTGTTCGCCGAGCGCGATCTGGCCAGCGCGAGGGCGGCGGTCAGGCGGGCCGTCGGCGTGGGCCCGACGCGAAGCCGTCGCCTGGAGGGCGAGCGGCGCGCGCTCATGCCGTGGGTGACGCTGGCAGCGCTCGTCCCGCTGGGCATCGTTCTCTCCAGGCGCAACCTCTAGGCGCCCGCGCCCCGTTTATAGTCACGCGCGCGCCCCACCCTGGGTGGGGACCCGGGTGCTCCTCCCTCCACCCGAGACCGACGGTAGCGGCGAAAGGCGCACGCGTGGGTGACGGGTGTGCGCCGACTTCGAGCCGATCCGTCCCCAGCGCCTCCCCGAGGCGCCCACCGGCACGCCCGCGGGGCCGCGGGGGGCGAAACCCGAGGCGTCGCGAGGCGCGCCGTGCATGCCCGCCGGGCGCTGCCGCCGGCGAGCCTCTCCCCAAGCGAGCGTCAGCGGTCGCGCCGCACGAGCAGCAGCCCGAACGGCAGGAACGCCGCAGCCGCCAGATAGGGCGAGAGCGCATGGCGCACACGCCGCTCGCCGCGCGCGACGGTCGGGCCCTCGCCGAGCAACTCCCGGGCCTCGGCCGCGGCCGCACCCGACTCCGCAGCGGTGAAGAGCCGGCTCTGCGTCACCGTGGCGAGCGTCTCCATGACCGGGCGAGCCAGGCCGTCGGGCCGGTAGCCCGGCTCGGGAACGCCTCGCGTGAAGACGCGGTCGGCGGCATCCCACACGTGGACGAGGACGGGGTCGACCTCCGGCGGGCCACGCAGCTTGCCGGCCACCCGGTCGGCGGCGAACGGCAGGCTCTCGCCGTCCGTGATCACCACCACGACGCGGCGGCGCGCGGTCGGCGAGAAGAAGTTGAGCTCGTTCATCCGCCCGATCGCGTCAAGGCGGGTCACCTGGGCGAGGAACCCCGACTGCGGCGGCGGGTTCTCGATCCCGATGGCGCGGTCGAGGGTGACGCGGAAGACGTCGTCGTCGACGCTCGGGAACAGGTGGGGCAGGACGCGGTCGGTCAGCGAGGCGATGCCGACGGGCACCTCTGGCAGGGTCTGCTTCACGGCCGTCGCCGCATCCTTGGCGCGCTCGAGCCGGGTCGGCGAGTCGGGATCGCGTTGGGCCAGCATCGAGCGGGTCGTGTCGATCACGACCCAGGCCTCGGCGTCCGCCCGCGCGAGACGCGTCGTCTCTCGCTGGACGACGGGCTGTGACGCAGCGATCCCGACGAGCGCGCCGCCGAGCAGCAGTGCCGCCGCCGGCACATGCCGAAGACGTCCGCCCGGGTCCGGCAGCCCGATCGCCGCCCGCACGCGGCGGCCTCGCACACCGATCGCAAAGAGGGCCGCGAGCGGGATCGCGACGCCGAGGACGAGCAGGCCCCCGAGCGGGCTCGCAAACCCGAGCGATGCCTGCAGGACGGCCTCAGGCATCGCTCGCCCGAGGGACGCCGGCGTGGCGCGACCGAAGCTCGAGGAAGTCGGACATCGATCAGTAGCCCCGGCCGGGGTCGCCCGTCCCCGCGCCACGAGAGCCACGGCCGCCCGGCGCCGGATCCCGGCCGCCGGCCGCCTCCGACAGCTGCAGCTCCCGGCCACGCTGGAGCGAGAGCTCCAGGTTGAACTTCGCATCCTCGTTGGCCGGGTCGAGGGCGACTGCCCGGCGGAAGCTCCTGATCGCCGAGCCGAGCAGGACCGCACGATCCTGCTCCTCCGCCACCAGGCTGACGAGCGCGAGCACGCCTGCGAGGTTGGCAGCCGCCGAGCGCCGCTTCCCGTCGCCGTCGCTCTGCACGATCTGGACGAGCCGCGTCTGGGCGTCGCTGCGCAGCACCGAGAGGTTCGGATCGGTCACGCCAGGCCCCTCGAGGCGGCCGAGCCGGAGGCCCTGGACGGCGCGGCGGAAGGACAGGTCGTCGTCGAGCGCGAGCACGGCCCGCGAGAGCCGCCACGGAGCGAGCTCGCGCGGCCGCCACAGGCCGGTGTCGTTCGGGTCGGACCGGTAGCGCGCGTCGCTGGACTCGAGCGTGCCCGGCCAGCGGGCGACGTCGTGAGCGAGCGCAGCGAGACCCGCAGCGAGCGAGATCGCGACCGCCGCACCGAGGAGGAGCGCCGTCCGCCTCATGCGAGCCCCCTCGCCGCCCGCGGCAGCGCCAGACGGGTACCCAGCCCCTCGTGGAGGGCGAGCGCCGCGAAGCAGAGGCCGCCGAAGACGAGCAGCCAGCCCGGCGTCGAGCCGCGCACCCCGGTGGTCGGGTCGGGGGCCGCGCTCGCGAGCTCGTCAGGCTCCACGATCGCACCCGGCCCGAGCGAGCCGTTGAAGAGCCGCATGCCGTCGCTCGTCGGAGAGAGCGGCACCACGCGGATCGTGACCGTGCGCTTGATGTCCTGGAGGACGCGCGCGAGCTTGTCGAAGTCGTCCGGCGCCGTGTCGAGGTCGCTCAGGAGCAGGATCGACCCGTCCGCGATGCCGTCTCGCTCGAGCATCGACGCCGCGACCTCGAGTGACTGGGAGATCCGCGTCCCAGCCCGGTAGCCCTGGTTCCATGGATAGGCGAGCACGCCCCGCTCGGGTGCGAGCAGGCGCAGGATCGGCCGGAGCTCACGCGCCGGAGTCCCGGGCGGCAGCAGCTCGTACGGCACGTCGGAGAAGACCACGAAGCCGATCGGCTCGTTGGCCGCGACGACCCGTTGCAGCGCCCGCCGCACGTCCTTGAGGTTCTCGTCGCCGATGCTCAGCGACAGGTCGACGATGACGACCCCGGTGGTGCCCGTCGGCAGCAGGCCGGCCGGCTGGACGTGCAGGGATCGAGCCGACGCAACCGCGGCACCGAGCGATAGGAGCACAGCCACGACCAGGAGGCTCCGGACGGCGCGTGTCCGGAGCGAGCGCCACCCGCGAGGGTCGGCACCGGAGGCATGCAGGGCCGATGTGCGCCTACGCACGGGCCTGCTCCTCCGCACCGTCGTCCGCGGCTTCCGGTTGGGGGTCCTCCGGCGCGGCCTCCTCGTGGGTGAGACCGAGGAGCGGCCGGGCCTGCTCGGCGAGCGGCGTCGTGCGCTCGACCTCGGGCAGGCCGCGCGACCAGGCCAGCTCCCGGGCCTGTCCTGCGAGCTCCGCATCGCGCCCGGCGAGCGCCTCGGCCAGCAGCTCGAGAGCCCGGCGCCGGTCTGTCGCGCCGTTGACCGCGGCACCGTCCTCGAGCAGCTGCAACGCCCGCTCGAGCGGGCTGACCGGCGGCGGCGGGGGCGGCGCCTCGACCACGAGCGGTTGCGGGCGCCGGCGCGGGCGACCCGCGTATGCCAGACCTGCGCCGACAAGAGCGAGCAGCGCCGCAAGCCCGAAGAGCGGGAAGCGGGCGGTGGCCGGGTCGACACGGTACGAGGGAGCCGGCATCGAGACGAGGTCGGCGCGCCAGGGGGTCTCGTAGGGGCTGCGCCCGCTGCCGACCGACGGCGCCGCCGCCGACTCGTCGAGCCGCGTGCTCACGGCCAGCGTCGGCCAGGCGGCGACGATCGGGTCCGGTGCCGGAGCGTCCGGATCGTTCGTCCTGTAGGAGAGGGTCGCGGGGGCAAACCGCGTCTGCAACCCGGAAGCGGGGGGAAGGCAGGTGCTGACGAGACAGCGCAGCTGCCAGGTCGTCTGCAGGTGCGTGGTCGTCTCGCCGTCCCGGCGTGTCCGGCGAGGCTCGGCGACCTGCTGCCACGGCTCGAAGTCGGTGACGAGCCGCACCGAGCCGGCAACGACCCGGGTCCGGTCGAGCGTCACGTCCACGCGCACCGTGACCGTGTCCCCGAAGAAGACCGTGCGGGGCGAGAGCGAAACCCTCGTGTCGATCGGGGGCGACCGGTCGGGCGGCACCGGCGAGACGGCGCCGGTGTCGGCCGGGCGCGGGGCGACGAGCACGATCGTCACGAGGCCGACGGCGAGGACGGCGAGGGTGACGAGCCCCGCCACGGCCAGCACGGTGCGCCTCACGCCGCCCTCCTCGTCAGCCGCGCATCGGCCCAGTCGAGGAACGAGCCGAGGATGCCGGCGCTGTCGGCCTCGCCGACCAGCACGGGATCGGCGTCCAGCGAGCGCAGACCGGTGACGAGCTCGGCCAGGCGGCGCTCGTGCCGCTCGCGCCGCTCTCCCGCCTCCCCGGCGGTGAGCCACTCGGGGGCCGCGCGGCCACTGCGCGGATCACGGAAGGGCAGCCCGATCCCGTGCGCCGCGGGGAAGCTCTGCTCCCAGGTCGGATCCTGGATCACGACCGGGACCAGGTCCCAGCGGTGCTCGAGCGCGGCCACCACGAGCCTCTCCGGCGGCGGCGGCACGAAGTCGGAGAGCAGGAAGATGAAGGAGCCGGGCGCGACCGCGCGGCGGTGCTCGAGCAACTGCTCGAAGGCAAGCTCGAGGGCGTTCTCCGGCGCCTCGTACGGGCCTCCCTGGAGACGCTCCTCGACGTCCTCGCGCAGGCGGCGAACGGTGCGTGGGGTGAGCCAGAGAGGGTCACCCTCCCCATGGTCGAGGTAGCCGACGAAGCCGCCGACCTTGGCGGCGCTCTCGAGGATCAGCGCCGCTGCCTCCCGCATCGCCGCCGCCTTGTCGAGCCAGGGAAGCGGCGGCGCGAAGTACGACATCTCCGGGCGCCGGTCGCACACGATCACGACCCGCGGCGCCTCGTCCGCGTAGTGCTCCCGGACGACGAACTCGTCGCCGCCTCGAGCCGACGACAGGCGCGCCGACGCGGCCCAGTCGATCCCGTGGACGTCGTCGCCCGCCACGTAGGGCCGTGAGCCCGCGACGTCCGAGCCGGTGCCGCGGCGCAGGCTGCGCATCGTCCCGAACGACAGCCCGATCAACCGCCCGCGCGGGACGAGCGGGAAGCTCATCGCCTCCCCCCTCCCATGGCGCCACCGGCGCCTCGGCCCTCTGGCGCGTGCTGGCGCCCCCCGCCGCCGGCCCGCGGCCTCCGCAGGCCCGTCCAACCGGCCTGCCGTGCGCGTGTCACGGCGCCGGCGACACCGGGCCCGGGCGCTCGAACAGCGGATCGCCCGCGGAGCCTGGGCTCGGCGCCAGCTCCAGGCAGCGCCGCTTGAACTCCTCGATCGCCTCCGGCCACCCGACCGCGCGGGCCCGCGCCACGAACGTCGGCTTGAAGACGATGCGATGCACGACGATGGGGACGAAGAGGCGCTCGATGTCGGCGGGCAGGACATGCGCGCGCCCGTCGAGGAGCGCCCAGGCACGAGCTGCGCGCTCGAGCGCGAGCGTGCCGCGCACCGAGCCGCCCATGGCGATGTCGTCCATGACGCGCGTCGAGCGGACGAGCTCGACCAGCCACCGCCGCAGCAGCTCGTCGATGTAGACGTGCTGAGCCGCCAGCCGCAGACTGTGGACGTCCTCGATCGACACGACCGGCCCGAGCCGCTCGATCGGGTGCGCGAACCGCTGCTCGTCGAGGATGCGCAGCTCGTCGTCGAACCCGGGATAGCCGAGCCAGGTCTTGAGGAAGAAGCGATCGAGCTGGGCCTCCGGCAGCGGGAAGGTGCCCTCGTACTCGATCGGGTTCTCGGTCGCGATCAGCAGGAACGGGTCGGGCAGCGGACGGGTGACGCCATCGACCGTGACCTGCTGCTCGGCCATCGCCTCGAGCAGCGCCGACTGGGTCTTCGGCATCGCCCGGTTGATCTCGTCGACGAGCACGACGTTCGCGAAGATCGGGCCCGGGCGGAACTCGAAGTCACGCGTGCGCTGATCGAACACCGAGAGGCCGGTGACGTCGGTCGGCTGCAGGTCGGGGGTGCACTGGATCCGCGACGGCGCCGCCCCCTCGATCGAGGCCGCGATCGCACGCGCCAGGATCGTCTTGGAGGTGCCGGGGACGTCCTCGAGCAGGACGTGGCCCCCACAGGCGAGCGCCGCGAGGACGAGCTTGATCTCGGACGTCTTGCCGTAGACGACCGTCTCGATGTTGTCGAGGAACCGGC
Organism: uncultured Thermoleophilia bacterium; assembly: GCA_963839815.1. Classification (GTDB taxonomy): domain Bacteria; phylum Actinomycetota; class Thermoleophilia; order Gaiellales; family Gaiellaceae; genus JACVRM01. The sequence goes on from CAWIWF010000002.1 coordinate 86,226, forward strand.
CGGCGACTGCGGCCGCCGCCTCGAGGCGGTCGTCCTCGAGGAGCATGCTCACTCGCTGGGTCTCCATCGGCTGGCGGGTCCTGTTCGGGGTCGAGCGGCCTCTGGGCGCGGCCGCCGTACGGGGTGAGACGCCCGTGGGACGCCGAAGTTGGCCGCTCAGCCGGTGATGCGCTTCTCCGCCGCCTGGGCCGCGGCGAGGGCGTCGTCCTGCGGCGGGTTGCCACGCTCGGTGGACGAGGTCATGACCACGACCACGTTGCCGACGCGAAACGCATGTGTGATCACCTGGGTATTGACGAGGCTGCCGCCGGCGGCCCAGGAGGCGTCGCCGAGAATCTGCGTCTGGATCGCGCCGAGGCCCGCGGCAAACGAGTTCGCGCGCGTTCGCTGCAGCCAGCTGGACGCTCCCGACACGTTCCCGAACAGCCAGAGCCGCTCGGCGACCCGCAGGTCGCTCTGCTGCGGCCGGCTCGAGTCGAAGATCGCGTCGTGGACGGCGACGAACCCGAGCGCGCGCAGCTCGCGCAGCTGGGTCGGCAGCCCGACCCCCACCTCGATCAGCTCCTTTGGTCCCGACTCAGGCGCGGTGAACGTCATGCCGGGGGGCGCGCTCGCCGCCGGGAGCGCCAGCTTCGGCAGGTCCTGCTTGGTGAAGAGCCGCTCCGGCTCCGTCGAGGTGCCGGTTGTCCCGCCCGTGGTCGTTGCGGTCGTGGTCGTCCCCGTCGTCGCGCCGGCGTCGCCGTCGTCGTCATCCCCGGAGTTGCAGCCCGCGGCGGCGACGGCGAGCAGGGCGATCAGTGCGAGTGAGCGGCGCACGGCCCGGCGAGTCTAGCCCCAGTCCGCAAGCGGCTCAGCCGCGCAGAGCGTCGGCCCCGGCGACGACCTCCAGAATCTCCTGCGTGATCTCGGCCTGCCGCGCGCGGTTCATCGCGAGCGTGAGCGAGTCGATCAGCTCGGCCGCGTTCTTGGACGCGTTCCGCATCGCCGTCATGCGGGCCCCCTGCTCGGAGGCCGCCGACTCGAGCAGCGCCCGGAAGAGCTCCGTCTCGAGGTACGCAGGGAGGAGCCGCTCCAGGATCTGCTCCGGCTCGGGCTCGTAGATGAAGTCGCCGAACGCGGCCTGGTCGTCGTCGCTCTCCTCGAGCACGTCCTCGGGGATCGGCAGCACGTCCTGCGCGACCACCCGCTGCGCCAGCGCCGACTCGAAGTGGTTGTAGATGACGGTCACCTGGTCGACCTCGCCCTCGGTGTAGAGCTCGGCGAGCGTGTGCGCGATCGCGCTCGCGTCCGAGTACTCGGGCCGGTCCGAGAACCCCATCCAGGAGCGATGCAGCTCGTAGCCGCGGAAGGTCAGCGTCGAGCGGCCCTTGCGGCCGGCGGCCAGGAAGCGGATCTCCTTCCCCTCCCCGCGCAGCTGCCGCTCGAGCGCGAACGTCCGGCGCAGGATCTGGGCGTTGAAGGCACCGGCCAGGCCCCGGTCGCCCGTCAGCGGCACGAGCGCCACCGTGCTCACCTCCCGCCGCTCGAGCAGCGGCAGGCCGCGGAGCGAGGCGCTCGCCTTGGCCGTGCCGACCATCAGCTCGCGCATGCGGTCGGCGTAGGGTCGCATGGCCTCGATCCGGCCCTGGGCGCGGCGCAGACGCGCGCCGGCGACGAGCTCCATCGCACGCGTGATCTTGCGCGTGTTGGTGACGGAGCGGATCCGCCGCCTGAGATCCTGGACGGTCTCCAACGAGCCTCCCTACGCGGCCGCGCCGGCGGCTGCGGGCTCCTCGGTCTCGGCGAACCGCGGCACGACGCGCTCGATCTGCTCGCGCAGCTTCGCCTCCACATCCTCGGAGAGGTCGCCGGTCTCGCGGATGCTCTCGTAGACCGAGCCCTCCGTGCGCAGCGTCTCGCGGAGCTCCTGCTGGAAGCGCTCGACGTCCGGGGTCGGGATGGTGTCGAGGTAGCCGTTGACGCCGACGTAGATGGCCACCACCTGCTCCTCGACCGGCCACGGCGCGTACTGCGGCTGGTTCAGCGTCGCCACCAGCTTCTCGCCCCGGTTCAGGGTCGCCTGGGTCGCCTGGTCGAGCTCCGAGCCGAACTGGGCGAACGCCTCCAGCTCGCGGTACTGCGACAGGTCGAGGCGCAGACGCCCGGCGACCTTGTTCATCGCCTTGATGCGGGCGGCACCGCCCACGCGGGAGACGGAGACGCCGACGTTGATCGCCGGCCGCACGCCCGAGAAGAAGAGCTCCGACTCGAGGAAGATCTGCCCGTCGGTGATCGAGATCACGTTCGTCGGGATGTAGGCGGCGACGTCACCCGCTTGCGTCTCGATGATCGGAATGCCGGTCAGCGAGCCGCCGCCGAGCTCGTCGGAGAGCTTGCAGGCGCGCTCGAGCAGCCGCGAGTGGAGGTAGAAGACGTCGCCGGGGAAGGCCTCGCGACCGGGCGGGCGGCGCAGCAGCAGCGAGAGCTGGCGATAGGCGTCGGCGTGCTTGGAGAGGTCGTCGTAGAAGCAGATCGCGTGCCGGCCGTTGAACATGAAGTGCTCGCCGATCGCGCAGCCGGCGAAGGGGGCCATCCACTTGATCGGCGCGGCCTCGTGCGCTCCGGCGCTGACGATGACCGTGTAGTCCATCGCGCCCGCCTCGCGCAGCCGCTCGTGCACCTGCGCCACCGTCGAGCCCTTCTGGCCGATGGCGACGTAGATGCAGATCAGATCCTGGCCCTTCTGGTTCAGGATCGTGTCGACGGCGATCGCCGTCTTGCCCGTGCCGCGGTCGCCGATGACGAGCTCGCGCTGGCCACGGCCGATCGGGATCATCGAGTCGATCGCCTTGAGGCCCGTCTGCACCGGCTCCTTCACCGGCTGCCGATCGACGACACCGGGCGCCTTGAACTCGAGCGGCCGGCGCTCGTCCGTCTCGATCGGCCCCTGGCCGTCGAGCGGGTTGCCGAGCGGGTCGACGATGCGGCCGATCAGCGCGTCGCCGACGGGCACGCTGGCCACGCGGCCGCTGCGGCGCACCGGCTGGCCCTCCTTGATCTGCTCCCAGTCGCCGAACAGGGCGGCGCCGACGTTGTCCTCCTCGAGGTTGAACGCGAGGCCGGTGACCCCGTGCTCGAGCTCGAGCATCTCCATCGCGACGGCGTTCTCGAGCCCGTGGATGCGGGCGATCCCGTCGCCGACCTGGAGCACCGAGCCAACCTCGGCCAGCTCGGTCTCGACGTCGTACTCCTCGATCCGCTGGCGGAGGATCGCTCCGATCTCGTCTGGGCGTAGCTGCACTGAAGAGTCTCCTCTCGAATCGCTCGTTAGTCGCGTAGGGATGTCTGCTTGAGCTCGCGGCGCAGGCGCTCGAGGCGCCCGCGCACGCTTGAGTCGACGCGGAGCGAGCCTGCCTGCAGCACGAGCCCGCCGATCAGCTCCGGGTCGACGGAGGCGCTCGCCTCGACCGTGCGCCCGGAGGCCTGCTCGATCTGACCGACGATGGCCCGTCGGTCCTCGTCGGTCAGCTCGATGGCCGTCGTCAGCTCGACGTTGAGGACGCCCTCGGCGCGGCGGCAGAGAACCTCGAACTCGCGTTGCATCGCCTCGACCTCGTGCAAACGGCCCTTCTCCGCCAGCAGGCGGACGAAGTTGGCGAGGAACTCGTGCGTCCCCTCCAGGACGGGCTCGAGCAGACGCACCTTGGCCCGTGGGTCGAGCTGCGGGTTGCGAACCAGCGCCCCGAGCTCGGGCACCTCGCGGACGGCCTCGACGAAGGCGGCGAGCTGCGAGCGAACCTCGTCACGCACGCTCTCCCCGGCCGCGTCGAACAGCGCCGACGCGTAGATGCGCTGCGAGATGGCCATCGGCTAGTTGCGGCCGCTTCCTTCGAGCTTGGAGAAGTCGAGGTCGGAGACCGCGCTCTCGATCAGGCGGCGATGGTCCTCGGAGGTGAGCACCTTCCCGGTGACGCGACTGGTGGCGACGAGCGTGAGGTCGGCGACCTCGGCGCGGATCTGCTCGAGGGCGCGACGCGTCTCGGCCTCGATCTGCTTGCTCGTCTCCTCCAGGCGGCGCTGGCGGTCGGCCTCGATCTCCTCGCGGTTGCGCTCCCGCTGGGCATCCGCGACGCGGCGCGCATCGGCGAGGATCTCCTCGGCGTCGCTCCGCGCGCGGCCGACGAGGGCGCGGTGCTCCTCGAGCAGCCGGCGGGCCTCGTCGCGCGCCCTGTCTGCCTCGTCGAGCGACTCGCGGACGCGCTTGCGGCGCTCGTCGATGACGGTCTGGATCGGCCCGAACGCGTACTTGCGAAGCACGAAGAACGCGATCCCGAAGCAGACGAGCGTCCAGATCATCAGCCCCGGGTTGGGGTCGATGAGCGGGTTGACCGCGAGCGGGGCGACGAGCGGCATCAGACGAGCACGAAGGCGAGCAGGCCGCCGATCAGGCCGTAGAAGACGACAGCCTCGGTGAGGGCGAAGCCGAGCCACATGATCCCCTGCAGCTCGCCGCGCAGCTCGGGCTGGCGGGCGACCGACTGGATCATGGAGCCGAAGATGTTGCCGATGCCGACACCGGCGCCGAGCGAGCCGAGGCCGATGCCGAGCGCCAGGGCGATCGCCTTGCCGGCGTCGGCGGCGGTGTCCGCCTGGGCGAGCAACGGGGTGAACATGGACAGGCCCATAGTGGAGCTCCTCTCTAGTGCTCCGGCTCGATGGCCGAGCCGAGGTAGATGGCAGACAGGGCGGCGAAGATGAACGCCTGGATCGAGACGACGATGACGACCTCGAAGAGGTAGAAGGCCGTGGCCGCGGGGACGACGAGCGGCGCAAGCCAGAGGGCCTCGAGCACGAACATCAGCCCGAGGAAGGTGAGGATCAGCATGTGGCCGGCCAGCATGTTGGCGTAGAGCCGCACCGAGAGCGAGATCAGGCGCATCAGCTGGCCGAGGATCTCGAGCGGCACGATCAGCGGGTACATCGCCTTCGGGACGTCCGGGATCCAGCTCTTGAAGTAGCCGACGGCCCCGTTCTCGCGCACACCTTCCACGTGCGTGAACACGAAGCTCATGAGGGCGAGCGCGAGCGTGACGGCGATCGACGACGTGGCGGCGTAGATGCCGAGCTGGGGCAGCTCCACCCCGGCGATCTCGACCTTCTCGTCCGAGAGGGGCAGCGGGATGAACCCGAGCATGTTGATCGTCCAGATGAAGATGAAGAGGGTCGCCACGTAGGGGAACCAGCGGCCGATCGCCTTCGTCGGCAGTCCCTGCTCCGCGATATTGATCTGGGCCAGCTCGTAGATCTGCTCGCCGATCGCCTGCCGCCGTCCGGGACGCACGCCGAGGCGGACGCGCATCAGCACGATGCCGATCACGATCGTCAGGGCGGTGCCGAGGAAGAGGTAGGCGACCGCCTTGTTGATCGAGAGGTCGAGGGGTCCGATCTCGATCGGGATCCACGCGTGGAGCTCGAACTCGTGCGACGGGTCGAACTCCTCCTCCGCGGCACTCTCCTCAGCCGCGAGCGCGAGCTGCGGCAGCGCCAGGAAGAGCGCGGTGGTGGCGGCGAGGACGCGCTTCACGCGGGCTCCGCTCCGAAGTAGCCGGCGAGCGACAGGGCCAGCTCGAGCGTGTAGGCGAGCGCGTACACGAGCGCGGCCGCGAGCCCGAGGCTCGCGTCCGAGGCGGCGACCGCGATGACGACGACCATCACTGCGACCGCGCGAAAGGTCATCCCGATCCCCACCACGCTGGAGGCGGCGAGCTTACCGGGGCCGACCGGCAGACGCGCCAGCACGAGGCCGAGCACCTGCGCGCCCGCCCAGAGCGCGGCGCCGAGCGCCCACCCCGCAAGCCGCCAGTCCGCGATCAGGAACACCGGCAGGGCGAGCGCGAGCACCAGGGCCCCGGCGACGAGCGGCAGCGTCCGCGGCGGCATGGGACGGGGGGTCGTGAACGCACCGGCCATCAGCTGAAGTAGGCCCGGTAGCGGCGATAGACGACGAAGACGCCCGTGGGGATGCCGACGACGGCGCCGCCGAGGGCGCCGAGGGGCCACGATCCGGCGGCCCAGCCCGCGAGCGCGCCCAGGCCTGCGCCCGCCGCCGTCGAGGCGACGAGCAGGAAGCCCGCTCCGGCGGGCGACGAGCGGGGGACGGGCTCCATCCGCGGCGAGCATACCAAAGCTTGTGACGCCAAAATCGGCTCTACCTTGCGCATTCCGCCAAAGTTTGTAGCGTTACGTTCGTGCACGTCCACACGCTCGGCGAGGGCCCACGCGTGGTGCTCGTCCACGGCAGCATCCACAACAGCGCCACGTGGACGGGGCAGCGGCCGCTGGCGCGGAGGTGGAGCCTCGTGCTTGTCGACCGCGACGGCTATCCGCCGGGGCCGCCGGCCGATCGGATCGACTTCGCCGACCAGGCGCGTGCGGTCGCCGCGCTGCTGGAGGAGGGCGACCATCTCGGGGGCTTCTCCTACGGCGGCGTCGTCGCCCTGCTCGCGGCCGGGGAGCGGCCTGACGTGCTGCGCTCGCTGATGGTGATCGAGCCGCCCTGCTTCGGCGTCGCGCGGGGCGTTCCGGCGGTCGAGGAGGCCGTCGCGGCATACGAGGCGGTCTGGGCGGGAGATCCGGACGACCTGGCTGGGCTGGTGGCCGGCTTCTCGGCCGTCTTCGGGCCGGCCGGACGGGTGCCGCCGACGATCCCTCCCGGGGCCGAGCAGGGTGCCCACGCGCTGGCGGTCGAGCGGCCGCCCTGGGAGGCGGCGATCCCACTCGACCGGCTGGCGGCGGCGTCCATGCCCACGCTCGTGTGCTCGAGCGGCGGCCTCCCCGCCTACGAGGCCGTGTCCCGCGTGCTGGTCGAGCGGCTCGGCGCCGAGCACGCCGTCATCCCCGGCGCGCGGCCATGGCGTCCATCGCGCCCCCGGCTTCAACGAGCGCTACGCCGCCTTTCTCCGCCGTGTCGAGGCGGTATGAGCGTCGTGTCGCCGCTCAGCACGAAGCCCTAGGACCAGGCGCCGGGACTTGCGACTCGCCGGCTGCACCGATCGGGCGAGAGGCGAGTGCGCGGAGGCCGCGCTGGCCCCCGCACGGGCGGGGCTACGGGCTCGACGCGCTGCGCTCGTCGACCGCTAGCGCCGCGTGATCTCGCCGAGGAAGACGCTCGACGCGTTGCCGGCCGAGTCGCTGCCGAACAGGCGCACGCCCCAGCGCCCGCGAGGAAGCGTCAGCCGCGTGTTGCCCTCGAGTGGGCGTTTCCCGAGGGTGACGCGCTTGCGGCCGGCGCCGTTCTCGTAGAGGACGGACAGGCGCACCCACGGTGTGGCCTCGTCTCGGGCGGTCCACACGAGCTTGCGGCCCTCGAGGTGCGCGGCGAGCTGCGGCGGCTCCGCGTCGTAGCGGAGGTCGATCGACTCCAGCGGCACCTCGGCCGTGTTGCCGGCCAGATCAGTCGCGACGAGCTTGGCGGCGTAGAGGAGCGGGCGGCGGTACCCGGGGTCCCAGGACAGGGTGTGCCGGCCTCGGCGCAGGCTGAACGGGCGGCGCTCGCCGCCGACCACGAAGCGCACGCTGGACCACTTGTCGAGCGAGAAGGTGATCGTGGCGCGGTCGCGGTAGCCGTCGCGCGGCACGGGGTAGACCACCCGCACCGCCGAGAGCGGCTCCATCTCGGGCGGCAGTTGCTGATGGAGCTCGAAAAGGTCGGCGTACTGCTGCCACTCGGGCCGCTCGTCCAGCTGGGCGAGGCGCTTCAGGAGGGTGACGACGTAGCGGTGGTAGTGCAGCGTCGCCTCGGCGCCGCCGAGCGAGTAGAGCGACCACGACCCAGTGTCGAAGCCGGGCAGCAGCGTGGCCGCGGCGCTCTCGAGGCTCTCCGTGAAGAGCGTCGCGTCGGCGTTCCCGGACGCGCGCGCGTACTCGGCGACCGAGAGGGCGGCCTGCAGCTGCGCGTTGAGGACGGTGAGCGAGGAGAAGCTGTAGAGGCGGATCCAGGGGCCGGCGGACGTCTGCCGCGTGAGCGCGCGCGTGGCGCGCAGCGCCTGTCCGGCCGGGTCGAGCAGCGCCGGGTCGGCGAGCAGCGTCGAGGCGCGGGTGAAGGCCTGAGCGGCGACGGCCTGTGCCATGCCGGACGTCCACGGTGCCCGGCCGCCCCCGAACGGGAAGTAGTACTCCCACGTCAGGCCCGACGGGGTGGTGACGGCCCGGGCGAGCAGGGCCTGCGCGAGCCGCCGCGTGGCCTCCGTGTCCTGGCGGACGACGTGGCCGTTCAGCCGCGCCATGTTGGCGAGGGGGTGAAACTGGTAGCCGTGGCCGCGAAAGAAGCGGTACACCGTCCCGTCGGGACCGTCGACGTCGGGCGCCGATGAGGCGCCGCCGAGGATGTGTGCGGCGGTGAGGTCGAGGCCGCCGAAGACGGCGAGCGAGCGCGGGCCGTCCAGGCGTCCGGCGACGGCGGCGGCGTCGCGGATCGACCCTGTGAGGTCGTCCTTGCGGCGCAGGGGGACGCGGCGCCAGGCGGAGAGAGCACGGCGCACGACGGCCCGATGGCTGTTCGCCTCGGCCGGCGTCAGCCGCTTCGCCTTGGCGGCGGCCGTGATGCCGACGCGGATCGTCTGCACGTCCCGGTCCACGGAGCGAGCTGCCGTCGCCGGGGACGCGCAGGCGGCGGCGACGAGCGCCACGAAGACGATCCGACCCCACATCGTCCTCTCCAGGCTAGCGGTGACCCACCCCTCCGCACAGAGGCTTTACAACACAGATTCCCTGCTCAGGAGGACAGAGGCCCCGCGGCCGACGCGGTCGCGGAGCCGGCACGCCCGAGGGACAGTCCCCTGGAGGTGGCCCGCCGGGACGGGTCGGGCGCCATACCATCGCCGCATGCGCGTCTGGGTGGACCTCACCAACACGGCGCACGTGCAGGTGCTGCGGCCGCTGGTGGAGCTGCTCGAGGAGCGCGGCCACGACGTCGAGCTGACCGCCCGGCCGCTGTCGCAGACGCTCGCGATGCTCGAGCGCTGGGGACGCGACGCCGAGGTGATCGGCTACCACGGCGGAGCGGGCCGGCTCGGCAAGGCACGGGCCGCCGCGTCGCGCGTCCCGCAACTCGTCCGCTGGGCGCGCCGCCGGCGCTTCGACTGCGCTCTCGCGCACGGCTCCACCGACCTGCCGCCTACGTGCCGGCTGCTGCGCATCCGGAACACGACCATGTTCGACTACGAGTGGGCCGAGCTCCAGCATCACGTCAACTGCCGACTCGCCAACCGGGTGCTCGTGCCGAACGCCATCCCGGCCGAGCGCCTCGCCCGCTACGGCGCGAGGCCGCCAAAGCTCGTCCGCTACCCGGGCCTGAAGGAGGAGTACTTCCTGAACGGCTTCGAGCCGGACCCGGTCGTCCTCGACGGCCTCGGCATCGACCGGGAGCGCGTGCTCTGCGTCGTTCGCACGGCTCCGTCATACGCCCTCTACCTGGGCGGCTCCGAGAACCCGCTCCTCCCCCGCCTGCTGGCGCGTCTCTCGGCCGCCGAGGGGACGCAGACCGTGGTTGTGGCGCGGACGCCCGAGCAGCAGGCGGCCGTCGAGCAGCTGAGCCTGCCGGGCGTGATCGTGCCGCGCGAGACGGTGGACGGCCGCAGCCTCGTCGCGTTCGCCGACCTGCTGGTCTCCGCGGGCGGCACCATGAACCGCGAGGCGGCGGTCCTGGGGACGCCCGTCTACTCGATCTTCGAGGGGCGGCCGGGAGCCGTCGACGAGCAGCTCGAGCGCGAGGGGCGCCTGCGGGTCCTGCGCGATCCGGACGACGTCACGGTCGAACACAAGCCCGACCGCGAGTCGTGGCGCCGCCGTGTCCGTCGCGACCCGGCCGACCTCCTCCGGCTCGCGCTCCCCTGGCTCGGCGACTGAGAGACGAGGCGGCGAGCACGGCCGCCGGCGCGCCGCCCGGTGCGGCTACTCGTTTCGGCCCGCCGCGAGAGCCCGCTCGACGGCCTCCTCGCGATCGCCCTCCGGGGCTGCGCGTCGCAGCCGTAGCGCCTCCAGGTGCCGCTCCTTGAGGATCTCGAGCGTGTAGACCATCCAGACCGACGCGGCGATGACGACGACGCCGCCGCCGAGCCCGGCCAGCGTGTTCTCGAGATCCCAGACGCCCTTTGGCCGCGGCGGCACGAAGCGGAGCAGGATCGCGTAGGCCGAAAGCAGCGCGGCCCAGACGTGCAGGTACGCCGCAGTGCGCCGCTGCGAGAGGCCGATGCGCAGGAAGCGGTGGTAGAAGTGGTTCTGGTCGGCGTTCCAGGGCGGCCGCCGGTACTTGAGCCGCTTCAGCACGACGAACGACGTGTCCAGGATCGGCACGGCCAGCACGAGCAGCGGCCCGGCGAGGGCGATCGTGGCCGCCGTCTTCATCACGCCCTGGACCGCCACCGCCGCGAGCAGGAAGCCGAGCGCCAGCGCCCCCGTGTCCCCCATGAAGATCTTCGCCGGGTGGTAGTTGTGCTTCAGGAACGCCACCGTCGCGCCGCAGACGACGGCAGCGAGCAAGGCTGCGTTCTCGCGCCCGAACGAGGCGCCGAGCAGCGCGTACGACCCGGCGGCGATGGCGACGATGCCCGCCGCGAGCCCATCCATTCCGTCGATCAGGTTGACCAGGTTCGTGACCGCCGCGATCCAGAAGATCGTCAGCACGTACGCAGCCCAGCCGAGGTCGTGGTCGCCGACCAGCGGCAGCGTCACCCGGTCGAAGTTGACGTCGAAGCCCACCACCGGAATGAGCGAGACCAGGACGATCCCGGCCATCTTCACGCTGGGCCTCAGCCCCCGGACGTCGTCAACGAGCCCGATCGCGGCCGCCAGCAGCGTGCCGATCATGATGCCGAGGTAGGGCCCGTCGAGGTCGACCCAGATCGCCGCCGGCACGGCGATTCCGGCGATGATCGCGAGCCCGCCGATGCGCGGCACGGGCTGCTTGTGGACGCGCGGGCGGTCGTCCCCCACGTCGATCCCGCCGATCGCCGGCGCGAGCCGAACGACCAGAGGGGTCAGCACCAGGACGAGCGCAGCGGCCAGTGCGAACGCCGGCACCGCCGGGCTGTCCAGCACCAGGGCGCGCAGCGACTCCTGGAAGGACATGCGCCGTGTATACCAGAGGCCCTTGCCCACGCCCCGCCGGCCGCTACGGAGGCGTCGGGAGGCTTCGCTACCATCGGCGCCCTATGACCGAGGCGCTGTCCTCCCTGTCGACCTTCGACGACCGCATCGCCACGCGAGAGGCGAAGATCGGCATCGTCGGCCTCGGCTATGCGGGCCTGCCGCTCGCAATGGCGTTCGGCGAGGCCGGGTTCCAGATCACCGGCGTCGACCTCAACGCCGAGCGCGTGCGCGCGATCGAGGAGCGGCGCTCGTATCTCGTCGACGTCCCGGCGGAGCGCTACGCGCCGCTCGACGGGCGGCTGCACGCGACGACCGACTACGCGGCCGTGGCCGAGCTCGACGCACTGACGATCTGCGTGCCGACACCGCTCTCGAAGACCCGCTCGCCCGACCTCTCCTACATCGTCTCCGCCGCCGAGTCCGTGGCAGCCAACATGCGCCCGGGCCAGCTGGTCGTGCTCCAGTCGACGACCTACCCGGGCACGACGGAGGAGATCGTGCTCCCGATCCTCGAGCGCTCCGGCGGCGAGGTCGGCTCGGACTTCTTCCTCGGCTACGCGCCGGAGCGTGTCGACCCGGGCAACCGCCAGTGGACGATCCGCAACACGCCGAAGCTCGTCGCCGGCGCCACGCCCGAGTGCCGCCGCCGCACCGAGCTGCTCTACCGGCAGATCGTCGACACGATCATCCCCTGCTCGAGCCCGATGGTCGCCGAGACGGCGAAGATCCACGAGAACACGTTCCGCGCCGTCAACATCGCGCTCGCGAACGAGCTGGCGCTGATGTGCGACCGGCTCGGCATCTCCGCGTGGGAGGTGATCGAGGCGGCGGCGACGAAGCCGTTCGCCTTCCTGCCGCACTACCCCGGGCCGGGTCTCGGCGGCGACTGCATCCCGATCGTGCCCCACTACCTGGCCTGGCGGCTGCGCGAGTACGGCTACTCCGCACAGCTCATCGAGGCGGCGCACGAGGTCAACGCGCGCATGCCGATCTACGTCGTGCAGAAGATCGCCGACGCGCTCAACGAGGCCGACCGCCCGATCAAGGGCTCCCGGATCCTTCTCCTCGGCATGGCCTACAAGCCGGACGTCCACGACACACGCGAGTCGCCGAGCCTCGAGGTCATGCGCCAGCTGCTGCAGCGCGGCGGCGACGTCGTCTATTGCGACCCGTGGGTGGACGTCGTCGAGTTGGACGACCGCGAGCACAGAACCCTGCCCTGGTCGCGGGAGACGGTGACCGCAGCCGACTGCGTCGTCGTGCTGACCGCGCACGGCGAGTTCGTGCGCGAGCCGCTCTGGGACGACGCCGGCCTAATCGTGGACACGCGCAACGTCGTCCCGATCGAGGCGACGGCGCACGTCACGCGCATCTAGCAGAGCGAGCGCCATGCGCGACCCGGCAGGCGCAGCGAGCGGCACCGGGCGCCGCCGCAGCAGCACCGGGGTCGGAACGCCGTGAACGGAGCACCCGCGAGCCTCCAGCTCGTCCTGGGCGCGGGCTACCTCGGCGCCAAGGTCGCAGAGCTCGCCCTGGCCCGCGGCGACCGGGTCGTGCTCGCCGACAACTGGTACGCCACCGAGCGGACCCAGCTCGCCCCACTCGAGGCGCGCGGGGCGCGAGTCGTCACCGCCGACATCCGCAGCCCCGACGAGCTCGACGCGCTCCTCGACGAGCGGCCGGCGCGCGTCCACCTGCTCGCCGCGCAGGCCTCTCGCCCGATCTCGGAGCGCGATCCCGACTACACCGAGCAGACGAACGTGACCGGCGTCCGCCGGGTCGCCGAGGCCGTCGCGCGGGCGGGCGGCCTCCCGCTCGCCTTCGGCAGCTCGCTTCACGTCTACGGCCCGCAGCTCGCCGGGCGCCTGACCGCTGCGCACCCGTACGGCCCCCAGGGCGACCTCGCCCACCTGACCAAGATCGCAGGCGAGCTCGTGCTCGACCTGCACGCGCGCCGCGCCGGCTTCGAGCTCGGCATCTTCCGGCTCGGCATCCTCTACGGGCCGAGCCCCGTCGAGCACGACCGCCCCGACTCGCAGACCGTGGTCGACAAGTTCCGCCGGCTCGCCGCCGCCGGTGAGGCGCTGCCGCTCGACGACGGCGGCGCCGCCACGATCGGGGTCGCACACGTCGAGGACGCCGCCCGCATCCTGCTCGAGGCGCCGCTCGCCGGCGCGGCGAACGTGGCCGCCGAGACGGTGACGGTTGCGGACGTCGCGGCCCTCGCCACGGGTGCGCCTGCCAAGGGAGACGTCGCGTGGCACGTCGAGTCGCCGTTCGCCTACAGGCACCGGCTGGCCGCCTATCTCGCGGCGCCGGTGGCGGCGTGAAGCTCCTCGTCACCGGCGCGACCGGCTTCCTCGGCTCGCGTGCCGTGACGCTGCTGGGCGAGCGCGACCACGAGATCGTCGCCGTCGCCCGGCCTGGTGGACGCCACCGCGCGCTCGCCGGCGACGTGCTGCGCCTCGACGTAGGCGACCCGGCTGCCCGCGACCTCGTCCGCGGCTGCGATGCCGTCCTGCACTTCGCCGGAGTGCCCGACCCCGCCGGAGCTGCAGCCGATCCGGCTCGTGCCGTCAGGGAGAACGCCGGCACGACCCTCAACCTGCTCGAGGCCTGCGCCGAGCACGGCGCCGGGCTCGTCTACCCGTCCACCGTCCGCGCCGCCATGTCGCCACCGCCGGACGAGTACGCGCTCTCAAAGCGGCTCGGCGAGGTCGCCTGTGAGCTGCACCGGGCGCGCGCGACGGTGCTTCGCCTGACCTCGGTGTTCGGCCCCGGCCAGGTCGCCTGGGAGGGCGCCACCGGAGCGATCGCGGCCTTCGCCGCGCGGGCGCTCGCCGGCGACCCGCTCGTCATTCCGGGCGATCCCGAACGAACCCGCGACTTCGTGCCCGTGGACGATGTCGTCGGCGCGATCGAGCACGTGGTCGCCGGGAGCCGCTGGGACGAGACGCTGACCCTGGCGAGCGGCGTCTCCACCCCGCTCCGGCGCGCCGCCGAGCTCGTCGTCGAGGCGGCCGGCTCCTCCTCGGTGATCGAGACGCCGGGAGGGAACCTCCCGCCCGGGGAGAACGACAGTTACCGGGCCGACGGGGCGGCGTCGTTACCGTTCCGGCCGCGCCCGCTCGAGGAGGCGATCCCCGCGTATGTCGACTGGCTCCGCCGCCATCCCGCTGCTGAAAGCCGCACCCGAGCCTGACCAGCTCGCGGAACGCCTGACCGGCGGGCGCTGGCGCGGGCTCGAGCTGGCGCTCTTCGGCCGGCACGTCGAGTCGGACGACGCGCTGGCGGCCACCGTCGAGACGGTCAGATCCGCCGCACACGCGCACAGCCTCGGCCTCGAAGGAGCCGCGCCCTTCGTCTGGACGGCGGAGGCGCCGGTGGCCTGGCCGAGCGGTGCCTTCGTCCGGGTCGACAGGCTCGACGACGAAGCACGCGCCGGCATCGAGCGGTCGGCCGAGTTCGCCGCCGCGATCGGCTCGCCCGTGCTGACGATCCACCTCTTCACTCCCATGGAGCCCGAGGAATACGCGCGCGGCGACGCCGTCGACGAGGCGGCGGTCGAGCGCTTCCTCCGCGTGTATGCCGACGCCTGCACCAGCCGCGGGGTCACGCCGTGCATCGAGAACGTTCCGCCCGTGCTGCGCATGCGCACGGGCGGCGTCTACCTCTCCCCCGTCGGCGGCCACTGGCGCGACCTGCTCGCGTGGCGCGAGCGCATCCCGGAGCTTCGCTTCACGCTGGACACCTCGCACGCGGCTCTCTTCCACACCTTCGCGACCGCCTACGGCTCGCTCTTCGGAGTCGAGACCACGGACGAGCTCACGCTCGACCGCTACGTGGAGGAGCTCGGCCCCCATGCGCCCGTCGCCCACGTCTCGAACGCCCACGGCCTGCTCGGCGAGGGTTTGCCCTACGACGCCGGCGAGCTGGACCTCGACCCGGTGGTCGCGCGGCTCGGCGCGCTGTCCACGTACATCGTCGCCGAGATCAACGAGCACGATCCGGCCAGGTCGCCCGACATGAAGGCCGCCTACCGGGCCATCGAGCAGGGTCTCTCGCGGGGCGCTCCGGCCCCGCCGAGTCGCGCACGCCGGCTGCGGCCCGATCCGTTCGACTGGCAGCGGGTGGTCCGCCGCCGAGACCCCGTTCCCTCCGTCCTCGAGTTGCAGGAGCTGCTCGGCGGCAGGCGGGTGCTGATCACCGGCGGCTCCGGCTCGATCGGACGCGCACTCTCCGGCTTCCTGCTCGGCTTCCGCCCCGAGCAGGTGACGATTCTCGACACGAACGAGGCGGCCCTCACCGCCGACCGGCGGGCGCGCGACGCGGCGTCGCTGGCGCAGATGCGGCACGTGCTCTGCGACGTCCGCGACGGCGGGCGTATCGAGCGGGAGTTGGCGGCGGCCCGACCCGACCTCGTCTTCCATCTCGCCGCCTACAAGCACGTCGACTGGGCTGAGAGCTACCCCGAGGAGTTCGTCGACACCAACCTGATCGGCAGCTGGAACGTCCTGCGCGCCGCGGACGCTGCCGGCGTCGACACGGTCGTCGTCGCCTCGACGGACAAGGCGGCGCTCGCCGCAAGCTTCTACGGTCGCACCAAGCGCTTCATGGAGCAGTTGGTCGCCTACTCGGCTCGCCGCGCGCTCGCGAACCGCAGCGCCGTCCGCTTCGTGAACGTCCTCGGCTCGGCCGGCAGCGCGTCCGAGCTGTTCCTGCGCCAGACCCGCGGCGGCGCGCCGCTGACGGTGACCGACACGGGCATGCTGCGCTACTGGATCACGATGTCGCATGCCGCCTGCCTGGCGGCCCACGCGGCGCTACTCGCGCGGCAGGGCGTGGCCCTCTCGGCTCCGTCGGACGCCCGCGTGCTCACGGTCGGCGAGCTCGCGGCACGGATCTGGCGCGAGGGGGGCGGCGACGGCGAGCCCGAGCTCGACCTGCTCGGCATCCGCCCGGGCGAGACACTGAGCGAGGTGCTGGTCGGCCCCGGCGAGGAGCTCGGCGAGGCCGCCCACCAGGGCATCTCCCCGATCGCCGGAGCGCTACCGACGGCAGCCCCTGCCTGGGTGGTCGAGCGGCTCCCGGCCCGTGGCACACGCGAGGACGAGCGCGCAGTCTGGCTCGAGGCGATGCGCCGGCCCGGCCTGCTCGCGCCGTCGTCCCCGCAGCGCACCGAGCACGGGGCCTAGCCCGAGCCCTCGACGACCCTCAAGTGTCTCAGAGGCACTTGAGGGTTCGTGACGCCGGCGAGCCCTGAAGCGGCAGCCGTGAGCCGAGACCTCAACCCTCGACCATCCTCGAGTGTCTCAGAGGCACTTGAGGGTTTGTGACAAGAGCGTGCCGCCGGGGGCGGGGCGGCGCCGGTTCGCCGCCCCGCCCCCGCTCAGGTCAGGGGCGCTCGACGAGCGCGCTGCCGCCGCCGCGACGCGTCGGCTCCGCGGCGGCGAGCACACGGCCGCTGCCGAGGAACTCGATGCCGGTCGCTGCGCCGATCTCGCCCGTGGGCGCGAAGCGGTGGCCGTACTGCGTGGAAAGCGTCTGGGCCAGCGGGGAGCTCATGAACGCCGCCTCCGCGAGCGTGGACGCCGTATTGCGCTGCGTCGCCCGGGGCGCCGCGATCGCGTCGGGCAGCGATGCCCCGAGGTCGACGCGGTCGACCAGGAGCTGCAGCACGGTCGTGATGATCGTCGAGCCGCCGGGAGAGCCGAGCGCGAGCAGCGGCTCGCCGTCGCGCTGGACGATCGTGGGCGCCATCGAGCTACGCGGCCGCTTGCCGCCCTCGACGCGGTTCGGGTGGGTGAGCGAATCGAAGTTGAAGTCGGTGAGCTCGTTGTTGAGCAGAAAGCCCCAGCCGGGAACGACGACGCCGTTGCCGCCCGTCGACTCGATGGTGAACGTGTACGAGACGACGGTGCCCACCGGTCGGAGACGGTCAGGTGGGTCGTCGTCTCGCCCGAGGTCGTCGCCGCGCCCGCGCCCGCAGCGTCGTGCGGATACGGGTTGCCGGGTGCGACAGGGCTCGCCGCCGCCCTCGCCGGGTCGATAAGGGCACGCCGCTCGGCCGCATAGGAGTCGGAGAGCAGTCCCGCCAGCGGCACGTCGAAGTAGGCCGGGTCGGCGAGGTACGCGCTGCGGTCGGCGAACGAGAAGCGCGACGCCTCCAGCATCAGGTGGAACGCGCGCGCACGATCGGCCGCAGACAAGCCGAACCCTTCCAGGATGTTCAGCGCCTCGCCGACGGTCGAGCCGCCGCTGGAGGGCGGGCCCATGCCGTACACGTCGAGGCCGCGGTAGCCGACCCGCGTGGGCTCGCGCTCGGGCGCCAGGTACCGCGCCAGGTCGTGCATGGTCATCAGCCCGGGCCGCCACACGTGATCGGCGGTCGGCGAGGCCGGCGGCTGCTGCACGGCACGCGCGATGTCACGCGCGACGGGGCCCTGGTAGAAGCCGCGGTAGCCGAGCATGGCGATGCGCAGGTACGTGCGGGCCAGGTCGGGATTGCGGAAGCGGGTGCCCACGTCGCGCGGCGTGCCGTCCGGGTCGAGAAAGAGCTCCGCCGAGGACGGCACGTCGTCGAACCACGGCACGTTGGACTGGGTCTGGTCGAAGAACGTCTGGTCGACCTCGAAGCCGCGGATGGCGACGCCGATCGCCGGCCACATCGCCTCGCGCAGCGAGATCGTCCCGTAGCCGCGTAGCGCCGCCTCCCAGCCGCGCACCGTCCCGGGCACGCCGGCCGAGAGACCGCTGTAGCGGGCCTCAGCGAACGGCAGCGGCCGGCCGTCCTCCCAGAACGAGTCGGGCTGCATGGCCGCGGGCGCCGTCTCGCGCGAGTCGATGGTCGTGACCTTGCCGTCAGCTGTCCGGATGAGCATGAAGCCGCCGCCCCCGATGCCGGCCGAGAACGGCTCGGTCACGCCGAGTACCGCCGCCGCGATCACCGCTGCGTCGACGGCGTTTGCCCCGTGCCTGAGCGCGCGGATCGCTGCTCGAGTGGCGTTGATGTCGACGGTGGCGGCTGCGCCGCCGTGACCGACCGCCGTGGGTGTCTTCGTGTCGGGCGGCCGCGTGTGCGTGGCCCCGACGGCCGCTGTCGCGGCGAGCACGACGGCGGCGGCGATCAACAACGTCAGTCCAACTCGGCGCATGGTTTCCCTCCCTCTCGCTTACGTGGCGACCGTTCCCGCTGCGGCCGCGCGCTAGTCCTAGCGCGTGCCGTACAGGCGGTCGCCGGCGTCGCCGAGACCCGGCACGATGAAGCCGCGATGATCGAGGCCGCGATCGACGGACGCGGTCACGATGCGCACGTCGGGGTGCTCGGCCTGCACGTGGGCGATCCCCTCGGGCGCCGAGACCAGGCAGACGATGATGACCGAGCGTGCGCCCGCAGCCTTCACCTCGGCGATGGCGGCGGCGCTCGACCGGCCGGTCGCCAGCATCGGGTCGAGCACGATCGCGTCCCGCTGATCGAGGTCGGCGGGCAGCTTGACGTAGTACTCGACCGGCTGCAGCGTCTCCTCGTCGCGGTACATGCCGATGAAGCCGACCCTGGCGCTCGAGACCAGCGAGAGCACGCCGTCCAGCATCCCGAGGCCGGCACGCAGCACCGGGCAGACGGCCACCTTCTTGCCCGAGATGCGCTGGACTGCCGTTCGCTCGAGCGGCGTCTCGATCTCGATCTCCTCGGTCGGGAGGTCCTTCGTCGCCTCGTAGGTGAGCAGCAGGGTCACCTCGTTGGCGAGCTTGCGGAAGTGGACGGTCGGGGTGTCCCTGTCTCGCAGGTAGGAGAGCTTGTGCTGGACGAGCGGGTGCGTCACGACCGTGACGTTCGCGCCGACCTCCGCCGCAGGGGTCACGCTCACCGCGCCGTCAGCCCTTCTCCGCCTCGCCCACGTACGACGTGTAGCCGCGGAAGCCCGGGTAGAGCGGGCGCCGCACGCAGAGGGCCTCCGCTGCGCCGGCGAGCGCTGCGAGGTCGCCGCCGTCCTCGAGCGCCTCGACGATGATGCGCCCGACCTCGCGAAAGTCGTCCTCGTCGAAGCCGCGCATGGTCGCCGCCGGCGTGCCGATACGAACGCCGGACGCAACCGTGGGCGGCCGCTCGTCGAACGGGACGGTGTTGCGGTTGACCGTCAGCTTCACCTCGGCGAGCCGCTCCTCGGCATCCTTGCCCGTCCACTCCGTCCGGCGCAGGTCGAGCTGGAGGAGGTGCGTATCGGTGCCGCCGGTGAGCACGTCAAGCCCGCCTGCCTGCAGCCGCTCGGCGAGCGCGTCGGCGTTGGCGCGAATCTGCCGCTGGTACTCGCGGAACGGCTCCGTCATCGCGATGCGGAAGCAGGCCGCCTTCGCCGCGATCGCGTGCACGAGCGGCCCTCCTTGCAGGCCCGGGAAGATCGCCCGGTCGACGGCTGTTGCGTGCTCCTCGCGGCAGAGGATGAAGCCGGAGCGCGGGCCGGAGAGCGTCTTGTGCGTGGTCGAGGTGACGAAGTCACAGTGCGGCACCGGGCTCGGGTGGAGACCGGCTGCGACGAGCCCGGCGAAGTGCGCCATGTCGCAGAGGAGCAGCGCGCCGACCTCGTCCGCGATCTCGCGGAAGCGATCGGCCTCCACCGTCCGCGGATAGGCGGAGCCGCCGCACACGATCAGCTTCGGCCGCACGTCCCGCGCGATCCGCAGCACCTCCTCGTAGTCGACGAGGTTCGTCTCGCGCGAGACGCCGTAGTGGGCGACGTCGTAGAGGCGGCCCGAGAAGTTGACCTTGAGCCCGTGCGTGAGGTGGCCGCCATGGGCCAGCTCGAGCGACAGCAGCGTGTCGCCAGGCTGCATGCAGGCCATGTAGACGGCCATGTTGGTGCCGGCGCCCGCATGCGCCTGCACGTTCGCGTGCTCGGCGCCGAAGAGCTCCTTCGCCCGGTCGATGGCGAGCTGCTCGATCTCGTCGACGACCTCGCAGCCGCCGTAGTAGCGCTTGCCCGGGTAGCCCTCGGCGTACTTGTTCGTCGGCACGCTGCCGACCGCCTCGAGCACGCTCGGCCAGGTGAAGTTCTCGGAGGCGATCAGCTCGATCTGGTCGCGTTGCCGGTCGAGCTCACGGCCGAGCAGCTCGGCGGTCTCGGGATCGATCTCCGCGAGGCCCGCTGTGCGCAGCTGCTCGAGTGTCTGGTGCCCGACCGCCACCATGGCCAGCATACTGGCGGCACTCCGCTGCGATGGCAGACTGGCGGCGGTGCCGTTCTTCGAGCTGCCGCCTCCCGACCCCCAGGACCCGGCCGAGGAGATCCCGGCGCCGCCCTGGGCAGGCCCGCCGGACACCGTCCTCGGCAGGGCGCTCGACATCCAGGTCGTCCTCGTCCAGACCGCAAGCGCCGCCGTGCTCGTGCGGAACCTGGTCGCCTACCCGACCGGCGTCGAGTTCGTGCTCGAGGTGCGCCGGCGGAGCAGCGACCTCGACCTCGCCGACGCACTCGGGCCAGGCGGGCCGAGGTCGGGAGGGCTTGGGCCGCACGTCCTGCGCTTCGGCGTCGGGCTCGCCGACGGCTCGAAGGCGACGAACCTGCACCACGGTCGTCGGCGCTCGGCGGACGTCCGTGGGCCGTTCCTGATGCCGCGGGCCGGCTCGGGCGACGCGCGGCGCTGGGCGATCGGCTACTGGCTCTGGCCCCTGCCCCCGCCCGGCCCGCTCGCCTTCGTGGCCGAGTGGCCCGTCGAGGAGATCGGCGAGACACGGGTGGAGATCGACGCCGCCGGCATCCGGGACGCGGCGGCGCGAGCGGTGACGCTCTGGGACGGCGACGCCGGCGGCGGGGCCTTCCGCGCGTTCGGACCGGTTGCCCGGGGCGAGGACTGAGGCGCGTGCTGGTGCGCGCGCTCTCTCTCGTCGCCGGCTTCTTCGCCGCTCGCGGCCTCTACCGGCAACTCGTCGGCGGCGGCCTCACGATCGACACCGGCATCGGCCGGGAGGTGCGGCGGCTCGGCCCGCAGGAGGTCTCGATCGCTGCGCCGCGCGAGACCGTCTTCGCGGTTGTCGCCGCTCCCTACCTCGGGCGCACGCCGAAGGCGCTCGAGTCGAAGCTGAAGGTGATCGAGCGCGGCTCCGACCTGGTGCTCGCCGAGCACTACACGCCGGTCCGCGACAGCGTTGCCGTCACCGTCGAGACCGTTCGCTTCGAGGAGCCGTCGACGGTGCACTTTCGGCTGCTGCGCGGCCCGGTGCCGCACGTCGTGGAGCGCTTCGACCTCGCCGAGAGCGAGGACGGGACGACGCTGCTCTACACGGGCGAGCTGGGCACCGACTTCTGGGGGCTCGGCCGTGTCTGGGGCGGCCTCGTAGCCCGGCGGTGGGAGGCGGCGGTGGCGGAGTCGCTCGCCGCGATCAAGGCAGAGGCAGAGCGCCGGGCCGGCTAGCCCGTCGCGGCGGCGATGCGCGCAAGCGCCTCGGACGCCGGCACTGCCCCCTCGCGCAGGACGCGCGGCTCGTCGCCGGTGACGTCCACGACGGTCGACGGCGTCCCCGGCAGCTCGCCTTCGTCGACCGCCTCGCAGGTCTCGCGGATCCGGGCGGGGACGTCCTCGAGTCGTCGCGGGTCCGGCTCGCCCGGCAGGTTGGCGCTGGTAGCTGCGAGCGCCTCGACGCGGGCGAGCACGTCCCGGAGGGCGCCGCCGGCTGCGGGCACGCGGATCCCGAGCGTCTCCGGCGAGCTGCCGGTCAGCCAGCTGTGACGCCGGGCCGGGTTGCCGACGACGAGCGTGTAGGGCCCGGGGAGCAACGCGTCGGCGACGGCCCGGTCCCGAGCGGAGAGCTCTGGCAGCAGGTCGGCGACGACATCGACGTCGCGTGCGATCAGCGCGGTCGGCTGCGCTTCGCCGCGCCCCTTCGTCTCGTAGAGTCGGCGCACGGCGTCCTCGCGCGGCAGCGAGCAGAGCCCGTAGACCGTGTCGGTCGGCAGGACGACCGGCTCGCCGCGCAGGAGCGCCTCGACGACCGCCTCGAACATCAGCTGCGCCTGCGACCGTCGACGACGCGACCACGCCCGGCCAGGTCGGGCGTGACGGCCACCTCGTCGAAGCCGAGCCGTGTCAGCAGCTCGGCCACGCCCGGAGCCTGTCCGTCCCCTACCTCCAGCACGAGCGCGCCGCCGGGGCGCAGCGCCGTGAGCGCGGCTCGGGCGACCTCCTCGGTGACGCCGGGCCCCACGAGCGCCGCCCGCGGCTCCCAGTCGCGGACCTCCGGCTCGAGGTCGTCGATCTCGGCCGGGTCGACGTAGGGCGGGTTGGAGACGATCAGGTCCCAGCCGGCGTCACCCAGCCCCGCCGTCGCGTCGCGGAGCTCGAGGCGCACACGCCCTTCCAGCCCGAGCTCGGCGGCGTTGGCGCACGCGACCGCGAGCGCGCCGGCGGAGCTGTCGAGGCCCGTGACGCGGGCGCCGTCGTGCTCATCGGTGAGGGCGAGTGCGATCGCGCCGGAGCCGACGCCGACGTCGAGCACGTCGGGCTCGGCGACGTCGGCGAGAAGCGCCAGACAGCGCTCGACGACAACCTCCGTCTCCGGGCGCGGCACGAGGACGCGCCGGTCGACTCGGAGGGTGAGGCGGCGAAAGCCCCAGGAGCCGAGCACGTAGGCGAGCGGCTCACGCCGCTCGCGCCGCGCCACCGCCTCCGCGAAGGACGTGGCCTCGGCGATCGTCAGCTCGCGCTCGCCGTTCGCGTACAGCTGCGTCCGCGTCTCGCCGAGCGCATGCGCGAGCAGGTGCTCGGCGTCGACGCGCGGCGACGGGCACCCGGCTGCGGCGAGCCGGGTCTGCGCGTCCGCGAGCGCGTCGCGCACCGTCGCGCCGGGCTCAGCCGCCCTGAACCTCGAGCGCGCGGCGGCGCTCCTCGTCTGCGAGCGCATCGGTGAAGTCGTCGAGCTCGCCCTCGAGCACCTTGTCGAGCGCGTGCGCGGTGCGGTGGATGCGGTGGTCGGTGACTCGGCTCTCGGGGAAGTTGTAGGTGCGGATCTTCTCGGCCCGCTCGCCGGAGCCGACCTGCGAGCGGCGCTGGGCGTCGAGCTCGGCCCGCTGACGCGCCCGCTCCGCCTCGAGCAGCCGGGCACGCAGGACGCGCATCGCCTTCTGCTTGTTCTGGAGCTGTGACTTCTCGTCCTGCATGGCGACGACGATCCCGGTCGGCACGTGGGTGATGCGCACGGCGGAGTCGGTCGTGTTGACGCTCTGCCCGCCGGGCCCGGTGGAGCGGTAGACGTCGATCTTGAGGTCGTTCTCGTCGATCTCGATCTCGACGTCCTCGGCCTCGGGCATGACGGCGACGGTCGCTGTCGAGGTGTGGATGCGGCCCTGCGACTCCGTCTCGGGAACGCGCTGCACACGGTGGGTGCCGCCTTCCCACTTGAAGACCGAGTAGGCGCCGTCGCCCTTGACCGCGAACGTGACCTCCTTGAAGCCGCCGCCGTCGCTGGGGCTGGACGAGAGTTCCTCGATGCGGAAGCCGCGGCGCTCGGCGTAGCGGGTCAGCATGCGGTGGACGTCGCGGGCCCACAGCGCCGCCTCGTCGCCGCCGGCCGCCTGGCGCACCTCGACGATCACGTCCTTGCTGTCGGCTGGGTCGCGTGCCACCAGGGCGAGCTTCAGCTCCTCCTCGAGGGCGGCGAGCTGCTCCTCGAGCCCGGGCACTAGCTCGCGCAGGTCGCCGTCGTCGCGGGCCGCCTCGAGGTCGGCGCTGACGCGCGCCACTCCTGGCCGAGCTTGTAGGGGCCCTCGAGCTCCTTCAGGCGCCGTCCGACCTCCGCAGCCTCACGGTGGTCGTTGTAGACCGACGGGTCGGACATGCGCTCCTGCGCCTCCCGGTGGGAGCGCCCGAGCTCGTCGAGCAGTGCCTCGATGTCGGCCATGCCGGAAGCGTAGAGCAGCCGGCAGGGCAGTCCGGCGGCGCTAGACGGCGGTCGCGAGCCGGGCCCTGACGCTCAGCTCGACGTTGCCCTTGAGCGCCTGCGAGACCGGGCAGCCGTCCTTGGCGGCCTCGGCGGCCTCGCGAAAGCCGTCCTCGTCGAGGCCCGGGACGACCCCGTCCACCTCGAGCTCGGAGGTCGTGATGCCGGTCCCCGGGACGAAGGTGACGGTGGCCGAGACGGTGAGCTGCTCGGGTGCGTTGCCGGCTCTCGCCAGCGCGCCGGAGAGGGCCATCGAGAAGCAGGAAGCGTGGGCGGAAGCGATCAGCTCCTCCGGGCTCGTGCGCCCGTTTGGCTCCTCCGCGCGGGAGGCCCAGGTCACCTCGAGCGGTCCGAATGCGCCGCTCGGGGCGGCTGCGATCGTGCCGGTGCCGCTCATCAGGTCGCCCTGCCAGGTCACTGTTGCGCGTCGCTGTGCTGCCATCTCACGCTCCTTCGAAAGTGGGGATCAGGTGCAGTTCGGCGTCAGCCGGTTGTCGGTTCGCGATCCGGCCGAGCCGACCATCACGCCATCACTTCCACCTTGCGCTCGCCCGGGCGTGATCCGCCCTTCGAGCTGGAGCACCTCGCGTAGTGCCCTGATCGAGACCTCGATCTGGTCGAGCGTCGGCTCGCGCGTCGTCAGCCGCTGCAGCCAGAGCCCGGGCGCGAGCAGGGTCATGAGGGCGCGATTGCCGGTGTGCTTGCCGGCAAAGCGGATCAGCTCGTACGCGACCCCGGCGATCACGGGCAGCAGCAGGATCCGGCTCGCGATCAGCCAGTACCAGTCGGGCCGCCCCAGGAAGGCGAAGACGAAGATCGCGATCACCATCACCCAGAGCAGGAAGGCGGTGCCGCAGCGCGGGTGGATGAGGCTGAAGCGCTGGACGCGCTCCGGCTCGAGCTCCTCCCCCGCCTCGTAGGCGTTGATCGCCTTGTGCTCGGCGGCGTGGTACTGGAAGACACGGCGCAGGTCGGGGAGCAGCGAGATCAGCAGCAGGTAGGCGAGAAAGAGCGAGACGCGGATGACGCCCTCGACGATCACGAACCAGCCGGTGGTCTCGATCGGCAGCCAGCTCGTGATCAGCGCGGGCGTCACCTTGAAGAGCGCGAGCGCGAAGCCGATGGCGATCGCGAAGGCAAAGAAGAGTTGCGCGCGGGAGAGCTCGGTCGAGACCTCGCCGTCCTCGTTCTCCTCGCGTGCGGCGACGTTGGCGGAGATGGCGAGCGCGCGAAAGCCGATCGCGAGCGACTCGCCGAGCGCGATCACGCCGCGGATCACCGGCAGGCGAAAGACGCGGTTCCGCTGCATCAGCGAGCGGATGGAGCTCGAGACCTGCTCGATCTCCCCGGTCGGCGTGCGAACGGCCACGGACCAGTTGGAGGGGCCGCGCATCATCACGCCCTCCAGGACTGCCTGCCCTCCGATCGCCGCGCTCATCTCTCGCCCCTGGCCGGCCGGGGCTCCCACCGGGCAGAGCCCGGCTCCGCCCCCGCCTCGCACACCTGCGGCCACGATCCTCTCCGGGGCCGTGTGCCAAACACTGTCCCCTCCGGGCTCGCACCCGCAGGAGCACGCCAGGAACGAGAGAGCACCAGCATCGACCCCAGCGCACACGCGCTCCCGGCCGGCGCGCGCTCCCGCCGGGCAGAGCCCGGCGCCGTTCTCCGTGGTGGGTCGGCCGTCATGCCCCACCCATCGGCAGCGAGAGCCGCGCCGTCGAGCGTGCCCGGGTCATGAGTCAGTCGCCGCGACGAGCGCCGCCGGCCTTCTCGAGGCGGCGCTGGAAGCGCTCGACACGACCACCCGAGTCGAGCAGCTTCTGCTTGCCCGTGTAGAACGGGTGGCACTGCGAGCAGATCTCGACATGGAGGTCCGGCTTCGTCGACCGCGTCTCGAACGTGTTGCCGCACGAGCACGTGACGGTGGCCAGGACGTAGTCGGGGTGGATGTCGGCCTTCATCGCCGGGCCAGAATAGCAGAGGCAGTCTGGGCTGAGACGTTGCCACCCGAGACGACGACGGCGACGCGTTCTCCCTGCTCAAGAGCGATCTTTCCCGCGAGGAGCGCGGCGGTTGCCGCGGCTCCGGCAGGCTCGCACGCCAGCTTCGCCCGCTCGTAGAGGAAGCGGAAGGCGTCCTCGAGCTCCGCCTCGCTGATCAGCACGATGCCGTCGACGAGCTCACGGCAGACGGCGAAGGTGTTGTCGCCCGCAAACGGGGCGCTGAGGCCGTCGGCGAGCGAGTCCGTCTCGACGGGCACCGGCCCGCCGGCCTCGAGCGCGGCGTGCATCGCGCGGGAGCCCTCGGGCTCGACCCCGATCACCCGCGCCGCAGGCCGGACGCCCTTGACGGCGGTCGCGACGCCCGAGATCAGCCCGCCGCCGCCCACCGGAACGACGACCACGTCGACGTCCACGTCCTCGCCGAGCTCGAGCCCGACCGTTCCCTGCCCTGCGATCGTGCGCGGATGATCGAACGGGTGGACGAGCGTCCGGCCGGTCTCGGCCTGAAGCTCCGCCAGCCGCTCGAACGCCTCGGCCGGGTTGGCGGCGACGAGGTCGACGGCAGCGCCATAGCTACGCGTCGCGGCGATCTTGGCCTCGCTGGCGCCACGCCACATGACGAGCAGGCTGTCGATCCCCTCGAGCGCCGCGCCGTAGGCGAGCGCCTGGGCGTGGTTCCCGGCCGAGATGCCGATCACGCCCGCCCGGCGCTCGGCGTCGTCGAGCGCGGCCAGGTTGGTCAGCACTCCGCGTGGCTTGAACGATCCGGTGCGCTGGAGAAGCTCTGCCTTCAGGTGGACGGTCGCGCCGGTGCGCTCGGACAGCGTCGCGGACGAGAAGACCGGCGTCCGGTGCAGGCGCTCGCCGATCGCCTCCCGTGCGCGGCGAACGTCGTCGGGGCTCACCGGCAGCACCCGGCGATCGTACGGCGGAGGCCGAGCGGGCGGCGCAGTCCACGCGGAGTGTGTGCCGGATCGCGACCAGCGGCGAGCCGGCACTCGTCCGGAGGGCTCGCTCGCGGACGCCGCACGGGCGGAGCCGACTGCCGAGGCGCTCCGGACGGGCACACGCCGGCGTCAGATTCGTCCAGCGGCAGGCGGGGCCCGCCGGGCGGCGTCGCGGCCGACACCTAGAGTCGCAGCGTGGACAGCGCCCGCCACCCGGTGCGGCTCGTCGTCACCGACGACGGCCGCCGCTCCCGCCTGACCGTCCTGCTCCGTGTGCTGCTCGCCCTGCCGCACCTCGCCTGGCTGCTCGGCTGGTCGATCGCAGCGTCGGTCGCCGGCTTCGCCAACTGGCTCGCGGTCGTCATCTCCGGCGAGACGCCGCCGGTCTTCCACAGCTTCCTCGGCGCCTACGTCCGCTACACGACGCACGTCGGCGCCTACCTCTTCCTCGCGGCCAACCCCTACCCCGGCTTCCGCGGCCGGCCGGGCTACCCGGTCGACGTCGAGCTCGCACCGCCCGGCCGCCAGCGCCGGCTGAGCGCAGCCCTGCGGCTGCTGCTCGCCCTCCCGGCGCTCGCGCTCGCGGAAACGCTCGGTGGCCTCGGCAGCGCCGGCCAGGTGGTCGCCACGGCCGCCGTGCTGCTCTGGTTCGCCGCACTCGTGCTGGGCCGTGCGCCCCTGGGGCTCCGCGACCTCACCGCGTACTCGCTCGGCTACTCCGCGCAGGCGCTCGCCTACCTCTTCCTGGTCGTCGGCCGTTACCCGGACAGCCACCCGGACCGGCTCCTCTCTGCCGCCGCGCCTCGCCGCCACCCGGTCCGCCTCCGCGTCGAGGACGGCCTGCGGCGCTCGCGGCTGACCACGCTCTTCCGGCTCCCCCTGACGATGCCCCACCTCGTCTGGCTCGCCGGCTGGAGCGTGCTCGCCCTCGCCGCTGTGCTCGTCGCCTGGCCCATGACGCTGCTCCACGGCCGCACGCCGCGGGGGCTGCACCGGTTCCTGGCAGCGTTCGTCCGCTACAGCGCGCACGTGTCCGCGTTCGCAACCCTCGTCGGCAACCCGTTCCCGGGGTTCGTGGGCCGCCAGAACAGCTATCCCGTGGCGGTCGTGATCGACGGCCCTGCGCCACAGCGGCGGCTCGTCACCCTGTTCCGGCTTCCTGCTCGCGATCCCGGCGCTCCTGGTCGCCAACGCGCTCGGCGCGCTCCTGCTCGTCGCGGCCGTGCTGCTCTGGTTCGCCGCGCTGATCCGCGGCTCGGCGCCGTCAGGGCTGCGCGCGGCCGGAGCGATGACGATCCGCTACAGCGCCCAGGCGGGCGCCTATCTCCTCCTCGTCACCGACCGCTACCCGACGCGACGCCGACCCTGCGCGCGCCCGCTGCCCCTCCGGCCGAGCCGCCGCCGGCCGAGGCTTCCTCTGCATGACGCGCGCCGGCTCGCTCCGGCTCGTGCTGCTCGCGCTGCTCGCGGCCGTCTGGCTCGCCGCCGCCGCGCTGGCTCTGGCAGACGCGCGTTCCGGACGGCCTCGACCTGCCGGCGCTCGACCTGGACGAGTACTTCTCAGCCCGCGAGCTTGGCCGGGCGGCCGACTACGAGCGTTTCCTGCGGGTGCACTTCCTGCTCTCCCAGGTCGTGCTGCTCGTGGCACTCATCGGCTGGGCCTGGAGGGGGCCCCGGTACGCCCGCGAGTCGGCGGCCGGGCCGATCGGCACCGGGATCCTGCTCGGCATGCTGGGCCTCGGCGTCGTCTGGCTGACGCAGTTGCCCTTCGCGGTTGCGGAGATCTGGTGGCTCCGCCGCTACGACCAGCTGCGGACGGGCTGGGCGGAGGCACTCCTCACGCACTGGCTGGAGCTGTCGGGCGAGTTCCTCGGCATCGCCCTGACGCTGCTGATCGTGGTCGGCTTCGCCCGCTGGCTCGGGGCCCGCTGGTGGCTGGCCGCCGCGCCCTCCTTCCTCGCCCTCGCCGCGCTCTTCGCCTTCGTCTTCCCCTACCTCGGCGAGACGGAGCGGCTCGACGAGCCTGCACTGCGTCGCGAGGCCGCCGCGCTCGCTCGCGAGCAGGGGCTCGGCGACGTTCGCATCGACGTCGAGGATGTCGCCGAGCAGACACCCGCCCCGAACGCGTACGCGGCCGGGCTCGGCCCGTCCCAGCGCGTCGTCCTCTGGGACACGCTGCTGCGCTTCCCCGACGAGGAGGTCGTCGTGGTCATCGCCCACGAGTTCGCGCACCTCTCGCGCGAGCACGTGGCCAAGGGGCTCGCCTGGTACGCACTGCTCGCCTTCCCGGGCGCCTACCTCGTCGCCCGGCTGACCCGTCGCCGCGGCGGCATGGGCGAGCCCGCCGCGGTGCCGCTCTCGCTGCTCGTCGTCACCGTGCTCGGGCTGCTGGCGCTCGCACCGACGAGCGCGGTCTCGCGCCGCTACGAGGCGGAGGCCGACTGGGTGGCGCTGCAGACCGCGCGGGATCCCGAGGCGACCGAGCGGCTCTTCCAGCGCTTCACCGAGGTCGCGCTCGCTCAGCCCGACCCGCCGGATTGGTCGGAGCTCGTGTCCTCCCACCCGTCGGTCGCGAAGCGGATCGCGATGGCGGTCGCGTGGCGCGAGCGGCAGGCGACCGAGGATGCCGCACCGTGAAGCTCCGCCGGCCGGGCGCAGCAGCACTGCGGCTCTCGTAGTACGGTCGGCCCCCCGACCGAGGAGGACGCCGATGGGCCGCTGGGCCCAGGAGTTCAAGGAGTTCCTGCTGCGTGGCAACCTCGTCGAGCTCGCGGTCGCGATCGTCATCGGCGTGGCGTTCACCGCGCTCGTGAATGCATTCGTCGCCGACATCGTCACGCCCGTGATCGCCGCCGTCGGCGGCAAGCCGGACTTCTCCGGGCTCGAGTTCACGATCAACGAGAGCCGGTTTCGCTACGGCGACTTCCTCAACCAGCTGATCGCGTTCACTGTCGTCGCGGCCGTCGTCTTCTTCTTCGTGGTCAAGCCGGCGAACGCCCTGATGGCGAAGGCGAAGCCCGAGCCGCCGGTCGACGAGCCGACGCGGGAGTGCGCGGAGTGCCTCAGCTCGATCCCGGCCGCCGCGCGCCGCTGCGCGTTCTGCACCGCGCCGGTCCCACCGGGCGGCTGAGGCCGGGCCGCTAGCCGCGAAAGGGCCCGTGAGGGTCGCGGACGACCGCGATCGCACCAAGCAGCGCCAGCAGCGGCCGCCGGCGCCAGAGCCCGAGCAGCACCGCGCCGATCCCGGCCACACCCACCGGGCCGAAGGCGATGCGGGTCTCGCTCTCAGGTGACGTTGTACTCAGGGCCAGAGCCTCCCTCCGGCGGCGTCAGGCGGCCGCCTTTCGCGGTGATGGCGCCGCACTGGACGCAGTTCGAGGGCGTGATCTCCACCGCGACGAGCCCGTCGTCCCCGGCGGCGCCCACCTCGTACACGTGCGCGGGGCACATCGACTCCCAGAGCTCGGCCAGCTCGCGCGGCACGCGCTGCTGTACGCGGATGTGGTTCGGCTGGTCGTCGCGGGTTCGATTCCCGGAGGCGTAGACGGATGAGAGCTTGTCGAAGGTGAGGGTCCCGTCGGGTGCCGGATAGGCGGAGCGCCGGCCGGTGCGGATCAGGTCGTGCTCGGCGTCCGCCTCGAGCGTGGCGTCACCGGGCGGGAAGCGGCCGAGGGAGGCCGTCATCGCACCCGCCATCGCCGACCCCATCAGGAATCCGCGTCCGAACGCGGGACGCATGTTGCGGACGGCGCGCAGGTCCTTCCAGACGAAGCTCGAGCGCAGCGCCTCGTCGTACGGGGCGAGCGCACCCGGCCGCCACGGCGTCTCGCCCGGCTGCAGCGCCGCGAAGGCCGCCTCCGCCGCCAGTCGCCCCGACTCGATCGCGTAGTGGACGCCCTTCAGCGCCGGCACATTCACGAGCCCTGCGCCGTCGCCGCAGATCATCAGCCCCGGCGCGTGCAGCCGCGGCACCGACAGGTAGCCGCCCTCGGGAATGGTCTTCGCCCCCCAGGCAACGCGCTCGCCGCCGGCGAGGATCTTGCGCACGAGCCGGTGCGTCTTCAGCTGCTGCAGGAGGTCGTGGACGGAGACCTGCACGTCGCGGTGGTCGAGCCCGACCACCATGCCAACCGTCACCTGGTCCTCGCCGAGCGGGTAGATGAAGGAGCCACCGAACTCGCGGTACTTCCGCCCGCCGCGCAGCGGCCAGCCCATCGTGTGGACGATCCGGTGCAGCTGCTTCGGCACCTGCCAGACCTCCTTGACCCCGAGCGCCCACACCTGAGGGTTCGCCCCCTCGAGCCCGAAGTGGTCGATCGCGACGCCCGTCAGGTGGCCCTGCGTGCCCTCGCAGAGGACGGTGACCCGGCTGGTGATGTCGCTGCCAGGCTCGAAGTTGCCGAGCTCCTCGCCCTCCTTGCCGCGCCCCTTGTCGCCCGTCCGGACGCCCACGACCCTCCCGCCGGAGACGAGCAGCGTCTGAGCCGCGGTCTCGGCGAGGATGGTGGCACCGCCCTCTTCGGCCTGCCCGGCCAGGAAGCGGCCGAGCTGCGAGAGCGAGGCGACGTAGTTGCCGTGGTTTCGCATCGTCGGCGGGGCGGGGATGCGGACGGCCGCGCGCGGCGTCAGGAAGTAGACGGACTCGTCCTCGACCGGGCCGTGGAGCGGCATGTCGGCCGTGCGGACGCGGTCGCCGAAGAGCCGTCGCAGCGAGCGCGGGTTGACGACGGCGCCCGACAGCAGGTGCGAGCCGGGCTGCTTGCCCTTCTCGAGCACCGCCACCGGCACGTCGCCGAGTCGCTCAGCCAGCCGCGGCGCATCCTCGAGCAGCTGCCCCAGCCGGATGGCGCACGCGAGCCCGGCCGGCCCGCCGCCGACGATCAGGACACCGACCTCGATCCGCTCGTCGGCGGGATCCGTCGGCGCCGCGACGAACTCGTCCGCCGAGAAGGGCGGCGGGTAGTCGGAGGGCTTGACGCTCATCCGCCCCTGCGCTGCCGGACGAGCTCGGTCAGCTTCGGCACGATCTCGTGCACGTCACCCACGACCGCCAGGTCGGAGTACTCGAAGATCGGCGCGTTCGGGTCCTTGTTGATGGCCACGATCACGTTCGACGACTGCATGCCGACCTTGTGCTGGATCGCGCCGGAGATGCCGCAGGCGACGTAGAGCTTCGGCGACACGGTCTTGCCCGTCTGGCCGACCTGGGTCGAGTAGGGATACCAGCCGGCGTCGACCACGGCTCGTGTGGCCGCGACCGCGCCGCCAAGCGCCTTCGCGAGCTCCTCGACCAGGCCGAAATTGTCCGGCCCGCCCAGGCCGCGGCCGCCCGCGACGATCACGTCGGCGTCCTCGATCGACGGGCCCTCCGACTCCTCGTGCGCCTGCTCGAGCATCTCGGCCGCGAGCGAGAAGTCCTGCAGCTGCGGCTCGACCCGCTCGACCGCGGGCTCGCCGCCGCGTTCCGCGGGGTCGAGCGCCCCCGCGCGGAAGAGTGCGATTCGAGGCGTCGACGTCCAGCCGACCTCGCACACGACCGAGTCGCCGAGCGTCGGCTGGGTGCCGACGAGGCCGTCTCCGTCTCCCGAGGTGCTGACGTCCGTGAGCTGCCAGTTGAGGCCGGCGTCGAGGCGCGCGGCGAGTCCCGCCGCCACGTCGGCGCCGAGGATCGACTGGGACAGGAAGACGTTGTCGTAGCCGCCGTCGCGCACGAGCTGCTCGAGGACGTCCACGCGAGGCTGCGGCAGCGGCGCATCGAGCCGGGGGTCGTCCGCCACGAACACGGTCTGCGCGCCGTGCCTCCCGGCCTGGGCGGCGAGGCCGTCGACGCCGCTGCCGGCGACCACGCCGGCGACGTCGCCGCCGAGCTCGGCTGCCTTCGACAGCACACCGAGCGAGGCCTTGAGCAGCTCACCGCCGTGGTGCTCGAGGAAGACGAGCGTCTTCACAGGAGCCGCTTCTCCGCCAGGAACTCGACCACCTGCTCGGGCGCGCCGTCACCTTCGATCCGGCGCGACTCGCTGCGCGGCGGCGGATCCTTCAGCTCCAGCACCGTCGTCCTCGAGCCGCTCTCACCGGCGTCGGCGCCAGCGAGGCCAAGGTCGGCGAGCGAGACCGTGTCCTGCGGCTTCTTCTTCGCGCCCATGATTCCCTTGAGCGACGGGTAGCGCGGCTCGTTGATCGCATCGGAGACGGCGACCACGGCGGGCAGCGGCGCACGGATGACGTCGTAGCCGAACTCGGTCTGCCGGCGGCCGCGCACCGCCCCGTCCTCGACGGTGAGCTCGGCCACCTGGGAGATGAGCGGCCGGCGCAGCCGCTCGGCGACCGCCGCCCACAGCACCGCTCCCTCGGAGTCCGCCGCGTACTGCCCGAACAGGATCAGGTCGGGGCTCTCACGCTCGAGCGCGGCGGCCAGCGTGCGGCTGGTGGCGACGAGATCGGAGCCGGCGGCGCCCTCGTCGGTGACGAGCACGGCGCGGTCGGCGCCCATCGCGAGCGCCTTGCGCAGCGCGTCGGCGGCGGCTGCCGGGCCCATCGAGACGAGCACGACCTCGCCCTCGCCCCCTGCATCCTTTAGGCGCAGCGCCTCCTCGACGGCGTTGGCGTCGAAGGCGTTCAGGGCGCCCTCCCCGGAGCGGTCGAGCCGCTTGGTCTGCGGGTCGATCCGCTTGTTGGGCGTGTCCGGCACCTGCTTCACGCATACAGCGACCTTCATGGCGGCGTGGACTCTAGAGATTCCCGGCTGGGGCGGAATCGGCCAACCGGACGCTGCCGCGCGGCGCCCGCAGCCGGCATGCCTCCTCACCCGGCGACGCCCGCGGGGGCGAGCGAGGGCCGCGGGAGCCGCTCGCCTTGTGGCGTCGCAAGACACGTCCTCTGGGGACAGGCGCCGCAGGTGCCCGTGGCCTCCTCCCCGCGTCGATCGTACTGCGGAGGGACGCGCGGATGTGCGACGGCGGGGTAACGAGAGTGCAGCAACGACTCGCCGTGAACCTGCGATCGCGCACTTCCGCGCGAGGTACCCGCTTCGGGCTCAAGCCGGTCGCCACACACGCCGAAGAGACAGCGACGGACGCCCCGCGTCGGCGAGCCCGCCTCGCCGCCGAGCCGTTCCCGCACGCGCAGCCGACGGACGACTGCGCTAGGGTGCGGCCCTTCGGACGCGAACCGGAGCTATGCGACGCCACCGGACGACAGCCCGAGGACTCCTCCTCCTCCTGGCCCTCGGCCTCGCCGCGGCGGCGACGGCTGCGCCCGCGGGCAAGGTTCCCAAGCGCATCGTCTTCCCCGTCATCGGGCCGGCGGACTACTTCAGCTGGGACTTCGGCGCGCCCCGGGCCCAGGGCGCCCACCAGGGGATCGACCTGATGTCCGTGCGCCGCGCCGTCGCGGTCGCTGCGGAGGCCGGCCGCGTCGAGTTCGAGACCGGCAGCCACCGCGCGGGCTGCATGCTCCGCCTCTACGGGCGCAGCGGCACCGAGTACGTGTACATCCACCTGAACAACGACCGGGGCAACACCAACGACAATCGCGGCGGCTGCGTCGCGGGTGTCGCCTTCGCGCGGGGCCTGAAGAGCGGCATGACGGTGGCCGCCGGTCAGCCGGTCGGCTATGTGGGCGACTCAGGCGACGCGGACGGCATCCAGCCGCACCTCCACTTCGAGCTCCGCCCGGGCGGCAGCGGCGCCATCAACCCGTACAAGCACCTGAAGCGGGCGCAGCGGCTGCTGTTCCATGCGCCGCTGGGGCAGACGTTCGTGCTGCGGCTCAGCGGCACCGTCGTCGGCGAGAGCGTCGACCGGATGCGCCTCAGGGTCGACGCCCTGCGCTGGTGGCCGAACGGCATGCGGGTGGCGAAGCTCGGCCGCACGCTTGCCGTGGACACCAGCCTCGCCGACCTCCAGCGCTCGGCCAAGGCGGCAGGCGGGCCGGCGAGGGCAGGCGTCACCGGCAAGCGGGTGACGATCTACACCACGCCGGCAGCCACGACCCGCGCCGCCCAGCTCGGCAAGCCGGGAGCGCTTGTCGCCTCTCGCATCGTGCTACTCGACCGCTAGGGCAGCGGCAATCCGACCCGGAGCAGGTTGCCGCTCAGGTCGACCAGGGCGAACTCGCGCATCCCCCACTCCGTGGCCGCGGGCGCTTCGAGCCGGCTGCCCGTCTCGGATTCCGACGGCACGCCGGCCCCGGCGCCACTCGTCGTAGAGAGCGTCGGCATCGTGTACACGCACGGAGCAGCCGGCGTCTGTCGTCAGCGGATCGACGCCGGGCGTTTCCCGGAAGTGCAGCTCGATGCCGCCCCGCTCGACGATGAGGTAGCGGTGCTCCTGCCAGGCGCTCCGGCATTCGAAGCCGATGCGCTCGTAGAACGCGAGCGTCGCCTCGAGGTCGCGACTTGGCAGGACGGACGGCGTGCCCGTCCACGCTACCGCCCGCTGAACCGGGGCTCGCGCTTCTCGGCGAAGGCCGTCATGCCCTCCTTGGCGTCGGCGCTGGCGAAGAGGTCGCCGAAGCGCTCGGCCTCGGCGTCGAGGTTCGCGGCGTGCCCACCCTGCAGCGCGTCGTTGACAGCTGCCTTGGCGGCGGCGAGCGCGAGTGGGGCTCGCGCGGCCAGCTCCACCGCGGTCGCCAGGGCGCGCTCCATCAGCCCTTCCGGCTCGACGACGGCGCTGACGAGACCGAGTCGCAGCGCCTCCTCGGCCCCGACCGTTCGGCCGGTCAGGATCAGGTCCTTGGCGACGCCCAGGCCGCACACGCGCGCCAGGCGCTGGGTGCCGCCCCAGCCGGGGATGATGCCGAGATTGATCTCCGGCTGGCCGAGCTTGGCCGTGGTCGCCGCGTAGCGGAGGTCGCACGCAAGCGCGAGCTCGCAGCCGCCTCCGAGCGCGAAGCCGTTGATCGCGGCCAACGTCGGCTTGGGCATCGTCTCGAGCAGCCGCGCCGCCTCGTGGCCGAGCGCGCCCCACCGCTTCGCCTCCTCGACCGCCAAGCCGCTCATGTACTTGATGTCGGCCCCGGCCACGAACGCGCGGTCGCCGGCTCCCGTGAGCACGACCGCGCGGGTGTCGCCGTCGTCGGCGAGCTCGCGCAGCCGGTCGCGCAGCGCCGTCAGCGTGGCCAAGTCGAGGGCGTTCAGTGCCTCCGGGCGCGCGATCGTGACGACGGCGATAGCGCCGTCCCGCTCGACCTCGACGCTCAGGAGACCGTCGCCCGCGCGCGGATGAACTCGACGATCTCGCTCGTGTGCGCCCCCGGCGTGAAGACCTCCGCCACGCCCTGCGCCTTCAGCTCGGC
The DNA here is from genome assembly GCA_963839815.1 of uncultured Thermoleophilia bacterium. Taxonomy (GTDB): domain Bacteria; phylum Actinomycetota; class Thermoleophilia; order Gaiellales; family Gaiellaceae; genus JACVRM01. The sequence continues at coordinate 122,531 of CAWIWF010000002.1, forward strand.
CGCCTCGTCGCCCGGGATCGTGCCGCCCACGACCACCAGCACGTCCTCGGCCCCGTTCGCCCGCAACCCCTCGACGATGCGGGGCACGAGCGTCATGTGCGCGCCGGACAGGATCGAGATGCCGACGGCGTCGGCGTCTTCCTGGATTGCGGTCTCGACGATCTGCTCCGGAGTCTGGTGCAAACCGGTGTAGATGACCTCCATGCCGGCGTCGCGCAACGCCCGCGCGATGATCTTCGCGCCGCGGTCGTGCCCGTCCAGCCCGGGCTTGGCGATCACTACGCGAATCCTGCCGGCCACGAATCGGCCAGTATATGAGGGTGCAGGTCACAGTCGTCGGCTGCTCCCCGGCTTGGCCCAACCCCGGGGGAGCGCAGTCCGGGTACCTCGTCGACGGCCGCGTGCTGCTCGACTGCGGCCCCGGCGTGCTCGCACGCCTGCGCTCCCAGAACGGCACCTGGCCGCAGGTCGACGCCATCGTCATCACCCACTTCCATCTCGACCACTGGGGTGACGTCGTGCCCTGGGTCTGGGGACGGATGTTCGGGCTCGGCCGCGAGCTCGAGCCGACGCAGCTCTGGCTGCCTCCCGACGGCTCGCAGGAGCTCGAGCTCTTCGGCAGCACCTTCGGTACGCCGTGGATGTTCGAGCGGACGTTCGACATCCGGGAGTACAGCGAGGACGAGCCGTTCACGATCAACGGGCTCGAGCTGCGCGCCGTACGCGTCCCGCACTACACGCTGCGAACGTTCGCGCTGCGCGTCACCGACGGTCAGCGGACGCTCGCCTACTCGGGTGACTCGGGCCCGAGCGAGCGGCTCGCAGAGGTCGCGCGGGATGCCGACCTGTTCATCTGCGAGGCGACGCTCGAGCGCGGCGAGCTGGACGGCGAGCCGCGCGGCCATCTTTCGGCCGACGAGGCGGTGGAGGCGTTCGAGGCCTCGGGCGCCCGGCGGCTGCTGCTCACGCACCGGCCGAAGGAGCTGCCGCTCGACGGGGCGCTCGACCAGGCCTACGACGGCCTCGTCGTCGACGTCTAGCCGACCAGCCTCGTCAGCAGGTCGCGCAGCGTCTCGCGCTCGCTCGCCGAGAGCCCGGCGGCGACCGGCGGCTCGTCGAACAGACAGTCCATCAGCTCCCGCCGCACGACCACACCTGCGGGCGTGAGACTGACGCTGCGGACGCGGCGATCGTGTGCGGCCGCCCGCCGCTCGACGAGCCCGCGCTCCTCCAGCGTGTCGAGGGAGGCGGTCAGGTTGGACGGGTCCATGCGGCAGCGCTCGGCGAGGGTGCCGACCGACACGCTCTGCTGCTCGTCCATACGCCACAGGGCGTTCGCCTGCGGCGCGCTCAGGCCGGTTCGCTCGAGGCAGGCAGCCTGGTGCTCCTTCAGGCGCAGGGCGACGCGGTTGAAGAGCGAGACGAGATCCTCGACAATCGATCCGATGAAGGTATAGTACCGGTAATGGCGGGTCAGCGCCTCTCGGGCGACTTCTGGCGCTTCTGGACCGGCCAGACGATCTCCAACCTCGGGAGCTCGTTCACGTTCTTCGCGCTGCCGCTGCTCGTGTTCAAGCTCACGGGCTCCGCGGTCAACCTGGCCCTGACCACCGCCGCGTACCTGCTCCCCTACCTGCTGTTCGGGCTCGTCATCGGCGCCTGGGTCGACCGCGTCGATCGCAAGCGGCTGATGATCGCTGTCGACATCGGCCGGGCCGCGGCGATCGCGTCCGTGCCAGCGCTCGCGGCGGCCGACTCGCTGAGCGTGTGGTGGATCTACGGCACCGCGTTCGTCACCGCGACGCTGACGATCGCCTTCGACGCCTCTGAGTTCGCCGCCATTCCCAGCCTTGTCGGCACGGAGGACCTCGTCACCGCAAACGGGCGCATCCAGGCGAGCTACCAGGGAGCGACCTTCCTCGGGCCGATCCTTGCCGGCGGGCTGCTCGGCGCGGGGCTGCCGCTCGAGAGCGTCCTGCTCGTCGACGCGGGCTCCTTCGTGGCCTCGGCCGGCGCACTCGCTCTCGTGCGCGGGAGCTTCAACCCGCCGGCGGACCCGGAGCGCGCGCCGACGACGATCCGGCGCGACGTGGTGGAGGGGCTCCGCTACGTGCTCTCGCACCCGGTGCTGCGGAACATCTCGCTGATGATGGCGCTGTTCAACTTCGTCGGCGCGACCACGAACACCCAGCTCGTCCTGTTCGCCAAGGAGCGGCTCGACGCCTCGGACGCGAAGGTCGGGTTCCTCTACTCGGCCGGCAGCGCCGGGATCGTCCTCCTCAGCCTCGCCGCCGGGCCGGTTCGCAAGCGGCTGTCGTTCAGCGTCGCCGCTCTTGGCTCTCTGATGCTGTTCGGGCTGCTGACGATCGTGTTCGCCTGACCCAGATGTACTGGCTGGCGCTGGCCCTCTGGGCCCTCATCTCCGGGCTCGGCCTCTTCTTCAACATCAACACGCAGAGCCTCCGCCAGCAGATCGTCCCGGCCCACATGCTGGGCAGGGTGATGAGCATCGCGGGCGTGCTCGCGTGGTCGGCGATCCCGCTCGGCACGCTGCTCGGCGGCTGGGCGATCGAGCGAACCGGCGAGGTCGCCGCGGTCTACGCGGTCATCGGCGGCATCACGTTCCTGATCGCCTTCGCCTTCCGCTTCACCGCCCTCGGCCACGCCGAGGACTACATCGAGGAGGCGCTCCGGCCGGACACGGAGGAACAGCTCGAGCCGGCCGCACAGCCGGCGCGGTGAGCGCCGGGGAGTACCTGGCGCGGATCGCGCCGTACGGATTCTCCGGCTCGTGTCTGGTTGCGCGCGGAGACGGGGTCGAGCTGGCGGAAGGCTACGGGCTCGCCCTCCGCGCATCCGCCAAGCCGAACACGGCGGACACGGTGCTCTCCCTCGGCTCGCTGACGAAGCAGTTCACGGCTGCGGCGATCCTCCGGCTCGAAGAGCAGGGGCGGCTCTCCACGGGCGACGGGGTCGCACGCTTCGTCGACGTGCCGGCCGACAAGCGCGGGGTCACGCTGCACCAGCTGCTCACGCACACGTCCGGCCTCGTCGGGGACACCGGACCCGACTACGAGGCGTGCGAGCGGGAGGAGGCGCTCGAGCGGATGCTCGGAGCGCCGCTCCGCTTCGCCCCGGGACGGGGCCAGGCGTACTCGAACGCGGGCTACAGTCTGCTGGCGGCAGTGATCGAGCTCGTCTCCGGCGAGAGCTACGAGGGCTTCCTGCGGCATGAGCTGTTCTCGCGAGCCGGGATGGAGGCAACCGGCTACCGCCTGCCGCCGTGGGAGCGGCACGCCGTGGCTCACTGGTACACCGACGAGGCGGACGAGGGCACGCCGCTCGACAAGCCGTTCCCGTCGTGGCACCTCGTCGGTAACGGCGACATGCTCTCGACTGTCCCGACATCTGGCGCTGGCTGCGAGCGCTTCGTGGCGGGAGGGTGCTCAGCGAGGAGGCCCGCCGGAAGCTGTTCACCGCCCACGCCGGCGACTTCGGTTACGGCTGGCGCGTGCGCGAGAGCGAGCACGGGCCGATCGTGGAGCACGGCGGCGCATCGAGCCTCGGCACGAGCGCCATGGTGAGGTGGGTCCGCGACGCCGAAGTGACCTGCGTGCTCCTCTGCAACCGCACATATGCGGGCGGGCCTCTCGCTCAGACGGTGATCGACGGCGTCACGCGGACAGCGCTCGGCGCTGCGGTGGAGCTGCCTCCGCCGGCCAGCGCCGCCGAGCCGCCCTTTCCGTCCGGCACCTTTCGGCTGCCGGGCGGAGGAGTGCTCTCACTCGAGTCACGCGCGGGAGAGCTCTGTGCCGTCGCGAGCGGCCAGGACGCTGTGGACGCGGTCGTCTGGGGCGGCGCCTCACACGGGGCGCTCAACGAGGAGGCGACCCGGCTGGTAGAGGCCGCGCTCGGCGGCGACCTCGGGCCGCTGCGTGGTGCGGCAGGCTCGGACCCGGCCCGGCTCGAGCGCTTCGCGGCTCTGCTCCGGCCGCACGCCGGCGCCGCGATCTCCGGGGCGGTGACGGCTCCGGCGCATCTGGCCGGCGCGGCCGAGACGCGCGTGCGTCTCTCGGACGGGGACGCGATCGGGGTGTTCTGGCGGGGCGGCGGCCTGCTGGGGATCGCCGAGAGCCTCGCGACGTCCACGGTCGCCGTACCGCTTGCACGGGTGGGCGACTCCTACGCGGCGTTTCACCTCCGCTCGGAGGCGTACGCCGAGCTCGACATCAGCGGCGGCTCGTTGCGGATCGCGTGTGGCAGCCGCTCGCTCGAAACGAAGGCCGTCGACGCCGGCGCAGCCCCCGCCACCGCCGGGGAACCGGGCTCCTAGCAGCTGCCCCCTTCGGGCTTCGCGCACCTCCCGCACCAAACGGAGCCTCAAGTGTCTCTGACCTCTGGGTCACAGGCATGGCCCGGGCAGCAGGACGGTCTGCGTTGGACGTGCGCGCCCGACCGGCAAGCTCCCCCTCACCGTCGGAGCCGACAGGCCGGTGAGGAGGCGGTCAGAAGACAGGCGTCTCGCGCCACACGCCCCAGACCTCCCGGAGCGCGTCGCACATCTCGCCCATCGTCACGTACTCCTTCGATGCGTCGAGGATGAGCGGCATCAGGTTGGTCTCCCCCGCCGCCGCCTCCTTCAGCAGCGCCAGCCGCTCCTCGACCGCGGCGGAGCTCCGCCGCGCCCGCAGCGCCTGCACCCGCTCGATCTGCTTGCGCTCGAGCGCCGGATCGATGCGCAGAATCTCGAGCGGTGTCTCGTCGGCGCTCTCGTAGCGGTTGACGCCGACGACGATCCGCTGCTTCGCCTCGACCTCGGACTGGTAGCGGAACGAGGCCTCGGCGATCTCGCGCTGGAAGAAGTTCTCCTTGATCGCCGCCACGACGCCGCCGAGCTCCCGGATCCGGGCGAAGTACTCGTAGGCGCCCGCTTCCATCCTGTCGGTCAGCTCCTCGACGTAGTAGGAGCCGCCGAGCGGATCGATCGTGTTGACGACGCCGGTCTCGTGGGCGATCACCTGTTGCGTGCGCAGCGCCAGCCGCACCGCGTTCTCGGTCGGTAGCGCCAGTGCCTCGTCGAACGAGTTGGTGTGGAGTGACTGCGTCCCGCCCAGCACCGCGGCGAGCGCCTCGAGGGCCGTCCGGACGATGTTCACCTCGGGCTGCTGCGCCGTCAGCGACACCCCCGCGGTCTGGGTGTGGAAGCGCATCAGCCATGAGCGCGGGTTCTTGGCGCCGTACGTCTCGCGCAGCTCGCGCGCCCAGATTCGCCGCGCCGCGCGGTACTTGGCGATCTCCTCGAAGAAGTCGAGATGCGCGTTGAAGAAGAACGAGAGCCGCGGCGCGAAGTCGTCGACGTCCAGGCCGCGCTCGACGCACGCCTCGACGTAGGCGAACCCGTCCGCGAGCGTGAACGCGAGCTCCTGCACCGCGTTCGAGCCGGCCTCGCGAATGTGGTAGCCGGAGATGGAGATCGGATGCCACCGAGGCATCTCCCGCGCGCAGTACTCGACCATGTCCACGACCAGCCGCATGGACGGCTCGGGCGGGAAGATCCACTCCTTCTGCGCGATGTACTCCTTGAGAATGTCCGTCTGGATCGTCCCGCGGAGCTCGGAGCGGGGCACGCCCTGCTGCTCACCGACGCAGGCGTAGAACGCGAGCAGCATCGCGGCCGGTGCGTTGATCGTCATCGACGTCGACACCTCGCCGAGCGGGATGCCGTCGAACAGGGTCTCCATGTCGGCGAGCGAGTCGATAGCGACCCCCTCGCGCCCGACCTCGCCGAGCGAGCGCTCGTGGTCGGAGTCGTAGCCCATCAGGGTCGGCATGTCGAAAGCGGTCGAGAGCCCCGTCTGGCCGTGATCGAGCAGGTAGCGGAAGCGCTCGTTGGTCTCCTGGGCGGTGCCGAAGCCCGCGAACTGGCGCATCGTCCAGAGACGGCCGCGGTACATGGACGGGTAGACACCCCGCGTGAACGGATAGACGCCCGGATAGCCGAGGTCGCGGTCGTAGTCGACCGTGACCGAGTCCGGCGTGTAGAGCGGCTCGTTCTCGAGGCCCGAGATCGTCGAGAAGAGCTCGCCTTGGCGCTCCGGGGTCCGCTCGTACAGCTCCTCGCGCCAGGCGTCGGTCGGGCTCGACAGGCGCGGGTCCTCGGTCGTCGCCATGCGGGCATTGTAGGAGCGAACAGGCGCCGGCACCCACCCGTCCGGGGTCGGCGCGAATCCCTCATTCGCGGGAGCCGGCTCCCTCAACCCAGGGTGCACTGGTGCCGATGACACCTCTACGCGCACGAAACGCCGCGCGGATGCGGCATGACCAACCTGCTCAACATGCGGCCGGGCAGATGCCAGCGCGTTTCTCTGCTGGCGAGCTCAGCCCTGCTCGGGGCGGCGCTCGCCACACTGGGCGTGACCTCGGGCCGCTCGGCCTCCACGTTCCTCGATGAGCGCCTCGGCACGCCTGCGCCGGCCGCCCCGCTGGTGCGCGAGCTCTCGAGCGGCCTCCGCGTCGAGCTGCGGGCGGACGGCTATGCGGTCCGCCACGGACGCTCCGAGGTCGGGCTCTCGTCCGAGGGCAACGGCGAGTGGTCGCGCTTTGCCCGCGGTGTCGCCAGGCCCACGACGTTCGGCCGCGAGACGATCCTGGTGGCGCCGCGCACGACCGAGCAGTTCCTGACCGTTGCCCGCCGCCAGGGTGCCCGAACGTGGCGCTGGCGGCTGCACGCGGGCGCGCTCACCCCACGCGTCAACCCCGACGGCCGCGTCGTCTTCCACGACGGCGCGCTCGCCGACCTCGAGGTCGAGCCGGCGCGCATCCTGACGCGGTCGGGCCGCGACGTCACGCCCGCGGGGTTGCGCTGGAGTCTGGAGCGCGGCGGCGGTGGCTGGTGGCTGACGCTTCCGCTCGACGATCGCAGCCTCCCGCTCCCGTACGTGATCGACCCGGCGATCACGTTGCGCGCAGCGGCCGCGTCGGCCAACAACGGCGGCGGTGCGGCGAGCCTGACGATCAACCGGCCGACCGGGGTGGCCGAGAACGACTTCCTGCTGGCGCTCGTCAGCGTCCAGGGTGGCACCAGCCGGACGATCAGCTCCCCGACGGGCTGGTCGCTGCTTCGCCGCGACAATCAGGGCACGAACCTCGCTCAGGCCGTGTACTACAAGGCGGCCGGCCCGGCGGAACCTTCGTCGTACCAGTGGACGTTCAACGCGTCCGCGCGGGCGACGGGCGGAGTGATTCCCTACGTCGGCGTCAACAACGCGAGCCCGATCGATACGTCCAGCGGCCGGGTGAGCACGGCGAACTCGTCCTCCGTCGTCGCCCCCTCGGTGACACCCGCCGCACCGAACCATCGCATCGTCGGGTTCTTCGGCCTGAACGACGACCGCACCTGGACGCCACCGGCAGGCATGACCGAGCGCTGGGACACGATGTCCGGCGCAAGCTCGTCGGAGGCCGCCGACATGACGCAGGCAACGGCGACCGCGACCGGCGACAGGACGGCGACCGCCTCAGGCTCGCAGGCATGGATCGGCCAGCTCGTGGCACTGCGCCTCGACGCCGTCCCGCCCGCTGCGCCGGGACTGAGTCTGAGCGAGTCGTCCGCCGACAGCCACGTCAGCGGCACGACCTTCTGGTACCGGCCGGACGGCGCCGGGTCCAGCCTCACGGTGACAGCCGCCGCCGGCGACGCCGAGTCGGGGCTTCAGAAGGTCACCTTCCCGGGGCTCACCGCGGGCTTCAGCCCCTCGCTGGACACGGACGACACCTCGTCCCCCTACAGCGCCACATACACGTGGACGACGGCAGCAGGCGAGAGCGGGCCCCAGACCGTGACAGCCGTGGACAACGCCGGCAACACCAGCGAGAGCACGTTCACCGTGACGCCGGACGAGAACGCCCCCACGACCGCCGACGACACTGTGGCGATCGGATCAGCGTGGAAGAAGACCGACCAGACGGTGTCGCTGACGCCGAGCGGCGGGGCCGGCGAGTCAGGCGTCGCCGCCACGCACTTCACGACGGACGGCTCGAACCCAACGCTCGCGTCGCCACAGGGCACCTCGATCGCCCTGACGGCGAACGGCGTCTACGCGATCAAGTACTTCTCGATCGACCGCGTCGGCAACGAGGAGGCTGTCCAGACCGGGGCCGCGCAGATACGGATCGACAAGACGGCGCCCTCGTCCGCGACACTCGACGCGCTCCCGGCGTCGATCTCCGACGGGCACGTGCTGACCGGCGCGGGCGCGGACGCCCTCTCGGGCGTCGCGTCGATCGCGTACTACGTCTGCGCCGGCCCGCCCTGCACGCCGAGCACGCTGATCGGGTCGAGCTCGTCCGGGCCCACATTCCCCTATGCGTGGACGAGCCAGCCGCCGGACGGCCTCTACCAGGTCATGGCCCGCGCCGTGGACGCGGCGGGGAACACGCTCGACTCGGCGGCGCAGACGGTGACGATCGAGAACGCGCCGACGACCACGATCGACACCGGCCCTGCCAACCCGACGAATACGACCGACGCGACGTTCACCTTCAGCGCCGACGATCCCGCAGCCACCTTCGAGTGCCAGCTCGACGGCTCCGGCTTCGCGCCGTGCACGAGCCCGAAGAGCTACCTCTCGCTGGCCGACGGCTCCCACACCTTCCAGGCGCGGGCGATCGACGCCGTCTTGAATGTCGGCTCGCCGGACTCGCTCACGTGGACGATCGACCGCACGGCGCCGAACACGACCGTCGACACCGGCCCGGCCGACCCGACGGCGGCCACGGATGCCACCTTCACCTTCAGCGCCGGCGAGCCCGGCTCGACCTTCGAGTGCCAGCTCGACAGCGGCGGGTTCGCCCCGTGCAGCAGCCCCCGCGCCTACGCGGGTCTCGGCGCAGGGGGCCACGTGTTCCAGGTGCGGGCGATCGACGCCGCAGGCAACACCGATCCTTCACCAGGGAGCTACGGCTGGACGATCGACCTGGCGCCGCCGGACACAACCATCACCTCGGCCCCCGCCGCGCTCACGAACGCGACCGGTGCGAGCTTCAGCTTCACGGCGACCGAGCCCGGCTCGACCTTCGCGTGCCGCCTGGACGGCGCCGCCTTCAGCCCGTGCACGAGCCCACGCGCGTACACGGGCCTGGGCGCGGGGCCCCACGCCTTCGAGGTGAGGGCGACGGACCCGGTCGGCAACACCGGCTCGTCCGCGAGCCACTCCTGGACGGTCGACCTGACGCCGCCGGACACGACGATCACCGCCGGGCCGCCCGCGACCACCAACTCGGGCAGCGCGAGCTTCTCGTTCGACGCCAGCGAAGCGGGCTCGAGCTTCGAGTGCCAGCTCGACGGCGCCGGGTTCACACCGTGCACCAGCCCCCGCGCCTACGTCGGGCTCGCCTCCGGCTCTCACACGTTCCAGGTGCGGGCGACCGACGCGGCAGGAAACGCGGACGGGACGCCCGCTTCCCAGGCGTGGGCGATCGACACGGCCGCTCCGGACACGGTTGTCGACTCCGGCCCCGGCAGCCCGACGGCGGCCACTGGAGCCACCTTCACCTTCAGCGCCGGCGAGCCCGGCTCGACATTCGAGTGCCAGCTCGACGGCGGCGCGTACGGCGCCTGCGCGAGCCCGAAGGCCTACAGCGGCCTGACCGGCGGTTCCCACACCTTCCGCGTCCGCGCGACCGACTCCGCCGGCAACACCGACGCTTCGCCCGCGACGTACGTCTGGACGATCGACAGCAGCCCGCCGACGTCGACTGTCGACTCGGGACCGCCGAGCCCCACGACGTCCACCGCGGCGACGTTCTCGTTCAGCGCCAACGAGCTCGGCTCGACGTTCGAGTGTCAGCTCGACGGCAGCCCCTTTGCGCCTTGCTCCAGTCCCCGCCTCTACACCGCCCTCGGCGGCGGCGCCCACACCTTCCAGGTCCGGGCGACGGACGCCGTCGGCAACACAGGGCCGAGCACCTCCTACGCCTGGACGATCGACCTGACACCGCCGGACACGACGATCACGTCGAGCCCGGCGAGCCCGACCAGCGACACGGACGCGAGCTTCTCGTTCAGCTCGACGGAGCCCGGCTCGAGCTTCGAGTGCCAGCTCGACGGCGGCGGCTACTCGGCCTGCACCAGCCCGCGCTCGTACACCGGCCTCATCGGTGGCACGCACTCCTTCCAGGTCCGCGCCACCGACGCGGTCGGAAACACGGACGCGTCCGCCGCGGTCCACGCCTGGACGATCGACACTGGGGCACCGACCGCGACGGTCGACTTCGGCCCCGCCAACCCGACGGCGTCCACGTCGGCGACGTTCACGTTCAGCTCGAGCGAGGCCGGCTCGAGCTTCCAGTGTCAGCTCGACGGCGGCGGCTACGGCGTGTGCACGAGCCCGGCGACCTACACGGGACTGGCCGAAGGTACTCACAGCTTCCGCGTCAAGGCGATCGACAGCGTCGGCAACGTCGGTGTCGCCGCGGTCGAGACCTGGGTGATCGACCGGACTCCACCGGACGCCGTCGTCGGTGCAGGGCCGGCCAACCCGTCCGGCAGCACCAGCGCCACGTTCACGTTCTCGGCCAACGAGACCGGCTCGACCTTCCAGTGCCAGCTCGACGGCGGCGGCTACACCTCATGCGCGAGCCCGCGCAGCTTCAGCGGTCTCACACCCGGGACGCACACGTTCCAGGTCAAGGCCACCGATCCGCTCGGCAACGCCGGCTCGGCCGCGACCCACAGCTGGCAGATCGACGTGACGCCGCCGACCGTCGGCCTCGCCGACCCCGGCAGCGTGCTGAGCGGGACGGTGGCGCTCGCCGCAACGGCTGCCGACGCCAACGCCATCGGCTCGGTGCGGTTCGAGCGCTCGCCGGCAGGCGCGAACGCCTGGGCCACGATCGACACGGACACGAGTGCGCCCTACACCGCCAGCTTCGTGACCGCGGCGGCTGGGGACGGCTTCTGGGACCTGCGCGCCGTCGCGACCGACGCCGCCGGCAACTCGACCGCATCGCCCGTCGCCACCCGGCGGATCGACAACACGGCTCCCGCCGCGACGATCGCCGCCGATCGCCTGTACATCCGCTCCCCCGTGCAGGTCCGCGCGACGGCCACGGACGACGGATCGGGGATCGCCGCGGTGACGTTCGAGCGCGCGCCTCGTGGCACGGGCGCCTGGGTGGGCATCGCCACCGTCACCTCACCGCCGTACGCGGCGACCTTCGACCCCGCCGGCCTCGCGGACGCGCAGTACGACGTTCGCGCAGTCGTGCGCGATGGAGCAGGCAACACGACCGCGCCGAGCCTCGCCCTCGTGGTCGCCGCCAGCGGCCTCGGGGTCGCGCTCACCGATCCGGGTGCGACGCTCGCCGGCACCGTCACCCTGAGCGCGACCACCAGCGGGCTCGGCGCGCAGCAGGTCGTCTTCGAGCTCAGACGGTCGGGCTCGACGACCTGGACGCTCGTGGGGACAGATCCCGTTGCCCCCTGGTCGACGGTGCTGGACACGTCGCTGTTCCGTGACGGCACCTACGACCTGCGCGTGACGACGACGGACGCCGACGGCGTCGCCTCAGCCGACGTGCGTACCGGCTTGCGCCTGGACAACACCGCACCCGCGCTGACCGCGAGCGTGCCCGCGACCAACGGCCGGCTCACGGCCGGCGGCAGCGTCATGGTCACGGCGACGGAGCCGGTCACGAGAGTGACGAACGTGCTGCTCGACGGCTCGGCGACGGTCGTCCCGCGAATCGCCGGCACAAAGGTCACCTTCGCCCTACCGCGACTGCGGCCGGGCAAGCACACCCTGACCGGGCGCATCCACGACACGGCAGGGCTCAGCGTCCCGTTCACGCTCCGCTTCTCGGTCGCCCCCTCCCTCACGCTTCGGCTCGGTACGCCGGCCCGCTCCGCGGCAGCTCTGCGCCTCCGCGTCACGCTCTCGCAGGCTGCGGCGATCCGCGCGCGGCTCGTCGCACCGTCGGGCCGCACGCTCTCGAGCCGGGCCATGCGAGCCCGCCCGGGCTCGTCGAGCCTCTCGCTCGCACTCTCGCCCCGTGCCTCGGGCGGGCGCTACTCGATCGTGGTCACCGCGACGGCGGCGGGACGGACCGTCTCGCGCCGCGTGACCGCGAGCATCCAGGGGCCCGTACCGGTGCGCGGCGGCACCTGGGTGGTCGTCTCCCCCTAGCCGAGCGCCTGCAGCACGGCGGCCGCGCCGGCCACGAGCAGGACGGCGCCGATCGCGCGGACGAGCTGCCGCTCGCTCAGCCGCCCGGTCAGGCGCGCGCCGAGCAGCGCCCCTGGAATCGATGCCAGCGCGCCGATCGCGAGCAGCTCCGCGTCGGGACGGGCGCTCGGCAGATGCCCGAGCAGCCCGGCGGTCCCGACGACCACGCCGACGACGAGGTTGGAGCCGACGGCCCGCGCAGGCCGCTCGCCGACGAGCCGCAGCAACGCCGGCATCCGCAGCGAGCCCAGGATGAGGCCGACGAAGCCGCCCAGCAGACCTATCACCGCTCCGGAGAGCACCGCGGCCCGGATGTCGAGGGCGCCGTCCGCCTCACCCGCCGGCCGGCGGACATCACGGCGCAGCAGGTCGACGCCGCTGTACCCGAGCACGGCGCCGATCGCGAGGAGGAGGACCCGCTCAGGAACGACGCCGGCCAGGTAGCCGCCGGCAAGCGCTCCGGCCGCCGAGGGCGGGGCCATCCAGCCGACGAGGCGCCAGTTGACCCGGCCGGCTCGAAGGTGCGCGATCCCTGCCGTCGCAGCGGCCACGCCCGAGATCGCGATGTTCGCGCCGCCCGCCGCTGCCGGCGAGGAGGCGAGCAGCACCACCGCTGGCAGGCGGATGTTCCCGAGCACAAGTCCCACCAGCCCGCCCGCCAGGGCGACCAGCAGGCACCAGAGCGCGAACGCCACGAGCTCGATCGCCGGCACGGTGGCTGGTGGCTCGCTGTCCCGGCGCTAGCGCGACTCGCCGGGCTTCCAGAGCGGCTCGCCGTGCCCCTGGGCAGCGTTCGCCGCGCGAGCGAGGATGAAGAGCAGGTCGGAGAGGCGGTTGAGGTACACGAGCACGAGCGGATTGAGCTCGACCTCCTCGCCGGCCGCGATCACCTCACGTTCGGCCCGGCGGCAGACGGTGCGCGCGACGTGGAGCCGTGCCGCCGCCTCGGAGCCACCAGGGAGCACGAAGCTGCGCAGCTCGGGCAGCGCGGCGTTGAAGCCGTCGCAGTCGCGCTCGAGGGCGTCGATCAGCTCCTGCGTCACGCGGAGCCGGTCGGCGATGCCCCAGGGGACGCTCAGGTCGGCGCCGAGATCGAAGAGCTCGTTCTGCACGCGGGTCAGGACGGGGCCGAAGCTCGGCGGCAGCTCGCCTGCGAGCGCGACGCCGATCAGGGCGTTGAGCTCGTCGACCGTTCCGAACGAGGCGATGCGGCAGTCGAGCTTCGAGACACGCGAGCCGTCGCCGAGGCTCGTCTCGCCGGTGTCGCCCGCCCGCGTGTAGATGCGGGTCAGCCGGACGGGCTCGTCGCGCTTGCGGGCCACTGACGTAGCTTACGGGCGTGCTCCGTCGGGCTCGCCCCGAGGACGTGGTGGAGATCGCGGCGCTGTTCGCTGCCGCGCGCGAGTCGGCGATGCCGTGGCTAGCCGTCCTGCACTCGGATGCGGAGACCACACGGTTCTTCGGCGATGCGTGCCGAAAGCAAGAGGTGTGGGTGGCCGAGGCCGACGGACGCGTCGTCGGGTTCGCCGCGATCGGCGACGGGATGCTCGACCACCTCTACGTGCATCCCGAGCATCAGGGCCGCGGCGTCGGCAGCGCGCTCTTCAGGCGGGCGACCGAGTCTTGCCCGCGAGGGTTCCGCTTCTGGGTCTTCCAGCGCAACGAGGTGGCGCGGGCGTTCTACGAGCGTCGCGGCGCCCACGCGGTGGAGTTGACCGACGGCGCTGCCAACGAGGAGCGCGAGCCTGACGCGCTGTACGAGTGGCGTCCCGGGGCGGGAACGGCCGCTCACTCGCGACCGGCCTGACGCCGCGGAGCGCTAGCCGCGAGCGGTCTCTCCCTCGGGGGCGGTCATCGCCCGGTGCGCGATGCCGAGGAGCGAGCGGGCGATCACGAGCCGCTGGATCTCGCTCGTTCCCTCGTAGATCTCCGTGATCTTGGCGTCGCGGTAGTAGCGCTCGACGGGAAACTCCTTGGTGTAGCCGTAGCCGCCGAAGACCTGGATCGCCTCGGCCGTCTGACGGCGGGCCATCTCCGAGGCGAAGAGCTTTGCCTTCGCCCCCTCCTCCGTGTGCGGGCGCCCCTCCTGCTTCAGCCAGGCGGCCCGGTAGACCAGCAGCCTGGCGGCGTCGATCTCGGTCGACATGTCCGCGAGCTTGTGCTGGATCGCCTGGAAGTCGGCGATGCGGCTCCCGAACTGCCGGCGCTCGAGCGCGTAGCTCCGGGCGGCGTCGTAGGCAGCCTGCGCGATGCCGAGCGCCTGAGCCGCGATGCCGATTCTGCCGCCGTCGAGCGTCGCCATCGCCACGCGGAAACCGTGGTTCTCCTCGTGCAGCAGCCGGTCGCGGCCGACCTCCGCGCCCTCGACGACGATGTCGTTGGTCACCGACGAGTTCAGGCCGAGCTTCTCCTCGGTCCGGGTCACCCGCACGTGGTCGGCGTCGAGCAGGAAGGCCGACACCCCACGCGCGCCCGCCCGCTCGGGATCGGTGCGCGCGAACAGCAGCACGGTCCCGGAGTACGCGGCGTTCGTGATCCACTGCTTCGCGCCAGTGATGCGCCAGCCGTCACCGTGGGGCTCGGCGCGGGTGCGCAGCGAGCCGGCGTCGGAGCCTGCTTCCGGCTCGGTCAGCGCAAACGCGCCGAGGTGCTCGCCCAGGGCGAGCGGGGGGACGAAGCGCGCCTTCTGCTCGTCGGTTCCGAACGCGAGGATGGGAAGCGTCACGGCGCTCGTGTGCACCGCCACCGTGACGCCGACGCCGGCGTCCGCCCGGGACAGCTCCTCCAAGCACGAGGATGTACGAGAGGAAGTCGGCGCCCGCTCCTCCGTACTCCTCGGGCACGCAGGCTCCCATCAGCCCGAGCTCGGCCAGCTTCGCGAACAGCTCCCGCGGGAAACGATGCTCTCGGTCCCAGGCGGCCGCGTGGGGCTCGATCTCCGCGACGGCGAACTCCCGCGTCAGCGCCTGGATCTCGCGCTGCTCGGGGGAGAGGTCGAAGTCCACGCTGCCTTATAGCTCAGCGTCCGCCGCGGCGCGCCTCGGCTCGCGCCCGGCGCAGGCCGGGTGCACGGGCTCGACGGCAGCGCTCGGCGCCGCCGCGGAGCCGGCGATCGCGGCCGGACCCGCCGCCAATTCAGATACACGCGCGCGCCCCCACCCGGGTGGGGGCGTCTCTCGCTCCCTCCACCTGCCGGCGAGGCTACCGCGCGCGGGCGCACCTGTCTGTGCCGGAAGTGGGCCGACTTCGTGCCGTTGCCGGGCGCCACGCCCCGCACGGTCGTGCCCAGCGGGCCGGCTCGGAGTCGGCCCGGTGGCGGCTGCCGGTGCGGGCCGTCCCCCGCGACAGGCCTGCCGCCCGTCGGTTAGGCGTGCGCGAAGCGACGGTGGATCGCGCGCAGTTTCGGCTCGGCGTCGCGGAATGCCTTCACGACGTACGGGTCGAACTGCTGCTTGGCCTGGCGGATGATCTCCGCGCCGGCGACGTACCAGTCCATCGCTCGCCGGTAGGGGCGGTCGCTCGTCATCGCGTCGAGCGCGTCGGCCACCGCGAAGATCCGCGCCCCGACCGGGATGTCCGTGCCGCAGAGCCCGTCGGGATAGCCGTAGCCGTCCCAGCGCTCGTGGTGGTGGCGGACGACCTTCAGGCCCTCGCCCTGCAGCACGGCGACGCCGCCGAGCATCTGCTCGCCGAGCACCGTGTGCGTCTGCATGAGGCTGCGCTCACCGTCGCTGAGCGGCCCCGGCTTGTGGAGGATCTCGTCGGGCACGCCGATCTTGCCGACGTCGTGGAGCAGGAAGCCGTACTCGATGCCCGCGTCATCGACCAGCTCCGGCTGGGCGTTCCTCGCCAGCTCCATCGCATACCGCTGAACGCGCTGCGAGTGCTCCCGTGTGCCGGTGTCCTTCGTCTCGAGGGCGGTGGCGAGCGCACCGACGGTCTCGCGGTAGGCGCTCTCGAGCAGGATTCGCTGTCCCCGCTCGATCTCGAGCACCCGGCGCAGGTCGCGCGCATACAGCGTGAGCTGCTCTTGGGGCTCGCGGGGCGGACTCGTGTGGATCGACTGCGCCGGCGGGCCGGTCGCCAGGCGCTCGACGACGGAGAGCAGCTCGAGCGGGCTGAACGGCTTGCGCAGCAGGGCATCGGCGCCGGACGCCACGGCGGCTGCATCGGTGCCCTCGTCGGCGCCGGTCAGCAGCACGACCCGGAGCTGCCGTGTCTCGGGCTCGTCCTTCAGCCGGCGGCAGAACGTGAGGCCGTCGGTGCCCGGCATGCGCACGTCGAGGACGACGACATCCGGGCGAAAGAGCGCGATCTGGGTGGAGGCGGCGGCGCTGCCGTCGGCTTCCGCCACCTCGATGGCGGCCACCTCGAAGGTGGTCTTCAGGAGCTCCCGGAAGGCGGGATCGTCGTCGACGAGCAGGATGCGCATAGTCCTCCGTTCGCTGGAGTCCCCTCGTTCTCGCTGGTGGCCGCCGAGTCCTCTGCGACGGCCGCCTGTCAGACCCTGGCCGAAAGGATAGCCAGGTCGCGCCGAGGCCGCCGGGCGGCGATCAGACGTACTCGTAGAAGCCGCGGCCGGACTTGCGGCCGAGGCGCCCGGCCTGCACGTACTGGCGCAGCAGCGGGCACGGCGCGTACTTCTCGCCGCCCAGGCCGTGCTGGAGCACCTCCATGATCGCCACGCACGTGTCGAGCCCGATCAGGTCGGCGAGCGCAAGCGGGCCCATCGGGTGCGCGAAGCCGAGCTTGGCGATCGTGTCGATCGCCTCGGGCTCCGCGACGCCCTCCATCAGCGCGTAGGCCGCCTCGTTGATGAAGGGCATCAGGATCCGGTTGGAGACGAACCCCGGGAAGTCGCGAGCCTCGGCGGGGGTCTTGCCGAGGTCCTCGGCGAGGCTCGTGATCGCGGCCGCCGTCTCGTCGGAGGTCTCGAGGCCGCGGATCACCTCGACGAGCTTCAACACCGGCACCGGATTGAAGAAGTGCATGCCGACGACCCGGTCGGGACGGCCCGTCGCGGCGGCGAGCGAGGTGATCGGGATCGACGACGTGTTCGACGCGAGCACGCCCTCGGGCGCGAACAGCTCGTCTGCCCGCCGGAAGACGTCCTCCTTCACGGCGGCGTCCTCGACGACCGCCTCGATCATCAGGTCGGCGGCGACGAGCTCGTCCGCAGGCTCGACGCGCGCGAGCACCTCGCTGGGGTCGGCGCCCCCCTTCTCGGCGAGCTTGCCGAGGCTCTTCTCCATCGCGGCCAGTCCGCGCTCGATCGCCCCGGGGTAGGGATCGTGCAGCGAGACGCGCCGACCCGAGGCCGCGACGACCTGCGCGATGCCGGCTCCCATCTGGCCGGCGCCGACGACGAGGACGTGCTCGAAGCGCATCCGCGGAGGCTAACGTCGCCGTCGTGGTGCGGGACGCCGAACCAGGAGACGCGGACGCCATCGTCGACGTGCGCACGCGCGGCTGGCAGGCCGCCTACGCGCACGTGTTCCCGCCCGAGCGGCTCCACGGCATGCCGTCGGACGCAGGCCGGGAATTCTGGCAGGGCTGGCTTCGCGACCCACCGGCGCGCGCCGCGACGGTGGTGGCGGAGGGAGACGGTGAGGTGATCGGGTTTGCCTCGACCGGCCCCGCGCACGGCGAGGCCTGCGGTGAGCTCTATGCGATCTACGTCCGCCCCGACCACTGGCGCGCCGGCGTCGGCCGCGCGTTGCTGGCCGCAGCCGAGCAGCGACTTGTCGCATACGGGTTCGACGAGGCGATCCTCTGGGTGCTCGACGACAACCCGCGTGCGCGGCGGTTCTACGAGGCAGCCGGCTGGCAGGCCGACGGCGGCGAGAAGCACGAGACCTTCCTGGAGACGGAGGTGCGTGAGCTGCGGTACCGCATGCCTCTCTAGGCGGCCAGTGGCTGCGAGCGGCCGCGACGCCGCCGGACGAGCAGCACCGCCGCCAGCACGAGAACGAGCAGGGCGGCCGCCCCGGCGGCGAGGAGCGTCTCAGCCCCCGGGCCGCCCGAGCCGCCGGCGGTGCTTCCGGCAAGCGGCTGCCGATCGTCGATGCCGGCATCGGCCGCCGCACTCTCGAGCTCCGCGGCGCCCACCTGCAGGCACAGGCTCGACTGCCACTCGCCGTCCCTCTGCTCGAGGAAGAGGCCGGTGCGGGCGCCGACCGGCACCTCGATCCCGCAGCTGGCGCCGTCCAGCGGCGCGACGACGTGGAGCTCGCGCGGGAGACGACCCTTGTAGACCCTCTCGACCTCGAAGACGTAGGTCGCCGCCGAACTGCCGCCCCAGGGTGCGCGGGGCTCCTGCTCACGCTTCTCGACCAGCCGGCCCACGAACGCACCATCGAAGCGCTCCAGGTATGCCGGAGCGTCCGGCGGCACGCACGAGCAGGCGCTGGCGTCCTCGACGACGCCGGCCACCAGGGCGGCGCCGGCGAGCACTGCGAGCAGGACCCTCACGACCCCCTTACGGCGCCGCCCGGGCCAGTCGTCACAGACCGTCCTCAGGCCTCGATCAGGAGGGCGTCGCCCTGGCCGCCGCCGGAGCAGATCGCCGCCAGGCCGAGTCCGCCGCCGTTCCGGCGCAATTCGTGCACCATCGTCGTCACGATCCGCGCCCCGGACGCGCCGATCGGATGACCGAGCGCGACGGCGCCTCCGTTGACGTTCACGCGCTCCGGGTCGGCGCCAAGCATCTTCGACGAGTTGAGAACGACGGAGGAGAACGCCTCGTTGAGCTCCACCCGTTGGACGTCGTCGATCGACTTGCCGGCCCTCTCGAGCGCGATCGCGCCGGCCTTGGCGGGCGTGCGCGCGAGGTAGGCGAACTCGTCTGCGACGTAGCCCTGGGACACGATCGTCGCGAGGATCTCGAGCCCCCGCCGGCGCGCGAACTCCTCGCTGGTCACGACCACGCAGCCGGCGCCGTCGTTGACCCCGGGCGCGTTACCCGCGGTGGTCGTCCCCTCCGGGTCGAAGACGGGCTTGAGCGTCGACAGCTTCTCGTAGGAGGTGTCGCGCCGCGGGCCCTCGTCCGCCTCGAGCCCGTCCACCGCCACGATCTCGTCGGCGAAGAAGCCCTCGTCCTGGGCGCGCACGGCCCGCTCGTGCGAGCGCAGCGCCCACCGTCCTGGTCCTCCCGGGAGATGCCGAGCTCGCGCGAGACGAACGATGCCTGCTCGACCATGTGCCGCTGGTCGAAGCTCGACGTCAGCCCGTCGTAGGTCATCGAGTCGATCAGCACCCCATCGCCCAGCCGGTAGCCGAGCCGCGCCTTCTTGAGCAGGTAGGGCGCGTTCGTCATCGACTCCATGCCGCCGGTGACGACGACCTCGTGGTCGCCGGCGCGGATCATCTGGTCGGCGATCTCGACAGCGCGGATGGAGGATGCGCAGACCTTGTTGATGGTCTCGGCGGGAACCTCCTTCGGCAGACCCGCCGCAACGGCTGCCTGCCGGGCGGGGGCCTGGCCGGCGCCGGCCTGGAGGACCTGGCCCATGATCACGTACTCGACCTCCTCGGGCGCGATGTCGACGCGCTCGAGCGCAGCCTCGATCGCGATCGCGCCGAGCTGCGGCGCCTCGAAGTCCTTGAGGCCGCCGCCGAGCTTGCCGAACGGGGTGCGGACGGCGGAGACGATCACGGAGCGGCTCACGGCTGCAGCGTAGCCGGGCTGCCGCGGGCTGCGCCGGGGCCTCTCGACCGGCCGCCCGACCTAGCGGGGCAGTACCGTCTCCGCTCGTGGTCGAGGTCTTGGTGGACGCGCGCAACGTGCTGCGCTCGCGCTGGCCGAACATCCCCGAGGGGGAGCTCGTCGAGCGCTGCGTCGCCTGGGCCGTCGCCGAGGAAGTGCGGGCGGTGATCGTCTTCGACGGCCGCGCGCCCGCGACGTTCGCCATCGAGCCGCACGAGCTCGTCGGGACGCTCGCGGAGAGCGCCGACGACTGGATCGCCGCCCGCGCGTCCCGGCTCGAGGCCGCGGGCGAGCCCTTCTGGCTCGTCACCTCCGACCGTGAGCTGCGCGAGCGGGCCGGAGCCGCGGCCCAGCGAACGATCGGCGGCGGGTCGTTCGCCAGGACGATCTAGCGCCGACCACGGCGCTACGGTTGGCCACGTCGTGGCGCACCCCGAGCTGGCCGCCGAGCAGGCGTACGTCGATCACGCCTACCGGTGCCTCGACCGGATGCGCGAGGCGATCGAGCGGGCGCCTGCGACGGGCGGCGGCGAGGTCGAGGCGGAGGCGCTCGAGGCCTGGGCCTCGCGCCGGCTCGTGACCTTCGCCGATGCAGAGCGCGGCCTCTGCTTCGGCCGCATCGACCTCGAGAGCGCCTCCGAGCCGCTGTACGTCGGGCGCCGCTGGGTGCACGACGCGGATCAGCTCGTCCTCGTCATCAACTGGCAGGCCCCGGCCGCGCGCCCGTTCTACACCGCCACGCCCGCCGCACCGCACGGCGTCACGCTGCGGCGCCGCTTCCGCACCGACGGCCGGCGCCTGCTCGACCTCAGCGACGAGGCGCTCGCGGGTCTCGACGGCGGCGCCTCCGTGGACGACCTGCTGCTCGAGGAGTTGGCGCGCAGTCGCGCCGGCCGCATGCGGGACATCGTCGCCACGATCCAGGCCGACCAGTACGGCCTGATCGCGCGTGACCCCGCCCCACCGCTCGTGATCCAGGGCGGCCCGGGAACCGGCAAGACGGCGGTGGGCCTCCACCGGGCCTCGTTCCTGCTGTACACGCACCGCGCCGAGCTGCGGCGGATCCTCGTCGTCGGTCCGAACCCGACCTTCATGGACTACATCTCGCACGTGCTACCGATCCTCGGCGAGGACGCCGTCGACCAGCGGGCGGTCGCCGAGCTTGTCGACGGGCTCGATGTCACGCGCACCGACACGCCCGAGGCCGAGCGGCTCAAGGGGGACGCCCGCCTCGCCGAGGTCCTGCGGCGCGCCGCCGAGCTCCGGCTCGCGCCCAGGCCGGAGCGCTTCGAGGCGCGTGTCGACGGCGCGTTCCTGCGTGTGAGCGCCGAGGAGGTGCACGAGCTGGTGGAGGACGCCCGGGCGGCGCTCGGCTTCGGCACGGCCGCGCGTGAGCGGTTCCGGACCGCGCTCCTCCGGCGCCTCTACGAGCGGTACGGGGCGAAGCTGGGCGCAAGTGCCTACCGCGCGTTCGACGAGCTCGAAAGTGGTCTACGCCGCGAAGGACGGCTCACCCAGTTCCTCGACCGCGTCTGGCCCGTGGTCAAGCCCGAGCGCCTGGTCTCGGGCGACGCTCGGGAGCCGCGCCCAGCTCGCCGCGGCGGCCGAGGGGGTGCTGGACGGCGCCGAGCAGCGGCTGCTCGTACGCCGGGCCGGCGGCTGGACGGCCGCCGACCTGGCCCTGGTCGACGAGGCGCGAGCTCTCGTCGAGGAGCCGCCGCGAGCGTACGGCCACGTCATCGTCGACGAGGCGCAGGATCTGACGCCGATGCAGCTCCGGATGGTCGGCCGTCGCGTCGCAGGGGCGTTCACGCTCCTCGGGGACATCGCCCAGGCGACCGGTACGCATGCGTACGACAGCTGGGGCGACCTGCTGCCGTTCCTGCCGGGCGCGGAGGATGCGGAACTGACCGAGCTCGAGCACGCCTACCGCGTTCCGCGCGAGATCATGGCCTTCTCGCTCCCGCTCGTCGAGGCGATCGCGCCGGGGACCCGCCCGCCCCGGGCCTACCGCACGGGTGGCGAGGCGCCGCGCGTGGTCGCAGCCGCGGATCCTTTCGGGGCGGCGCTCGCGGAGGCTGCGCGACTCGGCAGCGAGAACGGGCTTGTGGCGGTGATCGCGCCACTGTCGTTCCGGGGCGAGGAAGGCTTCGGTTCCGTCTTCGACGACACGCGCGTCCCTGTGATCACGCCCAGGGAGGCGAAAGGGCTCGAGTTCGACCACGTCGTCGTCGTCGAGCCGGCCGCGATCGTCGCGGAGGCCGGCGGACGGCGCGGTCTGCGGGAGCTCTACGTGGCGCTCACCCGGCCGACCACGACGCTCGTAATCACGCACGCCGAGCCGCTGCCACCCGCTCTCGCGCCACCTGCCGGCGGTTGATCCAACCCCCATCCAACGTCCCGCCCGGACATGGCCGCTGCAGACACGTCCCCGACGCGTACCCCACCCTCCCAGAAGGGGAGACGTCCTCCACCACCCGCCCGTCTCGGACGGTAGCGCCCCCGGGCGCACCAGTCCGTGCCAAATCTGCGCCAAGCGTGTGACGGCTGGCCGCTGCCGCCGGCTGTGGTCTGCCGGGGCCGGCCCGGGCGAGTCCGCTCGGGGATACTGGCGCTGTGGCAGTCCGCGGCATCGGCGGCATCTTCTTCCGGGCGCGGGACCCGGAGGCCCTGGCGAGCTGGTACGCCGAGCACCTCGGCTTCGAGCGCGACGCCGACGGCTATGTCCTCCTGCACTGGGCCCGCGGCGAGGCCGCCGGACCGCCGGGAGCGACCGTGTGGGCGCCGTTCCGGCAGGACACGGACTACTTCGGCACCGACGCTCCCTACATGGTCAACTACCTCGTCGACGACCTGGACGCGACGCTGGAGCGGCTACGAGCGGCGGGCGGTCCCGTCGAGGAGATCCAGGATCTCGGCTTCGGCCGCTTCGCCTGGGCGACCGATCCGGAGGGGAACCGCTTCGAGATCTGGGAGCCCGCCGCGACTCCTCCCGCGGTGGCCGGCTAGCGGCGCGACTGCTGCTGGGGCGGCGGCGTCGCCGCCTGAGCCTTCTTGCGGTCACGCGCCTTCTTGCGACGCTGCCGCTCGGCCTTCCAGCGGCGGATGGCGCGGTCGCCACGACCCATCGCCCTACACCAGCTCCTGCTCGCCGGCGAGCGCGTGAAGCCGCCGGGCGAGCGCCCGCAGCACCTTGCTCTCGACCTCGGGGTGCTCCTCCACGACGCCGCGGAACGCCCGCGCGCTGAGCACGAAGAAGCGCAGCGGCGTCACGGCGGTCACCGTCGCGGTGCGGGGCATGTCCTCGAGGATCGAGATCTCGCCGATGAAGTCGCCGGGACCACGGAGCCCGAGCTCCTTGCCGCCGCGATCGACTCGCACCTCGCCCTCCATCAGCACGAAGAACTCCCGGCCGACGTCACCCTCGCGGGCGATCACGCGGCCCGCCTCCACCTCCATGTCGTCGGCGACGCGGGCCAGCTCCTGCAGCTCCTTCTTGGAGAGCCCCTCGAAGAGAGCCGCCCGGCTGAGCGCCTGCACCTTGGTGTCCTGGCTGAAGAGCCCCACGGGTGCAGAACCCTAACGCGCGGGCGCCGCCGCGTCATCTTCGGCGCGCTCAGACGGGCAGAGCCGGCACGCGCTCCCGCCTGCCGGCGGCCCAGGCACGGGCCGCGGCCGTGAGCTCCCGAGTGGGGACCGGCCGGCTGATGTGGAAGCCCTGGGCGAGCTCGCAGCCGATCTCCCGGAGCGCCTCGTACGTCTCCGCGTCCTCGACACCCTCGGCGACGACCTCGAGCCCGAGCGTGTGGGCGAGCTCGACTGCGGACCGAACCACCGCGGCGTCACGCGAGTCGGTCGTCAGCCCGCTCACGAACGAGCGGTCGATCTTGAGCAGGTCGACCGGCAGGCTCTTCAGGTAGGCCAGTGACGAGTAGCCGGTGCCGAAGTCGTCGATGGCGAGCGTGACGCCCAGCAGCCGCAGGCGCTCCAGGACGGTTCGCACGCGGACCGGGTCGGCCATGATCACGCCCTCGGTGATCTCGAGCTCGAGCCGCTCCGGCGGCACGCCGGCGGCTGCGAGGAGCCTCCCGACCTCGTCCGGCAACTCGAGGTCGAGCAGGTCGACCATGCTCAGGTTGACCGCAAGCCGCTCCGGTGCGTGCGGCTCGCCCTCCAGCTGGGCGAGCTCACGCACGGCCGCCGCGAGCACATAGCTCGAGAGCCGGCGACCGAGGCCGGTTCGCTCGGCGAAGGGCACGAACGCTCCGGGGCCGAGGAGGCCGCGCGTCGGGTGATCCCAGCGCACGAGAGCCTCGGCGGCGATGACGGCGCCGTCGGCAAGCCGAACCTGCGGCTGCGCGTAGAGCACCAGCTGCCCCTCGTCGAGCGCCCGGCCGAGCTCGCTCATCAGGGCCAGCCGCTCCGCGCTGCTCGTGTCGAGGCCCTCCTCGTACCGGACGACGCCGACGCGCCGGTCCTTGGCGGTGTACATGGCGACGTCGGCCCGGCGGAGGAGCGTGTCGGCATCGGCGCCGTCGCACGGGCCGAGCGCGACGCCGACGCTGCCCTCGACCCGTACCGGCAGCTCGCCGAGCAGGAAGGGGCTCGCCACGAGCTCGCGCACCGCCTCGGCCAGCGCGACTGCCTCGGTCTCGCCTGCATCCGGAAGCACCAGGCCGAACTCGTCGCCCCCGAGGCGCGCCAGCAGGACCGCGTCGGGCACGGCTTCGGCGAGGCGCTCGGCGAGCTCGACGAGCAGATCGTCCCCGACACCGTGGCCGAGCGCGTCGTTCACCTCCTTGAAGCGGTCGAGATCGACGAGCAGGACTGCGAACTCGAGCCCTTCGTCGGCTGCCCGCTCGGCCGCCTCTGCAACGGCGTCGCGAAAGCGCGGCCGGTTCGGCAGCCCGGTGAGGTCGTCGTGGTACGCCTGCCTGCGAATCTGCTCGAACTGGCGGACGATACGTCGCGTCGCGCGCGCCAGCAGCGGCACGAGCAGCAGGAAGAGGACGACGAGAACGAGCTCGAGGATGCCCGCGACCGGCAGGAACGCCTCTCGCGCCGCCTGCTGGATCGGCCCGTAGTCCTGGTAGATCGAGACGGCGACGCGCTCGCCGCCGAGCGAGATCGGCACGGTCGTACGCAGCGTGCGCACACGCTCCCCAGGGCGGGCAGGGTCGCTCACCGTCGCGACGGAGCTCGTGACTGCGTCGGCGCTCGCGGCGCCGAGAACGTCGGCGTGCTCGGGAGCGCCGGGCCTGCCGCCGTCGCTCCCCCAGAAGATCCGGCCGCGATAGCTCGCCGTGACGAGGACGCCGTCGTCCTCGAGCAGCGGCCTGGCGGCGGCGAGCAGCGCGGCCCGGCGCTCGCCGGTCGGGCCGAGCAGGTCCCGAGCCTGCAGGGCGTCGGCGAGGAGCGCGTCGACACCGAGCTGGGCCCGCGCCGCCGCGGCGCGCTCGGCCTGCTGCGTGTCCGTGTGACGCACGAAGCCGAGGATGGCCGCGGCACCCAGGCCGAGACAGGCGGCGGTGATCACCGCGAAACGCAGCACGAGCCGCGGCGGACGAGCGGCATACCGGTAGGAACCGGCGGCAGCCCGCGTCGCGCGCATCGCGTCGAGGGCAGTGCTCACGCGCCGCCCTGCAGGTCTCGCTGCGCCGTCGGTCGCTGCCGCCTGCCACCGGCCACGCACCCATCATCTGAGTCGCCCCGGCATCCCGCCTCCCCCACGTGGGGGACGACCCGTTCGTGTGTGCGAGGCCGCCTAGGGCAGACGCGGGGGCTTGACGCCGCCCGAGATGCCGCCCGTCCCGGTCGACGCGCCGGCGCTGACGCCACCCGTGCCGGCCGAGACGCCGGCGGAGATGCCGCCGACACTCGCCGACGCGCCGGCCGAATCGTCCGAGCCGCCGGTCGAGACCGAGCCCGACACTGCTGGCGGCTTCGGTGCCGGGACAGGTGTCTTCACGGGCTCGTCGACAGTGACGCTGACCGAGGTGGACGGCACGGGGCCCGACGTCGCCGGTGGAGCGGGATCGCCGGCGCCCGGCTGGTGGCCCGGCGTCGTCGTCACAGGCGTGTTGGTCGCAGGGCTCGTGATCTTCTCGACGGTTCGCCCGACAGTGCTCTGGCCCGTCCCACCGGCCGGCAGCGCGTCACCCGAGCCACTGCTGCGCGCCTCGCCGCTCGCCGGAGCTCCTGCCGCGGCGGCGCCGTCGGCGACCGTGCGGTCGGCACCGGGTGTCGCCGGAGCCGGGACGCCGCCTCGCACGACACCGGGGCCGATGCTCCGCCCGTTCGTCGCGATCGGCTCGGCCGTGCCTGGCGCCCTGGAGAGCTGCGCCGCCCCTTCGGTGCCCGCCGGGCCGGGAGCCTCGCCGGCCGGCGCGCCCGTCGCAGCGGACGACGGCGATCCCGGAACGACCGGTTGCTGCCTGGTCTCCTCCGGTTGCGCCAGACCTTGCAGGACGTCCGCGATCGCGGCGGTGCGCTCGATTACGGCGACGGCAAGCCGGTAGACCTGCTCGGGCAGCGGCAGGGTCAGCCCACCGGCAGCAAGCGCAGGAACGGGAAGCGCGAGGGCGAGGGCGAGCATCGCCTTCTGACCGAACGCCGTCGCAGGGTTCGGCGCGGACACCGCTTCCTCCCAGGTGAGCGCCTGCCGCACGACCTTAGTGTCCCCGACGCCCCGCGCCGGCGAGTCCCCCTGCCGGGGGATGGCGGGCGGTTCACTCGGACGAGGGAGCAGCGGCGTGGAGGCCCACCTGGCCGCGGGCCCCCACGCTCCTCCCCCTCGCTGCTAGCTGGCCCAGATGCGGTACGCCTGCGGCTCCGATGCCTCCGGGTTGGCAGCCGTCTGGGCGACGTTGGTGATGACGGCCTGGTGCTCCTGGCACCCGAGCGTCGACTTCATCGACTTCGTCACCACGCCTCCGGGCGCGACCGTGCCGAACGACGTGATCACCAACTTGCTGCCCGTGTCGCAGACCGTGCTCACGCGGAAGAGGCCGCCGGTGCTCGTGTTGGCGAAGTGCACCTTGAAGCCGACCCCCTGCCGCGGCAGCACGACCCAGTGCAGGGCGTAGTTATCCGGCAGCAAGTCGACGTGCTCGTCGCCCGGGTAGTAGGCGCCGCCGTGCGGCGACGTCGGCCCGGCGCCCGGCTGGGTGCCGTCGCCGTTGACGTAGCCGTCCGCTTCCTCGAAGCAGTACGGCAGCGCATAGCCGCCACCGCACGTGCGCGTGAAGCCGGCCGCGATGGCGTAGGCGTGGTACGCCTCGGGCAGCGTCGTGCCGCGCGTCCGGAGGACGGCGTCGAGGGCCTGCAGGCTGTTCCCGGTGTTGCGGCTCGTCAGCTCCCAGAACGCCTGCATGACGTTCTCGCCGGCATTCGGGCGGCTGGCGCCGTAACGCTCGGTGATGCCGCGCCAGGTGACCCAGTACGAGTACGGGGAGCCCTCGTGCTCGCCCATGTCGTCGTGAAAGTCGGGCCAGAGGTAGTTGTAGTTGTCGTTCGCGTAGTCGAAGACCTCGTCCTCCATCCAGGTCGCGCCACCCTCGACGAAGGCGCTGTCGGGGGCGTTCGGGCCTGACAGCGCGCCGTAGCCGAACTGGATCGAGTGGTTGAACTCGTGGGCGGTCGTGGCGTCGAGCGCCCGTCCCGGCGAGCCCGGGAAGAAGTTGTAGTCCGAGTTGAGGCCCATGCAGGAGGCGTCCGCGTCGACGTCGTTCCAGGGTGTATTCGGGTTGTCGCCGACGCGTCCGGCGCCCGTGCCGACGTTCGAGACGTAGCCGTAGAGCACCGGGCTCAGCTGCTGCACCTTCACGAGATACTTGTTGCCAGGCGCGGGGTTCGCGAGTGCGACGGGCGGCGCCGGCCAGCCGAAGCGGTCGACCTCGGTCACCCAGCTCGTCTCGAGCGACTGCGCGTAGAAGGCGATGTCGAGCCCGTCGGGGCCGCCGTCCACCTCGGCCGCGTTGTACTCGATCCAGTAGTGGTCGGTCTCGAGCGTGCTCGTGTTCGGTAGCGGCGAGAGCTCGCAGACGGACGTCCCGGGATCGGTCGGTCCGGTGCCGATGAGCGCAGCGAGCTCGAGGCGGGCCGCCCCGGTCACGCTGGCGAGGTTCTGGCGGAGCCGCAGGAGCGGCAGCGTGCCGTCGAAGGGTGCGGGGCTGCGGTAGGCCTGCGGGAGGCGCTCCCACGCGAACATCGAGTAGGCCGTGTACAGCTGGCCGGTGCTGAAGTCGAGCGTGCCGGCCTCGACCGCGCGCTCGATCAGCTCGGGAGCGGTTGGAGGAGCGGCTACGGCTGGACCGCCCAGCGCGAGCGCGGCGAGCACGGCGCTCGAGGCGAGGGCGAGACGGGCGAGTGCAGTCATGATCGGTTCCTCTCTGTCGTGCTCGGTTCGATTCGATAAAGTACCACCACTTGTGAGGGTGTCAAACCTCCCGCCCGCTGTCGCCGCCCGTGTCTCGGCAGCTCTGCCGCTGCTCCTGGCCCGTGACTGCCCGACCAGAGACAAACGGCGTCTCGCTCCGTACAATCCGAGCGCGCGTGCGGCCCGCGACGCAGACGACTCCATGCTCACGATCTCGCCCTCGCCCACGCGCCGTAGCCGACCCCGCCGAGCACTCGCGGCGGGCAGGCCGCGCTGGCGGCCCGAGACGGGTCTCGGGATCGGCCCCGAGCCCACGCTCGTCGAGGCGCCGCTCGCCGCAGAGCCGACGGGCGGAAGCCCACCCCTGCCGACCACGCGGCGCCGCGTGCTGGTGGTCGACGACGAGCCCGCGATGCGGACGCTCTGCCGGGTCAACCTCGTGGCGTCCGGCATGGACGTGCTGGAGGCACCCGACGGGCAGGCCGCAATCGACGTCGCAGTGGCCGAGCGGCCCGACCTCGTCCTGCTCGACGTGATGCTGCCGGGGCTGAGCGGGTGGGAGGTGGCCGATGCGCTCGCCGAGCGCGCGGAGACCGCAGAGATCCCCGTCGTCTTCCTCAGCGCGCGCGCCGACTACGCCGACCTCGTCCTCGGGCAACAGCATGGAGCCGTCGGCTACGTCACGAAGCCCTCGACCCGGTCGGCATGGCCGACCTGGTGGAGACCACGATCCAGCGGATCGCGAAGGGCGAGCGCGAGCAGTTGCGCGCGGAGATCACCGACCGGCCGTGACCGACCACCGCCGGGCCGGCAGCGGCGGCGGCACCAGCCCGCGCTCTGCCCGCCTTCGGCAGGCGATCCTCGCGCTCGCGCTCGTAGCCGGCGGGCCTGCCGCCGTGGTCGCCAGCGGCGGTCTCACCAACCGGCCGCTCTTCCCTGCCCTGATCAGCCTGCTCGCCATCGGCGGAGCAGCCACGGTCGGCGGCGCCTGGTACGGCCTAGCTTCGGCCGCCGCGTCCCTCGTCACCTTCAACGTCTACCTCACGCGCGACGGAGAGTACGACCTCCGGCCGTGGGAGTCGCTCGCCGCGGCGGTGCTGTTCGGCCTGACCGCTGTCGCGGTCAGCGCGCTGATCGCACGCGAGCGGCGCGCGCGCCTGCTCGCGGTTCAGGCCCGGGCCGAGGTCGAGGCTGCGAGCGAGCGCTCACGGCGCCTCGCCGGTCTCGCGGCTGCGCTCGCGCAGGCCGTGACGCCCCAGCAGGTGCTCGACGCAGCGCTCGCTCACGGCGTCGCGGCGGCCGAGGCACGCGCGGGGCTGCTGGCGGCCGTGTCCGAGGATGGCATGGTGCTCGAGGTCGTCGCCCAGACGGGGTACGCCGACGAGCTCGTGGACGAGGGCGGCACCTGGCAGCGCTTCCCGCTCGACGAGGAGCTCCCCCTTTCGATCGCCGTGCGCACGCGCCGGCCTGTCCACATCGCCACCCAGGCCGAGCGCGACGAGCGGTACCCGCTCCTGGCCGAGTCGGGAGCGATGGAGAACATGGTCGTCTGCCTGCCGCTGGTGCTCGAGCAGGAGGCGGTCGGAGGCATCGTCTTCTCGTATGCCCCCGGAACCGTGCTTGCCGAGGGGAACCGCGAGCTGGAGCTGGCGATCGCGAACCAGATCGCGCAGGCACTCGGGAGGGCGCGCCTCTACGAGGTCGCCGAGCGGGCGCATGCCCGGGCGAGCTTCCTGGCCGAGGCGTCCGCCGTCCTCTCGTCCTCGCTGGACTACGAGACCACGCTTGCGCGGCTCGCGGAGCTGGCCGTGCCGGAGCTCGCCACCTGGTGCGTCATCGACATGGTGACCGAGAGCGGCGGCATCGAGCGGCTGGCCGTCGCCCACCAGGACCCGGAGAAGGTCGCGTGGGCGAGGCAGCTCCAGGAGCGGCACCCGCCCGATCCGAACGACCCCACGGGCGTACCGGCGGTGATCCGCACCGGGGAGGCCGAGTTCCATCCGCTGATCCCGGACGAGGTCCTCGACGCGGCGGCGGCACGCAACCCGGAGCTAGGCGAGGTGATCTCGGAGCTCGGGCTCCGCTCGTGGATCTGCGTGCCGCTGAAGGCCCGCGGGCGCACGCTCGGCGCGCTCTCGCTGGTCGCCTCCGAGGAGCTCGGCCGCGACTACGTCCAGGCGGACTTCGACCTCGCACGGGAGCTCGCCGACCGAGCGGCGGTCGCCGTCGACAACGCGCGGCTGTTCCGCGAGAGCGTGCGCCGGGGCAGCGCGGCCCGGGCTCTTGCGTACACGGGCGACGGCGTCGTCCTGCTCGACGAGCTCGGCTTCGTTCGCTACTGGAACCCGGCTGCCGCGACGATCGCCGGCGTCGCGGAGTCAGAGGCGCTCGGCCGCGAGATCGTCTCCGTCCTGCCGAGCTGGCCGACGATCGCACGCCACGTCGAGCTCGCGAGCGCGGGTGAGCTGGCGCGGCCGACGACGGTGCCGCTCCCGGCCGGCGACGGCGAGCGTTGGGTCTCGGTCACTGGCGTGGCCTTCCGCGAAGGGTCCGTCTACGCGCTGCGGGACGTGACCGCCGAGCAGGCGCTCGAGCGCGCCCGCAGCGACTTCGTCGCCACCGCCTCCCACGAGCTGCGCACCCCGATCGCGGCTGTCTACGGCGCCGTGCGAACCCTGCTGCGCCCGGATCTCGAGCTGTCTCCCGAGGACACCGCCACGTTCCTGCAGATCATCGAGACGGAGAGCGACCGCCTCGCGCACCTCGTCCAGCAGATCCTGGTCGCCGGCCAGATCGATGCAGGGCGGATACGCATGCACGCGCGGCCCTGCGACGTCGAGCCGCTGGTCGAGAGCGTGCTGGCCTCGGCTCGCATGCGCGCCCCCGAGGGAATGCAGCTGGAGCTGCGGCGAAACGGTGCTGCACCCGCGCTCGCCGCAGACGAGGACAAGCTGCGCCAGGTGCTCGCGAACCTCGTTGACAACGCCGTCAAGTACTCGCCCGACGGCGGCACGATCACCGTCGAGGTCTCGGCGGGCTCAGCCAGCGGGCGGATCGCCGTCCACGACCAGGGCCTCGGCATCCCGGCGGGCGAGCGGGAGCGGATCTTCGAGAAGTTCTACCGCCTCGATCCCGCGCTCACGCGGGGCATCGGCGGCTCCGGGCTCGGCCTCTACATCTCGCGCGAGCTGGTGGAGCGGATGCGGGGCCGGCTCAAGGTGGAGCCGCGCGACGGCGGCGGGTCGACCTTCGTCGTCGAGCTGCCGCGTGGCATAGCGCGCGGCGCACCCCGCCGCTACGGTTCGGTCATGCTTCGCCGACTGAGCGTTCGCCTCGCGCCGATCAGCAACCGGGCGGCGGACTACGGGCCGATCGTGCCGGCGTGCTGCAACGTCTGCCGCACCTGCACGACCCAGAACGTCGTCGGGCTCGCGGTCGGGGCCGGGACGGCGGCGGCCGCGGGCATCGCGGGGCTGCTCGGCCGGCGGCGGCCCGAGAGCCGCTAGCCGAAGAGCACGAGCTCGGGCTCGCGCTCGCCGCGCAGCAGCTCCAGGTCGACCTCGACCCAGCGGAAGCCACGCGCCTCGGCGAGGGTCTGCGCCTGCGGGCGCACGCGCTGGCCGGCGAGGATGCCACGGCAGCCGGCGAGCTCCGGGTCGAGGCAGATCCGCTCGAGGTAGCGGCCGAGCTGCTCGACGGCGTCGATGCCGGCGATCCGCTTGACCTCGACCGCGACCCAGCCGTCCTCGGCGTCGCGGCAAACGAGGTCGACCGGGCCGATGTCGGTCGGCCACTCGCGGCGGACGAGGCGCAGGCCGGGCTCGAGCGCCTCCGGGTGGGCTGCGAGCGCCTCCTGCAGGTCGCGCTCGACGCCGTCCTTCTCGAGCCCGGCCGGCTCGCCCATGTCGTGGCTGACGTCGCTCAGCACCTCGACGAGGCGGATCTCGAGCCGGTCCTCCGTCTTGCCGGCGCGCTTGCGCACCACGATCGCCTCCGCCGACTCCTCGACCACCGTCGGCGGGGTCATCCAGTTGAGAGGCTTGTAGCCGCCGGCGTCGGCGTGGACGAGCACCGAGCCGTCCTCCTTCAGCAGCAGGAGGCGGGTCGCCTCGGGCAGGTAGGCCGAGAGACGACCGCTGTAGCGAACCTCGCAGCGGGCGACGAGCAGGCGC
>CAWIWF010000003.1:0-142892 GCA_963839815.1 uncultured Thermoleophilia bacterium
CACAGCCTCCAGGGCAGCGGCGTCCAGCCGCTCGTGCTCCGGGTCGGCACGGTCTGGGGACCGCTCGTCGACCCGGAATCACCGTTCTGCTACATCCCTCCGTACGTCAATGCGGTGCTCCGCGGTGAGCAACCGCGAGAGCTGCACGCCGACGACGGCGGTGACGGCTGCTACGCACCCGATGCGGGGCGCGCGATCGCCCTCCTGATGACCAGGGAGTCCCTGCGGCACATCACCTACAACGTGTCGAACGGCCGTCCGTACACGAACCGCGAGCTCGCCGACGCCCTGCAGTTGATCATCCCCGGACTGCGACTCGACCTCCTGCCCGGGCGTCAGAGCGGCGCCGGCGAGAACCCGTACCTCGACATCACCCGGCTCACCCACGAAACGGGGTTTGCGCCGGCCTTCGACGTTGCCGCCGCGGTCGCCGACTACGTCGCATGGCGAGCCCGAAACCCGCGCTGAAGGACCCAGCCAGTGTCCGCTCGACTCCCGGGTGAGCGGTTCAGGCCTCGGATTTCGCGTCGATGGCGTCGATGGCGTCGATGGCGTCGATGGCGTCGAGGTCGCGTACGGCGTAGCGGTGGTGCTCCCACTCCTCCTCGAGAATCACGTGCAAGCAGGAGAGCGTGGTCTCCGGGTACTCAGGGGCATGCGGGTTCTTGCGTGTCGCCGCCAGCTCTTCAGATGTGACTGTGGCGAGGAAATCTCGCACCATCGCGACGCGATCTGCTCGGACCTCGAGCACCTCGTCGTACGGCGGCGCGCCCGTCGTGAAGATCGACATGTCCATGCCCTCGTCTTCGGCGCTCGGGTCCGTCTGGCCGATGGGGTGGAACGGCTGTTCGATCTCCAGGATGCCCCGGCCGAGCCACGTGTCCGTGGCGAAGACCAGGTGGCGCAACGTCTGCGCGAACGACCACTCGCCACCCACCGAGACGTCGGCCGTGCCAGCCGGCATCGCCGCGATGCGCTCGAGCGTGGTCGCCCAGGTGCGCTCGAGCGTGGCCCAGGCGGCGCGCAACCGATCCGGGTCTTCGGCGCGCCGGTCGGCGCGGCCGGGAAAGCGGCGGTTGAGCTCGGCTTCGACGAACGGGATCACGTCGACGCCGTTGACGCGCAAGAACTCGCCATGAGGGAGCCAGGGTGCGTCGATGTCCGCCCCCGACACCTCGACCCCGCGCATCACGACACCGGAGAGGTCGGCGCCGACGAACCGGGCGCCGCGCAGGTTCGCGTCGAGGAACTCCGCTCCCTGCAGCTCGTCGGACTTGGTGAAGGTTGCCATGACTTCTCCTTGTCGAGCGCCCTCGGCGAGGCTGACGTCGCGCCCACCGTAGATCGCGGCCACGCCTGCGCAGCCAGCCGGATTCTGCAGCGCAGGTGTGACAGCTTCAGCGGGCCGAGGTCAGCGGGCGTTGAGGTGGACCGAGAACTCCCCGTAGGTGCTGCCCGCGATCACGTCCGGAGCGCCGTCGTCATCGAGGTCACCCACCGCTCCGAGCGCGCCGGCGGCGAGGACGTCAGCGATCTTCGGGAAGGTCCCGGCGCCGGTGTTGAGGTAGAAGTCGATCGTCTCGAACCCGGTCGTCGCGATGTCGATGTCACCGTCGAGGTCAAGGTCTCCGGTGTCGACCTCCGCAGTCGGGCCGGCGTAAGGAACCGCCGTCCCGAGCAGACCGCTGCCCGTGGTGATCAACACCCACAGCGCATTCCGTCCACCGTCGGAGCCGCGTGAGCCGGTGGTGATCACGTCGGGGCGTCCGTCACCGCTCAGGTCGGCCTGTGCGCCGCTGGCGAGGTTGGAGTCGACGATTCGGGTCTGCATCAGGGTGAAGCTCCCTGTGCCGTCCCCCCCGCTGAAGGCGGATCTCGACCTTGCCGACGTCCTCGGTTCCAGTGAGCACGGTGGTCACGACGTCGGCGACGCCGTCGCCGGTGAAGTCGCCGACGAGCTTGGACTGGTCGTTTCTGCTGCCGACTCCGGACGGGATCGACGCACTGAACGTGCCGGTCCCCGTTCCGAGTCGCACCATGAGCCGCGCGGTGTCGTTCGCGACGATGTCGACGTGGCCGTCGGCGTCGACGTCGGCTACTGCGAGCGAGTTGACGTCGACATGTGCGTCGCTGCTGACGCTGGACAACGTCGCCCGGGCGAACGATCCGTCGCCCTTGCCACGCATCCAGAACACGTTGTGCGCGCTGGGGTCGAAGTTGTTGAAGCCGCCGACGACGTCGAGCGTCCCGTCCTCGTCGATGTCGGCGACCTCGATGTCTCCGATGCCAGAGAACACCGTCTCGTTCCGCACGTGGGATCGGATCCCCTTCCCGAAGCGGCCATCGCCACGGCCGAGCTGGACGATCACCTGGCTCTTGAACGAACCCCGGACGAGACCCGTCGTTCCGGTGATCTTGTCCAGCACGCCATCCCCGTCGACATCAGCGAGGTCCTCCGCGAGAGGTCCGGGCGTCAGGGCGGCCGCCCGGAAGCCTTTCCCCGCTGCCAGCGCGAGGTAACCCCGGCCGTTCGCGGCGTACGCAAGGAGGTCTTGGCGATCGTCGCCGTCGAAGTCGGCGGTGGTGAGACCGGCGGTGCCCACCACCCAGTTGGCCGCCTTGGCGAAATGACCGTCGCCCTTGCCACGAAGGAGCGCGGAGACGTTCGAGTCGTTGTCGAGGCCGACCACGAGGTCGAGTGAGCCGTCGTCGGTGGTCCGGCCCGCACTCACCCAGACCAGCTGCGGGCCGAGCGAGATCTGGTCGCCGTCGACGAAGTTGCCGTCACCGACGCCCAGACCGATGCCGACATGCCCTCCGGATGCATCGACGGTGGCCACGTCGAGCGTGCCGTCGCCGTCGAAGTCGCCGACCCCGAGCTCGAGACCGGTCACGACGTCGGAGAACCGGTAGAGCTGAGTACCGAACGTCCCGTCGCCATCGCCGAGCATGGTCCAGATCGGTCCCCCATCGGCGCCGATGAGGTCGAGCGCACCGTCGTCGTCGACATCGCCGATCTCCAGGTCGTAGCTGTCGAAGGGCGGGCTGGCAGTCAGCGGAGCCTTGAACGTCCCGTTGCCCTTGCCGAGATAGGTCATGACGGTGGGAGTCCCGCGCTCGCTCGTGACGAAGTCGATCTTGCTATCCCCGTTGAGGTCACCAGCGACGAGTTGGACGTCCAGACCTGCGAAGCGCTGCGTCTCGACGAAGCTCCCGCCGCCGGTCGACTTGAACGCCACGATGTCGCCTGCGCCGCTCGTGACGCAGCCACTCACCACCACGTCGTCCATCCCGTCGCTGTTCCAGTTGCCGACGGCGAGGTCGCATGCTCCGTCGCCGAAGCCGACGTGCGTGGTCACGGTCGCGCCGAGGTGCCCGGCGCCGTCGCCGAACGAGACCCCGATGCCGGTTCCGAAGACCGGGTCAGGTCCTCGGTTGACTGTGATCGCGTCGAGGTTCCCGTCGCCGTCGAAGTCTCCGACGGACGTGTTCTGCTGCAGGGTTCCACCGCTCGGTGCGAAGTCCGGCGTCACGAATCGCACAGCTCAGCCTCGGGCGCCACGGGATCGGCCGCCGCGGCGATCCCCAACGGTTGGAGCGCGAGCGCGGCGCCCGCGATGGCACCTACGAGGGTCAATGATCGTCTTGGGGTGTGCATGGGGCGGGCCTCTCTCATGTGCGCGCAAGCGAGCACGAGGTCCAGGCGCCCAGAGCCCGTGTCGACCGCGGGCTTCCCAGATGGTACGTACGGTCCGGAACGTCGGTTCACCGCGGTGAGTGGCGTTCATCGGATCGGATACTTGCCGATCTGGAAAGTTGTGGCCTATGCTTTCCATCATGGAAAGTAACCCAGCACGCCAGAACCCCGACGATCCGCGTGCGGCCGTCGCGGTGGCGGACCAGGCGCTCCGACGCCTGACCACCGGCCTACGACTGCCCGTCGGCTTCTATCCGGTGTTCGCCATCGCGGTCGCTGTGCAGCTTGGCGCCGCCGCGTACGGAATCGCCGAGCAGACAGTTGCCGGACTCGCTGTCGTGCTGGCCGGGCTGGCGGTCTTCTTGGGCGTGGCAGCGCTCACGCTGCACCGGTTCCGCCGGATCAACGGAGTCAGGGTCGACGGTCTCGCCAGCCAGATCGTCCTCGTGGCTGGGGCCAGCACCTCGCTCGTCTACCTTGGCGCGCTCGCCGCCGGGATATGGGCATCGTTCGAATCGCGTGTGGTGGCTCGTCGCGGTGGCGGCTGCGGCCGGCGGAATCGGCTGTGCGCTCGGCCTCCGCCACTGGTGGCACGCTTACCGAGCATGATCCCGCCGCCCACGCGCGTGGTGCCTCCCCGCGGCAGCTCGCCGCGCTCGCTCTGCTCGCGGGCGTGGGGTTCGCGGTGCTCCTGGTCTTCAGCTGATGGGCGGACTCGACCCGCTGATCCATTCCCCGACCCGGCTGCAGCTCGTCACGACGTTGTCTGCGGTGTCGGAGGCGGAGTTCGCGACGCTGCGGACCGCGCTCGAGGTCAGTGACTCGGTGCTGTCCAAACACATCTCAGCGCTGACCGATGCTGGCTACCTGCACAGTCGCAAGAGCCCCACGCGGGGCGGAGAACGACGTGGGTCGGACTGACCAGTGTCGGCAGGCGGGCCCTGCGCGACCACGTCGCGGCCGTGCGCCGGCTGATCGACGTCGTCGACTGAGTGCACAATGCCGGTGTGAGCTCCACCGCCGACTACCGCGCGCTCGGCGAGGCGGCATGGCGTTGGGTGCTCGACCAGGTGCAGTACGACGACCTGGGTCCTTGGATCCCCGCTTCGGTCACCGACCCGCCGGCGACGGAAGCGCCGTGGGATCGGGACGGGAGGCACAGCGGCATCGGCGGTCTGGCGCACGTCCTCGCCGAGGTCCGACACTCCCGAGCGTGGTCGCCGGAGGAGGGCGGGCTGGCGTCAGCCATCGCCGCCCGGCTCCGCGCTCGCGCTGCCGAGACCTCCGACGTCACCTGGTTCGACGGGCTGGCCGGCGACGTCGTGGCGCTGGCGCTGCTCGACGAGGATGGTCTCGAAGCAGCGGTTGCCCGGATGACTGCCCTGGCCGAGCCCGACGGATGGCCGCAGACGGCAGTCGTGTCACCGCGCTACGCCGAGGGCTTCCGGCTCAGCGACGCCACCCTCGGAACGGCCGGAGTGCTCCTCGCCGGGCTGGAGGCACTGCGCCTCTCCGTACCGGGTGCCGCTGAGCTGTCCACGTACGCCGCCGACGTGCTGATGACCGAGGCCGAACCCAGCGACCACGGGCTGAACTGGCTCTTCGTGCCACGCCGGTTCGTGGTCAAGGACCTGGTCGAGATGCCGAACCTCTCGCACGGCCTCGCCGGCATCGCGCTCGCGCTCGCTGATGCGGGCGTGGCTCTCCACCGCCCCGACCTCGTCGATGCAGCCCGGCGAGGCGCGGAGCACCTCGTCACGCTCGCGGACACGACCGAGGATGGGTTCGTCGTGCCGCGCCAACTGCCTCCCCAGGAGGGTATGGACCTGGTCACCTTCACGTGGTGTCACGGCCCGACCGGTACGGCGGGGCTGTTCGTTGCACTCGAGCGGGCAGGCGTGGAGTCGGTGGCCGGGGCCCCTCCGGCTGAGTGGTTCGACCGCTGCCTGCGCTCACTCCGCGCCTCGGGTATCCCCGAGCGGCGCTACCCCGGCTTCTGGGACAACGACGGCCGGTGCTGCGGCACGGCCGGGGTCGGCGAGGTCTTCCTTTCGGCGTACGAGCGCAGGTCCCGTCAAGAGGATCTCGACTTCGCAGGCGTGCTCTCCGACGCGCTGGTCGACCGGGCTTTGGTCGACGGCGACCGGGCGAGCTGGCGCTTCCTCGAGCACCGCAACCCAGAGCCCCTGCTGCCGCCCGGTGTCGGCTGGATGCAGGGCACGGCCGGAATCGCGGCCTACCTCCTCCGCGCGGCCCGCGTCAACGACCATGTTTCCCGGATCGCCAGCAGGCCACCCCCGTGACGTCCAACCAGCATCTTGGCTGATGCGTTCTCGGTGGAGTGCTTCGATAGAGGCATGACCAGTGACGAAGCCGTTCCACGCGTTGTCTCCGCCGGCCGAGAGATCTCGACCAGCGCCGAGCGCATCTTTGAGCTCATTGCCGACCCCTCCCAGCAGCCTCGCTGGGATGGCAACGACAACCTGGCCGAGGCGCGGAGCGGGCAGCGAGTTCGCGCGGTCGGTGAGGTCTTCACGATGACGAACACGAAGGGCAGCGTCCGGGAGAACCATGTGGTCGAGTTCGACGAGGGCCGCCTCATCGCGTGGAAACCGGCCGAGCCCGGCGGGAAACCGATCGGGCAGCTGTGGCGGTGGGAGCTCGAGCCGATCGACTCGTCGCGAACACGTGTCACCCACACGTACGACTGGAGCGCGCTGACTGACGAGACCCGCCTGCCGCGCGCGAGAGCCACAACGGCTGACCGGCTTCAGGCCTCGGTGGATCGACTCGGCACGCTCGCCGAGAGTACGTAGCCTCGCTCCGCTCGCGCCTCAACCAGCGATGAACCGTCACTCGTTGGTTGAGGTGCGAGGAGCGAAGCGACGAGCCTCGAAACCAACCCACCGCAGGCAGCTGACGCTCGAAAATCGATGGCGGTCAGCCGGTACGAGGGGCTTAGCCTCTCGTCGTGAATCGCTGGCCCAGAGGACCTGCAGCGCGCCGCCGAGGCGTCACTGTGGCCGCTCGTCGAGAGCGTCGTGCAGTCGCATCGCCTCGCGGGACTCGCGGTCGCCGTCGTGCGAGACGGTGAGGTCGCCCTGTGCCGGGGGTTCGGGGTGAGAAGACGTCGTCACCGGCGAACCGGTCACGCCGGAGACCATGTTCCACCTCGCGTCGGTGTCCAAGTCGTTTGTCGCAACGGCCGTCCTCGAGCTGGCCACGCCTGGACGTGGTCGTACGCCGGTTCTCCGTCTCGACGCGCCAGTCGTCGAGTGGGTGCCGGAGTTCACGACCGCCGACGGTCGAGCGGAGGAGGTCACCGTCCGCCACCTGCTCAGCCACACGAGCGGCTTGCCGGACGTCACCGACTACGAGTGGCACCGCCCTCGGCTCGGTGACGATGCCCTTCGCGACTTCGTGCTGAGCCGGTCCAGCTCGAGACTGACAACCTCCCCCGGCGCTGAGTTCTCCTACTGCAACGCTGGGTTCGAGGTGCTCGGGCACCTCGTGTCCGTGGTGACCGGGCAGACGTTCGAGGCGGCGGTGAAACAGCTCGTCCTCGACCCCCTTGGCATGCACCAGAGCACCTTCGTACGCGGTGACGTGCCGCCGGAGCTGGCCGCGTCCCCCCATGTCGGGGCGCCATTGACCGTGCCGGAAGGCTCGTACCCCTACACCCGACGGCACGCGCCGAGCTCGACCCTGCACTCCAACCTCGTCGAGCTGTGCCGTTGGATGTTGGCCAACCTGGAGGCCATGCGGCTCGGCGGGTCCCGACGGAGGCTCGGATCACCTCGACGCCGACATGCTCGACCAGATGTGGACCCGGGTCGCTCCGGTCGGCCGTTCCCCGTGGATGGAGGCGGTTGGGCTGGGCTGGTTCCTCGGCACCTACCGCGGACATCGCACGGTGAGTCACTCCGGCGCCGACCCGGGATTCCTCTCGAAGCTCGTGCTCCTCCCCGAGCAGCGAACGGGTGTCGTGGTGCTGGCCAACTCGAACACCGCGCCCATCAGCGCCGTGCTCACTGCCGCGCTCGACCTGGCGCTCGGCGTTCGAGACGACCACGGGCAGGGTGTTCCCGATCCCGGATGACCCGCCACGCCTGGCGGACCTCCTGCCACCCGTCGTCGGACCGCTCGCAGCGACCCTGGCCGAGTTCGGTCCGGACGCCGCCATCGGCGCCTATCGCCAGCTGACGTCGGCCGAACCAACCGAGTTCGATCTTGATGACGAGGGTTTCGAGGATGCCGTGTGGGGGGCCATCGAGCTGCACCGCAGCGAACTGGTGTGGCCGGTCCTCCGGTTGTGGACCGACCTGCGGCCCGAGTCGTCCCGCGCGTGGACGATGAGCGGATGGGCACATCAGGTCGACGGCCGAGCCCGAATCGGGGGCGACCGAGCTCCGACGCGCAGTCGAGCTCGACCCCGACAACGACGAAGCGGCGCAGCTGCTGAGAACCCCGCCGTCGATCGGACTGATCCCGCGGGATCGGGGCCTCGCAATGACCTGACCGGTCGTGGTCGTACGGTTTGCGACCACGGGGGTCCGTTTGCATCGGATCGGAGGTCGTAGAGATGGGCAAGCCGAGGTCCAGGCGTGCGACTGTCGGACTGGCCGTGGTGGCGCTGCTGCTCGGTCCGGCGGTGTCGATGGCAGCGCCGGCCCGCGCGCAGGACACGTCGGCATCGGTCACCAGGCCCGGCGTGGATGCTCCTGGTTCGTTCGTTGGTTCGCCTGAGGACCTCGTCCGCGTGACCGTCATCGAAGCCGGTCTCTATGCGCACAGTCTCGCTGTGCAGAGCGACGGATCGGCGTGGGCGTGGGGCCGGAACTTCTACGGGCAGCTCGGCGACGGTACTCACGAGACGAGGAACCGACCGATTCAGGTAGCGGACCTGACTGACGTGACCGGGGTCGGGGCCGGGGCTGAGCACAGTCTGGCCGTGCGCAGCGACGGCACGGCGTGGGCCTGGGGCGCCAACTATGTCGGGCAGCTCGGCGACGGGACCATCGAGATCAAGACGACGCCGGTTCAGGTCGTCGGCCTGACAGGTGCGACCGCGGTGGCGGCCGGCTTCTCGTACAGCATGGCGCTGCGGGGCAACGGCACCGTGTGGGCTTGGGGCGCCAACAGCTTCGGGCAGCTCGGAGATGGCACAACCAGCCCCAGCACCACACCGGTCCAGGTCGTGGGACTCGGCGGCGTCACCGCGATTGCAGCCGGCAAGGAGCACAGTCTGGCGTTGCGGAACACCGGCACGGTGTGGGCCTGGGGGTCCGGCTTCGGAGCGACCCCGACCAAGATCGTCGGCCTGACCGATGTGATCGGGATTGCGGCCGGTACGAGCCACAGTCTGGCGGTGCGCAGCGACGGCACGGTGTGGGCCTGGGGCAACAACCGCTATGGCCAACTGGGAGATGGCACCACCACGAGCAGCTCCACCCCGGTCAAAGTGGTCGGCCTCGAGGACATGACAGCGGTCGCGGCCGGCGGCTATCACAGCATCGCGGTGCGTACGAATGGCCAGGCCTGGGCTTGGGGCCTGAACTCCAACGGGCAGCTCGGGGACGGCACGAAGACCCGTCGCGTGACACCCGTGAGGGTGTCGCCGGTCCTGCCATCCGCGACTGCAGTCAGCGCCGGCGGAGACCACACGCTCGCCATCACGGTCGGCGGCGACGCCTGGGCCTGGGGCCTCAACCGAGACGG
This sequence comes from uncultured Thermoleophilia bacterium, assembly GCA_963839815.1. Lineage (GTDB taxonomy): Bacteria > Actinomycetota > Thermoleophilia > Gaiellales > Gaiellaceae > JACVRM01. The sequence goes on from CAWIWF010000003.1 coordinate 9,416, forward strand.
GCAGCTCGGTGACCGGAGCAACCACAAGCGCAAGGAGCCGGTGCCGATTTCGTTCCGAGCTGCCATGTAGGGCTGGCTTGTCACACGGTCGGCGAGCGGCGGGGACTGGCGCTGCATCGCGCCGATCCCGCGCACTCGGTCCAGATCCGGGGCTAACGTCTGCCCATGCTCACGAGGCCGCGCTTCGCGCTCTACCGCCTGATCCTGGCCGGGTTCCTCAGCCGCGGCTTCCGGAACTACCCGATCGAGCCGGTGGCCCAGCCCGTCGACACCGAGATCGACCATGTCGCGCACGACGACCTGTGGCCCGACCTGCCGCTTCCCGGCGTCCGGATTGCTGCCTCGTTCATCCCGTCCGACCACGCCGAGAAGCGGCGTACGAAGATCCGGCTCCAGATGTGGCTGCGGGGACTGCTCGTCGACCTGGCCCCGAAGGACACCGCCCCCGTGCCCTCGGACGAGCGCGCGTTCCTGGAGGCGGTGTACCCGAGGGCGTTCGACCGGGCCGGGGTCCGGCGCCCGGCGCTGCCTCCGGAGCTGCGCGACGGCCCCGACGGGCCGGCGGACGTGCTCGCGGAGCTCGTGGTCCGCGGACCCTTCGGGTCGTTCCTCCGGCGCCCGACACCAGACGAGGTCGCGGCGGGCGAGGCCGGCGAGGACGAGTACGTCGTGGACCTGTCGCACTACCTCGATGTCCCAGCCAAGCCCGGGCTGCTCCGGCCCGGGGGCAAGGCGATCTTCACGACGTCGGAGTCGGGGCTGACGACTCGTACGGTGATCCGCGACGACGATGTGGCGCCCGGCCTGGCGCGTCGGGGCATGATCGCCGGGCTCACCGAGGACATGACGAACTTCCGGCACAACCTCGGCACCCACAACGTCGCGCTCACTGACGTCGCGATCGCCACCATCAACCGGCTGCCGGCCAGCCACCCGGTGCGCCGGGTCCTCCAACACACGTTCCACACGCTGCTCATCGGCAACCTGGAGAACTGCAACGCCCACTTCGCCGGCGCCAAGAGCTTCTCGGTCACGCTGTTCTCGCACGGTCCCGCCGAGGTGGCCGCGCTCGCCGCCCGACATCTGCGCGAGTTCGACCTGCTGGACCTCAGCCCCGACCTCCAGTTCGAGCGGCGCGGCACGACGTCGACACCGTTCCCCTACCCGTACCGCGACAACATGATGGAGCTGTGGGCGGCGAACCTCGAGTACGTCCGCGACTACCTCGCCGTCTACTACGCCGACGATGAGGCTCTGCGCGCCGACCCCGACGTGGCGCGGTGGGCTGACGAGCTCGACCGGTTGCTGCCGAATCCGCCAGAGCGGCCGGACGGCCTCACCCGCGAGTGGGTGGCTCGGGTCTGCGCCACCGTGATCCACCTGTCCACGGTCGAGCACGACATCCTCAACAACGTCACGTGGGACTACACGACGTTCGGGTTCGCCGTGCCGTGCGTCGTGCCGACGTCAGGCGAGCACATGGATCGGCTCCGGGCGCTGGACATGATCGCCGTGCTGTTCGTCACCTGGCGCCCGTTCAACATGCTGTTCGAGTCCCACGTCGAGGACCTGGCCCCGGATGCCGCGGGCCGCGATGTGATGCTCGCCTGGCTCGATCGGCTGCGCGGCATCCAGACCGCCATGGAGGCCCGGGGCCACGACCCCTCGTTGGCCTACCCCGCCCACTTCAACGTCAGCATCACCAACTAGGCGCGCGTCGCGCCAGCCAGCCGGCCAGAGCGACGGGCCACGAATACGAACTCCTTGCCTGGACGGTCGGGAGCGTCGCGTACGTCCACGACCTCGAAGCCGTGCGCGACGAGATCTCGCTCGATCTCCTCACGTCCACGGAAGCGCAACGTCGACACCGAGCGCAGGGCCACGCCATCGACCACTGTCTCCGACTCGAAGGTGACCAGCGGCAGCGCAACCTCGGTCACCCGCATCGACGTGACCGCGGTCGCTGCACCTGGAATCGTGACCGTCGTCGGAGGGGTGCCCCACGACTCCCAGTCGCGTACGTCAGGCCGTCTCGTCTCGAACACGAACCAGCCGCCGGGCCGAACACACGAACTCACCGCGCCAAGCGTGAGGTGCCAGTCATCGTCAGCGACGAACACCTGAGCCACATTGCCGGTCATCACCGCGAGGTCGGCGCTCACATCCCGGCGCTCCAGCTCGGTCGCGTCGCCCTCGACCCATTCGACCCGCTCAGCGTGCGGCTTTCCGCGCGCCACATCGAGCGACGCCACCGCTGGGTCGACGCCCACGACCTGCAGGCCAAGTGCCGCCAGCCGAACGGCCAGCGCTCCAGTCCCGCATCCGATGTCGATCACCGACCGGGCGGAGAGCTCCTGGGCGATCGCCACGTACATGTCCAGGTCACGACGATCGTCCTCGAAGACGTCGTACAGGACGGCTTGCCGGGGATCCGCATAGCCGGCGTCGGGGTCACGCATCGGCCCGACCGTAATCGACCGCCAGCGCCAGGGCATCTGGATTTCGGCGCCTTGGTAGCGTCCAACGCATGCCCATCAAATTTGAGAACGTCGGCATCGCCGTGCGTGACATCGAAGCGACGATCGCCTTCTTCACCGACCTCGGGCTGACCGTCCTGGGCCGGGACACGGTCAGTGGCGAGTGGGCGGACACCGCCGTCGGTCTCGACGGCAACCACGCCAAAGTCGCCGTGCTCCAGACGCCAGACGGCAACGGTCACCTCGAGCTCTTCGAGTACATCCACCCCGACGCGATCGAGACGGAGCCCACAAGGCCCAACGACATCGGGATGCACCGCGTCGCCTTCTCAGTCGACGACCTCGACGCGGCTCTCGAGATCGCCGCGAGGCACGGCTGCCACCCGCTGCGCGGGGTGGCCACCTATGGAGACGTCTACAAGCTCACCTATGTCCGCGGGCCCAGCGGCATCCTCGTGATGCTCGCCCAGGAGTTGAACAAGAGCTAACGCCGGGCAGCGGGCAGCTTTAAGGAGTGCGAGCCGCACCCAGCCGGCAGGTAAACGCGTCTGCGCGGTTACCGAGCTGCTTCGGGTGCGCGGACCCATCCGTGCTGGGAGGCCTGGAATCCGAGCTGGAGTCTCGTGTCGACCCCGGCCAGGTCCATGAGCGCGCGTACCCGGCGTTGCACGGTCCGAATGGAGAGGCCTAGCTGGGACCCGATCACCTGGTCGGTCAAGCCGGCGAGCAGAAGACCGAAGATCTTGGTGTCGAGCCCGTCGAGGCCGGTTTTCTCGTCGTTGACCGCCTCGGCGAGACGGCCGCTGCTCGAGAGCCCGAGCGGGACGGCTTCCCGCCAGACCCGCTCGAACAGTCCGAGCAGTCCCTCCAGCAGGCCGCCGGCATGCACGAGCAGCGCGCCTGACAATGGACCTTCGGCCGAGCGGGACTCGGTGGGGACGAGCGCGATCTCACGGTCGACGATCACGAGCCGAATCGGCACCTTGGGGACGACGCGGATCTCCTCTCCGTTCTCGAGCGCGCCCTCGGCGGCCGCGACATATCCCGGCCGGCTCAGCGCATCGCGCTCCACCACGATGCGGTACTTCACACCACGAGCGACCGCGAGGTCCTCCGCGCTGTTCGCCTCGACGCTCACGTAGGCAACCTGCGCGCGGACGAAGGTCGCGACCTCGAAGCGGGCGGAGTCCTGGAGCTGTTGGAAGCGCTGGACGACTGCGGTCGGGCCGTGGATCACGTCGATCAGCTCTCCGACGCTCCGCTCAGTGCGAGAGCTTCGGTAGCGCTCCGACAGCAACCCGATCATCGAGCTCGCCGCGCGCAGCTCCTCCTGCCGCTGGACCATGAGCGCTCTGAGGGCAACCCCCGGCGGTGATGCGACGAAGAGATCGTCACCGCCTCCTGATCGCGCCGCGAGGCCCTTCTGCTCGAGCGACGCGAGCAGGCGCTCCACCTCGAGGCGGGGTCGACTCAGTCGCCCGGCCAACTCCGCACTGTCGCTTGACGCGACGTCGATGAGCGCCCGGTACGCGAGCTCTTCGTCCTCTTCTAGTCCAAGCACACCGAGCACTCTGCGGCCTCCCACGTCGCGCCGATGGCCAATGACGGCCCACATCGTTGGCGAGTACTGGCCATGACGTATTTACGACACCCCATCGTGCCACACCTCGTGGCATATTTGCGAACACCACCCGCCACCCGGCTCCGCACTGTTCCCAAGAATTGGAGTTCCATGTCCAGTCGTCATGCCCAGAGTGACTGTTCGTCCCCCCGAGTTCTCACCACGCGTCGCAACGTGCTCGGCGCGGGGCTGTTGTCCGTCGCCGTGCTCGGGTCGCTCGGCGCGATCACCCCGGCGTCTGCGTCGGCCGCAACTGACACCACCCCCGCGTCGGCACTGTCGACAACCGTCACCCCCACGTCCCCGTCCCCGGCGAACGCCGGGCCGGCGGGCACGTCCGCGTACGTGGGTCGCAACCTGCGAGGCGTTACCAGCGTCTCGCCGAACGACGTGTGGTCGGTCGGGTTCACCGAGAAGGAGAACTTCGTCTACCAGACGCTCACCGAGCACTGGGACGGCGAGGAGTGGGTCAAGGTGCCCAGCCCGAACCCCGACGGCGAACTGGTCAGCACGCTTCTCGCGGTCGACGCCGTCTCCGCCGACGACGTGTGGGCGGTCGGCAACACAGGAATCGCCGAGACGTCGAAGACGATCATCATGCACTGGGACGGCGAGAAGTGGACGCTCATGCCCAGCCGCACCGGTGAGCTCTATGCCGTGACCGCCGTGTCGGCGGACAACGTGTGGGCGGTCGGCAACTACTACGACGACGACTGGGCGTCGCGCACGATGGTCATGCACTGGGACGGCGTCGAGTGGTCGACCGTCGAAAGCCCCGACCTGTACGGGCACCTGTACAGCGTTTCGGTCGTCGCGGAGGACGACGTATGGGCGGCTGGCTTCCAGCGTGTCGGCGAGGTCAACGAGATGCTCGTCGAGCACTGGGACGGCACCAGCTGGACCGTGGTCCAGACCCCGAGTCCGGGCTTCTTCAGCGAGCTGTACGGCATCAGCGCGTCGTCTCCTGACGACGTATGGGCCGTCGGCACGTTCGCCCAGCCGGACGCGCCTTCCGCGAAAACGCTCCGGATGCACTGGGACGGGAAGACCTGGACCAAGGACGCAAGCTCGATGGGACGTCAGAATCCCTACCTGTTCGGCATGAGCGCCGTCTCCTCGTCCAAGATCTGGGCGGTCGGATTCGGGTCCGACGCGACCCTCACCGCGCGCTGGAACGGGACCAAGTGGAAGCACGTCGACAGCCCGAGCCCGGCCGGCCAGGGCCAGTTCTGGGGTGTCGAGGCGATCTCCGGCAAGGACGTCTGGGCCGTCGGTCGAGTCACCAACTTCGACGACGGCGGCACGGTCAGCCTGGTCCAGCACTGGGACGGGCAAGCCTGGACGATCGTCGACGCCCCGTAAGCCAAGGAGTCAAACTTCACGTACGACCGCACGAAGCCAGGGGCGCCGCCGACCAGCTCGGCGGCGCCCCGCTGGCTGCCTCGTCTGGATCGCCGCAATTCGGCATGAGTACCGAGATGAGCTCGAGTCTGATGGACGCGGGTCTCATGGCGGAGCCGACTCTCCACTCGGCCGGAGCGTCTACCGAGAGTAGACTGACGGCATGGCTGACACGACGACCGTCAAGGTGCACACGAGCACCCGCGACCTCCTCATGGAACTCGGCGCCTCCCGGCGCGAGAGCGCCGACCAGGTCATCCGGGCAGCGCTAGCAGCGATGCAGCGCGACGACCGTCGCCAGGTCGCGGCGGCCGAGGCCCGGGCGATCAAGGACGATCCAGAGGACCGTGCCGAGATTGCGGCGATCCAGCAGGAGATGGCCGCGCTGCGTGCGGGTCATGAGGGGTGAGGTCTATCGACTGCCTGCCCGAGGCAAGGGCCACGAGCAGCAGGGCCGGCGGTACGCCGTCGTACTCCAGCCCGACTGGCTCGCCCTGAGCACCTGGGTCGTCGCCTTCACCAGCACCAGCGCCCGTGGAACCAGCTTCCGCCCATCGGTCGAGATCGCGGGCCGTGAAACCCTCGTGATGTGTGACCAGATCGCCACCGTCGATCTCAACCGCCTCGCCGAGCCCGCAGGCTTCCTCACACTGGAAGAGATGCAGCGAGTCGACGATGCGCTCTCCTTGGTGCTCGACCTGTAGCCGTCGCCCGACAGCTCACGCCAACAGCTCCACCACGCTCGGGCCAAGCGCCGAGCATCGGTTGGGGATCCCGCAGAGGGATCGGTGAGTGGACACCGCAGCGGCGCTGTCCTACCCGGCGGGGAGGATGGGCGCGGGAGGTACAGATGAGCGACATCGCGGACGTTCCACCCGCCGTTGTGGGCCGGCTGCGGGTGATCTGCGGGGAACTGCCCGAGGCGTACGAGGAGCCGGCGTGGATCGGCCTGCGGTGGCGGATTCGCCGGCGGACGTTCCTGCACGTCTACGCCACCGACGAGAGGCGGTCGGCGTACATCGATCTGGATGATCCGGCCATCCTGATGACCTTCCGGGCGCCGCCCGGAGAGTTGGCCGCGCTGGCGCATGCCGGCCGTCCGTTCTTCCGGGCCGACTGGGGTGTGAATGTCGTGGGAATGGTGCTGGACGACGAGACGGACTGGGTCGAGGTTGCCGAGCTGGTGACGGACAGCTATCGCGTGCAGGCGCCCCGCCGCCTCGCGTTCCGGCTGAAGGCAGGTGGATGAACCGCCGGCTACTTCCTCACGTGGCCGCTTCTTGACCTGCCAGACCTTGTGGACTGCATGCTCATGACGGGCGTCCGGCTCGGCGAGGCGTGCGCTATCTGCGACGAGGTTGTGGACCTCGAACGGGGTGTGCTCGAGATCAACGCTCAAGTCACGAGCATGACGCTCGACGTCTACATGGGACGCCGGGTCGTCATGGCGGACGCGGCCACCGCGCTCGACCTGCCGAGAGTTTCCGATGAGTAAACGATGGGTTTGGTCCTCCGCAGGGCGTCTTGAACGTCCGCGCAAGCGCCTGACCTGCAGGGATGTGGGGCGGGTGGGGATCGAACCCACGACCGAGGGATTATGAGTCCCTTGCTCTAACCGGCTGAGCTACCGCCCCGCCGCCGCCCATGCGGGCGGCGACAGGGCGTCGAGCCTTCCACGGTTCGTCGAGACGGGGCTAGACGTGGACGTCGGCGAGCTGGTCCAGGCGCGTACGGATGAGGTCCCACTGGCGCTGGTTGATCTCGCGGATCCTGCGTGCACCGAACGCGGCTTGCAGCGACCCGAGCTCCTCTTGGCCCGGCGCCCACCACGACTCGCCGATCATGGCGAAGACGCGGCCGGTGTCCTCGCCGACGCCGACGACCTTGACCAGCTCGAGGCCCGACTTGCGGCCGCTGGCCACGCTGAGGACGCGGGCTCGGATGACGTCGCGCTGGCGGGCGTTCACCACGCGGGGCGGAAGGCCGAATGCGCTGACCTCCTCGTCGTTGGCGATCCACCACTCCTGGTCGGTGTAGCCATAGGTGTTGGGGTCGGCCGGCTCGCCGGTGACGTTGATGTAGTGCATGTCGTCCTCCTCGGACGGGCGGGTACGGGCGGCGTTGGGACGGTAGGCGGGTCGACCGAACGTCAGGAGCGAGCTCGGCGCGCGCTGGAGACGCCACACGCCGGTGCCGTTGCCCGATCCATCCACGCTGGTGTTGCCTTCAAGGGTCTGGAAGTGGGTGACGCCGTCTTCGTTGCGAAAGACCTTCTCGACGAAGAACACGTGCCCGACGCGACCGAGCTTGGTGTAGAAGACGTAGCCGATGTCGCCGGGCTCGGGCTCGCGGAAGTCCAAGCCACGCTCCTCGAACCAGGCGAGACCCGACGGCGTCCAGGCATGCTTCAAGATCACTGAGGTCGGTACGCCGGCCTGCTGGGCCGCCCATGAGATCTGCATCGCGCACCAGTACGCGTTCTGCATCGGGAACCACTCGCCGGCGTACGTGAGGTTGTTCGGCCCTTCTCGGTAGCCGACCTGCGAGGCCATGACCATGGCCATGGCCTCGGCCGTCCCGAGGAGCTCGTGCGGGATGGGTGGCAGCGGCAGCGGCTGCGGCACGGGGGTCATCGGGAACCTCCGCCCTCGAACCGGCTGACCGGCTGCTGGTCGGCGACCACCCACCTCGGGGTGGCACCAAACGCGTCGTCTGCTTTGACGATGTTGGCGACGTCTTCGTCGGGGAAGGGCTCCGACGGCGGCGGTTCGAGCGGCATGGGCATGGACATCTCCCTGAGTCCGCCCTCCCGGCGGGGAGGAAGGCCGTGCGTCCGGGCAGATCTGGCAACAGAAAGAGGCCACCGAGCGCTCTTCTGATACGTGGAGGACGCTTCGGATCAGGTCACTCCCCGCGGTGCCCATGGGGCGTACGGGTCGCAAGTCGCCGCTTTCCCGTCCGCTGTGTGCGTGGGTCACGCGGCGCGCTACAGACCCGGCGGCGAAACTTCTGCCGAAACCGAGAAACTCGCACGAAGTTTTTGTTCCAGATGGCCCAAACCGCGCATACACTCGCTGAGCGATGCGTGAACCTGCAAATTGCCGGTCCGGATCGTGTACGAGATGTTGGGGGACATCACATGTGGGACGAATCATGGGGCGAGCGCGCCAACTGCCGCACGTCCAGCCCGGACGCACTCTTCGTCCAGGGGGCTGCACAACACGAGGCGAAGCGGGTCTGTTATGGCTGCCCGGTCCGCACGGAATGCCTGGCTGAGGCACTCGACGGCCAGATCGAGTTCGGAGTCTGGGGTGGGCTGACCGAGCGCGAGCGCCGGGCACTGATCCGCCGTCGCCCGAACGTCGTGTCGTGGCGTGCGCTGCTGGAGACCGCGCGGACCGACCACGCCGCAACTGCCGGCGAGATCGACGCAAGGGTTGCGGCCACCGCGAGCTGACGTACGACCGAGTTGCTTTGTGCGAGGCACCTCGTCGCCGACAGACCGGGAGGCAGTCAGTGACGAGGCGCTCGCTATCCCCGACGAGCGCGGGGTAGCGGCACCCGTCGGGCCTTCGCGGCAAGCGTCCCCCAGCTGGCCGCCTGCCTATTGTCACTCCTCGTAGCGGAAATGACACCGTCCGTCAGCCCGATCGAACGACTCGACGTGTCCGACCTTCCTCGCACGACCGGCCGACGAAAAGCGCCCCGCCCCGGGGTACTCGGGGCGGGGCGCGCTACCGGCAGACCCAGCCATCGACCGAAGGCTACGTCGCCTCGACGTACGTGACCGGGGCCTGGCCGGGGGCGACCCGGTCCCGTTTCGTACGCCGGCATTTCACCAGGCAGAGCCGGAGAACAACGTTCTTACCCGGTGACTACGGAGCGTAGCATGGTCATCACGTTAGGTTGAGATAACGGTCGATTCCGCGGAAGTTGTCCGTCGAGAGCCCCGTGGTCAGCCATGAAGGGACGGTCAGTCGAGTGCCACCGAGGCGACGCGGCGACGAGCCGGACCCTCGATCGGTGCCCGCCGTCCCAGCCGATGACGACGGCAGCTCGACCGCTGATCCCGTCTTTTTCGCCGCTGTGGCGGTTGCCGCGTCGGCGCTGGCTGTGGTCATGAACGAGCGTGCGGCTGCCGCTGATGTTGCAGTCGCGAACGCGACCGGTCATGCCGCTGCGGCGACAGCCGCTGTCGCGGCTGCGACCGCCGCCGCCGTTCGAGCGCACGCGCTGGTCGCGGATGCCCGAGCGGCCGCTATCGACGCTGAGGCGTGGGCGATCCACCGCGCGGCTCCAGCACAGGAGCTCCGAGTCCGCCAAGCGACGGTCGCACTGGAGGCTGCTACGCAGGCCGCCGAGGCGATTGCGAGCGGACTGTCCGAGGAGGAGTTCGACAGCTCGGAGGAGATGACCGCACACGTTGCCGCTGTGGTAGCAGCCCGGGCCGAGTTGATCGACAGCCGGGCCGCCCTCCGGGCCGCTATCGGAGCCGATGCGCAACGAGACGTACGACCTGACAAGCGTCCGCCCGCGGCGTAGACGCATGCGCTTCGCGCCAGTCGGGGAGCGACCCCGTCGCCGACCCTCGGGGTAGTCAGCGACGGGGTGCCCGGTCTTCACCGGTCGCGGAGTGCTCGGCTCGGCGATGGACCTCGCGGCCGCATTCCCCGTCGGTACACGGTCGTTGATTCGGACTGTACATATCGACGCGGCGAGGAGCATCCCGTACGGCCAAGGTTTCGCGGCCGATCGTCCACGACGACGCGCGGAGACGGTGCCGCCGCGCGAGCCGGGGTCGGTACAAGATCATCTCGAGGCGTGCTCGTGCACGCCGGGCTCAGAGATGGCGACGCCCCGCCGGTCGGGGGGTTGCCAGCGGGGCGCCGTTCGGGGCAGGGCGATCGGCACAAAGCCTCGTCCTGTGCGGGTGTTCATCGACGGCCGATTGGTGTCGACCGCGAGCCGTCATCGTTGTCGGCAGCGAGTGCAATGGTCCGGGCTCGGTGGTTTGCCATCGTACGGTCCGTTGAAGCCTGACGACAGTGCCTGGGCACCACAGGCGGGGAATGACCGGAAAGTCCGCTGTTGGCGGCACCGTGCTCGGACCTCGTCGATCCCGCGGCGAGCGCTGCAGCACATCAGCTGTGCGCGGCCCGTAGTGTGGCGTGTACAGACGGTGCACTCGGTCAGGTGCGCAGCTGTCACGACCGACCAGAGGTGACACACGATGTCCGATGACACACCTCAAGTGTCCGACCGCGAGGACCCACGCCTCGCGACCGCAACATCCGGGGTCTTCGCTGCTGCTGCGGACTTGGTCGCCTCGTCGGAGGCCGTGGTCAGGCAAGAGCATGACGACGCCGCCGACATCGACGCGGCAGCGGCATGGGCGTCTGCGCCGAGCGAGACGGCCAGCGTCTTCGAGGCCGATCGCGTCGCCTGGCTCGAGGCCGCCCACGCTGGAGGGTCGACGACCGGGCACGACCCGCTTCCCCGGCAGTCGGTCATGGCCGCGACAGTCGCAGCGGAAGCGCTGGAATGCGCGCTCCGCCACGAGGAGCTCGTGACGTCGGACGAGATGACCGAAGGGATTGCGGCGATCGTCGCAGCGACGACAGCGCCCGCCGCGAGGCACGACGGCACGATGGAGCCAGACGCGGAGCGGTCAACCCCGTCCCCGACCGCCGGCTGAACCAGGGCTCCCGCGGACCGACCCGGAACCATCAACCCGAACGTCCCCGGTCGCAACGAGGACCTCGTTGGACGTGTGGATCACGCCCTCGGTGTCTCGTCTCGTCATGTGCTGGGTCCCGGCTGACATCGCACCTCGCCCGTTTCGGCCCACGATCCACACGTCCAGAGTCGTGCATGTCACCGTGTGTGCTTGTACAACTACAGAGGGTAGGATGAGTTTCACGCGAGGTTCAGGGGTAGGCCGTCGACGACGGGACCTCATCTGGCGCAAACCAGGCGAGGAGTCCTCCGGGCCCGATGTCAGACCACGAAGATCGAACTGAGACGCCCCCGCTCCACGCCGTGCCCGCTCCGCATCCCGACGGACCCGTGACCGAGCCAGCGCTTCAAGCCGCTGTCGAAGTCGTCATCACCGCATTGACGACGGTCCTCAAGAAGCGTGCATCCACCGCCGACGATGCCGAGATTGACTCGGCCCGCGCCGTGGATCGAGCAACCGAAGCAGCCGTACAGGCGCACGCCCTTGCCGACTACGCACTCGAGTTAGAGACGAACGCCGCCGCTTGGCCGGAGCGCGTCCCAAACCCGGCCGGTGAGACTCGTGTTCTCCATGCCGAGTGGACGTTGGCCACCGCCACGGCCGCCGCCGAGGCCGCCGGTGCCGCGCTGGCCGACGACCTGCGCCACGCATCCGGACAGGTCACCGAGCACCTGGCGGCAGTCCATGAGGCGAGCGTCGATCTTGCAAAGGCGAGCGCCGCCTCTCGGCGAGCCCGCCGGCCACCGGACTCGACCGCGCGGACGACGCGGATCAAGCCGCTCGACCGGCACGGTTGACGATCATCACGGGGTTTGGCCCGACCCCGGCCGCCAGGTTGCTCGAGTACGTCGTCGCTCGGCACAGAGCGCAGGAGATCTCCAAGGCGTCGCGGGGCTGCGATTCAGCCCAGAACCGCGAGTGGCTCTCCCAGCCCGAAACTCGAGCGGCCCGCCGTTTGCGTTCGGTCGAGCCAGGCCCGATGGTCCTTCTGGATCACTGAGGTCGATCGGGGTACGACCGATCTGTGCAGGAATCCAGCGCGGCGTCGGCGCACGATCAACCGACACGCGTCCCCGGGCTGATCCTCGGTATCGGGCTTGGCGGCTTCATCGATGGCATCGTCATCCATCAGTTGTTCCAGTGGCACCACATGATCAGCGCCACCCACGGCCATCCAATGGACACGATCGCCGGGCTCAAGGCCAACACGCTCGCGGACGGTCTGTTCCACGCAGCGACATGGCTGTGCGTCGTGGCCGGCACCATGCTCATGCTCGCCGCGTGGCGCCAAGGCCGGCTCGCCCCGACGTGGCGGTTCCAGATCGGGCTCCTGATCACTGGCTGGGGAGCATTCAATCTCGTCGAGGGCGTCGTTGATCACCTGATCCTCGGGGTCCACCACGTCCGCGACGACCTCGGCGGTCCGTTGTCGTGGGACCTCGGGTTCCTCGCGGCCAGCATGGTGTTGCTCGTCGGAGGATTGGCCGTGCACATCTCCCAGGCGGGGGACAGCTGAAGGAAGCCGCGATGGCGGGAACTCCCACCGCGCAGTCGTGGCGCGGGTGGAGCTCGTGAGCAACTGGCCGTGCGATCTCGTCGACGTGTGTCGAAGGATCGCCGACCGGACCGGAGCGTAGGACAACTCGCTTCTTGACGACCGGGTGACCAGGCCGCCCAGATGGGCTCCCGCGGATGGACTCGAACCATCAACCTGCCGGTTAACAGCCGGCTGCTCTGCCAATTGAGCTACACGGGATCGTGTGCGGACCCGGATCGGGCCCGGCAACGGCCGCCAAGGTTATCAGCAGCAACGGCGCGCTCTCGGCCGTCCACGCTGGCATAGCGCAGCGGGCAGCCGGGTACGAGAATCGTCTCTTCCGATGCATGGAGGCTCCTGTGCGATACAAGCTCACCTTCCTTGCCGGTGCCGCCGTCGGCTACGTCCTCGGCGCTCGGGCCGGCCGCGCTCGCTACGAGCAGATCAGCGAGCTGGCGTCTCGCGTCGCCGCGACCGAGGCGATGCAACACGCCCGTGAGACGGCGGCCGAGCAGGCCGCTCATCTCGCGGACAGGGCCAAGTCAGCGGTCGGCGACAAGGTCGGGGCTGCTGTTGCAGATGGCTTGCACCGAGTCGAGGATGTCCTGGGCGACCGGATGCCCGAGCGCCTTCGTTCGACTGACACTCATGCCACGACGGCGACTCGACCGACCTCGCAGACCTCGCCGGCCGCACCGAACGGGGCCGGCGCCGGGATCTGACCATCGACCCGCGGCGTACGCGGGCGCCGCAACGTCCGGGTCGGGAGTCACATGGCAGGCGAGCACCCGCACCTGCGTCATGAGCACGTGCGGGTCTGGGCCGCGATCGCGATCATGTTGCCGTTCGCGTTCCTGGCGGTCGTCGGCTTGACCTTCGCCTATGACCGCAGGCCGGGGTTTCCCACCGACGCGTTCCTCGCCTGGGACCTGTTCGGTCTCGTGTACGCCTGGCTGACGCTGCGCGTGTTCCGGGGGACGTCGAACGACCAGCTTCGCGACCTCGTCCAGACCGCGAGGCTCTCGACCTGGTCCAAGATCATCTCTGGTGGCACCGACGGCCCCGGCTTCTCCGTGCAGTTCGCCGTGATCGCGCTCGCGGCGGCAGCCCTCCTGCCACGACTGGAGTCCTTCGCGCCGGACGAGCAGGAGAGCGTGCTCCTGACGGCGCTCATCGTGGTCGCGGTGATCATGGCGCTGGTGGTGGTGACCCTCAGCTATTCCGTGCACTATGCGCGACTCGATGCCAGCGAGACCGGGTTGGCGTTCCCCGGCGGCGAGGCGCCGGGTTTCACCGACTACCTCTACTTCGCGTCCTCGATCGCCACCACGTTCGGTACGACAGACGTCGACGTCACGTCGCGCCGAGTACGCCGGGCGGTGATTGCCCACTCGGTGCTCACGTTCGTGTTCAACAGCGTGATCATCGCCTTGCTCGTCTCCGCGCTCACCGCGTAATGGCTTGGCTCGCCGGCTGGTTGGTCCTGAGGCCCGCGGTGGGCTGGTTTCGAGGCTCGTCGCTGCGGCTCCTCGCACCTCAACCAACGAGTGACGGTCATCGCTGGTTGAGGTGCGAGCGGAGCGAGCCTCGAAGCCGGCCGACCTGAGGCCCGCGGCCATCGCTGGTTGAGGTGCGAGCGGAGCGAGCCTCGAAACCAGCCAATCTGCGACCTGCTGTGGGTCAGACGCCGAGGTCACGACGGAGCACGGCGACAGCGCGGCGGACGCCCTGGTTGACGTCGGGATCGTCGCCGTCGATCCCCGAGTCGTAGATCACGATCCAGTCGAGCTCGTCGACGCCGGGAAGTCGCCGCGCGATGATCTTGGCGCCGCGGCGACCATTGAGCTGGACGTGCTCGTTGACCACGATGCTCGACGTCACCCGCTCCCGGATCAGCTCCGGCAGGCGGCTCGGGGCTGCCAGGTGGACCTGGTACACCCGGGCCGGACCGTCGATCGGCAGCGTCACCAGATCGAGCCGGGACTCGTCGGACTCCCAGACGACCTGATCGATCTCGTTCCAGCCGAGCACGATTCCGTCCGGCAGGTAGAGCGCAGTTGCTGTCCCAGCCACGACCTCGGGAAAGTCCCCACGTCCGGTCGCGTACGCCGCGGCGAGCACCCGGTCACCGCGTCGAAGCCGACCCTTCAGGACTGGATCGTCGGCTGCACGGTCCGCCGAAGAATCACGACCTCTCCCCCACGCCATGCCCTCAGGCTATGCGCGTCGTTCGCCGCCGCCGCGCGCACCGGCCGGGACCGGGTGTTCGAGCGCCTCCGTGGCGGCGGCTTCGGCCGGGTCGATGCGGGCGAACACGCTGATCGCGCGACGCAGGTGCGTCTCGGCGTGGCGCACCCGTCCGACCTCACGCTCGAAGGACGCGAGGCGTCGAAGTGCGGTCGCCTCGCCCCACGACGAGCCGGCGTTGCGGTACTGCGTGACCGCCGCCGCGGCCAGCCGGAGCGCGAGCGCCGAGTGACCGAGCGCGTGGTGGGCATCGGCGAGGTTCGCCAGCGGTGCCGCAGTCGCGCCACGTTCGGCTCTGGCCTGGTAGATCACGATGCTCGACTCGAGCACGTCGATCGCGTCGGCCGGACGGCCCAGCCGGCAGTACACGTCGCCGAGGTTGCACAGCACATTCGCCTCGATCCCGCGGGACCCGGCCGTGCGGGCGGCTCGCAGCGCTGCCCGGTACGAGCGCACCGATGCATCGTGCCGCCCCGACAGCGCCAGCATCGCGCCGCGGTTGCTGAGCGTCGCCGCCTCACCGTGCAGATCGCCCAGCGACCGGCGAAGCCGCGCGCTGGCGGCGAACTCGGTTGCAGCGACAGTCCAGTCCCCTCGCTCCGTCGCGTTGATGCCGAGCGCGTTCCGTACGTACGCGACACCCAGCCGGTCGCCGAGCTCGAGGGCGATCGCCAGGCTGTCGCGCAGGCAACCCGCGGCGTCCTCGAGCTGGTGCACCCGATCGTGCGCGATCGCGAGATCCCGCAGGACGAGTGCCTCCGCGGCTCGGTCACCGTGTCGGCGAGCGGCGGCTCGCGCCAGCCGGTCGACGGTCATCCAGGCGCCGACATCACCTGCGCCGCGGAAATGCTCCGCCAGCAGCAGAGCCAGCTCGACGGCCCGGGCCGCATCACCGGGTTCGAGCCGGCTGGACGCGTGCCGCACGGCCGCGATGAGGTTGGGGCGCTCGTCCTCGAGCCACCCACGCGCGATCCGGTGCCGGCGTGCGACGGCACGCACTTCTGGCGCATCCTCAGGACCGGACGGCAGCTCGACCCGCAGCGCGCCGACCGCCCGGTGGGCACCGGCGAGGTACGCGCGCACCGCGCGGTCGATCGCTGCGGCGCGGACCGCCGCTGGATCACGCTCGATCGCCAGCTCGCGGGCGAGCACCCGGACCAGCTCGTGGAGCCGGTAGCGGTCCGGGTAGACCTCCTCGATGAGGTTCGCCTCCGCAAGCTCGTCGAGCACCGGTCGGACGTCGGCGCGGCTCACGTCCAGCAGCGCGGCTGCGACGGGGACGACGACGTGCGGCGCGTCGAGCAGACCGAGCCGGCGGAACAGCTGCTGTGCCCGCGGGCTCTCGATCGCCTCGATGCTCATGAGCAGGCTCGACCGAACCGCGATGTCGCCGAGCGCGAGCTCGTCCAGCCGGCGATGCTCGACGGCGAGGCGGCGGCGCAGCGTCCGGACCGTCCACTGCGGTCGAGCGGCCAGGCGCGCACCGACGATCTTGAGCGCGAGCGGGAGACCGCCCAGCCACCCGAGGACGTCGGCGAGATCGCGCGAAGCGGCGTCGATGCGCGCGGGCCCGGCGACCGACGCCAGGAGCTCAGTCGCCTCCGCGGCGGTCATCGGTCCGAGCTCGAGGTGATCAGCCTCGGCCAGCTCCGCGAGCGCGTGCCGACTGGTCACGACAAGCGCTGACCCGCCGTCAGGAGGCGTCAGGAACCGCGCGGCGACGGCATCGGCCGCGTCGTCGAGCAGCAGCAGTACGCGGCGCCCGGCCACCCACGACCGCCAGTGCTCGGCGGCCTCGTCGACATCTCGCGGGACCAGACCGGATGGCACCCCGATCGCTCGCAGCACCCGGACGCACGCCTCGTACGGGCTCAGCGGTTCGTCCCCGGACGCGCCACCCCGCAGATCGACGGCAACCTGCCCGTCCGGGTAGAGCTCGGCGACCTCATGCGCCGCGCGGACCGCGACCGCGCTCTTCCCGATCCCGGCGACGCCGGACACCACGCACACCCGTGGCACGTTGCGTACGCGGTCAGACCGCAGCCACCCGGCCAGCCGCTCGACCGCGTCGGTTCGGCCGGTGAACGTGGTGCTCGCGGCGGGCAGCAGCCGGATCGGCTCGGGCACCGGCCGTGCGACGACCGTGGCCGGGCTTGCACCGCGCTCGAGCGCGGCCTCGGCAGCGGCCTGCAGCGGTTCGCTCGGCTCGACGCCGAGCTCGGCGTGGAGCAACGAGCGGGCCGCGACGTACGAGTGCCACGCCTCGGCCCGATGGCCCTCTGCTGCCAGCGCGCGGATGTGCTGCTCGCGCAACTGCTCGTCCAACGGGTGCGCGGCGACCAGGCCTTCGAGCACCGGCAGCAGGTCCGCGGTGCGGCCGAGGGTGAGCTCGGTCTCGATCCACGCCGACTGGACGACCATCCGACGACTGTCGAGCGCATCGGCGTGGCGCCCGAGCCCGCCGATCGCAGCGACGTCAGCGAGCGGAGGTCCGCGCCACACCTCGAGCGCGGCTCGGTAGGCACCGGCTGCCCGGTCGAGGTCGCCGCCCCCGGCCGCAGACACGGCGTCAGCGGCGAGGCGCTCGAACTCGCCGAGGTCGATCTCGCCGGGGAGCAACGTCAAGACATAGCCCGGTGCCCGGGTCACGAGCCGTTCACCGAGCACGCGGCGCAGCGCCGAGATGTGCGCCTGGACGTTCTTGCGAGCACTCGGCGGAGGGTCCTCGCCCCAGAGCCCGTCGACCAGATCGGTGGCCGGCACGACTCGCCCGTCCGCGAGCGCGAGCAGCGCGAGCGTGGCCCGGCACAGAGGCGGTCCCCAGGCCGTGCGCCTCCCCCGGAGCCAGAGCTCGACCGGGCCGAGGACACAGACCCGGACTTCGCCGTCGCGGGGCTGCCCCATTTGTGCAGTGTCCCCGGGCTCGCTCGGACCGAAACCGGTGCGCATACCGCGCGCATACCGGACACGCACCGCTCCCCCCGACGATCGCGACACGAACGCGCTACCAGCTCGGGAGGATCACGATGAAGACGAACGAGATCCGGGTCCAGGCCCGGACCATCCAGCAGCGAGACGTCAACCACGCCGTTCGCGGGCGCCGATTCACGGCTGCGGTCGCGGCGGCCGGGGCACTCGCGCTCGGCGGACTCGTCGCGGGACCCGCGTCGGCGGCGAGCGACGAGATCGAGCACACGGTCAGTGCAGTCCGGAACGCCAACGGTGCGTACGACGTCCGCGTCGACGGCCGCATTGCGACAACCGTCGACGTGAGCGATCCGGCGTACGTCGTCGAGACGGCGCTCTCGACCGACGGCCACCGCGCCGCCGTGATTCCTGACCACGACGGCACGGCCGGCGCCGGGCTCGCCGTGCTTGACGTGGCCACGGGCGATCTCCGCACCGTGACTGACGCAGCGGTCAGCTCGGCAACGTTCGCCACGGACGGCCGACTGGCGTTCGCCACGGTGGATGGCGACGACTCGACCGTGACCCTCGCGGTCGGCGACCGGACCAGCCCGGTTGCCGAGATCCCGGACTCCGACGTGCGGGTCCTGGGATGGACCGGTGACGACAAGGGTTTGCTGGTCGCGCACCGCGCGATCGACCCGGGCAACTTCCCGCCGGAGTCGGTGTCGCGGCTCGACGTCGCGTCCGGCGAGCTCACGCCGGTGGTCACCAGCACCGAGGGCGGTGAGGTCTACACCGCGTTCACGGTCGCCACCATCGATGGCCAGACCCTGCTCGGGGCAGTCCGCAAGGACGGCGTGTATCCCTGCGGGCACGAGGAGTCCTCGCTCGTCCTCGTCGACGAGGCCGGCGCAGTGCAGACCGAGATCGGACGCACCTCGGACACCTACCGCAGCGCGTACTGGTCCGACGACGGCACCAAGGTGGCGTACGAGCTCCAGGGCTGCGTCTCAGGTGAGCAGAAGGCGGCCGACGGAGCCGCGGCGCACGAGCGTCTGCTCGCCACCAACGGCACGTACGTGCTCGACCTCGGGACGGGTGCAGCAACGAAGGTCGTGAGCGGCGTCTCGTCGACCTACCTGCTCAGCGACCTGCGTGACGGTGCAGTCGTGCTCGGCTCCAGCCGGGCCGCCGAGAAGGTTCTCGAGCCGGGCAGTGCCACCACCGCGGATGCGCTCGATGCCGCGTCGTCGTCGTCGATGGCGCCGCAGCAGAAGGTGATCCCCAATGTCCACATCCACCAGCTCTGGGACACGGCCGACGACTTCAATGGATCATGGGCCTGCGGGCCGACGAGTGCCGTCATGGACATGGCGAGCTACCAGCTCGCGGACGAGTTCGCCCTCGACGTCAGCTCGCCGTCGCCGCACAGGTCGCCGTTCGGCGGCTACGTGAGCAAGATCTACTCCGCGTACGGCTACACGTTCGACACCAACGTGCCGGACCCGAGCGGCAATCCCGCGTACGGCGCGTGGTCCGAGGCGACCGACGGCTACCAGGCGTACGCGTACATGATCGTCAACTACCTGGACAAGCACGTCGACTACGGGATCGGTGAGCTCGACGACGTCGACCCGGCGTGGGTGCGCAGCCAGATCGACAACAACCTCATGGTGCTGGCGATGGGCAACTACTCCCCCGCCGGATGGGGCCACGTGGCCACGATCGTCGGCTACACCGACGACGGCCGCTTCATCGTCAACGACCCGTACGGACCCAACACCGACGGCTCGTACGGCGGCAAGGAGCAGGTGTACACGTGGGAGTGGATGACTCCCCACTACCTGATCGCGGCATGATCACCATGGGAGGACGAGGAGCCCGTACGTGGCTGGCCGTGCCCGTGACGATCTTGCTGTCCCTCGCGGCAGCTGCCGGACCAGCCGATGCAGCACCCGGCGGGGAGGGCGGCCAGCGAGTCCAGGTCGGCGTCGAGTGTGCCGAGGCAGCGATCAACGCCGGCTGGAAGGGCGAGGACCTGGTCATCTCGGTGGCGGTCTCGCTCGCCGAGTCCGACTGCATCCCGTGGGCGGTGCACGAGGTGGGCGAGGAGGGCGGCGATTGCGCGTGGTCGCAAGACCTCGGCGCCTGGCAGATCAACGACTGCTGGTGGGATCCCGACCCGGAACGCTGGGACGAGGTGCAGTACAGCGCCGACTACGCGTACATGGTGTGGGAGGCGCTCGGCTGGCCCGGCTGGACGACCTACAACAACGGGATGTACCTGGACCGGATGGCCGAGGCGCAGGCAGCGATCGACGAGGCAGGCGGCGGTGGCGGTGACCCGACCGGTGTCGTGACGACCGGCGACGGCTCGGAGCTCCTGATCCGATCGGGGCCGAGCACGTCGGACGCCGTCGTCGGCGCGTTCCCCGAGGGCACGGTGGTCACGATCAGCTGCCAGACCCATGGGGAGAGCGTCTACAGCGAGGTCTGGGACTTCACCACGGACCTGTGGGACCAGGTCAGGCCTGGGGAGTACGTGACCGATGCGTACGTCGACACGGGCAGCTTCGGTCAGGTGGCGCCGGACTGCTGAGCGTCGAAAACATCGCATATCCGGACAGGACAGCTGCGGGTCGCTTCCTCCCCCAGGAGCGACCCGCAGCGGTCGAGGTCAAGGCTACGAGTTCCGCGCCGGGTAGGCACGGTAGACGCGAGTAATGTTCCGTCGCTCGTCCGGCCCGGGCCGGTCGGTAGCGATCGTGCGCTGCCGGTGACGAGCGGTCAGGACAGGTAGTCGCGCAGCTGGATGAAGTCCGGCGCGCGACGCAACTTGGCCAGGCTGCGAGCCTCGATCTGGCGGACTCGCTCGCGGGTGATCCCGAACACCTGCCCGACCTCCTCGAGCGTGTGCGGCCGACCGTCCGCGAGGCCGTACCGCATCCGCATCACCGCCCGCTCACGGTCGGTCAGCACCGACATCGCCGCAGCGAGCTCGTCCGGGAGCATCGAGTGGGCGGCCGACTCCTCGAGCGAGATGGCGTCGGCGTCCTCGATCAGGTCGGCGAGCTCGCTGCCGTCCTTCTCGCCGATCGGGGTGTGGAGAGACACCGGCTCCTGGGCGATCCGGAGCATCTCGATGACCCGCTCCTCCTCCAGCCCCACCGCGTCGGCGATCTCGGCCGGCTTCGCGGCCCGGCCGAGCTGCTGGAGCAGGTCGCGTTGCGCGCGAAGGACGCGGTTCATCGCGTCGGCCACATGGATCGGTACGCGGATGGTGCGCGACTGGTCGGCCAGCGCTCGAGAGATCGCCTGCCGGATCCACCACGTCGCGTACGTCGAGAACTTGAAGCCCTTGGCGTAGTCGAACTTCTCGACGGCCCGGATCAGGCCGAGGTTGCCCTCCTGGACCAGGTCGAGCATCGGCACACCGCGCCCGACGTACCGCTTCGCGACCGAGACGACGAGCCGCAGGTTCGCCTCGATGATCTGGTCCTTGGCGCTCTCGCCGGCTCGGGCGAGCGCGGCGAGCTCCCAGCGTCCTTCGGTGTCGATCGTGCTCGGCTCCTCGAGCTTGGCCGCGGCGAACAGCCCGACCTCCACACGTCGGGCGAGATCGACCTCCTCGTCGGCGGTGAGGAGCTTCCGGCGGCCGATCTCACGCAGGTAGACCCGGACCAGGTCTGTCGTGCCGCCCGAGCTGTCGAGGTCGGGCAGCCGGTCGAGATCGTCGTCATTGCGCGGCTGGTCGGGAAGGACGAGCACCGTGGGTTCGGTGGCCTCGGCACGGTCGAGCTCCTCGAGCTCGGCGACATCGGGCTCGGCGACGTCGAAGAGCGGCGGCAGCACGACTTCGACCACTGCTGCGTCGCTCATGTTCCCAGTGTGCCCCGATCGAGCAGTTGCCTCGACGGGTTTGTGGTGTTCGTCGGGGTGTTGTTCCGCGGATTGGGTGGGCATGCTCGGTCAGAGGTTGCCGATCGCCCGTTCGCGGAGCGCGATCCGCTCGCCCTCGAGCGCGACGAGCTGCCCGAACAGGCGGTTGTACTTCTCCGGCTCGTCGACCGGGTTGAGTCGCTGCAGCTGTGACTTCAGCCGGAGCACCTGGCGCGTCGTCGCGAGCTCCTCGACCCGGGCGACCCGGGCAGCCGCGTAGCGCAGCGTCGGTGGGCCGTCGGCGAGCAGCGGCTCGACGGCCAGCGCGCTCAGCAGACCTCGGGCGACCTCGTCGGTCGTGTGGGCCCGGATGTCGTTCACCCACAGGCCGCCGCGGTCGCGTCCCTCGGTGACGGCCGCGCATCCGCCGGCCGCCGCGATCGCGACGCGGATCAGCACGTGCACCGGATAGGTGAACGCCTCGGCCGGCAGCCGGTCGAAGTCCGAGCCGGCGAGCGCAGGCTGCTGGACGGCGAGCTTGAGCGCCTCGCGTTCGTCGAGGGCCACCGGGTCGCGGAGGTCGGGCATCGCGACCGCCGTGCTCGGTCGCTCGGGCGGCGGCTGGCTCACGGTCTCCGCCGGGCGGGTGTCGTCGGGCCGGCCGTTCGCCCGCGGCTCGCCCCGATCGCCGGTTGGCCGCGTCTCGCCAGCGCGGCGGTCCGGCCGGCGGCCGGCAGCGCGCGCAGCATCGCCGACGCGCTGCATGATCATCGCCTCGTTGTTCAGTCCCAGCCACCGGTCGAGGCTCACGGCGTAGCGCTGCCTGAGCGCACGGTCCTTCATGCCGATGATGATCGGCGCCGCCGCATCCAGCGCGGCGATCTGCCTTTCGTTGGTCTCGAGGTCGTGGCGCTCGAGCACGTTGCGGATCGCGAACTCGTAGAGCGGCACGCGGCTGGCGACCAGCTCGCGCACTGCCACGTCGCCCTTCGTCGTACGGAGCTCGCACACGCATACAGCTTCGGCAACACCCTATGTTTCTACATGCTTCAACCATTCATCTCTCATCCCAAGAACAGTACGAGCCATCCTTAAAAACCGTCATCAGCTCTTCTTGAGGCTTTGCCTTTCAGGAGTGCTCCAGTCATTTGATAGGTACAGCCAACACCTTCAGTACTAGTGCAGGTCCTACAGTTTCAGTGCAAGCATACATCCACATACTTTCATGCGCCTTAGGGTTCTGCTGCGTTCTTTTGCTTCCGTTTCTGAGTGTGCGCTCAGCATCATATGTGCTGTAGGAAATGCATTGCAGATTTCTTAGATATCTTGGAGGAGAGAGCTATTGGAGGATTGTCCCAGATAGCCATCAGAGGATATGCAGTCTATAGAAAAGTGGCTAAAGCACCATCAGCGCATACATGGGACAAAAAGAGTCAGTTTGCGCCAAGGGAAACGAGGGGTTGGACCGCGTCTAGAGCTGCTCGAGCACAGTGAAAGGCAAAGAAACCACCCCTAATTTTGCAGGTGGGCAGGCTGCCCCCACAGGTGTTGGCAGCATTGTTTGATGCCATTAAGCATGGCTTGCGCTGATGCTGCTCATGTCGGCAGACATATACCAGCTGGCTGGCATAACTGGATCTGAGGAGGCTGGGGAGCAGAAGATCTCTTTCACACCAGGTGCACTCCATAAAATCCCGCCTGACTGACACTATAAATTCATCAACACCCCTGCTTACTCCATAGGCCAAGTAGTCAGATTTCTGCCATTGCAGGCCAAAGGACTCCTGGGCATTCCTCCAGAGGGCTACTACGTCCCGCCAAACACAAGTGAGCCCTCGTTGCAATGCTGGCTTCTACCACCTCTCCACATGTAGCTCAGATGTGACGTCAATTCCCTGGCGCAGGTGACAAGCCTGCTGACCATTTCAAGCAATGGGCAAGGCACAGGGCTATCTGTGCAGGTAAGACCAAATAGCCCCTCCCCACCATCGGAGGTCTTGCTGAGCTCCACTAGTAGCACATGTCCTCGGGCTTGCTGAGTGCTTCCTCAATGCAGATAAATTGGGTTGATGTCCTTCGCAGGCGCAAGTGCTTTGCTAGGGGCGCACAGCATTGGCCGTTGGTGGCCAGGTCAAGAAGTTGTTGAGGACCTGGCTTAAGCGGCCTCTTTCTAAGCAACGGTACTCAAGTAAGCTAGGTGCAAGGCTTGCCAGAACTCCTGGATCTCCTTGTGAAGGAATAACGATCTGACGATTTTGCAGGAGTTGGTTGCAGGGCAGGTCCCAGGACTCCTGGGTGCTGAGCAGACTGGGCAAGTGCAGGGATTTGCTCAGGCTTATGCCAATCAAGGCAGCTACTTTCTGAAGGTAACCATCACAGAAGATCAAGAGGACCTGAGCATTTCGTTGTGTGCCTTGTTGTTGTGTCAAGTTGAGCATCTGTGCCTCCACAGAGCCAATGCCCAATGAGTGCCACAGGATTATGCTGAAGCACACGAGCAGCTGTCACTCCTACGTGGCAGCAAGCTCGCTGTCAGCAAAGAGAGCATGCCAGCCAGCGCTGCGAGCTCGGTGTCATCCTACTATGCCTACTGCAAGGAGCTGGCCGCAGACCCACAGGTTGCATATTTCCCCCCTTGTGCAGTCAACCTCCGTGCAAATTGTCTGCTCGAAAGTCGGTAATCATCACTTTGTGACATTGACAGGTTCAGGCAGTTGGTGCGGCTGTAAGGGTGGCTGGAGCGCTATTGTTGCGGTTGTGTCTGGCGGGGCGTCGGCGCGCCTGTTGGGAGCGTGATGTCCAAATTGTTTGCAGTCACCTTTTTGTGTACAATGAAGGAGATTGTACCTTAGTCTTTTTGCAAGCCCATGGAGGAAGCGCTTCCATCTAGCTGTATGTACGGTGTATTATTTCTTATAGTAGCTGGGGTTCACTTGTGCCCGTCTGCTATGTCTTTCAAAGAAAATTCCATTACAGAGCACCTGCACGGAACGTCATGGCATAGGCTCACTAGGTTGAATGTTGTTGGCAAGCACATCACCGTCCAGCACCATGACTGACTGCGCTGGGATGCGTCTGTGGTCAGCCCGAGCGCTTGCATGTCCTCCTTTTGGCGGTCCTGCACAATTCATCGTTCTCGACTTCAGGCTTGATGACCTTCAATCGAGCTCCTCAGCGCGAGCGGCACGGGCTCGCTGTGGGCGAAGGCGAGTGGCGGTCGCTCTCACCCGACCTGATGGAGTCGATGCAGGGGCCGATGCGCGCGTGGCATGTCGCGGGCGACCCGCCGGAGGATGAGTGAGCCGGTAGGCTGGCGCCGTGCCCGTCTACGAGTACGCGTGTATGAGCTGCGAGCAGCACTTCGAGGAGCTCGTCGGCATGGAGGCAGAGGCGCCGCCGTGCCCGCACTGCGGCGCCGGGGACGTGCTCCGGCAGCTATCCGTCTTCGCCGCGCACGGCATGAGCGAGCCGAAGGGTGCAGGCCGCCCCGCCGGCGGCTGCTGCGGTCGGGCTCCTGCGGCTGCGGCCGGACTGACGTCCCGGGCGGGCTGGCGTCCTCGACTCGACGCGAGGGCCTGCGAGAGACGATCCGGTAGCTGAAGCTCCGGCCGTCGACCTGGTAGGCGTAGCAGCCGGGAGCCCGCAGGCGGGTCAGCGAGGGCTGGTCACCACCATCGAACCGGTGCTCGCGAATAGGGTGCAGGATCTTCTCCGGCGTGAACCCTGGGCGCCCGCTGACGAACCGAACCTCGTTGGGGCCATCGAGCTGGTGTCCGCGCACGAGGATACGGCCGGTATAGCGGCGGTCGACAAGCCAGACACGCTTCGTCCCGCCCCACTCGTCGCCCCAGTCGTCCGGCGGCGGCATGCGCATCGTGACCACGGTGTACGTCCCGTACGGGTAGGCAGGCCCGGGCCCGAGACCCGGATGTCCGTCGACCCGGCCCGTCAGCGTCGTCACGCGGCATGGCGCCCCGGGGGCTAGGCGCTGAGGAAGCAGCGGTCGCGAGCGGAGGAAGCTCCACGGCACGACGAGCACCCCGCCGAAGCAGCGAAACCCAGAGCGCCGGTAGTCGCGCGCGAACCTTGTCTTGCACGTCTGGTCTTCGCCCAGGCAAACCGCCTTCCCGCCGACCCGGGCAGGAACGGCCCATTGCCCACAGCGTCCTGCAGCCGCCGAGTCCCCCTGCCAGCCGGCCGTCGCTCCCAGGAGCCCGGCTGCGACGAGAATCAGGATGGTCTTTCCCACGCTGTCTCTGCCCGTGATCCTACTCCCGGCGCGCGGCCGACTCTGCCCGGCCATCGCCGCGGAGGTCGTTCTCGCCCGGTTGGCGAGCCGTCCGTCGTCGCGCGTAGACTCGCCGCCCGTGGACGCCACTCGACGCGCCCTCGACCT
Source organism: uncultured Thermoleophilia bacterium (assembly GCA_963839815.1). Classification (GTDB taxonomy): domain Bacteria; phylum Actinomycetota; class Thermoleophilia; order Gaiellales; family Gaiellaceae; genus JACVRM01. The sequence continues at coordinate 35,621 of CAWIWF010000003.1, forward strand.
GCGGGCCTATGCCGATGCGGCGGCAGGCTGCACCCGGTGCCGGCTTGCACAGGGACGCACGCAGGTGGTCTTCGGCGTCGGCGACCCTGACGCCGACCTGATGTTCGTCGGCGAGGCTCCCGGCTTCCACGAGGACAAGCAGGGGTTCCCGTTCGTCGGACAGGCGGGCAAGCTGCTCGACGAGCTCCTGGCCGGCATCGGGCTGACGCGCGCAGAGGTCTACATCGCGAATGTCTTGAAGTGCCGCCCGCCCGGCAACCGCGACCCGGCTCCGGACGAGATCGAGTCCTGCGAACCGCACCTCTTCCGCCAGCTCGAGCTGATCCAGCCGCGAGTGGTGGCCTCGCTCGGCAACTTCGCAACCAAGCTGCTGTCGGGCAAGCCGACCGGCATCACGCGGGTGCACGGGCAGGAGCAGTCGGTCTCGATCGGTGGCCGCGACGTGCTGCTGTACCCGCTCTACCACCCGGCAGCGGCGCTCTACACGCCCGCGATGCTGAAGGTGCTGGAGGCCGACTTCGCCCGTCTGCCGGCGCTGCTCGGCACGCCGCCAGAGGAGGCAGCGGAGCCTGCGATCGCGCACGAGTCCGAGCCGACGCCCGTCGAGCAGCTGCTCGGCGCGCCCGAGCCAGCCGTCCAGCTCGGCCTCTTCTAGCGCGGCTCCGACGAGCACGCGCCGCGCCGGCGCTCGTTGCGCCGCGCGAAGCCGTCACAAACCCTCGACCACCCTCGAGTGTCTCTGAGACACCTGAGGGTTGCCCGCGGATGTCCTTGACGCCGACCGTCGCGACCGCGCAAAGCGTTGGAGCAAGCGGCTCGCGCTCGTGCGTGCGGGCTCTGTCACAAAACCTCGACCACCCTCAAGTGTCTCTGAGACACCCTCAGGTTCCGGGTTAGTCCTTGCGCCACACCTGGCCGGTCGTGCAGTTGGCGCGAAGCTGACGCGAAGTCGGTACGGAGGTGGCACTGGTTCTCGACCTCGGCTGCAGGGTGACGGTGGCGTCTCGGAGCAGGGCCACGTGTCCCACGCGCCCGGGGCTAGCCTGAGCGGGTGGAGCTGCAGTCGTCGTCGCCCGCCGAGACGGAGGCCATCGCCGCGCGCCTCGCCCGCCTGCTGAGCCCCGGCGACGTCGTCACCGTGTCGGGCGAGCTCGGTGCCGGCAAGACGACGTTCGTCCGCGGTGCCTGTCAGAGCCCTCGGCGTCGAGCAGCCGGTCACGAGCCCGACCTTCACCATCGGCCACCGCTACCGCGGCGACGTCGACGTCTCCCACCTCGATCTCTACCGGTTCACCGAGGTCTCGCCGTCGGAGTGGGGGGATCTCGAGCCCTACTTCGGAGACGCAATCTGCTTCGTCGAGTGGCCTGAAGCGGCCGGCGCGGAGCTCCCGCCGGTGCGCGCCGCCGTCCGCCTGAGCCACGTCGACCCGACCCGCCGGAGCCTCACGGTCGACGGCGACGCCGAGCTCCTGCAACGCTTCGGCGCATGACCTCATCGGCCTCGACAGCCCGCCCGCAGTCGGCCCGCAGGCCCCACCGGCCGACGCCTGCCGCCGCCCTCCCGTGATCGTGCTCGCGTTCGACACGGCGACCAGCGTCGTCACGACCGCGCTGACGGACGGTGCCGATGTGCTCGGGGAGCGGGTGACGCGGCCCGTCTCCGTGCTGGAGGACGCCGACGAGCTCCTCGCCGCCGCCGGCCTTGCGCCCCGCGACCTCGCGGGCATCGCCGTCGGCACCGGCCCGGGCAGCTTCACCGGCATCCGCCTCGGTCTCGCCACCGCCCGCGCGCTCTCGTTTGCGCTCGGCATCCCCGTTGCAGGCGTCTCGACGCTCGTAGCCCTCGCCGAGGGTGCCCCCGGAGCTCTGCCGGTCGTCGATGCCCGGCGCCGGGAGATCTTCACGCTGCGCGACGGCGTGCCCGTCGTTCTCGACCCTGCCGGCCTCGAGCCGCCTCCGGGCACGGTCTGCGTCGGTGACGGAGCGGTCCGCTATCGAGTGCTGCTCGAGGCCGCGGGCGCGACCGTGCCAGACGATGGTGACGAGCGCCACGTTCCGCACGCACGCCTCCACGCCCGGCTCGCACGGGACTTTGGGCCCGCCGCCGGCGTCGAGCCGATCTACGGGCGGCAGCCCGACATCCGCGGGGCGGCGGCCCATGCGTGAGGATGCGGCCACCGTGATCGAGATCCGCGACCTGCGCGCCTCCGACCTCGGTGCGATCGAGCACGTGGAGCGCCGGTCCTACGGCACGCCCTGGTCTCGCTCGATGTTCGCGAGCGAGCTGGCGAAGCCGTCGTCGCTCTGCCTGGGCGCGGTCGAGCTTCCCACCGGCATGCTCGTCGCCTACGCGATCATCTCCCGCTACGTCGACGCCTGGCACGTGATGAACATCGCGGTCGACCCCGACTTCCGGGAGCGTGGCATCGCCACCGCACTGCTCGAGCATCTGTTCGACCGCACCGGGGTGGACGGCCACCGCGGCTACACGCTGGAGGTGCGCGTCTCGAACACGAGCGCGATCCGGCTCTACGAGCGGCTCGGGTTCCGCTCGCGTGGAGTCCGGCGCCGCTACTACACCGACAATCGCGAGGACGCGCTTGTCATGTGGAGAGAATCGGTCCTGGGTGCAGCTGCCTCCGCCGACACCGCGGTGACGCGCACGAGCCACGCGTGATCCTCGGAGTCGAGACCTCCTGCGACGAGACGGCTGCCGCGATCCTCACGGCCGCCGGCGAGGTGAGGTCGAGCGTCGTCTCCTCGCAGGCGGACCTGCACGCGCGCTACGGCGGCGTCGTGCCCGAGGTCGCCTCGCGCCGCCATCTCGAGCTCGTTACACCGGTCGTCGAGGAGGCGCTCGCCGAAGCTGGGATCACGCTCGGGGACGTTCGCACCGTCGCCGTCACCGTCGGCCCGGGGCTGATCGGCGCGCTGCTCGTCGGTTTGTCAGCGGCCAAGGCGCTCGCCTGGGCGCGAGGCCTGCCCCTCACGCCGGTCGACCACCTGCACGGGCACGTCGCGTCCTTGTACCTGCAGCCCGACCCGGTCGAGCCGCCGTTCGTCTGCCTGCTGGCGAGCGGTGGCCACACCCTGCTGCTGGACGTGCGCGAGCCCGGCGGGTACCGGGTGATCGGGACGACCCTCGACGACGCGGCCGGCGAGGCCTTCGACAAGGGCGCCCGCCTGCTCGGTCTGCCGTACCCCGGCGGCGCCGAGATCGACCGGCTCGCGCGGACGGGAGATTCCGAGGCCTACTCCTTCCCGGTCGCCCGGCTGGCCGGCTTCGACTTCTCGTTCTCCGGACTCAAGACGGCGCTGCTGTACACCGTCCGAGACCTCGCGCCGGCCGAGCTCGAGCGGCGGCAGGCCGACCTGGCGGCGAGCTACCAGCGCGCCATCGTGCGGGCGCTGGTGGAACGGGCGCAGGCGGCGGCCGACGCCCTGGGCGGCGCCCGCATCGCCGTCGTCGGCGGCGTTGCCGCGAACTCTGAGCTTCGCGGCGCGCTCCCCGGCGCCGCCCTCGCCCCGCTTGCATTCTGCACCGACAACGCGGCCATGATCGCCTCGGCGTCGCGCTTCCTCGAGCCGCTCGAGCCTCCCGGCTACCTTTCCCTGGATGCGTACGCGTCCGCGGCCTGACGCGCCGCAGCTCGCCCCTCTCGTCCTCGTCGCGCTCGCCGCCCTCGTGCTCGGGCTCGGCGTCGCCGACCTGCGCGCCTCGGGGGACCAGGCCGTGACCCGAGCCGCGGACCTGCCCGCGAGCGCCTGGAACGGGCTCGTCGGCGGGCCCAAGGTGCGCGCGTCGGTCGGTCAGCGAGTGCTGGTGCTCCTGCGCGTCCCCTCCCTCGCCCAGCGGGTGGAGCGGGCGGGCGGGCGGGCGACCGAGCAGCAGCAGCGGCGCTGGACGACGGCGGTCATGGCTGCGCAGGGCCAGGCGATCGCCGAGCTCGCCGCCCGCGGCGTGCGCGTCGAGCCGGAGTTCGAGTACGCACGCGTGCTCGCAGGCTTCTCGGCCGCCCTGGACGCACGCTCGATCGCCGAGGTCGAGCGGGCGCCCGGCGTGCTCGGCGTCTACCCGGTGCGGGCGACCTATCCCGCAGCCGCGGAGACGGGACGCTCGGGCGGCGGCACCACGGCCGTGCGTCTACCCGGCGCCACGGGGCGCGGCATCACCGTGGCGCTCCTCGACACGGGCGTCGACCGAACGCATCCGTTCGTGCGCAGCCGTGTCGCGGCAGGCTTCGACATCGTCGGCGGCACGGGGCCGGCCGACGCCGGTGCCCAGCCGGGAGATCCCCGCGACCTGGAGCGGCACGGAACGCAGCTCGCGGGGCTCATCGCCGGCTCGGGGGGGCCGGCCGGGATCACGGGCGTCGCGCCCGGCGCACGCGTGCTGCCCGTGCGGGTCGCGGGCTGGCAGCGCGACGCCGACGGTGCCTGGACCGTCTACGGCCGCACCGACCAGCTGATCGCGGGACTCGAGCGCGCAGTCGACCCGAACGGGGACGGCGATGCCCACGACGCCGCACGGGTCGCGGTGCTCGGCGTGGTCTCGCCCTACGCCGCCTTCACCGACGGTCCCGAGGCCCAGGCGGTCCGCGGGGCCGAGCAGCTCGACACGCTCGTGGTCGCACCTGCCGGGAACGACGGGCCCGGTGGCCCCCGCTTCGGCAGCATCGCCGGGCCTGGTGGGACCCCGTTCGCCCTGACGGTCGGGGCGGCCGAGCCCCATGCGTCCGGGCGCATCGCCGCCGTGTCGCTGCGCACCGGGCTCGAGGTCGCATTCGACGGACTGGTGCCGCTCGCGGGGGAGGCGCCGCCAGAGCGCGTCACCCTCCCGCTCGCCTTGCCGCGGCCTCTGAACGACAGCTCTGGCCGCCCGCGGCAGGACCTCGTGCTCGGGGACTTCTTCGACGCTCGGGGGCACAGCCTCGTCGCCGCTCGCGCCGCGCTCGTCCGTGCGGGCACCACCCCGCAACGGGCCGCCCGGGCGGCGCTCGACGCCGGTGCCGCGGCCGTGGTGCTCTACGGCGGCCGCCTGCCCGCCGGGGCTCTCGACCTCGGCGGCGCGCCTGCCGTGCCCGTCGTCGGCGTTCCCGAGCCGGCGGGACTCGCGCTCGCCGCTCGGCTGCGGAAAGGCGGACGCGGGACGGTGTCGATCGCGGCACGCGGCGAGACGGCGGTCGGAGGCGGGGTCGCGCCCTTCTCGTCGCGCGGTCTCGCGTTCGACGGCGGGCTCAAGCCGGATCTCGTTGCGCCAGGGGTCGCGCTGCGGTCGGCGGATGCGGGGGAGACCGAGAGCGCCCAGCCACGCTATGGCGCGATCAGCGGCGCCAGTGCCGCCGCGGCCGTCACAGGGGCCGCCGCGGCACTCCTCGCGCAGGCCCGGCCGGACCTGGACGCCGCGGCGCTGCGCGGCGCGCTCGCCGGCTCGGCCCAGCCGCTGCCGAACGAGCCGCGGACGACCCAGGGGGCGGGGCTGCTCGATCTCGGAGCGGCCGCGACGATGGAAGTCGTGTCGCACCCGGCGACGCTCGCGTTCCCACAGCGCAGCACCGGGAGCTGGGTCGGGCGCCGATCCTTCCGGATCCGGAACGTGTCGAGCCGGGTCGTGCGGCTCCGCCTTCGCGCCGCGCTCGACGCCGGCTCACCGGAGGTGTCCATCCGCCTGCGTCCGAGCGCCTTCCGTCTACGACCGGGCCGGTCGGGCCGGGTCACCGTCGTCGCCCGCGGGCGTGCGACCGACGAGACCGCCGCCGGGACCGTGCTCGCCGAGATCGCCGGCCGGCCGGTGCTGTCGGTGCCCTGGGCCGCGCCGCCGGCCGTCCCGGAGCAGTCCCTCCTGTCGAGCGTCGCGCTCGCCAACACCCGCTTCCGCCCGTCCGACACGGCGCCGTCCGTGCTGACGTTCGCGGCAGGGCGCCTCGTACGCGCGCGCGAGGGCTTCCACGTGCAGGCGGTCTCCCGCCTCGACCTCGTGCTCCGCCGTCCGGGCTCGACCGAGGAGCTCGGCGTGCTCGCCCGCCTCCGCCACCTGCTGCCAGGCCAGTACGCCTTCGGGCTCACCGGGCGCGGCCCGGGTGGCAAGGCGCTCGAGCCGGGCCGCTACGAGCTACGCCTCGAGGCCTACCCGACCGGCAGCGGGCCGCCCACCCGGCGCACCGTTCGCTTCACCGTCACCGGCGCCTGATCAGGGCGGTTTCCGGGACTCGAAGCCGGTTAAGATCGCCGCAGGAACCCGAGGAGGTCGCTGAGCGTGGCAACCGTAGAGCTTCAGTCCCACCTGCGTGAGAATCCCTTCGAGCTGGCGCAGCAGCAGCTGCAGCGCGTCGCCGAGGCCTTCGGGATCGACCGCAACCTGATCAACGTCCTCAAGGAGTGCAAGAAGTCCGTGGCCGTCTCGGTGCCGGTCTCGATGGACGACGGCACGATCCGGACGTTCCAGGGCTACCGCGTCACCCACAACATCGCGCGCGGGCCGTCCAAGGGCGGCATCCGCTACCACCCGGGTGTCTCGCTCGACGAGGTGAAGGCGCTGGCGATGTGGATGACCTGGAAGTGCGCGCTGATGAACATCCCCTTCGGCGGCGCCAAGGGCGGTGTCGTGTGCAACCCGAAGGAGCTCTCCCGGGTCGAGCTGCAGAAGATGACCCGCCGCTACACCAGCGAGATCATCAATGAGATCGGCCCCGAGAAGGACATCCCGGCACCGGACGTGGGTACCGACCCGTCCGTGATGGCATGGATCTTCGACACGTACTCGATGAACAAGGGCCACTCGGTGCTCGGCGTCGTCACGGGCAAGCCGCTCAACGTCGGCGGCTCGCTGGGACGGCTCGAGGCGACCTCCCGCGGCTGCCTGTACTGCATCCGCGAGGCACTCCGCAAGCAGAGCAAGACCCTCGCGGGCACGCGCATCGCCATCCAGGGCTTCGGCAACGTCGGCAGCTTCCTGGCGAAGTTCATGGCCGAGGAGGGCGCCACCGTCGTCGCCGTCTCCGACTCGGTCGGGGGCGTCTACAACCCGAACGGGCTCGACGTCGCCACGGCGCTCGCGCACAAGCAGGAGACCGGCTCGCTGGCGGGCCTGCGCGGCGCTGACGCCGTCACGAACGACGAGCTGCTCCTCCTCGACTGCGACGTGCTCGCGCCCTGCGCGCTCGAGCAGGTGATCACGCCCGACAACGCCGCGCAGATCAAGGCGAGCATCATCTGCGAGGGGGCCAACGGTCCCACCACGCCTGCGGCCGACGACATCCTGGAGGACCGCGGCGTGCTGGTGCTCCCGGACGTGCTTGCGAACGCGGGCGGCGTCGTCGTCTCCTACTTCGAGTGGGTGCAGGGCCTCCAGGAGTACTTCTGGAAGGAGAACGAGGTCAACGCCCGCCTCAACGACATCATGACGCGCGCCTTCAACGAGACCTGGAGCACGTTCGAGGCCCGCGGCACGACTATGCGCATCTCGGCGTACGGGCTGGCGGTGCAGCGTGTCGCGGAGGCGACGATGACGAGGGGGCTCTACCCCTAAGCGCTCGCGGCGGCGCTTCGCGCCGCCAGCTCGCTGCACGGGGGAAACCCGGTTTCCCCCGTGGGCCCCCTCGCTCATCAGACGCGCCGGGGCCGCGCTGTGCCTGCGGGCGGCGGAGCTGCCCTCCGGCGGTGAAGTTCGACGATAAGCAGGGTCTGGTCCCCGGCGGGACTAGACCCTGCTCTCGGCTTTGGCTTCCTCGGGTGAGCGAGCATGCCCTGCGCCCGCCAGGGCGCGCGGCACGCAAGCGCGCCGACCGGGTCGCCGCCGTCCCGGCGAAGCCGGGCTCTGCTCGGCGCAGCCACACCGCGCGCAGGCGCGTCTGACTCCTGCGCAATCTGACAGCCCGGCCGAGCCGGGAGGGGGGAGCTCGAGGGGGGAACACGCCGTTCCACCCTCGAATGGAGCGGCGGCACGACCCCCGGAGGGGTCATGCTGCCGCGGTCACGTCAGATGGAAGTAGAGGGCGTAGAGGAGGTCGACGGCCGGGTTCGACGTATGCACGGCGACGTCCGCCGGCACGTCGAGGAGTGCTTCCGAGTAGTTGAAGATGATCTTCACGCTCGCCTCGACGAGCTCGTCGGCGACGTCCTGGGCGTGATCGGCCGGGACGGCGATGACGCCGACGACGACGTTCCGCTCGCGGACGACATCGCGGAGCGTGCCGTCCGAGCTGATCTCCACGTTGCCGAGCCGACGGCCGGCCTTCTCCGGGTCGTTGTCGAAGATGGCGGCGATGTTGATGCCGTGCTCGGCGAAGATCGGCGAGCTCGCGATCGCCTGGCCGAGCCGGCCGGCGCCCACCAGCGCGATGTTGTGCTGGCCCTGGGTGCGGAGGATCCGGCGGATCTCGCCGAGCAGCGACTCGATGTTGTAGCCGACGCCCCGCTTGCCGAACTTCCCGAACGTGGAGAGGTCGCGCCGGATCTGCGTCGCGTTGATGTTGGTGTAGTCCGCGATCTCCTGCGAGGAGATCCGGTCCTTGCCCATCTTGCGGGCCTGGGTCAGGACCTGGAGGTAGCGGCTCAGGCGCGCGGCGACGCCGACGCCGAGCCGGTCGCCACCATCGAGCTGCTCCCCCTGCGCTTGTAACACAGCACAAGGATCATGCCAAACGGGGACTCCTGGCCGCTCCGACAGTCACAAACCCTGTGGCTAGGCGGACGTTTGTGCGGCAAGCGCGCGGCGCAGCTCGTCCGGCGCGAGCTCGAAGACGAAGCGCTCGCCGCCGTCGATCTCGACCACGGGCAGCCAGATCCGATGCGCCCGCTCGAGCTCGTCGTCGCCGGAGATGTCGATCTCGCGAAGCGTGAACGGGTGCTCGGCCCGGACCGTGTGCAGCACCTCCCGCGCCTCCTCGCAGAGGTGGCAGCCGGGGGCGTGGTAGAGCGTCACGATGCGCACCGCGACAGTGTCGCCGCTCCCGTGCGCGGCGTCTCCCGGTGTCGACCTACGGGAGCCGGCGCTCGCAGCCGACCAGGACGTCCAGGCGGTCGGCCCTGGCCCGGTCCCTGCCCGGGCCGCAGAGGACGCGGTCGCGCTTGCCGTCGCGGGCGTTGATCAGGTCGGCGCCCGGGCCGCCTTTGAGCACATCCGTGCCGGGCCCGCCGGTGAGGACGTCGGCGCCGGCGCCACCGCTGAGTGTGTCGTCGCCGGGACCGCCCGTGATCGTGTCCGGGCCTGCGCCGCCCGTGACGAGATCCTTGCCGCCGGCGCCGGCCAGAGTGTCCTTGCCGGTGCCGCCGTCGAGCCGGTCGTCGCCGGGCTCGCCCAGCACGCGGTCGTTGCCGGCCTCGCCGAACAGTTGGTCCTTGCCGGGGCCGCCGCGGAGCAGGTCGTTACCGTCGCCACCGCGACCGACGTCATCGCCGTCGCCGAAGCCGGCCTGGTCGTCACCGGCGCCGAGGGACACGTCGTCCGCGCCGTCACCGAGCTCGAGCTCGTCGTCGCCGTCCCCGCATTCGAGCGACTCGCCCGCCTTCGGCTCCTCGGCGTCCGGCTCGTCGCCAGGCCTCGTCGTCTGCGGGCTCCTCCTCGGCCGGCTCGGCGTCGTCCTCCGGATCGGCCTCTGGATCGTCGGCGGGGTCATCGCCGGCGCCGGGCTCGGCGTCCGGGTCGTCGCCGTCCACGGAATCGTCGCCCGCGCCCAGATCCAGGCACGGCTCCTCGCTCGGCGCGGCCGCGACGGTGCGCGAGTGCTCTGCCGTGGCAGCAGCTGCCAGTCCTGCGAGGGCGAGTGCCAGCACAGCGATCAGGGAGACGAGCCGAAAGGTCTTCACAGGTTTCCTCCGTCGACGGGAACGCGGGCAGACGCCGCCCCTCGCTGAATCGGCGCGAGCCGCCGGCGGCTGGTCACTCGTCCGGAGGAACCGCCGCGGCGACGCCTAGGCTCCGGGCGATGCGCATCTTGCTCTGGCACGGCTACCTGCTCGCGGGCACGGGCTCGAACGTCTACACCCGTGCCCTCGCGCGAGCGTGGAGCGGCATGGGTCACGACGTCGTCGTCGTCTGCCAGGAGCCGCACCCCGAGCTCGTCGACGTCGGCGGCGCCCGCGTCGTCCGGCCGGACGTCGGTGGCGTGCTGCCCGTGTTCGTCCTCGACCGCTACGAGGGCCTCGAGCCGCGCTACCTGCACGAGCTCGACGGGCCCACCTACCGGGGCTATCTCGAGGCCAACGCGGCGGCCCTCCAGGAGCTGCTCCCGGCCGACCTCGTCTTCGCGAACCACGTCCTCCCCGGCGGCGACGTGGCCGCGCTGGTCGACGCGCCCCGGGCGGTGAAGGTGCACGGGTCCGAGCTCGAGTACTCGATCAGGGGCCGGCCCGAGCTCGTGGCGCGGAGCCGGGAGGCGCTGAGCCGGGCCGATGCCGTCTACGTGGGGTCGCCACACATCGCGTCCGTGCTCGAGGAGGTGCTCGGCCACGTCGAGGGCGTGCACGAGGTCCCGCCGGGCGTTGACGTCGACGAGTTCGCGCCGGCGCCCCGCGACGAGGCGCTCGCGGCGCTGCTCGAGGAGTGCCGCCGCGATCCGCCCAACCCGGGCGGAGCCAACGCGCGGCTGCCCGACGAGGGCAACGCCGAGCGCCTGGCAGCCTTCTTCGCCGAGGAGGAGCCGACGGTCATCTACTTCGGCAAGCTGCTCCGCAACAAGGGTGTCCACCTGCTCTTCGAGGCGATGGAGAGCGTGGACGCGCGCCTGCTCGTCGTCGGGTTCGGGGACTACCGCGAGGAGCTGGAGCGGCTGGCGCCGCCGCGGACCCTGTTCACCGGGGCGTTCGAGCACCGGCACCTCGTGCACGTCCTGCCGCTCTGCGACGTGGCCGTCGTGCCGTCGATCTTCCCTGAGGCCTTCGGCATGGTCGCGGCCGAGGCTGCCGCCGCCGGCTGCCCGCCGCTCGTCGCGCGCCACTCCGGCCTGGCCGAGGTCGCCGCCGGGCTCGAGCAGGCGTACGGGCCCATCCGCGCCGCGCTTGCGAGCTTCAGCACCGGCGACGCGGCCGACCTGGCCTCGAGGCTGCGCGCCCTGCTCGGTCTGCCGGCGCACGAGCGGCGCGAGCTGGGCCTCCGCGCCCGGGCGACCGCCGTCGAGCGTTGGAGCTGGCAGAGCGTCTCCGCGCGGCTGCTGGCACCGTTCGTCTCACCCGCCTAGACGCCCGCCACGAGCCTCGAGCCCGCGCGCCTCGACGGCCCGCGAGCCTCGGGAGCCATGTCCCTTCCGGCCATGTCCACCGGGGCCGGCCGCGGGCCTCCCTCCGCTATCGACGCTAGCCGCGAGAGACGCACGCGTGGGTAGCGACGGTGTGCCGGATCCGTGTCGACGGCGTGTGGGCGCCCCGCACCGCCCCGCACGCTCCGGCGTCGGCGCACCGTGCCTTCCTGCCGCGTGGGGAGGATTCGAATTCGAGGTGCGCGGCTAGGCTTGCGCCCGTGGGAGACGAGCAACGCCTGCCGTACGACGAGCTGCTGCGCAGGGCGCGCGAGCAGTACGAGAACGCCGACGACTTCACGCTCGCGGTCGAGGAGGAGTTCGCGATCCTCGACCCGGCGACGCTGGAGCTGACCGACCGCTTCGAGCAGCTCAAGGCGGCGGCGCAGGGAGGCCCGCTCGAGGAGCACCTCGTCGGGGAGCTGATCGCTTCGGAGGTCGAGGTCCGTACCGGCCGCTGCGAGCGCTTCGGCGATGCGGCCGCCGTCCTCGGCGAGCGCCGCACGCAGGTGCTCGACCTGGCCGCAGCGGAGGGGGTCGAGCTCGGCGCCACCGGCACGCACCCGTGGAGCCCGTGGCAGGCGCAGCGGATCATCGACACGCCGCACTACCGCCGCAACGACGAGATCCTCCGCTACGTCGTCTGGCGCAACAACTCGTTCGGGCTCCATGTCCACGTGGCAGTCCGCGGCGCCGACCGGGCCGTCCGCGTGACGAGCGCGCTCCGCGCGTACCTGCCCGACCTGCTCGCGCTCTCCGCCAGCTCGCCATTCGTGGAGAACGTCAACACCGGCCTGCACTCGGCGCGCACGCAGATCTTCACGCGCATGTTCCCCCGCTGCGGCGTGCCGGACTCGTTCGGCAGCTGGCAGGAGTACGAGGACTACGTCCGCCTGCTCTACGAGACGGGCTCCGTCACCGAGCACACGCAGCTCTGGTGGAGCGTCCGGCCCCATCTCGCGTTCCCGACGGTCGAGGTCCGGATCTGCGACGCGCAGCCCGACGTCGGCGACGCCCGCTCGCTCTCCGCGCTCATCTACTCGCTCGTTGCGCGCGTGGCTCGCGCGATCGACGAGGGGGAGCCGCTCCTCGACCCGCCGCACCGGCTGATCGAGGAGAACCTCTGGCGGGCGATCCGCCACGGCCTCGGCGGCGACCTGATCCACCTCGGCACCTACGACGTCCGCCCCGCGCGCGCCGCGATCGAGGAGCTGATCGAGTGGGTGCAGCCGGTCGCCGAGGAGCTCGGCGCCGCCCCCTATCTCACCGTCCCCGCCGTGAGCCCGGCCGAGGCGCAGATCGCGCGCCACGAGGACGGCGCCTCGCTGCGGGAGATCTACGCCGACCTGGTCGTCCGCCAGCCGGAACCGGTCTGTGGCTAGCGGCGAGCGCGACTCGGGCATCTGGGTGCCGCCGGGGGGCAGCGCGGACCCGCCGCGCGCCGCAGAAGCGCCGCCGCCGGCCGGCCCGGCGCCCGCGGACACGATCACCCCGGAGGAGCTGGCCGAGCAGCTGCGTCGCATTCGCGTCTCCGACGTCGTGCTGTCGCTGCTGCCGACGCTGGCGCAGCTCGGGTACGCCAAGCTCGACCCGGAGACGCGCGATCTCGACGAGGCGCGCATCGCCATCGACACCATGCGCGCGCTGCTGCCGGTGCTGGAGGGCGCCGTCCCGGAAGACGTCACACGCGACTACCGGCAGGTGGTGACCAATCTGCAGCTGGCCTACGTCTCCGCCGCCGACGACGCCGGGCGGGGCGAGCCTGCTCCTGAAGCCGCGGGCGAGCCGCAGCCGCGCGGCCGCCCGCAGAAGCCGCGGGCGAGCCGCCGCCCGACGAGGGCGGGGAGGAGCCCGCTGCAGGCTGAGATCGGCGTCTTCGGCGGGTCGGGGTTCTATTCGTTCCTCGAGGACGTCGAGCAGGTCGAGGTCGAGACGCCGTACGGAGATCCGTCGGCGCCGCTCGTCGTCGGCGAGGTCGGCGGCACCCGCGTCGCGTTCCTTCCTCGTCACGGCGCCGGCCACGAGCTGCCGCCGCACCGGATCCCGTACCGGGCGAACGTCTGGGCGATGCGCGAGCTTGGCGTGCGCCGGGTGATCGGCCCCTGCGCCTCCGGGGCGCTCAAGGCCGAGCTCGCGCTCGGCGAGTTCGTCGTCTGCGACCAGTTCGTCGACCGCACCTCGGGACGCGCGGACACCTTCTACGACGGCCCGGAGACGACGCACGTCTCCGCTGCCGACCCGTACTGCCCCGACCTGCGGCGCCTGCTCGTCGAGACGGCCCGGGAGCTCGGCATCCCGGTGCGCGACGGCGGCACCGTGGTCACGATCCAGGGGCCGCGCTTCTCGACCCGCGCCGAGTCGAAGTGGTTCGCGGACGCCGGCTGGGACGTGATCAACATGACCGCGTATCCCGAGGGCTACCTCGCCCGCGAGCTGGAGCTCTGCTACGCCAACATCTCGATGGTCACCGACCACGACGTCGGCGTCGAGGGCACGGAACCGGTCACGCACGAGGCGGTGCTCGAGGTGTTCACCGAGAACAACGAGCGCCTGCGCGAGCTGCTCTTCGCGGCCATCCCGAAGATCGGCCCGCAGCCCGAGGACATCTGCGCCACGGCACTGCGCGGCGCCCGCGTCGGCTGACCCGCGCGCCGGCTGCCCCGTCTGATACAAACCTCCCGCGCCGGGGGTACCTCGGCGCTGACTTTGTGATCGTCTGATGGACTTCTTCAACACTCACGCCGTCCTCTTCGCGCTGCTCTGCTCAGGCGCCGGGATCGCACTCGGCCTCTACTTCACCTGGTGGCTGCTGCGCCAGCCGACCGGCAGCGACCGGATGCGCGAGATCGCCCGCGCGATCCAGGAAGGCGCAGCCGCATACCTGCGGCGGCAGTACATCACCGTCGCGGTCGTCTCGATCGCTCCCTTCCTGCTGATCGGCTTCTACAACCAGCTCGGCTGGGGCACGGCGATCGGCTTCCTCGTCGGAGCGATACTGTCGGCAGCGGCGGGGTTCATCGGCATGAACGTCGCCGTGCGCTCCAACGTGCGCACCGCCGAGGCGGCCAAGAAGGGGGTGACGCCGGCCCTCAACGTCGCCTTCCGCGCGGGCTCTGTCACCGGGCTGCTCGTCGTCGGCCTCGGCCTGCTCGGCGTCGCCGGCTACTACGGCGTTCTCACCGAGTGGTTCGACCTCTCGCAGGAGGCGGCCATCGACGACCTGATCGGGCTCGCATTCGGCGGCTCGCTCATCTCCGTGTTCGCCCGTCTTGGCGGCGGCATCTACACCAAGGCGGCGGACGTCGGCGCCGACCTCGTCGGCAAGATCGAGGCCGGCATCCCCGAGGACGACCCGCGCAACCCGGCGGTGATCGCGGACAACGTTGGCGACAACGTCGGCGACTGCGCGGGCATGGCGGCCGACCTGTTCGAGACGTACGCCGTCACTGCGGTCGCGGTCATGCTGCTCGGGACGTCGTTCCCGGCCGGCGGCCTGCCGCTCTACCCACTCGCGATTGGCGGCGTCTCGATCCTGGCGTCGGTGATCGGCGTGTGGTTCGCGCGCGTCGGCCGCGGCGGCTCGATCATGAACGCCCTCTACAAGGCCGTCGCCGTTGCCGTCGTGCTCTCCGCGATCGGGTTCATCCCGGTGACGATGGCCTTCGACGACGGCGCCTTCCCGTTCGGCGAACTCTACGGCGCGGCGCTCGTCGGCCTGGTGATCACCTTCCTGCTCGTCGGCATCACCGAGTACTACACCGGCACCCGCTGGGGCCCGGTCAAGTCGATCTCGGGCGCGTCCCGGACCGGGCACGCGACCAACATCATCGAGGGCCTCGCCGTGGGCATGCAGGCCACCGCGGCCCCCGTGATCGTGATCGCCCTCGGCATCGTCATCGCCTACGAGATCACCGACAGCCTCTACGGCATCGGCGTCGCCGTGATGGCGCAGCTGTCGATGACGGGCCTGATCGTCGCGCTCGACGCGTACGGCCCCGTGACCGACAACGCCGGCGGCATTGCCGAGATGGCCGATCTCGACGAGTCCGTCCGCGGCGTCACCGATCCGCTCGACGCCGTCGGCAACACGACCAAGGCGGTCACGAAGGGCTACGCCATCGGCTCCGCCGGCCTCGCCGCGCTCGTCCTCTTCGACGAGTACGCACGCGGCCTCGCCGAGGAGGAGGTCGCCAACGTCTTCGCGCTCTCCGACCCGTGGGTGATCGCCGGCCTCTTCATCGGCGGCCTAATGCCGTTCCTGTTCGCGTCGCTCGCCATGCAGGCGGTCGGCCGCGTCGGCGGCCTCGTCGTGGAGGAGGTGCGGCGCCAGTTCCGCGAGATCCCCGGGATCATGGAGGGCACGGCGCGGCCCGAGTACGGGCCTGCCATCGACATCGTCACCGGCTCCGCGCTCAAGGCGATGATGCTCCCCGCCGTCATCCCGGTGGCCATTCCGATCGTCGTCGGCATCATCAGCCCCGAGGCGCTCGGCGGCCTCCTGATCGGCACGATCGTGACCGGCATCTTCCTGGCCATCGCCATGACCTCCGGCGGTGGCGCCTGGGACAACGCGAAGAAGCTGATCGAGGACGGCGCGTTCGGCGGCAAGGGCTCCGACGCCCACGCGGCAGCGGTCACCGGCGACACCGTCGGCGACCCCTACAAGGACACCGCCGGCCCCGCGATCAACCCGATGATCAAGATCGCCAACATCGTCGCGATCCTGATGATCCCCGTCATCGCCTCGATCCACGGCTAGGCGCCGTGTCGCTCGCTTCACGGGTGAACCGCCTGGTTCCCCCGTGGGCCCCCTCCTTGCGGGCGGGGTCGGTGGTTCGAGGCGTGCGCGGAGCCGGCGGCTGGCGGCGTGGTGCCACCTGTCTGCCTCTCGTGGGGTGAGCCTCTCGCCGGAGTGAATCCGGCTTCGGCGGCGCATCGCCCGGGCTCCGACGGCGTCTACGGGTGCCACGGCCACAACCCCTGGTTCCCCCGTGGGCCCCCTCCTTGCGGGCGGGGTCCGTGCTTCGAGGCGCGTTGGGCGGAGCCGGCGGCTGGTGGTGTGGTGCGACCGTTGCCTCTCGTGGGTGAGCCTCTCGCCGGAGTGAGTCCGGCTTCGGCGGCCGGTCGCGCGGTCTCCACCGACGGGTCACGGCGTCAGACGGCTGGGCCGGCAGCGGGCCGCGTGGTGATGCCTACGCGTGCGGGGGCTTTCGGACTGGCGGAGCTACGCTGGGAGCATGGAGCTCATGCCCGGTCGCCGGGGGCTTGCCGTCGTCGTCTCGCTTGCGTTGCTCACCGCGCTCGCGGTCGCGATGGTGGTCGCCCGGATGATCTACACGGGCGAGAGCACCTACGGCAACCTGATCTGGAACCTCACGCTCGCCTGGATCCCGCTCCTGCTCGCGCTGTTCCTCTACGGGGCGGCACGCCGCGGAGCGGGGCGAGGGGCACTGTGGTCGGCGGGGCTCGCGTGGCTGCTCTTCTTTCCCAACGCGCCGTATCTGATGACCGACTTCCAGCTCCTACGGGACTGGACGGAGGCGCCGATCTGGTACGACGTCGTGCTGCTCTCGACCGCCGCGTGGACCGGGCTCACGCTCGGGTTCGCCTCGCTCTACCTGGTGCACGTCGTGGCTCGGCGCTGGGTGGGGCCTGCTGTGGTCTGGGCGGGAGTTGCGGTTGCGCTCACCCTGACCTCGTTCGGGATCTACCTGGGGCGCTTCGAACGGTGGAACTCCTGGGACATCGTCTCGCAGCCCGGGCCGCTGCTCCGGAGCGTGGCCGAGCGGCTGACCGACCCCGACCCGCGGACGGCCGGCGTGACCGCCGTCTTCACCGCCTTCCTCGCGCTCGCCTACGCCGCCTTCTACAGCGTCGTGCGGCTCGGCATCCCCGAGCGGCCGCAGCGCTGAGCCGGTCGGGCGCACCCCCGCTAGGGAGCGACGGGCAGGCCCTCCTCGAGCGCGGCTGTGCGCAGATCGGCGTCCCACGTGGAGACCACCGCCGTCCCGGGTAACGAGAGCGCTGACGCGAGGTGAACGGCGTCGCCTGCTCGCGCAGTCCGTGGCGGTCAGCAGCGGCGCCGGCCAGGCGCGCGACGCCGTCCGTCAGCTCCACGAGATCCAGCTCCCGGAAGCGACGCTCGGCCGCTCGAACCGCCGCGTCGGCCTGACCGGGAGTGAGCCGCCTCGTCCGTCGAGCTGCCCCCAGCGCTGCTCGGGTCTCGGGGTACAGCAGGCGCGAGCTCACGACGGCCTCGGCTGCCGACCAGACGGCGGCCGCGAGGTCGGAGCCGTCCTCGGCGATCACCAGCTTCACGAAGGCGGAGGTATCGAGGTAGAGAATCAGCGCCGCTGCTCGTGCACGATGTCCGAGACCGGCCCATCCGCGCGTACGAGCCGTCGTGGGTCGATCGGCGTCCTCGGCCTCGAAGCGCGGGTGACCACGCCGGCGTCGACGGCTGCGAGAGCGTTGATTCCGTCTCCTCCGGCGAGATGCGCGCCACCGCCTTGCCGCGGTCGGTCACGAGCAGCTCCTCGCCTTGCCTGACGCGGGCCAGATAGGCGCGGAGGTTGCTCCGCAGATCACGGATCCCGACGGTCACGACCATCGAGCCTGGCGTACACCTCGAGCGAGCGGAAGTGTCCACAACGGACACTTTCGGCGGAGCCTAGGCGCGCCAGTACGCGCGCGTCAGCAGGACCGCCACCGGCAGGATCTCGAGTCGGCCGAGCCACATCAGCACGATCATCACGCCTTTCGAGAGGTCGCTGAACGGGTCGAACGAGCCCATCGGGCCGGCGAAGCCGAAGGCGGGGCCGACGTTGCCGAGCGTGGTCGCCGATGCTGCGATCAGGTCGATCACGCGCACGTCGAGTCCAGTGCGGGACGCGTCGATGACGAGCAGCAGCGTCCCGAGCGCGAACAGCCCGACGTAGAGCAGCACGAAGGCGAAGACGGCGCGCAGCGTCCGCTCGTCGACGACCCGGTTGTTGAGGCGGATCGGCGAGATCAGCTCAGGGTGGACGGTCTGCTCCAGCTCCCGGCGGATCAGGCGCCCGACCAGGAGGTGGCGCACGATCTTGACCGAGCCGCCGGTCGAGCCTGCAGAGCCGCCAGCGAACATCAGCGCCACCAGCAGCACGAGCGCGAGCCCGGTCCACTCGTTGAAGTCCGCACTCGCGTACCCGGTCGTCGTCATCGTCGACACGGCCTGGAAGACGGCGTGGCGCAGGGCCTCGCCGCCGACGAAGATCTCCTCGCTCGCCAGCTCGACGAAGAGGATCGCCGAGCCCGCGGCCAGGAGCACCAGGTAGATGCGGAGCTCCTCGTCGCGGACGAGCGGGCCCAGACGGCCTCGCACCAGCGCGGCGTAGGTCAGCGCGAAGTTCGCTCCCGCGATGACCATGAAGAAGATCAGCACCCACTGGGTGGCGGCGGCGAACTCCTCGATCGAGCGCGCCTCGGTCGAGAAGCCGCCGGTGGGCAGCGTCGAGAAGGCGTGTGCCACGGCCTCGAACGGCCCCATGCGGTCGTCGACGCCCGTCCAGCCGAGCACTGCCAGCGACAGCGCCTCCGCGGCGGTCAGCCCCATGTAGAGGAGCCAGAGCTGCCGGGCGGTCGAGCGGATCGAGGCCGCGAGTGGCTCGATCTCCGGCCCGGGCAGCTCCGACTCGAACAGCTGCCGGCCACCCACGCGCAGGCGCGGCAAGACGGCGAGGAAGAGCACGATGATCCCCATGCCGCCAAGCCACTGGGTGAACTGGCGCCACATCAGCATCGACTTGTCGAGCGCAGGGATGTCTGTCAGCACGCTCGCGCCGGTGGTCGTGAAGCCGGACATCGCCTCGAAGTAGGCGTCGACGGGGCTCGCGAGCTGCGGCTCGCCCGAGAAGAGGTACGGGAGGGCACCGAAGCCGGCGGCGAGCAGCCAGGTGACCGAGACGACGAGGAACCCCTCACGCACACCCGCCTGGCCGGCGCCGCGGGTCGCGAGCTCGAGCCCGATTCCTGCCCCCGCCGTGATCCCGCCGGCCGCCAGGAAGGGCCAGAAGGGCTCGCCGTAGCCGACCGCGAGCGCCACCGGGAGCGCCGCTGCGAGGCTGAGGTACTTGAGCAGCGTGCCCGTGAGGTTGAGCGCGGCTCTGAGGTCGACCCCCGAGGGGGGTGCGAACGCCCGCCGCAGCGAGCGCCTGAGCCTCAAAGCGCCCGCTCGACTTCTCCGACCCGCTTGGACTCGGTGAAGATGATCACGCGGTCGCCCGGCTCCAGCACGTCGTCGCCGTGCGGGAAGAGCGCCTTGCCGTCGCGCACGATGGCCCCGATGACGCTGCCCGTCATCGGCAGCTCGCGGAAGGCCTTGCCGACGAAGATGCTCTCGTCGCGCACGACGATGTCGACGATCTCGAACTGGTCGCCCTCGAACATCGCCACCTGCCGCGTGCGCGGGTCGTGCGCCCACCGGACGATCTCCTCGGCGGTGAGCCGGCGCGGGTCGACCGCAACGTCGATCCCGGACTGCTCGAACACCTTCACCGATGCAGGCTCGTGCGCGATCGCGATCGTGAGCTGGACGCCGTGCAGCCGCGCCAGCGTGGCGGCATAGAGGTTCTTCGCGTCGTCGCGCATCGCAAAGACGGCGGCCTCCGACTGGGCGACGCGCTCGCGCTCGAGGAAGTCCGGATCGATGCCTGCCGCGCGCAGGACGCGCGCCTTCGGCAGCTGGTCGGCCACTTCGCGGGCCCGCTCCGGGTTCGCCTCCACCAGCCGCACGCCGATCCCCTCCTTCAGCAGCAGCCGGGCGGTGGCGATGCCCGTCCGGCCGGCGCCGAAGATGACAACGTCCTCGACGCGCCTACGCCCGCGGGTCATGAGGCTGCTCCACTCGCGCGCCGCCCGCGGCGAGCCGATGATGACGATCCGGTCGCCCGGCTCGATCTTCTCGGTCCCGCGCGGGAGAATCTGCTGGTCGCCGCGGATGATGGCCGCGACGCGCGAGTTCTCCGGCAAGTCGGCCTCCCGGAGCGGCGTGCTGATGGAGGCGCCCGCCCGGCGTGGGTCGACGTCGAGCTCGACCACCTGCACCTGGCCGTCGGCGAAGACATCCGTCTGCTTCGCCGCCGGCACGCCGATGCTCTGGGAGATCGAGTGCGCCGTCTCCTCCTCGGAGGAGACCATGTGGTCGAAGTCGAGCTCGCGCTCGCGCCACACCTCGAGGTACTCGGCGTTGCTTGTCCGCACGACCGTCTTCGCCTCCGGCGCCAGACCGCGGGCGAGCAGCGACGAGATGATGTTGATCTCGTCGCGCGAGGTGCAGGCGATGAAGAGCTCGGTCTCGGCGACGCGCGCCTCGACGAGCGTGGCACGGCTCGAGCCATTCCCTGCGACGACGGTGACGTCGTAGCGGTGGGAGAAGGCATCGAGCCGGCTCTGATCGACGTCGATCACCGTGACGGCGTGCTCCGACGAGAGCGCTTCGACCACGGTGGCGCCGACCTGTCCTGCGCCGATGACGGTGATCCTCATCGCGCGCGGGAGGCTACCGCTCCGGTCGGGTGGTCGAGCTGCCGTCGCGAGGACCCGATCGCGCTAACACGTTCCCAACAGGCGGCTGGGTACCGTGCCGGCATGCGCCGCGTCCGCTCTCTCGCCCTCCTGGCTGGTGCAGTCGTCGTGGCGGCGGGCTGTGGCGGCAGCGACGATCCCACAGCCAATTCGCCGACTGCGCGCACCGGAGCGGAGCAGACCGAGCAGCCGGACGGAGCCGCAGCGCCGGCCGGCGACGCCGCACGGCAGGCGCTCGCGCTCAAGCTCGTGACCGCGCGGGCATCGTCCCCGGTGCACCTCGCTGCCCCGCGCAACGAGCCGAACCGCCTGTACGTGGTCGAGCAGGAGGGCTACATCAGTGTCCTGATCAAGGGCAAGCTGCGCGCCAGGCCGTTCCTCGACATCCGAAGGCTGGTGCAGAGCGGAGGCGAGCAAGGACTGCTGTCTGTCGCTTTCCATCCCCGCTACGCGACGAACGGGCGCCTCTACGTGAACTACACGGACATCGCCGGCGACACACGTGTCGTCGAGTACCGCGCCGACAAGCAGCGGACGCGGGCGCTGCCGGGGACGCGGCGGCAGCTCCTCCGCATCGACCAGCCGTACCCGAACCACAACGGCGGCCAGCTCGCATTCGGGCCTGACGGCCTGCTGTACGTCGGCACGGGCGACGGCGGCTCCGGCGGCGACCCCGAGGATCGCGCCCAGAACCTCTCCAGCCTGCTCGGCAAGCTGTTGAAGATCGACCCCGTGCGGCGCGGCGCCAGGCCCGTGATCGCCGGGTACGGGCTCCGGAACCCCTGGCGCTTCTCCTTCGATCGGCAGACGGGCGACCTCTGGCTCGGCGACGTCGGCCAGGGGGAATGGGAGGAGATCAACGTCACGCCCCGGCAGAGCCCCGACATCGAGAACTACGGCTGGGACGTGTTCGAGGGCCGGGTGCCGTTCGAGGCGAAGGCGCCGAACG
The DNA here is from genome assembly GCA_963839815.1 of uncultured Thermoleophilia bacterium. GTDB lineage: Bacteria > Actinomycetota > Thermoleophilia > Gaiellales > Gaiellaceae > JACVRM01. The sequence continues at coordinate 57,368 of CAWIWF010000003.1, forward strand.
CGCGGGGGAGGCTCGTCGAGCCGGTTCACGTTTACGGTCGAAACGATGGCTTCTCGGTCACCGGCGGGTTCGTCTACCGCGGCAAGGCGGTGCCATCGCTGCGGGGCCGCTATGTCTTCGGGGACTACGGAAGCGGGAAGATCTGGTCGTTGCGGCTCTCGGGCGCCGCCGTCGCCGATGTGCGGCGCGAGGCGATCACCGTGCCGCAGCTCTCCTCGTTCGGCGAGGACGCGCGAGGCGAGCTCTACGCCACCTCGCTGAGCGGCCGCGTGTTCCGCATCGCCGGGCGTTAGCTCCTCGCCTGTAACGCCTGGCGCGATCGTCGCACTGAACTCTCGCAGTGTCAGCGAGCAGGAGGGTTCGATGACGGTTCAGCTGGACGACTTCAAGACGAGGCAGCGTGCGGTCTGGGATGCGGGGGACTACGCGTCACTCTCGGGCTACATCGCCGACCTCGGCGAGGCCGTGGTCGAGGTCGCAGGCGTCAGGAGCGGGTTGACCGTCCTCGACGTGGCGTGCGGCAGCGGCAACGCGGCCATCACCGCTGCTCGCGCGGGGGCTCAAGTGACCGGGCTCGATCTGGTCCCGAAGCTGCTCGAGCGGGGTGCGGCGAAGGCGGCGGACGCGGGCGTGGGGGTCGAATGGGTGGAGGGCGATGTCGAACAGCTCCCCTTCGAGGACGACTCGTTCGACCGTGTCCTGTCCACCGTCGGGCACATGTTCGCGCCGCGCCACGAGCGCACGGCAGAGGAGATGGCACGCGTCTGCCGGTCAGGCGGCACGATCGCGTTCGCCTCGTGGACGCCGGAGGGCACGGTGGGCGACGTCTTCAGGGCAAGCGCCTCCTACATGCCACCGCCGCCGGACTACGCCTCGCCCGGGATTCTGTGGGGCACCGAGGAGCATGTTCGCGCCATGTTCGGCGACGCCGCGACCGGGTTCGAGTTCGAGCGCCGCATCAACCGGATCGACTGGGAGTCGATCGAGTCGTTCGCCGATTTCTTCTTCGAGCGGTTCGGGCCGCTCGTCACGGCTCGCCAGCTGCTCGGCGACCGGTTCGGCGAGCTGCGTGCGGACATCGTCGCGATCTGGTCGCGGGCGAACGAGGCAGACGACGGCACCTTCCGGCTACCGCAGGAGTACCTGCTCTCGATCGTTCGGCTCTGAGGCGGACGCGCCTCGGCCGGGGCGTCGAGGCGTCTCGCTCCGCCCATTGGGGCAGCCCCTGCGGGGGCGGCCCCTGCCGGGCGGCTCTCGCACGGTCGTGACACATCCGGCGCGGATCCGTTCCAGACGCGCGCGGTCTTGCTCGCTACGCTCGCAGCGGGGAGGAGGACGGGGCGCCTTCGAGGCGGGTGCCGGCAGAGGTGGCCGCTGCGGACATGTCCGGAGGGGGCATGCCAAGGGCAGTGTTGCCGCGATCTCTCCGGCTGACTCAGAGCGCCGTCGAGGCGAGCGTGATGCTGCGGATCGGGTCATCCCCGAACCACGCCCAGCGGCCCGCAGCGATGCGGCCGGAGCAGCGCGGAAACGTGCGGCCGTTCTCGCCGACCTCCGTCCTGCAGTGCAGATCCGGATACGCGCTCGACGCCACCTCGAGGTTGTCGCCGACGCCGACGCCGGCCTCCGTCTCGGCTCCAGCCGCCGTGACAACCACGCCGTAGACCAGGCCGTCGGAGACCAGGAAGGAGACGTCGTCGTAGCGCATGACAGCGTGTGACTCTCCCGGAGTCTCGATCAGCGGTGGCGCTCCGATCGACGCAAAGTCATCGCCGAGCGGAGCCACCGGCGCCGTTTCGGAGGTGGGCACGCGGCCGAGCACCCGCATGACCTCGCGCGGCTCCGAGCCGAGACCGATCTCGCCGACGGTGCCGCGGTCGGCAGCCACGGCGACCCCGTCCCCGGCCCTGTCGAGCGGACGCGCATGCCGAACTCCCGCCCAGGCGAGCGGCACCGCCGCCACCGCCAGCAGTGCGAGCCCCGCCGCCGGAGCGAGCCGGCGAGCCGCAGCGAGGCGACCGGTGTCCGACGTCGCGAGCAGGACGCCGGCGAGCGAGACGGCGGCTGCGCCGATCCCGAGCGCAATCAGATCGCCGGCCTCCAGCCGCGCCGAGAACGCGTTGCCGGTGTCGCCGCCGCGCAGCGCCCACGGCACCGCGAGCGCGAGCGGAACGGCGGGAGCCCACCAGCGTGCGACGGCCAGGCCGAGGCCCAGAACCGGCGCGAGCACGAGCGCGACGCCGAGGCCGATCGGCAGGTCGCCGAGCGGGTCGTAGACCGTCGTCAACGCGCTGAGCGCGAGCACCGCGAAGACGACCGGCGAGCCGAGGCGGACGAGGCGTGCGCCCACGGGCCCTCAGCCGGCGCGGCGGCGGTGCACCTGCGGCCCCTGACGGCCGAGCGCCGCATAGGCGAGCGCCTGCAGCGACTCGTTCAGCAGCGACAGCTCGCGGACGACAGGCGCCAGGTTCTCGCCGCTGTCCAGCCGGCGGTTCAGCGCGCGGAGCTCGCTCGTCAGCCCGTCGAGGCGCTCGAGCAGGGCATCCAGCTGGCGGTCGCCGACCTCGTTGTGCACCCCTCTGATGTTAATCGCCGGCTCGGAGCAGCTCGTCACGTGTCGCGACGACGCGCGCGTCAGGGCCGAGCCGCTCGCGCAGCCGGTCGAGAGCACCGGCGCCCGCCTCGACCGCCTCGATGCGGGCGTCGGCTCCGAGTTGCCGGAGGGCGACCCGGGCCAGCGTCACCGGGGCGTCGGTGAAGACGCCGACGGGTGCTCCCGAGGCGGCGAGCCTGCGCAGTGCGGCCGCGACCTGGGCGTCGCGGCGCAGGTAGACCGGCGCCCGGTCCTCCGCCCAGCGCTCGAGCGCGGCCCGCCAGTCGCCGATCCCCTTTGCCGCCCAGGCGTCGAGTGCGTCGGCGGCCGCCGCGCGGTCGGCCGGCAGCGAGGCCGGGTCGAGCCCGGCGATCGAGGCGAAGCGGCGAGCCGAGTCGTCGAGCCAGTCCCGCCACAGGGCCCGTGTGTCGGCCAGCGCGTCGAGGGAGACGGCGACCGCGGTCATCGGCGGCGCCAGAGCCGCCAGGCGACGATCCCGAGCGCAGCGCCGAGCGCGTCGATGGCGACGTCCCGCGGGTGTCCCTCCCGGCCGCGCACGAACGACTGGTGCACCTCGTCGCTGATCGCGTAGGCGACGGCCAGGGCGAAGACGACGGGAGCGGACAGCGCCCGGCGCAGCAGCAGCGCCAACACGGCGTACTCGCCGGCATGCGCGACCTTGCGGAGCGCCAGATCCCATGTGCCGAGCCCCGTGCCCAGCGACGGGATCGAGGACAAGGCGAAGATCACTCCCGCCCACGCGAGCACCGGCAGCCACAGCAGCGCCAGCTCCCGGAGTGGCCTGCGAGCCCGAGAGGGTCCGCCGGGGCCATGTCCGAGGGCCTGTCCCTCGGACGTGTCTCGCGTGGCCGGGTGATGCGCCTCGGCGACCTGGCCCGCCGGGGCAGGTCCGAGGGACTGTCCCTCGGGCACGTCTGTGCGGGCGCCGTCCACGGCGGACAGTGTGTCGATTCGCGGCGGCGGGACGCTGGTAGGCTCGGCCCGCACACACACCAGGCGCGCGGTGAGGGAACTCCGGTGAGAGTCCGGGACGGTCCCGCCGCTGTGAGGGGAGATGCCTCCACGCCGACGCCACTGGCCCGCAGGGCCGGGAAGGCGGCGAGGAGGGGAGCCCCGAGTCAGAAGACCTGCCGCCCGCCTCCGACGTCGAACCCCTCGCGGAAGGAGGATTCGTGCGACATCGCCTGACCGTCCTGCTGGGCCTCGCGGCCCTCTCCCTCGTCTGCGTCTCCGCAGCGACCGCCGCCCGCGTGCACGTGCGCGTGGAGGGCAAGACCCAGACAATCTACGGCGCCGCCGAGCCGCGGCTGGACGTCGCCAACCCGCTTGCCGCGCTCGAGGCCGCGAGCCTCTTCGGCGAGTTCTACTACCACGTCACCACCGGCGCCTTCGGCCCGTACGTCGACCAGATCGGCCGCCATCCGGCCGGTGGGACGAGCGGCTGGGTGTTCAAGGTCAACGGCGTCTCGCCCCCCGTCGGAGCCGACGCGCTGGCGCTCAAGGCGGGTGACCGGGTGCTCTGGTACTGGGCGACCTTCGGGTCCACCGGCGGGCCGGAGACGCTGCGGCTCGTTCGCACCGCCAAGCGCAACTGCTACCGCGTGCTCGCCGAGAACGACGCCGGTCGCGCCAGGTCGGCGACCGGCGCCGTGCTCGTCGTCGACCGTCGCCGCGTGCGAACCACGCGGGCCGCCGCCTGCGTCGGGGCTCACCGCGGCGGAGTGCGCGCGGTCCTGGCGGGCGCGGTGCGCTCGAACGCGCTGCCCTGACGCGATGAGCTCTCGAGCGCACGGGAGGCACGGTCACGCCCTCGCACGGGCCGCCGCCGGCGTGCTCCTCGTCACCCTGGGGCTTGTCCTCGCCGGCTGCGGGGGTGCCGGCGGGGACGAGGGAGAGGGGGGCACCGCCGAGCTCTGGATCACCCGCGACCGCGGCGCCGAGGTGCTGGCAAGGGAGACCGTGCCCGCGGGTATCACCGCGCTCGATGCGCTCGACCGCGTCGCAGATGTCGAGACCCGCTTTGGCGGGCGCTTCGTCCAGTCGATCGACGGCGTGGCCGGCAGCGCCGCCGGACGGCGCGACTGGTTCTGGTTCGTGAACGGCTACGAGGCCGACCGCAGCGCTGCCGAGTACCGCCTGAGCGACGGCGACGTCGAGTGGTGGGACTACCGCGACTGGAAGCAGCCGGGGGAGGCTCGCGTCGTCCTCGGCGCCTTCCCCGAGCCGTTCCGCCACGGCTACGACGGCACGCGGCGCACGGCGGTCGTCCACTTCCTGCCTGGCTTCGAGGGCGAGGCCCGGGCACTCGCCGAGGTGGTCGGCGCCGGCGGGATCGCGGCGGCGCCGGAGCCCGACGGCGGCAAGCCGCCCGAGGGAGCAAACCTGCTCGTCGTCGGCACCCCCGGCTCCCGGTCCCATGCCGAGCTCTGCCACGGCGGCAGCGCGGGTGCGCCCGTCTGTGTCTACCTCTCGGCCCGGCACGCGGGCGAGCTCGCCGGCGACCCGGCGGCGTTCCGCCACCGATTCGAGGTGACGGAGTGAGCGCTACGGCGGCGCTGGCCGTGCTGGCCGCGCTCGCCGTCGCCGCGCTGGCCTCGGACGTCCACCTGGTCCCTGCGCTGGTCGCAGCAGTCCTGCTCGCGGCCATCGCCCGGGCGCCGCGCTGGCGGCTGTATGCGGGCGGAGCGCTCGTGCCGGCCCTGTTCCTGCTCGCGCTCTCGCCGCTCCTGGCCACGAGCGGCTACGAGGTGCTCTGGCAGGGACCGCGCCTGCCCGTGCTCGGCACCCTGAACGTGACGTGGGAGGAGCTGGAGACGGCGTCGCTGCAGGCGCTGCGGCTCGCCGCCGTGGGCCTCGCCTTCGCGGCCTACGCCCTGCTGCTCGACCACGACCGGCTCGTGGCCGCCGCCCGCTGGGCGCGCCGCTCCGTGCTGATGGTCGCGCTCGCCACGCGGCTCGCCCCGACACTCGAGCGAGACGCCGCGGGCTACGCCGACGCCCTTCGCGGCCGGGGGATCGACGTGTCGGGACTGCGCGGCCGGGCGCGCCTGCTCTCGCCCCTCGTCGCGGGCTCGCTGGAGCGCAGCCTCGACCTCGCCGAGTCGATGGAGGCGCGCGGCTTCGGCCGCCCGGGCGCGACCCACGCCCCGCGCCGTGCCTGGCCGGCCCGCGAGCGTGCGGGAGTCTTCGCCGCCGTCGTCTTCGCAGGAGTGGCGCTCGCATGGCTCTAGCCGAGCTCGAGCGCGTCTCCTACGCCTATGCCGGCGCGGCCGGGGAGGCGCTTTCGGAGGTCTCGCTGCGAGTCGACGCCGGCGAGAGGGTGCTAGTGCTCGGTCCCTCCGGGGGCGGCAAGTCGACGCTCCTGCGGGCCCTCTCCGGCCTCGTGCCGCACTTCCACGGCGGCCGCTTCTCGGGGCGCGTCACCGTTGGCGGCCGCGACACGCGCGCCACCCGCCCGTCACACCTCGCGGGCACGGTCGCGACGGTCTTTCAGGATCCCGAGAGCCAGGTCGTGATGACGCGTGTCGCCGCCGAGGTCGAGTTCGGGCTCGAGAACCTCGGCACGCCACCTGCCGAGATCGAGCCGCGCGCCAGGGCGGCGCTCGCCGCCGTGGGCGCCGTCGGGCTGGCCGGCCGCCGCACGACCGAGCTCTCCGCCGGCGAGCTGCAGCGCGTCTGCCTGGCGTCGGCGCTCGCGCTCGCTCCGGAGCTGCTGCTCCTGGACGAGCCGACGTCGCAGCTCGATCCTGCAGCCGCCGCGGGCTTCCTCGAGCGCGCGCTTGGGTCTGGGTGCGCCGTCGTCGTCGCCGAGCAGCGGCCGCTCCCGGCGCTCGAGCTGTGCGACCGGGTGCTGTTCGTCGAGGGGGGCCGGGTGGTGCTGGACGCGCCCCGCGAGCGGGGGATGCAGTGGCTCGCCGCCGAGCGGCCGGCCTGGCTCGCGGAGCCCGCAGCAGCAGGCGAGGAACGTCCCGGCGCGACCGTGGTCGACGTGCGCGGCGCCGCGTACGCATATGGGGAGCGCCAGGCTCTGATAGGTGCCGAGCTGGCCGTCCGCGCCGGCGAGATCGTCGCCCTGACAGGGCCGAACGGCGCGGGCAAGACCACGCTGGCGCGTGTCGCGGCCGGCCTGCTCCAGCCGGACGCAGGCTCGGTTGCGCGCCGCGGGCGCGCGGCGTACCTGGCGCAGGACCCCGGCCGCTACGTGGTCTGCGAGCGGGCGCTCGACGAGGTGGCCTTGGGCGTCCGCGGCGACCGGGAGCGGGCCCGGGCGGCGCTGGCGGCGGTCGGGTTGGCGGGCCTCGAGGAGCGGCATCCGCGCGACCTCTCGACCGGCGAGCGGGAACGGCTGGCGCTCGCGGCCGTGCTCGTCACCGAGCCGGACCTGCTCGTGCTCGACGAGCCGACCCGGGGGGTCGACCCGGCGCGCAAGGCCGAGCTCGCCAGGCTGTTGCGGGCCGGGCGGGCGCGGCGCGGGACGCTGGTGGTCACGCATGACCGCCAGTTCGCGAGAGCCGTCGCCGACCGCGAGGTCGCGCTGGGACGCGACCGGGAGCTCGTGCATGCCTAGGGCGGCGGTGCCGGCAGCAGCGGCGCTCGCGTTCACCGGCGCGGCGTGGGCGGCGTTGACGCCCGACCGTGCCGGGCTTGCACTGCTCCTCGCCGCCCTGTCCCTGCTCGTCCTCGGCGCCGCCTGGCTCGAGGCCGGGCCGGACTCCGCCCGCGAGCTGGCACTGGTGGCGACGCTGGCGGCCGTGGCCGCCGCCGGCAGGGTGCTCTTCGCGCCGGTGCCGGGCGTGCAGCCGCTGACCGTCACCGCGGTCGCGGCCGGCGCTGCGCTCGGCGTGCGCGCGGGCGCGGCCGTCGGCGCGATCGGCGCGCTGGTCTCGAACCTCTTCCTCGGCCAGGGCGTGTGGACGCCGTGGCAGATGCTCGGCTGGGGGGCCTGCGGCGTCGCCGGCGGCCTGCTCGGGCGGCTGCTGCGGAACCGGCTCGCGTTCGCCGCCGTCTGCGGCGTGCTCGGGCTGGCCTTCTCCAGCCTGATGGATCTCTGGCTGTGGTGGAGCTTCTGGCCGCACACGGGGGCGGCGCTGGCGACGGTGCTGTCGACCGGCGTGTGGTTCAGCGTGGCGCACGCGGCCGGGAACGTCGTCCTCGGGCTGGTCGCCGGCCCCGAGCTCCAGCGGCTGTTGCACCGCTACGGGCGTCGGCTGCGCGTCGAGCTGTCGCCGGCATGAGAGGGGCGGCGCTCGCGGCGCTCCTGCTCGCGCTCGCCCTGCCCGCCGCGGCCGAGCCGGCCGCCGACCCGGCCGGGTACGTCGCGGCGCGCCAGGGCGCCGACGGCGGCTTCGCCGAGCCGGGCCGGTCGTCGGACCCGTCGCTCACCGCCTGGTCGGTGCTCGGCCTCCGAGCCGCCGGACGCTCGCCGGCCGACCCGGGTGCGGCGGTCGCCTACCTCTCCTCCCAGCCCTACCCGACGGCGAACGAGCTGGCGCTGCGCGTGCTCGCGCTGGCCGCGCTCGGGGAGGACACCCGAGCGCTGGCCGACCGGCTGGCCTCGCTGCGGCGGCGCGACGGGCGCATCGGCCCGCTCGTCAACTCGACCGCCTGGGGAGCGCTCGCGCTGCGCGCAGCCGGCCGGCCTGTCGGGGCGTCGACCGTGCGCTACCTGCTCCGCCGCCAGCATGCGAGCGGCGGCTGGCCCTGGGCGCCCGGCGGCGCGCCCGACTCGAACGACACGGCGGCCGTGCTGCAGGCGCTTCGGGCAGCGGGGGTGCGGGGGCAGCCGATCATGCGCGGGCTCGCCTACCTGCGCCGCCTGCACGCGCCGCGCGGCGGCTTCAGGCTGACGCCCGGCCGTGAGCCCGACGCACAGTCGACCGCCTGGGCGCTGCAGGCCTTCGCCGCCGCCCACGCGCGCCCGCCGGCCAAGGCGCGGGCATTCCTCCGCTCGCTGCGCCGCGCCGACGGCTCCTTCCGCTACTCGCGCCGCTACGTCACGACGCCGGCTCTCGTTACGGCGCAGGCGCTGCCGGCGCTCGCGGGCACGCCCTTCCCGCTCCGCGCGCCCTAGCCGAAGTCGCCGCGGGCGATTGCCCTGCGCCGCTCGAGGTCGGCCGGATCGACGAGCTGGCCGTCGCGGCCGACGTAGCCACCCTTGCCTCCCACCACGAGCAGGACGAGGTCGTCGTCGCCGGCGTTCGTGAACCGGCGCGGCGCCGTCGACTCGACGTGGCAGAAGCCGCCCGGGCCCAGCTCGCGCACGTCGCCGTCGACGTCGAAGCGGGCGGTGCCTGCGTGGACGAAGTAGAGCTCGTCCTGGGTCTCGTGGTAGTGGTGGATTCCCTGCTTGCCCGGCGGGATGACGAGCACGTTGACGCCGAAGGCGGTGACGCCGAGCGCTTCGCGCACCTTGCGGAAGCCGTAGCCGGAGCCGAGCTCGTCGATCGAGCCGAACGCGTGAGTCACGCGGCGACGCTAGCAGGCGCACTCTCGGCCCACTTTTGGCACATATGGGTGCGTCCGACGGCGATACCGTTGAAGCGGAGGGAGGCCCGCGGTGGCCCCGGCGGCGTCGCGCGCTGAGGCTCGACGCTGGCTGCGGAGGGCCGCCGACCGCCGCGGCTAGCATCGTCGCATGGCCGTCGCGACGCCCGACCAGTACCTCGCCGACCTCAACGAGACGCAGCGCGAGGCCGTGCTCCACACGGAGGGGCCGCTGCTCGTCATCGCCGGCGCCGGTTCGGGCAAGACCCGCGTCCTCACCTACCGCGTCGCGCACCTGATCCGCGCCTGCGGCGTCAAGCCGAACGAGATCCTGGCGATCACGTTCACGAACAAGGCGGCGGCGGAGATGCGCGAGCGGCTCGACACCCTGCTCGAGCGCCAGGCCCGGCCGATCTGGATCCTGACCTTCCATGCCGCCTGCGGACGCATCCTGCGCGCCGAGGCGGCTCGGCTCGGCTACCGCTCCAACTTCACGATCTACGACCAGGCCGACCAGGTGCGGCTCGTCAAGTCGTGTCTGGAGGAGCTCGAGCGCGACCCGAAGCGCTTCGTGCCGCGCGGCGTGCACTCGGCGATCTCGAACGCGAAGAACGAGCTGGTCTCGCCTGCGATGTACCGCGAGCGCGTCGCCTCCTTCTTCGACCAGACCGTCGCCGACGTCTACGACCTCTACCAGCGGCGGCTGTTCGGCTCAAACGCGGTCGACTTCGACGACCTGCTCATGCTCACCGTCGACGTGCTCGAGCGCTTCCCGGAGGCTCGCGAGCGCTGGCAGGGGGCCTTCCGCTACGTGCTCGTCGACGAGTACCAGGACACGAACCACGCCCAGTACCGGCTGCTGCAGCTGCTGGCGGAGAAGCACCGCAACCTCTGCGCGGTCGGCGACCAGGATCAGGCGGTGTACGGCTTCAGGGGCGCCGACATCCGCAACATCCTCGAGTTCGAGCGCGACTTCCCGGGCACGACCGTCGTCACGCTCGAGCAGAACTACCGCTCGACCAACACGATCCTGCGCGCCGCCAACCACGTCATCGCGAACAACCCGGAGCGCAAGGAGAAGAACCTTTGGTCCGAGCTCGGCGAGGGCGATCCCGTGCGCGCGCTCGAGATGGAGGACGAGCACGCGGAGGCGCGCTACGTCGCCGCCCAGATCGCCCGCCTGATCGAGGAGGGCCTGAACGGCGCCGAGATCGCTGTCTTCTACCGCACCAACGCCCAGTCACGGGTGCTCGAGGACGTACTCGTCCGCCAGGACGTGCCCTACCAGGTGATCGGCGGACCGCGCTTCTACGAGCGCGCCGAGGTCAAGGACGCGATCGCCTACCTGCAGGTGCTGGACAACCCGGCCGACGCCGTCTCGCTGCTGCGGATCGCCAACCGGCCGCGCCGCGGCATCGGCGACACGACGCTCGCCCGGCTCGGTGCGCACGCGGACGCGATGGGGGTGTCGCTCTTCGAGGCGCTCGACCGGGCCGAGGAGGCCGGCGTCTCGGGGGCGCCGCTGCGCAACGTCCAGGCGCTCTGGCGGCTGCTGCAGTCGCTGCAGGCGGCCGCGCGCGAGGTGACGGTGCCGGAGCTCGTGGAGCGCGTGCTGGAGGAGTCGGGGTACCTCGACGCGCTCGAGTCCGAGCGGACGATCGAGGCGCAGGGAAGGATGGAGAACCTGCGGGAGCTGGTCGGCGTCGGCCGGCGAGTACCAGGCGGAGGCCGCGGAGCCGAGTCTGTCGCACTTCCTCCAGGAGATCTCGCTCTACTCCGACCAGGACGCGCTGCGCGACCGCGAGTCGCTCGTGACGCTGATGACGCTCCACAACGCCAAGGGCCTCGAGTTCAAGGCCGTCTTCGTGATCGGGATGGAGGAGGGGATCTTCCCGCACGCCCGCTCGCTCGAGGAGCAGTCGCTCGACGAGGAGCGGCGGCTCTGCTACGTGGGCATGACGCGGGCACAGGAGCGGCTGACGCTCACGCACGCGACCACACGCTCCCTCTACGGCAACCGCAGCTACAACCTGCCCTCGCGCTTCATCGACGAGCTGCCGGAGGACGGCGTCGAGCGCGAGCGGCTCCGGCCCGCCTCCTGGTCGTCGTACGGGGCGAAGGCGGGCACCGCGCCGCGCACCGACCTCCCCGAGCTGTCCACGGGGGACAGCGTGCGCCACGGGACGCTCGGCGAGGGCGTCGTCCTGCGGGTCGAGGCCGGCGGCGTGGTCACGGTGCGCTTCGCCCAGGATGGCGCCGAGCGCCGCCTGATGCTCGAGTACGCCCCGCTCGAGCGGATCTAGCTCGCCGCCCACGTCCGCCGGGGCGGCCGGTAGGGTCTCGCTCCGATGGCCACAGCGGCAGCCATCCGTATCCGCACGGTCGAGCCTGACGAGGTCAAGCAGTTCCTGACCACCGTCGAGGCGGCCTTCGGCGAGGCCCTTCACGAGGAGGATGCCGAGCGCTGGGCACTGCACCTGCCGCCGGCGCGCCAGTTCTGGGCGTGGGACGGCGACGTGCCCGTGGGGACGGCCGGGACGATCGAGCTCCGCCTGCGTGTCCCCGGGGCCGAGCTACGTGCCGACGGGGTGACCGCGGTGGGCGTGCAGCCGAGCCACCGCCGGCGCGGGATCCTGACGCAGCTGATGCGGCGCCAGCTCGAGGACGCCCGTGAGCACGAGGAGCCGCTGGCGATCCTCTGGGCGTCCGAGGCACCAATCTACGGCCGCTTCGGCTACGGCATGGCCACGGTGGCGGCGAAGGTCGAGGCCGATCGCGACCGCACCGTCTTCCGGCAACCGGACGAGCCGGCGGGCGCCACGCGCCTCGTGACCGACGAGCAGGCGCTCGAGCTGATGCCGCCGGTGTACGACCGCGTCCAGGCGGTCACGCCCGGGATGCTCGCCCGCGACGAGTCCTGGTGGAAGGCGACCCGGCTGGCCGACCCCGAGCACTGGCGGCGCGGCGCCGGCCCGATGTTCCGGGTCGTCTGGGAGCTCGACGGCAGGCCCGAGGCGTACGCGCTCTACCGGCTCCGAGGATCCTGGGACGACGGCATACCGGGAGGGGCGCTCGAGGTGCGCGAGGTGATCGGTACCTCGCCGCTCGCAACCCGCGAGATCTTCCGTTTCCTGCTCGGCGTCGACCTGCACCAGCGCGTCAAGGTGTGGGGCCTGCCGCCCGACCACTCGCTGTTCCTGTCGGTCACCGAGCCGCGGCGGCTCAAGTACACGCTCGGCGACGGCCTCTGGGTGCGGCTGCTCGACCTCGAGGAGTGCCTCTCGGCCCGCTCGTACGCGAGCGACGGCGCCGTCACCTTCGAGGTGGGAGACCCGTTCTGGCCCGAGAACGAGGGCACCTGGCGGCTCGAGGTCGAGAGTGGCCAGGCGAGCGTGACGCGAGACGGCGGCGACCCCGAGCTGCGCCTGGACGTCGCCGACCTCGGCTCCGCGTACCTGGGCGGGTTCTCATTCGCCCGGCTCCGGCGCGCCCGCCGCGTCGAGGAGCTGACGGAAGGGGCGATCGAGCGCGCCGACGCGCTCTTCCGCACCACGGCCGACCCGTGGTGCCCCGAAGTGTTCTAGCCGCCGGTTGCTCCGAGCCCGGTCTGGGCACCGCTCTCATCGCACCGCGGCCGCAAGCGGTGCAGGCACCGCTCGGCGGACACACCCGTGTCCCCTCGGGACCCGGCTACCGCAGCCATGTCCCCGAGCCTGGCCCCACCCTCCCTAGGGGAGAGCTGCCTCCACCTCCCGCCCGGGCTCGACGGTACCCGAGAAGCTGTGCCGTGTCTGTGGCGGAAGCGTGTCGATTCCGTGCCGGTCATGCGGCTCCGTTGCGGCGCGGGTCGACGGTCGGGAGCGGCCGTCAGGCGTGGTTGGCGCGGCTACGAGCCGGATGCAGGCGCGAGCCGACCAGACGCCCCGGTCGCCTCGCGCAGGCGTGCAGCCAGCTCGTCCGTCAGCTGCCCGCGGCGCAGGCGCCAGCGCCAGTTGCCGTCCGCCCTCCCCGGCACGTTCATGCGCGCCTCGCTGCCGAGGCCGAGCAGATCTTGCGCCGGCAGCACGGCCAGCGCGGGCCTCGACGCGAGCGCGAGCTCGACGAGCGACCACGCCGGCTCGCGCGGGTCGAGCCCGGTTCGCTCCTGCTCGCGCTTCGGCAAGGCGCGAAACCAGCCGGCGGTCGTGTCGTTGTCGTGTGTGCCCGTGTAGACCACCTGCTGCTCGCGGTGGTTCTCGGGCCGGTGGGGATTGTCGGCGCCGCCGCCGAAGGCCCAGTGCAGGATCGCCATCCCCGGCAGGTCGAGGTCGTCGCGCAACCGGTGCACCGGCTCGGTGATCAGCCCGAGGTCCTCCGCGATCACGGGCAGCTCCCCCAGCTCCTCGCGTACGCGCAGCAGCAGCTCGCGGCCGGGTGCCCGCCGCCAGCGCCCGCTCCGCGCCGTCTTGCGTCCCTCCGGCACCGCCCAGTAGGCCACGAAGGCGCGGAAGTGGTCGATCCGCGTCAGGTCGACGAGCTCGAAGGTGCGCCGGAATCGCTCCACCCACCAGCGGTAAGCCGTTGCTCGGTGTGCGCGCCAGTCGTACAGCGGATTGCCCCAGAGCTGGCCGTCGCGCGAGTAGTCGTCCGGCGGCACGCCCGCGACCACGCCCGGCTGGAAGAGCTCGGGGTGGAGGGCATGGTCGGCGCCGCCTGGAGCGACGTAGATGGGCAGGTCGCCGATCAGCCGAACCCCGCGCGTGCGGGCGTAGCGCCGCAGCGCCGTCCACTCCCGCTCGAACCGGACCTGGTCGGCGATGGCGCCCGGGCCGGCGAACGCCCCCCAGTCGCCGGACCAGAACGGGTGACGGGCCACGAAGTCCTCGATCTCCTCGGCGGAGAGGGGTGCCCGCGGCGCAGCCAGGAACCCGCGCCAGGCCGCGAACGCGGAGCTGGCCACGTACGGCGAGCGGAAGTCGTCGGGGGGGCCGAGCGGCAGGACCTGCCACCAGCTCTGCCCAGCAGCGGCGAGCCAGTCGACGAACCGGAACGCCTCGTCACCGAGCCTGCCGCCCGGCAGAGAGGTGGGGTGGAGCAGGACGCCGCTCGACCGAGGTAGCTTCACCCGTTTAGTTTGGCGTCTCCACCGGAAACGACCGCCACTATGCCCCCGTCCCGCAGCAAGCGGCCTCCGTCGCGCATCCAGATCCAGGACGTCGCTCCTGTCGTCGACTGTGGGCGCTATCCGGCCAAGCGCACGGTGGGCGACCGTGTGAGCGTCTCGGCGCGAGTCTTCCGCGACGGCCACGAGACGTTGGGAGCCGCGGTCCGCTGGAAGGGGCCGGGCGACGCCCGCTGGCAGGAGGCGCCCCTCGAGCACGTCGGCAACGACTCATGGGAGGGAGGGTTCGCCGTCGACCGGCCCGGGCGTTGGACGTTCGGCATCGAGGCGTGGGTCGACCGGGTGGCGTCGTGGCAGGTCGAGATCCGGCGCAAGTCCGACGCCGGTCAGGCCGACCTCGAGAGCGAGCTCGCCGAGGGTGCGGCGCTCCTCGGACGCGAGAGCGTCACGGTCGAGGAGGGTCTCACGGCCAAGGCCGGCGACCGGAGCGAGAAGACACGCTCGGCCACGCTCGAGCTCGATGTCGACCGGGAGCTGGCGCGCTTCGGCGCCTGGTACGAGCTCTTCCCGCGCTCGTGGGGCGGCTTCGCCGGGGTCGAGCAGGTGCTTCCCGAGCTCGCCGAGCTGGGCTTCGATGTCGTCTACCTGCCGCCGATCCACCCGATCGGCGTCACCAACCGCAAGGGCCGCAACAACACCGCGACCGCCAAGCCCGGCGACGTCGGCAGCCCGTGGGCGATCGGCGGCGCCGAGGGGGGCCACACCGCCATCCACCCCGACCTCGGGACGGAAGCGGACTTCACGCGGCTGGTGGCGCGCGGCCGTGAGCTCGGCGTCGAGATCTGCCTCGACTTCGCCATCCAGTGCTCGCCCGACCACCCCTGGCTCGCCGAGCATCCCGAGTGGTTCCACCGCCGCCCGGACGGCACGCTCAAGTACGCAGAGAACCCGCCCAAGCGCTACCAAGACATCTACAACGTCAACTTCGACAGCGAGGACTGGCGCGGGCTCTGGGACGCCCTCCTCGCCTCCTTACTGCACTGGGTTCGGCTCGGCGTCCGCGCCTTCCGCGTCGACAACCCGCATACGAAGCCGGTGGCGTTCTGGGAGTGGGCGCTCGCCGAGGTGCGCAAGGAGGATCCTGACGTGATCTTCCTCTCGGAGGCGTTCACCCGGCCGGCGATGATGACCACGCTCGGCAAGGCGGGCTTCAGCCAGTCCTACACCTACTTCACGTGGAAGAACACGCGCTGGGAGCTCCAGGACTTCCTGGCCCAGATCGTGCCGTGGGCCGACTTCTACCGGCCGAACTTCTTCGTCAACACGCCGGACATCCTCCACGAGTACCTCCAGCTCGGCGGGCGGCCGGCGTTCGAGGCGCGGCTGGTGCTGGCGGCGACGCTCTCGCCCTCGTACGGGATCTACTCCGGCTTCGAAGCCTTCGAGAACGTCCCCGTGCGGGCAGGCAGCGAGGAGTACGTCGACTCGGAGAAGTACGAGGTCAAGGAGCGGGCGCTCGACGGTCCGCTGCTGCCGCTCGTCCGCCGGCTGAACGAGGTGCGGCGCGAGAACCCCGCGCTCCAGCGCTTCGAGAACGTGGAGGTGCTCGACACCGAGAGCGAGTACCTGTTCGCGTTCGCCAGGCGCTGGGAGGCGAACATGGTGCTCGTGGTCGTCAACGTCGATCCGTTCACCGCGCGCGACGGGCTCTGCGTGGTGCCGGCGCATCTGGGGCTGCCGCCGGCGTTCGCGGGGGAGGAGCTGCTGACCGGCGCCGCGTTCCGGTGGGGGATCGGCCGCAACTTCGTCCGGCTCGAGCCGGGCCAGAGCCACGTCGTGAGGGTCGGGCGGTGACGGCCGCGGTGCGGCGTGACGCCCGTCGTACCAGGGACTGTCCGTGTAGAGAGGGCGGCGCGAGGCCCGAAGGCTTCCTTCACATGGACTGTCCATGTGACGGGGGTGTGACGGCGTGACCGTGGCGCCCGAGCGCGCCGGCGACGCTGCCGCGGCCGAGCATCCGGTGACGCAGTGGTTCGAGTCCGACCCGCTGTGGTTCAAGCGCGCCGTCTTCTACGAGATCCACATCCGCGGTTTCTTCGACTCGAACGACGACGGCTCCGGCGACCTGCGCGGCATCCAGGAAAAACTCGACTACCTGCAGTGGCTCGGCGTCGACTGCATCTGGCTGCTGCCGATGTACGCCTCGCCGCTGCGCGACGGCGGCTACGACATCGCCGACTTCTACTCGATCCACCCCGACTACGGCTCCGTCGACGACTTCCATGCGCTGGTCGAGGCCGCCCACGAGCGCGGCATCCGCATCATCGCCGACCTGGTCGTCAACCACACGTCCTCCGACCATCCGTGGTTTCAGGAGTCGCGCTCGTCACCCGACAGCCCCAAGCGCGACTGGTACGTCTGGTCGGAGACGGACGAGCGCTACCCGGACGCACGCATCATCTTCGTCGACACGGAGCCCTCGAACTGGACGTGGGACCCGATCGCCGGCGCCTACTACTGGCACCGCTTCTTCTCGCATCAGCCCGACCTCAACTACGACAACCCCGAGGTGCAGGACGCGATGCTGGCAGCGCTGCGTTTCTGGCTCGACCTCGGCATCGACGGCTTCCGCCTCGACGCCGTTCCCTACCTGTACGAGCGCGACGGCACCAACTGCGAGAACCTGCCCGAGACACACGCCTTCCTGAAGCGCTTGCGCTCCGAGATCGAGGAGCGCTACCCGGACCGGGTGCTGCTCGCGGAGGCGAATCAGTGGCCCGAGGACGTGGTCGAGTACTTCGGCGACGGCGACGAGTGCCACATGGCCTTCCACTTTCCGGTCATGCCGCGCATGTTCATGTCGCTCCGGCGCGAGGACGCGACGCCGATCTACGAGATCCTCGGCCGGACGCCGGCGATCCCCGAGAACGCGCAGTGGGGCCTCTTCCTCCGCAACCACGACGAGCTGACGCTCGAGATGGTCACCGACGAGGAGCGCGACTACATGTACTCGGAGTACGCGAAGGACCCGCGCATGAAGCTCAACCTCGGCATCCGCCGCCGTCTCGCGCCGCTGCTCGACAACGGGCGCGACGAGATGGAGCTGATGCACGCGATCCTGTTCTCGCTCCCTGGTTCACCCGTCCTCTACTACGGGGACGAGATCGGCATGGGCGACAACGTCTTCCTCGGCGACCGCGACGGCGTCCGCACGCCGATGCAGTGGACGGGCGACCGCAACGGCGGCTTCTCGCGCGCCGACTTCGCCCAGCTCTACCTGCCGACGCTGATGGACCCGGTCTGGGGCTACCAGGCCTGCAACGTCGAGGCGCAGCTGCGCACGCCCACGTCGTTCCTGCGCTGGCTGCACCGGTTCATCTCGCTGCGCAAGGGCCATCCGGTGTTCGGGCTCGGCTCCTACGAGGCACTGCCGAGCGACAACCCGCGCATCTTTGCCCACGTCCGCTCGTACGACGACGACACCGTCCTCTGCGTCCACAATCTCGCCCGCTCGGCCCAGCCCGTGCAGCTCGACCTCTCGAGGTACGAGGGTAGGGTCCCCGAGGAGATGTTCGGGCGAACGCGCTTCCCCGCCATCGGCGAGCTGCCCTATCTGCTCACGCTCGCGCCGCGCGGCTTCTTCTGGTTCGACCTGCGAGAGCCCGAGACGTGATCGGCGAGCGCATCCGGGCCGGCGACCTCGACCTGCTGGGCGAGCGCCGGCTGATCGACTTCGTCCAGGGGCGCCGCTGGTTCGGCCAGAAGACGGAGGAGGTCACGCACGCGAACGTCGTCGACACGGCGGTGCTGCGCCGGGAGATCCCGATGCTGGTGGCGGCGATCACCGAGATCCGCTTCCAGCCCGGCACGCACGAGCTCTACCAGCTGCTGCTCGGCTTCCGTCCGGAGCACGACGGCTGGCAGGAGGAGGTGATCGGCGACTCGGACGGCGCCCGCGCCTACGACGCGCTTGCGGACGCGGAGCTGGCGCGTGGGCTCGTCGAGCTGATGCGCGCCGGAGCCGCCGTGGAGGCGGGAGAGGGCGCCATCGAGTTCCACACGGTCGAGGGTGTGCCGATCCCCGAGGACCTCGGCGAGTTCCGCCGGCTCGGCGCCGAGCAGTCCAACACGTCGGTCGTGTTCGGCGAGCGCACGATCTTCAAGGCCTACCGCCGGCTCGAGGCGGGGGTGAACCCCGAGCTGGAGCTGCTCCGCTTCCTCACCGAGCGGGGGTTCTCCAACATTCCGGCCCTGCACGGCTGGTACGACTACGTCGGCCGCCCGCTCACAGCCACTCTCGGCGTCCTGCAGGCGTTCGTGCCGGGGGCGCGGGACGGCTGGGAGCTGGCGCTCGAGTCGATGGGGGCCGACCCGGAGGGGTTCCTCGCCCGCTTGCGGCGTCTCGGCGAGGTCACGGGCGCGATGCACACGGCGCTCGCCTCGGACGCCGGCGACCCGTCGTTTGCGCCCGAGGAGCCGAGCACGGAGGCGCTGCCGCTGCTCGTCGCCACCGTCGACGAGGAGATCGAGGAGCTCTTCCTCGATCTGCCGGAGGTGGACGTGGTCGAGCCGGTGGCCGGGCGCGGCGAGGAGATTCGAGAGCGCCTGCGGCTGATCTCGCAGCTGGGGCCGGTCGGCCGGGTCATCCGCCACCACGGCGACTACCACCTGGGGCAGGTGCTCTGGAACGGGTCGGACTGGATCGTGCTCGACTTCGAGGGTGAGCCCGCCCGCTCGGTGCCCGAGCGCCGGCGCAAGCGCTCGCCGCTGCGCGATGTAGCCGGCATGCTGCGCTCGTTCGCCTACGCCGCCTCGGCCACCGAGCTCTCGGGCGCGAGCACGCCGCCGCCCGACTGGGAGGAGCGCGCACGCGAGGAGTTCCTGGCCGGCTACTTCGAGACGGTCGACCGCACACTGGTGCCCTCCGGCCGCGACGCCGTGCGCCGTCTGCTCGCCCTGTTCGAGCTGGAGAAGGCGGTCTACGAGCTCCGCTACGAGCTCAACCACAGGCCCGACTGGTTGCGGATCCCGGTCGCCGGCATCCAGCGGCTGCTCGAGGCGCCGCTGTGATCTCCTCGCCGCCGGTCAGGCGGCCCCCGGTGGTGCTTCGAGTAGCCGCGGCCGGGCCGCCCGCAGCAGCGCCCGCATCGCCTCTCCCCGCCAGACATGTCCCGCCCGGACATGCCTCCGCCGGCCACTGCCGTGAGCCGTACCCCTCCCTCCCCAGGGGAGAGACTGCCTCCACCTCCCGCCCGGGCTCGACGGTACCCCTCAAACGGTGACGGCGCTGGAACGGATCCGTGCCGGATGTGTGCCGGTTCGGCGCGCGCGGCGTGCCGGCCACGGCGATGGGCGGGGCGGAGGGTCGGCCGCCGCCTGCGCCGGTCGAGCCGGAGGACGGGCGTGATCCAGCTGCACGACCCGCACGCCACGCTCGGCGCACACCCGCAAAACGGCGGCGTCGTCGTCCGGGCGTTTCGCCCCGACGCGGTCGGGGTGGTGGCGCGCCCGGAGGGCCACGAGCCGGTCGAGCTCGCGCCGGCGGAGACGGAGCCCGGCCTCTTCGAAGGGATCGTCGAGGGCGCCCAGCTGCCCCTTCGCTACGAGCTCGAGGTTCGCGGCGCGGACGGCGAGACAGTCATCGTGCGCGACCCGTACTCGTTCGCGCCTACGCTCGGCGATCTCGACCTGCACCTCGTCGGCGAGGGCCGGCACCAGCGCCTCTGGGAGAGGCTCGGCGCCCACCCGCGGGAGGTGGACGGGGTCGCCGGCGTCGCCTTCGCCGTCTGGGCGCCCAACGCGGCCTCGATCAGCCTCGTCGGCGACGTCAACGGCTGGGACGGCCGCCTGCACCCGATGCGATCGCTCGGGGGCTCCGGCATCTGGGAGCTCTTCGTGCCGGGGATCGACGTGGGCGCCCGCTACAAGTACGCGGTTCGTGACCGGGACGGCGGGCTCACGCTCAAGGCCGACCCCTACGCGACCGCCACCGAGGTCCCGCCTGCGAACGCGTCGGTCGTGTTCCGCTCGCGCCACGAGTGGGCGGACGAGGACTGGCTCGAGCACCGCCGCCGCTCCGACGCGCTCGCCGGGCCGATGTCGATCTACGAAGTGCACCTCGGCTCCTGGCGGCGAAACCCGCTCGACGGCAACCGCTCGCTGCGCTACGAGGAGCTGGCCGACGAGCTGGCCGCCTATGCGGGCGACCTCGGCTTCACCCACGTCGAGCTGCTGCCGATCAGCGAGCATCCGTACTCGGGCTCCTGGGGCTACCAGGTGTCGGGGTTCTTCGCGCCCACGTCGCGGTTCGGCTCGCCCGACGACTTCCGCCGCTTCGTCGACCGCCTGCACGGTCACGGCCTCGGCGTGCTGCTCGACTGGGTACCGGGGCACTTCCCGCGAGACGAGTGGGCGCTCGCCCGCTTCGACGGCACGGCACTGTACGAGCACGCCGACCCGCGCCGAGGCGCGCACCCCGACTGGGGCACGCTCGTCTTCAACCACGGGCGCAGTGAGGTGCGGAACTTCCTGCTCTCGAACGCGCTCTACTGGCTGGACGAGTTCCACGTCGACGGCCTGCGCGTCGATGCCGTCGCCTCGATGCTCTACCTCGACTACTCGCGGCGAGCAGGGCGAGTGGGTGCCGAACCAGTTCGGCGGCCGCGAGGACCTCGACGCCGTCTCGTTCCTCAAGGAGCTGAACGAGCTCGTCCACGCGCACGAGCCCGGCGTGATCTCGGCGGCGGAGGAGTCGACCGCCTGGCCTGGCGTGTCGC
This sequence comes from uncultured Thermoleophilia bacterium, assembly GCA_963839815.1. Classification (GTDB taxonomy): domain Bacteria; phylum Actinomycetota; class Thermoleophilia; order Gaiellales; family Gaiellaceae; genus JACVRM01. The sequence continues at coordinate 78,342 of CAWIWF010000003.1, forward strand.
GGCCGACCTATCTCGGCGGCCTCGGCTTCGGCTTGAAGTGGAACATGGGCTGGATGCACGACACGCTCGACTACATGCAGCGCGACCCCGTCTACCGGCGCTACCACCATCACCAGCTCACATTCAGCCTCATGTACGCCTTCTCGGAGAACTTCATCCTGCCGCTCTCCCATGACGAGGTCGTGCACGGCAAGGGGTCGCTGCTCCAGAAGATGCCGGGCGACCGCTGGCAGCAGCTCGCCAACCTGCGCTCGCTCTACGCGTACATGTGGGCGCACCCTGGCAAGAAGCTGCTCTTCATGGGCGGTGAGCTCGCCCAGGAGCGGGAGTGGGACGTCGAGGGCTCGCTCGACTGGCATCTGCTCGAGCGGCCCGAGCACGCCGGGATGCGCTCGCTCGTGCGCGACCTGAATCGGCTGTACCGCGAGGAGCCGGCGCTGTGGGAGATCGACTTCGAGCCCTCCGGCTTCCGCTGGCTGGAGGCGAACGACGCCGCCAACAACGTCGTCGCGTTCGCGCGCGTCGGGCGCGGTGACACGCGGCCGGTCGTCTGTGTCTGCAACTTCGCGCCCGTGCCGCGCCACGGCTACCGCGTCGGCATGCCCCGGGCGGGGAGCTGGCGGGAGCTGCTCAACACGGACTCTTCCTACTACGGCGGCTCGGATGTAGGCAGCGGCGGGACGGTCGAGGCGGAGGGCGTGTCCTGGCACGACCAGCCCTTCTCTGCCGAGGTGACACTGCCGCCGCTCGGAGTCGTCTGGCTCGTGCCGGTCGACGAGCCGAAGCCGCAGCCGAAGCCGCGGGCGCGCCGCGTCGGGAAGCGCACGACGGCCGCGTCCTGACGCCGCGGGCCGAGGATTCGTCCGCCGGGCCGAGGGTAGGCTCCACCCCTTGTCGCAGGCACAGGTCACGCGCGTAAGGCGGCCCTTCGGGGCCGTTCCGCTGCAGGGGGGAGTGGAGTTCCGGGTCTGGGCGCCGGCGGCGGCCGCTGTCGGCGTGCGCCTGCCGGGCGGCGACCGGCCGCTCGAGCGCGCGGGCGACGGCGTCTGGGAAGGCATGCTCGACGCGGAGCCCGGTGACGACTACCGCTTCGTCCTCGACGGCGGCGAGGCCTGGCCGGATCCCTGCTCGCGCTGGCAGCCCGAGGGCGTGCGCGGCGCCTCCCGGGTGCTCGATCTCACGGCCTTCACCTGGACGGATGCCGACTGGACGGGGCTCGTGCTCGAGGAGCTCGTGCTCTACGAGCTGCACGTCGGCACCTTCTCCGAGGCGGGCACGTTCGACGGCGTCATCCCGTATCTGGCCGGGCTGCGCGAGCTCGGCGTCACCGCCGTCGAGCTGATGCCGGTCGGAACCTTTCCCGGCGAGCGCGGCTGGGGGTACGACGGGCTCTTCACCTCTGCGCCGCACGAGGCATACGGCGGCCCGGCCGGGCTCCTGCGCCTGGTCGACGCCGCGCACGCCCACGGGCTCGGTGTCTTCCTGGACGTGGTCTACAACCACGTCGGGCCCGGCTCCGAGGCACTCGCGGCCTTCGGGCCCTACTTCACGGACCGGTACGAGACGTTCTGGGGCGCGGCCATGAATTACGACGGCGACGGCTCCGAGGGCGTGCGCGAGTGGGCGATCCAGAACGCCTGCATGTGGGTGCGCGACTACCACGTCGACGGTCTCCGGCTCGACGCGACGCACGCGATCTTCGACGAGGGGCCCCGGCACGTGATCGCCGAGCTCGCCGAGCGCGTCCGGGCCGAGCGACCCAGTTTTGACTCGGAGTCGGCACAGACACGCGCGGATCTCTCTGATACCCCTTCACCGGGGTTCGCGGGTCCCCCCAACCCAGGGCGGGGGGCCGTCGCCACGCAGGCCCGCGCTCGTCGTCGCCGAGTACGGGCCCGAGGATCCGCGGCCGGTGGAGGAGTGGGGGTGCGACGCCCAGTGGGGCGACGCGCTCCACCACGAGCTGCACGTGCTGCTCACGGGCGAGCGGGACGGCTATTACGCCGAGTACGGCTCGGGCGAGGGGCTCGTGCGCCAGCTGCAGCGGCGGCCGCCCGAGCGCTGGGTCGTCTGCACCCAGAACCACGATCAGGTCGGCAACCGGGCGCTCGGCGACCGTCCCGGCGGCCGGGGAGCTGCGCCTGCGCGCGCTCGTCACCCTCTTCGCGCCGCAGCTGCCGCTGCTCTTCATGGGCGAGGAGTACGGCGAGCGCCGTCCCTTCCAGTTCTTCTCCGATCACATCGACCCGGCGATCGCGGAGGCGACCCGCGAGGGCCGCCGGCGCGAGTTCGCAGCGTTCACGGCCTTCTCCGGCGACGAGGTGCCGGATCCGCAGGACCCCGAGACGTTCCGCCGCTCGAGGCTCTCCCACGGGGGCGACGACGAGCTGCGCGAGCTCTACCGCGAGCTGCTCGCCCTGCGCCGCGAGCTGCCGCCCGAGATCGAGGCGGAGTGGGACGAGGCGGCGCGGACGCTGACCGCGCGTCGCGGTGCCGTCACGCTGGTGGCGGACTTCGGTCGCACGCACGCCGAGCTCCGCCGGGAACGGCCGTCATGAAGGCGTGGCCGGGCAAGCCGTTCCCGCTCGGAGCGTGGTGGGACGGGGAGGGGACGAACTTCTCGCTGTTCTCCGAGAACGCCGAGCGGGTCGAGCTCTGCCTCTTCGACGACGAGGATGCCGAGACGCGGGTGGAGCTCTGCGAGCAGACGGCGCACGTCTGGCACGGCTACCTGCGCGGGATCGGCCCGGGGCAGCGCTACGGCTACCGCGTCCACGGCCCCTACGCGCCGGAGCAGGGGCACCGCTTCAACAGCGCCAAGCTGCTGATCGACCCGTACGCGAAGGCGATCGAGGGGCCGATCGCCTGGGACCGCGCCAACACGCTGCCCTACGTCCCGAACGGCGACGACGCCGATCTCGACCCGGACGACGAGGACGACGCGCCGGCGATCCCCAAATCCATCGTCGTCGACGAGTCGTTCGACTGGGAGGGCGACGACTGGGTGCGCCCCCGCGTCCCCTGGAGCCAGACCGTCATCTACGAGGTGCACGTCAAGGGCTTCACCAAGCGCCATCCGGGTGTCCGCGACGACCTGCGCGGCACGTACGCCGGGCTTGCCTCCGAGGAGTCGATCGCCCATCTCAAGTCGCTCGGCGTCACGACGGTCGAGCTCCTGCCGATCCACCACATCGCCGACGAGCAGTTCGTCGCCGACAAGGGGCTCTCCAACTACTGGGGCTACAGCTCGATCGGGTTCCTGGCACCGCACGCCCTCTACGCGGCCACGGGCACGCACGGGGAGCAGGTGCGCGAGTTCAAGGGCATGGTCAAGGCGCTCCACGCGGCCGGCCTCGAGGTGATCCTGGACGTGGTCTACAACCACACCGCGGAGGGCAACCACCTCGGCCCGATGCTGTCCTTCCGCGGGGTCGACAACGCCTCCTACTACCGGCTGATGCCGGACGACCAGCGCCATTACATGGACTTCACCGGCACCGGCAACAGCCTCAACCCGGTGCATCCGAGCGTGCTGCGGCTGATCATGGACTCGCTGCGCTACTTCGTCATGGACTGCCACGTCGACGGCTTCCGCTTCGACCTGGCCTCCGCGCTCGCGCGCGAGTTCTACGACGTCGACCGGCTCTCGGCGTTCTTCGACGTCATCCACCAGGACCCGGTGCTCTCCCAGGTGAAGCTGATCGCCGAGCCGTGGGACGTCGGCCCGGGCGGCTACCAGGTCGGCAACTTCCCGGTGCTCTGGACCGAGTGGAACGGGCAGTACCGCGACACCATGCGCGACTTCTGGCGCGGCGGCGCCAGCGTGGCCGAGTTCGCGACCCGCTTCACGGGCTCGAGCGACCTCTACGAGACGAGCGGGCGGACGCCCTACGCCTCGATCAACTTCGTCACCGCCCACGACGGCTTCACGCTCTGGGATCTCGTCTCCTACAACGACAAGCACAACGAGGCGAACCAGGAGGACAACCGCGACGGCACCGACGACAACCGCAGCTGGAACTGCGGCGCCGAGGGGCCGACGGACGATCCGGAGATCCGCGCGCTGCGGGCGCGGCAGCGGCGCAACTTCCTGACGACGCTGCTCCTCTCCCAGGGCGTGCCGATGCTGCTCGGCGGCGACGAGCAGGGCCGCACCCAGGACGGCAACAACAACGCCTGGTGCCAGGACAACGAGCTCTCCTGGTTCGGGTGGGAGCTCGACGAGGAGCGCGAGGCGCTGCTCGCGTTCACCCGTCGGCTGATCCGCCTGCGTGCCGAGCACCCCGTGTTTCACCGCTCCCGCTTCCTCGAGGGCAGACCCGTGGCCGACTCGCCGCTGCCGGACGTGTGGTGGTTCCGCCCCGACGGGCGGCGGATGACGCGGCGCGACTGGCAGCACTCGGAGGGACACCGGCTCGGCGTCTTCCTGAACGGCGCCGCCATCACCGAGACGACCGCCCACGGCGAGCCGGTCGAGGACGACTCCTTCCTGCTGCTCTTCAACGCCTTCCACGAGCCCGTCGTGTTCACGCTGCCGCCGCCGCGCTTCGGCCGCCGCTGGGAGCTCGAGCTCTCGACCGCCGACCCCGACTCCGAGCCGACGGTCTTCCCCGGCCGCGGGCTCGTCCCGCTCGATCCGCGCTCGATCGTCGTGCTGAGGCGCGCCACCAGGTGAACGGCGCGTCCGCCGCCGAGCGCGCTCCGGTGCTGACGTGCCGGCGCCGCCCCGGCCGGCGCGGCGCGCGCCGTCGCCGGACGCCGCCGCACGCCAGCGAAGCGTTGTTCCACGATCGGCACACCTGCGTCACAGACACGCGCGGACTGTTCGGGTACGGTCGACCGCGGGCGGGAGGTGGAGGCAGCTCTCCCCTTGGGAGGGTGGGGTACGGCGTTCGACGTGTCCTGGAAGGACATGTCCGCGCGGGACGCCTCCTGGTCGGCGACGGTCGCGCGACCTGTGGAGCCCAGGGTGCGCCACCGGCTCTGGCAGCCGCAGGGCGCCCCGCACTCGTCCACCGCTCGGGGGCGGCGCGATGACCCGGCCCTGGCGGGCGACCTACCGCCTCCAGCTCGGGCCGGAGCTCGACTTTCGCGCCGCGCGGGAGCTTGTCCCCTACCTGGGCGAGCTCGGCATCAGCCACCTCTACCTGTCTCCGTCCTTCCGGGCGCGCTCGGGGTCGACGCACGGCTACGACGTCGTCGATCCCACCCGCATCTCCGAGGAGCTCGGCGGCTCGCAGGCGTTCCGCGGCCTCTGCTCGGCCGGGCTCGGCGTCCTGCTCGACATCGTCCCGAACCACATGGCCGCGAGCGACGAGGAGAACCGCTTCTGGGCCGACCCCGAGGTGCGCGCGCGCGTCTTCGACTGGGACGCCGCGAGCGGCTGGTACCGCCGCTTCTTCACCATCGCCGACCTCGCCGGCGTCCGCGTCGAGGACGAGGGGGTCTTCGCCCAGACCCACAGCACCGTGCTCGGACTCGTCGACGAGGGGCTCGTCGACGGCCTGCGCGTCGACCATCCCGACGGGCTCGCCGACCCGCGCGGCTACCTCGAGCAGCTGCGCGACCGCGGCGTAGAGCACGTCTGGGTGGAGAAGATCCTCGAGCCGGGCGAGCGGCTGCGCGACTGGCCGGTGGAGGGTACGACCGGCTACGAGTTCGCAAACGACGCGACCGCGCTCTTCGTCGACCCGGCCGGCGAGGAGCCGCTCACGACCCTCTACGCCGAGCTCACCGGCGAGCGGCGGGCGTTCGCCGAGGTCGCCTACGAGGCGAAGCTGCAGCAGGCTCGGACCGAGTTCCGCCGCGAGTTCGACCGTCTGCGCGCCATCCACGACGTGGCCGGGCTGGAGGAGGCGGCCGCCTCGCTGCACGTCTACCGCACCTACGTCGAGCCGCTCACCGGCGACGTCGCGCCCGAGGATCGCGACGCCCTCGCCCACGTGCAGCCAGAGCTCCGCCGCCTGCTGCTCCTCGAGGAGCTGGTCGAGCCCGAGTTCGTGGTGCGCTTCCAGCAGACCACCGGTCCGGTGATGGCCAAGGGCGTGGAGGACACCGCCTTCTACCGCTGGCTGCGGCTGACGGCGCTCAACGAGGTGGGTGGCAATCCCCAGCGATTCACGCTGCCGGTGGACGAGTTTCACCGCGCCAACCTGGAGCGCGCCGAGCGCTTCCCGTGGCACCTGCTCACGACGCAGACCCACGACACCAAGCGCTCGGGCGACGTCCGCGCCCGCATCGGCGCACTGGGCGGGCTCGCCGAGACGTGGGCCGACCACGCGCGTGCCTGGCGCTACCTGGACGATCCGAACGAGAACTACCTGCTGCTGCAGACCGCCGTCGGCGCCTGGCCGCTCGAGCGCGAGCGCCTCGCCGCCTACATGCAGAAGGCGCTGCGGGAGGCGGACGTCAACACCGGCTGGCTCGAGCCCGACGCGGCGCACGAGCGGGCCGTCGCCGCCGGGGTCGACCGCTTCTACGAGCGTCCGCCCGAGGGCTTCGAGGCCTTCGTGGCCGACGTGGCGGCCGAGGGCGAGCGCGTGTCCCTGGCACAGACCCTGCTGAAGGCAACGGTGCCGGGCATCCCCGACGTCTACCAGGGGGACGAGCTGCCGTCGCTGAACCTCGTCGATCCCGACAACCGCCGGCCGGTCGACTGGGAGGCCCGCCGCCGCGCCCTGGCCGAGCCGCCGCCGAAGCTGCGCGTGCTGCAGACCGCGCTGCAGTTGCGCAGCCGGCGCGCGGAGGCGTTCGCAGGCGCGTACACACCGCTCGAGGCCGGGGACGACGCGTGCGCCTTCCTGCGCGGGGACGGGGAGGTGCTGGTTGCGGTTCCGCTCCGCCCCCGCGGCGAGGAGGCGCTCCTGGCGGCGCCGCCGGGGCGCTGGCACGACCTGCTCGGGCGGCGCGAGCTCGGCCTGCGGGGCGGCGAGCGGCTGGGCGATCTGCTCGGCGACCTGCCCGTGCTGCTGCTCGAGCGGGCGTAGAGATTTGCGCAGATTGCAGGAAAAGTCCGCGGCGGTCGGGCATACTCGCCCGATGGACGAGCAGCAACTCGCCCAGCTGCGCGACTGGGCGCGCCGGCTCGAGCGTGCGGGCGACTCGGCGGAGCTCCGCGCCGCGGGTCGTGCGCTCGAGCTCGCGGCCGCCGAGATCGACCGGCTGAAGGCCCAGCTCGCGGCCGCGGCCGCCGCGCCCGAGGCTCCCGCCCCCGAGTCTGCGCGCCGCGAGCGCCCGCGCCGCCGCAGCCTGCGCCGGCCGTTCGACCTGGAGGCGGACGAGGAGGACGAGGCCGACCTCGCACCGCAGCTCCAGCGGGCCGCAGCGGACTCCGCGCGCCGCGCTGCCCCGGTCCGCCGCAACGGCGCGCGCCCCGGTGGCGAGCGCGTCCACGACCGCGACCGGCCTGCTCGCCGCTACGCAACAGGAAACGGCTCGGGCCGGAGCAGCGACGCCCGCGACGGCCGTGCCAGCGCGCTCGGCGGCCTGCTCGAGGCGCCGCCGCCGGTCGTCGTGAACGGCGGCAACGGCCGCGCGGCGAGCAACGGCGAGGCTGCGCTTCCGGCGCCACAGCCGGCCCGGCGAGCCCGGCCTGCCCGCCCGGCGATCCGCCTCCCGGTGAGGCCGCTGCTCGTCGCCGCCGGCGTGGTCGCAACCCTCGTCGCCGTCGCTGCCGGCGCCGCACGAGTGCTCGCTCCCGAGTTCGACCCGAGCGGCCCGCCGCGCGACGCGCTCGTCGGTGCCGCCGCCGTCCGCGACCTCGTCTTCGAGGCGCGCGCCGACGACGGCACCCTCCGCGACCTCAGCTGGGTGCTCGACGGCAAAAGCGTCAAGGGCCGCGTCGTCCGCCGCGGCGACGTCGCCCGCCTGGCAGGCGCCGCCTTCTCGGACGGCGAGCACTGGCTGACGGTCCGCGCCGACGGCTGGCTGCCCGGCTCGCGCACCGAGCACACGTGGCACTTCACCATCGACCGGACGCCGCCCCTTGTTCGCGTCGACCCGGCCGCCCGGCGGGCGCCCGTCTTCGAGCCCTACACCTTCAGGGGGACGACCGACCCGGGCAGCGAGATGCGGATCAACGACCGCCCCGTCGAGCTCGAGGGCGGCCGCTTCGCGGTCGCGTATGCGCAGCCGCCGCAGGGGCAGCTCCGCGTCGAGGTCACCGACCGCTTCGGCAACGCGAGCGCGTCGTGGATCGACGTGGAGATCGTCCCGCGCGCGCCGCGCGCGCCGCTTCGTGCCGTGCACGTCACCTCGCACGCCTGGGCCGACCCGACGCTCCGGCGCGGGATCATGGCGCTGATCGACCAGGGGAAGATCGACGCCGTCGAGCTCGATCTCAAGGACGAGTCCGGCGAGGTCGGTTTCACCGGGCCGATCCCGCTCGCCCGGCAGATCGGGGCGATGCGCGACATCTACGACCTCGAGCAGGCGATCAGGACGCTGCACGGGCGCGGGATCATGGTCGTCGGCCGCATCGTCGCCTTCCGCGACCCGGTGCACGCGGCCGCCGCCTGGAAGCGCGGCTGGCGCGACCAGGTGATCCAGACCCCGGGCGGCGAGCCCTACGCCGGCTACGGGGGGTTCACCAACTTCGCCAGCCCGGCCGTCCGGAAGTACAACATCGACATCGCGCGCGTGGCAGCGGCGGCCGGGATCGACGACATCCTCTACGACTACGTGCGGCGCCCGGACGGCCCGACGTCGACCATGCGCTTCCCGGGGCTGCGCGGAACGCCCGAGCGCTCGGTGGCGACCTTCCTGGCCGAGGCGCGCCAGGCGCTGAAGCCGTACGGGACCTTCCTCGGCGCGAGCGTCTTCGGCGTCGCCGCCACCCGCCCGACGGAGGTCGCCCAGGACGTTCGCGCGATCGGCCGCAACGTCGACTACGTCGCGCCGATGCTCTACCCGTCGCACTGGGGGCCGGGCGAGTACGACGTCGCCAACCCGAACGCCGAGCCGTACGCGATCATCCGCCGCTCGCTGGCCGACTTCAAGAAGCAGGTGCGCGGCACGGGCGCGCGCGTCGTCCCGTGGCTGCAGGACTTCTCGCTCGGCGTCACCTACGGCCCGGCCGAGGTCAGCGCGCAGATCCGCGCCGCCAAGGACGCGGGCATCGACGAGTGGCTGCTCTGGGACCCGAACGTCACCTACACCGCCGGCGGCCTGCCGAAGGCGCCGACGCTCGACCCGTACACGGCGCAGAAGCCGAAGCCGGCCCCGAAGCAGACGGCCGCAGCGGCACCGGCGCCGGCGCGAGGCACCGCCGCGGCCGCACCGGCCGGCGCCGCAGCGGCGAAGGCGAACGAGCTCGGCGAGGTGCCCGTGCTGATGTACCACCAGATCCGCGCCGACGGCGGCGGCGACTACGACCTGACGCCGGCGCAGTTCCGGGCCGAGCTGCAGCGGCTCTGGCGCGAGGGCTACAGGCCGATCCGCGCCTCCGACCTCGTCAACGGGACGATCGACGTCCCCGCCGGCAAGAGCCCGGTCGTGCTGACCTTCGACGACTCGACGAAGGAGCAGCTCTTCCTGGACGCACAGGGCGAGATCGCGCCGGACACGGCGATCGGGATCATGCTCGACTTCGCCAGGAGCCACCCCGGCTTCGAGCCCGCCGGCACCTTCTACGTCAACCGCGAGCCGTTCGCCGGCGTCGCCGAGGGGCCCGAGCTGTTGCGTTGGCTGCACGAGCATGGCTTCGAGCTCGGCAACCACACCAAGGATCACATCCCGCTGAACCAGCTGAGCGCGACCGAGGCGCAGCGCCAGCTCGTGCTCGGCCGCAAGGTCATCCTCGACGCCGTGCCGCAGGCCGCGGTGACGACGGTCGCGCTGCCGCTCGGCGGCTGGCCGGAGCCGCGCTCGCTCGCCTGGCGAGGGCGCTGGAACTCCCAGGAGTACCGACACCGCGGCGTCTTCATGGTCGGCGCCGAGCCGGCGAAGTCGCCCTTCTCCCGCGGCTGGGACGCGCATGCGATCCCGCGGATCCGGACGACGCCGAAGGGCGCCGCCGAGCCGGAGTGGGGGAGCTCCTGGTGGCTTGACATCCTCCGCACGGAGCGCGGCCGCCGCTACGTGTCCGACGGCGATCCGAAGACGATCTCGTTCCCGCGCGGCCGGCAGGGCGAGCTCGCCGAGCGCTTCGCGGGCCGGGCGCGCTCGTACTAGCGACTACTCGCCGGGCTCCAGCGTCGACGCCGGCGCCTGTCGGGCCGGCCACCAGTTGAGCCGGCCGGCGAGCAGCACCAGCGAGGGCACGAGCAAGAGCCGCACCACGAACGCGTCGAGCACGATCCCGGCGGACATCGCGAACGCGAACTCGCGGAAGGCACGCAGCGGCACGAGCGCGAGCAGCGCGAAGCTGGCCGAGAGCACGACGGCGGCGACGCCGACCGGGGTGGAGGTGCGACTGACCGCGACCGCGACGGCGTCGCGCAGGCGCAGGTGGCGGGCCTGCTGCCAGATCCGGCCGACGACGAAGAGGTTGTAGTCGGAGCCGAGCGAGAGCAGCAGCACCGCGGCCGCGAAGGGGACGTAGTACGTGATGTCGACGTGGCCGAGCGCGTCCTCGAAGACCAGGCTGGTGAGGCCGAGCGCGGCGAGGAGCGAGGCGATGCTGGTGGCGACGAGGTAGAGCGGCGGGATCAGCGCGCGCAGGAAGACCGCGAGCAGGACGACGTTGACGACGATGGCGGCGCCGGCGATGCGCTGGATGTCGGTGACGATGCTCGAGACGGTCTCCTCGGCGAGGGCGGTGTCGCCCGCGAGCCGGGCGCGGGCCCCGGACAGGCCTGCGCCGGCCAGGATGGCGGGGAGGGAGTCGTCCAGGCGTCTGAGGCTGTCGATCGCAGGTGCGGAGAGCGGCTCGTGCCGGAAGATGATCACGTAGCGGGCCGCCCGCCCGCGGCTGTCGACGAACACGTCTCGGGGCGCGGTGGGCGGTAGCTGGGCGGGCCCCAGCACGCCGGCGACGCCGGGCTGGATGGCGAGGCGGCGCTGCAGGCGGACGAGGCTGTCGCGGTGCGCGGTGAGGTTCCGGCCCTCGACGAGCAGCTCGGTCGGGCCGGTGATCCCCGGCGCGAAGCCCCTGCCGGCGGCGGTGGTCGCCCGGCTCACGGCGGAGTCGTCGCCGAGTCCGCGGATGAGCGTCAGCCCGAGGTCGATGTCGAGCGCCCGGGAGACGGGGAAGGCGAGCACGCCGACTCCGGCAGCTGCGGCTGACATCGCCAGCAGCTTGGAGGTGCGCCAGTGGGCCTCGTGCGCCGGCTTGGGCTCGCGGGTGGCGATCGTCGGCCAGAAGACCGCGCGCCCGAAGATCGCGAGCGAGGCGGGCACGAGGGTGATCGAGACCGCGAGCCCGACGAGCACGGTCAGGGCTGCCCCGGGCCCGAAGGCGCGGAAGAACTCCAGCCGGCCGACGAGCAGCGCGGCCGCCCCGAGTGCGACGATCAGCCCGGCTGCGGTGACGATGGGCGTCGTCGTCCGCGTCGCCTCCAGCGCCGCCTGGTGCCGCTCCATGCCCGCGGAGAGACGCCGCCGCACGGCGAAGAGGTAGAAGAGCGCGTAGTCGGTGACGATGCCGAGCAGCAGCACGACCATCACCGGCTCCACCTCTCGCGGCACGGGCACGTCGAGGACTTCGCCGGCCTGGGCGACCAGGCGGGTGGAGGTCAGGTAGGCGATGCCCGCCGTTCCGAGCACGAGCAGCGGCGCCCCGAGCGCGCGCAGGGCGAGGGCGAGCACGAGCGCGACGAGGGCGACCGTCGCGACCTCGACGCGGGGCAGGCCGCGCTCGATCGCCTCGACCTGCTCGAAGCGGGCGGTGATGGGGCCGGTGACGCCGGAGACGGGATCGCCGTCGGCCTCGATCCGCTCGGCGTAGGTCTGGCCGAGCGCCCAGCGGGCGCGCAGGCTCGCGTCGGGGCGGAAGAAGAGGAAGGTGATCGCGGTGGTGCCGGACTCGCGCGCGGCGGGGAAGAGGCCGCCGGTGTTGGTGACCGGCAGGGCGAGCACGATCGTGCGCAGCAGCGGCACCGCGGCGAGGTTGATCTCGGCGGCCCGGTCGAGCGCGCGCGCCTGCTCGGCGGCGGAGAGCCCCTCGGAGGCGCGCTGGACGACGGTGATGCGGGAGAGGAGCGGGAAGGCGAAGAGCTCGGCGGAGCGCCGCTCGGCGGCGACGGCCGGCCCCTCGGCGGGCACGATGCCGCCGAGCGGGTCGCCCTCGACGTCGGCGAGGCTCGGCAGCAGGGTCAGCGACGCGACCGTGACCGCGACCCAGACGGCCACGATCACGTAGCGCAGCCGAATCGTCAGCGAGGCGACCACGCCGCCGACGCTACAGCCGGCCCAAATCCGGTGCGCCTGCGGACATGTCCCTCAGAGACCTGTCCGTTCCGGCCAGAGAGCGCGTACCCCGCCCTCCCAGAAGGGGAGTGCTGCCTCCACCTCCCGCCCGGCGCGGACGGTACCGGCGAACGGCGCACGTGTCTGTGTCGAACCCGTGCCAAAGCTGTGGCAGCTCGAGGGCGGTGCGGAGGCGTCCGAGAGGGCTCGGGGGAGTGGCTAGGCTGCTCCGCTCTGTCCGACGCTTCCTCGATGACCGCCGAGCTCGACATACGCCCCTGCCGCGACGTCGCCGAGCTGCGCGAGGCGATGCGTTCCATCGGCCAGTACTTCGGCTCCTGGCCGAGCGACGAGCAGGCCGAGCGCTGGCTCGAGAACTTCGAGCTCGAGCGGATGCACGGCGCCTGGGACGAGGGTCGCATCGTCGGCGGGGCGGGGGCGTTCAGCTTCGAGCTCACGGTCCCCGGTCGTCGCACGCTGCCGGCGGCGGGCGTGACCGTCGTCGGCGTCTATCCGACCGACCGGCGCCGCGGCGTCCTGCGCCGGCTGATGCGGGCGCAGCTCGACGACGTGCGCGAGCGCGGCGAGCCGCTGGCAGCGCTCTGGGCCTCGGAGGAGACGATCTACGGACGCTTCGGCTACGGCAAGGCGTCCCACCAGGGCGAGATCGAGGTCGCCCGCGACCGCACGGCCTTCGCGCGACCCCTCGAGCGTCGCGGGACGATGCGGATCGTCCCCCTCGAGGAGGCGCATGACCCGCTTTCCGCCGTCTACGACCGCATCCGGCTATCGACGCCGGGCATGTTCGCGCGCGCGGAGAGCTGGTGGCGCGAGCGCACCCTGGCCGACCCGGAGGAGCGCCGCGAGGGCGCGGGGCCGAAGCGCTGCGTCGTGATCGAGCTCGACGGACGTCCTGCCGGCTACGCGCTCTACCGGCACAAGCAGTCGTGGGACGGCGGCACCTCGACGGGCAGGCTGATGATCATCGAGGCCGTCGCCGACGGGCCGCAGGCCACTGCGGAGCTCTGGCGCTTCCTGTTCGACGTCGACTGGATCGCATCAGTCCAAGCGTGGCTGCTCCCGCCCGACCACCCGATCTTCTTCCTCGCCGCCGAGGCGCGCCGTCTTCGCTTTCGTATGGGCGACGGGCTCTGGATGCGCCTGGTCGACGTCGGCGCGGCGCTGTCGGGGCGAGCCTACGCGGGCGACGGTGAGCTCGTGCTCGAGCTCACGGATGCGTTCTGCCCGTGGAACAAGGGCCGCTGGCGGCTTGCCGACGGGGCAGCCGCGCGGACGGATGCCGAGCCGGACCTCCGCCTCGACGTGCGTGCGCTCGGCAGCGCGTACCTCGGCGGCTTCACCTTCGCGGAGCTCGCCCGTGCCGGCTGGGTCGAGGAGGCACGCGAGGGTGCGCTCGCCCGGGCGGACGCGCTCTTTCGCTCCGACGTGCATCCCTGGTGCCCCGAGATCTTCTGACCGTCCCCGGGATGCGCTGCCGGCGAGCGACTCCGCGCCTCAGCTCTTCGGCTGGGAGTCGCTCGCCGGCAGTCGAGCAGCACACGAGTGAGGCTGGAGCGAAGGGGCGGACGAGCGCACCCTGCTCGCAGCGCTCCGGCGCTCCCGCGCCCTGCTACGCCGTCCTAGGCGTCGTAGGCCCCTGAGCTCACGACCGAGCGGACGTCGTCGTCGCTCATCTCGGGGTGGTGCTCGTCCCGGTGCTTCATGACCTGGGAGACGAGCTCGTCGTCGCTCGCCGCCTCGAAGTGGGTGTCGTCGTGAGCCTCGTGGACGCAGTCGAGTGCGCGCACAGTTCACCTCCAGTGTCGTAGGACGGAAGGCGCACCTTACGAGAGGATCCGACCGGCTGCGCACCAGTCCGGACACGGGTCGATCGAGAGCGAGGTCGCGGCTGCGTGGAGGCGGCCGATCCGCCGGCGTCGTCCCTGCCGCAACCGAGGGGCCGCGGCCAAGCGGCTACACTGAGCCGCGCAGGGGCGGTTAGCTCAGTTGGGAGAGCACCAGCTCGACAAGCTGGGGGTCACTGGTTCGAGCCCAGTACCGCCCATTCAGCCTGTTGTCACTCTGACACGGGAAATGCCCTGCAAACCGAGCATGTCGGTGTTCCGATCGCTCGTTGAAGCGGAGAGGAACGTGACCGTCCGCTCGGCCGTTCCCGCACCCGCCCAGCGTACGACCATCGAGGGCTTAGCGCAGGGCGATAGGTGTGGCCAGCCCCTAGTGTGCCCGCATGAGCGAAGGCCGTGGAGAGTCACGGTCAGGACATCGAGGGAGGGGAAGTGGCGCACGATCCCGATCAGCTTCGCGAGTTTGCTAAGCGGTACACGGAAGCGTGGTGCAGCCAGGATCCCGAGTGCGTCGCTGCGCACTTCGCGCCCACCGGCTCACTGAAGATCAACGATGGTGCTCCGTCCGTCGGGCGAGCCGCGATCACCGAGGCGGCTCGATCGTTCATGGTCGCCTTCCCGGACATGCGGGTGTTGATGGACGCCCTACGTCTCGACGGCGAGAGAGCGGAGTTCCACTGGACGCTCATCGGAACGAACACCGGGCCAGGCGGGACGGGCCAGAACGTCCGGATCAGCGGCTTCGAGGAGTGGACGATCGGCGAGGACGGCCTGATCGCGGCCTCGCTGGGTCATTTCGATCAAGCCGAGTACGATCGCCAGCTCGAGCACGGCGTCGGCTCGTAGCGGCGGATTCGAGGATCACCCTTAGGGCGTCGGGCGGGTTTGAGAGATGCCCAGTTAGGCCCATACGTCGTTTTCGTATTGACAACGTGTTACAGACGGCCGTTTGCGTCTTCCATCGGGCGCGCGGCAGTCGTGCGAGCGAGGCGGGCTCGATCACGAGGCGAGCTTGCCTGGGCGCTGTGACAGGTGCGTTCAGCGCGGCGCTGCGTCCTGGAGCTCGGCCAGCCGGTCGCGCACACGCGCGCTCAGGGCGAGATTCTTCCTTTGTTCGTAGCGCTCGAGTGCCTGGCCGAGCGCGGCGGCGGCTTCGTCGCTTCGACCGGCGGCGTGCAGCACCTCGGCGAGGTCGTAGAGCGCGTCGCCCTGCCAGTTCAGCGCGTCGGTGGGCTCCGTGATCGCGACGGCCTCGCGGGCGAGCTGTTCGGCCTGGGTGTGTTGGCCGCGGCTCGCGTAGACGAGCGCCTGCACCTGCCGCCAGAGCGCCTGCGTGAAGGCGTCCTGCTCGTCGCCGAGCTCGCGGCCGGTCCGGGCGAGCGGCTCGGCCTCGTCGTGGCGTCCGAGCGCGCAGAGCCAGCGGCCGAGCATTGGGGCGAAGCTCGAGAGGTAGGCGCGCTGGCCGCGGGCCTCGAGCAGATCGCAGAAGCGGCGGAGGTGAGCGGCTGCGTCCTCGTGGCGGCCGGCGGTGGCCGCGATACGGCCGAGATGGACGTCGGCGTAGTCGTCGCCGGTCAGCTCGCGCAAGCGCTCGCCGGCCTCGCGGGCGATCCGGTCTGCCTCGTCGAAGCGGGTGAGCATGGTCAGCAGCCAGGCGCGCATCAGCAACAGCCCGGGGTACGGGTTCCCGGGAAGGAGCGCGTCGAGGGTGCCGAGCGCCTCGTCCGCCGGCCGCGGCCCGTAAACGAGCGCGCTCTGGAGGCCAAAGAGCTGCGAGCTGTGCTGTCCGGCGAGGCGGGCGTGGCGAAGCGCCTGCTCCGACGCATGCGCAGAGTCCTCGAAGCGGCCGCGGAAGTTCGCGACCCCGGAGCCGAGCGCCACCCAGACGTGCACCAAGCCGGCATGGTCCTGCGCCTGCTCGAGCAACGGCAGTGCCCTTCGCGCGAGCCGCTCGAGCTCGTCGACGGCCGGCTCGGTCGAGACGAACACGCGGTGGAAGGCGGCGCCGACCCGAGCGAGCAACTCGCCCGTCTCGTCGCCGGTCGCCCGCGCCCGCTCGGCGGCGGCGTCGGCGATCACTGCGGCCTTCGCGCCGTCCCGACGCTTGCGCGCTTGGGCAAGGTCGAGCTCGAGCACGACGTCGAGGCGCGCCGGCCGGGTCAGCTCAAGCGCCCGCTCGAGCAGCCGTTCGGCGGCCCGTTCGTCGCCGCGCCAGAGCGCGCGGCGGCCGGCGGCCGCGAGCCGCGCACCGGCGCGCTCTGCCAGGGTCGGGTCGGTCTGCCCCAGCTCCTGCTTGTAGCGGGCGGCCTGCTCGAGGTGGTAGCCGAGGATCTCGTCCAGCTCGACCAGCTCCTCGCCGCGCTGCTCCAGCCATGTGGCGAAGCGCTCGTGCAGCTCCGCCCGGGTGGCTTTCGGGAGCGCGTCGTAGGCGGCGTCGCGGATCAGGAGGTGGCGGAAGCGGAAGCCGTCCTCGCGCGCGAACTGCGCCCTGTCGGGCCGGATCAGCTGCCGGCGGACGAGCGCGGCCAGTCGCGGGGTCACCTGCGCCTCCTCGGGTGCGAGCGCCTGCACGGCGCCGCGGTGGAAGACCTCGCCCTCGACCGCGCCACGCTCGAGTATCCGCCGCTCGCCTGTGTCGAGCTGGTCGAGGCGAGCGGCGAGCAGCGACCGCAGGCTCGGCGGCACCTCGACCCCGGCACCCGTCTCGGCGGCCATCGCCAGCATCTCACCGATGAAGAGCGGGTTACCGCCGGCCGCAACAGCGATCTTCGCGCGCACCTCCTCCGCCAGAGCCGTTCCGATCAGGCTGGCCGCGTCCTCGCTGCCGAGCGGCTCCAGCCGCACCGCCACCGGCCAGGAGGGGCGGCTCTCGAGCAGCTCCGGACGTGCCATGCAGACGATCAGGATCGAGGCCTCGCTGGAGAGCAGGGCCACATGCTCGACGAGGTCGAGGAACGTCTGCTCGCCCCACTGAATGTCGTCGAACAGAACGACGAGCGGCGCCTGCTCCTCGAGCAGCTTGCGAAACGCCCAGGCGATCTCCTCCGCAGACGTCCCCGCTTCCGACTCCCCCAGCAGCGAGCGGATCGCCGCCGCAGCGGCCGGATCAGATGGCAGCCCGCCCAACTGCTTCAGCACTTCCACCACCGGCCAGTAGGTGATCCCGGCCCCGTAGGGCAGGCAGCGGCCACGGACGACCGGCGCCTCGATCACAGACAGCGCCTCGGCCGCCAGCCGCGACTTGCCGAGACCGGCATCAGCGACGATCGTGACCAGCTCGCAGCGCCGCTCCGCCTGCGCCCGCGCCCAGGCCTCGGCCAAGAGCGCCAGCTCGCGCTTGCGGCCGACGAAGACCGTCTCGTGCCGCCGTTCGGACGCGGGGCGGGCGGCGAGCAGCCGGTAGGCGGGCAGCGGGTCGCTCTTGCCCTTCAACGCCAGCGGCTCGACCGGCTCCACGTCGACCGCCTCGGCGACAAGCGCGAGCGTCGCTTCGGCGAGCAGGACCTCGCCCGGCGCAGCCGACTGCTGCAAGCGGGCGGCCACATTCAGCGCGTCACCGGTCGCCAGCCGCTCCTCCGTCCCCGTCACCACCTCACCCGTCGAGAGCCCGATCCGCCCCTCGATCCCCAGCGCCGGGAAGGCCTCCCGCATCTCCACCGCCGCCAGGCAGGCGCGCAGCGCATCGTCCTCGTGCACCGCCGGCACCCCGAACACCGCCATCACCGCATCGCCGATGAACTTCTCCACCGAGCCGCCGTGCTCCTCGACCACCCCCTTCATTCGCTCGAAATAGCGGGCCAGCAGCGCCCGCAGCGCCTCCGGATCCGTCGACTCCCCCAGCGCCGTCGAGCCGACCACATCGCAGAACAGCACCGTCACAACCTTGCGGCGCTCGCCCGAGCTCGCGCCGAGCGGCGCAGCACACGCTTCGCAGAATGTGGCGGCGTCGCTGTTCTGACGGCCGCAGCTCGCGCAGGCCAACACGGCAGGAGACTAGACCGCAGCCCACCCACGACAACGGCCGCTGCGGCTCGCCGAGCGCTTCTCAGACCGTCTCCATCGCCTCCTCCCAGCTACGCCCGGGACGCGTCAGCACGCTCGCTTCCTAGCGCCCTCCGTGAGACTCCCGACGAGCGGCCGCCGTCGCCGCGGCTCCTTCGCGCCCGCGTCTTGCTCTGTGACAGGCTGCGGCACCAGAGAGACCGACAGCCGCAAGCAGACCTGGAGGGCTTACCGATGGCCGTGCTCAAGAGACACCATGCACCCGGCTTCCCGATCGACATGTACAGAGATCTCCTCGAGGAGGTGAGGCCATCGCAGTCGTCCGCCGACGGGTTCGTCTCGCACCATGGAATCGCCGAGGGCGACGGCCTGACGGTCATCGAGGTCTGGGGTTCGCGCGCGCAGCACGATTCGTGGTTCGACGAAGCGGTGCGGCCGCACCTGCCCCCCGACACGCCGGAGCCTGAGTTCTTCGAGATCCTGGGCAGTAACAGCAGCTAGTGAGACGCCGCGGCTGAGCCCCGCCGCGTCGTAGGGCGGCCGGCACCCGCTCACGCCGTCAGTCGAGAGGCGCTACCCGGTCGCCGACTGCGATCTCGCCCCCCTCGAGGATGTCGGCTCGCAGGCCCGCCTTGTGCACCAGCGGGCGCAGCAGGCCGGGGCGGGTGAGCCGCTCGAGGTGCGCGCACGGCTCGGCCAGCCTGCGCCCGACGCAGGTGACCTCGCCCACGGTGAAGCGCCGGCCGACCAGCGCGTTCAGGGCGATGCCGCTCGTGACGATGTTCCGGCGGGCTTCCTCCCAGCTCAGTCCGACGTCCGCGAGCACGCCGGCCTCGACGAGCGTCAGCTCGTAGCCTCGCCCTGGCCCGCTGAACGTCCCCCGGCCGTCGAAGTAACGGTCTCCCTCGAGCCCGCGGCCCGCCACTGCGGCCACCCGCTCGACCTGCCGGAGCGGCGCCTCGGCCGCTGCCGCGACCAGGATCGCGTCGACGACCCCGGCGCCCGTCTCGCTCCCGTACGGCGCCGCCTCGCTCGGCAGCCGGGGGTCGAGCGGTGCGACGAGCCAGCCCGCCTCGATCGCGCCGCCGCTGCGGAGCGCGCCGGCGGGGTCGTGCATCGGCCCCGACGGCGAGCCGAACATGACCACGGCGTGGTCGCCGTCCGAGCTCCGCACACGCGCCAGCCAGGGCCCCGGCCAGGCGAACGACGCCGGCTCGTCGACCGGCACGAGGCCGAGGTTGCGCTCGGCCAGCCACTGGCCGAAAAAGCGGACGGCCTCGTCCTCGGGCGCAGGCGGCTCCGCTCCGAGGATCACCGCCAGGCACTCGCGGAGCTCCGAGTCGAAGCGCGACATGGCCGGATCGTACGGCGCGGCGGTGCCCGACTGGGAGCTGGCAATCGGCGCGTGTGATGATCCGCGCACCGATCGAAGGGAGGACGCCCATGCCAGTCGAGGAGGCACGCCTCGTCGAGACCGAGAGCGGGCTCGAGCCCGATGGCAGCGGATGGTTCGTCGTCAACGTGCGCGACGCCGCGTGGTACGGAAGCGAGGCCTTCGCGTCGGCGGCGCTCTGGCGGGGGCCGGACATCTCGCCGCAGCTCGGCGTCGCCGTCGGCGTGCTCGAGCCCGGCAAGCCGAACTGCATGTACCACGAGGAGTCGCAGCAGGAGGCGTTTCTCGTGATCGCGGGCGAGTGCCTGCTGGTCGTCGAGGGGGAGGAACGCCGGCTGAAGGCGTGGGACTTCTTCCACTGCCCACCCGGTACGCGGCACGTCTTCGTGGGCGCGGGCGAGGGGCCGTGCGTCGTCGTCGCGATCGGTGCGAGGCAGGACGGAGCGGAGGTCCTCTTTCCGGCCGACGAGGTTGCGCGCCGGCACGGCGCGAGCGTTGAGCGCGACACGCGGGATGGGAGCGAGGCGTACGCCGGCTACCCCGCATACGAGCGCGTCCGCCCTCCGGCTGGGCTCCCCTGGGACACTGAGCCCCCCGCGGGCGCAGCGCGCTAGCGTCCCGCCCGTGAGCGGCACCGACACAGGCCTCGCCCGCGAGCGCTGCGTCGCCTGCCGGCGGGACGCGCCGACTGTCACCGACGCCGAGATCGCCGAGCTGCACCCGCAGGTGCCCGACTGGGAGTTGCTCGAGGTCGACGGCGTCCCGCGTCTCCAGCGCGTCTTCCGCTTCGGCGACTTCGCCGAGGCGCTCGCCTTCACCAACCGCGTCGCCGAGCTGGCAGAGGAGGAGGGGCACCACCCGGCGCTCCTGACCGAGTGGGGGCGGACGACCGTGTCG
Organism: uncultured Thermoleophilia bacterium; assembly: GCA_963839815.1. GTDB lineage: Bacteria > Actinomycetota > Thermoleophilia > Gaiellales > Gaiellaceae > JACVRM01. Next base: position 98,844 of record CAWIWF010000003.1, read on the forward strand.
TGGTGGACGCACAAGATCCGCGGCCTGCATCGCAACGACTTCGTCATGGCCGCGAAGACGGACGCGCTCGCCCGCGGCTGACCGCCTCTCAACGCGACCGTTTGGCCGCCGGCAGCCGCACGGTTCAGACTGCGCCGGTTGCCGCCCGACGACCCGATCCAGACGCTCGCGCTGATCCTCGCGGTCGGGGTCGCCGCCAGGCCGGTCGCGAGCCTGCTGCGGCTGCCGCCGATGCTCGTGCTGCTCGTCGCCGGCATCGTCATCGGCCCCGAGGCGCTCGACCTGATGGAGGTGTCGCTGGAGTCGGACTCCACGCAGCTCCTGCTCACGCTGGGCGTCTCGTTCATCCTCTTCCACGGCGGGCTCCACCTCTCGGTGCAGGTCCTGCGCGGCACCTGGGTCGGACTGCTGCTCCTCGTCGTGCCCGGCGTGTTGCTGACCGCCTTCGTCACCGGCGCGGCTGCGTGGCTCGTCTTCGGGCTCTCCTTCCTCTCGGCGCTGCTGATCGGCGCCGCGCTCGCACCGACCGACCCGGCCATCCTCATCCCGCTCTTCGACCGGCTGCGCCTGCGCCCGCGCGTCTCGCAGACGATCGTCGCGGAGTCGGCGCTGAACGACCCCACCGGCGCCGTCCTCGCCCTGGCCGTCGCTGCGGCCGTGATGAGCGACGGCGGCTCGATCGGCGGCACGCTCGCCGAGTTCGTCGGTGACGTCGCGCTCTCGACCGCGCTCGGCGTCGGCTTCGGGCTGGTGCTCTCGCTCGCGGTCTCGACCCACCGGGCGGGCATCTCGCGCGAGTCGGCCTCGATCGCTGTGGCGGCGATCGTCGCCGGGAGCTTCTTCGTCATCGACTTCGCGGGCGGCAGCGGCTATCTGGGGGCGTTCCTCGCCGGGCTCATCCTCGGCAACATGGAGCGGCTCGGCCTCGCCATGCACGCGGAGGGCCGGCGCCAGGTGGACGCGGTGACGACCGTCGCGACCGACGTGGTCGTCATCCTCGTCTTCGTCACGCTCGGAGCCAACCTGCCACTCGGCGACATCGCCGACGAGCTGCTGCCCGCGCTCGCTGTCGTGGCGACGCTGATCCTGGTCGCCCGCCCGCTCGCGGTCGCCGCCTGCCTGCTCCTCGACCGTCGCGCCCGCTGGACCATCCAGGAGCTCGTCTTCATCGCCTGGACGCGTGAGACCGGCGTCGTGCCTGCCGCACTCGCGGGCATCCTCGTCGCCGACCAGGTGCCCAATGCCGACCTCGTGGTCGTCTGCGTTGCGCTCGCGCTCGTCGTCACCCTGCTCGTGCAGACGACCACCAAGCCGTGGCTGGCGCGCCGGCTCCGCCTCCAGCTGAATGAGACGACTCCGCTCGAGCCGGTTCCGCCGATCCGAACGTGACGGTTGCGCGAATGCACTACCGGGAATGGCTACGCTGCCGCACCGCTCGACAGGAGCTAGACGAGGAGCCGCATGAGACCGTGGACCGCCGACACACCGACCGACGCCAAGATCGGCGCCTCCGTGCTTAGCGCCGGTGCGCTTGCGTTCGGGGTCTTCGGGCTCGTCGCGCCCGCCCGGCTCGCGAAGATGATGGCGACCGACACGGACACTGCGCGGGCCGTCGGCTTCCGCGACACCGGCAACGCGCTCGCCTTCCTGTTCGCGCCCACGAGCGGCGCCGCGCTGCAGCGCATGCTGTACGACCTCGGTGACGCCCTCGCGCTCGGGCCGCGCAAGCGCTCGATCATGATCGGCGCCCTCTCGTTCGCCTCGCTCTCTGCCTACACCGCGTGGCGAGCTCGGTGATCCCGCTCACGACGGGCGCCGAGATGCGCCTCACCGGGCCCACCGACCGGGCCGCAGTGATCTGCGTCAACGGCGGCCAGGGATCGCCCGTCGAGGGCACGTGGAGCGCCTCGCTCGAGTGGCTCGTCGAGCGCCTCTCGAGCCGCTTCCCTACGATCGCCTTCTCGGAAGTGCGCTACCGGATCAAGTCATGGAGCAAGCTCGACTGGTGCGAGCAGGACACGCGGGCGGCAGTCGCCCAGACGGGCGCGCCCCGCACGCTCCTGCTCGGCTTCTCGATGGGCGGCGCGGTCGCCGTCAAGAGCGTCGACGCACCGAGCGTCGAGGGCATCGTCGGCCTCGCCCCGTGGCTGCCCGAGCGCCTCGACCTGAGCCGGCTACGCGGCAGGCGCCTGGACGTCCTCCACGGCATGCTCGACCGCTGGCTGCCCGGCATCCCCGGCGTCAGCCCGACCAGCTCGCGCGCCGGCTTCGACCGTGCCCAGGCTCTCGGCGCCGAAGGCAGCTACCGGCTGATCAAGGGCGCGGTTCACGGCGTCGCCCTGCGCTCGCCCTTCGGCCTCGTGCCGCTGCCGCGCGCCGGCGAGTGGGCCGACCTCACCGCCCATCACATCGGAACGTGGCTCGCGTCCGACGCCGGCGCCGGCCAGATCGCCATGGCCGCAGGAGGGCGCGCGTGAGCACGACTCCCGCCACCGTCGGCACCGTCCGCCCCCGTACGAGCCTGATCAGCCAGGTGGTGACGCTGATCGCGGTGATCGTGCCGCCGCTCGGGATCGCGGCGGCGGCCGGCCTGCTCTGGGGCGTCGCCTTCCACTGGGTCGACGTCGCCATCCTCGCCGGCTTCTACGTCCTCTGCGCGTTCGGCACGACGATCGGCTTCCACCGCTACTTCACGCACAAGGGCTTCGAGGCGCGCACGCCCGTCAAGGCGACGCTCGCGATCCTCGGCTGCATGACGATGCAGGGGCCGCTGATCCAGTGGGTGACAGACCACCGCAAGCATCACGCGCTGTCCGACAAGCCCGGCGATCCGCACTCGCCGCATGTCGGCCACGGCGACGGCGCGCTCGGAGCACTCAAGGGCTTCTTCCACGCCCACGTCGGCTGGCTCTTCCGCAACCTCGGCATGGAGGAGGGCAGGGCGTACGGCAAGGACCTCTACGAGGACCGCCTGCTCGTCTGGATCGACCGGCTCTACCTGCTCTGGGTCGGGCTCACGCTCGGCTTGCCGTTCGCGATCGGCTACCTCGTCGGCGGCAGCTGGCAGCGCGGGGTGGAGGCCATGATCTGGGGCGGCCTGATCCGGATCTTCCTCTACCAGCACGCCACCTTCTCGGTGAACTCGATCTGCCACATGTTCGGCAAGCAGCACTACCGCTCCCGCGACCAGGCCCGCAACAACTGGCTGGTTGCGCTGCTCGTCTTCGGTGAGGGCTGGCACAACAACCACCACGCCTTCCCCGCCTCGGCGCGGCACGGGCTCAACCGCTTCCAGTTCGACGTCTCCTGGTGGGTGATCCGGGGGCTCGAGAAGCTGAAGCTCGTGTGGGATGTGCGCGTCCCCTCGGCCGACCAGCTCGAGCGCCGCCGGGTCGTCGAGCCCGTCTGATGCGCATCGCTGTGATCGGCAGCGGCGTAGCCGGGCTTGGCGCTGCCTACGTCCTGGCGCGGGCGCATGACGTGGAGGTGTTCGAACGCGACGGAGAGCCGGGCGGCCACGTCAACACGGTCAGCGTCGACGGGCTCGCGCTGGATACCGGCTTCATCGTCCACAACGCGCCGAACTACCCGCTCCTGACGCGGCTCTTCGACGAGCTTGGCATCCGCACGCAGGAGTCGGAGATGTCCTTCTCGGTCAGCTGCACCGACTGCGGGCTCGAATACTCCGGCCGCAAGCTCTTCGCGCAGCGATCGAACGCGTGGAGCGGACGCTTCCACGCGCTGCTCTGGGAGATCGGCCGCTGGCTGCGCACCGCCCGCGCCTCGCTCGACGAGCTCGACCTCGAGGGCTGGTCGCTCGGCCGCTATCTCGACGAACGCGGCTACTCCGAGCGTTTCCGGCGGCACTTCCTCGTCCCGCTCACCTCGGCGCTCTGGTCGACTGCCCCGGGGCGCGCGCTCGAGTTCCCGGCCGCTGCTGCCATCCGCTTCTTCGACAACCACGGCATGCTCGGCTTCGGCCGCTTCCCGTGGCGCACCGTGTCCGGGGGCAGCCGCACGTACGTGGAGGCGATCGGCGCCCGCGTCGGCGGCGTCCGCACCGGCCTGCCGGTCCGCTCGCTGCGCCGCGAAGCCGAGGGCATCGTCCTGCGCACGGACGACGGCGAGGAGCGCCGCTTCGACCGCGCCGTCCTCGCCACGCACGCCGACGAGGCGCTCGGCCTGCTCGAGGACGCCACCGCCGAAGAGCGCAGCGTGCTCGGCGCCTTCGGCTACACGGAGAACGACGCCGTCCTGCACACCGACTCGTCCTTCCTGCCTGCGACGGCAGCCGCCCGAGCGTCCTGGAACTACCGCGTCAACGGCTCGCAGAGCCCGACCGTCAGCTACTGGCTCAACAACCTACAGGCGCTCGACAGCGACGCCGACTACCTCGTGACGCTGAACGAGGAGGTGGCCGAGGAGCACGTCCGCGGCCGCTTCCAGTACACGCATCCGCTCTTCACGGTCGAGACCCACGCGGCGCAGCAGCTGCTGCCCGGCCTATCGCGGCCGCCGCTCGCGTTCGCCGGCGCCTACCACGGCAACGGCTTCCACGAGGACGGGCTCGCGTCGGGCGTTCGCGCCGCCGAGGCCCTGGGGGTGCGCTGGTGAGGTCGGCGCTCTACGAGTGCACGCTCAAGCACGTCAGGCATGCGCCCCGGCACCACGCGTTCCGCTATCCGGTCGCGTACTGGCTCATCGACCTCGACGAGCTGCCCGAGCTCGAGCGCCGCTTCCGCTCGATCGCAGTGAATCGCCGAGGCCTGTTCTCTCTCCGCGACCGCGACCACTTCGACGGCGACAGCACGCCGCTCAAGGAGGCAGTCATCCGCACTGCCGGCGACCCGTCGATCGAGCGCGTGCTGGTCCTCACGCAGCTCCGAGTCCTCGGCTACGTCTTCAATCCCGTCACCTTCTACTGGTGCTATCGGGCCGACGGCACGCTCGCCTGCATGGTCGCGGAGCTGAGCAACACCTTCGGCGAGCGGCTGCCGGAGGTGCTGCCCGGCGACTCGCTCGAGTACGAGCACGACAAGCGGCTGCACGTGTCGCCGTTCATGGGGCTCGACCAGCAGTACCGCTACCGCTTCTCGGAGCCCGAGGAGAGCCTCTTCGCGCGCATCGAGGTGCACGAGGACGGAGAGCTGGCGCTCCACGCGGTCCTCGCCGGCCGGCGCCGCGAGCTCAGCCGCCGGACGCTCGCCCGCTTCCTGCTGCGCTACCCGTTGATGCCGGCGCAGGTGATCGCGCTGATCCACTGGCAGGCGCTCAAGCTCTGGCTGAAGCGGATCCCGTTCCACCACAAGCCGCCCTTCGAGCCCGGCAAGGGGTCGGTGCGCTCGTGAGCGCGGTGCCCGGCCGGCCGGGGCAGCTCCTCGGCGCGCAGAGGCACTCGCGTTCGCGAGGCGCCTGCGAACCAGTTTGCAACAGTCTGTTACAAGCTCGGTGTCCGGGCGCCTCGCGCCGAACCGGTGGGGCTGCGTGAGCGAAGGAGCCGTTGTGAGCACCGAGGTCATCCGCCGCCAGCCGCGCGCACGGGTTCCGCTCGTCGATCGCGCGGCTGTCGCCGTGCTCGGGCGCGTGCTCCAGCGCCTCGAGGGTGGCACGCTCGAGGTGCGCCTGCCGGACGGAACCGACGTGCGCTTCGGCTCCGGGCCGGCCGTCGGGATGGAGATCCACGACATGCGACTCTTCCGTCGGCTCGCCACGCGCCCGAAGCTCGGCCTCGGCGAGTCGTACCAGGCCGGCGAGTGGAGCTCCGACGACCTGCCGGCGCTGCTCGAGCTGCTCGCCCGCAACGCCGAGCGCGGCCGCCAGCTGCACCCCTTCTGGCGGCGCTTCACCGATCTGCGCCCACGGCTCAACCGCCGCACCGGGTTGCTCGCCGCCCGTCGGAACATCCGGTACCACTACGACCTCGGCAACGACCTGTTCGAGCTCTTCCTCGACGAGACGATGACCTACTCATGCGGCGTCTGGGAGCGCGACGACGAGCCGCTCGCCGAGGCGCAGCGCCGCAAGCTCCGCCGCGTCTGCGACGCGCTCGGGCTCGGCCCTGACGACCACGTGCTCGAGATCGGCTGCGGTTGGGGCTCGTTCGCGCTCGTCGCCGCCGGCGAGTACGGGGCGCGCGTCACGGGCATCACGCTCTCGCCCGCTCAGGCGGAGGTCGCCCGTAGCCGCATCGCCGCAGCCGGGCTCACCGACCGGGTCGAGATCGTCGTCAGGGACTTCCGCGAGGTCGAGGGCACCTACACCGCCGTTGCCTCCATCGAGATGCTCGAGGCGATCGGCGAGCAGCTCTTCGACGACTACTTCTCGACGGTCGACCGCGTGCTCGCGCCCGGCGGCAGGGCCTGTGTGCAGACCATCCTCATCCCGGACGGGCGCTACCGTCGGTACCGCGCGAGTCCCGACTGGATCGAGCGCTACGTCTTCCCCGGTTGCCTGATCCCCTCGCTCGGGGCCCTCGCGCACGCGTCTGGCCCGCTGCGCATCCTCCGCACCGACGAGATCGGCGAGCACTACGCACCGACGCTCGCTGCCTGGCGCGAGCGCTTCCTGGCTCGTCTCCCCGAGGTACGCGAGCTCGGCTACGACGAGCGCTTCATTCGCACCTGGGACTTCTACCTCGCAGCCTGCGAGGCGCTCTTCCGAGCCGGCCTGCTCCGCGACGCCCAGCTGGTGCTCGCGCGGTGAACCTTTACGGCGTCCTCGAGCGCATCCGCTTCCGCTCCTTCATGCGGCGGACGTTCCGGATCGAGATGCGCGGGACCGAGCACGTGCCGGCGGAGGGGCCCGTGATCCTCGTCGCCAACCACGAGTCGATCTGGGATCCCTTCGTGCTGGCGCTGGTGACGCCCCGGCCGGTGCACTACATGGCGAAGGCCGAGCTGTGGAAGTACCCGGTACTGCGCCAGATGATGGACTGGTTCGCCGCCTTCCCGGTCGCGCGGGGCAACGGCGACATGCTGGCTATGCGTCACGGCGTGCGCCTGCTCGAGCAGGGGGAGGTGCTCGGCATCTTCCCGCAGGGCACGTCCAAGCGGAGCGTGCCGCGCCGCTACCACCGCGGTGCCGCTCGGCTCGCGCTCGAGACCGGCGCGCCGCTCGTGCCCGTGCGCCTGACGGGAACGCGCGGCATCCTGCGGCCGGGCTTCCCCAGGGTGACGATCGAGGCGCTGCCACCGATCAGGGTCGAGGCCACCGCCCGCACGATTCAGGCCGCGCGCGGGCTCACCAGCCGGCTCGAGGAGGCGCTCGCGGCGTGATCGAGTCGCGCTGGGCGCTCTTCGGGCTCGCCTGGGCGCTCGCCGCCGGCATCCAGTTCGTCCTCTACCTGCGGCAGCGGCAGACCCGCGACGCCTCGGCCGTCGACGCCGGCTGGGCCGGCTCGCTCGTGGCCATCGGCGTGCTCTATGCCGTGCTGGCCGACGGCGACCTCGCGCTCCGCATCCTGGTCGCCGCCATGATCGGCCTCGAGAACCAGCGCGTCGCCCGGCTCGTGATCGCCCGCCTCGGGGACGGCGAGGAGGACAAGCGCTACCAGGAGCTTCGCGAGCGCTGGCGCGCGAAGAGCCAGGAGCAGACGCGCTTCTTCGTCTTCTTCCAGGCGCAGGCGCTGCTCGCCGCGATCCTCTCGTTGCCGATCCTGCTCGCCGCGAGCGACGACGGCGGGCTCGGCGTCCTCGCCTATGCCGGGGCAGCGCTCTGGCTCGTCGCCGCGGCGCTCGAGCGCACCGCCGACGTGCAGCTGACGCGTTTCAAGGACGACGACTCCAATCGGGGCCAGGTCATGAGCGAGGGCCTGTGGCGCTACTCGCGTCACCCCAACTACTTTTTCCAGTGGCTGACGTGGGTCGCGTACGCCCTCGTCGCGCTGCAGGCGCCGTACGGCTGGCTCGGCCTCTCCGCGCCGGCGATCATGCTCCTCCTGATCCTGTTCGTGACCGGCGTGCCGCCCTCGGAGGAGTCGTCGCTGCGCTCGCGCGGCGACCGCTACCGCCGGTACCAGGAGCGGACGAGCGTCTTCGTGCCGTGGTTTCCGAAGGGGGCGACGTGACCGTCGTCGACCGCGTGCTCGCGGCCGACGTCGTCCCGGAGCGGCTGCTCCGGCTCGGCATCCGCGCGAACCTCGGCACCCGCCTGCGCCGGGAGCGGGCGAAGGGCGCTGACGCCAAGGAGCGTTTCGTCGAAGAGCTGCGAGCCGAGCCGATAGCGCTCGTGCCCGACAAGCCCAACGCGCAGCACTACGAGGTGCCGGCGGAGTTCTTCGAGCTCGTGCTCGGCCCCCGGCTCAAGTACAGCTCCTGCTGGTGGCCGGAGGGTGTCGACACGATCGCCGGCGCCGAGGAGGCGATGCTCGCGCTCACCTGCGAGCGGGCGCAGATCGCGGACGGGCAGGACATCCTCGACCTGGGGTGCGGCTGGGGCTCGTTCACGCTCTACGCCGCCGAGCGCTTCCCCAACTCGCGGATCACGGCCGTCTCGAACTCGCGCGTGCAGCGGGAGTGGATCGAGGCGCGCGCCCCCGGCAATGTCGAGGTGATCACCGCCGACGTGAACGAGCTCGAGCTGCCGCGCCGCTTCGACCGCATCGTCTCGGTGGAGATGTTCGAGCACATGCGGAACTACGAGGCGCTGCTAGCCCGCGTCGCGGGTCTGCTGCGGGACGACGGGCTGCTCTTCGTGCACGTCTTCTGTCACCGCGACCTCGCCTACCCCTACGAGGACGGCTGGATGGCGCGCAAGTTCTTCACCGGCGGGACGATGCCGTCGGCCGACCTGCTGCCCCGCTTCGACCGCGACCTGCGGCTGCGCGAGCAGTGGCTCGTCGACGGCACGCACTACGCGCGCACGGCCGAGGCGTGGCTCGTGCGGCTGCACGAGCGTGAGGAGGAGATCGCCGCCCGCTGGGGGCGCTCGTTCCTCGCCGACTGGCGCCTCTTCTTCCTCGCCTGCGCCGAGCTCTGGGGCTACCGCGACGGGCGGGAGTGGCTCGTCGCCCACTACCTGTTCGGCCGCTAGCCCACCTGTCGGAGGGACTGTCGCTCGGCCAGGTCCTGCGGGGACCGGTCCAGGGGACTGGCCCTCGGCCAGGTCCTGCCGGGGCATGGCTGGGAGGGCCGTTTCGGGGGGCCTGGACCCTGGCCTAGGCGAGCGCTGAGCGGAGCCGCTCGATCTCGGCCCGGTCGTCGGCGCCCGGCTCGAACCCGGCCTGCCGGAACGTGGCATCGGCTTCCGCCAGGGCGGCGGCTGCACGCTCCCGGTCGCCGCGTGCATGCGCGATGGCGGCGGTGTTGAAGGCGCGCATCGCCTGCCCGTAGGGATCGCCCGAGCCGTAGGCGCTCGCCTCGTCGAGGAGCCGTTCGGCAGCGTCGGTGTTTCCGAGGCGGAGCTCCACGTGGCCGAGGTTGTGGAGCTCCACGCCGACCATGCCGCGGTCGCCGATCTGACGGTTCAGCTCGAGACTCTCGGCGAAGAGCTCGGCGGCCCGGTGGAAGTCGCCCTCCAGGCGCGCAGCCTGCGCGTGCATGTGCAGCGGCGCCTGGCCGAGCGCCGGCTCCAGGTCGCGCGCGTGGCGTCGGGCCGCCTCCGCCAGCTCGCGCGCGCGAGCCCCGTCGCCGTCGTCGAACGCAAGCCGGCTCAGCCCCAGGTGGGCGAGCGCGAGTGCCTCCGGGTCGCCCGCAGCGTCGGCGGCCGCGAGCGCCGCCTCGCTCTGCAGCCGCGACTCCATGCTGTCGCCGACCCGGTACGCGAGCAGCCCGGCGCCGTAGTGAGCGAGGGCGCGCTCGCGGGACGGAGCTGCGCCCTCGGCGAAGGCGGCCCTGAGAAACTCCAGGCCGCCTGCCGCGTCGCCCGCCAGCACCCATACGCGCCAGGCGCCCGCTGCGAGCTCCGCCGCGGCGTCCGTGTCGCCGTCGGCGAGCAGCCGGCGCACAGCCCCGCCCAGCCGCTCGCGCTCGGCGAGAAGCTGCTCGACCTCGGCTCCGGGCTCGCCGCCGACCGGCCGTCCAAGGGACGAGGGAAACGACCAACGTGCCGCGCGCGCGAGAGCGACCAGCCGGTCGGCGTCATCCCTGCTCGTCTCCGCCGTCGCCACGCTGCGATCGTACGCCAGCTGCCTGGAGGGAATCCAGACCGGGCCGCGGACGTTCTCGCCTATACCCCAATAGGGTATAAGGAAGGACGGGAGAGACACCATGACACGAACACACCTCATACTCGTCACCGGGGCCGCGGCGGCCGCACTCGCCGTCCCGGTGGCCTTCGCGGTCAGCGCCTCAGCCAACCGCGCCGCCCAGCCCCAGGACGCTGCGGAGATCGTCTTCGTGCGGGGTCAGGGCACGGCGAGGGAGCTCTACCGGATCCGTGAGGACGGCACGGGCCTGCGCCGTCTGACCCGCAACCGCGTCTCCGAGGGGGCACCGAACGTCTCCCCTGATGGACGCCTGATCGCGTTCTCGCGCTTCGTCGGCGGCGACGAGGAGCTCTTCGTGATGACCGCCGACGGCCGCAACGTGCGCCAGCTCACTCGCAACCGACGCCAGGACCTGCAGCCTGTCTGGTCGCCGGACGGAAAGCTGCTCGCATTCGTGTCCGACCGCGGCCGCCCGGGGGAGCCCGAGCTCTGGATCATGCGAGCGGACGGGTCGGCGCCGCGACGTCTGGTGCGGACACTGAACCACCGCGGCTGGCAGGACAACCAGTACGGCCCGGCCTGGTCGCCGGACGGGAAGCGCATCGTCTTCTCCATGTCCGTGCGCGAGGGCAATCCGGAGCTCTTCTCGGTCGGGGTCGACGGCAGGGGGCTGCGGCGGCTGACGCGGACGGGCGGCGACGCCGAGACGTTCGGCGACGACACGATGCCCGACTGGTCGCCCGACGGCCGCGCGGTCGTGTTCGTCTCGAACCGCAGCGGCGTCTCGTCCGACGTGTGGGTGATGCGTGCCGACGGCAAGGCCCAGCGGAAGCTCGCCGGGCACCCGCGGGTGGACGAGTGGTTCCCGCGCTACTCGCCCGACGGCACCCGCATCCTGTTCACCGACCTGCTGGCGACCCGGAGCTGGGTATCCGTGATGAGGGCCGACGGGACCGGTGCCCGGCGGATCACCCCGGGCGCAGAGGCCGACTGGGTGCCGTCTCCCTAGGCAGCCGCCCGCGCGGGTGCGGCTCCTCGTGAGCCCGCCCGCGCCCCGGGCGGGGCCAGCGGGAGGTCGCGCAGCCCGCAACGGGCCGCTCCCCCGGCGTCGTCAACTTTGGTTGCCCGCGTTTTAGCGCAATCGGCCAGGGGAACAGCACTTGCGAGCGACGAAGGAGGCTGTATGAGCATTCTCTGGATCATTCTCATCGTGATCTTGGTTCTGGCTCTCCTCGGGTTCTTCACCCGGGGCCGCTGGTAAGAGCGGGACCACCACGCAGGTGAAATAGGCCGCCCGGCACTTGCCGGGCGGCTCGCTTTTGGCGACTCTGCAGGCATGGCCGACGTCGCCGCCCTGCTCGCCGACGCTGATGGCCGTGCCCGGCTGCCACGCCTCGGCGGGATGGCCCGGGCCGACGGCGTCGTGATCGCCAGCGACCGCTACTGGGCCTACGCCGGTGTCGACGGATCGCTACGGGAAGGAACGCTGCCGCAGGGCCGTCGTCTGGCGGCCGTGCCGCTCGTCCGTGGTCTTGCCCGCCTGTCCGCCTCGCTGACGCCGCTCTTCCGCGGCGACGGCGTCGCCCGGCGAGGCGAGCGCCCGCTGCTCGCGCTCGCGCTCGTCGTCCCCTTCGGCTTTGTGTTCCTGCCCGAGCGGGTCGGCACCGGGCTCGGCATCGCGGTCACGCTCGCGCTGCTGGCCTGGCTCTTCCGCGGCCGGACACGCGCGCTCCACGGCGCCGAGCACCGGGCGATTGCGGCCGTCGAGGAGCGGCGGCTGCTCGCGACCTGGCACGGGGAGGCGCGTCCCACGCGCTTCGCGCGCCGGTGCGGCACCAACTTCGCGGCGCTCGTCCTGCCGGTCGCGACGACGGCCGACCGCCTCTGGCCCCTGCCGACCGCGGTGCTGACACCGCTGCTCGTGGCGCTCTTCTCGCTTGCCTTCACGATGGAGCTCTGGCGGGCCGTGCAGGGTTCCAACCGACTGCCCGCCCGGCTGCTGCTGCTCCCCGGGCTGGGACTGCAGCGGCTGACCACGGGCGAGCCCACGGTCGCCGAGACCCAGGTCGCCCTTAGCGCGACGGCGTCGGTGCTCCGCCGCGAGCTCGCCGACGCGGCCTAGCGGTCGACCGGCGGCAGCTCGAGCGCGAGAAACATCTCGACCACCTCCGGGTCGAACTGCGTGCCGGCACCCGCACGCAGGCGGTCGTACGCCTCCTCGGTGGAGAGCGCGCCGCGGTACGGACGGTCGGTGACCATGGCGTGGAAGGCGTCGCAGACGAAGACGATGCGCGCCTCGAGCGGGATCTCGGCGCCTGCCGTCCCGTCGGGATAGCCGCCGCCGTCCCACCGCTCGTGGCATGCGCGCACGATGCGGGCCACATCTGCGAGGCGCTCCACCGGGGCAAGGATGCGCTCGCCGATCACCGGGTGCTGCTCGACGATCAGCCGCTCCTCGGCCGTGAGCGGACCGGGCTTCGCGAGGATCTCCTGCGGGATGCCGAGCTTGCCGATGTCATGCAGGAGAGCGCCGTACTCGAGGCTCCGCATGCGGCCGGCATCGAGCCCGAGCCGCTCGCCGACTGCGAGGGCTGCATCGCTGATCCAGCGCGCATGGGACGACGTGTACTCGTCGGTCGCCTCCAGCGCGTTCGCGAGCACGGCCACCGTCGAGACGAACAGCTGCTCGAGCGCGTCCCAGTTGGTCGCGCTCGTCAGCGCCAGCGAGGTCTGATCGGCGATCCCCGCCAGCAGCCGGAGAATGCGCGTGCGAGACCCGTCGTCGGCGTCGATCGCGGCGACGAGGCCGCCCCGGCGCCCGTCGAGGGAGATGGGCGCCACAAAGTAGGACGAGCCGGGGGGTGGCTCGATGCCCGCCTGCGTAAGCATCGCGGGGGGAACCTCGAACGGCTCGGTCTGGTCCATGTAGACCCCGGCATGCTCGAGCGGAATCCGGGTCGGCAGGTTGAGCGGGCGCTCGCCGGCGTCGGCGAGGAGCTCGATGAAGCCGGTGCCGTTGTCCAGCCAGAGGGCGGTGCGGCGGGCTTCGGAGAGTGCGGCGGTCGCCTCGACGATGCGCCTCGCCGTCACGTCGACGCCGGCTGCGGTCGCGAGCTCGCGGCTGAACCGGAGCAGCACGTGGGCGATCTCGGCACTTTCGAAGGCACGCTCCGCCGTCCGCCGCTGCTCCTCGTAGAGGCGGGCGTTCTCGAGCGCGACCGACGCATGACCGGCGAGCACCTCCAGCAGGCGCACGTCGTCCGCGTCGAACTGCCCCGCGCCCAGCTTGGAGAGGACGAGTACGCCGATTGTGCGGGCGCCGTAGCGGAGGGGGACGGCGACGATCGATTCCTCGACGTCGTCGGTCCCGGGCAGCCGGACGCTGAACTCGCACTCCCGGCTGTCGGTGACGAGCACCGACTCCCCGGTGGCGGCGGCGCGCCCGGTGATGCCTTCGCCGACCAGGCACTCGACCGCGTCGGGGCCGAGCTCCGGGTTGCCGAGGTCGCCGTGGAACGCGATCGACGAGAGCCGCTCGTCCTCGATCAGCAGGACTCGGCAGTTGTGGTAGTCGATGAGGGTGCGGAGCTCGGTGACGATCGCCCAGCCGATCGCCTGCACGTCGTTGAGCCGGTTGAGCCTGCCGGCGAGGCTCTGCAGCATCTTGAGATGGGCGATCGAGCGGGCGTCGCGACCGCGTGCGGGTGTCCCCGGGCGGTCGGGCGCGCACTCGGCGAAGACGCTCAGGCCGTCCCCACCCGCTGCCTTCGCGGTCATCATCGCCGACTCGGCGCAGATCGCCAGCTCGCGCGCGCTGCCGGCATGGAGCGGGCTCTCGGCGATGCCGACCGAGACGCGTACGCGGCCGTCGGGTGAGAGCTCGATCTCGTGCAGGCGTTCTCGGAGCCGCTGGGCGATCGCGATCGCGTCGTCGAGCGTCGAGGAGGGGAGCACCACGCCGAACTCCTCGCCGCCGACCCGGCAGACGACGTCCGACTCGCGCGCCAGCCCTCGCAGGAGCTCGCCGAACGAGACGAGGACGGCATCGCCTGCGCCGTGTCCGTAGACGTCGTTGACCCGCTTAAAGTCGTCGAGGTCGAGCATTACGAGCGCGACCGCGTCTCCCGTCCTGCCGGCGCGCGCCACCTCCGACTTGAGCCGTTCGTGGAAGTGGCGGTGGTTGAAGAGACCGGTCAGCGAGTCGGTCTGCGCCTGATGCTCGAGCCGGGCGCGGATCTGCGCGTTGTCGAGCGCGAGCGCCGCAGCGTCGGCGAAGCGGCAGGCGAGCTCGAACTCGTCCGGCTCGAACCGCGCCTCTTCGCCCAGGCGGTAGATGTTGAGCGTCCCCTTGAGCACGCCGCGGGCCTCGAGCGGCACCACGATCAGCGCCTCGGGCTCCGCGGGGGTGCCGGGCACGGTCGCGACCCGGGGGTCGCGGACGGCGTCGTTGGTCAGTGCCGGCTGCCGGTTCTCGACCGCCCACCCCGTCAGCCCCTGGCCGATCGCGGGACGGTTCCGCATGATCTCGTCGGTCCAGTTGCCGCGCGCGAGGATCGGCACCAGCCTGCCGTTCGCGTCGTCGAGCTCGTAGACGGTCAGCGCCTCGTAGAAGACGATCTCGGCAAGCTGTGCCGCGATCCGCTCGAGCAGGGCCTCGAGCGACTGCTCGGCGAGCAGGTCGTGGAAGACGTCGGCGAGCCGCTGGTACGAGTCCGTGCGGTCGAACGGATACGCAGGGGCGCGCAGATCCACCTTGCGCGTATCGGCACGCCCGCCGGGAGGCTTGATGGCAGCGACGCTGCCAGTCGCGGGGCGTTAGCGGGCTGCCGGAAGGATGCGGCCGCTGACCTCGCCGAGCTCGAATCCGCCGCTGCCGCCGGTGCGGGCGCGGAGGGTGACCTCGTCGCCGTCTTCGAGGAAGGTGCGGGTTGTGCCGGCGGCGCTCAGCGGCTCGCTGCCGTTCCACGTCAGCTCGATGAAGCTGCCGCGGCTGCCAGGGTCCGGGCCCGAGATCGTGCCCGAGGCGAGCAGGTCGCCGGTGCGAAGCGAGGCGCCGTTCGAGGTCAGGTGCGCGATCTGCTGGTCGATCGTCCAGTAGAGGTTCCGAGCGCTCATGCGGGAGACCACCTCGGCGTCGTCGGCACCGGCCGGCCGCAGCTCGACCTCGAGGTCGAGATCCCACACCGTCGGCTGCTCGACGCGCAGGTGCGGCAGCGGCCTGGGATCCTGCTCGACGGCGTCCACGAGCCACGGCTCGAGCGCCTCGAGCGGTGTCACCCAGGCGGCGATCGAGGTGGCGAACGACTTGCCGAGGAAGGGGCCGAGCGGCTGGTACTCCCACGCCTGGATGTCGCGCGCGCTCCAGTCGTTCACGAGGACGACGCCGAACACGTGCTCGCGTGCGCGTGCCGCCGGAACCGGCTCGCCGAGCTCGCTCGCCAGGCCGACCACGAAGCCGAGCTCGAGCTCGATGTCGAGGCGCGAGGACGGCCGGAAGGCCGGTGCCTCGGCGTCAGGCGGCTTCACCTGGCCGCGCGGGCGGACGATGGGCGTCCCGCTCGGCACGACCGTGCCGGCGCGCCCGTGGTACGCGATGGGGAGGTGCAGCCAGTTCGGCAACAGGGGCTCCGAGTCCGGCCGGAACAGTCGCCCGAGGTTTTCCGCGTGCGCGCGCGACGAGTAGAAGTCGACGTAGTCGGCGACCTCGAAGGGAAGCTGCACGTCGGTCTCGGCCATCGCGGTGAGCGCCGGCTCGAGCCGGTCGCGCTCGGTGGAGAGCAGCTCCTGCACCCGGCCTCGCGTCGCGCGCCAGACTTCGGGGCCGGCGGCCATGAACGGGTTGAGCGAGGCAGTCGCGAAGAGCGTCGGGTCCGCGTCGAGGAGCCCGGTGGAGGCGAGCAGGGCCAGGTCGAGGACGAGGTCGTCGGCGGCGACGGCCACCCGGGGCGGGCCGCCGGGGAGCGCGCAGACCCCGTAGGGCAGGTGGGCGAGCGCGGGCTCGCTGGTGCTCATCGCGGCAGCATCCCGAGCGCACGGAGCTCTTCGATCGGCTCCGCGAAGCTGCAGCTGCCGAAGCCGGTGAACAGCTCACGGCGCATGCGGGCGGCTTCGCCGGCGCCGGCGCGGCGGTCACGCCAGGTGAACTCGCCGGCGTCGAGCGTGAAGGCGGAGGTGTCTCGCTCGTCGAGCGCGCGCTCCTCGTCGCCGAAGAGCGCGGCTGCGAGCAGGTTGAGGAAACCGTGCTCGTGCTCGCCGCGCACGGCATGGTGCAGCCCCGCCGTCGCCTTGAAGGGCAGCCCGAGCCCGCGGCAGCGGCGGACGAAGCCGGCGAGCTCCTCCACGGCCGGGATGCTGGCACCGCCGCAGCGCACCTTGGCGCGCAGCCCTGCCGCGGCGATCGGCTCGATGTCCGCCCCGGGCGCCACCTCGACGTAGACCTCGGGGGCGCGCTCCGCAAGGCCGTCGAGCCGCTCGGGGAGCGGCAGCTCCAGCGCCTCGACACGCCCGTCCGCCGGCAGGTCGCCGAGCGGGACGTCGACGACGACGCTGAGCCGCGCGGGCCGGTCGAACGGCAGCTCGGCGAGGCGGGAGGCGCGGCAGACGAAGCGCCCGACCAGCCAGGCCTCACCGCTCGCGCGGGCCCGCTCGTGGTCGTCGAGCGCCTCGGCAAGCGGCAGCTCCGCGGGCGGGAACATCGGTGCGTGGTCGACCAAGTCCGCCAGCAGCGCGACCCGCGCGTCGGTGGCCGTGAGGGGCGCCGGCATGGGGCGGCAGCCTACGCACGGCGCCGCCATGACGTCGCGACGCGCCGGCTGGCGACGACGGGATACCCTGGGTGACGTGAAGGACGTGGCCCGTGAGGTCGAGCGCTGGCTCGCGCGCGGCGACTCGCGGCTCGCGATCGCCACCGTGGTGGCCACCCGTGGCTCCGCGCCGCGGCCGCTCGGGTCGAAGCTCGTGGTATCGGAGCAGGGCGAGCTAGCCGGCTCGGTCTCCGGCGGCTGCGTCGAAGGCGACGTCGCCGAGCAGGCTCGCGAGGTGCTCGCCGGCGGCGACGCGCGGCTGCTCACCTACGGCATCTCGGACGACCAGGCCTGGTCGGTGGGACTGCCCTGCGGCGGCGAGATCGACATCTTCCTCATGCCCCTGGCTGCGGGCTTCCCGGCCCTGCAGCCGCCTGACGCCGCTGAGGGCCCAATCCTCTCCGAGGAACCACTCGGAGGGGGCGACGGCGCCGGCAACGGCAGCGGCGGGCGGCACGCGCTGCTCGAACGGGTCCTCCGCGCCGTTCGCGACGAGGAGCGCGGCGTGCTCTTCACCGTCGTCGACGGCGAGGGTCAGGGCTCGACGTTGCTCGCGCTCGACTCCGGGGAGACGGCAGGCGACGGCCCTCGCGGAGCTCGCCGCGGACGTGCCCGCGCTCGTTCGCGAAGGACGGAACCGGCTGCTCGACGCCGAGGGACGCACGGTCTTTGCCGAGGTCTTCGGGCCACCCTTCCGGCTGCTCGTGTACGGGGCCGTCGACACGGCCGAGGCGCTCTGCGCGCTCGCGCGTCCGCTCGGCTGGCGGACCATCGTCGCCGACGCGCGGGCCCGCTTTGCCACCCGCGAGCGCATTCCCAGTGCCGACGCGATCGAGGTCGGCTGGCCCGACGAGGTGCTGGCGCGCGTGCAGCCGGACTACGCGACCGCCGTCGTCGTCCTCACGCACGACGACAAGTTCGACATCCCGCTCCTGAAGGCCGCTCTCGAGACGGAGGCGATGTACGTCGGCGCGCTCGGCTCGCGCCGGAATCAAGGGCGGCGCCGCGAGCGGCTCGCCGAGGAGGGCGTCTCGGAGACCGCGCTGGAACGGATTCACGGCCCGGCCGGGCTCGACCTCGGCGGCGGCTCGCCGGCCGAGACCGCGCTCTCGATCCTGGGAGAGATCGTCGCGGTTCGAGCCGGACGAAGCGGCGGCAGCCTGCGCACGTCGGCGGGACGCATTCACGCAGATCCCGAAGCAGCGGCGACCACTGGCTAGCGCGCCCTCTTCTGGCGCGCGGTCCGGCGCCGCGGTATAAGACGCGGATGCTGCTGCGGGAGGTGGACTACGCGCGGCCGGCGAGCGTGGACGAGGCGGTCCGGCTGCTGGGCGCGCATCCGAACGCGCGCCCGCTCGCCGGCGGCCAGACGCTCGTGAACGTGATGAAGGCGCGTGCTGCTGCGCCCGACGTGCTCGTCGACCTCAACCGGCTCGAGGAGTTGCGAGCGATCAGCGTCACCGCCGACGGCGGGCTCGAGCTCGGGGCGATGGCCACGTACTCGTCCGTCGTCCGCTCGCCCGAGGTGCACTCGACACGCCCGGTGGTCGCCGAGGTCGCGGGAGCGATCGCCGACGTCCAGGTGCGAAACCGTGGCACGGTCGGCGGCAACGTCTGCACGGGCGACCCGACCAATCATCTCCCGCCGCTGATGGTCGCCCTCGGGGCGACCATGACCGTCCGCGGCCCCGACGGCGAGCGCCAGGTGCCTGCGGAGGAGTTCTTTCTCGGCGTCTACATGACGGCGGCCGGACCGGGCGAGCTGCTGACCCGCATCTCGATCCCACCCGCGGACGGCCAGGCCGATGCGTTCGCGATCGTCCCGATCGGCAAGGACGGGACGCCCATCGTCTCGGCAGCGGCCTGTGTGCGCGGCAACGGCTCGATCGAGTCCGCTCGTGTCGCTCTCGGCGGTGTCGACGCCGTGCCCGTTCGTCTCGAGGAGCTCGAATCGCGCGTCGCCGGGAGCGACGGGAGCGAGTCGGCGTTGCGCGACGCGACGAAGGGCGCCGCCGCAGGTCTCGACCCGCCGAGCGACGTGCACGCATCGGGCGAGTACCGCCGGCACCTCGCCGAGGTCATCGCGACACGGGCCGTCGCCGAGGCCGCGAGGCGGAGGCGGTCGTGAGCGACGTCACGGGCATCGTGCGGAGCGCGTTCATCACCGTGGAGGTGAACGGCGAGAGCTACGAGCGCGAGGTGGACGCGCGGCGCCTGCTCGTCCACTTCATCCGCGACGACCTCGACCTGACGGGCACCCACGTCGGCTGCGACACGGGCAACTGCGGCGCCTGCACCGTGCTCGTGGACGGCGAGACGGTCAAGTCCTGCATGCTGCTCGCGATCCAGGCCGACGGCGCGCGCATCACGACCGTCGAGGGGATGGCCGCCGACGGCGAGCTGACGCCCCTGCAGCAGGCCTTCTCGTCGCATCACGCGCTCCAGTGCGGCTACTGCACGCCGGGGATGCTGATGAGCGCGGCCTACCTGCTCGAGCACAATCCCGAGCCGACCGAGGACGAGATCCGCAAGGCGATCCAGGGCAACATCTGCCGCTGCACGGGCTACGTGAACATCGTCGAGGCGATCAAGGCCGCGGCGGGAGGAGGCGAGACGCAGGCATGACCGAGACGACCGTCGCACCCGAGCGCGTCGAGACCGAGGCGCCGCAACGGGGCTTCATCGGCTTGAACGTCCCCCGCAAGGAGGACAAGCGGCTCGTCCAGGGCGAGGGCGTCTTCGTCGACGACGTCAAGCGGCACGGGATGGCCTACGTCCACTTCGTGCGCTCGCCGTACGCGCACGCCCGCATCGTCTCGGTGGACGTCTCCCAGGCCGAGTCGTTGCAGGGCGTCTACGGCACGCTGACCGGCGACGAGGTGGCCGAGCTCACCGATCCGTTCTTCCAGATCGCGCCGCCGCCGGGCGGCCACGTCAAGGACTACGCGCTCGCGGTGGGCCGGGTGCGCCACGTCGGCGAGCCGGTCGTCGCCGTCGCCGCCTCGACACGCGAGCTTGCGCGCGACGCCGCCGACCTCGTCGAGGTCGAGTACGACCTGCTCGACCCGGTCCTCGACACGGAGCGCGCCGCCGATCCAGACGCCCCCCAACTGCACGACGACGTCCCGGACAACACGATCTGGAACGGCGACTTCGACTACGGCGACTTCGACGGCGCCCTCGCCGCCGCCGACAAGGTCGTCCGGATCAAGCGCCTCCACTTCCACCGCTTCTCCTCGACCCCGCTCGAGACGAGCGGCGCCGTCGTCGAGTACAACCGCGGCACCGGGCAGTGGACGCTGCACGCGAACAACCAGTTCCCGGGCTTCGCGATCATCATGATGGCGCCCGCGCTCCGCACCGGGATGGACAAGCTGCGCTTCGTCTCCCAGGACATCGGCGGCGGCTTCGGCAACAAGATCTGCACCCACCCGCAGTTGGTCGCGCTCTGCCTGCTCTCGCGCAAGCTGCGCCGCGCCTGCAACTGGACGGAGTGGCGCACCGACCAGCATCTCGCCAACTCGCACGGCAACGAGCGCGTCTTCCTCGACATCGAGGTGCCGGTCACCGACGACGGGCTCATGCTCGGCTTCAGGGCGCGGATGATCGACGACTGCGGCGCCTACACGCGCTACGAGCCGCTCGGCTGCATCATCTGGTCGCAGGTGACGCCGGGCGTCTACCGCTGGCGCAACGTGCGCGTCGACTTCACCCAGGTGTGCACGAACAAGTCACCGTGCGGCCCGAACCGCGGCTACTCGCGCATGCAGCACCTCTGGTTCACCGAGCGCGTGATGGACATCGTCGCGCAGGAGCTCAACCTCGACCCGGTGGCGGTGCGCAAGAAGAACTACATCCGCGCCGACGAGATGCCCTACGAGACGCCGAACGGCTGCGTCTACGACTCGGGCGACTACGCGCTCTGCCTTGACAAGGCGCTCGAGCTCGTCGGCTACGACCGCATCGAGGAGCGCAAGCGCGAGGCGGAGTCGCGCGGCAAGCTGCTCGGGATCGGCATCGGCTCGACGCTCGACTCGGGCACGAACAACTTCGGCCAGTCGACGCTCGTGAACCCGGAGCTGCAGTTCTCCGGCAACAACGAGGTCGCCACGGTCAAGCTCGACATCTTCGGCGAGATCGTGGTCACGCTCGGGACGACGCCACAGGGCCAGGGGCACGAGACGACCGCGGCGCAGGTGGTCTCCGACATCCTCGGGGTCGAGCCCGACATGGTGAACGTGCGCGTCGGACACGACAGCTACTGGAACTCGCACGCCGGCTTCTCGGGCACGTACGCCTCGCAGTTCGCGGTCACGGGGCTCGGCGCGGTCAAGGGAGCGACCGAGATGCTCGCCGGCGAGATCCGCACCCTCGCCGGGGCGGTGCTCGGCGGCGTGCCTGCTGAGGAGATCGAGCTGGCGGAGGGGTTCGCGCGCATCAAGGGCAACCCGGAGGCAGCGCTGCCCTTCATGGCCTGCGGCGCGATCGTGAACGCGAACAACGCGGTGCTGCCGCTCGAGCTGCGGGACCTGACACTCAATTGCCGCTACGTCTACGTGCCGCCGCATCAGCTGCCCGACAAGGAGCGCAAGTACGGGAACCTGACGCTGACGTACGCCACGCAGATCCACGCCTGCGTGGTCGAGGTCGACGAGGAGACCGGGACGTACGAGATCGTCGACTACGGCGCCGTCGACGACTGCGGCGTGCGGATCAACCCGCAGATCGTCGAGGGCCAGGTGCACGGCGCGACCGCCCAGGCGCTCGGCGCAGCGACGCACGAGGAATTCCCCTACGACGAGGCCGGCAACCTGCTGACGCCGAACTTCTACGACTACCACGTGCCCCACGCGATGGACATGCCGCCGCTGAAGACGGGCTATGTGGAGTCGCCGTCGCCGTTCACGCCGCTGGGCGCGAAGGGCATGGGGGAGGGTGGCGGCGCGGGCCTGTCGGCGGTGTGCTCGGCGCTCCAGGATGCGCTCAAGCCGGCGGGGAGGCCGATCGTGTACGACAGCTGCAACCCGTATCACCGGGTCTGGGAGCTGCTCAGCGACCCGGCGCGCAGCCGCGAGAACGTGGAGATCGAGATCAGGTGAAGGTCGAGGGCACGAAGTCGTTCGCGGCGCCGCGAGACGTGGTCTGGACCGTCCTCAACGACCCGGCGCAGATGGCGCAGACGATGCCGAACGTGGAGTCGTTCGAGGTGCAGGACGAGCGCCGCTGGCGCGCGAACGTGGCCGTCCCGCTCGGGCTCGGCTCGCTGAAGATGGCCATCGACTTCGACAAGACCGAGGAGCGCCCGCCGGAGTACGCGAGACTCCACGCGAAGGGCAAGGGCGTCGGCGCGCTGCTCTCGATGGAGACGCAGTTCGAGCTGGCCGAGGCCGGCGGCGGCACCGAGATGCGCTGGCAGGCGGACGTGCAGATCGCCGGGCCCGTCGGCGCGATGGGCCAGCGGGTGATCCAGCCGATCGTCAACCAGCAGGTGAAGCAGGTGCTGTCGGCGCTCGAGCGGCAGGTTCAGCAGGCCGCCGCGGGCGGAGTGGCGTGAGCGCTTTCGACGAGGAGGTGGGGGCGGAGACGCCGCCGCAGCCGGGCGACTCCGGCGGCCAGGCGGGCGGATCCGAGCCCTCCCTTGACGCGCAGCCCGAGACGGAGCAGGAGCTGAAGGACTACGGCCCCCCGGCCGACGCCGACCGCGATGCGGAGCCCGACATGGGCGAGAGCGGCGGCGAGGAGGGCATCAGCCCCTGGGCGGAGGAGGGGTACTCGAGCGATCCCGAGGGCCCGACCACGCACACGGGCGGCTCCGAGGCCTGAGCTGCGACGCGCGCGCTCGCAGCGAGCGCCTCGTCGCCGTCATTCGCCGCCGGCCGGGCCAAGCAGCGAGCGGGGCACCTCGACGGTCTTCACCACCCTCGCGCCCGCGAAGAAGGGGTTGACGCCCGGGCTCCGCTCTCCCGTGATCCGGTAGGTCGTGAAACGGGCCGGTGTGATGTCGCCGTTGCGGTCGAAGCGGATGCTGCCGAGCACGCCGTCCGTGATCGTCAGGCTGCTCAGCTCGCGCAGGACCGAGGTCCGCGTGCCGTCGGAACGGGCGATCGCAGCCAGCAGCGCCTCGGCGGCCTGCGCGGCCTCCGCGACGTAGAAGCTGGACGGGAGGACGCCGCCGGGCTGGGTGGCCGCGAACCGTTTCAGGAGCCGCCGTCCGGCCGGGCTGAGACCGCTCGGCACGCTGGCGGTGCTGGTCAGGTACATGCCGACGACTGCGGCGCCGCCTTCCTCCAACACGTCGGGCACAGGCAGGAACGACTCGGTCGCGATGACCGGCACCTGCCGTCCGATACGGGCGCGCAGGGCGCGAATGCCGGCAATGGCCTCCTCACTCGCGCCACCGGCGAAGAAGACGCCGTCGGCGCGGACGGCGGCGACGTGGTCGGCGACGGCCCGGTAGCTCGCGGCGCGCGGCTCCCACGTGCCCCGGCCGGCGATGGTGAGCCCGAGCCGGCGTGCCGCGTGCTCGAACGGCAGCGCGAACTCGCTGGAGTAGTCGTCGAAGCGCAGCACATACATGCGGCGCAGCCCGAGGTCGCGCGCGAGGACGGCCCCTGCTGCACCTTCGTAGTCGTTCGGGCTGACGGTGCGGAAGTAGTGCCGCACGCCGCTCGGGTAGTACGCGCCCGGCTCGTCGCTGCCGGCCTCCGGATCCGGGGGCCGGTGGGTCAGCCCCGGATGCGTGCTCGACGGGGTGATCATCGGCAGGGGCTCGTCGGCACGGTTCGTGATCGGCAGCTGCGCCCACGCACACGGCGAGGTGAAGGGGCCGACGACGCCGACGAGGCGCGAGGCGGCCGCATACGCCTTCGCGTTCGAGGCGCACTTGAGGATGTCGAAGCCACCGGTCTGCGCCGTCGAGTCGTCGCAGGATTGGTAGCCGACCCGGTGCGGGCCCGCGCGAAAGCCGTGCTCCTGCACCACGAAGCGGACGACTCTCCGCCATCGGCGCGTCGCCTCGAGGCCAGCGGGCCCTGGAGCGCCAGGCTCGACGCGACGACCACGTCGGGCTCCTCGTCGCCGCTGACGACCGGGGAGCACGCCGATGGGGGTGGAAGCTCGCGCCTGGGCGCCGCTGCGACGCTCACCCACGCCCCGTCCGGGGTGGCCGTGACGGACGGCGGCGTTCCCACCAGTCGCGCGCGCTGTATCCGGTTGGTCTCGGCGTCCACCCGGATGATCTCATCCGTGATGAAGTTCGTCACCCACGCACTGCCGCCGGCGAACGCCACCGAGAGCGACCCGAAGCCCGTCTCGATCGTCCGCGCGATCGGGTTCTTCTTCGGGACGATGCGCCAGAGCAGGCCCTCGCCCAGGTCGGTCGCCCAGAGCGAGCCGCCGCCGACGGCGAGGGCGTCGAGCGAGTCGGTGGCAACCGGGATTCGCCGGCGCTCGGCGTTCGACCGCGGGTTGATCTGGATCAGCTCGGGCCTGTCGGCGGAGAGCAGCCAGACGCCCTCGCGTCCGGCCGCGACCGACTGCGCCCGCGGGACCGGCAGCTTGAGCACGGCGCCGCTCGACGGGTCGATGCGCGCCACACCGGAGTCCGGCGTGACTGCCCACACCGCGCCCGCCCCGACCGCGAGCTGGCTGGTGCCGAGAAGCCGGTGCCCGCCGGAGCCGCCGCCGAGCGCCGAGGCACGCCCCGGCAGCGAGATCGTGCGCACGACCGTGGCAGTGGTCGGGTCGACCTGCAGGATCCGGGTCGTGTTGATCTCCGTTAGGGGTCCCGGGCTCGCTTCCCCGATCCCCACCCAGACGGCGCCTTCACCGACGGCGAGGTCGGTCAGAGTGCCGCCCGCCCCGAAGGTCTTGACGACCTCCCCGCTCTCGGCATCGAGCTTCGACACGGTGCTGTCGTCGGAGTTCAGCACCCAGATGGCGCCCTCGCCGACCCGGATCGTGCTCGGTGTGTTACCGACGGGGGTGTACTGCACCTCCAGGGACTTTCCGGGCGTGATCGCCGCGATCGAGTTCCCGAGGTCGTCCGGCTCGTCCGAGCCTCCGCCGGTGAGGGCGAGCGCGGCGGCTGCGGCGGCCGTGACCAGTGCCCCGCCGCCGGCGAGCAGCACGAGATCGCGCAGCCCGAGGCGGCGTCGGCGCGCATCGACCGGTTCGGTGTCGCCCGACGTCGCGGCGGCCGGCTCTGCGGCCGGCGGTGCCGGGTCGAGCTCCGGGCTCTGCTGGAGGATGGCCTGCTCGAGCTGCTGCAGCGTGCGTCCGGGCTCGATGCCGAGCTCGTCGACGAGCGTCCGCCTGGCCGCCGCGTAGGCCTCGAGCGCCTCCGCCTGGCGTCCGGAGCGGTAGAGGGCCAGCATCAGCTGCCCGCGCAGCCGCTCACGGAGCGGGTGGCGGCTGATCAGACGCTCGAGGTCGCCGACGAGCTGGCGGTGGCGCCCGCGCGCGAGCTCGACGTCGACGCGCTCCTCCAGGGCGGCCAGCCGTAGCTCCTCCAGCCTGGCGATCTCCGCCTGGGCGAAGTCGTCGTAGGCCAGGTCTGCGAGTGGTGGGCCGCGCCACAGTGCGAGCGCTTCCTCGAGCGCCTGCAGCGCCGGCCCCGCCTCCCCGGCGGCGTTGCGAGACCTGGCCTCGTCGACCAGCTGCGCGAACCTGTCGGCGTCGAGCTCGCCGTCTTCGAGGGTCAGGATGTAACCGCCCGTGGTCGTCCTGATCCGCTCGATGCCGAGCTGCTTGCGAAGCGCGGACACGTGGCCCTGCACCGCTTTGACGGCGGTCGGCGGCGGCGAGGCACCCCAGACGTCCTCCACGAGCAGGTCGACGGAGACGACCTCGTTGGCGCGGAGCACGAGGGCCGCCAGTACCGCGCGCTGCCGCCTGCCGCCCAGGTCGAGCACCTGTTCGTCGGCCACGACCTCCAGGGGGCCCAAGATGCGGTACTCCATGCGCGCCTGCGCCCCTTGTAACTGGTCACAGGTGAGTGTGCAAGGCCGGCAATGGGCGCACGCTCTCCGACCAGGCACAGCCGCCCGACCCAGATAGACGCGCGCGCCCCCGCCCTGGGTGGGGTCCCGGCGCCACCCGCTTCCCTGCGGTCGACGCTACCCGAGAGAACCGCGCGTGTCTGTGCCGGCTCCGTGCCGACTCTGTGACGGCCGCGCGCGCGCCGCGACGGCGGGTGCGGAGAGGCCGGCGCTCCGCCGGGCCGGCCGACTCTCGGTAGCCTCGGGTCAGGCTCGTGACCACGCTCTACGCCACCACGGGGGACGCGGTCGTCCGGCTCGAGGAGCGGGACGGCGCCTGGGAGGCAACGACCTCGCTCGCGGGAAGCGGCGCCCAGTGCTTGGCCCGCGGAGACGGCACGCTCTATGCCGGCACGCGAGGCAGCGGCGTGCACGCCAGCGACGACGACGGCGCCACCTGGCGAGACCTCGGCCTGCCGGAGCCCGACGTTTTCTCGGTCGCGGTGAGCCCCGCGGACGGGACGGTCTATGCGGGCACCGAGCCGAGCCGGCTGTTTCGCTCGCGTGACGGCGGCGGGAGCTGGGAACCGCTCGACGCGTTGCTCGAGCTCCCGTCGCGGCCGACCTGGAGCTTCCCGCCGCGCCCGTGGACGTCGCACGTCCGCTGGATCGCGCCGAGCCCGCACGACGGCGACCTTCTGCTCGTCGGCGTCGAGCTCGGAGGGCTGATGCGTTCGACGGACGGCGGGCGCACGTGGGACGACCATAGGCCCGGCGCGCAGCCGGACGTCCACTGCATCGCCTGGCACCCCACGGCCGAAGGGTGCGCCTACGAGGCCGGTGGGGGCGGCGCCGCCTTCAGCACCGACGCGGGCGAGACCTGGCAGGCGGCGGACGACGGCCGCGACCGGCACTACACCTGGGCGCTCGCGCCCGACCCGGACGACCCCGACACCTGGTTCGTCTCGGCCAGCACAGGCCCCTTCGCCGCCCACGACACCGACCGCCGCTCGGAGGCCTATCTCTATCGCCGCCGCCGCGACGAGCCTTGGCGGGCGCTCGACGGCGGACTGCCGCAGCCGCTCGACGAGATGCCCTACGCGCTCGCGTTCGCCGGCGAGCGCCTGTTCGCGGCGCTGCGCAACGGGGAGCTCTGGGCGAGCGCGGACCGCGGCGACTCGTGGCAGGCCCAGCGGCTCACCGGCGAGCCGGTCACAGGCCTGAACGCGCTCGCCGCGGGCTAGGCTCCCTCACATGCGAACATTCGTTGTCGGCTACGACGGCTCCGATGGCGCCAAGCGCGCCCTGGCGCGAGCCGTGGAGCTTGCCCGCGCGCTCGCCGCGAAGCTCGTGGTCGTGAGCGTCGCCGAGCTGCCGCGCCCGCTGCCGCCCTACTCGATGGGGCCGGCGGGGGGTCTCGCCGCGCCGGCGCTGGCGGAGCCGCCGCTGCCCGAGATCACGCCGGAGGAGGCTGTGGGCGACCTGCTCGCCGAGGCTCGCGAGCGTCTCGCCGGGGTCGACGCCGAGTTCGAGGCGCGAGACGGCAGCCCGGATGCCGCGCTCATCGCCGTGGCCGACGAGCGGAACGCCGAGCTGATCGTCGTCGGCACCCGCGAGCCCGGCTTCCTCTCGCGGCTGCTCGAGGGCAGCGTCAGCGAGGACCTGGCGCGCCGCGCCCGCTGCGACGTCCTCGTCGTTCATCCCGAGCACGACGGCGACTGAGCCCCGCCGCCGTCTGAGAGGATCCCGACGTGGCGCCGCCGTTTCGCATCGGGGTCATGCAGCTGACCATGGAGCCGCTCGAGGAGATGCTCGAGCACGCGCGCGTCATGGATCGCGCTGGCATGGACACGATCTGGCTCGCCGAGGCCTACCCGTGGTGGCGGAAGCACGGCATGGAGGCGCGCTCCTCCACGGTCGTCTCGGCGCTGATGGCGCGCGAGACAGAGCGGCTCGCCGTCGGCTGGGGGATCATCTCGCCGTTCACCCGCCATCCGGTCCAGGTTGCGATGGACGCACGCGTCGTCCAGGAGGCCGCCGGGCCGGACCGCTTCCTGCTCGGGTTCGGCACCTCGAAGATCTTCCTCAACAACGCGCAGATGCAGACGAAGAAGACGCTCGGGCCGATGCGGGACGCGGTCGAGATCGTCCGCGGCGTGCTCGGCGGCGAGCCGTTCCGCTACGACGGCGAGCACTGGAGCGCCGACGTCCCCGGCCTGCAGGACGAGGCGGAGACGCCGCGCGACGTGCCGCCGGTCTACGTCGCCGCGACCGCGCCCAAGATGCAGGCGCTCGCGGGCGAGATCTCCGACGGCTGCCTGACGCCGTCGATCACGACCCCCGCCTTCGTCCGCTATACCCGCGAGAACGTCGCCGCCGACATCGACATCGGCTGCACGATCGTGGCCTCGATCGACCACGACCGCGACCGGGGCCGCGACGGGGCGCGCGAGATCGCCGGCATGTACCTCGCCAACAAGGTGCAGAACATCCAGGGCGCCGCCGACACGCTGCTCGACCTCGCCGGCCTCGAGCAGGACGAGATCCGCCCGATCGCCGAGGCGATGGAGCGGGGCGGCCGGCTCGCCGCCAAGGCCGAGGTCACCGACGCCATTCTCGACAAGTGCAAGCCGATCGCCGGCACGCCGGCCGACTGCATCGCCGCGATCGAGGAGTACCGCGACGCCGGCTGCACCCACGTCATGCTGGAGCTCTGGGGCGACGACCGCCTCGGCCAGATCGAGCTGTTCGGCCGTGAGGTGCTGCCGGTCGTGCGCGACCGATGAAGGAGCTCAGCTCCCACGTCGAGCGGAACCGGCTCGTCGAGACGGCGGCCGACCTCGTCGACATCCCCAGCCCGACCGGGTACGAGCAGAAGATCGCCGAGTACGTCGCCGAGGTGCTCGACGGGCTCGGTCTGCAGGTCACCTGGCAGGAGGTCGAGGAGGGTCGCCCCAACGTGGTCGGCGTGCTGCCGGGAACCGGCGGCGGCGCGAGCCTCATGTTCAACGGGCACATGGACACCTCGTACTCGGGTCGCGAGCCGTGGCTCAAGGGCAAGGGGTTCAAGCCCCAGGCCGACGTCGCCGGGGGTGTGATCACCGGGCTCGGCATCGCCAACATGAAGGGGGCGCTCGCCTGCTACATCGAGGCGGTGCGGGCGCTGCAGGCGGCCCGCGTGCGACTGCGCGGCGACCTGATCGTGGCAGCCGTCGTCGGCGAGATCGAGAAGACCCAGTGGGGTGAGGAGTTCCGCGGCAAGCAGTACCGGGGGTACGCCGCGGGCACTCGCTACCTGGTCGCGCACGGCGGCATCGCCGACATGTGCCTGCTGGGCGAGCCGACCGAGCTCAAGCTGGTGCTCGGCCACTACGGCGCGCTCTGGGTGCGTCTCTCCACGCGAGGCCCCTTCGTGCACACGGCCTTCAGCTCGGGGCGCCAGGCCGAGAACGCGATCGTGCGCCTGCGTGACGTGATGGACGCGGTGCTCGAGTGGATCCCCGAGTGGGAGGAGCGTTCGTCCTACCGTGGCCTGCGCGGCGTCGTCAACATCGGCGCCGTCCGCGGCGGCTTCCCCTGGCGGGTGTCGCGCACGCCGGGGCGCGCCGACCTCTTCCTCGACGTGCGCGTGCCGCCGACGATGCCGATGACCGAGGCGCGCGGGGCGATCAGCGAGCTCACCGCCGGCCTGGCCCGCCGCTATCCGGACTACGGGGTCGAGTCGGAGATCTTCGTCAGCGCGCCGGGCGCCGAGATCGAGGACGAGCATCCGCTCGTGCAGGCGGTCGCGGAAGGGCACCGCGCCATCCACGGACGCGCGCCGGAGCGGGACGCGGTGCGCTGGTTCTCGGACGCGTCGGTGCTGTCGCGGTACGGGATCGCCACGCTCAACTACGGGCCGTCGAGCGGGCTGCCCGGCAGCGAGGGCGAGAGCATGGAGATCCGTGCGCTCGTCGACACCGCGCGGGTCTACGCGCTCACGGCCGCGCAGGTCTGCGGCGAAGGATGACGGAGGAGCGCGACACCGCCGCCGACTGGCTGCCCCGCCACGAGTTCGCCGAGCACCACGAGATCACCGTCGACGCCACGCCGCTCGCGGTCGAGCAGGCGGTGCGCAGCCTGTCGCTCGGCGACGTCGCCGCCGTCAAGGCACTCTGGCTGTTGCGGACGGTTCCGGCCAGGCTCGCCCGCCGCTCGGCGCCGGCGCCCGAGTCGGGTCCGCTTCTCGACCAGCTCGTGCGGCTCGGGGGCGTGGTCCTTGTCGATCGGCCGGGGCGCATCGTCGCGGGGCTCGGCGGGCAGTTCTGGCGCGTGAGCGGACGTCTCGAGCGCTTCTCGTCCGCGGAGGAGTTCGAGGAGTGGGACGCCGCCGGCTCGTGCAAGTCGACCGTCGACTTCGTCTGGAGCGACAGTCGGCCCGTGCGACTCGAGACGACGACTCTCGTCCACGTGCCCACCGACACGGCGCGGCGCTCGTTCGCGCGCTACTGGCGGGTCGTCCGGCTCGCCAGCGGTTTGATCCGGATCCTGCTCCTGCGCGCGGTGAGACGGCGGGCCGAGGCGGTGCTGTGAGCGATCTCTCCTGGCTGCCGCCGAACCTGCCGGTTCCCGAGGACGACGGGGCGGCCGATCACCTGACGGGCGCGCGGCTGCCGGCGCTGGTGCTCGACTCCTCGGCCGGGCCGGTCGACGTCGGCGAGCTGGGAGCCGAACGGCTCGTTCTCTACGTCTTTCCGCGGGCCGGCGTGCCGGGCCAGGCCTCGCTGCCAGGCTGGGACGAGATCCCCGGCGCGCGCGGGTGCACGCCGCAGTCGTGCGGCTTCCGTGACCACGAGGGCGAGTTGCGGGCGCACGGCGCGCGAGTGGCGGGCGTCTCGGCGCAAAGGCTCGCCGACCAGCTCGGGCTCGCCGAGCGCACCGGGATCACATTCCCCCTGATCGCCGACGACGGATTGCGGCTCCGCGACGACCCGGGGTTGCCGACGTTCGAGACGAGCGGGCTGACGCTCTACAAGCGGCTCGCGCTGGTGGCCGAGCGGGGCCAGATCGTCAAGGTCTTCTACCCCGTCTTCCCGCCCGACCGCAACGCGAGCGAGGTGCTCGCGTGGCTGAGGGACGAGGCGGCGGCCGGCTCCGGTTAGCATCGCGGGGTGCGGCTGGCGACGTTCGAGCTTGGCGGGGAGACTCTCGTCGGGGAGGTGCGAGGTGACACGGTCGCCGTCCTCGACGCGCCCGACATGCGCGCGCTGTTCGAGCGCGGCGGTGCCGCGCCGACCGGCCGCGAGCTGCCGCTCGCCGAGGGACGGCTCCGCGCCCCGATCGTCCCCAAGAAGTTCTTCCACACCGCCGGCAACTTCCGCGAGCACGAGGAGGAGTCGAAGCGGGTGGGCTGGTCCCACGCGATCGCACCCTGGATCGTCTTCTTCCAGAACGTCGACGCGATCATCGGGCCGGACGAGCCGATCGTCTATCCGGAGCACCTGACCGAGGAGCTCGACTACGAGCTCGAGCTGGCGGTGGTCATCGCCAAGCCCGGCAAGTGGTTCGGGCCCGACGAGGCGGCCGAGTACATCGGCGGCTACGTGATCTTCAACGACATCACCGCGCGCGACATCCAGCGGCGCGAGATGGAGTCGGGGGTGTTCTCGTACTGCAAGGCGATCGACACCTTCTGTCCGCTCGGGCCGTGGATCGTCACGCCCGACGAGGTGCCCGACCCGCACGACCTCGCCATGGAGCTGCGGGTCAACGGCGACGTCCGGCAGACCTCTCACTCGGGACGCATGAGCGTCACGATCCCGGAGATCCTGTCCCACTACTCGGCGCTCGGCTACTCCGCGGGCGACGTCGTCTCGACGGGCACGGTGTCCGGTGTCGCCGGCTTCAGCGAGGACGCCGCCTCGCTCTACCTCAAGCCCGGCGACGTGATCGAAGCGGAGATCGAGCGCATCGGCGTGCTCCGCAACCCCGTCGTCTCCTGGCAGGAGGCACACGGCGAGCCCGCCCCCGACCGGGTTCGCTGGTAGCCGTCGCTGATGAGCGCCCACGCCGACGCGCCAACGCACACGGTCGCCGTCGGCGATCTCGAGCTGACGAGCATCACCGACGCCGTCGGGTTGCTCGGGGAGCTCGACGAGCTCTTCCCCGGTACCACCGTCTCGGAGTGGGAGCCCTACCGCGCGCTGTACCCGGAGCTCTTTACGGGCAGCAAGATGCGGATTCTCGTCACCTGTTTCCTCGTGCGCGCGCCGGGAGGCCTCGTCCTGGTCGACACGGGGGTAGGTCCGCCGGGACGCTGGGGGTGGGAGGCCGAGACCGAAGGCGCGCTCCCGAGCGGGCTGCGCCGGCTCGGCGTCGATCCAGCTGACGTCGAGACCGTGCTGCTGACGCACCTTCACGTCGACCACGTCGGCTGGCTCGCCGACGAGGAGCTCTTCCCGCGTGCCCGCTACTTCGTGCATGCCGATGCGCTGGCGTTCGCGCTCGAGCACTCGCCACTCGCGTGGCTGCGCGAGCGGCTGAGCGCGCTCACCGCAGCCGACCGTGTGGTCATGGTCGCCGACGGTTCCGAGCTGGGGCCCGGCGTCGTCGTGGAGGAGCTGCCGGGCCACTACCCCGGCCACCTCGGCCTGCGGCTCGAGTCCGCGGGCCGCACGGCCCTCATCGCCGCCGACGCCGCCGTCCAGCCGGCGATGCTGGACGACCCCGGACGCCGCTACGTGTCTGACGACGACCACGTGACGGCCGTCGCGACCAGGCGCGCTCTCGTCGCCAGGCTCGTCGACACCGAGACGCTGGTCGCCTGCGGGCACTACGACGGCAGCGGCATCGGCCGGATCGTCCGGCGGGACGCGTCGATCGTCTGGGAGGAAGCCCTGTGATCCAGCTGGTCTCGCTCCTCGGCGCGCTCACCATCCTGGCGGCGTACGCGGGCAACCAGTTCGCCTGGCTGAGGACGACCAGCCTCGGCTACGTCGTCGCGAACGCAGTCGGCGCGGCGATCCTCGCGGTGGTCGCCGCGGTCGAGGATCAGTGGGGCTTCCTCCTGCTCGAAGGCGTCTGGGCCATCGTCAGCGTCATCGCACTCCTGCGCATCCTGGCCGGCCGGCCGCCCGCACCGGCCACATGACCTGGCCTCGCGACGACACGAAGCTCGAGCGCGTGCGTGCGCTGATGGCCGAGCACGAGCTCGACGCGATCGTCGCGCGCGCCCCCGACAACGTGCTCTATCTCGCCAACTACTGGCCGATGAAGGGCTACGACATCGCCGTCTTCGGCCGCGACGGCGCAACCACTCTCGCCACCCTCGAGCCCCAGGCCGAGGACGCCGCCCGCCAGGCCTGGACGGACGACATCCGCCTGTTCGCCGGCTACGACGAGCGCGATCCCCGCCCGCCCACCGCCCGGGCGGTCGAGGTGGCGCAGGCGGCGGTGCGCGAGGCGGGCTACGAGCGGGTCGGCCTCGAGCTCTCGCTTGGCACACAGGGCACCGACCGCATGGTGGGCGAGCCGACGACCTACACCCACGACTTCTTTCACGCCTTCGGCGCCGGCGTCGTGGACGCCACCCCGCTGCTCGCCGAGGCCCGCTCGATCAAGACCGCGCAGGAGCTGGAGCGCATGCGCATCGCCAACGAGCTGGCCGCCCTGGCGATGGAGCACGTCGCTCGCGAGCTGCGGCCCGGCATGAAGGAGAGCGAGGCGGCGGCGCTCTGGGAGGGATACGTGCACGGCGCCGGCACCGGGCTCGACGGCCGCGTCGAGCTTGCCCGCGGCTTCGCGCTCGTCTGGTCGGGGCCGGGGATCCGCACCTTCACTGCCACCGGCTCGCGGCCCGTCCAGGAGCGGGAGCCGACGCTGTTCGAGATCTGGGTGTGCGTCGACGGCTACTGGTGCGACCACACGAAGAACCTCTGCCCGGGGGAGCTGACGCCGGAGTACGACGAGCTGCTCGAGCTGCTGCTGGCGACGCTCGACGACGCCGTCGCGTTCTGCCGTCCCGGAGCGAGTCTCGCCGAGCTCGACCGCCGCATCCGCGAGCGGCTCGCGGCCGGCGGCTATCCCGGCCAGCCGTCGCATCCGGTCGCGCACGGGGTGGGGGCCCGCGCACATGAGCCGCCGTACGCGCACCAGGCCGGAGGGGGCGAGCTGCGCGAGGGCATGGTGCTGGCGATCGAGCCCGGCGCCTACTGGCCCGGCGGCGGCGGCCTGCGCGTGGAGGACAACTACCTCGTCACCGACCAGGGAGCAGAGAAACTGTGTCGATTCCCGGACGACTTTCGCACGCTGTGACCCCGTACCCCGCCCTCCCAAGGGGGGAGGAGCGGTTGTCCACCCGCTCGCGGGCCAGCCTAGCCCGCCCGGACGCACGCGTCTGTGTCGACTCCGCGCCGAATGTGTCACACGGCCGCGGCCGCTCGACGGCGGCTCCGCGTGAGGCAGCCGCGTGAGCGCGGACGGGATCTGGACGGGCGAGCTGAACCGGCCGCACAGGTTCAGCGCCGCCATCGGCTTCTACGACACGACGCTGCGTGACGGCGAGCAGACAGTCGGCGTCGTCCTCGACCCGGAGCAGAAGCTCGAGATCGCCCGCTTGCTCGACGAGCTCGGCGTCGAGCGGATCGAGGCCGGCTTCCCACGCGTGTCGGCGGAGGACGCCGAGGCGATCCGGCTGATCGCGAACGCCGGCCTGGCCGCCGAGATCTGGGGCTTCGCCCGCGCGGTGCAGGCGGACGTGGAGGCGCTGCTGGAGCTCGGCGTGCGCGCCGCCGTCGTCGAGTCGCCTGTCAGCGACCTGAAGCTCCGCGCGCTCGGCGTCTCCCACGACGACATGCTCGGGCGCATTCGCCGCGCAGTCGGGGAGGCGACCGCGGCCGGCGTCACGGTCGCCTACTTCGGCGTCGACGGCACCAGGGCCGATCCGGCCTTCCTCGACCGCGCCTATGCGGCCGCCGCCGAGGCGGGTGCGACGGAGGCGGTGGTCGTGGACACGATCGGCGTCGCCACCCCCGAGGCCGCGGCTGCGCTCGTCGAGCGGACCCGGGGCGTGCTCGGCCCCGACGTGCCGCTGCACTGGCACGGGCACAACGACTTCGGGCTCGCCACCGCGGCCGCCGTCGCCGCCGCCCGCGCCGGCGCGCGCTGGCTGCAGGGAACGATCAACGGCATGGGCGAACGGGCCGGCAACGCGAGCCTCGGCGAGATCGCGCTCGCTCTCCATGCCCTCTACGGCGTCGAGACCGCACTCCGGCTCGATCGCATCCGGGCCGTCTCCGAGCGCGTCCGGGAGCTCTCCGGCTACACGATCGAGCCGTGGAAGCCGCTCGTCGGCGAGAACCTCTTCCGCCGTGAGAGCGGCGCGGTCGCCAGCCAGTTCCACGACCCGCCCTCGATCGAGCCGTACTCGTCCGGACTGGTGGGCGCCAGGCGCTCCGTCGTCCTCGGCAAGAAGAGCGGCCTCGACTCGGTGCGGATCAAGGCCGAGGAGCTCGGCGTCGAGCTGCCGGAGGAACGGCGCGCCGCGGTGCTCGCGGCAGTCAAGCGGCTGGGCGCAGAGCAGCGCGGGCTCGTCGGCGACGACGAGTTCCGCCGCCTGGTGGAGGACGCATGAGCGAGGAGCGCCTGGCCGAGCTCCGCACGCGCCTCGGCGAGGTGGATGACCTCCGGCGCGCCGGCTGGGTCCTCTACTGGGATCTCGAGACGCACATGCCGCCCGCAGGCGCTGAGGTGCGCGCGGAGCAGCTCGGCACGCTCGCCGGCATCGAGCACGAGCGCTTCGTGGCCGACGACCTCGGTGAGCTCCTCGAGGAGCTGCGACCCTACGGCGAATCGCTGCCCTACGAGAGCGACGATGCGAGCCTGATCCGGGTCGCGCGGCGCGAGTACGAGCGGGCGCGCCTCGTGCCGAAGGAGCTGCGCGCGGAGCTGGTGCGCGCGGGCGCCGGCGGCTCCCAGGTCTGGCGCCAGGCCCGCGAGGCCAACGACTACGAAGTCTTCCGGCCGGCGCTCGAGCGCAACCTCGAGCTCCAGGCGCAGTACATCGCCTGTTTCGACGGCGCCGCCGAGCCGTACGACGTCCTGCTCGAGGAGAGCGAGCCGGGCCTCACGACCGCGGACATCGCCGCCGTCTTCGCGCGCCTGCGCGAGGAGCTCCAGCCGCTCGTCGCCTCGCTCGAGCAACCGGCCGGGCCGCCGCTCGAGCTCGGCCTCGACCGCTCCGGCCGCCGGACGGTGGTGAATCGCCTGCTCGCGGGACTCGGCTTCGACCGCGCGTGGGGCCGCGTCGACCACTCAGTGCACCCGTTCATGATCAACTTCGCGACCGGCGACATTCGCCTGACGGTCTACGAGGACGGTGACCTGCGCGCGCTCTACGCCGCTCTGCACGAGTTCGGCCATGGCCTCTACGAGCGGGGAGTCGCTCCGGCGCTCGAGCGCACGATGCTCGCAGCGGGCGCGTCGGGCGCCATCCACGAATCGCAGAGCCTGCTCTGGGAGAACCTCGTCGGGCGCAGCGAGCCTTTCTGCCGGTGGTTCGCGGGGCTGCTCGGGGTCGACGCAACGAAGCTCTACCGGGCCGCCAACCGGATCGAGCGGTCGCTCATTCGCGTCGACGCCGACCCGGTCACCTACAGCCTGCACGTCGTCTTCCGCTTCGAGCTCGAGCGAGCGCTCGTGTCCGGCGACCTTGCCGCGGCCGACCTGCGCGACGCGTGGAACGACCACGTGCGCGACCTGCTCGGCGTCGCCGTCCC
This sequence comes from uncultured Thermoleophilia bacterium, assembly GCA_963839815.1. Taxonomy (GTDB): domain Bacteria; phylum Actinomycetota; class Thermoleophilia; order Gaiellales; family Gaiellaceae; genus JACVRM01. Next base: position 135,523 of record CAWIWF010000003.1, read on the forward strand.
CGACGACCTGCGCGGCGTGCTCCAGGACATGCACTGGTCAGACTCGCTGATGGGCTACTTCCCGAGCTACGCGCTCGGCCACGTCGCCTCGGCCCAGATCTGGGAACGTGCCGCCGCCGACCTGCCCGCGCTCGAGGACGGCTTCGCGGATGGCGATTTCGAGGCGCTCCGGGAGTGGCTGCGCGAGCACGTGCACCGGCACGGCCGCAAGTTCACGACCCCGGAGACGCTGGAGCGCGCAGTCGGCGGTGGCTTCGACCCCGGGCCGCTGATGCGCTACGTGCGCCGGACGATCGAGCTCGCCGGCTGACGCCGCCGCCGCCCGGAGAGAGGAGACACGATGAGCCCCAACCCAGACCTCGCGAGCGTCTTCGACGAGCACGTGGCCGCCGAGTTCGCCGATCGCGATCTGGACGCCACCATGGCGACGATGACCGACGACCCGTACGTCTACCACGTGCCCGCGATGACCGGCGGGGACGGGCGCGACGCCGTCCAGAGCTTCTACGGGCGGCACTTCATCGGCAAGTGGCCCGCCGACACGGCGATCGAGCCGGTGTCCCGGACGATCGGCGACGACCAGGTCGTGGACGAGCTCGTGATCTCGTTCACGCACGATCTCGAGATGGATGCCCTGCTCCCCGGCGTGCCGCCCACCGGGCGCCAGGTGCGGCTCCCGTTCTGCGTCGTGGTCGGCTTCGCGGACGGCAAAGTCGCGCACGAGCACATCTACTGGGATCAGGCGTCGTTGCTCGTCCAGGTCGGCCTCCTCCACCGCGACGCGCTGCCCGTCACGGGCGGGGAGCAGGCCGAGAACCTGCTCGCCAGGCGCGCGCGGGCGATGAACGAGCTGATCGCCCGGGGAGTGCCCCCTGGCGCTTGACCGGCCCGAACCCGAGCAAATCTGATAGAGCCTGTCCAAAGCACGACCGAGGAGGACTGGATGAGAGACGAGGACGGTGGAGCGCGCGGCACGTGGAGGCTCCTGGCCGCGCTGCTGCTCGCGCTGACGCTGGTCGCGGCGGGCTGCGGTGGCGACGACGACGATGACGACGGTGCCGCGACGACAGCGGCGACCGAGACGGACGGACCGGCGAGCGGCGACCCGATCACGATCGGCTGGGCGTTCGACTCGTCCGGGCAGATGGCGCCCTTCGACGGGCCCGCCCTGGCCGCGGCGAACATCCGCGTGCAGCAGCTGAACGACGAGGGCGGCGTCGAGGGGCGGCCGTTCGAGATCGAGACCTGCGACACGCAGAACAACGACCCCGCGAAGGCGAAGGCGTGCGCGACACGGCTGCTGGAGGGCGGCGCGGACGTGATCTTCGTCACCTGTGACGTCGACTTCGCCACCCCGGTCGTCCAGGAGTCGATCGGCCAGGGCAAGCTGACGATCGCGCCCTGCATCGGCACCGACCAGATGGGGCCGAAGCGCTTCGGCGAGAAGGGCAAGCTCGCGTTCAGCTTCGGCAACGTCGCCCAGGACGAAGGCTCGGCGATGGCGGAGTTCGCCAACGAGCAGGGCTGGAAGACGGCGGCGACGGCGACGAACACGCTGCTCGTGTACTTCAAGAACGTCGTCGAGGCGTTCGAGAAGCGGTTCACGCAGCTCGGCGGCACCGTTGTCGCCAGCGAGAGCTATGCGACCGGCGCCAACAACGTGGGAGCAGCCGTGACGAGGCTCAACGCCAAGAAGGCCGACGTGATCGTCACGTCGACCGCCTTCGGGGAGCTGCCCCAGCTCGTCTCGGGCCTCCGCTCCCTCGGCAACAAGACGGCGATCCTGAACTCGTGGGCCGGAGACGGCACCTACTGGGTCACCAAGAAGCCGCAGGTGACGAACTACTACGCCGTCACCTACGCCTCCGTCTTCGGGGACGATCCCAACCAGGAGGTCAAGGACCTGATCCAGTCCCTGACCGACGCGGGCACACCGCCCGGCACCGGCGGCTTCCTCGCCGGGGCGGCCGCCATCGACGGCGTCGCCGAGGCGATCATCCGGGCCGGCGGCTCGACCGACGGCGAGGAGTTGGCGGCTGAGATGGAGCAGTTCGAGGCCGTGGACACGATCTCCGGCGAGGTCAACTTCTCGCCCGAGCTCCACACGGTCTTCGGCCGCGAGTACCGGGTGGTCAAGGTGCAGGGAAACAAGGGCTCCTACGTTCAGGGAGTCACGGCACAGGAAGTCCCGACGCTCGGGGGATGACCGCGGCCGCACCGGCAGAGGCACGGGAGAGGCTCGGAGGGATGCTCCGGGCCTCTTCCGTCTCCCGCTCCTTCGAGGGCGTGGAGGCGCTCCAGGACGTCACGCTCGAGCTGCACCGCAACGAGGTCGTGGGGCTGATCGGGCCGAACGGCGCCGGCAAGTCGACGCTGGTGAACGTCCTCAGCGGCTTCGACCGGCCAAGCGCCGGGAGGGTCGAGGCCGAGGGCCGCGATGTCACCGACTGGAGCGCGCACCGGCGGGCGCGCTCGGGGCTGGCGCGCACCTTCCAGCACAGCCGCGCCTTCCGCGGGCTCTCGGTGCGCGAGAACGTCGAGGTGGCCGCGCTCGGCGTCGGCGTCTCTCCGCGTGAGGCCCGCCGGCGCGCCGACGACCTGCTCGGCCTGCTCGGGCTGTCGGCGGCGGCGGAAACCGCTGCGGCGTCGCTCGCCCACGGCGACGAGCGCAGGCTGGGCGTCGCCCGCGCGCTGGCCACCGAGCCTCGCTTCGTGCTCATGGACGAGCCGGCCGCCGGACTGCCCGAGGGCGAAGTGCCCGAGTTCGCGGCCGTCGTCCGCTCGGTGCGCGACGAGCACGGTGCCGGCGTGCTCCTGATCGACCACAACATGGCGCTCGTGATGGAGGTCTGCGACCGCGTCCAGGTGCTCGACCAGGGCCGCACGATCGCCGAGGGGACGCCGGCCGAGATCCGGGCGAACCTCGACGTCGCGGCTGCGTACCTGGGGGAGGCGGGGATCGCGGAGGCCGAAGGTGGCTGAGCCGGCACTGGAGCTCGAGGAGCTCGAGGTCCGCTACGGGCCGGTGGCCGCGGTCCGCGGCGTCAGCCTGCGCGTTGAGCGGGGCGAGATCGTCGGCCTGATCGGCCCCAACGGGGCCGGCAAGTCGACCACGTTGCACGCGATCACGGGGCTCGTGCCGCTGCACGGCGGCGACGTGCGGGTGGCGGGCGGGTCGCTGCGGGGGCGCACGCCCGAGCAGGTCGCGCGCGCCGGCGTGGCGCTCGTCCCCGAGGGCCGCCGCATCTACGGCTCGTTCACGGTCGAGGAGAACCTCCGGCTCGGCCTCGCCGCCGGGCGGGGCGCGGACGCCGCGTCGACGCTCGCCGAGGCCTACGAGCTCTTCCCGATGCTGCGGGAGGCGCGGGGGCGCCAGGCCGGGGCGCTGTCGGGCGGCCAGCAGCAGCAGCTGGCCATCGCCCGCGCCCTCGCCGCCCGCCCGGAGGTGCTGCTCCTCGACGAGCCGTCGCTGGGACTCGCGCCCAAGTCGGTCGACGCCGTGTTCGAGACGCTGGCGGCGGTGCGGGCGCGCGGCGTCACCATCCTGCTCGTCGAGCAGCGGGCCCAGCGGACCGTGGCCTTCGCCGAGCGCACGCACGTGCTCGCGAACGGCGAGCTGCGCATGACCCTCGGCCCTGGCGACGCCGGCGACACGGAGCGGCTGATCGCCGCCTACCTCGCCGCATGACCGCAACGGCTCCGCTCGCAGTGATCGACGCGCAGACCGTCGTCGACTCGATCGGGCTCGGCGCCGTCTACGCGCTCATGGCGGTCGGCATCGGCCTCGTCTTCGGCGTGCTGCGCCTCGTCAACTTCGCCTACGGCCAGCTCGTCATGGCAGGCGCGTACACGATGGCGTTCACGGCCGACTGGCCGGTGGCGGCCAGCATCGTCGCCTGCTTCGCCGTCGTGCTGACCCTCTCGCTGGTGATGGAGCGCGCGGTGTTCCTGCCGCTGCGCTCGGCGTCCCCCGCGGTCATGCTGGTGACGACGTTCGCGCTCGCCTTCATGCTGCAGGCGGTCGCCCTCTTCTTCGACGTCAGGGACGGCACCATCGGCGAGCCTGCCGCGTCGCTTGCCGGGCTGAACGAGCCGGTCGACGTCGCCGGTGTCGACGTCCGGAAGATCACGATCGTCGCGGTCGCCGTCTCTGCAGCCGCTCTCGGCTTGCTCGCGCTGCTCCTTGCCCGCACGACGGTGGGGCTGCACATGCGCGCGGCCGCCGCCGACTTCCGCACGGCGCGGCTGCTCGGCGTGCGCGCGAACCGGGTGATCGGGTTCGCGGTGCTCCTGTCCGGCCTGCTCGCCGCCACCGTGGCCGTCATCTTCACGGTGCAGTCGCCGCTCGTGACGCCGGACTTCGCGCTGCGGGAGACGATCATCGTGCTCGTCGGGGTCGTCGTCGGCGGTATCGACCGTCTCTGGACGGCGACGCTCGGCGGCTTCACGATCGGGCTCGCCACCGGCCTGATCAACGGCGCGCTGCCGACCGACAAGACGGTCTACCTGCCCTCGGCGGTGTTCGCGCTCGTCATTGTCGTCCTGCTCCTGCGCCCCGCAGGGCTCTTCGCCTGGGGGCGCGCCGCCGCCGTCGAGCGCGTATGAGGCGCCTGCCGCCGCTCGACGGGCTGCTCGTCCCCGCGGCGCTCGTGATCGCGGTCGGCCTGCTCTCGACCACGCTGTCGCGCGCCAACGAGCTCTACGCGCTGAACGCGCTCGTGTCGGTGGCGATCGTGGTCGCGATCTACGTCTTCGTCGGCAACTCGGGCGTGCTCTCGTTCGGGCAGATCAGCTTCGTCGGCGTGGGGGCGTTCGCTGCGGGCGTGATGACCGTGCCGCTGCAGCTGAAGGGCGCCATCCTCGGCGACCTGTTCCCGGTCCTGCGCGACCACACCGTCGGCAATGTCGTCTCCCTGCTCCTGGCAGCGGCGGTGGGTGGGGCCTTCGCCTTCGTCGCAGGGCTGCCGCTGATGCGCCTGTCGGGCCTGGCCGCGGGTATCGCCACGTTCGCCGTGCTCGAGATCACGCACAACGTCCTGCGCGAGTGGACGCGGATCGGACCGGGCGCGACGACGCTCTCGCTCGTGCCGGAGACGACCGACGCGCTGCAGGCGACGGTCGGCGCGCTGCTGGTCGTCGCGGTCGCGTGGGCGTACGGCCTCAGCCGCTGGGGCCGCCTGCTGCGGGCGACGCGCGAGGATGCGGCAGCGGCGCAGGGCGTGGGCGTCAGCGTCCACCGGCAGCGCCTGATCGCCTTCACGCTGTCGGGCGCCCTCGCGGGCTTCGCCGGCGGGCTGCTCGTCCACCTGCTCGGCTCGATAACGACCGAGCAGGTCTACCTCGAGCTCACGTTCTTGACCTTGATGATGCTGGTGGTCGGCGGGATGCTGAGCCTCTTCGGCGCCGTCGTGGGGGCCCTCGTGGTCAGCGGCCTGGACGCGCTGCTCTCCGAGGCCGAGCGGGGGATCGACCTCGTCGTCACGGTCGACCTGCCGCAGGGGACGCGTCTGGTCATCCTGGGGGCGGTGATGGCGACCGTCCTCATCGTCCGCCCGTCCGGTCTGACCGGGGGCCGAGAGGCGGCGCTACCGCGATTCTGGCGCCGGCCGTGAGAGTGCTGCTGCTCGCCGTCGCCCTGCTGCTCGCGGCGGGCTGTGGCAGCGACGACGAGCCTGCACGCACGCTCTCCCAGGGGACGCTGACGGTCGGGATCGTGGTCGACTCCCCCCGCGACCGGGAGATCGAGCGGGCTGCCCGCATCGCTGCGGCCGAGGTGAACGACGCGGGCGGCATCGAGGGAGAGGTGCGGATCGAGCTCGTTGCGGGGCCTGTCGCCTCCGTGCTCGCAGAGGGGGGCGCCCGCGTGCTCGTGCTGCCGTGCGAGCCCGAGGCCGAGGCGCGCGCCGTCGAGGCCGTGCGCGGCCGGCGGCTGCTCACGCTCGCGACCTGCGCGAGCACGGCCGGCCCGGCCGACGACCGCCAGACGAGCCCGTGGGGCGTCGGCCCGGATCTCGCTGCCCGCGCGGCGCTCCTGGCCGAGGTCCTGCGCGATCGCGACGTGACCCAGGTCGAGCTCGCCGTCGACCAGGGCGCCCCGATCGTGCAGGCGGCACTCGCAGACGCCGGGGTCGCGGTGGTGCCGGGGTCGGAAGCGCTCGTGACCGACGCGGGCTGGGAGGGCAGGCGCGAACTCGGGGAGGGCGCCTACGGGCTCGCCGCGCTCGACTCGGCTGCCGGAGCCGCACGCGCAGGCGCGGCGAATGAGGACACCGCCTTCGCCACCTTCGGCTTCCCGAGCCCCGGCACGGAGCTCGACGAGCTCTACGAGAAAGTCCGCCTGCAATACGGCAGCCGCCCGGACGGGAGCCATGCCGCGCTCGGCTACAACGCCGTGCGGGTCGCCGTGGAGGCGGTCGAGCGCTCCGACTCGACCGACCCGGCCGCGCTCGCCGACGCCATGCCCGGGCTGACCGTCGCTGGAGCCACCGGCATTCTCCGCTACGACGAGGAGGGCCGCCGGCGCCCGAGCGCGGACGCCGCCGTCGTCGAGCTCCGCGACGGACGGCTCGAGCTCGTGCGGCGCGGCCGGGGGGAGGACGGGTGATGGAGCGCCGGCGACTGGGCGGCAGCGGCGCAGAGGTCTCCCGAGTCATCCTCGGCTGCGGCAACTTCGGCGGCATCGGCTCGGCGCCGGCTTTCTTCGGCCAGGGAGAGAGCGAGGATGAAGCACGGGCGCTCATGGACGCGGCCTGGGCGGCTGGCATCACGACCTTCGACACGGCCGACGCCTACGGCGGCGGGCGCAGCGAGGCGTGGATCGGTCGCTGGCAGGCGGAGAGCGGCCACGAGCCGGTGCTGTCGACGAAGGTGTTCCACTCGACTCGAGGCGACCCGGACGACCGGGGGCTCGCGCCCGAGCGCATCCACCGCCAGCTCACCGGCTCGCTCGCTCGCCTCGGCGTGGCTCGGGTCGATCTCTACCTCGTGCACGAGCCGGATCCCGAGACGCCGGTGCGGGACACGCTCAGGGCGCTCGACGAGCTCGTGCAGGAGGGGCGCGTCGGTGGCATCGGAGCGAGCAACGTCGACGCCCCGCGACTTGCCCCTGGCCAGCATCGGCTGCAACACCTCGGCGCCGACTTCCAGCGCGATGTGCAGGTCGAAGTCGTGCTGCGGCTTGAACTCGAAGGGCATGTCGAGCGACTCGAAGAAAGCCAGGTGCGAACCATCGTCGAGCCGGTAGAAGGTGTGCAGCTGCGCGTGGCGCGCCCGGTCTTGCTCTCGCCGATTTCAAGCGTGCCGACCAGCGGCAGGCCGAGGAAGTCTTCGTAGAAGTGCCGTGTCTCTTCTGAGTCCCGGCAGCGGTAGGA
>CAWIWF010000004.1:0-26548 GCA_963839815.1 uncultured Thermoleophilia bacterium
CTGGGGCGTGATCCCGCTCGGCTCGGTGGCGGGCGGCGTGCTCGCCTCGACCATCGGGGTGCGAGAGGCCCTGTTTGTCGCCGCCGCCGGCGGCTCGGTCGCCTTTCTCGCGCTCGTCTTCTCGCCGCTGCGGACCCTGCGGGAGGTGCCGTCACCACCGGAGCCTGCGCTCGAGCATGCCTGAGCGCCGGCGCGCGCCGCTCGTCGCGCTCTTCGCCGCCGACGCGATCTCGCTGAGTGGCAACGCGATCGCCCAGGTGGCGATCCCGTGGTACGTCCTCGTCACCACGGGCAGCCCGGCACTGACCGGCCTGGCGGTCTTCGCCGCGTTCGTCCCGGTCGTGGTCTCGGCGCTCTTCGGCGGCGTGATCGTCGACCGGCTGGGCTTCCGCACCGCCAGCGTGATCGCCGATCTCGCCAGCGCCGCGGCCGTCGCCGCGATCCCGGCGTTGCACCTCACGGTTGGCATCGAGCTCTGGCAGCTGCTCGCGCTCGTGTTCCTGGGCGCGCTGCTGGACACCCCGGGGGCGACCGCCCGCTCGGCGCTCTTCCCCGACCTGGTCGAGCTCGCCGGCATCCCCTTGGAACGAGCGACCGGCATCCGCGGCGCGATCCAGCGCGGCTCGCTGCTCGTCGGCGGCCCGCTGGCGGGTGTGCTGGTGGCCACGGTCGGGCCGACGAACGCGCTCTGGCTCGATGCCGGCACGTTCCTGGTCTCGGCGGCGCTCGTGACGGCGCTCGTCCCGGCGGCACTGCGCGCGCCCGGGCCCGCGACGCAACGGCGATTCCTCGGAGACCTGGCCGAGGGGATCGGCTTCATCCGCCGGCATCGGCTCGTGCGCGCGATCGTGCTGACCGTCCTCGTGACCAACTTCCTCGACGCGCCGCTGCCGGTGCTGATGCAGGTCTACGCCCGCGAGAACTTCGGCAGCGCGGTCGACCTGGGCCTGATGATCGGCGTGTTCGGCGGCGCGGCGCTCGTCGGCTCGCTCGCCTTCAGCGCCGTCGGCCACCGGCTGCCACGGCGGTTGACGTTCGTCGCCTGCTTCGTCGTCTGGGCTGCTGACTACCTGGTGCTCGCGGCGACGCCGCCGTTCGCGCTGACGCTCGTTGCGCTCGCGGTCGGCGGACTCGCCGTCGGCCCGCTGAACCCGCTGCTGATGGCGGTCGAGTACGAGCTGATCCCACCGGAGCTGCGCGGACGGGTGCTGGGGGCGGTGACGGCCGGTGCCTGGGCGGCGATTCCGGCCGGGATCCTGCTCGGCGGTCTCGTCGTCGAGTCGTTCGGGGTCGCCCCGACGCTGCTCGTGATCGGCCTCTGCTACGTCGCCGTCACCGGCTACGGCTTCTTCAACCCGGCGCTGCGGGCTCTGGACCAGACGCGGCAGCCGGTGCTCGGTCGCCGGATCCAGCCGCATGAGCAGGCGAGGGCCGGTGGTCGCTTCGCGCCTCGGTCTCGGCGATTCGCTCGAAGCCGGCCACTTCGAACATGCCGACGGTGCCGACGTAGGCGGCGGTGCCCTGAATGCGCGCGCCACCGGTGTCCACGGGATACGCCTCGAGCAGCGGGGCACCGTGCTCGCGGGCGTAGTCGATCAGACCAGCCAGAAGCGTTCGTGCCACCCCCTGGCGGCGATGGCCTACGCGAACGGCGAAGCAGGTGATCGCCCAGACCGGCTCCTCGTCCACCTGCGGGATCGTCCGGGAGCGCCCGAGACGGCCCATGCGGTCGCGCGGGCCGAAGCCGAGCCAGCCGACGGGCTCGTCGCCCAGGTAGGCGAGCAGCCCGGCCGGCGGGGTCTCGCCGAGCTGGGCGAGCAGCGCAGCCCGCCGCTCCTCCGCGCCGGCGCGGCTGTACTCCCCTGACGTCATGCGCCAGTACTGGCACAGGCACGCCGGGTTGAGGACAGCCACGGCATCCTCGATCCTGTCGGGCGTGCCGGGGACGACGACGGGCGCGGGCACCACGGGCGGCACTCTTGCAGGTGGAGGCGCCGGTAGCGTGCCGCCGTGAGCCGGGGAGGGCTCCTCCGACAGCGCCCCGTGCGGGCACTTCTCGCCGCCGAGGCGATCTCCACCGCCGGCGTGCAGATGACCTGGCTCGCCCTGCCGTGGTTCGTGCTCACGACGACCGGCTCGCCGGCGCGCATGGGCATCGTCGCGGCGGCCGAGATCGCGCCCGCCGCCGTGCTCGGCATTGTCAGCGGCGGCTTCGTCGCGCGCTTCGGCGCGCGCACGACGATGCTCGTCAGCGACGCCACGCGCGCCGTCGTCGTCGCCCTGATTCCGACGCTCCACCTGCTCGACGCCCTGTCCTTCGGCGTCCTGATCGCGCTCGTGCTGGTCGCCGGCGTGTTCTGGACGCCGTACGCGGGTGCGCAGCGGGTGATCATCCCGGAGCTCGTCGGCGAGGACCCCAAGCGGGTCGGCGAGGCGATGTCGCTCTTCAACGGGGCGATGTCGACGGCCGGGCTGATGGGCCCGCCAGCCGCCGGCGTGCTGATCGGGACGATCGGGGCGACCGCCGTGCTCTTCGTGGACGCGGCGACGTACCTGGTCGCGTTCGTGCTCGTCGCCGGCTTCATCCCGCGGCTCGCGCCCGTGCCCGAGGCGGAGGACAGCCGCGGCCTGCTCGCCGGGGTGCGCTTCATCGCGCGCGACCGGCTGCTGCGGGCCTGGACGATCGGCATCAGCGGCATCAACTTCGCCTGGAGCGCGATGGCGATCGCGCTGCCGGTGCTCGTGCTCGAGCGCTACGGCGAGCACCCGGAGATCCTCGGCTGGACGTTCGGCGCCTTCGGCCTCGGCGCCGTGACCGGAGCGGCGCTGGCCTACCGGCTCATGAGCCGGGTCGAGCACCGGTTGCTCGGCGGCCTGGCCGGGCTGGTGCAGACCGCGCCACTCTGGATCTTCGTCGTCGAGACGCCGGTGCCGGTGATGGTGGGCGCCGCGCTGCTCTCCGGCCTGGCGATGCCGGTGCTGAACTCGGCGGTGATGACGGAGCGCACGACCCGGACGCCGCCGGGGCTGCGAGCGAAGGTGAACACCGTGGCGGTGACCGGCGCGATCGTGCTCTCCCCGGTCGGCGCGCTCGTCGCGGGCCCGAGCCTGGAGGCGTTCTCGCTCGAAGCCGTGCTCGGGGGGACGATGCTGGCGATGACGGCGAGCGTGGTGCTGATCACGGTGTGGGGCTTCCGCTATCGGCGAGTGCCGGCGCCCTACGCAGGCGCGGACGCCTCCCTGGCGCTGCAGGAGCCCGACGGCTGACGCCTATGCGCTGCGGCGGAACGGCCAGCGCCGTCGCCGGCGAGACCGGCGCTCGTCCTCCTCGCGGGCCTTCCGCTCGTGGTAGGCAATCCGCTCGCGCACCATGCGCTGCGTCTCCTCGCGGCGAGCCTCTTCCTCAGGCGTGGTCCTCGGTATCCGTCTCTTCGCCATCGTCTTCGTCCTCCAGGAGGCGCCGAATCAGCCTCACGTCGTACTGGATGTCGCCGAGCAGTCGCATCACCGTCGTCACGTCGCGGTGGGCGATGGCTGGCTCCACCCATCCATGGTGCCCCCCATCCCGCGCTGGGCGCAAGACGGCCGTCAGGACATGTCCGACGGCTCTCTCTCGAGCTGATTCGCCTTGCGCGTGAGCCCGACGAAGCCCGCCTGGAGGAAGTCGTTGGCCGCCGACGCGGCCAGCGACCAGGTAAGCAGCCGGCCGAAGCGCGGCGCGATGATCTGCGTCGCCGCGAGCCCCGCAGCCGCCCAGGTGCCGACGCAGCGGGTGCAGGTGACGAGCTCGCCCAGCGCGCGCTGGGCTCCCGTCCCTGCCGGCTCCTCGTCCTCGCCGCGGTAGGCGTTGCCGCGGACGAACGGGTCGCGGACGAAGCTGGTGATCCGGTCGCGCGACAGCGTCCGCGCGGCCTTGAACGTCGCGGCGCCGAGGATGGCGAAATCGAGCGCCGTCCGGCACTGCGGATCGCGCCCGACGGCGCGGCTGAGCGCGCCGGCGCCGGCGAGCAGGCCGGCGAAGGCGCCGGTGATCGCGGCGTAGGCCTCGTAGGGGGGACGGTCAGGCTCGTGCGGCACGCGTGCTGGTCTTCCGCACCGCGCCGCCTCGCGAAACCTCGTCGGGAGCGATGCCCGTCTCGACGAGGCGCATCAGCTCGTCGAGATCCGGCAGCGGGTCGCCGCTCGCCCGGCGCAGCGCGAGGCCGTTGGCGACCAGGCTCAGGAACTGCGCCACCGACTCGATAGAGACGTCCTCGCGGAGGGGCTGCTCCTGCAGTCGTGCGAGCCGCTCCTCGCGGTGGGCGCGCAGCTCGGCTTCCTTCGCCTCCACGAGCTCGCGCAGCCGCGCGTCGGTCCGAGCTCGGGCGAGCGACTCGAGCATGGTGCCCAGCCACGCTTGATCCTCCTCGGCGATGGCCTCCAGCGCGGCCCGGAAGCCGTCGGTCAGCCAGACGCTCGTGAGGTGCTCCGACGATCGCACGGCGGTCTCGACGAAGAGCGCCTCCTTGTTCGGGAAGTAGTTGAAGATCGCGCCTCGCGAGAGCCCGCACTCCTCCTCGAGCCTCGCCACCGTCGCGCCTTCGTACCCGTAGCGGGCAAAACAGCGTTGCGCGCCGCCCAGGATCTCCTCCCGCCGCCGCGCCTTGTGCTCGTCGCTCACTCTCGGCATCGGGTACCACTTTACAAAACAGTACAGACGTTTTATATTGGTGCCATGCCGACGGCGACATCACGATCCCTCGGCGCGCTGGTCGCGGCGGAACTCATCTCGATCGCCGGCACGCGGATGACGTACCTGGCGCTGCCCTGGTTCGTCCTCGTGACGACGGGCTCGGCGACCAGGATGACGCTCGTTCTCGCGGTCGAGATGTTGCCGATGGCGATCTTCGGTGTCTTGAGCGGGACCCTGGTGCAGCGGCTCGGCGGCAGGACGGTGATGCTCGTCTCCGACCTGGCGCGTGTACCGCTTCTCGCAGCCATCCCGGTCCTGCACGCGCTCGGGTGGCTGTCGTTCCCGCTGCTGCTCGGACTCGTCTTCTCGCTCGGCTGCTTCACGGCGCCCTACTTCGCCTCCCAGCGCGTGATCGTGCCCGAGCTCGTCGGCGAGGACGAGACTCGGATGTCGCAGGCGAACAGCATGATCGAGGGCGGAACCGCCTTCGCCGCCCTGGGGGCGCCGGCGCTAGCAGGCGCCCTGATCCCCGTCATCGGCGCGACAAACGTCCTCTACATCGACGCGGCCACCTTCCTGTTGGCGTTCGTCCTCATCCTGCTCTTCGTCCCCCGGCGCGGCCCGGCGCCTGCCGGCGCCGCCTCCCACGGAGTCCTTGCGGGTCTGCGGTTCCTCATCGGCGACCGCTTGCTCGGCCCGCTGGCGGCAACGGTGGTCGCATTCGGCTTTCTCTCCGCCGGCATCGCCGCTGCGCTGCCGTTCTACGCGTTCGACGAGTTCGGTAGCGCGCGGGTCGCCGGCCTCTTCTACACCGCGCTCGGTGCCGGCGCGCTCGTCGGCAGCCTGTGCGCGGTGCTGGTGGTACGCCGGATCAAGCCGCTCCGCCTCGCGGGTGCAGCGATTCTCGCGTTCGCGCTGCCTCTCTGGGTGCTCCCCTTCCAGCCGCCAGTGCTGCTCGTCTTCGCCGCGCTCTTCACCGCGACGCTGTTCACGCCGCTCGTGAACGGGCCGGTCATCGGCGTTCTCACCAAGCGCACCCCTCCCGAGCTGCGGCCAAAGGTGATGACCGCCGTGATCACGGTGAGCACGCTCGCGGCGCCGGGCGGCTTCCTCGCTGCGGGCCAGATCCTGGAGCGCTGGGGGGTGGCGCCCGTCTTCACGATCGTCGCCGCCGGCTGCTCGTTGACGGCTCTCCTGTTCGCGTTCATTGCGCTGTCCCACGGGGACGAGAGCATGGAGGAGAGCAGCGCAGCGAGCCTCGAGCCGGCCACCGCCGGCGCCGACGCCTGACGCGGAGGGGACACGCCCGAGCCCGAGGCGGGGCCGAGGCGCCGCTACGAGTCGTCGTTTTGAGCGCGGATACGCTGTGGCGGTCATGCCGCCCCTGAAGACGTCCGCCGCCTACGAGCCGACCGGCGACCAGCCGCGCGCGATCGAGCAGCTCGCCGCCAGCATCACGGCGGGCGAGCGCTATCAGACCCTGCTCGGGGCGACCGGGACCGGCAAGACCGCGACGATGGCCTGGATCATGGAGCAGGTGCAGAAGCCGGCGCTCGTGATCGCCCACAACAAGACGCTCGCCGCCCAGCTCTGCAACGAGTTCCGCGAGTTCTTCCCCGAGAACGCCGTCGAGTACTTCGTCTCCTACTACGACTACTACCAGCCCGAGGCGTACATCCCGCAGGCCGACCTCTACATCGAGAAGGACTCCTCGCAGAACGACGACATCTCACGGCTGCGGCTCGCCGCGACCTCGGCGCTCTTCACCCGTCGCGACGTCGTCGTCGTCGCCTCCGTGTCCTGCATCTACGGCCTCGGCTCGCCGGAGGAGTGGCGCGAGCGGGTGCTCATCCTGGAGGTGGGGGAGGAGCACGACCGCGACCTGGCGCTGCGGAAGCTGATCGACAGCCAGTACGTCCGCAACGACACGATCCTGTCGCGCGGCCGCTTCCGCGTGAAGGGCGACGTCGTCGAGATCCAGCCCGCCAACCAGGAGACGGCCTACCGGATCTCGTTCTTCGGCGACGAGGTCGAGGCTGTCACGCACTTCGACCCGCTCACCGGCGAGATCCTCTCCAAGCTCGACAACGTCGCCATCTGGCCGGCGACCGAGTACGTCACCTCGCGGCCGACGATCGAGCGCGCCGTCGACGACATCCGGCACGAGCTCAACGAGCAGGTCGCGACGTTCGAGGCGGAGGGGCGGATGCTCGAGGCGCACCGGATCCGGCAGCGCACCGAGTACGACCTGGAGCTGATGAAGGAGCTCGGCTTCTGCCCCGGCATCGAGAACTACTCGCGCGTGCTCGAGGGGCGGCCCCCCGGCTCGCACCCGTTCACACTGCTCGACTACTTCCCCGACGACTTCGTCTGCTTCGTCGACGAGTCGCATCAGACGGTGCCGCAGATCGGCGGCATGTACGAGGGCGACCGCTCGCGGAAGCAGACGCTCGTCGACTTCGGCTTCCGGCTGCCGTCGGCGATGGACAACCGGCCGCTCCGCTTCGACGAGTTCCTCGGCAAGGTGCCGCAGCTCGTGTTCGTCTCCGCCACGCCGGGCGCCTACGAGCTGCGTCACTCGCAGGTCGTCGCCGAGCAGTTGATCCGGCCGACCGGAATCGTCGACCCCGAGGTCGAGCTGCGCGCGACCAAGGATCAGATCGACGACCTGCTCAACGAGATCCGTCGCCGCGAGGCAGCCGGCGAGCGCGTGCTCGTGACCACGCTGACGAAGAAGATGTCCGAGGACCTGACCGACTACCTGCTCGAGTCGGGCGTCAAGGCTCGCTATCTGCACTCCGAGATCGACACGCTGGAGCGGATCCAGATCATCCGCGAGCTGCGGCTCGGCGACTACGACGTGCTCGTCGGCGTCAACCTCCTGCGCGAGGGGCTCGACCTGCCGGAGGTCTCGCTCGTCGCCATCCTCGACGCCGACAAGGAGGGTTTCCTGCGCGGCAAGACGGCGCTGATCCAGACGATCGGCCGAGCCGCGCGGAACACGAACGGCAAGGTGGTCATGTACGCCGACAAGCTCACAGAGGCGATCCAGGGTGCGCTCAGCGAGACGAACAGGCGCCGTGAGATCCAGCTCGCCTACAACGAGGAGCACGGCATCACGCCGGAGTCGATCCGCAAGGGCGTCTCGGACATCGCCGAGTTCCTCTCGCTGGAGTCGCCGAACGTGCCGTCGAAGCGTCGCCGCGGCCGGCGCGAGGTGGCAGGGTTGACGCCGGAGGATCTGGAGAAGCTGGTCATCCAGCTCGAGGAGGAGATGTTCGCGGCGGCGGAGGAGCTGCGCTTCGAATATGCGGCCAAGCTGCGCGACGAGATCAAGGAGCTGCGCCGGGAGCTGGACGCAACCCGCGCAGCAGCCTGAGAGGAGAGACCATGTGCAGGAACATCAGGACGCTCCACAACTTCGAGCCGCCGGCCACGCGTGAGGAGGTCGACGCCTCCGCGCTCCAGTATGTGCGCAAGGTCAGCGGCACGACGAAGCCGTCACAGGCGAACGCTGCCGCGTTCGCGCGCGCTGTCGAGGAGGTCGCAGAGGCGACGCAGCGCCTGCTCGCAGCGCTCGTCACGGCGGCGCCGCCGAAGGACCGCGAGGTCGAGGCCGAGCGGGCGCGCGAGCGGGCGGCGAAGCGCTACGGCGCTCCGGCCCCGGCGCGCTCGTAGCTGAGCGGCCGAGCCGAGACGGGACGTCCAGGGCACTCCAGCCTGGCCGAAGGTTTAGGGTCCCTCGGGCGGGAGCAGGAACCCGTGCCCGGCGCGGAGAACACCTGCGCCGAGCGGTACGCACCGCGCCATCAACGGAAGAGGAGACGGCATGCCTGGCATCACCCTCGGCGGGCTCCTGGTGATCATCGGGATCATCCTCGCCATCGTCTGGAGCCTCTGGATCGGCATCATCATCGCCCTGATCGGCCTGATCGCGTTCGGCGGCTTCGCGCGCGGGCGCTGGTACTAGAGCGGCCGGCACTCCCCAGCGCCGCTCATGTGGAGCCGACTTTGTGGCTGACAGCCACAAAGTCGGCTGGGCGCAGCGCGATTGCGCTTGAACAAGCGCCTCGGTTGAGCACTGAATGAGGCCATACCGTCCGTCAAGCAGGCGCCCGGGCGAGCGGCGTGCGGCCCCGCGGATAGAGGCGATCCGCCGTCAGCGCCCAGTCGTCGTCGCGCCAGACGAACGTGAGGACGCGCAGCGTCTCGGCATCAGACTCGTAGAGGTGGAAGCCGCGGGCCTCGCCGCGGCGCTTGGGGCGCGGCTGGCCGAGGCCCGGCGCAGTGGCGATGACGGCGCTGCGCTCGCCGCCGTGCACGACCTCGAACTCGCGCCGCTCCGCCACCGACGACTGGTGGACGTGCCCCGCCACGATCAGCTCCGCGCCCGACGCCACCAGTGTCGCCAGCACGTGCTTGCGGCGCGAGAGCGGCGGCTTCCAGGCCCGCCAGGGCGCGCCCAGGAGGTGGTGGTGCACCGCGACGACTCGGAGCACCCCCACCGGTGCAGCCGCGAGCAGCTCCTGCGCGCGAGCCAGCTGCTCGCTCGAGATCGCGCCCGACTGGTGCCGGTACGGCCGCACGGAGTTCAGGCCGATGACGAGCATCGCCTCGGAGCGGTGAACCGGATCTCGCTCGGGCCACTGCCGGTCGAACTCGCGGAACGTGTGCGTGAACCGCCCGACCGACCAGGGCGGGATGTCGTGGTTGCCCGGGATGACCACGAGCTGCCGCTCGAACCCGCGGACGAAGGCGGCCGCGCGCTCGTGCTGCTCGCGTCGTCCCCGGTGCGTCAGGTCGCCCGACATCAAGACGAGCTCCGGGTCGAGCTCGGCCACCAGCGGAGGCAGCGCCCGCTGCAGCTCGGTCTGCTCCGCGGTGCCCGTGTGAATGTCGGAGATGTGGAGAATCCGTGTAGTCAAGGGCGTTCGAGGCTATACACTCAGCCAGGATGGACGAGCCGACCGAGATCGTCGACGACCTCTATCTGGGCCTCCGTGCAGGCGGTGCGTTGCGCAAGAAACGGCGCGGCGAGCCGCTCACCATGGAGGAGGAAGAGGCGCTCGGCCGCTGGCAGCGCCTCTCGCGCTGGCGCAAGGCCGTGACCCTCGTCGCCTTCGCCGTCGGCACCTTCGGCATCGGCTTCACCCTCGGCGGCCTGATCTTCGGCCGCTGGCGCAAAGCGTGAGCTGATCGGCCCGCGGCGCCGCTCTTGACAGCGCCCCGTCGGCGCCGTAAGTGTCGCGCTGGTGAGATGGCTTACGGCGGCGGCGCTCGTCATCGCCACGCTTGGCGCCGGCTGCAGCGGCGGCGAGGAGGCGACGCGTACGAGCGACGACGTGCCGCGCGGCGGCGCGCTCCGGATCGGCGGGACCGGAACCGAAGGGACCGGGTCGATCCCGACGCTCGACCTTTCGCTGCCCACTGGCTTCTCGCCCGTGGTGGTGGAACTCCACCGCTGCTGCCTCTCTCGAACACTCCTCAACTACCGTGGCGCCACGACGGAGGAGGGCGGCAGCATCCTGCGACCCGACCTCGCCACCACTCTTCCGCGCGTGTCGGACGACGGCCTCACGTACACCTTCACGCTGAGGTCGGGGCTGCGGTACGCGCCGCCGTACGACGACACCCCAATCCGTGCCCAGGACATCGTGCGTGCAGTCGAGTACACGCTCGGACTCGGGCCCGGGCCCCTGCTCGTGATCGAGGGTGCCCAAGCGTTCGAGAGCGGGCAGGCGAGCTCGGTGACCGGTCTCGAGACGCCCGACGACGGGACGCTCGTCGTACACCTGGCGGAGCGAGTCGGCGACCTTGCCGAGCGGTTCTCGAGCGCGACCACCGCCCCGATCCCCGAGGGAGCGGATGTCGGCCATCCGACGATCGGCCGGGTCCCCGTCGCGTCGGGGCCGTACATGCTCGAGGGCTCGGCAGCGTACGACTTCTCGCGGCCGCCGACCCCGAAGCGGTTGCCGGCCGGCTTCGTTGTCGAAGAGCGGGTCTCCCTCGTCCGTAACCCCTCGTGGCGAGGCGATGCGCTGCGCGGTGGCTACGTCGACCGCATGCTGCTGACCGCGGAGCGAACGCCGGAGAGCGCGGCCGCCAAGGTCGACGCGGGCACGCTCGACGTCGCGCTCGGCCAGCTCAGTCCGACGCCCGGCCAGCTGGAGCGCTACCAGGCGGATCCGCAGCTCAGGAAGCGGGTGCACGCGCACGTCGCAAACAGCGTCAGGTACGTGAACCTGAACGTCGCCCTCCCGCCCTTCGACGACCTCCACGTGCGCAAGGCAGTCAACCTCGCCATCGACAAGCAGGCGCTACGTGCAGCTGCGAGGTCCGGGCTCGGGGGGCGGATCGCGGGCCACATCGCGCCCGATGCCTTCCTGAACAACCTCCTGCTGGACTACGACCCCTACGAGACGCCCGCGCACCGCGGCGACCTCGAGGCAGCGCGCGAGGAGATGGCGAAGTCACGCTACGACCGGGACGGAGACGGCCGGTGCGATGCGCGCGTCTGCCGCGGACTGATCGCCGCGGTTCGGGACGACGAGCCCACCAACGCACGGCTCGGCGAGCTCATCGGAGACGATCTGCGCCCGCTCGGGATCGAGCTCGAGATCAGGGCCTCCGATCCGGACACGTACTTCTCGCGGGCGATCCTCCCTGAGGCGAAGGCGTCAGTCATTCCGTCGCTCGGCTGGGGAATCGAGGTCCCGAACGCCGCCGGTGTGTTCCCGCCTCTCTTTTCCGGAGCGCTCGTCGGCCACCCGTCCGGCTCGAACCTGTCGCTCGTCGGAGCGTCGGCTACGCAGCTGCGGCGGCTCGGCTATCCGCCGCGCAAGGTCCCGAGCATCGACGGCAAGCTCGCCGAGTGCGTCCGTCTCACGGGCCGGGCGCAGATCCAGTGCTGGGCCGAGACGGACCAGTTGCTGATGGAGCGGGTGGTCCCGTGGGTGCCCTACGTCTTCGAGGGCAACGCCCAGGTCGTCTCGGAGCGGGTCGCCCGGTTCACGTTCGCGCAGGCGGGGTTCCTCATGCCCGCCTTCGACCAGCTTGCGCTGAAGCCGGGCTCGGACTGATCTACCCGCCCGCCTGGGTCGTGACCCAGAGGCGCCCCCCGGCGACGACGAGGGCCGCGGGACTGCTACCTAGCGGGATGTCCTCGCTGATCGAGCGGCTCTCGGGATCGATTCGCACGAGCGACCGGCCGAGGCTGCTGGCAACCCAGACGCCGTCCTCGCCGATCGCTATCCCGGTGGGGTCGTTGCCGGCAGGCTGGATGGTCGACGCGCTCCGGTCGCGGACTTCGATACGCGACACCGTGTCGTCGGACGTGTGCGTCACCCAGACGGTCTGGCCGTCGGCCGCGGCGGCGAGCGCGCTGGCCGGGAAGCGCACCTGCACCTCTAGTCCGCGCTGGTCGAGCGTCTCCGGGTCGAACGCCTTGACGGTGGTGCCGCCTGCCACCCAGACGACGTCGGGTCCGAGCGCGAGCGCGGTTCCGGCCGCCACGCGCTGCGCCGCGTGGGTCGCGGGGTCGATCCGCAGCACGACCCCGTCCGTCGCCGACGCGACCCAGAGGGCGCCGAAACCGACCGCCACATCACGGGGGCCCGCGACCTCGATGGTGTCGTCGATCACGCCGCGAATGGGATCGAATCGGGCCACCTCGTTCTCGAACTGGTTGGCCACGAACAGGCCTTCGCGGCCCGCCGCGATCGCACGCGGACTTCCGTTGGCGCTGTAGGTGTCGGCGAGCGTGCGCGACGCAGCATCGATCTCCGAGATGGTGCCGCCGTCGAGGTTCGCCACCCAGAGCCGGCCACTCGCCTCGTCGTAGGCGATGTCGACGGGGCCGCGGCCGACGCCGATCGCGGCGACGATCGCTCCGCTGCCGGGGTCGACGGCGCCGACCGAGTTCGGCGCGACCCGGTCGAACCTCTCGCTGCCGCCGCGGAAGGCGAGGAAGGCCGCGAGCGCAACGGCCAGAGCGGCGGCGCCGGCGGCCACCACGAGCGATCTGCGCTTCGCCCGGCCCCGTACGGGCGGCTTCGGCGCCGGCCGTTCTTCGGGCTGCTCCCAGAGCACCTCGAAGAGCCGCCACCGCTCGTCGAACCCCTTGAGGGTGAAGCGGCCACGGTCGCGGAAGGTGACCTCGGGGATCGTGCCGGCGAGGTGGCGCACGGGCTCGCTGACGAAGATCTGCCCGCCCTTGGCGTGGGCGCCGACCCGTTGCGTGGCATTGACGGCGGCCCCGAAGGGATGGCCGCCGCGCTCGAGCACCTCGCCGACGTTCAGCCCAATGCGCAGCCGCACCGCCTCCTCGGGGTGCTCGCGGGCGTGCTCGGCGAGCGCCTTCTGGATCGCGACCGCGCAGGCGATCGCGCGGCGCGTGGACAGAAAGGTGAGCATGAAGCCGTCCCCGATCGAGTCGATCTCGCGGCCGTCGTGCGCGGCCAGCTGTTCCCGAACGATGCGGCGGTGGTTCTCGATCGTGCGTCGTGCCGCCTCGTCTCCGAGCCGTCGCGTCAGGTCGGTCGAGCCCTCGACGTCTGTGAACGCGATGGTGACGACGCCGGTGTCGAAGGGGTCGCTCATCCAGCGTGATTCTCCGGCACGGCTGCGCCGCTGTCACGGGCACGTGACGAAGCAGGAGAACGCGTGTCGCGAGGCGAACGCGGAGTCCCGTGGCCGAGTCCGACGAGAGGGTGTGCCTGGACGCGCGCCGGCACGGCGTCGTGCTCGCGCTGCCGCTCGGGCAGGCGATCGTGCTTGCGGCCTTCGGTGGCGTCCTGCTGACGCTCGTGTGGCCGCTCGCGGTCGCGGGCGCGATCCTCGTCGTGATCGCCGCCGGCCTGGCGCTGCGGGCGGTCTGGGACTGGGAGCGGCTGCACCTCGTGGTCACGACCGAGCGGCTCTACGTGGTCGACGGGACGATCCGCAAGCGGGCGCGCCAGGTACGCCTGCGACGGATCGATGCGGTCGAGGTCGAGCAGTCCGCAGCCGGCCGCATGCTCGGCTACGGGACGCTCGTCGTCGGCCCGCTCGAGATCGACCACGTGGCGCGGCCGAACGAGGTCACGGAGCTCGTCGAGCGGCTCGCCTCCTAGCGCCAGAGCGGGTCAGTTCCCCGGGGGGACAGACCCTGCAAGGGCGCCCAGCCGGCCGGCGCGCTCGCCCTCGACCGACGGGTCGTCGCGCTCGAGGAGTGGCAGCGCGAGCCGGGCCTGCTCGGCCGAACGGCCGTCGCCCAGGTCGGCGTACGCCAGCGCCAGCTCCTCGTGGAACCAGCCGTCCGGCCGGTCGACCGTCTCTGTCCACGCGACGACCTGCTCGAGGACTGACGCCGCCTCGCCGGCCCGGCCGAGCGCGCGTAGCGCCTTCGCGAGCGCGTAGCGCGCGATCGCGATCTCGTCGGGGCGATCGGGGGACTGCTCCCTGACCTCGAGAGCCCGCCTGAACGCGTCGAGCGCCCCTGCGAAGTCACCCGCTGCGAAGAGCTCCCAGCCGAGGTTGTTGAGCAGCGGCCCTGGCCAGTAGGGATCCCCAGTGGCGAGGCCGCGCTCGGTCCAGGCGACGAACTCCTCCCGGCCGGGCGCGGCGAGCGCTGCCATGTGCGCGGCATCGGCGGCGAGCGCGGTGTCGCCCGCCTCCGAAGCCGCCTCGAACGCAGCGACGAAGAGGGGATAGGCGTCCGCCTTGTTGCCGCTCGAGCGTCTGAGCCGCCCGCGCTCGAGGTCGAGGAGCGCGCCGGCCGCGTGGTCGCCGTGCGCGAGCTGGGCTGCTTCGTCCAGGAGCTCGTCACCGCGGCCGAAGTCGCCGCGGAGGCCCTCGACACGTGCGAGCTGAGTGAGCACCTCGGCTCGCCCGGCAGCGGCGGTCTCGCCGTCGAGTTGGGCACGAAAGCGGCGCTCGCTCTCGTCGAGGTCACCGAAGTCCCACAGCGGCCGCAGGCGCGCCGACATGTCGGCACTGTACTCTCACGAACACACGTTCGCCCCGACGAGCCGGAGCTAGACTCGAATGTTCATGCCTGCAGACGAACTGGTCGTACACGGAGCCCGCGAGCACAACCTCAAGGACGTCACCGTCAGCCTGCCGCGGAACGCCCTCGTCTGCGTCACCGGGCTGTCCGGCTCGGGCAAGTCGAGCCTCGCGTTCGACACGATCTACGCCGAGGGGCAGCGACGCTACGTCGAGTCGCTCTCCGCGTACGCGCGCCAGTTCCTGCAGATGATGGAGAAGCCCGACGTGGACTCGATCGACGGCCTCTCGCCTGCGATCTCGATCGACCAGAAGACCACCTCGCGCAACCCGCGCTCCACCGTCGGCACCGTCACCGAGATCTACGACTACCTGCGCCTGCTCTACGCGCGTGTCGGCCGGCCGCACTGCCCCGTCTGCGGGCGGCCGATCGCGGGCCAGTCGATCGAGCAGATCGTCGACCAGGTGCTCGCGCTGCCGGAGGGCACCCGCTTCACCGTCAACGCGCCGGTCGTGCGCGACCGCAAGGGCGAGTACCGCGACGTCTTCGAGGAGCTCCGCAACCAGGGTTTCACGCGCGTGAAGGTCGACGGCGAGCAGAGGCTGCTCGAGGATGAGATCGAGCTCGACAAGAAGTTCAAGCACACGATCGAGGTGGTCGTCGATCGGCTGGTGATGAAGCCGGACCTGCGTACGCGGCTCTGGCAGTCCGTTGAGACCGCGGCCGGCCTCGCCGAGGGACTGGTGGGCATCGACCTCGTCGACGGCGAGGAGCTGCTCTTCTCCGAGCGATTCGCCTGCCCCGAGCACGGCGTCTCGCTCCCTGAGCTCCAGCCGCGGATCTTCTCGTTCAACTCGCCCCACGGCGCCTGCCCGCGCTGCACCGGCCTCGGCTCGCAGCAGGAGATCGACCCCGAGCTCGTCGTACCCGACCCGTCGCGTTCCATCGCGGAGGGAGCGCTCGTCCCGTGGTCCGTGGGCAGCTCGAGCTTCTACGAGGCGGTGATCCAGGGCGTCGCCGATCGCTACGAGATCGACCTCGACACGCCCTGGCGGGAGCTGACGGCCGAGCAGCAGGACAAGTTCCTCCACGGCACCGGCGGCGACCGCGTCTACGTCCAGTACCGCAACCGCATGGGCCGGCGGCGCTCGTACATGCTCGCGTTCGAGGGCATCGTCGAGAACCTGCAGCGCCGCTACAAGGAGACCGACTCGTCGCAGATGCGCGAGCGGATCGAGGAGTACATGAGCTTCCGGCCCTGCCCGGTCTGCAAGGGGGCGAGGCTGAAGCCCGAGGTGCTCGCCGTCACCGTCGGCGACCGCACCATCCACGAGTTCACGCGCATGTCGGTGACGAGCGCGATCGGCTTCCTCGACGGGCTCCAGCTGACCGACACGGAGCGGCTGATCGGCGAGCGCATCATCAAGGAGATCCGCGAGCGCCTCTCGTTCCTCGACAACGTCGGCGTCGGCTACCTCCAGCTCGACCGCGCGGCGGCGACGCTCTCGGGCGGCGAAGCGCAGCGGTTCCGGCTGGCGACCCAGATCGGCTCACAGCTCGTCGGCGTGCTCTACATCCTCGACGAGCCCTCGATCGGGCTCCACCAGCGCGACAACGGCAAGCTGATCGGCACGCTCGAGCGGCTGCGCGACCTCGGCAACACCGTGCTCGTGGTCGAGCACGACGAGCAGATGATGCGCTCGGCCGACCACCTCGTCGACATGGGGCCGGGCGCGGGTGAGCACGGCGGGCACGTGGTCGCGCAGGGAACGGCGGCGCAGGTGCAGCGGACCAAGGGCTCGGTCACGGGCCAGTTCCTCTCCGGCCGCCGCTCGATCGCGATCCCGCCACGGCGCGAGCTGGACAACGGCTGGTTCACGGTCCGCGGCGCCGCCATGCACAACCTCAAGGGGATCGACGTCGAGTTCCCGGTCGGCAAGTTCGTCTGCGTGACCGGCGTCTCCGGCTCCGGCAAGTCCACGCTCGTCAACGAGATCGTCTACAAGGCGCTCGCCAACCGCCTGCACCGGATGCGCGTGAAGCCCGGCGACCACGAGTCGGTCGAGGGCATCGAGGCCTTCGACAAGGTGATCGAGATCGACCAGAAGCCGATCGGGCGCACGCCCCGCTCGAACCCGGCGACGTACACCGACCTGTTCACGCACATCCGCGACCTCTACTCGCTGACGCCCGAGGCGAAGGTACGGGGGTACAAGCCGGGCCGCTTCTCGTTCAACGTGCGCGGCGGCCGCTGCGAGACCTGCAAGGGCGACGGGCAGCTGAAGATCGAGATGCACTTCCTTCCCGACGTCTACGTGCCGTGCGAGACGTGCCACGGCAAGCGCTACAACCGCGAGACGCTGGAGGTGCGCTTCAAGGGCAAGTCGATCGCCGACGTGCTCGAGATGTCCGTCGAGGAGGCGCTGGCGTTCTTCGCCAAGATCCCCAAGCTGCGCCGGCGGCTGCAGACGCTGCACGACGTCGGGCTCGACTACATGCGGCTCGGCCAGCCGGCGACGACGCTCTCCGGCGGCGAGGCGCAGCGGGTCAAGCTGGCGGCCGAGCTCGGCAAGGTGGCGACCGGCAAGACGCTCTACATCCTCGACGAGCCCACGACAGGGCTCCACTTCGCCGACATCGAGAAGCTGCTCGAGGTGCTGCAGCGGCTCGTCGACACGGGCAACACCGTGCTCGTGATCGAGCACAACCTCGATGTGATCAAGCAGGCCGACTGGCTGGTCGACCTCGGCCCCGAGGGCGGCGACGCCGGCGGCGAGCTCGTCGCGGCGGGCACGCCCGAGCAGGTGGCCGCGGTCGAGGGGTCGTTCACCGGCGCCTTTCTGCGCGAGCTGCTGCCCGCGCGCGTAGTCGTCGCGGCCTGACCGGCGCCCATCGGCAGGCGACTGAAGCTCGCCGGGATGGCGAGGAACCACTCGCGGTCGATCTGCGATGCCGCCGCTGCGTGGCCCATGGCGTACCCCTTCCTCGAGCCCGCCCTGACCCCCGGTCAGAAGTGCAGGTGCGACGTGCCCGAGGCCGGCGTTGTCGCCATCGCGTTCTGGGCGCGATCGTAGGGCGTCGACGACGGCGTCCAGACGGAGGCCGTCGTCTTGTTGTCGTTGCGGAGGTTGCCGGAGACGAAGTCGCCGAGCGTGACCGTGATCGTCCCGTTCGACTCGACGATGGTGGCGGCGAAGGTCGTGTTGCCGTTGACGATGTCACCGTTCACGGTGAGCGTGCCGAACGGGAGCCTGGTCGTGTTGGCGGCGTCCCAGATCTCCGCCGTGTCAGCCGCGCCGCTGTTCAGCAACCGCAGCGTCGCCGCCGTCGACGTCCCGTCCCACGACGCCAGCAGGGAGCACGGCTCGATCTGCTCAGAGGCGACCAGGACGAGCGTGTCGCCGTTCTCCGCTCGGCCCGCCGTCCCGCCGGGCTTGTTGTTCGCCTCGATGCTCACGGCGGTGGGCGCGGTGTTGTCGACCGTGACGGGGTATGGGCTCTGCGTGCCGCTGTTCGCAGCCACGTCCGTCGAGGTCAGGGCGTACGTCTTCGCGCCCTCCGTGACGAGGAGGTCGGCGGCGATCGACGCGCTGCGGTGCGAGTAGAGGACGCCGTCGACCGAGAAGGAGCCCGGGGAGAGCGCGGCAGCGGACTGCCCGATCGTCAGCGCGCTCACGTTGGCGACAACCGATGAGATACCGCTCGCGGGGTTTCCCGTGTCCGTCACGGCTGCGTAGACGTAGTAGGAGCGGCCCTGGCTCAGGTATCCCGGCGTCGTCGGCGCACAGCCCGCACTGCGCGCTATCACCGTCGCCGAGGCGGCCGGCGCCGTCCAGTCCGGCGCGGCGGTGATCGTGCTGGGGGGGTTGACGGTGGTCGCGATGAATGCGCCGCCCGCTCCGCCTGCGCCCGCTCCGATCACGGCGAGGCAGCCGACGAGGATGAGCGCCTGCCTACACCGCATCGTCGCGTCCTTTCGGACGCCAGAGCGCCTTGAGCTCGAACAGCGCGAGCAGCAGGGCCGGAATCGCGATTAGGGCGAGCGGGCCCAGGCGACCGCCCAGGTGGCCGACGGCGTAGCCGAGCTTCGGAATGCTGACCTGCACGAGGCCCACCGTCCCGTCGAGCGGGCTGCTCCACCGCTCGAAGCCGGTGTTCGCATCGCCCTTCGTGACGATGTGGGCGCGATCGCCTCGCCTCTCGTAGCGCACGATCCGGTGCGTCAGCAGCCGCCTCGAGTCGTCGGGGATCTCGGAAGGTGATGATCTCGCCGGGCTGCAACTCACCCACGTGCACGTGCCGGTCGACGACGAGGTCGCCGACTCGCAGCGTGGGCTCCATGCTTCCGGAGCGAACCGCGAAGCTGTGCAGTCCCAGCACCCTCGGCCCGAGCGCAAGGATCACGAGCACAGCGCAGAATCCCAGGGCCGCGCGGGTGCCAAGCGCCAGAGCCCGCCCGAGAACCTGCCTGGCCGCACGGTGCCGCGAGGTCGGAGTGGCGGCGATCGAGCTCACAGGTTCCGCGCCTCCCACGTGAAGGAGACCGTCGCCGACAGGCCCTCGGCCGCCGGGTTGGTGCCCGCCGAGAGAGAGAACCGGTAGACGTGCACTTCGCTGGTCGACCATGTCTCCGAGCTGCCGGCCGTCGGGTCGACGATGCCGGCGGCGTAGCTGCCAGGGAACGACGAGAGCGGCCCGGAGTAGATGACGCCGGGTCCCGCGCCGATGTAGCTCGTCCCGTCGGCGATAAAGGACGTGCAGCTCTTGAAGCTCGGCGCGGGATCTGTCCCTCGAGTCACCGTCAGGGTGAGGAAGGGAGCCAGGCCGCCGCTGACCGTGCCGTAGAGCCGAACCGTCGAATCGAGGCTCCCATCCGACCTGACTCGGATGCAACTCGTCTCCGAGTCACTCGCCCGGGCGGAGCCGAGCGCCGTGAAGAGGGCGGATCCTGCGTCGTTGTCGCTCAGTGCGACGCTCCCGGCAGCGAGCTGGTTCCCGTTGTTCGTGGTCACGCCACGGTAGGCCGCGTACGCGGCCGTGGACAGGCCGGCGGCAGCGACGATGGCCACCGCCACGAGGACGACCTGCCGACGCGACGGCTTCATGCCGCCTCCGAGAAGACGAGTGCCGCCTGCGTGCCCCGTCCGGCGGAGTCGCCGCGCCCCAGTCTCAGCCGGATCTGCACCGCTGCGGCGGCGCCGGGCCGCAACCTGAGCGGAAGGGCAGCGTTGCCGTTCATCGACGCCAGCGGCCCCGAGAAGAGCCGGTCGCCGCCGGCCGTGACCTCGACGCGGAGGAGGCGTGCGAGCGCCGGGTCGTCGACCTGTGCCGTCGGCCGGAGGCGCAGCGGCCGGTCAGTGGGATTCGTGATCCGGACGGTCGTCCGGGCGCCCTCGCCGGGCCGGAGCCCCGTGCTGTCGAGCACGGTGCCGGTGCGGGAGACGTGCACCACGCTCGAGCGGGCGACGCTGATCCGGACGTCCGCGCCGAACGCCTCACGCCCGTGCGGCACCCGCCAGCCCGCGATCAGCACCAGCGCTGCGGCCGCGCCGACCAGGAAGCTCGTTATCTCCGCCCGGTGTCTCATGGCCAGCTCGTACGGGGACGCAAGGAGCGGGGCAGCGAGCACCCCGCTCCCAACGTGCCGCTCTCGCCCGGGGCTACGTGTTCTGCGCCTCCCAGGTGATCGCGAAGGTGCCCGTCGAGACCGCGCTCGTGTTCGCGTTGGGCGTGGTGTCGTCCTTGACCGAGAACGTGAAGCGGTAGTCGACCGAATCATTCTGGGCCCACGTCGCGTCCGAGGCCTTGCCGGCGACGCCGCCGGAGTAGGCCGTCGGGAAGGTGTTGAGATCAGCCGTTGCGAACGCCGTCGACGACGAGGAAAAGCCGGTGCACGAGCCACGTGTCGCGCAGGTCGCTCAGGCCCGAGCCTCGCTCGACCTGCAGCTGGAACCTCTGGCCGTTCGACGTCGACGGGATGTAGAAGTGCACGGTCGAAGACAGCGAGCCGGTGTACTTGATCCGGAGGCACTTCGTCACCGACGCACCGGGACCCTGATTCGTCAGGGAGACGAGTGCGCTGCCCAGGCCGCTGTCGTCCTGGATCGCGACCGTGCCAGCCGCGAACGAGTTGCCGCTGTTGGTCGTCGTCGCGGTGAAGGCCGAGTACGTGCCGAACGCCGCAAGGCTTCCGAGCACTCCGACGATCAGAGCTGTGAGGAGAAGCTTGCGCTTGGTGTCACGCATGTCGATCCTTTCGCGGAGAGAGAGCGCGGGACTGCTGCGCCCGTGGGGAGCCGCATCGCCCACGGTGTATGAGTCGGCTCGCCGGCTGGTGGTGAACGATCCCTCCGATGGGGGAGCTGCCCGAACTACCCTCGAACGAGTGATGGGGAGAACTACGGAGACGGCCGAAGGGCGAGCGCGCCTGGTGGCTGCGGGCGCTCGTCGTGCTGCAGGCGCCGCGCGCGGTGTTCTCAGCACTGCGCGACGACTCGCCCGAAGCGGCCTCGGCGCGCCAGGAGCCGGTCACGGCGATCGTCTTCCTCGCGGGCGTTGTGACCGCGCTGGCAGCGGCGCGGAGCTCGTCCCTGCTCGACGATCGTGACTTCGACGCTGTGCTGGTCGCGGTCTGGGCGCTCGCCGCCGGCGGCGTTCAGGGCCTGTTCGGCTACTGGCTGATCGGCGGGGCGCTCTACGCCGGCCTGTCCGCGGTCGGCCCGCCGGGAAGCTACCGGCGCGCCCGCCACCTGCTCGGGTACGCGCTCGTGCCGCTGCTGCTGGCACTGATCGTGGTCTGGCCGCTCCGTCTTGCGGTCGGCGGCGGCGACGTCTTCCGGGAGGGGGGCGGCGACGACGGCCCCGCGTTCGTCGCGCTCGCGCTCGCCGAGGCTGGGCTCTATCTGTGGGTCGTTGGGCTGCTGCTGCTTGGCGTCCGCGTCGTGACGGGCTCTACCTGGGCGCGGTCGCTTGCCGCCGGAGGAGTGGCCGCGTTCGTCTTTGCCGCCTCGGCCGTGCTCTTCGCGCTCGTCCTCTAGCTGGCCCGCCCGCGATCCCGGTCGGACACGAAGGCCTCGAACTCGGCCAGCTCCTCGTCGGGCATCGCATAGGTGTGGCGCTCCTCGGGAAAGGCGCCCGACCGCACTTCCGTCACGTAGGCGCCGAGTGCACGCTCGATCTCGGCGCCGAGCTGCGCGTACTGCTTGACGAACCGCGGCGTTCGTCCGGCGTAGAGCCCGAGCAGGTCGTGCCAGACGAGTACCTGGCCGTCGCACGCTGCGCCGGCGCCGATGCCGATGGTCGGGATCGAGAGCGCCTCGGTCACCCGGGCCGCGACGGGCGCAGGCACCGCCTCCAGCACGACGGCGAAGCACCCCGCTGCCTCGAGGGCGAGCGCGTCGTCGTAGAGCCGGCGCGCGTGCTGGGCCGTCCGCCCCTGGGCCTTGAAGCCACCGAGCACGGTCGCGGACTGGGGGGTGAGGCCGACGTGACCCATCACCCCGACCCCGGCGTCGACGATCGCGCGCACGCGGCTCAGCGACGGGCCGGCGCCCTCCAGCTTGATCACGTCGGCGCCCGCCTCCTTGACGAAGCGGATCGCGTTGCGGACGGCGTCCTCGTCGGACACCTGGTACGAGCCGAACGGCATGTCGCCGATCACCAGCGGCCGGCGCGCCCCGCGGGTCACCGCACGGGTCATGAACAGCATCTCCTCCATCGTCACCGGCACGGTGCTCGACTCGTGGCCGAGCACGGCCATGGCGGCAGAGTCGCCGACCAGGATGAGCTCGACGCCGGCGGCATCGGCGAGGCGGCCGCTCGAGGCGTCGTAGGCGGTGACCATCGTGATGCGGTCGCCGCGGCGCTTCATCTCCGCGAGCTCGGGCAGCGCGAGCTTGCCGGGTGCTGGGACGGCAGGGGCCGGTTGCTGCTGGCGGATGCTCATGCGCGCCACTCGCCGGTCATGGCTCCCGCCGGGCGCAGCCCGGCTCCGTCACGACCTGACTCCGCTCTCGGCACGGTGCTCTCCGGGCCCGTACTGGGCGTACTGTTCCCTCCGACCCGGCACCGCGAGCGGAGCCCGAGAGACGCGCAGACACATCGGTGAAGGGGTATCACAGCTCTGCTCCTTCCAGGACGACGTTGTCGATGAGGCGGACGCCACCGACTCGGGCGGCGGCGAGGAGGTAGGCGCGCCCGTTCAGCTGCGCGACCTGGACGTACTGGGGCACGACGAGGGGCTCGGCGTCCAGCAGCCGCTGGACGGCGTCGACCGCATTCCCGCCGCCGCGGTGAGCCGCTGCGCCGGCGGCGAGCGCGCGCGGCAAGGCGAGCGCGGCGCGGCGGTGCTCGGCGGTCAGGCGGGCGTTGCGCGAGGAGAGCGCCAGCCCGTCGGCGTCGCGGACCGTGGGCACGACGCGGATCTCCACCGGCAGGTTCAGGTCACGGACGAGCTGCCTGACGACGGCGGCCTGCTGGGCGTCCTTCTCGCCGAAGAAGGCAATCGCCGGGCGGACGAGGTTGAAGAGCTTGAGGCAGACCGTGGCGACGCCGCGGAAGTGGCCCGGGCGGAACTCCCCCTCGAGCGGCCGCCCGAGCTCGGTCACCTCGACCCAGGTCTGGAAGCCGTCGGGTAGAGCTCGGCGGCCTCGGGCGCGAAGAGCACGTCGACGCCTGCGTTCTCGGCCAGGTCGACGTCCCGGCTCTCGTCGCGGGGGTACTGGGCGAGGTCGTCCGCGGCGTCGAACTGGGCGGGGTTGACGAACAGGCTCACGACCACCCGGTCGCAGGCGGCGCGGGCGGCGCGGAAGAGCGCAAGGTGGCCGTCGTGGAAGGCGCCCATCGTCGGCACCAGCCCGGTGACGGCGCCGCCCGGCTCGGCGAGCGCCTCGTTCAGCTCGCCGACGGTGCGGGCGATCCTCATCGCGCCTCGCTCGGCTCGAGGGCCTCGGGCGAGAGCGCGGCGGTCGCGTCCGCCAGCACGCGGTACAGCGGCTCGAGGTCGGGGCGGCGCTCGCGCAGCGCGGCGAGATGGCTCTCGACCGTGCCCACGTCGCCTCGGGTGGCGGGGCCGGTGGGCTGAAAGCCGTTGTCGATCGTCCGCTGCATGAGCGGGAGAAGCGCCTCCGGGGGCGCGCCGGCCGTGCGGGCGAGCTCCGCGGCCGCACGCTGGATCGTCACCAGGTAGCCGGAGGCGACGACGGCGCCGGCGTGGTAGAGCGGGCGGTCATCATCGGCGAGCGTGAACGGCTCCAGCCCAAGCGTCGCTGCGAGCTCCGTCGCCGCTGCGAGGCCGTCGGCATCCTCGGCGCTGAGCGCCGCCCAGGCGCCGTCGAGCTGGGCGGAGTCACCCGAGCGGTCGAACGTCTGGAGGGGGTGAAGGCTGAAGCGGCGCCGGTGGGGGTCGAGCGCGGCGAGCCGGGTCGCGCCGCTCGTGTGCGCCAGCCAGGGGCCCGGTTCGAGGTCGCGCGCGACGCCGGCGATGACGTCGTCCGGGACACACAGGAGGACGAGGTCGGCGTCTCCGGTGTCGAGCTCGCGCCCGGTCAGGCGGACGCGGCGGCCCTGCTCGCGCAATCGTGCGGCGAGCGCCGTGCCGACCCGTCCGGCGCCGACGATGCAGATGTGGTCGATCTCAGGCTCCAGTTCCAGTGGATACCGGGCACGGGAAGCGTAGCCCGTAACGTCTCCACTCTGTCGCGCAACACACCTACATGAGCGGTGAGTCAGACAGCCGGCTGGTCGCGGCTGCCCGCGCCGGCGACACGGAGTCGTTCGGCGTGCTCGTGGAGCGGCATTACGCAAGCGTGTGTCGAGCTGGCTCGGGCGCTTGTGCCCGAGGAAGCCGAGGACATCGCGCAGGAGTCCGTGTTGCAGGCCTACCTGGGGCTCGAGCACCTGCGCGATCCGGAGCGGTTCGGCGCCTGGCTTCGTGGCATCGCCTCGAACCTGGCTCGCATGCGGCTGCGACGGCTGAGCTTGCAACAGTCTGTTGCAAGCCGGCTCCGCCCGACCGCCGGCCGCGAGCCGTTCGAGTCGAGCGAGACTGCGACCCTCGTCCGTGAGGCGCTCGCCGAGCTCCCGCCTCCGCAGCGGGACGCCGTGCTGATGCACGACGTAGCGGGCCTGACGGCACCCGAGATCGGCGCACGAGTCGGTCGATCGCCCGGCGCCGTCCGGGTCCGGCTGCACAGAGGGCGGCGGGAGCTGAGAGAGCGGCTCTCGGCGCTCGCACCGACGACAGAGGAGGAGAGAGTGATGGTCGCGGTCGAGTTGCGCGACGTCGTCGTTCGAGTGACGGGAGGCGGCAACGGGGCCGAGGTGTCGGTGGGGCCGCAGCGGATCGTGCTGCTGCAGGAACGGGGCGGTCAGCGCGTGTTGCCGATCTGGATCGGTGCCCCGGAAGGCGACTCACTCGCGCTGCACCTGGTGCGCGCGACGCTGCCGCGTCCGCTCACGGCGGTGCTGATGGCGAAGCTCATCGAGACCCTGGGCGCCGAGGTCGAGCGCGTCGAAGTGAGCAGCCTGCGCGAGAGCACCTTCTACGGCGTGATCCACCTGCGTTCTGCGGACGGGGCTGCCCACGCCGTGGACGCCAGGCCGAGCGACGCGATCAATCTCGCCGTGCGCGCCGGTGCCGCGATGCTCGTCGACGAGACGGTGTTCGGCGAGTCGGCCGTGGCGGGCGGCGAGCCGGCGGAGCTGGGCCGGCAGCTCGAGCTCCTTAGCGAGCGGCACGGGCTCGCTGTGGGCGAAGGCGAGTGGCGGTCGCTCTCACCCGACCTGATGGAGTCGATGCAGGGGCCGATGCGCGCGTGGCATGTCTCGGGCGACCCGCCGGAGGATGAGTGAGCCGGTAGGCTGGCGCCGTGCCCGTCTACGAGTACGCGTGTATGAGCTGCGAGCAGCACTTCGAGGAGCTCGTCGGCATGGAGGCAGAGGCGCCGCCGTGCCCGCACTGCGGCGCCGGGGACGTGCTCCGGCAGCTATCCGTCTTCGCCGCGCACGGCATGAGCGAGCCGAAGGGTGCAGGCCGCCCCGCCGGCGGCTGCTGCGGTGGCTCCTGCGGCTGCGGCCACTGATGTCCCGGCGGGCGGCGTCTACTCGACGCGAGCCTCGAAGACGATCCGGTAGCTGAAGCTCCGGCCGTCGACCTGGTAGGCGTAGCAGCCGGGAGCCCGCAGGCGGGTCAGCGAGGGCTGGTCACCACCATCGAACCGGTGCTCGCGAATAGGGTGCAGGATCTTCTCCGGCGTGAACCCTGGGCGCCCGCTGACGAACCGAACCTCGTTGGGGCCATCGAGCTGGTGTCCGCGCACGAGGATACGGCCGGTATAGCGGCGGTCGACAAGCCAGACACGCTTCGTCCCGCCCCACTCGTCGCCCCAGTCGTCCGGCGGCGGCATGCGCATCGTGACCACGGTGTACGTCCCGTACGGGTAGGCAGGCCCGGGCCCGAGACCCGGATGTCCGTCGACCCGGCCCGTCAGCGTCGTCACGCGGCATGGCGCCCCGGGGGCTAGGCGCTGAGGAAGCAGCGGTCGCGAGCGGAGGAAGCTCCACGGCACGACGAGCACCCCGCCGAAGCAGCGAAACCCAGAGCGCCGGTAGTCGCGCGCGAACCTTGTCTTGCACGTCTGGTCTTCGCCCAGGCAAACCGCCTTCCCGCCGACCCGGGCAGGAACGGCCCATTGCCCACAGCGTCCTGCAGCCGCCGAGTCCCCCTGCCAGCCGGCCGTCGCTCCCAGGAGCCCGGCTGCGACGAGAATCAGGCTGGTCTTTCCCACGCTGTCTCTGCCCGTGATCCTACTCCCGGCGCGCGGCCGACTCTGCCCGGCCATCGCCGCGGAGGTCGTTCTCGCCCGGTTGGCGAGCCGTCCGTCGTCGCGCGT
>CAWIWF010000005.1:0-103633 GCA_963839815.1 uncultured Thermoleophilia bacterium
CAGCTTCCTTTTCCGACGCTGGCGCTCGCGCGCGATGCGTCGAGCAACGCCTTCACGCTGCTCGTCGACTGAGCTCGAGGGGACGCTCGGGGCCAGGCCCTCAACGTCCCGCTCAGGGTGTCGAGGCTCGATCGGCAGCGTCTGCACGATAGGGGTCAGACCCCTCTGATTCGGCGCCCCAAAGCCCGCGCCAGGCTCAAAGTGACCGGCGTGCACGAAAGGCATCAGACCCCTATCGCGCGACCGTCGCGTCCCAGGTGCAGAGCGTCTGCGCGAAGGGCGTGAGACCCCTATCGCGCGACTGCCGCGCCCTCGTACTGAGGGTCTGCACGATGGGCGTTAACTCTCTACCGCGCCCTCTGAGCCTCTGCACGGGCCCTCGCGACTTGGCCTTCCGACGCCTAGCTCGGCGGCGGCTCGGGCGCGCGCGGTCTTCGTGCGGCCGCCGGCGGCGAGAACGACCTTGCGCAGGCGCACGTGCGTTCGGCGTCACCTCGACGGCCTCGTCGTCGCGGATGAACTCGAGCGCCTGCTCGAGCGAGAGCTGGCGCGGCGGGGCCAGGCGCACGAGCTCCTCGGCGTGGGCCGAGCGCATGTTGCTGGCCTTCTTCTCCTTGCAGGCGTTCACGTCGAGATCCTCGGGCCGCGCGTTGAGGCCGATGACCATGCCCTCGTAGACGTCGACGGCGGGGTGGATGAAGAGCTCGCCGCGCTCCTGCAGGCTCATCAGCGCGTGCGAGGTCGAGACGCCGCGGCGGTCGGCCACGAGGCTGCCGTTCGGCCGCGTCTTGATGTCGCCGAACCAGGGCGCGAAGCCCTCGAAGACGTGGTGCAGGATGCCCGTGCCGCGCGTCTCGGTGATGAACTCGGTGCGGAAGCCGATCAGGCCGCGCGCGGGCACGAGGTAGTCGAGGCGCACCCAGCCCGTGCCGTGGTTGACCATCTGCTCCATCTTGCCCTTGCGCAGCGCGAGCAGGCCGATGACGACGCCGGAGTACTCCTCGGGGACGTCGATCGCGAGCCGCTCGACGGGCTCGCTGAGCACGCCGTCGATGCGCCGCGTGACGACCTGCGGCTTGCCGATCGTGAGCTCGAAGCCCTCGCGCCGCATCTGCTCGACGAGGATCGCGAGCTGCAGCTCGCCGCGGCCCTGCACCTCCCAGGCGTCGGGGCGGTTGGTGTCGAGCACGCGCAGCGAGACGTTGCCGACGAGCTCCTGGTCGAGGCGGTTGCGCACCTGGCGGGCGGTCAGCAGCTTGCCGTCGAGGCCGGCGGTGGGCGCCGTGTTGATGCCGATCAGCATCGAGAGGCTCGGCTCGTCGACGCTGATCACGGGCAGCGGGCGCACGTCGTCGGGATCGGCGAGCGTCTCGCCGATGTGGACGTCGTCGATGCCGGCGATGGCGATGATCTCGCCCGGGCCGGCCTCGTCGACGGCGACGCGCGTGAGCTCCTCGGTGACCGTGAGGTCGGTGATCTTGACGCGCTGGGTCGTGCCGTCGACGCGGCAGCGCATGACGGTCGCGCCGCGCTTGATGATGCCGTTGCGGACGCGGCAGAGCGCGAGGCGGCCGAGGTAGGGCGACGCGTCGAGGTTCGTGACGAGCGCCTGCAGCGGGTGGCCCTCCTCGTACGAGGGCGCGGGCACGGTCGTGAAGAGCGTGTCGAACAGCACCTCGAGGTCCTCGCCCGGGTGCTCGGGGTCGAGCGTGGCCTGCCCGGCGCGCGCGTTGCAGTAGACGATCGGGAACTCGATCTGCTTCTCGTCGGCGTCGAGGTCGAGGAAGAGCGCGTAGACCTCGTCGACGACCTCGGCGATGCGGGCGTCCGGCCGGTCGATCTTGTTCACGACGAGGATCACGGGCAGCTCGCGCTCGAGCGCCTTGCGCAGCACGAAGCGCGTCTGGGGCAGCGGGCCCTCGCTGGCGTCGACCAGCAGCAGCACGCCGTCGACCATCGTCAGCCCGCGCTCGACCTCGCCGCCGAAGTCGGCGTGGCCCGGCGTGTCGATGATGTTGATCTTCGTGCCGCCGTGGCGGACGGCCGTGTTCTTGGCCAGGATCGTGATGCCCTTCTCGCGCTCGAGGTCGCCCGAATCCATGACGCGATCCTGCACGTCCTGGTTCTCGCGGAACGCGCCGGACTGCCACAGCATCGCGTCGACGAGGGTCGTCTTGCCATGGTCGACGTGCGCGATGATCGCCACGTTGCGGATGTCGGAGCGCTCTGCCACACCTGCAGTGTCCGCGACTTGGCCTCCGCGGGCGGCAGGCGCGTCAGGCGGGAGCGGCGCCGCGCGGTCAGCAGGAAGGTCCCGTCGGAGTACGGGAAGGTGCCGCCGTAGCGGTCGATCAGCGCGCGGAACTCGTCGTCGAACGCGGCGCGGCGCCCCTCCTCGATCGTGAAGTAGAGCGACGTCGTGCGCCATTGCGGCGAGCACCTCGTCGGCGCGTCTGCTCGACGTGCTGCACGTGGCGCTGCACCTGGACGTCCTCGAACATCGCGGCGGCCTCGGGGATCGCCATGCGATGCCGCCCGCGGCTCATGATCCAGTCCCAGGCCTGCGAGACGTTCGCGCTGCGCTCGCGCGCGCCGGCGATCACGTCGGCGTAGCGGCAGCGGCACGTTCCAGTCGGTCGCCGCCGGCGGCGAGTAGCGGAGCAGGATCTCGATCAACTCGCGCTCCATAGACCCCCGAGCGCTCGTCCTCGTCCTCGAGGCCGATGTGCGTCAGCAGGCGCGAGCAGGCCGCCGCGGGCGAGGGTGCGCGCCGCCTTCGCCCAGCCGATCTCGCGGCTCGACCCAGTGGAACGCCGTCGCGGAGAAGATCGCGTCGTACGCGCCGTCGGCAGTCTCGGCGTCCTCGAACGTCGACTGCTCGAAGCGCACGGCGTCCGTGTCGCCGAGCCGGCGCCGCGCGGCCTCGGTCAGGTTCGCGCCCGGCTCGACGGCGTGCACGCGCAGGCCGCGCGCGACGAGCAGCTCGGTCAGCTTGCCGGTGCCGCTGCCGATCTCGAGGATCGCGCGAGCGCCGTCGAGGCGGCCGGCCGCGATCGCCGCGTCGACGAGCTCCTGCGGATAGCCCGAGCGGGCCGCATCGTAGGCCTCGGCGACGCCGTCGAAGACGCCGCGGAGCTTGCGCAACGCGGTTGGCTCGGCCATGCCGGCAGCCTGATCGGTCAGGGTCGGAGGCCGAGGCGCAGGCCGACGATCCAGTCGTACGTGCCCTCGACGTGACGCGTCATGGCGGCGTGCGCGGCCGTCGCGTCGCCGCGCCAGCACTGCGCTCACGATCGGGATCGTGGCCTGCCTGCGAGACGGCGCGCGCGAGCCGCGGGCCCGGGCACGAAGCGCAGCATCTCGGCGGTCTCGACCTGGATCTGCGTCTCGGCGGCGACGAGCCGGCGCGAGCGCGCGGCCTCGGCGATCGCGATGTGGAAGCGGGCGTCGGCGAGCCGGAAGGCCGCGAAGCGGCCGACCGCGCAGCTCGACCGCGGCGGCGGCCTGCGGCGATCGCGTCGCGCTCCTCCGGCTCCGGCGCGCTCGGCGGCCAGCGCCGCGGCCTCGCCCGAGACCGCGCGGCGCCAGTCGGTCAGCTCGCGCAATTCGGCGCGCGTCGGCAGCTCGCCGCCGGCGACGAGGGCGCCGGGCGGATCGTCGCGCACGAACGAGCCGCCGGTGCGCCCGCGCCGGGTCTCGACGAAGCCGGCGTCGCGCAGGATCTGCAGCGCCTGGCGCAGCGTCATCGGCGCGACGCCGAGCTGCGCGGCGAGCTCGACCTCGCTCGGCAGCCGCTCGCCCGGCGCGAGCACGCCGGCGCCGATCGCCTCGCCGAGGCGCCGCACGATCTGCTCGACGGCGCCCTCGGCGTGCAGCGGGGCGAGCGCGACGTCGCGGGCGGTGACGGTCACTTGAACACCATTACCTCTAGATGATAGAACTTTACGCATGACGGCGACCGACCCGACCGCAGAGCAGATCGAGCAGTACCGGCGCGATGGCTTCCTGATCGTCGAGAGTGGCTCGCCGAGGACGAGGTCGAGCGTACGCGCGAGCGCTTCCACGCGTGCTTCGAGCACGAGTGGGAGACGGGGCTCGCGCCCGGACGAGGTCAACTACACGCCGGGCGTCACGCCGCCCGACCGCACGCGGCAGCTGTGCAACGTCTGGAAGGCCGACCGCTGGCTCGCGCGCATCACGCTCGCCGAGCGCAACGCGCGCTTCGCAGCGAAGCTCGCCGGCGAGCCCGGCATGCGGCTGCTGCAGGACAACATGATCTGGAAGCCGCCCTCGGGCAAGGCGCTGCTCGCCCATCAGGACGCCGCCTACGTGCCGTTCCTCGAGCCGCCGAACATGACGACGTGCTGGATGGCGCTCGACGAGACGGCGGCCGACACCGGCACGATCTACTACGCGCGCGGCTCGCACCTCTGGGGCCGGCTGCCGACGGGCGACACGTTCCACGCGCCCGAGGACTGGCTCGCCTGGATGCACGAGGTGCGCCCGGCCGACGTCGAGGCCGAGATGGTGCCGATCGAGGTGCCGCCCGGCGGCGCCGCCTTCCACCACGGCCTCTGCTTCCACGGCTCGCCGCCCAACGAGCGCCCCGACGCCGATCGCCGCGCGATCATCAGCCACATGGTCGCGACCGGGACGACGTGGCATCCGACGCACCGCCATCCGCTCTACTCGCGCTACATGCGGCCGGACGTGCTCGAGCTGGACGAGGTCTACTTCCCGGTCATGTGGCGCGAGGACGGGTACCGCACGCCGTTCATCGAGAGCCACTTCGCCGCGGCGGCCTGAGGTGGCTCGTCGCAGCGGGTGCCCTGACGCTCTGCTGCTCGGACATGGCTGCTCCGCCGCTCTTCTGGACGGAGGCCGGCGGGCGGCGCCACGGCTACGAGCCCGCGGCCGCAGCCGCCGTGGCCGCCGCGCTCGGGCTCGAGCTGCGCTGGATCTTCCGCCAGTGGGCCGACTTCGCCGCGCGCGCTCGCAGACGGCGAGTGCGACGGCATCTGGTGCGGCTCGGCGATCACGGCCGAGCGCGAGCGGCGCTTCCTCTACACGCGGCCCTACGCCGTCTTCGACGAGTCGGCCGTCGTGCGCGCCGGCGACGCCGTCGCAGCGGCCCGGGCGACCTGCGCGGTCGCCGCGTCGGCGCGATCGCGGGCAGCACCAATCTCGCGCTCGCCGAGACGTTCCCCGGCGCCGAGTGCGTGCCCTTCGACGGCGTCAGCGACGACGTCTTCGGCGACATGCTGCGCGCGCTCGAGGTCGGGGGACGTGGACGCCGTGGTCGACGACGACGTCGCCTTCATCGGCATCGAGCGGACGCACCCGGGCATCCGCGTGGCCTTCACGGTGCCGACGCGCAACCGCTGGGGCTGTGCGCTGCGGCTCGGCGACGACGAGCTCGGGCGGCGCTCGACGACGGCATCGAGCGAGCCGATCTCGCGGCTGCCTGGCGCTGCTGGCTGCCGTCGCTCCCCTATCCGCTCTAGACCCGCGGTAGGCCGAAAACGTCAGGCGCCGTCGTCGCGCGCCAGGAACGCGCGCACGCGCTCGCGGTAGGGCTCGCGGTCGTAGCTGCCACGAGCGCGCCCGCCATGCGCACCGGATCGCCGAAGAAGAAGTACTCGTAGAGGTCTGGCGGCCGGCGAACGACGACATCGAGAGGTCCCAGGCGAGCCGGAAGAGCCGCACGCGCTCGGGCCCGTCGAGCGTCGCCGACTGGTAGTAGCGCTGCGACGTCGTCGTGCGCGGCGCCCTCGACGTCGGCCTCGGTCGGGATGGCCATGAGGCCGCTCGCGCCGAGCGTGCGGAGGATCTCGGGGAAGCGCTGGTAGGTCTTCGGGTACCAGTTGCGCGCCGCGTTGAGCGGCTCCCAGCGCGGCGTCATGACGCCGAACTCGTTGAGCGGCGGCCTGCGGTCTCGGCGCTGATCACGAGCGCCTGGATGATCTCGAGCGCGACGATCACCTCCGCGATCGCGCCCTGCACGTGCTGGAAGCCCTCGATGCCGATGCCCTCGGAGAGCAGCGAGACGAGGCCGAGGATCGCCTCCGTCTTGGCCGTCGCGCGCGTCGCGACCTGGTGGGTCATGTGCACCGCGGCCGAGGTCTCGGTGTAGATGCCGTTGCAGAGCTCGGGGTGGCCGAGCAGGAAGCAGCGCTCGAACGGGACGTGCACGTCGTCGAAGACGACGACCGAGTCCATCTCCTCGAAGCGCCCGCCCAGCGGACGGTCGAAGTGCGACGCGCCGTCGTCGAACGACTCGCGGCAGATGAAGCGGAGGCCGGGGGTGTCGCACGGGATCGCGAACGCGAACGAGTACGGGGCATCGGCCTCGCTGCCCTTGAGCACGGTCGAGGGCATCACGAGCAGCTCGTCCGCGATCGGCCCGATCGTCGCGAGCATGCGCGCGCCGCTGACGACGACGCCGTTGTCGTCTTCGCGCACGATCCGCGCCGTGAGCGAGCCGCCGAGCTGCTGCGCGGCGTCCTGGCTGCGGTTGGCCTGCGGCGTGATCAGGGTGTGCGTCGTGAGCAGGTCGTGCTCGCGCACGTGCTCGTAGTAGCGGCGCACGTTCTCGGCGAACGCGGGATCGGCCTGGGCGAACCAGGGCCCGGCCTCGCTCAGCGCCATCAGGCAGCTGTTGAGGTAGTCGCCCGTGCGCCCGAGCGTGCCCAGGCTGTGATCGGCCCAGAGCTTCATCGCGCCCCTGCGCCGGGTCAGGTCGGCTGCCGAGCGCGGCACCAGGAAGGACATGCCGACGCGCTCGCCCGAGCTCGGCGACTCGTAGGTGAGGGCATCGCGCAGGGCGGGATCGGCCTGGAGGTCGTAGAGCTCGGCGTAGCTGCGCACGACGTTGCGGAACGCCGGGTGGTCGGCCATGCCGCCGGCGAGCGTCTCGCCGTGGATCTGCACGCGCGTGCGTGCGGCCCGCAGACCCGCGATGTACGCCTCGCCGTTCCGTGCTCCCATGCCGCCTCCCGGAGGTGCGCCTCGGCGTCAGCCTGTGTCAGATCTCGCCGTCGAGATAGCCGAGCCGCGGGTGCGGCGGAGGATCAGGCCCTTCGAGCGGACGTCGACCTTGTCGGAGTCGGGGTACTCGGCGACGTCGAGCGGCTCGATCGTGCTGATCGCGAGGTACACGAACGGCGCCTCGCTCGAGTTGACGAACTGGTGCGAGATCCCGGTGCCGGCGGGGAACGCGACGATGTCGCCGCGGCCGACGTCGATCAGCTCCTCCCCGCCGCCCTCGACGCCCTGGCGCAGGGTCGCGTGGCCCTCGAGGACGGAGAACGCCTCTTCCTCGCCGTGGTGGAAGTGGTATGGACTGGAGCGCGCGCCCGGCTTGACGAGCGTCAGGTCGTAGCCCAGGCGCTGGGCGCCCGCCGCCTGCCCGGTCTCGCGCGATCCGACGCCGAAGCGGCCCGACCCGTCCGAGTAGTCCTGGTAGGGCACCGAGAGCGCGTTGACGACGTTGGCGTAGCGCGTGCGCGGGTCGGACTCCTCAGGCATCCGCCGCTCGCCTCCTGGAGCGCCGTCCGCACGGCCAGCGCGGCCTCCTGTCCACTCGAGATGGCGGTATCCGCGTAGACGCCGCCGAGGTAGTCGCCGGCGAGATGGATGCGGCCGAGCGGCCGCTCCAGCGCGGGCTGCAGTGCGGAGCGGCCCGGTGCGGCGTAGGGCAGCATGCGCGGCAGCTTGAGCAGGATCGTCTCGCTCACGATCCCGCGCGCCTCCGGGTAGATCGCGTAGAGGTCGTCGAGGAACGCCTGCTCGACGGCCGCGTCGGGCTGGTCGAACATCGTCAGCGCGGCGTGGCCGGCGCGATAGACCATGAGGCTGCCGCCGGGCGTGCGCACGTGAGCTGCGCGGCCGCAGCACGTTGACGGTGTTGAAGAGCATGTTGAACGAGCGCTTGGGCGTCGCCAGCGCGTAGAGGTCGTCCCAGGGCATGGGCCGCTGCTCGTTCGTCAGCATCGCCATCACGACCGTCGGGCCGTAGGGGATCGCCTTCAGCGAGCTGCGCGTGTCGTCGGGCAGATCGCGCACGAGGCGCGCCGCGTCGAAGGCCTTCGTGGCGACGATCGCGTGCCGCGCGCGCAGCTCGCGGTCGCGCCGCCCTGGCGGTAGCGGACGCGCACGAGCGTCGCCCTCGAGCGCGATCTCCTGCACCTCGGCGTCGTTGACGATGCGCTCGCCGAGCTCGCTCGCGATGCCGTCGACGAGCGCTCCGGCACCGCCGACGATGTTGCGCGAGAGGCCGCCGCCGGAGCTCCACACGAGCGCGAAGTAGCCCGTGCCGGCGCCCACGGTGATCTCCTCGGGCTCGGCCGTCGAGCGCTCGACCGTGGCGCGGAACATCAGATCGGCATCGCCCGGAAGCTCGCCCAGCCACTCGGAGAACGTCTGGTCGTCGCCGTGCGCGAGCAGGCGCCGGCGGCGTGTCGGCGCCGGCGCTTCGCCGGGCCGCGGCGCGGCGACGCGGGCGTAGCGCGCGACTGCGAGGCGCAGGCGCGCGCCCGCGCGCATCAGCGCGACGCGCTCGGCGGCCCGCAGCGGCAGTCGCAGCGGGTAGAGCTCGGGACGGCCGCCGACGAGCAGCTTGCCGTTCAGCTCGAGCGCGACGAGGTGCCCGGGCACCGGCAGCGACTCCACGCCGACGTCCGCGACGAGCCGGCCTGTGGCCGAGCCGGGCCCGCTGAAGACGTGCGCGCCGAGGTTCAGCCAGTAGGGATCGCGCGGCTCGCTGCGGATGCGGCCGCCGACGCGACCGGTGCTCTCGAGCACGACGACGTCGCGGTTGCGGAGATCCCAGGCCGCCGCGAGGCCCGCAATGCCACCGCCGATGACGACCGCGTCGCGGACGGGCTCGTGCTCGCTGCTGGGGGCGTCGCCGGGCAGGC
This sequence comes from uncultured Thermoleophilia bacterium, assembly GCA_963839815.1. GTDB lineage: Bacteria > Actinomycetota > Thermoleophilia > Gaiellales > Gaiellaceae > JACVRM01. The sequence continues at coordinate 8,919 of CAWIWF010000005.1, forward strand.
CGCCGAGTCTAGCGCGCCGAGTTGCTAGGTTGCCGGTATGGCGACCCCCGCGGACCCCTCCCCGCGCGAGCAGCTGCTGCAGCGGCGGCTGACGCGCGCGCGTCTCGCGCTGGGTGCGCTCGGCCTGCTCGTCGCGGTCTGCGCGATCGCCGTCGCCGCGACGATCTGGTACTGGCTCTCGTACCTGCGCGGACCCTCGGACACGCCGTTCACGCGCGGGCCGTATCTGCTGCGCGTGACAGGCGGCGAGGCGGCACTGCGCTGGCGCGCGCGCGGCGGAACGGCGGTGGCGCTCAGCGCTCTCGACCCGGACGGCAGCCGCCGTGCACGTTGACGGCAACGTCCTGACGGGACTCGAGCCCGGCACGCGCTACTCGTGGATCGCGAGCATCGACGGCACGGCCCAGGCGAGCGGCAGCTTCACCACGCCGCCGGTCGGCGCTCGATCGCCCCGTGCGCTTCGCCGTGCTCGCCGACTACGGCTCGGGCAACGACGACGAGTGGGCGGTCGGGCCGTCTGCTCGCGGCGCAGCGGCCCGAGTTCGCGCTCACCGCCGGCGACAACTCCTACCTCGTCGCCGCCGAGGTGCTGCTCGACCGCAACATCTTCCGCCCGCTCGGCGAGCTCATGCGCGCGCGCCGCTGTACGTCTGCCTCGGCGATCACGACAACTTCTTCCCCGGCCCCGGCGCGATCAGCAAGGCCTTCGACCTCCGCCGAGGGCGGGCGCTTCGAGGTGCGCCACGGGCCGATCCAGGTCGTGCTGCTCGGCGACGAGCCGAACGAGCCGGACGCCATCGCGTTCGTGCGCGAGCAAGCTGCGCGAGGACGGCCCCGCGGTGCGCTTCGTCAGTCTGCCACCGCCCGCTGCAGGTCGGCGATCCGATCCTCCCCGTCCTGCGCGACGGCAACGTGGATGCGGTCTTCTCCGGCCACCTCCACCGCTACGAGCGCCGCACCGTCGCGGCGTGCAGACGTTCACCGTGGGCACGGGCGGCCAGGGTCCCGGCTCGCTCGCGCACACGAAGCCGACGCGAGGGCGCCGACGTCAGCCTGCTCGACATCGGCGCGCTGACGGTCGACGTCCGCGACGACAGCATCGGCTACACGTACCTCGACAAGCACGGCGCGGTGCTCGACCAGGTCGTCATCTGAGCGATGCGGGCCGTGCTCGCGTCGGCTGCTCGCGGCCGGCATCGCCGTCCTCGTCGCCGGGCCCGAGCGGCTGGCGCTGATGCTCGGCGCTGCTCGTGCTGCTGCTCGCCTTCCTGCTCGCCTGCGGCGAAGCTCGCGATCGACCTCGATCGAGCTCGTCGCCGCGCCGACCTCGGCGCCGACGCGGGCGCGCTCGCCGCCGTGGCCGTCGCGGGCCTGACGCAGATCACCTCGGCGGCGCCGCTGCTCGTGATCGGCGCTGCTGCTCCTGGCACTCGGCGCGCAGGCGCGTGCGCGCTTGCGCTGCGCCGGAGGCCTGACCGCGTACGATGACGCGGTGTCCGCATCGCTCGACATCGCCCCGGATGCCGCCGGCGTGCGCCTCGCCCGCGTCGAGCTCGCGGCGGCCTTCCGCGCCGCTGCGCTCTACGGCTTCAACGAGGGCATCGACAACCACTTCAGCCTCGTCGTGCCGGGACGGCCGGACGCCTTCCTGCTCAATCCGTACGGCCCCCACTGGTCGGAGCTGCGCGCGAGCGACCTGCTCACGATCGGGCTCGGCGGCGAGCGGCTGGCAGGCGAGGGGGAGCTCGACACGACCGCCTTCACGATCCACCTCGGCGCCCACCGCGCCCGGCCCGGACGCCGCCTGCGTGCTGCACACGCACATGCCGTATGCCACGGCGCTCGCGATGACCGAGGGCGGCCTCGACACGCGCGCGAGTCAGAACGCGATGTACTTCCATGGCCGCGTCGCGCGGCTCGCCTACGGCGGTTTCGCCGACGCCGAGGAGGAGGGCGCGCGCATCGCGACGGCCCTCGCCGACGGCATCACGATCGTCCTCATGGACAATCACGGCGTGCTCGTGGTCGGCGACTCCGTGGCCGACGCCTGGCATCAGCTGTATTTCCTCGAGCGCGCCTGCCAGGTGCAGGTGCTCGCGCAGTCGACCGGCTCGCCCGTGCTGCAGGTGCCCGAGGGGTCGCACAGCAGACTGCTGCGCAATTCCGCAGCGCCGGCGGTCAGCCGGAGTTGTTCGCAGCGGTGCGACGCGAGCTCGATCGCGTCAATCCCGGCTACGACCGTTGAGCTGCGATCTCGTCGTCCGTGGAGGGCGAGGGATCCGGCGGTTGCCGACGACGCGGATCCGCGGCCTGATCCGCGTCTCGTCAGCGGCGACTACGAGGCCCTCAGCGCGGCCGCGGCCGATGCCATCGCCGCGACGGTCGCGCGCAGGCCGGACGCGCTGCTCCTGCTCGCGACGGGCGATACGCCGATGGGCGCCTACCGGCTGCTCGCCGAGCGCCATGCGCGTGGCGATCTCGACACCTCGCAGCTGCGGGTCGCCCAGCTCGACGAGTACGCCGGGCTCGCGAGTGGCGACCGGCGCTCGCTCTACGGCTGGATGGAGCGCTCGTTCCTCGCGCCGCTCGGCATCGCGGAGCAGCGCACGATCCGCCTGGATGCCGCCGTGCCGCCGCCGCAGGCGTGCCGGGTCTACGACGCCGCGGTCGCAGCCGCCGGCGGCTTCGAGCTCGCGATCCTCGGCCTCGGGCCGAACGGGCACCTCGGCTTCAACGAGCCGCCCGTCGCGCGCGACGCGCCCACCCGGCTCGTGCCGCTGACGCCCGAGAGCATCGTCAGCAACGCCCGCTACTGGGGCGACGAGGAAGACGTCCCGGCCGATGCCCTGACCTGCGGCATGGCGTCGCTGCTGGCCGCGCGTCAGATCCTGCTCGTCGTCTCGGGGCCGCACAAGCGCGAGATCCTGAGCCGGACGCTGGACGAGCCGCCGACCCAAGACGTGCCGGCCTCCTGGCTGCAGGACGCGCCTGGCGACGTGGTCGTGCTCGCCGATCGCGACGCCCGCCCCGGCCGGGGCTGAGGGCTGGGGCCGCGCCGCCCCGAAGCTTCGTAGGCTTCCCGGCGACGGCGACGGAGGCCTCAGCCCCGGGCGCGGGGCCGTCGCGGCGAGGCTGCCCGCATGCACCGGCTCCTCGCCGTCTGTGCGCTCGCGCTGGTGGTGGCGGCCGGCTCCGGCTGCGGGCGCGAGCGGCCGAACGGCGCGAGCTCGCGCCGACGACGACGCTGAGCGACGGGGAGGCGACCGGCGCGTTCGACGGTGGGGAGCTCTCCGGCCGGATCCGGATCGACGGCTCGAGCACCCTGCAGCCCTTCGCCGCCGCCGCAGCCGAGCGCTTCCGCAAGGCCGAGCCCGGCGTGCACATCAGCGTCGGCGCCTCCGGGACCGGCGGCGGCCTCGAGAGGTTCTGCGCCGGCGAGATCGATATCGCGAACGCGTCGCGCGCGATCGAGGACGACGAGCGGGCCACGTGCGCGAAGAGGGGCATCGACTCTCTCGAGCTGCACGTCGCGAACGACGGCATCGCGGTGATCGCAAGCCGGGAGAACGACTGGGCCGACTGCCTCACCACCGAGCGGCTCGCCGAGATCTGGAGGCCGGGCTCAGAGGTGGACAAATGGCGCGACCTCGACCCCGGTTATCCGGACGAGGCGCTCCGGCTGCGGCGGCCCAGGGCACCGACCCCGGCACGTTCGACTTCTTCACCGGCGAGATCGTGGGCGAGGAGGGCGCGAGCCGCAGCGACTACAGCGCGAGCGAGAACGACAACGTGATCGTGGAGGCAGTGGCCGGGCGTCCCGGAGGGCTTGGCTACCTCGGCCTGTCCTACGCGATCGAGAACACGGGCCGCGTCAAGACGCTCGAGCTGGACGGCGGCGACGGGTGCGTGGAGCCCGCCGAGGCGACGGTCCAGGACGAGTCGTACCCGCTCTCGCGGCCGTTGCTGATGTACGTCCGCGAGGACGCGCTGCAGAAGCTGCAGGTGGACGCGTTTCTCGACTTCGTGATTGACGAGCAGCAGGGGATCGCCGAGCGCGCGCGGTTCGTGCCGCTGACGGCGGAGCAGGCTTCGCGCGCCCAGACCGTGCTCGAGGGTGGCGGTATCGACGTGGAGGACGAGTGACCTTCACCAGAGCGTCACGAGAGCTTCACCCCCTTCTTAGCCCAACCGGGTGGCCGCCGGACGAACACTCGCGGCGGTCAACCAACGTCTGGAGGGAACAGCGCCATGAAACGCACGTCACTGCTCAGGCTCGGGCTGCTCGTCAGCGCCGTCGCCGCACTCGCCGCCACGGCCGCATCGGTCGGCTCCGCCCGCCCGGCTGCCAACGCGACACCGGCGGCACGGACGGTCTCGGGGCAGATCTCGATGGATGGCTCGAGCACCGTCGCACCCTTCGCTCAGGCCTCCGCCGAGAGGTTCCAGCGGGCAAACAAGGGTGCGCAGGTCACGGTCGGTGTGTCCGGGACCGGCGGCGGCTTCGAGCGCTTCTGCAAGGGCGAGACCGACATGGCCAACGCATCGCGCCCGATCAAGTACTCGGAGGCGGCCAAGTGCCACTCCTCAGGGATCCGCTACATCCAGTTCCTGGTCGCGAACGACGGCATCTCGCTCGTCACCAGCAAGGGCAACACCTGGGCCAACTGCCTCACGACCGAGGAGCTCAAGCGGATCTGGGACAGGGGTCCAAGCTGGACGACTGGAAGGACGTCCGCCCGCAGTTCCCGGACGTCAAGCTCAAGCTCTACGGGCCGGGCACCGACTCCGGCACGTTCGAGTTCTTCACCGAGAAGATCAACGGCAAGGCGAAGCAGAGCCGGTCGGACTACTCGCCGAGCGAGAACGACAACGTGCTCGTGCAGGGTGTCGCCGGTGACCGCGGAGCGCCTCGGCTACTTCGGGCTCTCCTACTACCTCGAGAACCGAGACCGGCTCAAGCTGCTCCAGGTCAACTCGGGCGGCGGCTGCGTCTCGCCGAACGTCGCGCGGGTGCAGAGCCGGGACTACAAGCCGCTCTCGCGGGGCCTGTTCATCTACGTCAAGCGGACGGCATTCCAGCGCGCGGTGGTGAAGGCGTACGTCCGCTTCATGATTGCCAACGAGGTGGTAATCGCGAAGGCCGCCGACATGGTGCCGCTGACAAGGAAGCAGCTCGCCAAGGCCAAGCGCCAGTACAACGTCGCAATTACGAGCCCGGCATAGGGGAGGCTCAGGACGCCGTGGGAACACAGGAGGCAACCGGCGCGGCGCCCATCCGGCTCCGCGCCGCGCGCAGGCGATGGGGCGAGGACGTCGTGAAGGGCGTCCTCGCCCTCTGTGCGCTCCTGTCGGTCGCGACCACGCTCGGGATCGTTATCGCCCTGTTCAAGCCGGCGATCGACTTCTTCCGCGAGATCTCGATCGTCGACTACCTGACGGGCACCGAGTGGACGCCGCTCTTCTCGCCGTCGAGCTTCGGCGTCCTGCCGCTCGTCGCCGGCACGCTGCTGATCACCGCGATCGCCTGCGTGGTCTGCATCCCCTTTGGGCTCGGCGCGGCCATCTTTCTGAGCGAGTACGCGCGCCGGCGCACGCGGCTGGTCATGAAGCCCGCGCTCGAGGTGCTCGCCGGCATTCCCACCGTCGTCTACGGGTTCTTCGCACTCACCTTCGTGACGCCGCTGATCGGCGACGTCGGCATCTCGGTCGGCCCCTTCAACGCGCTTGCTGCCGGGCTCGTGATGGGGATCATGCTCATCCCCACGGTCGGCTCGATCTCGGAGGACGCGATGGCCGCGGTGCCGCGGGACCTCCGCGACGGCGCCTACGCGCTCGGCTCGACCCGGCTGCAGGTCTCGACTCGCATCGTCGTCCCGGCGGCCATCTCGGGGATCATCGCCTCGTTCGTGCTCGGCATCTCCCGCGCGATCGGCGAGACCATGATCGTGCTGGTCGCCGCCGGCGGACTGCCGCAGCTCACGCTCGACCCGCGCGAGGAGATCCAGACCATGACGGCGTTCATCGCCGCCACCGGCCAGGGCGACGTGCCCACCGGTTCGATCGAGTACAAGACGATCTTCGCGGTCGGGGCGACGCTCTTCGTCATGACCTTCGTGATGAACCTGTTCGCGATCCGGCTCGTTCGCCGCTTCCGCGAGGTCTACGAGTGAGCGCCGCCGCTCCTGCCCTGCGCTCGAGAGGCCCCGCGGGCTCTGGCGCGGCCGGCTCTTCCTCGCCTTCCTGATCGCCTCGCTCGGCATCGGCATGGTCACGCTCGGCGCGCTGATCGCCCAGGTGCTGGTCAAGGGTCTGCAGTGGACCGACCTCGTGCTCCTGCTCGAGCCGCCGTCCGAGGACCCGCAGATCGCCGGTGCGCGTCCGGCCATTCTGGCGACCGTCTACCTGGGCGTGCTGCTGCTCGCCTTTACCGTCCCGATCGGCGTCGCGACGGCGATCTACCTGGAGGAGTACGCCCAGCGGGACCGTTGGTACAACCGGCTGCTCGAGGTCAACATCCAGAACCTCGCGGCCGTGCCGTCGATCGTGTACGGCATCCTCGGCCTCGCCTTCCTCGTGCGCGGGCTCGGGCTGGGCCGGGTGCTGCTCGCGGGGGCGATGATCCTGACCCTGCTCGTGCTGCCGACGGTGATCATCGCCGCGCGGGAGGCGATCCGCGCCGTACCGGACTCGATCCGCCAGGGGGCCTACGCGCTCGGGGCGACCAAGTGGCAGGTGGTCTGGCGGCAGGTGCTGCCGGCCTCGACGCCCGGGATCGCGACCGGCACGATCCTGGCGCTCTCTCGCGGGCTCGGCGAGACGGCGCCCCTGCTCCTCGTCGGAGCCGCGGCCTACGTGGCCTTCGATCCGACCCTGCTGGGCGACTTCACGGCGCTGCCCATCCAGATCTTCCAGTGGACGTCGCGACCGCAGGACGAGTTCCGCATCCTCGCCGCGGCGGCCATCATCGTGCTGCTCGCGATTCTGCTGACCCTCAACGCGTTCGCGATCTGGCTCCGCAACCGCTACGAGAAGAGGTGGTAACCGTGACCGAGGTGCAGGCTCGGGCTGTCACAATCCCCGGCGTGAACGTGAGCACCGCGACGGAGCGGCGCCCGCTGCCGTCGCGGGAGCTACGCGAGGTCGTCTTCGACGTCCAGGATCTCGGCGTCTCGTACAGCGGCAACATGGCGCTCCAGGAGGTCTCGCTCGAGATCTACCGCAACTTCGTCACCGCCTTCATCGGACCGTCCGGCTGCGGCAAGAGCACGTTCATCCGCTGCTTCAACCACATGAACGCGCTCATCCCGGGCGCGGAGATCCACGGCTCGATCCTCTACCGGGGTCAGGACCTCTACGGCTCCGACGTCGACCCGGTCGAGGTGCGGAAGCGGATCGGCATGGTCTTCCAGAAGCCGAACCCGTTCCCCAAATCAATCTACGACAACGTCGCCTTCGGTCCCCGCGTGCTCGGCATGACCGACGATCTCGAGGACCAGATCGAGCGCGCCCTTCAGCAGGCTGCGCTCTGGGACGAGGTCAAGGATCGTCTCAAAGCGAGCGCGCTCGGCCTCTCCGGCGGGCAGCAGCAGCGGCTCTGCATCGCGCGCTGCCTCGCCGTCGAGCCCGAGGTCATCCTCATGGACGAGCCGGCCTCGGCGCTCGACCCGATCGCGACCACCCGGATCGAGGACCTCATGCACGAGCTGAAGCGCGACTACACGATCGTCGTCGTCACGCACAACATGCAGCAGGCCGCGCGGGTCGCGGACATGACGGCCTTCTTCAGCGTCACGCGCGGCGAGGAGGGACAGCGCACGGGGATCCTCGTCGAGTACGACTCGACCGACAGGATCTTCACGCAGCCGAGCGACAAGCGCACCGAGGACTACGTCACGGGCCGGTTCGGCTGACGATGGCCCACCGTCCGCCAGGCATGCGCATCGGTCTTCAGCGGGACCTCGACCTGCTTCAGGCGACGCTGATGGAGGAAGGGGAGCTCTGCATGCGCTCCCTCCGCGGGGCGATCCAGGCGCTCAAGGAGCGCGACCCGGAGCTCGCCGACGAGGTGATCGCCTTCGACGACGAGGTCGACAGCCGCTATATCGCGATCGAGAGCGGCGTAGAGCTGCTGCTCGCCCGGCAGACGCCGGTGGCGAGCGACCTGCGCTTCGTCCTCGCGGTCATCCACATCAACCTCTCGCTCGAGCGGGTTGCCGACCTCTGCGTCACCATCGCCAAGCTGACGAAGCTGGTCTACGACGTCGCCCCCGACGCCAAGCTGATCGAGGCGTTCGAGGAGATGGGGGCCCGGGGCGAGGAGATGATCAAGGTGGCGCTGCAGTCGTTCATCGAGCGGGATCTCGCGGGCGCCGAGTCGCTCGTCGACCTCGACGAGCTGATCGATCGCGCCAACCGCCGAGCCGTGCAGCACGTGCTGGCGCTCGGGGGCAACCCCAAGCTGCGCGAGTGGGGGCTGCGCATGATCATCGTCTCGCGCTGCCTGGAGCGTATCGGCGACCACGCCGTCGACATCGGCGAGCAGACCGCGTACCTCGTCACCGGCGAGTTCCGCGAGTTCACCGACGCCTCGCATCCCGACGCGTGAGCGAGCTCCCAGCCGACCTGTTCGGCCCGGACGCGAGGGTGAGGGCGGGACAGTGGTGGGCAGCGGACGCTGTCGATGCGGCTGCCTCCCAGCCGGACCTCCGAGACGCCCGAGGACGGCGAGCTCGGGCTGACGGCGCCCGACTGAGCAGGGCGGCTCCCAACAGTCCTTAACAGAACGGGAGCGGCGGCTCAACCTCCGCTCACGGACTCCCAAGAGGAGGGCGTTATAACGCGATTCATGCGACGCATTCCGACGGGATACCTCACACAGGGCGCCGCGCTCGTCGTCGCCGCTTTTGCCGGCGGCGCCGTCGCACTGGCGGGCGCGGCCGTGCTCTGGGACATCGACGCCGAGGACACCCCCTTCGGCGATGCCGGTCTCGCGCTCGACGCCTCGATCACTGCTCCCTCCTCCAACTCCTCCCGCTTCCGCGACGGCGGGCAGCGGCTGACGATCGGCGAGATCTACCGCCGCAGCCGCCCCGCCGTCGTCCGCGTCTCGACCTCCACCACCGTCGAGTCGGGCGATCCCTTCGGCTTCCTTCCTGACCAGCAGCAGCGGGGGCTCGGCTCCGGCTTCGTGATCGACAAGGCCGGCTACATCGTCACCAACTACCACGTCGTCGAGGGCGCCTCGGAGATCAAGGTCAGCTTCTCGAACAACGAGAGCCTCGACGCCCGCGTCGTCGGCAAGGATCCCTCCACCGACCTCGCAGTGCTGGCGATCGACGCCGACTCGCGCGCCCTGACCCCGCTCCAGCTCGGCAACTCCGACGCCGTCCGCGTCGGCGACGAGGTCGTCGCCATCGGCAACCCACTCGGCTACGAGCGCACGGTCACGGCGGGCATCGTCAGCGCCGTCGGCCGCGAGATCCAGGCGCCGAACCAGTATCTGATCGACCACGTAATCCAGACCGACGCCGCCATCAACCAGGGCAACTCGGGTGGGCCGCTGCTGAGCGCGTCCGGACGGGTCATCGGCGTCAACACCCAGATCGCCACGGGCAACGGCGGCAACATCGGCATCGGCTTCGCCGTGCCGATCAACACGGTCAAGGACGTCGTCGCCGAGATCATCGATCGCGGACGCGTCGAGCACGCAGAGCTCGGCATCGCGGCGCAGGCGATCACGCCCGAGATCGCGGAACTCTTCCGCCTGCCGGTCCGCACCGGCCTGCTCGTCGCCGAGGTCTATCCCGACTCCGGCGCCGCCCGGGCCCGGCTCCGCGCCGGAGACCAACACGTGACGGTCGACGGGGAGAGCTGGGTGATCGGCGGCGACATCATCGTCGCCGCCGACGGGCGGCGTGTCACCGACGTGGAACGCCTGCGCGACATCGTCTCCGGCAAGGACCCCGGGGACAGCGTCAAGCTCGACGTCCGCCGGAGCGGCGGGCGCATCGTCGTAACCGTAGAGCTTGGACGGCAGCCTTCCTCCCCTCGCGGCTAGCCGTCCTGCACGGCCCCGCCTCCGGGCGGGGCCAACTCCTCTCCCCCGATACACCGAAGGCCCGCACCAGGGCCTTCGGTGTCTCTGCGCGCGCACCGGCCGGGCGGAGCGGCGATCATGCCGCGATGGGTGGGGACGAGCGCAGCGGCGAGGCGGGCTGGGGCGCGAGCGCACCGTGGTCGCTCGGCCTCGAGGAGGAGCTCATGCTCGTCCGCGACGACACGCTGCTACTCGAGCCGCGCGCCGCCGAGGTGATCGACGCCGCTGCGGCGCTCGAGCTCGAGGGCGAGGCCAAGAAGGAGCTCTTCGCCAGCGTCCTCGAGCTCACGACCGGCATCTGCGACGGCGCCGCACAAGCAGGCGAGCGGCTCGGCGCGCTGCGGGAGGCGGTCGGAGCCCTGGCGCGTGAGCGGGGCCTCCTGCTCGTCGCGACCGGCACGCATCCGGTCAGCCGCCCGGAGGAGCAGCCGATCGCCGACGAGGAGCGCTACCGGGTGTTCGTCGACTATGCGGGTGTCTCGGCGCGCCGCCAGGGCGTCAACGGCCTGCACGTGCATGTCGGCATGCCCGACGCGGACACTTGTCACCGGGCGCTCGAAGGCGCACTGCAGTGGCTGCCGGTGGTGCTCGCACTCTCCGCGAACTCGCCGTATGTGGCCGGCGAGGAGACCGGGCTGGCGTCGAACCGCGCGGAGGTGCTCGCGCAGTTGCCGCGCAGTGCCGCGCCGCCCGCCTTCCGGAGCATGGGGGAGTGGCAGGCGTTCGTCGACCGGCTCGTCCGCGTCGGCCTGATCCCGGACTACACGATGCTGTGGTGGGACATCCGTCCCCACCCGCGGTTCGGGACGCTCGAGGTGCGGATGCCCGACCAGCCCACGAGCGTCGGGCGGTCGGCGGCGCTGGCGGCGCTCGTCCAGGCGCTGGTCGTCACGGCTGCCCGGGGCGCGCCGGTCGCCTACGACCCGCCGGGCCGCGCCGTCTACCTGCAGAACCGCTGGGCGGCGCTGCGGCGGGGGCTCGACGCTGAGCTGCTGCACCCGGCGGCGGAGCGGCTCGCGCCCGCGCGGGAGCTCGCCCGGGAGCTCGTCGAGCTGGTGGAGCCGGTCGCCAACGAGCTCGGCTCGGCGTCGCTGGTCGCCGCGCTCGACCTCGGCCGCACCGAGGGGGAGGAGCAACTCGCGGTCGGTCGTACCGAGGGTCTCACGGCCGTCGTGCGCGACCTGGCCCACCGGACGGTCGCGGCCACCGCGCGTGTTCGCGACTAGGCTAGGCCCGTGGTCGAGCGCACCGAGACCCTGCAGGTGAGCGGCATCCGCTGCGAGCGCTGCGTGAACCGCCTGGCCGCTTCCCTGAAGCAGGAGGAGGGCCTGGTCTCGGCGTTCGCCAATCTCATGGGCCAGGTGACCCTCTCGTGGGACGAGGAGGTCACCGACCGAGACACGCTGGTCGCCGCCATGAGCCAAGCCGGCTTCCGAGAGCAACAGCCGGTCTAGGCAGCTCCCGCGAAGGAACGGCGCTGCGCCCGGGTGGGAGCACGTCTTCACACGGACAGTGCATGTAAAGAGGCGCGTCGACCAACGCAGCGCTGATCCGCGGCCGGCCGCGAGGCCGCGACAACCCACGGCCCATCGACGTCAGCCACCGATCGCCGAGGGTGGGCTCGGCCGGCCGCAAGCACAGCGCGGCTCCGGCATGGGACTTGAGGAGCGTCGACCCAGGGTCTTTACATGGACAGTCCATGTAAAGAAGGCGCGCGCACGACCACGCAGCTGACTCCGCCCGAGAAGCTGCGATACCCGGCGTTTGACGTCAGCCACCGATCGCCGAAGGCCGGCTCCGCCGGCCGCAGGCACAGCGCGGCTCCGGCGCGTCTGATGAACGAGGGGGCCCACGGGGGAAACCGGGTTTCCCCCGTGTGAGCGAGCTCCTTGCGAGCGCTGGGCCGGGTTCTCCCCGTGAAGCGAGCACTCCCGCGGCGGTGCCGCGGGAATGCCACGCGGTTTGCGGGCGTTTTGTGCCTTCGTGAGCGTGATGCTAGGTTCGGTCCGGTGGGCGAGGTCTCGGGGGAGCATGCTCGGCAGCTCGCGGAGGACGCCCGCGGGCGGGTCCGCTTCGAGGAGGAGGCCCTCGATCTCGCCGAGCAGGTCTACCAGGTCGCACGGCGGCTGGTGGGTTCCCGTGAGGAGGCCGAGGACCTGATGCAGGAGGCCTACGCGCGCGCGTTCCGCAGCTGGCGCTCCTACCAGCCGGGCACGAATCTCCGCGCGTGGCTGCTTCGGATCATGACCAACCTGAACATCGACCGGGCCAGAGCCCGAAGCCGGCGCCCGCAGACGCAGCCGCTGGAGGAGGGCGACTACTACCTCTACAACCAGCTCGCCGGCTCGGGTGGCGACACGCAGCCGGACGAGGAGGAGCGCGTGCTCGCCCGGCTGTCGCAGGACAACGTCGTCACCGCTCTGGCCGACCTCTCGCACGACTTCCGCGACGTGGTCGTGCTCGTCGACATCGGCGGCTTCGCCTACGCCGAGGCTGCGCAGATCCTCGACATCCCGGTCGGCACCGTCATGTCGAGGCTGCATCGTGGGCGCAGGGCGCTGAAGCGCCAGCTGGCTGAGGAGGCGACGGAGTGATGCACTGCGGAGGAGACGACGATCCGTGCGCGCGCTGCGAGAAGATGCTGCAGCCGTACCTCGACCGGGAGCTGACCCCGGGCGAACGGGCCGAGGCCGAGCTGCATCTCGACCGGTGCGAGTACTGCAAGCGGCGCTACGTCTTCGAGGAGCGCCTGCGAATGTTCGTGCGCCAGGCCGTGGTGGAACCGATCTCGCCGGCGCTGGTGCAGCGTCTGGCGGCCCTGCGGCTGGAGCTCTAGCTCAGCAACCGCCGACGCTGGCCGGACCGACGATGACGATGAGCTTGCGTGGCTCGTTGCCGCCGGGGAGCGGCTTGGTCGGCACGCACAGCTCGTTTGCGAGGCGCTCGGCGAGCGGCTGCGCCGCTGGCGGGTAGTACACCGCCGTCTCCGGGTAGTCGAACCGCGTTGCGCGGGCGACGCGCTCGACCCGGTATGCCATGGAGGCGACCCGGTCGGCGATGCGGCGCGTGTAGTTGATGTCGCCGGAGCCGTTCAGGACGTCGACCTGGACGCGCCAGGGCGGGGGCAGGCTCGCGGCGGCCTCGCGCTCGCCCGCGCGCTGCCCGCCGGTCAGGCGCGGGACGGCGATCACCGCTGCGACGGCGATGACGAGGGCGACGACGGCTCCGACGGTGGCAACGAGGCGCCGCCTGGTCGTCTCAGGCGCGCGCGGCGGCAGCGGCCGGCCGGCGAGCTCCAGCGCCTCGTGGTGGTCGAGCCCGAGCGCCGTCGCGTAGATCGACGCGGCCGCGGTGGCGTGATTCGGGGAGCGGAATCGATAGAGCCGCCCCTCCTCGAGCCACGTGACCTCGTCCGAGCTGAGTGCAGCACGTGCCGCTGCCTCGGCGCGAGAGAGGCCGCGGCGCTCACGCGCGAGCTCGAGCGGTGACTCCTCGCCTGAGAGGCTCGCGAGCTCGGTTGGCACTCATCGAGCGAATCATTCACTGTGCATCGGCCGGAACCTCTCCGGGAGTTGAGCGGGAGTGTCGACGTCGCCAGGCGCGCCGAGGTCGTCGCAGGGCACCTCGACGGCGCTCAGACGGCGGGCGCCTTCGTCGGGCACGCGGCTCCAGGCCGAGCGCGCGAGGAGCACCGGATGGCTCCGGGCACCGCCGTAGGTGGCGGCGAGTACCTCTCCGCCGGCGTCTCGCCAGGCTGCGATCACCCGGTCGACGGCCGCGGGTGCGAGGTCGGGGCCGTCGGCCAGGATGACGACCGCGGCCTCGGCGTCGACAGAGAGCGCCGCCAGGCCGCAGCGCAGGGACGCCCCCGGGCCGCGCGCCCACTCGGGGCACTGCACGATGTGCGCGTCGACCTCGACCGGGTGCGCGCCCGTGACGACGATGAGGTCGTCGGCAGCGCTCTGGCGCACCCTCGCAAGCACCTCCGGGAGCAGGAGCGCCTGCTTGGGCGCCCCGAACCGGCGCGCCTCACCCGCGGCGAGCACCACCGCGGCGATCACTCCCGGACGGTCACGCTCCGGATGAGCACCGTCTGCGTCGGCTGCTCGCTCGCGTCGCCGAGCGTGCCGATGCGCTCGACCACCTCGAGCCCCTCAGTCACCTCGCCGACGACCGCGTAGTCCGGCGGCAGCCCGATGTCGTCGCCGGTGACGACGAAGAACTGGCTGCCCGAGGTCCCCGCGGGCTCGAGGCCGGTCTTGGCCATGGCGACCACGCCCTTGGTGTAGGCGGTGTCGGCCGGCGGCTTGTCGACGGTGCTGTACCCCGGGCCTCCCGAGCCCGTGGCCGTGGGATCGCCACCCTGGATGACGAACCCGGGGACGATGCGGTGGAAGATCGTGCCGTCGTAGAAGCCGTTCTCGGCCAGCTTCACCAGCGAGGCAGCCGTGTTCGGAGCGGTCTCGGGATCGAGCGCGACGGTGAAGGTGCCGCAGTTCGTCGAGAAGACGAGCTCTGGGCGCGCGCCGGCATCCAGCGGATCCTCCGGCGCCTTCTGCCCGCCGGCCGGCTTCGGCCCGGGCCTCTCCACCTCGTCGCATCCGTCGGTCGCGGCCACGGTCGTCTCCCCTCCGCCGTCGCCGGCGTCGTCGTCTCCGCCGCAGGCGGCGCCTCCGAGCAGCAGCACGAGGACGAGAAGCATGCGGGCGGCCATCGGCGGCCGATCGTAGCGACACGCCGCGGCTGACCTCGTGGCTGAGGCGCCGCGCCGCCGCGAAGAGTTCGAGTCAGGCGACGCCGCGGTGGCGTGACCTCGTGGCTGACAGCCACGAGGATTGGTAGGCGGACCGTCACCGGCTGTGGTGCCCGTGGCCGTGCGCGCTCGCTCAGGCCCGCGCCCGCCGCCGCCCGGAGTCGACTGCGCGGGTGCTACGTGCCGAGCGTCGCGCGGGCACGGCGGACGAGCGCGTGGGCGATCTCGACCTTGTACGCCGTCCCGGCCAGCGGCGTCGCCTGCTCCAGCTCGTCCTCGCCTCCCAGCAGCCACGGCACGGGTGCGACGCCGGCGAGCCCGAACCGGATCGCGTCGCCCGTCCGTGCGGCGGCCACGCCGACGAGCGGGAACGCCCAGCGGCGCCGATCCATCGCCTTCAGGTAGACGCTGGCGTCCGGCCGGGGCACGTCGAAGTCGAGCATCAGCTCGTCGGGAGCGAGCGTGACCAGGTCGCGGTCGTCGTCCGTCGGCAGCCGGTAGAGCTCGTCGAGCGGCAGCTCGCGCTTCGTCGTCCGCACCGTCGCGCCGAGCGCGAGCAGCGCCGCGGCCGGGTCGGATGGGTGCGCCGAGGCGCATCGGTCGTTACCGAAGATCGCATGCTCGCGGTGCTCACCGGCGCGCGCATGACAGCGCTCGCCGCCGTGGAGGAAGCACGGGTACTTGAGCCGCCAGTACCAGCAGCGCGTCGCCTGGCGGAGGTTGCCGCCGATCGTCCCCATCGCGCGCAGCTGCGGCGAGGCGGCCAGGCGGCAGGCCTCGCGCAGCGCGTCCGGGATCGAGTCGTCGTGCTCGAGCTGCGCCAGCGTCGTGCCCGCTCCGATGGTCGTCCCGTCGACACCGCGCGGGACTGCCCGCGAGAGGTCGACGAGCGTGTCGGCGCGCACGATGCCGTCGCGGAGCAGGGGCACGAGCTCCGTGCCGCCCGCGAGCGCCACCGAGCCGTTGCCGAGGCTCGAGACCGCCTCGCGTGGCGTCTCAGGCCGGAGGAGCCTCAACCGTGTCCCGTGTCCGCTCGCGCGCCTCGCGCAGCGCGCGCAGCATCTCCTCGCGTGTCACCGGCAGCGAGCGCACGTCCGCGCCCGTCGCATCCCGGATCGCGTTGGCGATCGCTGCCGACGTCGGGATGATCGGCGGCTCGCCGAGGCCCTTCGAGCCCAGGTTGGTCAGGTGCGCGTCCGGCTCGTCGACGAAGTCGGCGACGATCTCCGGCACGTCGGCGATCGTCGGCAGCTTGTAGGCGTCGAGCGTACGGGTCAGCACGTCCCCGGTGCGCGGATCGTTCAGCCGCTGCTCCGACAGCGTGTGGCCGAGGCCCTGGATGATCCCGCCCTCGACCTGGCTGCGAGCGCCCAGCGGGTTGATCACGCGGCCGACGTCGTGGATCGCGGCGATCCGGTCGACGCGCACCTCGCCCGTCTCGATGTCGACGGCGACTTCCGCCACCTGGACGCCGAAGGTGAGCACGCGCATGCCCGCCGGGTTCGGCCCGCGGGCGCCCTTGCCGAGGATCTGGCCGTCGTCGAGCAGCCCGGTGACGTCGGTGATCGGCCAGGAGCCGCCGTCTGCCGAGACGATGTTCCCGCCCCTGAGCGAGAGCACGCGCTCCTCGAGGTGGTGGCGCTGGGCGGCGATCTCGATCAGCTGCCGGGCCGCGTCCGCGGCCGCCGCGCGCACGGCCGGGCCCATGCTCGGCGTCGTCGAGGAGCCGGCCGCGATCGACGCGTAGGGCCCGCGGGCCGAGTCGCCGAGCGAGACCTCGACGGCGTCCAGCGGCAGGCCCAGCTCCTCGGCGGCGATCTGCGCCATCGCCGTGCGGGTGCCGGTGCCGATGTCCTGCATCGCCGTGATCACCTGCGCCCGCCCGTCGGAGCCGAGGCGCACCCAGGCGTACGACGGCGGCCCGCCGCCGCCGAACCAGACCTGGCTGGCAAGCCCGACGCCGTGGCGCCACGGGCCTTGCGAGCGGCCGCGGACCTCGTCGCCGCGTGCCCAGTGCTCCTCGGCCCGGCGGTAGCACTCGAGCAGCTGCTTCGAGGAGAAGGGACGTTCGTCGCTCGCGTCGTGGTCGGAGTGGTTGCGGCGCCGGAGCTCGAGCGGGTCGAGGTCGAGTCGCGCGGCCAGCTCGTCCAGCAGGCACTCGAGCCCGAACGTCCCTTCGACGAATCCGGGCGCGCGGAACGCCGCGTTCGGAGCGGTGTTGATCCGCGCCCCCAGCTCGGTCGTGCGCACGTTGGGGCAGGCGTAGAGGAGCTGCATCGGCCCGGCCGTGCTCGGCGAGAAGCCGGAGTAGCCGACCGCGTTGACGAACTCGCCGCCGAGCGCTGTCAGCGTCCCGTCCGAGCGTGCGCCGACCACGAGGCGCTGGATGGTGCCGTTGCGGTTTCCCGCGGCCAGGTTCTCCTCGCGCCGGTCGAGGGCGCAGCGGACGGGCCGGCCCGTCTGGCGCGCGAACGCGGCGGCGACGAACGCGTCGGTGCGCGCGCCGTTCTTGGCGCCGAAACCGCCGCCCATGTACTCGCACACGACCCGAACCCGGTTCGGCGGGAGGTCAAATGTGTCGGCGAGCGTCCTGCGGACGCCCCAGATGTGCTGCGTGGACGTGTAGAGCTCCAGCGTCTCGCCTTCCCAGCGCGCGACGGACTGGTGGGTCTCGAGCGCGTTGTGGAGCACGACCTGGGTGCGGTACTCGGCCTCGACGACCACGTCGGCCTCGGCGAGGCCCCGGTCGAGGTCGCCGCGCGCGTAGCTCGACGGCTCGCTGACGAACTCCTCGCGGCTCACCGCCTCGTCCGGGTCGAGGAGCGGCTGGAGCACCTCCCAGTCCACGATGACGAGCGCCGCAGCCGCGTCCGCCTGCTCCTGCGTGTCGGCCGCGACGGCCGCGACGGGAGCGCCGACGAACCCCACCCTGGCTGTGAGCGCGCGGTCTGCGCCAGCGCCGACGAGGCGCGACTGCGACGACGGATCGTGCAGCTCGGATGGCACGAGCACGCCGCGCACTCCGGGTGCCGCAAGCGCAGCGTCGAGACCGATGCTGAGGACTCGTGCACGCGCGTGCGGACTGCGGACGACGGCGGCGTGGAGCATGCCCGGGAAGGTGATGTCGGCGGTGTAGCGCGCCTCTCCTCGCGCACGCTGGAGGCCGTCGATGCGGGGCGCGGGGCGGCCGACGACCTCGAGCGGGCCGGCCGGCCACTGGTCGAGCGCGTCCTCCTCGACCACGATCCACTGCTCCGTGTAGTTGCCCTCGACCTCCTTCTCGGTGCGGATCAGTCGCGCCACGTGCTGATGGCCTCCTCGATTCGTGGGTAGGTGCCGCAGCGGCAGAGGTTCCCCGCCATGGCGTGCCGAATCGTCTCTGCGTCCGGCTCGGGGACTCGCGCCACGAGCGCCGCCGCCGACACGATCTGCCCGGGAGTGCAGAAGCCGCACTGGAGCGCGTCGGAGCGGACGAACGCGTCGACCAGCGGGTGCTCTCGCAAGCCTTCGATCGTCGTCACCTCACGCGCGCCGACGGTGTGCGCGAGCGTGATGCAGGCGAGCACGGGCACGCCGTCGAGCTGGACGGTGCAGGCGCCGCAATGACCCTCGTTGCAGCCGATCTTGGTACCGGTCAGGCCGAGGTCGAGACGCAGCACGTCGGCGAGCGAGCGCTCGACCGGCACGTCGATCGGGTGGGCGCCGCCGTTGATCTGCAGCGTCAGCTCAGGCACCGGCTGTGACCGCCAGGATGTCGGCGAGGTAGATCATGCGGAAGGTCGCGCGCATGAGCTGCCGCCGCTCGTCGTCCTCCTCTGCCTCCGGGAGCACCCGCCAGAGGTCGCGCGCCGTCTCGAGCAGCTCGCGGATGCGGTCGCGCTCCTCCTGGTAGCCGTCGCGCTCGAGGCAGGTGTTGAGCGCGAGGCCGAGCACGCCGACCGTGTCCGCCTGCCGTGTCCAGAGGAGCGGCGTCGCCATCGACAGGTACTGGTGGATGCGTGCGAAGGCGATCGGCTGGGCGAACGGCTCGCCGCCTCGTGGCTCGGTCAGCTCGGGGGGCTCGCGACCATCAGCGATCCCGGCGGCTCCTTCCCAGAGCAGGCCGCGGATCTGCGCCTCGTCCAGACCGGCCCGGCGGGCGACGCGCAGCGCGATCAGGACCGAGCCGGGCAGCTGGCCGTAGGGGTAGTCGGAGGCGTACAGCACCTGCTCCGGCGACACCTGGTGCATCAGCGCGAGCAGGTCGAGCGGGCTCCAGACGGAGGTGTCGAAGAAGACCCCCGGCCGCTTTGCGAAGTAGTGCACCAGGCCCGAGAGGTCGGCGATGCCGGCGTGGGCGATGATCAGCTGCGAGCCGGGGTAGCGGTCGACGAGCTCCGAGAGGTGGTCGGCGATCGGCGGGAGGCCGCGCCCGCCGTGGATGAGGATCGGCACGCGCCGGTCGGCCGCCAGCTCGAAGATGGGAGCGAGCCGCTCGTCGTTGATGTCGAACCGCTGCGCGCGAGGGTGCAGCTTGATACCGCGGGCGCCGAGGTCGAGGCAGCGCGTCGCCTCCTCGACCGGCTGCTCGGTGATGTCCAGGCGGACGAACGGGATCAGCCGATCGCCGGAGCGCGCGGCGAACTCCAGGGTGCGGTCGTTGGCAGCCCGGAAGGCGGGATGCCGGTCGGGCTCGTCGAGGCAGAAGACGAAGGCGCGGGTGATGCCGTAGCGCGACTGGATCGCCTCCAGCTCCTCGTAGTCGCCGCGGAAGCCGTCGATGTCGAGGCCGAGGTGCACGTGCGCGTCGAACGTGTCGCAGCCTGCGGGAACCTCCCGGCGGAGCTGCTCGTCCCATGTCTCGATCAGCGCGCGCTCGCGCTCCAGCACCTCCTCCACGCGCCGGAGTGTACGTCAGAGCGCAGGGGCTCCAGGGGCGGCAGAATGCGCTTCCGGTGCGGATCTCCGTGATCGCAGCGGTCGTCCTCGCGCTCGCTCTCGCGGCCGCCACGGCCGCGTGCGGCGGCAGTGAGGAGCCCACCGCGGAGCCCTCGGCACAGGGGAGCGATGGCCTCCGCTTCACCCGCGACGACGGCTCGGATCTCCAGCTCCCGGCCGGTGTGCGCGCGTGGTGCGGTGCGTTCGACGAGGACAACCCCGAGGTGGAGGCCGTGCTCCTGCTCGGCGCCGAGATCGGGGAGCCGGCCGCCTCCTTCTGGGTCGTGCACGCCGTGCGCGCCGACGTCGCGCGGCAGCCCGCGACCACGCTGCCCAACGAGTTCGTGTACACGGAGCCGCGCGGCGCCTCGCTCTTCGTGCTCGACGCCGGGCGGAACGGCAACGAGCTGTCGTCCTCCGAGGAGGAGTCGAGCGGCGTGATTCGCGTCGAGCTCGAGGGCTGCGACCCGGGCAACGAGGTGCGTGTCGAGCTCGACGACGTCGTGCTCGGGAGCGAGTTCTCCGACGGGCCGCCGGTGCGTGCCCACGGCTCGGTGGTCGCCGAGATCGGCGACGAGCCGCGTAGGATCGGGGGGTGACCGACGTGCTCATCTTCGGCGACTCGATGGGGTCGCCCGCGATGCGCCACGAGGTGCCGGTGCCGGTCCCGGACGACTTCGTCTACGCCGAGCGGGACGGTCGCCGCTACGTCGCGATCTACTCGCACGAGCTCACGCGGCTGCGCGCGGCCGACGGGCTGGACGTGCACGCGTTCGAGGAGCTCGGCCGGGACGAGCTGATCGCCGCCGGCCTCTCAGGCGTCGAGCTGCTGCAGGAGCTCGCCCTGCGCGCCTGCCGCGACGTCGGCATCACGAGCGCCGCCGTCCCGCCCTCGTTCCCGCTCGCCGTGGCGGATCACCTGCGCTCGAACGGCATCGATCTGACCCCGGACCCGACGCTGTTCGCCGGGCGCCGCCGGGTGAAGAACGAGGCCGAGCTGGCCGGCATCCGGCGCGCGCAGCGGGCCTGCGAGGCGGCGATGGCCGCAGCGGCGGAGATGCTCCGGCGCGCCGACGTGCGCGACGGCGGTCTGGTGCTCGACGGCTCACCGCTCACCTGCGAGCGGATCAAGGCCGTCCTCAACGGGATCTTCAGCGAGCACGACACCGTCGCGGACGAGTTCATCGTCGCCCATGGGCCGCAGACCGCCATCGGGCACGACATGGGATCCGGCCCGATCGCGCCGGGCGAGCCCGTCGTCCTCGACCTCTTCCCACGCGACCGCGAGTCCGGCTGCTACTCGGACATGACCCGCACCTTCGTCGTCGGAGACGTGCCCGACGAGCTGCGCGAGTTCCACCGGCTGACGCTGGAGGCGCTGAAGCTGTCGCTGGGCACCGTCCGCGCCGGCGTCGTCGGGCGCGATGCGCACCTCGCGGTGTGCTCGTTCTACGAGGAGCACGGTCACCCCACCCAGGCGTCGAAGCAGGCTGGCACGGTGCTCGAGGACGGGTTCTTCCACGGGCTCGGCCATGGGGTCGGACTCGAGGTGCACGAGGAGCCGGGCCTCGGTATGAGCGGCCACGAGACGCTCGTCGCCGGTGACGTCGTCACGCTCGAGCCGGGCCTCTACCGGCAGGGCTTCGGCGGCTGCCGGCTCGAGGACATCGTCGTGGTCACCGAGGACGGTGTCGAGAACCTGACCGACTTCCCCTACAACCTGGAGCCGTAGTGCGCGGCCACGTCGTTCCTCGCCGAGACCACCCGCAGGGCTTCAGCCAGGCACGGCGCCGGAGGCCCCGCCCGTGACGCAGGCGATCGAGACCATGTTCCTCGAGGAGCGGCGCTACGAGCCGACTCCCGAGTTCGCCGCGCGGGCCAATGCGAAGCCGGAGATCTACGACCGCGATCCGGACGAGTTCTGGGAGACGGAGGGTCGCGGGCGAGTCACCTGGTTCGAGCCGTTCACGGAGCTCTACGAGTGGGAGCTGCCGTACGCGAAGTGGTACCTGGGCGGCACGCTCAACGTCTCCTACAACTGCGTCGACCGGCACGTCGAGGCAGGGCTCGGCGACCGGGTCGCCTTCCACTGGGAGGGCGAGCCGGACGGCGAGCGCGGCTCGCTGACCTACGCCGAGCTGCAGCGGCAGGTCGTCCGCATGGCCAACGTGCTCAAGGAGCTCGGCGTCCGCAAGGGCACGCGGGTGGCCATCTACATGGGCATGGTCACCGAGCTGCCGATCGCGATGCTGGCCTGCACGCGCCTCGGCGCTCCGCACACGGTCGTCTTCGGCGGCTTCTCGGCCGACTCGCTCTCGGACCGGGCCAACGACATGGGCTGCGAGGTGCTGATCACCCAGGACGAGGCCTGGCGGCGGGGCACCCCGGTGCCGCTGAAGCGCACGGCCGACGCCGCCATGGCCGCAGCTCCCGGGATCCGGGCCTGCCTCGTCGTCCGGCGCACCGGCAACGAGGTTCCGATGACCGAGGACAGGGACAGGTGGCTGCACGACTTCGACGTCTCGGACGATCCCGCGACGTGCCCGCCCGAGCCGATGGACAGCGAGGACCTGCTCTTCCTGATGTACACGTCGGGGACGACCGCCAAGCCGAAGGGGATCACCCACACGACCGGCGGCTACCTCGTCGGCGCGGCGACGACGCACTCGCTCGTCTTCGACCTGAAGCCCGAGGAGGACGTCTACTGGTGCGCGGCCGACATCGGCTGGATCACCGGCCACAGCTACATCGTCTACGGGCCGCTCTGCAACGGCGCCACCTCGGTGATGTACGAGGGCACGCCCGACTACCCCGGCAAGGACCGCTGGTGGGAGATCGTCGAGCGCTACGGCGTCACCATCCTCTACACGGCGCCGACGGCGATCCGCGCGCACATGAAGTGGGGGCCGGAGCACGCCGCCGAGCACGACCTGACGAGCCTGCGCCTGCTCGGCTCGGTCGGCGAGCCGATCAACCCCGAAGCCTGGATGTGGTACCGCGAACACATCGGCGGCGGCCGGACACCGGTGGTCGACACCTGGTGGCAGACGGAGACCGGGATGATCATGATCACGCCGCTGCCGGGGGTGACGACGACGAAACCGGGCTCGGCGACCAAGCCCTTCCCGGGCGTCGAGGCGGGGGTCTTCAGCGAGTCGGGCGAGAAGGTCGGCCCGGGCGGCGGCGGCTATCTCGTGCTCACGCGGCCCTGGCCGGCGATGACTCGCGGGATCCACGGCGACGACCAGCG
Organism: uncultured Thermoleophilia bacterium; assembly: GCA_963839815.1. Classification (GTDB taxonomy): domain Bacteria; phylum Actinomycetota; class Thermoleophilia; order Gaiellales; family Gaiellaceae; genus JACVRM01. The sequence continues at coordinate 31,935 of CAWIWF010000005.1, forward strand.
CTTCCGCGAGACGTACTGGTCGAAGTACCCGGGCGTCTACTTCGCGGGCGACGGTGCACGTGTCGACGAGGAGGGCGACTACTGGCTGCTCGGTCGCGTCGACGACGTCATGAACGTCTCCGGCCACCGCATCTCGACGATCGAGGTCGAGTCGGCGCTCGTCGACCACCAGCAGGTGGCCGAGGCGGCTGTCTGCGGCCGGGCGGACGACCTCACCGGCCAGGCGATCGTTGCCTACGTGACGCTCAAGGGAGGCAACGAGGGCTCGGTGGAGATGCTCGAGGAGCTCCGCAGCCACGTGGCCGACAAGATCGGTCCGATCGCGAAGCCGGCGAACATCGTCTTCACGCCTGAGCTGCCCAAGACCCGGAGCGGCAAGATCATGCGCCGCCTGCTCCGCGACGTCGCCGAGAACCGGCCGCTGGGCGATACGACGACGCTTGCAGACCCCACCGTCGTCGAGGAGATCAAGACGCGGGCCGAGTCCGACCCCGGCGAGGAGTAGCGCGAGGCATCAGCTCGTGCGGCAGGCCCGGCCGGCGACCGCCGGGACGTAGGCCGCGCAGCCCGTCGTGACGGCTGTCCGGTGCGTCGCCAGGGCCGCGTAGACGATCCTCCGGCCGGCCACCACCGAGAGCAGGGCGCCGTCGAAGCGACGGCCGCCGATGCCGAGGCGCGAGCGGAAGAGGCGCAGACCCCGGCCGCCGAGGAAGGAGGCCGGCTTGGCGGTCGTCACCGTCACGACCGGCGCCTTGCCGAACGGGTTGTACCGCTCCAGCCGCACACGGACGCCCAGACGCCTCGCGTCGCGGCGCAGTCGCGCGGCCAGGGTCTCCCAGCGGCCGTCCGCCGCCTTGCCGAGCGAGCGGATGCCGGGCCGTACGGCCCAGCGCTCGAGGCCCCAGTCGGGCCGGGCGAGCGGCCGGAGGAAGCGCGGGTCGACCTCGGCGCTGCCTGCCGCTGCCGCATAGGCGACCGCCCGGCTCAGGCCTCGGCGCGCGAAGCCGTCGCGGATCGCACCGGCCGCGATCTCGGCTTCCCAGCCCGCGCGTCCCTGCAGTGCGAAGCGGTTTCTCTGCGGGTCGCCCGGCCGCCCGCGGACGACGATGACGAGGGTGCGCGTCGCCGCCGGCGCTCCGTCGGGGGCCGCCAGGATCGACACGCGCGAGATGCGAGTGCCGGGCATGCGGCAGAGGATCCGCTTGACGGTGGTGCGCTCGGCCGCCGTGCCGCCGGTGACGGTGCGCGCGCACCCACCCGCGGCGGAGGCGTTGCCCGCCAGGGCGAGCGCAATCCCGGCGGCCGTCACGCCCGCCGTCACGGCGAGACGTACATGCCGCCGCGGTGAGCTAGCCGGCACGCCGGTTCGTGAAGCGGAGCTCGGTGGTGCTGCCGGCGCTGATGTTGGCGCAGGCTCGCGTCGATGCCGGCGTCGGGCACGTGCGGGCCTCAGACGGCGGGTCGATCGTGATCGACGGCGGCAGCTCGGAGCCGGGCGGCAGCGTCTCGGTCACCTCGACGGTCGTCCCGGCTGCGATGCCCGGGAAGGAGGAGCAGGCCCCCGTCGGGATCGTGGCTGCGCTCGCCGGCCCGCCGAGCAGCAGCCGGATGACGAAGTCGTACGGCTCCCCGGCCGCGACGCCGACGCCGGCGACCTTGCAGATCCTCAGCGTGCCTGTAGCGGGAGCGACGGTGCTGTTCGTGGCGACGACCTCCGTCGGGCCCGAGCTGACGTTGGCACAGACGCGGTTCGCCGCCGGGGTCGGACACGCCCGCTCCTCGCCGGCCGGCGTCACCGCAAACGCGACGCGCTCGCCCGGGGGCACCGCCTCGGTGATCTCCACCGTCGAGCTGACCGTGAAGTCGCGCAGCGTCGTACACGAGCCCACCCCGACGTACACGGTGCGGGGGAAGCCGCTCGGGAGGATCCGCACGGTGAACCGGTAGAGACCGGCGATTCCCGGGCTACCGGCTGCCTTGCACAGCCTCACCGGCACGGGTCCGGGGGCGGCTCGGTTCGTGAACAGCACCTGGGTGACGAGGCCGGCAACGACGCGGGCGCAGATCCGGTTCGACTGCGGCAGGGCGCATGGCTCTCCGGCGGAAGCCGGCAGCACCTCGCGGCCGTTCACCTCCACGCCCGGAGGCACGGACTCGGTGACCTCGACCAGCGCTTCGCCATCGAAGGCGCCTACCAGGGCACACTGCCCGGCTGGGACGACCACGGTCATGGCCTGGCCCGACGGCGCCTCGCGGACGGTGAACGTGAACTCGCTCCCGGGCGACACGCCGGGGCCGGCCACCTTGCAGACCTTCACCTGGCCGGGCACGGCGGTACTGCGGTTGACGAACTTGACCTCGGTGACGCTGTTGCCCCTGATCGACACGCAGACGCGGTCGGGGCGCCAGGCCGCACACCGCTCGGTGCGATCCGCCGGCAGGACGTAGCGGGCGGCCACCTCGACGCCGACCGGCAGGGTCTCCGTCACCTCGAGCGTCGTGCCGTGCTCGAACTCGCCGGCGTCGGCGCAGCTGCCCGCGGGGACGATTACGGGCGCGCCGGCCCCACCTGCCACATCGCGCACCGTGAACGTGAACTCGGTGCCGTGGGTGATGCCGGGGCCGGCGATCTTGCAGAGGCGCAGGCGACCCTCTCCCTCGATGCGGCGGTTGGTGAACGTGATCTCGACGATCTCGCCGGCGGCGATCAGCGCACAGGCTCGCTCGGGGTGATCGCCGGCACAGCCACGCCGGCTCGTGGAGGGCACGACCTCGCGTCCGGCCACTTCGATGCTGTCGGGCAGCGATTCGGAGACCTCGATGACGGCGCCGTCATCCCACCCGCTCTCGAGCACGCACTCGCCTGCGCGGACGACGATCCGGCGGAGCAGACCCGTGGCGGGATCGCGAATCGTGAACGTGAACGGGGCGCCCGGCTCGACGCCTGGCCCTGCCACCTTGCAGATCCGCACGGCGCCGCTCTCGACCGGGCGATTGCAGAAGACGACGATGGTCCGGTCACCTGCGGGCACGCTGACCGCCGCAGTCCGGTCCCGCGCCCACGCGAGCCTGCCGGTCGGGATCGTGCGCACGCCGCAGAGGCCGGTGCCGGCGAGCCCGCGCTCGGTGACCGTCACCTGGCCCGCGGGGACGTCGAAGGCCTCGGCGCACGCCGGCTGTGTCACATCGCGCGACACGTGGATCGTCGTGCGCCTGCCCGCGGCATCGAAGGCAAAGGTCCCGGTCAGCCCGTCACGCGTCTCCTTGCAGATCTGGAGCGAGCCCTTGGGCGCCGCCTTGTTGCAGAAGACCACCGTCGTCTCGGTCTCGGGCCCGCCGGCCGGAACCGTGACCGCCGCCGTTGCGCCGCGCGTCCAGGCCAGCCGGCCGGGCTGCACGGTGCGGATCCCGCAGAGCTCGGTTCCCGGCGCGGCCCTCTCCGTGACGCTGACCTGACCGGCGGGCACCTGCAGGGCCGGCGTGCAGACAGGTTGGGTCGCCCCCGGCGTCAGCGTCACGTCGGTGGTGCGGCCGGCGAAGCTGAAGCCGAACGTCCCGGTCAGGCCGCCCCGTGTCTCCTTGCAGATCTCGAGGAAGCCCTGTGGCGGCGGGGGGGCTGCGAGCGCGGGCGGGCCGGTGAGCAGGAGCGACGCGGCGAGGACGACGGGGAGCGCGAGGAGTCGGGCCACCTTCCCCTGTGTCGGCGCACAGGGGGATTCCTTGACCGGCCGAGGCCGGCGGGCGACGTGCAACGGCTCCTCCTTTCTCTCGCCGGCGGGGCCTCAGCCGACGAGATTCCCCGCTCCGCGGGCCGATGCAGGTGACCCCGGCGACGGTACCAGGGCGTCCAGACGGCCTCTGACCGCACGCGCGCGGCCCGCCGTGCTCCTACCATTGGCGCCAGTGGCGCTCGACGATCACCGGCGGCTCGGCGTCTCGCTCTTCAACCACGTCTGGGAGTTGATGCAGCGGCCCGATCGCACGCCCGAGGAGGTGGACGAGATGATCCACGCCGCCCACGCGTCGCGGTATCACTGGGGGCGGATCTCGGAGGGGATCGAACGGGCGCGCGGCGACTGGCAGTGCTCGCGCATGTACTCGGTGCTCGGACGCGGAGAGCCGGCTCTCTGGCACGCTCGCCGTTGCCAGGAGCTCGTCGAGGCGGCCGACGACGCCGAGGACTGGGACCTTCCGTTCGCCTACGAGGCGCTCGCTCGTGCGCACGCTGCGGCAGGCCACGCGGAGGAGGCCGCCCAGTACGCCTCGCTCGCGCGTGAGGCCGGCGCGTCGGTCGCCGACGAGGAAGACCGCAGGCTCCTCGACGAGGCGCTCGCGACGCTGCCCGCGTAGTGGCTCCTCGCCCCGGCCGGAGCGCCGCGTTGCTGCTCGCCCTCGCGGCGGCGGCTGTGATCGTCCCGGCGGCCGGCGCGGCCGACGGCCCCGTCCGGCGCGCGGCCGCGCGGCAGCTGCCGGCGCTCGAGCGGGTCGTGGGCGCAGGCGTCGGCTCGCCAGCCCTCGCGCAGGCCCAGTACGACGCGGCCCGCCGGCTCGAGGCATCGCTGCCGCCGTCCGCCGGCGTCAGTGCCGGCTGCCGCCCGCTTGCGCGCGACCTGCAGGCGTACGCCACCGGCGTGCTGGCGGCGACGCAGGGTGTCGACCGGCTCCAGTCCTGGCGGGTCGCAGCCGGCCGCCGCTTCGCCGATCGTGCGCTGGAGCGCGTCGACCGCCGCCGGCGCACGTGCCGCTCAACGGAGCCGCCGCGCGGAGTGGAGCAGGCCGACGCGATCGCCTCGCCGCGCTCGGGCGAGGCCTTCTTCGGCGACGTCCGCGAGGAGAACCACGGCGAGGAGGCGCGGCTCTATGCCAACGGGCGCCTGGTGGAGACCGTGCGCACGGCCGCCGCCGAGGTCAGGCTGCGCCTCGAGCTGCCGCCGGGCCGGTACGCCCTCGAGCTCCGCTTCCTGCGCGGCGGGCGGAACGTCCATCGCTCGGTGGCCCGCGATGTCTACCTCCTGCCCGCGTCTGCTGGTCCCGCAAGGCCGCCTCGAACCACCGACCGCGCGCTCAACCGGCGGCTGGCGGAGCTCGCGGCGGGATTCCCGGGACACGAGGCGATCTACGTGCAGAACCTGCGGACGGGGCGGACCGCCGGCTGGAACGCCGACGCCCGGTTCCCAGCGGCCTCGACGGTGAAGCTCGGCGTCGCGGTCGCGGTGCTGCGACGCTGGCGCCCTCATCGTCGTGACCTGCGGCTCGACCCCGAGCTGCGGGCGCTGGCCGGCTGGTCGTCCAATCTGGCGGCCAACCGTCTGGTGAGCCTGCTCGGGGGTGGCTCCGAGACGAGGGGAGCCGGCATCGTCTCCTCCGTCCTGCGGCAGCTCGGCGCCACGAGCAGCACGTACCCGCAGGGCTACCGGGTCGGCACCGGCGTCGACGCCCAGCCGCCGCTCGTGTCGGGGCGGGTCACGACGGCCCGGGACCTCGGCACCATCCTCAGGGTCGTCGCCGCGGCCGCTGGCGGGGACAGCTACGCCCAGCGTCGCAGCGGCCTCGCCGCTCCGAGCGCCCGCTACCTGCTGGGCCTTCTCCTCCAGGGGGAGCGCAGCGGCAACAACATCGGGCTCCTGGCGCCGGCGTTGCCGCGCGGGACGCCGATCGCCCAGAAGAATGGCTGGATCTCGTCGGCGCGGCACACCGCCGCGATCGTGTACGGCCACGAGGGCCCCATGATCGTGGTCGTGCTCACCTACCGGGAGCAGCTGCGCCGGCGCGACGCCGTCGAGCTCGGTCGGCTCGTCGTGCGCACGGCGCTGTAGGCGGCAGAGCTAGGCCGCGGCGCACTTCGGGTCGGTCGCCGTCGACCCGCAGAGATACGTCGTGTGGCGCTCGACGTTGTTCCCCTTGGGATCGGTTCCCTTCGGGATCACCTGCCACGTCACCCGCAGCTCGCCGACGGAGGTCGGCCCGAAGCCAGGGACTGTCTGCGCGGGGATGCGCACGATCGGCACTGCGGTCGTGCCCGCACGGAGCGCCGCGTAGCTGCACGTGATCCTGCCGCCCCGCAGGCCGGCGAGCGGCTCGACTTTGCAATCGTGGAAGGGAGCACCGATCGCCGCCGCCGAGAAGTCGCTCACGCCTGCGTTCATGTTGGCGCTGACGCTGGCGGTGAGCTCGAAGATGCCGGCGACGCTCCCCGAGGGCCCGTTGTTGCGGATCCGCATGGCGTACTCGGCGCCGCTGAACCCCGCTGCCGGCACGGTGCGCTCGCGGCCGTTGACGAGCGGCACGGCCTCGACATCCGACGTGAAGCGCAGGTGGAGGTCGGCCACGACCCCGAGTGTCCGGTGTCGGTGCTGGCAGGCCTCGCCGCGCTTCGTGGGCGCCTTCACGGCACGGATCGTCAGCGTGTTGGGCCCGTAGCGGAACGCCGCCCGGGCCCTCGCGCTCAAGGGGCCGGAGTACGACCTCGGGCCGATGCCCTTGCTCAGGGCGCCGGTGACCTGGATGCCGTTGACGTACAGCGCACCGCTCGTGAATGCCTTGCCCACGAACCCGAAGCCGAGGACGAATGAGACGGTGCCCTCCCCGGGCGCGCCCGGCGCGTGGATCGTCCTCGTGAACGTGACCGCCTGCGAGCGGTTGCTGCAGGTCCGCGCCCAGATGTAGTTGCGGGGCACCGTGCGGCCGAAGAGGACGTTTGACGGGAACGGCTTGTGGGTCCTGGCGCCGAGGACCACCCGGGCGCCGTTCCACTTCGCGTCCGTGCTCACGAACAGCTGCTGGACGTCGTAGTCGAAGTAGGGGAGCTTCCGCCAGTCGACGTCGGCGCCGCTCGAGGCGGTCGCGGTGACCGCAAGCACGAGGAGGACAAGGGCAGACCCCAGGCGCCGCATCTGCCGAAGCGTACGACGCGGGAGGCGTGCTGCCTAGCCTGCGCGCCGACCGCGCGAGCGAGCGGAGTCAGTCCAGCAGGCGCTCGAAGCGCTCGGCGTCGTCGAACGGGCCGATCAGCGCCAGCCGCAGGCCGCGGTTCTCGATCACCTCGGTCGCGACGCGCTGGATGTCCTCGGCGGTGACCGCGTCGAGCCCGGCGAGCACGTCCTCGGGCTCGGCGGCACGACCCTCGAGCACCTCCCGCCGCAACCCGAACATGATCGTCCCGTGCGGGCTTTCGATCTGCAGCACGAAGCGCCCCTTGGCGAAGTTGCGCGCCTTCTCGAGCTCCTGGGCCGGCACGGGCTCCCCCGCCATGCGCCGCAGCTCGTTCACGATCGTGCCGACGGCGTCGTCGATGCGGTTGATGTCGACGCCGGCCTGCGCGTACAGCGAGCCCGCGTCGGTGTACCCGTGGCTGGTGGCAAAGACGTAGTAGCCGAGGCCGCGCCGCTCGCGCACCTCGGTGAAGAGGCGTGAGGACATCCCGCCGCCGAGCACCGTCGCAAGCAGCATGAGCACGTAGCGGTCGGGGTGGGTGAGCGGGTAGCTGGGGGCGCCGAGGATCAGGTGCGCCTGGTCCGAGTCCTTCGAGTGCACCCTGACGCTGCCGTTCCGATGCGAGCTGACAGGCGCGGGCGCCGCGTCGGCGTCCGTGTCCTGCAGGTCGCCGAGCAGTTCGCCGAGCCGGTCTGTCAGGCCCTCGCCGATCCGCCCGCCGAGCCCGACCACGATGCGCGACGGCTGGTACCAGCGACCCAGGTAGTCCGTGAAGGTGTCGCGCGTGGCGGCGCGCACGGTCTCCTTGCGGCCGATGATGTCCCAGCCGAGCGGCTGGTCGCCGTAGAGCAGCGACTCGTAGACGCCGCCGATGTAGTCCCGCGGGGTGTCGAAGTACATGTTCATCTCCTCGACGATGACGCCCTTCTCGCGGTCGATCTCCTCGGCGTCGAACTTCGAGTTGCGGATCATGTCCACGAGCACGTCGAGCGCCACGTCGCGGTGATCGGCGGCGCACTTGACGTAGTACCCCGTGTACTCCTTGCTCGTGAAGGCATTGAACTCGCCGCCGATCGAGTCGATCTCGCCGGCGATGTGACGGGCGGTCGGGCGCCGCTCGGTGCCCTTGAAGAACATGTGCTCCGCGAAGTGTGCGATCCCGCTCGAGTCCTTCGTCTCGTAGCGCGACCCCGCGGCGAACATGAGGAAGCAGGACACCGACTGCGCGTGCGGCATGGGCGCCGTCAGCACGCGGATGCCGTTCGGCAGGGTCTGGCGCTCGAAGGTCACGCGGCCACCTGGAGCGCGTCGCGCCAGCGGTCGGGGACGGGAACGGACCGGTTGCGGCGGTAGTCGTAGGCGACGAGCACGGTGCCGGCCTCGGCGATGCGCCGGCCGTCCTGCTCGAGCGCGTAGTCGAGCTCGAAGCTCTTCGTCCCCACGGGACCCGGGCGGACGCCGATCTCGACCTCGCCGGCAGGCTGGCCGGGCGCCCGGAAGTCGATCTCGAGCCGGGCGAGGATCATGCTCTCCTCGGAGGCGTCGTACACGGACGTGTCCAGCACGCCGAGCGACGCGAGGTACTCGACCCTGGCCTGCTCGACGTAGGTCGCGATGACGGCGTTGTTGACGTGACCGAGCGCGTCCAGGTCGCGGAAGCGAACGCGCTCGCGGTGCACGAAGGGGTAGCCGTCCACACGGGCGATCCTAGTGGGGGCGGTCGGCCAGGCGCCAGACGAAGCGCACCGCCTGCCAGCGCTCGTCGATCGCGCAGGACTTGTTGTCGACCAGCCCGGCGTCGAGGCCGATCGCCTGGACGGCGGCGAAGTCGAGGTCGGTCTCGATCCCGGAGCGCTTCGTGGGCCACGCGATCCAGAGCCCGTCGGCGGGCGCGAGCGTCTCCCGGAGCGCGGCGAAGCGCCGCTCGAGCTGCTCGCGCCGCGTGGTGAAGAGGACGACCACCTCGGTGCCGGGCTTCGCCCCCAGCTTCTGCGACAGCGGCGTAGCTCCCGTCGCGGGGCTCACGCCGGCGAGCCGGCGTGCCAGGCTGCGAGCAGCTCGGACTCGCGCTCTGGGCTGAGGCCGACAGCACGCTCGTCGTCCGTCGGGCGCGTGGGGGTGTCCGTCGTCGCGGCCCAGGCGAGTGTGTCGCGCACCGTGTCGTCGAGCGGCCGGAAGCGGAGGCCCGCGTCGATCGCCCGCGACACGTCGGCTTCCTGCATCGAGCGCCACTCGGAAGGGACTTCGGCGATCCAGAGCGGCAGCTCCATCCACTGACCGACGCCGCGCTCGAGCAGGAAGGTGTCGTCGACCCACGTGATCTGCGCGCTCGTGTCGGTGGCTCGCAGGCAGCTGTTGACGACATCCGCGAACGGACGCGGCGGGGCCGAGGCGTTGAAGGTCCCGGCGATGCGCCTCTCGGCGAGCGTCACGAGCCAGTCGCCGAGGTCGCGGGCGTCCACGAACTGGACAGGCCGCTCGGGGCGCCCGGGCGCGAGCACCTCACCGCCGCGGGCGATGCGCTGCGGCCAGTAGGTGAAGCGTCCGCTGGGGTCGTGCGGGCCGACGAGGAGACCTGCGCGGACGTTCGCCGACCGGCCGGCGAACACGTCGTCGACCACGCGCTCGCAGGCCGCCTTGAGACCGCCGTAATTGGCCGCCACGTCCTCCGTCGCCGGATCCTCGAGCTCGATCACGGGGCTGTCCTCGCCGAAGCCGGGCCGGTCGAACGAGCGGTAGACGGAGACGCTCGACACGAACGTGAGGTGCTCCGCCGCGTCGGCAAGGAGCTCGGTGGAGTCGCGCACGACGCGGGGGACGTAGCCGGAGGGGTCGAGCACCGCGTCCCAGCCTCGCCTGCGCAGCGCGTCGAGCCCTCCGTCCCGGTCGCCCTGCAGCCGCTCGACGCCCGGGAGCACGTCGGGTGCCGTGCGTCCGCGGTTGAAGAGCGTCACTTCGTGGCCGCGCGCGAGGGCAGCCTCGGCCGCCGCCCGGCCGAGGAAGATCGTGCCGCCGAGGATCAGCAGCTTCACAGGCGCGCGAGTGCTGCCAGCAGCCGATCAACCTCGTCCGGCGTGTGGTAGTGGACGAGGCCGGTGCGGACGAGGCCGTCGGGGAGGCCGAGTGCCCGTGTGAGCTCCGGCGCGTAGAAGTCGCCGTGCCCGACCGCCAGTCCTTGGCTCCCGAGCGTGGCGGCGACTTCGGCAGGCGTCCTGCCCGCGACGGTGAAGGCGAAGGTGGAGACGCGGCCCGCCATCGTCGGCGGCCCATAGAGCCGGCAGCTGGACGGCAGCCCGGCAAGGAAGCGTTCGCCGAGGCCGTGCTCGGCGGCCGCGATCGCCTCCCAGCCGACCGACTCGACGTACTCGACGGCGGCGACGAAGCCGGCGAGGAGCTCATGCTGCTGCGTCCCGGTCTCGAGCCGGCGGCCCGGGGGCTCGTCGGCGGCCGGCCGCACCTTGTATGGGCGCAGCCGTGCGACCAGATCAGCCTGGACGAACGCGAGGCCGAGGTGGGGGCCGTAGAACTTGTAGGGCGAGCAGAGGAGCACGTCGGCGCCGAGCGCCCCGACGTCGATCGGGACGTGTGGAGCTGCGTGCACGGCGTCGATCCACGAGAGCGCGCCCGCCTCGTGGGCGAGCTCGGACACGCGGGCGCCGTCCGTGAGCGTGCCGGCGACGTTCGACGCGAGCGGGAACGCGACCACGCGCGTCCGCGGCGTGAGCTGGCGCCGCAGGTCGTCGAGGTCGAGCCGGCACTCCTCGTCGATCGCGGCGAACCGCACCTCGAGCCCGAGGTCGCTCGCTAGCTGGAGCCAGGGGGCGACGTTGGCGTCGTGGTCGAGTCGCGTGACGACGATCTCGTCGCCGGAGGCGAGCTCGCGGCCGAGGGTGCGGGTCAGGGAGAAGTTGAGCGTCGTCATGTTGGCGCCGAAGGCCGTCTCGCCGGGCGAGCAGCCGAGGAAGCGTGCGGCCGTCGTGTGCGCACGCTCGATCAGCGCGTTCGTGCGCCGGGTCGTCTCGAAGTCACCGTGCGGGCTGGTGTTGGCGTTGTCCGTGCGGAGGTAGCCGGCGATCGCATCGATCACCTCGTCCGGCACCTGCGTCCCGCTGGGCGCGTCGAAGAGGGCGAGCTGCCGGTCGAGCGAGCTGAAGCGCGCCCGTGTCCGCTCGACGTCGAGTGCCGTGACCGTCATCGGACGTCCACACCGTTGACGCGCCAGTGGTAGGCGGGCTCGGGGTGGAGCGAGGCGCCGACGAAGCAGCCTCGCTCGGCACGGTCGAGCAGGGCCATCAGCGCGTCGCCGTCCGGCGCGGGCTGCAGCGAGATGCCGAGAGTGCAGTCGATCTCGACGAAGCCCCAGCTGCCGTCCTCGCGGCGGTCGATCGACCCGGTGGCGGTCACGGTGCCGCCGACCTCGAGCGATGCACGGCTCGCGTGGTGCTCGAGCGAGGCCAGCGAGCAGCGTCCGAGCGCTGCGAGGACGAGGTGCTCCGGCGTCCACGAGCCCGGGAGCTCGAGCCCGGCGTCGCGCTCGGTCGCGAGGGTGCCGTCGGCGGCGAGCTCGACGCGGTAGTCGGTGGGCGGGCGTGCCATCGCGCGAACGCTACCGCGCTGTTGCGCGCGTGGCCCGAGCCGAATACCGTACGCGCCGTGACCGACAGGCTCCGGGCGCTGAGCGAGGCCGAGGCATATGCGCGGTGTTACGGGGGCGGCAGTTTCGACGTGAAGGTCGTCAAGGTGCCCCGCCGTCCCCGGTATGACCTCGACGTGTCGGGCGAGGACCTCCGCAAGGCTTTCGAGGCGCGCCTGGACGACCGCGAGCCGGAGCTGCCGGCGGGCGAGTCCGAGGCCGCCTGACGCGTCCAGAGCGCGCTCGCGGGAGGCGTCCCGGCGGGGCGCCGGGCCTCAATGAACCACGGGCGCGCGCGCGTGGGGCACCCCAGCCCACCACCCACCGCGAGCGTAACGGCGGGGTACGCACGCGTGTGACGCAGAACCGTGCCGAGATCGTGTCGTGTGCCGTTCCGGACGTCCTCGCCCCGGGGCTGCGGATCGTCTTCTGCGGGATCAACCCGGGCCGTGCGTCCGCCGCGGCGGGGGCGCACTTCGCCAACCCGCGCAACGACTTCTGGCGGCTGCTGCACGCCTCGGGGCTGACTCCGCGCCTGCTCGAGCCGCGCGACCAGCACGAACTGCCGGCGCTTGGCCTCGGCCTGACGAACGCGGCCCGGCGGACGACGCGCGGGTCATCCGAGCTGCGTCGCGCGGACTTCGCGGGCGCAGAGGAGCGCCTCGCAGAGCTGGCCGCCGAGCTCGTTCCGGCCTGGATCGCCTTCGTCGGCAAGGAGGCCTACCGCGGCGCGTTCGGCGAGCGGCCGGAGCTCGGCCTGCAGCAGCGGCGCCTGCGGCCGGCCCACCTCTTCGTCCTCCCGTCGACGTCCCCGGCCAATGCGGCCGTGCCCTGGCGCGATCGCCTCCGCTGGTTCGCCGAGCTCGCGCACCTGAGCACGCCCGTGGCCCGGCCCGGCTGCCGCGCTCTGCTGATCGACGGAGCGGGCCGGGTCTTCCTCCACCGGTTCGTCGGCCCCCGCGACCCCGGTGTCTGGGTTACTCCGGGGGGCGCGGCGGAGGCGGGAGAGACGCCCGAGCAGACGCTGCGGCGCGAGCTGCGCGAGGAGCTTCGCCTGGGCGAGTTTGAGCTCGGCCCGTGGATCTGGCGGCGGCGGCACCTCTGGTACTGGCCCCGGTTCGGGCAGACGACCGACACGCGCGAGCTCTTCGCGCTGGTGCGTGTCCCCGACCGGGGCGTCGTCCAGCCGACGGAGCACGACTCGCTCCTCGCAGGCCCCGACACCGTCGAGGAGCATCGCTGGTGGAGCGTCGACGAGATCCTGGCGTCCTCGGACGAGTTCGCGCCTCGACGGCTCGGCCGCCTGCTCGGCGACCTTCTCCGGGGCGACCTGCCGACGAGCCCGGTCGACGTCGGCGTCTGAGTCAGCCGCGCCAGTGGTTCGTGATCGGTACGCGACGGTCGCGGCCGAACGCCTTCGGGTGCAGCTTGACGCCGGGCGGTGCCTGACGCCGCTTGTACTCGGCCCGGTCCACCATCGCCACCGCCCGCTGGACGGCATCGGGGTCGAAGCCGTCCTGGGACAGGTCGGCGCGGGAGCGGTCGAGCTCGATGTAGGCGCGCAGCACGCGATCGAGCTCGTCGTAGGGCGGCAAGGAGTCCTCGTCGCGCTGGTCGGGCCGAAGCTCGGCCGAGGGTGCGCGCTCGATGATCGAGACGGGCACGAGCTCGCGCCCTGCTCGGTCGTTGAGGTGCCGCGCGAGGCGGAAGACGTCGGTCTTGTAGACGTCCTTGAGCAGCGCGAACCCGCCCGCCATGTCGCCGTAGAGCGTCGCGTAGCCGACCGAGAGCTCCGACTTGTTGCCCGTGGCGACGAGCAGCCAGCCGAACTTGTTCGACAGCGCCATCAGCAGCACGCCGCGGGCGCGGGCCTGGATGTTCTCCTCGGTGAGATCGGCCTCTCGCCCCGTGAACACGGCCGAGAGCGCTGCCTCGACAGCCCCCACGATCCCGTCGATCGGCAGCTCGAGGAACGGGCAGCCGAGCGACTCGGCGAGGCGCCGCGCGTCCCGCTGCGTCTCCGCCGAGCTGTAGCGCGAGGGCATCGACACGCAATGCACACTCTCCGGCCCCAGAGCCTCGGCGGCGAGCGCGGCAGTGACGGCGGAGTCGATACCCCCGGAGACGCCGACGACGACGTCGGTGAACCCGTTCTTGCGCACGTAGTCGCCGAGACCGAGCTCGAGCGCCAGGCGCGTCTGCTCGAGCTCGTCGACGAGCGGCGCGATCTCGCCAGGAGCAGAGGAGCCGTCTGCCTCACGCGGAGCGCCGATGTGCACCACGGCCACCTCAGCTGGGTCGCGCTCGCTCGCCAGCGCGCGCCGGCGGACGTCGCGCAGCCGCCGCGCCACAGCGCCGCGCGGGTCGACGTCGACGACGAGCAACGCCTCCTCGAATCCCGGTGCGCGGGCCAGGATCTGGCCGTCGTCGTCGAGGACGAGCGAGTGCCCGTCGAAGACGAGCTCGTCCTGTGCGCCGACGGCGTTGCAGAACGCGATGAAGCAGGCGTTGTCCCGCGCGCGCGTCTTGAGCATCTCCTCGCGCTCGCGCTCCTTGCCGACGTGGAACGGCGAGGCGGAGATGTTCGTGACGAGCTGGGCTCCGGCCAGCGCGAGGTCGGTCGCCGGCGGGCCGGGCTGCCAGATGTCCTCACAGACCGTCGGGCCGAGCAGGACGTCGCCGTGCTGGAGCAGCAGGAGGTCGCGCCCGGGGGCGAAGTAGCGGGCCTCGTCGAAGACGCCGTAGTTCGGCAGGAAGCGCTTGCGGTAGACGGCGCGCACCTCGCCGGCGACGCAGACGGCGCACGCGTTAGAGAGGTCGCGGTCGAAGAGCGGCGCGCCGACGAGGGCGGCGATCCCGCGGCACGCGCGAGCGATCTCCTCGAGCGACTCCTCGCGCCGCGCGAACGAAGCCGGGGCGGAGGAGGAGATCCTCGGGCGGGTAGCCGGTGACGGCGAGCTCCGGGAAGAGCACGAGGTCGGCGCCGGCCGCCCGGGCCTCGTCGATCCGCTCGAGAATGCGCGCGCGATTGCCGGCGAGGTCGCCGACGACGGTGTTGATCTGTGCGAGTGCGAGCCTCATAGGTTTTCGCCTCTCAGTCGAAAACTGTAGCGCAGCGCCGGCGTGCGGCACGATACGGGCCGTGGACGAGCTGGTCATCGCGCGCCGGTTCCGTGGCCCGTCCGGGTCCGGAAACGGCGGCTACACGTGCGGCGTGGTGGCGGCCTTCGTGGACGCCCCCGGCGTGGAGGTGACCCTGCGCGTGCCACCGCCGCTCGACCGCGCCCTGACCGTCGAGCGAGCCGGCCCCTCCGTGAAGGTCACGGACGGCACCACCCTCGTCGCCGAGGCGGAGCCGGCGAGCGTGGAGCTCGCGCCGCCGCGCGCCGTCTCCGTGGGCGATGCGCGGGGGGCCGAGGGGCGCTACGTCGGCGCGGAGAGGCATCCGTTCCCGGAGTGCTTCGTCTGCGGGCCGGCCCGCGACGAGGCCGACGCGCTGCGCCTGCGGCCCGGGCGCGTGGGGGAGGAGCGGCTCGTCGCGGCGAACTGGGTGCCGGACGCGTCGCTCGCGGACCGCAGCGGCGTCGTCGAGCCGCACTTCGTCTGGGCGGCGCTCGACTGCCCGGGCGCCTTCGCGGTCGAGCTCGTCGGCCGTGGTACCCGCGTGCTCGGGCGCCTGGCGGCCCGGATCGACCGGCTGCCCCGGGCGGGCGAGCAGACGATCGTTGTCGGCTGGCCGCTCGGCGGCGAGGGCAGGCGGCAGGAGGCAGGCACGGCGCTGCTCTCGGGCGACGGTGACGTGCTCGCCGTGGCCCGAGCGGTCTGGATCGAGCCGCGACCGCAGCCCTAGCGCTGCAGGCGGATCGCGTTCAGGTCGCGCTCGCGGATCTCGTCGGCGCGGCGGATGAGATCCTCGATGTCGTCGTGCTCGGCGTGGAGGTAGCGCCCCGCGAGCGCGTCGGCCCGCCCGCCTGCGAGCGCGCGCACGAGCTGCGGGGCGAGCTCCGGCGGCGTCCACGGAGCGTCGTCCGAGAACCGGTCGTCCGTCATCTCCGTCCGGACGAGACCGGGGCTGAAGGTGAAGACCGGGATCCCGTGGCCCGCCAGTTGGCCGGCAGAGCGTCTCGCCGAAGCGGTAGAGGGCGGCCTTGCTCGCGCTGTAGGCGGTCGAGCCGCCCCCCGGCAGGTAGCCGGAGCCGCTGCCGGTGTTGACGATGCGGCCGCGGCCCCGCTCGATCATCCCCGGGATGACGGCGCGGCAGCACAGGTAGGCGCCGAGCACGTTGACCTCGAACACGTGCCACCAGTCGCCAGCGTCGACCTCCCAGGCGGCCTGCTCCCACAACGCAACCCCTGCGTTGTTGACGAGCAGGTCGATCGGCCCGAGCTCCTCCTCGACCCGCGAGACCATCTGCTCGACGTCCGCCTGCTGCGACACGTCGGCGGTTACGGCGAGGCCACCGATCTCGTCTGCGATCTCCTTCACCTGACTCTCGGTGCGCGCCGAGACCGCAACCCGCATGCCGCCTGCGGTCAGCTCGCGCGCGATGCCCGCGCCGATGCCGCGGCCGCCGCCGGTGACGAGTGCGATCTGTCCCTCGAGCTCGGCCATCAGTTGTCGCAGTATCCCTGGTCCCACGTTCGCTCTGGGTGGTGGTTTCGCAGGTCGACGCCGTGGTCGCAGGCCGCCTTGAGGCTCATGAGCACGGACACCCAGCCGGCGTTGACCTCGATGTGCGAGTCGTCGGGCACCTCCTGTGTCAGCGTCAGCTCGGTGCCGCCGCTGCCGTCCGGCTCCAGCGCGAACGCCGCAGGCGTGCCGAAGTAGTCGACGGCGAGGCGCCGGCCAGGCTCCCGCTCGAGCACATCGGCGTCCCACGCCTGGCCGTTCGGGAAGCGGAACGCGATCCGGCCGTCGCGTTCGACCGCCTCCTCTGCCCAGAAGCGCGCGCGGCCGTCGTCGGTGGCGAGCAGCTCCCAGACCTGCACGGGCGGAGACGCAAAGTGCACGCGCCAGCGAACGTCCGGCACCAGAACCTAGACCGCCGCCTCGCGGCGGTCGACGGCACGCGCGATCTCGTCCAGCGCCTCCGGGTTCTCGAGCGAGGAGAGGTCGCCGGGGTCGGTGCCGAGCGCCGTTGCTCGGACGGCACGGCGCATGATCTTCGCGCTTCGCGTCTTGGGGAGCGCCGCGACGAACACCACCCGATCCGGACGGAACGCCTTGCCCAGCTCGCGCGCCGCCGTGTCGGCGACCTCGGTTGCCAGCTCGCTCGTGGCCCCGTGTCCCGGGGAGAGGATGCAGAACACCCATGCCACCTCGCCCTTGACCTCGTGCGGAACGCCGATCGCGGCCGCCTCGGCGACCGCCGGGTGCTCCACCGCAGCCGACTCCAGCTCCGCCGGCCCGATCCGCTTGCCGGCGATGTTGAGCGTGTCGTCGGAACGGCCGTGCAGGAACCAGAAACCGTCCTCGTCCACCGAGGCCCAGTCGCCGTGCACCCACGTGCCTGGGAAGCGGCGCCAGTACGTGTCGAGGTAGCGCTCGGGGTCACGCCAGAAGCCGCGGGTCATGCCGGGGAAGGGCTTCCGGCAGACCAGCTCGCCGACCTCGCCGCGCAGCGAGTGGCCTTCCCCGTCGACCACGTCCATCGCCATGCCGAGCGCCGGCCCGCCGAGCGAGCACGCCTTGATCGGCACCGCCGGCGTCGGCGAGAGGAAGCAGGCGCCGACCTCGGTGCCGCCCGAGCAGTTGATGATCGGGCAGCGCCCGCCGCCGACGCGCTCGAACAGCCAGCGGTAGGGGTCGGGGTTCCAGGGCTCGCCCGTCGTGACGATCACGCGCAGCGAGCCGAGGTCCGCCTGGGGGTCGCCGTGCGGGATCAGCGCCCGGATCAGCGTCGGCGAGCAGCCGAGGACCGTCACCCGCTCCGACTCGATCAGCCGCCAGAGCCGGTCGGCGGGCCGGTCCGGCGCGCCCTCCGCCATGACGAGCGTGCAGCCCACCGCGTGCCCGCCGACCACCGTCCACGGGCCCATGATCCAGCCCATGTCGGTGGAGAAGTGCAGCCGGTCGTCCGGGTGCGCGTCGGCCTGGTAGGCGACCTCGCGCGCGATCGAGACCAGGAAGCCGCCGTGGACGTGGACGATCCCCTTGGGCCGGCCGGTGGTGCCGGAGGTATAGGTGAGCAGGTACGGGTGCTCGGCGTCGAGCTCGCGGGCCGGCAGCTCCCCGGGCGCCGCAGCCACCGCGTCGTCCCAGTACTCGTCCCGGCCCGCCCGCATCTTCACCGAGCTGCCCAGCCGGCGCCAGACGAGGATGTGCTCGAGTGACGGCGCGGCTTCGGCGGCCTCGTCGGCGATCGCCTTCATCGGCACCTCGCGGCCCCGGCGGAGCGAGCCGTCCGCGGTGATCAGCACCTTGGCCTCGGCGTCCTGCAGGCGCGCCGCCACCGCGGGCGCGGCGAAGCCGGAGAAGACCGGCACCTGGATCGCGCCCACGTGCGCGCAGGCGTGCGAAGCGATCGCGACCTCGGCCGACATGGGCAGGTAGATGGCGACCCGGTCACCTGGCTCGACACCGCGGGCGACGAGCGCCTCGGCCAGCCGTGTCACCTCCTGCGACAGCTCGCCGTAGGTGAGCTCGCGCCGGCCGCCGTCCTCGCCGAGCGAGACGACCGCGGGGGCGCCGGCACGGTCGCCCTCCGCCCAGCGGTGGACGCACGCGTGGGCGATGTTGAGTCGCGCGCCCTCGAACCACGTCGCCCACTCGGAGCCGCGCGAGCGATCCAGCACCGCGTCCCACGGCCGGAAGAACGGCAGGCCGAGATCCTCGACGACCGCCGGCCAGAACCACTCCGGATCCTGTTGTGAGCGGGCGACGAGCGCCGGGTAGTCGTCGACGCCGTGCCGGCGCATCAGCCGCACGACGTTCGCGTGCGCGAGCACCTCGGGCGTGGGGCGCCAGACGATGTCGGCCACGGGCCTAGCCTATGCAGCTACCCATAAGTTAGTGTTCCCTAACTATGCGCGCCTCGATCGTGAACCCGGCCACGCGGAAGTGGTGGACGCTCGCCGCCGTCGCCCTCGGCCTCTTCATGATCATGCTCGACAACACGGTCGTGAACGTCGCGCTGCCGTCGATCCAGCGCGACCTCGGCGTCGGGCCTGTCGGAGCTCGAGTGGATCGTCACGGGCTACGCCCTGACGTTCGCCGCTTTCATGCTCAGCGGCGGCAAGCTCGCCGATCACTATGGCCGGCGGCTGGTCTTCGTGATCGGCATCGGGGTCTTCACGCTCGCCTCACTGGCGTGCGGCCTCGCCGCGAGCGGCGAGGTGCTCATCGCGGCCCGGCTGCTCCAGGGCGTCGGAGCCGCGCTGATGAACCCGGCGACGCTCTCGATCGTCTCGGCCACCTTCCCGCCGCGCCAGCGCGGTACTGCGATCGGGATCTGGGCGGGCGTGTCGGCGCTCGCGCTCGCGATCGGCCCGCTGGTCGGCGGTCTGATCACCCAACA
Organism: uncultured Thermoleophilia bacterium; assembly: GCA_963839815.1. Classification (GTDB taxonomy): domain Bacteria; phylum Actinomycetota; class Thermoleophilia; order Gaiellales; family Gaiellaceae; genus JACVRM01. The sequence continues at coordinate 51,018 of CAWIWF010000005.1, forward strand.
CATCTCCTGGCACTGGATCTTCTTCATCAACGTTCCGGTCGGGGCGCTCGCCATCGTCGCCAGCTTCCTGCTCATCGACGAGTCCCGTGACACCCGCACCGACCAGCGGCTCGACCTGCCCGGGCTGATCACCTCCGGGGTCGGCCTCTTCGCGCTCACCTACGGGCTGATCGAGGCGAACACCTACGGCTGGACGTCGGGGCGGATCCTCGGCGCCTTCGTCGTCGCCGTCGTGGGGCTCTCGCTCTTCCTCGTGATCGAGGGGCGCGGCCGCACCCCGATGCTCGATCTCTCGCTCTTTCGCAACGGCACGTACGCCGGCGCCAACCTGGTCACGCTCCTGGCCGCGCTCGCCATGTTCGGCGTCTTCTTCTTCGTCTCGCTCTACATGCAGAACGTGCTCGGCTACTCCGCCGTCCAGACCGGCGCTGCCTTCCTGCCGATGACGGTGCTGATCATCCTGATCGCGCCTGTCGCAGGGCGCACGACCGATCGCATCGGGTCGCGCTGGCTGATGACCGTGGGGCTCGTGCTGGTGGGCGTGCAGCTCCTGTACTTCTCGCGGCTCGACGAGACGGCGTCCTACTGGAACCTGCTCGTCGCCTTCCTGATCGGCGGCACGGGCATGGCGCTGACGATGACGCCGAGTGCTGCCGCGGCGATGCGTGCAGTCCCCGTCGACCGCGCCGGCGTCGGCTCGGCCGTCCTGAACTCGTCCCGCCAGGTGGGCGGCTCGCTCGGAATCGCGCTGATGGGCGCAATCGTCGCCCACGGGATCGGCGGCCGGACGACGCCGCAGGCGTTCGTGGACGGGTTCTCGGACGCGCTGCTCGTCGGGGCGTTCATCGCCTTCCTCGGCGCGGCCGTGGCGATGGTGACGGTGCGGCACCACGTGCTCGACGAGCACCCCGTGCCCGTTCCCGAGCCGGTCGCATGACGGTGCGCACGCGCCTGCCGGCAGGGGAGCGGCGGGCCCTCGTGCTCGATTGCGCGCTCCGGGCGTTCGCCCGCGGCACCTACCGTGGCACCACCACCGCGGAGATCGCGCGCGCTGCCGGGGTCACGGAGCCGGTGCTGTACCGCCACTTCCCGTCAAAGCGCGCCCTCTACATCGCCTGCATGGACGAGGCCTGGGAGCACACGCAGCGGCGCTGGGAGGAGGCGATCGAGGCCGAGCCCGACCCTGCCGAGTGGCTGCCGGCCATGGGTCGCGCCACGTACGGCACCGAGCAGCATGCTCTCGTCGCCAACGTCTGGCTGCAGGCTCTGGGTGAGGCCAGCGAGGATCGGGAGATCCGGCGCGCGTTGCGCCGTCGCGTCCGCTCGGTCCACGGCTTCGTCGCCGAGACAGTGCGCCGGGCGCAGGAGCTCGGAGCCCTCCGGCCGGAGCTCGACCCGCACGCCGAGGCCTGGCTCGCCATCGCCACGGGCCTGCTCGGCGCGCTCGGCGTGCGCATCGGCGGGCTGATCGACGACGCAGACGTCGAAGCGGTCCGGGCCGCTCGCAGCGCCTGGCTGCAGGGGAGGACGTAGACGCGCACCGGGGGCCCTCTCAGGCCCCCGGCTCCGTCTCGGGTGTCGGCGGCCGCTGCGAGGCGGAGCCGAGTGTGACGCTAGCTGGACTGCGAGATGCGGTGCATGTCGTGGCCGTCATGCATGCCGGCGGCCGCGAACGTCGGGAACACCGCGGTCACGAGCGTCACGAGGACGAACGCGAGTGCGAGGCGAATCTTCATGGGCGCACCTCCTTTCGCTAGAACCGGACGTCCTGGAGCACTTCTGCCGCGCGCCGGTAGAGCAGCGCAGCCGCCCGGTCCTCCCCCCTGCGACTCGCGAGGTCGCCTTGAGCGACCCACACAGACGCCCTGTGGCTCGGTGACTCCGACTGCTCTGCCACTGCGTCTGCGCGTGTGAACCACTCCTCTGCGTCGTCGAGTCGACCCTGTTCCATGAGCGCGCGTCCCAGCACCTGCTGCGAACCCGCGATCTCAGTGGCGTAGTCGGCACGGCCGCCGAGGAACTTGAGTGCCTCGCGCGCGAGCCGCTCGGCATCGGCGTGCTCGCCGCGATCGAGATGGACGCGCGCGAGCGACCCCGCCGCCGTCGCCGCGTCCGTGTCCGTGTCGTGCTCGAGCGCCACCGAGAACGCTGCCTTGAGGTTCTCGACCGCGGCGTCGGAGTGGCCCAGCATGTGGTTGAGCCCGCCCAGGTTGTTGAGCAGGCGGCCGACGTGGATCTCGTCGTCGAGCTGCTCGTACAGGGCGCGGGCACGCTCCGCGTACGTCCGCGCGCGAACCAGCTGGCCCAGCCGCTCGGCGACGAGCGACGCCTGGAAGTACGTGTTCGCGACACTGCGGCGGTCGTCGATCCCCCGCGAGAGCTCGAGCGCACGCTCGACGTCCTCACGGGCGGCCTCCAGGTCGCGCTGGCGCCGGTAGCAGCGCGAGCGCCAGCCCAGGATCTCGGAGCGAAGGTGGTCGGCGGGCAGCTCCGAGCGCTCGGCGAGCGCGAGCGCCTCGCTCAGCAGCGCGAGCGCCGTCGAGACGCTCTGCAGCTTGTACCGGCAGACGCCCAGCCGGAAGAGCACGTCCGCACGATCCAGGTCGGAGAACCCCGGCCCCTCGACGATCGCGCGAGCCCTGCTCAGCAGGTCGAGGGCGCCGCGGACGTCACCCGCCAGATTGCGGGCCCACGCCTCGCCCGCTAGAGCGCGCGCCTCGAGCTCGACCGAGCCGGTGATCCGCACCAGCCGGCCGACCGTCTCGTACTCCTCGACGGCCTCCTCGCTGCGATGCGCGCGCGTCAGCGCCTCCGCGCGGGCGAGCGTCGCCTCCACACGCCCGCGGTCGTCGGACGAGACGCCGCTCGCGAGATACCCGGGATCGACGTTCAGACGGGAGGCGAGCCACTCGATCGTCTCCGCCGTCGGGCGAGTCTTCCCGCGCTCGATCTGGCTGACGTACTCCTTCGAGAAGCGCTGACCGGCGACCTCGCTCTGGGTCAGCCCGGCCGCGACCCGCAACTGCCGGAGGCGATCGCCGAGGCGATGGCCGGGACGAGAGGAGCCTGTCTGGAGTGCGTGCGGCATGGGGAGCGTCGTAGCGAAGTGTGGCCGACACTTCACCAGGAAGCAACCCGTCCGAAAAGGACACTCCCCAAAGGGGCAGGTTCAAGGGGCCTAATGAGTGAAGTAACCGCCAGGTTCGATCGCTTGATCGAGCTACTTGACTCTTTCGGACATGCCCGTTACAGTCAGGTCACCTCGCCACCCCGATCAACCGCCAGGTCAGGAGCGAGCGTTGTGTTTGCGACGGAGGGCCGAGGGCGTGGCTGGGCCGCAGAGCCAAGCCCTCGGCCCTCCGCCGTGCCCTGGCCGGCGGCGGCTCCCGGCCGGCGGAGCCCGGCTCCGCCGCCGCCTCGCGCCGCTGCGGGCACGTCGCTCTCCGGGCCCGTACTCGGACGTACTGTGCCCTCCGGCGCCGCACCCGCAGCGACACGCCAGGAGCACGGCGGAGCGCTCGGTGTTGGGCAGGTGGTTGGCGTGCCCTGGGCGGGCGCCTCTGCCGCCGGCAGAGCCCGGCTCCGCCGCCGCCTCGCGCCGCTGCGGGCACGTCGCTCTCCGGGCCCGTACTGGACGTACTGTGCCCTCCGGCGCCGCACCCGCAGCGACACGCCAGGGCACGGCGGAGCGCTCGCTGGAGGAGCAGGTGGTCTGGCGTGCCCTGGCCGGCGGCGGCCCTGCCGCCGTCTCGCCGCTACGGGCACGATCCTCTCCGGGCCCGTACCCCGACGTACTGTGCCCTCCGGGCTCGCACCCTAGCGACGAGCCAGCAACGAGGTGCGCCCTGCGCCGCGGTGTTTGTCGCTGTCCCCTCCGGCCTCCTGCTCTCAGCGACACGCCAGGACACGGCGGAGCGCTCGCTGGAGCGGCAGGTGGTTGGCGTGCCCTCGGCGGCGGCTCCCGCCGGGCGGAGCCCGGCTCCGCCGCCGCCTCGCGCCGCTGCGGAGCCCGGCTCCGCCGCCGCCGCCTCGCGCCGCTGCGGGCACGTCGCTCTCCGGGTCCGTACTGGACGTACTGTGCCCTCCGGCGCCGCACCTGCAGCGACGCGCCAGGACACGGCGGAGCGCTCGGTTGTTGGAGCAGGTAGTTGGCGTGCCCTGGGCGGGCGCCCCTACGGGCACGATCCTCTTCAGTCCCGAGGCAGTGGGGTTCGACCTCGCGCGGCCGCGCAAGCGGCGCCTAGACTCGAGCGGGTGAACGCATGGGCTGAGCGCCTTGGGCGGGTGCGCCGGCGCGAGCTGTCGCCGGCCGGTTTTCGCAAGCTCGCGATCGCCTCCGCGACCTCGCTCTACCTCATCGTCGTCACCGGCGCCGCCGTCCGGCTGACCGCCTCGGGGCTCGGGTGCGACAGCTGGCCGGGCTGCCAGTCAGGAAGCTTCTTCCCCGAGAACGACGTCCACGGCGCCGTCGAGTTCGGCAACCGGGCTGTCGCGATCGTCCCGATCTCCCTCTCCCTGGCGACCGCAGTCGGCGCCCGCTGGGTGTCCGGCCTGCCACGTTGGGCCGTGCTCGTCGCCGCGGGGGTCGTGACCGGCACGGTTGGCCAGGCGCCGCTCGGGCTGCTCACGATCACCTCGGGCCTGCACCCGCTGCTCGTCATGACCCACTTCCTGCTCGCGCTCGTCGTGCTGGCGGGCGCGGTCGTGCTCGCGCTGGCCCCGTGGCGCGAGCCGCGCCGCGCCACGCCGCCGCTCGTCCGTCGCCTCGGCCTCGCCCTCGCCGGCGCCGGCCTCGCGCTCGTCGTCACCGGCGCGTTTGCGACCGCCGCCGGCCCCCATCCCGGCGACAGCGCCGAGATCCGCCGGTTCGGCTCGCTCGAGACCACGGTCTGGATCCACGTCCGCGCCACCGCCCTCTTCGGCATCGCGTTCCTCGTGCTCTTCGGCTATCTGCTCTCCCGCCGCGCCGACTACCCCCGCCTGTTCCGCGTCGCCGCCGGGCTGATGGCGATCCTCGTCGCGCAGATGGTCGTCGGCGAGATCCAGTATCGAACCGAGCTGCCCTGGGGGCTCGTTCTCGTGCACGTCTCGCTCGCCGCCGCCATCTGGGCCGCGACGGTGGCTTTCGTCACGCTCCTGTGGCGTCCGCCAGAGAGAGTGGGCGAAGGCGCGACGTAAACTGGCGGCGTGCCGAGCGAGCTCAGAGTCGTCCACCGTCCGCGTCTCGAGAGCCCCGTGCTCGTGGTCGCGTTTCGCGGCTGGAACGACGGTGGCCAGGGTGCCTCGCTCGCGGGTGGCTTTCTCGCCCGCGAGTGGCAGGCGGAGCGCTTCGCCGACATCGACCCGGAAGGGTTCTACGACTTCCAGGCGACCCGCCCGCTCGTCTCGCTCGACGAGGGGCAGACGCGCAAGGTCGACTGGCCCGAGAACGCGTTCTACTTCGCGCGCCCGCGCGAGCTAGGCCGCGACGTCATCCTCATGCTCGGCATCGAGCCCAACGTGCGCTGGCGCACCTTCTGCGAGCTGATCGTCGACTTCGCCCGCGACCTCGGCGTCGAGCTGGTGGTGACGCTGGGCGCGCTGCTCGCGGACGTGCCGCACACGCGGCCGAGCCCCGTCACCGGCAGTGCCACCGACCCCGAGCTCGTCGAGCAGATGAACCTCTCCTCGTCACGGTACGAAGGGCCGACAGGGATCGTCGGCGTGCTCCACGACGCCTGCCGCACGGCGGGCATCCCCTCGGTGAGCCTCTGGGCCGCCGTTCCGCACTACGTCCAGCTGACGCCCAGCCCGAGGGCGGCGCAGGCTCTCTGCGAGCGGCTCGCCACCCTCCTCGGCGGGCACATCGACGTCGCCGAGTTGCGCCGCGCCGGGCGCGGTTACGTCGAGCAGGTGAGCGAGGCGGTGGCCGCCGACACGGACACCTCCGCGTACGTCGAGGAGCTCGAGCAGCGCAGCGACACGCTCGACCCCGGCGACCTGCCGTCGGGAGATGCCCTCGCAGCGGAGCTGACCAGGTTCCTGCGTGAGCGCGAGCGCGACGACGACCCGCCCGCAGCCACCGACCAGTAGCGCCTAGGCTGCCGCCGCTTCGTCGGTGCCCGGCTCGGACGGCTCGTCCTTGCCCGTGGTCTCCCCGTTCTTGCCCTGCTGCTGCGCCTGGCCCGAGCCGCCGCGCTTGCGGCGCCGGCGCCGGCGCGACCGCGACGGGCGCGCTTTCGGCGCCGGCAGGTTCTCGCTCAGCGCCAGCGCCACCTCGGGCAGCTCGGCGAGTCGCTCGCGGGCTGCCTCGATCAGTTTGGTCGATCGCGGCGTATACCCCTCCGCCGAGGCGAGCAGCGCCGCGCCGACGTGGAGCGGAAGCTCCAACGTCGCGTTGACGAGCTTGCCGGCGTTCTCCTCGTGCCGGTGCCCTCGCGAGTTGGCGAGCGCGCCGAGGAGCCGCTTGGCCTCCGGGAACTCGGCGCTGGCTCGACGGTCCTGCGACTTGCGCGTCGCCCGCGCGAGCTTCCACGTCCACCGTGCCTGGATCTGCTCGGGTGCGTCCACCTTGCCGTCGCCGATCGCCCGCAGCAGCGTGCGGATGCCCGGCAGACGGTCCTTCTCCCACGGTGGTGCCTGGGTGACGATCGTGACCAGGTCGTCGAAGGCCTCACGGTCGATGCCCATCGAGACGCGGTCGGCGAGCGCGGTCATGCGCAGCCGCCGATTCGGGTTCTCGGCTGCGCACGTGAACAGGAACTGCTCGAGGCACACCTTGGAGGCGCGTCCCTCGGTCAGCTTCTTGACGAGCTCCGTGCGATCCTCGTAGCGCACCTGGCGGCCGGCGATCGTCGCCCAGTAGCGCTGCTCGTCCTCGTCCAGATAGCTCGGGTTGATGCGCTGCCACTCGCGCGAGATGACCGCGAGCCGGCGGCGAACGTCGGGTGTCACCGGCACGAGCCACGACGCGGGTGAGAGCCGGCGGCGGGCGCGGCGCTGTGGCCGGCGACGAGGTGCGGGGGTGACGCGCGCACCCTCGCGGTAGAAGTCGGAGTCGAGCAGCGAGTGCAGCGTCATCACGCGCTCGTTGTGGGTCGCGCTCTTGGGCACGAAGTCAACGACGATGCCTGCTTCCTTGCGCGCGTGCGTCCGCATGATTCGGCCGATGCGCTGCTGATAGACGCGGCGGGAGGCTGTCGGAGCGAGGTGCATGACGACGGTGGCGCGCGGCGAGTTCCAGCCCTCGGCCAGCAGCATGGCGTTGATGAGGACGTCGATCTCGGCGCGCTCGTAGGCGGCGAGGATCTCCGCCAGACGCACCGGCGGGGTGCGCCCGCTGACCGCCTCCGCCTTGAGCCCCGCGGCGCGGAACTCCTTGGCGAGGTTGTAGGCGTGCTCGACGCCGGCCGCGTAGACGACGCCCGGCGTCGAGTCGAAGCGGTCGCGATAGAGGCTCGCCGCCGCCTGGTTGAGCGCGGTGTGGTCGAGCACGGCGGCCAGCGCCTTCTCCTCGAAGTCACCGCCGACGATCGGCACGGAGTGAATCGCGGCCACCGGCGGCACCCGCAGGCAGCGCAGCGGCGCGATCAGGCCGCGCCTGGCCGCGTCGGCGAGCGGCAGGTCGTCGACGGAGGCGGGGAAGACGTCCGCCACCTGCTTGGCGATCAGCTGCTCGGTCGCCGTCATGCCGATGTAGATCGGCGCGGGGAAGCTGCGGATCGCGGCGGCCGTCTTCTCCCCGAGCGCGGTGTGCGCCTCGTCGCAGATGACGAGCTGGTACGCCTCGGAATCGAGATCGCCGACGTGGCGGGCGAACCACGCGTACGTCTGAATCGTGATCAGGTCGGGCCGGGGCAGGGGCTTGCCCTTCGTCACGACCTCCTGGAAGCGGCTGCCGTATCCCTCGCTCGTCAGGTCGCGCGTGAACTGCGAGACGAGCAGCCGCCGGTGGGTGAGGATCAGGATGCCGAGCGTGCGGGAAGCCTCGACGAAGCCCGCCGCCGCGATCGTCTTGCCCGACGCGGTCGGATGGCGGAAGCGAAAGCGGCGCGATGCGCCCGGGTCGTCCTCGGGCAGCACCTCCGGCTCCTCGTCGTCTGCCAGCTGCTCCTCGTCGTCGTCCTCGTCCGCCAGGTCGGCGAGCTCCTCTGCCGCGACGGCGCCGTTGGTCCCGCCGTTGCCGTTTCCGTTGCCGTTCGGCGCTTCCTGGTTGGCGGCGATCAGCTCGGTCAGCATGCCGGCGAGCGCGTCGATCTGGTGGCGACGCAGCTCGGTGCCGGACTGGAGGCGCGGCGGCCGCTCGCTGAGCACCCGCTCGAGCCCGAGCATGAGGCCATAGCGGACGCGCCACGTATACGACGGCTGCTTCGCGCCCGCCTCGATCTCGGCGAGCGCGTCGTCGAGGGCGCGCCGGCGGGCAGTGTCGGGCGCCAGCACGACGGCCGGATCCTCATCCGGATGGAGGAAGGGCTCGCCGGCCCAGTTCTCGGCGCGAGTCGCGGCCTCGCTCAGCGCGGCCGCGCCCGACGTCATGGTCGGTGGCTCTGCGGTGTCTTGCATGCGTGCGACACGGGTGTCGTGCCGCCTCCTGTGGAGATGCCGCTCGCGGATCCCTCGTGGCGAGCAGTCGCCGACCAGCATAGCGGATCCAATCGGCGGCCATGTCCCTCCTCGAGGCGCCGAATTGGTCTCGGTTGCGGCATCGGCAGCGCGACGCGGAGCCCGGCCCCGGCGGCATACTCGCCACGTGGCTGACTGGGAAGCGCTGCTCGCGCGGGCGGGCGAGCGGTACGTCGATGGCAAGGAGCGGCTCGGCAACGCCGTCGACCCGGACACGCGCCAGCGGCAGCTCACTCGCCTCGCCAACGCTGCCTACGCGGCCGGCCTCGCCTGCCTGATGACAGGGCGCAGCGAGGGGGCGATGTGGCTCGACCGAGCGGCCGTCCGCTACCGCGAGTCGTTCGCGGACGCGCCCCCCGAGAGCTGGGGCCGGCCGATCGGCGCTCTCAAGGCGCGCGTGCTGGCGGCGGATTGGGCCGGCGCCGAGCAGGAGGCGCGCTGGGCGCTCGAGACCGGCGCCGCGACGGCGGAGTCGCCGATCGGCCGCTACGCCGCCTGCCTGGCGCAGCTCGTCCTCGGCCGGGACAGCGCGGCCCGCGTCCACGCCGACGAGATCCGGATCCGGGAGGACTTTCCTGCCGACGTAGGCGACGCGCTCGCGATGCTCGCCGCGGGCACCGACCGGATCGGCTACATCGAGGCGGTCGAGAGCGTCCTCGAGTCCTTCGAGGAGCGCACCGAGTACCTCGAGGACGTCCCCGTGGCGGACACGGTGATCGTCTTGCAGGCGCTCGCCGAGCGTCGCGAGCTCGCCGCCGAGCTCCTCTCGCCCCTGCTGCCGCCTCCCTGACTCCGCCGGCTCGGCCGACCGAGCGGACCGCGCGGAGGAGCGCGCCGGTTCGGTGGGCATCTCGTCACAGATTCGGCACCTCCGCGTCACCCACGAGCGCGTCTCTCCCGGCTAGCGTCGAGATCGGAGGGAGGCCCGCGGCCGGCCCCCGGGGACGTGACCCTTCCGGCCCTGTCCGATCAGGACAGGAGGGCGCCCGCGGCAGGGTCCAGGATCGCCACGGTCCGGCGCCCGCGAATCAGGCTCGCGGGGGTCTGCGCCGAGGGAGGCTCGGCGAACGCGCGCCGGACGGCTGCGGCCTTGTCCTCACCCTTCACCAGGTAGACGAGCACCTGCGCAGTCGCGAAGACAGGCGGCGTCAACGTCACCCGAGAGACGAACGGCTCCAGTCCCGCGTCCGCCGCCACTGCGCGCCGAGTGGTCTCCTGGAGACCCGGCGCGCCCGGGAAGAGGGAGGCTGTGTGACCGTCGGGCCCGATGCCGTTGAGCGCCAGCGCGAGCGTCACGCCCTCCAGCTCGTGGTCGTAGCGGCGCGCCGCCTCCTCGGCGCCGAGCTCCCCCTCGATGCGGTGAACGGCCGCCGGCCCCGCTGTCAGCCGGTCGAGCAGGCTCGCGCGCGCGAGCCGGTAGTTGGAGCGCTCGTCGTCCGGGCCGACGGCGCGGTCGTCGCCCCACCAGACCTCGACATCGCTCCAGTCGGGCGCCATCGCTGCGGCCTGGGCGTGCGCCTCGCCGACCGTGCCGCCTCCCGAGAGCGCCACGTGCCCGCCGCGCCGGGCCGCAGCGGCCAGGACGCCGGCGGCGACGCGGGCGGCGTCGTCCTCGATGCGGATCTCGACGTCCGTCACGGGCGTCGGTCGGCGTCGCGTGCCGGCCTCGGCGAAGCGGTCCCCGCCGGCCGGGGCGCCGGCACTCAGGTCTCGCCGGCGGCGAGCTCCTGCGAGCGCTCCATCGCCGCCTGGATGGCGTTCAGGAAGGCTGCGCGCACGCCGGCGCGCTCGAGCTCGCGGATCGCCCGGATCGTGGTGCCGCCGGGCGAGGTCACCATCTCCCGCAGCTCGACCGGATGCATGCCCTCGTCGCGCAGGAGCTTGGCTGTCCCCAGCATGGTCTGGACGACGAGCTGCGTCGTGATCTCTCGCGAGAGGCCGAGCAGGATCCCCGCCTCGATCATCGCCTCCGCCAGCAGGGCGAAGTAGGCAGGCCCCGAGCCGGAGACCGCCGTGACGGCGTCCATGTACCGCTCCGGGACGCGCACGACCGAGCCGACGTGGCCGAGGACATCCTCCGCAAGCGCCAGGTGGGCGTCATCGGCATGTGCTCCGGCGCAGATGCCGGCGACGCCCTCGTGCACGGTTGCGGGTGCGTTCGGCATCGCGCGTACCACCGGGACGCCCTCGGCGACCCGCGACTCGATGTGGGCGGTTGGGATGGCGGCCGCCACCGACAGCAGCGTCTGCTCGGGTGTCAGCAGGCCCCCGATCTCGCCGAGCAGCACCTCGAAGTCCTGGGGCTTGACGGCGACCACGATCACCGCCGCGTGGACGACCGCCTCCGTGTTGGACAGGGTGCCCGCGACGCCGTAGCGGTCGTGCAGCTCGTCGACGCGCTCCTGCCGGCGGCCCGTGACGACGATCTCGTCGGGACGCCGCCAGCCGGAGCTGAGCAACCCGGCGAGCAGCGACTCGCCGATCTTGCCGGCGCCCAGAATGGCGATGCGGCGCTCGTCCACGGCGCGAGTCTATGCCGCCGCGACGCGCGCCTCGGCCGCCCGCAGACGAGCCTCGGCGTCCTGGAGGCGGCGCAGGTCATCGCGTGGGACGGGCAGCAGGCCGCGGCTCCAGCCGGCCAGCAGGTACGCGCTCGCGAGCCCTGCCCACTCCTCGTAGTGCGTGAGCAGCTCCGCCGTCTCCCAGCCCTCGACCCAGCGGCCACGCATGGCAGCGAGCAGCTTCACCAGCCCCAGGTCGCCGACGAGCGGACGGTCGAAGCGCCCCAGGCCCTCGAGGAAGACGACGCCGACCGACCACGGCCCGAACCCGCGCTCGCGCTCGAGCCGTGCGGCGACAGCGTCCGGGTCCGCCTCGTGCAGCCGCTCCAGGTCGACGGAGCGGCACAGGCGAACGAGGGTCGCGGCCTTTCGCGCCGACAGTCCGTCCCGGCAGAGCCGCACGGGTGCGGTGCCGGCGAACGCGGCCCGCGTCGGCGCGGCAGCGAGGGGGCCGGGGGTGGGCGAGACCGCGCGGACGATGCGCCGCTCGATCGCCCGGGCGCGCCTCGCCTCGATCAGCTGGCCGGCGAGCGCGCGCAACAGCGCCAGGCAGACCGACTCGGTCCGAACGGGCCGCAAGCCCGCGAGCTCGCGCAGCGTCCGGCCGAGCATGTGGTCGGCGGCAAAGCGACGCAGGAACTCCGAGTGGTCGTCGTCGATGCCAAGCACGAACCGGAGCCGATCGACGCCGCCGTCAGACTCGGCGGCGACGCAGATCGTTCCGTCCGGCCGCTGCCAGGCGCGCGCCAGCTCGTGGCCGTCGTCGACCGTGACGCGAGCCGTCAGGACGCCGTCGCGAAAGCGTCGGGTCGCGTCCCCCGCGTGCCGGGCGGACAGTCGCAGCGAGTACGGGCCGCGCGGGCGGAGCTCGGCATGGACTGGCACGAGCCCGGGACGATACGGCGCAGCCCCGACACCGCGCTCGTCTACGCTCCCCGGCCAACCGAGGGAGGCCCTTCGAGACGCCGACTCGCCCAGGCAATCTCGCTCCGCAGCAGGAAGCGCAAGCTGCAGCTCTTCCTTGAGCGCCTGCAGCCCGACGAGCAGACGACGGTCGTGGACGTCGGCGTCACCGACGCCGCCTTCGGCGACGCCGCCGGCCACCCCGCGGACAACTTCTTCGAGGCCCTCTACCCGTGGCCCGAGCGGATCACGGCCGTCGGGCTGGCCGACTTCCCGCGCTTTCGGAGCGCGTTCCCGGCCGTGCGCTTCGTGACCGCGGACGGGAGGCGACTCCCGTTCGCCGACCGCGAGTTCGACGTCGGCCTGTCGAACGCCGTCCTCGAGCACGTTGGCGGCGAGGACGAGCAGCGTGCGTTCGTCCACGAGCTCTGCCGGGTGGCAGGCCGCGTGTTCGTCTCCACCCCGAACCGCTGGTTTCCGATCGAGGTGCACACGCTGCTGCCGTTCGTGCACTGGCTGCCGCGGGGCCGGGCCGAACACGCCTTCCGCATGCTCGGAGCCCAGGGGGCCGAGTCGCTGCGCCTGCTCGGTCCCCGTGAGCTGGCGGCGCTGTTCCCGTACCGTGTAGAGATCGTGAACACCGGCATCAACCTCGTCGCCATCGGGCCCGCATGAGCATGCTCGATCCCGGTGTCGACATCGGTCACGTCCACCTGAAGGTGGCCGATCTCGAGCGCGCCGTCAGGTTCTACTCCGACGTCCTCGGCTTCGAGCTCACGCAGCGCTACGGCGATCAGGCGGCCTTCCTCGCGGCCGGCGACTACCACCACCACATCGGCCTCAACACGTGGGAGAGCGCGGGTGGAACGCCGCCTGCGCCGGGAACCACGGGGCTCTTCCACGCGGCCATCCGGTACCCGACCCGCGCGGCACTCGGCCGTGCGCTCCGGCGGCTGGTCGAGCACGAGGTTACGCTCAGCGGCGCGTCCGACCACGGCGTCAGCGAGGCGCTCTACCTCCGGGATCCGGACGGCAACGGGCTCGAGCTCTACTACGACCGCCCGCAGGAGCAGTGGCCGCGCGACGCGAACGGTGGCATCGCGATGATCACCGCTCCGCTCGACCTCGACGGCCTGCTGGCTGTAGCCGACGACGCGGGCGTTCGTTAGGTTGAGTCGCCCGCGATCGCAGAGGGAGGATGGGCCGGTCGTGCGGAGTCGACGACGCGTTTCCCCGGAGAAGCTCAGTGATGAGATCGGCGCGCTGCTCGAGCGCGAGCGGGAGCGCCAGGCGGCGACGCTCGAGCGTCTCCAGGCCGACCTCGCCGGCGCTGCCGAGCGGGTAGCCGAGCGGTCACAGGCGCTGGAGGAGCGCGAGCGGGCAGCGACTGCTGCCCAGCGCGAGCTGGCGGAGCGCACACGGGAGCTCGACAAGCGTGAGCGCGGAGTTGCCCAGGCGGAGACGGCACTGGAGGCGAGTCGCACGGAGGTCGAGCGCGTCCGCCGCGAGCTCGAGCAGGTCGAGCAGCTGCATCAGGTGACCGTTTCTCGGGCGCGCGCGGAGGCGACGGAGCTGGCCGAGCGCGCGCAGGAGCTCGGACGCTCCGAGCAGGCGTTGGCGGCGCAGCGCTCCCAGCTCGAGGAGCGCCTTGCCGGCCTGGCGGCCAAGGAGCGCGAGCACGACCAGCAGCTGGCCGAGCTGACGCGCGCTCGCGAGGCGGAGCTGGCCGAGCGCGAGCGGCTGGTCGCCGCAGGGGAAGAGGCCTTGACGGCCCGCGACGCGAGCCAGGAGCCCCGAGAGCGCGCGCTCAGCCGCCGCGAGGCCGAGCTCGAGCGCCGTGCAGCCGCCGTGGCCGACAGCGCGCAGGAACTGGCAGAGCGCGAGAGGTCGCTCACGGCCGACGTGCACGAGCGCGAGACCGAGGTCACGACGCGTGAGGGCGAGCTCGACCGGCGCGAGCAGGCGCTCGCTGCGCGCGAGAAGGACGTCAGGGACCGGGATCGCGCCTCGCGAGGGAGGTCGAGCGCCTGGACGATCGCGGCAGTCCGCCGACCAGAAGCTCGCCGAGCGCGTGGCGGCCGGAGGAGCTCGAGCGCCTGGCTCGCGAGCGCGAGACCGCCAGGCTCGCGCGCACGCAGAAGCTCGCCGAGCACGTCGGCGCGGCTCGACGAGCGTGAACGGCCGCCGCACTCCGTGCGCGAGCGAGCCGGAGGCGTGCGTAACGAGCCTGGAGGCGCGTGCAGCAGGCCCTAGGGGCCTCAGCCGATGAGCAGGCGCTCGCGGCGGCGGCGGAGCGCCAGGAGCAGGAGCTCGCCGAGACGCTCGCGCAACGTGAGCGCGAGCTCGAGGCGCGTCTCGCCCAGCGCGAGCGGGAGGCCGAGGCCGGGCTCGCAGAGCGGCGTCAGGCGCTCGAGGTGGCGCGCAAGGCGTGGGAGGAGCAGCAGGCCCGGGACGAGGCTCAGGCCGAAGCGCGGCAGCGCCATCAGGAGCAGGAGCTGGAGGCGGCGCTGAAGCGACGCGAGGAGGAGCTCGAGCAGCGTCTCGCCGACCGCGAGCGTGCGGTGACGGAGCGGGAGCGCGCACAGGCCGCGGCCGCCGCGGAGCAGCAGCAGGAGCTCGAAGCCCGCCTGGCGGAGCGTGAGCAGGAGTCCGCTGCCGCCCTGGTAGAGCGCGAGCAGGCGCTGGTGGAGCAGGAGCAGGCGCTTGCGGAAGCCCGCGCCACAGCAGGAGGCCGAGGTCGCCGAGCAGCAGCGTGCGCTCGCAGCCGTTCGAGCGGCCCATGAGAAGGATCTCGCAGCCGAGAAGCAGGCGGCTGCGGCGCAGCGCGCCGTCCTCGAGCAGCAGCTCGCCGAGCGACGGCAGTCCTGGGAGAGCGAAACGTCCCGCCGCGAGCACGAGCTCGCCGCGCGCCTGCAAGAGGCCGAACGGACGGCCGAGACGGAGCTCGAGGCGACACGGCGACAGGTCGTGGAGGAGCTCAAGCAGCGCGAGCAGTCGCTGGCTCGGACGCTCGAGGAGCGCGAGCGCGCCTTGGCGGGGGAGCTGGCGCGGCGCGAGCGCGAGCACTCGACCCGGCTGGAGGAGCGACGGCAGGCGCTGGAGGCCGAGCATCGCCAGCGCACTGAGGCCGTGGCCGCGCGTGATCGAGAGCTCGCCGAGCGCACCGAGACAGTCGACCGGCGGGATCGCGAGCTCGGCGACCGCGAGCGCGCGATGCAGCGCGAGCTCGAGCAAGGACGCCGGACGCTCGAGCGGGAGCTGGCAGATCGTGAGCGCCGCGCACGCAGCGAGCTCGAGCAGCGGGAGCGCGAATTTCTGCGCAAGGCGGAGGAGCGCCAGCGCGCGGCCGAGGAGGCGCTCGCTGCACGCGAGCAAGGGCTGGCGCAACGGGAGAGCGAGCTCGAGGAGACGTGGCGGCGCATCGAGCAGGAGGCGCTCGAGCGAGTCGAGCTCGAGACCGCGCGCCATCTCGAGGAGCTCACCGAGCGGGAGCGCGCCCTCGGCCGGCGCGAGGCCGAGTTGCGCGAGCACGAGATCGCGGTGCGCGACTCGACGTGCCGCCGCACAGGAGGAGCAAGCGGCTTCGGTCGCTACCGCCGAGGCGGCACACGAGCCGCCCGTCGAGGCGGAGCCGGTCGCGGACACGCCGGCCGAGCAGCCAGTGATGGCGCTCGTGCCGGACCTGCCGCGCGACGATCAGGCGGCGTCTCCGGTTGGCAGTGCCAGGGCCGACGGAGAGCCCTCCGCGGGCGGGCCGATGCGCGTAGACGACCGCTGGGACCTCGAGGCGCTCGCCGCCCTCGTCGAGGAGCGAGCCGCCGACTTCCCCGATCGGGTGGAGGAGTGGCGCGCCTACATCGTCTACCTGCGGGACTTCGTCGGAGACGACCGGCTGCTCCCCGCCGCCTTCGACGGCCTGGTCGTCGACGTCTTCGGCGGTTTGCTCGAGTTACACGACCGGGCATAAGGCCCCTCATGCCACTGTTCCGACGGCGTGCAGGACGGCCGGCCGCGCCCCCTGCGCCGGCCGATGAGGCGACGCAGCGCCTCGATCCAGCCGCCATGGCCGCGCACTACGAGGTCCACGAG
Source organism: uncultured Thermoleophilia bacterium (assembly GCA_963839815.1). Classification (GTDB taxonomy): domain Bacteria; phylum Actinomycetota; class Thermoleophilia; order Gaiellales; family Gaiellaceae; genus JACVRM01. The sequence continues at coordinate 67,172 of CAWIWF010000005.1, forward strand.
GAGATCCCGGAGGAGGAGGCGCCGCCGCCACCGCCGCGACTGTGGCCCTGGCTCGTCGCCCTGCTGCTGCTCGTCCTCGCCGGTCTCGGCGGGCTCTGGTGGGCGACTCGCGACGACGACGCCGGCGCCGCGGCGCCCGCGACGACGGCCGCGGCTGCGGGTCAGGTGCAGGTACCCGCCGTCGAGGGCGAGCCGCTGGACGACGCGACCGCGGCCCTCGCCGCCGCCGGGCTCGAGCCGAAGCTCGCGCGCGCGCCGAGCGAGCGCCCGAGCGGCATCGTCCTGGAGCAGGATCCCGCGGCCGGCAGGTCGGTAGACCGGGGCTCGACCGTCACGCTCACGATCTCGCGCGGGGAAGCGACGATCTCGGTCCCGGACGTGCGCCGGCTCCCTGCGGCACGCGCCTTCGCGGAACTCGAGCAGGCCAGGCTGACGCCGTCCTCCCGGAGGGTGTACGCCGATGCTCCGGTCGGCGAGGTGGTGGCCCAGAAGCCCGGCCCCGGCAACGAGGTCGAGCCCGGCACCGAGGTCGCCCTGACCGTGTCGCGCGGCGAGCGGGAGGTCGAGGTGCCCGACGTCACGGGGCGCGACGAGGCCGAGGCCGTCGCGGCGCTCGAGGACGCGGGCCTCACAGCCGGGTCCAGGCGCGTCCCGTCGGGCGAGCCCGCGGGAACCGTGGTCGCTCAGAACCCGCGCGCGGGCGAGCGGGCGGCCAAGGGCTCGAAGGTACAGATCAACGTCTCCGCCGGCGCGGCGGGAACGACGACCAGCACGACGACGAGTTCCGGCCGGGTGACCGTGCCCGACGTGGTCGGGCTGAAGCGGCGGGCCGCGGTCGGCCGGCTTCGCGGCGCCGGCCTCGAGGCGGACACGAAGCCGATCCCGTCCGACGAGCCCGAGGGCACGGTGGTGGCGCAGTTCCCTGCAGCCGGCACCCAGGCTCGCCGCGGCGGCTCGATCCGCATCAACGTCTCGGCCGGGCGCGCTGCGCGGGAGGTGCCGGACGTCGTCGGCGACGACGAGCTGACGGCGACCGACCGGCTGGAGGAGGCGGGCTTCGTCGTCGAGGTCGTGCGCCAAGACACGTCCGCCCCGGAGGAGGACGGCGTCGTGCTCGAGCAGGATCCCTTGCCCGGCGACAAGCGCAAGCCGGGAACGACGGTCACGGTCATCGTCGGCACGCTCACCGGCTAGCCTCCTCGCGCCGTGGAGGAGTACCGCCCGCCGCTCGAGGCATATGCCGAGCTGATCGCCGGCTTCGCCGCCAACGTCCAGCGTGGGCAGGTCGTCAGCATCCTCACGGAGCCCGGGAAGGAGGCGCTGACCCGCCTCGTGGCCGCCGAGTCGTACCGTCGCGGCGCGCGCTTCGTCGACGTCTGGTCGTTCGATCCGCTCGTGAAGCGCGCGCGGATCGAGCACGCGGCCGAGGAGACGCTCGACTACGTCCCACCCTGGTGGGGTCGCCGGCTCGTCGAGCTGAGCGAGCTTGGCGCCGCGCGCATCACGCTGAACGGCGCGGCCGAACCAGGGGCGCTGAACGACCTCGACCCGGCCCGCGCCGGGCGCGATCGCATGCCGCAGCTCGCCGAGCTCGGCGACGTGGTCAACGCGCGGACGACCAACTGGACGGCGGCACCCTGCCCGACCCCGCGCTGGGCCCGTCTGGTGCATCCCGAGCTCGAGCCGGCCGACGCGCTCCGCACGCTCTGGCAGGAGATCGTCTACGTCTGCCGGCTCGACGAGCAAAACCCGGTTGCGGCGTGGGACGAGCGCATGCGTCGGCTCGTCGGCGTCTGCCGGCGGCTCGAGGAGCGCCGCTTCGATTCACTCCACCTCGAGGGGCCCGGCACCGATCTGCGCGTCGGCCTGTTCCCCTCGTCCCGGTGGATCGCGGCCGAGTTCTCGACTCGTGAGGGATTGCGCCACCTGGCGAACCTGCCCTCCGAGGAGGTGTTCACGACACCCGATCCTGCGCGGGTCGACGGGGTCGTGCGCTCGACGCGGCCGCTCGACTACGCCGGCACGCTCGTCCAGGGGCTCGAGATGCGCTTCGAGGGCGGCCGAGCCGTTCAGGTCGAGGCGGAGTCCGGGGCTGACGCGCTCCGGGCCGGGCTCGCGGTCGACGAGGGTGCTGCCCGGCTCGGCGAGATCGCGCTCGTCGACGGGGAGGGTCGCGTTGGCTCGACCGGCACCGTCTTCTACGACACCCTGCTCGACGAGAACGCGGCCAGCCATCTGGCGCTCGGGCACGCCTACTCCTTCGCCGTCGGCGACGAGGACGCGGCCCGCGTCAACCGCAGCACGGTGCACATCGACTTCATGGTCGGCTCGAACGCGGTCTCGGTGACCGGCGTGACGTCCGCCGGTGAGCGCGTGCCCGTGCTCGTCGACGGCGACTGGCGGATCTAGCCGTCCCGGCATCCCTTGGCGGGCGGGGTTGACAACCCGCGCATCCCGCAGAGAGTGAGAAGTGTCTCTGGAGGGGTCCAGGGCACCGAGGGTGCGACCAGGGGAGGTCTTTCGAATGGGATTGCGGTTTGCGTGCGCGGCGGCGCTTGCCCTCGCGGCCACGGCCTGTGCGAGCGCGCCTGCGCATGCGAGCGCGTTCCTGCCTGCGTTCGACCCGCTCCAGTCCAATCGGCCGCACCTCGCCTGGCGCGGGGAGGAGATCCGGCTCGTCCACTGCGCCGCCGGCCTGAACCCCGACTCCGGCGCGCCCGGCGACGGCAGCGCCCAGTACGACGCCGACTGGGCGGTGATGGCATGGAGCGGGACCGGCGTCCCAGCAAGCGTCGCCGGCGGCTCCGTCAAGTTCGTCATCGACAACAAGCAGGGCTCGCCGCACTTCGGCCAGCAGTGCGTCCGCGCGAACTTTCGCTCGGCGGGTGCGGGTCTCGCCGTCGTTCAGCTCGACATTCGTAACCAGTCCACGGGCGCCTCGCTCGTCAGCCGCCAGTTCCTCGCCGGCTGGCTGTCGCTCAAGCAGGTCGCGCTCGACGACGGATTCGGCGGGACGACGGTGTTCGACGGGCCGGGCTGGGGCTCTTACAACTGGCTGCGTGCCCGCGTCACCGCGACGCTGCCGCTGTCGGGCTTCGGCGAGCTCGTTCAGCCCGCCGGCCCGTTCCCGTCGGTGATCCACCTGCCCGCCGAGGCGCCGGGCTCGCCGGCCGCCGGGCAGGGTGATCCGTCCACCTGGTACGACGATCTGGCCCTGCGGCTCGCGACCACGACGAGCAGCGAGACGGTCTACCGCACCCAGCCCTGGCTCATGTGGGACGTGCACGACGACCAGGGCACGGCCGCCGGTCACGTGGACGGCGACGCAGCTCTCTCGCCTGCGAGCCCCTACAACGGCTCGTGCGACCCGATCGGCGTCGACTTCCTCCCCGTGCTCGACATGGCCGTCGACGCTGTCGACAACTGCACCGGCGGACCGGCCGAGGAAGGCCCGTTCTCGCGGATCTGGCCGACGTTCACGAGCGGCCTGGCGATCGGCCCGTTCGATCCGCTCCGTGCTGCCGAGACATTCCTGGGAGACGGCCGGATCACCGCGGGCGACGTGGTGCTGCCGTCCGCGCCGATCGAGCTCGTGATCGCGCCGAACAGCGGAGCGGTCGGCGACGTCAGCGGCACCGGCACGCTCGAGGCGCTCGACAAGGAGGACGTCTACGTGCGCCGGGCGGAGGCCGGGCACGACGCCCCGCACAACATGTACGCACCGTTCTACCGCGCCTACATTCCGGCGACGCGGGCCGAGCTCGCCGGCCACGGGCTCTCGTCCGGCTCGGACGCGCAATGGTCGCCGAGCTACCCGAACTACGTCACGTGCGACCCCTCGGGGGGAACGGCACAGGCGAGCGAGGACTGCAGCTACGCCTACTGGGAGATCGAGGACGTGCTCGAGAGCGTCGTCGGCCAGGACACGGGGTGCCTCTACCGGTACCGCTCGGGCGCTCCGGAGTTCCGACCGACGCCAATGGGCGACCAGGCGGTCGTCGTCTACAGCGACGAGCACGGCGAGGCGATGGTCAAGTACGTGCCCGGCTGGGACTTCTACTACGACTCGCTCGCGGCCAACTTCCCGGGCGTCCTGAACGCCAACGGCGGCTGCGACCTGCAGGACGTCTCTCCGCTCGGGACGGCGGAGGTCACGGCGACGGCCCGCTACCCCGGCCAGTCCGTGCTCGACATCGACAAGGTCTCGAACGTCGTCACCGAGAGCACCTACAACAACTTCACCAAGGAGCTCGCCTGCGCGCCGAAGGCGGCGTCCGGGCCCGACCGCCTCCTCTACATCTGCACGGCCCTGTCGATCGACATCGACGGCACCGCGATGGCCCAGAGCCGCGCCTGCTTTAGCGCAACGGGCGCCGACAGCATGGCCGCGTATCCGGCCGGCACGCCGTTCACGCTCGAGGGCGTCGGCCGCCTGTGCGTGCAGACGGACTGGAACGGCGAGGCCAAGGTCGAGCTCTCGGCGAGGTGCTCGACACCGGCGGGTAGCGTCACCGCGGACTTCGCCGACGAGCGCATCGTGCGGACGGCAGCCGTCGACTTCTCGTACTGCCCGGCACCGCCGCCGCCGCCGGTCACCACGACGACGCCGACGACGACCAGCGCGCCGCCGGTGACGACGACCACGACGCCGAAGCCCGCACACCACGCAGGTCACGACGACGACGACGACGCCGGCGCCCACCACGACGACCACGTCGCCGGGAACCACGACGACCACGAAGACCACGCCGGGTCCGGGCCTCGCGCTCGTTCGCATCAAGACGGTGACGCTCAACACGAAGCGCGCCCGCGTCGTCGAGGTGCCGCGTCAACGGAGCCGTCGGCAGCGCGACGCTCGAGATCCGGCTCGTGAAGGGCAACGGCAAGACGCTCCGGCGGCTGACGCGCATCGTCGCCGCCAACCGCGTCGTCCAGGTGCCGAACCTGGCGCTCGATCGCATTGTCCACACCGTGACCGTCAAGATCCTCGCCACGTCGGCGGCGACGGTGGTGCCCGTCCCGTCCGTCCCCAAGGCGCAGCCGGCGAAGACCACGGTGGGGCTCCTGCGGATCACGCGCATCACCTCACGTGGCAAGCGCGCGCGCGTCGTCCAGGTGCGGGTGAACGGCCCGGGCCGCACCGCGAAAGTTGAGATCAGGCTCGTCAAGAGCAACGGCAAGACCCTGCGGCGGGTGACTCGCGTCGTTCCCACCAACCGGGTCGTCCAGGTGCCGAAGCTCAAGCTCGACCGCATCGTCAAGACCGTTCGAGTCAGGCTCGTCTAAGGCTGCAGGGGGAGAGAGGGGCCGCGAGGCCACGCCGCTTTCGCGTCGTGAGCTCGCTCGCGTGGGGGGAGATCTGGTCTCCCCCCACCGGCCCCGCCGCTGAACGCCCGGCAAGCTGCGCTGCCGCTGGGGGTCCGGCTCGCTACGCGGGTCGTGACGACGCTCAGCAGGGCGAGCCGAGATGGACGCGTCAGGCGCGCCATAGCCCGGCGATCGGCGTCTGCCAGAGCTCGGTACTTGTCTAGCTGCCGCTCGGCTCGGCCTCTGCTCCGGGCCAGGTGTAGGCGTCGCCGATAGTCCTCAGCCCGGTCTTCGTCTCCTCGTCGCAGAGCGCGCCCGCGACGCCGGCCTCGTACGCTGCGCGCGGCCCCACGCCGAGCGTGCGCGCCAGCTCGAGCTCACGCGTCAGGTCGGTGTCGAACATCGCCGGGTCGTCGGTCGAGATCGAGCACGGGATGCCCGCGGCGACGAGCCGGGGCAGCGGGTGCTCGGCCGGCGTCCGGACGACGCCGGTGCGCAGGTTCGAGACGGGGCACACGTCCAGCACGATCCGGCGCGCCGCTAGCTCGGAGAGTAGACCGGCGTCCTCGACCGCGCGGATGCCGTGGCGGATCCGGTCGGCGCCGAGGACGTCCAGCGCGCCCCGGATCGACGGCGGGCCTGCCGCCTCGCCTGCGTGCGGCACGGAGCCGAGCCCGCCGGCCCGCGCTCGCGCGAAGGGCGCCGCGAACCGCTCGGGCGGATAGGCCGCCTCCTCGCCGCCGAGCCCGACGGCGACGACGCCGCGCTCCGCGTAGGCGAGGCAGTGATCCACTGCTCGCTCTGCGTCCTCGACGGGGGCACCGCGAGTGATGTCCGGCGTGAGGAGCACGCGTACGCCGTGCTCCTCCCAGGCCTGCTGCGCACCGTCGCAGTAGCCGCTGAAGATGGCATCCCAGGAGATGCCGCGCCACGTGCGCTCGATGGGCGAGAAGATCGCCTCCATGTAGACGGCCCCATGGGCTGCCGCCTCAGCCGCGTAGTCGACCGTGATGCGCCGGAAGTCGTCGTCCCGGCGCAGGCAGTTCGTGGTGAGGATCCAGACCTCGATGAAGTGGTCGAAGTCCCGAAAGCGATAGAGGTCGGCGAGGCCTGCTTCGGTGTCCGCAGGGAGAGACAGCCCGTTGGCCCTGGCCAGTGCGAGCAGGGTGGCAGGCCGGATCGTGCCCTCGAGGTGTACGTGCAGCTCGATCTTCGGGAACGGCACACCGGTCAGCCTAGGCCGGGACGAGGCAGCCGGGTCGCCTCTCCCGCCGCCTGCCTCGACCTCGACCTGAGCTTGAGAGAGCTACCGCGTGAGGGTGATGCGGATCGACGCGCTACTGATGCCGCTCACCGTCGCGCTCGTGCACCCGGCCGGTGCGTCGGCGCTCGGGGCGGCTGCACAGGGCACCGGCTGCGAGGTCGCCCGGGCCTGGAAGAACACGAGTCCGGGTCGGGACGGCGCTTTCATGCGGAACGTGAACGAGCCGTTCGCGCCCGTCTTGACCTTGCCGGCGGGCCTGAAACCGCGCCGGTCGCTCGCGACGAGCACCTGCACCGGCGCCCCCGCTACCGGCCCGTTGAGCGAGAGCGTGCCGCGGAGCGTGATCGTCGTGCCCACGAGGGCGGTCGGCTTCCCCGCCGCCTCGAGCGTCAGAAAGCTCGGCAGCCGCACGATGCCCTGGCTCGAGGTCGTCGATGCCAGCTCGGCCGCGGGCGCGCCGAGGCGCGGGGTGAAGACGCCGCGCCACACGGCATCACCGGGGCCCGGCGGCACGAGCCCTGACGTGATCTTCAGCGCGACGCGCCTGATCGTCCGGTTTCCAGCGAACGGCCCCTTCGGCAGGCAGATCTCGATCCGACGCGAGCCGGAAGCCTTGTGGACGAAGACGGTGAGCGGCACGCGAACCGGTTGCAGGCTCTCGGCCTCGGGTACGGCGACGGCCCGCAGCACCCACGTCGGCTTGGCGACGCACGAGCTGCCGATGCGCCTGGTTGTGCGCAAGTCGCCCTGCAGGACGAGCGGGGGGAGTTGCGCGAGCTTGCCGGCGCCGGCAAGGTCGACGGTGATCTCGCCGGCGCGCTTCCCGGGCGCGAGCGGGTTGAGCCCGTAGCCGGCCGGAATCGCGATCGAGATGCGCGACATCGCCCGCTCCGTCGCGCCCTGGGTGACGTCGATCGTCAGGTGACTGCCGCGGACGGCGTCGTAGCGACTGGCCTCGACGCGCAGCCGCGGCTGGAAGTTGATGCGGCGCCCCTTCACCGAGGGAGCTGCCGTCGTCGTGCGCGGCGCGGCCTTGGTGGTGGTGGTCGTGGCGCCCGCGCTGCCCGTGGTCGTGCGGGGCGCGGATGTCGTCGTCGAGCCCTTGCCGGTCGGCGTCGCCGTGGTGGTGGGCTTGCCGGTCTTCGCTCCCGTGGTCGTTGTGGCGCTCTTGGTCGTGCCGGGCGCCTCGGTGACCGTCGTCGTCCCGGCGCGCGTCGTCGTGCCGGCGGGTGCTGCGGCGCCGTCCGGCGCGCCGTCGTCCCCGCAGGCGCTCGCGGCGAGGAGAAGTGCGAGCGCGGCGATGGCCGCGCCCATGCGTGCTGAGCTCGTCGATCTCACGTGTGCTTGACCCCCGGTGGTGAAGTGACCCCTACCCATTCTGCATCGGATTCGAGCGATGTGGGTGAATTTCGCGGAGCGGCATCTCGGACTCTCTATCGGCTGTCTCGCGACGCCCCGAGAGCGGTGATTCGGAGAGAAACTCTCGTCCTGGATAACCGCTGAAAAACGCGGCGGCATCCCTCACCATGAGGGATATCCACCCCCACTCGTGGGGATGGCAAATCACCCAGGTGTGGGGATAGAGATTCGGCCCGTAGGGGCGGAGAATCCCCTCGTCCGGCTTGGGGAGAGTGGTTCTGCGGACTTGCTTCACAACGCGACGTCGGCTTACGCACCAGGGTGGCAGTGCCGCTTCGACAGAGGTGAGCACTCCGCCAATCGGGGCGGTAGCCGGTGGCAGTGCCGGATGCGTCCGTGAAGCACCCGAAGGGAGGGGTAGTGCAGGACAGTAAAAGAAGGGGGCTCCGTCGCCTCGGTGTTGTTCTTGCCGTGGCGGCAGCTGGAGTCCTTTCGGTCGGTGCCAATGCTGCTTTCGCCGTGGGGACGCTTGAGATCTGCAAGTCCTCGGCGAACGGCATGTCCGGCCGGACATTCGAGTACTCGATCGCAGGCGGCCAGACGGTGTCCGTCAAGGGCGGTCGCTGTACAGGACCGATGTCGGTGCCCCATGGGGACATCGCCATCACCGAGCTGGCGACGTCGCCTGCGACCGAGGTTGACTCGGTCGTCGTGCGGCCGAGCCAGCGCTTCAAGAGCCTCAACGGCAACACGGCCGTGGTCAACGTCCCGGCGGGCAGCACCGCCGCCAACGAGACGCGGATCACGTTCGTGAATCAGCCGGCAGGCGGCCCCACGGGCGACCTGAAGATCTGCAAGCTGTCGGAGACCCCAGCGTACTGGGGCCGTCAGTTCAGCTTCACGGTCAACGGTGGCCCGGCCATCAGCACCGAGGCGAATCCGGCCTTCGACGACCCGTCTGCGTGGTCGTGTCGTGAGGCGGGCTCGTTCGCGCAGGGCACCAACGTGACGGTGCGGGAGCTGATCCCGGCCGGCAGCGAGATCGCCTGGATCGACAGTGATCCGAGCGACTGTCTGCAGGACTTCGACACCAACGCCGGCACCGCTGATCTGCTGATCGGCGCCGGCGCCTGCGTGGTGCTGTTCGACAACGAGCCGATCCCGCCGTCGGGCACCGGCTTCCTCGAGGTCTGCAAGGACGACGGCTGGCCGTTTGAGCGTGACTCTGAGGTCACCGGCGTGCCGTTCGACTTCACGATCGACGAGCAGGACGGCTCGCAGCCAGGACATCACCGTGCTCGGCGGCCAGTGCTCGGCGCCGATCGTGGTCGCTGCAGGCGTCGCGCGGGTGACGGAGCACGCCAACGCGGGCTACAGCCTCGTGGGTGTCTACACGATCCCCGAGGAGCGCCTGCTGGCGTCCAACCTGATCAACCGCACCGCCGATGTCGAGGTTCCGACGTCGGACAACCCGAACGACGAGACGCAGGTGCACTTCGTCAACGTCCGTGACCGCGCGCAGCTCAAGATCTGCAAGGCGCTCGGCCCCGGCAGCTCCGCGTTCGTCGGCCGCTCGTTCGACTTCACGGCCGCCGGCCTTTCCGGCCAGCGTGAGTACGCGAGCATCATCGCGGCGTCCAGCACCCAGTGCCGGATCGTCGGCTACTTCCCGACGGGCGATGAGGTCTCCGTGTCGGAGGACAACCCGGCGCCGTACAGCCGGGTGTCGTGCTCGCCGAACGGTGGCACGATCACCATGCAGCCGGGCATCAACACGGTCACCTGCACGAACCAGGCTCTCGGCAAGCTCGAGATCTGCAAGTTCGTGACGGACGCGATCACGTTCGATCGGACGTTCTACTTCCGCATCGACGGCGGACCGAGGCTTGCTGTTCGGGCCGGTCGCTGCTCCGAGCCTCAGCTCGTGACCCCGGGGAACCACACCGTGGTCGAGGATCTGAGCATGGAGCAGGACTTCGAGCTCGACACGAGCCATCCGAGCGGCGGGATCGCAGTGACGCCGTCCAGCGCCGAGGTGAGCCGCAACACGCTCGCCCGGTCGGTGACGGTCAACGTCCCGTACGCCGGTGAGGACGGCGACGAAGTGCGTGTGGACTACTACAACCGCATCAAGCGCGGCCAGATCAAGGTCTGCAAGCACATCACGCCTGGTTCGGCGGACTCCCTTGGCAACAAGGGGTTCAGCTTCAACGTGTACCTCAACGGCCGTGGCCCGATCGTCCTGAGCGACGTCAGGCCCGGCGAGTGCAGGCTCGCCCTGGACAACACGGGAAGCCCGAACAGCCAGCCGATCCTCCAGCTCAACGGCAATCCGGCACGCGCCGGTGTCGAGGAGATCGGAGCGACCGACGCGCTGACACCGGCTGGGACGTGGCACGTGTCCAACCTCGCCCTGCAGGGTGGGCGTGGCGGTCTGTCGCACAACTGCTCCCCCGCTCCGGGTGCTGACAACCCGCTGCGGGTCTGCAGCCGCTTCACGGACACGGGCAGGCAGGTGCACGCGGCCTGGAACCTCGGCCCGAACACGAACACGATCCACTTCACCAACACGTCCAACGATCCCTAAACCAGGATCACGACACAGCCTGCTGACCGGCAACTGACCGGCACAGAGGCAGCAAGTGGAGCCGAGGCCCCCGGGAGACCGGGGGCCTCGGTCGTTGTGGGGCCCGCCGTGGGCCGCCGGCCGGCGCCGCCGCATCGGGGGCGCGCCCGGCGGCGCGTGGCAGAGTCCGGCCGGATGGACGGCGGCGCAGGAACAGAAGGCCAGTACGTTCCGTGCCCTTCACAAGGGTGACCCGGCCTTCGTGATCCCGAACCCGTGGGACGCGGGCTCGGCCCGGGTGCTCGAGGCACTCGGCTTCAAGGCGCTCGCGACGACGAGCTCCGGCTTCGCCTTCACGCTCGGCCGGCTCGACGGCAGGGTGACCCTCGACGAGGTCGCCGCGCACACGGCAAGCCTCGACGCGGCGACGTCGCTGCCCGTCGCCGTCGACCTGGAGAACGGCTTCGGACCCTCGCCGGAGGACGCCGCCCGAGCCGTGACGCGGGTCGCCGAGGCCGGTGCCGTCGGTGGCTCGATCGAGGACTGGGACCCGGACGGATTCCTCTACGAGCGCCCCCACGCGGTCGAGCGGGTGGCCGCCGCGGCCGAGGCGGGCGGGGCGTTGCCCTTCCCGTTCATGCTGGCCGCGCGGGCGGAGAATCACATCCGCGGCAACCCTGACCTCGACGACACGATCGCCCGGCTGCAGGCCTTCGAGAACGTGGGGGCCGACGTGCTCTACGCGCCGGGCCTGCGCACGCTCGAGGAGATCCGGACGGTCTGCGAGGCCGTCTCGAAGCCCGTCAACGTCCTCGCCGTGCCGGGCCTGCCGCTCGCAGACGTGTTCGCTGCAGGAGCCCAGCGAGTGAGCGTCGGCGGCGCGCTCACCTGGGTGGCGGCGAGCGCCTTCGCAGCCGCAGCCGAAGCCCTCCGTGACGGCGACGCGTCGGCGCTCTCCGCGTCGCTACCGCTCGAGCGCTGGTTCGGCGGCGGCGCCTAGAGTCCCGCCGGTGGCGTTCGTGAAGAGGAACCTCCGCGAGATTCCCGACTCGGCCGCCGAGCACGGTCTGGGCGAGTACCAGGAGGCGCGCTTCCCCGGCCGCGAGCTCGGCCTGGAGCGGACGGGGCTCAACTACCTGGTGATCAAGCCGGGCAAGCGCGAGGCGTTCGCGCACCGCCACCGGGAGGCGGAGGAGGTGGTCGTCGTCCTGGCGGGCAGCGGCAGGGTGAAGCTGGACGACGAGCTCGTCGAGCTGCAGCCGCTCGACGTTGTTCGGGTCGGGCCGGAGACGACCCGCGCCTTCGAGGCGGACGCCGGCGGCCTCGAGGTGCTCGTGGTCGGCGCGCGCGTCGAGGGGGACTCCGAGCTGGTCGACGGCTTCTGGGGCGACTAGGGCGCAGGCGCGGGCGCAGGCTCGGAGGGTGCCTCCGCCGCGGGAGCGACCGGCACCGCCCGGCGGAGCAGCACCGCGGCGACGACCGCCGTCAGCAGCGACAGCGCGACGCTCGCGACGGCGACCGCCTGGAAGCCGAGCGTGAACGCGTCGCGGGCCGCGTCGAGCAGGGCCGCTGCTGCCGCCGCGGGCACGTCGCCGGCGACCGCCACCGCGCCGCCGAGCGTGTCCCTCGCCGTCTCCGCCTCCGCGGCGGGCACGCCGGCGGGGATGCCGTCGTCCACCTCGCGGCGGTAGATCGCCGTCCCGAGCGTTCCGAGCACCGCGATCGAGAGCGCGCCGCCGAGCTCGGCGCCCGTCTCCGAGAGCGCCGAGGCCGCCCCCGCGCGCTCGGGCGGCGCCGAGCCGATGATCAGGTCGTTCGTGAGCGTGAACATCGGCGCGAAGCCGAGCGAGAACAGGACCGACGCCGTCACCAGTGCCGCCACCCCTGACTCGCTCTCGATCTGGGTCAGCACGGCGAAGCCGGCGGCGGCGAGCGTCGCGCCGGCTGCCATCACCGTGCCGGGGTGCAGCCGGCCGACCAGAAGAGGCGAGAGCATCGAGCCGACGATGAAGGCACCGAACGACGGCAGCGTCAGGAGACCGGACTCGAAGGGGCCGAAGCCGAGGACGAGCTGGAGGTACTGGTAGATGAACAGGAAGCCCCCGAAGAGCACGAGGATGCCCAGCGTGTAGACCGCGAGCGACGCGCTGAACGCGGGGCGGCGGAACAGGCCGAGGTCGATCAGCGGTTCGCGCAGCCGCTGCTGGCGGCGCACGAACAGCAGGCCGAGGAGCAGCCCGGCGACGATGGCGGCGACGGCCAGTCCGGTGACCCCGTCCTCGGCGATGCGCTTGATCCCGTAGATCACGGCCAGGACCGACAGGAGCGAGATTGCGGCGCTGCGGAGATCGATCCGGCCGGCGCCGGGGTCGCGGTACTCGGGGATCAGCACCGGCCCCAGCACCAGCAGCAGCGCCATCACCGGCACGGCCAGCAGGAAGACGGAGCCCCACCAGAAGAACTCGAGCAAGGCGCCCCCGGCGAGCGGCCCGATCGCGCCGCCCAGCGAGTAGGCGGTGATCCAGACGCCGATCGCGAACGTCCGCTGCTTGTCGTCGAGGAACATGTTGCGGATCAGCGACAGCGTCGCCGGCGCGAGCGTCGCTCCGGCGAGCCCGAGCAGCGCGCGCGAGGCGATGAGCATCTCGGCGCTCGTTGAGAACGCGGCCAGGATCGAGGTGAGGCCGAAGGCAGCGGCGCCGATCATCAGCAGCCGCCGGCGGCCGATGCGGTCGCCGAGCGTGCCCATCGTGATCAGCGCGCCCGCGACCATGAAGCCGTAGATGTCGGCGATCCAGAGCAGCTGGGCGCTCGACGGCTCGAGGTCGGCGCTCAGGTGCGGGATCGCCAGGTGCAGGACCGTGAGGTCCATCGCGTAGACGACGCACGCGAGCGCCAGCACCGCCAGCCCGATCCACTCGCGGCGCGTCGCCTGCGCCGGCAAGCCGGCCGTGATGAGTGCGTCCGTCCGTCCCGTCTGCTCGGTCATCGTCCGTCCCTCTCCCGTCGCGCTTCGACGCCGGACGTTTCACCGAGGCAGACCGCAGGCCGGTCTAACTCGAGACGGGCCGGCCTAGGGGTCCGGCGGCCGCCCGGTTTCGCCGCCCGCCCGCGCCGCCTCGCCGGGTCGTCCGTCCCCGCCTGCCGCTGCGACCGCCGGCGCTACGACCGGTGCCGCGTGCGGGGGCTCGATCGTCAGGTTCGGCAGCGCCCGGTCGAGCCAGCCCGGCATGTACCAGGCCTTTTCGCCGAGCATGGTCAGGAACGAAGGCACGAGCGTCATCCGGATGAGCAGCGCGTCGGTGAGGATCGCCACCGCGAGCAGCAGGCCGAACTCCTTGGAGATGCGGTCGCTCGTGAGGATGAACGCTGCGAAGACGGTGCCCATGATCACCGCCGCGGCGACGACGACCCGGCCGATGGCGGCGATGCCGTGCTCGACCGCCTCGCGCGTCGGCAGCCCGTGGACGTGCTCCTCACGGATGCGGCTCATCAGGAAGACCATGTAGTCCATCGAGAGCCCGAACAGGATCGCGAACGCGATCGGCGGCACGAATGTCTCGATCGGCCCGGTGCGGTCGAGCCCGGTCAGGCCGAGCAGGTGGCCCTCCTGCACCACCAGCGTCAGCACTCCGAAGCCGACGAACGCGGACAGAATCGTCGTGACGGCGGCGGTCAGCGAGATCACGATCGAACGGAACGCCATCGCCAGCAGGATGAAAGTGACGCCGACGATGTACAGCAGGAAGATCGGCAGCCGGGACAGAATCCGCTCGCCGATGTCCTTGAACGCGGCCGTCAGGCCCGCGACGTAGACGACCGAGTCGCTGCCCTCGGTCGCTGCGGGGACGACCCGGTCGCGCAGCCGGTCGACGAGCTCGTCGGTCTCCTCGTCCTGCGGCGCAGAGTCGGGCGTCACGAACACGATCGCCACCGACTCGGCATCGTTCAGCTGCGGGTCGCTCGCGGAGGCGACGCCCTCGAGGTCGCGGACGGCGTCGGTGATGCGCTGCGGCGTCCCGGTGTCGCCGTTGACGTCGACGACGATCGGGATCGGGCCGTTGAAGCCCGGCCCGAACCCCTCGGCCAGCAGGTCGTAGGCGCGCCGGGCGGTCTGCGCCTCCGGCTGCGTCCCCTGGTCTGAGGCGCCGAGACGCACGAGCGCGGAGGTCGACGCGAGCGCGATCACGATCACCGAGACGACGATGAAGACAGCCTTGGCGTGAGCCGTGACGAAGCGGCCCCAGCGCGCGATCAACGTCCGCTCGCGCGCAGCCTCGGAGTCGTCGATCGGACGCATGAAGGGCACCTTGAGCCGGTCGACCTTGTGACCCAGCAGGCGGAGCACGGCGGGCAGCAGCGAGTTGGCGATCAGCACGGTCGTCAGCACGCCCAGGGCAGAGCCGATCCCGAGCTTGGTCACGAAGTCGAGGCCGAAGAAGGCGAGGCCCGACACGGAGATCGCCACGGTCAGCCCGGCGAAGAGGACCGCTCGGCCCGCCGACGCGCCGGCCTCGGCGGCCGCGTCGACCGGCGTCAGCCCCTCGTGCAGCAGCTGTCTGAAGCGGGTGACGATGAAGAGCGAGTAGTCGATCCCGACGCCGAGGCCGATCATCGACACGAGCAGCGGCGTGATCGTGTTGATGTCGGTGAGGCCCGCGAGGATGAAGAGCAGCACGAAGGCGGTGGCGACCGCGGAGAGCGCCAGTGCGATTGGGATCGTCGTCGCCACGAAGGTGCGGAAGACGGCGATCAGGACGAGCAGCGCCGCGAGCAGGCCGAGCAGCTCCTGCGTGCCCTGCTCGATCGGCGGGAACTCGGCGTCGCCATTGAACTCCGCCGTCACCCCGGCAGGCTCGACCGCCTGGCGCACGGCCTCCTGCACGGCGAGCACGGCCTCGCGGTCCTCCTCGTAGATAACGCGGTCGAACTGCGCCTCGGCGTAGGCGATGCGGCCGTCGTCGGAGAAGGTGTCCTCGCTGAACGGGTCGCCGACGCTCTCGACGCCGGCCACGTCCTCGGTCGGGGTGAACTCCGCGGTCTCGAGCTTGGCAACCGCCGCCTCGATCGCAGCCTTGCGCTCGGCGGAGTCGAGGCGCTCCCCCTCGGGCGCGGCGAAGACGAGGTTCAGGACGCCGCCCTGCTCCTCGGCGAACTCGGCCTCGATCAGGTCGGTGGCCTTCTGCGTGTCCGAGCCCGGGATCTCGAACTCGTCCTTGAGGCTGCCGCCGACCGTCGCGACGAGTGCGATGAGCACGACGATGATCCCGAGCCAGCTCGCGACGACGCGCCACGGGTGGGAGGCGCAGGCACGCGTCCAGCGCGCGAGGCCGCCGGTGGCGAGGCGCTCGTGGGCAGCGAGGCGGTCGCCCGTGCGCGCGTCCGCGTCGCTCCCCGGTGCGAGATTGCTGGTGCCGCCGGCCTGCTCCGTCATCGTCTCCCCCTTGCTCGCTGGACGTCACCCTCTCAGACCGCAGCGGCGCCGCGGAGTCATCGCTCCGCGCTGCCGGTCGTGCCTGGTCTCGGCCTCCAGGCGATGGCCGAGACCGCCGCGACCCTGCGTATCATCGCGGCGGTGAGTCACTACCACGGCGCGCAGCGCGCGCTGCAGGATCGCTTCGACACGCGGCGGCTCGCCGATCGCCTTGCCGAGACCACCAAGCCCGTGATCGGGCCTAAGCAGGCGGCGTTCATCGAGCGGCGGGACATGTTCTTCCTCGCAACGGCCGACGCGGACGGCTGGCCGCAGTGCTCCTACAAGGGCGGCGAGCCCGGCTTCGTGCGCGTCCTCGACGAGACCTCGCTCGCGTTCCCGAGCTACGACGGGAACGGCATGTTCCTCTCGGCTGGGAACGTGGCCGTCAACGCAAAAGTCGGCCTGCTCTTCGTCGACTTCGAAGTGGGGACGCGGCTGCGCGTCAACGGCGAGGCCTCGATCGGCGACGACGACCCGCTGGCGGCGACGTACCCCGGGGCACTGTTCGTCGTCCGGGTGAACGTGAGCCGGGTCTTCACGAACTGCCGCCGCTACGTCCATCGCTACCAGCTTGTGGAGCGCTCGCGGTTCGTGCCGGCCGCGGACGAGGAGCCTCCGGTTCCGGACTGGAAGCTCGACGAGTGGTTCGCGGGAACCCTCCCGGCCGGCGACCCGGCACACGACCCCGACCGTCCGACCGCACCCTCGATCCCGCAGCTCTAAGGGCGGCCGCGGGAGGCGGGCGCGCCGGGCTAGCCGGCGCCGCGCGGGAGGGTGAACGAGACTCTGGCCCCGCCGTAGGCCGCGTTCTCGGCCCAGATCCTGCCGCCCTGCGCCTCGACCAACCCGCGTGCGATCGCGAGGCCGAGCCCTGCGCCACCGTCCTGGCGTGAGCGTGCCGGATCTCCCCGCCAGAAGCGGTCGAACACCCGGCGGAGGGACTCGGGAGGAATTCCCGCACCCGTGTCCTCGACGCTGACGCGGACGTCCGACTCGAGCGACTCGAGCGTCACGGCGACCGAGCCGTCCGAGGGTGTGTGCCTCAGCGCGTTCGTGAGCAGGTTGAGGAGGACGCGCTCGACCTTGTCCGGCGCGCAGAGGACCGGCGCGTCCCCGTCGATCTCGGCGCTCAGGGAGACGTGGCGCGACCGGGCCTCCGCTTCGAGCCCCTGCAGGCAGGTACGGATGAGGTCTCCAATCGGTGTCTCGCGGAGCTCGAGCGTCAGCGCGCCTGCATCGATCCGCGCCAGCTCGAAGAGGTCGTCGACGAGCATGCTGAGCGTCCGTACCTGCTCACGGAGGGCGGGCAGATAGTGCTCGGGCGGGGCGAGACCGTCCTCGAGTGCCTCGAGCATCGCCTGCATGTTGGCCAGCGGCGTCCTCAGGTCGTGGCTGGCCCACGCCACGAGCTGGCGGCGCGCGTCGAAGAGGTCTTCGACCCGCGAGGCCATCGCGTTGAACGAGGCGGCGAGCTCTGCGAGCTCGGCTGGACCACCGTCGGGTACCCGCGCAGCCAGATCCCCGTGCGCGAGAGCCGACGAGGCGCCGCGCACTCGCTCGAGCCCGGCCAGGATGGAGCTGCTCAGCAGGAGCGCGGCGACGAGCGCTCCGGTCGAGCAGGCACCGGCCACGAGGAGAATCGTCAGGTCGTGCGCAGAGTCGAACATGACCACGCCGGAGACGAGGACGGCAGCGAGCGGGAGCCCGACGGCGAGGAGCCCGAGCCCGGCGAGTTGCATCCGCAGCGTGGGCAGCCGCCGCAGCAGGAGTGCGCCGAGCAGGCCGGTGGCAAGCGTGCCCAGGGCGACGATGAGTGCGAACGCGATCACGGCGCGAACCTGTAGCCGACGCCCCAGACCGTCTGGATGAAGCTCGGGCGCGAGGGATCGTCCTCGATCTTCTCGCGCAGACGGCGGATGTGGACCGTGATCGTGCCCGTGTCCACGGCTGCCTCGTAGCCCCAGACGCCCTCCATCAGCTGATCCCGCGAGAACACCTGGCGCGGATTGCACGCCAGGAACCAGAGAAGGTCGAACTCCTTCGCCGTCAGCTGCTGGAGCGTGCCCCGGTGGACGACCTCGCGTCTCTGGGAGTCGATCTCGAGCCCGTCGAACGTCAGTCGCTCCGTCCGCGGGGTCGCGGGCGACGAGCGGCGCAGCACGGTGCGCACGCGTGCTGCCAGCTCGCGGGGCGAGAACGGCTTCGTGACGTAGTCGTCCGCGCCGAGCTCGAGGCCGACGATGCGGTCGGCTTCCTCTCCGCGGGCGGTCAGCATGATCACCGGCAGATCGGAACGGGCCCGGATCCAGCGGCAGAGCTCGAGACCGTCGGTGCCCGGGAGCATCAGGTCGAGGACGACGAGCGTGGGCGGATCGGCCTCGATCATGCGGCGAGCAGCGTCGCCGTCGCCCGCCTCGAGCGTCTCGTAGCCCGCTCGCCGCAGATAGCTGACCACGACCTCCCGCACGATCTGCTCGTCGTCCACGACCAGGACAGTGGTCATGAGAGGTATTGAACCTCCAGCCGGCGGGCCGGGGACGCGAGCCGCCCCGACCCGCCTGCTCGAGGCCGTCACGCTGTTACCGGACCCGCTCGATGTCGATCTTGGCGACAGGCCCGCTCCACCCGTACACCTGCGGGCTGAGATCGCCGCCGCCCTGGATGCCGGGATGCATGCGGATCAGCTCGCCTTCCGGGTCGCGGACGAACGGGTTCCCGCAGCAGGGGCCCGGGATCGAGCTCGTGAGCTCGTTGTTCGCCTCGCTGCCTGCGTCGTAGGCCATGCGGTAGAGCGTCGTCCTCCGACCGTGCAGGTGCAGCGAGTCGAGCCCCGTGAAGCCGTCGTTCGTGTTCACGAGCATGGTCACGACCGAGAGGCGATCGAACGGCCCTCGTGTCTCGACCATGTAGGTCGCCGAGGCGCCAGAGACGATCGGCCCGCCTGCGCCGGTTGTGGCGTTGGCGACCCCGTCGAGCTGGCTCAGGGCAGACTCGGCCGGCCCGTTGTTCGCATCCTCGGCAATCGCAGCCACCGGCGCGCTGGCGATCCCGCCCAGACTCCAGACCTCTGCCTTCTTCGAGTGGACGACGAGTAGCGGCGGCGACAGGGGTTGCGACCCCGGCCCGCCGGGACCAGGCGGCGTGAGGTTCGTGATCGTGACTCGCCAGGTCGTGCCGTGTCCGCCCGAGGCAGGCGCGCCGGGTGCGATCAGCAGGACCGAGGCGACCGTCGCAGCCAGGCCGAGCAGCAGAATCCTTTTCATGCGCTTCCTCCTCTTGAGCTTGGAGCCAGGCTAGGAGGAAGTGATTGCGCTCCACTTGCGCGCGGATGAACAGATCCTTAAGGGCGTTCGGCGACGCTACCGCGAGCGGGCCGTCCTCGCTCCTCGGCAGGGTCGAGTCGACCATGTCGACGCACGCGACGAGCTCATAGACAAGGAGTGCCGTACGGGAGCACGTCTGCTGACGCCCGGTGGCCACGGGCGCATTGATCGGCTCGCTCGAGCCTCGTAAGCTCCGTAGATGGGGAGGGGGATGCAGAAGGCGACGTTCGTTCTCGCGGCGAGCGCCTTCGTGCTCGCCGTGCTCGGGGCGACGCCGGCCGGCAGCGCGGCGCGGGAGACGGCCCACGCGGCGGCCTCGGCGTTGAAGCATCCGCTCTACAGAGCAAACCTGCTCTCCGAGCCCAAGCAGGTCTCGGCGACCCGAGGCCCACGAGGGCCGCGAGGCCCGAGGGGCCGCGCGGCCCGCGTGGACTTCGAGGCATCGCCGGACCGGCGGGACCGCAGGGTCTCCAGGGCTCGGCCGGCCCGCAGGGGCCCGCCGGGCCAGCGGGGCCGCAGGGCCCCCAGGGCCCGCAGGGATAGCCGAACGGTCGGCGAGAACGCGGAACGCAACGTTGAGGGGCGTTTGGCCGCCGAGGGCTGGCCGGAGTGGCTCAACACCCCCTCGAAGGTCGGCCAGGTCGCGGCCGTGCGGATCCTGGCGCGCCCTCCAAGACGAGCTCGTCCAGTTCGGCAGGGTGTTCCCCTGGTGATGATCTCGACCCGACGGTCACGCCGGGCGGGTCGATCGAGAGTCGAGGCAGCAGAAGGTGAGCGATCGGTCGAATGCAGAGCGCGTAGACGATCGTGACGACGCCCAGAGTGCCGCCGAGCAGGAAGCCGATCGCGACGACGGCGACTTCGATCGCCGTCCGCACGAAACGGATCGACCTTTCCGTGACGCGCACGAGCGCGGTCATCAGGCCGTCTCTCGGGCCGGGGCCGAGGCGCACGCCGATGTAGGCGGCGGTGGCAACGGCGTTGAGCACAACGCCGGCGAGCGCCATGAAGGTTCTCGCGGCGGTGGCTTCGAGCTCGGGCACGACGGCGAGCGAGGCGTCGACCGCGATCCCGATGACGACGATGTTGCTAGCTGTGCCGAGGCCAGGGCGCTCGCGCAGCGGTATCCAGGCGAGCAAGACCAAGGCGCCGACGAGGATCGTCACCGTACCGAAGGACAGGCCGAGCTGCTCGGACAGTCCCTGATGGAGCACGTCCCACGGCATGTTGCCGAGGTCGCCGCGAACCATCAGCGCCATCGAGAAGCCATAGAGAGCGAGGCCGGCATACAGCTGGAGGAGTCGGCGAACGACGCGGTCAGTGGGCACGACTCTCCACACGGATCTATATTGGCACAGTGCAATCGAGCCAATTGCGGGCGGGTGGCATGGGGTCGATCTCAGCTGCGCGTCTCGCCGAGTTGCTGAGCCTAGAGCGCGACCGATGTGGTTCGGTTGAGATCGCCGCGCGCCTCCGCCGGCTGGTCGCCGACGGCAGGCTCGGCCTCGCCGTCGGTTTGCCTGCCGAGCGGGTCCTGGCCGCGCGGCTCGGGGTCAGCCGCGGCATGATCACCGCCGCCTACATGCAGCTTCGCCGCGACGGCTGGGCCGACGCGCGCCAGGGGGCAGGCACCTGGACGACGCTGCCCGACCGCGATGTCCACGCCGCCCCCTACGGCGGCGCGTGGGCGCCGGACGCCGGCCGTGAGGACGTGCTTGATCTCGCGCACGCTGCGCCTTCGGCGCCGTTGCAGCTCGCCCCGGCGTTCGCGGCAGCGCTCGACGCACTCCCGCGCCATCTGCCCGGTCACGGCTACCACCCGGCTGGGTTGCCGGAGTTGCGGGCGCGGATCGCCGAGCGCTACTCGACGCGCGGTCTCCGGACGGTGCCCGAACAGGTGCTCGTGACCTCAGGCGCCTTGCACGGGATCACCCTCGTGGTCGATGGGCTCGCGCGGCGCGGCGACCGCGTGCTCGTCGAGCATCCGACCTATCCGAACGCGCTGGCCGTCGTCCGCGCTCGAGGTGCCCGGCTCGTCGAGGCTTCCGTGGTGCCGGCGGATGCGTTTGCCGACGCCGCCGCGGAGATCGTGCGCAGCGCGCAGCCGCCCCTCGCCTATCTCATGCCTGACGTGCACAACCCAACCGGCCGCGTCCTCGATCCCCGAACAGGGGAACAGCTCGCGGCCGCGCTGAGCGCCGCACGAACCGCCGTGATCGTCGACGAGACTCTGGCCGACCTCCAGCTCGACTACCTTCCGGCGGGGTCTCCCGACACCTGGGTCAATGCCGTCCACGTCGGCTCGCTGAGCAAATCGGTTTGGGGCGGTCTCCGCATCGGCTGGCTCCGCGGCCGAGCCGAGCTGATCCGCACTCTCACCGTGGCCGCGGCGAGAGCCTCACTCTCCGGGCCAGTCGTCGAGCAGCTCGCCGCCTGCCACCTCCTCGATGTGCTCGACGAGGTGCTGACCGCCCGCCGGATCGAGCTACGGGAACGCCGAGACTTCCTGCGCGCAACGCTCGCCTCACACCTCCCCGACTGGGACGTGCCGCTGCCCCCCGCGGGTCTCTCCCTCTGGTGCCGCCTCCCCGACCGGCGATCCAGCACCCTCGCCCTCGCCGCAGAGCAGCGCGGCCTCCGGCTCGCGCCCGGCCCGCTGTTCGGTACGGGCAGCGCGTTCGAGGATCGCCTGCGCATCCCCTTCACGCTGCCGAGCGAGCGACTGCAGAGAGCGGTGGAGATACTCGCGGAGGTCGACAGCAGCCCGCACCCGACCACCCGAGCACGCCTCCGATCGGCCGAGCCCGTCGTCTGACCGACTAGCCGTGTGCGGGCGTCGAGACGTCGCGGCCGTCGGCAACGACTCTTGCGCGTACGGCGCGGCGAACCCCGCTTCCGCCCGCGTCGTGCGGGATGAGCGCGGGATGCGTCGTTGCCAAAGAGAGAGCGGCCGCAGGCATGTGCGCGGGTGACGGCTGCTGTGGCTGTGCTGCGAGCGGGCGCGTCGTCTGGGCTCCTCCAGGCGGTGGAGATGGGGGAGGTTTCGGTCACACCGCAGAGGGATCTTCACCTCGTGCCTGTGCATCAGGCGGCTCCGCTTCGCCTGCTCGTCGTGACGCGCCACTCCGGAGCGTCGGGGACGCCGGGTATCGCGCGCTCGTAGATCGCCGCGAGCAGCTCGATGTCGTCGCCCTGCTCGAGCGCGACTGAGCGCCGTCCACACAGCCCGCCAAGGAATACGATCTGATCAGGCTGCCGGAGGAGGGTTGATGTCGCCGGCGTTGGAGGTCGTAGGGCGCGAGTCGGAGATCGATTCGGTTCACCACTTCTTGGAGGCAGTTCCAGGGGGACCGATCGCGTTGCTCATCGAAGGTGAGATCGGGATCGGAAAGACGACGCTCTGGAGGGAGGGCGTCGCCGAAGCGGGTGAGCGCGGACTGCAGATGCTCACGAGCAGGCCGGTCGAGGCTGAGATCGCACTGCCGTTCGCCGTGCTCGGTGATCTCCTCGGAGACGTGCCAGACGCTGCGCTCGGGCGGCTTCCCGACCCTCAGCGCGAGGCCCTCGAAGTTGCGCTGCTGCGAGCTGGAGCGAAGCGTGGAGGGTTGCAGCGCCGAGCGGTCGCGCTCGGCGTCCTCGGTGCTATTCGAGTGCTCGCCGAGGACACGCCGCTGATCCTGGCGATCGACGACACGCAGTGGCTCGACCCACCTTCGGCAGATGCCCTCGCATTCGCGGCCAGGCGATTGCGCGACGAGCCGGTCGGCTTCCTCCTCGCGCGCCGCGTAGAGGCGAGCGAGTCTCGCGTCGAGCTCGAGACCGCTCTGGGCTCTGACCGCCTGACCCGGCTCATCGTCGGCCCGCTCGACATCAGCTCACTCGATCGTCTTCTGCGGGCCCAGCTCGGCAGGCAGTTTCTCCGTCCCGCGCTCGTCGAACTGCAGCGGGTTTCGGGAGGCAATCCGTTCTTCGCGCTCGAGCTTGGCAGGGCGCTGCTCACGCGCGATGTGTCCCCCGCGCCAGGGGAGCCGCTGCCGGTGCCGGCGACTCTCAACGAGCTCGTTCGGGAGCGGCTCGCCGGAATCTCAACCGCGGCGAGGGAGGTGGCGCTCGTTGTCTCGGCGCTCTCGCGGCCGACCGTCGAGCTCGTGGCTGCCGCCGCCGGCGGTGGGCGTGGGGCGGCCGCACTCGAGAAGGCGGCAGCCGCCGGAGTGCTGGAGGTCGGCGACGGCCGCGTTCGCTTTTCACATCCGCTGCTCGCCTCGGTCGTCTACGCGCAGACACCGCCGGCTCGAAGACGCGAATTGCACGCCCGCTTGGCGGCGATCCTCGACGATCCGGACGAGCAGGCGCTCCATTTCGCCCTCGCCGCGAGCGGTCCCGATGCCCAGGTGGCCGCGACCGTCGAGGATGCTGCCCGACGGGCACGAGCACGTGGCGCTCCGCAAGCCGCAGCGGAGCTTTGGGAACGGGCACGAATGCTCACGCCGCCCGACGACGCCGACGCCTGGAGGCGGGCCATCGACGCCGGGGAGTGCCATCTCGAGGCGGGGGACACCGACCGGGCGCGACGTCTTCTCGAAGAAGTGGTGGCGCGTCTCCCTCCGGGTCGCGAGCGCGCCTTCGCGCTCACGCGCCTCGCGTGGGTCACAGGGTTCGGGAATGGCTACCGCGTCTCTGCCGATCTGTTCCGCGATGCTCTCGCGGAGATCGGAGACGATCCTGCGACGCGCATCGAGATCGAACGGGGACTCGCATGGAGCATCCACGCGACGGGTGACGTCGCGGCGGCCGAGGCTCACGCCCGTGCGGCGCTCGAGCTCGCCGAGCGTCTCGAGGAGCCCGGCGTGCTCGCAAGCGCACTGGCGGACATGGCCTTCTTTCAAACCATTCGCGGGCGAGGAATTCCAACTGCGCTCATCGAGCGCGCCCTGAGAGCTCGAAGACACGGCGGACGAGTGGAGGTCGATCCTCGGACGTACCCGCCCCGCCTGGGTTCAGGGGATGCTGCTCGAGTGGGCAGGCGATCTCGACGCCGCTCGTTCGACGCTCACTGCGCTTCGCGACACCGTGCTCGCGCGCGGCGACGAGCACATCTTGGGCGACGTGGTAGACCACCTCGGTCGGGTCGAGTGCCTGGCCGGAAACTGGGAGCTCGCTTCGCACTACACCGCCGAGTTCTTCGAGCTCACCGTGCAGACCGCCCAGGTCACCGAGCGCCCGTTCGCACTGTCGACCAGGGCACGCGTCGATGCGCACCTCGGACGCGTGGCCGAAACGCGTGCTGCCACCGACGAGGGCCTGCCGCTCGCGCTCGCAGTCGGCGTCGTCCCCGCCCACTTTGAGATGCTCGCAACCCGCGGGTTCCTCGAGCACTCGCTGGGCGAGGCTCGCGAGGCCCATCGTTTTCTCGGCCCCCTTCCCCGCGCAGTAGCCGAAGCGGGGTTCGGCGAGCCGGCGCTGTTTCGCTTCCACGGCGATGCGATCGAGACCCTCCTGGCACTTGGTGAGCCCGACGCCGCGAAGGCGCTCCTCGCCGAGTTGGAGGAACAGGCCCGTGCAACGGGCGGCGTGTGGGCGCTTACGGTCGCGAGTCGCTGCCGCGCGCTGCTCAGCGCAGCGGCCCGGGATAGCGATGCCGCGTACGCAAGCCTCGACCGCGCGCTCGAGCTACACGAACAACTCCAAGAGCCGTTCGAGCGCGGGCGCACGCTCCTCGTCCGCGGGACGCTTCAACGCCGGGATCGCATGAAGCGTCCAGCCAGAGAGTCGCTGACGCAAGCTCTGGCCGTGTTCGACGAACTCGGCGCGCGGCTGTGGTCCGAGAGGGCTCGAGCCGAGTTGAGGCGGATCGGGGGACGGGCGCCGGCAACACCCGGCGCGCTTACGCCGACCGAGGAACGCGTCGCTGCCCTCGTCGCTGCCGGAGGCACGTACCGCGAGGTGGCGGACGCCTTGTTCATCAGCCCCAAGACGGTTCAGTGGAATCTCTCGAAGATCTACCGGAAGCTCGGCATTCGTTCCCGCGCCGAGCTCGCCGCCAAGCTGGCCGCCGGTCAAACGCCAGCCGTTCCGCCGGTTCCCGAGTAGGTCGTCGCCTCTCAAAACCGGCGGCTCCGCCGATTTCGCACTGGCTCGTGCCGGCTTACCGTCGCGTCAGGTGACTACGCACAGCAAAGGAGGAGTCGTGAACATCGCAAGCACCATCGGTCGGATCGCAGCGGTACTCGCCACGCTGAGCGCACTGACGGCGCTGGCAGGCGTCGCTCAGGCGGGAACGTCGAGCATGTCGAAGGCCGACCGGGCGCTGATGCTCCGCAGCGAGGCGCTCAACCAGAAGCACGGGCTCGGCCAGCAGAGAGCGGTGTCCCAGGGCACGACCGCTGCCGCGAACCGGGCGCTGATGCTCCGCAGCGAGGCGCTCAACCAGACGTACGGGCTCGGCAAGCAGAAGGCAGCCGCCGTTACATCGCAACCCACGAACTCGACTCGGCGCTTCGCGTGGAGAGCTTTCGGGATCGGCGCCGCCGTGATGTTCGGTCTCGCGCTGTTCGCCGGCGGATTCTTCGTCCGCCGCCGGCTCTTTGCCACGCTCCCGCGGGCTCGCACCTCGCCATAGACGACCGGAACGACTGGCACCGAGCGCTGGCGACGACTGGACGGCGTGCGCATGAGAGGGGCGGCACTTGCTGCCCCTCTCATCTGTCAGTCCGGCTCCGCCCGGCCCCAGCAACGGGACGTGCGGGATCAGCCCGGACGTGCGGTCAGCGCGGGATGGAAGCGACGAGCGGCGCCGCATGAGAGCGAAAGTCGCTCCAGACCCGGACTCGGGCAGGAACGACGCGGGATCCACGAAGGCCGGCGCGCGTTGTGCCTACGCGAGCGAGAGAAGCCGTCGATTCGAGGGGACTTTACGGGAGCGACGGGACTCGAACCCGCGACCTCCGGCGTGACAGGCCGGCGTTCTAACCAACTGAACTACGCCCCCAGGCTCACGCCAGTGTAGCCGCGCCCGGCCCGGAGCACCCACCGCTTGCAACAGACTGTTGCAAGCGGTGCGACAGGGCGCGCTTAACGGGCGACGCAGACCAGGCTCGCTGCTGCCCGGGGCCTCTAGCCTGCGGACGTGACGACGTTCGACTGGGCGGCGCTCGCGCTGGCAGGGCTCGCCGCGCTCGCCGGCCTGCGCCGGGGGCTGCTCGTAAGCGCGCTGTCGCTCGTCGGGGTCGGTCTGGGGGCCGTCGTCGGCAGCCGGCTGGCGCCTCACCTGCTGCCCGACGGCGCGGACTCGCCCTACACGCCGCTCGTCGCGCTCGCGGGCGCCGTCCTGCTCGCGTTCCTGCTCGAGGGCATCGGCGCGCTTGCCGGAGGCGCGCTGCGCCGGTCGCTGCCCTTCCGCTCCGCAAGGAGTCTCGACTCCGCCGGCGGGCTCGCGCTCGGAGCCGTCACGGGGCTCGCCGTAGTCTGGGTGCTCGGCGCCGTGGCGCTCCAGCTGCCCGCCAGCGCGAGCTGCGTCAGGCGGCCCAGCGCTCTGTCGTCCTCCAGCGCCTGAACGAGATCGTCTCGCCGAGAGTCGTGCTGCGCGCGCTCGCCCGTGTCGACCCGTTCCCGACGTTCGCGGGGCCGGAGGTCCTTGTCGAGCCGCCGGATCCCAGGGTGACCGGCTCGGCGAGCGTGCGCCGGGCTTCCCCCAGCGTCGTGCGGGTGCTCGGCACCGCCTGCGGGCTCGGCGTGGCCGGATCGGGGTGGGTCGCGGGCCCGGGCCTCGTCGTCACCGCGGCGCACGTCGTCGCGGGCCAGGACGACACCACCGTCGTGCCGCCGGACGGCGAGCCCCTGGGCGCGCAGGCGGTCGCCTTCGACGCGCGAAACGACCTCGCCGTGCTCCGCGTGCCGGGGCTGGAGAGTCCCGCGCTCCGGCTCGGCGAGCCGCGCTCGGGCGCCACCGTCGCGATCCTCGGCTACCCCGAGAACGGGCCGTACGACGCGCGGGCGGGGCGGATCGGGCAGACGGTGCGGATCCTCGGCGAGGACGCGTACGGGAGGCGCGCCGGGCTGCGCACGGTGACCACGTTCCGGGGTCGCGTGCGTCATGGCAACTCAGGCGGCCCGGCCGTCAGCACGCGCGGTGAGGTGCTCACCACCGTCTTCGCGGCTCGCCCGGGCGGCAGTGCCGGGTACGGCGTGCCGACGAGCGTCGTCAGGGGTGCGCTCGCAGGCGCGCGAGGGCCGGTTGGCACCGGACCCTGCGCCCCTTGATGCGAGTCGCGCCGAGAAGGTTTCCGGCCTCCCCCGCGCGCCGGTAGGACGGCCCGGTCGAGCGCAGGGCGCCCGCCCCCGGGTCGGTAGACCTTCCTACCGCTTCGTCTTCTGGATCGGCAGCGAGGGACCACGGCTCAGTCCCTCGGCAGCGTGATTCGCGTTCAGGCCTCGAGCAGCTCGAGCACGGCCAGCGGCTTGCGGAACGGGGCGACGAGATAGGCGCCCTGAACGAGCTCCCGTGACGCCGCCAGCAGCTCCTGCGCATGCGCCATCCCGACCTGCGCGGCGTCCGGACCTGCCTCGCTGAGCGCCTGCTGGAGATCCTGCGGCACGACGATGCCGGGCAGCTCGTTGTGGAGCCGAAGTGCGAAGCGGTAGCTCCAGATCGGGCAGACACCGATCATGAGCGGAACCGGCGAGGGCCCGCCGAGCCGGTCGAGGAACCGCTTGAGGTAGTCGAGGTCGAAGACGAGCTGCGTCATCGCGAAGCCGGCTCCGGCGTCGATCTTGCGGCGGAAGCGGTCGAGCTCGAGCTCCAGGTCGTCCGCGGTCGGGTTGACGGCCACGCCGATGTAGAAGGACGTGGGGGCGTCGATCGGCCTGCCGTTGAAGTCCTCGCCGCGGTTGAGCCGGGCCATCAGCTCCGTCAGGCCGATGGCGTCGAGCTCGTAGACGCCGCGCGAGCCCGGGTAGTCGCCGACCTCGGGCGGGTCGCCGGTGACGGCGAGGACGTTCCGGACGCCCTCGGCGTGCGCGCCGAAGAGGATCGACTCGAGCCCCATGATCGTCGCGTCGCGGGTCGTCAGGTGAGGAACGGTCTCGACGCCGCACTCGCGCTCGATCGCTGCGGCGACCATCGCTGCGCTCATGCCGGCGCGGGCACCCGCGTTGTCGTTGATGTCGACATAGGCGACGCCGCCGGAGTCCTTCAGGGCCTGCGTCAGCTCGAGCAGTCCGGCCAGGTTGCCGCCCAGCGGCGGGTCGAGCTGGACGGAGGTGACCCACTCGCCGGCCTGGAGGGCCTGCTGGAGGCCGGTCTCGCGGCGCTCCTCGCCGAGGGCGACGACGAGCTCGCGCTCGTCGAGCACGAGTCGCGCGCGCGGGAGGCGTTCCTGCTCGACGGCGGCGCGGATGGCCGCGATCTCCGCGGGGGTCGTCCCGCAGCAGCCGCCGATGATGCGTGCGCCGAGATCCCGCGCATAGGCGGCGAACTCGCCGAAGTAGTCCGGGTTGGCGTGCGGGTAGATGACGCGCCCGCCCGAGAGGCTCGCGAGGCCGATGTTCGGCAGCGCCGCCAGGGGCCGCCCGTTGTGGCGCATCTCCTCCAGCGCAGCGAGGGCGGCGAGCAGGCCGGCGCCGTGGTTCGCGCCGAACGCGGCGACGTCGAGCTCGGCCAGCCGGTCGGCGGCCTCGCGTGCTCGGACTCCCGCGAGTGTCTCGCCCTGCTCATCGAAGGTGAGCAGCGCCACGATCGGCAGGCTCGAGACGTGCCGCACGGCCTCGACGGCGTCGGTGAGCTCCTCGAGGTCGTAGAACGTCTCGAGCATGAACAGGTCGGCGCCGCGTCCCTCGAGCACCGACGCCTGCTCGCCGAAGAGCTCGCGCCTGACCCGGGAGCTCGCCTGCTCGCCGATCGGGCCGATCGCACCGGCGATGTAGACATCCCGTCCGGTGACCTCGCGAGCGTCGCGAGCCAGCTTCACGGCGGTCGAGTTGATGCGCTCGAAGTCCTCCTCGAGGAAGTGGCCGGCGAGCTTGCGCCGGTTGGCGCCGAAGGTGTTCGTCTCGATCAGGTCGGCGCCGGCGTTGATGAAGCTGACGTGGAGGGACACGACCGCGTCGGGCGCGCGCAGGTTGGCCTCCTCGGGGCAGCGCAGACGGGGCACCGCGCTCGAGATCAGGGCCCCCATGCCGCCGTCGGCGACGATCACGGGGCCGTCGTTCAGGCGGCCGAGGAACGCCTTGCTCACGCGGTCACTCTAGATGCGCGGTGCCGACCACCCGGCTCGTGGGAGGCGCCGGCAGAGCTGCCCCGGGCTGCGGCGGAGGCTGGTACCCCGAGCCCGTTGCAGCCGTCCCTCGTTCGAGGGTATTTCGTGCAGGAGCGCGGTCACCCACAAAAGGGGGATACGCGGGGTGCCTCACCCGCGGATAGTGAGGCCTGTAAGCACTGCCCCGATGCGGCGGGGGCAGTGCGAAAAGGACAGGCGGGTGGCCCCGGTGCGGCGGGGGCCGCTCCCGGTCTAACAGAGTCGAAGAGCTGAGGCGGGGCCAGGGGCGGGCCCCGCTTCGCACGTCCGGGGGGATACGCCGTCCACCCGACCCCCCGCAGCGGGGGGATCAAGTCCTCGCC
Organism: uncultured Thermoleophilia bacterium; assembly: GCA_963839815.1. Taxonomy (GTDB): domain Bacteria; phylum Actinomycetota; class Thermoleophilia; order Gaiellales; family Gaiellaceae; genus JACVRM01. The sequence continues at coordinate 97,082 of CAWIWF010000005.1, forward strand.
TCCCACTCGCACGAATCGTCGGAGGGTGCCGGCGGGCCGCCGTTTCGCCTCCCGGCCCGCTGTCCGCCGCAGACATGTCCCCGCAGGACAGGCCGCCTGGGGCCGGCCGCTTGCCTCCCTCCGGTTCGAGGCTATGCGCGGCAGACGCACGCGTGTGTGCCGGAGGTGCGCCGCCTCTGTGCCGACCGGTGCAGGCATCGACGCGAGCGAGTCATCAAGGCGACGGGCCTCGCGGCCGATGAGTGGAACGACACTCCTGCTGTGGGACTGACGGCAATCGCCACGGCGAGGAGCGGGGCGGCGGGGAGACCCGCCGCCCTGTCACTTCTCCGGGACGATCGGCCCGTCGTGGAGCACGCGGCCCTCCATGCCTCCCGCGACCACCACGACCTGGCCGGTCACGTGTCCCGACAGCTCGTCCGAGCTCAGCACGACGACCTGACGAGCGACATCCTCCGGCTGCGCGACCTTGCGGAGCGCCATGGTGCGCGTGACCCGCTCCAGCCTGGCCGGGTCGAGCGCGCCGCGCGTCATCGGCGACACCGTCCAGCCCGGCGAGACGACGTTCACACGCGCCCGCGGGGCGACCCGGACGACCTCGTTCTTGAGGCTCAGCAACAGGCCGTGCGCGATCGCCGACTTCGCGGCTGCGTAGTCGGCGTGGCCGGCCTCGCCGACCATGCCGGCGGTGGACGCGACGAGCACGAGGCTCCCGTGCCTGTTTTGCGCCACCTCACGGAGGAAGGCGCGGGCGGTCAGGAACGTCGCCGTCAGGTTCAGCCGCAGCGTTTGTTCCCAGCGCTCGAGCGAGAGCTCCCAGACCGGCACGTCCTCCTCGGGCCAGGCGCCCGCCACGGCGGCGCAGGCGTCGAGGCCGCCGAGCGCGCCGACCGCCTCCGCGAACAGTCGCTCGACATCGTCCTCCCGCGTGAGGTCGGCGGCCCCGAGCGGCGCGCCGCCGAGCTCTGCTGCCACCGCCTCCGCTCGCTCGCGTCCGCGGTGGTAGTGCACGAACACCGACGCGCCCTCGGCTGCAAAGGCGCGGGCGCAGGCCGCGCCGATGCCGCCCGACGCTCCGGTGACGAGGACGCGCTTGCCGCCGAGGCCCGTCTCCACGGGCGGCAGCCTAGGGCACGGCGCTAGGGCGTCGTGAAGCGCGCGACGATCGTGCGCCCGAGGTCGCCCGCACTGCCGTCCGTCGGCGATGGGGGCGTGCTGATGTCGCAGCGTCCCCCGCTCGGCGGGCCCGGCTCCGGGACCGGCGACTCCGAGCAGCGGTACCAATCGCTAAACGAGCTCCCCGTGGCTGGGGTCGAGAACAGGCTGATCGCGGCGTTCGGATAGAAGAGGGCGCTGCAGGTGCCCGACCCGTCGGCCTGACAGGAGATCCCGGCCGGACTCGAGACGATCGTGCCCGTGCCGTTGCCCGCGCCGGCCGGATGGTCAGCCGCATTCACGGCGACTGTGACGCGGATGCCGCGGTGGAACGCAGCCGCGATGAACTTCGCGTTGTCCATCGTCGTCGTGCACGTGTTACCCGAAGAGACGCAGTCGCCGATCCAGCCGGCGAACAGCGACGTCGAGTCCGGCGTGGCGGTGAGCGTCACCGTGGTGCCGGCCGGATACGTGTAGGAGCACGTCGATCCGCAGTTGACGCCGTCTGGCTGTGCGCTGATCGTGCCCCCGCCGTTGCTCGCCCGGGACACGGCCATGCGGAAGCCCTGCTTGGCGAAGGTCGCGGTTGCGCTCGTGATCCCGTCGACCGTGAAGATGCAGATCGAGGCGGTGCTCGAGCAGGCGCCTGACCAGCCGACGAAGCGAGAGTTGCCGTCAGGCTCGGCGCGCAGGCGGACGATCGTCCCGGCCTCGTAGGTGTCCGTGCAGGTCGCGCCGCAGGCGATCGCGCCCTCTGTGGCGTTGACGGTGCCGCCGCCCTCGCCGGCCTTCTCGACCGAGACAGCGAACCGCTTGCGCGCGAACGTCGCGCCCACCGTGCGCGCTGCAGTGAGGCTCACGCTGCACGCGGCCGAGCCCTTGCAGGAGCCGTTCCAGCCGGCGAAGTCGGCCGTCGCTTCAGCTGACGCGGTCAGGCGCACACGTGCACCTCGCTTGAAGCTCTTGGTGCACGGGGACGTGCCGGCCGTGCACGTGATCCCCGCCGGGGAGCTCGTGACGGTCCCCGGGCCGCTGACCGTCACCTTGAGGCTCAGCGTGGCGGCCCCGACGCGCACGGTGCAGGCAACGACCTTCTTCTTCAGCACCTTCCTGCCCTTGCCAAAGCTGACCAGCAGTCGCACGCGCTCGCCGCGCACGCCCTTCGTTAGCCGGAATGCGTAGCGGTAGGTGGTCACGCGCAGCCGGGAGATCTTCCGCTGCTTCGTCGTCGCCTTGACGCCCGGCGCGAGACGGGTCGCGACGATCTTGAGCGAGCCCTTCTTGGGCGTGAGGCGGATGAGCCCCGCCTTGCCAGGAGCGAGCGTCAGCGGCGCGCAGCTGGCGGCTGCGATCGGCGCGCGCTTGGCGGCGCCGGTCGTCGGCAGCGCGACGGCCGCGGACACGGCCGCGAGCGCACAGAGAACAGCCCCTGAGGCGGCCAGCATCCCACGCCGGCCTCCTCTCCCCCGGGAAGAGAACCCCACGAACCACAGTCTCGTCACTTCGGCCTGAGAGTCAAGGGTAGGGTCGCCCGGTGCGCGTCCACGTGATCAGCGACATGGAGGGCGTCGCCGGCATCGTCAAGTGGGAGCAGACGACCGGTGGCGAGAAGCTCTACGAGGAGGGGCGCCGGCTCTACACCGAGGAGATCAACGCGGCGGTGCGCGGTGCTCGAGCTGCGGGCGCGACCGAGGTCGTCGTCATGGACTGCCACGGCGCCGGAGGGCCCTGGAGCTTCAACTCCCTCGTGCCCGAGCTGCTCGATCCCGGCTGCGAGTTCGTTGTCCAGCAGCACTGGACCGAGTACACCGGCTTCCTCGAGTCGGGGTGCGACGCGGCCCTCTTCGTCGGCATGCACGCGATGGCCGGGACCCCGGAAGGCGTGATGAATCACACCGTGTCGGGAACCGAGTGGCGCAACCTGCGCTTCAACGGCACGCTCGTCGGCGAGACCGGCATCAACGCGGCTCTCTGCGGCACCTGGGAGTGCCCGGTGCTGCTCGTGACGGGAGACCGTGCCACCTGCGCCGAAGCGAAGGCGCTGCTCGGGCCGGGCCTCACCACCGTCGCGGTGAAGGAGGGCATCGGCCGCTTCTCGGCCCGTCAGCTGACGCCCGCACGCGCCCGCGAGTTGATCGAGGCGGCGGCGAAGACGGCCCTGGTGGAGCTGGACGCCGTCGAGCCCTACGATCCGGGCCGGCCCAGCGAGATCGAGGTGGAGCTCGCGAACACCGCCGTGGTGGAGCAGTACCGCCACCGCCAGGGCGTCGAGGTGCTCGATCCGCGCCGGATCGTCTCCCGCGCGCCGGATTGGTGGACTGCCTGGCGGCAGTTCTTCCTGGCCGGCTGATCAAGGCCGGCCGGCGGCGCGTTTCGAGCGCGTCCCGCGCGGGAACCCAAGCTTGAGCTTCGCGCGGAGGGCGACCAGAGGGGTCTGATCGTCGCCCGGGCCTCGCGGCCCGCACGTGGTTCCCTGGCGCGCAGAGGGGCTGTGCCGGGGTCAGGCGGGGGTGGCGTCGCCGCAGCGCCGCCCCCGCACCTCCTTCAAACCGACCTTAGGCGCCTGCCGCCCAGCGGGCACGTCGGCGCCCCGCCCAAGGGCTGGGTGTGCTGCGTTTCCGTGGCCAAAAATCCCCCACAGCAGGGGATAAGCGGCCATTCGCAAATCGTCGTGTTCGTCCTATCGTGTTGCTTTGGGGCGCTGCGCGGCGCGCGCACCGCCGGGAGCAACAGGGGATGGGGGACGAGTTGCGGACGAAGCTGCTCTTGCTGATCATTGCCGTAGGCGCGCTGGCGGGGTCGGCGAGCGCGGTGCCGGCGAAGAAGCTCATCACGGGGCTCGAGATCAAGAACGGGTCGATCGGCCTCGTTGACCTTGCGCCGAAGACTCGAGCGTCGCTGCGTGGTCAGCGCGGCCCAGCCGGCGCGAACGGCGCGGACGGGGAGGCCGGCCCGGCAGGCCCTGCCGGCCCAGCTGGCGCCGCCGGCCAGGTCGGGCCCACAGGCCCGGCAGGTCTGCCTGGACCCGCGGGGGCACAAGGTGTTCCCGGGGAAGGGCTCGTCTGGCGCGGCGCGTGGGGCGCTGGCACCGTCTACAAGGTTCATGACGTGGTCTCGTACCTCGGCTCGTCGTACGTCGCCCGAGCGGAGAGCTCGGGCGTCGATCCCGCGCTCGGGACCGGCACGTGGGATCTGCTGGCGGCGAAGGGCGAGGCAAACGGCATCGTCGGCCCGGTCGGGCCCGCCGGCCCTCAGGGGCCACCAGGCCCGCAGGGCAGTCCAGGCCCGCAGGGGGCGACGGGTGCGGCAGGCCCTCAGGGCGCCACCGGTCCGATCGGACTGACAGGCGCTACCGGCCCGGCCGGGCCCATCGGCTTGACCGGCCTCACCGGCGCGGCCGGCCCGATTGGCCCGGCAGGTCCGGTCGGTGCGACCGGCCCAGCCGGAGCTCAGGGCCCCGCCGGCCCCACGGGTCTCACCGGCCCGACTGGACTGGCCGGTCCGGCGGGCCCAGTCGGCGCGACAGGTGCCGCAGGGCCGCAGGGGCCCGCCGGTCCGAAGGGTGACACCGGAGCGGTTGGCCCGGTGGGGCCCGCGGGCGCGAAGGGCGACGCCGGGACCCCAAGGTCCCGAGGGAGTTGCCGGCCCTCAGGGAGCAACGGGTGGCACCGGGTCCACCGGGCCGCCCGGGCCTGCCGGGCCGATCGGCCCCGTCGGCGGGATCGCCAGCATCAAGGTCGTCGCCGAGCTCGTGTCGAGCTTCGACGGTGGTGATGTCCTCTCGACGCTCGAGTGCGCGCAGGGAAGAGTCGTGAGCGGTGGGATACGGCCGGCGGACGGGGTCGATCCCTGGGAGCTGCAGGTCATGTGGAGCGCGCCGATCAGCGCGACGGAGTGGCAGGTCTACTGGCGGCCGAACTTCCCGATGGACGCGGACTTCCAGATCATCTGCATCACCGTCGACGGCTGAGGTGAGGGGAGGGGCGGGCGGCCGCGACGAGCCGCCCGCCCGCCTCACTCCGGAACGCCGTTCGACGTGGCGCGGTTGGTCACGTGGACGACATTGGTGCCACGGCCGATCGGGAAGCAGCCCAGCGCGCCCGGGCGGCCGCAGTTCCACACGAAGGGCCCCGCGGCGCCCTGCACGTGCACTCGATCGACGACGTAGCCGGGGCCCTCCTGCTCGAAGACCTGGAAGATCACCGGCTCGCCCGATCCGAGCATCACGGGTGCAGGCTCGGACGGTAGTGAGCACTCCCCTGGACGCAGGCTTGCGCTCACCTGCCACAGGTCGACCCACACGCCGAGAACCAGCTTCGAGTAGGCGGCCCCGAGCACGAACTCCTTCCCCGCGAGCGCGTCCGCCGAGCCGGGCGTGATCTCCTTGCAGAGCTTCACTTGCCCGCGTGCCACGCGGTTCGTGAACAGCACTGTGGTCTCGTCCGCGCCCGCGGGCACGCGCACGGTCGCCGACGCGCCCGGGAGGTCGCGTGAGACGACTCGTCCGGCGGGCAGCGTCTCGACCGCCACGAGCTCGAAGCTGCGGTCGAGGAGCTCGGTGATCACGTGGTCGCCGGCGCTGACCTGGAGCGGCAATGAGCAGCGCCCCGCGCGCACGGTGACGTAACGGTTGCGGTCGATGCGGAACGCGAACGGCCGCCCGTCGAACGCGGGCTCGCCTGGAGCCATGAACTTGCAGATCTCGAGCAGGCCGAGGCCGCTCGTCGGCGGCGGCTCGTCCGCTCCGCCCGGCGGAGGGTCGGCGGGGGGCGGCGGAGCGGCCGCTGCGCCGCCTTCGTTCGTGAACGTGACGCGGGTCGCGCTGTAGAAGGTCGTCCCGTCGGGAACGAGCACCCTGATTCTCCGCGCCGAGAGCTCGGGGTTCGGCGACACGCTCCGGTCGACGCGCGACGCGACTGTCGTGATGGACGTCACGGTGCTGTCCGAGGGGAGCTGCTGCACCGTCAGCGAGCCGGCGGGGACGGCCAGCGCGCCGCTGCACCTGCCGCCCTGCACCGCGAGCGGGGTGCCGCCACTCACCGAGACCTGGAACTCCCGGCCGGTCATGCCGTTCTCGGACGCCTGGCAGACGATCAGCGTGCCGCCGGCGAGGGCGGCCTCGCCCACCCGCGGCGAAGACCGCACAAGCAGCGAGCGCGACGGTGGCCATCCGGAGACGCACGGAAGCCGATTATCTCCCGGCTCGAGGCTCGACACCCATCCCCCGACCCGGGTGATCCGCGGCCTCGACGTCGGGGCCTGTCCGTCTTCGGCGTACCTCTTTGTGCACGTCGCCGTCGGTGGCGCCATGCACTCAGGAGGCAGGGAGCGATCGCTGCCGCCCGAGTCCGCAGCTCGCCGACCTCGATGGCCGGGTCTCAGCTCCCGAGTGCTAGC
>CAWIWF010000006.1:0-1259513 GCA_963839815.1 uncultured Thermoleophilia bacterium
AGCCCCGCCACGATGTACGCCGCCTGCGCGGCCGTCTCACCAGCATGATCTCCTCAGATCCCTTTCAGAACCGGCACAGTCATGACCGGGAGAACATCCCCAGCATCCGGCGGGTCACCGCGAACCCACCGAACACGTTGATCGAGGCCAACAGGATCGCGACGTCGCCAGGACCGTGACACCGCCCGGGTCGCCCTGGCCGATCTGCAACAGGGCGCCGACGACGATGATCCCCGAGATCGCGTTCGTCACCGACATCAGCGGCGTGTGCAACGCGTGGTGCACGTGCCCGATCACGTAGTAGCCGATCACGATCGCCAACGCGAACACCGTCAGGTGCCCCAGCAACGCCCTCGGTGACGAGCGCCGCCAGCACGAACAACACCGCCGCACCGACCCCGACCATCGTGAACCGCCGTCGCTGGCGACATCGGCTGCTTCGCAGCCGAGGACCCCGGCGACGTCCCCGCCGCGGCCGGAGCCGGGGTGCGGCCGAGACCTGCACCGGCGGCGGGGGCCAGGTCAGCTCGGTCCCCCCGTCTCTGCGGACCGACGGTGATCGACCGCTGCACCACGTCGTCGAAGTCCAGGACCAGCTGGCCGTCCTTCCCGGTGTCATCAGCTTCATCAGGTTCACCAGGTTGGTGCCATACAGCTGGGAGGCCTGGGCCGGCAGCCGACCCGCCAGGTCGGTGTAGCCGATGATCGTCACCCCGTTCTCGGTCACCACCGCCTCGACCGACCACTGCCCTCGACGTTGCCGCCGTTGGATGCGGCCATGTCCACGATCACGCTGCCCGGCTTCATCGAGGCCACCATCTCCGCCGGTGATCAGCCGCGGCGCCGGACGCCCCGGGATCAGCGCGGTCGTGATGACGATGTCGACCTCCGGGCACTGCTCGGCGTACAGCCGGGCGGCCGGTCGTTGTAGTCGTCCGACATCTCCTTGGCATAGCCGGTGGCGGACACCTCCACCTCCGCGTCCGCTCCACCGGGAGGTACTCACCACCCAGCGACCTGACCTGGTCGGCCACCTCGGGCCGCGGGTCGGTCGCACACACGATCGCGCCCATGCGACCCCGCGGCCCCGATCGCCGCCAGCCCCGCCACACCGGCGCCCGCGACCAGCACCTTCGCCGGCGGGACCTTGCCCGCGGCCGTGACCTGGCCGGTGAAGAACCGCCCGAACACGTGCGCGGCCTCCACCACCGCGCGATAGCCGGCGATGTTCGCCATCGAGGACAGCACGTCCAACGACTGCGCGCGTGAGATCCGCGGTACCGCATCCATCGCCAACGCCGTGACCGGCCGACGCGCCAGGTCCTCGACCAGGTCCGGGTTCAGCGCCGGGCTCAGAGCTGACCACCGTCGCGCCGTGCTTCAGCCCGTCCAGCTGCTCGCTCGACGGCGGCGTTCACACCGAACACGATGTCGGCCCGCACGGGCACCACCGAGTCGCCCCGGCCTCGACGTACGCCTCGTCGGTGAAGCTCGACAGTGCCCCCGCACCCGGCGCGACCACCACCTCATACCCCAGACCCAGCAGCTGCCTGGTCGTCGCAGGCGTCACCGCCACCCGGGTCTCCCCCGGCCGGGACTCCTTCACCACACCGATGATCACGACGTGCTCCCCTCGCTGCAGGCGCCAGACGGAACAGCTCAGGACCGCCTCGATCCGTCCTCAGACCGGCGCAGGTCACCGGCGTCTTCCTACCACGAACGGCGCCGATCTCCGCCAGGGGCTCGCGCTGCACGAGTCGCTGCCTCGATCGTCCAGGCTCCCGCGGACGAGGTCCACCGACGTGCCCGACGCAGCGCCGTCAGCTCCCGTCGCGACCCGGAGTGCGCTGCCACTCGGCGAAGGCCCCCAGCAGCCGGGTCCGCACCGGCGGCGACAAGGACTCCTCGGGCAGCGTGCCCAGGATGTCGATGGTCTGCCGGAACTGAGACGAGGTAGCGGTCGCAGCCGGAGCACAGGGCCAGGTGCTCGTCGAAGGCCTGGCGCTGGCCGTCCGGGAGCGTGCCTTCGAGGTAGGCCGTCACCAGCTCCACGAACTCCCTGCAGGTCATCGGTCATCTCCCGTCGTCACGGGTGGTGCAGGCGCGAGGTAGCGCTCGAGGTGTGCCCGGACCACGGCGCGTCCTCGGTGCAGCAGGACCCGCTGGTTGCCCGCCGAGATGTCGAGCAGGTCGCAGACCTCCTCGGCGGAGTGGCCGTCCAGGTCGCGCAGGGCGATCACGATCCGCTGCCGGGCAGGAAGCTCGGTCAAGGCCTCGGCCACCACCGCCTGCACCTCGCGGGTCAGCACGACGTGCTCGGGCCATTGCTCCGGGTAGTGACGCCAGCCACCGGGGTGCGGCTCGTCACGGCCCTGGAACCGGTCGGGATCGACCGTCGGCCCCTGGTCCTCGGGAGCCAGGCTGGCGAACGGGACGGTCCGGCTCTCGCGGACGCCGCGTCGCTTCGCCTGGTTCAGCAGTATCCGGTAGACCCAGGTCCTCAGGGAGGACTCGCCCCGGAAACGGTCGAGTCCCTCGAGGACGGCCAGCCACGTCTCCTGGACGACCTCCTCGGCCACGCTCGGGGTCGGGACGTGCTGGCGGGCCAGGCGCAGCATCCAGCCCGTCCACCCGTCGACGAGAGAGGCGAAGGCCTGCTCGTCACCGTCGCGAAGCCGGGCCACCAGGGCGCGGTCGCCGCGGGGCTCCTGTGCGTCGACCCGGGCCCCCATGCGCCGACCGTAGCGACGGACGGGGGCTCTCGCCACCACCAGCATCGTGTGACCCACGGCCTCTTCTCCCAGATCCCGTTCTTCCTCGGCGCCGCGCTAGAGCCGCTGCATGAACCAGACCCGGTCCCGCAGCGGGATCCCGTCGATCGTGCAAGTGTCTGGTTCTCTTCCTGGCCAACGCCTCTCGTCGGTTGGTCACCGGGGGCGGCCGTTCGTTACGGCGACGGCAGGAGCTCGTGCGCTCGAGCCCTGCGGGTGCGTGATGTCAGTGTTCCGTAATCAACAACCACCACGGGCCGGTCCCTCCAACGCCTAACGTGAGCGTCATGGACACCTTCCAGGTCACGGTCGGCGCGGGCGCCTCATGACCCGGCTGCCTCTCGCCAGGGTCTACACCCACGCCCTGCAGGGACACCCGTGCACCGTGTGGGAGGACGACCTGGCCACGCGGCCGTTGCCGACCCACGCCTGGCTCGCCCCGGCCGACGCGTCCGACCTCGCCCTGCTCGCGCACTGCCACGGGCCGACGCTCGACATCGGCTGCGGGCCCGGCCGGATGGCGCAGGCGCTGGCGCGGCCGGCCTGCGTGCTCGGCATCGACGTGGTGCCCGAGGCGGTGCGGCAGGCCCGGGCGCGCGGCGTCGCGGCGCTGCGCCGCAGACGTCTTCGACCCGCTGCCCGGCGAGGGCCGCTGGGAGACCGCGCTGCTCGCCGACGGCAACATCGGCATCGGCGGCGACCCGGTCGCGCTGCTGCGCGCGCGTCCGTGAGCTGCTCGCGCCCGACGGTCGCGCCGTCGTCGACGTCGCGCCCCGGGGAGCGGCGATGCGTCACCCGCACGGTCCGCGCTGGAGACCGGGCACGGCGCCGGAGCCGAGCCGTTCCCGTGGGCCTCGGTGGGCGCCGACGCCATGGCCGCGGTGGCGGCGCCGCGGGCTGTCGGCGGGCGACGCGGCACCGGTCGACGCCGACGGTGGTGCGGCCGCTGGATCGAGGGCCGGGCATGAGGATGCGCCTGCGTCCCGCGTCCCCGACGAGGCGCGACTTCACCTCCGGCTGCGCAGCCCTGCGGTCACCGCGCGCGTCGGGCTCTGGCTCGGCATCTGCTTCGGCATCGCCTTCGTGACCGGGTCTGATCAGCCACTGGGCCCAGCACCCGCGCCGCTGGCTGCCCGTTCCCGACCAGGCCGGCTGGGGCTACCGCGTCACCCAGGGCCTGCACGTGATCTCCGGGACGGCCGCGGTCCCGCTGCTGCTGGTCAAGCTGTGGACGGTCTTCCCAAGCTGTTCGCCCGGCCGCCGCGGGAGATCGCGGAGCTGGCGCTGCACGGGCTCGAGCGGGTCTCGATCGCCGTGCTCGTCGCGGCCGCGATCTTCCAGCTCGTGACCGGGCTCGCCAACGTCGGCCCAGTGGTACCCGTGGTCGTTCAGCTTCCGGTCCACCCACTACGCGGTCGCCTGGATCGCCATCGGCGCTCTGGTCGTGCACATCGCGGTGAAGCTGCCGGTGATCCGCGCGGCCCTGGCGCGACGTGGACGACGCGCCGCAGGACCGAGCGACGACCGGCGCGGTCCCGGGGCATGACGCGGCGCGGGCTGCTGCGGACCACCTGGGCGGCCAGCGCGGTGGCGGTGCTGGCGACCGCGGGCGCGACCGTGCCGTGGCTGCGCAAGGTCTCGGTCCTCGGCGGTCCGGTCCGGCGACGGCCCGCAGGGCGTGCCGATCAACAAGTCCGCGGTCGCGCCGCGGCGTGCGTCGCGGCCGCCACCAGCCCGGCGTACCGGCTGACGGTGGTGTACGGCGACCGCGAGACGGCAGCTGACCCTGGCCGACCTGCGCGCGATGCCGCAGACCACGGCGGCGCTGCCGATCGCCTGCGTCGAGGGCTGGAGCGCGGGCGCGACCTGGACCGGCGTACCGGTGCGCGACCTGCTCGACCTCGTCGACGCGCCGGCCGGCAGCGACGGTGCCGTCGCGTCGCTGCAGGAGCACGGCGGCGTGCGGCTGAGCACCCTGCGCCGGCAACTTCGCCGACGACCCGCACACGCTGCTGGCGCTCGAGCTCGAACGGCGAGCCGCTTCGCTCGACCACGGCTTCCCGTGCCGGCTGATCGCGCCCGACCGGCCCGGGCGTGCTCCAGACCAAGTGGGTCGCCCGCCTGGAGGTGGCGCGTGATGCGCGCAGCGCGAGCTGCGCTCGGGTCGCGCAGGCGTCCTCGCGGCGGCGTACGGCGGCGTCGGCTGCTCGGCCTCGGCTGGGCCGATACCCGCTCGGCCGGTGATCTGGCTGGTCGGCGGAGTGGTCCTGCACGACGGCGTCTTCGCGCCCCTGGTCGTCGCTGGTCGCCTGGATCGCGCCGTGCGGCTGGTGCCGCCGCGAGGCTCGCGCCCTGGGTCGTCGGGCTGGTGATCCTGGTGCCGGTCACCTCTGCTCGGCGTCCCCGAGCTCGGCCGGTTCGGCGCCCGACCGGACAACCCCACCCTGCTCGACCGCGACTACTGGCTCGGCTGGTCGGTGATGGTCACACTGGTCGTCGTGGGTGTGGTCGCTCGGCGCCGTCGCGACGAGACGGCGCGCCGCGGCCCGAGGGGGTGACGGTGACGCGACGTGCTGGTGGTCGATGACGACCTCACCGTGCGCGAGGTCGTGGTGACCTACCTGCGGGCGGCCGGGCACGAGGTCGAGCGAGACCGCGCGACGGCGAGACGCGCGCTCGCGATGCTGCGCGACCAGCCCGGCCGACCTGGTGGTGCTCGACCTGATGCTGCCCGGGCATCGACGGCCTCGAGGTGTGCCGAGCGGCTGCGCGCCCGCGGCGACGATGCCGGTGATCATGCTGACCGCGCTCGGCTCGGAGACCGACCGGGTGGTCGGGCTCGAGCGGGCGCCGACGACTACGTGACCAAGCCGTTCAGCCCGCGCGAGCTCGTGCTGCGGGTCGACTCCGTGCTGCGGCGCGCCGGCGAGCGGGCCGGCGGCGGCGTCCGCGGCGCCGTCACCGACGGCGACCTGGTCGTCGACTCGACCGAGCACACCGCACCCTGGCCGGCGCGCCGGCTCGTCGCTGACCGCGCGCGAGTTCGACCTGCTGCGCTTCCTGCTGTCGCACCCCGGCCAGGCGTTCACGCGCGACGAGCTGCTCCAGAAGGTGTGGGGGTGGTCCTTCGGCGACCAGTCGACCGTGACCGTGCACGTGCGCCGGCTGCGCGAGAAGGTCGAGGCCGACCCGACCACACCCGGTCCGGCTGGCCACCGTCTGGGGCGTCGGATACCGGTGGGAGCCCGTCGACATGACGCACGACCAGGTCACGATCATCTGGATCGCCGGCGGCCTGGTCCGGCGGCGTCGCCGTCGGTCGGCGGCGTCGCTGATCTGGCTCGGCCGCCGGGCCTCCGTGCGCTGGCTGACCGTCGGTGGTGGCGATGGTCGGCGGTGCTGGCCGTGCTGGCCGGCACGCTCGGCGACCGCGCGGGCGATGTTCCTGTCCAGCCACGACTTCGGCGTCGTCGCTGCTGGTCGCGACCGTGGCCGGCGTCGTGGCGCTGGTCTTCGCGCTCGCTGTCGGCACCGCGCTCGCCCGCTGGTCGCGCGAGCTGCAGGAGCGCGCCCGCGTCGTTCGGCGAGGTCGGGCGAGTTCGCGGCCACGGCGCCGGCCGGCCCAGCGGAGTTCGAGCAGCTGTCGGCCGAGCTCCGGCGCACCAGCGCCAAGCTCGCCGAGTCGCGCGAGCGCGAGGTCGCGCTCGAAGCGTCGCGGCGCGAGCTGGTCTCGTGGGTCTCCCACGACCTGCGTACGCCGCTGGCCGGCCTCCGCGCGATGACCGAGGCGCTCGAGGACGGGCTCGCCGACGACCCGGCGCGCTACCACGCGCAGATGCGGGCCGAGGTCGACCGGATGGTCCGGATGGTCGACGACCTGTTCGAGCTGTCCCGGATCCACGCCGGCGTCCTGCGGCTCAGCCCTGGAACAGGTCGCCGCTCGGCGACGTGGTGAGCGAGGCGCTCGCCAGCGCCGACTCGGTGGCACGCGCGCGCGGCGTCCAGCTGGGCGGGGCGGTGGACCAGGGCGTGCTCGGTCACCGCCGACCCGGCCGGGCTCTCCCGGGTCGTCTCCAACCTGCTGATGAACGCGATCCGGCACACGCCCGCCGACGGGGTCCGTCGAGGTCCACGGGCGGTCGGTCGCCGGACGGGGTCGAGCTGTCCGTCACCGACGGCTGCGGCGGCCTCGGCGAGGACGACATGGCCCGGGTCTTCGACGTCGCCTGGCAGGGCAGCACGGCGCGGACGCCCGACCCGCCGACGGTCGCCGGACGGGGCCGGGCGCCGGACTGGGCCTCGCGATCGTCAAGGGCATCGTCGAGGCGCACCTGGGCCAGGTCGAGGTCGCCAACCACGATCCCGGCTGCCGGTTCCTGGTCCGGCTGCCTGCAATTCCCTCGGTGACGGGCGACGAGCTCCAGCCTTCGATTGCGTGAGCCGATCGAGCCCCGGGCGGCTGGCGAGGGTCGGTGTCCGCTGTCTCCCACGGCGTCGTGTCCGGAACGGATCAGGTCCTACGGGTCGCCGTGGCCGCGATGGTCACGCGGTGGGTCGTGTAGGCACGCCAGCCAGTGACATCGACATAGACAGTCAGGAGGTTGCCCGACCTGTAGGCCGACTTGGCGACCTGACCCGGCGAGCAGCAGCCGACCTCCCCGGAGACGTAGTAGCTGGTGCGTGTCGTTCCTCGTGGAAGGGCGAACCGGTAGGCAGCGTAGGCGTAGCCGCCATAGCAGTCCAAGGTGAGGGCCGAGTAGGTCGTGGAGTCACGGTAGATCCGGCAGTCGGAGGACCTGCCCCGCCAGGAGGCCTGCACCCCGGTGCGCGCCTGCAGGGTCTTGCCGGTGGCCGTTCCGGTGACCACACGCACGTATCTGCTGCTCGTAGCGGTCGTGCCGTCCTCACCCCTCACGATCACTCGCATCAGGTAGAGGCCCACGGGAGCCCATCCTCCCGAGTTCTGACCTCCGCCCCAGCTCCACCGGTGAGCTCCCATCCCGACGGGCGTTGCCGCTGAGGTCCTGATCAGCCTGCCGTCCCTGAGCACGTCCAGCCTGACCAGAGCCGTCCGGTTCGTGGTGTAGACGAGCGACGTCGAGTCCTTGTAGCCGTCGCGGACAGTGGAGTAGATCCAGTTGGGTGAGGGCAACGAGGTCGTGACAGTCGTGGGGGCGGGCGCCGGCGGGGGCGGCGGCGTGACGGTGAACGAGCCGGAGGCAACCAGGTCGGCGTCGCCGGTGTCCGAGTAGTGGAAGACCTCGATGACCCAGGAGGTCGCGGCGTCACTGTTGGGGACGGAGTAGTACTGCAGACCCGCCGCGCCTTCCCCGACGGTGGGCCGGTCAACGGCACCGTCGTTCGCCTGCACCAGGTAGTCCCCTGCAGGCGCGTCGGTGAAGTCCACCGAGAAGCTGAGGATCGTCGCGTCAGCCCTCTGAACTGCGATGGTCGGTGCTCCTGTCCCCACCGCCTGCGCTGCTGGCTGCAACCCGACCAGTCCGACCATTGCCAAGCCGATCGCGCAGAGCACGACTGACATTCTTCGCATGATTCTTCCCCCGATTGAGTATGAGCGTGGCTGCGACCTGCGGCCAGACCGGAGCCGGACATAACGGTCACATGTAACGAAACGCGTGTCCATCGTCAGAACGGATGGGGTGCATCCCGGGTCCATCCCGACCCTGTCGCTATGGGCGGCGCTGATCCAGGCGCCTGGGCGGCGCGGCGACGGGCTCGAAGCGCCTGGCGCTCCGAGCCCGTGGCCGTTGTCGGGTGAGGTGTCGGCTGAGGGTGTCGGCTGAGGTGTCGGGTGGTCAGGTGGTCAGGTGCCGGCCGTCCAGTTGCCGCTGCGGCTGGCGAAGGACCCGCGGTAGACACCGTCGACGTACACGAAGGACAGGCCCCGCCACTGTCGCAGCCCGCCGAGCACGGTCCAGGTCTGGTAGACGGTGCTGGAGGCGGTCCCGGAGCCGGCGTAGGCGTAGGCGGACTGGCCCCACCGGTACCACGAGCCGCCGCTGGTGTAGGCCCAGTCCGCTTCGACGGCGATGTAGACCTGGTGCGCGGTCGAGCAGCGGGTGTAGGCACCTGCACCGGGGTAGTGGTAGCTGTTCAGCCACATGCTGGTGGTCACGGTGCAGTTGGTCCCGGGCACGACGTACGTCGTGGTGAGCGCGGGGTTGAGGGAGCCGGGCACTGCGGCGTCGGCGGGCTGGGCCAGTCCGAGGATCGCGCCGAGCGCAGCGAGGACGGCGCACAGCACGGTGGCCAACCGCACGAGTGGACGACGGCTGGTAGGTCCTCCCGGGTGCCGGGTCTGCTCGTCCTTGACGGGTGAGGCGAGTTCGGTCTTGTAACCCACGAGAGGGTCACCTGGCCCATGAGATTGGCGAACGCCGAGACCAGGCCCTCCTCCTGCTTCAGGGAAGCGGCCAGGCGGTTCACGCAGCGCTCGCAGCGGATGCCGCTCACCTGCAGGGTCTCGGTGCGCTCGACCACGGGCCTAGCCTAGTCGCGAACACGCGCGGTGGCCGCGACCGTCCGGTGGGCCAGGTCGCGCACGACGGCCGTGAGACCCTCGGTACGACCGACCGCGAGTTGCTCCTCCCCCTCGGTGCGGCCGAGGTCGAGCGCGGCGACCAGCGACGCCGAGCCGAGCTCGTTAGCGACCGGCTCCACCAGCTCGACGAGCTCCCGGGCGAGCTCCCGCGCGGGCGCGAGCCGCTCCGCCGCCGGGTGCAGCAGCTCAGCGTCGAGCCCCCGCCGCAGCGCCGCCCAGCGGTTCTGCAGGTAGACGGCGCGGCCCGGCGGGTCGTAGGCGACCGGCGCGCCCCGGGCAGCCGTGACGACCAGCGCCTGGACGAGCGCCGCCAGCGCCGCCGACCGCCCGACGCTCGTGGGCTGGTCGGGCATCCGCACCTCGAGCGTCCCGAACCGCGGGTGGGGACGGATGTCCCACCACAGCATCGTGTAGTCCGGGATCAGGCCGACGCGGACGAGCCGGTCGACGAACGCCTGCCACTCCCCCATGCTCCGGAAGGCGGGCGGCGCGGCACTGCGAGGCAACTGCGCGAGCACCTCCGCGCGGTTCGACGCCAGCCCGGTCTCCTCGCCGGCCACATACGGCGAGTTCGCGGAGAGTGCGAGCACCACCGGCAGCCACTGCAGTGCGCCTTCGAGCGCCCGGTGACAAGTGTCCGCGTCGGGCATGCCGACATGCACGTGCAGGCCGTTGACGCCCTGGCGGCGCGCCGAGACACCCGCATAGTCGACGAACACCCGGTAGCGCTCCTCGTCGGCGATCGGCTGCTCCTCCGGGCGGCTGACCGGATGCGTGCCGGTCGCGACGAGCAGGAGGCCCCGCTCACGCGCCAGGGTTCCGACCGCCTCCCGCAGCGCGCCGAGCCGCTCGCCTGCTTGTGCGGCGCCGTCGCAGATGCCGGTCGTGAGCTCGAGGACGCTGGCGAAGAGCTCCTTCTTGGCCTCGCCCTCGAGCTCGAGCGCCGCAGCGGCGTCGATCACCTCGGCGGCGCGCGGCTCGAGTAGCAGCGTGTCGTCGCGGACGAGCATGAGCTCCTCCTCGAGGCCGAGCGACCACGGTGCGCTCGCGCCCCAGCCCGCCTCGCCGCTGCGCTCGTCCCCACCCATCGCGGCATGATCGCCGCTCCGCCCGGCCGGTGCGCGCGCAGAGACACCGAAGGCCCTGGTGCGGGCCTTCGGTGTATCGGGGGGAGAGGAGTTGGCCCCGCCCGGAGGCGGGGCCGTGCAGGACGGCTAGCCGCGAGGGGAGGAAGGCTGCCGTCCAAGCTCTACGGTTACGACGATGCGCCCGCCGCTCCGGCGGACGTCGAGCTTGACGCTGTCCCCGGGGTCCTTGCCGGAGACGATGTCGCGCAGGCGTTCCACGTCGGTGACACGCCGCCCGTCGGCGGCGACGATGATGTCGCCGCCGATCACCCAGCTCTCCCCGTCGACCGTCACGTGTTGGTCTCCGGCGCGGAGCCGGGCCCGGGCGGCGCCGGAGTCGGGATAGACCTCGGCGACGAGCAGGCCGGTGCGGACCGGCAGGCGGAAGAGTTCCGCGATCTCGGGCGTGATCGCCTGCGCCGCGATGCCGAGCTCTGCGTGCTCGACGCGTCCGCGATCGATGATCTCGGCGACGACGTCCTTGACCGTGTTGATCGGCACGGCGAAGCCGATGCCGATGTTGCCGCCGTTGCCCGTGGCGATCTGGGTGTTGACGCCGATGACCCGTCCGGACGCGCTCAGCAGCGGCCCACCCGAGTTGCCCTGGTTGATGGCGGCGTCGGTCTGGATTACGTGGTCGATCAGATACTGGTTCGGCGCCTGGATCTCGCGGCCGACGGCGCTGACGATGCCCGCCGTGACCGTGCGCTCGTAGCCGAGTGGGTTGCCGATGGCGACGACCTCGTCGCCGACGCGGACGGCGTCGGAGTTGCCGAGCTGGAGCGGGGTCAGGGCGCGCGAGTCGGCGTCGATCGCCAGCACTGCGAGGTCGGTGGAGGGATCCTTGCCGACGACGCGGGCGTCGAGGCTCTCGTTGTTCGAGAAGCTGACCTTGATCTCCGAGGCGCCCTCGACGACGTGGTAGTTGGTGACGATGTAGCCGGCCTTGTCGATCACGAAGCCGGAGCCGAGCCCCCGCTGCTGCTGGTCAGGAAGGAAGCCGAAGGGATCGCCCGACTCGACGGTGGTGGAGGTCGAGACGCGGACGACGGCGGGGCGGCTGCGGCGGTAGATCTCGCCGATCGTCAGCCGCTGCCCGCCGTCGCGGAAGCGGGAGGAGTTGGAGGAGGGAGCAGTGATCGAGGCGTCGAGCGCGAGACCGGCATCGCCGAAGGGGGTGTCCTCGGCGTCGATGTCCCAGAGCACGGCCGCGCCCGCCAGTGCGACGGCGCCGCCGGCAAAAGCGGCGACGACGAGCGCGGCACCCTGTGTGAGGTATCCCGTCGGAATGCGTCGCATGAATCGCGTTATAACGCCCTCCTCTTGGGAGTCCGTGAGCGGAGGTTGAGCCGCCGCTCCCGTTCTGTTAAGGACTGTTGGGAGCCGCCCTGCTCAGTCGGGCGCCGTCAGCCCGAGCTCGCCGTCCTCGGGCGTCTCGGAGGTCCGGCTGGGAGGCAGCCGCATCGACAGCGTCCGCTGCCCACCACTGTCCCGCCCTCACCCTCGCGTCCGGGCCGAACAGGTCGGCTGGGAGCTCGCTCACGCGTCGGGATGCGAGGCGTCGGTGAACTCGCGGAACTCGCCGGTGACGAGGTACGCGGTCTGCTCGCCGATGTCGACGGCGTGGTCGCCGATCCGCTCCAGGCAGCGCGAGACGATGATCATGCGCAGCCCCCACTCGCGCAGCTTGGGGTTGCCCCCGAGCGCCAGCACGTGCTGCACGGCTCGGCGGTTGGCGCGATCGATCAGCTCGTCGAGGTCGACGAGCGACTCGGCGCCCGCGAGATCCCGCTCGATGAACGACTGCAGCGCCACCTTGATCATCTCCTCGCCCCGGGCCCCCATCTCCTCGAACGCCTCGATCAGCTTGGCGTCGGGGGCGACGTCGTAGACCAGCTTCGTCAGCTTGGCGATGGTGACGCAGAGGTCGGCAACCCGCTCGAGCGAGAGGTTGATGTGGATGACCGCGAGGACGAAGCGCAGGTCGCTCGCCACCGGCGTCTGCCGGGCGAGCAGCAGCTCTACGCCGCTCTCGATCGCGATATAGCGGCTGTCGACCTCGTCGTCGAAGGCGATCACCTCGTCGGCGAGCTCCGGGTCGCGCTCCTTGAGCGCCTGGATCGCGCCGCGGAGGGAGCGCATGCAGAGCTCCCCTTCCTCCATCAGCGTCGCCTGAAGCAGGTCGAGGTCCCGCTGAAGACCGATGCGCATGCCTGGCGGACGGTGGGCCATCGTCAGCCGAACCGGCCCGTGACGTAGTCCTCGGTGCGCTTGTCGCTCGGCTGCGTGAAGATCCTGTCGGTCGAGTCGTACTCGACGAGGATCCCCGTGCGCTGTCCCTCCTCGCCGCGCGTGACGCTGAAGAAGGCCGTCATGTCCGCGACCCGCGCGGCCTGCTGCATGTTGTGCGTGACGACGACGATCGTGTAGTCGCGCTTCAGCTCGTGCATGAGGTCCTCGATCCGGGTGGTCGCGATCGGGTCGAGCGCCGAGGCCGGCTCGTCCATGAGGATGACCTCGGGCTCGACGGCGAGGCAGCGCGCGATGCAGAGCCGCTGCTGCTGCCCGCCGGAGAGGCCGAGCGCGCTCGCTTTGAGACGATCCTTGACCTCGTCCCAGAGCGCAGCCTGCTGAAGGGCGCGCTCGATCCGGTCCTCGAGATCGTCGGTCATGCCGAGCACGCGGGGACCGAAGGCGACGTTGTCGTAGATTGATTTGGGGAACGGGTTCGGCTTCTGGAAGACCATGCCGATCCGCTTCCGCACCTCGACCGGGTCGACGTCGGAGCCGTAGAGGTCCTGACCCCGGTAGAGGATCGAGCCGTGGATCTCCGCGCCCGGGATGAGCGCGTTCATGTGGTTGAAGCAGCGGATGAACGTGCTCTTGCCGCAGCCGGACGGTCCGATGAAGGCGGTGACGAAGTTGCGGTAGATCTCGAGCGAGACCTCCTGGAGCGCCATGTTGCCGCTGTACGAGACGCCGAGATCCTGGACGTCGAAGACGACCTCGCGTAGCTCCCGCGACGGCAGCGGGCGCCGCTCCGTCGCGGTGCTCACGTTCACGCCGGGGATTGTGACAGCCCGAGCCTGCACCTCGGTCACGGTTACCACCTCTTCTCGTAGCGGTTGCGGAGCCAGATCGCGAACGCGTTGAGGGTCAGCAGAATCGCGAGCAGCACGATGATGGCCGCCGCGGCGAGGATGCGGAACTCGTCCTGCGGTCGCGACGTCCACTGGAAGATCTGGATGGGCAGCGCCGTGAAGTCGCCCAGCAGGGTCGGATCGAAGGCCACGTAGGCCGCGGCTCCGACGAGGAGCAGGGGCGCCGTCTCGCCGAGCCCGCGAGAGAGCGCCAGGATCGTGCCGGTCGCGATCCCGGGCGTCGAGGCCGGCAGCACCTGCCGCCAGACCACCTGCCACTTGGTCGCCCCGAGCGCGTAGGCCCCCTGGCGGATCGAGTCCGGTACGGCGCGGATCGCCTCCCGCGCGGCGATGATCACCGTCGGCAGCACGAGCAGGGTCAGGATCATCGCCCCCGCGAGCAGCACCCGGCCCAGCCCGAGCCCGCGCACGAGGAAGGCGAGGCCGAGGATGCCGTACACGATCGACGGCACGGCCGCGAGGTTCTGGATGTTGACCTCGAGCAGCCGGTTGTACCAACGGTCCCGCTGGGCGTACTCCTCCAGGTAGATCGCCGTCGCGACGCCGATCGGGACGGTAAAGGCGAGCAGCAGCACGCCCAGGTAGACGGTCGCCAGAATGGCCGGACGCGCACCGGCGATCTGCGGGTCCTCGGACGGCGGCTCGAGCAGGAGCACGAGGTCGGTCCACTGCAGACCCTTGACCAGCACCTGGGCGATCAGCGCGCCGAGCGTGACCATGCCGATGCCGAGCGAGGCGATCAGGAAGGCGAGGAAGAGCCGGCCGCGCCAGAGCCCGCGGGGCCTCTCGGAGCGCAGGGCAGGAGCGGCGGCGCTCACTCGTAGACCTCGCGGAAGCGGCGAACGAGCCGGATCGCGAACAGGTTCATCACGAAGGTCATGACGAAGAGCGTCGCCCCGACCGCGAAGATCGTCTTGTACTCGATCGAACCGGTGGGCACGTCGCCCTGGCCGGTGGCGGCGATGAACGCCGTCATGGTCTGGATCTCCTCGCGCGGGTCGAGCGTGAGCTGCGGCAGTCCGCCGGCGGCGACCAGCACGATCATGGTCTCGCCGATCGCGCGGGAGATGCCGAGCACGAACGAGGCGATGATCCCCGAGATGGCCGCCGGGACGACGATGCGAGTCGAGACCTGCAGCCGGGTCGAGCCGAGCGCGTAGGCGCCGTCGCGGAGGTCCCGCGGCACCGCGGCCATCGCGTCCTCCGAGATCGAGCCGACCGTGGGGATGAGCATGATCCCCATCACGAGCCCGGCAGCAAGCGCGTTGAAGGGGCCGACCGAGATGCCGACGTCGCCGATCAGCGGCGTCACGAAGGTGAGTGCGAAGAACCCGTAGACGACGGTGGGAATGCCGGCGAGCACCTCGAGCGCGGGCTTCATGACCAGCCGCGTGCGCCGGCGCGCGTACTCGCTCAGAAAGATGGCCGCGCCGAGCCCAAAGGGGATGCAGACCACGCAGGCGATCGCGGTGATCAGCAGCGTGCCGGCGACGAGCGGCAGGACGCCGAAGCTCGACGGCGAGAAGAGCGGCGTCCACTCGGTGCCCGTCAGGTAGTCGACGATCGAGATCTCGCGGAAGAAGTCGATCGCCGGCTTGAACAGGGCGATAACGATCCCGAGCGTGGTCGCGACCGACAGGAGCGCACAGAGGGCGAGGACGCCCTTCACGACGTCCTCGCCCCATCGCCTGCGCGCGGCGCGGAGCCGGATGGGCGCCGCGCCGGTTGCCTCCTGTGTTCCCACGGCGTCCTGAGCCTCCCCTATGCCGGGCTCGTAATTGCGACGTTGTACTGGCGCTTGGCCTTGGCGAGCTGCTTCCTTGTCAGCGGCACCATGTCGGCGGCCTTCGCGATTACCACCTCGTTGGCAATCATGAAGCGGACGTACGCCTTCACCACCGCGCGCTGGAATGCCGTCCGCTTGACGTAGATGAACAGGCCCCGCGAGAGCGGCTTGTAGTCCCGGCTCTGCACCCGCGCGACGTTCGGCGAGACGCAGCCGCCGCCCGAGTTGACCTGGAGCAGCTTGAGCCGGTCTCGGTTCTCGAGGTAGTAGGAGAGCCCGAAGTAGCCGAGCGCTCCGCGGTCACCGGCGACACCCTGCACGAGCACGTTGTCGTTCTCGCTCGGCGAGTAGTCCGACCGGCTCTGCTTCGCCTTGCCGTTGATCTTCTCGGTGAAGAACTCGAACGTGCCGGAGTCGGTGCCCGGCCCGTAGAGCTTGAGCTTGACGTCCGGGAACTGCGGGCGGACGTCCTTCCAGTTGTCCAGCTTGGACCCCTTGTCCCAGATCCGCTTGAGCTCCTCGGTCGTGAGGCAGTTGGCCCAGGTGTTGCCCTTGCTGGTGACGAGCGAGATGCCGTCGTTCGCGACCAGGAACTGGATGTAGCGGATCCCTGAGGAGTGGCACTTGGCCGCCTCCGAGTACTTGATCGGGCGCGATGCGTTGGCCATGTCGGTCTCGCCCTTGCAGAAGCGCTCGAAGCCGCCGCCGGTCCCGGACACACCGACCGTGACCTGCGCACCCTTGTTCGCCCGCTGGAACCTCTCGGCGGAGGCCTGAGCGAAGGGTGCGACGGTGCTCGAGCCATCCATCGAGATCTGCCCCGAGACCGTCCGTGCCGCCGGTGTCGCGTTGGCAGCCGGGCGGGCGGAGCCGACCGATGCGGCCGTGGCGGCGAGTGCGGCGACGGCGCTGACGAGCAGCCCGAGCCTGAGCAGTGACGTGCGTTTCATGGCGCTGTTCCCTCCAGACGTTGGTTGACCGCCGCGAGTGTTCGTCCGGCGGCCACCCGGTTGGGCTAAAAGGGGGTGAAGCTCTCGTGACGCTCTGGTGAAGGTCACTCGTCCTCCACGTCGATACCGCCACCCTCGAGCACGGTCTGGGCGCGCGAAGCCTGCTCCGCCGTCAGCGGCACGAACCGCGCGCGCTCGGCGATCCCCTGCTGCTCGTCAATCACGAAGTCGAGAAACGCGTCCACCTGCAGCTTCTGCAGCGCGTCCTCGCGGACGTACATCAGCAACGGCCGCGAGAGCGGGTACGACTCGTCCTGGACCGTCGCCTCGGTGGGCTCCACGCACCCGTCGCCGCCGTCCAGCTCGAGCGTCTTGACGCGGCCCGTGTTCTCGATCGCGTAGGACAGGCCGAGGTAGCCAAGCCCTCCGGGACGCCCGGCCACTGCCTCCACGATCACGTTGTCGTTCTCGCTCGCGCTGTAGTCGCTGCGGCTCGCGCCCTCCTCGCCCACGATCTCGCCGGTGAAGAAGTCGAACGTGCCGGAGTCGGTGCCCGGGCCGCCGAGCCGGAGCGCCTCGTCCGGATAACCGGGGTCGAGGTCGCGCCATTTGTCCACCTCTGAGCCCGGCCTCCAGATCTCGGCGAGCCGCTCGGTGGTGAGGCAGTCGGCCCAGTCGTTCTCCCGGCTTGCGATCACCGCGATGCCGTCGTTCGCGACGTGCAGCTCGAGAGAGTCGATGCCCCTCTTCGCGCACGTGGCCCGCTCGTCGTCCTCGATCGCGCGCGACGCGTTCGCGATATCGATCTCGCCGGCGCAGAACCTCTCGAGGCCGCCGCCGGTCCCGGAGGCGCCGACGCTGACGCGCACGCCGGGCTCGGCCTTGCGGAAGCGCTCGGCTGCGGCGGCGGCGAAGGGCTGCAGGGTGCTCGAGCCGTCGATCCGGATCCGGCCGGAGAGCTCCTCACCGTCGAACGCGCCGGTCGCCTCCCCGTCGCTCAGCGTCGTCGTCGGCGCGAGCTCGGCGCCGTTCGGCCGCTCGCGCCCGCAGCCGGAGCCGGCCGCCACCACCAGCGCGAGCGCACAGACGGCGAGGAGCCGGTGCATGCGGGCAGCCTCGCCGCGACGGCCCCGCGCCGGGGCAGCAGGCCGGTGAACAGGTGGTGGCGAAGTGGTGAAGCCCGCTAGAACATCGCCTGAAGCGGCCAGTACAGCAGCGCCGCTACCAACGCGGCGGCCGGAATCGTCAGGACCCAGGCGACCAGAATGTTCCCGGCAACGCCCCAGCGCACCGCGGACAGCCGTTTCGTCGCGCCTGCCCCCATGACCGCGCCCGAGATGCACTGCGTCGTGGAGACCGGCAAGCCCAGGTGGGTCGCCGCGTAGAGGGTCGCCCCGGCGGAAGCCTGGGCGGCGAACCCACTCGGCGCGTCCATGCTGAAGACCCGCTGGCCGAGTGTGCGAATGATGCGCCACCCGCCGACATAGGTGCCGAGCGCAATCGCGACGCCGGCGGCGATCTTCACCCAGGTGGGAATGTAGAACTCGTCGATCGACCCGTGCGCGAAGAGCGCGAGGGCGATCACGCCCATCGTCTTCTGTGCGTCGTTGGCCCCGTGCGTGAAGGCGAAGAACGAGCCGGACACCAGCTGCCCGAACCGGAACGTCCGGCCCGCGGTGGTCGGCGTCATCCACGAGAACAAGCGGTAGATGGCCACCAGCAGGACAAAGGCGCCGAGGAAGCCCAGCGCCGGCGACGCCAACCCCGGCACGACCACCTTCTCGAACAGGCCCTGCCACTGCACGCCGTCCAGGCCCGACTGGACGAGGGCGGCGCCGATCAAGCCGCCGAAGAGCGCGTGCGAGGAGCTCGACGGAAGCCCGAGGTACCAGGTGACCAGGTTCCAGAGAATGGCGCCGATCAGTGCCGCGAGCAGCGTGTGCTGGGTGACGAGGCCCGTGTCGACGATCCCCTGGCCGATGGTCTTCGCGACCGCGGTGGTCACGAAGGCTCCCGCCAGGTTCGCCACGGCCGCCAGCGCGACGGCCTGGCGCGGTGTCAGCGCGCGTGTCGAGACGGATGTGGCGATCGCATTGGCCGTGTCGTGAAAGCCGTTCGTGAAGTCGAAGACGAGCGCGACGACCACGACGGCCACCAGCAGGACGACCTCCACCGCTAGCGGTTCTTCACGGCGATCGCCTCCAGCACGTCCGCGGCGTTCTCGCAGGCGTCCACCGCCTCCTCCAGCCGCTCGTGGATGTCCTTCCAGCGGATGATCGTGATCGCGTCCCGCTCGTTGTGGAAGAGCTCGGAGAGGCCATCGCGGAGCAGCCGGTCTCCCTCCTTCTCCAGCTCGCGCAGGCGCTCGAGCGCGTCGCCGGCGTCCTTGAAGCCCTCGATCTTCTGGACGGCTTCGTCGAGGCTCATGGAGGCCTTCAAGATCACCTGGCTCTGCTCGCGGGCGCGTGCCGGGACGCGAGAGGCGCCGTAGGAGCTGAGATTGTCTGCCGCCTCGTCGACGTGATCGCAGACGTCGTCGAGCGCGGCCGCAAGCCGGTAGATGTCGTCCCGGTCGAACGGCGTCACGAACGTTCGGTTGAGCAGGTCGACCAGGTCGTGGGTGAGACGGTCGCCCGCATGCTCCAGATCCTTGATCCGGCCGATCAGCTCCTCGCCGTGCTCAGGGAAGGTCTCGAGCAGCTCCGCCAGCAGCCCCGCGATCGCCACCACGTTCGCCGACGACTGGGAGAGCAGCTCGTAGAACGCCCGGTTCTTCGGTGTGAAGGAGAGTCGCACCACTCGCGGGCGGCGTCATATCAGGTTTGGGGGAAGCGACACTCCACCTGCAGGCCACCCCGGGGCCCCGAGCGGGCGGCCACGGTGCCGCCGGCGGCCATCACGACGTGCTTGACGATCGCCAGCCCGAGCCCCGTTCCCCGGGACGCTCGCGCCCGGTCACCGCGATAAAAGCGCTCGAACAGGCGGGCGAGCTCATCCTCCGCGACCCCGTGGCCGTCGTCGGTCACGCACAGGCTGCCGGGGTCGACGACGACCTCGCACGCCGTCCCGGGGCCTGCGTAGCGAATCGCATTGGCGACGAGGTTCTCGACCACGACCGCGAGCATGCGCGGACGCAGCGGGAGGCGAACGTCCGGGCCGGCACGCATCGTCACGTTCACGCCAGCCCGCTCGGCCCGCTCTCGGAGCGAGTCGAGCACCCCGGCCACCACCTCGCCTGCCGGGGTCGAGCCGAGCGCGACGACGGCGACGCCCGTCTCCAGCTCGCTCAGGAACAGCACGTCGTCCACGAGCTCGCGGATCTCCTCGACGTGCGCTCGAGCCTCTCGCGCGAGGGACAGCGGATCGGCGCCGGCAAGCTCTGCGGACTCGAGCAGCGCCAGCACGCGGGCAAGGGGGGTCCGCAGCTCGTGCGAGACGGCCGCGGTGAAGCCGATCCTGAGCTCCTCGTAGGTGTCAGGGGTGTTCGAGCTCTCCAGCGACACGAGGCGCTCCTCGCCGTCGCCGGCGGGGTACGAGGCGAGCGCCCTCGCGGTTTCCGCGAGCTCGTCGGGGAGAGGATCGCCAACGAGGCGGCCGCCACCGGCCACGTCGCGGGCCGGCCGGTTCGCCGCGACCACCGTGTCTTCGTCGTCGAGCGCGACGATCGGCTCTCGCGTTCCCTCCAGGAGCGCTCTGCCGCGGGCGGCCGCGAGCTCGAGTGCGCGGCGCCCGCGCTCCTCGCCACGTCCTCGCAGGCCGAACAGCCGTCTCATACTGTCGGCCAGCATGCCGCGAGTTCTAGTCGTCGAGGACGATGAGGTCATCGCCCGAAGCATGACCGAGCATCTCCGCGCGGCCGGCTTCGACGCCCTGAGCGTCGGAGACGGCGAGCGTGCGCTCAAGTGGCTGCGATACGAGCACGCCGACGTCATGGTGCTCGACCTGATGCTCCCCGGCCGCGACGGCTGGAACGTGATCGAGACCGCGCGGGCCGAGGGGCTCGGCCTTCCGATCGTCGTGGTCAGCGCCCGCGGCACCGAGCACGACCGCGTTCACGCCCTCGAGATCGGCGCCGACGACTACCTGGTCAAGCCGTTCTCGATGAAGGAGCTCGTCGCGCGCGTACGGGCGGCTGCACGGCGCGGCGTGCGCCCCGAGACGGTCGACCGCGGCGAGCCGTTCGAGATCGAGGAGCTCCTCGTCAACCCGCGCGAGGTGCAGGCGTACGTGGACGGCGAGAGCGCCGGGCTGACGCCGACGGAGTTCCGCCTGCTCTACACCCTGGCGCTCGAGCGCGGGCGCGTCGTGACCCGGGACGAGCTGCTGCAGCGCATCTGGGGCCGGCGCGAGGGGCACCGCGACCGGACCGTGGACGTGTTCGTGCGCAAGCTGCGCGAGAAGATCGACCGCCGCGCATCACGCCACACGTTCATCCAGACGCGGTACGGCGTCGGCTACGCGCTCGAACCGACGCCGAAGGGGTAACGGCCGATCGGCGGTCGCCCCGGCGCCGACCGACGTCACGACGACAATCGCGCGTCGTGCGGGTGGGAGTGATCGATGCGGGAGCGACGGCGTTGCGACTGCTCGTCGCCGAAGCGGGCACCGGCGGGCTCGCCCGCGTCCACGCGGAGCACCGGCGGCTGCCGCTGGCGCTCGACATCGAGCGTCACGGGCAGGTGATGCCGGGAACGCTGGCGACGCTCGCCGACACCGCTGCCGCTCAGGCACAGCGGGCGCGCACCCTCGGCGCCGAGCGGCTGCAAGTCCTCGTCGGGTCCGCCGCCCGGATGAGCAGGAACGCGGAGGAGCTTCGGCGCACGCTCCAGTCGGCAGCGCGTGCACACGTGCGCGTCCTCAGCGGCGAGGAGGAGGGTCTGCTCGCGTACCGCGGCGCACTCCTCGCGTGCCGCCGTCCTGCCAAGAGCCTCACCGTGTGCGACGTCGGCGGCGCCTCGACCCAGCTCGTGTTCGGCACGCCGGCCGGCGCTGCCTGGGCGCGATCGGTCGAGCTCGGGTCGCTCACGCTCGGCCGGCGGCTCCCGGGAGACCCGCCGGGACCGCGCGCGGTGGCCGCTGCCTGCGCCGAGGCAGCACGCCGGTTCGACGGCATCGCGCCACCGCCGGCCAAGCAGGCCCTCGCGGTCGGCGGCACCGCACGCGCCGCCGGACGCCTGGTCGGCGAGCAGCTCGGCCGGCGCGAGCTGATCCGGGCCGTCGAGCTGCTGTCGCGCCGCTCGCTCCGGGAGACGTCCTCGCGGTTCCGACTGCCGCCGGGACGCGTCGAGACGCTCCTGAGCGGCGTGCTGATCCTGCTCGAGGTGCAGCGTCGGGTGGGCCTTCCGCTCCGCGTCGTGCCGGGTGGCGTGCGCGAGGGCGCGGCAGGCGAGCTGCTCGTCGAGCAGCTGGCCGCCTGAGCGGCGTCGCCGCGTACACCACACCGTCCCACGGTCGTCACCGCGGCGCTACCCCACGCGTCGCAGTCGGCCCGCAGAGTCAGCGTCGATGGCAACGGTGCGGGCGAGAATGGGCGCATCGTCACCGCGAAGCGCTCATGCTCGGCGCTCGGTGCCAAGCTGGAGCGCCGGCGAAGGAGCGTCTCCGCCCCGCGGCCGGAGCGCAGGCGGCTCCGCTCGCCTCGCCTAGGCAGCTGCGGCGAGGGCCTCCTCGACCTGACCCGC
This sequence comes from uncultured Thermoleophilia bacterium, assembly GCA_963839815.1. Lineage (GTDB taxonomy): Bacteria > Actinomycetota > Thermoleophilia > Gaiellales > Gaiellaceae > JACVRM01. The sequence continues at coordinate 22,039 of CAWIWF010000006.1, forward strand.
CCAGGCGCTGAGCTCGACGAGCAGCCTGCCGAGCTCCGCCCGGGTCGCATCGTCGACCAGGTCGCCACGCTCGTCGAACCTGTCGCGGGCCCGGGACACGAGCAGCCCGTCCGGCAGAGGCTGGCCGCCAGGGAAGAGCAGCGACTCCCGGACGTGCTGCTGGGCATTCGAGGTGCCGCCGATGCCGGTCGTCGCACCGGCGAGAAGGACCGGCTTACCGTCGAGTACGGACTCGCGCGCTGGTCGCGAAGCCCAGTCGAGCGCGTTCTTGAGCACGCCGGATGTGCCGCGGTTGTACTCCGGCGTCGCGATCAGGAGCGCGTCCGCAGCCGCGATCGCACCCCGCAGGCGCTCGACCGGCCCGGGCACTCCCGCGGCCTCGACGTCCCCGTCGTAGAAGGGCAGATCGCCGATCTCGTGAGTGACCACGTCGGTACCGGCAGGGGCGAGCTCCTGCGCGGCGCGCAGGAGCCCCCGGTTGTAGGACGCCTCGCGAAGGCTGCCGGCGATGGCCAGGACACGCACGGCGCTAGACCTCGCGGACTGCGGAGATGGACGCGGTGAAGTCGACCCGGTCGCCGAGCAGGTTGCCCCCCGCTTCGAGCTCCTGGTTCCAGTCGACGCCGTAGTCGGTGGGGTCGAGCTGTCCGCGGACGGTGATGCCGATGCGCTCGTTCCCCCACGGGTCCCAGGCGGAGCCCTCGTAGGCAGCCGCGAGCTCGATCGGGCGGGTGGTGCCGCGAATCGTCAACTCGCCGTCGACGCGAAAGCCGTTGCCGTCGACGTCGCCGATCGAGGTCGAGGTGAACTTGATCTCGGGGAAGCCGGAGGTGTCGAAGAAGTCCGGCGAGCGCAGATGCTCGTCGCGCTGGGCCTCGTTGGTGTCGATGCTGTCGGCGCCGATCACGCCCGTGGCGCTTGCGGTGCCGTCCTCCCCGACCACGATGCTGCCCGTGAACGCGCCGAAGCTGCCCTTCACGGTCGTGATCAGGAGGTGCTTGATGCCGAACTCGATGCTCGAGTGGCTTGGATCGACCCGCCACGTGCCGGCCGGCAGAAGCGTCTCGATACCGATGCTCTGTGTCGTTGCAAGCTCTGACATGCCCGTGAGTCCTTTCCGTCTTGGCCTGATATAGTTGACGCATCAACAATGTAGCGCCTAATAGTTGAGGTAGCAAGTGTTGAGTATGCAAGAGTTGACGACGCAACCAGTGCCGGCGATGGGAGCCCCGCTCCAGACCTGGGTGCAGTGGCTTCGCTCCCACGCCGCCATCAACCGGCGGCTGAACGCCGACCTCGTCGGCGAGCACGGCCTCACCATCAACGCCTACGAGGTGCTGCTGCACCTGGCCCGTGCCCCCGAGGGACGGCTCAAGCCGGTGGAGCTGGCCGACCGGGTCGTGCTGACGCCGTCGGGCATCACCCGGCTGCTCGCCAATCTGGAGCGCGACGGTGACATCGAGCGCGCCTCCTGCCCCACCGATCGCCGCGTCAGCTACGCGCAGCTCACCGACGCGGGGCGCGCGAAGCTCGACGTGGCGTCGAGCACGCACCTCGCCGGGGTCGCAGAAGTGTTCACGGGCCGTTTCAGCGACGACGAGCTGGCGACGCTCGCCGAGCTGCTCGCGCGCCTGCCCGGAGGCGAGCGGGCGGGCGACGACTGCACCACCCCGTGATCCGCGGCTGCTAGACCTCGCCCCCGTGCGTGGCCGCGCCGGCATCCTCGCCCTAGCCGGCGCGACGCTCGCCGTCGCCGTCGTGCTTGCTGCGCTCCGTGTCGGCGAGCGGCCGGGCGCACTCTCCGACTGGCAGGCGCTCGTGCTCGGGATCGTCCAGGGCCTAACCGAGCTGCTGCCGATCTCGTCGTCGGGACACCTGATCCTCGTTCCCTGGCTCGGCGAGTGGCGCTACCTGGAGGAAAACGACGCCTTCAATCAGACGTTCGACGTGGCCCTGCACCTGGGGACGCTCGTGGCCGTCGCCGGCTACTTCCGCGCAGACGTCGTCGCCTACACGCGCGCCTGGTTCCGATCGGTCCGCCGGCGCAGCATCGAGGGACACGAGGAGCGGCTCGCCTGGGCGATCGCGGCCGCGACGGTGCCCGCCGCGCTCGTCGGCGCCCTCGGCGAGAGCTTCATCGCCAACCGGCTGGGCGAGCCCTGGCAGATCGCGATCATGCTCTCCGTCTTCGCCGTCTTGCTCTTCATCGCCGACCGAACGGCGGAGCGGCGACGGCTCGAGGACGTCACGGTGCGCGCAGGCTTCCTCGTCGGGCTGGCGCAGACGCTCGCCCTCTCGCCCGGTGTCTCCCGCTCGGGGGTGACGATCACCGCCGGCCGTTTTCTCGGCCTCGACCGCGACGCCGCCGCGCGTCTGTCCTTCCTGCTGCTGATTCCGATCACGCTCGGCGCCGTCCTCTACAAGGGGGTGACCGACGTCGTCCTCGGCGACCTGCCGCCCGGCTCGGCCGGCCCCTTCCTCGTCGGCACGCTCGCGTCGGCAGCGGCGGGCCTCGTCGCGATCATGGGCCTGCTCGGGTACGTGCGCCGGCACGACTACTCGGTCTTCGTGGTCTACCGCCTGCTCGCGGCCGCCGCCGTCGTGCTGCTGATCGCCACCGGCGTGCGCGGCGCCCACTTCTAGCACGGCACGTTTGCGACCCGCCGGGGCGGGAAAGGACGCGGCCCGTGCCTCGCCTCGGCTACGCACTCTCGAGTGAGGAGCATCCGCCGAACGACCTCGTGCGGAACGCCCGCCTGGCCGAGGACGCCGGCTTCGAGTTCGCGCTCATCTCCGACCACTTCCACCCCTGGGTCGACGCCCAGGGGCACAGCCCGTTCGTCTGGTCGGTGATCGGGGCGATCGCGCACGCGACCGAGCGGCTGGAGCTCGGCACCGGCGTCACCTGCCCGCTGATCCGCACGCACCCCGCGATCGTCGCCCACGCGGCCGCCACGTGCGCCGCGATGATGCCGGGCCGCTTCTTCCTCGGCCTCGGCACCGGCGAGAACCTCAACGAGCACGTCGTCGGCCACGGCTGGCCCGCGCCGGACGAGCGCGTCGACATGCTCGAGGAGGCCGTCGAGCTGATGCGACAGCTCTGGCAGGGCGGCAACCAGACCTTCCGCGGCGCCTACTACTCGCTCGAGAACGCGCGGCTGTACACGCTCCCCGACGAGCCGATGCGGATCGCGATCGCCGCGAACCAGCAGCGCGCCGCCGAGCTGGCAGGGCGCGAGGCGGACGCGTTCGTCGGCGTCATCCCGGACGCGGAGGTGATCGGATGGTTCGAGAGCGCGGGCGGCACGGGCAAGCCCCGTTACGGCCAGGTGACCGTCTGCTGGGCCGAGGACGAGGCGGAGGCACGGCGCACCGCCCACCGCGTCTGGCCGAACGCCGGCATCGTGGGCGAGCTCTCCCAGGAGCTGCCGTTGCCGCGCCACTTCGAGCAAGCGGCCGAGCGCGTCAGCGAGGACGACGTCGCCGAGAGCGTCGTCTGCGGCAACGACGTCGACCGCTACCTCGAGGCGATCGGCGAGTTCGAGCAGGCCGGGTACGACCACGTCTACCTGCACCAGGTCGGCCCCGACCAGGCCGGCTTCGTCGAGTTCGCTCGGCGCGAGCTGCTCGGTCGCTTCGCCGGCTGACGTCATGTGACAGCCCCTTTACAAGGACTGTCCATGTAAAGGGGCGGGCGTACGGCCAGGCCGGTATATTGCCTATGCGATGCCTAGGCAGAGCTACTCGGCGGGGGAGGCCGCGCGCAGGCTCGGAATCAGCCTCGACACGTTGCGACGCTGGGACCGCGAGGGGCGGATCCGCACGACGCGGGACCCGGCGAATCGTCGCCTCGTGCCGGCGGGCGAGATCAAGCGGCTGCGCGGGGCCGAGCCGGGGCGGGAGCTGTCGGCTCGCAACCGGTTCGCAGGCACGGTGCGGGAGGTGAAGGTCGAGGGCCTCCTCGCGCAGGTCGAGCTCGAGGCCGGGCCGTTCCGCATCGTGGCCGTGGTCACCCGCGAGGCGGTCGAGGAGCTCGGGCTCGAGCCCGGCATGCCGGCCACGGCCCTGGTTAAGGCCACGTCCGTCCTGCTCGAGCGGTGAGGCTCCTCGCCCTCGCAATGGCGGCCGGCGCCCTGGCGAGCTGCGGCGGCGACGGCGACGAGCGGGTGACCGTGTTCGCCGCCGCCTCGCTCAGCGACGCCTTCGAGGCGCTCGCCGCCGACGCCCGCTTCAACTTCGCCGGCTCGGACGATCTCGCCACGCAGCTTCGCGAGGGAGCCGACGCTGACGTCTACGCCTCAGCCGACCCCGCACATGCGCGGGCCCTTCACGCCGAGGGCATCGTCGAGCGGCCGCTGCGACTTGTCTCGAACCACGTCGTCGTGATCGTCCCAGCCGGAAACCCGGCGAGGATCAGGTCGCTGCTCGACCTCGCGCGGCCCGGGCTCAAGCTCGTGATCGCCGCGCCCGGCGTCCCCGCCGGCGACTACGCACGGGAGGCACTCGCGCACACCGACGAGGGCCCGGAGGTGCTCGAGAACGTCGTCAGCGAGGAGGACGACGTCAAGGGCGTCGTCGGCAAGGTCGCGCTCGGCGAGGCCGACGCCGGCTTCGCGTACCGCACCGACGTGGCGCCGGCCCGCGGCAGGGTCGAGGAGGTCCGTGCGATCGGCGCGCTGGCGCGGGCGGACTACGCGATCGCGATCGTGCGCGACGGAGACGCTGGGGACGCCGAGGCGTTCCTCGCGCGGGTCTTCGCAGCGGAAGGGCGCCGTGCGTTCCTCCGGGCGGGATTCGTCACGTCGACGGGCGACGGAGAGCCGCTCTCGTGAGGCAGCTCTTCCACGTCGCCGCCGCGGCGGCAGCCGGCCTCGTGGCAGCGTTCCTGCTACTGCCGCTGCTCGCCCTGTTCCTGCGCGTCAGCCCCGGCGACCTGGTCGCGGGCCTCGTGAGCGAGCCGGCGCGCGACGCGCTGCTCGTCAGCCTGCGGACGAGCGCCGTCGCCCACGTGCTCATCCTCGCGCTCGGGACTCCGGCTGCCTATCTGCTCGCCACTCGCGAGTTCCGCGGTCGCCGGGCCGTCCTGACGGCCGTCGAGCTGCCGCTCGTGCTGCCCCCGGCCGTGGCGGGGATCGCCCTGCTCTCCGCCTTCGGCCGCAACGGGCTGCTCGGCGGCTCGCTCGACGCCTTCGGCGTGAGCTTGCCCTTCACCCAGGCCGCTGTCGTGCTTGCGATCGTCTTCGTCGCGAGCCCCTTCTACATCCGCCTCGCCGTTGCCGCCTTCGCCGCCGTCGACCGGACGCTGCTCGACGCGGCGCGCACGCTCGGCGCCTCACCAGGGCGCGTGTTCGCGCGGGTGGCCGTGCCGCTCGCTGCCGGCGGGCTCGGCGCCGGCTCGACGCTCGCCTTCGCGCGCGGGCTGGGCGAGTTCGGCGCCACGATCATCTTCGCGGGCAGCTTCCCCGGCGAGACCCGGACGACGCCGCTCGCGATCTACGCCGAGCTCGACCGCGACTTCGACGTGGCCGTCGCGCTCGGCGCCCTGCTCGTGCTCGTCAGCGCCGCCCTGCTGGCGGCGGTCAGCCTGCTCCCTCGATGGACGCGCTCACCCTCCGACTCCACCACGCCCTTCGCACCGTCGCTCTCGACGTCGACCTGAGCGCCCGCCGCGAGACGGTGGCGCTCGTCGGACCGTCCGGTGCGGGCAAGACGACGATCCTGCGTGCGATCGCCGGGCTCCTGCGAGCGCACGAAGGGCGGGTGACGGTGGACGGTGAGACGTGGCTCGACACGAGTGCGGGCGTCGACCTGCCGCCCGAGCGGCGGTCAGTCGGGCTTGTCTTCCAGGAGTACGCGCTCTTTCCGCACCTGACGGTGGCGCAGAACGTCGCCTTCGGCGCGCGCGGCGACGGCGGGCTCTGGCTCGAGCGCTTCGGGCTCCGACCGCTGGCAAGTGCCCGACCTGCCCAACTCTCCGGTGGCGAGCGCCAGCGTGTCGCGCTCGCCCGCGCTCTTGCCCGCGAGCCGGCGGTCCTGCTCCTCGACGAGCCGCTCTCGGCGCTCGACCCTCACACGCGCGCCGAGGTTCGAGGCGCCCTGCGTGAGCAGCTGCGGTCGGCCGGCCTACCCGCACTCGTGGTCAGCCACGACTTCGCGGACGCTGCCGCGCTCGCCGACCGCCTCGCCGTCCTCGTCGACGGGCGGATCGTGCAGGAAGGCACCGCGGCCGACGTGGTGGCGGCGCCCGCCAGCGCCTTCGTCGCCTCGTTCGCGGGCGCAAACGTGCTCCGGGGCCACGCGACCTCGCGGGCCGATGGCCTCACCGAGGTGCGGCTCGACGACGGCGCGCTCGTCGTCTGCGCGGACGCGGCCCGGGGCGAGGTCTTCGTGGTCGTCTACCCGTGGGACGTCGCGCTCGCCCGCGAGGCGCCGGCCGACTCGATGCAGAACCACCTCCGCGGGCGCGTGACGAGCGTCGTCCCGGTCGGGAACCGGCTCCGCGCGCGGGTCGGGCCGCTCACCGCCGAGATCACCACGGCCGCCGGCGACCGGCTCCAGGTGCGCGAAGGCGAGCTGCTGGTCGCGAGCTTCAAGGCGACGGGCGCGCGGCTGCTGCCGCTGAGTGCGGACAGGCCGGTCGCGCCGTAGGCCACCGTGGAGCGATCGGCACACATCCGACCCAGAGGACATGGCCGCCACGGACAGCTCGCAGGGACAGTCCCTTCCGGTCGCCCGCGCGCGCCTCGAGGGCCAGGTCCAGCCGGCGCGCGCCGATAGACTCGGGCGACCGGGGTGCCGCAGCGCGCGGCTGAGAACAGACCCGACGAACCTGATCCGGGTAATGCCGGCGAAGGGAGACGAGACGGTGGACAACCAGATGCCGAGCTGGGGTATCGAACCCGTCCCGGAGCGCCTACGCGTGCTCGGTCTTCTCGACACGACCCTGCTCTGGTCGAACCTCGGCGTCTCCCTGCTCGTGCTCGTCGCGGCGGCGTTCCTCGTGCCGGCGCTGTCGCTGCGCGACGCCCTCGTCGCCATCGTCGCCGGCAGCCTGATCGGCAACCTCATGCTCGGCGCCGCCGGCGCGATCGGCGCAGACGCCCGCGTCCCATCGATGGTGCTGATGCGAGCCCCGCTCGGCCGCCAGGGGTCGTACGGCCCCACCGCCCTCAACATCGCGCAGTGCCTCGGCTGGGCGACGTTCGAGCTGATCGTGATCGGCGCCGCCGCGGCTGCGCTCTCGGACGAGCTGCTCGGGTTCAGGGGCACGGCGTTCTGGACGATCGTCTTCGGCGCGGTCGCCGGGGCGATGGCGCTGGTCGGCCCGGTCGGCGTCGTGCGCCGCTTCATCCGCAAGTACGCGATTTGGGTCGTCTTCGCCTCGCTGATCTACCTCAGCTGGTGGGCGCTCGCCGAGGCAGACCTCGGCGCTCTCTGGTCGGCCCCGGGAGAGGGCGGCAGCTCTGTCTGGCTGGGCATCGACCTGGTCGTTGCGATCACGGTGTCGTGGACACCGCTCGTCGCCGACTACACGCGATTCTCGCGTGACCGCCGCTCCGCGTTCGCGGGCGTCGGCGCCGGGTACTTCCTGGCCGGCACGTGGATGTTCTCGCTCGGCTGCTTCCTCGTGCTCTCGCGCGGGCTGACCGACGCCGCGGAGGTGCCGGCAGCCGTCGCGGCCGCCGGGCTCGCCGCCGCGCTCGCGTTGCTCGCCGTCACCGTGGACGAGACCGACGAGGCGTTCGCGAACGTGTACTCGACGGCGATGTCGATCCGGAACCTGGTGCCGCGGGCCCCCCAGCCGCTGCTCGTCGTGTTCGTCGCTGCGACGGCGACCCTCGGCGCGCTGGCGATCGAGCTGCGCAACTACGAGGTCTTCCTGCTCCTGCTCGGATCGTTCTTCGTGCCGCTCTTCGGGGTGCTGTTCGCCGACTGGCTGCTCGCCGGCGCGCGCTACCGGGCTGCAGACGTGCTCCACGGCCCGAGCATTCGCCCGGCGCAGATCGTCGCCTGGCTGACCGGTTTCGCGCTGTACCACTGGCTTCACAATCCACCGCTCGGCCCGTCGTGGTGGGTGGACGCCGTCGAGGCGATCGGCCAGCCGTCCTGGTCGTACGGGGCGACGCTGCCCAGCTTCGCGGCCGCGTTCGCGTTCGCCGCCGTAGCGGGTCTGCTCGAACGGCGGATGGCCGGGGCCCGGTTGGGGCTTGGCTGAGCTCGAGGTCGGCACCGCCGACGGCGTCTACGTCGTCGACGTCGAGCTCGAGGAGGTGGCCGGCTTTCGCGAGGGTGAGACCCTGGCGCGGTCGGCAGTGGAGTCGGGCCTTCCGCTCGCGATCGCGGAGGGGCGCTCCGGCTCGACGGTCGCCGTCGTCCTCGACCGGCGGCCGCCGCTCGTAGTCTCCCACGACTCCGGCCTGACCTGGCGCGAAGCCGGCGGCGGCCTGCCCTCCGGAGTCGCGGTCGCAGTCGGGCCCGAGAACCCCGACCTGATCGCCTACGCCGGTCGCAACCGGCTGTACGTGTCCGAGGACGGCGGCCGTTTCTGGCGCGCGCTCGTGCCGGAGCTCCCGGAGATCATGGCGCTCCGCCTCGTCTCGTAGGCGCCTCGTCCCCCGGCTCGCTCGCCTCGATCACCTCGACGATCTCGGCGCCACGGCGACCCTTGCAGGGTGCGCAGCCTGAACCTCTCAGCATCGGCTACGGAAGGCGGAACTCGCCGCGCGCGACGACCACCGCCGCGCCGCCGACCTCGATCCGCTCGACCGCGTCCGCCGCCCCGTCGGCCCTGGCGTAGAGCGTCGACGGCCGCCCGACCTCGGCGCCCTGGGCGATCTCGATCTCGGTCCCGAACGCCACGAGGCCGTGACGGCTCACGTGCAACGCGAGCGGGCCTGCCGCCGAGCCCGTCGCCGGGTCCTCGGCGATCCCCGAACCCGGCGCGAACATGCGCGTCTTCCAGCGCCGCTCCGAGCCGGCGATGCAGTTGACGCCGGCGTCCTCGAGGCTCTTCAAGTAGCCGAAGTCGGGCTCCAGCGCAGCCACGTCCTCCGGCGACGCCAGCGTCACGAACACGTGGGGGAAACCGTTGTCGTACACCTCCACCGGAAGCAGCGACCGCTCGACGCCGAGCGCGTCCAGCAGCGCCGGCTCGTCGCCCGCGAAGGGGGTCACCGCCGGCAGCGGCTGGGCCATGCGGCCGAAGGTGATGCGAGCGCCGTCCCGCTCGAGCCTGACCGGGATCACGCCGGCGCCGGTCTCGAGCCGCAGCTCCTCGAGCTGCAGCGGGCCGGCGAGCACGAAGGCGGTGCCGAGCACCGGATGCCCGGCGAACGGCACCTCCTGGACAGGCGTGAAGATGCGGATGCGGACGTGGCCCTGGGCTGCTGCCGGATAGACGAAGACCGTCTCCGAGAAGCTGATCTCCCGCGTCAGCGGCAGCAGCAGCTCCTCGGGGATGTCGCGAGCGTCCGTGAAGACGGCGAGCTGGTTGCCCGCGAGCGGGCGATCGGTGAAGACGTCGGCGACGACGTAGCGGAACGTGCCCACGCCGCCGAGCCTACCGCCGAGCCGGTCGAGCCCTTGCCCGAGCAGGCCCGGCCGGCTCGGTGACGGCGCCTAGCGGCCGCCGGCCGAGACCGCCTTGCCGCTCGCGATCTGCGGGACGCGCACGCTGAAGCGGCCGAGCGCACCGCCCAGGGTCAGGATCAGGAAGCCGACTCCCGTCAGCAGGAGCGCCACACCCATGACGATCGAGAACACGGCCACGCGCTCGGCGAAGAACGACGTATTCAGCGCCGTCGAGAGCGCCGTCTCCGTCACCCACAGGTTGCGCGCCGGATTGGAGACGGGCTGGCCAGTCTTCGCGTCCTTGGCGGCGGCGGCCTCGTCACTCGTGTCCTTGCCGTCCGGCGTCAGGAACCGGCCGAGCTCGGCGTAGGTGCGCCCCTGGGTCGACTCGAGCGTGTGCACCCGCATGTAGTCGGCGAAGCACTTCGCCTCGGCACCTGTCGATACCGCCGTACCGGCCACGCTGCAGGACGGGATGTCCACCTGGCCGGTGAGCCCCGCCTCCGCAACCGCCGCTCGCGTCATGGCGGGCGTCATGTCGCCGGAGCCGACGATGTTCTCGCGCTTGATGGCGTCTCGGACGTCTGCCCGGCCAATCGTGCCGATGACAATGGCGCCGACGCCGAAGGCGACGAGCATGATGCTCGCGGCCACACCGCCCCAGCGGAAGATGTTCTTGCTCATTGCTCCTCCTTCGATCCGAGCCTCGCGGCCGGTTGGCTTGCTCTCTCGCCGGAGAGACTCGTCGGCGGCGAGCGCTCTGCCATCCGTGTGCCGCCACATCGATGGGAGGAGAACTACGGAGAGCGATGTCCAGCCCCGGCCAGCACGCTACGGCCCCGCGCCCGGAGGCCACGCGGCGAGCGTCCGCGGCGGCCGAGGGCACGCCCCCTGGGGCTGGCACCTATCCTGCGCGCCGCGATGCGCCTCCTGCTCGTCCGCCACGCCGAAGCCGCGCCCGGAGCCCCGGACGAGGGGCGCGAGCTCACCCCCGCCGGCTTCGAGCGGGCGCGCGAGCTCGGCATGGAGCTCGCCGCCACGGGCCTGCGTCCTGACGCGATCCTCACCAGCCCGCTCGTTCGCGCCCGGCAGACCGCGGACGAGCTCGCCCGGTCGCTCGGCGTCGAGGCCGAGGTCGAGGAGCTGCTCGCGCCGGGCGCCCTCACCGGCGACGTTCGCCGGGCGGCGGCCGGACGCGGCCCGACCGTGCTCGTGGTCGGCCACCAGCCGGACCTCGGCCAGATCGCAGCGGAGCTCGGGGGCACGGAGCCGCGCCTTCAGCCCGGCGCGATGGTCGCCGTCGAGCTGCCGGAATGACCATGCCCGCCGTCGCCGTCGAGGGGCTGCGCAAGGCCTACAACGGGGTCGAAGCCGTCCGCGACGTCAGCTTCTCGATCGCCGAGGGCGAGGTCTTCGGGCTGCTCGGGCCCAACGGCGCCGGCAAGACCACGACCGTCGAGATTCTCGAGGGTCACCGCCGGCGCGACGCCGGGAGCGTTTCCGTCCTGGGCGCCGACCCGGCGACCGCGCCTGATCGCTGGCGCGAGCGGCTCGGCATCATGCCGCAGAGCGGCGATCTGTTTCCGAACCTGACCGCGCTCGAGCACCTGCGGCTCTTCGCCGGCTACTACAACGCGCCGCGCGACGCGGAGGAGGTGCTGGCGCTCGTCGGGCTCGAGGGGAAGCGGGACTCGCGCTACCGCACCCTCTCGGGCGGCCAGCGGCGCCGGCTCGACCTCGGCGTCGCGCTCGTCGGCGACCCCGACCTGCTGTTCCTGGACGAGCCGACGACCGGCTTCGACCCGGCCGCCCGGCGGAGCGCCTGGGGAACGATCAGCGCGCTCCGCGATCTGGGCAAGACGATCCTGCTGACCACGCACTACATCGAGGAGGCGCACCGGCTCGCCGATCGGGTCGCCGTCCTGCGCGACGGCGTCATCGTCGCGGCGGGGACGCCGGCGGAGCTGATCGGCGCCGCTCCGCTCACCGAGGTGAGCTACCGCCGGAACGGCGAGCCTGTCGTCGTGCGCACGGAGGATCCGACCCGGCTCCTGCACGAGCTGACGACGGAGGCGCTCGCGGCGGGGCGACCCCTGGAGGCGCTCGAGGTGCGGCGCCCGAGCCTCGAGGAGATCTACCTCTCGCTGACGGGCCCCGAGGGGGTCGAGTGAAGTTCTTCGTCCATCAGCTCCGCGTCGAGCAGCTCCTGTTCTGGCGCAGCCGCGAGCTCGCCTTCTTCACGTTCGTGCTGCCCGTCCTCTTCCTGGTGCTGCTCGGCTCGGCCTACGGCGACGAGGAGGTCGACGGCGTCCGCGGCTACAACTTCCTCCTCGCCGGGATGCTCGGGTACGGGGTCGCGTCGACGACGTTCGCGGGGCTCGCCATCCTCCTCGTGCTCCGCCGGGAGGCAGGGACGCTGAAGCGGCTGCGGTCGACGCCGCTCCCAGGCTCGACCTACCTGGCCGGGCTCTTCACCTCGATCGTCCTCGTGTACCTGCTCGAGGCAGTGCTGCTCATCGGCCTGGCGCGCCTCTTCTTCGACGTCGGGGTCCCGGACCGGCTCGTGTCGGTCGGGCTCGCGCTGGTGCTCGGCGCCGTGGCGTTCACGGCGCTCGGCGTGGGCGTCTCGACCCTGGTCCGGAGCTCCGAGGGAGCGTCGGCCGTGATCAACGCCGTCTACCTGCCGGCCACGTTCGTCTCCGGCGCGTTCTTCTCGGCCGACTCGTTCCCCGAGGTGCTGCGCTGGCTGGCGGAGGTGCTGCCGCTCTCGCACTTCATCGTGCTGGTGCGGGACATCACGCTCGAGGGCGTCCACGTCTGGGAGCGGCCGGCGGACGTGGCCGTGGTGGCGGCCTGGGGCGTCGTAGGCGCAATCGCCGCAGCGCGAGGCTTCCGCTGGGAGCCGCGCGAGCGCTGACGGACCGACGTCGTGGCTGACAGCCACAGACGCACTTCACCTCGCGTAGCCGCATGGTTGAGCCGGTTGTGCCGACTTTGTGGCTGACAGCCACAAGCACCTGAGCAGGCACGGCGAGGCGGCACCCGGTTAGACGGGGTGGTGTCCGGGTACAGAGGGTGTTCGTGGAGGACACGCTCGCACTCGCGGAGACGACTGCCAACGGTGGCTTCGCGGTCCGCGTCAACTTCGGCGTCCTTACAGGCCGCCAGGCCACGTCGGCCGAGCTGGAAGCACTCGGGCGAACGCTCGTCGGCCAGGTCGGGGAGGTCTCGCTGATCTCGGAGGAGCGCTTCGAGCTGAGCGCGCACTCGGAGGCGGAGGTGCATCAGGTTCGCATCGAGCTCGAGAGCGCGGCGCTCGACGAGGCGCTTCGCCGGACCGTCGTCGACACCGCCGAGCGCTGGGCCCGCGCCTGTGCAGCAGAGCGGCATGCCGAGGTGACCGAGCTCTAGAGCCGCCGTCGCATCCCTCGTTCGAGGGATGGGGACTCGCGCACATATCCCTCGTTTGGCGCACATGTGCCGGGCGTGGCGCGCCGATGCTGTCTGTACGCGGATGTCATCCGCGCGGGATTGCGGCAATGACGACAGGGCTCGTACAAGCAGCGGCGGCACTCGCCGCCACCTCGGCCATCGGAGCAGGGTCGGTCGCGGTCCTGTCGCCGCTCGAGCGCCCGCTGCCCGACGCGGAGGCCGCCGGGATCGTGGCAGGCGGCGACGGCTCCGGCTCGGGGCGCTCCAGCGTCCGGCGTGCGGTCCTCGCAGCCTCGCGTCTCAGCCCCGGCCAGGTCGACCGGGCTGCCCTTGCGACCGGATCCGTCGGCTCCGACGAGCTGGCCGACGATTCCGTCACCTCGGCCAAGGTGCTTGACGGCTCGCTGACCGACGTCGACTTCGCAGAGGGCACGCTGCCGGCGGGCGCTCCTGGTGAAGACGGGGCGGATGGTGCACCCGGAGCAGCAGGGGACGCTGGGGCGCAGGGCGAGCGTGGCCCCGAGGGCACACGCGGTCCGCAGGGGCTCGAGGGCCCGCCCGGGCCCCAGGGCCTTCAGGGTCTCGTCGGGCCTGCAGGGCCCGCGGGAGAGCCGGGCGCAACGGGACCGCAGGGCGAGCAGGGCACCGCTGGACCGCCGGGCCTACAGGGCACTCAGGGCCTGACCGGCCCGATGGGGCCGCCGGGCCCTGCCGGCCAGCAGGGGCCGGCAGGCGTGCAGGGCCCTCCCGGGCCTGCCGGTTCACCAGGCGCCACCGGCGAGCAAGGGCCTGCCGGGCCGCAGGGGCCTGCCGGGCCGCAGGGGCTGCCCGGTTCCGCCGGCACGTCCGAGGCGCGCGAGGTCTACCGCGACGGCGACCAGATCCTGCCCGAGGACATCGAGGTGACGGTGGCCACGATGGCCGGCATCGAGCCGGGCTCCTACGCGATCTTCGCCAAGACCACCGTCGTCGGAGAGCCCGGGGGCAACGACAGCACGCGCTGCACGCTCACGGCCGGCACCAGCACCGACTACGGCGAGACCGCCGACAAGGTGGACTCCGCAACGCTGCAGGCTCACGTCCTCGCGAGCTTCGGCGTGACCGGCTCTGCGACGCTGCGCTGCGTTCACACCGGCAAGAAGGGGCCCGTCGCGCGGCAGACCAAGATCATCGCGATCGCCCTCGACACGATCAGCCGCGAGGCCGTGAGTGGATGACCGTCACGCTGCGCACCCTCGTGCTGACCGCCGCGCTGGTCGTGACCGGTGCCGCAGGCGGGATCGTGCTGCTCGTCCGCTCTGCGGACGGAGGTGAGCCTGCCGCGCCGAGCCTGGCTCCGGGCGTTCCGCGGTTCGTGTCCGCCGCCGAGCTCGTGGCGCTCGGCGAGCGCCGGCCGGTGCACTGGGCCGGCGAGCAACCGCCGAGACGACTGGAGATCACCCAGACGGCCGCGGGCACCTACGTGCGCTATCTCCCCGCCGGCACGGCCGTCGGCGCCGAGATCCGGACGCTGACGATCGCCACCTACGAGCTCGACCGCGCCTGGGCGATCGCACAGGAGGCCGCCGGCAATCCGGACGCGAGGCAGGAACGCCTCGCCGACGGCAGGGTTGCCATCTGGCGGACGAGCCGGCCGACCAGCGTCTACCTCGCAGAGCCCGGCTCCGACCTGCTCGTCGAGGTCTTCGACCCGCGCGCGGCGACGGCGAGGGAGCTCTCGCGCTCGGGTCGCGTGACGGTCGTCCCGAGGGGCTAGACGTGCCTTCGCACCGCCTCCACCCACGCAGGACGCTGCTGATGTGGACGGCGGGAGCCGTGCTGGTCGCGCTCGCCGGAGTCGCAGCCGCCGGGACACTGCAGCTCCGGCGCGACGCGGATCTCGCCCGCTCGCAGCAGCTGGCACTGGAGCGCGTTCGTGCGCTCGTCCACGAGCAGACGAGTCTCGAGTGGCAGGCGGTCGCTGCCCAGGGCGCTGCGGCGGAGCTGGCGTCTCAGATCCGGAGCCGCACCGCCGAGATGGCGCTCGAGCTGGAGTACCTCGGCACGCTCGATGCGTCCCGTGACACGCGGCTCGTGACCGCGTTCGAGGTGCATCAGCGGGCGCTCCAGGATGAGGTCCGTTTGCTCGCCGCCGGACGGCTCGACGAGGCGCTCGCGCTCGGCGAGACGCGGGTCGACCCGAGCCTGAGGCGGCTCTCCGCCGCGCTCCAGCAGGCGCTCGGCGACTCGGCCGGGCGCGCGCGGACGGCCACTCTGCACGCGGCGGCGGTGACGGGATTGCTGGTGGCGTTCGTGTCCCTGTTCCTGACCCTGGTCGGTCTCGGTTTCCGGCGAGCACGGCGATCGGTCGCCACGGCCGACGCACGCGCCCTTCGGCAGAGCGAGCGCTGGTTCCACTCGTTGGTGCAGAACGCCTCGGAGCTGATCGCCGTCGTCGACCCCGACACGACCGTGCGCTACGCGACGGAATCGAGCGTGCCGCTCCTCGGCTACGAGCCGCGGCGCCTCGTCGGCCGCCAGCTCGTCAGCCTCGCCCATCCCGAGGACGCGGAGCGCCTGCGCGACGCAGCCTCGACGCCGACCCCGGGCGGCAGTTTCGAGTGCCGTCTCTGGACGCGCGACGAGGCCTGGGTCGTGCTCGAATGGGTGTGCGGGTCACGCCCGGACGAGCCCGGCTGCATCCTCACCGGCCGCGACGTCACCGAGCGCAAGCGGCTCGAGCAGGAGCTGCGCCACCAGGCCTTCCACGACGCGCTGACCGGCCTCGCCAACCGCGCGCTGTTCGAGGACCGCCTGAACCTGTCGCTGGCGGCCCTCCCGCGGCGAGCCGACGGCATCGCGGTGCTCTTCATCGACGTCGACGACTTCAAGACCGTGAACGACAGCCTGGGCCACGGCCCCGGCGACACGCTCCTCCGCGCCATCGGGGAGCGCCTGCGGTCGAGCCTGCGGGACTCGGACACCGCCGCGAGGCTCGGTGGCGACGAGTTCGCGATCCTGCTCGAGGGCATCGCCGACCCCCAGGCGGCGGTCGCCACCGCTGAGCGCGTGCTCGCCTCGCTGCGGGCGCCGTTCGACGTCGACGGCCGCCTGTTGCAGGTCACCGGCAGCGTCGGCGTGGCACCGGCGTTCACCGGCGGGGCCACGATGGAAGAGCTGATGCGCAACGCCGACCTTGCGATGTACGACGCCAAGCGGGCCGGAGGAGCGCGGTGCCGCCTCTATGCCGAGGAGATGCACGAGGTCGCCCTCACGCGCCTCGAGTTGGGCGGCGAGCTGCGCCGCGCGGTCGAGCAGGGGGAGTTCGAGCTCTACTTCCAGCCGATCGTGGGCCTGGAGAGCACCGCCATCGTCGGTGCCGAGGCGCTGCTGCGGTGGCGGCACCCCGAGCGCGGCCTGCTCGCCCCGGGCCAGTTCCTGCCGCTCGCCGAGGAGTCCGGGCTGATCGTGCCGCTCGGCCGCTGGGTGATCGAGGAGTCCACGCGCGCGCTACGCCGCTGGCAGGACGCGTTCCCCGAGCTGCCGTTCCACCTCAGCGCCAACCTCTCGATGCGCCAGCTCTACGAGCCGGAGATCATCGAGCACATCCGGGCAGCCCTGGACGACGCCGGCGTCTCGCCCAGCCGCTTCGTGATCGAGATCACCGAGAGCTTCCTCGCGGACGAGAGCGAGGCGCCGCGGCTGCGCCTCCAGCGGCTCCGCGCGCTGGGCGTCCGGCTGGCGGTCGACGACTTCGGCACCGGCTACTCGGCGCTCAGCTACCTGCAGCGCTTCCCGATCGACATCCTCAAGATCGACCGCTCCTTCGTCGAGCATGCACGGGCGGCCTCGCCGAGCCTCAGCCTCGTGCGCAGCATCGTGCGACTGGGTCAGAGTCTCCACCTGGACATCGTCGCCGAGGGGATCGAGGAGGCGGAGCAGGCCGAGCAGCTGCGGCAGATGGGGGTTGGCGCAGGCCAGGGCTACTACTTCGCCAAGCCGCTTCCCGCCGACCGATTCGGGGAGCTGCTCGCGTCGGGGCTCGGCCGTGAGCCGGCCCGAACCCAGCTGCTCGAGCTCTAGGCGCTGCCGGCCAGCGTCCGGTCGAGCTTCTCCAGGAAGCGCTCGGCCTGTTGCTGGGCGACGGGGCGGAGAACGCCGCCGAGGCGGCTCAGGGTTCCGCTGAGATCCACGTCGGCCGCCCAGGTCATCGCGGTACCCGCCTCGTGCGGGGCCAGCTCGAAGGACGTCTCCACGGCCGCACCCGCGCCGAAGCGCTTGCCGCGCGCACTCAGGAGCGCGCGGTCGGGCCGGCGGCGCTCCCGAAGCTCGAAGTCGAGCGTCAGCGAGACAGGTGACAGGGGGAGCCGCATCACCGCCGACCAGTGTGTCTCGTCGAGGACGTCCAGGGACTCCATGCCGGGGAGGAAGTCGCCGAGGAGCTGGGGATCGACGAGCGCGTCGAAGACCCGCTCAGGCGCCGCGTCGAAGTGCTTCGTCCCGCCGATGTGCACGCCGAGACGCTACCCCGCGGCGGTCGCCTGGCTCGCAAAAAGCGGGGAGGGCGCCCGCCCGCGCCCTCCCCCGAAGCCTTCCCCGTCCAGAAAGCCAGCGTCAGAACGCATACGCCTTCATCGCTCGCCTCCTGTCAGTCGTGGGCTTCTCCCACGCACCGTAGCGGGCTCGGGGCGCATCTGCAACTCTGTCACCCCGAGGAGTGGTTACAGACGGCCTCAGGCGGCGGCATCCTCGGACGGGGGGTCGATCTCTGCGTCGGCGCCCGGGCCGAACGGGCCGCGACCGAAGCCGCGGGGTCGCTCAGGCCGCTCGCCGTTGACGATCGCGGTGATGCGGTCTTCGAGCTCGGCCGACCGCTCGTTGGCCTGGGCCTGCGTGAGACGGCCGTCCTCGACGGCCTGCGAGAGGCGCTCCTTCGCCTCGGCGACCATCGCGCCGACGAGCCCGTCCACCGACTTTCCCTCGGCGCGGGAGAGCTCCGCGAGCGTCTTCCCGTCGGCCAGGCTCTCTCGGAGCTCCGCCTCGGTCACGCCCAGGTAGGACGCCGCAGCGTCGAAGCCGGGCCCTGGACCGTGCCCGCGGTGCCCGTGACCGGGCCCGATCCCGAGCAGCGGGACCTCGCCGGCATCGATGCGCTCCTTGAGCTCCTGCCCGCGGGCCTCGGTCAGGCGGCCTGCCTCCACCGCCGCATCGACGCGGTTCTTGAGCGCCTCCTGCAACGCGTCCGTGAGCTTCGCCGGGGTGACGCCCAGCTCCTCGGCGGCGTCGGCGACCGCAGCCTCGCTGTCCGCCGTCCGGTCGCCGCCGGTCGCTGCGATCGCGGCTCCGCCGCCGGCGATTGCCAGGGCGGCAACCGTGCCGGCCGCCAGCATGTGCTTTCGTCTCATCTCGTCTCCTCTCACGACTCCTTCTGCTCCCAGCAGACCAGGAGCCGGTGAGGCCCCGCTAAGACGACGCTGAGAATCGGCTAAGAATCGGGCGCGCCGTTCTGGCTCGCGCCGGCGAAGCGGAGCGTCATGACCGTGCCGCCGCCCTCCGCGGGAGCGGCCTCCACCACACCGCCATGGGCATCGGCGACCTGGCGCACGATCGCAAGACCGAGCCCGCTGCCGGGCATGCCGCGTGCGCTGCGGGCGCGGTAGAAGCGGTCGAAGACGTAGGGCAGGTCCTCCGGCGCGATGCCGGGGCCGTGATCGCGCACGCGCACCTCGTGCGGGCGGACGAGCACCTCGACCTCGCCCCCGGGCGGGCTCCACTTGGCGGCGTTGTCGAGCAGGTTGCCGATGGCGCGCTCGAGCGTCGCGGGAACGCCGCGCAGGGGCGCTTCCTGCAGGTCGGTGCGGAACGCAACGGTGGGCCGGTTGCGACGGACGCGCTCCACGGCAGCCGCGGCGAGCTCGTCGAGCCGGACGTCCTCGGGCTCCTCGGCGGCCTGCTCGCCGCGCGCGAGCTCGATCAGCTCGCCGACCAGGAGCGTCATCTCCTCGAGCTGCTCGACCACGTCCGCGAGCAGCCGATCCCGCTCTCCTTCCGGCAGCGGCCGGCCGGTCGCGAGCACCTCGATGTTGGTGCGCAGGCTCGTGAGCGGCGTCCGCAGCTCGTGCGACGCGTCGGCGACGAGCTGCCGCTGCGCCCGCGCAGACATCTCGAGCGCGGCGAGCATCCTGTTGAACCGCTCCGCCAGACGGCTGAGCTCGTCCCGGCCGCGCACATCGATCCGCTGCGAGAGGTCGCCCGTCTCGGTGACGGCGTCGGCCGCCGCGGTGAGACGGCGAATCGGCGCGAGCGCAGCACCCGAGATCAGCAGGCCGAGGAGCGCGGCGATGGCGGTGCCGCCGGCCCCGATGACGAGCAGGAAGGTGCGCACGCGGTCGACAGCGCTGTCGACCTCGTCCAGCGGCCGGGCCACCTGGATCGCGACTCCGGGCGCGTAGAAGACGGCGATGATCCGGACATGGGTGCCGGCGACGCGCGCGTCGCGAAGGAACGTCCCGTCGTGGTCGCCGCGCGCGAGCGCGAGCGTCCGGGCATTGACCGGCAACTCGACGCGCGCACCGGGCGGCCTCGCCGTCCGCCCGTCGGCGGCGACCGCCTGGGGGTACCCCCCCGCAGCGCCGAGCCCCGGCCCGGGCCCGAACAGCGCGCGGTCGATGCGGTCGGGCGGCAGCCGCTGGATCTCGGCGGCACGCTGCCGCAGGCCGTCGTCGACCTCGGTGCGCAACTGGTTGCGGACGATGAAGTACGCCAGGACGGACGCGAGCACGACGGCGACCGCGACGGCAACCGCCGCCACGAGCGTCAGGCGTGCCCGGAAGGTCATAGCGGCCGCAGCGCGTAGCCGACGCCGCGCACCGTCTGGATCAACCGCGGTCGCTCGCCTGCCTCGGTCTTGCGCCGCAGGTAGCCGATGTACACGTCGAGCGAGTTCGAGGCGAAGCCGAAGTCGTAGCCCCACACGCGCTCGAAGATCGTCGACCGGGTCAGCACCTGGCGCGGGTTGCGCATGAAGAGCTCGAGCAGGTTGAACTCGGTGCGCGTCAGCTCCATGGGCTCGCCCCCACGCCACGCCTCGCGCGTGCCCGGGTCGAGCTCGAGGTCCTCGAAGCGGAGGCGCTCGCCCGGGCCCCCGCCCGAGCGCCGCATCAGGGCGCGCAGGCGCGCGAGCAGCTCCTCGAGCGCGAACGGCTTCGGCAGGTAGTCGTCGGCGCCCGCGTCGAGACCTGCCACGCGGCTCTCGACCTCGGCGCGGGCGGTCAGCATCAGCACCGGCAGCGTGCTGCCGGTCGCACGGAGACGCCGGCAGACCTCGAGCCCGTCGATCGTCGGCATCAGCACATCGAGGATGACCGCGTCGGGCTCACCGTCGGCGGCGAGCCGGGCGAGCGCCTGATCCCCGTCCTCCGCCAGCTCAACGTGGTAGCCCTCGAGCTCCAGCGCCCGCCGCAGCGACTCACGCACGGCGCGCTCGTCGTCCACCACGAGTACCTTCATCTCGCGCAGAGTGTGCCCGCGAAAGGTGAACCTGCGTTAAGACGTGTCGCGTCAGGCACAGTCTTAGGGAGGTCTTAGGGGGCTCTCAGCATCGACTTAACGCCGGGTGCTCCCCTGTCGGCAGACATCCGAGCCCGAGACCGAAAGGACTGACATTCAATGACGCCGATCCGCCCCCTCACCGCCGTGGCCGCGCTCGTGGCAGCGCTGGTGATCGGCGCGGGCACCGCAGCGGTCGTCACCACGTCGATCGTGGACGGCGGCGAGACGACCACGCGCCAGGTCACGGTCACAAGTTCGATGCCGGCCGCGACCACGAGCGGCGGCTTCACCGTCAATGACGTCTACGAGGCGGCGCACCGGTCCGTGGTCGAGATCTCGACGACGTCCACCCGGCCCAACCAGTTCGGCGGCCAGCAGCAGGCGCTGTCGCAGGGCTCCGGCTGGGTCTACGACGCCGAAGGGCACATCATCACGAACCAGCACGTCGTCAACGGCGCCGACTCGGTGTCGGTGACGTTCTCCAACGGCGCCTCCTACGACGGCCGCGTCGTCGGCACCGATCCGTCGACCGACCTCGCGGTCATCGACATCGACGCGCCCGAGACGCTGCTGCGGCCCCTGCCTCTGGCCGACTCGAGCGCCGTCAAGGTCGGCGAGGGCGTGGTGGCGATCGGCAGCCCGTTCGGGCTCGAGCAGACGGTGACGAGCGGCATCGTCAGCGCCCTGCACCGCGCCATGACGGCGCCGAACCGATTCACCATCAACGATTCGATCCAGACGGACGCGCCGATCAACCACGGCAACTCCGGCGGCCCGCTGCTGAACCTGCGGGGCGAGGTGATCGGCGTCAACTCGCAGATCGAGAGCGAGAACGGCGGCAACGTCGGCGTCGGGTTCGCCGTACCCTCGAACACCGTCCAGTCGATCGCCAGCCAGCTGATCGAGAACGGCAGCGTCGAGCACGCCTACCTGGGCGTCGGCGTCCAGGAGATCCCGCAGTCCGTCGCCGAGGAGCTCGGCGTCCCGGCCGGCGTCGCGCTGACCGACGTGCGACCCGACACGCCCGCGCAGAAGGCGGGACTGCGTCCCTCTTCGGGTGAGCGCATCGTCGACGGCCGCCAGTATCCGACCGGCGGGGACATCGTCACCGCCATCGACGGCCAGCGGGTGACGAGCTCGGCGGCGCTCCAGAGCGCCATCGACGGCAAGCGCCCCGGCGACACCGTGACGCTGACCGTGACGCGAAATGGCGACGAGCGGAAGGTGGCGGTCAAGCTGGCCGAACGCCCCGCGAGCGCCTCGTAGCGACCCTCTGACGCGCGAATCCCTCCCGGCCGCGGTGGACACCACCGCGGCCGTCGCGCGCCCGAGACGCCGTCACACAACTGGCACACATCCGCCACAGACATGTGCGCCCGTCCGCGGTACCGTCCGAGCCGGGCGGGTGGTGGAGGACGCTCTCCCCTTTGGGAGGGCGGGGTAGGCCCAGGAGCACGTCCGGGGGGCATGTCCGGCGGGGGCATGTCCGGCGGGGGCACGGCCGGCGCCACCCGGTGCCTCGAGTCGGCGACCCTCGGTGCGCCCCGTAGGGCGCAGGCGCGATTCGATGCGGTCTGCCGCGGTCGCCGCCGGCGTGTCGCCAGCTCCTGTGGCCTCATCACGTGCGAGGCGCCTCGCCTCGGGGCAGGGGCGACTCCGCCTGACGCGCACCGGCTGGAACCGGCCGTGGGTCGCTGCGCGCCGGGTTGCTGTCGCGCCCGGCTGTGCTCAGGCGCCGGGCCGAGCCGGCTCGCCGTCGAGCTCGGCGGCCAGGGCCTCGACGCGGCCGGCGATGTCGTCGCGGAGCGGGCGCACCTGCTCGACCGGCAAGCCCATGGGATCGTCGAGCTGCCAGGCGACGTAGCGCTTGCCGGGGATCACCGGGCACGCGTCGTCGCAGGTGGCCACGACCACGTCTGCCCAGCGGATCGCTTGCTCGTCCAGCCTGCGCGGCACATGGTCGCCGGCGTCGATACCGATCTCGGCGAGCGCCTCGAGCACGCCGCCGTGCACCTCGTTCCCCGGTGCGCTCCCCGCCGAGCGGGCGTCGTGCCGGCCCGCCGCCCGCTCGCGGAAGAGTCGCTCCGCCATCACGCTGCGCCCCTGATTGCCGACGCAGACGAAGAGCACGTTCATCAGCAGCAGCCGGCCCGCTCGGCCGGCACCACGACCGGCAGGCCCCGCTGCTCCGGGCTGGGCCGTCTTCACCGCCTTGACGATGGCGCCGTGCATGCCGTCGGCGACCTCATGCGTGAACTCGACGCTGACGTCGTCGAACCCGGCCGCCTCCAGCCCGGCCTCGTACTCGCTGCGGGAGAGCGCCCCGGCGATGCAGCCCACGTAGCTGCCGCGCTCTGCCCGCTCGGCGGGGGTCAGCCGATCCTCGGCAACGACGTCGCTGACGCCGAGCCGGCCCCCCGGCTTGAGGACACGCCCGATCTCGGCCAGGACGCTTCCCTTGTCCGTCGACAGGTTGATGACGCAGTTCGAGATGACGACGTCGACCGACGCCGCCGGCAAGGGCACGTCCTCGATGCGGCCCCGCAGGAAGATCGCGTTGGCCACGCCGGCCTCCTCGGCGTTGCGGCGCGCGAGCGCCAGCATCTCGTCCGTCATGTCGAGGCCGAACGCACGCCCGGACTGACCGACGCGCCGAGCGGAGAGGATGACGTCGATACCGCCCCCGGAGCCGAGGTCGAGCACTGTCTCGCCCTCGCGGAGGTCGGCCACGGCGGTCGGGTTGCCACAGCCAAGCGACGCGAGGCTGGCAGC
This sequence comes from uncultured Thermoleophilia bacterium, assembly GCA_963839815.1. Taxonomy (GTDB): domain Bacteria; phylum Actinomycetota; class Thermoleophilia; order Gaiellales; family Gaiellaceae; genus JACVRM01. The sequence continues at coordinate 45,343 of CAWIWF010000006.1, forward strand.
GGCCGGCAGGTCGTCGCGATCGGCCTCCGAGTAGAGCCCGGAGCCGAAGTCGGTCGTGCAGCAGTCGCCTCCGCCACACGAGCCCCGGTCGCCCGCAAGGGCAGCCAGCGCTGCGTCGGCATAGCGGCGCCGAACCTCGGCGCGGAGGTCGTCAGCAGTGGTGCTCATGCGGGTACTCCCTTCAGGTCGGTGAGCGTGGAGAGGATCTCGAGTGCGTCGGGCCGGAGCGTGAAGTAGGCCCAGCGGCCGCGCTGCTCGCGGTCGACGAGGCCGGCGTCGAGCAGCTTCTTGAGGTGGTGCGAGACGGTCGGCTGCGACAGGCCGAGCGGCTCGACGAGGTGACAGACACAGACTGCGTCGCCGCTCGTGGCGAGCGCATTGACGATGCGCACCCGGGCCGGATCGGCGAGCGCCTTGAAGAGCTCGGCGGTCGCGACCGCCTCCTCGTCGGAGAGCGCCGGCGCGGCGAGCGGCGCGCAGCACGCGACGGCGGTGAGCGGCAGGGTGCTGGGCGACAAACTAGACATCGACAACCATCAATATATCGAAGGTTGTCGATCTGTCAAGAGGCGCTCAAGCACCGCGTGGCGCGGCCGATAGTGACCGCGTGAAGCCGGTGCTCTTCGTTCTGGCGCTCGCAGCCGCCACGGCCGGCGGCGCAGCCTCCGTCGACGCGAAGCAGCCGCCGCGGCTGGCGCCCGCCGAGGCCCGATGCGCGGTCGCCGCGGTCGGCCAGGACGCCTTCAGCCGGTACCAGCGCCGGCGGAGCTGGCCCGCCGGGCCACACGCCCGCATCCGGCACTGCCTCGCGCCCGCCGCGGACGCGCGCTAGGGGCCCGTCGCGCCCTCGGGCGCGGCCGGCCCGGCGGCTCGCTTGCGGCCCAGCCGCCACAAACCGGCGCCGAGGCCGAGCAGGAGCGCCTCGACGAGCGTGATCGCGAGCCGGTTGACCACGGTCGCTCCCAGCGCGACCGGGCCGCTCGTGACGGCGAGCAGCAGCCCGTACATCGACGCCTCACGGACGCCGAGCCCCGACGGCGCCAGCACGGAGAGCACCGCAACGATCGCACCGACCGCCGCTATGCCGCCGAGGAACGGCACCTGCTCCCAGGCGACGTCGCCGCCGACGGCGCGCACCAGATAGAGCAGCGCCACCCCCCCGATCAGCCACGAGCCGGCGTAGTAGACGAGCAGGCCTACCATCGTGCTCCAGCGAAGCGTCGGCGGCGCGGCGGCTCCGAACGGGCGGAAGAGCCATCCCGACACCGTGCCGAAGAGCCGCGGGTGCAGCAGGACGGCGACGAGCACCCCGAAGGCGGCCAACGGCAGCAGCGGCGCATCCACACCGTCCACCCAGAACAGCGAGCACACGAAGACGAGGACACCGGCGAGCGCGGACAGCCCTGCCTCGAGCAGGATCGAGCTCAGCACCACCGACGTCTGCTGCACTCCGCCCGCCTTGCGCAGCCAGACGATGCGAGCTGCCGGCGTCCAGACCCCGCCCGGCACGTACTTGGCGAGCATCGACGCCATCTCCGCCTGCAACCCGATCGAGTACGAGACCCTGATGCCCTGCTCGCGCAGGATCACGAGCCACGGGAAGACGAACGCCAGGTAGTACGCCGCCAGGAAGAGGCAGCCGAGCGTGAGCTCGCCCGGGTCGGCGTCGCGCAGGAGCGGTGCCGCCTCGCCCCACGTGTCTCGGAACGCCCAGCCGAGGAAGCCGAGCAGGATGGCGACGAACCCGAGTTGGAGCCCGATCAGCAGCCCGCGCCGGCGGCTGAGGACGAGCAGGAGCGAGCGCATCTCCAGACCGTAGTGGCAGCGGCGGACCCGCCGGACGGCTGAATCGGACACGCACACCCGCGGGAGACCCCCGCACCGATCGTCAGAACAATTCCGCCTCCGTCGGCCTCGCATAACTCGTAATGCACGACTTGACATAACGCGGAACGTAATGCCGAGCCCTTGAATCCCGAAAAAGATCGCGGTATTATCGCCGCGCCGTCAGTACCCCCAGTTTCACGTCATCGTTTGCCAAGAACGATGTCCGCCATCACCTGAGAGCCATGTCTCGCGCGCTCCCCTACCACGGGAGCATCACGAGTCCGGCTCGACGGTCGACCGCCGAAGGAGAGCTCGTTTGTCGAGCACTGTCCCCCTGCTGCCGCACGACAGGGCCGTGGACGCGTCCCTGCGCGACGCGCGTGCATTGCTGGCCGAGCTCGCTCCTTCCGGTGCCGAATCCCAGTCCGCACTCGAGAGCGCTGCGATGCGGGCGGAGTCACTCGCACACGGCCTCGAGGACACAGCGGGTGCGACGCGCCTGGCGGTGCTCACGTTCGCTGCAGACTCGGTCGCCGGCCTCGCGCTCGTCGGCGACGGGCGCGCCCCGGACGTCGACGCCCTGACCGACGGGCTGACGGAGATCGCCGGTGTCGCAGCGGACGAGGCGCGCGTTGCCGTGTACCTCGCTGCGATCGGCGATCCGCGGCTGCTCGGGCTCCCGCCCGCGCTCGCGATCGAGACGACGCTGCGACTCCTCGTCGCATTCGCCCCGGTCCGCGCCGCGACCTTCTGGCTGCTCGGCGCCGACGGGTCGCTCCGCCGCGCCGCCCGGGCCGGGACCGGACGCGGCATGCGGGCAGCCGCGCACGCGGTGCTCGACTCCACACCGGGCGCCCGGATGTCTCGCATCGACGCTGCACCTGTCAGTCGCTGGCAGCACCCGGCGGGAGCTGTCGCCGTCTGCCCGCGAGGCGATGCAGCCGGGCAGCAGGCCCTGCTCGTGCACGAGACCGCCCGCTTCCTCGGCCTCGCCCTCGAGCGCGAGTTGCTCCTCGACCGGAGTGCGGCACGCGAGCGGACGCTCGTGGCCGCGGGCGAGCGCCGCCTGACCCGGCTCGGCCTCGACGTCCACGACGGCCCCCTTCAGGACCTCGGCGCCGCGGGGCGGGAGCTCTTTCTGGCGGAGGAGACCGCTGCGGCGGCGCTGGCACGCGGCCCGGCCCGGGACTCCGTGCTCGCCCGGCTCGCCTACGTGCGCGAGATGACGACGGCTGCAGAGGCCGGGCTGCGGGAGCTCGCTCGGTCGGCGGAGTCCCCGACGATGCTCGCCCGCCCTCTCCGAGCGCTCGTCGAGCGCGAGGTCGGCCGCCTCGTGACCGCGACGGAAGTCGAGGCGGACGTTCGGCTCGAAGGCGACCTCGACGCGCTCACCGGCTCGCAGCGAATCGCGCTGACGCACATCGTCCAGGAGTCGCTCAACAACGTCCGCGAGCACAGCGGCGCGCGCAGCGTGCGCGTGTCGATCGTCAGGCGGCACGACCGCGTCGAGGCCGAGATCGTCGACGACGGCCACGGGTTCGACGTCGGGCGCACGCTCGTTCGCGCCGCACGGCGAGGGCGGCTCGGCCTCATCGGCATGAACGAGCGGGCGCTGCTCCTCGGCGGCGTGCTCGATGTCCGCAGCAGCCCCGGCGGACCGACTGCCGTCACCGTGACGCTGCCGGCGTGGAGCCCCCTCGCGGGTCGCGCTGCCTCCGCCCAGGCCGTTGGCCTCGATGCCGTTGCCCGCTGAGTCCCCACCTATCCCCCGGAGGTGCAGAGCCCGATGAAGGTGCTGCTCGCAGACGACCACCGCCTCACGCTCACCGGCGTCCGCCGGGCGCTCGAGAGCGCCGACGACATCGAGGTCGTCGGCGAGGCCCACGACGGCAGCCAGGTGCTGCCGCTGATCGGCCAGACCAACCCGGACGTCGTCCTGCTCGACATCCGCATGCCCCAGCTCGACGGGCTCGCCTGCCTCGACCGGATCACGAAGCGATACCCGAAGATCAAGGCGGTCGCCTTCTCGATGTACGACGATCCGGAGCACATCGAGGCCGCGCTCCGCCGGGGTGCATGCGGCTACATCGTCAAGAGCATCGATCCCCGGGACCTGCCCTCGGCGCTCCGCCAGGCGGTCGAGGGCAACTTTTACTACGTGGTCTCACCGACCGAGGAGAAGGGCTCGCTGCAGTCGAGCGGGCTCACGGAGCGCGAGATCCTGATCCTCAAGGAGCTCGCCCACGGCCTCTCCAACGACGCCATCGGCCGCAAGCTCTGGCTCAGCGAGCAGACCGTCAAGTTCCACCTGCACAAGGTCTATCGGAAGCTCGGCGTGGCCAACCGCACGGAGGCAGCTCGTTACGCCTACGAGCACGGCCTGCTCAGCAGCTCCTAGGGGACGAGAGCCAACCGAATGGTCGGCGTCGTTCGTCCGATCGTTCGGTGCGCAGGGCGGTGTCCCGTGGGAGCGTGTGGTCGATGGCGACGGCGGAGGATCCAGCGGCCAACCTGCGGTTGCTTCGCCCCATCAGGGTGCTCGTTTTCTCGCGTGACCGCCGCTTCGTCGGTCTCGCGCGCCTCCTGCTCTCGCGCGAGGATCTCGCCGTCGACGCGGCCTGCAAGCTCGGTGACGCGCTGGAGCGGGCGCGGACAGGCGCGGACGTCGTGGTCGTCGACGGCAGCAGCGCTCCCGTTCCGGCCGCGCAGGTGGTGGCGGAGCTCGAGGCGACGTGCCCCCACGTGGGCGTGGTCGTGGTCGCAGAGAACGGGGGCTCCGCGAGCTCGGCGCTGCGGCCGCTGCCCAAGTGGGGCTCGCTGGACGAGCTCGGCCGCGAGATCCGGCTCGCCTACCTCCGGCTCCACCGGCGCCATCGCCTCGTCACCTGAGCGGTGGAGCAGCACCTGAGCGCGACACTCGCCGCCGCAGCGCTCGTCCCGGCCCTCGCGCTCGGCGGGCTCGTCGACCGCCTGGCAGCCGCCTGGGTGGAGCCGCGAGGCGTGGGGCCGACGCGTGCTGCCGCAGTGCTCGTCACAGCTGGCCTCGTGTCGGCATACGTCGGCGCCTTCGGCCTCGGCAGTCGGTCGCTGGTTGGCGTGGTCCTCCTCGGCGTGCTCGTCCTGCTGTCGGTGATCGACCTCGAGCGGCAGGTGCTGCCGAACCGCATCGTGCTGCCGGCGGCGGGACTCGTCCTCGGCGCCCAACTCGCGCTCGTTCCCGGCCGGGCCGCCGACTGGCTGCTGGGCGCGCTGCTCGCGGCGCTCGTCCTGCTCGCCGCCCACCTCGTCTATCCGCCGGGCATGGGCATGGGCGACGTGAAGCTCGGCCTGTTGCTCGGCGCCGGGCTCGGCGCGGCGGTCGCCGTCGCGCTCGCGGTGGCGATCGTCGCGGCGGCCCTCGCGGCGATCGCCGTGCTCGTCCGGCACGGCCAGGCAGGGAGGCGAACCGCCCTCCCGTTCGGCCCCTTCCTGGCCTTCGGCGCCGTCGTCGCCCTCTTCGCAGGCGACCCCCTCCTCGACCTCTACCTGCGCACGCTGTAGCGAAGCGGGTCAGTCCCCTGCGGGGACAGACCCTGGCTCCGCGTGATGCGACCCTCGCCCGGACGGGGCGCGGGCGACCCCGTCGAAGCGGGTCAGTCCCCTGGGGGACAGACCCTGCTGCTGGCCGTTCATCGCCGGAGGCCGGCTCCGCCGGCCGCAGGCACAGCGCGGCCCCGGCGCGTGACTTGAACGAGGGGGTTCACGGGGGAAACCGGGTTTCCCCCGTGAGAGCGAGCCCCTGCGAGCGACGGGCCGGGTTTCCCCCGTGAAGGCAAGCCTCGCGCCGCGAAGCGGCGCGGGCGACGCCGCTATCGAAGGGTCAATCGGAACCACCTTTTCGTTCGCCAATTCCAGGCCCGTTCGCGTCAAGCTCGCGATGAGTGGAAGCCCCAACGACGGACAACGTCGCGGAGCGAAGGAGGTGAACCGTTGAAGGCAAAGCTCGACTTCCGGCGCGAAGAGGGCCAGACGATGGCGGAGTACGGCGTCGTCCTGGCCGTGATCACGCTGTTTCTCGTGACTGCATTTACCGCCCTCTCGAAGGAGATCGAGGGAGCGATCAAGGCGGTCACGGCAATCCTCCCCGGCTGACTTCTCTGCACTGGCGGGCCTTCCTCCCGTTGGAAGGCCCGCCACTCAGAGAGCGCCGTTCAACCGTTCACCCGAGACGAGGCAGATCCGACCAGATGACGCACAGAGTTCGACAGGGCTATCTCCGTGACGAGCGCGGTCAGACGATGACCGAGTTCGCGATCGTGCTGCCGCTCCTGGCCCTGGTGCTGTTCGGAATCATCCAGTTCGGGATCGTCTTCCACCACTACGTGATGATCACCGACGCCACGCGCGCCGGAGCGCGCAAGGCCGCCGTCAGCCGTGACCTCGCCGACCCCGCGGCCGCCGCCCAGGCTGCCGTGCGCGCCTCGGCCAACGGCCTCGACCCCGGCAAGCTCGCCGTCTCGGTGAGCTCGAGCTTCGAGCGAGGCTCCGACGTGACGGTCAGCGCTTCCTATCCGTACTCGATCAGCCTGCTCGGCGTGGTCGTGAAGTCCGGCCTGCTCAGCAGCCGGACCGAGGAGCGCGTGGAGTGACCGTGATCGGCCCGCCCGCGCCAAACCCCCCGTCCCCACCCGTGGAGAGAGCCCGATGACCTACCGCGTCAGGAACACCGCCATCGCGGGAGCGCTCGCCGTCGCGGCGGTCCTGCTCACCATGCTCTACGTCAACGACATTCGCAGCGACGCCGAAGAGGGCAGCTCGCTGGTGCGCGTCATGGTCGCAGCGCGCGACATCATCGAAGGAACGCCCGGATCGGAGGCTGTCGACGAGCGACTGCTCACGCCCCGTGAGGTGCCGCGGCGAAGCGTCGTCCCTGGCGCGATCTCGAGCCCCGACCAGGTCGCCGGACTGGTCGCCGCCGAGCAGATCTACGCCGGCGAGCAGGTCACGACCCGGCGCTTCGCCCCGGTGACGCAGCAGGGAGTGCTCGGCCGGCTCAGCGGCACCATGCGCGGGATCGAGGTCCCGGGCGACCGCTTCCAGCTCCTCGCCGGGACGATCGCCAAGGGCGACCGCGTCGACGTCGTCGCCTCGATCAAGTATCGCCTGAAGGACATCGAGGGAGCCAACGCCGGGCTCGAGCTCGAGCGCACGGCCAGCAGGGTGGTGCTGCGCGACCTGCTCGTGCTCCAGGCACCCGTGGCCCCGGACGGAGACGCCGGCCTGGGGTCGGGCGGCGACAAGAGTCACTCGACGATCCTGGCGGTCACGGACAGCCAGGCCCAGAAGCTCTTCTACGTGATGAAGAACGGCGACTGGTCGCTGCAGCTCCGCCCCAAGAACCGCCCGAAGGACAGCCCCGAGTCCGTCGTCACCGTCGAGACGGTGCTGGGCGAGGGTCTCAATGACTTCCACCGCGCCCGGCTGGTGGGACGATGACGACGACGGGGATCGACCTCCCGCCCGCACCCGCCGCGCCCGTCGCACCGCCGCCGCGGGCCCGCATCGTGATCACCGGTCGCTGCGACGGCCTCGCCGACCTGCTCGACACGCTCGCCGGCCACCCCGAGCTCGAGCTCCGCGGCTGGTGCGAGGAGATCGGCGAGGCGGCGGGCCTGCTCGCCGGTGACCCGGCGGCGGTCCTGCACGCGGTGCAGGCGTCGGCGGCTCCGGAGAGCGCGATCGCCGCCATCCGCGAGCACACGCAGGCGCCGGTCCTGCTCGTCGTCGCCGAGGCCGAGCCGGACGAGATCGACAACCTGTCCGCTCACGAGCGCGTCGAGCTGCTGCGGCTGCCGGCATCGGCCGAGCAGGTGGTGGCCGCCGTGTGGTCGCTGCGCGGCGACGAGCGCCAGCGGCGGCGCCCGGCGCTCGACAGTCGCATGCTCACCGTGTTCTCGCCCAAGGGCGGCACCGGCAAGTCGGTGCTCGCGGCGAACCTGGCCGTGAGCCTCGCCGCCGAGGGCGTGCGGACGCTGCTCGTCGACCTGCAGCTCGAGCGGGGCGACGCGGCGCTCATACTCGGCATCGACCCCGAGCGGACGGTGCACGACCTCGTCAACGCCCCCGGCGACCTCGACGCCGACAAGCTCGCCGGCTACACCACGCGCCACCCGAGCGGCCTGGACGTCCTCCCCGCGCCGCTCCGCCCCGAGCACGCCGAGCTCGTCACCGAGACAGCGGTCGACCGCGTGCTCGAGCTCGCGGCAACGTCCTACGACGCGGTCGTGGTGGACACGCCGGCCTCGTTCCACCCGGCGCTCCTCGCCGCGCTCGATCGCACCGACGAGCTGCTGCTGGTCTGCGAGCTCGACGTCACCACCCTGAAGAACGCCCGTATGACGCTCGAGACGCTGGCGCTCCTCCGCTTCCCGGCCGACCGGATCTCGATCGTGCTCAACCAGACCGGCCCGGCCCGCGCGCTGAAGCGCAGCGAGCTCGAGACGGCGCTCGGCGGCAGGGTGCGCTTCGAGGTGCCCTACGACGAGGGCGTGCCCGTGTCCGTCGGCCGCGGAACGCCGCTGGTGCTCGAGCGGAGCGACTTCTCCCGCGCCGTCGCACGGGCCGCGTGGGAGCTCGTCCCGAAGGCGGCTCGAGCGACCCGGCCACGGCCTTCCGCCGTGCGCGGAGAGACCGGCGACGGTTCCAGGCGCAGCCGCTGGGCGCCGCTGAGGAGGGGGTAGCGATGGGGCTCCAGGAGCGTCTGCAGCACGCAACGCACGAGCGCTCGAACGGGCGCCACGGCTCCTCGGCCACGACCGTGGTCGAGCCCCCGGCCGAGCCGCGCGCACCCGAGCCCGCCTCCGAGCGCGCTCCTGCCCGCGTCACCGACCCGCACGCCGACCTCAAGTCGCGCATCCACCGGGCCTGCATCGCCCGCCTAGGACCGGAGCTGCTCCTCGCCGAGACGACCGACGACCTGAGCGAGCGCGTCCTCAACGCCGTGTCCGAGGAGCTCGACCTGGAGCGGGTGCCGCTCAGCCGCGAGGAGCGCGAGCGCATCGTCCGCGCGATCGGCGACGACATCCTCGGCTACGGGCCGCTCGAGCCGTACCTCCGCGACGACACCGTCACCGAGGTGATGGTCAACGGCGCCGCCAGCATCTACGTGGAGCGCGACGGGCGCATCCAGCCGACCGGCAGCGCCTTCCTCGACGACAAGCACCTGCTGCGCATCATCGACAAGATCGTCTCGCTCGTCGGCCGCCGGATCGACGAGTCGTCGCCCATGGTGGACGCCCGGCTCCCGGACGGCAGCCGCGTCAACGCGATCATCCCGCCGCTCTCGCTCGCCGGGCCGGTGCTCACGATCCGGAAGTTCTCGCGCGACCCCTACACGCTCGACGACCTGGTCGGGTTCGGCACGCTGACGCCGAAGGCAGGCGTGCTGCTCACGGCCGCCGTGGCGGGCAAGCTCAACGTTCTCATCTCGGGCGGCACCGGCACGGGCAAGACGACGATGCTGAACGCGCTGTCGGCGTTCGTGCCGGGCGAGGAGCGCATCGTCACGATCGAGGACGCCGCCGAGCTCCAGCTGCAACAGGAGCACGTCGTCTCGCTGGAGTCCCGCCCGCCCAACATCGAGGGTGCCGGTGAGGTCACGATCCGCGACCTGGTCCGCAACGCGCTGCGCATGCGGCCCGACCGGATCATCGTCGGCGAGGTTCGCGGCGCCGAGTCGCTCGACATGCTCCAGGCGATGAACACGGGCCACGACGGCTCGCTGACGACCATCCATGCGAACTCGCCCCGCGACGCGCTCGCGCGGCTCGAGATGCTCGTCCTGATGGCGGGCGTCGACCTGCCCCTGCGGGCGATCCGCGAGCAGATCGCCGGTGCATTCGACCTGCTCATCCACCTGACCCGCCTCGTCGACGGCAGCCGGCACGTCACCAACGTGACCGAGGTGATCGGCACCGAATCCGACGTGATCACGCTGCAGGACGTCTTCGCCGCCGGCGCGCCCGTAGAGGGCGACAACGGCACCCGCCTGCTGGGCCAGCTCGAGTGCACCGGGCTGAAGCCGCACTTCCTCGACAAGCTGGCCGTCAGCGGCGTGGCGCTGCCGCCCGCCTTCTTCCGCACGGCTGTCGACGACACGTTCCCGACGGCGTTCGCGACCCGGGGCCCGGCCTGGAGGGACGCGTGAGGCGGGTGCGCACCCTGGTCGTCGCGGCGCTCGCCGTGCTGGCGGTGCCGGGAGCGGCCGGAGCGAGCGTGGAGCTGAAGCGGATCGACCTGCGCGGCTACCCCGCCGTCCGCGCGGCAATCGTCACCGGGTCTCCCTCGCGCTCGGCGCCCGTCGTCCGCGAGAACGGGACGCGCGTCTCGGCGCTGCGGGCCGAGAACCTCGGCAGCGCGAGGAGCGTCGTCCTGGCGATCGACACGTCACGCTCGATGAGCGGCGGCGCGCTGAACGAGGCCGTCGCGGCTGCGCGCACCTTCCTGGCGACGAAGCGCCCGGACGACCGCATCGCCGTGGTCGCGTTCGCGTCGGAAACGGTCGCGCTGACCGGGTTCTCAACCGCCCGGATCGACGCGGACGGTGCGCTGCGCTCGCTCGCCGTCGACCGGCGCGAGGGCACGGCGCTGTACGACGCGATCCGCGCTGTCTGCGAAGGCGCTCGGCGCCGGCCCGGCCGGCGGCCGCGTGATCGTGCTGCTCACCGACGGCCGCGACGTCTCGAGCACCGGCACGCTGGCGCAGGCCGTCACGGCCGCCCGGGTCGCGCGCGCGTCCGTGTACCCGATCGGGATCGAGGGCGAGCAGTTCTCGCCGCGCGAGCTCCACCGGGTGGCGAACGAGACCGGCGGGTCGTACCGCGGCGCAGCCTCGGTGGAGGCGCTGCCGCGGATCTACCGCGAGATCGCCCGGGAGCTGCGGCGTACGTGGCGGGTGGAGTACCTGACGGCTGCCCGCCCGGGCGAGCGCGTCCGCCTGCACGCCGCGGTGGCGGGTCACGGGGCGGCGACGGCGGCGGTCAGGCTGCCGCGGCGAGACGGCGCCGCCCCGGGATCCGCCGTAGACGGCGGCCTGGTGCCCGACGCCCTCCATGCGAGCCTCCCGGCCCGGGGCCTGTTCGCCATCCTGATCGGGCTGATGGTGTTGCTCGCAGCGCGCGTCCTGCTCGCGCCGCGAGAGCACGTGCCGGAGCGTGAGGGCGCGCCGGAGCCCGCCACGACGACGCGCGGGCGCCCGTCGACGTCGCTCGCCGCGCTCTACCGGGTGACGGAGGGTGCGCTGTCCGGAAAGCGCTCCTGGTCGCGGCTGGAGCGCCAGCTGGAGCGCGCCGACCTGCCGCTCCGCGTCGTCGAGCTCCTCTACCTGTCTGCGGCGACCGGGCTCATCGCCGGCATGCTCGCCTACCTCCTCGGCCTGCCGGCGCTCGCCGCGCTGCCGGTCGTCGCAGCCGGCGCGGCGGCACCGCCCGTTCTCGTCTGGCAGAAGGCACGCCGACGTGTGCGGAAGTTCGAGGGCCAGCTCTCCGACCTGCTGATCGCCCTGGCATCGTCGCTGCGGGCAGGGCACAGCTTGCGGCAGGCGATCCAGGCGGTCGTCGCCGAGGGCCAGGATCCGGCGCGGAAGGAGTTCGGCCGGGTGATCGCCGAGGCGAGCCTGGGACGCCCGATGGAGGACGGGCTCGCCGACATGGCCCGGCGGCTCGACTCGGAGGACTTCACCTACGTGGTCACCGCGGTGACGATCCAGCGTGAGGTCGGCGGCGCGCTGGCCGAGCTGCTCGACCTGGTCGCGGACACCGTTCGTGCTCGCCAGCACTTCCAGCGCAAGGTGCGCAGCCTGACGGCGATGGGCCGGCTGTCGGCGCTCATCCTGATCGTCCTGCCCTTCTTCATCGCGGCCGCCCTGACGGCGCTCAACCCCGACTACATGGCGCCGCTGTACGAGACCTCGACCGGCCAGACGCTGATCGCGTGCGGGCTCGTGATGATGGCGCTCGGCTCCCTGCTCCTCAAGCGAATCGTCTCCTTCTCGGGGTGAGATCGTGCTCTTCGCGCTCGCCATCGCCTGCCTGACCGTCGCCGTCCTGCTCCTCGGCGAGGTCGTCGCGGCCCCCGGCCAGGAGCGGATGCGCTCGATCCGCCTCGCCGCCGGCTACGGGCGCCGCCTGTACGCCGACGCCCTCACCCGCCGCAGCTTCCGCGAGCGCGTGATCGCGCCGCTCCGGCAGCGGCTTGCCGCGCTCGTGCTGCGGCTCAGCCCGCGGACGACGCTCGACTCGGTGGCCGCCCGGCTCATGCGCTCCGGCCTGCGCCGGCGGATCACGCCCCTCGGCTTCCTCGCGTCGAAGGCCGTCGCGGCGGTGGTGGGGCTCGCAGCGGGCGCCCTGCTGGGAGCTGCCGGCTCGAGCACGCCGCGCACGCTGCTCCTCGCGCTCGCCTGCGCCGCGGGCGGCTACCTGCTGCCGGACGTCGTGCTGACGCTCCGGGCCCGGAGCCGGAAGGAGCAGATCGAGGCGGCGCTGCCGAACTCGCTCGACCTGCTGGCGGTCAGCGTCGAGGCCGGGCTCGGGTTCGACGGCGCGGTGGCGAAGCTGAGCGACCGGATCAGCGGGCCGCTCGCCGACGAGTTCCGTCTCGTCCTGCACGAGCTGCGGCTCGGCGCCAGCCGCGAGAACGCGCTCAAGCGGCTCGCCGAGCGAACGGGCTCGAGCGAGGTGTCCGCGTTCGTCCGCGGGATGATCCAGGCCGACCAGCTCGGCATGTCGATCGGGCGGATCCTGCGCGTGCAGGCGGCGGACGCGCGGCTCAAGCGGCAGGCGGCGGCGGAGGAGCGCGCGATGAAGGCGCCCGTGAAGATGCTGCTGCCGACGGTCGCATTCATCTTCCCGGCGCTGTTCCTCGTCATCCTCGGCCCGGCCTTCATCGGCCTCTTCGAGCTCTTCTAGCCGTGCGCCGCGGGAGTCCAAGCCGGCTCCACCGCGCCGCCCGCGACGAATCCGGGCAGGTCTTCGCGCTCGTCGCCATCACCCTCGTCGTGCTGCTCGGGATGGCCGGGCTCGTGGTCGACCTCGGGCACGCGTGGTACGTGAAGCGGTCGCTGCAGTCGTCGGCCGACGCAGCGGCGACGGCGGGCGCGCTCGAGCTGCCAGACGCCACCGCTGCCACGAGCATCGCCCACCGCTACGGGGGCAGCCGCGGAGCCAAGAACGAGCGCTCGAACCTGCCGCCGGTCGCGACCGCGGTCTCGACCGCGTGCCTCAAGCGGGCGCCCTGCAACCCGGTCAACGCGGTCGTCGTGCGTCAGTCGACCACGGTGCGCACCTTCTTCGCGCGCGTGTTCGGCATCGACTCGATGCAGGTCGGTGCCCGCGCGACCGCGTGCTCACCGTGCGCCGCGCGACCGCTCGACGTGATGATCGTGCTCGACCGCACGGGCTCCATGTGCTGGGACCACGTGGGCGTCCCGGATCCCGCCTGTACCGACCTCAACAACGCCCGCACCGGCATTCAGACCTTCCTGCGCTTCATGGATCCCGCGCTCGTCCACGTCGGTCTCGCCGTCTTCCCGCCGGGTGCGGCGTGCAGCAAGCCGGCGGAGTTCTCGAACTACGACAGCCCCTCGGCCGCGTACGTGGTCGCGCCGCTCTCGACCGACTACCTGGTGGGCGGCGAGCTCAACGGCTCCTCCAGCCTGGTCTCGACGCTCGCGTGCGTCGTCGGCGGAGGCGGCACCTCCTACGCGACGGCGCTGCAGGTGTCCCAGGCGGAGCTGGACGCGCACGGGCGCAGCGACGTGCAGGACGTGATCATCTTCCTCTCCGACGGCGCCGCCAACTACGGGCCCGCCTACTACGGCGACCTCTCGCCGCAGCGGCTCCAGCCCTGCCACCAGGGCATCTCCACCGCCTCCGGCATCAAGGCGCGCGGGACGCTGCTCTACACGATCGGCTACGACCTCGACGCGCTCGGCGGCGGCGCCAACACGTGCCAGAACTTCCGCGGCGAGCCCGAGCAACCTGCGATCTCCGCCTACGAGACCTTGCGCCAGATCGCCACCGGCCCCGAGGCCTTCTACAACAAGCCCGGGCCGGGCGAGCTGAAGACGATCTTCACGCAGATCGCCTCCGAGATCTCGGGCACGCGCCTGGTCGACGACGAGGAGTAGCGCGGCCCTCATGCCGAAGGTGATCGCCCTGCGGCTCGACGGCGGCGCTGCGGTGTGCGAGCGCTGCCTCGTGGCCGACCGGCCGCTCGCGCGCATGCGCGGCCTGCTGGGACGCCGCGAGCTCCCCGCCGGCGAGGGGATCCTGCTCTCCCCCGCCTCCGCGGTCCACAGCTGGTTCATGCGCTTCCCGTTCGACGCGGCCTTCCTCGACGAGGAGCTCGTCGTGCTCGCGGTCGCTGCGCACGTCAGGCCCTGGCGGATGCGCACGCGGCGCGGTGCCCGCTCGGTGCTCGAGCTGGCCGCGGGCGAGTGCGAGCGGCGCGGGATCGTCCCGGGCGCGCGGCTGGAGCAGGTACCCGCCACCTGAGCTCCCCGGTACGGTGCCTCGCACGGGGGCACTCGACGACACCGACGATCGCAGCGACCGCGCTGCTCCCTGGAGGCCAACCCTGCTGATGACGACCGTCCGGCATTCCCGACGCCTGCGGGCCTCGCGGCGCCGTCAGGGGGCGGGCGCGTGAGCAACGACGACGCGCTCAGGTCGCTCGTCGCCGGGGAGGCCCGGGAGGCGAGGGAGGCGCTGCCGCAACTGGAGGATGCCGCGGTCGAGGCAGCCCTGCGCGCGGCCGCCGGGCTGATGCGCAGCCGCGCGGGCGCCGTCCTCGACGCGAACGCAGAGGACGTGGCGGCGGCCGAGGGCCGCCTCGACCCGGGCGCGCTCGACCGGCTGCAGCTCGACGACGCGCGGATCGAGGCGATCGCCGCCTCGCTCGCGGAGACCGCGGCGCTGCCGCCGCTCGAGCGCGAGGTGCGCTCGTGGCGGTTGGCCGACGGGCTCGAGGTTTCGGAGCGCCGCGTGCCGGTGGGGACGATCGGCGCCAACTTCGAGGCGCGGCCGAACGTGGCGGCCGACGTCGCCTCACAGGTGCTGAAGAGCGGCAACACGGTCGTGCTGCGGACTGGTGGCGCCGCGCTCGGCTCGGTCACGGCGATCGTCGACGACGTGCTCCGCCCGGCGCTGGCGGAGGCGGGCCTGCCGCCGGGGGCGGTCGGGCTCGTGCGCTCGCCCGACCGGGCCGGCGCCGAGGCGCTCGTCTCCCTGCCGAAGCTGATCCCGCTGGTGATCCTCCGCGGGAGCGGCCCCTCGACGGCAGCGCTGACCCGGCGCGCGGCCGAGCACGGCGTGCGGACGCTCGCGCATGCGGAGGGCGGCGGCGTGCTCTACGTGCACCGCAGCGCCGATCCCGCGAAGACGGAGGCGCTCGTGCGGGCGAGCCTCGACCGGCTCGGCGTCTGCAACCGCCTCAACCTGGCGCTCGCCGACACGACGGCACAGGCGGAGGCGCTGCTGGCGGTGGTGGCCGAGCACGGCCTCGAGGTGCGGGCAACCGAGCGCGCCCTCTCGCTGCCGGGCGTGCTGCCGCTCGACCGGCCGGTCGGCCACGAGTGGGCGAGCGACCCCGAGCGGGTGGAGACGGTCACGATCGACCTGGTCGACGGCCTCGAAGACGCCCTGCGCGTGGCCAACGAGCAGACCTCGGGGCTCGCGGCGGCGATCGTGGCCGAGGACGAGGCGGCGGCGCAGGCCTTCCTCGACGGCTACCGCGGCACCGCCGCCTTCTGGAACGCGCCGACACGGTTCACCGACGGCTCAGCGCTCCTCGGCATGCCGGAGACGGGCATCAACGTCGACCGGACGCCTGGCCCGCGCGGGCCGGTCACGTACCGCGACCTCTGGCTGCGCCAGTACCGCGTCGTCGGCGACGGCACGCAGCGGCGGTGACCCTCGTCGTCAAGCTCGGCTCGACGCTCGTCGTCGACGGCCGCGGACGCGTCCGCCGCTCCCTGCTCGACGCGCGGGCGCGCGAGGTGGCCGGGCTCGTGCGCGGCGGCGAGCGCGTGTGCGTCGTCTCGTCCGGCGCGATCGCGCTCGGCCTGGCGGAGCTCGGGCTGACGCGGCGGCGGCGGACGACCCCGCAGCTGCAGGCCGCCTCAGCGGTCGGGCAGGCGAGGCTCCAGCGCGCGTGGGCGACCGCGCTCGCCAGACATAGGCTCGGAGCGGCGCAGGTGCTGCTCTCCGCGGGCGACGTTGCCGAGCGGACGAGCTACGTCAACCTGCGAAACGCCTTCGACGCCCTCTTCCGCCTCGGCGTCGTGCCGGTCGTGAACGAGAACGACGCCACCGCGACGGACGAGATCACCTTCGGCGACAACGACGCGCTCGCCGCGCACACCGCGCTCCTGGTGCGCGCGCGGCTGCTGGTGTTGCTGACCGAGGTCGAGGGCGTCTACAGCGAGCACCCGGCCGCCGGCGGCGCGAGGCTGCTCGCCGAGGGCGACGCGGTCGCGGGAGCGGTGCTCGGCCGGGCGGGACAGCTGGGCAAGGGCGGCATGGCGAGCAAGGTGGCGGCCGCCCAGCTCGCGGCCGCGTCCGGCGTCCCGACCGTGATCGCATCCGGCCTCGGTGACGACGTGCTCGGCCCGATCGCGGCCGGCGAGCACCGCGGCACCCGCTTCCGGGCCGGCGAGGATGCGCGGGCGAGCGCCTACCGGCTCTGGCTGCGCCATGCGAAGCCGGCCACGGGGCTGATCGTGGTCGACGCGGGTGCCCGGCGGGCGCTCGTCGAGGACGGGCGCAGCCTGCTGGCGGTCGGGGTCGTGCGCTGCGAGGGCTCGTTCGTGCCGGGCGACGCGGTCGAGCTCGCCGGGCCGGACGGCACCGTCTTCGCCAAGGGCATCGCGAGCGCCGCGGCCGCCGAGCTCGGACGCCCGGCCGCGCGGCCTGGAGGCAGTGCACCGCGACCGCCTCGTCGTCTACACCGCCTAGATCGAGTAGCGGCGCCCGCGCCACTCGACGCCGCCGTTCAGTCGGTCGAGCGTCGAGCGGAGGCTGACGGCGGCGAGGAAGGCCATACCCGTGGGCAGCGTCAGCCAGTACCGGCGCGGCGTCGGGGCGAGACCGTCGACGGCCGCGCGGGAAGCCAGCTGCAGCGTCAGCGCTGCCAGGCCGAGCGCGCGCGGGCCGCGGAGCGTCAGCCAGGCGGGCGCGAAGGCGAGGACGAGGGCGGAGGCGGCGCCCGCGCCCGCCAGAGCCGGCGAGCGAGAGATGCCGACGGAGCTGTTCTTGCGCCAGCCCCGCCATAGCTCGCCCAGGCCGTGGTACATGCGTACTCGCACCCGATCGGTGCCGTCGGCGATCACGAGCGGCTCTCCGGCCTCCTTGAGCCTGACGGCGAGTGCCATGTCGTCGATCAGCTCGTCGCGGACGCTCCCGTGACCTCCGACCTGCTCGTAGACGTCGCGACGGACGAGGATGAACCCTCCGGCCGCGATCGCGATCGGCGAGCGGCGCGAGCGGACGAGCGGTCCGGGCGCCACGAAGGTGCGGATGAGCACGGCGGCGGCCGGCTGCACGATTCGCTCGGCTGCGGTGCCGGCCTCGAGGCGGCAGAGGACGGTGACGCCGGCGGCCCCGAGGCGCTCGGCCAGCGCGACGGCGCTGCCTGCGGAGGTCGGCGCGTGGATGACGTCGGCATCGGTGAAGAGGAGCCAGTCGCCGCGCGCCTCGCGGACGCCTTGCTCGGCGGCCCAGCTCTTGCCAACCCACCCGTCGGGCCTCGGAGCTCCCTCGATCACGCGCACCCGCGGGCCGGCGGCAGCGAGCGCCTCGGCCAGCGTGCCGTCCTCCGACTCGTCGTCGACGACGATCACCTCGAGCCGCTCGTGATCCTGCGCCCCGAGCGAACGCAGTGCGGGGGCGATTCGCCCCTCTTCGTTCCGCGCGGGAACGATCACGGAGACGAATGCGTCACCCGCGGAGTCGCCCGCGTCGCCAAGCCGGGGCGCACTCCGCCTGTCGGCCAGCGCCACGAAGACCCCCCACGCCCAGGCCGCGAGGGTGTACAGGCCGAGCGCCCGGCGCACTACTCGAGGAGCCGTCCGGTCTGTGCGAGCTCGGTGCCGCCCGCGAGCGCGAGGATCTCGTCCGGCATGTCGCAGATCTCCTTGCGCGAGACCGTGAGCTCGTCGCCGTCGAGTGCGACGACGATGTTCGAGCGCTCCTCCTCGCGCGTCTCTGGGTGATCGCGGCGAAGGTGGGCGCCGCGCGACTCGCGCCGCTCGAGGGCCGAGACGACGGTCGCACGACCGGAGATGATGCTGAAGCGCAGGTCGAAGGCGTGCGCCAGCTCGGCGTAGCCCTCGACGTCGGCTCGCACCTCGATGTCGCTCGCCGCCTCGTCCAACTCGGCGAGCGTCGCGAGCGTCGCCGCGAGCCCTTCCTCGTCGCGGACGACGCCGGCGCCGGCCCAGAGCGAGTCCCGCAGCGCTCGCTGGAGCGGCCGGGCGAAGGACTCGCCGGGGCCGAGCAGCTCGCGAACCTCGCCCGCGGCGGCCTCGACGGCCCGGCGGTCGCGGTGCTGCATCCGCAGCTCGCGCGAGAACTGGGCCGCGGCCTCACCGGCGCGCCGGCCGAAGACAACGCTCTCGGGCAGCGAGTTGCCGCCGAGCCGGTTGGCGCCGTGCAGCGCCGGCGGTGCACCTCGCCCGCGGCGAAGAGGCCGGGCGACGTCGGTCGCGTGCGTCTCGGGGTCGACCACGATGCCGCCCATCGAGTAGTGCGCGGTCGGCGCGACCTCCATCGGCTCGCGTGGAGATGTCGAGCATCTGGTAGCTCGATGAACTGGCGGTACATGCGCGGCAGCTTCTCGAGGATCGCGTCCTTGCCGAGGTGGGTGATGTCGAGGAACACGCCGCCGTGTCGGTCCGCCGCGGCCCTCCGGGATCTCGGTGTAGTTCGCGAGCGCGACCCGGTCGCGGGTGCACAGCTCGAGACGCTCGGGGTCGTAGCGCTCCATGAACCGCTCGCCGTCGCGCGTTGTAGAGACGGCCGCCCTCGCCGCGCACGGCCTCGGTCACGAGCGTGCCCGGCCGCCTCCTCGGGCGCGACCATCCCGGTCGGGTGGAACTGGACGAGCTCCATGTCCATCAGCCGGCAGCCGGCGTCGAGCGCGAGCGCCATCCCTCGCCGTAGTTCTCGTCGCGCCGCGACGAGCTGCGCCGCCAGATGCGGGTGTGGCCGCCGGCGCAGAGGACGACGGCGTCGGCGAGGATCGCGAGCTCCTCGCCGTCGGCGAGGTCGAAGCGCGAGGGCGCCGAAGCACGTGCCGTCGGCGACCAGCAGCGCGATGACGTACTGCGTCCTCCAGGATCGGGATCGCCGAGCTCGGCGACGCGGTCAGCAGGTCGTGCAGCATGGCGCGGCCGGTGTAGTCGCCGGCGTAGCAGGTGCGCCGGTAGCGGTGCGCGCCGAAGAACCGCTGGTCGAGGCCGCCGTCGTCGGTGCGCGCGAAGCTCGCAGCCCCAGCGGCGAGCTCGTCGACGGCCTGCGGCGCCTCGCGCGCGAGGATCTCGACCACGCGCGGGTCGGCGAGGAGGTAGCCCTCGCGCAGCGTGTCGGCGAAGTGCTGCTGCCAGCGAGTCCTCCGGATCGCGCGTCCCGAGCGCCGCGTTGATGCCGCCGGCGGCGAGCACGGTGTGCGCGTCGAGCCGCGGCGCGCTTGCCGACGCACGAGGACGTCGCGCCCGCCTCCGTGGCGGCGATCGCGGCGCGGAGCCCGGCCGCGCCGGCGCCGATCACGAGGACGTTGGCGACGAGGGAGCGCATCGAGGCAGGGCGGCTCACAGCCGTAGCGTATAGCTTTTGTCCAAGGTCGAGACTTCGCGGGGGAGCCCTACAGCGCCCTGCGCACAAGCGCGCGCAGCGACTCTCCCGAGCCGAGCCCGGCGTCGCGGAGCGCCGCCTCTCCCGCCATCCACTCCACCGGCCAGCCTTCGGGATCGGAGCCGCGAGCCAGGTGCTGCGTGAGGACGTGGAAGGCGGCTCGGTTCGCATCCGGATCGGGGTGGACGACGACGACGTGGTCGAGCTCGAGCACGGGCGGCACTGTAGGAGGCAGCGGCAGCCTGGCGACGCGCGCAGAGCCCGCCGCTCGGGGAGGACGGCCCGCCCCGCCGGGGCTATCGTGACCGCCAAGCCCCCGTAGCTCAGTGGATAGAGCAGCGGTTTCCTAAACCGCGTGCGCAAGTTCGATTCTTGCCGGGGGCATCGCACCAGCCGTGCCGGTGTACGAATGTCCTCGGCGGCATGGACGAGCTAGCAGCCGAGTTCTTGCACTTCGTGAGGTGGGAGATCTACTGGTCGTCTACAGGGCACGAGGCCCGACTCCGGGTCTTGGTGATGAACCCGCGCCGGTGACGAGTCGGCCCGCCCCTAGCGCCGTCTAGTGTCGGCCGATGCGTCAGGCCTTTGCTCGAGTGCGGCTCGAAGGCGCCCTCTGGCGCAATCGGGACTTCCTCTGGCTGTGGACTGCGCAGAGCATCAGTCAGCTTGGCAGCGAGATCACCGGGCTTGCGCTACCGCTGGTCGCGATTCTCGTTCTGGACGCGAGTACGTTCGCAGTGGCAGCCCTGTCGGTCGTTGCCTGGGCGCCGCTGTTCGCGTTCAGCTTGCCGGCCGGAGTGTGGATCGATCGCCTGCCGAGGCGGCCACTCATGATCGTGGCCGACTGGGGACGGGCCCTGCTCCTGGCAACGGTTCCCGCCGCCTACTTCCTCGATGCGCTCACGCTCGGCCAGCTCTACGCGGTCGCCCTCGCCGGCGGCACGCTGACCATGCTGTTCGACCTCACGTACCAGTCGTACTTGCCGACCGTCGTCGAGCGCGGGGATCTCGGCGAGGGAAACTCGAAGCTCGAGGTGAGCCGATCGGCGGCGCACGTGGTGGGGCCGGGGCTGGCCGGTGTCCTCGTCTCCGCACTCACGGCTCCCTACGCGATTCTCCTCGACGCGGTCAGCTTCGTTGCTTCGGCGCTGTCTCTCGGTCGCATCAGGCGCCCTGAGACGCCGCCGGCTCGGGCCACCAAGGGCCGACAGGCGTTCTGGGCCGATCTCGTCGAGGGTCTGCGGTTCACGCTCCCGAACCCGATCCAGCGGCCGATCATCGTCTTCGTTGCGGGGAGCAACTTCTTCACGAACATTCTGTTCGCGCTCTATCTGGTCTACGCAGTGCGAGAACTCGAGCTCTCGGCAACGACCATCGGGCTGATCCTCTCGATCGGGAGCATCGGCTCGCTGATCGGTGCGCTCACGGCCAACCGATTCGCCCGCTGGCTCGGGATCGGGCCGGCACTGATCGCCGTCTCGGCCGCTGGCGGCCTGGGTCAGGTGCTCGTCCCGCTGGCGAGTGGGCCGCTGACGATCCCATTCCTCGTCGCTGCCAACGTGCTCTTCGGATTCTTCGTGCTCAACTACTTCGTGACGGCCGTCAGCCTCGTGCAGGCGGTTACACCGGATCACCTGCTGGGACGCGCGAACGCGTCTCGGCGCTTCGTCGTGCAGAGCATGATCCCGCTCGGAGCACTCGTCGGCGGTGTCCTCGGCACGCTGATCGGGCTCCGGCCCACGATCGCAATCGGGGCGATCGGCGCTGCAGTCGCGGTCCTCCACTGTTGCTCTCCTCGCTTCGCAGGATCAAGACGACTGAGCAGGCGCTGGAGCTCGTGGAGCCGTTCAACGAGCGGTTCCTGCGCTCCACGAAGCGCGGCACACGTTCGCCTCAGTCCTAGTGACCAGTCGGCGGCGGCGGCCAGCAGAAACGGTCTGGATTGGATCTCCAGCTGTCGCGCCGATTGGCGCGCAGCTCGGACGAGCCGGAAAGACCCTGCTCAGCGCATACTTCAGCCCACTCGGCCGCCACTTCCTAAACCGCTGCGCAAGTTCGACTCTTGCCGGGGGCATCGACCGGCTGGCCGCTGTCGCGCGCCGCGCCTGTTCACGTTCTTGTCTCCCCGCGCTGTAGCGTCCTCACATGCTGATCTACGTCGCGGGCCACTGTTCTCCGAGGCCGAGCGCGCATGGCTCGACGCGCTCGTGGCCCAGCTTCGCAGCGAGGGGTTCGAGTGCTTCGTCCCTCACGAGAACTTCTCCGAGCTGACCGACCTGACCAGCCGAGAGGTCTTCCGCGTCGACGCAGCGGGAGTACGCGGCGCCAACGTGCTGCTCGCCTGGCTCGACGGGCCGGTCGTCGACGACGGCACTGCGTGTGAGATCGGCATGTTCGCGGAGCTCGTCGCAAGCGGCGACGAGCGCTACGTGGGCATCGTGGGCCTCGTCACCGACCTCCGCCTCCAGCGCCGTCGCGGCAACACCGTCGGCGACGGCATGAATCTCTTCGTCACCGGCGCGATCGAAGCATCGGGCCGCGTGTGCTGGTCGGTCGACGAGGCGGTCGACGCACTCCGGGAGCTCGAAGCGCGCTCACGCTGACCCGGCGACGGCGTCGGTAGGCCAGCTGCACCGCCGCGGGCCGCTCCCACTCATCCGCCCGCGGGCTCGGTTCGCGCATCTCGCCCCGCGCCGACGATCACACGCGGTTGAATGGGGCGGTGTGGGCACCCCCGCCCCGTCCGGGAGTCGGGCCGACGGTGAGGCGCCGCTTCGTCGCGACGTCCGGCTGCTCGGCGACATCCTGGGGCGGGTCATCGTCGAGCAGGAGGGCGAGCACGTGCTCGCGCTCGAGGAGCGCATCCGCGGCCTGGCGCGCGCAGGACGCGGAGGCGAGCCGCCGGACGAGCTGCGCGCGGCGGTCGAGAGCCTCGACCTCGAGCTGCAGGGGACGATCCTGCGCGCGTTCGCCACCTACTTCCAGCTCGCCAACATCGCCGAGCAGCACCACCGGCTCCGCCGCCGCCGGCAGTACGAGCACGAGGAGCGGGTCCCGCGCGAGTCGCTCGCCGAGGCCTTCGCGCGGCTCGAGCGGGGCCGGCGTCGGCGACGAGGAGCTGCGCCGCGCGGCGCGACACGTCTCGCTCGAGCTCGTCTTCACCGCCCACCCGACCGAGGCGACGCGCCGCACCTTCCTCGCCGCCCACGTCCGCCTCGCGGCCGGGCTCGCCGAGCTGGACGACCCCACCCTCCCCGGCTCGCGCCGCGACGAGCTCGAGCGGGCGTTCGCCGAGGAGATCACCGCGCTCTGGCAGACCGACGAGGTGCGCGAGCAGCGGCCGCGCGTCCGCGACGAGATCCGGCACGGCCTCTGGTTCTTCGAGCGGAGCCTCTGGGACGCCGCGCCGCAGCTCCTCGCCGAGTACCGCGCCCGCCTGCCCGGCGCGCCGAGCCCCGTGCGCTTCGGCAGCTGGATCGGCGGCGACCAGGACGGCAACCCCGCCGCCGGGCCGGAGACGATCGAGGCGGCGCTCGAGACCGCCCGCGCGCTCGCGCTCGCCCGCCACCGGGCCGAGGTGCGCGCGCTCGCGGAGGCGCTCGGCATGTCGGCGTCGCTCGTCGGCGTCTCGCCGGAGCTCGTCGCCTCGATCGCGCGCGACGAGCGGGAGCTGCCCGACTACGCCGCCGCGATCGGCTCCCAGAACGAGGGCGAGCCGTACCGGCGCAAGCTCTCGTTCGTCTGGTGGCGGCTCGGCAACGACGGCTACGCGGACTCGAGCCAGCTTGCCGCCGACCTCGACCTGGTCGATGCGAGCCTGCGCGCGCACGGCGGCGAGCGGATCGCGGACGGCCGCCTGGCTGCGCTGCGCCGCCGCGTCGAGCTGTTCGGCTTCCACGTCGCCAAGCTCGACGTGCGCCTGCACGCGCGCGACCTGCAGACGGGCGGCGAGCGGGTCGCGGAGACGTTCGCCGCGGTCCGCCGCGTGCGCGAGCGGCACGGCCCGCACGCGCTCGACACCGTGATCGTCTCGGGCACGAGCTCGGCCGCCGACGTGCTGGCCGCGCTCGACGCGAGCGACGAGCCGCTCTCGGTCGTGCCGCTCTTCGAGTCGGTCGCCGACCTGCGCGCCGCCGCCGGCACGGTCGAGGAGCTGCTCGCGGAGCCGCGCTTCGCCGAGCGGGTGGAGGCGCGCGGGCGGCGGCTCGAGGTCATGGTCGGCTACTCCGACTCCGGCAAGGACGGCGGCTACCTGACCGCGCAGTGGGAGATCCAGCAGGCGCAGGAGGCGCTCGCCGCGCTAGCGGCGCGCCACGGGCTCGAGCTGACGATCTTCCACGGCCGCGGCGGCAGCGCCGGGCGGGGCGGCGGCCCGACGCACGCGGCGATCCTCGCCCAGCCGCCGGGGCACCCGCCGGGCCGGCTGAAGCTGACCGAGCAGGGCGAGACGATCTCGTTCCGCTACGGCCTCCCCGGCCTCGCGCTCCGCGAGCTCGAGGGCTCCGTCTCGGCCACGCTGCTCGCGGCCTTCCCGGCCGTCGCCGACGCGCGCCCGACCCGGCGACGAGCGTGCGCGCGACGATGGACGCCCTCTCGGCGCAGGCCTACGCCGCCTACCGGGCCCTCGTCTGGGACGACCCCGCCTTCGTCGCCTTCTTCCGCTCGTTCACGCCCGTCGACGAGCTGGCGCTGCTCGCACATCGGCTCCCGCCCGGCCCGACGGCCTGGCGACGAGGACTACCTCGCCTCGATGCGGGCGATCCCGTGGGTGTTCGCCTGGACGCAGAACCGCTGCCTGCTCCCGGCGTGGTTCGGGTGCGGCACGGCGTTCGCCGGCGCCGACACCGGCGAGCTCCGCCGCCTCTACCGCGAGTGGGCCTTCTTCCGCTCGCTGGTCGAGAACCTCGAGATGACCCTCGCCAAGTCGAGCCTCGGCATCTCGGCGGAGTACCTGGCGCTCGTCGAGGACGACAGCCTCTTCGCGCCGATCGCAGCCGAGCACGAGCGCGCCGTCGCCGCCGTGCTCGAGATCGTCGAGGCGGACGAGCTGCTCGACCGCCACCCCGCGCTGCAGCGCTCGATCCGTCTGCGGAACCCGTACGTCGACCCGATGAACGCGATCCAGGTCGAGCTGCTGCGCCGCTCTCGCGCCGCCGAGACCGACGACGAGCGCGAGCAGGTTCGCCGCCCGCTGATGCGCTCGATCGCAGGCATCGCCGCGGCGCTGCGGAACACCGGCTAGCCGGCGAGAGGCAGCCACGGCAGGCGGTCGCACGCGACGCCTCCGTCACACCATCGGCACACACGCGTCACAGCCTCTGTGGTACCCGGGTCTGACCCCGAAGGGGAGCCTCGGGGCTCAGTCGGCACACACGCGTCACACCCTCTGTGGTACCCGGGTCTGACCCCGAGAAGGAGCCCCGCAGCTTCCGGGAGGATGCCTCGGCCGTCAGACGGCCGGCCCGACCGCTCAGGCGTCGACGGAGGTCCCGCCGGCTCGCGAGCCGAGTAGCCGTCGCGTCTCCTCGGCGTGCCAGCCGAGGCCGAGTGCCTCGAAGCCGGCAAGCGACCGCTGCAGCATGGCCTCGTCGCCGCGCACGCGTCCGAGCGCCCGCAGCGCGAACGGCTCGAGGTACGTGCCGCTGTCGACGAACGGGGCGGCGTCTCGCTCGAGCGCCTCGGCGGCGCCCAGCTCCGCGAGCACGTCGAGCCTGACCGAGTGGTTGGCGAGCGCGAACCACGACTCGCCGCCGTAGCTGTCGAGATGCGGCACGAGGGCTTCGAGCTCGTCCACGGCGCCGCGAGCGAGCAGCAGCCGGGCGCGAGGCCCGGCGAGCACCGCGTCGTACCCCTCCGCAACGACGTCCTGGGCGCGGCGCTCGAAGCGGTCTGCGGTGGCCTCGTCGCCGAGCGTCGCAGCCGCGGACGCGATCAGGAGCAGCGAGCGGGAGTTGCGGATGCACGGCGTCTCGAGGTTGTCCTCGACCGCCTCGGCCATCTCCTCCGCGGCCGCGACGATGCCCTCCCACTCGCCGGCGAGCTCGGCCACCTCGAGCTTGACGCTGCGTCCGTGGACGCGATGGTGGGGCGAGAGCCGCTCGCACACCTGCTCGTGGTCGCGCGCGATCTGCCGGCCATCGTCGAGCCGCCCGAGCACCAGGAACGCGGGAATCGCCGACTCGTAGATGCCGGTGACGGCATCCGGGTTCTCGAGCTCGGCGGCGAGCGTCAGCGCGCGCTCAGCCGCCTCGTGCGCTGCGCGGTAGGAGCCGACCGCCATCTCGTTCGCCGACAGCGCGAGCGCGGCGAAGGCCTGGAGCTGCGCGTCGCCGATCCGGTCGGCCAGCTGCGCGGCCTCGGACGCCGCCTCGCGGTTGCCGCGCAGCCAGAACGCGCGGGCGAGCAGCGACTTGACGTGCGCCGGCGTCCCCGGGCGGGACAGCTCGCGTGCACTGTCGATCCAGCCGAGGACGAGCTGCTCGTCGGGCCGCGTCTGCCACATGCCCGAGCGGATGGCGGTCTCGAAGGCGAGGTCGGCGTAGGTGGCGCCGCACGTCTCGCGGTCGTGGCAGACGCTGAGCGAGCTCTCCATTGCCGTCCAGAAGGCCTCGCCTTCGTAGCGGAAGGCGTGCGCCCGGCCGATCTGGCGCCAGATCGCGGACGCCTCGGCCTCGTCGGGCTCGTAGTCGAGGGCGCGGCCGAGCAGCGCGATCGCTGACTCGAGCTCGTAGCGGCCGATCGCGGCCTCGCCTGCTGCACGGAGCCAGATGACCGCCCGGGCGCGCAGGTCGGCGAGCTCGGCGTCCTCGCCGGCCCAGGCAATGTCGGCGTCCTCAGGGCGGGCAGCCTCCGCGTAGTGGTGCGCCAGGAGCGACGCGAACGAGTCGGCGGAGTCCCGCCCCTCGATCCAGCGCGCGAACACGGCATGCAGGCGCGCCCGCTGGCCCTTGGGGATCCCCGTGTAGGCGGCCTCGCGGGTGAGCGCGTGCTTGATCGAGTGCTCGCGCTCGTCAGTGAGGCTCGAGTGGCGCGCGCGCCGGATGAAACCGCGCTCCTCGAGCAGGGCGAAATCGGCATCGCCCCCGACCAGCTCCCGCACGGGCCCCTCCCAGAAGCGGCGGCCGATGACCGCGCCGGCCTGCAGCGCGGCCTTCTCGCGCGGCGGCAGCAGGTCGATCCTCGCGGCGAGCAGAGCGCGGACGCTGTCGGGCATCTCAACGTGGCGGACGAGCTCCGTCGCCTCCCAGCCGCCGTCCCGCCGGACGAGCAAGCCGTTGTCGATCAGCGACTCGACGAGCTCCTCGACGAAGAAGGGGTTGCCTTCGGCCTGCGCCAGCAGGAGCTCGCGCACCTCGGCCGGGTACTCCGACACGAGCTCTGCCCCCGCCTCGGGCGAGAGCGGCTCGAGCTCCACCGTGGTGACAGCACGACGGCCACCGCCCCAGCGCCCCTCAGGCCTCGTCGTCGCGACGAGGAGGAGGGGGCCCTGCACGTCCCGCACGACCCGCTCCAGCAGCTCGAGCAGCGGCTCCTCGGCCCAGTGCACGTCCTCGACGACGAGGATCAGCGGCGTCGTCGCCACGATCGCGTCGAGCAGGTCGACGCACTCGTCGCGGAAGCGGTCTCGGACGGCGAGCGGGTGGAGGTCGCCGGGCGGCTCGACGCCTAGCGCCAGCGAGAGCGCCGGACGTGTGCCGAGCCTGGCTCGGAGCTCGTCGAGCGTCAGCCCCTCCGGCAGGTCGAGGTGGTCGGTCAGGATCTCGCGGATCGGCCAGTAGGTGATGGCCGACCCGTAGGAGAGGCAGCGGCCGACGAGGAGCGCAGGCGCGTCGGTGCGCGCCTCCAGCGAGGCCCAGAACTCGCGGACGAGGCGGCTCTTGCCGACGCCGGCGTCGCCGACCAGCAGCGCGAGGCGCGGCTGCTCCGTCGAGAGCGCGGTCTCGTAGGCGGCTACCAGCTCGGCCAGCTCACGCTCGCGGCCGACGAACCGGGTCGCGATCGCGCCGCGCGGGCGGACCGCCGCGGTGGCGCGCACGAGCTCGCGCGCCTCGACCGGTCTCGACTTTCCCTTGGCGGCCACCGCGACGGCGTCGCCGAAGACGAAGGCGCCACGCGCCGCCTGGGCCGTGCGCTCGCCGACGAGCACCTGCCCGGGCGCAGCGTTCTGCTCGAGCCGGGCGCAGACGTTGACGGCGTCGCCGGTCACGAAGGTGCCGTCGGGCGCGCCGTCGACGACGACCTCGCCCGTGTTCACCCCGATCCGCAGCTCGAGGCGGTCGCCGAGCTCCCGCACCCTGCGCTGCATCGCGAGGGCTGCGTGCAGCGCCCGCTCCGCGTGATCCTCGAGCGCCGCTGGGGCGCCGAACGCCGCCATCACCGCGTCACCCGCGTACTTCTCGATCGTGCCGCCGACCCGCTCGATCTCCTCGCGCATGGCGGCGAAGAAGCGGTCGATCAGCAGCCGCGTCCGCTCGGGATCGTCCTCACCGAGCTCCGTCGAGCCCACCAGGTCGGCGAACAGCACCGTCGCCACCTTGCGTTCCACGAGACAATTGTGGCGGAGACATGCGGACCTGCAGCCGCCGCAGCTCGGACAGCCGCTAGGGTGCGCGGCCGGATGGCGCTCGAGCGACCGACGATCGACAAGCCCGAGGGGGATGTCCCCTTCGACCTCGGCGTCGAGGATCTCGTCGAGGGCGACGGCGACGAGGCCGTCGACGGCTCACGGGTCTCGGTGCACTACGTCGGCGTCGCCTTCTCGAACGGCGAGGAGTTCGACGCCTCCTGGAACCGCGGCCAGCCCTTCGAGTTCAAGCTCGGCCAGGGCCAGGTCATCCGCGGCTGGGACGAGGGCGTGCGCGGCATGAAGGTCGGCGGCCGCCGCAAGCTGACGATCCCGTCGGCGATGGCCTACGGCGCGCGCGGCGCCGGCGGCGCCATCAAGCCCCACGAGCCGCTCGTGTTCGTGGTCGACCTGCTCGCGGTCGGCTAGCGACGGTCGCGGCGCAGCGTCAGGCTGCGTCCGTCCCGGGGATCGCGGTGCGAGGGGCCGCCGTGCCCGGGTCAGCGCTCCCCACCGGGGTCAGACCCCGGTACCACACGAGGCGTTACGGAGGTGTCGCGAATCCGTGCCGTTTCTGCACGCGCCTGCGGAGGCGGCGCTGCGGGCTAGCGAGGGAGCGGAGGCCCCCGGGGCGGGCCGGGGGCCTCCGTGAGGGTGGCCGGACTCGCTAGGGAGTCGCCGAAGAGCGGTTTCGGTACGTCACGACATTCGTGCCCGGCGCGATCGTGATGTACACGAAGTTGTCGCACGGGGTCGTCTCGCACGGGTCACCGTCGGTGAACGAGCCACCTGTGATCGTGAGGCTGTCGATGAAGTAGTACGGCGACGTCGCCTCGGAGACGTCGATCCCGAAGCCGCCGCCGTAGGGGCCGCCGTCCGGATCGAGCACTGGGATCGGCCCGAACGGCAGCGAGCACTCGCCCGGCCGCAGTGGCAGGTCGTTCTCGCTGGCGATGTTCTCGACGCGGATGTCGAACTCGAACTCCTTGTTCCCGAGCGCGTCGAGCGACGAGACCGGCACGGTCTTGCAGACCTTGAGCCACCCGCGCTTGACCCGGTTGGAGAAGTCCACCCGAACCTCGTCGCCGTCCGGCCCCGCCCACGGCACGGCGACGGTCACCGTCCGGAGCATGAGGTTCTTCGAGACCTCGGCCTCGGACGGCGTCACCGTGATGCCGCGGCCCGGAGCCTCCGGGTCGAGCTCATACGGATCTGAGGTCGAGATCAGCTCCTGCACCGTGTGGTTGCCGGGTACCACGAGCCGGGGCGGTGAGCACGTGCCGGCCCGCAATCTCGGTCCCGGGCCGCCATCGATCCGGAAGGTGAAGGTGGGCTGTGCGTCGTCGTCCAGGTACGTGATCGGGAGCTTGCAGATCTCGAGCTTGCCGAGCGCCTGGTTCGTGCACGTCACCGTGTTGATGCCGGGCTGCAGCGTGATCAGACCGTCCCCGGGCGAGCAGCTCACGGTGCTGTACGGAGCCGGGTTGCTCTCCTTCACCGAGATGCGGTTCCCGATCGGGAAGACGCCGACGATCACGCACTGCGTGCCCGCCGAGCTCGCTACGACCCGCGGGTTGAGCGGGTCGCGCTGGAACCCGTCCAGGTCGAGCACGTCGAAGACGTACTCCCGGCCGGACAGCGCCGAGCTACCGGGGCCGAGCGCCTTGCAGATCTTCAGCTGCGCCCGCTCACGTGCGTTGACGAAGTGGACCTGCGTCTCGTCGGCCGGGTTGTCGGATGCCGGAACCTCCACGTCGACGGTGCGGTTGACCAAATTCGAGGCGAGAAGCCGATCCTCGGGGATCGCGTACGCGTCGACCAGGCTGTAGCCCGGGCTCGCATGCTCGGTCACCCGCACCGCGCCGGCGGCAACCGGGATCGGCGCCGAGCACTGGCCGCCGAGCACCGTGATCTCCTGGGAGGACCGGTCGGGCTCGTCGATCGTGAAGTCGAACGGCACGCCGAGCACGTCGCGGTCATCGTTGAGGTGACCGGCGTCCTTGCAGACCTCGATGAACCCCGTGCCGGTCGGCGCAACCGGCTCGTTGTCGAAGAGCACGACGCATGCGCCCGGCCCGATCAGCGCGTCGGCGTACCCCTGCGCGGTGTCGAAGTCCCGCAGGCAGCCGGCCGGGTCCGAGTCGATGAACGCGATCTCGCTGCCGGCCTGCGGCAGCTCCTGCACACGCACGACGCTGCCCTGGCGGAAGGAGCCCAGGAGCCGGCAGGTCCACGTCGAGGGGTCGGCGAGCACGGGATTGGCCTCTGTGGACACCGCGGAGCCGCCGTTGACGCTGAAGCTGAACTGGCGGCCGTAGTACGCCGGCGTCTCGGTGAGCTTGCAGACCTTGAGGTCGCCGTTCAGCCCGCCGGCCGGCTCGTTGACGAACGTGACCCTGGTCTCGTTCGCCGCGGTCGAGCCCTGCGGCACGGTGACCACGGCCGTGTTCCCGCTCTGGCTGATGGATCGCTGCGAGGGACGGACGACGACCGAGGCGACCTGCCACGAGCCCGAGCCGGCCCCGGTCTCGGTGATCGAGAGGCTGCCGTGTGGGACGGACATGGGCCCGGAGCAGCGCCCTCCGCGGACGCTCACGGGCGAGGAGACCCCCTGGATCGCGAAACCGAACGTGACGCCGGAGGCGCCGTTCGCCGCCGATTTGCAGATCTCGAGCGTGCCCTGAGCAAGTGCCGGCTGGACGCCCGCCACGAGCAGGCCGACAGCCGCGACCAGGACGGCGAGACACCGCCTCTCTCTCGCAGACATACCCTCTCCCTCCCTCTCTGCGCCGGCCGGCAGCCGGCTCTGACCGCGACCGCCGCGAGGCGGCCGGGGCCGATGGTCAGCGCCGGTCGGGGCGACCGGAGAGCCGATTGTCCGCCGGTGCCGCGCCGCTGAATATCCCCTGCAATGGGTGATCTTCTCCGCGGCCGAGCGGCACGCGGGCCTCGCCCTGAGGAAAGGAGGACATGCGCGAGCATCCGACCGCGTGGGGCGCACTCGAGCGGATCGTGGCCGCCTTCGGCTCGGCGGCGCAGTTCGACCTCGACGCCGCCACCCCGAGAAGTGCCCCTCGTGGCTCCGCCTGGAGCCGGAGCCGCCCGCGCAGGCCCAGCGGGCCGCCGCGGCTACGCGGCCGGCCGCGCCGCGCTCTCCGTGTCCCGGTACACGCGGACGGCGTTCACGACGGCCGCTGCGAGGACGAGCGCGAGCACGAGCAGGGCGCCGACGTCCTCGCCGCGCGGCTTCAGCGTCATGTCCCACAGCACGGCCGCCAGCAGCGCGAGGTCGACCCAGCTGAGCGCGTAGAGACGACGGTCGAGCTTCGTCGCCTCGGGCGAGCCGGGCCCGCCCGCCTGCATGACTTCCGTGAGCTCTTTCGCCGTGGGCTCGATCATGAAGAGGCCGACGACGAAGGTGGCCGCGAAGATGGCGAAGCCGAGCAGGATCCAGAGCTGGTCGAAGCCCCACGGCCCCTCGATCACGAGCAGGATCCCGAGCAGGAGCACGGCGAGCGACGACGGGATGAAGATGCGCTGCGCGAGCCACGCGCTGTGCGGGCCGACGGCCGCCATGATCTGCGGGTCGGCGGACTTCGACCTCAGCGAGAGCGCGAAGAGCGTCACGGCGGCACCGACCCAGATCGCGGCGAAGGCGATGTGACCGAACAGCAGGACCTCGTAGTACGTCACGGCGGCAGACCCCCTCGATCGACGACCGGAATACGGTACGGGACCCCGCCGCTGCCGTCCAGCGGCCTCGTGCAGCCACCGTCGGTTCGAGCCGGCCTAGGACAGGCGAGGCACCGCGGTGTGGCAGAGAGGGGCCCGCGCCTGCTACAGCTACCGACCGTATGAGCAGCAATCTCTACGAGCGCCGCGACCTCTCGGAGGAGATCACGCTCTCCGAAGAGGGCAAGGAGTACATGCGCCAGAACCCAACCGCCTGGTTCGCCCTGGAGCGGGTCGTGGGCGCCTTCGGCTCGGCCGCGCAGTTCAACAAGGACCGCCGACGCCACCCCGAGAAGTACCCGTCGTGGCTCCGGCTCGAGCCGCAGAAGCCCGCCGACAGCTAGCCGGCGCGCGGCCGCGACGGTCAGGCCCGGTCGGGGAGCGGGCTCGGCCGCGTGCGCAGGATCCGCGCTGCCCGGTCCGGCAGCCACCAGTTCCAGCGGCCCATCAGGCGCATGATCGAGGGCACGAGCAGCGCCCGGATCACGGTCGCGTCGAAGATGATCCCGGCCGCGAGCCCGATGCCGAACTGCTTGATGTCGGTGCCCGGGCTCGTCGACAGCACGAAGAAGGCGAACATCAGCACGAGCGCGGCGCTCGTCACCAGCTTCCCCGTCCGCGCGAGCCCGAGCGAGACCGCGCTGACCGTGTCCTTGGTCTCGTCGTAGGCCTCGCGCATGCGCGTGAGCATGAAGACCTCGTAGTCCATCGAGAGCCCGTAGAGGAACGCGAAGATCATCAGCGGGATCCACGAGATGATCGAGTCCGTCGCCGGCACGCCCCAGATCTCCTCGGCGCCGTAGCCCTTCTGGAAGATGAAGACGATGATCCCGAAGGCGGCGCCCAGGGACACGAGGTTCAGCAGCACCGCCTTGAGCGGCAGGAGCAGCGAGCGGAAGGCACGCATCAGCAGCACGTACGTCAGGACGACCACGAAGAGGAGCACGTACGGGAAAGTGCCGTAGACGGCGCGCACGAACTCGCGCTCCTCGGGCGGGTAGCCGCCGAGCGTGACCTGCAGGTCGCCGCCGAGCTGCTCGCGCACGCCCGGGATGACGTCGTCCTTGAGCCGGGAGATCGTGGTGCGGGTCTCCTTCGCCGAGCCGTCGGCGTCCGGGAACGCCTCGACCAACGCGAGCCCCTCGGTGCGGGCGCCCTCGGGGACGGCGGCGCCGCTGACGCCGTCGGCGCCCTCGAGCGCCTGCTCGACGACGCGCAGGTCGGCCGCCGTGTATGAGCCCTCGACGACCACCTCGAACGGCTTGAGCACGCCGGGGGAGACGCCGACCTCGACGAGCGCGTCGTAGCCGGCGTGGGCGTCGCCGGCGCCCGGGAAGTCGGCGGCCCGGGCGTCGCTCGGGTTCAGCTGCAGGCCGAAAGCGAGCAGCACGGCAACGATTGCGAGACCCGCTACGGCGACGGGGATGGGCCTGCGCATGACGAGCCGGCTCCAGCGGTTCCAGAACCCGCGCTCGGGGTCGTCGCTGCCCTCGACGAGCCTCCGCGGCAGCACTCGGACGCTGTTGATGCGCGGGCCGAGCGTGTAGAGCAGGGCCGGCAGCAGCGTGATCGACGTCAGCACCGAGACGGCCGGGATGAGCATGCCGCCGATGCCGATCGAGCGGATGAACGGCAGCGGCAGCACGATCAGGCTCAGCAGCCCGACGGCGACGGTCGTGCCGGAGACGATCACCGAGCGCCCCGCGTGGCGCATCGTCTCGACGAGGGCCGAGTCGCGGTCGGCGCCGTGTCGCAGCTCTTCGCGGAAGCGGAAGATCATCAGCAACGCGTAGTCGATCGCGACCCCGAGCCCGATCAGCGCGACCAGGAACTGGACGATGATCGACACGTCGGTGACGTAGGTCAGGATCCAGATCAGCGTGAAGGTGTTGAGGATCGAGGCCGCCGCGATCAGCAGCGGCATCGCGATCGCGGGCAGCGTCCCGAACGTGAAGAGCAGGATCACGAGCGCGCCGAGACCGCCGATCAGCACCTCCAGGAGCACGCTCGGGCCCTCGGTCTCACCCTCGCTCGACTCGGCGTAAAGCGCGTCGATGCCGGTGAGGTACGCCTCGACCCCGGGCGGTGCGGCCGCCTGCAGCGCCTCCCGCGTCGGCTCGGTGTCGACACCCTCGAACGTGAACTCGCCCCGAGGGAAGATCTCGGCGAAGGCGACGGTGCGATCGTCCGAGAGATAGGCGTCGTCGCCCGTGTTGAAGAAGTGGTTGACGCGGCCGCCCGGCGCGGTCGCCCCGGCCGCCTCGAACGCCTGCTCGACGCCGTCGATCTCCGTGATGTCCCCCTCGGCGGCGAGGACGGC
This sequence comes from uncultured Thermoleophilia bacterium, assembly GCA_963839815.1. Classification (GTDB taxonomy): domain Bacteria; phylum Actinomycetota; class Thermoleophilia; order Gaiellales; family Gaiellaceae; genus JACVRM01. Next base: position 79,670 of record CAWIWF010000006.1, read on the forward strand.
CACGCGCGGGTAGATCTGGCCGCTGCCGAGCGTGTCGGCCGAGCGCCGGTTGGCCTCGTATGCCGAGTAGCCGGGGATCGAGAACTCCTCGTTCCACCGGTCGGCGAGCTGCCCGGCCGAGAACGCGCCGAGGGCGGTGAGCACGATCCAGAGGCCGATGACGGTGAAGCGGCGGCGGATGACGAGGCGGGCGAGGCCGGTCACGGGCGGCGCCGTGCGCTGGTGGGTGACGGCGGGCCCATCGCCCGCGGGATGCTACCGCGGTGTCAAGCGGCAGCTCGTTCGCGCCGGCGAACCGCCGCGGCTCCATCGGACGCTGAGGCCACAGCGAAGCGGGAGCAGTGCTGGTTAAGCGGCTGCCGGAAAGCCCCGGCGGCGTCGCCCGAAGATCGCCTCTGCCCTGGAGCACAGGCCGAGCGAGCCGTTCCCCAGCCTTCCGCCGACGCGCTCGAGCGTGGACGCCGTGCCGGAGCCGCTCCTCGTGACCACTGGTTTACGACACCGCTCGTGGCGGAAAAGACCCGCCTGGGGTCGGAAGAGGAACCCGTTCGTTGCCTCCGTCTTCGCATCGGCGTACCGTGGCTACCCGACTGCCCGTGTTCTCAGCGCTCGTCCCATGCTTGCCCCAACTCGGAGAGGTCGCCGTCGGGTCAGGGATGGTCACACCGACGCAGCTAGGCCCGCACCAGCTGGGGCGCTGCCGATGACCTGGCTGACCTCGATCTTCGGCCTCTACGCCATGTACCTGGGCGCTGTCGTCGCAGCCCTGATCACGTTGTGGTCCGGCGATCAAGTGAAGTCGGTCCATGACGAGGGCTTCGGCTATACCGCCCGCGTCGTTTCGTTGGCGACGTCGATCATGATCCTGGCTCTCAGTGTCTCTTTTGCCGTAGGCATCGACATGGAGGCTGACCTGGGGGGCCTGATCTGGGCTGCCCTCATCGGAGGGAGTGCCACGTACGTGATCGGCGCCGCCTCCTGGACGGGTGCCGTCCCCTTCGCGTGTAGAGCCGTGGGATGGCTGCTGATGTCCCTGGGGGTTCTGATCCCAAGCACGCTCTCGATCGGCATTCCCCTGGTCGCAGCTCTGGCTTTCACCCTAGCCCCGATCTCTGAGGTCGCACAGACCGGCACCCAGGGAGCACGCCCTGTGTCGAGTTAGCCTCCCTCGCGACTAGCACGTGCCGACGGCTCGCCGAGCGAAGAACCCCGCGAGGCGGGGGCGTCGATCCCAAGGTTCAGCGGGCTCGGAGAAGGGGTTTGGCGGGCCGCGCCGAGACCGCCTCGTAGCGAGCCGTGCCGGCCGTCAGCGCCCGGCGAGGTGCGCGACGGTGGCACCGTCTGCCGAGTCCGACTCGTGCGTCTCGACGAGCTCGTGACGGCGCAGCTCCTCGCGCACCGCGGTTCGCACGGCGCCGGTGCCGCGGCCGTGCACGACGCGGACGAGCGGCACTTCGTTCACACCGGCGAACCGATCGACACGGGCCGGCGAATGGGCCCTGCCCAGGGCCGGCCGCCGGCCGCCAATCCGACTCAGAGGAGCCCTCCATGTCCTTGTTCACCCGCACGGTCGCCCCGCTCGCCGTGCTCGCAGCGCTCATCGGTGCATCGCTCAGCTCGTCCGCAGGCGCCGCGCACCTCTCGGCCGAGATCTACGGCCTGACGACCGGCAACCGCCTCGTCAGCTTCAGCGCCGCCTCACCCGGCGAGCTCGACACGAACACCAAGATCAGCGGCATCCGCTCGTCGGAGACCGTCGTCGGCATCGACTTCCGCCCGAAGGACGGGATGCTCTATGCCGTCACGCGCTACGAGACGGTGGCGAGGCTCTACACGATCGATCCGGAGACCGGAGCGGCGAGCTTCGTGGCGACGCTGGTCGCTCCAGGCACCTCGACCCCGATCGCGCTGAGCGGCAGCGAGTTCGGCGTCGACTTCAATCCGGCCGCCGACGCCCTGCGGATCGTCAGCGACACGGGCCAGAATCTGCGTGCCCTTCCGTCGGACCGGCTCGTCGCCGGCGTCCAGCGCTTCGCCGGAGACACCTTCGTCGACGGGACGCTCAACTACCTCGGCGAGACCGCCACCGGTGTCACCGGCGCCGCGTACACGAACAGCGACGTCGACCCGGCGACCGGGACCGCCCTGTACGACATCGACACCGACCGCGGCCAGCTGGCGCTCCAGAGCCCGCCGAACGACGGCAGCCTGGTGCCAGTCGGCGTCCTGAACGCCTCGACGACACCGCTGGTCGGATTCGACATCCGGACGGTGGGCGCCTCCAACATCGCCTACGCCTCGCTGTCACGCCAGGCTGGGCGCGGGACGACGCTGGCGCGCCTCTACCTCGTCGACCTCTCGAACGGCGCCCTGAGCGAGCTCGGCGTCATCGGCGGCCCCAAGGCGCTGCGCGACATCGCGGCAGCTCCGTAACGGGCCGGGCCGGCGGGCGGGACGGGGAGAGCCCGCTCGCCGGCCCCAGGCTCTTCGGCGGTCAGCGGCCTGCGAGGTGCGCGACCGTCGCGCCGTCCGCCGAGTCCGACTCGTGGGTCTCGACGAGCTCGTGGCGACGCAGCTCCTCGCGCACCGCCGCCCTGACGGCTCCCGTGCCGCGACCGTGCACGACGCGGACGAGCGGGAGCCCGGCGAGCGCGGCCTCGTCCACGAACGCACGGACGGCCTCACGGGCCTCCTGTGCGGGCCGACCGCGCACATCGAGCTCGTCCGTGACGTCGCCGCTCGCGGCCGCCACCACCCGCACCGCAGGAGCCGGAGCCTCGGTGCGTTCACGGGGCCGGGCGTCCGGGCGGAGCCGGTCGAGCGCGATGCGGACGCGCAACCCTCCCTGGCCGACCACCTCTGCCTCGTCGCCCTCGATCGAGGCGATCGTCCCGCGCACGCCGAGGTCGGCCGCCACCACCGGGTCGCCGGCGGCGAGCGGCCCCGCCGGCACGACCGGCTGGTCGACCGCGCGCAAGGCCTGCTCCGCCCGAAGAGCGCGCTCGGAGGCCTGGCCGAGGCGACGGTCACGCTCGCGTTCAGGGCGCGAGGCAGCGCGGGCGGTAGCTCGGCGGCGGTCGCTCTCGCGCCTGCGGGCGGCACGGATCTCCTCTCGCAGCGAGTCGAGCTCGGCGCGGGCGACGGCCAGGTCGCGCTCCGCCCCTCGCACGGCCTCCTCGCGAGCGCCCGCGGCGGAGGCGCGGACGGCCTCGGTCTCGCGCTGGAGCTCCTGCTCGCGCCGCTCGAGCCTCGCCAGCACGGCCTTCGCCTCCCGCTGCTCACGCCTGGCGGCCTCGCGCTCCTCGCCCGCGGCCCGCTCGGCTCCCTCGGCCTCCGCGAGCAGCTCCTCGATGCGCAGCCGCTCGGGCGCGATGCGCTCGCGCGCGTCCGCGACCACGCCGCTGTCCAGCCCGAGCCGCTCGGCGATGCGGAGCGCGTGCGACGTGCCGGGACGGCCGAGCGCGATCCGGTAGAGCGGCTCGTGCGTCTCGGGGTCGAAGCCGGTGGCGGCGTTGGCGACCCCCTCGCTCGCGCTCGCCCACTCCTTCAGCTCCGGATAGTGGGTCGTGACCGCCGTCAGACGCGCCTGGCCGGCGAGCCGGGCCAGCAGCGCCTGCGCCAGCGCCGCCCCCTCCACCGGATCGGTGCCGGAGGCGAGCTCGTCGACGAGCACGAGCGAGCGCTCGGTGGCGGAGCCGAGGATGGCGACGAGGTTGCTGAGATGGCCGGAGAAGGTCGAGAGGCTGCGCTCGATCGACTGCTCGTCGCCGATGTCGGCCAGCACCTGGTCGAAGACCGGGAGCGCCGCGGTCTGCGCGGGCGGGCGCAGACCGGCCTGGTGCAGAAGGGCCGCGAGACCGAGCGTCTTGAGCGCGACGGTCTTGCCGCCGGTGTTCGGGCCGCTGACGACCAGGGCGCGCAGCTCCCCGAGCTCGAGGTCGATCGGCACCGCGCTCGACGCGGGCAGCAGCGGGTGACGTACCGCGACGAGCCGCACTGCCTCGCCGGCCTCGACGGGGACACCACGCCACGCCCGCGAGAGGCTGCCGCGTGCGAGCGCGACGTCGAGCTCGGCGGCGGCCTCGACGAGGGCGCGCAGCTCGGACGCGTGCTGGCCGACCTGGCCGGAGAGCTCGCCCAGGATGCGCTCGACCTCCTCGCGCTCCGCGCTCGCCGCCTCGGACAGCCGGTTGTTGAGCTCGACGATCGCGAACGGCTCGAGAAAGAGCGTCTGCCCCGAGCTCGACGCGTCGTGGACGATCCCCTGCACCTTGCCGCGAGCACTCGCGCGCACGGCCAGCACCGGCCGCCCGCCGCGCTCGGTGACGAAGTCCTCCTGGAGGTGCTCGCGCAGCTCGGCACCCCGGGCGAGCTTGCGCAGCTCGTCAGCAACCCGGCCCTTGCCGTTTCGCAGCTCGCCGCGCAGCTTGCGGAGCGCAGGCGAGGCGGTGTCGCGGAGGTCGGAGCCGTCCTCGTCGACGGCGCGCTCGATCGCGTCGGCGACCGAAGCGAGCCGGGGCTCGATCGGCTCTACGAGCTCGCCCAGCAAAGGCGCGAGCCCGACGTGCTCGGCCAGCGCCGACCGAGCTCGCACAGCCACCCGGATCGCGACGGCGATCGCCTGCAGCGCCCTCGGCGTGAGCGTGCCGCCGAGCTCGGCGCGGGCGGCGTGGTCGCGAGTGTCTGCGATGCCGTCCAGCGCCGGCTCGAGCGACTGCTCGATCAGCGCCACCGCCTCGGCCGTGAGCGCCTGGCGGCGGGCCACCTCGCCGGCGTCCGCCGACGGCACCAGCTCGGCGGCGCGCACCCGCCCGAGCTCCGTGGCCGCGGCGTCCGCGAGCCGCCCGGCGACCGCCGGGTACTCGAGCACGGCGAGCGCGTGCGCGTCCATGGGCCTCAGTGTGCCCCAGTCCGTCGCCGGGAGGAACGCCGAGACCGGGCGGATCAGTGCCCGGCGGCGGCCGACCCCTCCGAGCCCGGATCCTCGCCGCCTCCGCGCGCCTCGGTGACCACCTCGGCCGCGTAGACGTCGTGGATCGCGCGCTCGAGGACGGCGCGGCGCGGGTCCGGGACGGTCAGGAACCGGGGCAGGGCCCGTTCGGCCAGCCTGCCGAGGTCGCGTCGCGCGGCGAGCGTGTCGCGGATGGCGAAGCGGTCGCCGCCGAGCGCCAGCGCATCGAGCCGGTCCGCATACGGCTCGAGCACCCGAGCAGCATGACCGGCAGCCGCCTGGACGAGCTCCCGCGCCTGCCCCTCGCGCCGGCGGCGGAACCGGTTGGCCGACGAGCCGCCCGCCCGGTGCCGGCCGTGGACGTTGCGGGTGCCCACCTTGGCCGCGAGCAGCCGCTCTCCGTCGAACACCCCCACCGCGAAGCCACCCAGGCGGACGAGCACGACACCGACCAGCCGGTCGCGCTCGAGCGCCGCCAGCAGCGGGGTTGCGTGCACGACCGCGTACTCGCCGTCGTGCTCCAGCCCGAACGGGGGCCGCACCAGCACGGTCTCGGCGGCGAGCTCGAAGCGAGCGGCACCGTCCGCGTACACCGTTCTCCCCGCGCTGCCCTCGAGCGGCGCGAAGCGCTTGCGCACGTTTGCGCGCAGGATGTGCCGCGTGGCGATGGGCGCGCTCCTAGGCGGCGCGCCGGAGCTCGACCACGAAGGTGGCGCCTGCACCCGGGGCCGACCTGACGCGCAGCCGTCCTTCCATCCGCTCAACCAGCTCGCGCGCGATGTAGAGGCCGAGCCCCGTGCCGCCGGGCGCGTGCCGGAGCTGCGGGTCCGCGCGGAAGAACTTCTCGAAGATGCGCTGCTGGTCGGCGAAGGAGATGCCGGGACCCGCGTCGGTGACGGAGATCCGTACGTGGCCGTCGTCGGAGTCGACCCGGACGCCGACGCGCTCGCGGTCGCCGTACTTGAGGGCGTTGTCGATCAGGTTGACGAGCACCTGCTGGATGCGGTCGGCATCGCCGGACGCGCTCGTGTCCTCGGCGAGCTCGACGTTCACCAAGGCCTGTCCCCCGTACTGCGACCGGATCGCCTCGATCGACTCGCGCACGACCGCGCCGACATCCACCGGCTCGCGGCGCACGGCCACCGTGCCGCGGTCGAGCTGGTTCGTCAGCAGCACCTCCTCGGTGATCTGGCTGAGCCGGGCGGCCTGCGTCGCGATCATCTGCAACAGCTCCCGCCGGCGCTCGTGCTCGAGCGTGACATCGTCGCGCAGGAGCGTCATCGAGGCGCCGTACACCGCGGCCATCGGCGTCCGCAGCTCGTGCGAGATGGTGGCGATGAAGTCGTTCTTGGCCTCCTCGAGCGCGCGCTCCATCGTGACGTCGCGGAACGCGTAGACGACTCCTTCGCTGGCCCGGACGGCGACGAAGGACAGCCAGAGCTCGCGCTCATCCACCGTGGCGGGCAGCGTCACCCCACGTGGCCGCGCGCCGCGCGCCGCGACCGGGATGCGGGCAGAGAGCAGGTCCCAGTGGGTGAAGACCTCGGTGGCAGGACTCCCGCACACGCGCCCGGCAGGCACCAGCGTGGCGAGCTCCGCTGCCCGGTTCCAGAGCTGGACGAGCCCGGCGGAGTCGACGAGGAAGATCCCGTCGCCGACCGCGTCGAGCACCTGGGCCGCCTGCTCTCGCTCCGCGGCGACGGCGAGCGCAGCAGCCTCGGCCGCCTCCAGCCGCCCCTGCTCCTTGCGCAGCCGTGCGTTTCGCACCGCGGCGCCCATCTGCGCCACGAGCGCCTCGAGCAGCTCGAGGTGCTCGGGCTCGTACTCGAGGCTGTCGCTCATGAGCTGGACGACGCCCACGACATGCCCCTCGTGGCGGACCGGCACCATCATCGCCGCCTGCGTCTCCGCCGGCCCCGTGTCCGGCAGCTTGCGCACCGTGCCCTCGCGGTCGACGTCGTAGTAGGTGCCGTCCTCGTCCTTGACGCGCTCGGGCACGTCGTTGAACAGGAGCGGCTCGCCGGTCACGATCACGCGGCTCTGCATGCCGCCGCCCTCGCGGTTCAGCGGCAGCGGGGGCAGCAGCTCCGGGTCGAGGCGGTTGCCCTCCACCCACGCGTACTCGCAGCGAATGAGGCCGTCGTCCTCGTCGTAGGACGAGACGACGATGCCGTCGTGCGCGACGGCAGCTCCGAGCAGCTCGTGGAAGCGGTCGTAGATCCGCTCTGGGTCGAGCGTCTCGCCGAGCTCCCGCGACACGTGCAGGAGGAGCTCCGCGAGCTCCGCCTTCCGAGCCAGCTCCTGCTCGTCCACGCCGCGACGGTACCGAAGCGTCCATCCGCAAGCCACGGCAGTTGACCGCAGGGAGGGGGCGATGCTTTCGTCCCTGCCGTGGACTTCCGAATCCTCGGGCCGCTGGAGATAGCCGACGGCGAACGCGGCCTGCCGCTGGGCGGCTCGAAACGACGCGCCGTTGCGGCTGCGCTGCTCCTCGAGCCGAACCGCGTCGTCGCCAGCGAGCGCCTGATCGACCTCGTCTGGGGCGACGACCCGCCCGCCTCCGCGCATAGCTCGCTGCAGAACCACGTGCTTCGGCTTCGCCCGCAGCTCGGGAAGCGGCTGGCAACGCGCGCGCCCGGCTACGTGCTGCGCGTGGAGCCCGGCGAGCTCGATCTGGACCGGTTTCGCACCTTGCTCGAGTCGGCGCGCGCAGCGGAGCCGGGCCCGGCCGTCTCGCTCCTCGACGAGGCGCTCGCGCTCTGGCGCGGCGAGCCGCTCGCCGACCTCACAGGGGAGCCAGTTGCTGCGGCAGCGGCCCATCTCGGCGAGCTGCGGCTCGAGGGGGTTGAGCTGCGCAACGAGGCCCAGCTCGCGCTCGGGCGGCACGCCGTCCTCCTGCCCGAGCTCGATGCGCTCGTCGCCCAGTACCCGTTCCGCGAGAGCCTCCGCGCTCAGCAGCTGCTCGCCCTCTACCGCTCCGGCCGCCAGGCGGACGCGCTCAGCGCGTACGCAGCGGCCCGTGCCACGCTCGTCGACGAGCTCGGCACCGAGCCCGGCGCACAGCTCCAGGAGCTGCAGCGCGCGATCCTCAACCAGGCCGCGTCACTCGCAGCACCGTTCCGGGCAACGCCCGTGGCGCCCGCGGCGGCGCCGGAGGAAGCGCGCAAGCCGGTCACGATTCTGCTCGCCGAGCTGGCCGCCACGACGCCGGATCCCGAGGCGCGGCGCGAAGAGCTTCGGCGGCTCCAGCGCACCGCGGCCAAGACGCTCGTCGTGCACGGCGGCGAGCCTGGGCACACGGGCGACACGCGTGTCCTCGGCATCTTCGGCGTTCCGACGGCGCACGAGGACGACGCCCTCCGAGCCGTTCGTGCAGCGTACGAGCTGCGCAACGCAGGCCTCGTGCTCCGGGCGGGCGTTGCGACCGGCGACGTGATCACGGGCGATCCCGGGGAGGGCCGTCCGCGCGTGTCCGGCGCGCCGCTCGAGGAGGCCGACCGGCTGCTGGCGTCGGCGACCGACGAGGTGCTGGTCGGCGACCGCACCTGGCGACTCGTCCGCCATGCGGTGACGGCAGAGCCGCGATGCTTGGGCCACGCCGTCAAGCGCGTGCGCGAAGACGCGGAACCCGTCGTTCGGCGGCTCGAGACGCCGCTCGTCGGGCGAGAGGACGAGCTCGAGGAGATCATGACGGCCTTCCGTCGGGCGACGCGCGACGGGCGCGCGCGACTCGTGACGGTGTTCGGCTCGCCGGGCGTCGGCAAGACGCGCCTCGCCCGCGAGGTCGTTGACCGGCTGTCCGGAACGGCCACATGCCTCGTGGGGCGCACGCCGGCCTACGGCGACGTCGCCACGTACGCCCCGCTGCGCGACGCGCTGGAGCCGATCGCCGCCGGCCCGGTTCGGGATTGGGCCGCGCAGGTGCTCGCCGACGACCCGGATGGCGCAGCGGCGACTCTCCGCGTGGCCGCAGCTCTGGGCGAGGCCACGGAGACCGTTCCCTTCGACGAGACGGCCTGGGCTATCCGCCGTCTCCTCGAACGGCTCGCGCACCATCGTCCTGTCGTCCTGGTGCTCGAGGATCTCCATCGGGCCACGGCGGCGTTCCTCGACCTCGTCGAGCACGTGGTCCAGCTCGGACGGGCTCCGATCCTGCTCATCGCGCTCGCCCGCCCGGAGCTGATCGACGCGCGACCCGGCTGGGGCGGCGGCGGGCTGAGCGCGAGCTCCACGCTACTGGACACGCTGCCGGCCGGCGACGCCGAGGCCCTGCTCGACGTGCTCACCGCCGACACGGCGCTGACGAGCGATCGCTGCCGACAGATCCTGGTCGCAGCCGGCGGCAATCCGCTCTTTCTCGAGCAGCTCGTGGCTGCAGCGCGAGAGCGCGACGACACGGCGATTCCCGACACCATCCACGCGCTCCTGTCCGCCCGTCTCGACCAGCTCGGCGATCGGGAGCGCCGCGTGGCGCAGGCGGCAGCCGTCTGTGGCGAGTCGTTTCCGGCGGCGATCGTCGAGCAGCTCGTCGGCGGCGAGGTGGGCGACGCGCTGCTCGTCCTGGCGCAGCGCGACTTCGTCGAGCCCGACACGCCGAGAATGCCCGGCGAGGATCGCTGGGCATTCCGCCACGCATTGCTGCGCGACGAGGCGTACGCGAGCCTCCCGAAGCGGCGCAGGTCGGCCTTGCACGAGCGCGCCGCGGAGATCGTCGCCGGGCTCGCGGCCGGGCGCGGGCTCGACGTCGACGAGCTCGTCGGCTATCACCTCGACGCGGCCCATCGCGCGCTCGCCGAGGTCGACGCGGCCGCTCCCGCGCTCGCTGCTCTCGCCAGGGAAGCCGGAGCGCGCCTCGGCGCCGCCGGCCGGCGCGCGTACGGTGAGCTCGACGTCCAGAGTGCCGCCCGTCTTCTCGCGCGGGCAGCCAAGCTGCTCCCGCCCGACGACCCCGGGCGGATCGCCTTCACGCCGCAGCTCGTCGACGCGCTCAGCTGGATGGACCGGCGCGACGAGGCGGAGCGCGTGCTCGCCGAGGCCGAGGCCGCGGCCGATCCGACGGACGAGCACGTGCGCGCGCGGCTGCTCGTGACTCGCTGCAACGCAGGCATGTGGAGCGGCCCGCGGCGCGACCCGGCCGACATCCTGCGCGACCTGGAGCGCGCGATGCCGGTGCTCGAGGCCGCGGGCGACGACGAGATGCTCGCATACGCGCACCTGGTCGGGTTCCACGCGTCCGAGCGCGTACAGGGGCTCCGGGATCCGGATCTCCAGGCACCGAACCTGATCGACTCGATCAGGCATGCACGGGCCGCGGGCGCGCGATCCATGGAGAGCAATGCGATCAGCTGGCTCTGCGTGATCGTGCGGCGCGGACCCTGGCCGTTCGACGAGGCGCTGAAGATCGTGCAGGACGCGCTCGACGACCCGCCGACGCGCTACGCTCGCGCGTCGGCGCTCGGCGGCCTCGCCTGCCTCCGCGCGATGGAGGGCCGCTTCGACGAAGCACGCGCGCTGGCGGCTGAGGGCCACGAGGTGTTCGAGGACGGGGCGTTGCCCCAGGTCGCCGCAGCCGACCTGATTCAGGTGGCCGACGTCGAGATCATCGCCGCGAACCTCCCTGCGGCCGAGAGCATCCTGCGGCGCGCGGTGGAGCGGCTCGACGCGGTGGACGACCTGTTCAGTCTGGTGAACGCCGCCTGGAGGCTCGCGCTCGTCCTCGTCGAGCAGGGCCGCGACGACGAGGCCGAGCACTTCGTCAAGCGTGCGGAGGAGGGCGAAGCGGGCATCGTCGTCCAGATGTGGTGTCGGGTGATCGAGGCGACGATCGAGGCACGACGCGGGAACGTCGACCGCACTCGCGCGCTACTGGAGGAAGTGGAGGGGGACCTCGTCCGGGAGCGGATCGGGCTGATCGCCGACGTGTGCGTCCAGGCGGCCGAGGCAGCCAGGATCGCGGGCTTCGCTTCGCTGGCGGCGACGTACCTGCGCCGCGCCATCCAGATCGCCGGCCGCGTCGGTTACCCCGTCACCGAGGCGAGGGCGCGCGAGCACCTGGCGGAGCTGGGCTACGCCGCCGACGCGCGGTAGGCGACCCGCCCCCGTCCTCCGTTGGCGACAACCAGCGTCGCCCGCTCGAACCGACCGAGCGCCCGAAGCCACGCCGGGATCTCGAATCGCAGCTGTCGCCCCGCGACGCGACCGGGTAACCGGTGCCGGGCCGGCGGATCGCCTGGACGTTCGCTCGCGACCTCGTAGATGAGCGTCGCCTCGGCCCGGCCACGCGTGAAGCGCACCGTGACCGACTGGGTCGAGCGGGGCAGCCGCTGGAAGTGGATCGCGAGCGGCGCCACCGAGGCGGTGCGCGCGGCGCCGCGCCAGAGCACGGGCAGCTGGAGCCGATCGCCGTACCTCTCGGCGACGCTCGCGGCGAACGCGCCGAACTCGCGCGCGAACCGGCCGGGCGCCACCCGGGAGTACGTCTCTCTGAGCGCGACCGCAGCTCGGACGCCCGGCCGCGCCAGCTGCTCGAGATAGGCCGGCAGCAACCGCGGGTGCCGCTCGTCAAGGTAGCGCCAGAGCAGCTGAGCGCCGTAGCTCTGGGCCGTCACGGCCTGCCGCGGCGCCGCGAGCCAGTGGCGCAGCTGCAGCGAGGAGACGATGTCGTCGAGCTCGGGCTGGACGCGCGTCTCCATCGCCGCCGCCATGCCCTCGAGCACCCATGGCGCGAGCGGCGGGTCGACGGTCGGCTTGAAGTAGGAGAACTGCACGAGATGGAAGAGCTCGTGTGCGACGGTGCCGTACAGGCTGCCGAGGCTCTGGGTCGGGCTCGGGTCGAGTGCGTTGGACACGGCCAGGAAGGCGCCGCCCATCGCTTCGGCTGCCGGAAACGCGACCCCGAAGTAGCCGGCCGCGAACCGGGAGATGTAGAGGTCGGGTCGCCCGTCTGGCCCCCCTGCATCTCTCAGGATCGAAGCGAAGCCGCGACGGTCGTAGTAGTCGATCGCCGTGTCGGCCGCGTCGCCGACTCGCTCGACGTAGTCGGGGACGCCGCTCGCGTCGTCGTCGTTCAGCGGCGGGGCGCTGACGCCGAGCACGACGAAGTGCACGGCCGCCCGCTCCGACATGTAGATGCGCGCCGGGGTGACGTAGTCGTTGAAGATCTGGATCCGGTGCGGCGCGAACTGCTCGACCGCGGCGGGCACTGCGTCGGGCCGTGCCCGCTTCGCCGCGTCGGCGGCGGAAGGCAGCGCCAACGCCGCCATCACGATCGCGAGCCACGTCATGGCTCCGACGATCGCGTGGCACGGTCACACGGCCGTCACAGCCCGCTCACAGGCGCTCACAAGCGGGGCTGCGGGCCGGACTCGGCCCGCAGCCCCCTTTGCTGGCACGACTACTTGACGACGAAGTTGCTGTACGTCGGCAGGTAGTCCGCGCCCGTGTCGGCGTCGTTCATGAAGATCCGCAGCTTCGTCCCGAGCGGAACGAACGTCGAGATCGTCTTCGTCGAGATCGTCTGCGTGCGGTCGATCGTCCCGAGCTGGAACCGGCCGATCTCGACCCAGCCCTGGCCTGGCTGCCAGCGCGTGAGCGTGAACGACTGCCCCGCCAGCGACCGGTTGGCGAGCACGACGACCATGAACCGGTTCAGGCCCACCTTCTGGAAGGTCACGCGCGGTCGGACGCCGACGTCGACCTTCGGACTCAGCGCCGACTGGTACTCGGCCTGGTAGACGGTGCGAACGCGCGGCTGCACGCGCAGCGACCAGGTGCCATTGGCGCCGGTGGTGAGCTGGATCCGCTGCGCAGGCTCGCCCGCGGGAGTGGCGACGAGCGTCACCGTCTCTCCCGCCTTCTTCTCCGAGGTCGCGCCCGAGAGCGTGACCGCGCCGCCGAAGATGACGAGGTTTCGCGCCTTCGCGATCGAGACCGATCGCTGCGCGGCCGCCGCGACCGTGACCTTGCCGTTGAACCCGGCTCCAGACTGGCTGGGATCCGTGTACGGGAACGAGCCGGGCGTCGCGAAGGTGCACGCGGACGATTGCTGCGGCTGGAGCGTCAGCTTGCAGGTGCTGTTCGAGACGACGACGTCGTGCGGAACGGTGTCCGTGTTCTTCCACGAGACGGAGCCGCCACTCTCGATCGTGACGTCGGCCGGCTTGAAGCCGTCCTTCTGGATCTCGATGCCGGCCGTGTCGGCGACTGCGGCTGCGGCTGCGAGCAGGGCGACGAGCGCCGCCGCTGCAACGACGAGCTTCTTCATGAAAGACCTCCTCTTCCTGTTTCCCTCGCGGGTACCCATGTGCCCGCCGCCCGAACGGGTATGTTCGTACTACGAACAGAATCCTTACACCTTCCGAGAGGCACCCACTCGTGGACGTCATGCGGGTGGCGGACTTCCGCGCGGCGCTCCGGGCCTTCGTGCACCGCCATGAGCAGATCTCGCGGGGGGCCGGCCTGACGCCGCAGCGCTACCTGCTGCTGCTGATGGTCAAGGGGGCCGCGGACGGCAGCCAGCGGGCCCGCTTCACCGACCTCGCCGGCCGTCTCCGGCTCGACCGCACGACCGTCACCGAGCTCGTGGCGCGCGCCGAGGCTGCGGGGCTGGTGCGGCGCGAGCCGTCGGCGGAGGATCGTCGGGCCGTCTACCTGCGGCTGACGACCGAGGGCGAGCGGCGGCTCGACGCGGCGCTCGAGGCGACCGAGGCCGAGCGGCGCGCGCTGGCTGCGGCGTTCGCCACGCTCGCCGAGACGTTCGACGCCGATCCGGCCTGAGCTCAGCCCAGCTCGAGCTCGTCGACTCGCTCGACGAAGGCTCCGACCACGCGGCGCGCATACTCGAACGAGAGCTGCTCCAGCTCCTCGTCGACGGCCGCGCACGCGTCGGCGACGATCGTCACCTTGAAGCCGAGCTCCCGCGCGTCGATGGCCGACTGCACGAGGCAGCGCTCGGTGGCTGCGCCGGCGAGCAGGAGCCGCTCGATCTCCAGCTCGCGGAGGAGCAGCACGAGCGGCGTGTGGTCGAAGGCGGAGTAGCGCGGCTTGAGCACGACGCGATCGCTGTCCGCAGGCGTGAGCTCGCGCATGACGTCGCCGCCTCGCCCGGCGGCGGCACGCCGCACCAGGCCCGGCGCGTCCGAGTCCCAGCAACCCAGCATGTCGTTGGCGTAGATCACGGGCAGGCCTGCCGAGCGCGAGCGCCCGATCAGCCGCCGGAGCCCAGTCAACCGCTCCCGAAACGACGCCAGCAGCCGGTCGCCGTCGTCGTGGTCGAAGTCGTTGATGACGTCGATGAGCAGCAGGGCGTCTTTCATGGCGGGTCCGTACCCGGAACGGAGCCTCGGTAGACGACCAGACGAGCGTTAGTGTCACCGCGATGTCGACGCACGTGAGCGCGCGTTCAGGGGCCGAGGAAGAACGCGTCACGCCGCTGGAGCTCTTCTTCGACCTCGTGTTCGTGTTCGCGATCACGCAGGTCACGCAGCTCGTCTCCGACGACCCGACCTGGGCGGGAGTGGTGCGCGGGCTGCTGCTCCTGGCGCTGCTCTGGTGGGCCTGGGCCGCGTACGCCTGGCTCACCAACACCGTCAACCCGGAGGAGGGGATCGTGCGGCTCGTCATGTTCGGCGCGATGGCGGCGATGCTCGTCGCGTCACTGGCGGTGCCCGAGGCGTTCGACTCGAACGCGCTGATCTTCGCGATCGCCTACGGCGCGGTCCGCGTCGCCCACCTCGGCCTGTACGCGCTCGCCGGCCGCGGCGACCCCGACCTGCTCGGCGCCGTGGCCCGCCTGGCGGCATCCTCGCTCGTCGCCACCGGGCTGCTCGTGTTCGCAAGCGCACTGGACGGCAAGCAGCAAGCCGGCGTCTGGGCGATCGCGGTGGCAATCGACCTCGCTGGACCGCTGTTCGGCGGTGGGCGCGGCTGGCGGCTCTCTGCCGGCCACTTCGCCGAGCGGCACGCGCTGATCATCATCGTCGCGCTCGGCGAGTCGATCGTGGCGCTCGGCCTCGGCGCTGCCGGGCTCGACCTCGACGCCGGTCTCATCGCCGCCGCCGTGCTCGGGACCGCCATGGCTGCGGCTCTCTGGTGGGCGTACTTCGACGTGGTCGCGATCGTGGCGGAGCGCCGGCTGCGGAGCGCCGAGGGCGCGGCGCAGGCGCGGCTCGCCCGCGACTCGTATAGCTACCTGCACCTGCCGATGATCGCCGGCATCATCTTCTTCGCCGTCGGCGTGAAGAAGACGCTCGGACACGTCGGCGACCCGCTCGCCACCGTGCCGGCCGTCGCGCTCTGCGGCGGGGTCGCGCTCTACCTGCTGGCGCACGTGGCGTTCCGCCTTCGCAACGTGGGCTCCCTCAACCGGCAGCGGCTCGTCGCCGCGGGACTGCTGCTCGCCCTGATCCCTGTCGCGCGCGAGGTGGAGGCACTGGCTTCGCTCGGCGCCGTGACCGCGATCTGCGCCGTGCTGATCGTCTACGAGGCGATCCGCTTCTCGGAGACGCGCGACCGCGTGCGACACCCGCTCGTATCGGAGGGCTAGACCCGGCGGTAGCGCGCCTGGAAGAGGCAGAAGACGCCGAAGGCGAGCAGGCCCGCGGCGACGACCCCGAGCAGCAGCTCGCCGTGCCCCTGGGCCGCCAGCTTGCGGAGGGCGCCGTCGATGCCGATCGCCTCCTTGGGGTCGTACTGCCAGGCCGCCCGTACCAGGAAGATGCCGATCAGGCCGAACACCACGCCGCGCGCGAGCAGCCCCACGAGCCCGGTGACCGTCGCCGCCGCCTCCTCGAAGGCGCTCATCGAGCCTCCGGTCAGCTTCTCCTTGAACTTGAGCGTGACGCCGCGGATCACGTTCCAGATGCCGGCGCCGAGGAAGGCTGCGCCGACGCCGAGGATGAGCCAGCGGCCGCCGGGCCAGCCGAGCACCCAGGCCGTGTCCTCCTTCTCGCTGCTCTCGCCGCTCGCGCCGAGCAGGATGCTGACCGCGGTGACGCAGAGCACTGCGTAGATGAGCCCGCGACCCGCGTAGCCGGCGCGCTTGGCGAGCCCCTTCGCCTCCTCGCCCTTGCCCTCGCGGTCGAGCACGGCCTGGGCGAACCGCCAGATCGCGTAGGCGGCGAACCCGACGGCGAGCGCGACGACCACGAAGCGGCCGAGACCGTCCTTGGCAAGCGTCTGCAACGCACCCTGACGGTCGGTCGCCTTGCCGCCCTGGCCGAGCGCGAGCTGGATCGCCAGCACTGCGACCAGCCCGTAGGAGATGCCCATGGCGACGAGACCGGCACGTCCGGCCCAGCCGACGGGCTCGCTCTGGCCGGCCGCGCGAGCAGATGCGGTGGCACTCGTCACCGGCCCCTTCTGCCCCGCGGGAGGCAAGCCGAATCCCGGCACCGTGCGGCAGCTCCCACCGGCGGCCGGGTCGGCTCACGCCAGGGGCGGCACGCTCGGCGCATCCCGGCGCCTCCGGCGGAGCCCGCCCTAGCGGTCGGCGGGCACCGACGCGAACTGCGGGATGATGTCGCTGCCGTAGGCCGAGAGCGTCTCCTGCTGCCCCTCGGTCATCAGGTACACGTTGAACTGGTCGACGCCGACCGCCTCGAGCTCGCGCAGCTTCGCCGTCGCCTGCTCGGCGTCTCCGAGCACGCAGAAGCGGTCGCAGATCTCGTCGGTGACGAACTCGCCGTGGGCCGCGCCGACCCGGCTGTGGTCCTTGTAGTCGTAGAACTTCCGCGCCTTGACGAAGTCGGTCAGCGCCTCCGGGATCTCCGAGTCCCAGCCATAGCGCTCGATCAGGTCCATGACGTGGTTCGAGACCATGGCCGGGAACCAGCGCACCTGCTCACGGGCGGCGGCGAGATCGCCGGAGATGTGGCTCGGCGCGCCGACGATGCACTTGAGCTCGGCCGGGTCGCGTCCCGCCTCCTCCGCCGCCTTCCGCGCCGTGTCCATGATCCACTGGATGATCTGCGGGTCGGCGAGCTGGATGATCACGCCGTCCGCTACGCGCCCGGCGACTGCGAGCGCCTTCGGCCCGTAGCCGGCGATCCACATCGGGATGTCGGGCAGGTCGGTGCGCGCCCACTCGAGCTTCAGCTCCTTGCCGTTCCACTCGACGGGACGGCCGTTCATGAGGTCCTTCATCATCCGGCAGCGCGCCTCGAACTCGGCCACCTTGACCGGCTTCAGGCCGACCACGCGCCGGGACGAGTCGCCGCGGCCGATCCCCATCACCATCCGGCCCTCGGAGAGGTCGTGCATGGTCGCGTACCAGCTCGCGGTCACCGTCGGGTCGCGGATGCCCGGGTTGGTGACGAAGTGCCCGAGCTTGAGCTTCGAGGTGCGCGAGGCGGCGATCGGCAGGGTCGCGTAGGACTCCTGCCAGAGGATGTGCGAGTCGTACGTCCAGCCGTAGTCGAAGCCGTGCCGCTCGGTGGCTTCCATCAGCTCGAAGAACCGCGAGAACGGCGGATCGGGCAGAACGGTGACGCCGAAGGTGAGCATCGAGGCCTCCTGGTGAGCGGCTGGGTACCAGGGAGACGGTACCCGGGCCGGTCGAGCCGTGCAGCGGCGTCCGGCGCCCGGCCGCGAGCCGGCGACTCGGGACAAGCGCCGCCGAAGCGTCCGCGCGCTAGGTGCAGAGCCAGCCGCCGTCGACGACCAGGTTGATGCCGTTCATGGCCTGGTTCTCGAGCAGGAAGCGCGAGGCGCCGACGACCTCGGCCACTGTCACCAGGCGCCCGATCGGCGTCCGCGAGACGAGCTCCTCGCACCGCGTAAAGTGGCGCCGTGGCGACAACGGTCACCGAGCGCAGGCTGCTCATCGATGGCGAGTGGGTGGAGACCGGGGCATGGCGCGAAGTGCGGTCGCCCTACTCCGGCGAGGTGGTCGGGCGTGTCCCCACGGCCGGCGCGGCCGAAGCTCGGCGGGCGGTGGACGCGGCCGCCGGGGCGATGCGGGAGCCGCTACCGGCGCACAAGCGTGCAGAGATCCTCGTGCGGGTGGCCGGGCTGCTCGGGCGGCGGCACGACGAGGTCGCGCGGCTGATCTCGGACGAGGCGGGCAAGCCGCTCAAGGCGGCGCGGGTCGAGGTGTCGCGGGCGATGTCGACGTACACGATGGCCGCGGTCGAGGCACGCACGCTGGCCGGCGAGGTCGTGCCGATGGACGGCTCGCAGGCGGGCGAGGGCAAGCTGGCGTTCACGCTGCGGGTCCCCGCCGGGGTGGTGGGGGCGATCTCGCCGTTCAACTTCCCGCTCAACCTGGTCGCGCACAAGATCGCGCCGGCGCTCGCCGCCGGCTGCGCGGTGGTGCTGAAGCCAGCAGGCCAGACGCCGCTGTCGGCGCTGCTTCTGGCCGAGCTCGAGACGGAGGCCGGCCTGCCGCCGGGCTGGCTGAACGTGCTCGTCGGCCCGGCGTCGGAGATCGGCGACGTTCTGGTCGCGGACGACCGTGTCGCCGTCCTCACCTTCACCGGCTCGGGCGACGTCGGCTGGGGCCTGCGCGAGCGGGCACCGCGCAAGAAGGTGCTGCTCGAGCTCGGCAACGCCACTCCGCTGATCGTCGAGGCCGACGCCGACGTCTCGGCCGCGGCGGCAGCCGTTGCGCAGCACGCGTTCTCCTTCGCCGGCCAGAGCTGCATCTCGATCCAGCGCGTGTACGTCGCCCGCGAGGCG
The DNA here is from genome assembly GCA_963839815.1 of uncultured Thermoleophilia bacterium. Taxonomy (GTDB): domain Bacteria; phylum Actinomycetota; class Thermoleophilia; order Gaiellales; family Gaiellaceae; genus JACVRM01. The sequence continues at coordinate 98,295 of CAWIWF010000006.1, forward strand.
TGGGACGCGTTCGTGGCCGACGTCGTGCCGCGGGTCGAGGCCCTGCGCGTCGGCGACCCGGCAGACGACGAGACGGACGTCGGACCGGTGATCGACGAGGGCTCGCGGGAGCGGATCCTCTCCTGGATCGAGGAAGCGCGCTCCGCCGGTGCCGAGATCCTCGCAGGCGGCGAGCTGCGCGACGGCGTGCTCCGGCCGACGGTGATCGCCCGCCCGCCGGCGGACGCGAAGGTGGTCTGCGAGGAGGTGTTCGGCCCCGTCGTCACGCTCGTCCCGTTCGACACGCTTGACGAGGCGATCGAGCTGGCGAACGGAACCCGTTACGGCCTCCAGGCCGGCATCTTCACCGGCAGCCTCGACAGCGCGCTGCGCGCGGCCCAGCGGCTCGAGTTCGGCGGCGTGACGATCAACGAGGCGCCAACCTTCCGGGCCGATCAGATGCCGTACGGCGGCGTCAAGGACTCGGGCAACACGCGCGAGGGGCCCGCGTACTCGGTGCGGGAGCTCACCGAGGAGCGCCTCGTCGTGGTCAATCTCCCGTAGCGTGGACGGCAGCGCCAGCGCCGCCGGCGGCGGCGGCGAGCAGGCCGGCAGCGGCGCGCGCGGTCTCGGGCGGCGCACTGCCGCGGCGGCGGGGATCGGCCTCGGCGTCGCCGCGGGCTTCAACATCGCCAACGTCGGAGCGGCGGCAGCCGTGCTGTCGGACGAGTACGCCGTCCGGCTCGGCACGATCGGGTTCCTGACGACGGCGCTCTTCTCCACGCACCTCGTCATGCAGATGCCCGGCGGGCGGCTCACCGACCGGCTCGGGTCCCGCCGCGTCGGCCTCGCAGGGCTGAGCGCAATCGTCGCAGGCAACGCCGTCGCCCTGCTTGCGCCGGCGTTTGCGGTGGCAGCGGCGGGACGGCTCCTGATGGGGATCGGGACGGGGATGGCGTTCGTCGCCGGCAGCGACTACGTCCGGGCGACGATCGGCTCGACGACCGCGCAGGGTCTCTACGGCGGCGCGGGCGTCGGCGGCGGCGGGCTGGCCATCGCGATCGTGCCGCTGGCAGTCGGGGGGCTCGACTGGCGCGCGCCGTACGTGACGGCGCTCGTCCTGTGCCTCGCCGTGCTCGCCCTGCTCTGGGCGGCGCCGCCCGACCGGCACCGTGATGCCGCTCGGCCGGCTCCCACCGGTCTGCGCACCATCGTCGCCGACCGGCGGCTGTACCCGCTCGCCCTCATCCACACAGCCTCGTTCAGCTTCAGCGTCATCGTCGGCATCTGGACGGTGGCGCTCCTCGAGGGGGACGGCTACAGCCGCGAGGTCGGCGGCGCGGTCGGGGCGCTGACGCTGCTCGGCGGCCTCGCCACCCGACCCCTCGGCGGCACGCTGATGCAGCGCTGGCCGGCGCGGACGCCCTGGCTGATTCGAACGAGCATGCTCGGCGGCGCGCTGGGGACGGTCGTCCTGGTGCTCGACGCGCCGCTCGGGCTGCGGATCGCGGGGGCAGCCCTGCTCGGCCTCGCGGCCGGCTTCCCCTTCGCGCCGGCCTTCAGCGGCGCCCAGGCTCTCCGCCGGGACGCACCCGGCCTCGCCGTCGGCTTCGTCAACAGCTCGGCGACGCTGACGATCCTCGTGGGTGCCCCGCTCGTCGGCTTCTCGTTCGCGCTCCCGGGTGACGGCGCCGTCGGCTTCGTCACGGTCGCGCTGCTCTGGGCGGCCGCCGCGCTCTCGAGCGCTTCGCCGGGGCGAGAGCGGCTCACCGGCCGGGGTCAGGCGGGCCTCACCCGCGAGGACGGGCTGGAGGCGGGATGACCCTGCATGGGGCCGGCGGCGCTCGCTGGCTCGCGGGCACGACCGCTGCAGTGGCCGCGGCCGACCTCGCCCACACTGCGCTCGCCGTCGCGGCTGGGCCGGTCGCCGCCAACGCGCGCTCGGCGGCGTACGGCGCAATTGCGCTGCTGCTCGGCGCTTGCTGGGCGGCGGCCGTGCTGATGACGGGCTCGGCCCTGGTGGCCGCCGCCGCCGGCATCGTGCTGGGCGGCGCGCTGGGGAACGTGACAGCGCTGCTGCTCTGGCCGTCGGTTGCTGGTGTCCCGGATCCGATCCGCTGGGGCGAGGGCGCCTTCAACCTCGGCGACGTCGCGATTCTGGCCGGCGTGCCGCTGACGGTGGCAGCCGCCGTCCTCTTCGCGCTCCGAGACCCGGAGCGACTGCGCCGGCCCGTGCCCAGCTAGCCGGAGCCGGCGACCCAGTCGATCGTGCGGCTCGCGAGCCGGTCGAGCGCCTGGACGCTCAGCTCGATGTGCTCGGGCTCGGTGTCCTCGAGCTTCGTGTGTGACAGCCCGCGCAGGCTCTGCACGAACAGCATCGCCGTCGGGACGCCGGCTCTGGCCACCTCAGCGGCGTCGTGAAGCGGGCCGCTCGGGAGCCGGTGCGACTCGCCGGCGACCTCGCGGATCGCGTCGTCGGCGAAGCCCACGAGCGTCTCGTCGAACAGGATCGGCTGGATGTTCCAGATCCGGCTCCAGGAGACCTCGACGTCCTCCTCGGCGGCGAAGCGCTCGGAGGCCTCCTTCGCCTCGGCCAGCATGCGCGCGAGCGAGTCGGCGTCCATGTGGCGCTGGTCGAGGAGCTGCTCGGCCGTCTCGACCACCGAGGTGACGATGCCCGGCTTGCAGACGACGCCGCCGGAGGTGCAGACCGCGCCGGTGCCGGCGCGCTTCGCGATCGCGCGGATCTCGAGCGCCAGCTTGGCGGCGCCGGCGAGCGCGTCGCGGCGCTGATTCATCGGCGTCGAGCCGGCGTGCGCTGCCTGGCCGCGCCAGGTGATCTGGGAGCGCTCGACGCCGAAGGTGCCGATCACGGCGCCGAGCGGCAGACCCTTGGCCTCGAGCACGGGGCCCTGCTCGATGTGGAGCTCGAGGTAGGCGGCGGCGCTCGCGAGCTGGCGATGCGCCTCGAGGGCGCGGTCGAGCTCGACTCCGTGCTCGCGCAGCGCGTCCTCCCAGCGGATGCCGTCGGCGTCGGTGCGCTCGCGGATCTCCGCCTGGTCGTCCATCGTCCCGGACGCGGCGCTCGAGCCGAAGAGGCTGCGGCCGAAGCGGGCGCCCTCCTCGTCGGCCCAGTTGACGAGCCGCACGGTGACGGCCGGCTCGCCCTCCTCGGCGATCCGGCGCAGCACCTCGACGCCGGCCATCACGTTGAGGGCGCCGTCGAGCCAGCCGCCGTTCGGCACCGAGTCGATGTGCCCGCCGATGAGGACAGCCCTGTCGGAGCGCCCGGCGAGCGTCCACCACTGATTCCCCGCTTCGTCGGTCTCCTGCGCGAGCGGCAGGCCGGCGAGCGTGCCGGCAAGCCAGTCCTTCGCCTGCACCCACGTGTCGGTCCAGGCGACTCGCTGGGCGCCGTCTTCGTCGCCCGTCAGCTCGCGCAACTCGCGCAACTCGGCGACGGTGCGGCTCGGGTCGAGGGGCATCGAGGCGAGCTTAGACCGGCGGCGCGATGATCGGCGCAGTCTCCGCAGGGCAGGCGCCGCCGCGGGTGCCGAGCGACCAGCCGCCGGCCCGCGACGGTGAGCGGCCCGCTCAGATTCACGCGCGCGCCCCCACCCGGGTGGGGGCGTCTCTCGCTCCCTCCACCTGCCGACGAGGCTACCGCGGAGACGCGCACGCATGGGTGCCGAGAGCGTGCCGTCTCCGTACCGATCGATCCACCGCGCGCGGCGCCCGAGACGGCCTGCTCGCGGCCCTGCGCCTGCCCGGGAGCCCCGGCCGACGGTGTGGTGGAATACCAGCAGTGGAGGCTCGCGCCGAGCGCCCGACCGGGCAGACGAGGTTCAGGCTTCCCGAGGGGGCCGCCGCCGCCGCCCTACGCCAGGCGGGGATGCTGCTCGGGGTGCTCGTCGCCCTCTGGGCGCTCTGGGAGGCCTTCAAGGCCGTCGGCGAGGCCACCGGGCTCCGGCTCGGCAACTTCCGCGTCAACGACCGGACGATGCCGCACATCCACGAGATCGTCGGCCAGCTGTTCGAGCCCTCGCGCCGCAACGGCCCGCTGCTGATCGAGGTGCTCTGGGACTCCGCCCTCTTCACGGCCAAGGAAGCGGCTGCAGGCTTCGTCCTGGGCGCCGTGATCGGCTTCGCGATCGCGGTCGTGCTCGTCCACTCGCGACTGCTGCAGCGCGGGTTCCTGCCGTACATCGTCGCCTCGCAGACGATCCCGATCCTGGCGATCGCGCCCATGGTCGTCGTCTGGGTCAACCCGAAGCTGCCGCCCGACCTGCGCGACTGGGGCGCCGTCGCCGTCATCGCCGCGTACCTGACCTTCTTCCCCGTCGCGATCAACACGCTCCGCGGCCTGCAGTCGGCCGACCGGCGCGCCCACGAGCTCATGCGCTCGTACGCCGCCTCGAGCTGGTCGGTGCTCTGGAAGCTGCGCGTGCCGGCCTCGCTGCCGTACGTCTTCGCCGCGCTCAAGATCGCGGCGACCGCGAGCGTGGTCGGCGCCATCATCGGCGAGCTGCCTGCCTCGATCCAGAGCGGGCTCGGCGGCGCCATCCTCAACTTCAACCAGTACTACACCTCCGAGCCTGCAAATCTCTGGGCGACCAACCTCGTGGCTGCCGCGCTCGGCATCACGTTCTTCCTGGCCGTCGTCGTCGCGGAGAAGCTCGTCGTCCGCCGGGCCCCGGAGCACGTCGCATGAGCAGCAACGAGCTCGTCGTCTCGCTCGCGAACGTGACCAAGACGTTCGGGACGGGCAACGTGACGGCGCTGCAGGACATCGACCTCGAGGTGCGCGCGGGCGAGTTCATCTCGCTGATCGGACCCTCAGGCTGCGGCAAGTCGACGCTGCTCAGGATCGTCGGCGACCTGGTCGAGCCGACGGCAGGTGAGGCGGTCGTCAACGGCAAGACACCGCACCAGGCCAGGGTCGACCGCGACTACGGCATGGTCTTCCAGGACGCGGTGCTCTACGACTGGCGCACCGTTGGTCGCAACATCTCGCTCCCGCTGGAGCTGCTCGGCTGGGATCGCCGCCGACGCCAGCAGCGCATCCGCGAGCTGCTCGAGCTCGTCGAGCTGTCCGGGTTCGAGAACCACCACCCGTGGCAGCTCTCCGGCGGCATGCAGCAGCGCGTCTCGATCGCACGCGCACTCTCGTTCTCGCCGCCGCTGCTGCTGATGGACGAGCCCTTCGGCGCGCTCGACGAGATGACGCGCGAACGGCTCAACCTGGAGCTGCTCGAGATCTGGCAGCGCAGCGGCAGCACGATCATCTTCGTCACGCACAACATCTCCGAGGCCGTGTTCCTCTCCACGCGCGTCGTCGTCATGTCGCCGCGGCCCGGACGGATCACCGGCATCGTCGACATCGACCTGCCCTACCCGCGCGACGCGCAGACGCCCGAGCGGCCGCGCTTCTTCGAGCTCGTCACCGCCGTCCGGGACCAGCTGCGCGCCGGAGGCGAGGCGGCCGGCGAGGAGTCTGAGGCCGAGCTGCTCGTGCGCGAGGAGCGGCTCGACCGGTGAGCGCGCTCCAGCTCGAGACCGCCCCTCGCGGCGGCTGGGCGCGCTTCGGCCGCCAGGTCGGCGACTGGGTCCCCGCCGCCGTCGTCTTCGTGCTCGGCATCGGCATCTGGGAGGGGTACGTCCGCGGATTCGACGTCGGCAGCTTCCTGCTGCCGGCGCCGACGGCGATTCTCGACACGCTGCTCGGCGACTTCCGCTTCTTCTCGGACGCCGGCCTGTTCACGTTCAAGGAGGCCCTCGGCGGCTTCGCGCTCGGCTCGGGCGCCGGCGTCCTAGCCGCGCTGGTCTTCGCCCGTTGGCGTCCGCTCGGCCGCGCGATCATGCCGTACGCGATCGCGGCCAACGCCGTCCCGATCATCGCCTTCGCGCCGATCACCAACAACTGGTTCGGCGTTCTGAACCCGTTCTCGAAGATGGCGATCGCTGCCGTGCTCTGCTTCTTCCCGGTGATGGTGAACACGCTGCGGGGGCTGACGTCCGTGCGGCCGGCGCAGATCGAGCTGATGCGCTCCTACGCCGCCAGCGAGCGCGAGATCTTCCGGCGGGTGCGCATCCCCAACGCGTTGCCCTATCTCTTTGCGGCCTTGAAGGTGGCGACCGTTCTCGCCATGATCGGCGCCATCGTCGGGGACTACTTCGGCGGCTCCCCAAATGCACTCGGCATTCAGATCAGGCGTTTCGTGGGCATCTCGGCCTTCGAGGAGGCGTGGGCGGCGATCACCGTCGCCAGCGCGCTCGGCATCGTGTTCTACGCCGCCGTGGCCCTCGCCGAGCGGGTGACCACGCGGTGGCAGCCCCTGCAGCAGGGGGGCGAGTGACGAGGGAAGACCGGTGCACGGCCAACCCGTGCGCGGACACTGGACGGAGGAGGAACCGGATGGATGGACGCAGGCTCTGGCTCGCACTGCTCGTCGCGGTCGGGCTGATGGTGGCCGCCGCGGGGTGCGGCGGCGATGACGACGACGACGGCGGCAGTGCCGGCGGCGACCTCGACAAGGTGACGCTGCAGCTCAAGTGGGTCACGCAGGCGCAGTTCGCCGGCTACTACGCGGCGCAGGAGGAGGGGTACTACGAGGAGGAGGGGCTCGACGTCACGATCAGGCCGGGCGGGCCCGACATCGTCCCCGAGCAGGTCGTGCTCGGCGGCCAGGCCGAGTTCGGCATCAACTGGCTCGACAGCCTGCTCGCCTTCCGCGATCAGGGCAACGACCTGGTGAACGTCGCCCAGGTCTTCACCCGGAGCGGCATGACCGAGCTCACCTGGAAGAAGGACAACCTCGACGAGATCACGGACCTGAGAGGCAAGAAGGTCGGCGTGTGGCTCGGCGGCAACGAGCACAAGCTCTTCGCGGCGCTGACGAAGAACGGGCTCGATCCGAAGAAGGACGTCGAGATCGTCGCCCAGCCGTTCACGATGGATCTGTTCCTGAACGGCGAGGTGCAGGCTGCTGCCGCGATGACCTACAACGAGCTCGCCCAGGTACTCGAGACCAAGAACCCGGATACGGGCGAGCTGTACCAGGAGAGCGACCTCAACGTCTTCAAGATGTCGGATCTCGGGACGGGCGCGCTCGAGGATGGGGTCTTCGTCAAGGGCGACTGGATCGCGGACGAGGGCAACCAGGACATCGCAAAGCGCTTCCTGAAGGCGAGCTTCCGGGGCTGGATCTTCTGCCGTGACAACCCGGACGAGTGCTTGCAGCACGTGCTCGACAACGGGCCGACGCTCCCCGAGGGCCACCAGCGCTGGCAGCTGAACGAGGTCAACGCGCTCATCTGGCCGGCACCGAGCGGGATCGGGATCATCGAGCCCGACTCGTTCGACCTGACGAACCAGATCGCCACCGACTACAAGATCATCAAGACGGCGGCGACCGAGGACGCCTTCCGCGCTGACCTGGCCGAAGCCGCGGTCGAGGAGCTCGAGGGTGACGACGTCGACGTCAACGGCGAGAGCTGGCAGAAGGAGACGGTGGAGCTGCAGGAGGGCGGGACCTAGGCCGGCCCTTCGGACCAGGCCCCGGGGGAGATCTCCGGGGCCTGGTTCCCACTCTCTAGCGTGCGGCCCCGTCACACGCGTCGGCACAGAGTCGGCGCTCAGATAGACGCGCGCGCCCCCGCCCGGGTGGGGGCGTCTCTCGCTCCCTCCACCTGCCGGCGAGGCTACCCCGAGAGCTCGCACCGGTGGGTGACCGATGTGCGCCGAATGCGAGCCAACCCTTCCACAAGCAGCGCGCGGGCCGGCGTGCGCAGGCGGAGCCGCTCCCATGCGTGTCCCGGCGCGTTACGCTCGCAGGAGAGCCGACGAGGAGGAACCATGTCGATCCTGATCAAGGGTGGCCGCGTCGTGACGGCCACGGACGAGTACGTCGCCGACGTGTACATCGAGGACGAGACCGTCTCGCTGATCGGCGAGTCGCTCGACGTCAGCGCCGACCGCACGGTCGACGCCACCGGCAAGGTTCTGCTGCCGGGCGGTGTCGATCCGCACACGCATCTCGACATGCCCTTCGGCGGCACGGTCACGATCGACGACGTCGAGTCCGGCCAGACGGCGGCGGCGTTCGGGGGCACCACCACGCACGTCGACTTCATCATCCAGCCACAGGGCTCGTCGTTCGCGCAGGCGCTCGACGAGTGGCGCGCGAAGGCCGACGGCAAGCAGCTGATCGACATGGGCTACCACATGGCCGTCACCGACCTGAAGGAGGGCGGCTCGCTCGAGGAGCTCGCGACCCTGCCCGAGCAGGGCGTCACGTCCTACAAGCTCTTCATGGCCTACAAGGGCGCGCTCATGGTCGACGACGAGACGCTGTTTCGCACCATGGAGGTCGCTGCCGAGACGGGCGCGCTCGTGATGGTGCATGCCGAGAACGGCGACGCCATCGACGTGCTCGTCAAGCAGGCGCTCGCGGCCGGCAACACCGACCCGGTCTGGCACGCGCGCACCCGCCCGCCCGAGACCGAGGGCGAGGCGACCAACCGCGCGATCCAGCTGGCCCGCATCGCCGGCTGTGCGCTCTACGTCGTTCACGTCTCCTGCGCGGAGGCAGTCGAGCCGATCGAGCTCGCGCGCGCAAAGGGCTGGAACGTCTGGGGCGAGACCTGCACGCAGTACTTCTTCGTCGACGAGACCTATCTCGAGCGCCCCGACTTCGAGGGCGCCAAGTACGTGTACACGCCCCCGCCGCGCGACAAGGCCAACCAGGAGGTGCTCTGGAACGCCGTCCGGCGCGACATCCTCAGCGTCGTGTCGACCGACCACTGCGCCTTTCTCTGGGACGGCCAGAAGACCATTGGACGCGACGACTTCTCGAAGATCCCGAACGGTGGCCCCGGACTCGAGAACCGGCTGCACATGCTGCATGAATTCGGCGTCCGCCAGGGACGGATCACGCTCAACCGCCTGGTCGAGCTCTGGGCGACGAACCCCGCCAGGCTCTTCGGCCTCTACCCGCGAAAAGGGACGATCGCGGTCGGCTCCGACGCCGACATCGTCGTCTTCGATCCGGAGAAGCGGCACACGATCACCGCCGTGACCCAGCACTCGAAGTCGGACTACAACCTCTACGAAGGCACCGAGGTGACCGGCACGCCCGAGCTGGTGCTGCTACGCGGCAACGTGCTCGTCGACGGCGACGAGCTCGTCGCCCAGCCGGGCGTCGGCCAGTTCGTCAAACGAGCACGCTTCGGCGAGCAGCTCCAGACGACGCCCACCCTGGCCTGAGCGGTGTCGTACGCGATCACGCCGGCCGAGCACGCGGCCAGACGCGGAACGCTCGTCGCCACCGTTCGCGAGCTCGGCCTGAGCGGCGTCGTGCTCTTCGACCCCTCCTACGTCCTCTACTACGTGGGCTTCGCCTTCGTGCCGACCGAGCGGCCGATGGCGCTGGCGATGAGCGCCGACGGCGAGACGGCGATGTTCGTGCCGCGACTCGAGGTCGAGCATGCCGAGGCCCAGCCGGGCGTCGACCGGGTCGAGCACTACGACGAGTACCCGGGCGTGCCGCGAGCCGAGGAGGCGCTTCGGCGCGTCCTCGAGGGGCTCGGCCTTGGCGGCCGGATCGGCGCCGACCAGGACGGCTACCCGTGGATCCTCGGCTACCGCGGCCCGTCGCTGTCCGAGCTCTCCGGCGCCGAGATCGTGCGGGTCGGCGCCGAGATCGAGGCGCAGCTGGCGATCAAGAGCGAGGCCGAGATCGCGCTCATCCGCGAGAGCTGCAGCTGGGGGAACCTCGCGCACACGCTCCTGCAGCGGTACACCCGGCCCGGCGTGACCGAGACGGAGGTGAGCGCTCGCGCGACCACCGAGGCGACGGCGGCGATGCTGGCCGCGATCGGCCCGGTCTACCAGGCGCAGCAGCCGTTCAACGAGGGCGCGTCAGCGGGCTACCGGGGCCAGATCGGCCGCGGCGCCGCGATCCCGCACGCCCTCGCCGGCAACATCAGCTTCCAGCCGGGTGACGTCCTCGTCACCGGGGCGAGCGCACCGGTCTGGGGGTACCTCTCCGAGCTGGAGCGGACGATGGTGGTCGGCGAGCCGTCGGCCGACCAGCGCCGCTTCTTCGAGCACATGAAGACGCTGCAGGAGATCGCCTTCGACGCCATTCGGCCGGGCCGGCCCTGCGCCGACGTCGATCGCGCCGTCCGCGCCTACTACGACGAGCACGACCTCTGGCCCTACTGGCGCCATCACGTCGGCCACGCGATCGGCCTGCGCTACCACGAGGGCCCCTTCCTCGACATCGGCGACGACACCGAGATCCGGCCCGGGATGGTCTTCACGGTCGAGCCCGGCCTCTACGTCCCGGAGCTCGGCGGCTTCCGCCACTCCGACACGGTGCTCGTGACCGAAGACGGCCTCGAGCTGATGACGTACTACCCGCGCGAGCTCGACGCCCTCGTCATCCCGGCCTGAGGCGGGCCCAAGTGGCTCAGCGGCGCCGCCGGCGACGCTTCCGTAACGGGCTTCGCGCGGCGGAATACCGCATGCGGGCGCGTCCGCCGCGGCCACATGATTGGCTGACGGCATCAGCGACTGGACGACCTACTACGAGGCCGTTGCCGGGCGCCCACCGCACGACACGGTGCTGCAGGCGCTCGACCTCTTTCCCGAGCCCGGCTTGGCGGTCGACCTGGGCTGCGGGGATGGCCGGGACACGGTGCCGATGCTCCAGCGCGGCTGGCGCGTCCGCGCGATCGACGCCCAGGAAGAGGCGATCGAGCGGCTGCTCGCCCGCGTCGGCCCCGTGCCGCAGCTCGACGTCCAGGCGGCGCCGTTCCAGGAGGCCACCTGGCCGGAAGCAGACCTGGTCAACGCGGGCTTCTCGCTGCCGTTCTGCCCGCCGGAGCACTTCGACGAGGTCTGGCGGCGGGTCGTCTCGTCACTTCGGCCGGGCGGCCGCTTCAGCGGTCAACTCTTCGGTGACCACGACGGCTGGGTGGGCACGCGGCCGCTCGTCTACCTGCCGCGCGAGCGGGTTCTCGAGCTCCTAGCCGGCCTCGAGCTCGAGCGCTTCGACGAGGTCGACGAGGACGGCCACACCGCCACGGGCGATCCGAAGCACTGGCACGTCTTCCACATCGTCGCGCGGAACGTTGGTGGATCATCCGTGCGAGGCTCGCAGGACAACTGAACACTGCCCCGGCGCCCCGCTCGCACTCAGGCGGACCCGTTGCCGACCTAGTAAAGGACCGAAGGAGCGAGTACGGTCGATAGATGGGGAGGGGTCTCTGGCCGGCGGTGGTGCTCGCTGCCGTTCTATCGGTCGGCGCGAGCGGTGCCCCCGGCGCAAAGCCGGACCGCACGGCGCCGAGGATCGTTCGGGCCGTCATGCTCGATGTCGACAACGACGCGCGCGCCGACCGCCTGCTCCTGACCTACTCGGAGCGGATCCGGCATGCAGTCGACGGTGACGGGAGGTTTCCGTTCTCCGTCAACGGCTACCGGCTGAGGTCGGTCGGCGCCCCCAAAGGAAAGACGTTGACGCTCGTGCTGGCCGAGAAGGGCGCGGCCGACACGACTGCCAAGCCTCCCGTCCGCTACCGGCGCACGACGTCCAAGCCCGTGCGCGACCGGACGGGGAACCAGGCAGCCAACCAGACGTTCCGCGCGACCCGAGCACACGGGCACGCGCCGCCCCTCCCCGGAGCGCCGCTCGACACCACTCCGCCCGAGACCGAGCTCCTCTCCGGTCCGACCGGAACGACCACCGGCAGAGACGCGAGCTTCACCTACTCCTCACCGGAGAGCGGCGCAGCGTTCGAGTGCGCGCTCGACGGCGTCGCGTTCGCGGCGTGCGCAGCCACCGGTCGGTCATATGCGGGGCTGGCGGACGGAGCGCACACGTTCGCGGTGCGGGCCCGCGATGCCGCCGGCAACGTCGACGCTTCGCCGGCGTCGCGCACGTGGAGCACCGACGGCGACGGCGACGGCTCGATCGCGCCGGCGGACTGCGCGCCGGACAACGCCGCGATCAGCCCTGCCGCAGCGGATCCGCCGGAGATGACGTTCGCCGACACGAACTGCGACGGAATCGACGGCACAGAGACCGGCGCCATCTTCGTCTCCCCGATCGGCAGCGATGCAAGCCCCGGCAGCCGGGCGTTGCCGATGCGGACGCTCGCCGTCGCTGTGGCCACCGCGGCCGCCCAGGGCAAGCAGGTCTACTCGACGTTCGGCACCTACACCGAGCGCCTGAACGTGGCCGGCGGCGTCGGCGTCTACGGTGGCTACGGCACTGATTGGACACGCTTGCTCGTCAACGAGACTCGGATCAGCGGAGCCGCGTCAGGCGGGCGAACCGAGGGCGCTCTTGCGCTCGGCGTCGTGGCGAGCACCACCCTTCAGCACCTCACGCTCGCGCCGGCGCAGCCTGGCACGGACGGAGCCAGCTCGTACGGCTTGCGTGCCGTGAGCAGCCCCGGCCTCGTCCTCGACCATGTCGTCGCGATCGGCGCACCCGGCACCGCCGGTAACAACGGCACCGCGGGTCTAACCGGTGCCAGCGGCAAGGCCGGAGCGCCGGGCGGACAGGGCTCGTGCGACGGCCCGTTCCCGGGAGACGGCGGCGGACTCACCGGCACCCGTGTGGGCCGCCAGGGCGGCGAGGGTGGCAGAGGTGCACAACGAGGTCTCGTCATCAACCAGGACAGCAAGAACGGCCAGGCCGGCGCCGGCACCGGCGGAGGAGCCGGAGGCCCCCGCGGGTTCAACGGGGATCCCGGTGCGCCCGGCGGCACGGGTGTCAACGGAGAGGCGGGCAGCTTCCAGGGCGACGGGGCGGGTGGCGCCGTCGGCCAACCAGGTCTCGCTGGCGGCGGCTCGTGGGACACGCGGGCCGGCCAGGCCGGCCGCGACGGCACCGACGGCTTCGGGGGCGGTGGTGGCGGCGGCGGCGGCGGACAGTCCTGCGCTTTTTGCGACGACGGCTCCGGCAACGGCGGCGGTGAGGGCGGCGACGGCGGCGCAGGTGGCGACGGAGGCGGCCGGGGCGGCGGCGGCGGCGGCTCGTTCGGCATCTACCTCGTGAGCTCCTCGGGTGCGGTGCTGAGGAACTCGGTCGCAACCGCCGGAGACGGCGGTCACGGGGGCGTTGGCGCTATCGGGCGCTTCGGTGGCGCCGGGGGCGTCGGTGGAGCCGGTGGCAGCACCTGCACGAGCGAGGTCGGCGCCGGCGGCAAGGGCGGCGTCGGCGGTGGGGGTGCCCGCGGCGGCCACGGCGGCGGCGGCTCCGGCGGACCGAGTATCGCCCTCCTCCGTCACGATTCGGTGATCACTGGCGCGGGAAACGTCTTCGCGCACGGCTCCGGCGGCTCGGGTGGAAACGGCGCGGGCGGAACGGGCGCCCCCGGCTTGGCAGCCGACGAGAAGGAGTACTGAGCCGCACCCAGCCCGGGCCTGCCGGGAGTCCGACCGGTTCCGGGAGGCTGCGCGGCCGTCAGGCGCGGCCCAACACCACGGATCATCCCGTCACCGGCCGTCACGGGCCGTCCCACCCGACCCAGAGCGAGACGCCGTCTTTACATGGACTGTCCATGTGACGAGAGCGTCACGCCCCCGTCCAGATGAATCTCCATTCCCTCCCGAGCGAGCGCGGGCGGCAGTCCGCCGCTGCCGTTCCAGAGATGCCGGGCCCGCTCGCCCAGCGCGTCGAGCGCGTCGTCACCGCGCCAGGGATCGTGGTGAAACAACACCAGCCGCCCCGCCTCGGCCCGCTCCGCGAACGTGACGGCGTGCGCCACGCTCGAGTGGCCCCACCCGATCCGCTCCGGGTACTCCTCCTCGGAGTACTGCGCGTCGTGGATCAGCACGTCCACCTCAGCCGCCAGGCCGCGGCCGGGAATCCAGTCGGGCGACAGCTCCGCGAGCTCCACCCCGATCGCAGGCTCGTGATCCGGGATGTACGCCACCGAGCCGCCGGAAGCCTCGAGCCGGTAGCCGAGAGTCGGACCGGGGTGAGAGACGAGCTCTGCCTGCAGCGTGATGCCGCCGAGCTCCCATGGCCCCAGCGGCACGTCGTGGAAGGTGAGCTGCGCCGGGATGTCGGCCAGGTCGACCGGAAAGAGCGGCGGCGACAGGTAGCGCGCGATGCGCTCGTCGAGAGAGCGGGTCGGCGAGGGCGGCCCCCACACGTGCATCACCGTCTCCGGTCTCCAGACGGGCAGGAAGAACCCCAGACCCTCCAGGTGGTCGAGGTGCAGGTGCGTGAGCAACAGATCGATGCGCTCGACCGGGTCACGCATGAGCCGCTCGCCGAGCGCGCGCATCCCGGTGCCCGCATCGAGGATCAGCACCGCACCGTCGTCCGAGCGCACCTCGACGCACGAGGTGTTGCCGCCGTACTTGACCGTCTCGCTGCCGGGCGCTGCCAACGAGCCTCGGCAGCCCCAGATTGTCAGCCGCACGCCCGCTACTCTCCGTCCTGCTCCCAGAAGATGGCGACGACGCCGCCCGGCTCGTCGGCGCCGGTGAGCAGCGGAAAGGCGGTCACCTCGATCGCGCGCCCCACGCCGTCGAGGCCGGTGATGCGAAAGGCACCGTGCGCGGGCCGGCGCTCGAGCAGCGCGATCCCGGCCGGCATCTCCTCGAGCGGCATCGGCTCGCCGTCCAGCGTCTCGGTCGTGAAGGTCTCGACCCACTCGTCGGCCGTCAGCTCGCCGGCCTCGGCGAAGGTACGTCCAAGGATCCGCTCCGCGCCCTCGTTAAAGTAGACGAGCCGCCCTTCGTCGTCGGCGATGAACACCGGCATGGCGAGCTGCGCGGCGAACTCGCGCGCGAGGATGAGGACCAGGCTCTTCTGACGGCGCACTGCCACGGGCGGGAAGCAGAGCCTACTCAGCCGGCGGAAGCGAGTGGCAGCGAGCGGCTGGCGGGCCGGTGCGGCTCCCGCGCGCTAGCGGACGCTGCGCGGCGCGGTCATGAGATGGCCGACGAGCCGCGGCGAGCCTGTCTTGCCCTCCTTGCTGACGTGAATGGCCACGCGCTCCCCCTCGCGCTCGACGCGACGCACGAGCCAGGGGCGGCCATCGACGGAGGAGCGGCCCAGCTCAGCGCCGACATCGGGCACGGGCCCGACGTGGACGCCGCGCTGGAGCTCGTGCCCGGAGCTGTTCTCGCGGATCCAGACGACCTCGCCGTCAAGGCCGTCTGCGAGCGGCGCGGAGCCCCCGGACGTCCAGGTGCGCTGCGGCTCGTAGCTCGGCTGCTCTGCCCGGGTGATCGCGCGCAGGCCGAGTCGCAGCTCGTCCGGCGTCGGGTGGCCCCAGAACCAGAACCCGCACCAGACCTCGCGGATGGTGAGCGCCGAGTCGAGCAGGAAGGTGAAAGGCAGGAAGGGCCGGTGCCACTCGTCGGTCAGCTCGAGCAGGTCGAGCTCCTCGGCGACCCGGCGCCCTTCGTCGGAGAGGAACGGGAAGTCGGCGCCGAGCCCGGCGCGAAAGGCGCCGTTGACGTACGGCTCGTCGACGGTGACGACGGCGACCTGCCCGTACTCGCGCTGGAGCTCGTCCTGCATGGCGACAAGGCCGTGCAGGCGCACCTGCTCCTTCGGGCACCACCAGCCGCGTGCAAACGCGAGCACGAGCGGCTGGCCGGCCGCGATCTCGCTCAGCGCGAGCTCCCGGCCGGTGGTCTCCGGGAGGCGCAGGTCGGGGAACGGGTTGCCAGCGACGAGGTCGTCGCGCACGTCAGGCGGGGCGGTCGAGCACGCCGACCGGGCACGAGACGCCCGTACCGCCGATTCCGCAGTAGCCGTTCGGATTCTTGGCCAGGTACTGCTGGTGGTACGGCTCAGCGTAGAAGAACGCTCCCGCCTCGGCGATCTCGGTGGTGATCTCGCCGTAGCCGGCGGCGGTCAGCTCACTCTGGAACAGCTCGCGGGTCGCCTCAGCCGCGGCGCGCTGCTCCTCGCCCGCGACGTAGATCGCCGAGCGGTACTGCGTCCCGACGTCGTTCCCCTGGCGCATCCCCTGGGTCGGGTCATGGCCCTCCCAGAAGAGGCGCAGGATCTCGTCGCGGCTCGTCTGCGACGGGTCCCAGACGACCAGCACGACCTCCGTGTGGCCGGTGCGCGCGCTGCAGACCTCCTCGTACGTGGGGTTGGACGTATAGCCGCCCGCGTAGCCCACGGCGGTCGTGTAGACCCCCGGGGCCTGCCAGAAGATGCGCTCCGCGCCCCAGAAGCAGCCCATACCCACGACGAGCTGCTCGTAGCCGTCCGGGAACGGCGGCGCGATCGGCGTCCCGAGCACGTCGTGGCGGTCGGGCACCGGCATGGAGGCGTCGCGGCCGGGAAGTGCGTCGGCCGGGTCGATCAGCTCGGTCTTGTGGCGCTGGAACAGGAACACGGCGTCTCAGTCCTCCTCGAGTCGCAGGGCAGCGGAGTTGATGCAGTAGCGAATACCCGTTGGATGCGGCCCATCCGGGAAAAGATGCCCGAGGTGTCCGCCGCAGTTCGCGCACATCACCTCCGTGCGCACCATCCCGTGACTCGTGTCGGTCTCCTCGTCGATTGCCTCGGCGCTCGCCGGCGCGTAGAAGGACGGCCAGCCGCACCCCGAGTCGTACTTCGTGCCGGACGCGAACACCTCGGCGCCGCAGCCGGCGCAGCGGTACGTGCCGTCCTCGAAGGTGTGGTCGTACTCGCCGGTGAAGGGCGCCTCCGTGCCCTTCTGGCGCAGGATGCGGTACTGCTCGGGCGTCAGCTCGGCCCGCCACTGCTCGTCGGTCTTCTCGATCTTCGCCATGGCGCCAGTCTGCCCGTCCGCGCGTGGGCTGTGCCGGCTCGCCTCGCCACTGCGCAGGCCGAGACGGCGGCGAGCGAATCCGCGGCGCGGCGAGCAGGCGGGGCGTCCCGTCCGCGACCGCGCCGCGTCGCCGGGCGCACGCGTGTGTGCCGCAGGTGTGCCGAAACTGTCACGAGCACCGTGCGGCCGGGGGCCGCCGCTCCTCCTCCCCGGCGTCGACGCTAGCGCGGGCGGGCGCACGCGTGTGTGTCGCCGGTGTGCCGGATGCGTGACAAGCCGCGGTGGTCGCGACTGCCGCCCGGCGGACGAGCGAGGTCAGCGCGTCTGCGGGAAGCCCAGGTCGACGCTGCTCGTGGCGGGGTCCGGCCAGCGGCTTGTGACCACCTTGCCGCGGGTGTAGAACTGGATCCCCTCCGGCCCGTAGATGTGCGAGCTGCCGAAGAGCGAGTCCTTCCAGCCGCCGAACGAGTAGTACGCGACGGGAACCGGGATCGGCACGTTGATCCCGACCATGCCCGCCTGCACGTCGAACTGGAACTGCCGGGCGACGCCACCGTCGCGCGTGAAGATCGCCGTGCCGTTCCCGTACGAGTTCTCGTTGACCAGCCGCACCGCCTCCTCGTAGGTGTCGACGCGCACCACGCCGAGCACCGGGCCGAAGATCTCCTCCAGGTAGACCTCCATCTCCGGCTTGACGTTGTCGAGCAGCGACGGCGCGAGGAAGAACCCGTCACCGGGCGGCGCGTTCTCCCGGCCGTCGGCGACCACCGTCGCGCCCGCCTCGCGGCCCTTGTCGATAAAGGAGGCAACCCGGTCGCGGTGCTCGCGGGTGATGAGCGGGCCCATCTCGACGCCCTCCTCGAAGCCGTCGCCGACCTTGATCTTCGGCAGCCGCTCCTCGATCGCCTCGACGAGCGGATCGGCGGCGTGCCCGACGGCGACGACCACGGAGATGGCCATGCAGCGCTCGCCGGCCGACCCGTAGCCGGCACTCACCGCTGCGTCGGCCGCCTGGTCGATGTCGGCGTCCGGGAGCACGATCATGTGGTTCTTCGCGCCCGCCAGTGCCTGAACGCGCTTACCCGCCTTGGTGCCGCGCTCGTAGATGTACTTCGCCACCGGCGTCGAGCCGACGAAGCTGACGGCGTCGACCTCCGGATGCTCGAGCAGCGCGTCGACGGCCACCTTGTCGCCGTGCACGACGTTGAAGACGCCGTCGGGGATGCCGATCTCCTGTAGCAGCTCGGCGATGAAGAGCGACGCCGACGGATCCTTCTCGGACGGCTTGAGCACGAACGTGTTGCCGCAGGCGAGCGCCGGCGCGAACATCCACATGGGCACCATCGCCGGGAAGTTGAACGGCGTGATGCCTGCGACGACGCCGAGCGGCTGGCGAATCGAGTAGACGTCGATCCCCGTCGAGGCCTGCTCGGAGTACTCGCCCTTGAGCAGCGTCGGCACACCGCAGGCGTACTCGATCACCTCGAGCCCGCGGGCGACCTCGCCGAGCGCGTCCGAGAGCACCTTGCCGTGCTCCCGCGTCAGATGGCGCGCGATGTCCTCGCGCCGCTGGTGGAACGTCTCGCGCATGCGGAAGAGCAGCTCGGAGCGCTTCGAGAGCGAGACTGCGCGCCAGGCGGGGAAGGCCTCGCGCGCGGTGCGGACGGCGCGATCGACCTCCTCGACGGTCGCGAAGTCGACCTCGCCCGTCTGCTCGCCCGTCGCCGGGTTGAACACGGGGCCGGTGCGACCGGACTCGCCGGCGACCGTGCGACCGCCGATCCAGTGGCTGATACGGGTGACCCCTCCGCCCCGCTCGGTCTGTGCCTCGAGCACCTCGGTCATCGCTGCCTCCTCGTACCTCTGCGGGCCAAACCCCGAGCCGCGCCTGACACTGTCCCGTCCAGGGTATCGAGCGTCGCCGGGTCGCCGTGACGCCGCCGTCTCACCGGCGTATGCTTGCCAAGAGTTGCGGCAGCGCACGAGCTTGCGCGACAGCTCTGTCGAGGAGCTTCTTCGCGGCAACGACCAGGAACCTGCGGCCCCGGGAAGCGGCCGCCGACTTCTGACCGGAGCCGAGCCGCCGCCCGCCCTGCAAACGATCCGCCGACTCGTGGCAGCGCTCGTCGCCGTCGCTGCGGTCGCCCTTGCTGCGCTGGCCGTCTCGGTCTGGCAGCTCGTCCGCGGCGAGGAGCCGGCGCGCCTGCCGCCCTCGGCCGCTCCCGCTCCCTCGGCCGCTCCCGCTCCCTCGCCCGCGCGAGCGACCCCTCCGGCCGCGGCTCCGGCGCCCGCCGAGGCAGCACCGGTGCGGCACGCCCGCAGGGCGAGCGCGCGGCTCGTCGTCCACGCCGCTCGCGGGGACTGCTGGCTGGAGGTCCGCGCCGGCTCGCGCGGCGGCCGCGTCGTCTACGCCGGCACGCTCGCGCACGGGCGGACGCTCCGAGTCGCCAGGGCCCGCCTCTGGGTCGCGTTCGGCGCCGGCGCGCATCTCGACGTGACGCTGAACGGCAAGCAGGTCGCGAGCTTCCCGTCGGGCACGGCCGCCGTCGTCGTCACTGCCGACGGCGTCGGCGAGCCGCGCTCCGTCTAGGATCGTCCCGATGGCAGCTGTCGGCACCGATCCGCAAGCCGCCGAGCGCATCCGCGAGCTCGACAGCCGCTACGTCCTGCACTCGTGGTCGGTGCAGAACCAGATCGCACCGCTCCCGGTCGCGGGCGCGGAGGGCCGTCACTTCTGGGACTACGAGGGCAACCGCTACCTCGACTTCGCCTCCCAGCTCGTCAACGTCTCGATCGGCCACCAGCACCCGCGCGTCGTCGCGGCGATCAAGGAGCAGGCCGACCGACTCTGCACGATCGGCCCGGGCATGGCAGAGGAGAACCGCGCCGAGCTCGGCCGCTTGCTGGCCGAGGTGACGCCGGGCGACCTGACCATGTCGTTCTTCACGAACGGCGGCGCCGAGGCGAACGAGAACGCGATCAAGCTCGCCCGCTGGCACACGGGCCGTCACAAGATCATCGCCCGCTACCGCTCCTACCACGGGGCCACCGCCGGTGCGATCACGCTGACCGGCGACCCGCGCCGCTGGCCCGCCGAGCCGGGCATCCCCGGCGTCGTGCGCATGCTCGACCCGTACACCTACCGCTGCCCCGCCGGCCACCCCGACCCGTGCCCGGTCTGCACCGGCGCGCCCCACCTCGAGGAGATCCTCCAGTACGAGGGCGCGGACACCGTCGCCGCCGTCATCCTCGAGACGATCGTCGGCACGAACGGGATCATCGTCCCGCCCGACGGGTACCTGGCCTCGATCCGCGAGGTCTGCGACCGTCACGGCATCCTGCTGATCTTCGACGAGGTGATGGCGGGCTTCGGTCGCACGGGCCGCTGGTTCGCGTGCGAGCACTGGGACGTCGTGCCGGACATCCTCACGGTGGCGAAGGGCATCAACTCGGGGTACGTGCCGCTCGGCGCGATGATCATCAACGAGCGCCTGGCCGACTGGGTGCAGGACAAGTACTTCGCCGGCGGGCTCACCTACTCGGGACACGTGCTTGCCTGCGCCTCGGCCGTTGCCTCCATCGAGGCGTTCCGCGAGGAGGGCATCGTCGAGAACTCGGCCGCCATGGGCGAGGTGCTCGCCGACGAGCTGCCGCGCCTGGCCGAGCGGCACCCGTCGATCGGCGACGTTCGCGGCAAGGGCCTCTTCTGGGGAGTGGAGCTCGTGCGCAGTCGTGAGACGCGCGAGCCGCTTGTGCCCTTTAACGCGGCGGGCGAAGCGGCCGCCCCGGTCGTTCGGCTGGCGAAGGAGGCTATGCAGCGCGGCCTGTACCTCTTCGTGCATTGGAACGTGGTCATGATCGCGCCGCCGCTGACCATCACCCGCGAGGAGCTCGACGAGGGCATCGCGGTGCTCGACGAGGCGCTCGCGGTGGCGGACGAGCTCGCCGCCTGACGCGGCCGACGCTTAAAACCTGGACAGTTTCGGTACAACAGGACGATGAGCGCTGTCGCTTTCGCCGGTATGACCCTGCTCGCGCGGCCCGGACGGGTGATGACGCCGCGGTCGGCGACCGAGCAGCTCGTCGACGTCGCGGTGGCGTGGGCCGGTGAGCGCCCCGTCCGCGTGGCCGACGTGGGGACAGGCTCCGGCGCGATCGCCGTCGCGCTCGCCCGGGCCGCGCCCCTGGCGGAGATCTGGGCGACGGACACCTCCCCGGCGGCCATCGCGCTGGCCCGCCTCAACGCCTGGCGAGCCGGCGTCTCCGAGCGGGTGCACGTGCTCGACGGCGACCTGCTCGCACCCGTTCCCGGCGGGCTCGACATCGTGCTGGCGAACCTCCCCTACCTGCCGCTGGCCGACCGCACGAGCTACCCCGACCTGGTCGGCGAGCCACTCGAGGCCGTGTTCGCCGCCGGCGACGGGTACGGCCCGTACCGCCGCCTGCTGGCAGCGGCAGAGGAACGCCTACTCCCCGGCGGCCTGCTCGTCCTGCAGGTACACCGCCGGATCGAGACGGCGGCGCGCGAGGAGCTCGGGCGGCTCCGTGCCGTGCTCGAGCAGGCGCCCGGCGCGCTCGCCTCGGCTGCCTGACGCACTCCGGCGCGCGCGGCCGCGGGACCCCGTACCCTCACTCTCGCCGCTCGAGTGGACCCTTCAGCGACGACATCTCCGATGCCCGACCCCGCGCCCGCGGATCGCGAGCCATCCGGCGGCGCGCGGCCGGCAGGCTCCGAACAGCGGCCGTTCATGCGCTGGACGGTCCGCCGCCGCGCCGTCGCCTGGCTCTTCCGCGCGATCGCCTACTTCCTCGCCGGGCGCAGCGTCCGCTTCCTCGAGCCGCTGAGCGGCGAGCGTCAGCGCATCTACTTCTCGAACCACGCCAGTCACCTCGACTTCCTGCTCGTCTGGTCGGCGCTGCCGCCGAAGCTCCGCCGGCGCACCCGGCCGGTCGCAGGGCGCGACTACTGGTCGGGCTCGCGCCTCAAGCGCTACCTCGCCGAGGATGTCTTCGGGGCGGTGCTGATCGAGCGCCCTCGACGTGACGTGAGCGCCATGCGGAACGGCGCCGGCCTGCGCCCGGTGCTGGAGGCACTCGACGAGGGCGACTCGCTCGTCTTCTTCCCCGAGGGCACGCGCAACCTCGGCACCGGCGTGGCGCCGTTCAAGAGCGGCCTCTATCACCTCGCGAGGGCGCACCCCGAGGTCGAGCTGGTGCCGATCCGGATCGGCGGCGCCCAGAAAGTGCTGGCCAAGGGCCAGAAGGTGCCGATCCCGCGCAACTCCTGGCTGACCTTCGGGGCGCCGCTCCGCCTGCAGGAGGGCGAGTCGAAAGACGCCTTCCTCGCCCGCGCGCGGGCGGCGATCCTCGAGCTGCCCGAGGGCCGCTAGCTCAGGCGGGAACCGCGGCCGGCCGGCTGCCGAGGAGCCGGCCGAGCTCCTCGCGTCCGAGCTCGGCGAGCGCTGCCAGCGACGACTCGACCGCCTCGGCGAACGCCTCCGCACCGCCGAAGCGCGCGAGCGTCTCCGGCGGCAGGAACTTGAGCAGCAGAGCCGAGGTGCCCGGCGGCAGCGCCGCGAAGTGGACTGTGAGGATGCCGTGATCGCGCAGCAGCAGCATCGCCAGCGCAGCCGTGGCCTCATAGGGGACGATCCCGGCGACACCGGTGCGCTCCAGGATCGCCTCGCCCTGCAGCTTCGCAGCCACGGGCGTCCGGTCGACGGCGTTCCCCAGCCGCCGCTCGAGCGCGTCGCCGACAGCCTCCGTCGTCGCGACGAGCTCCCGAACACGCTCGGCGCTGTACTGCTCGAGCGAGTGCACCACCGCCGGGTAGAGCATCGGCCTCGCCTCCAGGCCCAGCTCGACGCCGCGCGCGCGGATCCGGCCCACGAGCTCGGCCTCGCCGCCGAGCAAGCCGAGTCGTGGCCCGGTCGTGCCGTACTTGTCGAGGCCGGTCGCACCGGCGACGGCTCCGAGCTCGAGCGTGCGCGGCTGGTCGAAGACGGCGGGGCCGACACGCGCGCCGCCGGCGTCGTCGACGAAGACGGGGCACACCGGCGTCGGCGGCCGCGGCCAGTGCGGCGTCGAGCTCGGTCGCCCGTCAGCGCCTCGTAGGAGACTGCGAGCCGCGTGACGACGGCCAGGGCGGCACCGTCGAGCGCCTGCCGGAAAGCGTCGGCGCCGACGGTGTCCACGAGCTCGCCGCCCGCCAGCTCGACCGCGCGGCGCACGACGGGGTGTGAGTACCGGGGTGAGACACCGACGACGCGGTCGCCCGGGCGCACGAGCACCTGCATGGCGGCCACGATGGCCGCAGTCAGCCGGTTGGCGACGAAGACGTCGTGCGTGCCGGGCGCGCCGCCGAGGTGCTCGAGTGCGAGCTCGGTCAGCCGCTCGCCGACGAGCGCCGGGGCAAGGTCGTCGTCCAGCAGCGCCGGATCGGCGCCGCCGAAGTCGAGCGAGCGCTCGAGCCCGGTGAAGTTGAAGAGCGTCCCCTCACCGACGCGTCGCGCCACGATTCGCCACCCCACGCGCAGCTTGGCCAGGTCGGCCGCGGTGTCCGGGAGCAGCTCGCCACGTGTGTAGGGGAGGGCGCTCACCTCCAGCACCCGGCTCCCCGGCTGCGGCGGAACGCCGCCGCGGGGTCAGACCCGGCTAGCAGCGCCCGCGTGACACCGTTGTGTCGAATGTGTGGCGAGAGCGTCGCGCTGCGCGCCGCCCCGACGCGGCGGCCGTGTCGCACAGCGGCTCGGTAGGCGTGCAAGAGATCCTGTCCGCCGCTGGGCTCCGGGCTGCGGCTGGACGCCGCCGGGGGAACAGACCCGGCTAGCAGCGCCCGCGTCACACCGATGTGCCGAATGTGTCGCAAGAGCGTCACGCCACCATCTTGCGCTCGAGGTAGGCGGCGAGACGCGTCAGCGGGAAGCAGATCACGAAGAAGAGGACCATGACGGCGCCGTAGATCTCGAACGCGTGGATCTCGAACTCGCCCGAGGGAGGCGGCGCCGCCAGCCGCTCGACCGAGCGCTCTGCCGTCTCGAGCAGCTCGGCGCCGCCGAGCACCTGGATCAGCGTCGTGTTGAGGATGATGCCGACGAGCAGGCCGACGAGCGGCGGGATCAGGCGGCGGAAGGACTGCGGCAGGATCACGTAGAAGTGGCGGCCGACCCAGCCGAAGCCGAGCGCCGCCGCCGCTTCGTGCTGGCCCCGGTGGATCGACTGGACGGCGCCGCGGGTTGCCTCGGCGATCTGCGCGCTCCCCCACAGGGTCAGCGTGATCGTGCCGCTCGTGAACGGGTCGAACTCGAGCCGCGGGCTCACCGACGGCAGCGCGAAGTGGACGATGAAGAGCGTGACGATGATCGGCAGCCCCCGCCAGACCTCGATGTAGAGACGGATGAGCGAGCGCGTCGGCCAGAAGCGGATCGTGATCAGTGTTCCCAGCGTCACGCCGATGAACATCGCGGCGACCATCGAAATCGCGGCCGTGCGCAGCGTGTTCTTGAGCCCGGTCTCGAGCATGTAGCGCGCGACCGGCTCGACCCAGTCGGGCATCAGCGAGCCTCCGGCAGCGCGAGCCGCCCTTCGACACCCCGGATGCCCGCGGAGAGCAGCCACACGAGCGCCAGGTAGACGGCACCGAGCACGGTGAAGGTCTCGAGCGTCTCCAGCGTGAGCGCGTTCACCTGCAGCGCCGTCGTCGTCAGCTCCTCGTAGCTGATCACGTAGAGCAGCGCGGTGTTCTTGAGCACGGCGATGTACGTGTTGATCGAGGACGGCAGCGCAATACGGCCGCCGATCGGCAGCACGATGTTCGAGAAGGCGGACAGGCGGGAGAAGCCGAGCGCGTAGCCGGCCTCGTGGTAGCGGGCCGACACCGCCTCGAAGCCGGCGCGGAAGTTCTCGGTGTTGAACGCGCCGCCCCAGATCGTCACGGATAGCCAGGCGACCGTGAACACGTCGAGTCGGACCCCCGGCCAGGGGCCGACGGGCTGCGGAAGCGCGAAGTAGAGGACGAAAATCTGAACGAGGATGGGTGTGTTGCGGATGAGCTCGACGTAGGCGCCCGCGAGCTGGCTGACGACCGGGATGCGGTACGCCCGCGCTGCGCCGAGCACCACGCCGATCACGAACGAGCCGGCGATGGCGATCGCCGAGACGAGCAGCGTGCGTCCGAGCCCTCGGAGCAGGATCTCCCAGTTCTCGGAGACGAATCCCCCGAGGTCGTAGGTGACTGCGAGCACGGCAGGTCAGGGTGGTGGGAGCGGCCGCGCGAGGCGGCCGCTCCCACCGGTCGGTCGGATCCCTACGGGCACACCGTGTCGGGTGCCGGTGCGCTCTCCGGTGCGTAGTCGAACGTGTTGTTCGGCCGGAGGATGTTGCGCGAGAAGCCGGCCACGAAGCGGGCCGGCACGTTGTTCTGGAGGAGCTCCATGAACAGGTCGGCCTTCCGCATGACCTCGAGGCGGGCGTCGACCCATGCCTTCATGGCCGTGTTGCCCTGCCTGATGCCGATCCCGTATGGCAGCGCCAGGAACGTGTCCGCCGTCAGCTTCGAGTTGCGATCTGCGGCGGCGATCCCGACGAGCACCGTGTCGTCCCACATCAGCGCCTGCGCGCGGCCCTGGTTGAACGCGAGCGACGCGTTGGTGAAGTTGTCGGTCACGATCAGGTTGGTGCTCGGGAAGCAGCGCCGGATCCAGCGGTCGTAGATCGAGCCGCTGGTCGTGACCACGGTGCGGTTGCGGATGTCGTTCAGGCTCTGCACGGGCGAGTCGTTCTTGACGAGCAGCCGGCCGGTCGCCTTGTAGTAGGCCCGCGAGAAGTCGATGCGCGTGTCGCGGTCACGGGTGTAGGTGAAGGTCGCGATGACCATGTCGACGCGGCCCGTCGTCAGCGCGGGCTCGCGGGCGGGCGTCGGCGTGCACTCGAAGTTGATCCGGTTCGCGTTGCCGAACGCGTAGCGGGCGAACCAGCGGGCGATCTCGACGTCGAAGCCGGCGTTCTTGCCGCGCACGTCGATGTAGCCGAACGGCGGCGCGTCGCACTTGACGCCGATGTTCAGCCGCTGGCGATTGCGGACCTCCGCCGGCAGCGGTGGCAGCTTCGTCGGCGGCTGGGCGGCCGGCCGTTGAACGACCTCGACACCGGCGACCCGGTCGACGCGATCGACCACGGCCCGGTCGCGGCCGCTGCCGCCCGAGATGCGGTCGACCTTGTCGCCGCGGGCGAAGAACGTGTCGTTGCCGGAACCCCCGTTCATCAGGTCGTTGCCGGTGCCGCCGACCAGGACGTCGTTGCCCGGGCCGCCGACCAGGACGTCGTTGCCCTGGCGGCCGCGGATGGTGTCGTTGCCGCTCAGGCCGCAGATGACGTCGGCCTTGCGCGTGCCGTTCAGTACGTCGTTCCGGCGGGTGCCCCTGATCGTGCACTTGAGTGCCGCCGGTGCGGCGGCCGCCTGCGGGCCCGCGTCGCGCGCCGGCGCGGCGGATCCCAGGGTGGTGAGCACAACCGCGCCAAACAGCGAGGCAATGCAGAGAGCCAACAGTCGTTTCACTCGACCCCTCCTTCTCGTGTGTTGATCTCCAACTCCTCCAGCGAATCGACGAGCTGCAACGACCGGCGCAGGAACCGCCGGGTCCGCTCCTCCCTGGGGTTGTCCAGCACCTCCCGTGGAGGCCCCTGCTCGATGATCCTGCCCTCGTCCATGAAGATGACCCGGTCGCCGACATCGCGGGCGAACTGCATCTCGTGGGTGACGACCATCATCGTCATCCCCATCCGGGCGAGGTCGCGCATGACGACGAGCACCTCGCCGACGAGCTCCGGGTCGAGCGCCGACGTGATCTCGTCGAACAGCATCACGTGCGGCTCCATCATCAGCGCCCTCGCGATTGCAACGCGCTGCTGCTGCCCGCCGGAGAGCTGGTGGGGGTACTCCCGGGCCTTGTCGGAGAGGCCGACGCGGAGCAGCAGCTCCTCCGCCCTCGCCTCCGCCTGCTTGCGCGGCAGCTTGCGGATACGGCGGGCCGCGAGCGTGACGTTGTCGATCGTGCTCAGGTGCGGGAAGAGGTTGAACTGCTGGAACACCATCCCGATCTGCTGGCGCACGCCCGACACGTCGGTGCCCTTCGCCGTGATCTCCTTGCCCTCGAACGTGATCCGCCCGGAGTCGAGCGGCTCGAGCAGGTTGACGCAGCGGAGCAGCGTGCTCTTCCCGCTGCCGCTCGGCCCGATCACGACCAGCACCTCACGGGCCGCCACCTCCAGGTCGATGCCGTCGAGGACGAGGTTGTCGCCGAAGCTCTTGCGGACCGCCTCCAGCCTGAGCACCGGCCCATCGCCAGCGAGGCGCGGCGCGGCGGCAAGCTCCGCGGCGGCGATCTGCTCCTCGGCGCTGCTCATCGTCGCGGGATCTAATCACGGTTCGCCATTCGTCGTCTCGGATTCGCCTGCACGCGGTAGGTTCGCGCCGTGCGCGTGGCGCTGATGATCGAGGGCCAGGAGGGTGTCTCCTGGGAGCAGTGGGTGGCGCTCGCCGAGGCGGCCGAGTCGGCCGGCATCGAGGCGCTGTTTCGCTCAGACCACTACACCACCGGCTTGGGGCACGGAGAGCGGGAGTCGCTCGACGCATGGACGACGCTCGCCGGGCTCGCGGCGATCACCGCGCGGCTGCGCTTCGGGACGCTGGTCTCGCCGGTGACGTTTCGCCATCCGTCGCTGCTCGCGCGGGCAGTGACCACGGTCGACCACATCTCGGGAGGTCGCGTCGAGCTCGGCATGGGGACAGGCTGGATGGAGCTCGAGCACGAGGCGTTCGGCTTTCCGTTCCCCGAGTACGACGAGCGGCTCGCGATGCTGCGCGAGCAGGTGGAGATCGTGCACCGGCAGTGGAGCGAGGAGGCGTTCGACTACGAGGGCGAGCGCTACCGGCTGCGCGACGCGCGGGCGCGGCCGCGACCCGTGCAGCGTCCGCATCCGCCACTGATCATCGGCGGGCAGGGCAAGCGGCGCTCACTGGCCGTGGCGGCGCGCTGGGCAGACGAGTACAACAGCTTCCGCCACGGGCCCGAGGAGTTCCGCGCCATCCGCCGGCGGCTCGACGAGGCGCTCCAGGCCGAGGGGCGGGAGCCGGTATCGGTGCCACTGTCGGCGATGATCGGCTTCGTCCTCGGCCGCGACGCCGGCGAGGTCGAGGAGCGGCTGCGCCGGTTCCTGGAGCGGTTCCGGATCGACGCGGCGCCGGCGGAGTTCCTCGCGTCGCGTGAGGGCCGCTTCCTGGCGGGGACCGTCGACGAGGTCGCGGAGGGCCTGCGCCGCTACGAGGCCGCGGGCGTCGAGCGGGTGTTCCTGCAGCATCTCCTGCACGAGGACCTCGAGACGGTCGAGCTGATCGGCCGCGAGCTCGCTCCGGCCGTGGCCTGAGCGCCACCAGGACAGCCCTCGCGCTTCCCGGTGCTTGGCGGCCCGCGCATGGACAGCGGAGCACGCAAGCGCCCCGAACGTCGCTTGCAACAGTCTGTTGCAAGCTCCGGAGCTGCCTGGCTCAAGCCGAAGTGCGCGTGCACGCGGCAATGGACGTTGACGAGTCGTGCGCGCACGGGCTGGGACATAGGTACGGATGGCGCCGAAGGGCCAGCTCCTATCGGCGGAGGCGGGCTTTGTTTGCGCAGGCACGCGGTGCGCGGGCGCTCCCACACTGGCCGAGCGGGGACGGGACAGTCCCTGCGAGGACAGTCCCTTTCGCAAGGACAGTCCATGTAAAGACGGCGCCCCCAAGGGCACCGTCTTGCCGGCGGAGGCGGGCTCTGCCCGCCGCAGCCACGCCGCGCGAAGGCGCGTCTGACTCTCGCTCTCCCCGCCTGAAGTCGTCATGCCGCGCGAAGCGCGGCGGACTCTGCGCGGCTACAAGCGTCCCGCGTCGACGATCCGCTGCAGGAACTGCTGGGTGCGCGGCTCGCGGGGCGAGGAGAAGATCTGCGCCGGTGGTCCCTGCTCGAGGATGACGCCGGCGTCGAGGAAGCAGATGCGGTCGGCGATGTCGCGGGCGAAGCCCATCTCGTGGGTGGCGATCAGCATGGTCATGCCCCCGGCGGCGAGCTCGCGGATGAGGTTCAGCACCTCGGCGACGAGCTCCGGATCGAGCGCGCTCGTCACCTCGTCGAGCAGCATCAACTCGGGCCGCATCGCGAGCGCGCGCAGGATGGCGACACGCTGCTGCTGGCCACCCGAGAGCCGGTCCGGATACTCGAGCGCCCGATCGGCGAGCCCGAAGCGGTCGAGCAGCTCGCGTGCCTCGTGCTCTGCCTGCGCGCGGGACGTCTTCAGCACCTCGGTCGGCGCCAGCGTGATGTTCCGCAGCACCGTCATATGCGGGAAGAGGTTGAAAGCCTGGAAGACGATGCCGATGCCGCGGCGCACCCGGTCGGCGTCGACCCCGGCGGCCGTGATCTCCTCGCCGCGCAGCAGGATGCGCCCCTCGTCGATCGGCTCGAGCAGGTTGACGCAGCGGAGCAGCGTCGACTTGCCCGATCCGGAGGCGCCAATGAGGCAGACGACCTCGTGCTCGGCCACCGGCAGGTCGAGGTCGTGCAGCACGACGGCCTCGCCGAACGACTTCCTCACCCCCTCGAGCCGCAGGAACGCCTCCGTCACAGGCCGCCCGCCGCCCGCGCCCGCCGCTGCCGGGCGACGAGCCAGTCCGTCAGCCGCGCGAGCGGGATGGTCATGACGATGAAGAGCAACGCCGTCGCCAGGTACGGCGTGTAGTCGAAGTTGCGCGCCACCTGGATCTGCGACTGGCGGAAGGCCTCGACGGGGCCGATCAGGGCGACGAGCGCGGTGTCCTTCTGCAGCCCGATGAAGTCGTTCAGCAGCGGCGGCACGACGCGACGCACGGCCTGCGGCACGACCACGAAGCGCAGCGACTGGCCCCTCGACAGGCCGAGCGAGCGCGCGGCGGCCTCCTGGCTCGGGTGCACCGACTCGATCCCGGCGCGGTACACCTCCGACACGTACGCGGAGTAGACGAGCACGAGCGCGACGACGCCCCAGACGAACTCGGAGCGGGGCACGCCCGAGATGGCGAGCGCGGGCACGCCGAACCCGAGCAGGTAGATGACGAGGATCGTGGGCACGCCCCTGAAGAAGTCGGTGTAGGCAACGGCGAGCGCGCGCAGCGGGAAGAAGACCGGGCCCGGCAGGCTGCGGAGCAGGGCGATGCCGAGGCCGGCGACGAGGATGAAGACCTCCGCGATCAAGAAGATCTTCACGTTGGTCAAAAGCCGCGGCGCGATCTCCGTGAGCGACTCGCGAAAGATGTCGCCATCGAAGAACTGCTCGCGCACCGCCGGCCAGCCGGGCGAGTTGACGATCACGAGCGCGAGCACGCCGAAGAAGACGACCGTCGAGACGGCCGCGACCAGCGTGCTCCCGACCGCGCCGCCGCCGCCGAGGATCCGCGAGGCGCGGCTGCCGGCGGCCCCGCTCATCCGACCGCGGCGTTACTCGAGAACGGGCGGTGCCGAGCCGACGATCCACTCCTGCTCGAGCTGCTCGAGCGTGCCGTCGTCGCGGAGCGTGGCGAGCGCCTCGTTCAGGCAGGGGACGAGCGAGCTGCCCTTCTCGGCGACGAGCCCGAAGTACTCGCTGGTGTCGCCGACCGGCGGCAGCCGCCCGATGACGACGCCGTTGTCCACCTGGACGGCCGAGACGTAGAGCGACGTCGGGTAGTCGACGACGATGCCGTCGACCTGCTTCGCCTTGAGGGCGGAAATGGCGTCGTTGTTCGTGTCGTAGACGGACGGCTCCCTGTCGGGGTCGACGACCTCGATGATGGTGTCGTAGCTGGTCGTGCCGATCTGCACGCCGAGCTTGGCGTCCTTGAGGTCGGCGAGCGAGGCGGCGTCCGCGATCTCTGAGCCCTTCGTGGTCACGACGGCCTGCTCGACGTCGTAGTAGGACTCGGTGAAGTCGAGCGCCTTGGTGCGCTCCTGGTTGAACGAGACCTGGTTCATGTCGAAGTCGAAGTCCTTGGGCCCGGGCCGAAAGAGCTGGTTGAAGGGCACGACCGTCCACACGACCTCGTCGTCGGTGAAGCCGAGCTGCTCGGCGACGGCGTAGGCGACTGCGGCCTCGTACCCCTTCTTCGTCGGCGCGGTGGTCGGATCCCACGGCTCGCCGCTCTTCGCGCCCTCGAACCAGGGTGGGAACGCGGGATTGTCGGTGCCGACGGTCAGCTTGCCGGGCGTGACGAGCTCGAGCGAGTCCTTCGAGCAGGAGGCAGCCTGCGTCTCGGTGGCGGTGGTGCCGCGTGCGCTGCCGTCGTCGTCGTCGTCGCCGCCGCAGCCGGCCGCGACCACGGCGAGCGAGAGGATCACGTGAGGCCGAGGAGCGCGCGGCGCATCGGCGCAGACCCTACCGCGTGGGCGCACAGCTGTTTCCCGGGAGGCGTCCGGGCGAGACTCAGCCCTCCTCGGTGAGAAGCACAGGCCTCGCGCCGCGACTCCGGGGGGATGGGGGGTGTGACAGGAGGGAGGTCGGGCCGCGGCGCGAGGCTCAGGTGCGCTCGGAACACTCCCCCGAAGCCGGACGACTCAAACCACCGGGCAGGCGCCGTCCGAGGCGCGCCGAACAATTCACCCTGATGGGGGCATTGAGGTCCCGCCGCCCGGCCGCCACCGTCCGCCTAGGAGGCCTGAACGGCCGACGAACGATGGTGGATTCCCTGCGGCCCTTGCGAATCCGGCTCGTCGATCCCGCACGGATGGGCGAGCTGCTCGAGTTCCTGCGACGGAGGAACTGCGTCGCCGAGCAGGTCGACCGCGTCACGATCGAGGTCTGGCCGCCGGAGCTCCTGCACGGGATCAACGGAAACGGAAACGGCGCGAGCGGAGGGTCGGGAGCAGAGAGGCTCCACTGCACCTGCTGCGGCGGCACCGTCGAGGAAGCGCTCTGGCGGCTCGGCTCGTCGCGCTGCCACGACTGCCGCGACAGCCAGCCACTCGGCAGCCCGCTTGGCGGCGGCCTGAACGGGAGCGCCCGCGGCCGGCTGAAGCGGGCCAGACACGAGCTGCAGTCGCATCTCCGCACCTGGCGCGCCGCCACAGACGGCGCCGCAGCGCTCACCGACTAGCGCGCGCAGCGACAGATCGAACGGCGGGTCAGTCCCTGCGGGAACAGACCCTGTACGCCGTTGCCGTTGACCGCCGGAGGGGGGCTCCGCCGCCCGCGGCGCCCCGAACGGCGGGTCAGTCCCCTGCGGGGACAGACCCTGGCTCTTCACCGCCGGAGGGCGGCTCCGCCGCCCGCAGGCACCCCGCGGCTCCGGCGCGTCAGACCAGCGAGGGGCCCACGGGGGAAACCGGGTTTCCCCCGTGAGCGGTAGCTGCCGCCGCGAGAGCGGCGGCGCTACCGAATGCGGGTGAAGATCCAGTCGGTGCTCTCGGCGCCGACGTGGCAGTTGCTGCACACGTCACCGGCGGCGAGGAAGGCAAAGGGGTCGCGCGAGCCGCCGCGCGTGTACTCGATCCACTCCCAGCCGCCCTTGCCGGCCTGCGGCTTGCGCCCGATGGCGACGAGCGTGATCACGCCGCCGTCCGACGCCGTCTTGACGACGATCGTCCCTGCGGGGAAGGGGAACTGCTGCTGGCCACCGCGCACGAGCGTGGAGCGCTCCTGATTGACGTAGACGCGCTTGACGCCCTGGTGGGCCGAGCCGCCCCGGTCCGGGAGCGGCGTGAAGTTCATGCGCGTCCAGCTCTGGAAGCCGCGGATGTCGGCGGGCAGGCCGGGCAGTGCGGGCGCGGCGGCCTGTCGGGTCGTCGTGCCGGGCGCGGTGGTCGGCGCCGGGACGGCCGTCGCCGGCGGAGGAGTCGGAGCGGCCGTCGTGCCGGGAGCGGCATCGTCGGACGAGTCCGATCCGCAGGCGGGCGTGATGGCGACCACGACCGCGAGCGCCGCTGCTCCGAGCACGATCAGCCGGACGCGCACCCGTCGAGGGTGACACGCACGACCCCTCGCGCGCAACTGAACGTCAGGGCTCGCTGACGATGTGCAGCCCGGTGTCGACGACTCGCCTGCCGTCGCGCTCGTAGATCACGTCCACCGAGTCGTTCTGCCTGTAGGTGCCGGCGACGCCGAGGAGCATCGACAGCCAGCGCCACATGCCGAGCCGTCCCTCGCGGGCGAGCGGCCGCTCGAAGACGAGCTGCCGTCCCTCGACGCGGTAGTCGCGACCGGCCTGCTGCAGCACGCCGTTGACGTAGATCTCGAAGGGGGCAGCAGCGCCCGCCGGCAGCTCGACCAGGGAGGCGCCGCCTTGCGACGCGTGCCTCGAAGGTGCGCCGGTCCTGGGCACGCTCGTAGAATGCCACCCGCCCGTGCCCCGGCCGCTCGCACTTGCCCTGCTCGCACTGCTCGCCGTTCCGTCGTCCGCGCTCGCGGACACGGGCGTCGGCCCGCTCGAGCCCGCCGGCGCCGGGGCGGAGGGGGTCTCCGACCTCTACTGGTTCATCATGGTCTTCGCGGCGATCGTCTTCCTCGCGGTGACGGTGCCGCTCACGCTCTTCATCGTCCGCTACCGCTCGCGGGGACGCCCACGCGACGCCGACGGGCCGCAGGTGCACGGCTCGACGCAGCTCGAGCTGGCGTGGACGGCCGCGCCGGTCGTGATCCTCGCGATCATCGCCGGCTTCACCTTCTACAAGCTGCCCGGGATCACCGATCCCGCGACCGCCGGCCAGCCCACGGACGAGCTGGTCGTCGAGGGGCGCCAGTTCTACTGGCAGTACGTCTATCCGAACGGCACGATCGCAGTGCAGCGGCTGCGGCTGCCGGCGGGCCGCGTCACGAAGCTCGTCCTCGAGGCGCCCGACGGCGACGTGATCCACAGCTTCTGGGTCCCGGCGCTCGCGGGCAAGCGCGACGTCATCCCGGGGAGCCGCACCTCGTTCAAGGTCCTGCCGAATGAGCCGGGCATCCACAAGATCGTCTGCGGCGAGTTCTGTGGCCTCCAGCACGCGCAGATGGTCGGCGACGTTGAGGTGCTCTCCGCCGACGAGTTCGACAGCTGGCTCGAGGAGGAGGCGCAACGGCAGCGCGCCGGCGACTCCGACCTCGGCGAGCAGACGTTCGACGGCGCCTGCGCCACCTGCCACGGGCTGGAGGCCGAAGGCCTCGTCGGGCCGGCGCTCGCCGGGAACCCGCTCGTGACGCAGCGCGACGCCGTGGAGGCGGTCGTCCGCAACGGGCGGAACCAGATGCCGGCGGTCGGGGACGGCTGGAGCGACACCCAGATGGACGCGCTGCTCGACTACCTCGAGCAGGAGTACGCCCCCGAGGGACAGGAGGACGATGGCGGTCAGGGCTGAGTCGCCGGCCTACCCGGTGCCATGGACGCGTGGCCGCTTCGCGAGCTGGTTCGCGACGGTCGACCACAAGCGCATCGGGATCCTCTACATCGTTACGAGCCTGCTCTTCTTCGTCGCGGGCGGGCTGATGGCGATGCTGATCCGCGTCCAGCTGGCGCAGGCCGGCAACGAGTTCCTGACCCGGGAGAGCTACAACCAGGTCTTCACCATGCACGGCACGACGATGATCTTCCTGGTCATCGTCCCGGTCTGGGCCGGCTTCGCGAACTTCCTGCTGCCGCTGATGATCGGCGCGCGCGACATGGCCTTCCCGCGCCTGAACGCGTTCTCCTACTGGATGTTCCTGTTCGGCGGGATCATCCTGCTCGGCTCGTTCTTCTCCGCCGGCGGCTCCGCGCAGTCCGGCTGGTACAGCTACCCGCCGCTCTCGATCCAGTCGGAGGGCAACGGCCAGGACCTCTGGATCCTCGGCCTGCACGTGCTGACCGTGTCGTCGGTGGCGGGGGCGATCAACTTCATCGTCACCACGCACAACATGCGCACGGCGGGGATGACCTGGATGCGCCTGCCGCTCTTCGTCTGGGCGATCTACATCTACTCGTGGCTGATCATCCCGGCGCTGACGGTGCTCTCGGCCGGGATCACGCTCCTGCTCTTCGACCGCCAGTTCGACACCGGCTTCTTCCTCGCCAGCGAGGGCGGGAGCCCGGTGCTCTACCAGCACATCTTCTGGTTCTTCGGGCACCCCGAGGTCTACATCATGGTGCTGCCCGCCTTCGGCGTCCTCTCCGAGGTGATCCCGGTCTTCTCGCGCAAGCCGATCTTCGGCTACAAGGCGATCGTCCTCTCGACGGTGGCGATCGGCTTCTACTCGATGCTCGTCTGGGCGCACCACATGTTCACGGTGGGGCTGCCGATCGGCCTCCAGGCCTTCTTCATGATCACCTCGATGATCATCGCCGTCCCGACCGGCGTGAAGATCTTCAACTGGGTGGCGACCACGTGGCGCGGCAACCTCGTCTTCGACCCGCCGCTCTACTGGGCGCTCGGCTCGATCGCCGTCTTCACCATCGGCGGCCTGTCGGGGATCTTCGTGGCCGTGTTCCCGTTCGACTGGCAGGTGCACGACAGCTACTTCATCGTCGCGCACATGCACTACGTGCTCTTCGGCGGCTCCGCCTTCGGGCTGTTCGCGGCGCTGTACTACTGGTGGCCGAAGATGTTCGGGCGCACGCTCGGGCGGCGGCTCGGCATCCTCCAGTTCTGGGTGACCTTCGTCGGCTTCAACCTGGCGTTCTTCCCCCAGCATTTCCTCGGCCTGCTGGGCATGCCGCGCCGCGTCTACACGTACGCGGACGAGGGTCACCTGCAGTCGTACAACCTCGTCTCCTCGATCGGCTCCTGGATCATGGGGCTCGGCATCCTGCTCTTCTTCGTCAACGTGGTCTGGTCGCGCCGCGGGCGCACGCCGCGCTCCGGCAACGACCCCTGGCTCGCCGACACGCTCGAGTGGTACACGAGCTCGCCGCCGCCGCCGCACAACTTCGATCGCGTTCCCTACGTGACCAGCGCGCGGCCGCTGCGCGACCTGCGCCGGCGGCTCAAGGAGGCGCGTGTCTAGCGCGGCGCTGAGGCTCTCCCCGGGCGAACGCGCCGCCCCGGTGTCCCCGGGTGCGGCACTGCGGGTGGCCGCTCTGGCGGGCACGACTGCGTGCGCGCTCGCAGTGGCGAGCGGCACGTTCGGCTGGGAGACGGCCCACCAGCTGCTGGCGGCGCTGGCGCTGCCGCCCCTCGTCGCCGTCGCCGTCGCGGGCTGGGCGGCCCAGAGGCGCCTGCTCGTGCCGAGCCTGGCGGCGGTCATGCTCTTCGGGCTGGCCGCGATGATGACCGTGCCGGGCTTGCACGTGGCGCTCGCCGCGCTTGCGCTCTCGGCGTCCGCGGTGACGACCGTGCTGACGCTGAGCGGCCGGCCGGCGCCCGCCGGCGCCTGGCGGGACTACCTGGCGCTGACCAAGCCGCGCGTGATGTCGCTGCTGCTCGTCACCGGCGCGGGCGGCATGTTCGTCGGCGCAGGCGGTGCGCCGCCAGCGACCGACCTCGGCGTGATGCTGCTCGGCCTCGCCCTCGCCTGCGGCGGCGCCAGCGCCCTCAACCACGTCATGGACCGCGACATCGACCGGCTGATGGGCACGCGGACACAGGCGCGTCCGGTGGCGGCCGGGCGGCTGCCGGCCTCGCGTGCGCTCGAGTTCGGCGTGGCGCTCTCAGCGGCGTCGTTCGTCCTGCTCGCCAGCCTGTCCAACGTGCTGACAGCGGTGCTCGCGCTCGTCGGCAATCTCTTCTACGTCTTCGTCTACACGGGCTGGCTGAAGCGCTCGACACCCCAGAACATCGTCATCGGCGGAGCAGCAGGCGCGGTGCCGCCGCTGGTCGGCTGGGCGGCCGCGACGGGCAACTTGACGCTGCCTGCGCTCTACCTCTTCGTCGTCGTCTTTCTCTGGACGCCGCCGCACTTCTGGGCGCTGGCGCTGCTGATCCGGCGCCAGTACGAGGCGGCCGCCGTGCCGATGCTGCCGGTCGTGCGCGGCGAGCGGGAGACGGTGCGGCAGATCGGTCTCTACTCGCTCGTCCTCGTGGGCGCCACGTTCGTCCCGCTCGCGTGGAGCATGTTCGGGCTGGTGTACACCGCGGCTGCCGCGGCGCTCGGCGGCGGGTTGCTGTGGCTGGCGTGGCGTCTGGCTCGTGAGTCGACCCCCGGCCGAGCGGCGGCGCTCTTCCACTACTCGCTGGCCTACCTGGCCCTCCTCTTCGTCGCGATGGCGATCGACCCGATGCTGGTATGACCGAGCCGCTGCCCGAGCCGACACCGCCGCCGTACACGGTCGAGGCGACCGATCCGGACGCCGAGCTCGCACGGAAGAACGTCCTCTTCGGCCTCGCGCTGCTCGGGCTCGTGATCCTGCTCTTCGCCGGCACGGTGCTCGTCGCGTTCGTCTACCTGGCGCTCGACTAGCGACCCCTCCGGGCGACGCTGCCCGAGCGAGGCGGCCTCACCGCTCTGTCCCCTACCCGCCCTTTCGGGCCAGGTCCTGCAGAGACAGTCCCCGGCACCACACCCCCACCCTGGGTGGGGATCGACTCGACCCGCCACCCGGCCGCGAGCCTAGCGGGGAGAATCGCACGGGTGGGTGACGGAAGCGTGTCGAAAGAGCGCCGCCGCACGACGGGCAGGCGCACGCGGGACGTCGGCGCTCGCCGCGCAGTCGGAGAGCGAGAGCGGGCGAGAGACCCGCGGCCGGCGGGCGGCACCGGATCGCCGCAGCGAGGCGGGCACCGCCTGAAGCTCGCCGGGCGCGAGGTGCCCTTCAAGGCGCCCCGGCGCCGAGCGGACGGCTCCGAGGGCAGACCGTTGCGGCACGGCTCTCCGTGAGCGCCGCCCCTGACCCGATCGGCGGCATCTTCCTCGCGCGCCCGGCGCAGCCGGCGGCGGGCACCCCACTCGCCGTCAAGGATCTCTTCGACACGGCGGGCCTGACGACGACGTACGGCTCGGCGATCTTCGCCGGCCACGTACCGGAGGAGACCGCGGAGGCAGTGCGGCGGCTCGAGGCGGCGGGCTACTCCGACGTGGGCAAGACGAACCTGCACGAGTTCGCCTACGGCATCACGTCGGTCAACCCGCACTTCGGCACCGTGCCCAACCCGCGCTGGCCGGGGCGGATGGCAGGCGGGTCGAGCGGCGGCTCGGCCGCGGCCGTCGCGGCGGGCACAGCGGTCGTGGGACTGGGAACAGACTCGGGCGGCTCGATTCGTATTCCGGCGGCGTGCTGCGGTGTCACAGGCTTCAAGCCGAGCTGGGGGCTCGTGCCGATGCAGGGCTGCTTCCCGCTCGCGCCCACCTTCGACCATGCCGGCCCGATCGCCGCAACGGTCGAGGACTGCCGCGCGGCGATGCAGGCCCTGGCGCCGGGCGACTGGGCCTCAGACGTCCCGGCGGGCGAGCTCACCGTCGGCCTGGCATGGCTCGAGCACGCCGACCCGCTCGTGCGTGACCGTGTCTCGGCAGCGGCGGGGGCGCTCGGCCGGGTCAGGCCTGTCGACCCGCCGCTGGCGCACGCGCTCCACGCGGAGTTCATGCGCGAGGTGGCCGACGTGCACCGGGAGCTCTTTGCCGAGCACGCCGCGCTCTACGGAGCCGATCTCCGCGTCAAGATCGAGCGCTGCCTACGGATCACGGACGCCCAGGCCGACGCGGCTCGCCGGGCGCGCGCCGATCTCCGCGAGCGCTGGGACGGGCTCCTCGACGGCGTCGACGTCGTGGTCGCGCCCACCGTCGGCTCGGTCGCTCCGCGGCTGCCGGCCGATGATCTCGAGCTGCGCGAGTTCGTGACGCGGCTGACGCTGCCGGTCAACGCCGCCGGATTGCCGGCCCTGGCGCTTCCGTGCGGGCCCGCCGAGGACGGGCTGGAGGCCTCCGTCCAGCTGATCGGTCGCCGGGCCGAGGACGCCTTCGTGCTCGCGGCCGGTGCTGCCCTCGAGTCCCTCCTGCGAGCGACGCGCACGTCGGTGCCCGGCGCCGATGGTTAGGCATGCGTCTCGCCCTCGTCGGAATCGCCGCTCTCCTCATCGCAGCCGCCCCGGCCGGTGCCGCTCCGGCTCCGTTGCGTCCGGTTCGGGCCGCCGGCTTCTCGATCGGCGTGCCCGTCGGCTGGCAGACGATCAGGGACGTCGGCTCGCTCAAGCTGATGGCCGTCGTGGCCGGCGCCGACGGCGGCTTCCGGACGAACTTCAACGTCGTCGTCACCGAGTCTCCCGCCGGCTCGATCGAGGGCATGCGACGTGAGCTCCGGCGCGAGCTGCCGAAGACCGGCATCAGGGTGAGCTCCCTGACGACGCGGGTCGTGTGGCTGCCTGCCGGGCGGGCGCTCGAAGTTCGCTACCGCGGCACCATGCTCGGCCGCAGGCTCGCCTGGCTCGCGTACGTGCTCGAGGCCCGCGGCCGCGCGTACGTACTCACGTTCACCGCCTCGCAGAGCCGCTCGGCACGGTACGCACCCACGTTCCGCGCGATCGCGCGCAGCTTCCGGCTGCGCTGAGCCTCCGGAGCTCGCGGCTCCGTTCTCAGAGACGGCTCGGGTCGCGTTCGAAGGGGCCCGCGTGGGCTAGCGGGCCGCCGCCACGGCGGCCTCGTACACCGCATCGCGCGCGAAGCGGTCGAGCTCGGCCGACAGCAGCTCTCCGCGCGTGCGGCGAGGCTCGCCGGGCGGGTCGACCGGCCGGCCGTCCAGCGCCACCTCCTCGACCTCATCGGCGGTCACGTGCTCGAGCAGCACGCGGCGGCGCAGCCGTGAGCGCAGCCAGCCGGCGAGCAGGAGCGCCTCCGGCTCGGGGCCGCGCACGCGCACCCGCTCGGCGGCGCCGGCCGCCGGCCAGTGGCGCGCGACCTCGGCCCGCCACGGCAGCGTCCGCGCCCAGGAGATGTCCGACACGGCCAGGTGGTCGCCGAAGTGCTCCGCCAGGCGCGCGAATCCCTCGGCGACGCCGTCCCACTCGCGCGAGTCGACGACGAGGCGGTCGACGAGCGCGGCGAGCCGCTCGAAGGTCGGGTCGCCGAACGGCGGCTGGCCGCGCCAGCGCAGGAACACCGGCAGGTCCGGGAGGAGCAGCGGCGCCACCACGCTCGCAGGCGCCTCGGCGCGCGAGCCGCGCAGCGTCAGCTCGACGACCTCGGTGGCGACGTGGTGGCCGCCGCCGGCCGGGAAGCACTGCGTCTCGACGCGGGCGTCGATGCCGTCGCCGTCGTCGGAGCGGGCGAGCAGCAGGATCGTGCGCGACGGGTAGCGCTCGCCGAGCTCCGCCAGGGTCGCGCGCGCCGTGTCCACCCACTCGGGCGGGATCCAGGCGATGTGCGTCATCACGCTGGTCCGCAGCTCCGGCGTGCCCGCCTCGCCTCCGCGCAGCCGGGCGAGTGCCCGCTCGACGTCGTCGACGCGGATGTCCTCCCCGGCCCAGCCTTCGACGGTGGGCGCGCTCAATGCCGCCGCCAGGAGTGCCCGTGCGCGTGCATGAGCTCGTCGGCGGAGGCCGGCCCCCACGTGCCTGCCTCGTAGTTCGGGAACGAGGGTCGGTCTCGCCGCCAGGCGGCGACCACCGCGTCGACGAGCGACCACTGCTCCTCGATCTCGTCCGCGCGCATGAAGAGGGTGGCGTCGCCGAGCATCGCGTCCAGGATCAGGCGCTCGTACGCCTCCGGCAGGTCGGCACGGAAGGCGCCGCCGTAGAGGAAGTTCATGTTGACCGTGCGAATCGTCATGCCCTGGCCGGGCACCTTGGCGCCGATCGCGAGCGAGACGCCCTCGTCGGGCTGCACGTGCACGAGCAGGACGTTCGGCCGCAACCCGTCGACAGCGCCTTCGCCGAAGGGCGGATGCGGCGCCCGCTTGAACTGGATCGCGATCGTCGTCTCGCGGCGCGGCAGGCGCTTGCCGGTGCGCACGTAGAACGGCGTGTCGGCCCAGCGCCAGTTGTCGAGAAAGAGGCGGGCGGCGACGAACGTCTCGGTCTCGGAGTCGGGAGCCACGCCGTCCTCCTGCCGGTAGCCCGTCACCTCCTCGCCCTCGATCCAGCCGGGCCCGTACTGGCCGCGGACGACGTCGTCGGGTCCCGGCGTCCGCAGCGCGCGCAGCACCTTGACCTTCTCGTCGCGGATCGACTCCGGGTCGAAGTCGCTCGGCGGCTCCATCGCCGACAGCGCCACCAGCTGGAGCAGGTGGTTCTGCGCGACGTCGCGGATGGCGCCGGCCTCCTCGTAGAACGAGGCGCGCCCCTCGATGCCGAGCTCCTCGGCCACCGTGATCTGCACGTGGTCGATGAACTGGCGGTTCCAGACGGGCTCGAAGATGCCGTTCGCGAAGCGGAGCGCCATCAGGTTCTGCACCGTCTCCTTGCCGAGGTAGTGGTCGATGCGGAAGATCTCGCGCTCCTCGAAAGCCGTACGGAGCAGCGCGTTCAGCTCGCGCGCCGAGGCGAGGTCGTGGCCGAATGGCTTCTCCACGATCAGTCGCGTCCAGCCACTCGTGAGGCGGCGCTCGCCGATCTCCTGAACCAGCTTCGGCATCGCCTGGGGCGGGACGGCGAGGTAGTAGACGCGGTTGCCCTGGGTGCCGCGCTCGTCGTCGATCGCCTTCAGGTGGGCTGCGACGCGGTCCTCGTCGTCCTCGTCGGCGAACTCCGTCGGGACGTAGGAGGTGCGCTCGGCGAGCCAGTCCCAGGTCTCGTCGCGGAGCGGGTCGCGAGCGTGCTGGTCGACCGCCTCGCGCATCTGGGCGCGGAACTCGTCGACGGAGAGCGGCGTGCGAGCCGAGCCGACGACGGCGAAGCGCTCCGGGAGCAGGCGCCGGTAGGCGAGCGCGTAGAGGGCCGGGAAGAGCTTGCGGGCGGTCAGGTCGCCGGAGGCGCCGAAGATGGTGAGGACGGCGGGCTCGGGCGTGCGACGCAGGCGCAGGCCTTCGAGCAGCGGGTTCTCCTCGGCGACCGCCATCAGCGTGGGTCCGGGCTCTGCTTGGCCTCCTCGACGGCCCGGATGGCGTGGCCGCCGAACTGGTTGCGCAGCGCCGCGTTCACCTTGGCGGCGTACGACTCGTCCTGGCGCGAGGCGAAGCGGGCGTAGAGGGCGGCCGAGATCACCGGCGCCGGAACGCTCTCGTTGATGGCTTCGAAGATCGTCCACCGCCCCTCGCCGGAGTCCTCGACGTAGCCGGCGATGCCGGTGAGCTCGCCGCCGTCCTGGTCGAAGGCGGCGTGCAGCAGCTCGAGCAGCCAGGAGCGGACGACCGATCCGTAGCGCCAGATGCCGGCGATCGTCTCGGCGTCGAGGTCGAACTCGGAGGCGCGCAGGATCTCGAAGCCCTCGGCGTAGGCCTGCATGAGCCCGTACTCGATGCCGTTGTGCACCATCTTCACGAAGTGGCCGGCGCCCGAGGGGCCGACGTGCGCGTAGCCGTCCTCCGGAGCGAGCGTGAGGAAGGCGGGCTCGACGGCGGCGACCGCGTCGCGCTCGCCGCCCACCATCAGGCAGTAGCCGACCTCTCGGCCCCAGATGCCGCCGGAGACGCCCGCGTCGACGAAGCGCAGGTCGCGTGCGGCTGCCTCGCCGGCGCGCCGCTGGGAGTCGCGGAAGTTCGAGTTGCCGCCGTCGACGATCACGTCGCCGGGCTCGAGCAGGCCGAGCAGCTCCTGGAAGGCACCCTCGGTCGGCGGTCCGGCCGGGATCATCAGCCAGACGACGCGAGCCGGCTCGAGCTGGCCGACGAGCTCTGCGAGCGATCCCGCCGTCCCGCCGCCCGAGCGGGCGTACGACTGCACCTCGTGCCCGTGCTCGCGCAGCCGCTCGGTCATGTTGCCGCCCATCCGCCCGAGTCCCACCATGCCCAGCTTCATGCGCTCACGCCTCCGCTTCGTATCGGCTGGCTCTCTCTGACGGGAAAGACGCCGGTTCCCCTTCCCGTGTGCGCCACGCGCCGGGGCCGCGCTGTGCCTGCGGCGGGCACAGCCCGCGTCCGGCGAGAGGTGAAGGCCACCGGCTGGGTGGAAGGCGCGGGGCGTCGAGGGTCACGCGACGTCCTCCAGACGCACGCGAACGACACGCCGGCCGCGCTCTCGCAGCGCTTCGAGGTCGCCCTGCGCCTGGGCGGCGATCAGCCGGCGGAAGCCGTAGGGGCTGCCAGGGATGGGCAGCTCCTCACCGAGGTCGTCGACGACCTGGACGAAGAGCCCCGTGTTCGGCCCGCCCTTGTGCAGCTGGCCCGTCGAGTGCAGGTAGCGGGGCCCGAGCCCCGTCATCAGCGGCATCCCGGTCGCCCGCAGGCGCTCGTGCAGCGGCTCCAGCTCACCCTCGCGGGCGGGATCGACGAACGCGCACACGGCCACGTAATTGCCCGGCTCGGCGCCCACGAGCAGCTCGTCGAGCGAGCCCTCCGGATCGAGCGCGATCTCCTCGCCGCGATCGAGCACCGCAGTGGTGCGGTCCTTCGCCGCCTGGACGTCCGGCTGGTCGAACGGGTTGATGCCGAGCACCGAGCCGGCGACGGCGGTCGCGAACTCCCAGCGGAAGAACTCCTGGCCGAGCTCGTACGGCGCCTCGACCTCCACTGCCTGCTCCTGCACGTCGTCGCCGGAGCCCTCGACGGGCACGAGCCCGACGCCCTGCTTGCCCGTCGACTCCGCGAGCAACTGCTGCACCCAGAGGTCGAAGCCTCCCGAGACGCCCGCGAGCGCCACCTTGTCGCGCCCCTCCCGCCAGCCCTCGCCGAGCGCGAGGCCCAGCTCCAGCCCGGGATTGCCGTCGGCGAGCCGGCAGGCCTCGCGCATCTCGACGGCGTGCTCCAGCAGCCGCCGCACGTCGAGGCCCATCAGGGCGGCCGGCAGCATGCCGAACACCGACAGCGCCGAGTAGCGCCCGCCGATCGACGGCTCGCCCGGGAGCACGCCCAGGAAGCCGCGCTCGCGCGCCAGCCGCTCGAGCGCCGAGCCGGGATCGGTGACCGCCACGAAGCGTCCTCCGTCGCCGCCGGTCCGCTCCCAGAAGAGCTCGAGCTGCGAGCGGGTCTCGATCGTGCCGCCCGACTTGGACGAGACGACGAAGACGGTGCGCTCGAGCTCGAGCGCGTCGGCGAGACGGCGCACGGCGGCCGGGTGGGTCGTGTCGAGCACGTGGCAGGACTCGACGCCGAACGACCGGCGCAGCACCTCGGGCGCGAGCGACGAGCCGCCCATGCCGAGCAGGACGACGGTGTCGGCGCGGGCCCTGGCAGCGAGCTCGAGCAGCGGCTCGACCGCCTCCAGCAGGCGCACCGGCTCGTCCAGCCAGCCGAGCCACTCGGCCTCGTCCCGGCCGGTCCAGAGCGTGCCGTCGCGCGCCCAGATGCGCTCGACGATCTCCGTGCCCGTGGTCGTGCTCATGCGCGTGCGGGGCGGTCCCCGCCGGGGGACAGTCCCTGCGAGAGACCGAACCGTGTCACGCGGCGGCGAGCTCGCCGCGCTTGGCGCGCACGCCCTCGAGCAGCTCGTCGAAGGACTGCGCGAACTTGTCGACGCCCTCGCGCTCGAGCGTCTCCGTGACGTCGTCGTAGTCGACGCCGACGCGCTCGAGCGCTGCCAGCAGCTCGCGGGCCTCGTCGACGCCCTCGTCGAGCGTCCTGGCGACACGACCGTGCTCCTGGAAGGCCTCGATCGTCTCGCGGGGCATGGTGTTCACCGTCTCCGGGCCGATCAGCTCCTCGACGTAGAGCGTGTCGCGGTAGTCCGGGTTCTTCGTCGAGGTCGACGCCCAGAGGCACCGCTGCCGCGTCGCCCCCTGCGCCGCGAGCCGCTGCCAGCGCTCCGACGCGAACGCCTCCTCGTAGTGCTGGTACGCGAGCTTCGCGTTCGCGATCGCGAGCTTGCCGCGCAGCTCGAGCGCCTCACCGCCGATCGCCTCGAGCCGCTTGTCGGCCTCCGTGTCGACCCGCGAGACGAA
This sequence comes from uncultured Thermoleophilia bacterium, assembly GCA_963839815.1. Taxonomy (GTDB): domain Bacteria; phylum Actinomycetota; class Thermoleophilia; order Gaiellales; family Gaiellaceae; genus JACVRM01. Next base: position 142,944 of record CAWIWF010000006.1, read on the forward strand.
GAAGCTCGCCACCGAGCAGACCGACGAGGGATCGCCGCCCGCCTCGACCAGCCGCTCGACCCCGCGGATGTACGCCTCGACGACGGCGCGATAGCGCTCCAGCGAGAAGATCAGCGTCACGTTGATCGGCCGGCCGCGGGAGATCATCTCCTCGATCGCGGGCAGGCACGCCTCTGTGGCCGGGATCTTCACGTAGAGGTTCCGCCTGTCGACCCACTCGTGCAGCCGCTGCGCCTGCTCGATCGTCGCCTCGGTGTCGTGCGCGAGGCCGGGGTCGACCTCGAGCGAGACGTAGCCGTCCATGCCCTCGGAGCCGTCCCAGACCCGCAGCAGCAGGTCGCACGCGCCGCGGATGTCCTCGACGGCGAGGCGGAGGAAGATCTCCTTCGGGTCGTCCTCCTCGGCCAGTATCCGGCGCAGCTGGTCGTCGTAGGCGTCGCCTTCGGCGAGCGCCTTCTGGAAGATCGTCGGGTTGGACGTGACGCCGACGACGGCGTCCTCCTCCAGGAGCCGCTCCAGCGTGCCGTCCTGCAGCCAGGTGCGCGAGAGCGAGTCGATCCAGACGCTCTGGCCGAGCTCGGAGAGCTCGTGCAGCCGCGACCTAGCCACGAGCGCTCGCCCCTTCCGGGGCCGGCTGATGCGTTTCGGGGGTCTCCGTCACAGGTGTCCCGTCCTTTCCAGTTGCTCGATCTTCTCCAGTCGTCTTGCGTAGCGCTCGCCGCCGTCAAACGTCGCGCCCAGGAACGCACGCGCCAGCTCGCCGGCGAGCTCCGCGCCGACGACCTCCGAGCCGAGGCAGAGCACGTTCATGTCGTCGTGCTCGACGCCCTGGTGGGCGGAGTAGGCGTCGTGGCAGATCGCGGCGCGGATCCCGGCCAGCTTGCAGGCCGCGATCGACGCGCCCACGCCGGAGCCGCAGACGAGGAGGCCCGCTCGGCGTCGCCGCGCTGGATGGCGTCGCCGACCTCGTGCGCCTTGTCGGGGTAGTCGACGCGCGGCTCGGGCGCGTCGGTGCCGAGATCGACCGGCTCGTGACCGAGGCGCGCGAGCTCCTCGAAGCAGCCTGTCGCGCAGCTTGACGCCGCGGTGGTCGAAGGCGACCGCGACCCTCATTGCCGTTACGTTACGGCACACGACGAGCGAGGAGCCCACGATGGACGGACGCAGCGCTCTGCGCGAGCTGGGACAGCAGCTGCGGGTCGACTCGGTCCGGGCGAGCGCGCGGGCCGGGTCCGGCCACCCCACCTCCTCGATGTCGGCCGCCGACCTGATGGCCGTCCTGCTCGCGAACCACTGCGCTACGACTTCGACCAGCCGGACGAGCCCGGCGAACGACCAGCTGATCTTCTCCAAGGGCCACGCGTCGCCGCTCCTCTACGCGCTCTTCAAGCGCCGCCGGCGCGATCACCGACGAGGAGCTGCATGACGCTTCCGCCAGCTCGGGCAGCCGGCTCGAGGGCCATCCGACGCCGGTGCTGCCCTGGGTCGACGTCGCCACGGGCTCGCTCGGGCCAGGGGCTGCCGATCGGCGTCGGGCATGGCGCTGGCCGGCAAGCGGCTCGACCGGCTGCCCTACCGCAGTCTGGGTGCTCTGCGGCGACAGCGAGATGGCCGAGGGCTCGATGTGGGAGGCGCTTCGAGCACGCGGCGCTACGCGAGCTCGACAACCTGACCGCGATCGTCGACGTCAACCGGCTCGGCCAGCGCGGCGAGACGATGCACGGCTGGGACCTCGACATCTACGCCGACCGCGCGCGGGCCTTCGGCTGGCACGCGATCGAGATCGACGGGCACGACGTCGAGGCGATCGACCGCGCCTACGCGGAGGCGGAGCGCGACGACGGGCCGGCCGACCGTGATCGTCGCCCGGACGATGAAGGGCAAGGGCGTCGCCGTCGGTCGAGGACAAGGGCGGCTGGCACGGCAAGGCGTCTCGACGACGCCGAGGCGGCGATCGAGGAGCTCGGCGGCGTGCGCAACGATCGTCGTCGACGTGGCCGAAGCCCGAGCCGGCGACCGCCGCACGGCTTCGACGACCGGCGCGCTCGAGCTGCCCGCGCTACGAGCTCGGCGCGGAGGTGGCGACGCGCAAGGCCTACGGCGACGCGCTGGCCGCGCTCGGCGGCGCGCGCGGCGACGTGGTCGCGCTCGACGGCGAGGTCTCGAACTCGACCTACGCCGAGATCTTCGCAAGGCCGATCCCGGAGCGCTACTTCGAGATGTACATCGCCGAGCAGCAGATGGTCGCGGCGGCCGTCGGGATGCAGGTGCGCGGCTGGAAGCCGTTCGCCTCGACCTTCGCCGCGTTCCTCTCGCGCGCCTACGACTTCGTCCGCATGGCGGCGATCACCGCGCCGACATCGCGCTCTGCGGCTCGCACGCCGGCGTCTCGATCGGCGAGGACGGGCCCGTCGCAGATGGCGCTCGAGGACCTGGCCATGTTCCGCGCGGTCCACGGCTCGACGGTGCTCTACCCGTGCGACGCGAACCAGACGGCGAAGCTGGTCGCACGCGATGGCCGACCTCGACGGGATCTCTTCCTGCGCACGACGCGGGCCGAGACGCCGGTGGTCTACGGCGCCGGACGAGGAGTTCCCGGTCGGCGGCCGCGCGTGCGTGCGCGAGTCGGGCGACGACGACGTCGCGATCGTCGGCGGCCGGGATCACGCTGCACGAGGCGCTGAAGGCCGCGGACGACGCTGGCCGAGGAGGGCATCGAGGCCCGCGTGATCGACCTGTACTCGGTCAAGCCGGTCGACGAGGAGACGCTGCGGCGGCGGCGGAGGACCGGCGGGCCGATCGTCACCGTCGAGGATCACTGGCCGGAGGGCGGCCTCGGCGAGGCGGTGCTCGCGGCGCTCGCCGACCTCGACGAGCGGCCGCGCGTCGTGACGAAGCTCGCCGTGCAGCGAGCTGCCGCGGCTCCGGCAAGCCGGCCGAGCTGCTCGCGGCCGCGGGCATCGACGCCGCAGCACATCGCCGAGGCCGCGCGGGCACTCGTGCGCGCCCGAGCCGCGGCCGCCCACTAGCCGGGACGCTCGCGCGACCGGGGCCGCGGGGCGGCGTCGAGCGACTCGCCGAGCGCAGGACTCGATCGCGCGAAAGAGCTGCTCCTTGTCGATCGGCTTCTCGACGAAGGCCGTCGCGCCGGCGGCCAGGGCACGCTCCCGCGTCGCAGCGTCCGTCCGGGCGCTGACGACGATCACCGGTGTGAGCTGATGCGCGGCGAGGTTGCCGAGCCGCTCCATCACCGAGAAGCCGTCGCCGCCCGGCAGTCCGAGGTCGAGCAGGACGAGGTCCGGCTCCTCCCGCCGCGCCGCGCTGATCGCCGACACGCCGTCGGAGGCGAAAACGGTCTCGAAGTCGGCGGCGCGCAGGCGCAGATTGAGCAGCCGGCGAATGTCCTCGTCGTCGTCGACGATCAGGATCTTCACGCTCACGGTCGTTCTTTCACCGCCATCAGGTCGATCACCTTCCGCATGAAGTCGGCTCGGGTGAACGGTTTCTTGAGATAGGCGTCCGCTCCCGCCTCGAAGCCCTCGGCGACGTCGTCGGGCTGCACGCTCGCGCTCAGGAGGAGGATCGGCACCCCAAGACCCCGGCGGCGGAGCTCGCCCGTGACCTCGAAGCCGCTGCGCCGCGGCATCCGCACGTCGAGCGTGACCAGGTCGGGGGCGTGCAGCGAGGCCAGCTCCAGCGCCTGCTCGCCGTCGGCGGCGAGCACGATCTCGAAGCCGAGCGTCCGCAGGTGCCGCTCGACCAGCGCCCGGATGTCGAGATCGTCGTCCGCGACGACGGCCAGCGGCGCGGCACCGGGCGTCACCGCGCGACCTCGACCACGCCGCTCGCTGCCGGCGTGCCGGCGCGTGCCAGCGGCATCAGCACCCGGAAGGTGGTGCCCGCACCGAGTTCGCTCTCGACCTCGATGACGCCGTCGTGCGCCTCGGCGATCGCCTGGCTGATGGCGAGCCCGAGCCCCGTGCCGGGAATCGACTCACGCATGGCATGCGCGGTGCGGAAGAACCGCGAGAAGAGCCGCTGCTGCTCGTCGAGCGAGATGCCGACGCCCGTGTCGCGCACCTCGAGCCGTGCGTGCAACCCGTCTTCCTCGGCCGAGACGGAGACCCGCCCGCCCGCCGGCGTGAACTTGAGCGCGTTCGAGATCAGGTTGTCGAGCAGCTGGCCGAGGCGGACGGCGTCGCCGGCGAGCGAGACCGGCCCCGGGACGTGCACCTCCAGCGTGACACGCCCGTCCGCGGCGCGGGGCGCCGCCGTCTCCGCCGCCTGGTGGACGAGCTCGGCGAGGTCGACCTCGGCGCGCTCGACGGCGAGGCGCCCCGCCTCCGCCTGGGCGATGAGCAGTAGGTCGTTGACGATCAGGAGCAGCCGCTCGGCATTCCGCTCGACGACGCCGAGCAGGTCGCGCTGGTCGTCCGTCAGCTCGCCGCCCTCGCCTTCGAGGACAAGCTCGAGGTAGCCGCAGATCGAGGTCAGCGGCGTGCGCAGCTCGTGGGAGACGACGGCGACGAAGTCGTCCTTGAGCTCGTCGAGGCGCCGGAGCTCGGCGTTCTGCCGCTCGAGCTCGAGCCGGCTCTCCTCCTGCGCCTCGAGACCGGCGACGAGGGAGTCCGCCATCGAGTTGAAGGAGCGGGCGAGCACGCCGAGCTCGTCCGTCTCGTCCTCGGCCACCCGTGTGGTCAGGTCGCCGGCCCCGAGCGCTGCGCTGGCGCGCGCGACGCGGCGCACGGGCCGCACGACCGAGCGCGCGAGCCACAGCGAGAAGAGGATCACCAGCGCGAGCGAGGCTGCGCCGCCGGCGAGGCCGAGGCGCCTGGCCTCGGTCGCCTTCTGGTCGGCTCGCTCGCGGAAGGTTCCGACGCGACGTTGCTGCCGCTCGACGACCCCGTCGAAGCGCTGCCTGATGCGGTCCACTCGCCGTTGCCCCCGCCCGTGGCGACGAGGGCGCGCGCCTCCGCTAGATCTCGCTCGGCCGCCTCGACGACGGGCCGCGACCAGGCGGAGAGGTAGTTCTCGATCCCGGCCTCGATCGACTGCAGCTGAAGCTCGGCACCGCGGTCGCCGGCGACGAGCTGCTCGAGCGCCGCAATGCTCCAGGGGATCTCTCGCTGTGCGTCCAGCCAGGGCGCGAGAAACGCCCGGTCGCCGGTGATCACGAAGCCGCGCTGCCCCGTCTCCAGGTCGAGCGCGAGCCGCTCGAGACGGTGCGCCTCGGCCAGGATCTGGATCGACCGGTCGGCCCGCAGCCCGGCCTCGCGCAGCTCGGAGACGGCGACGAGCAGCACCGCGAACATGCCGCCCAGAAGGGAAGCCAGGAGCGCGCACGCGAGGACGATGCGAGCTGTCAGGCCACCGCGCATGGAACGTGCATCGGTGAGGCGCGCTCTACGCTTGAGCCATGGCCGTCGTGATCGGGACGAACATGCGCAAGGAGCTCGCGGGCGACGTGCTCTTCGACGGCGTCACCTTCAAGGTCGAGCGCCGCGAGCGGCTGGCCCTTTCGGGGCCGAACGGCGCCGGCAAGACGACGCTGCTTCGCATCCTCGCCGGGCCAGACGGAGATGCACGGCGGCGAGCTCTCCTTCCAGAAGGGCACGCGAGTGGCGCTGCACGACCAGCGCCCGCCGCTCGAGCTCGGCCTCACCTTGCGCGAGTACGCCTACTCGGCCGCAACCGACCTGATCGCCGCCGAGCACGAGCTCGAGCGCCTGGAGAGTGCGATGGCCGCCGGCGACGCCTCCCCCGACATCCTGCACCGCTACGGCGAGACGCAGGCGCTGCTCGAGCACGCGGGCGGCTACGCCTGGCGGGAACGCGCGCAGGCGTCGCTACGCGGGCTCGGCTTCGCCGACGCGGACCTCGACCGCTCGCTCCGCACCTTCTCGGGCGGCGAGCTGACGCGGGCCTCGCTGGCGCGTTCGCTTGCGGGCGGCCCGGACCTGCTACTCCTCGACGAGCCGACCAACCACCTCGACGTCGGCCGGCTGGAGTGGCTGGAACGTGAGCTGCAGACCCTCGACGCCGCGATCGTGCTCGTCGCCCACGACCGCTGGTTCCTCGAGGCGGTGACGACCTCCGTGCTCGAGCTCGAGGGCGGCCGCTCGCTGATGTTCCGGGGCCCCTGGCACGCGTGGAGGCGCGAGAAGGCCGCCCGCGAGCAGTACGCCCAGAAGGAGGCCGACCGGATCGCGGTCGACATCGCGCGCCTCGAACGCTTCGTCGAGCGCTTCCGCGCCAAGAAGGACAAGGCGAAGCAGGCCCAGGCCAAGATCACGCAGATCGGCCGCCTGGAGGAGGAGCGCTCGCAGCACAGCGGCGAGCTCGAGCGCCTGCGTCTGAAGCGGCGCTCGCTCGGGTTCGAGTTCCTCCGCCCGGCCCGCAGCGGCCGGACTGTGGTGGAGGTCGAAGGGGTCGACGCTCGCTGCGGGCGACAAGCAGCTGCTCGACGACGTCGGCTTCGCTCTCGAGCGCGGCGAGCACGTCGGCCTCGTCGGCCCGAACGGGGCCGGCAAGACGACGCTGCTCGACGCACTGCTGGGGCGGCGTGAGCCGGCGGCCGGCCGCGTTCGCCTCGGGCACGGCGTCGAGCCCGCGTACTTCTCGCAGCAGGAGCTCGAGCTCGATACGCGCGGGACGGTGCTGCAGTGCGTCCAGAACGCCACCGGCCTGCAGCGGCCCGAGGCGCAGGCACTCCTCGGCCGCTTCCTCTTCTCCGGCTGGGACGAGCAGACCAAGCCCGTGGCGGTGTTGTCGGGCGGGGAGCGCCGGCGGCTGGTGCTCGCGCTCGTGGTCGCGTCGGGGGCCAACTTCCTCGTGCTCGACGAGCCGACCAACCACCTCGACCTCGAGAGCCGCGAGGCGCTCGAGGCTGCGCTCGAGGCCTTCCCCGGCACGCTGCTGCTCGTCTCCCACGACCGCGCGCTCCTCGACGCCGTCGCCGAGCGCACGCTCGCGCTGGAGGACGGGACGCTGCGCTCCTACGACGGCGGCTGGGCCGAGTACGTCCGCCGGCGCGAGGAGCTGGCCGCACCCGCCGAGACGCCCGCCGAGCCGAAGCCCAAGCGACAGGCCGAGCGCCGCCCGCGGCCCGCTCGACCGGCGCCGCCGAGCGAGCTGGAACGACTCGAGGTAGAGATCGCAGCGCGTGAGCAGCAGGTCGCAGAGCTCGAGCGGCAGCTGGCCGAGGACTGGTCCGACGTCGAGCGGCTCGCAGCCCACCGGCGGGCGCGCGAGGAGCTGCAGGCGCTGCTCAGCCGCTGGGAGCAGCTCTTCGAGACGCAGGCCGGCGAGGGCGCGGCCCTCCCGGCCTCGATGAGGCGCGACCCCGGTCGGCGCAGGAGTGCAGGCCCGTGCCGGAGGGCGCGCGGCCTAGGCCCAGAAGGCGTCGAGACGGAGTCGAGCGGCACGGCGGTCACCTCCTGCCAGAGCCCTCACGAAAGCGGATCACGAGGGCCTGCTCGACGTCCAGGTCGATGCCGTTGCGAGCAGCCGGTGGCCCGGTAGACGGCGAGGCCCCACTCGTCGTCGGCAAGCACGGTGTGCAGCCGGCTGCGGTAGGTGCCGCCGGTCTCGAGCCCGGTGCGGCGCAGGAACTCCACGACGTCGCGACGACCGCGGTAGTCGCCGCTCATGACCGTGCCCCCGGGGACGCGCCAGAGCACGTCCCGCGCCAGTCCGGCCGCGATCGCCTTGGCGTCCTGACCGAAGGCCGCGAAGACGCGGCGGATCAGCGCGGCGTTGGGGTGCTCCGGGGTCACCGTCGCGTGCCGCAGGTAGACCCGTCGCTCATACGTCCGCTCCCAGCGTCGCCACGACGGCGTCGGCAATGACCTTCAGCGGCTTCTGCGAGACCTGGCTCGCCTTGCGCAGGCGGGCGAAGGCCTGCTCCTCGGTCAGGCCCTCCTTCTCCATCAGCAGGCCCTTCGCGCGCTCGATCGCCTTGCGCGCGGCGAGCGCATCGGCGAGGGAGCCGGCCTCCTCCCGCGCGGCGGCGAGCTCCTCGTGCCGGGCGCGGGCGGTGCGGATCGCGGGCAGCAGGTCGGTCTCGCGGAACGGCTTGACGAGATAGCCGAAGACACCCGCCTCGACGGCACGGGAGACCAGCTCGTCCTGGCCGTAGGCGGTCAGCATCACGATCGGGATCGGCCGCTCCTCGAGGATCCGGCGCGCGGCTTCGATGCCGTCGAGCCGCGGCATCTTGACGTCCAGCACCGCCAGGTCGGGCTGCTCGGAGGCGGCAAGCTCGACCGCCTCGACGCCGTCGCGCGCCTGTGCGCAGACCTCGAAGCCCGCTCCCTCCAGCATCTGGGCGAGGTCGAGCCGGATGATCGTCTCGTCCTCCGCGATGAGCACGCGCACGGTGGGTGGACTCTAGGGGCCGCTGCTGCCCTCCGTGCCGATGCCGCCGCGGACCGCGAAAAGGGGCGGCCCTGAGAGGCCGCCCCGACGTGACGAGTTCTCGCCGCTACCCGCCCTGGAGGTTCTGCGCGAACATCCAGGGATTGCCGTCCGGGTCGTAGAACCCGGCCAGCTTGACCATCCCGTCGACCTCGAAGATGTCGTCCTGCCGTACGCCCTTCGCGCGCAGGTGCCCGGTCGCCGCCTCGATGTCCACGACCGAGAAGGTGGGCACGGTGCCGCCGACCTTCTGCTCCTCCGTCTGGGAGAGCCCGACGGTCACGCCCGCGATCGGCGATGCGACCTCGGCCCAGCCGAGCTCGTCGAGCTGGTAGACGACCTCGAACCCGAGCACGTCGCGGTACCAGTCGAGCGCCTGCTGCAGGTTCGACACGTTGACCGAGATCGTCAGCTCCTTCGTGAACTCGTACGGAACCGTCACCGCCGCCCTCTCCTGTGTCTTTTCGCTCATCGATCCTCTCCTCCCGTCCGATTGTCCTGTTTTTATACTACGACTACTTCGTTGTCAATCGAGACCCTCTTCCACCATCGCTGGGCCGTGCCGCTCCTGGCCGAGCTCGGTCGGGGCGGCGGCCGCCTCGTCACGCTCGGCAGTCGCACCGGCGCGAGCCGGGAAGCGCTGCGACAGACGCTCGGCTCGCTGATCGCGGACGGGCTAGTGCTGCGCAATCCGGGCTATGGGCACCCCCTGCGACCGGAGTACGTGCTGACCGAGCCCGGACGGCTGGTCGCACCGGCCGCCGCTCGCGTGCTCGAGACACTTCAGGCGGCCGGGCTCGAGAGCGTGGGGCTGAAGAAGTGGACGCTGCCGGTGCTCGCGCGACTCGCGCCGGAGCGCCGCTTCTCGGAGCTTCGCCACGAGCTGCGCCTGTCGCCGCGGGCGCTGACGCTGGCGCTCAAGGATCTCGAGGCCGCGGGCCTCGCCGAGCGCCTCGTCACCACCGGGCGCCCGCCGGCCACGATCTACCGGCCGACGGCGAGCGCCGCCGAGATCGCGGCAGCCGTCCACACGCTCACGGCGGCGACGGCCGGCCACGCTCACCCCGTGTGAGCTCGGGGGGCGCCCCGTGGGCGGCACCCCCCGCTCCCCAGACGACGCTCAGCCGCAGACGGTCTGCGCCAGCGACCGGGGAGCAGCGCCAACAACCCTCAACCACCCTCGCATGCCTCAGAGGCACTCGAGGTTCTGTGCCGCGGGGCACACGAGATACGCACCTGCAGCGCACTGCCGGAGTCGTGCGTCGATGGCCAAAGCGTCGTCACCGTGCGGCATTCGTCGACTCGGCGAGACCCGCGAGGCCAACCCTCGACCACCCTCGAGTGTCTCAGAGGCACTTGAGGGTTCAGGCCGGGAAGACGACCCGCGCGCGCAGGCCGGCCGCGTGGTCGAGCGTCAGCGTCCCGCGCAGCTCGTCTCGGACGAGGGCGCGCACGATCGAGAGCCCCGTGCCCTGGAGCTCGCCGGTGGCGCCTGCCCCATCGTCGGTGATCGAGAGGATCACGTCACCGTCGTGCCGACCGAGCTCGACCGCGACGGACGCGCCTCCGTGCTCGAGCGCGTTCTGGAGCAGCTCGCTGAAGACGAGCGCGAGCGCCGTCGCGCGGTGGCCGGCGAGCTCGACCGGCTCGAGCCGCGTCTCGACCGACTTCGCCACGCCGAGCCCCTGGACAAGCATGCTGCGCAGGCGGTCGAGCAGGTCGGCGAGATCGACCTCCTCGTCGCGCTGCTCGGTGAGCACCTCGTGCACCGCCGCGATCGCGAGGATCCGGTTCGCCGAGTCGCCGAGCGCCTTCTGCGGGTCGACGCCGTCGGCCGCGCGTGCCTGCAGCCGCAGCAGCGAGGCCACGGTCTGCAGGTTGTTCTTGACCCGGTGGTGGATCTCCTGGGCGAGCACTCCGCGGAGCACCGCCCGCCCGTGCTCGAGCGCCATCGCCGCCTGCTGAGCGATCGAGCCGAGCAACGCGCGGTCGTCGTCGGAGAAGGGGGTGTCACGGTCGCAGACGAGCTCGCCGATCTCGCGCCGCTTCCAGCGCAGCGGCAGACGGACGGCGTGCGCCCCCGGTCGCCCCTCAGGCCAGGCGACGCGCCCGTCCTCGAGCACGAGCGCCGCTCCGGTCGCACCGACCGCGTCGATCGTCGTCTTCACGATGGCCTCCAGCGACTCCTCGAGATAGAGCGACTCCGACACGGCCTCGGAGATACGCGCGAGCGCCTCGAGCTCGGCGACACGCCGCCGGGCCGCTTCGTACAGGCGCGCGTGCTCGATCGACTGCGCCACCTGGCCGGCGATGCCGAGCAGCAGCTCGATCTCGGCCCGGCTGAACTCGCGCGGCCGCCGGGTGCGCACGTTCAGGGCGCCCTCCAGCTTCTCGCGCATCAGGATCGGAACGGCCAGGATCGACTCGTACTCGTCCTCGGGCAGGTTCGCGAACGCCTTGAAGCGCGGGTCGAGATGCGCCTGCGCCGACAGCATCACCGGCTCTCGGGCCGCCGCCGCCGCGCCCGTGATGCCCTCCCCGGGCCGCATCCGCGGCCGCCGCGTCATCTCCTCCACGCGCGTCCCGTGCGTCGCTCGCAAGACGAGCTCGTCGTCATGCTCGACGTAGAGGTAGACGAAGCACGCGTCGGCCTCGAGCGCCTCCGCCACCTTGCGCGCGACGAGCGCCAGCACCTCCTCGAGGTCGATGGTCGAGTTGACGGCGGCGATCGTCTCGGTCAGCAGCCGCAGGTGGCGGGCCGACACGTCCACGGCGCCAGTGTACGGGGGTGCTCGAGCGGTTAGTGTCCCGCGCTCGTGTCCGACGTCCTGCTCTTCGTCCACGTGCTGTTCGCCTTCGGCATGGTCGCCGCGGTCGTCACGTTCTGGGCGCTGATCGTCGCGACGCGGCCGGGCCGGACGTCGTTGCCGCCGATGGGGGCGATGCTGCTCGGCCGTGTCGGTGCCATCGTGGTGGGCGTCTCGAGCGTCGGCACGCTGGTGTTCGGCGTGTGGCTCGCCATCGACATCGACGGGTACGAGCTCTGGGACACCTGGATCCTCGCGTCGCTGGTGCTCTGGACTGTCTCGACGGTCGTGGGGCAGCGGGGCGGCGTGTACTACGAGCGCGCGGCGGCGCCGGGAGCCGACGCAGTGGCGCTCCGCCGCACCGGCCTCCAGTTCCAGGTCGTCTCCAGTGCCGCGCTCGCGCTGATCCTCGTCCTGATGATCTTCAAGCCCGGAGCCTGATGCTCGCGATCCTGCGCACGGACGACTGGGAGATCGCGCTCTTCGTCCACGTGGCGGGCGCGATGCTGCTCGTCGGTGGCCTGCTCGCCGTCGCCGTGGCGCTCGCCGGTGCGTGGCGGGCGGACGGCGGGAGCGCGGCAGCGCTGACACGGTTCGCCTACCGGACGCTCTTCTTTCTCGTCCTGCCGGCGTTCATCGTCATGCGGGTGGCCGCGGAGTGGGCTCTGAGCGAGGCGCCCTTCGACGACGACGCGGGCTGGATCGGGGTCGGGTACATCACGTCGGACCTTGGCGGGCTCGGCCTGATCGCGTCGCTCGTGATCGCCGGCATCGCGCTTCGGCGCGGAGTCGACGGCCGCCGGACGTCCTCGCGCGTGGTCACGGTGATCACGCTGGTGCTCCTCGTCGCCTACGTCGTCGCGATCTGGGCGATGACAACGAAGCCCACCTAGCACCGTCGCGGCACGCGGGGTGTTCGCGCAGAGACCAAGCCCGTAGCATCGGCGCATGCTCGGCCAGATCGCCGCGTTCACGGTCGCGGCCACGATCGTCACGGTGGCGCCCGGCGCCGACATGGCGCTCGTCGCGCGGCGTGCGATCACCGACGGCTGGCGGCGGGCCTCCGTGACGAGCGCCGGCGTCGTCACCGGGCTGCTCGTCCATGCGACCGCGTCCGCGATCGGCATCTCGGCGATCCTCGTGCGCTCGGCGACGGCGTTCACCGTGCTGAAGATCGCCGGCGCCTGCTACCTGGTGCTGCTCGGGATCCTCAGCCTGCGTGCGGCGCGGCGGACAGCGCGCGAGCCGGCAGAGCTCCCGACCGGCGAGCGGCCCGCGCGCTCGGGGCGCACGAGCTTCGCCCAGGGCTTCCTGAACAACGTGCTCAACCCGAAGCCGGCCCTCTTCTACCTCGCCTTCCTGCCACAGTTCTTCGAGCCGGGAGACCCGGTCGTCCTGCTGACCGGGATCATGGTCACGATCCACATCGCCATCAGCATCGTCTGGCTCGTGCTCTGGGGCTGGCTCGTCGGCCGGGCGAGCGGGGCGCTGTCGGGATCGCGGTGGCGGGCCGGCCTCGAAGGCATCTCGGGCGGCGTGCTCGTCGCGCTCGGGCTCCGGCTGGCGACGACGAGCCGCTGAGCCGCCGCTCGCGACCGCCGCAACGCCGGCCGCGGCTTAACAAAGCCCTTACGGCCTGCTCAGATTTGATCACCCCCGCTGTGGGTACCGTCGCCGTCGATGAGCGCACTCGAGGCAGATCTGCGCGGGACCGTCGGGTTCACGGTTGCAGACGCCGCCGGCCGCCTGCTCGGCCGCGTCGAGTGCCCCATGTACGGCACGAGGCCCGACCGCCCCGACGCGCTGGCGGTGCGAGGGCGGCGGTTCTTCGCCAAGCGGCGCATGGTGCCGGCCGAGGCGATTCGCGAGATCAACGGCGACGAGCGCCGCATCGGTCTGCGCGTCGACGGCCACACGCTGCCGCGCTTTCTCTAGCCGCCCACCCTCGACACGAGCTCGGCGTACGGCTGGCCCGCAGCCCTGGCTGCTCGGAGACGGCCGCAGGACGTCCCTCGGGGAATCCGACCCGAGAACGACCACGAGCTGCCTTACCAGCAGCTCGCGATCGGCCGTCAGCGACTCCGCCGTCCGCCAAGTCGGCGGAGCCGGTGAACCCGACCATTCTTGCGCGTCGCAGCTCCTGCGTCTACTGGCCGTTTGAGACAGCTCCTAGCCGAACGGCTAGTAGAAGGCCCGCGGCGTCCCTCACGGCGCGGGAGAGTGCGGCGCCCATGGCCTCGACCGGCGCAGTTTGAGTCCCGTTCGGGCCGTTCGCCTCCGATCTCCGGCGCGAGCGGGCCGCGTCGCCTCACAACTCCCGCGCGCGTGAAGCCCCCGCCCGAGGGTGGGGACCCCCCGCTCGACCCTGTGAGGGAGGAGTAGCACGAACGAACGCGCGTGTCTGTGCCGATTCGACACCAGACGACTCCGGGAGCGCTGCCGGCCGCCCGGGGGAAGCGTGCGCTTCCGGCACGTCGCTCGTCGCAACCACCGGTCACTTTCCCCGGATCGGTCGGCGGAGCCGCAGACCGGGGCAGAGGGGAGCCGGGGCCCCGGCTCCCCTCGCGCCCACGTGTGGCTAGAGCACGGCGAGGTAGCGGTCCAGCTCCCACTGCGTGAGCTGGACGCGGTACTCGTCCCACTCCTTGCGCTTCAGCTCGACGTAGCGGTCGAAGATGTGCGGGCCGAGCGCCTTGCGCGCCAGCTCGCTTCCCGACAGCTCGTCGATCGCCTCGCCGAGCGTCTCCGGCAGGGCGACGATGCCCCGCTCGCGCCGCTGCTCGGGCGTCAGGTGGTACAGGTTCGTCTCCATCGGAGCCGGCAGCTCGTACCCCTTCTCGATCCCCTCGAGGCCGGCGTGCAGTAGCGCGGCGAAGGTGAGATAGGGGTTGCAGGCCGGGTCGGGACAGCGAATCTCGGCCCGGGTGGCCTGCTCGTTGCCGGGCTTGTAGAGCGGGATGCGGATCAGCGCCGAGCGGTTGCGCCGCGACCACGCCACGTAGACGGGCGCCTCGTACCCGGGCACGAGCCGCTTGTACGAGTTGACCCACTGCGCGAACACGGCCGCGATCTCCCGCGCGTGGTGCAGTTGCCCCGCGATGAAGCCCTTGCCGACATCCGAGAGGTGCCACTCGTCGTCCGCGTCGAAGAAGGCGTTGCGGCCGTCCGTGAAGAGCGACTGGTGCGTGTGCATCCCCGAGCCGTTCTCGCCGAAGAGCGGCTTCGGCATGAAGGTCGCGTGGTAGCCATCCTTGCGCGCGATCTCCTTGACGATCAGCCGGTAGGTCAGCGTGTGGTCGGCCATCTCGAGCGCCGGCGCGAAGCGCATGTCGATCTCGTGCTGGGACGGGCCGACCTCGTGGTGGACGTACTCGATCGGGATGCCCATGGATTCGAGCGCTCGCACCGTCTCCTGGCGCAGCTCGCTCGCGGCGTCCATCGTCGTCATCGCGAAGTAGCCGCCCTCGTCGAGCGTCTCGGTGCCCTTGTCGTCGGCGAAGAGGAAGTACTCGAGCTCGGGGCCGACGTTGAACGTGTCGAAGCCCATCGACTTCATCCGCTCGAGCGCGCGCCGCAGCACGTGCCGCGGGTCGCCCTCGTACGGCTTGCCGTCGGGCGTGACGACATCGCAGATCATGCGCGCGGTCTTCGTCTCGCCAGGCTTCCAGGGCATGAGCTGGAAGGTCGCCGGGTCGGGGATCGCCACCATGTCCGACTCCTCGATCGCGTTGAAGCCCGTGATCGACGAGCCGTCGAAGCCCATGCCGTCGTCGAGCGCGTTGTCGAGCTCGCCCGGCGTGATCGCAAAGCTCTTCAGGTGCCCCTCCAGGTCCGTGAACCAGAGCAGCACGAACTCGACGCCCTCCTCGCGGACGCGTGAGCGAACCGCCTGGCGGGACTCCTCGCTCGACGTGGCGCGGTTCTCCGTCATCACCTGCGTCATCTGACCTCCCTCCTGAACGCAAAAAGCCTCGGGCAGCGGAAGCTCGCCCGAGGCCACGTCGCCTCCGTACGACGGCGCGAGTCTACACCCGCTTCCGGCCGTGCGCCTCGCACGTCAGACGGGCGGCTTGCGGGCCAGGAAGACCACAAAATCGTCGTCGGCGGTCGGCTCGCGATCCTCGTAGCCCGCGCGGAGCTCCACGTCCACGAACCCGGCGGCGGCGAGCATGAGCGCGACCTCGTGCGTGAAGTACTCCGTCATCGTCAGCGTGTGCTCATCCTTCACGGGCTCGGCCCCGGGACGCCGCATCGAGGCCCGCAGAGCGAGCGTCACGGTCTGCGCGAGCGGATCCAGGGCGACCAGCCGGGAGCGGAGCTCGTACTGGGTGCCGTCGGCGCCGGTCCGGCGGTCGCCGCGCTCGGGCCAGTCGCGCGGAAGGTCGGCCCGCTCCCCCTTGGGCCAGCGCGGCCACCAGCTCTGGGCGTACGGCACCTCGTTGTCGAGGATGAGCAGCCCGCCCGGCTCGAGGTGCCCGAGGATGCGCCGCAGACCCTCGACGTCGTCCTCGCGCGAACCGCCCAGGCCCAGGCCACCACAGAAGACCACGGTTCGGTAGCGGCGCGGGAGCTCGAGCTCGCGCATCGGCTGCGCGGCCAGGGTCGGCACGGGCAGGCCCTCCCGCTCGAGCCGCTCACGGCAGCGCGCCAGCATGTCCGGGGAGACGTCGGTGCCGTCGATGTCGATCCCGGCCTGCACATAGGGAACGAGCAGGCGGCCCGTGCCGCAGGCGACGTCGAGCACCGGCTGGCCCGCCTCGACGAACGGGCGGAAACAGTCGATCTCCGGCCCCTCGCGATTGAACTCCGCCCACCAGTGCGACACGACGCCGTAGTGCCACGTGGTCGGCGCGGTGGTCATCGGCTCAGGCGGAGGCGCCGGAGTAGTGGCGCAGCCCGAAGCGCCAGAACCAGCGGGTGAAGGCGAAGAGCACGACGGCGAACCCGAGCGAGAGCAGCAGTGTCGTCCACTCGAGCCGTGACGTCAGCGCCTCGGCCGGCACGGTGACGGCGAAGGCGACGGGCACGAGGAAGGTGACGCTGTAGCGAAGCCAGCCGGGGTACACGCCAACCGGCCAGCGTCCCGTCTGGTAGACGCCCTCGAAGAGCTCGAGCACGTGCTCCATGCGCACGACCCAGAACGCGACGGTCGTGATCACGAGCCAGAAGCAGTAGATCATCACGGCGCCGAGCGCCAGGGCTCCCGCGAAGGCGAGCGCGTCGAGGCCCCCGACCGAGCGCTGCACGGAGGCGAGCCCCACGCCGATCAGGATCCCGCCCGAGACGACGTCCATCACCTGCCAGATACGGAACTGGCGCACGCTGACGAGCACCTGCGCGTCCTCGGGCTTGGTCAGCGCGTGGTCGAGCGTGCCCTCCTGCACGTCCTCCATCAGCCGCTGCATGTTCGGCTGGACGAAGGCGCGGATGAGGCCGCCTAGGGCGATCTGCACGCCGAGCAGCGCCAGCAACTCAGACCGGTTCCAGCCGTTGAGCTCCGTCGTGTGCGAGTAGACGAGCGCGAGCACCGCGAGACCGGTACCGACGAGCAGCAGCGACTGCAGCAGCTGCACGAAGAAGTTGACGCGGTACTGCAGCTCGTTCAGCACCCCGACTTTGAGGAACAGCCACATCACGCGGAGCGCACTCATGCTCGCTCCTCTCCTGCGAGGTCTCTCGTCTCCGGCGTGTCAGTCATCCGGATACCGCCGAGTACCGCTTGATCGCCGCCCGCCAGGCGAGCGCGAAGATGCCGAGGCCGATCCCGATCCAGGCGGCCTGGATGACGAGACCGCCGAGCAGCGACGCCGTCGAGCGATCGCCCACGAGGGCGTCGATCGGGAAGTAGAAGGCCCACTGGAACGGCAGGAACCAGGCGGCCGTCTCGGCCCAGTCGGGCATCAGCGGCAGCGGCACGAGGCGGCCCGAGAGCAGGAGCTCGGTGGTCATGAAGAGGTCGAAGACGGCGCCGCCGCGGGTCGTCCAGAAGCAGAGCATGCCGATGGCCGACATGAACATCGTCCGGATCAGGTACGCGCCCCAGATCGCGACGGCGAAGACGGCGATCTCGAGCAGGCTCGGGTCGATCAGAGGATCGAACGCGAGGTAGAGGCCGGCAGCGATCGGCAGCCAGAGCGCGATCACGACCACCTTGGAGCCTGCGAACCAGGCGAGGTCGTAGTGCAGCGGGTGCAGCGGCCGCAGCAGCTGGCCGGAGAGGTATCCCTCGCGGATCCGCCACTCCCAGTAGGGGCCGCCGAAGACGACGTTCATGTTGCGGACGAGCGTCCAGACGATGTAGTAGGCGGCGAACTCGCCCGCGCTGATGCCGTTGATCGAGCCGGTCGGCGACTGCTCGGCGATCGTCGTCCAGACGACGAGGTAGATCACCGGCTCGGCGACCATGCCGAGCATGTAGAAGTACTGCGCGACGCGGTACTGGACCTGGTTGATGATGGCCGTCCGCGCCGTCACCAGGTAGAAGGCGGCGAGCGAGCGGAGCCGCCCCTCCTCGCGCGGCGTTTCCACAGCGGGTGCGGCGACCGCCTCGGGCGCGGCGCTCACGCCGGACTCCTGCGGCGGTGACGATCGTGGCACGGAGAGAACCGACTCATGAGCGGCCGGCCAACCCCACGTGCCCCTGCGCCCGCCTGCCGAGCGGACGGTCCGCGGTCAGCGGGGTCACGGCGCCGCCTCGACGGCGCCGGACTTCGGGCGGGCGAAGACGAGCTCGATCACATCCTCGATCGGCGGGTCCTCGATCGTGAGGTCGAGCACCTGCTGCTCGGCGAGGATGCGCGCCGCCACCCTCGACGTCTCCGCCTTGTGCACGCGCAAGGAGACCCGGTCGCCGTCTCGGTGGATGACGTCGCCGTACGCGTCGAGCGGCCCGACGCCGTCTTCGAGCACGACGGAGATGGTCTTGTAGGCCGCCACCTCGTCCGCGAGCGCCGTCAGCGCGCCATCGAACAGGATCCGCCCGTGGTGGATGACGATCACGCGCTTGCAGAGCGCGACCACGTCGGCCATGTAGTGGCTCGTCAGCAGCACGGTGGCGCCGTGGCGCGCGTTGTAGTCGGCGACGAAGCGGCGGATGCGCTTCTGCATGGTCACGTCGAGGCCGATGGTCGGCTCGTCGAGGAAGAGCACGGCCGGCCGGTGCAGCAGGGCGCCGACGATCTCCGCCTTCATGCGCTCGCCGAGGGAGAGGTTCCGCACCGGCTTGCGCACCAGGTCGCCGATGTCGAGCAGCTCGATGAGCTCGTCCCGCATCGTCTCGTATTCCGCACGCGCGAGCCGGTAGATCGCCCGGTTGAGCTCGTAGGAGTCGAGCGCGGGCAGGTCCCACTGCAGCTGGTTGCGGTTGCCCATCACGAGCGTGATCCGGCGCAGTAGGTCGCGCTCGCGCTTCGACGGCACGTGGCCGAGGACGCGTGCCTCGCCCCCGGTCGGGTAGAGGAGGCCCGAAAGCATCTTCAGGGTCGTGGTCTTGCCGGCGCCGTTCGGCCCGAGGAAGCCGACGACCTCGCCCGGCTCGATCGTGAACGAGATCGCGTCGACCGCGTGAACGTCGCGGTGGCGGCGGCGAACGAGGCTCTTCATGGCCTGGCGGAGCCCGGCCTCGCGCTCGGGCACGCGGAACACCTTGGTGAGCTCCTCGACGCGAACGGCGGGGTCGCTCACGCCTTCTCCCAGACGGAGACGTGGGTTGTGCTCTCGTTCGTGAACGGCTCGCCCGTCCAGCTGCTCCAGCGCTCGCGCAGGCTCATCCCGGCCAGCCGGGCCATCAGGTCGAGCTCGGCCGGCCAGACGTACCGGAACGGCGGGGAGCTGACCTCCACCCTCTCCTGGTCGATCCAGTAGTGGTGCGAGGTCAGCGCCTGCGTCGCGACGTCGATCTCGTCGAAGCCAAGGTGCGTCGGGCTGACGTCGAAGGGCTGGAACCGCTCCCCGGGAGGCAGCCGCTGCAGGCCGGGCACGAGCACCTCGATCAGGAAGCACCCGCCCGGCTCGAGGTGGTCGGCGGCGTTCTGGAAGCAGTCGACCTGCGCGTCCTGGGACGTCAGGTTCATGATCGTGTTGGCGACGAGATAGACGAGCGAGAACGAGCCGTTCACCTTCGTCGACGCGAAGTCGCCGACCGTGACGCCGACGGCGCCGGCGCCGGGCTTGGCCCGGAGCCGCGCGACCATCGCCTCCGAGAGGTCGATCCCGTGCACGCGAACGCCGCGCGCAGCGAGCGGGAGCGCGATCCGGCCTGTGCCGATCCCGAGCTCGAGCACAGGGCCGGCGCCGGCGAGCTCGACCAGCACGTCGACGATCGGGCCCACAGCCTCGGGCGTCGAGCGGTCGGCAATGCGCTCGTCGTAGCGCGCCGCGATCTCGCCTCCGAAGTAGTCCTCGATCATCCGCTGCGCTTCAACTTCCCGTGGCGCTTGGCGTGCTGCTCGCCGAGCCGGAAGACCCAGAGGCCGAGTGGGATCGACACCAGCCCGATCAGCGCCAGCGGCCAGAGCTCGTCGCCCATCGCCGACACGCCGTCGCCGTTCAGGATCGCATCGCGGATCCCGTCGAGCGCGTAGGTGGCGGGTGAGATCGTCGCCAACGCCTGCATCCAGCCCGGGAGCACCTCGACCGGGTAGTAGACGCCGGAGATGACGAGCAGGATGCCCTGGCCCACGAAGCCGATCTGCGTCCCCTTCTCGGGCGAGATCAGCGGCAGCACCGCCGTCATCATCCCGATGCCGATGAACGACACCGAGGCGACGGCGAGCACGAGCACGGCGCTGACGAAGTTGGCGTCCGGCATGCTCAGCCCGAAGAACGAGGCGATCACGACGAACACGATCGACGCGCGCACGATGCCGTAGCCGACGGCGAACAGGCCCATCCCGATCAGGTGCACCGGCCGCGAGAGCGGCGCCATGAACGTGTACTCGATCGTCCCCTCCCAGCGCTCCCAGGCGACGGTCTCGACCAGGATCTCGAACACGATGCCGAGGTAGGACCAGATCACCGCCCCGATCAGCAGCTGGGTGGTGACGCGCTCGACGTCGATCTGGCCGCCGCCCGCCTCGATCCCCTTGGCGATGAAGACGATCGTGAGCGTGTTGGCCGCGGTCCAGACGAAGAACGCGAGCTCCCACCACGCGTAGCGCTTGACGAGGTACCAGTTGCGCTCCAGCACCCCGCCGAGGCCGATGAACTCGTGTCTGAGGGTCGCAGCTGCTCCGCGCATCACGCCCACACCTCCCGTTCCTCTTCGTCGTTCGCCTCGTCCTCGAGCGTCGCTCCGGTCGCCGCGAAGAACGCCTGCTCGAGCGTGTCCGCGCCGTAGCGCTGCTTCAGCTCGGCGACCGGCTCGAGCGAGAGCAGCTCGCCGCGGTGGAGGATCCCCACCCGGTCGGCCAGCGACTCCGCCTCGGCCAGGTCGTGCGTGCAGAGCAGGATCGTCGCGTCGTGGCTGCGCCACACCTCGCGCACGAAGTCCTGCACCTCGAGCTTCGAGCGCGGGTCGAGGCCCGTAGTCGGCTCGTCCAGAAGCAGCAGCACCGGAGAGGTGAGCAGTGCCCGCGCAAGCGCGACCTTCTGCTGCATGCCGCGCGAGAGCGCCTCCATCGACTCACCCTGGCGCTTGGACGGGAAGCCCACCCGCTCGAGGATCTCCGGGATCCGGTCACGGGTCTGCGAGGAGGTCATGCCGTAGAAGCGCGCGGCGTAACCGAGGTTCTCGGCCGCCGACATCTTCTTGAAGAACGAGGCCTCCACCGACACGCGGTTGACGAGCCGGCGGACCGCCCGCGCCTCCGTGAAGACGTCGTGGCCGAAGATGCGCGCCGTCCCGCCGTCGTGCAGGAGCAGCGTCGAGAGCAGTCTGATCATCGTCGACTTGCCCGAGCCGTTCTGGCCCAGGATGGCGACGCACTCGCCGCGCTCGACGGTGAAGGTCAGGCCCTTGATCGCAGGCACGCGGCGGCGGCGCTTGGGACGCAGCCGGCCCTTGCCTTCCTTGCGGATGAACTCCTTGCGGAGGTCTCTCACCTCCACCGCGGGCACAGCGCCGTCGCGCGACTCGGCGCGGCCGGACTCAGGCTCCACGGCTCTTTCCTCGATGTCGATCATGCAAGCTCCTTCGGGTTCGAGAACAGTGC
Organism: uncultured Thermoleophilia bacterium; assembly: GCA_963839815.1. Classification (GTDB taxonomy): domain Bacteria; phylum Actinomycetota; class Thermoleophilia; order Gaiellales; family Gaiellaceae; genus JACVRM01. The sequence goes on from CAWIWF010000006.1 coordinate 164,317, forward strand.
GCGGCGCCAAACAAGGGGGCCCGCGCGCGAAGACCGGTTCTCAGCCGAAGAGCAACATCGCCGCCGGAGGGTAGCGATGTGAGGTCGGTCACGCAACCCCCGACGCAGCGAGGCCCCGGCAGGCGGCCGGGGCCTCGCGGTGGTCATCCGTCGGCGCCGAGCTAGGCGAGGCGGCCCCGCGGGTGCGGCTGCACCCGCCGGATCGCCGTCAGCCCGAGGCCGGCGAGCGCGAGGGCGGCGAGCGCCGCTGCGGCACCGATCAGCGCGTCCGTCCAGTCGAAGCCGCCCGGCGACCGGACGGTGACCGATGCGCTCTGGAGCGCCGCCTGCTGCTCGAGCTGCGGCCGGATCGACACGTTGCGACTGTCGGGAGAGATCCCGACCTGCCGCGAGCCCGCCGCCTGGGTGCCGACGCCGGTGGTCGCCCGCGAGAACGTGCGGTCGTCGGGCGAGATGCCGACGGGCCCCGGGGTGGCCGCACGCGAGAACGAGCGGTCGTCCGGCGAGACCGACGTGCCGCCGAGCTGCTTCGCATGCATCCAGCCGTCGGGCGGCCCGAAGTCGGTGGTCGCCCGCGAGAACGAGCGGTCATCCGGCGAGGCCGTTGTGCCGGCGAGCTGCTTCGCGTACATCCAGCCGTCGGCCGGCCCGTAGTCGGTCGCCGCGGCGGCGGGTGAGGCGATCAGCGCGGCGACGGCGATCAGCGCGGTCAGCGTGCCGATGATCTGGGCTGCGGTCTTCATGACTCCTCCTTGTCTCCGTCGCCGACCTCCTCGGCGATCGCTTGGCAGCCTGCCCCTGGCCGGTAACGCATCGGTTCTCCGGCGGTAACGGCACGGCAAATGCCCGTTGCGCGCCGGGTAACGCGAGGGCAATGCCGGGCAGTGCGCTCCTGCGGCCAAGAACCACCCGTGAGAGTGGTGGTCTTCCTCGTTACGATAGGCACGTGAACGGGTTCCACCTCCTCGGCCCGGTGGCGCTGCGCGTCGACGGGCAGGAGGCCGCAATGCCGGGGAAGCAGCGAGCGCTGCTCGCTGCCCTGCTGGTGAACGCGAACGAGGTGGTGTCGACCGACCGACTGATCGACGCCCTCTGGGGCGAGGAGCCACCGGCTCGCGCTGCGAAAGCCCTCCAGGTGCACGTGTCACAGCTGCGCAAGCTGCTCAGCGGGACGAGGTCCCAGGCGCGGCTCCTGACGCACCATCCGGGGTATGTGCTCGAGATCGACCGGGACTCGGTCGACGCATTGCGATTCGAGCGGCTGGCAGACGAGGGCCGGCTGGCGCTGAGCGACGGCCTGCCCGAGCTGGCGGCCGCGCGCCTGCGAGAGGGCCTCGCTCTGTGGCGCGGCCCGGCGCTCGCCGATCTCACGTACGAGGCGTTCGCACAGCCCCACATCGCGCGGCTGGAGGAGCTCCGCCTCGCGGCGATCGAGGATCGCGTCGACGCGGAGTTGGCGCTCGGCCGGCACGCGCCCCTCGCCGGCGAGCTGGAGGCGCTCCTCGCCGCGAACCCTCTCCGGGAGCGCCTGCGCGGGCAGCTCATGCTGGCCCTGTACCGCGCAGGCCGCCAGGCCGACGCGCTGTCCGTCTTTCAGCAGGGCCGGCGCCTGCTGGTCGACGAGCTCGGTCTCGAGCCGGGCCCGAAGCTCCGGGAGCTCGAGCGGGCGATCCTCGCCCACGAGGCCTCGCTGGCACCGCCGAGCGACGGTGCAGCCCGGTCGCCCTCCTTGCCTCCGCAGCCGACCCCGGAGCCCGCAGCGGTGCCTCGCGAGCTGCCGGCGCGAGAGACACGACGTACGGTCAGCGCTCTGCACGTCCAGCTCGCGATCGACTCGGCCGACGGAGGCCTCGATCCGGAAGTGTCCCGCAGGGTCGTCGCACGAGCGCTGGAGCACGTGACCGCTGCCGTCTCGCGTCACGGCGGCACACTCGATCGTGCCGGATCCGACACGGCCAATGCCGTCTTCGGCGTCCCGGTGGCACACGAGGACGACGCCCTCCGCGCGCTGCGGGCCGCCGACGAGGCGCGGCGGGGGCTCGTCGAGCTCTCGGGAGAACTGGCGCACGGCGGCGTCACGCTCGAGGCCCGGCTCGGTGTGAGCACCGGTCAGGTCGTCTCCGGCGGCGGGTCGCAGGCGCCCTCCGCGGGCGCGCCGCTGACGGCCGCCCCCGGGCTCGCGGCGTCCGGCGGGGCCGGTGACGTCGTCCTCGACGACAGCACGCTCCGGATCGTTCGGCCGCTCGTCACTGTCGAGCCCCTCGGATCGGGCGGGCTGCGTCTGGTGCAGGTGACCGGCGCGGAGCTGAGGAGCCTGCGGGCAGGGTCGCCGATGGTCGGCCGCGCCCGCGAGCTGCGACGCCTTCGGGACGCCTTCGAGCAGGCGGTGGCCGACAGCACCTGTCAGCTCTTCACCGTCCTCGGCGCCGCAGGTGTCGGCAAGTCCCGGCTCGTGCACGAGCTGGTCGCGGAGCTTCGCGGCGAGGCGCTCGTGGCCCGGGGCCGGTGTCTCCCGTACGGCGAGGGCATCACCTTCTGGCCGCTGCTCGAGGCTGTCGGCGAGGCTGCCGGGTTCGACGAGGCGGACTCCGTCGAGCGCCGCCTCGAGAAGCTCGAGGGCCTCGTGGAGAGCGCCGACGAGGCGGAGACGGTGGCGCACCGAGTCGCCCAGCTGATCGGGCTCGCCGCCGGCCAGGTCGACGCCGAGGGTGGGCTCGCCGCAGTCCGCTCGCTGCTCGAGACGCTCGGGCGGGAGCGGCCCGTCGTCGTGGTCTTCGACGACGTGCACTGGGGCGAGCCGACCTTCCTCGACCTCGTGGAGCACCTGGCCGACTGGATCCGCGACGCGGCCGTGCTGATCGCCTGTGTCGCCCGGCCCGAGGTGCTCGAGATCCGGCCCGGCTGGGGCGGCGGCAAGGTCAACGCGACGTCGGTGCTGCTCGAGCCACTCTCGGCCGAGGAGTGCTCGCAGCTCGTCGAGAACCTCGCTGGCCAGCTGAGCGACACCTCACGCGCGAGGGTGGTGCAGGCAGCCGACGGCAATCCGCTCTTCATCGAGGAGATGCTGGCGCTGGCCCTCGAGAGCGGCGACGATGCGCTGGCTGCGTTGCCCCCGACGATCGGGGCGCTGCTCGCGGCCCGGCTCGACCTGCTGGACGACGCCGAGCGGCTCGTCCTCGAGCGAGCGTCGATCGAGGGCAAAAGCTTTCACGAGGGCAGCGTCGTGCGCCTCTCGGCAGCGGCCGAGCACGCGGGCGTCCCCGCCTGCCTGGACGCGCTGCTGCGCAAGGACCTGATCCGGCCCGACCGGGCTCTGTTCCCCGGCGAGCGCGCCTTCCGCTTCCGGCACCTGCTGATCCGGGACGCGGCCTACGAGTCGGTGCCGAAGCATGCGCGCGCCACGCATCACGAGCAGTACGCGGACTGGCTGGAGCGCACGGCGGGCACTCGCCTGCCGGAGTACGAGGAGATCGTCGGCTACCACCTCGAGCAGGCGTTCCGATACCGCGTCGAGCTCGCGGCGGCCGACGACGCGGCGCGAGCCCTGGGCCGCCGCGCCGCCGAGCGGCTCGGGGCCGCCGGCGGCCGCGCCTGCGCACGAAGCGATGCCGAGGCGGCCGTGAACCTCTTCTCGCGCGCAGCCGCGATGCTCGAGCCGGGCGACCCGCTGCGCGTCGACCTCATCCCCAGCTCGCGGGTGGTGCAGGGAATGGGAGCGCACGTGACCTGGGCGGACGCCGTGCTCGCCGACGTGATCGAGGGCGGCGACGACCGCCTCCGCGCGCACGCACTTGTGCAGCGCGGCTTCTTACGGCTCTTCACCGCGCCGGACGTCACCCCGGAGGACATCCTGGAGGTCGCTGAGCCTGCCCTCGAGACGTTCTCGGAGCTCGGGGACGAGCTCGGCCTGGCCCGCGGCTGGCGCCTCCTCGCGCAGACGCGCTACCTGGCACGCCGCGCCGCGGAGTGCGTCGAGGCGTCGGAGCGCGCGCTCGAGCATGCGCGCCGGGCCGGCGACCGCTTCGAGCAGCGCGAGATCGTCGAGTGGCTCGGCGTCGCCCTGTGGCTCGGCCCCACTCCGGCCCCAGAGGGCGCCCACCGGGTGGCGAGGCTCCTCGAGCTCGCCGACGATCCGTACGTGGAGGTGCACCTGCTCGCGACGCTCGGCTACCTGACGGCGATCCAGGGCGACGTCGAGAGCGCGCTCAGATTGATGGGGCGCGGCGAAGCGCTGATGCGGGAGCTTGGCGAGCTGCTGTGGCTGTTCCCCGTCTACTCGGCCGGCATCGGCTTCTGGCGACCCGACGCCGATCTGGCGCATGACGACCTATGGCGCGTCTACGAGCAGTACAAGCGTACGGGCGAGCAGAGCCACTTCTCCTCGGTGGCGACGATCCTCGCCCAGGCGGAGTACCGGCGGGGCCACTTCGCCGAGGCAGACCGGCTGGCCGAGGAAGCCCAGCAGGCTGCGCGATCGAACGACATCCACTCCTACATCGTTTTGCGAGGCACTCGGGGGAAGGTGCTAGCGCGGGGGGGCGACCTCGCCGGGGGAGAGCTGCTCGCACGCGAAGCGGTCGCATTCGCTGAGACGACCGACTTCCTGGACTCTCACGCCGGCGTCCTGCTCGATCTCGGCGAGATCCTCGCGCGAAGCGGCCGCCCGGACGAGGCGAGTGCCGCCAGCGAGCAGGCGCTCCGCCTGTACGAGCAGAAGGGCAACAGCCTCGGCGCCGCCCACGCGCGCTCCGTGTCGACTTGACAGCCGCCCGGGGGCCTACGCTACGGTGAGGTTGGGCCGACGAAGGCCCGGCCGAGGCAATGGAGCCTCAGGACTCGCGGAGTCCTGGGGCTTTTTTCGTGGTCCAACGAACGGAGGAGGCGGCAGTGAGCGGCACAGAGGTGGAACGGCAGTACCTGGCGAACGGCTCGAAGACGAGGCCGGACGCCGCCAAGGCGCTCGCCTGGGCGAGCCAGACGCAGGCGCAGATGGTCGATCTGAAGTTCTGCGACCTGCTCGGCACCTGGCAGCACGTGACGCTGCCCGTGACGGCGTTCGACGAGACGGCCTTCGACGAGGGGCTCGGCTTCGACGGCTCCTCGATCCGCGGCTGGCAGGGGATCCAGGACTCGGACATGCTGCTCATGCCGGATCCCGAGTCGGCGATCATCGACCCGGCCACCGAGGCGCCGACGCTCTCGCTCGTCTGCGAGATCGTCGACCCGCTCACGCGCGAGCCCTACGGCAAGGACCCGCGCGGGGTGGCGCGGCGCGCCGAGGCCTACCTGCGCGCGAGCGGCGTCGCCGACACGGCCTACTTCGGCCCCGAGTGCGAGTTCTTCGTCTTCGATGAGGTGCACTACGACTCCGGCCCGAACCGGGCGCACTACTCGGTCGACTCGGCCGAGGGCTACTGGAACTCGGGCAAGCCGGGGCTCGGCTACACCGCCCGGCTCAAGGAGGGCTACTTCCCGACTGCGCCGCACGACACGCTGCACGACCTGCGCACGCAGATGGTGCTGACGCTCGAGCGGATCGGCATCCCGTGCGAGTTCCACCACCACGAGGTCGCCTCCGGCGGCCAGTGCGAGATCGACCTGCGCTTTACGACGCTGACGCGCATGGCCGACCAGATCATGACCTACAAGTACGTGATCAAGAACGTCGCCCGCGCGGCCGGCAAGACCGTCACCTTCATGCCGAAGCCGTTGTTCGGCGACAACGGCTCGGGGATGCACACGCACCAGTCGCTCTGGCTCGGCGGCGAGACGCTGATGGCCGATCCGGAGGGTTACGCGGGCCTGTCCGAGCTCGCGCGGGCCTACGTGGGCGGGCTCCTCGCGCACGCCCCGGCGCTGCTCGCGTTCTGCGCGCCAACGACGAACTCGTACCGGCGGCTCGTGCCGGGCTACGAGGCGCCCGTCAACCTCGTCTACTCGCAGCGCAACCGCTCGGCGTGCATCCGCATCCCGATGTACTCGGACTCGCCGAAGGCGAAGCGAATCGAGTTCCGCTGCCCCGATGCGGCGGCCAACCCGTACCTGGCGTTCGCGGCGATGCTGATGGCGGGCCTCGACGGCATCGAGCGCGGGCTCGACCCCGGGGCGCCGGCCGACTACGACCTGTTCGAGGAGCAGCGCGGCGACGTGCCGCAGGTGCCGGGGTCGCTCGCCGAGGCGCTCGACGCGCTCGAGTCCGACCACGAGTTCCTGACGGCCGGCGGCGTCTTCTCGACCGAGCTGCTCGAGACGTGGATCGACTACAAGCGCGAGACCGAGGTCGACGCGGTGCGGCTGCGCCCGCACCCGGCCGAGTTCGGCCTCTACTTCGACTGCTAGGCCGAAGCGGGACGGGAGATGCTGCTCGTGAAGTCAGCCGCGGGGCTCGAGATCAGGCGGCTCGAGGCGTCCGACTACCCGGCCGTGGAGCGGATCTACGCAGCCGGAATCGCCACGGGCGATGCCACCTTCGAGACCACGACACCCACGTGGGAGGCCTGGGACGCGTCGCACCTGGAGGGCCACCGGCTCGTGGCCTTCCAGGACGACGCCGTCGCCGGCTGGGCGGCGCTCTCGCGAGTCAGCACCCGAGCCTGCTACGCGGGGGTGACGGAGAGCAGCGTCTACGTCGCCCCCACGTCCCAGGGACAGGGCGTTGGCCGGGCGCTGCTCGAGCGCCTCGTCGCCGGTGCGGAGGCGGCGGGCATCTGGACGATCCAGGCCGGCGTCTTCCCCGAGAACGACGCCAGCCTGGCGCTGCACCGGCGCTGCGGCTTCCGGGTCGTCGGCGTCCGCGTCGCTCTGGCGCAACTCCACGGCGTCTGGCGTGACGTCGTGCTGCTCGAGCGCAGAACAGGGGTGATCCGATGATCAAGGTGGAGGCGGTCGTGCTCCGCGAGCGAGTCGAGACAGTGATCGACGCCGTCGAGGAGGAGACCGGGCACGTCGGCGTGACGGTGGTGGAGGCCATCGGTCACGGCCGCGAGCGAGGCATCACGCACGAGTACCGCGGCCGCATCTTCGAGTCGCGCTTCCTGCCGAAGGCGCTGCTGACGTTCGTCGTCGCCGACGACATCGCCGACGGCGTCGTCGCTGCGGTCACGGACGCGGCGCGAAGCGGCAACGAGTCGGGGGACGGTCTCGTCTGGACGACCCCGGTGGACGTCGTCATGCACACCCGGACCGGGCGCAGCCTGAAGGAGGTGGAAGTCGGATGAGCACCGAGGAGCTCGCGATCGCGGCGAGCACGATCTGGGTCGTCGTTGCGGCGATCCTCGTCATGTTCATGCAGGCCGGGTTCGCCTTCCTCGAGGCGGGCCTGACCCGGATGAAGAACGTCGGTCACATCGCGGCCAAGAACGTGCTCGTTCTCGGCATCGCGTCGATCGTCTACTACTGCGTCGGCTACGGGATCGCGTTCGGCGACGGCGGCAACGCGATCGTCGGCGGCGGCGGCTTCTTCCCGTCCGCGGACACGCTGCTCGCGATCGGCGCAGAGCCGTTCAGCTGGTTCGGCTCGATCCCCGCCGGGGCCGGCTACTTCTTCCAGGTCGTCTTCGCAGCGGTCTCGCTCGCGATCGTCTGGGGAGCGATGGCCGAGCGGACGAAGCTGTGGGTGTACTTCGCCTTCGGCGTCGTCTTCACCCTGATCTACTCGGTGGTGTCGCACTGGATCTGGCATCCGGACGGCTGGCTGTTCGCGCGCGGGATGCAGGACTTCGCCGGCTCGACGGTGGTGCACTACCAGGGCGCGCTGGCGGCTCTCGCCGGGGCGCTGCTGCTCGGGCCGCGCATCGGCAAGTTCGGCTCCGACGGCAAGCCGAACGCGATCCCGGGCCACAACATGGCCTTCGTGACGCTCGGCGTGATCATCCTCTGGTTCGGCTGGTTCGGCTTCAACCCGGGCTCGACGCTCGGCATCGTCACCGGCGAGAAGCTCGGCTACTTCGCCTACGTGGCCTTGACCACGAACGTCGCCGCCGCCGCCGGCGCGCTGGGTGCCGTGGTGGTGTCCTGGCTCGTGCTCAAGAAGCCGGATCTCTCGATGACACTGAACGGTGCGATCGCCGGGCTCGTGGCGATCACCGCAGCGTCGGGCTTCGTGGCTCCGTGGGCGGCGATCGCGATCGGCGCGCTCGCGGGCCTGATCGCGGTGCTGGGGGTGCTCGGCATCGAGCGGCTGCGCATCGACGATCCGATCGGCGCCGTGTCCGTGCACGGCCTGGCCGGCGTCTGGGGAACGCTCGCCACCGGCATCTTCGCGATGCCGTCGCTCGCCGAGAACCTCGCCACCGGCGGGGGCGGCCTCTGGTACACGGGCAGCTTCCACCAGGTCGGCGTCCAGGCGCTCGGCCTGCTGGCCGTGGGAGCGTTCACGTTCACGGCGTCGTTCGGCGCCCTCTGGCTGATGAAGGTGACCTTCGGGATCCGGGTCGAGCCCGAAGTGGAGACCGCCGGCCTGGACGTCTCGGAGCACGGCATGTGGGGCTATCCCGAGTTCTACATCCCGGTTCCCGGAGGCTACGGGACCGAGGCCCACGGTCACCTCGGGCTGGCACATGCTCAGCGCTCCGCCGCGCCCGTCCCGGTCGCGAACGTCGCGCTCGACACCACCTAGCGCTCCGCGACTCTCCGGGGGCGGGACGGTGTGCATGCATCGTCCCGCCCCCGGCACGCTTCTGTGACAGACAGGTGCGTCCCCGGTGGGTACCGTCGGCGCCGGGCGGGAGGTGGAGGCAGCTCTCCCCTCTTGGGAGGGCGGGGCACGACCTCTCGGACTGTCCCTGGTGGACAGGGGCCGGGGGAGACAGGGGTCCGGCCTGCCGGGAGCGGTTCGACGAGCTCACCACCCGGCGACCGGTGCCCGCTCGAGTCAGACGACGAGCGTGTGCGGCAGCGCCTCCTCCGAGGCCTTGACCAACTCGTTCGCGGCGGCCGGCAGTCGCATGGCGGGTCAGCGCAGCGCGAACGTCACCGTCAGAGAGGCCGTTGTGTCGACCGTGCCGGGCTCGACCGGCGTGACCGACGCAGCTGCCGAGTCTTGGGCCCGCTCGGCATACGGCAACGGCTGCGCCGCTCCGCCCTCGACGAGCTTGACGACCTCGCCGAGGCCGGCGCCGGCAGCCGAGGCGAGCGCCTTGGCCTTGCGCCGCGCGTCCTCGAGCGCGCGCTCGAGCGCCTGCTCTTCCAGCGAGTCCGACTCGGAGCGAGTCAGCATCGGGCCGCTGACGTTGGTCGCACCAGCGCCGGTCGCCACGTCGACGAGCGGGCCGGCACGATCGACCGGCACGTCGACCGAGACGCTCCCGGAGGCCGTATAGCCGTCGACGGGTCCCGAGCCGTCGGAGACCGGCCAGACCGACACGTGCTCCGTGCGCAGCCTGTCGTCGTCGACGCCCGCGTCCTTGAGCGCCGAGATGAGCGCTCGCATCGCCGCCGCGTTCGCCGCACTCGCGGCCTTCGCGGACGCCGCGCGCGACTCCACCCCGAACGAGAGCTGGGCGCGGTCGGGCTGCGCCTTGACGGTTCCGAGCCCGGTGACGGTCACCGTCCTCGTGATGCCGGCCTCCCCGTGTGCCTGCTCCGGCAGGCCGACCCCCGCGAGCGCCGCGGCGGCGAGCAGGACGGCCGCGACGGCGGCCGGAACGACGAGCTTGCGCATGACTCCTCCTCTGGTCGATTCGTGCCAGGGAGATACGCCGCCGGACAGCCGCGCCGTCACCACACCGTCGTCAACACGCCGGCCAGACGCATTCCATCGTGATGAAACGCCCGTCGACGCCGACCCTTCACATCGACGATCCGGCCGCGACAGGTCGCCCCGCCTGATCCGTGGGCGCCTGCGCCGGCGAGCTTGCATACGGCCGTCCCGCACTACGATCGGCCGGTGCGCTATCAGTTCGTCGACTGCCGCTGGGAGCTGACCGATCCGGCGGCGGGCGGGAGGCTCTTCCGCGCAGGCCATGTTCCAGGAGCCTCGTTCCTCGACGTCGACGAGGATCTCTCCGACCGGTCTCGCGCGGGCCTGGGGCGCCATCCGCTGCCCTCGGCGGAGCGGTTCGCCGTCTCGGCGAGCCGGGCGGGGATCGGCGCCGGCGTCTTCGTGGTCGCCTACGGCTCTCTCGGCGGCGCCGAGCGGCTCTGGTGGCTGCTCCGCCACTTCGGACACGACGACTGCGCCGTCCTCGACGGCGGTCTGGACGCCTGGCGCGGGCCGCTCGAGGCTGGGGAGCCCGCCGTGGAGCGAGCCGATTTCGTACCGCGGGAGCGGGCCGGGGACACGATCGAGGCGGACGAGCTGGCGGGCCGCCTCGACGACCCGGGCGTCGTGCTCCTCGACGCTCGCCCGCACTTCCGCTGGCGCGGAGAGCCGAACCCGGTCGACGCGGTCCCCGGGCGCATACCCGGTGCCCTCAGCGCGCCCTGGAGCGACCCCCTGCCCGAGCTCGCGGCACATGGGGACGTGGTCGCCTACTGCGGCTCCGGGGTGACCGCCTGCGTCCTGCTGCACCGGCTCGCGCTGGCGGGTCGCGAGGGGCGTCTCTACCCCGGCTCCTGGAGCGACTGGGAGCGGCGGGACCTCCCCCGCGAGCGCAGCTGATGCGCGAGGGCCAGTGGGCACCCGAGGCGCCGTACCTCAACACCGCGAGCTACGGCCTGCCGCCCCAGGTCGCCTGGGAGGCGCTGCAGGCAGCGCTCGCCGACTGGCGCGGCGGACGCACGAGCTGGGAGGGCTGGGGCGAGAGCGCCGAGCGCGCGCGCCGGGCCTTCGCGCGCCTCCACGGGGTCCCGCACACGTCGGTCGCGATCGGGTCGACGGTGTCCGAGCTCGTCGGCGTGCTCGCAGCATCGGTACCGGACGGAGCCGAGGTCATGACGGCCGAGGGTGACTTCACCTCGCTGCTCTTCCCCTGGGCCGTCCAGGCCGAACGGGGCGTCACCGTGCGCGCCGCGCCCCTGGCAGGGCTTGCGGAAGCGGTCACGCCGCGGACCGACGTGGTCGCCGTCAGCGCCGTCCAGTCGTCCACCGGCGAGGTAGCCGACCTGGCAGCCGTCGTCGAGGCGGCGCGCGCGGTGGGAGCGCTCGTGGTGGTCGATGCGACGCAGGGCTGCGGCTGGCTGCCACTCGACGCCGGCACCGTCGACGCATTCGTCTGCGCCGGCTACAAGTGGCTGCTCGCGCCGCGGGGAACGGCGTACCTCGCACTCGGCGAGCGCCTGCTCGAGGGAGTGCGGCCGCTGAACGCCGGCTGGTACGCCGGCGAGGACGTGCACGCGAGCTACTACGGACTGCCGCTCAGGCTCGCCGCCTCGGCGCGCCGCTTCGACACCTCACCCGCCTGGTTCTCCTGGGTGGGTGCCGCGCCGGCGCTGGAGCTGATCGAGGAGATCGGCGTCGCAGCGATCCGCGAGCACGACGTCGGGCTCGCCAACCGCTTCCGCGCGGGCCTCGGCCTGCCGCCCGCGGACTCGGCGATCGTGCAGGTGGCAGTCCCCGGCGGGGTGGAGCGGCTCGCCCGGGCGGGCATCCGCGCCGCGTCGAGGGCAGGATCGCTCCGCGTCTCCTTCCACCTCTACAACACGGAGGCGGACGTGGACGCGGCGCTCGCCGCGCTCGCGGGCTAGGCGGCGACGGCGGGCGTGCTGGTGCTGGTACCGCCTCCGCCGAAGCTGTCGAGATACGGCTGCCAGCGGGTCGGGATCGTCTGCGCCGCCAGCCGGATGAACAGCACCGGCGCCGGCGGGCGGGGCGGCACGTGCAGCGTCATGGAGGCCTCGTCGAGGAGGCGGTCGCCCTTGCGCAGGTTGCAGGGCGCGCAGGAGGTGACGACGTTCTCCCAGACGGAGTCGCCGCCCTTCGAGCGCGGCACCACGTGGTCGAGCGTGAGCCGGCCGCTCGTGTCGCCGCAGTAGACGCAGCGCCAGTTGTCACGAGCGAAGAGCGCCCGCCGCGAGATCTTCCGCTGGATGATCCGTGGCACGCGCACGTACGTGAGGAGCCGGATCACGTGCGGCCAGGGAAACGTGTCCGTCGCAGATCTGAGGGGCTCGTCGAGCGCCTCGAGCACCTCCGCCTTGCCCTTGAACACGAGGACGTGCGCACGGCGAACCGAGCACACGTTCAGCGGCTCGTAGCTGGCGTTCAGCACGAGAACCTGCCTCATGCCCGGAAACGTACCAGCCACCGGTGAGGCTGAAAACCGCCGGATTGCACGGGTTCAGGCGACTTCGGCCGCGTCCGGGGCGCAGGCGCTAGACCCGTCGACCGCAGCCACTGCCCCGAGCGGACGATGGCCGCCGCGGACAAGCCCAACCGCCTACCCCGCCCTCCCAGAGGGGATCCGACCTCCACCACCCGCCCGGATCGGACGGTACCGCCCAACCTCGCACGTGTCTGTGCCAGGAGCGTGCCGAATCGATGGATGTTCGTGGACAGCACTCGAACGCGGCCTCGACGGGCGGGGCGCCGGCAGGCCCAGGCGGCCGGGAGCGCGCCTCGCAACGCGGGCGTCAGCGGCTGCGCCGGAGGGTGATCGACCAGGCCGCGAAAGCGATGCCGAGCACGACCAGGCCGGGCCATGGAAGCGAGCCGCCCTCGGCGAGGGCGAGGCCCGGGGCGACGATCACCGCCAGCGCGAGCGCAACGCGCGCGACGAGCCACGACACGCCGCGGGTCCTACTGGGACATGGCGCGCTCGACCGCTTCGGTCTCCTCCGGCGAGAGCGCAATCGGGGCGCGGCCGCGGTCGAGCTCCTTCACGTAGACGCGGGCGTAGTCGCGCCCCTGGATGGCGCTCAGCACCACTCCTGTGCGCCCGGAGTCGAGCAGCGCGACGGACGCCGACTGCTGGCCACCCAACCCGGCGAACGCGTCGTAGCGGACGATCGAGGTCTTGCCGACGCAGCCGTCGACGCGGCTGTCGACCCGTGCAAGCCCGGCCGCCACCTCGTCTACGGCACGGTGCAGATCGTCGATGCGGGCCTGCAGCGAGACCGCGAAGTCGACGAGGTCGCCCGAGTCGCCGCCGAGCAGCACCTGCTGGGCAGCCCGCACGCGGCGCAGCCGCAGGGCCAGCAGCGCCGCCAGCGCGAGCGCGCCCAGGGCCACCGCACCGGCGGCCACGGCCACGACGAGCGCGAGCGTGGAGGTCTCCATCGGCTGGAAGCCTAGAGACGCCCGGCGCCGCCGGCCGCGCCTACAGCGAGAAGATGACCGAGTACTCGACCGAGTTGTTGTCGGTCGACGCCTCGTTCTCGACGGGCTCGACCTCGACCGTGATCGCCGTCTGCTCCGTGATCGGCACGTTCTCGGGGACGGGGATGGTGACCGTCTTCGTCTCGCCCGGGTTGATCGAGTCGATGACCGTGCGCTTGCGGATCGGATTCGGCGTCTTGCGGATCGTGAGCGTGACCGGCACCTGCACCTCCTGCACGTCACCGGAGTTCTCGACCGCGATCCGGAAGGCGAGCTGCGTCGAGGCCTTCACGCGCGTCAGCTCCGTCGGCGACAGACGCGTTCCCCCCGGCTGCGCCGTCACCGAGACGATGCCGTTGCCGCGGACCGCGTCGGCCGGTATGCCCTCGGTCGCGGCCTCGATGCGCCGGTAGACGGGGCGCAACTGGGCGACCGAGGCGAGATTCGGATCCTCGAGGAACTTTGAGTCCGGCACCGCCACTCCCCGGACCCCCCGGCTCTCGAGCTCGCCGGCCGCCGGCTCCTGGAAGAGGTCGTCCCAGACCACGTCGCTCGCGATGAAACGGTAGGCCTGGTCGGCGAGGAGCTCGGCCGCCTCGCGCGGCGTCTTCGAGTTCGCGGTCTGGGCGAACGCCCCGGCGAGCCCGCTGAGACCGGACGCGCGAAGCTGCAGCGCCTCGATCATCTGCTGGTTCTGCTCGCGCAGCGCGCCTGGCGGATCGATGTCCTGCGCCTGGGCGACCGCCTGGTTCTGGCGGGTCGCCAGGCCGCGCAGCTGCTGCACGATGTCGGCCCGCTTCACGCCCGACGTGCTCATCAGCGTCGCAAAGGCACGACCGACCTGCTGCGAGTCCTCCGCGACCTGCTGCACCTCGGCCATGTAGTCCTCGTAGGCGGCCTCCTTGCTGTCGCCGCGACACCGGTCGACCGCGAACACGAGCAGCACGACCACGACGATCGCACCGGCGACGAGGGCGACGAGACGCACCAGCGGCGTCGCCGCAGGCGGCGCAGGCCGCCGCGGCCCGCGGGGGCCTCGGCGCAGGGTCGACCGGCTACGGGGGGCCTCTCGCTCGGGCTCGGGCTCCTCGAAGAAGTCGAAGTCGATCTCGCTGTCGCGCTCGCTCATCGCCCGTCCGGCCCGTGACTGTACCGCCCTGGCCGGATCGGAAAGGAGTTTGCCCGCCCACGGACAAAGACGCGGACGTGCTCTCAGCAGCTGCCGACGCACGCACCGACACCCTCGTCCTCGGCCGGTACCGCCCAGTACAGCCGCTCGGCAGCGGCGGTTCGGGGTCGGTCTGGCTCGCACGCGACGAGGAGTGCGGCGACGCTGTGGCGCTCAAGATCATCCCGCGGGAGGGCAAGGCCGCCGCACGCGCAGAGCGCGAGGCGGAGGCCGCCGCCCGGCTCGACCACGAGCGCTGCCTGCGCTCGCGCGGCTTCGGCTCGGACGCCGATCACGTCTACATCGCCTACGAGTACGTCCCCGGCGAGACGTTCCGCCAGGCGCTGCGCGGGGGGCGCCTGGACGACGCGGCGACCGTGGAAGCTGCCGCGCAGATCCTCGACGGGCTCGCGCATGCGCACGAGCGCGGGATCGTCCACCGCGACGTCAAGCCCTCGAACGTGCTGCTCGCCGACGGCGACGAGCTGGCGGTCCGCGTGCTCGACTTCGGGCTCGCACTGTTCGACGAGGCCGACACGCTCACCGCCGCGGGAGACGTCCCCGGCACCCTCGCCTACATCTCGCCCGAGCGCCTGAAGGGCCGGACGGCCGGCCCGGCCGCCGACGTCTGGGCGGTCGGCGTCGTCCTGTGGGAGGCGCTCGCCGGCTGGCACCCCTTCTGGTGCTCGTCGATGCTCGACACGGCCAAGCGGATCCAGGAGACCGCCCCCTCGCTCGCCGACGCCCGCCCGGACCTGCCTGCCCCCCTGATCGACGTCATCGACCGAGCGCTCTGCCGCGACCCCGCCCGCCGGCCCTCGGCCCGGCGCATGGCGGCCGCCGTGCGCAGCGCCTGGCGGAGCCGCAGCCAGCGCCAGCGTCGCCGCGGCGGCGGCTCCCGCGGCCCCGCGACCCGCGCTCCGGCCACAGCCTTCCCTGCACCGGGCCGCCTGGTCGCCGCCGGCCTCGCCGCAGTTGCGACCGGCTGGCTGGCGACTGCGCTGCCCTTCTTCCCCGGCGGCTGGGCCTGGGCGATCGCCGCCGCTGCGGGTGCGCTGACACTGGCGCACGAGCGCGCCGGGCTCGCGCTCGCGCTGGCCGTCCCGATCCTGCCGCTCGGCAACGTCTCGCTGGGCCTCGCGGGGCTCTATGCCGCCGTCGCCGCCGTCTGGTTCGTGCTGCTCTGGCGCGAGCCGCGCCGTGGGCTCCTCTTCGCCGTCGGGCCGCTGCTGGCTCCGCTCGGCGGGCTCGGCCTGTTGCCGCTCGCCCTGCTCGCGGTCCGCAGTGCTCCGCGTCGTGCCCTGCTCGGAGCCACCGGCGTCCTGGCCACGCTCGTCACCGCCGGCCTCGAGGGCCACGCCGTCCCGCTGACGAGCTCGCCCGCGCCAAGCCTCCCGCACGGCCGCACCGAGAGCGCCGGCGAGGCCGCGCGCATCGTCGTCACATCCCTCGGTGAGCAGCCCGAGGTGCTCGCCCTGGCCGCCGCCCTCGGCCTCGCAGCCGCGACGCTCCCCCACGCGGCACGCCGCGGGCACTGGGCACTCGCCGCCTGGGGCGTCCTCCTGCTCGCGACGACGCTGGTTCCGCTCGCCGAGGTCTCCGCCCTGCCGCTCGTCGCCACCACGTGGCTCACCTGCCTCGTGCTCGGCGGCGTGCGCTCCCTGCGCGAGCAGCGGGTCCAGCCCGCGCAGCTGCTCGACGCCGTCCGCATGCGCCTCGGCGGCGGCCCGGTGCCGGCGGCCGGTCACGCCCGCGATTAACTACACTCGCCCGCGGGGCAACGGACGCAGGCGGTGAGCGTACTCCGCAACATCGAAGGCAAGATCGAGGCGCTGTTCGAAGGCGTCTTCGGCCGTGCCTTCAGAACGCACGTCCAGCCCGTGGAGCTGGCGCGCAAGCTCGCCAAGGAGATGGACGACCACCGGCTGGTCTCCGTCTCGCGCGTCTACGTGCCCAACGAGTACGCCGTCTACCTGGCGCCGGCCGACCGCGAGCAGTTCGCCGCCTACGAGGACTCGCTCCGCAGCGAGCTGCAGGAGTATCTGGCACAGCACGCCCGGCGGGAGGACTACGCGCTGCTGACGCGGCCGCGCGTCCGCTTCGAGTCCGACGACGATCTCGACGTCGGCGTGTTCGGCATCGCCACGCGGATGATGGAGGCGCCCGACGGCGACGGCCCGCCACAGCCGGCGGCGGAGCCGGGCGAGACCATGATCTACCGTCCCGAGCCCGCCCCGGAGGCACCCGCGCCGCCAACGCCGGCCGGCAGCGCCTCGGTCAGCGTCAACGGCGACCGCCACGAGCTGGCGAAGGAGCGGAT
Organism: uncultured Thermoleophilia bacterium; assembly: GCA_963839815.1. Lineage (GTDB taxonomy): Bacteria > Actinomycetota > Thermoleophilia > Gaiellales > Gaiellaceae > JACVRM01. Next base: position 181,000 of record CAWIWF010000006.1, read on the forward strand.
GCTGCTCGGCCGCTCGAAGGAGTGCGACATCCAGGTCGACGACGCGAACGCCTCCCGCCGGCACGCCGAGATCCGGCGCGAGGGCGAGAGCTACTGGATCGTCGACCTCGACTCGACGAACGGCGTCGCCGTCAACGGCGAGCGGGTCAAGCGCTCACGGCTCAGCGCCGGCGACCGCATCACGGTCGGCTCGACCGACCTCGTCTTCGACCTCGGCGGATGACGACTCCCACGGCGGCGACGCGTGGTTGACGTCGACCTGGCGCTGCTGGCGCTCAAGGTCGGCTTCCTGGTCGTCCTCTACCTGTTCATCTGGCGGATCGTCCGCACCGCGAGCCGTGATCTGCGCCTACCGCAGGAGAGCTTCGTGCTCACGCCCGCCGGCGCCCGCGAGCGGCGCGAGCGGCGCACCGCCGGCCGCCTGGTCGTGCTCGAGAGCCCCGCGCTCTCGACCGGGCACGAGCTCGGGGTGGACTCGGCGCCCATCACCGTCGGCCGCGGCGAGCAGAACGACGTGGCGCTGGAGAGCGACGAGTTCGCCTCCTCGACACATGCGCGCTTCGTCCCGCAGCGGGATGGGGTATGGATCGAGGACGTGGGCTCGACCAACGGCACCTTCGTCAACGGCGACCGCCTCCCGTCGCCGCGCAAGCTGACCCCCGGCGACGTCGTCCGCATCGGAGACACGGAGCTCCGCTTCGAGCTGTGAGGATCACCGCGCACGCCGCCGCCACGCACGCGGGCCGCAAGCGCCGGCGCAACGAGGACGCCTACGTCTCGCGGCCGCCGCTCTTCGCGGTGGCCGACGGCATGGGCGGCGCGCAGGCCGGCGAGGTGGCATCGCGGCTGGCCGCCGCCGCCGTCGAGGACGAGCGCGACGGCGGTGCACGCCCCGAGGAGCGGGTCGTCCGGCTGATCGAGGAGGCCAACCGGCGCGTCTTCGAGCGCGCGGCCGAGGACGAGTCGGCGTCGGGCATGGGCACGACCATGACCGTCGCCCTCGTCGAGGACGACCGGATCACGATCGGCCACGTCGGCGACTCGCGGGCCTACCGCCTGCGCGGCGGCAGCCTCGAGCAGCTCACCGAGGACCACTCGCTCGTCGCCGAGCTCGTCCGCAGCGGCAAGCTGACGCCGGAGGAGGCCGACCACCACCCGCAGCGGTCGGTGATCACCCGCGCGCTCGGGACGGATCCGGACGTCGACGTGGACCAGTTCACGCTCGAGGCGGAGGCGGGCGACATCTACCTGCTCTGCTCCGACGGGCTCACGTCGATGGTGGACGACGGCGGGATCGAGCACGTCTTCTCGGAGCACGACGACCTCGAGGCGGCTGCGAAGGCGCTCGTCAGCGCTGCCAACCGCGTGGGCGGCGAGGACAACATCACGGTCATCTGCTTCCGGGTCGCCGAGGAGGCCGACGACACCGGCGAGACCGCCGCAATGGACCTGCCGACCGAGGAGAACGCCCTGCCGGACGAGGACACCCTCTCCGGCCTCGACGGCCGCCCTGCCGCGCCTCAGCCCGCGAGCGACACGACGGCTGTCCGCCCCGCCGCGCCCGCGCCCGAGCCGCCCCGAACGCGCCGCTGGGGCCGCCTGCTCCTGCTCCTGCTCGTGCTGGCAGGGCTCGCCGCCGCGGCGCTCTATCTCCTCGACCTGATCTAGCCGTGTCCGCCCGCAACCGCGAGCTGGCGAACCTGGTCGTCGTCGGCATGCTCATGAGCCTCGGCTTCGCGAGCGTCTACATCGCGCGGCAGGAGGAGATCTCGTCGACGTCGCTGTCGGCCGCCGGCTTCTTCTTCGCGCTCTACCTGATCGCCCACGCCGTCACCCGCCGGACGGTTCCCCACGCCGATCCGTATCTGCTGCCGCTCGCCGGCCTGCTGACGGCCGTCGGGCTGACCGAGATCTACCGGCTCGACGTCGACGACGCGTTCCGGCAGGGGCTCTGGGTGATCGTCGGTATCGCCTTCTTCGCCGGCGTGCTGATCGCGCTCCGCGGCGACTACCGGCGGCTCGAGTCGTACAAGTACCTGTTCGGGATCGCCTCGATCGTGCTGCTGGCGCTCCCTGCCCTGCCGGTGATCGGCGCCACCGTCAACGGCGCCCGGCTGTGGGTCCGGGTCGGCTCCTTCCAGTTCCAGCCGGGCGAGCTCGCGAAGATCATGCTGATCGTCTTCCTGGCCGGCTATCTGCGCGAGAAGCGGGAGGTGCTGGCGCAGGGGCGCATCAAGGACTACGGGCCGCTGCTCGTGATCTGGGGCGGCGCCATGCTCGTCCTCGTCCAGACGAACGACCTCGGTAGCGCGCTCCTGTACTACGGGATCTTCCTGGCGATGGTGTACATGGCGACGGGCCGCGCGCTCGTGGCCGCCGCCGGGCTCGCGCTCTTCGTCGCCGGGTCGGTCGTCGTCTACCGGTTCGTCCCACGCGTCGAGGAGCGCGTCACCACCTGGCTCGACCCGTGGTCGGACCCGGACGACAACGGCTACCAGACGCTGCAGGCGCTGTACTCGATCGGCAACGGCTCGTTCAGCGGCACCGGCCTCGGCCAGGGGACGTTCACGACCACGGGCGGCTCCGAGCTGATCCCGTTCGCGAACACCGACTTCATCTACGCGGCGCTCGCACAGGAGCTCGGGCTGTACGGGGTCGCCGCGCTGCTGCTCGTGTACATGCTCTTCGTGCTGCGCGGCATGCGGGTGGCGCTCCTCGCAGACGACGGCTTTTCGAAGCTGCTGGCGGCCGGGCTCACGTTCGGCTTCGCGCTGCAGACGTTCATCATCGTCGGCGGCGTCGTCCGCGTGATCCCGCTGACGGGGATCACGATGCCGTTCGTCTCCTACGGCGGCTCCAGCCTGCTCGCGAACTTCGTGCTCCTCGCCGGCCTGCTGCTGATCTCGAACCGCGCCAACGCCAGGGGGCACGCGTGAACCACCAGATCACGCGACTGGCCGTCTCGGCCGTGATCCTGCTCGCGTCGCTGATCGTGGCGACGACGTACTGGCAGGCGTGGGCGGCGCCGGATCTGGCCGAGCGACAGGACAACGCCATCCAGCGCGTGGCCGAGTTCTCGGTTCGCCGCGGCGAGATCTACGTCGGCCAGACGAAGGTCGCGCGCAACGTCGAGCGGCGCGTGGACGGGCAGACGCTCTACTTCCGCCGCTACCCGACCGGCGGGCTCTTCGCCCACGTCGTCGGCTACTCGACGCAGGTGCGTTCCCGGGCAGGGCTCGAGCAGTCGCTGAACGACTTCCTGACCGGCGCCAACACCAACCTCGCGACCGTGCTCGAGACGAACCTCGACAAGCTGCGCGGCTCGACCGTCCAGGGCAATGACGTCTACCTGACGCTGCGCCCGCGCGCCCAGCGGGTGGCGCTCGAGCAGCTCGGTGGGCGCTGCGGCGCGGTCGTCGCGCTCGAGCCGGACACCGGGCGCATGCTGGTGATGGCGTCCAGCCCGACGTACAACCCCAATCTCGTCGAGCGGAACTTCGGCGCGATCGTGAATCGGGCGACGCCATGCCCCGGCGGCGCGCCGCTCGTCAACCGCGCCACCGCCGGCCTCTACGCGCCGGGCTCCACCTTCAAGGTCGTCACAGCCGCCACCGCCCTCGACCGCGGAGTCGTCGAGCCGGACACCACCTTCGAGGATCCCGGCTACTGCATCGAGTACGGCGACCGGGTGAACAACTACGACACCACGAGCCCCTTCGGCACGGTCACCTTTGCCCAGGCGATGCAGTACTCGATCAACTCGGTCTTCTGCAACATCGGCAAGGAGCTCGGCGGCAGGAAGATCCTCGACGGCTCGAAGGAGTTCGGCTTCTACTCGGAGCCGCCGCTCGACACGCCGGACGAGGAGCGGGAGCCGAGCGGCCTCTACCGCTTTGGCAAGAGCGGCGGGCGCTCCCTCTTCGAGCCGAAGACGGACTTCCAGGTCGACCCCGGGCGGCTCGCGTTCGGACAGGAGCGGCTGCTCGTGACTCCGCTGCAGATGGCGATGGTGGCCGGCGCCGTCGCGAACGACGGCGTGCTGGTCAAGCCACAGCTCGTCGAGCGGATCGTCACGCCCGAGGGCCGCACGATCGTGCGCCTGAAGCCGGACGAGCTCGGCCGGGCGATGAAGCGGACGACCGCCGAGGCGCTGCAGCCGATGATGGAGTCGGTCGTCGCGGCCGGGACAGCGCGCAACGCGCAGATCGGCGGCGTCCGCGTGGCGGGCAAGACGGGTACGGCCGAGACGGGGGTCGCGGGCCGCAACACGACCTGGTTCATCGCCTTCGCGCCTGTCGATGCGCCCAAGGTCGCGATCGCAGTCGTGGTCGAGAACCAGAGCGGCACGGGTGGCGCCGTGTCGGCCCCGATCGCGAAGGCGGTCATGCAGGCCCTTCTGCAACCGGCGTCGAATGCGTAACCTCGGTTCCAGGGGCTAGGCCACATGGCGACCTCAGACACGCTCATCGACACGCTCTTCGACGGCCGCTACCGCGTGCTGCGCCGGCTCGGGCGCGGCGGCATGGCGGACGTCTACCTGGCCGAGGACGAGGAGCTCGGGCGCCGGGTGGCGATCAAGGTTCTCAACGAGCGCCACGCCGCGGACGCGCAGTTCGTCGAGCGCTTCCGCCGCGAGGCGACCAACGCGGCCGGCCTCTCGCATCCGAACATCGTCTCGATCTACGACCGCGGCGAGGCAGAGGGCACCTACTACATCGCCATGGAGTACCTGGACGGCTCGACGCTCAAGGACGTGGTCGTCGAGCAGGGCCCGCTGCCGGTCGAGGACGCGATCTCCTACGTGCGCGACCTGCTGGGCGCGCTCCGCTTCGCGCACCGCAAGGGCATCGTCCACCGCGACATCAAGCCGCACAACGTGATGGCGGACTCCGACGGCCGCATCAAGGTGACGGACTTCGGCATCGCCCGCGCCGGCGCCAGCCAGATGACGGAGGCAGGCTCGATCATCGGCACGGCCCAGTACCTCTCCCCCGAGCAGGCCCGCGGCGGCGTCATCGACCACCGCTCCGACCTCTACTCGGTCGGCATCGTCCTCTTCGAGCTGCTCACCGGCACCGTGCCGTTCGGCGGCGAGACGCCGGTCGAGATCGCGATGAAGCACCTCTCCTCCGTGCCGGACCCGCCGTCGCAGCGGCGTCCCGACCTGCCGCGCGCGCTCGACCAGATCGTGCTGCGCGCGCTGGCGAAGGACCCGGAAGAGCGCTACCAGACGGCCGAGGAGATGGACGCCGAGCTGGCACGTGTCGCCGATGGCCTGCCGGTCAGCGCGCAGACGGCCGAGGCAGCCACACAGGTGCTCGCGGGCGCCGGCATCGCCGAGGCCGCCACGGTGGTCGCGCGGCCCGCACGCGCTCCCCGACCCGCAGCCCCCGTGCCGCCCTACCGACCGCCTGCGCACGGGTACTACTACGACGAGCCGGCACCGCACGGACGCCCGATCTGGCCGTGGCTGATCGCCCTGCTGCTCCTGCTCGCAGCGGCAGGCGCCGTCTGGCTCGCCTGGGGGAAGATTCAGGATCAGCTGAACGAGACGAAGACCGTGGCGGTGCCGGATGTGCGCGGCATCCGCGAGATCCTGGCCGTGCGCCAGCTCCGCGCGAAGGGCTTCGAGCCGGCCGTGCGCCGGCAGACGGACGCCGACGTGGCGGAAGGCTTCGTCATATCGCAGGATCCGCCGCCGGGCGACCAGGCGCCGCGCGGCAAAGTCGTACAGGTCGTGTCGTCGCTCGGGGCGCCGCTCGCGACGGTGCCGGACGTGCGCGGCAAGACGCGAGACCGAGGCGATCCAGCTGCTCGTCGACCGTGGGCTGAGACCGACGGTGTTCGACGTGCCCTCCCAGAAACCGGAGGACACCGTGGTCGCGCAAGACCCCGCGCCCGGCAAGACCGTCCCGGCCAAGTCGAAGGTGCGGATCAATGTCTCGAAGGGTCCCGAGCAGGTGAGCGTGCCGCCCGTCGTCGGGCAGCTGTTCGAGGAGGCCGCCGCGCAGCTCCAGGGGGCCGGCTTCGCCGTGGCCCGGCGGGACGTCGACTCGAACGAGCAGGCGGGCGTCGTCGTCGGCCAGAACCCGGCGTCGAACTCCGTCACGGCCAAGGGCGCCACGATCACGCTCTCCGTCTCGAAGGGGCCGACGGCTCTCGAGGTGCCCGAGGTGACAGGCTTCGACGAGGCGTCGGCGCAGGCAGAGCTGGAGGGCGCGGGCTTCGTCGTCCAGGTGCGAGACCGGGAGACGACGGACGAGGCGGAGGACGGGATCGTGGTCGAGCAGCGGCCGGGTGCGGGAACACAGGTCAAGCCCGGCTCGACGATCACGATCTTCATCGGCCGCTTCGCCGCGACGGAGGAACCCGACACCACCACGCCGTGAGCAGGCTCCGCGTCGCGATTCTGACCGGCGGCCGCTCGAGCGAGCACGACGTCGCGCTGGCCTCGGCGCGGTCGGTCGAGTCGGCTCTCGACGCCGAGCGCTACGAGACGGTCACGATCGCGATCGGCCGCGACGGCCGCTGGGCGCTCGGCCCGGGGTCCGCCGGAGAGCTCGCCGACCCCGCCGCGGACGGCGCGGCGCGCGGCGACACCGGTGTGAGCGCGGCACCTCGGCCGAACGGGGCAAGCAACAGTCTGTTGCAAGCGGACGGTCCGGCCGCCGGCACGCTGCCGATGGCCGTGCGAGGCGCTTCACCGGCGCTGCTGGGCGAGGTCGACGTCGTCTTCCCGGTGCTGCACGGCCCGTTCGGCGAGGACGGCTCCGTCCAGGGGCTGCTCGAGCTCGCCGACGTGCCCTACGTGGGCGCCGGCGTCACCGCCTCGGGGCTCTGCATGGACAAGGACCTGATGAAGGCGGTGCTGCGCGACCGCGGCATCCCGGTCACCCGCAACGTCACCCTGCGGCCGGGCGAGCCCGTCGAGCACCCGTACTCGTACCCCGTGTTCGTGAAGCCGGCGCGGCTCGGCTCATCGGTCGGCATCTCGAAGGCGCGGACGCCCGAGGAGCTGGCCGCCGGTGTGGAGCTCGCGTTCCGCCACGACGAGAAGGTGCTCGTCGAGGAGTTCGTGGACGGGATCGAGGTCGAATGCGGCGTGCTCGGCAACGACCGGCCCGTGGCGTCGATCCCGGGGGAGATCGTCGCGCACGCCGACTGGTACGACTACGCCGCCAAGTACGACGACGGCGGCATGGAGCTCATCGTCCCGCCGCGCATCCCCGAGCAGACGTCGGAACGGGTGCGGGAGCTGTCTGTGGCGGCCTTCGTGGCGACCGGCTGCGAGGGCATGGCTCGCATCGACTGCTTCGTACGCCGCGACGGCGAGGTGCTGATCAACGAGCTGAACACGATCCCGGGGTTCACCGCCACCAGCGTCTACGCGAAGCTCTTCGAGGCCTCAGGCGTCTCGTATCCCGAGCTGCTCGACCGCCTGATCGAGCTGGCGCTCGAACGCCACCGCCGCCGCGCGGGCTTCCTGTACTAGCGCCGCCGTCTACGAAGAGGCACACGACCAGCGGGTCAGTCCCCTTGCGGGGACAGACCCTGCAGACCGTTGCTGTTCACCGCCGGAGGGCGGCTCCGCCGCCCGCAGGCACAGCGCGGCCCCGGCGCGTCTGACCAACGAGGGCCCACGGGGGAAGCCGGGTTTCCCCCGTGAAGCGAGCTCGCGGCGCCGCAGGCGCGGCGGCGAGCGGCACCGCAGGCACAACGCGGCCCCGGCGCGTGACTCAGAGCGAGGGGGCACGGCACGGGGGAAACCGGGTTTCCCCCGTGAAGCGAGCTCGCGGCGCCGCAGGCGCGGCGGCGAGCGGCACCGCAGGCATTCCGCGGCCCCGGCGCGTCTGACCAGCGAGGGGGCCCACGGGGGAAACCGGGTTTCCCCCGTGAAGCGGCACCGCGAAGCGGCTAGCCGCGCGCGCGGACCTCGTTCACGTGCGCCACGTCGCTCGTGCCGAGGTCGGTGATCCAGACGACGTAGTAGCGGGCGTTCGCGTCCTCGAGCGTGAAGGTCGTGGTGCCGGCGACGCTGCGCGCCTGCGAAACGGTCTCGAACGGCCCGGTCGGCGCGGCTCCGGCCTGGATCTCGGCGGTGAAACCGGGCGTGTCGGTCTGCACCGTGACCCGGGAGACGGCGGTCTGCTTGCCGGCGTCGACCACGACTCCAACCCCCTCCTTGTCGAAGCTCTGGTACGTCTCCGTCGTCCAGTAGGTGGCGGCGTCCTTGTCGGTTGCGTTCGGCGCCTCGGCGTCGTGCTCGCCGTCGCCGCCGAAGGGGTCGTGGGCGCCGATGCCGGTGAGCGCGACTGCCGGACGATCACTGCCGCCGGTCGTCGCCCCGTCGTCGCCGGAGCCTCCGAGGCTGCGAGCGAGCACGAACGTGCCCACGGCCGCGCCTGCGACCAGCAGCAGAGTGACGAGTGCGACGAGCACGGACCGCACGGCCCGCCGGCCCCTCCCGCCTGAAACCGCGTGACGCTGCCGGCGGCGCGGCGCACGCGTCGGTTGCGTGACGAACGTCTCGGCGGAGTCCGAGCCGGGCACGCCGCGAGCCGCCGGAGCGCCTGCCTCGGCGCGGCACGCCTCCAACTCGGTGACCACCTCTCCCATCGAGGCGAGGCGTGCGGCCGGATCCTTGGCGAGCGAGCGCTGTACCAGCGCGTCCACGCGCGGCGGCACGTCGGCGCGCCGCTCCAGCACGCTCGGCACCGGGTCGCGTACGTGCCGCATGGCGACCGCCACGGCGGTCTCGCCCGTGTACGGGACGTCGCCCGTCAGCAGCTCGAAGAGGACGACGCCGAGCGAGTAGATGTCGCCGGACTCGCTCGTGCGCTCGCCGCGCGCCTGCTCGGGCGGGATGTAGTCGCTCGTGCCGAGGATGGTGCCGGTGAGCGTCAGGCCCTCGGTGTCGCGCGCCCGGGCGATGCCGAAGTCCGTGACGCGCGCCCGTCCGTCCTCGGCGAGGAGCACGTTCTGCGGCTTGACGTCACGGTGGACGACTCCCCGGGCGTGCGCCGCCTCGAGCGCCCGCGCGATCTCGAGCCCGAGCGTGATCACCTCCGCGACCGGCAGGGGGCCCTCGCGCTGCACCCGCTGCTTGAGCGTCTCTCCCTCGACGTACTCGAAGACGATGTAGGGGCGCCCGTTCTCCTCGCCCCGGTCGATGACGGTGACGATGTTCGGGTGTGCGAGCTGCGCGACTGCCCTCGCCTCACGCTGGAAGCGCTCGACGGCATCCCCGTCGCGCGCGAAGTGCTCGTGCAGGATCTTGATCGCCACGCGCCGCTCGAGCAACCGGTCGCCTGCGCGGTAGACGCTCGCCATGCCGCCCGAGCCGACGAGCTCCTCGAGCTCGTACCGGCCTGCGACCACCGTGGCGCCGCCGTCCCCTCCGGGGCCCGCCGTCATGCCTGCGTCCGCGCTGAGTGGCGCTTGTGGAGCCTGCCGGCCGCTCCGCTCACGACTCGCCCCCCGCGGGAGACGTTGGGCTCCGGCGCGCAGTGACCGGGGTCTCACCGAGCGCGCTCATGTGGGGAACCTCCGGTTCCCCCTTCCGCCTCCCATCGGCGACAGACTCTAGCTCGGGGTTGCTGCCGCTTCGGCGTCGACGGGCCGCTGGCTGCCGCGGGAGAGCACCGTTTCGAGCGCGTCTTCCCACACTTCGAGGGCCTCGTCGAGCTCGGCGTCGGAGATGACGAGCGGGACGAGCACCCGGATGCAGTTGCCGTAGATCCCCGACTTGAGCAGCAGCAGGCCGCGCTCGGCGGCCGCCTCGACGACCTTGGTCGCGAGATCGGGGGCCGGTTCCTTGGTGTCGCGATCCTGCACCAGCTCGATCGCCAGCATCGAGCCGAGACCGCGCACGTCGCCGATCGCGGCGAAGCGCTCGTGCCAGTGCAGCATGCGCGAGCGGATCGTCTCGCCGAGCTCCGCCGAGCGGCCGACCAGTCCTTCGTCCTCGATCACGTCGAGGACGGCGAGCGCCGCTGCCTGCGCCACCGGGTTGCCGACGTATGTGCCGCCGATGGCGGAGTCGCCCGGCGCGTCCATGATCTCCGCGCGGCCGAGCACGCCGGACAGGGGCAGTCCCGCGGCGATCGACTTGGCGACGGTCATCAGGTCGGGCTCGATCCCGTAGTGCTCGATCGCCCACATGCGACCGGTGCGCGCGAAGCCCGTCTGGACCTCGTCCACGACCAGGACGATGCCGTGCTCGTCGCAGATCCGGCGGACGCCCTCCATGAAGTGGCGCGGCGCGACGACGAAGCCGCCCTCGCCCTGCACCGGCTCGATCACGATCGCCGCCACGGACTCGGCGGCGACCTGGGTGACGAGCGCACGCTCGAGCGCCGCAAGGGCGGACGCCGCGTCAGGCCCGCGATAGTCCTGGGCGAAGGGAACCCGGTAGACCTCGGGGGCGAAGGGCCCCAGTCCGGCCTTGTACGGATGCGTCTTCGAGGTGAGGCTCAGCGAGAGCAGCGTGCGGCCGTGGAAGCCGCCCTCGAAGGCGATCACGGCCGGCCTGCCGGTGAAGGAGCGTGCGAACTTGATCGCGTTCTCGACCGCCTCGGTGCCGGCGTTGAAGAACGCGGCCTTCACCGGGCCCGAGATCGGCACGGAGGCGCAGAGGCGCTCGGCGAGCTCGACGTAGACCTCGTAGGGAACGATCGTGAAGTCGGTGTGGGCGAAGCGGCTCAGCTGCTCCTGCGCCGCTGCGACGACGTCCGGGTGCGAGTGGCCGACGTTGAGGCAGCCGACCCCGCCGGTGAAGTCGACGAACGTGTTGCCGTCGACGTCAGTGAGCAGGGCGCCGCGCCCCTCGGCGGCGACCACGGGGAGGTAGATCGACAGCGGGTCGGCGATGACCCGCTGCTTGCGCTCCAGGATCTCGCGCGAGCGGGGGCCGGGAATGCCCGTGCGCAAGTCGATTGCCCTCGTCGTGGCCACGACGGGACGATATCGGAGCACCCGGCGGGTGCGTCCCCGGTTAGCGTGCCCCCGGATGAAGGCCGGGGAGCTCTGGGAGCGCGACGTCGCAGCCGACCCGCTGGAGCAGTTCCGGCGCTGGTTCGCCGACGCGGAGGCGGCGCTGCCGCTCGCCGAGGCGATGGCGCTCGCGACTGCGACCCCGGACGGGTCGCCGTCCGTCCGGATGGTGCTGCTGAAGGGCGCCGACGAGCTGGGATTTGTCTTCCACACGAACTACGGGAGCAGGAAGGGGGCCGAGCTGGCCGCCAACCCGCGCGCGGCGCTGCTCTTCCACTGGCGGGGGCTCGGCCGCCAGGTGCGGGTCGAGGGCCCGGTCGAGCGCGTGCCGGACGCGGAGTCGGACGCCTACTTCGCGACGCGGCCGCCCAGCTCGCGCGTCGGCACGTGGGCCTCGCGGCAGAGCACCGTCCTCCCCGACCGCGCGAGCCTTGACCGGCGGGTGGAGGAGCTGCAGCGCGAGCTGGGCGACGACCCACCACGGCCGCCGCACTGGGGCGGCTTCCGCGTGCGGCCGGAGAGCTACGAGTTCTGGCAGCACCGCAGCGACCGGCTCCACGACCGCCTGCGCTACCGGCGGGACGGCGGGGACTGGCTGCTCGAGCGGCTCTCACCGTAGCCCGCGAGCCCAGCCGGATCACGGCCGCCGCCGGGCCTCGCGCCTGCCGTCGCCGCCTTTGCGAACGGGCCGGGGTGTGTGAACCTGGGTTGACGACCCAACGATTGGAGGCAGCATGCACAGGCGCAGTGGCCGCCGCCGAGTCACGTCGATCGTCCTCGGCACGCTGCTCGTGATCGCTCTCGCCGGAGTCGCCGGGCTGGCTGCACCAGGCGCGACAACCGCCGCCAAGCGGCTGCGTTGACGGAGCGTGACCTCAGCAAGAAGACCGTCGCTGCGCTGCGCGGGCGCCGCGGGCCTGCGGGTGTCGCCGGCCCCCAGGGAGCGGCCGGGCCGCAGGGCCCCGCCGGGCCGCAGGGCGCCCAGGGACCCGCGGGCGCAACCGGCCCGCAAGGCCCGCCCGGCCCCACCGCGGCGGCATTCGCCGACACCGGCAACGTCGTCAGTCTCACGGGGACGCCACAGGAGCTCATGTCCGCCAACATCACGATCCAGCAACCGAGCATCGTCTTCGCGTCGGCGATGATCGAGATCGACTCGAACGGCGGCGCCGACGACCGGGTGTCGTGCCGGCTGAGCCGCGAGGCTCACGCGAATGCCATCAGCCGTGACCCGATAGCCGACCTTCCCGAAGGGACGTTCGACCGCAGCTGGTTCTCGCTCCACGGGGCCGCGAGCCTCGGTCCGGGGACGTACAGCATCAAGCTCTTCTGCACCGAGCAGAGCGGGGACACCACCGCTCTAGTCGGAAACCTGATCGTCTGGGCAATCGCGCAGTGAGCTGACCCTCCGACAACGCTCCCGCGGGCGCCGGCCCCGTCCGGCGCCCGCTCGGGCGGAACGGATGAGCTCTCCGACACAGTGACGAGCCGCCAGTCGGCCGCGGCGAGCGCCGGGAGCAGCGTCGCGAGGGCATCCACCGTCACCCGGCGCGAGGCCGGTGTGCGGCCCCAGCCGTCGTGCAGGTCGACGATCGCGCCGGGGTGGACTGCCGCGAGCACCCGCCGTGCGATCGCAGCGCCGTCGTCACCGCGCCAGTCCTCGGGATCGACCGACCAGAGCGCCGTCCTCATGCCGACCTTCCAGGCGGCCGCCGCGAACGGCTCCGCCGCGGCGCCGTAGGGCGGACGGGCGAGCCGCGGCACCGCCCCGGTCGCAGCCTCGATCGCCGCCGATGTCCGCTCGAGCTCGCTCGCCAGCTCCTCCGGCGAGAGCTCGTCGGCCCGCGCATGGCTCCAGCCGTGGTTGCCGAGCTCGTGCCCCTCGGCGAGCGCGCGCCGAAGCGTCTCCTCGCGCCCTGCGACCTGGCGGCCGAGGACGAAGAACGTCGCCCGAGCCCCGTGCGCGGCGAGTAGGTCGAGCACGCGCTCCGTGTCCTCCGCCGGCCCGTCGTCGAAGGTCAGGGCGGCCAGCCTGCGCTCGCCCACGTCGACGCGGCTCACGGGCGCTGGCACCACGCCGACGACCATACAATCGCCCCGTGGTCCTCTCCGACCGAACGATCAGCCGCCTGCTGGCCGAGGGTCGCATCGGCATCGACCCCTACGACGAGGAGCTCCTGCAGCCCTCGAGCGTGGACGTCCGCGTCGACCGCTACTTCCGCGTCTTCCACAACGCGCGTTATCCGTACATCGACGTCAAGGAGCCGCAGGAGGAGCTGACCGAGCTCGTCGAGGTCGACGGCGAGACGCCGTTCATCCTCCACCCGGGCGAGTTCGTGCTCGGCTCGACGCTCGAGCGGATCACGCTGCCCGACGACCTGGTCGCCCGGCTCGAAGGGAAGTCGAGCCTCGGCCGGCTCGGCCTGCTCATCCACTCGACCGCCGGCTTCATCGACCCCGGGTGGGACGGCCACGTCACCCTCGAGCTGTCGAACGTGGCCAACCTGCCGATCACGATCTACCACGGCATGAAGATCGGGCAGCTCTCGTTCGTCCAGCTCACGGAGCCCGCCGAGAACCCGTACGGCTCGGACAAGCTCGGCTCCAAGTACCAGGGCCAGCGCGGGCCGACGCCCAGCCGCTACTGGCAGAACTTCGCCCGCGAGACCGTCGGATGATCTTCGTCACGGGCGGGACCGGCTTCGTCGGCCCTCGCGTCGTGCACGCGCTGCGCGCCCGCGACCTCCCCGTGCGCGCGCTCGCCCGCCGGCCCGAGCGCGAGGAGCAGCTCCGAGCCTGGGGCGTCGAGCTCGTGCAGGGCGACGTGACCGAGCCCGAGACGCTCGGCCCGGCGGTAGCGGGCTGCGACACCGTCGTCCACCTCGTCTCGATCATCCAGGGCAAGCCGGCCGACTTCGAGCTGATCATGTGCCAGGGGACGCGCAACGTCGTCGAGGCGGCGCGCGCGGCAGGCGTCCGCCGCTTCGTGCTGATGAGCGCGCTCGGGCTGAACGAGGAGACGGCCCGGACGATCCCGTACTTCCGCTGCAAGCAGGAGATGGAGGACGCTGTCTCGTCGTCGGGCCTTGAGCACGTGATCTTCCGGCCGAGCTTCGTGTTCGGGCCGGGGGGCGGAGCGCTGAAGACGTTCACGCGGCTTGCCAGGGCGCCCGTCAACGTGATCGTCGGCCCGGGCACACCGAAGGTTCAGCCCGTCTGGATCGAGGACGTGGCGCAGTACTTCGCTCGCGCGGTCGACGAACCCGAGGCCGCAGGGCGCACCTTCGACCTCGGCGGCCCCGACGTCGTCAGCTGGAACGAGCTCTTCGCGCGGATCCGCCGCACCGTCGGCGCGCGACGGCCCACGCTGCATCTGCCCTACTCACTCATGCGCCTGAACGCGAGACTGATCCAGGCGCTCCCCGGGCCGACGCCGATCACAGCCGACCAGGTGGACATGATCGAGGCGGGCGACAACGTCGTCGAGGACGGCGCCGCCCGGCAGGTCTTCCCGGAGATCGAGCCGCTGCCGCTCGACGACCAGCTCCGCCGCTCGACCGGCCGCTGACCTGTTCCTCCTGCCGCCCAGGGGAGGCCGGCGTCTCGGACTCCGGCTACACTCCGACTACCGCGGAAAGGAGGTGGTCCGGACGTGACAGATTCCAGTACGGGCAGTGGAGGTACCAGCGGGTAGGGACGCGTCCCCGAGACCTACGGGGAATCGTCTAGCCAGCGTGGGGGACTCGCTCGAAGCGCCGCCGTCGACCTGACGGCAGGAAGCGTCCCTACCACTTCAGCGCTGGTCACCGGATCGAAGGGCCGCGAGAGCGGCCCTTCGTCTTTCCGCGGTGCTCGCGCCGCTTCGCGGCGCGACGCTCGCTCTCACGGGGGAAACCCGGTTTCCCCCGTGGGCCCCCTCGCTCATCAGACGCGCCGCGGCCGCGCTGTGCCTGCGGGCGGCAGAGCCGCCCTCCGGCGTTCAACAGCAACGGCGGGCAGGGTCTGTCCCCGCCAGGGACTGACCCGGTGCTCGCGGCGCATCCGGCGGTGCAAGCACGCCAAAGCCAGTCCTGGACTCGCCGTGCACGCCTGTGACACCGCCACAGTGCCTTTCCCGCGAGAGATTTCAGACTGGGAGTCGTTCACGGGAAGGCGCAAGCGAGGGTCACACGTGTGCACATGGCGCTGGGCGGGAACGAGTGACTCGTGGCCGATCCGAGCACTGAGAGCAAGCGTCGCAGTCCGCGAGATGAGGCCATCGCGAAGTTCCACAAGGAGGAACGAGAGAAGGTCAGGAGCTGGGAATCGCCCACCTGGCCGGCACTGGCATCGGAATCCTCCTCTGTGTGATCTTGTATCTCGTGGGTCACTAGCGCGGCGCCCGCGAGTTCGACGGGATGGGGGTGCTTCGTCGCGGAGAGTTCGTCGGCGCGTAGGCTCGCTCTCACCGCCGGCCTCGCTCGGCGGCCGCTCCTCCCTCACGATTGGGGACACCGAGAGCGAGACTCAGACTGCCGAAACGGCCGCACGGAGCCGAGCTCGTCCCTCTCGTGTGCCTGCCCGTCCCAGGAAACCAAAGAGACACTAGTCAAGCCGCTTAGCGGCATCGGGCACAAATCCCCCAAATGGGGGGATTCCCTTCATGCCCGCGATCGCAGAAGAATCGCTCATCGGCGAGGGAGACGGGTTCCGGAGTTGCTTCATGGCGCGGACGGCTCGAAGGATGCGATTCGCCCACCCCACCACGGGGCGACGACATCGCATGGGTAGCGAGCCGCCGCTGGTGCCGATGCGTCTCGTGAAGCACCCGAAGGGAGGGGAAGTGCAAGCTGAGAGAGGGGGGCTCCGTCGCCTCGGTGTTGTTCTTGCCGTGGCGGCAGCTGGAGTCCTTTCGGTCGGTGCGAATGCTGCGTTTGCTCAGGGGACGTTGGAGATCTGCAAGTCCTCGGCGAACGGCATGTCCGGCCGGACATTCGAGTTCTCGATCGCAGGCAGCGCAACACCCGTGTCGGTGAAGGGTGGTCGCTGCACCGGCCCGATGACGGTGCCCCATGGGGACATCGCCATCACCGAGCTGGCGACGTCGCCTGCGACCGAGGTTGACTCGGTCGTCGTGCGGCCGAGCCAGCGCTTCAAGAGCCTCAACGGCAACACGGCCGTGGTCACCGTTCCCGCGGGCAGCACCGCTGCCAACGAGACGCGGATCACGTTCGTCAACGTGCCGGCAGGTGGGCCGACCGGCGACCTGAAGATCTGCAAGCTGAGCGAGACCCCGGCGTACTGGGGCCGCCAGTTCAGCTTCTCGGTCAACGGTGGCCCGGCGATCAGCACCGAGGCCAACCCGGCGTTCGACGACCCGTCAACGTGGTCATGCCGCGAGGCGGGCTCATTCGCGCAGGGCACCAACGTGACGGTGCGGGAGCTGATCCCGGCCGGCAGCGAGATCGCCTGGATCGACAGTGATCCGGCCGATTGTCTGCAGGACTTCGACACCAACGCCGGCACGGCTGATCTGCTGATCGGCTCCGGCGCCTGCGTGGTGCTGTTCGACAACGAGCCGATCCCACCGACGGGCACCGGCTTCCTCGAGGTCTGCAAGGACGCGGGCTTCGACAACAACGACTCTGAGGTCCTCGGCGTGCCGTTCGACTTCACGATCGACGAGCCGGACGCCTCCAGCCAGGACATCACCGTGCTCGGCGGCCAGTGCTCGGCGCCGATCCCGGTCGCTGCGGGCGTCGTACGGGTGACCGAGCATGCCAACGCGGGCTACAGCCTCGTGGGTGTCTACACGATCCCCGAGGACCGGCTGCTGGCGTCCAACCTGATCAACCGCACCGCGGATGTCGAGGTTCCGACCTCGGACAACCCGAACGACGAGAGCCAGGTGCACTTCGTCAACGTCCGTGACCGCGCGCAGCTCAAGATCTGCAAGGCGCTCGGCCCAGGGAGCTCCGCGTTCGACGGACGCGAGTTCACGTTCAACGTCGTCGACGAGGACGGCTTCCAGCGAGACCCGCTGAACCCGAGGGTGACCGCAAGCTCCGCAGGGACGCAGTGCGTCATCGTGGGAGCGTTCCCGACCGGGCACACCGTGTCGGTCAGCGAGGCAAATCCGGCCCCCTACAGCAGCGCGAGCTGCGATGGCTCGTCGCCCGGTCTGATCCCGGGTACGAACCGGCCTGGGACGATCACGATGCAGCCGGGGATCAACACGATCACCTGCACCAACCAGGCGATCGGCAAGCTCGAGATCTGCAAGTTCGTGACGGACCGCATCGAGTTCGATCGGACGTTCTACTTCCGCATCGACGGCGGACCGAGGCTTGCTGTTCGGGCCGGTCGCTGCTCCGAGCCTCAGTACGTGACCCCGGGCAACCACACCGTGGTCGAGGATCTGAGCATGGAGTACGACTTCGAGCTCGACACGAGCCATTCGAGCGGCGGGATCGCAGTGACGCCGTCCAGCGCCGAGGTGAGCCGCAACACGCTCGCCCGGTCGGTGACGGTCAACGTCCCGTACGCCGGTGAGGACGGCGACGAAGTGCGTGTGGACTACTACAACCGCATCAAGCGCGGCCAGGTCAAGGTCTGCAAGCACATCACGCCTGGTTCGGCGGACTCGCTTGGCACCAAGGAGTTCGACTTCAACGTGTACTTCAACGGCCGTGGCCCGATCGTCCTGAGCGACGTCAGGCCCGGCGAGTGCAGGCTCGTCCTGGACAACACGGGAAGCCCGAACAGCCAGCCGATCCTCCAGCTCAACGGCAATCCGACTCGCATCGGTGTCGAGGAGATCGGGGCGACCGACGCGCTGACGCCGGCTGGGACGTGGCACGTGTCCAACCTCGCCCTGCAGGGTGGGCGTGGCGGTCTGTCGCACAGCTGCTCGAGCACTCCGGGTGCTGACGACCCGCAGCGGGTCTGCAGGCGGTTCACGGACACGGGCAGGTCGGTGCACGCGGCCTGGAACCTCGGCCCGAACACGAACACGATCCACTTCACCAACACGTCCAACGATCCCTAAGCCGGATCGCGACAGAGCCTGCTGACCGGCGACTGACCGGCACAGAGGCAGCAAGTGGAGCCGAGGCCCCCGGGAGACCGGGGGCCTCGGTCGCTCATCCAGCGGCGCTCAGGACAACCGACAGCTCCAGGCCGCGGTCGAGGGACAGCGTGACGCTCTCGAGCGTCGGGTCGGCCTGGCGGGCGACGGAGTACCGAGCGAGCGGGTCGGCGTGCGAGACCACGTTGTCGGCGATCACGACTGCGCCCGGCTCGAGCTTCGTACGCGCCACGGCGAAGAGTCGCTCGTAGTCGCCCTTCTCCGCGTCGAGAAAGACGACGTCGAACACGTCCTCGATGCCCGGCAGCGTCTCGAACGCGTCGCCTTCGATGAGCTCCGCCCACTCGCCGAGCCGCGCCTCCTCGACATTCCGCCGCCACGCTTCGCACTTCACGGGGTCGTGCTCCAGCGAGAGCACCCGGCCGCCGAGGTGGCGGGCGGCGGCGGCGAGCCAGATCGTCGAGTAGCCGCGCGAGCCGCCGATCTCCAGCACCTCGCAGTCGGTCTGCGGCGCCACGAACGCGAACAAGAACTGGCCCGTCGTAGGCGCAACCTGGCGCGAGCGCTCGGCCGAAGGCAGCCCGCGCGCCCGTTCGTCGGCGTCCTCGGCCTCGAGCCGGGCGAGCACGGTGCGGATGCGATCGTCGAGCACGCGCGCACCTTACGCTGCCGCCTATGCCGAAGCTGGCCTGGATCCCGCTGCCGCGGCGGCTCGTCAACGCCGCCGTCACGCCGCTCGCCGCCGCCGGCCTGGCGCCATTCGACATCCACCTGCTGACCGTGGCCGGCCGCCACACGGGACGCCGCTACACCACCCCCGTCACCGTGCTTCGCCACGAAGGCGAACGCTGGCTCGTCGCACCGTACGGCGAGCGCAGCTGGGTCAAGAACGCCCGCGCCGCCGGCACCGTCGAGCTGCGGCGCGGCCGCCACCACGAGCGCGTCGGCGTCGACGAAGTGCCGGTGAGCGAGCGAGCGGCCGTGTTGCGTGCCTACCTCGAGCGTGTGCCCGCCACGAGCGACCTGTTCGCGGCGCGGCGAGGCGCCCCTCTCGAGGACTTCGCCGCCCAGGCGCACCGCAAGCCGGTCTTCCGCATCGTCGAAGCCGCGCGGCCGGCAGGGCCGGCCTAGTGGCTGTCAGCCACTAACTCAGGTCGACCGTGATCATGCCGTTGTCGGCCACGCGGACAGGGAACGTCTCGACCGGGGCGTACGCGGGTGGGTTGAGCACACGCCCCGTCTTGATTTCGAACTTGGAGCCGTGGCGCGGGCAGATCACCGTGCAGTCCTCGAGGTCGACCTCGCCCTCGCAGAGCGGGCCATCGTCGTGCGAGCAGCGGTCCTCGATCGCGAAGAGCTCGCCGCCGAGGTTGTAGACGCAGGCGCCCAGGTAGCCGGCGCGCACGATCCGGTGCGCGCCCGGGGGCAGCTCGTCGAGCGGGCAAACGTCGACCTCGGCCACGGATCGCTCAGGTGAGCTGCAGGTCGCCGGCGCTCGTCCACTCGTCCGGCAGCGGCGTGCCCTTCGCCTTGTGGAGTGCGAGCTTGAGAACGCCCAGGCCGAGGATGGCGCACTTCAGGCGCACGGGCGTGAGGGGAATCCCGACCTCGTCCAGGAGCTCCTCTTTCGCCATGCCGGCAACCTCGGAGGCCTTCCGGCCCTTGACCATCTCCATCAGCATCGACGTGGCCGCCTGGCTGATCGCGCAACCGCGGCCCTCGAAGCGCACGTCGTCGATCGTGTCGCCGTCGCTACCGAACGCGATTGCGACCGAGACCTCGTCGCCGCAGAGCGGGTTCATCCCTTCCGCGTGCACGTCGGCTCCCTCGAGCGGCCCGTGCCCGCGCGGGTTCTTGTAGTGATCCAGGATCAGCTCCCGGTACATCTGGTCCCACTCGCTCACGGCTCGAGCTTAGCGGCCGGGTTCGCGCCCGACGTCGCCCCAGGCCCCGTCTCATGTCGTGGCCGCCACTGGCACAGTGCTGTGACGCCTGACCCCTCGGGCCGGGTCTGACCCTGTCGCAGCCGCTCGGCGGCGGCTCGGCTCGCTCTCGACACACACCGGACACGCACTCGTCACGCGAACCCTGCTAGGGGGGTCTGACCCCATCTACTCGTCACGCGAACCCAGCTAGGGGGTCTGACCCGGCCGAGCGGGCGCCGACCCGGCCGAAGGCGCACCGGCCCAGTCGGCGGCTGACGCAGCGCTGGAACGAAGACGGCTAGCCGAAGATGCTGCGGGCCTTGTGCAGGCCCTCGACGAGCCGGTCGATCTCGTCGCGCACGGTGTAGAGATAGAAGCTCGCGCGGTTCGTGGCAGCGACGCCGAGGCGCGCCATCAACGGCTGGCAGCAGTGGTGGCCGGCGCGGATCGCGACACCGCCGAGATCCAGGATCTGGGCCACGTCGTGTGGGTGGATTCCGTCCAGGTTGAACGAGACGATCCCTGCGCGGCGCTCGGGAGGCGGGCCGTAGAGCGTGATCCCGGGGATGTCGGCGAGCTGTTCCAGGGCGTACGCGGCCAGCTCGTGCTCATGCTGCTCGATCGCGTCGAGCCCGACCGCCTCGATGTAGTCGACCGCGGCGCCGAAGCCGACAGCCTCGGCGATCGGCTGCGTCCCGGCCTCGAACTTCGCGGGCACGTCACCCCAGGTCGTCTCCTCGAACGTGACCTTGCGGATCATGTGGCCGCCGAGGTTGAAGGGCTCCATCTCCTGCAGCAGCTCAACCCTCCCCCAGAGCGCGCCGACGCTCGTCGGCCCGCAGAGCTTGTGCGCGGAGAACGCGAGGAAGTCGCAGCCGAGCTCCTGGACGTCGACGCGTCGGTGGGGTGCCGCCTGCGCGGCGTCGACCACCGAGATCGCCCCCTGCTCCCGCGCCCAGGCCGCGAGCCGCTCGGCCGGATTCACGGTGCCGAGCGAGTTCGAGACAAGGTTGATCGCGACCACGCGCACCTGCCCCGCCGCGGCGAGCTCGTCCAGCCCGGATAGGTCGAGCTCGCCGGCGTCGTCGACCGGGATCATCTTCAGCGTCGCCCCGGTGCGCTTGGCGACGTACTGCCAGGGGACGAAGTTCGAGTGATGCTCGAGCTGCGTCACGACGACGACGTCCCCGGGCCCGAGGCGGTTCAGCCCCCAGGCATAGGCGACGAGGTTGATGCTCTCCGTCGCGCTGCGCGTGAAGACGATGCCCCGGGGAGACGGCGCGTTGACGAACGCGGCCAGCTTGTTCCGTGCCCCTTCGTACTCGGCCGTGGCGACCTCGGAAAGCGAGTACACCCCGCGGTGCACGTTGGCGTAGGACGTCTCGTAGAACGTGCGCAGCTTGTCCAGTACCTGCCGCGGCTTGTGGGCGCTGACGGCCGAGTCGAGGTAGGCGAGCGGCTTGCCGTGGATCTGCTGCTCGAAGATCGGGAAATCGGCCCGCAGCGCGCGAGCGTCGAGCGTCTTCGATTCTGCTCTCACGGCCACAAAGGCCATGGTACTCCTGCGCAGCAGCCCGGCCGGAGGCTGCGCACCACGCCCCCGGAGAGGGCGCACGACGCGCAGCGCGCCGGCGCGCTTCCGTGCGAGACCGGGTCAGGCGCGGGAGCGGAGAGGCGCGACTGCCTTCACCGCGTCGACGAGGCCGTACCAGTCGACCTTGTCGACCACGGCGACGCCGAGCTCCTCGCACTCGCGCTCCACGCCGGAGTCGACGTAGGCGGAGAAGAGCACGAGGCGGCCCTCGAACTCCCCGGCGGTGAGCTCGCGGGCAACGTCGAGACCGGTCAACCCGGGCATGCGCAGATCGAGCACGACGACGTCGTACTTCCGGCTGGCGCACATCGTCAGCGCTTGGGCGCCGCCGGATGCGTCGTCGACCTCCCAGCCCTCCCCCGACAAGACGATGCCGAGCATGCTGCGGATGTCTTCCTCGTCGTCCACGACGAGAATGCGGCCCAGGGGCGAATGTGTCATCGATTCCTCCTCTCGAGGCCGCCGCATGGCCTCCGTGGTCACTCTCAGTGTTCCCGTCCCCGGCCCCCGGTAACTCACCCTTTCGAGGGAATCGGGGCACAGACGTCCGCCGTCGCCGGGAAGCCCCTCAGCCGAACGTGAAGGCGTAGGCGGCTACGCCCGGATCGACACTGAGCTCGAGCAGCCCGTTCTCGACGCGCTCGCGCTCGAGCACTGTGTAGAGGCGCGGCTCGCCGCGGACGTCCACGGAGCCTGCCTCCTCCCCGTCGACGAGCACCCGCACCTCGCCACGCCCGCCGAGCACGAGGTGCACTTCGCTCGCGGTGAACTGCAGGCGCAGCCGCGCGAAGCTGCCTGCGACCGCACGCTCCTCCTCCACCCGCCAGCTGCCGGCAAAGGCGAGCTCGTCGGCGGCCAGCCGCTCCGGGAAGGAGTAGAACGCCGCGGAGTCCCGCGCGAGCGGCCTGCCGACGAAGCGGTCGATGCGTCCGTAGCCGAGGTACGACTCGGGCGTCGTGGGGTGGCGCGGCGTCGCGTCCGCCACCTCGTCAGCTCCGGCCCCGGCATCGCCGAGGTAGCGGCGGATCAGCGCCTCCGTGCGCTCGTACTCGCCCTCGCCGGCGTGGGTGTACCGCACGCGGCCGGAGCGGTCGATGAGGTACTTCGCGGGCCAGTACTCGTTGAGGTACGCGTCCCAGGTCGCAAAGTCGTTGTCGAGCGCCACCGGGTACTCGACCCCGAGCTTGCGCACCGCTGCCCGCACGTTCGCTGGCTCACGCTCGAAGGCGAACTCCGGCGTATGGACACCGACGATCACCAGGCCGTCGTCGCGGTACGCGCGGTGCCAGGCCCGCAGGTGGGGCAGCGTGCGCAGGCAGTTGACGCAGGAGTACGTCCAGAAGTCGACGAGCACGACCTTGCCCCGCAGCCCGGCGAGGGTGAGCGGCATGCCCCCGGCCGTGTTCAGCCACTCGCCGAGGCCGACGAACTCCGGCGCGGGCGGCCCCGGCCCGGGCTCCGGCGAGCGCGCCGCCTCGCGCCCGCGTAGCTCGCCGAGCTCGCGCCGCGCCGGCGAGCTGCGCTCGATCTCCTCCTGGAGGGCCTCCGTGTAGCCGGGGATCGCCGTCGTGAAGCGCTCGTCGGCGCCGAGCGCGATCGCGAGCGCAGCGGCGCCGATCAGGACGCCGGAGCCGGCCCGCACCGTGGCGGCGTGGCGCCGCAACGCGCCGAGGGTCCCCGTCAGCCGTTGGGCCCCAACGGCGAACGCGAGCATGGGCAGCGCCGCGCCGAGCGCATAGGCGAGCGTCACCGCCACCGCCCGGCCGCCGACTTCCCCTGTCGCAGACAGCGCAGTGATCGCGGCCAGTACGGGGCCGGCGCACGGAACGAAGACGAGGCCGAGGCTCGCCCCGAGCAGGAGGCCCGGAGCCTCTGCGCCCGTGCGCCGCCGCGTCAGCCCGTAGAAGGGGCGCTCGAGCAGATGCGCCAGCCGCGGTACGAGCAGCGTCGCCGCGAGCAGGAAGAGCAACGCGATGGCGAGCGTGCGCAGGGTGTCCGCCGGGAGCCCCAGCGAGCCCAGGATCGACGCGCCCGCGAGCGTGAACAGCGTGAAGCTGCCCACGAGCCCGGCGATGATCGCGTAGGGGCGGAGCGGACTGCGCGTCGACGCGCCCCCGGCGAGCAGGACGGGCAGCACCGGCAGCACGCAGGGCGAGACCGCGGTCACGACGCCGGCGAGAAACGCGATGCCGAGCAGCACGAGCACCTCCAGCAGCGTACGCCCGGGGCCCATGTCCGCGGTAGCCGCCGAAGGCGGGTGCGACGTCGCTATGGTCGCGACGGCATGGAGGAGTACGTCTACACGATGTACCGGGCCGACAAGTTCTACGGCCCGGACCGCCAGGTGCTGGCGAACATCTCGCTCTCGTTCCTGCCCGGGGCGAAGATCGGCGTCCTCGGGCCGAACGGCGCGGGCAAGTCGACGCTGCTCCGGATCATGGCGGGGCGCGAGGAGCCTTCGAGCGGCGTCGCCCAGCTCGCGCCCGGCGCCACCGTCGGCCTGCTCGAGCAGGAGCCCCAGCTCGACCCGGGCAAGGACGTGCGCGGCAACGTCGAGGACGGCGTGCGCGAGGTGCGCGACCTGCTCGACCGCTTCAACGCCATCTCGGCGCGCTTCTCCGAGCCAGATGCCGACTTCGACGCGCTGATGGCCGAGCAGGGCGCCGTCCAGGAGGAGATCGACCGCCGCGACGCCTGGACGCTCGACGCCACGCTCGACCGCGCCATGGATGCACTCCGCCTCCCCGACGGCGACCGTGACGTGACCACGCTCTCAGGAGGCGAGCGGCGGCGAGTCGCGCTCTGCCGGCTCTTGCTCGCCGCTCCCGGGCTGCTGCTCCTCGACGAGCCGACGAATCACCTCGATGCCGAGTCGGTGGCGTGGCTCGAGCGCTTCCTCGGCGAGTACAAGGGCACGATCGTCGCCGTCACCCACGACCGGTACTTCCTCGACAACGTCGCCGGCTGGATCCTCGAGCTCGACCGTGGCCGCGGCATCCCGTTCAAGGGCAACTACTCCTCCTGGCTGGAGCAGAAGCAGGCACGGCTCGCGGTCGAGGAGAAGCAGGAATCGGCCCGGCAGCGCACCCTGGCGCGCGAGCTCGAGTGGGTACGAATGAGCGCGCGCGCCCGCCATGCGAAGTCGAAGGCGCGCATCTCCGCCTACGAGCAGTTGCTGGCCGACGAGGGCGCAAAGACGCTCGACCGCGTTGAGATCCACATCCCCGCCGGTCCGCGGCTCGGCGACCTCGTCGTCGAGGCCGAGGACGTCTCGAAGGGCTTCGGCGACCGCCTGCTCTTCGAGGGGCTGACCTTCTCGCTACCGCCTGGTGGCATCGTGGGCGTCATCGGGCCCAACGGCGCGGGCAAGACGACGCTCTTCCGGATGATCGTCGGGGAGGAGCAGCCTGATAGCGGCGAGCTCCGCATCGGCGACACCGTCGAGCTCGCCTACGTCGACCAGTCACGCGGGGCGCTCTCACCGGACAGCACCGTCTGGAAGGAGATCTCGGGCGGCCACGACACGATCCAGCTCGGCCGCCGCGAGGTCAACTCGCGCCAGTACGTCTCCTGGTTCAACTTTCGCGGCTCCGACCAGCAGAAGCGCGTCGGCGACCTCTCAGGGGGTGAGCGCAACCGCGTCCACCTGGCAAAGGTGCTTCGCTCGGGCGGCAACGTGCTGCTCCTGGACGAGCCGACCAACGACCTCGACGTCGACACGCTCCGCGCGCTCGAGGAAGCGCTCGTCGACTTCGCCGGCTGCGCCGTCGTGATCTCGCACGATCGCTGGTTCCTCGACCGCGTCGCCACGCACATCCTCCACTTCGACGGCGACTCGCAGGTGACGTGGTTCGAGGGCGCCTATGCCGACTTCGCCGCCTGGGCGAAGGAGACTCGCGGCGCCGACGCGCTCGAGCCGCACCGGATCAAGTACAAGCCGCTGATTCGCGCGTAGCCGGGCGCGCTCGGATGCTCGCTAGCATCGCGCCGTGCACGTTGTCGACGCCACCGAGATCGCCCGCACGAGCGACGACTTCCGCCGTGAGCTCGCCACCGGCACGACGACGCAGCTCGTCGCCATGAAGCTCGAGCCGGGCGAGGAGATCGGCGAGGAAGTGCACGAGGACGGCGACCAGATCGTGCTCATCGTCGAGGGTGAGGGCGAGGCCGTTCTCGACGGCGAGCGCGCTCCCCTCCGCGCGGGCCAGGCCGTGGTCATCCCGGGCGGCACCCGCCACAACGTGATCAACGCCGGCTCCGAGCCCCTGCGGCTCCTGACGGTCTACGCGCCGCCCGAGCACGAGCCGGGCACCGTGCACGCGACCAAGGCCGAAGCCGACGCCGCCGATCACCACCACTAGCGGGCAGCGCGTGGCCGAGGGAATCGTTCACGCCTCCGCGCCCGTGCTGGAGCGTCTGCGCGACGCCTGCCTGCGCTTCCCGGAGGCAGTCGAGGCAGGCGGGGTCGGCAACCCGTCCTTCAAGGTGCGCGGCAAGATCTTCGCCATGCAGCATGGCCATGAGGGCCGACCCTCCTGCTGGGTCAAGGCGCTCGAAGGGGTGCAGGCGCTGCTCGTCGGCCACGACCCGGAGCGGTTCTTCGCCCCGCCCTACGTCGGGCACCACGGCTGGGTCGGCATCCGGCTCGACGGTACGCCCGACTGGGAGGAGCTCACCGACCTCGTCGACGAGAGCTACCGCCTGACGGCACCGAAGCGGCTGGTCGCCCGGCTCGAAAGCGAGGGCAGCCCCACCCGCCCGTGAGCGCCCTTCGCGACCAGGCCCCGTGGTTCGTCGCCGGCCCGCTGCTCGGGCTCTGCGTGGTGGCGTTGCTCGCCGCCATCAACCGTCCCCTCGGGGTCGTCCGCGGTTTCACGGACGTGGTCGACCACGTGTCGCGGGGCAGCCTGCGCATCGGGTGGCCCGGTTTCTTCCTGCTTGGCGTCGTCGGCGGCGGCCTGCTCTACTCGCTCGTCTCCGGCGGCGGCCGGGTGGGTGAGGGCTACGGCTGGCTGACGCGGACGTTCTCCGACGCGACGACCGTGCTCGTCCTCGTCGTCGCCGGCGTGCTGATCGGCTACGGCGCGCGCGTCGCCGGCGGCTGCACGTCGGGGAACGGGCTGAGCGGCAACGCGCTGGCCTCGCGTGCCTCGCTCCTCGCCACCGTCACGTTCTTCGGCACTGCCGTCGCGGCGTCGTTCGTGAGCAAGTGGATCTGGGGAGCGGGACTCTGATGGGACCGCGTGCGGCAGCGGCGTCGATCGGCGTGCTCTTCGGGTTCACGCTGAGCTGGTCGGGCCTGACCGACCCCGACGTGATCCGCAGCGGCCTGCTGCTCGAGAGCGCCTACCTGTTCCTCTTCTTCGCGGCGGCGCTGGCGACCGCCTTCGTCGGCAGCCAGCTGCTCCGCGGCCGCGGCGTCAAGGCCCTCGTCACGGGCGAGCCGGTCGACTGGCGACCCGTGCAGCCGGAGCGGCGGCACGTCACCGGGAGCGTCGTCTTCGGCCTCGGCTGGAGCCTCGCCGCGTCGTGTCCCGGCCCGATCGCCGCCCAGCTCGGCGACGGCGTCCTCTGGAGCCTCGCGACGACCGCCGGCCTCGTGCTCGGCCTGCGTCTCTACGCGCTACGCGGTCGGACGGGCGCGCCTGCGGACGAGCCCGTGGTACCCGTCGTAGCCGAGGCCTAGCGCAGCCGGCCAGTTTCGGAGACGCGTCGACCGGCTACGGTCCCGTCGTGGCGCCCAACCCGCTCGACGCAGTCCGCCAGCTGGGCGAGCAGCTGCGGCGGACGGCCGGGCCCGAGCTGGAGGAGCGGCTCGGCGAGCTGCTGGCCCCACGCAAGCTGCCTCCAATCCCGCTGGCCGACCTGCAGGCAGAGCTCGACTCGCTGGTCGGGCTCGAGACGGTCAAGGAGCAGGTGCACGCTCTCGTCGCCTTCCTCCAGGTCCAGGCTCGACGGAAGGAGCACGGCCTGCCCGAGGTGGCGACGAGCCAGCACCTCGTCTTCCTCGGCAACCCGGGCACGGGCAAGACGACCGTTGCCCGCCTGCTCGCGCAGATGTACCGCTCCATGGGCCTGCTCGAGCGCGGCCACCTCGTCGAGGTCGACCGCGCCGCGCTCGTCGGCCAGTACATCGGTGCCACCGCGATCAAGACCAACCGTGCGATCCGGCGCGCGCTCGACGGCGTCCTCTTCATCGACGAGGCGTACGCGCTGGCTCCCGAGGGTGCGGGTCGGCAGGACTTCGGCCCGGAGGCGATCGAGGTGATCCTCAAGCGCATGGAGGACCACCGGCACCGGCTCGTCGTGATCGTCGCCGGCTACCCGCGGCTGATGCGCGCCTTTCTCGAATCGAACCCGGGGCTGCGCTCCCGCTTCGCCCGGGAGCTCGTCTTCCCGGACTACTCGCACGACGAGCTGGTGGCGATCACGGAGAAGCTCGCAGCCGACCACCGCTACGTGCTGGAGCCGCAGGCGCGGGCGGCTCTGGCTCGCATCTTCGAGAGTGCCGACCGCAACGAGGGCTTCGGCAACGCCCGGTACGCGCGCACGCTGTTCGAGCAGGCGCTCAACCGCCAGGCGTTGCGGCTGGCACGCGAGGAGGGTCGCGACCTGGCCACGCTCGGCGCCGACGCGGTGTCGACACTGACCGAGGACGACATCACGAGCGCAGCGCGCCTGCTCGGCGACGAGCCGGAGCGGCGCCGGCGCCGCTGGCTGCCCTAACCTCTCCGCCGTGGACCTCGACGCCGCCGAGATCAGGGTGCTCGGCTGCCTGATCGAGAAGCAGCGCACGACGCCCGATGCCTATCCGTTGTCGCTGAACGCGCTGCGACTCGCCTGCAACCAGGCCACGAACCGCGAGCCGGTGGTCGAGTACGACGAGCCGACCATCCGCGCGGCGCTCGACCGGCTGTCGCGCCGGCGCTGGGCGCGGCTGGCCAGCGGGGCCGGAAGCCGCGCCGTCAAGTACCGCCACCTCCTGGACGACGCGCTCGGGCTGTCCGCCGCCGAGCTCTCCGTCCTGGCCGTGCTGATGCTGCGCGGCCCGCAGACGCCCGGCGAGCTCCGTGCCCGGACCCAGCGCCTGCACCAGTTCGAGGACGCCGCCGCGCTGGAGGACACACTGAGGGCGCTGGTCGGCGGCGAGCTCGTCCGGCGCCTCGACCGTCGTCCTGGGCAGAAGGAGGAGCGCTACCAGCAGCTGCTCGGCGGCGCAGCGCGATCCGAGAGCGGGCCCGGGAACGCCGAGCCCCTCCCCACAGCCGCGGACGCGCCGCTCGCCTCGGTGGACGAACGCCTTGCCCGCCTCGAGCAGCAGGTCGAGGCGCTGGAGCACGCGCTCGACGAGCTGCGGCCGGCGCCCGCGGACTGAGCCGAGAAACACGGGAGGCCGGCGAGATGCGCCGGCCTCCCATGACTCCTCACGCGCGCAGAGGCGCGTGGTGGACGAGGAGCACTAGTGGGCGTAGAGCCCGATGTCGTCGAAGGTGACCGTCCCGGCCGTCGCCAGGTCGGTCGGCGCGAACGCCGTCAGCGTGACGCGCACCTGGGCGACCCCGATCGGGATCGCGACTGCACGCTCGAGCTGCGCGAACGCGTCCGCCGTCGTCAGCGGCGCGCTCAGCAGCCGGACGGTGTCGAGCACCTGGCCCGTGGCACTCAGGTAGGTCAGACCGACCGACGGCGCCGACGAGAGGCCGCTCGTCCGCACGGCCGCCGTCAGGTCGTAGGTCTCGCCGCCGGTGACGGCGATCGGAGCGCTCGTCCAGCTGGGCGAGCCGTGGAACGCGGCGTTGCCGCCGGTGCCGTGCATCTGGGCACCCTGCGAGCCGCCGCTGCCGCCGTCCGGCGTGCTCGAGCTCGTGCCGGCGGCAGTGCTCTCGGACGTCCAGGCCGCGGGGGCCCCCGAGGGCGTGTCCTGCTCGAAGTCGCCGTTCTGGACTTTGTTGCCTTTGACGGTGACGATGAGCGTGGCGCCGTTGTTGTCCTCGACCTCCTCGGCGACGGCGCCAGCGTGGTCGGCGACGGCGCGGATCGTGTGCTCGCCCTTGACGCCGTGGGTGTCCCACGGAATCGAGACATCGGCGGACGCGCCGGCCGCGAGGGCCGGTGTGGCCACCGTCCCGATCGTCGTGGTGCCGTCGAGCACGAACCTGGTCAGCGACGCAGCCGCCGCGGCAGGCCCGGCGTTCGCGACCGTGGCCGTGAGCCAGACCTTGTGGCCCTCGCGCGCCTTCTTCAGGTTCTCGCCCGTCACCCTCGTGACCTGGAGGTCCGGCCCGAGCACGGTCACGTCGACCGTGTCGGTGCCGACGAGGCCGGCGGAGTCGGTGACGGTCAGCGTGGCCGTGTAGACGCCCCTGGTCGCGTACGCGTGCTCGGCAGTCGGACCGCTCGCCGTGCCTCCGTCGCCGAACGCCCAGCTGTAGCCGAGCTCGTCGGCCGGGTCGAGGTCGTCGAAGGAGCCGCCGGCGTCGAAGCGAACGCTCTCCCCCGCCGCGACCGTCTTCGGCGTCGCCGAAGCGACGGCGTTCGGAGCCGCGTTCACGACGCCCGACCAGTACTCGAACGCCGCGCACCCCGCGCCCGCCGAGATCCGCGCGCTGGCGGTCAGGTCGGACGGGAGCGTCTCCGTGTTGGAGGTGTTGCCGCTCATCGAGAGCACGTCGAGCGTCAGGCAGCCGTAGTCGAAGTGCCAGGCCCCGTCGGCAGATGACTTGTCGCCGAAGTTGTCGACCCAGCCGACGTCGCGGAAGCGGTTGTCGCCGGCGGCCGCCGTGAACGACGCGTTCTCGCACCGCGCGGGCGGCAACACTTCCGGGTCCGGATCGGTCTCGAAGTCGCTGCCGCCACAGTCGTGCTTCGGCGTCGGCTGCGAGTCGAGGTAGTGCTGGCGCGGCGGCGACGGCGAGCCATTGTTGCCGTAGCCGCGGGCCTCGTCGGTGTACTCGACGAACACGCCGGGATCCCAGTCGATCGTGCCCCGGTCGGACTGGCCGCGGCCCTGGAAGTCGAAGCCGCTGCGATCGCGGAGCTCGAGGTAGTAGGCGTGATCGAGCTCGGACGGCTGGTCGGCCTTCACGCGCGTCCACCCGTCCGTGCACTTGGCGGCGACCTTCATGCCCTCGTTGCAGCCGCCCGGGAACAGGTTGAGCTCGTCCTCGGTCGAGAAGTCGCTCGAGTAGATGACCTCGTCCCCTGCCTTCACGACGAGGTCGTCGATGAACCAACCCGGCCGGTCGAGCCCCGGGTCGGTGAAGTACGAGAAGCGCAGGACGACGCCGCGCTGACCGGCGAGCCCGCTCAGGTCGTACTCGTCGGCGACGAACGGCGAGCCGCTAGCGGTGCTGCCCTCGGCCCGGTCGATCGCGACCTGGGCCGGGCCTGCTGCCGCGGCGCCGCTGGTGCCCGTGATGCCGTTGTCGTAGGTGTTGAGACAGGCGACGTTGTTCGGGTTCACGGCCTTGGAGGTCGTGTACCCCTTCGCGGAGGCGAGCGAGGAGTAGCTCGCGCCGTCGGTCGTCGCCAGCACGAAGCCGTAGTCGTAGTCCCACTCGATGTCCCAGCTCGACTTGAAGCTGAGCGTCACCGGCGTCCCTTCCGGCACCGACTCCAGGTCGGGCAGCCGGAGGTCGAGGTTGTGGCCGGCCTTCGGCGAGCAGCCGAAGTCGTTGCCGCGACCCGACCACCAGACAAAGGGCGCCGACGCCTGTGACGCGACCTTCTCGGGATCGATGATCAGCTTTCGCGGCAGCTTGGCGGCGTAGGCCTGGCCGTTGTGGATGTTCTGGTCGCCGTTGGCCGCCGAGAGCGTGTACGGCGTGCCGGAGGGCGTGCGCCACGTGATCGTGCCCGTGTCGCCCTTGATCTCCCGCCAGTCGGCGACGTCGAC
The DNA here is from genome assembly GCA_963839815.1 of uncultured Thermoleophilia bacterium. Lineage (GTDB taxonomy): Bacteria > Actinomycetota > Thermoleophilia > Gaiellales > Gaiellaceae > JACVRM01. The sequence continues at coordinate 212,472 of CAWIWF010000006.1, forward strand.
CGTCTCGCCCGGCTGCAGCACCTGCGGCACGACCCAGCCGAGCTCCTGCTTGCCGAAGATCGTCATGTGCTGCGAGTAGTCGGACGCCATCAGGTTGAGGTCGCCGTAGGCGCTGTAGCCCGAGTAGAAGTCGGGCAGGCCCAGGTGGTGTCCGTACTCGTGCGCGATGACGCTCGCGTGGTCCATCGCGTCCTCGGGGTTGATGTTGTACGGACCGACCCGCACGTAGACCGGCAGCTCGTCGACCCCGGTGCCGCCGCTTGCGGCGCAGTCGGCGAACTCGGCGCGGTCGGCGTCCAGCCAGCACTGCGGCGTACCCTCGAGGTCGGTCAACTGGTCGTCCGAGGTGTAGCCGGACAGGCCCGTCGACTGGTCCGTCCACGAGTTCTCGAGCGAGGACGAGTGCGGCCACGGGTTGTCGTACGGCACCGGGTCCTCGGTACAGAGCACCGGGCTCAGCTGCGAGGCGCCGTTACCGCCGCAGCCGGCGAAGACGACCATCGTGAAGTCGACGACGCCGTCCTTGTCGGAGTCGAACTGGTTGTAGTCGATCTCCGGGTCGGCGATGGCGACCGCGTCGTAGACCAGCTTGCTGGTGTCCCCGCAGGCGCCGTCGATGCCGGCGCTGGTCGCCGTGAAGACCGGGAAGTCGCCGCCGTAGTACTCGGTATCGCCCGGCAGCTGGTACCAGCCGTCACGGATGCGGTCGGGATACAGCGGCGTGCCGTAGAGCTCCTCGGTGTTCCCCATGGACGCGCCGCGGCACGTCGGCTTGGTGACGTCGCGCTCGCTGAACGTGAAGCCTGGCTCGTAGTCGAACTTCGCCGACGCGACGTTGGCCGAGGGCACCGTCCCGATCGGGAAGAGCTGCCCGTAGGACATCTCCTGATAGAGGTTGAACGTGGAGCCGGGGTAGTCCGGCGAGTTGATCACCCGCGCCAGCTTCTCGCCGTTGCGGTGCGCCTTGTGCTTGCGGTCGCGGAAGTCGACCGGGATGACGGGGAACGGCTTGTCGCCGTAGCGGGCGGTCTCGTAGCCGCCAGCGGGCGGGATCACCTTCGGGCCGTGGCTCGCCGACGTGAGCGCCGCCGCCTGCCCGTCGTAGGTCATGCTCGCGACCGTCGACAGGTCCTTCCAGACGATGCGCGCGTCTTCGCTCGGCCGCTTGGCGCGTGCCTCGACGACCAGCGTTGCCGTGGTGCCGTCCGCGATCGAGGCGATCCGCCAGACGATCGAGCCGGGCGACTGTGTCACCGTTCCGGCCCGGCGCAGCGCCTTGGCCGAGGTGAAGACCACGCCCGGCGGCGCCGGAACCGTCACCGAGACGGTGTCCTTCCACTCGTCGGTGAAGTTCTTGACGAACACGCGGAAGGGATACGCCTGCCCGGGCTTGACCCAGCCCGTCGACGAGACGAACGAGTTCTGGAGGAGCAGCGTCGGGGCGTCTGCCTGGATCGTGACCGGCCCGGCGCCTTCGCCCTGCCAGCGGCCGGAGGTGGACGGCGTTCCGCCCGCCCCGACGTAGGGGGTGGCGTCGTCGTACGCGGCCGTCGCGAGCACGCCGAGCTGCGTCCGGTAGTTGGTCTCCGGTCCGGGCTCCAGACCGGCGGTTGCCGAGGCCGGGAAGCTGGCCGTGAACTCGCCGTCGGCGTTGGCCGTCGCGGTGACGGCGCTCCCCAGCTGGGTACCCTCGGGCGTGCGCAACTTGAGCGTGACGGTGGCGGGCACGGGCGTGCGGTTGTCGACGCAGCAGGTCAGGCTGTCGAGCTGCTGCACCGTCCCCTTCAGGCCGACGGGCTCGCCGGGCTCGTAGTCGCTCGCCAGCGTCTCGACGCTCACCTCGAGCGGGTTGAGCACGAAGGTCGTTTGCGCGCTGCCCGTGTCCGGCGCGGCGACCGTGGCGCGGACGGTCATCGTGCCGGCCTGCCAGCTAGCCCTCGGGACGATCGTGAAGGACGCGACCCCGGTGGCGGAGGTGGTGACGCTCTGCGTGTCGACGACGGTGCCGTCGGCGTTGACGAACTCGACCTTCACGCTCTTGCCGGCGGCGACCGGCGTCAACGTGACGCGCCCGAAGCCGCAGTCCTGGCGGCGGAAGAGGGTCTTGGAGTAGCCGGCGAGGCCGCAGACCGGCTGCGGCTGGATGTCCTCGCGCAGATCCCAGGCGCCGAGCGCAAAGGCCTGGCCCGTCGGCGCTGCGGACACTGCTCCGACGCCGAGGACTCCCAGCGGGAGCGCCGCCACGAGCGCGGCCACGAGCGCGAGCAGCGCGCGCCGCCCACGCCAGACAGAGGGAACTGCACGTACTCGGGCCATCTGGGTCTCCTCCTCGTCCACGTAGACACCACCGTTTAGGGTGGCATTGCGTCGATAGTAGACCACCACCAGAGAGGGTGTCAAGGGTCGGCGCCCCCTCCGGACGGCGCGGGCACGGCGCACGTCACGCCTGGGATTCGGCGCAGCAGCGGGGTGCTGTGGCGCGGCGCACCGCCCCCAGGACGCGACAAACCCGCCGGGCGGCGGGTTTGTCGCTGGACGAGGAAGTGTCCGGGAGAAGCTGGTTGAGGCCTAGCCTCCGACGGCCCGCAGCGCGTCCACGCGGCCGTGGCCGAAGAGCGCGTCGTAGCCCGACAGCCCGATGTCGATCGCAGTCGACTGCATCTTCTTCTGCACGTCGTCGGGCTTCATGGCGACGTCGCCGTCAGAGCCGAGCTTGCCGTAGCGGCTCACGATCAGGGCGGCGACACCAGCGGCGTGCGGCGAGGCCATCGACGTGCCATTCAGGTACGCGTACTGCGAGCCGGGCATCGTGGAGTACACGCCGGCCTTGCCGTCCGAGTGGTCGGACTGGTCGGTGGTGCCGGTGTTGCCGCCGGGCGCTGCGACGTCGATGACGCCGTAGCCGTAGCTCGAATAGCTCGCCTTCTGGTTGTCGGGACCGAGCGACGAGACCGTGATCACGCCGGGGCTCTCGGAGGGCACGACGCGGCAGCCGTCGTTCGCGGGACTCGCCAGGTCCGTGTTCGAGTTGCCCGCGGCAGCGACCGGTGTGACGCCCTGGCTGCGAGCGTAGGCGAGGGCCCGCTCGACCGCCTGAACGGTCGCCGAGTCGCTCGGGTTGCACTCCACGAGCTGCTCGTCGTCGGCGTAGAAGCTCATGTTGACGACGTCGAGCTTGATGTCGCCGGCGTAGACGATGCCGTCGACGACGGCGCTCCACCAGCAGGCGTACGCCTGGCAGACCGTGACCGGAACGAGCGTCACGTCCGGTGCGACGCCGACGATCCCGACGCCGTTGGACTGCGCTGCGACCGTCCCGGCCACATGCGTGCCATGGAAGCTCGTGTCGGCGCAGGGCTGCGCGGTGGCCAGGCCGGGCGAGATCGAGAATCGCCCACGCTCGCAGTCGACATTCGACGTGCCGCCCATCGTGCCGTCGTCGGTGAAGTCGATATGCGACCCGTCGACGCCGCTGTCGAGGATGCCGACGTCGACCGCGCGCCAGCCGGCCGTCTTGGCGTGCGCCTGGTCGGTGCGGATCATCTGCATGTCCCACTGCAGGTGCTCGTCCGGGTCGTCCTGCGTGTCCGGGTTCTTCTTGCCGCTGCTCGGCTTGCCCGCAGGCCGCTCGTCCTTCTGCTTCGCCGCCTTGTCCTTGCTGACACCGTCGATCACGGCATACCCGCCCGTGACTGCGTACTGCTGCACGAGCGTGGCGAAGTTCGCATTCGCCGACTCGGCGACGATGACGCCGATCTGCGTGCTGAGGTCGCTGACGACCTTCCCGCCCGCGGCCTCGACCGCATAGACGGCGTACTGGTGGGTGACGGCGTAGACCGCGTAGCTCGAGCCGACCGCATAGCCGTCCGTGACGGCGTAGTCGCCGGCGAGCGTGATCACATAGCGCTGGGTGTCAACCGCATAGTCGGTGCCGACCGCGTAGTCGGGGCCGACGGCGTAACCGCTCGCAGAGCTCGTCGTCATCGCGCCGAGCGCCACCGCGGCCACGAGAACGGCCAACATCAGGCGGTGGATACGAAACATCAAAGTCCTCCTCGTCCGTGGTGGTGCGAGCGACTCCTACCCGCTCGGCCTGCATTTAACACACCACTTTCCAGGGTGGCAAGAGTAGATTGACGTGAAGGAACGATACTTTCGGAGAAACAATCTGCAGAAAGCTCCGCAGCGGCGGGCTGGCTCTCGGCGCAGGTCGCCGCGCGGGACGCCGATCCGGGCCCGGTGTCCTCGGCCGCGATCCCCGGCGCGGCCGCCGACCGAGCGCGCCGCGTCGCGGGCTACGCCGACTTGGCGACGGGGACGAGACGTTCGTGCGCCTCGTCGAAGTTGAGCCCGCGGTCCCAGACCGTGTCGAACGCGATCTTGAGCGTGCCTGCGAGCGACGGATGCTCGACGACGACCATGGTGAGCTCCGAGCCGCCCGCGACGGGATCCTCCATGCCGAACATGACGTAGCGCTCGTCGATGATCACGAGCTTGAGCGGCAACTCGGGGACGAAGCGCGCCTCCTCGCCCGCCTCGATGAAGCCGCGGACGCCCTCGATGGTGGCGGGGTCGTCGAAGATCGAGAACTCGTAGACGCTGCGCGCCGTGTGCGTCTGCGACACCTCGAGCCCCTTCTCCTCTTCCTGGGGCGGCGTTGCGTACGGCGGCTTGGTGAAGACGAGGATCTCGTGGTCGATGCTCTCCTGGAGCTCCTGGAAGCGCTCGTTGATCGCCCGCCGGTCGCGGAGCACCTCGATGTAGTCGAGCGGGTCGGTGACGCCCTGCCCCTCGCGGAACGCCGGCGCGAGCTGCTCGATCATGTCGTTGGCGCCGCGCTCGAGCTCTGCGAGCGTCTGCCGGTGGTCGGAGACGAGCCGCTGGATGGCGCTGTCGGGCGGCGAGGCCACGTACTTGACGACCTTGCCCGGCCGCGTGGAGGAGAGCCCTCGCTCGACGAGGCTCGCGAGCACGTCGTAGATCCGCTGCCGCGGCACGCCGGCGATGCGCGCCACCTCGGCTGCCGTGGACGAGCCGCGCCGGATCAGGGCGAGGTACGCCTTGGCCTCGTACATGGTCAAGCCGAGGCGCGTGAGCTGCTCGACGTGGCGATCAGGAATAGACATCGAGTGAATCGTAGGGTGCCACCCGGACGAGTGTCAAAACGTGTCCCTTCCCGACGGGTGCTCCGCGAGCAGGGATTTCGCCTGCGCGGCGGGCCTGTGGGCACGTCCTGCGTCTCGGTCGCAGCTCTCGCCGTTCGCGGCCGCTGAGCCGCTCACGCCGGCGTTGCGTAGCCGCGTACGCCGTCGACGAGCAGCCCCCAGAAGGTGTCGGCGAGCGCATCGGTGTCGGCACCGGGTCGCAGCCAGGTGTACGCCCAGTTCGCGGCGGAGAGCAGCAACAGGGCCGCCGCCGGGTCGTCGAGGTCGGAGCGCAGCTCGCCGTGCTCGCGCCCCTCGCGGAAGAGCGCCCGGACGCGCTCCTCGTAGCGGCGGCGCTCGGCGAGGATCTCGTCGCGGCGCCCCCCTTCGAGGTAGCGCCACTCGCGTACGAATACCGTTGCGACGTCCAGTTGCTCGGCGACGACACGCAGGTGACCGCGCAGCGTCAGCCGGATCCGCTCGCTCGCCGGCGCGTCGTCCGGCAGGCCGTCGAGCACCGCGTGGAACGCACGGGCACCCTCGCTCATCGTCTCGTGCAGCAGCTCCTGCTTGGAGGCGATGTGGGCGTAGAGCGAGCCCTTCTGCACGCCCATCGCCTGGGCGAGATCGCCCACGGAGGTGCCGTGGAACCCCCGCTCGGCGAAGAGGCGGGCCGCCTGGCGGGCGAGCTCCGTGCGGCGCGTGGACATTGTACGATGCCTACCCTAACGATCGTTCGGTTGGGAGGCACGATGACGCCACGCGAGCAGCAGTTCCTCGAGTACGTCCAGGGCGGCGGTCAGGTCGAGGCGCATGACTGGATGCCGGACGGGTACCGCGCCCGGCTGATCAAGTTCATCGAGATGCACGGGAACTCCGAGCTGATGGGAGTCCTGCCCGAACGCGAGTGGATCCTCCGCGCGCCCACGCTGCAGCGCAAGCTCGCGCTCACGGCGAAGGTCCAGGACGAGGTCGGCCACGCACAACTCATCTACCGGGTGGTCGAGGACCTCGGCAAGCCACGGGAGCAGTGCCTCGCCGATCTCGTCGCAGGCAAGAGCAAGTTCCACAACGTCTTCCACTACCCGACAGAGACCTGGGGCGACGTGGGCGTGATCGCCTGGCTCGTGGACGCGGCCGCGATCATCTCTCAGAAGGCGCTGCTCAAGTGCTCGTACGCGCCGTACGCCCGGATCATGAAGAAGATCTGCTGGGAGGAGTCGTTCCACATCCTCCACGGGCGCGACGTGATCCTGACCCTCATGAACGGCACCGAGAGCCAGCGCGAGCTCGTCCAGGAGGCGCTCGACCGCTGGTGGGGGCCGCTCATGCACTTCCACGGCAACCCGATCGAGCCCGCCGAGGATCCGATGGTGATCTGGCGGATCAAGAGCCAGGGCAACGAGGAGGCCCGCCAGCAGTTCCTCGACGGCTACGTGCCGCAGATCTGGGAGCTCGGACTGACCGTTCCCGACCCGAAGCTGCGCAAGAACGAGGAGGGCGTCTGGGAGTACACGGAGCCCGACTGGGACGAGCTGCGAGCCGTCGTCACGGGTCACGGCCCGCGCACGGCGGAACGACTCGAGCTGCGACGGGTCACGAGCGCCGAGACGGACTGGGTCCGGCGGGTGGTGCTCGCGGAGGCCGCGTGATCTACGAGGTGTTCAGGCAGGAGCGCAAGGGGCAGGCACTTCAGCACGCCGGCTCGATTGCCGCGCCCGACCAAGCCTTCGCGGAGTCCTACGCGCGCGAGCAGTACGGGCGGCGCGGCGAGTCGGTCGCGCTCTGGATCGTGCCGCGCGAGGCGATCGCGGAGATCGACGAGTTCGTGGACGAGCTCGAGCGGAACTACCACCGGGTCGACGGGTACTCGCTCAAGGCGAAGCTCAAGGAGGCGCGCGAGCGAGCCGGCACGGCTCCTGCTGCCGCCCCCGCCGAGGGGGGCTGAGTGGACGCGCCGCTCCGCGAGACGCTGCTGCAGGTCGCCGACGACGAGCTCGTCCTCGGCTGGCGCAACTCCGAGTGGACCGGGATCGCCCCCGCGCTCGAGGAGGACGTGGCGTTCTCGTCGATCGCCCAGAACGAGATCGGCCACGCGCGTGCGCTCTACGGCCTGCTCGCCCGCGAGGAGGGCGGGGACGCGGACGAGCTCGCCCTCGACCGGCAGCCGGACGAGTACCGCTCGGCGCCGCTCGTGGAGCTGCAGCTCGTCCCCGACTGGGCGGCGTCGATCGCGCGTCACATCCTCTACGAGACCGCCGACGCGGCCCGGGTCGAGGCGCTGACCCAGGTCGGCGACCCCGAGGTCGCGGGGCTGGCGGCCAAGATCCAGCGCGAGGAGGCCTACCACCTCATGCACGCAGAGATGTGGGCGGCGCGGCTGCTCGCCTCCCCCGACGGCAGCACGCGGCTGCGGGAGGCCGTCGAGCGACTCTGGCCGTACGCGCTCGGGATCCTGCGGCCAGAGCTCCATGAGGCCTGGCATGAGCGTCTGCGGTCGTTGCTTCCCTGGCAGCTGCCGGAGGCCGAGCCCGTCGGCCGCGGTCAGCGACATCCCGACTTCGCCGGGCTCTGGGACGAGATGACGTTGGTGCGGCGGAGCGAGCCGGCAGGCGTCGCATGGTGACGGCCGAGCAGGTTTGGTCGGCGCTCGCCGAGATCCCGGATCCGGAGATCCCGGTGATCTCGCTCGTCGACCTCGGCGTCATCCGTGACGTCGCCGTCGACGGTGAGCGTGTGCGCGTCGAGTTCACGCCGACATTCATGGGCTGCCCGGCCCTCGAGGTGATGCGCGACCGCATGGCCGCCTCGATCGCCGAGCTCGGCGCCGAGCCCGAGATCGACGTCGTGCTCGACGACTCGTGGTCGACCGACCGGATCTCCCCAGCGGGGCGCGAGAAACTGCGCGAAGCCGGGTTCGCGCCGCCCGCGCCGCGCCTGCCCGGGGGGCCGCAGCTCGTCCAGCTGCAAGGTGGCGGCTTCCGCTGTCCGTACTGCGGCTCGACCGCCACGCGGCTCGACAACATCTTCGGGCCGACTCCCTGCCGGTCGTTGCGCTACTGCACGAGCTGCCGCCAGCCGTACGAGCAGTTCAAGACCATCTAGGGCGCCCACACCGGCACATAGCGACTCTGCTATGCTATAGCGTGACTGCTATGGCAAAGCCGAGAGCGAGAGAGGCGGTGGAGCGGCTGCGCGAGCGGCTCGCGCAGATCGATCCCGACCAGGGCTGGCTCTTCGCGGCGATCGCCGAGCAGGTGCAGGAGCGGCGGCGGGCCCTCGGCCTCTCGCAGGCCGAGCTCGCAGACCTGACCGATACGACGCAGTCGGCGATCGCCCGCCTGGAGTCGGGCGGCCGCCCGCCTCGCATCGACACGCTGCTCCGGATCGCCAACGCGCTCGACTGCGAGCTCGTCGTCGAGCTGCGCCCGCGAACCGAGATACCGAGAGGAGACCGCGATGACCACCCGCGTTGACATCGAGGACGTCGAGGCGACGAAGAGCGAGAAGCTGCTCGCGCTCGTCCTGTCTGCATTCCTGCTGATCGGCGGCCTCTGGGCCTACGTCAAGGTCGACGACTACGCCCAATCTGGCGTCGACGCGCCGGCGCTGAGCGCCGCCCAGCGGGCGAGCATCGAGAGGCTCGAGGACGCCCGCCTGCAGTCGGATCGGGCGGCCGAGGCCGAAGGGCGTGCGCGCGACGAGCTCGAGCTGCGCCGGGAGGCATACCGCACGGCGCTCGACGCAGGCCGGACCGCACCCGAGCTCGAGCGGCAGTACGAGGCGGCCCAGGCACGCCTCGTGGCGGCACGGCAGGCGGTCGCACAGGCCGAGGCGGCAGTGGCGAGAGCACAGCCTGCTGCGGACGAAGCCTTTGCTGCCGACCGTCAACGGTTCGACCGCGAGCGGCGCAACGAGCGCCTCGTCTCGTTCGGCGGCCGGTTCCTGCTCACGGTGCTGTCGCTCGTCGGCGCGCTCGTCCTCCTCGCCCGGCTGCGGCGACGCCACTCACGCTGGCTCGCGCTCGGCGTCGCGGCCGTCGGTTCCGCCACCGTGCTCTCGCTGGTCCTGGCCACGGACTACGTCACCGACTACATCGACCCACTCGACCTCGGGCCGCTCGTGCTCTCGCTCGTGGGGATCGCGGCCACGCTGCTCGCCTTCTGGGCGCTCCAGCGCTATCTGGCGCGACGGCTCCCGGCGCGGCGGGCTCGCAAGGCCGAGTGCCCGTTCTGCGGCTATCCGGTGCGCGACCGCGGGCCGCACTGCGAGGGCTGCGGCCGCCGGGTGGTCGCTGCCTGCTCGACCTGCGAAGCGCCGCGGCGCGTCGGGGCCGTCCACTGCGCCGCCTGTGGCACGTAGGCGGCGCGACAGCCACAATGCCCGCGTGCGCCTCCTGCTCGCCGTCTCGCTGATCGCCCTCACCGTGCTGCCCGCCTGCGGCGGAGGCTCGGACCGCCTGTCCGCCGAGGAGCTCCGCCGCCAGGCCGACGCGACCTGTGTCGAGTACGAGCGCAAGCTTGACGCGATCGAGACGCCGGACAGCCTCGAGGGGCTGGCGGCCTACTCGCGGCAGGCCGGCGAGGCCCTGGCCGCGGGCCTCGACGACCTGCGCGAGCTCGAGCCGCCCGAGGAGCTCGAGGAGCGCTACAGGCGCTGGCTCGCGACCGGCGACGACGCGCTCCGGAGCATCGAGGAGCTCGGCGACGCTGCCGAGCAAGGCGATGAGGCTGCCGTCGAGAAGCTCTTCGCCTCCGCCGGCGCGGAGGACGACGAGTCCGACCGGCTCGCGAGCGAGATCGGCCTCAAGGCCTGCGCCGACGACTAGCTAGCGTCCCTCGAACCGCGGCTCACGCTTCTCCAGGAAGGCCGCCACGCCCTCGCGGTAGTCCGCCGTCCGGGTCGCGGCAGCCTGCAGCTGCGCCTCGAGCTCGAGCTGTTCCTCGAGGGTTGCGCTCGCCGCGTGGTCGAACAGGCGCTTGGTCATGCCGACGCCCCGGGTCGGAAGACTCGCGAACGTCGCCGCGACCTCCTGTGCCCGCGCGGTGAGTGCCGCCGCCTCCACCACCTCGGAGACGAGCCCCCACGCGTGCGCCTCGGCGGCGGTAAGGGTGCGCCCGGACGCCATCCACTCAAAGGCGCGCGCCGGGCCCAACAGCCGGCCGACGAAGTAGGAGCCCCCCGAGTCCGGGACGAGCCCGATCGAGATGAAGGCAGGCACGAAGCGGGCGGTGTCGGCCGCCAGGCGGATGTCGCAGGCACAGGCGAGGGAGAGCCCGGCGCCCGCGGCCGCCCCGTTCACGGCGGCGATCACCGGCTTCTCGAGCGCGCGCAGGCCGAGGACGATCGGGTGGTAGCGGCTGCGCAGGCGATCCCCGATGTCGCCGCTCGCACCCCGAAGCTCGGCCAGGTCCTGCCCGACACAGAATCCGCGCCCGGCGCCGGTGACGACGACGGACCGCACGTCCTCCGAGCGCGCCTCCTTCAGCGCAGCTGCCAGGCCCTCGTGCATCGCACGGTCGATCGCATTGAGGACGTCCGGGCGATTGAGCGTGATCGTCAGCACGCCACCGTCGCGGCTCGTCTCGACCTCGGGCATCCCTCGCACCTCCCGTCCGCTCGCTCCGGCGGCTGCCCGCCGCCTACCGTCGCAATCTTGGCGCACTCCCGACGCACACGTGCGCGCGAGCGCTCGCTAGGCTCGTCGCCGGGGAGGAGGAGCGGTGGCCCCCGGGGGATGCTGCGCGACCTGTCCGGGGAGGACATGTCCCTTGGAGCCACCGCCCGAAAGGGACTCTTTCGCGCGCCGGTCGAGGCATCTACGGTGGCCACGTGGGACTCTCCGCCGTGGACGCGATCGTCGGCTGGGGCCTCCCGCCCGCCCAGCGCTTGCCCAACCGCGAGGAGGAGACCCTCGACGTCTTCTCCAGCGCCGTCAGCGGCATCGTCGTGCGGCTCGCACCCTCGGTCGCCCGCGTGCGGGTGGGGCCGGACGGCAAGCAGCGCGCGCGCGTCGGAGCGGCCGTGGCGATCACGTCGGACGGCTTCCTGGCCACCTCGGCGCACCTCCTCCGCGGTGGAGCGGGGGGATCGAGGTCACGCTCGTCGACGGGCGCGAGCTCGAGGCCACCGTGGTCGGCGCCGATGCGCTGTCCGATCTCGCCGTTCTCCGCGTCGGGCCCGGGAGCCTGGTGCCGGCCGAGCTCGGCGACGCCGACCAGCTACGCGTCGGTCAGCTCGTGATCGCCGTCGGCAATCCCCACGGCTTCGCCCCTGCTGCTGCCACCGGCGTCGTCTCGGCGCTCACACGCTCCCTGCCGGCGCCCCCGGGGTCGGACGCGCAGATCGTCGAGAGCGTGATCCAGGCCGACCCCCTGCTCATGACCCCAAGCCCGGGAGCTGCTCTCGTCGACGGCCGAGGCCGCCTCGTCGCGATCGGCACGGCCGTCACCGGGGTCGAGCACGGGCACGCGGTGCCGGTGAACGAGACCACGCGCGCGATCATCGACGCGCTGCGGCGCTACGGCCGAGTGCGCCGCGCGTACATCGGCATCGCCGGCGGCCCCCGACCGTTGCCGCCGCAGCTCGCCCGCGAGCTCGAGCAGGACTACGGCTTCGAGGTGGTGGACGTCGTCCCCGGCAGCCCGGCGGAGCAGGCCGGGTTCCGCGCCGCGGATCTGATCGTCGCCTTCGACGGGACCGACGTCGAGGACGCCGGCGACCTCCAGGCGCTGATGACCGGCGAGCTCGCCGACGCGACGATCGAGGCGACGCTCATCCGCGCGGGCGATGTCATCGGCCTCGAGCTGGTACCGCTCACGGTCACGCGATAACGCCGTCAGCGGCGGGTCAGGCGCCGGCCGAGCGACCAGACCGCCAGCACGATCAACCCGCCCAGGACCTGCCAGCCGCGCATGATCCGGTTCGGGTCGACCGCCGGCCGCCAGCTGACGTTCCCCTCGCGAATGACATACGCGCCGACGGGACGGCCCTGAAGCGCGAAGCCGCCGCCGCCGTTGTGGTTCGCGTCACCGCCGCCGCCGGCGCCGCCACGGACCGCGGCCACGGGGATCACGGTCGTCCCGTCCTGCTCGTACGGCTCGCCGAAGACCCGGCGCACGGTCAGGGCGTCGCGGGCTCCTGCCCACATCTCGTCGACGTTCGGCACCTCCTACCTCCCTCTGAACTGCGGCTGTCGCTTCTCGACGAACGCGCTCAGGCCTTCACGGGCATCCTCGGACGCGAAGGCGAGGTAGAGCAGGCGCCGCTCGTGCTCCAGGCCATGCGTGAGCGTCGTCTCGAACGCCCGGTCGACGCCTTCCTTGGCGAGCCGCGTGGCCACGGGCCCCTTCGCCGCCACGTCGCGTGCGACCCGCTGGGCTTCGTCGAGCCAGGCCTCCCGTGCGACCACGCGCGAGACGAGACCGGCGGCCAGCGCCTCGCGGGCCGACAGGAAGCGGCCGCTCAGGACGACGTCCATGGCCGTCGCCTTGCCAACCGCGCGAGCCCACCGCTGCGTGCCCCCGGCGCCGGGGATGATCCCGAGGCCTGTCTCCGGCTGGCCGAAGCGCGCGGTCTCAGAGGCGACGACGATGTCGCAGGAGAGCGCCAGCTCGCAGCCGCCTCCGAGGCAGTAGCCGGAGACGGCGGCCACAAGCGGCGTCCAGAGGTTTCGGATGGCATCCCAGCGCTCGATGCGCCTCGCGTACAGCAGGTCAATCGCCGAGGCCTGGGCCAGCTCGCCGATGTCGGCCCCCGCGGCGAAGGCACGCTCGGACCCGCCGAGCACGATGCAGCGCACCGCGTCGTCGGCGTCGAGCTCGAGCAGCGCCGTCACGAGCTCGTCCATCAGCTCGTCTGACAGCGCGTTGAGCTGCTTCGGCCGGTGCAGCAGTGCGGTCGCGACGGCGCCGTCGCGCTCGACCAGCACGAGGGGCTCGGCACTCATGTCGGGAACCCTACGCCGCCCTCGCGGTCAGCGATCGCCACGCTCGAGAAACCCGCGGATGGCGCCCTGCGCCTCCTCGCTCAGCATCGAAAGCGCGAGCCAGTCGCGCGCATGCCCGACCGTCTCGTGCCAGGAGATGTCGCGCCACCAGTTGAGCTGCTGCTTGGCGTAGCGGGTGGTCTCCGGCAGCTTGGCGGCCAGCTTCTCGACTACCTCGTCGACCTTCGCGTCGAGCTCGGCGCGCGGAACGGCCCAGTTGACGAGCCCCCACTCGGCCGCCTGCGCCGCAGGGATCTCCTCGCACATGAAGATGATCTCGCGCGCGCGGCGGTCGCCGACCATGATCGGCAGCCACTGGGTGGCGCCGCCCGCCGGCACCGATCCGTGCTCGAGCCCGACGTGCCGGATGAAGGCGTCGTCGACCATGACCGCGAGGTCGCAGGCCATCTGCAGCTCGTTCCCGCCGCCGACGGCGATGCCCTGCACCCGCGCGAGCGTCGGCTTGCCAATCTCGCGCAGGCGATCGTGCATGTCCTTGAAGGCGCCGAACCACTTCCAGTACTCGCGCGAGTTGCCGACGAGCTCCCGCCCCCAGGACTTCAGGTCGGCCCCGACGCAGAACGCGCGTCCCTCGCCGGTGACGACGACGACGCGGATGTCGTCGTCCCAGGAGGCGTCCTCGAACGCGCGCGCCAGCTCCCGCAGCATCTGGAAATCGAAGGCGTTGAGGATCTCCGGCCGGTTCAGCGTGACCGTGGCCCGCGGGGGCGTCTTGTCGTAGCGGATGCGCTCGAAGCCGAGCTCCTCGGGGGGCAGTGGCCGCGGCTGCGCCGGCTCGGTCACCCGTCGATCCGGGCGAAGTGCACGTGGAACGGGATGCCCATCGACATCGCGTCCTCGCCGGTCGCCATGAATTCGGATGTCTTCGCTGCCTGCTTGAAGGCGTCCATGTCGGCGAACTCCATCTCGCCGAACCACTTGTACTTGGGCTCGCCGAAGGGAGCGCCGAAGACCTCGCCGGAGCGGAACGTCGCACCCTCGACGCGCCTGCAGATCTCGGCGTGCCGTTGCGCCTGCTCCTCGCTTGGAACGCCCTCGTAGAGGACGAAGACTCGAACCATGCTGCGCTCCTTTGTCGACGGGCCGCGCGGAGCGTATAGCTTCCGCCTTCGGTGTCGAGCGGAGCAGGACTGGCGGTTTCGATCACCCTCACGGCAGGGCTCGCCGGCTCGATCCAGGCCGCCGTGATGGGCGAGCTCGGCCAGCGCGCGGGCATCGTGCCCGCGCTCGCGTTCTCGACCATCGTCGCCGTGATCGCCGGCGTGATCCTGCTCGTGATCTTCGAGCGGGGCGCAGGGCTCGGGCGGGCGCTCGAGCAGCCGCTCTGGCTCTGGAGCGGCGGCCTGCTCAGCCTGATGATCGTGCTCGCGATCACAGTCGCCGCCCCGCGCATCGGCGTTGCTGCGACGGTCGGCCTGGTCATCGCCGGCAACCTGGTGATGGCGGCCGTCATCGACCAGTTCGGGCTGTTCGGCCAGGAGCAGATCTCGATCGGCGCAGCGCGGCTGCTGGGTCTGGCGCTCCTCGCCGCCGGCTCCGCGCTGACCCTCGCGAGCACGTGACCGGCCTCGTTCAGGCGCTGCAGGAGGTGGAGCTCCTGGTCGGCACGATCACCGGCACGGAGCCGCACGCGGGGGCGCGCGCTCCATCCACGGTGCTCCGGCTCGACCTCGGTGGCCGCGGTGAGCGTGAGGCCGCCGTCGAGGGCGAGCACGACGGACGGAAGCTGACCGGCAGTCAGGTGATCTGCGCCGTGCGCGGCGACGACCTGCTCGTGCTCGGCGCCCGCTCACACGCCCACGGCCTCGTGCTGCTTCGCCCCGGCCGCGAGGTCGAGCCCGGTAGCCCGGTCGGCTAGAGCCCGACGATCTCGTCCGGGCGCACCGGCACGCGCGCGAGGTCGCGCCCGGTTGCGTCCCTGAGCGCAGCGGCCACGGCCGCCGTCCCGACCACCGTCGAGAACTCGCCGACTCCCTTGACCCCGTAGGGCGCCTCCGGCTCGGGATCCTCGATCAGCACGGTCTCGACCGGCGGCATGTCGAGCGTCGTCGGGATCAGGTAGTCGGTGAAGCTGGCGTTCGTGATCAGCCCGTCGCGGGTCTGGATCTCCTCCATCAGGGCCAGCCCGAGCGCCTGGGCCGTGCCGCCCTCGATCTGGCCTTCGACCGCCGTCGGGTTGAGGGCGCGCCCGACGTCCTGCGCGACGCCGATCCAGACGACGCGCGTGAGCCCGAGCTCGACATCCACCTCGGCGACGACGCGCATTGCGGCACACGCATAGGCGACGTGCGCCCGCTCGCCGGTCACCTGACCCGTCTCCGGGTCGAGCGGCGAGGTCTGCGGGTGGTGGTAGACGCGTTCGACGTCGATCTCCTCCCCGGGCGCGAGCGAGCCGCCCCGCCGATCGAGCTCCTCGCCCGCC
The DNA here is from genome assembly GCA_963839815.1 of uncultured Thermoleophilia bacterium. Lineage (GTDB taxonomy): Bacteria > Actinomycetota > Thermoleophilia > Gaiellales > Gaiellaceae > JACVRM01. The sequence goes on from CAWIWF010000006.1 coordinate 228,046, forward strand.
GCGCGGCAGGCGAGCTGCACGGCGCCCGCGACCATCCAGGTGAGCCGCGAGGCGGAGGCGGAGCCGGCGGAGCCGACGCTGGCGGTCGTGTGCGGTGCGAGCGTGACCGCGTCGGTCGGGAGCTCCTCGCGCGCGACCTGCAGGATCACGCCGCTCACGCCCTGCCCCACCTCGGCGGCCGCGCAGTGCACCTCCCCGGCCAGCTCGCCGCCGGCATCCGTGAACAGCCGTACGCGCGCCGCGGTCGAGTCGTCGAAGCCCTCGGAGTAGGCGACGTTCTTGAAGCCGACCGCGAAGCCCACCCCACGCCGCACACCCTCACCGCGCGTCGTGTTGCCGGCGCCGCCGGGGAGCCGGATCGCATCGCGCGGCAGCGGCTCGGGCTCCGGCACGGGAAGCTCTGCTGCGCGTCTGATCACCTCGGCGACCGGGAGCGACCCGCCGATCACCTGGCCGGTCGGCATCGTCCCGCCCGGGCCCAGGGCGTTCAGCAGGCGCAGCTCCACCCCGTCGACCCCGAGCGCGGCAGCGAGCTTGTCCATCTGGGCCTCCGCCGCGAAGCACGACTGGACAGCGCCGAAGCCGCGCATCGCCCCGCAGGGCGGGTTGTTGGAGTAGACGCAGGTCGACTCGATCAGCACGTTCGGCACGTCGTAGGGCCCGCAGGCGAAGGACGCAGCGTTGGAGGCCACAGCCGCCGAGCTGGAGGCGTACGCACCGCCGTCGAGCAGGATCCGCATGCGCACGCTCACGAGCCCCCCGGTGCGGTCGGCGCGATGCTCGGCCCAGATTCGCGCGGGGTGACGGTGGACGTGGCCCCAGAACGACTCCTCGCGGCTGTAGACGATCTTGACCGGGCGCGATGTGTGGAGGGCGAGCAGCGCGCCGTGCACCTGCATCGACAGATCCTCCCGGCCGCCGAAGGCGCCTCCGACGCCGGCGAGATGGATGCGCACCTGCTCGGCCGGGAGACCGAGGCAGGGCGCGACCTGATCGCGGTCGACGTGCAGCCACTGCGTCGCCACGTAGATGTCCACGCCTCCCTCGCCGTCCGGCACGGCGAGCCCCGACTCGGGTCCCAGGAACGCCTGGTCCTGGATGCCGAGCTCGTACTCGCCGGTCACGGTCACGTCGCCCGGCGCGTCCGGGTCACCGCGGCGGATGACGAGATGGCGGACGACGTTGGGACGCTCGTCGTCGGCGTAGCCGTGGCCCATGGTCGGCCGGTCCTGGTGGATCGGCGGCTGCTGGGTTGCGCGCTCGGGATCGACCACCGGCTCGAGCGGCTCGTAGTCGACCCGGATCGCCTCGGCGGCCCGGCGTGCCTGCTCCGGGTGCTCGGCGGCGACGAGCGCGACCGGCTCGCCGTGGTAGCGGACCGTGTCGATCGCCAGGACGGGCTGATCGCGGAACTCGAGCCCGTACCGCTTCTCCCCCGGCACGTCGGCGTGGGTCAGAACGGCGTGGACACCCGGCATGGCGACCGCGCGCGAGATGTCGAGCTCACGGATGCGGGCATGCGCGTGCGGACTGCGCAGCGTGTGGCCCCACAGCATCCCGGCCGCCCAGAGGTCGCTCGCGTACGCGAACTCGCCCGTCACCTTGGGGACGGCGTCGTCGCGGCGCAGTCTCTCGCCGAAACGGCCGCGGGCCGGCCGTTCCCTGGTGGCGGCGTCGGTCGCCGCGCGCGTCACCGCTGGGCCGCCAGCCGAACGGCCTCGAAGATCTTGGCGTACCCGGTACAGCGGCAGAGGTTGCCCGAGAGCGCCTCGCGGATCTCGTCCTCGTCCGGGCGCGGGCTGCGCCGGAGCAGGTCGGCAGTGGCCACGATCAGCCCTGGCGTGCAGAAGCCGCACTGAACCGCACCGGTCTCGACGAACGCCTCCTGGACGGGATGCAGCCGGCCGCTTCGGGCGAGACCCTCGACGGTCGTCACCTCGCGCCCCTCCGCCTGGGCCGCGAGCACGAGGCAGGCGCAGACGAGCGTGCCGTCGAGCAGCACCGAGCATGAGCCGCACTCGCCCTGCTCGCACGCGTTCTTGGAGCCGGGCAGACCCAATCGCTCGCGCAGCGCGTAGAGCAGGCTCTCGGCCTCCCACACCTCAGTCGTGCGCTCCTTGCCGTTGACCGTCAGCGTCAGCTTCATGGAGCGCAGCGCTCCAGAGCCCGGGCCGTGAGCACGCGGAGCGCGTGGCGGCGGTACGCAGCCGTCCCGCGGACGTCGTCGATGGGACTGGCGGCCTCCGCGACGAGCTCCGGGAGGGTGGCGCGCTCGTCGAAGGGCACGGTCACGAGCGCCGGCACCGGGCCCGCCGAGCCGAACGCGGCCCGCACGGTGTTTGCTTCCTCGTCGACGGCGAGCGCCAGCGAGCAGACGGCGATCACCATCGCGTTCCGCGGGCCCACCTTCATGAAGGTCTGCGCGCCGCGCGCCGGATGGACGCGCACGGCCAGGATCAACTCGTCCGGCTCGAGCGCGTTGCGCTTCGGGCCCACGAGAAAGTCTTCGAGGGCAATCGTGCGCGTGCCGGTTGCGCTGCCGGTGACCACCTCGGAACCGGCGACGAGGAGCGGCGGCAGCGCGTCACCCGCGGGGGACGCCGTGCCGAGGTTGCCGCCGATCGTGCCGCGGTTGCGGATCGGAGGCGAGCCGACCGTTCGTGCCGCCTCGGCGAGTGCGGGCAGCCACTCAGAGAGGGGGCTTGCCATCGCCTCGGTGTAGGTGAGCGCAGCGCCGAGCCGCACCATGCCGTCGTCGGGCTCCCAGCCGCGCAGCTCCGGCACCCGGTTGAGGTCGAGAAGCGCTTCCGGCCGGTCGCGGTCGAAGTTGAGCTCGACCATGACGTCGGTGCCCCCCTCGATCGGCCGGGCCGCCGGCTGCGCCGTCTTCATGCGAAGCGCCTCGTCGAGGCTGCGTGGCTGGAGCACCTCCACGGCAGGAATGTACGCCAGCCGGGCCCGCCACCCCTGACACGGGTCGCGCTAGCAACAGTCTGTTACAAGGTCGGTCGGGAGGCGCCGCGAGTGTCCGTGCTGATCCCGGTTCGCACCCCGACTGCGTCGTGCTCGCGACGAGCAGCCGCGGTATCCGTCACTTGCAACAGTCTGTTACGAGCGTCGAGAGGCGAGCGATGACTCAGAGTGCTCGGAGAAGACCGCGGCGCTCGGGCGACGCGCCTCTCGTCCGAACCGGCGGAGGGTAGCTCCGCCGTCGTAGGCACCTCGCGGCTCCAGCCGCGCGCGTTTCGCCCGACCGCCGGAGGGCGGCTTCGCCGCCCGCAGGCACAGCGCGGCCCCGGCGAAGACCCGGGCAACGCACCGCCGTACCACCGCCGGAGGGCGGCTCTGCCGCCCGCAGGCACCCCGCGGCTCCGGCGCGTCACTTGAACGAGGGGGCCCACGGGGGAAACCGGGTTTCCCCCGTGAGAGCGAGCCTCCGCGAGCGGCGGGCCGGGTTCCCCCGTGAAGCGAGCGCCGCGAAGCGCCGTTAAGGTCAGCGCTGTGGGCGATCTCCGCCGACGGCTGGCAGTTGCTCGCGGCGACGAGCCCGCCGACCTGGTGCTCCGCGGTGGCAGGGTCTTCTCCGCCTTCACGCGCGAGTGGCTCGAGGGCGACCTCGCAATCGCCGACGGCTTCGTCGCGGGTGTCGGCGACTACGACGCGACCAACGTGCAGGAAGTCTCGGGTCGCTACATCGTGCCGGGCTTCATCGACGCACACATGCACCTCGAGTCGTCGAAGCTGCTCGTGGACGAGTTCGCCCGCCTGGTGCTGCCGCTCGGCACGACGGCGGTCGTCGCCGACCCGCACGAGATCGCCAACGTCCTCGGCACCGACGGCATCCACTGGCTGGCCGACCTCTGCGACGACCTGCCGCTCGACGTCTTCTTCATGGCCTCGTCCTGCGTGCCCGCCTCGGCGTTCGAGTCGCCCCGGCGCCCGCTCTCCCCCGGCGACCTCCAGGGGTTGCTGCACCGGCGACTCGTGATCGGGCTGGCCGAGATGATGAACTTCCCCGGCGTCATCGCCGGCACCGACGACGAGCTCGCGAAGCTGGCGCTGACGGGAGCGACGCACGTGGACGGCCACGCGCCGGGCGTCCTCGGCAAGGAGCTGAATGCCTACGCCGCCGCCGGCATCCGCTCCGACCACGAGGCGCGCACCCTCGAGGAGGGCCGTGCCCGGCTCCGGGCCGGCATGTGGGTGCTGATCCGGGAGGCGTCGGGTGCGCGCAACCTGCACGCGCTGCTGCCGCTCGTGGAGGAGTTCGGGCCCCACCGCCTGGCGTTTTGCACCGACGACCGCGAGCCGGAGCACATCGTCGCCGAGGGCCACGTCAACTCGATGGTGCGCGAGGCGGTCGCCGCCGGGGTCACGGCCGAGGACGCGCTTGTGATGGCATCGACCAACCCGGCGCAGTGGCACGGGCTGAGACACCTGGGCGCGCTCGCCCCGGGCTACCAGGCCGACGTGCTCGTGCTGCCGGACCTCGAGACGTTCGTCCCCGAGCTGGTGCTGAAGGCGGGCGCGCACGTCGCCGAGCTGCCCCGCCCGGACGTGCCCGACTGGGTGCGGCATACCGTGCGCATCCGCACCGTCGGCTCCAACGCGTTCCGCATCCCCTGGGAGGGCGAGGGCGGCCACATGCGCGTGATCGGCCTCGTCCCCGACCAGATCGTGACCGAGGCGCTGGTCGAGGAGCCGACGGTTGCGGACGGTCTCGCCGTCGCGGATCCCGAGCGCGATCTCGCCAAGATCGCGGTGATCGAGCGTCACCTCGGCACGGGGCGGATCGGACTCGGCTTCGTGCGCGGGTTCGGCCTGCGCTCGGGCGCGCTGGCCTCGACGGTCGCGCACGACGCGCACAACGTGGTCGTGGTCGGCATCGACGACCACGACATGGCCCGGGCGGTCGGAAGGCTCTCGGAGCTCGGCGGCGGCGTGGTCGTGGTGGAGGACCGCGGCGTGCGCGCCGAGCTGCCGCTGCCGGTGGCCGGCTTGCTCTCGACGGCGCCGCTCGACGAAGTGGTCGAGGCGAGCCGGAGGTGTGTCGAGGCCGCGCGGGCGCTGGGCTGCGAGCTGCACTCCCCCTTCCAGTCGCTGGCATTCCTGGCGCTCTCGGTGATCCCCGAGCTGAAGATCACGGATCGCGGCCTGGTGGACGTCGACCGCTTCGAGCTCGTCCCGCTGCGCGCCGACTGATGTCGCTCCTACTCGCGAACGGCCACGTCGCGACGATGGACGACGCGGGCACGGAGCACCCCGACGGCTGGGTGCTGGTCGCGGACGGGCGGGTCGAGTCGGTGGGTGCCGGTACGCCGCCCGAGGCGCGCGCGCGGATCGACCTCGGCGGCGCGCTGGTCACGCCCGGCCTCGTCAACACGCACCACCACCTGTACCAGACCCTCACGCGCACCCGTGCGCAGGAGGCCGACCTCTTCACCTGGCTGAAGACGCTCTACCCGCTCTGGGCGCGAATCGACGCCGAGGCCGAGTACGCCGCCGCCCGTACAGGGCTCGCCGAGCTGGCGCTCTCGGGCTGCACGACCGTCTTCGACCACCACTACGTCTTCCCGCGTGGCGAGGACGGGCTGGTGGAGGCCGAGGTGCAGGCGGCCGGTGAGCTCGGCGTGCGGATCGTCGCCTCACGCGGCTCCATGGACCTCGGCGAGTCGGACGGCGGGCTCCCCCCGGACTCGCTCGTCGAGGACCCGGACGATGTGCTCGCCGACACCGAGCGGCTCGTCGCCGCCATGCACGAGCCGGGCCACGGGGCAAAGGTGCAGATCGCGGTGGCGCCGTGCTCGCCCTTCTCGGTCACCGGCCGCCTGATGGAGGAGTCGGCGGCACTGGCTCGCCGGCTCGGCCTGCTGCTGCACACGCACCTCGCCGAGACGGTCGAGGAGGAGGCCTACTGCCTCGAGCTGTATGGCTGCCGCCCGGTCGAGTACCTCGAGCGACTGGGGTGGCTCGCGGGCGACGTCTGGTGCGCGCACTGCGTGCACCTCTCGGCGGGCGACATCGAGCGGTTCGCGGCCACCGGGACCGGCGTGGCGCACTGCCCGACCTCGAACCTGCGCCTCGGCGCGGGCGTGGCCCCGGTGCGGGAGCTGCTCGACGCGCGCGTGCGAGTGGGCCTCGGCGCCGACGGCTCGGCCTCGAACGAGCGCAGCGACCTGTCGCTCGAGGTGAAGCAGGCGCTGCTCGTCGCCCGTGGACGCGGGGGCGGCACTGCCATGACGGCCCGCGAGGCGCTCGCGCTGGGTACGCGCGGCGGCGCGTCGGTGCTGCGGCGCGACGACATCGGCGTGATCGCGCCCGGGCGGTGCGCCGACCTGGCCGTCTGGCCGACCGACAGGCTCGAGCTCTCCGGGGCCGACGACCCTGTCGCCGCGCTGGTCTTCGGCGGGCCACAGCGCGTCGACCGGCTCTACGTCGGCGGGGAGGAGGTCGTCCGCGACGGGCGGCTCGTCCGGGCCGACGAGGAGGAGATCGTGCGGGAACATCGCCGCCAGGCGCGAAGATTCCTCACGTGAGCCCCTACGCGGCACAGAGACTGTCCCTGGACGGCGCTGTCCCGATCGGTCCGGCGCGGCAGCTCTCTTTCCATGGACTGTCCATGTTTGGGAGCTGTAGCGGCTTGGCGGGAGAGTCCCCCTTTGGGCAGTCCCTTGAGCGCCTCCGTCTCGACGCACGTGCTCGACACCGGCGCCGGCCGGCCTGCGCCGGGCATCGAGGTGCAGCTCCGGCGGGGTGATGACGTCCTCGCCGAGGCGACGACGGACGCCGACGGGCGCATCGGCGAGCTCGCTGCCGGCCTCGAACCCGGCGTCTACACGCTCGCGTTTCGGCCGCCGTCGCCATTCTTCCGCCGCGTCGAGCTCGAGCTGGAGCTGGACGACGGCCACTACCACGTGCCCCTGCTCGTCGCCCCCTTCGCGTGCTCGACTTACCGCGGCAGCTGAGCGCGGAGGAGCTGGGGCCGCTCTTCAGCGGCCGGACCGCGCTCACCGAGCGGCTTGCTGCCGAGGATGACCCCCTTGGTCGCGGCGAGGAGATCGTGCTCGCGGCGCCGCTCGAGGAGCAGTTCGAGGCGCTTGCGACGCACCCGCGCATCGGCGAGCCCTCGGAGGAGCAGCGCGGTGCCGAGCCCGAGGTGCTGGCCGAGCTCGAGCAGCTCAACCAGGCCTACGAGCGCCGGTTCGGCTTCCGCTTCGTCGTCTTCGTCGCCGGCCGCACGCGCGCCGAGCTCCTGCCCGAGCTGCGCGAGCGTCTCGAACGGACGCGCGAGCAGGAGCTCGAGACGGGTCTGCGCGCGCTCGTCGCCATCGCCCGCGACCGCTGGCAGAAGCACTGATGGACGCCTCCTACCTCAACGACTGGCTCGCCTTCTTGCTGCGCTGGCTGCACGTGATCGCGGCGATCGTCTGGATCGGCACCTCGTTCTACTTCGTCGCGCTCGACAACCACCTGCGCCCGCCGAAGCGCCGCGGTGAGGAGGGCGACGTCGGCGGCGAGACCTGGGAGATCCACGGCGGGGGCTTCTACCGGATCGAGAAGTACCGGGTCGCCCCCGACGAGCTGCCCGAGCCGCTGCACTGGTTCAAGTGGGAGGCCTACACGACGTGGCTCTCCGGCTTCGCGCTCTTCGTCGCGATCTACTACGTCGACGCCGAGCTCTACCTGATCGACCCGGCCGTGGCCGACCTCGAGCGCTGGCAGGCGATCGCACTGAGCGCCGGGCTGCTCGTCGCCGGCTGGCTCGTGTACACGGCGCTCTGCCGGGCGCTGCGGGAGCGAGAGCTGCTGCTGGCGGCGTGGTGTCGCCGTCTGGGTGGCGGCGACCGCCTACGGGCTCAGCGAGCTCTTCTCGGGGCGTGGGACGGCGATCCAGCTCGGCGCAATGCTCGGGACGATCATGGTCGCGAACGTCTTCTTCGTGATCATCCCGGCCCACTGGGACCTCGTCCGCGCGAAGCAGGCGGGCCGTGAGCCGGAGCCGGGGCCGGGCCTCGAGGGCAAGCGCCGCTCGGTGCACAACAACTACCTGACGCTGCCGGTGCTGGTGGCGATGATCTCGGTGCACTTCCCGACCGTGACCGGCCACGACCACGCCTGGGCGGCGCTGCTCGGGCTGATGGCGGCGGGAGCCTGGGTGCGCCACTTCTTCAACCTGCGCCACGCGGGGCGGACGGTCTGGTGGATCCCCGCGACGGCAGCCGCGGCAGTGGTGGCGATCGCGGTGGCGGTCGAGCCGGACGAGCCGGCAGCGCGGTCGGAAGGGCCTGTCGAGTTCGCGGAGGTGCGCTCGATCATCACGGCGCGCTGCCTCGAATGCCACGCCACCAGCCCGAGCAACTCCTCGTACTCCGCGCCGCCCGCGGGCGTCGTGCTCGAGACGCCGGAGCAGATCGTCGCCGCCGCGGGCGCGATCGAGGAGCAGGCCGTCCTCTCGCGCGCGATGCCGCTCGGGAACGTGACCGGCATGACGGAGGAGGAGCGCGGCGTGCTTGCGGCCTGGATCGCGGCAGGCGCTCCAGGCGGATAGGCTCGCGCCGTGCTCCAGATCGAGGCCGCCGGGATGCGCTTCGTCGCCCGCTGGGAGGAGGAGCTGGCCCCCGCGACCGTGGCCGCGTTCAAGGCGATCCTCCCCTTCGAGGACCGGATCATCCACTGCCGTTGGAGCGGCGAGTCGAACTGGATCCCGTGGGGCGACCGCGACCTCGGCATCGGGCCGGAGAACGCGACCTCGTACCCGCACCCGGGCGAGCTCGCGCTCTACCCCGGCGGCGAGAGCGAGACGGAGCTGCTCTTCCCGTACGGCTACTGCCACTTCAAGAGCAAGGCCGGCGAGCTGTGGGCGAACCACTTCGCCACGCTCGTCGAGGGGCAGGAGCAACTGAAGGAGCTCGGCCGGCTGACCCTCTGGGAGGGCGCCCAGCCGATCTCCTTCCGCGAGCGTTGAGCCTTCCTGCCTGCCCGACCGCGCCCTAGGATCACTGAGAAGGAGACGCGACGCAACCAGGCGAGGACCAGCCCAGCGAACTGCCGACGGGGACGGTGACGTTCCTGTTCACGGACATCGAGGGCTCGACGCGGCTCGAGCGAGAGTTTCGCGAGCGTTACGGCGAAGTGCTCGCCGAGCACCAGCGCCTGCTCCGCTCCACCTTCACTCGCCACGGTGGCCGCGAGATCGACACTCAGGGTGACTCGTTCTTCATCGTCTTTCCCCGCGCCCGCGACGCAGTGGCAGCAGCGGTGGAGGCGCAGCGCACGCTCGGAACCCACGCCTGGCCGGACGAACAGCAGGTGCGCGTCCGAATCGGCATGCACACGGGCGAGGCGTCGCTCTCCGATGGGCGCTATGCCGGCCTCGCGGTCCACCGCGCCGCTCGCATCTCGGCCGCCGGCCACGGCGGGCAGATCCTGCTCTCCGCCTCGACGCGCGATGTGGTCGAGGACGACCTTCCGTCCGGGCAGCAACTACGCGATCTCGGCGAGCAAGGCCTGAAGGATCTCCCGCGCCCGGAGCGCGTCTTCCAACTCGTCGCCGACGACCTCCCGAGTGACTTTCCGCCCCTCAAGACGCTCGCCCAGCAGGAGCTCGCCGAGGCGGCTCAGGCAGCGCTGGGGTCGCCGTGGTGGCGCAGGTACCGGCTGGTCGTCCTCTTCGCGGCGGTGGTGACGGCCGCAGTCGTGACAGGAGTACTGCTCGTCAAGGGCGGCTCCGAAGCCACCGCAACCCAGGTCGGCGCCAACACGCTCGGATTAATCGATCCGGGCAGCGGCAAGATCGGCGACCAGATCTCCGTCGACCGGGCGCCCACGGGCGTGGCGCGGAGCGAGGACGCTGTGTGGGTGACGAACGCGCACGACGGCACCGTCTCACGGGTCGACCCCACCACTCGAAGCCTTCGGCAGACGATCCAGGTCGGAAACAGCCCGAGCGGTATCGCTGTCGGAGCCGGGAGCGTCTGGGTCGCTAACTACTCAGACGGGACGGTCTCCCGTATCGATCCCGAAGCGGACGACGAGATCGCCCAGACGATCGAGGTCGGCAATGGACCGCTCGCCATCGCCGTCGGCGAGGGCTCGGTGTGGGTTACGAACTCGGCCGATCGAACCGTTTCGCGAATCGATCCCGAGGACGGGAGCGTCAACCAGACAATCTCTACGGACGCGGTGGGGCGCGGCATCACCGTGGGCGGCGGATCCGTCTGGATCACTGACGAGTCATCGAACCGCGTGGCGCGCATCGACCCCGCGACGAACAGCGTTGCCGAGACGATCAGCGTCGGAAACGGCCCGGCCGGCATCGCATTCGGCGGGCGAGCGGTCTGGGTGGCGAACGCGATCGACGGGACGGTCTCCCGGATCGATCCCGCAGACGCGAGCGTCACCGCGTTCTCGGTGCCGGGCGGGCCAAGCGCCGTCAGCGTCCGGAACGGCCGCGTCTGGGTTAGCGCGGAGTTCGCCGAGCGGCTCGTTCGCATCGACCCCGTCGACGGCACCGTGATCGGCAGCGCCGCGATCGGCAATCGGCCCAAGGGGGTGGTCGTCACCGACCAGGGCGTCTGGGTCGCCGTGCAGGCCTCGGGCCGCGGGCATCGCGGTGGAAGGCTCATCGTGGTGTCCGAGGATCTCACCTCGATTGACCCGGCTCTTGCGAACGACCCCTTCTCCAGCCTGGCGTTCAGCATGGTCTACGACGGTCTGACGGGGTTCCGCCGCGTCGGAGGCAGCGAGGGGACACAGCCTGTCCCCAATCTCGCCGTCTCGATTCCGGCCGCACGTGACGGCGGCAGGACGTACACGTTCCGCCTGCGGCCGGCAGTCCGCTACACGAGTGGCCGAATCGTCCGGCCGGAGGACTTCCGCCGCGCCCTCGAGCGCACGTTTGAGCTGGGAGGCTCGCTGACCGAGCAGCAGACAGGTCTGAAAGCCGTCGCCGGCGCCGACTCGTGCTCGAGGGGCCGACCCTGCGACCTCTCGAAAGGTGTGGACACGCGCGGCGACAGCATCACGTTCCGCCTGAGCCGGCCCTCGCCGTTCTTCCTCTTCGACGTCTCGGGTCTGTACCCAGTCCCGCCCGAGACCCCATCGAAGGACGTCGGCACCAACGCGATACCGGGGACCGGCCCGTACATGATCGAGAGCTACGTCCCCGGTCGCCAGCTCAAGCTCGTTCGGAACCCGCACTTCCGCGTCTGGTCCGAGGCGGCGCGGCCCGACGGCTACGCCGACGAGATCGTCTTCCGGCTCGGGCTCGACGACCAGCGTGACCTCTCGGCGATCGCCAAGGGAAGAGCGGACGTCTCTCTCGTCGTTCCACCCGACCGCCTCTCCGAGCTCAAGCCGCGCTATGCGCCCCAGCTGCACGAGGTGCCGGATCGCGCGACCACCTTCGTGTTCATGGACACGAGGCGGCCGCCATTCGACGACATTCGCGTCCGGCGCGCCCTCAACTTCGCGATCGACAGGCGCCGCGTCGTGGAGCTCCACGGCGGCCCGGGGGTCGCGCAGGTGACCTGCCAAGTGATCACACCGACGGTTCCCGGCTTCGTCCGCTACTGCCCGTACACGCTCGACCCTCGACCATCCGGCGAGTGGACCGCGCCCGACCTCGGCAAGGCACGTCAGCTGATCTCGGCCTCACGCACGAGGGGAACACGTGTCACGGTCTGGACCTTCCGTCCCTACTTCGCAAAGGAGGGCCGATATGTGGTCTCGCTCCTGCGCGAACTGGGCTACCGCGCGCAACTGAGGGAGCTCAAGGATCTGGCGACGTACTTCAACGCCCTTCAGGACACGCAAGCTCAAAGCGGCTTCGCCGGCTGGTTCGGTGGAACGCACGGCTTCCATCTCCTCGACACGCTGCGATGCGACTTCGCGCAAAACTGGGGGCGTTTCTGCGACCCTGCGATCGACCGGCAGGTCCGGCAGTCGCTGAAGCTGCTCTCGACGGACCCGGACGAGGCCGCCCGGATCTGGGCCAGGGTCGACCGCCGACTCGTCGACCTGGCGCCGTGGGTGCCCCTCTTCACGCCGCGAACGGCGTACCTCGTCTCGAAGCGCGCCGGGAACTGGCAGTACCACCCGTACTACTCCATCCTGCTCGACCAGATCTGGGTCCGCTGAGGGCGTGGCGCACGGCGACCGGTCGATGAGAGCACGTAACAGACTGTTACCTGCTCGGATCGCCAGTCGTCTCGATCGCCCCGGCGTCGTCCGGTGCCGCGAGTCGACCGATAGCTCCCGCCATCACGTCCACGGCGAGCGCAATGTCCTCCGGGCTCGAGTACTCCTCCGGGCAGTGGCTGACGCCGCCGGCCAGGCTGCGGACGAAGAGCATCCCGCCTGCCACGCCGGCCGCGGCCAGCACGGCCGCGTCGTGGCCCGCCCAGGAGACGAGCTCCGGCGCCGGTAGCCCCCGCGCGGCGAGCTCGTCGGAGAGCGCCGCCCGGACGGCCGCGTCCATCCCCACCGGCCGCTCGTGCGCGGCCAGCTCGACATCCGAGCTCTTCAGCCAGCCGGGCGAGCGCGCCGGCCTCCGGCGCGCGGATGTCGAGCGAGAGGGTCACGCGGCCCGGCACCACGTTCGACGCGCCGGGCTCCACCTCGACCTGGCCGACCGTGGCGACCGACCCCTCGATCGCGAGCGCCGCGTCCCGTGCGCGCAGCACGAACTCGGCCGCCTGCACAAGCGCATCGAAGCGACCGGCCATCGGCGTCGTGCCCGCGTGGCCCGCCGCGCCCTCGAAGACGAGCGTCCGCCGCGCGTAGCCCGCCACCGCCGTGACGATCCCGAGCGGCGCGCCCGCATCTGCAAGCCGCCGGCCCTGCTCGACGTGCAGCTCGAGGAAGGCGCCCGGCAGCGCCGCGCCCGACCGCACGAGCGCGTGGCTCCCCTGGCAGCCGGTCTCCTCGGCGCGGAAGACAGCTACGCCCAGCGTCCGCTCCTGCCGCCCCAGCAGCACGATCGCCTCGAGTCCGGCGACCACGCCGAGCGCCCCGTCGTACTTGCCGCCCCGCGGCACCGAGTCGAGATGCGAGCCGGTCCAGACCTCCGGCAGCTCCGGGCGGATCCCGGCCAACCTCCCGACGAGGTTGCCCGGGCCGTCGCGCTCCACCTCGAGCCCCGCGGCGGCCATCCAGCCGGCGGCCACCTCGAGCGCCTCGTCCTCCTCCGCGCTCCAGCCGGGCCGGTTCGCCCCCGGCCCGCCGCCGATCGCGTACAGCTGCTCGAGTCGGTCCCCGAGAACGCCCGCCGGTAACCGGTTTACGATCGCGCCCACGCGTCCCCCGCCCTAAGGAGCAGCTCGATGGAGCAGCTGGCACGGTTCTTCCGCTTCGACGAGAACATGACGACGCTCGGTCGCGACACGGTCGCAGGCGTCACGACGTTCATCGTCATGTCCTACATCATCTTCGTGAACCCGGCGATCCTCGGGTTCGCAGGCGCCGGCGACCTGGAGGCGATCGGCCTCCCGTTCGACGCCGTCCTCACGTCCACCTGTCTCGTCGCGGGCGTGATGACGATCGCGATGGGCCTCTTCACTAACCGGGCGTTCGCGATCGCGCCCGGGCTCGGGCTCAACGCCTTCGTCGCGTTCACCCTCGTCGCCGGGGAGGGCCTCGGCTTCCCGGAGGCAATGGGTCTCGTCGTCATCGAGGGTCTCGCGATCACGATTCTCGTCGTCGTCGGCCTGCGCGAGAAGATCATGCGAGCGATCCCGCTCGAGCTGAAGAAGGCGATCGCCGTCGGCATCGGGCTCTTCATCGGCTTCATTGGGCTCACCAACGCCGGCCTCGTCATCCGCGGCGGCGGCACCCCTGTCGACCTGGCCGAGTTCACGACCTGGACGGTGCTCATCGCCCTGCTCGGGCTGACGATCACCGTCGTCCTGCGGGCGCGCGGCATCCCCGGCGACCTGCTGGTCGGCATCGTGCTCACGACCGTCGTGGCCACGATCATCAACTGGGCCAACGACTACGAGGTCTACCCGCGGGAGCTCGGCTACGCCCGCTGGCCCGACGACATCTTCGACGCACCGAACTTCGGGCTCGTCGGCGAGATCAGCTTCGACGCCTTCTCGACACTGCCGGTCCTCGCGGCGGTCGCCTTCGTGTTCACGCTGATGATCAGCGACTTCTTCGACACGATGGGCACGCTCGTCGGCGTCGGCAAGCAGGCGGGCTACCTCGACGAGCGGGGCGAGCTCCCCGAGATCCAGAAGCCGCTGCTGGTGGACTCGATCGCCGCCAGCGTCGGCGGCTTCGCCTCCGCGTCGTCCGCGACGACGTACATCGAGTCGGCGGCCGGCGTCGGCGTCGGCGGCCGCACTGGCTGGGTGAGCGTGATCACCGGCGCGCTCTTCTTCCCGTTCATGTTCATCGCGCCGCTGATCGGGATGGTGCCGCCACAGGCCACCGCGGCGGCGCTGATCATCGTCGCCTACCTGATGATCACCGTGCTGTCCGAGGCCGAGGAGGAGGCCGACGTCGCCGAGGGGACGCTCATGGGCCAGGACGCGCCCACGCAGGGCCGCGTCGACGAGCCGCTCACCTCGCCGCGGCGCGACGTCGTCACCCCCACCGGCCGCGTGATCGCCGGCATCAACTTCCAGGATCTGGCGCTCGGCCTCGGCGCGGCGCTGACGATCATGATGATGCCGTTCACGTTCTCGATCGCCGACGGCATCGCCTTCGGCTTCATCTCCTACGTGGTCGTGCGCACGGCGCAGGGGCTCTGGCAGCAGGTACACCCGCTGATGTGGGTGGCCAGTGCCGCCTTCGCCCTCTACTTCCTGGTGCCGATCCTGCAGCAGGAGCTCAGCTGGATCTAGCGTCGCGGCGCGAAGCGCCGCTCGCATCGTGGGGGAAGCCCGGCTTCCCCCACGAGCCCCCTCGTTGGTCTGACGCGCCGGGGCCGCGCTGTGCCTGCGGGCGGCGGAGCCGCCCTCCGGCGACGAACGACGTGACAGCGACACGGCCCCGCTCGTTGCCTTCGAAGACTGGGGCCGGGACACAGGAACCATGTCCCTCGCCGCTGCGGCGCTGCCCTGCCCGCCCGAGTCTCACGCCGGGCGAAGCCCGGCTTCGGCGGACGTATATGCCGGACCGACCGGCAGCCGCCTTACCGAGACTGCGGTTCCCCTCGCCCTCTTTCTACTGCCCCTCGACCACGGGAACCGGATCGCCGGGGACGGCCAGCGGGGAGCGGGCCAGGAGGCTGAACGAGAGCTCGACCACCGGGCCGATCAGCAGGGCGAACGCGATCGTGCCGACGCCGAAGGTGCCGCCGAGGACGATGCCGACCACCAGGACGGAGAGCTCGATCAGGCCGCGGACGAGGCCGATGCGCGCTCCCGAGCGCCGCGAGAGGACGAGCATCAGCGAGTCGCGGGGGCCGGCGCCGAACGCGGCGCCGATGTAGAACGCCGAGCCGATCCCGAACAGCGCGAGGCCAATCGGCAGCAGCGCCACGCGCACGGCCAGGCTCTGCTCGTCCAGGTCGGAGACGAGCGGCACGGCAATGAGCAGGTCGAGGAAGACGCCGATCAGCACCGCGTTCGCGACCGTGCCGATCCACGGGCGCTCGCCGAGCGACCAGGCGAGCAGCAGGACGAGCAGACCGACGGCGATGTTCGCGAGCCCGAACGAGAGCGGTGTCTGCCGCTGGAGCCCCTGGTTGAGCACATCCCAGGGAGACAGCCCGAGCTCCGACTCCAGCAAGGCCACGATCCCGCACGAGAAGAGGAACAGGCCGCCGACCAGGCTGACGCCCCGCACCACCACCCCGCCCCGGACCGCAGGCGGCGGCCGGCGCAACTCAGCCACAGAGGAAGGGGGCAAGGGGAGCCGCAGGTTCCCCACTGGACGGCGGTCGGGACTGCGGGCTCTCAGGTATCAGCAGCCCCCGCGCCCGGGTCATGCCAGCGTCACTGCGGGTCAGTCCCCTGTGGGGACAGACCCTTTCGGGCTCTGCGCCGTCGAGGCTCAGAGCCCGAACGGATTGAACGGCTTGGCGGAGGTGGAGTGGATGACGCTCTTCGTCTCGAGGTACTCGTCGAGCGTCTCGAGCCCGAGCTCACGACCGAAGCCGGACTGCTTGTAGCCGCCGAAGGGCACGCCGGGAAAGGCCGTATACGGCATGTTGATCCCGACCGTGCCCGACTGGATGCGCCGCGCCAGCCGGTGGCCGCGGCCGGGATCGCCCGTCCAGACCGTGGCGTACAGCCCGTAGCGCACGTCATTCGCGAGCCGCACCGCGTCGCGCTCGTCCTCGAAGCGCATGACGGCGACGACGGGGCCGAAGATCTCCTCCTGGCCGGCCTCGGTGCGACTCTCGACCCCGGCCAGAACCGTCGGCGGGTAGAAGGCGCCGGGCCCGTCCGCAGGCTCGCCGCCGGTCGTCACTTCGGCGCCGTCGCCGCGGCTGCGCTCGACGAAGCCGTGGACGCGCTCGCGGTGCTCGGGCGAGATCAGCGAGCCCATCTGGGTGTCGGAGTCGAGCGGGTCGCCCACGGTCACGCGGCCGGCCGCGTCGGTGAGGCGCTGAACGAACTCGTCGTAGATCGACGCCTCGACGAGCACACGCGAGCGAGCCTCGCAGCTCTGCCCGGCGGAGTAGTAGATCGACCAGGCCGCGCTCGGAGCCGCGTCGTCGAGATCGGCGTCGGCGAAGACGAGGTTGGGGCTCTTGCCGCCGAGCTCGAGGAGGAGCCGCTTCGGCCCCTCGGCCGCCATCCGCATCACCTCGGCGCCCGTCTCGGTGGAGCCGGTGAACGCGACCGCGCTGATCCCCGGATGGCGCACGAGGTGCGCGCCCACGATCGTGCCGGGGCCGGGGACAACATTGAGGACGCCGGGCGGGATGCCGACCTCCGCTGCGAGCTCGGCCAGGCGGAGCGCCGTCAATGGCGTCTTCGAGTCGGGCTTGAGCACGACTGCGCACCCGGCGGCGAGCGCCGGCGCCAGCTTCCAGGTCGTCATCATCAGCGGGTAGTTCCACGGGACGATCTGGCCGACGACACCGACCGGCTCGCGCAGCGTGTAGTAGTGCAGCGAACCGCCGATCGGGTTGGCCGTGCCGCGGATCGAGCCGACGGCGGAGGCGTAGAAGCGGAAGTTCTCGATCCCCTGGTGCAGCTCCGCCTTCACCGACGAGATCGCCTTGCCGACGTTGCGCGTCTCCAGCTCGGCGAGCTCCTTGCGGTTGGCGAGCATCGCGTCGGCAAGCGCGTGCAGCAGGCGCGAACGCTCCGTCGGCGGCGTCTTCCCCCAGGGGCCGGCCAGAGCCGCCTGTGCCGCTTCGACAGCGCGGTCGACGTCCGCCTCGGAGGCGACCGCGACGCGGGCGAGCCGCTCTCCGGTCGCAGGCTCCGCCAGCTCGGCGACGCCGCCCGATGCCGGCTCGGCTGCCTCACCGTCGATGAACAGCCCGTACTCGCGGTCGGTCGTCACGGACACGGCGGGACTCTAACCACGCCGCCGTTTGTCCCGGCAGCGGTGCGGGTACACCGGCCGCATGACCGACGTCGTCCACGTCGAGGCCGCCCGCGTTCCGGACCGCGACCGCCTGCTGGAGCTGCTCGTCGCGCAGGGCCTGCCGGCGGAAGCTGAGGGCGAGGTCGACATCCGCATCCCGTGCGCGGACGATGACGGCGGCGCCGGCGACGACGTACTCGCCTCGGTCGAGGGCGTGATCCTCGACCTGGGCGCACCGTTCGTGCCGGTCAAGCACGACGGCGTCATCTACGTCCGCCCGCCGACCTCCTAGGCCGCCGGCTCGCTCGGACGGCGCTCGAACAGCGCCGCCTGGCCCTGGCCGACGCCCACGCAGAGCGTCGCGAGCCCGTAGCGGCCCCCGCGCCGGCGGAGCTCGTGGAGGAGCGTCACCACCAGCCTGGCGCCGCTCATCCCGAGCGGATGCCCGATCGCGATCGCCCCGCCGTTGACGTTGACGCGTTGGGCGTCAAGGCCGAGCTCACGAATCACCGCCAGGCTCTGGGAGGCGAACGCCTCGTTGAGCTCGACCAGGTCGAGCTGCTCGACGCCGACGCCCGCTCGCTTCAGGAGCTTGCGCACAGCGGGAACCGGCCCGATCCCCATCACACGCGGATCGACGCCGGCAACCGCGCTGGCGACGAAGGTGCCGAGCGGCTCGGCACCGAGCTCGCGCGCGCGGCTCTCGCTGGCGATGACGAGCGCCGCCGCGCCGTCGTTGAGCCCGCTGGAGTTGCCGGCCGTGACCGTGCCGTCCGTCCGGAACGCGGGCTTGAGCCCGGCGAGCTTCTCGGCGCTCGTGTCGGGGCGGGGATGCTCGTCGCGCTCGAGACCGGCGACGGGCACGAGCTCGTCCGAGAAGTCCGCCGCGGCCCAGCGACGCTGCGACTCGAGCGCGAAGGCGTCCTGCTCGTCACGCGACACCCCCCAGCGCTCGGCGACGTTCTCGCCTGTCTCGCCCATGGACTCGAGGGGGAACATCGCCTCCAGCTTCGGGTTGGGGAAGCGCCAGCCGAGGGTCGTGTCCCAGGCGGTCTGGTTCCCGCGCGGGAACGCATCGTCCGCCTTGGGCAGGACGAGCGGCGCACGACTCATCGACTCGACGCCGCCAGCGACGAACAGGTCGCCGTCGCCTGCCGCGATCGCGTGGCAGGCGGAGACCACCGCCGAGAGACCGGAGGCACAGAGACGATTGACCGTGACCCCGGCGACCGACTCGGGCAGCCCAGCCAGGAGCGCAGCCATGCGCGCGACGTTGCGGTTGTCCTCGCCGGCCTGATTGGCACAGCCGAAGTACACGTCCTCGATCGCGTCGGCGTGCACTCCGGATCGCTCCACGGCAGCAGCGATCGCAGCGGCTGCGAGATCGTCCGGGCGCGTCTTCGCGAGCGCCCCGCCGTAGCGGCCCACCGGCGTGCGAACGGCGGCGATGACGAGGGCGCGGCTCACGGCGCCAGTCTAGGAGCGTGATCGGCGTCAACCCGCCGTGACGCGGGATTCGGCGTGCAGGAGCGGGGGTACGGATGGCGCGACCGAGAGGAGGAATGAATGTCTGGCTTGTTAATCCTGATCTTGATCATCCTGCTGCTCGCCGCCGTCGGTGGAGGCCTGTGGTTGCACAACCTGCTCTGGCTGCTGCTGATCGTCGCGCTCGTCGTGGTGGTGGTCGGAATGCTCTCCGGCCGCCGGGCGGTCTGAGCCGGCGCCTAGGCGACGAACTCGAGGCGGACCGGGGCGGCGAACGCACCGGCCGCCTCCCCGCGCTTGAGCAGCTCCTGCACGGCCTGCCGGCCTTCCTCGCCGTAGTCGCAGGTGAGGTCGTTGACGTACATGCCGACGAAGCGGTCGGTCAGGTCCTCCGGCAGGCCGCGCGCCCAGCGCCTGGCGTAGGCCAGCGCTTCCGGCCTGTTGTCGAGCCCGGCGCGGATGGAGGCCGCCAGGACGCGCGAGAGCCGGCGCAGGGTGTCCTCGCCGAGGTCACGCCTGGCGACGTTGACACCGAGCGGCAGCGGCAACCCGGTCTCGAGGAGCCACCATTCGCCGAGGTCGACGACCTTGTGCAGCCCTTCGGCCGCGTAGGTGAGCTGCCCCTCGTGGATGAGCAGGCCTGCCTGGGAGCGCCCGGCCTGAACCTCGCCCATGATCTGGTCGAAGGGCACCTCGCGGTAGCGGAAATCGCCGAGCAGGAGGCGGAGGAGCAGGAACGCCGTGGTCATCCGTCCGGGGACGGCGATCTCGACGCCGGCGAGCTCGTCCTGCGTCATCTTCTCGGCGGTGACGACGATCGGCCCGTAGCCCGCGCCCATGCTGGCTCCATGGGGGAGCAGGACGTAGCGGTCCTGGACGAACGGGTACGCGTGCAGCGACAGCGCGGTCACCTCGAGACGCCCCTGGAGGGCCCACTCGTTGAGCGACTGGATGTCGGCGAGGACGTGCTCGAACTCGAAGCCGTCGACGTCGACGGCTCCCGAGGCAAGCCCCCAGAACATGAAGGCGTCGTCGGGGTCGGGGCTATGTCCAAGCCGGATCTGCACCGCGCGCGGACGCTAGCAACGAGCCTCCGGGCTGGGCACGGATAACCGTCGAGCGCCGTCCGCCGCAGCCACAGCGCGGCCCCGGCGAGTGACTCCAACGAGCGGGCCCACGGGGAAACCGGGTTTCCCGTGAAGCTGAGCCTGCCGCCGCGCTCAGCGGCGATCGGGGAATCCGCTACGCGTCTGGGACGCCGCTGGCAACGAGGCCGAGTGGGCGGCGCGCAGGACAACGTCGAGTCATGGACACGCCGCACTGGCCGAAGCGCGGACACGAGAGCGGGCCGGTGCGAGAGGGCCGGACAGCCAACCTGAGGGAGGCCGCCGTTGGCCGGCGGAGGCGGGCTCCGCCCGCCGCAGCCACAGCGCGCCCCCGGCGCGTGACTTCAACGAGGGGGCCCACGGGGGAAACCGGGTTTCCCCCGTGAAGCTCAGCCTGCCGCCGCGCAGCGGCGATCGCGGAGTCCGCTAGCGCGTCTGGGGCGCCGCTGGCAAAGGAGGGCGAGCGGGCGGCGCGCAGGACAGTACGTCGAGGTACGGACAAGCGCCGACCGCTCGGCATCCTGCAGTCCAGCGGCGTCAGGCCACGGTGGAGGCCGGCTCCGCCGGCCGCAGCCGTGGCCGGCCAGTCGCGCTAGCGGCGCTCAGCGTCTCCCGAAGAACCAGTGCTCGAGGGGCTTGAGCAATTCGTCGCGCGTGAAGAGCTCGACGTCCTGGGCGCGCCCGTCCTCGGCCGACACGCGGAGGTCATCGGTGAGCGCGCCGTTTGCCTCCGCGACGGCGTCGTCGAGCTCGAAGCCTTCGAAGACGAATCCTCCGGGGCGGGGCGACGTGCCGGCTGGGAACTCGGGGTTGACCGCCCGCCCGACGGCCCAGACGGCGCCGGGGCGTCGCTCGATCCAGATCACGATCCGTTCCGCGGCACCGCCGTCGTCGACACCGTGGACGACTCGTTCCGCGAACACGCCCGGGGACTCGCGGCGCACAGCTGGATCATAGAGGGGCCGGGGCGATCGACTACCATCGGCCTCGTGGGCAAGCTCGGTGACTTCTTCCGCAACCCGTTCGCAGCGTTGTTCAGCCGCGAGGGAGGCCAGCTCGACCGGCTCGCGACGTACGTGATTCGCGAGCACGAGCGGGGCCGTTCGCTCGACGAGATCCTCGATGACCCGTACATCCGCAACCGCACGTCACCGGAGCAGCGAGCGCGGTTGCTCGACAACCCGATCGTCGTACGGGCGCTCGGCGAGTCGGTCGTCGAGCGCGAGCGCGAGCGGCTCTAGTCAGAGCTCGCGTCCGGCGCCGGCCTCGCGCGCACGCTCGTAGACGGCGGCAGCCGCGGCGACGTCCCAGGCGGCGATCCCGTTCGACTTGAACACGATCACGTCGTCGTCTCCCTGACGGCCGCGTAGCTCGCCGCCGACGACCTCGTGCAGCTCGTGCACCTCGAGCCAGTCGAGGACGCCGCTCTCGACCGGCTCCCAGAGGTCGGCCGACTCCGTCCGCGCCTGCGCGAGCGAGTCGCAGCAGACGAAGACGGCCCGCTCGAGGACGACGTTGTCGAGCTCGCGCGAGACGCCGTTGTTGGCCCCGGCGGCGCAGACGAGGGCGCCGGGCCGCAGCCACTCGCCGCGCACGACCGGGTCGCGAGAGGTCGTGATCGTCACGACCACGTCCTGGCCGGCGGCCTCGCGATGGCTCTCGGCGGGCTCGGCACCGACCTCGCGGCAGAACGCGTCGAGGCGCGCCTCGGTGCGGCAGTAGGCGACGACCTGCTCGATGCCCGGGAGCGCAGCCCGGATCGCCTCGACCTGGCCGCGCGCCTGCCAGCCGCAGCCGAGCACGCCGAGGCTGCGCGCGCCGTCGCGGGCGAGCCAGCGCGCTGCCACGCCGCTGGCCGCGCCGGTGCGCAGCCGGCCGAGCGCGTCCGCCTCGATCACCGCGCGGAGCTCCGGCTCCCGGGCGTCGAAGAGGAGGACGCAGAAGCGCGCCCCCTCCGCGAAGGCGCCGTACGCCTTGACGCCCGCATAGCCGAGCTCCGGGTCGGAGGCGGCCATGACGGCCAGACGTCCGCCCTCGAGCCCGAGCCTCGTCCGCGCGAGGATCTCCACCGTGCCGGCAGCCTGTCGGCGAAACGAGCCCTCGACTGCCTCGACGGCTGCGAGCGGATCGAGCAGCGCTTCGACGTCCGCTTCCGTGAGATAGAGCGGCACGGCTACTTGGGGATGAAGCTGATCTTCCCGCTCGTCTCGAGCACGGCCCACTGGACGCTGGCGACTGCGGGGATTCCCTCCACACGGGCGGCCGCGGCGAGCTCCTCGACCGTGATGCGGTTGCGGGCGAGGTTGCGTAACAGCGGCTTGCCGTCCTCGACCACGATCACGGGCTCGCCGTCGATGATCGGCCGCAGGCGCGGGAAGCGAAAGCTGCTCCACGAGACGAGCACCGTCAGCAGGCCGATGGTGGAGCCGACGAGGAGCATGCCGGTGACCGAGAAGTCGTTCTGGGTGATCCCCTGCTGGACGAGGTCGCCGATCATCACGAGCAGGATGAGGTCGAACGGCTCGAGCGAGCTCAGCTCGCGGCGGCCCACCACGCGCGTCAGCAGGAGGACGAAGAGAAAGCCGATCGCTGCCCTGACGACGAGATCCATGGGCTAGGGGAACACCGTCACGGTGCGGTCGATCTCGAGCAGGCGCCGCTCGCCGTCCTCGAGCGCGACGCCGGCGCCTCTGCGGCCGACGTTCGTGGGGTTGACCTGGAAGTGCAGGAAGAGCACGTGTGTGGAGCCGGCCGGGATGTGGCCGAGCTCGAGCGCGAGCTTGCCGTCACGGTTTGCCTCGCCCACCGGCGCAGGCTCGACCGTGTTGAGCGTGATCCCCTCGAGCCAGCCGGGATCGAGCACGAGCGTCGCCTCCTCGAGCTCCTCGCGGGCCTCGACGGTGAAGCGGGCCTGGAAGATCAACCCGCCGCGGAGCTGGGCCGGCGCGTTCACCTCGATCCGCGCCTCGGCGCTCTCGGCGACGAGGTCCTGCGGGCGCTGGCCGAACGCGTTGCCGAGGCCGAGCAGGCAGATCAGCCCGAGCGCGGTGAGTATGACCCAGCGGGCGAACGGCCGCCGCTCGCGACCCTTCAGGTCGCGATGGCGCGCGAGGGTGAGCTCAGCCGGAGAGTCGGCCACGGGCCAGGGTTCGGCGGGCGCAGCTGCGATCCCTGCCCGGCGCCCCGCCCGGGTGCGAACCGCGCGCGGCTAGACTGCCGGCTCCCGCGCCCGTAGCTCAGGGGATAGAGCGCTGCCCTGCGGAGGCAGAGGTCGCATGTTCGAATCATGCCGGGCGCACTCTCCGTGCGAGAACCGGCCGCGTCGCGGCCATGACGTTCTCGCACGGACTCGCTGGCCAGGCCGACCGCGGTGGGCCCGCGCAGGTCGAGCGCGGCGGCCAGCGAACACCGCTGACGCGCCACTCGTTGCCCTACTCGTCCGCTGCGGACACGTCCGCTTCGGTCATGTTCCCGGGGCCGGCCGCTTGCCTCCCTCCGGTCTCGACGCTAGTCGGCGGCGGCGCACCGGTGTGTGACCCGCCTGTGTCGAGTGTGTGCCGTTCGTCCGAGGCAGGGCGCCGCACTGGTGGTGCCCTGAAGAGCGCGGGCTCGCTAGAGGAGACGCGCCGGCCGGCCGCCGACGGCGAGCGCAGCGTCGTCGGGCACCCCGGTTCGCACGTAGCCGAGCGCCAGCACGCCGTCGCCGTCCGTGACCGCGCTCGTGACCCGGCCGACGGTCTTGCCGGCGTGCTCGAGCTCTGCGTCGTACGGCGGCACGTCGACTCCCTCGATGTGCAGGCGGCGCAGGCCGCGGTTCGCGTGCCCGCGGTAGTGCAGCCTGGCGATCGGCTCCTGGCCCGGATAGCAGCCCTTCGACAGGCTGACGGCTCGGTCGACCAGACCAGCCTCGGCCGGGAGGACGCGCTCGTCGAGCTCGTGGCCCCAGCGCGGCGTCCCTGCCTCGATGCGAAGCCGCTCGAGCTCGCGGTCGTCGAGCTCGTCCGCTGGCGGAGCGGTGTCGAGCACCTCCCAGGCGTCCTGGCCGTAGTCGCTAGTCGGCACCACCACGGCACCGTCCGGCTCGAGGCCGAGCACGACCCACGACTCGTGCGCCTCCGGCTCGATCTCGACCTTGGCCGCGAAGCGCGCGCGCCGGAGCGTTTGTACGACCGCCTCGCCGAGGCCCGGCTCGGTGAGCAGCAGGAACTCGTCCGCGCCCTGCCGCAGCACCACGAGCGGCGCGATCAGCCGCGCCTTGGGCGTCAGCAGCAGCGCCTCGCAGGCGCCGCCCTCGCCGAGTGCCTCGACATCGTTCGAGACCATGCGCTGGAGATAGTCCGCGGCGTCCGGTCCGCGCACCGCCACGAACTCGCGCGGGCGGCGCGCCCGGCCGGTCGCGGTAACGGAATCCATGCGCACTAGTCTAGGAACGCGATGCCGCTCTTCCGCTCGAAGGTCGACGAGAAGCTGCGCGAGCAGGGCTACGACCCCGCACGCCTGCCGCCCGGCCAGTACCTCACCGACAAGTGGCCCGTGCTCCACGCCGGCAGCGTGCCGTCCGCCGATCTCGCGACCTGGGACTTCCGCGTCACCGGCGAGGTCGAGCAGCCGCTGACCCTCTCCTGGGGCGAGTTTCGCGCGCTACCGAGCCGCGAGATCACCGTCGACATCCACTGCGTCACCCGCTGGAGCCGCTTCGACACCCGGTTCCGCGGCGTCCACTGGAGCGAGCTCGCCGCGCTCGCGCGCCCGACGTCAGAAGCACGCTTCGTGGTCGCCCAGGCCGAGCAGGGTTACACGGCCAACGTCCCGCTCGAGGCGCTGGAGGACGCCGACGCCCTCGTCGCCTACGAGGCCGACGGCGAGCCGCTCACCCCCGAGCACGGCTACCCGCTGCGCCTCGTGATCCCGTCGCGCTACTTCTGGAAGAGCGCCAAGTGGCTACGCGGCCTGGAGCTGCGCCCCGACGACCAACCGGGCTTCTGGGAACGCTACGGCTACCACAACGACGCCGACTACCTGAAGGAAGAGCGCTACGGCTTCTAGTCGCCGTGGAGAGTCCGGCCCCGCTCCGCGGGGCCATGACGACTCTCCGCGGAGTAGGCGGTCAGACGCGCCTTCGCGCGACGTGGCTGCGGCCGGCAGAGCCGGCCTCCGCCGAAGTAGGGCTAGTCGAGCGTTGCCTGGCGACGGAGGTTCGTTAAGAAGTGCGTAGCCGGCGCTGAAGAAGGTGGCCGCTTTATCCGCCGGAACCTACTCGCTTCTCACCAGAATCTGTGCTGAGCAGGGGAATCCCTCGATCGAGGGGGGTTAGGTCCACGGCCATCCGGTCGATAAGAGGCCTACAACCCCTCCCCATCCCCCTCGAAACGGCGCCTCCCTCGGCGCCGTTTCTCTTTGCACTTCGCGGCGCCACTCGGCGCCGCTCGACTTCACGGGGGAAACAGCCGGTTTCCCCCGTGGGCCCCCTTCCCAACGAGCAGACGCGCCGGAGCCGCGCTGTGCCTGCGCCGGGCAAAGCCCGGCTCCGGCGGGGCGAGGGAGCCTGCTCCCTCGCGCTCCCACCGGGTGAGCCGTTTCGGCCAAGACCGAAACGGCGGCGAGATCGCCCGCTCTCCGACAGCCGCAAGGGGGAACCTTGGGCGGTTCCCCGTGCCCCCTCCCTGCTCGGCGCATCTGTTACGAGGTGCGAGAGTCGGGGAAACCTCCGTCCATGAGGCTGCTCGTTGCCGGTGTGCTCGCTGGCGCCGCGCTCGTGGGCTGTAGCGGCGGAAGCGGGCAGGTCGAGGGGCTCGACCAGGCGCAGAAGTTCGACCGGCACCCGCTCTACTGGGTCGGGGAGCGCTTCGAGGAGTGGGAGCTCGAGCACGTCGACATCGGCAACGGCGAGATCGTCTCCTTCATCTACGGCGACTGCGAGACGTCTCCCGCCGGCGGTTGCGCGCCGCCGCTGCAGATCCAGGTGCGACCGCTCTGCCGCCACCTTGAGACGGCGCATCGCAACCAGATCTGGCGCACGCGCCGTGTGCGCGGCGCGCCGGTCGGCACGGAGGACAGTGCGCCCGTGCTCTACGCGAACCGCGTCCAGGTGAAGGTCTACCGCGGTCAGGGCTCGACGCCAGGCGTGGAGCTGCGCGCGCTCGAAGCGCTCCGCTCGGCCAACGACGTGAAGCCAGTCCTCGGCCCGGACGACCCGATCCCACCCTCTCCCGCAGACGTCCTCGCGGGCACAGCGGCCCGCTGCCCGGGCTAGCGACCGACGACGCCCCATCGCCGGAGGCGGGCTTCGCCCGCCGCAGGCACTGCGCGGCTCCGGCGCGTCTGACCGACGAGGGGGCCCACGGGGGGAACCGGGTTCCCCCCGTGAAGCGAGGAGGGCCCGCCGAAGCGGGCCCTCCGAAGTGAATGGGGCGCGCTCCGCGCGCCCCATTCACGAGCGACTACATCATCCCGCCCATGTCCGGCATACCGCCACCGGCCATGGCCGACTGCTTCTCCGGCGCCTCGGCGACAACCGCCTCGGTGGTGAGGATGTTCTTCGCGATCGACGCCGCGTTCTGCAGCGCCGAGCGGGTGACCATCGTCGGGTCGATGATCCCGGCCTTGACCAGGTCCTCGACCTCGCCCGTGTCGACGTTCAGGCCCTGGCCCGGCGAGGCCGAGCGGACCTTGTCGACGACGACGGAGCCCTCGAGGCCGGCGTTCTCCGCCAGCTGGCGGATCGGCTCCTCGAGCGCGCGCCGGATGATCATCGCACCCGTGCGCTCGTCGCCCTCGAGCTTGTCGAGCTCGACGGCCGCGACGGCGTTCAGGAGCGCGACACCGCCACCGGGGACGATGCCCTCCTCGAGCGCCGCGCGCGTGGCCTGGACGGCGTCCTCGACGCGGTGCTTCTTCTCCTTCATCTCCGTCTCGGTCGCAGCGCCGACCTTGATCACAGCGACGCCGCCGGACAGCTTCGCCAGCCGCTCCTGCAGCTTCTCGCGGTCGAAGTCGGAGTCCGTGGTCTCGATCTCGGACTTGATCTGCTTGATCCGGCCCTTGATCGCGTCGGTGTCGCCAGCGCCGTCGATGATCGTCGTCGAGTCCTTGTCGACGACCACGCGGCGGGCGTGGCCCAGCTGCGAGAGCTTCGTGTTCTCGAGCTTGAGGCCCATCTCCTCGGTGATGACCTCGCCGCCCGACAGGATGGCGATGTCCTCGAGCATCCGCTTGCGGCGGTCGCCGAAGCCGGGAGCCTTGACGGCGACGGCCTGGAAGGTGCCGCGCAGCTTGTTGACGACGATGGTGGCGAGCGACTCGCCCTCGACGTCCTCGGCCACGATCAGCAGCGGCTTGCCCGCCTGGATGACCTGCTCGAGCACCGGCAGGATGTCCTTGACGGCGCCGATCTTCTGGTTGGCGATGAGGATGTAGGGATCCTCGAGCACCGCCTCCATGCGCTCGGAGTCGGTGATCATGTAGGGCGACAGGTAGCCCTTGTCGAACTGCATGCCCTCGGTGAACTCGAGCTCGAGGCCGAAGGTCTGGCCCTCCTCGACGTTCACGACGCCGTCCTTGCCGACCTTCTCGATCGCGTCGGCGATGTTGTCGCCGATCTCGCGCTCCCGCGACGAGATGGACGCGACCCGGGCGATGTCCTCCTTGCCCGAGATCTCGTTTGACTGCGACTTGAGGTTCTCGACGACCGCGTCGACGGCCAGCTCGATGCCGCGCTTCAGCCCCATCGGGTTGGCGCCGGCGGCGACGTTCTTCAGGCCCTCGCGAACGATCGCCTGGGCGAGCACCGTCGCGGTGGTCGTCCCGTCACCCGCCACGTCGTTGGTGGCCGTGGCGACCTCGCGGACGAGCTGCGCGCCCTGGTTCTCGAAGACGTCCTCGACCTCGATCTCGCGGGCGATGGTGACGCCGTCGTTGGTGATCGTCGGCGCGCCGAACTTCTTGTCCAGCACGACGTAGCGGCCCTTGGGGCCGAGGGTCACCTTGACTGCGTCGGCGAGGATGTTGACGCCGCGCTCGAGCGAGCGGCGGGCCTCCTCACTGAACTTGAGCTCCTTGTGTGCCATTCCTCTTTTTCTCCTTTGACTAGGCGGTCGCGCCGGCAGGCTCGCGCGTGCCGACGACCTTCGCCAGGACGTCGGTCTCGCGGAGGATCAGCACGTCGTCCATGCCGACCCGAATCTCGGTGCCGCCGTACTTCGAGAAGATGACCTCGTCGCCCTCGGCGACGTCCATCTTGATGTACTCCCCGTCCTCGTCGCGCCCACCTGGGCCGACTGCGAGGACGCGGCCCCGCTGCGGCTTCTCCTTTGCCGTGTCGGGGAGGACGATGCCACTGGTCGTGGTCTCCTCCTCCTCGAGCACCTCGACGATCAGCCGATCGCCAAGTGGCTGCAGGTTCATCCCGAACCTCCTTGGTTGACTTTGTAACACGCTTTGGCACTCTCGCTGTTCGAGTGCCAGGCCATCCTAGCGGCCCTTCGGCGACTCGTGCAAGCCCGCGGGCGCCACTCTGTTACAAACCGCCCAGTGCCACGCGAGATCTCGTCGGGCGGAGTGGTGGTGCGCCGGCTCCGCGGTCGCCCCTGGCTCGCGGCGATTCGACCGGGAGGGAAGCCGCCGGGCGTCTGGGCGCTACCGAAGGGGCTCGTGGCGCCGGGGGAGGATGCGGCCGCGACGGCGCTGCGCGAGGTGTACGAGGAGACCGGGCTGCAGGGCGAGCTGGTGGGGAAGCTCGGCGACGTGCGCTACGTATATACGCGCCGGGGCCAGCGCATCTTCAAGGTGGTCAGCTTCTACCTCGTCCACTACCGCTCCGGCCGCATCGGCGACGTCTCCGAAGCGCACGCCCACGAGGTCGAGGAGGCGCGTTGGCTGCCGCTCGCCGAGGCGCCGCGCCTGCTCGCCTACCGCGGCGAGCGCGACATGGCGCTTCAGGCCCTGTCCCGCCTGGACGATTGAGACTCTATGATCGTCCGGCCCTCCGAGCTGCCGTGGAACCCATGTACGCCCTGAACTTCTACTCGCCGATGGTCGCGGACCAGCTCCGCAGCCAGCGCAAGACCGCGACGATCCGTCTCGGCGACAAGTCGGGCAAGTACAAGAAGGGCATGGTCGTGTCCGTGCTCTGCGGCACCCGCTTCAGCCCGCGCGACAAGATCTTCGACGCGGTCATCGACAAGGTCGAGGTGAAGCAGCTGCTCGAGCTCTCGCCGCGCGAGATCGAGCACGACAACCCTGAGATCCGCCGCTGGGAGGACATGGCGGGCTGGTTGAGCCAGCTCTACAACCGCGAGGTGATCGGGTCCGACACGGTCACCGTGATCCGCTTCTCACAGATCCGGACGCGCTAGCCCGGACGTCGCTTCGCCCGCGGCGGCTTGCGGATACGGGTGCCCCACTTCTCTGGGGGACGCAGCTCGCCACCGCACGCCTCGCACTGGACTGCGAAGACGGAACTGAAGCGCGCCTCGCAGGACGGGCAGCGCGAGCGCATCACCCCGGCGCACTGAGGGCACGCCGCGGGCAGCTCGGCCTCCCACTCCTCGAAGTAGCGCTGCGCGAATCCGCACCGCAGGCAGAAGGCAACCCAGTCGCCGAGTGTCTTGCGGCGCTCCTGCTTGAGCCAGTCAGCGGCGCTCCCCACGCAGCGACTGTACGTCACGGGTTCGCCCGCCGGAGCCGACGATCGGCAGACAGTCGGCCGAAAGGACTTGGCCCGTGTCCAGCTCGGAGGGACACTCCCGCCGCTTCGGCGAGGCGCCGCGACACCGGGTCAGTACCCGCAGGGACAGACCCTGACTTCCATCGCCGGAGGGTTGCTCCGCCACCCGCAGGCACAGCGCGGCCCCGCGCTCGCCGGCCGAAAAGACCTGGCCCCTTGATCCAGCTCGTAGGGACACTCCCCGCCGCTTCGGCGAGGCCCCGCGAACAACGGGTCAGTCCCCTGCGTGGACAGACCCTGACTTCCATCGCCGGAGGCGGGCTGTGCCCGCCGCAGGCACAACGCGGCCCCGGCGCGTCACTTGAACGAGGGGGCCCACGGGGGAAACCGGGTTTCCCCCGTGAGAGCAAGCCCCGGCGCGCATAGCGCCGGGGCAAGCGGCGATTCACTAGAGTTCCCGCGCGATGGCGATCGCCCGCGCAGCCGAGCCGGTCACGTCACTCCGCGAGGTCCGGGAAGCCGGGCTCGACCGCGAGGACCTCCTCGGCGTCTACCGAAACATGCTGATCACGCGCTCCATCGAGGAGCGCGGGCACACGCTCTACAAGCAGAACAAGATCCCCGGCTCCTTCTACACCGGGCGGGGCAACGAGGGCTCCTCGGTCGGCGTCGCCACCGCGATGGGCCCGGAGGACGTCGGCACGCCGCTCCACCGCGACATGGGCGTGCACGTCACGCGCGGCGTCGAGCCGTGGCGGATCTTCGCGCAGTACATGGGCCGCGAGGACGGCCCCACGAAGGGTCGTGACGGCAACGTTCACATGGCCGATCAGAACCTCGGCCTGATCGCGATGGTCAGCCACCTGCCCGCGATGCTGCCGGTCGCCGTCGGCTGCGCGCTCGCGTTTCGCATCCGCGACGAGCGGCGCGTCGCGCTCGCCTGGTTCGGCGAGGGCGCCTCGGCCCGCGGCGACACCCACGAGGGCATGAACCTCGCCGGCA
This sequence comes from uncultured Thermoleophilia bacterium, assembly GCA_963839815.1. Classification (GTDB taxonomy): domain Bacteria; phylum Actinomycetota; class Thermoleophilia; order Gaiellales; family Gaiellaceae; genus JACVRM01. The sequence goes on from CAWIWF010000006.1 coordinate 258,793, forward strand.
CCCGCCGCCTGCCCGTGGTCTTCATCTGCGACAACAACCAGTGGGCCTACTCGACGCCGACTCACCTCGAGTACGCGTGCGCGAACCTCGCCGACCGCGCCGAGGCCTACGGCTTCGAGGGCGTGGTCGTCGACGGCACCGACGTGCTCGCCGTGTACCGCGAGGCCAAGCGCGCCGTCGAGAAGGCGCGGAACGGCGGCGGTCCGACGTTGATCGAGTGCCAGACGCTCCGCATGGAAGGCCACGCCGTCCACGACGACGCCTTCTACGTCCCCAAGGAGCTCTTCGAGGAGTGGGCGGCGCGCGACCCGATCGAGCGCTACCGCACCTGGCTGCGCGAGAACGCCGAGCTGACCGACGAGGAGGAGGACGAGATCTCCACCGGCGTCAAGAAGTTGATGAACGACGCGCTGCGCCGCGCGGAGGAGTCGCCGCTGCCGGACCCCGCGAGCGTGACCGAGGGCGTGTACGCGACCCCCGAGGAGCTGGACACTCCTCACCACAAGTAGCGCCCGGCGATGCCTGAGCGCACCTACCTGCAGGCGATCTCGGACGGCCTCCGCCAGGAGATGCGCCGCGACCCGCGCGTGTTCGTCTTCGGCGAGGACGTCGGCGTCTACGGCGGCGCCTTCAAGGTGACGCTCGGCTTCCAGGAGGAGTTCGGGCCCTGGCGCGTGATCGACGCGCCGCTCTCCGAGACGGCGATCGTCGCCGGCTGCACGGGCGCCGCGATCATGGGCATGCGCCCGGTCGCCGAGATGCAGTTCGCCGACTTCATCTCCTGCGGCTGGGACCACCTGGTCACCGTCGCCGCCAAGCAGCACTACCGCGCGGGCACGCCGATCCCGATCGTCGTGCGGCTGCCCTCGGGCGGCGGCTTCTCGGGCGGACCGTTCCACTCGCAGAACCCGGAGAGCTCGTTCGCCCACATCCCGGGCCTGAAGATCGTCTGCCCTGCGACGCCGGAGGACGCGAAGGGACTGCTCGTGAGCGCGATCGAGGATCCGAACCCGGTGCTCTTCTTCGAGCACAAGCACCTCTACCGGCGCATCAAGGCCGAGGTGCCGGACGAGCGCTACACGACGCCGTTCGGCAAGGCACGCGTCCACCGCGAGGGCGACGACCTCACCGTCGTCACCTGGGGCGCCATGGTCTACACCGCCGAGGAAGCCGCCAAGCAGCTCGAGGGCGACGACGTGTCCGTGGAGGTCCTCGACCTGCGCACGATCGTCCCCTGGGACAAGGACGCCGTGCTCGCCAGCGTCCGCAAGACCTCGAAGGTGCTCGTGCTGCACGAGGACACGCGCACGGGCGGCTTCGGCGGCGAGATCTCCGCCACGATCGCGGAGGAGGCCTTCGAAGATCTCGACGCGCCGGTGAAGCGCGTGGCCGCGCCCGACACGCCGGTTCCGTTCTCGCCGCCACTCGAGAAGGCGTTCATCCCGCAGATCGACGACGTCGTCGCAGGGCTTCGCGAGCTCAACGAGTATTGAGAGGCCGCCGGGCGCCATGACCCGCAACGGATCCGACTGGCACCGTCCCTCGTCCGCTACAAAGGAGCATCGTGGCCACTGAGACCGCCGTCGACGTCGTCATGCCCCAGATGGGCGTCTCCGTCTCCGAGGGGACGATCACCAAGTGGCTTAAGAACGAGGGCGAGCACGTCGAGGCGGACGAGCCCCTGCTCGAGATCTCGACCGACAAGGTCGACACCGAGGTGCCGAGCCCCGGCTCCGGCACGCTGACGCAGATCCTCGTGGCCGAGGGGGAGACGGTCGATGTGGGGACGCGCCTGGCCGTGATCGGCGGCGCGCCCGGCGGCGAGGGCGAGGCGCCCCCCGAGCCCGCGACTGCCGCGGCCGCCCAGGAGTCCGCGCAAGCCTCTGACGCGGATGCCGCACCGGCCAGCGCCGCGACCACCGAGGCCGAGCCCGCTGCCACGCCTGCTGCGGAGACGACACCCGCGCCCGCACCGGCTGCGCCTGCCCCGGCCGCACCCGCTGCGGCGCCGTCAGGGAATGGCAAGAGCTTCGTCTCGCCGGTGGTCGCGCGGATCGCCGGCGAGCACGGTGTCGACGTCGGCTCGGTCCCAGGCACGGGCCGCGGCGGCCGCGTCACCAAGAAGGACATCCTCGCGTTCGTCGAGACGGGCGGTCAGGCCCAGGCGGCACCCGCGACTCCGGCAGCCCCCGCAGCACCCGCTCCGGCCGCGCCAACGGCGCCAGCCGCTCCGCCGCACCCGCACCCGCGGCTGCGCAGCCGCAGCCGGCCGCCCAGCCCGGGGAACAGGTCGAGCCGCTGAACGCCATGCGGCGCGGCATCGCCGAGCACATGCGCCGCTCGCTCGACACCTCCGCGCACGTCACGAGCGCGATCGAGGTCGACATGACCAAGGTGGTCGCGATCCGCAAGAAGCTGAAGCCCGAGTTCCAGCAGGCCTACGGCGTCAACCTCACGTACCTCGCCTTCGTGGCGCGCGCGACCGTCGAGACGCTGCGCGACTACCCGTGGGTGAACGGCGAGCTGCGCGGCGAGCAGATCGTCACCCGCAACTACGTCAACCTCGGCTTCGCCGTCGAGCTGGCCGACGGCAAGGGCCTGATCGTGCCCGTGCTGAAGCACGCCGAGGGGCTCAACCTCGTCGGGCTGGCGCGCGGCGTCGTCGACATCGCCGCCCGCGCGCGCGACAAGAAGCTGCTCCCGGACGACGTCCAGGGCGGCACCTTCACGATCACCAATCCGGGTGGCTACGGCACCTTCCACGGCACGCCGGTGATCAGCCAGCCGCAAGCCGCGATCCTCGGCACCTACGCGGTCGTGAAGCGGCCGTGGGTCGTTCAGGACGAGCACGGCCAGGACGTGATCGCGATCCGCCCGATCATGAACCTGACGCTCACGTACGACCACCGGCTGATCGACGGCGCGCTCGCCGGGCGCTTCCTGCGCGACCTGCGCGAGAAGCTCGAGACCTGGGACGAAGGCGCGTACTAGGCGCATGGCTCAGACGGTCGTGCCGATGCTGGCGTACGAGGACGCCGCCGCGGCCATCGACTGGCTGACCCGGGCGTTCGCCTTCCGCGAGAACGCTGCGGAGCGCTACACCGAAGACGGACGGGTGACGCACGCCGAGCTGGACGTCGGAGACGGCTCGGTCGTGTACCTGTCGAATCCCACGCCCGAGTACGTCTCGCCGAGACGGCACCGCGAGACCTGCGAGGACGCGGCCCGCTGGTCGAGCGTGCCCTGGGTGGTGGACGGGGTGCTGGTTCACGTCGGCGACGTCGCGACGCACTTCGAGCGGGCGCGGGCGGCCGGCGCGCACATCCTGTCGCCGGTGGACGAAGGCCCCGACGGCCGCCGCTACCGCGCGGAGGACGTCGAGGGGCATCGCTGGATGTTCGTCGAGTGACGGAGGCCGCCCTGGCAGGCAGCTGCCTGTGCGGCGGCGTTCGCTTCGAAGTGACCGAGCCGTTCATCACGGTCACGTACTGCCACTGCACCAACTGCAAGAAGCTCTCGGGCGGCGCCGGCACCGTCAACGGACGCGCGCGGAGCGAGTGGATCCGGCTGCTCGCAGGCGAGGAGCTGCTGGTCACGTTCGAGCCTGCGGAGGGGACGGCCAAGACGTTCTGCTCCCGGTGCGGCTCGAACCTGTTCGGCGCAGGCTGGCCGGCATCGGAACACGCGAGCGTGCGGTTGCCGGCGATCGACTCGGAGCACGACCGCCGGCCGGAGCTGCACATCTTCGTGCGCTCGGTCGCTCCGTGGGAGACGCTGCCGGACGACGGCACGCCGCGATACGAGGCGCGCCCGACGAGCTGACCCCGGCGCGCTACGCTCGCCGCAGTGAAGAGTCCCGGCTACCTGTTCGATCTCAACCGCGTCTCCTACGGCGAGGCCTGGGACCTGCAGCGCTCGCTCGCGGGCGCAGTCTCGCAGGGTGCGATCCCGGACACGGTCGTCCTGCTCGAGCACCCACCAGTCGTCACGCTCGGGCGGCGAACCGATCCCGGCGAGCTCCACATCCCGCCGGACGCCGACGTCGAGATCGTCGAGACAGACCGCGGCGGCAAGTCGACCTACCACGGGCCCGGCCAGCTCGTTGCCTACCCGATCCTCGACCTCCGCCGCCACGGCAAGGACATCAGGCGCTACGTCCGCATGCTCGAGGAGGCGCTCATCCAGACGGCGGCCGGGTTCGGCATCGAGGCGGTGCGGCTCGAGGGCGACAACATGACCGGCGTCTGGCTCGAGCGCCCACCGCGAAAGCTGGCGTCGATCGGCGTGCACGTGGCCCGCTGGGTGACGACGCACGGTTACGCGCTCAACGTCGACCTCGATCCGGCACCGTTCACCGAGTGGATCACCGCGTGCGGGCTCGACGGGGCTGCGTTCACGACGATCGCGCGCGAGGTGGGACGCCCGGTGCCGCTCGCGGAGGTGCGACCGGTCGCGGCCGCGGCGCTCGGCGAGGTGTTCGGGCTCGAGCTGGAGCCGGTGCCGGCCGACGGCGCGCACGGGCTCTGGCCGCAGCCCGTGCACGCGCAGCTCTCCGCGCGCTAGAACGCGGCGGCGGCCGGGAAGGTGCCCGGGCGACCGCCGCGCGGGCGCGGCGCCGCGGCGAGTCACGCTTGCAACAGTCTGTTACAAGCACAGGTGAACCGAGGCGTCTCGATACCGGGAGGCGCGGGTCTGGCGTTCACGAGTCGCGCCGGCGACGGGAGCTGATCTCGGAGCGGCGTCTGAAGATCTCGTCGTGCACACGCTCGGGGCCGCGCGGGCGCAGGAAGATGTCCGCGATCTCCCCGAGTAGCTCATCACGCGCCTCGCGCCTGAGCTCGCGCTCAGACCTGAGCTCGTTGAGGCGCACCCTCACCTGCTCGTAGCTCGGTCGTTTCCACCCGGCAGCCGCTGCGATCGCGCCGAGGCGACGATTGATCTCGGCGACGGGCACGGCCGGGTCGTCGAGCTCGGCGAGCGCCGCGAGGAGCTCCGGAGCGAGACGGGGAGCAGAGACGACCACTGCGCCCAGGATCGACCAACGGCTTTCGCGAGAGAGTGCCGTCACTGTCGCGACTCACGCGCTTGCAACAGTCTGTTACAAGCCCCGGCGACTCGCCTCACCGAGGCGGAACGCGGCTCCTCCGCATCTAGACTGGCAGCGATGCAGACGTCGCTGCCAGTCGCCCCGCGCCCGCGCCGGCCGGAGTGGATGAAGGTTCGCGCGCCGAGCGCCGACTCGCGCTACTTCGACGTCAAGAAGCTCCTGCACGGCCAGCGCCTGAACACGATCTGCGAGGAGGCGCGCTGCCCGAACATCTCCGAGTGCTGGGGGCGTGGCACCGCCACCTTCCAGATCCTCGGGGACACGTGCACTCGCGCCTGCCGCTACTGCTACGTCAACTCCGGCAGGCCCGAGCATCCGCCGGATCCGCTCGAGCCCCTGCGGCTCGCCCAGGCGGCCGCGCAGATGGAGCTCAGCCACGTCGTGATCACGTCGGTCGACCGCGACGATGTCCCGGATCGCGGCGCCGCCCACTATGCGGCGACGATCCGCGCCGTCAAGCGCAAGCTGCCCGAGGCGTCCGTGGAGGTGCTGACGCCGGACTTCCTCGGCGTCGAGGAGGAGGCGCTGCACACCGTGCTCGCAGCCCGCCCCGAGGTCTTCAACCACAACATCGAGACGGTCCGCCGGCTCCACCGGCGCATGCGCGGCGCGAAGGCGTCCTACGACACGGCGCTCTGGCTGCTGCGCCGGGCCAAGGAGGTCGCCGACTACCCCGTGATGAGCAAGTCCGGCATCATCGTTGGCCTCGGCGAGACGAACGACGAGGTCGTGGAGACGATGCGCGACCTCCGTGAGCACGGCGTCGACGTCGTCACGATCGGCCAGTACCTGCAGCCGTCCGCCAAGCACGCCCCGATCGACCGCTGGGTGCACCCGGACGAGTTCCGCTGGTTCACCGAGCAGGGCGAGGCGCTCGGCTTCGGCTCCGTGTTCGCGGGACCACTCGTACGCTCGTCGTACCGGGCCGACGAGCAGCGGCACGCCGCCACGGCCGCCGCCGGCTGAGGACTCTGACCCGCGCGTTTGAGCCTCTGCGCTCCGCCTTGCCGGTGCGCGCGCCCTCCCAGGAGAGGCTGCGATTCATGCACATCACGCTCGGCTGCGCGGCAGGCTCTTGAGCCCGAAACGACGGAGGGCCGCCCGGGGGCGGCCCTCCGTTTCACGGTGTGATTCGTCTCGCTACGGCACGACCAGGACAGACTGGCCCTCGTACCTCGACGCGTCCGTGCTGTCCGAGCTGGGAGCGTCGCGGTAGAGGAACAGGAAGCCCATGTCCGACGGTGACTGAGCAGCCGTCACGCCGGTCGAGGTCACCCAGAGGTCGAGCTTCGTGTCCGCTGGCACCACGAACGTCGAAGGCACGACATCGAGCTTCTCCCGTAGCTGGAAGCGAGGCATCCCGAGAGCGACGGTCATGCCCTCGATCGCGTCGGTCGCCGCCCCCGTGAAGTAGTTGTCGAAGGCGTACATCGAGAAGTCGAACATCTGACCCGGTGCGAGACCGATCGCCGTTGCCGGCACCGGCAGGATCACGTTGCCCGAGTTGAGGTCGGCGTCCGTGGCGAAGAAGATGCTCGTCGTCCCGGTCGCACACGGGTCTGGCCCGGCAGACGTGCAGCGGAAGATCGCAGTCACGTTCTGACCGGTGGCCGCGAACCCGCCATTCTCGGCGTTGAAGACGACGTAGTCGTCCCGCCCATCGCGGTTCGAGTCGATGAAGATGTCGAACTCGGCCGGGTAGTTGGGATGTGCCCGACGGCCGAACGTGTCGATGCCGAACTCAACGACGCCGTCGCCGTACCGGACTCCGACCGCCTTGAGGTCGACAACGGCGAAGTTGTCGCCTGCCCCTGGCAGCACGTCGCTCGGATACTGCGGGCTCTCGCCCGTCAGCGTGAACGCCTCGACCGTGCCGTCGAGCACCTTGCTCTTGTTCTCGATGTCGAGCTTGCCGACGCCGCGCTTGCTCAGCTTCACGCGGTCGTGGTTCGCCCAGACGTCGGCCGCGCGATGCGGCAGGACGTGCCACGGCATGTGGATCGTGCTGTTCGGCGCGTTCCCCTGGATCCAGAGGAAGCCGTCGAACTCCGGAGCGTTGAGCAGGTAGCCGTCGCCGCCGTTCAGGCCGCCGTTCAGTGACCAGATCGGCAGCTTGCTCGTGTCGACCAGCATCTTGATGCGGAAGCGACGCTCACTCATGGCGGGCACGGTGATGTGCTTCGGCATGTCGAACTTCACCGCGCCGGTGGCCTCATCGTCCGCGTAGCGGAACGTCGTGTGCATGACGTACGTGATCGGTTGGCGGCTGTAGTTGTGGATGACGATCCGCCTGGTCAGCTTCTCGTCGTACTTGAACTTCTCCTCGTCGGCCTTACCGTCGGCCGTCGCGAAGTAGCCGAACGAGAGGCTGCCTGCCTCCGCGTCCTGGTCCCAGGCGGCCGTGGTGCTCCTGTACGCGCGGTCGACCCGCACCTCACCCGCTCCGATCCTCGTGATCGGCGCCTTGAACCCGGGCAGGCCGACGGGGTTGATCCCGATGTCGGTCTCTGCCGTGTTCATCATCACGGCCTTGAGCTCATGCGGCTCGCGGTCCGGGTACGCCTCCACGAGCAGTGCCGCAGAGCCGGCGACCATCGGTGCGGCACCCGAGGTGCCGCCGAACGCGGTCTCGCCCGTGCCCGTGCCGGCCTCGGCCGACAGCGAGCCGCCGGGTGCGCCGATGTCCGGCTTGATCGCGTTGGTGCTGTAGGACGGCCCGCGCGAGGACGAGGCGACCATGTTGTTGATCAGCGAGGCCGCGTTCGCCGGGTCGATGCTGGCCGGCAGACCGAGGGAGCTCGTGCACCCCGAGCCGGCCAGGCCCTTGAGGCAGTTGCCGTCGACCCGCGTCACCGTGTAGCCGGCGACGCTCGGCGTGCCGCCGCCGAAGGAGAAGCTCGGCGGCAGATCGCCGGGCGCCTGCGAGACGCTGTTCGCGATGATCACGGCCAGCGCGCCCGCCGCGGCGCCGTTCGACACCTTGAAGCTCACCGCGCACGTTCCGCGGTCGACCAGCAGGATCTTGCCGGCGTGCTGCCCGGCGGTGTACGGGTTTGCGCCCGCCGCGTCGCTGCAGCCAAGCCGCGGCCCGGTGCTCGATGCGTCGTGGACGAGCGGCCCGGTGACATTCACGGGTGCGGCCGACCAGTCCTGGTGCAACCCGCCGACCGTCGCGTTGGCGGCCTGGATGCGGTAGAGCTTGGCGGACGGCACCTGCGTCTGCGCCACGCTGATGATGTTCTCGCCGATGGACGGCGAGCCGGAGATGTACGGCCGATCGGCGCTGTTGCCCGCCGAGGCCACGACCGTGGCGCCGGCGTCGACCGCATTGTTCAGCGCGGCCGTGAGGTCGTCCTCGACCTGGCCGTAGCTGGAGCCGAGCGACAGGTTGATGACGTCCGCATGGTCGTTCAGGCTGCCGTCGCCGTTCGGGTCCATGGCGGCGTCAACAGCCTTGAGGAGTGAGATGCCGTTGCAGCTCGTGGACACGGCGCTGCACACCTTGTAGGCGAGCAGCTTCGCTGCCGGAGCGACGCCCTGGGCGGGACCGACGCCGGCGATGATGTCGGCGACGTGCGTTCCATGTCCGCCGGCGCACGGCGCAGCGATGACCGCGTCGCCGCAGTCGATCGGATCCGGATCCTCGGTGCGTGTCCCGCTCGTCGGCGTCCACGTCTCACCGACGAAGTCGAAGCCGTCGATGACCTTGGCCGTCGGGAAGAGGCCGTCGCGCGTAGTCGTCCTCGGATCGGCGGTGCTGGTGCCGTAGGCAGCCTCGTAGGCTGCTGCGGTGCCAGGACCGCCCATGCTCTCGTGCGTGTAGTCGATGCCCGAGTCGAGCACGGCAACGACGACGCCGCTGCCGTCGAGGCTCATCTGCTGCAGAGCGGTCGCGCCGATGTGCGGCACGGTCTCGCTCAGATCGAGCTCGTAGTTGCGCACGATCTGAACCGACTCGACCGCCGGCAGCGCCTGAATGGCGTCGAGCTTGGAGCGGTCGACCGACACGAGGAGCGCGTTCAGCGTCCGTGTCACGCGACCGACCTCACGCGCGCCGAGGGCGCCGACTTGCTTGGCCACCGCGTCCTGGCTCTGCTCGAGCGCCGCGTGGTGTGCCTTCTGCTCCGCGGCGCTGAGGCTTGCCGACGCAACGGCCTCGGCGACCGACGGCGCTCCGAGCTCCACCGAGGCGGTCACGGTTCCTGTCCGCACGCCGAACGGAGCGCCGACGCTGGCCCCCTCCAGGGAGTGCAGGCCGGTCGCGCCACCTCCTCCTGCGGCAGACGACACTCCTGCCACCGTCGCACCCGCAAGCGCGACGAGGGCAAGAAGCTTCAATCCCTTCACAAGTTCCTCCTCTCGACCTGGCGCCACCGAAGGCGGCCCCCCTCGGCCGCCGGCGCGGCGCCAACGTGGCGGGGAGCCTACTTCAGTTTCCGTCCAGTGGGAATAGGTTCCAGCCGGGTTTCCAGCCGTCATTTCGGTTGACACTCGTGTCAGAGAACATGCAGAGCAGGAGCGCGGACGCGTCCTGGCGAACTCAGCTATGTGACGCTGACGCGCCTTGTCATCGTGCTGGTCGCCACCGCGGGCCTCGTGGCCGCCATGCCCGCGCTGCTCGAGAGCACATCGGGCCTGCGCGAGGACCTCGGATCGGTGCTCGACGACCGCGGCGGCAACGGCCAGAGTGCCGAGCAGATCTCGAGCGGCGAGTTCGCGAGCGCACACGGCGGCATGGAGGCGAGCGCACTGCGTGCTTTGGTCGGGAAGCCTGACGAGCGAACCGAGGCGAACGTGGAGGGCCTCGCGCTGGAGTGCTGGTACTACGGCGTCGCCGGCGGCACCGGCGCGTACCAGTTCTGCTTCGTCGACGGCCGGCTCAGCTCGAAACGCCGTTACGGAGCGCTACCCGACGCGCGCTCGTAAGGGTTCCGGTTTCCACCTGCGCGGGTATGGCCTGCGCATGGACACGACAGAGAACAAGCTCCAGCCGGAGGACAGCACCAACGAGCTCGGCGAGCAGGAGGCCGAGCTGCTGCCTGATCGCGAGGCGATGTCCGTGATCTCGCCCGAGCCGATCAGCGGAGTGCCCCCGATCCACGACACGATCGGACCGGGCGACCCCACCACCTAGAACGACGAGAGCCCCCGGCAGCGCCGGGGGCTCTCGGGCTTCAAGCCGCTCTGACTCGAGCCGGCTACTTCTTTTTGCCGAGCTCGATCAGCTGCGCCTCGTCCTTCCCGTTCTTGTTGTCCGGTGAGACGATCATCAGTCCCTTCGCGGGCGTGTGCGCCCACTCGGCGGCGTTGATCGTCACCGTATTGCTGCTGTCGTTGGCACCCGGGGCCACTTCCGCGAAGCCACCGGTCGTGATCGCCTCGTTCCACGGGTTGTAGTGGCCGAGGCCACCGACCACGTCGACGCCGCCGTTGGCGAGGTCGAAGGAGACAGCGTTGTACGAGAACCGCCCACCGGGCACGGTCGCGCTGTTCAGGCACGGCTCGCCGGTCCTGCAGAGCGCGGTGCTGAGCACCGGCAGGAGCGCGGTCGTGCTGTCGCTCGGCGCCGTGGCGAGGAAGTTCACCACCGCACCCGGGCTCCTCGTGCTGAACACGAAGGCGGCCATCTGGCCGTTGAACGAGCCGGCCTGGACGGCGCCGAGATCGACGCCGGCGACGATGTAGTCGTCAGTGCCGTCACGATCGACGTCGACGTAGATGTCGAACTCGTTCGTGGCGGCGTTCGACCACCGGTCCCAGGTGTTGACGGCGAAGACGAGCAACCGCCGGGTCGCGACGGTGGCCGACGCGAAGGGGAAGGACTGGACGCCGATCGAACGGATGTCGTTCGACACCTTGCCCTTGTCCTTCTTGTCCTCGAGCCCCCACGCGTAGAAGTCCGCGTTACCTGTGATCGGCGCCTTGGACTTGTTGCTGACGACCGCAGTGGTCGTGCCGGGCAGGAGCTTGCCGCTCAGCTCGGTCTCGACCTCCGAGAGCGCACGCGGGACGAGGTAGTACGGCACCCGCAACGCAACGCCGTTGTTCGCGCCGCCCTGCGGCGTGAACGCGATGAAGCCTGCGACCTCACGGAAGGCCGCCGTCGAGCCGGCTGTAGCCGCCGGCACGTTCAGCTCGAAGTCGAGGTGCTCGTGGTGTCCCGCCTTCACCGTCAGCGTGCTCTTCTTGAAGCTGAGCGAGTGCGGCGAGCCCTGCGGCATCTCCTGCGCGACGCTGAACGTCATGTCGGAGAGGCCGTTGTTCTTCAGCTCGATCTTGCCGTTCTTGCTGAAGTCCTTGGCGAGCTCCTCGAACCCGAAGCTTGCAGCCACGTCGAACTTGCTGCCGCCCTTGCTGTAGGCGACCGCCTGCGTCAGGGCCGCCCGCTGGGGCTGGATCGTCCCCGTGCCGCCGCGGCTGATGCGGAACGGCGTCGCCCCGCTAGCCGCGAGACCGGCGTTCGCGGTGTTGACGATCGCGGCCTTGATGTCGGCGACGCTCCACGCCGGATGCACCTGGCGCACGAGCGCGGCTGCGCCCGCATTGTGCGGAGACGCCATCGACGTGCCGGAGATGATCTCCGAGCCGTTGCCGGTGCCGACGCTCGTCGAGATGATCGAGACGCCGGGCGCGGTCACGTCGGGCTTGAGGAAGCTGTCACCCGTGCGCGGTCCGCCCGAGCTGAAGCTCGCGAAACCGCGGTAGTTGGCGTTGGTCAGCGCGATCGGCGTCAGCGTCGCCGTCGGCCCTGGAGTGTTCTGCAGCTTGAACGAGTCGGTACCGGCCGTGTCCTGGTTGCCGCCGACGCCGATGAACGGGATCGTGACGACGAACGGCTCGCCGGTGTCCGGATTCGACGTGATCTTGCCCTCGAACGGCGGCAGCCCCGCGGCGTTGTTGGTCATGATCACGGCGACTGCCCCGCCCATCTGGCCGAAGATCGCCTTCGCCACACGGGCACACGAGCCGCGCCGGGCAACCGCGATCTTGCCGGCGGCGCCGTTGAAGTCGTATGCGCGCTTGGAGCAGCCGAGCGCCTCGTTCGCCGAGCCGATCAGGCCCGCCTCGTCGGTGGCCGTGGACGGGTCGTCCTTGAGCACGACCAGGTCGTCGCTCATCGGGCCCGCGAACTCGTGGCCGTTGGCGTTGATGCCGTTGAGCGAGTGCGTTCCTGTGTCGACCCTGACGCCGGGCGTCGACTCCCACACGTCTTGAGCGGCGGTCGAAATCGCGCCGTCGCCCGTACCCGGCGAGCCGGTGATGTACTGGCTGGGGCCGCTGTTGCCGGCCGAGGTGACGACGATGACGCCCGCCTTCGCAGCGTTCGTCGAGGCGACGGCCGAGGGATCGTCGTTCGTGCCGAACGGCGAGCCCAGCGACATGTTGATCACGTCCATGCCGTTGGCGACCGACCACTCGATCGCGTCGACGGTGACGTCGGTCGAGCCGGCGCAGCCGAAGACACGGACACCGTAGAGGTCCGCCTTCGGTGCCACGCCCGGCGCGATCGTCCAGCTCATGCTGTTGATCGTGTCGGCGCCGTACGGGCCTGAGTACCACGCACCGCCGGCGGTCACGCCCGAGCCGGCCGCGCTGCCGGCGACGTGCGAGCCGTGGCCGTTGCAGTCAAGTGGGTTCGGGTCCGGGTGCGGAATCAGAGCCGGGTCGCCCGGGTCCGCGGAGGCGTTGTAGTCGTCGCCGACGAGGTCGATGCCGCCCTTGATGCGCGGGGCGAGCGGGCCCATCAGCGTCGGAGCCGGCGGGAGCGTGTCCTTCGCGTCCTCCGCCATGAATGCGGCGGCCGTGCCCGGCCCGCCGAAGTTGGCGTGCGTGTAGTCGATGCCCGTGTCGATGACGGCGATCTTGATGCCCTCACCACGAGCGCCGAGGACGCCCGCCCAGAGCCCGGGCGCGCCGATGTATGGGACGCCGCGGACGTTGTTGGGCTCCATCTTCTGGATCGGCCGCACGGCGAGGACGCCGGGCAGCTTCTCGAGCTCCGCGATGCTACGCGGGCTCACCTGCACCTTGATGCCGTTGTAGGCGAGCTGATAGTCGGCCAGCACGCGGGCTCCTGCCTTCTCGAGCGAGCCTTTGAGCGCGTTCTGATTCGCCTTCAGCTGATCCTTGAGCGCCTTCTCCTCCGCCTTCGACAGCGACCGGCCGGCCTCTGCCTTCACGACGGTCACCGGGTCGCCCTGGAGCTGGACCATGACGGTGATCGGCTTTGCACTGACGCCGAGCGGCATGAAGACGGGCGTGAAGAGCCCGCCGCCCTGGATCTCGACGGGCGCGGGCTTCGTGCCTGCTCCGCCGGCGGATACAACGACGAGGCCGGCGGTCAGCGCGAGCGCAGCCAGCGCGGCCCCTCTCTTGAGTCGAGTCAACGTCTCCCCTTTCTGACATTCAAGCGCCGTCCCCTCTCAAACGGCGCTGGGAGCCAGACGCGTTTCGGGCGCCCGGCGCCAGGGTTATATCGCAGAAACCGTCAGCATCCAATGACTTTGCGCAGATTCAGACGGCGCGAACACCGTCCCCGCCGGGGACGCGCGTCAGGAGCCGTGCGGCTTGGCCATCGCCCGATAGTCGAGCGCCTCGTCGAGGACGTGCTCCTCGACGCCGGAGTCGCGGGCGACCTCACGCAGCGAGCGGCCCGACGCCGCGGCCTCCTTGACGATCTCGGTGGCGCGGTCGTAGCCGATGTGCGGATTGAGCGCGGTCGCAGCCGCCAGCGTCAGCTCGGCATAGCGCTCGCACTGCTCGCGGTTCGCCTCGATCCCGTCCACGCACTTCTCCGCCAGGAGCCGGGAGGCGCTCGCCAGCAGGCCGATCGAGCCGAGCAGGTTGCGCGCCATCAGCGGCACGAAGACGTTCAGCTCGAAGTGCCCCTGCATGCCGCCGGCGGTGATGGCTGCGTCGTTGCCGATCACCTGCGCCGCGACCTGGGTGACGACCTCCGGGATGACGGGGTTGACCTTGCCGGGCATGATCGAGGAGCCCTTCTGCAGCTCGGGCAGGAAGAGCTCGCCGAGGCCGGCGCGCGGCCCTGAGCCCATCAGCCGCAGGTCGTTGGCGATCTTCGTGAGCGAGACGGCGACGGTCTTGAGCGCGCCGGATGCCTCGACGAGTGCGTCGCGCGCGGCCTGCGCCTCGAACGGGTCGGCCGGCGCCGAGATCGTCAGCCCGGTGTCACCGGCGAGCAGGCGGCGAACACGGGCGGCGAACTCGGGGTGCGTGTTGAGCCCGGTGCCGGTGGCCGTGCCGCCGAGCGGGATCTGCCCGAGGCGCTCGAGCGTGCCGCCGACGCGGTCGTAGCCCTGGCGCACCTGGGCGGCGTAGCCAGCGAACTCCTGTCCCAGCGTCACAGGCACGGCGTCCATCAGGTGCGTGCGCCCCGACTTGACCACGTCGTCGAACTCGGCCGCCTTCGCCTGCAGCGAGTCGGCGAGCTGCGCGAGCGCGGGCAGCAGGGTGTTGACGGCCTCGTCGAGCGCGGCGAGATGCACCGCCGACGGGAAGACGTCGTTCGAGGACTGGCCCATGTTGACGTCGTCGTTCGCGTGCACGCCGTCGCCGGCGAGCGCCGCGATCACCTCGTTCGCGTTCATGTTCGAGCTGGTGCCCGAGCCGGTCTGGAAGACGTCGATCGGAAACTGGTCGTCGAGCTCGCCGGCGGCGACGCGGTCGGCGGCGGCGGAGATGCGCTCCGCCTTCTCGGCTTCGAGCAGCCCGAGCTCGCCGTTGACACGGGCGGCCGCGGCCTTGATCCGGCCGAGCCAGCGCGCGACCGGCGCGGGAATCGGCTCGCCCGAGACCGGAAAGTTCTCCACGGCCTTACGGGTCTCGGCTCCCCAGAGTTGCTCCGCTGCGGTCTCCGTCACGGGCGCGAGTCTACCCCGACGCCCTCGGGCTCCCCGGTCGCTCGCTGCGCCTCGATCCGCGCCGCAGCCAGCAGGTCGTCCCACGTGACAAGCTTCACGCGCGGCTTGCCGCGCGGCTCGCCGGCGGTCCGCTCCGAGAGGTCGAGCGACTCCCAGCCGGCGTAGGTGACCACCCCGACGCCGCGCGCGGCGAGCAGGGCGAGCAGCGCTTCCGGATCCGGGTCGGCAGGCGAGGGCAGCCGGCCTGCCTGCCAGTCCTCCAGCAGCCGGTGCACGGTCTCGGTCGCGTCCTTCTTATTGGTGCCGATTACCCCGGTCGGGCCGCGCTTGATCCAGCCTGCGCAGTAGACGCCTGGCAGCGGCTCTCCGTCGTCTCCGACCACGCGGCCGTCGGCCTGGGCGAGCGTGCCGCCGCGCTCGTCGAACGGCAGCCCGGCGATCGGCACGCCGAGGTAGCCGACGCTGCGGAACACCAGCCCGCAGGGAATGGTCTCGCGGGCCTCGGTCGGGACGGCACGCACGCGGCCGCCCTCGTCCGCCTCGAGGCGGTTCCGGACGACCCCGACCGCCTCGACCCGCCCCTCACCGGTGATGTCGACGGGCGAGACGCCGAAGCGCAGACGAACCGCACGCGCCCTGCCCTGGGGCTGGCGAGCGGCGAACTCGCGCAGCACCTCGACGTTCCGGCGGGCGTTGGTGTCCGTCTCAAGCGCCGCCTCCGAGGCAGGGTCGAGCTCGAGCTCCGCCGGGTCGACGAGCACGTCGGCGCCCGCCAGCTCGCCCAGCTCCTTCAGCTCGGGCGTCGTGAACGCCGCCTGCGCCGGCCCGCGCCGGGCCAGGACGACGATCTCGCGCAGGCTCGAGCGGACGATGGCATCGACCGCGGCGTCCGTGGTGTCTGTCGGCTCGAGCTCCTCGGAGGTCAGCGCGAGCATGCGGGCGACGTCGAGCGCGACATTGCCCGCGCCCACGACGACCGCGCGCTCGGTGTCCAGGTCGAACGGCAACTCCTGGAAGTCGGGGTGGCCGTTGTACCAGGCCACGAACTCGGTGGCGCTCCAGGATCCAGGCAAGTCCTCGCCCGGGATTTCGAGCCGCCGGCCCGTCTGGGCGCCGACCGCGTAGACGATCGCGTCGTAGAGGCCGAGCAGCTCGTCATGTGAGACGTCGCGGCCGACCTCCACGTTGCCCAGAAAGCGGAACCCGGCCCGGGCCGCGGTGCGCTCGAACGCGCGGGAGACCTCCTTCAGCTTCGGGTGGTCAGGCGCCACGCCGAGCCGTACGAGCCCCCAGGGCGTGGGCAGGCGCTCAACCATGTCGACCTCGGCAGGCGGGTCGGCGGTCAGCAGCGCGTTGGCTGCATAGAAGCCGGCCGGACCGGAGCCGACGACGGCGACGCGGAGCTGGCGGTCAGGAGGCGGCACCGGTCCGATGGTATGGATCGGTGGCGCGGGACGGCCGCTTGGCGTGACGGAACGGCAGCGCTAGGCTGGCTGCACCGCGCGCTGCCGTTCCGCGGGCGCCCGGCCCTCTCTATGCGCACGCAGTCCCGCCCCGTCTTCACCGCGCTCGCACTCGTGCTCCTCCTCGGCCTGGTCGGGCTGGTCGGGCGCGCCTGGTGGGCGAGCCGGGTGCCCGGCACCTACAGCGTGATGGCGTACGGGTCGAGCGACCACGGAGGCGGACGGGTCTCCGCACACGGGCACGGCGCCGCAGGCCGCGGGATCAGCGTGGCCGACCTCCGCGGCCCCAGCGGCCGGCCCGACCGGACCTTCACCCTCACCGCCCGCCAGGCGCAGGTCGAGCTCGCCGGCGGCGACACGATCGATGCGCTCACCTTCGACGGCCGCCTTCCGGGGCCTGAGCTTCGGGTGACCCAGGGCGACCTCGTCGAAGTGACGGTGCGCAACGCCGACGTGGAGCGCGGCGTAACGCTGCACTGGCACGGCGTCGACGTGCCCAACGCCGAGGACGGCGTCGCAGGCGTGACCCAGGACGCGGTCGGGCCGGGCGAGTCGCATGCCTACCGCTTCCGCGCCGACCAGGCCGGGACGTTCTGGTACCACACCCACCAGGCCTCGTCGGCCGAGGTGCGCCGTGGTCTCTTCGGCGCCTTCGTGATCGACCCCCGCCACGCCGGCCGAGCGCGCGGACTCGACCTCCCGGTGCTCGTCCACACGTTCGAGGGCGTCGCCACGCTCAACGCTGCCGTCGGCGAGCAGACGCGCACGGTGCCCGCGGGCACTCCCGTGCGGCTACGCCTCGTGAACACGGACAGCGCGCAGCAGCGGCTCACGCTGGCCGGCACACCGTTCCGGGTGGTCGCGATCGACGGCACCGACCTGGAGGCCCCCACGCCGCTCACCGACACCGCGCTCGACCTGGCCGCGGGCGGCCGATACGACGTCGCCTTCACCATGCCGGAGGCCGCTGTCGCGCTGCGCCTGAACACGGGCGGCGCGACGCTCGTGCTCGACGCGGGCACCGGACAGCCGTTGCCGGCCGGCGACGACGACGAGGCGCTGCCCGCGTTCGATCCGCTTACCTACGGGAGCCCGGCACACACGCCCGTCGACGCCCGCAGCCGGTTCGACCGCGAGTTCGAGCTAGAGATCACGCGGAAGCTGGGGTTCTTCGACGGCAAGCCGGGGCGCCACTGGTCGGTCAACGGCCATCTCTACCCGGACATGCCCACGTTCGTGGTGGAGGAGGGCGACCTGGTCAAGGTGACGATCCGCAACGACTCCGGCGCCCCGCACCCCATGCACCTGCACGGCCACCACCTGCTCGTGCTGAGCCGGAACGGCGTGCAGTCGGCGGGCTCGCCCTGGTGGTCGGACACGCTCGACGTCGACCCGGGTGACACCTACGAGGTCGCGTTCGAGGCCGACAATCCCGGCCTCTGGATGAACCACTGCCACATCCTCCCGCACGCGGCCGAAGGGCTGACCATGCACGTCGCGTACGCAGGCGTGCGGACGCCGTTCCGGATCGGAACGGACGCCCACAACCTGCCGGAGTAACGCTAGGGGGCCGTTGTCGCCGGCGGCGGCGCAGCCGACGCGGCGGTCATCCCGCCGCGCCACTCCGTCATCGCCAGCCAGGCCGACAGGCCGAAGAGCACGAGCGCGTTGACCGGGTGGAAGAAGCCGATCGCCGGCACGCCGTAGCCGATCCAGGCGAGTACCACCTGCACGATCAGCAGGCCGAACAGGAGACCGGTCAGCTGCAGCTGGCGGCCGCGAACCCGTCCGGCGAAGGCCAGGATCAGGAGCACCAGGCCGAGTGAGCACGACCAGATAGCCGATGCCGACATGGATGCCGAAGCCGTCGAGGAAGACGTCCTCGTCGATCGTCTTGCCCTCGCCGTCGAGCTTGTTGGCGGCGTAGAAGGCGCCGTAGCCAGCCAGGCCGACCTGCAGCACGATGCCGAAGAAGACGAGCCAAGCCCAGTATCGGTAGATCGTTCGCAGCGCTGCCACGGTGCCTCCTTGTCGGGTCCGCGGGACGCTAACGGGTGAGCCGGACGCGTGCTCGCGGGATCAGTGCGAGCAGCCGGAGCCGCAGCCGCGGCGGCGGCGGCACCGTGATCCGCGGCCTCGTCCTCCACCTGGAAGGAGTGGCCGCACCCGCACGCCGCCGAGGCATTCGGGTTGTTGATGGCGAAGCCGCCCTGGAGCCCGTCGAGGAAGTCGATCTCCGTGCCCTTGAGGTACGGGGCGCTGAACGGGTCGACGACCACGTCGACGCCGTAGACGGTCACACGATGGTCGCCCTCCTGCGCCTCGCGATCGAAGCCGAGCGCGTACTGGAAGCCCGAGCAGCCACCGCCCTGCACCGCGACGCGCAGCACGCCCAGCTCCCCCTGCTCCTCGGCGAGCAGAGCCCTGACCTTCACGGCGGCGGCCTCCGTCAGGGAGACCAGCTGCACCGGCTGCTCCGTCGTCGCCATCGGGCTCAGTGTAGCGCGGTGGCCTGCGGCCACGATGCGGGGCGCTCGCAGGCGACTTTGTGACACCGCGTACAGGCATGGCCAAGCCGTTTTCGCTTCACCTCGTTCACGCCGGCAGCGGCTTGGTACGGTGCCCGACTAGTGGCGGCTCCCCGGAGTCTCAGCGGTCCTCTTTGCCCGCCGCCGGTGCAGGGTGCTGCCCGTCGATCCAGGAGCGCGCGCCGTGCTCGATAAGTGGTTCCCGTTCCTGATCTGGGGCACGCTGGCGGTGATCATCCCGGCCTCGATGATCCTGATGTCGTTCGTGTTCGCGACCCGCCCGAAGCGGCGCAACCGGACGCGCACGATCCCGTTCGAGTCGGGCGTCTCGCTCGGGCCGCCCCGGGAGCAGCGCTTCACCGTCAGCTTCTACCTGACCGCGATGCTCTTCATCGTCTTCGATATCGAGATCGTCTTCCTCTACCCGCTGGCGGTCGTGCTCGAGCCGCTCGGCTGGTTCGGGTTCTGGGAGTTCCTGTTCTTCATCGGCATCCTCGCGCTCGCGTACGTCTACATCTGGCGCAAGGGAGCGCTGACGTGGCGATAAAGCGCGAGAAGCGCCTGGCCGACTACGGCCTGCGCTCGGAGCGCGTCCTGATGCGGGACCGCGGCCCCGGCGTGTTCGAGCGCGAGCTGGGGGGCGACCTCGAGCAGAAGCTGATGCTGACGACGCTCGACAAGGCGATTGCCTGGGCGCAGACGAAGTCGATGTGGCCGGACACGTTCGGGCTCGCCTGCTGCGCGATCGAGATGATGTCGATCGTCTCGTCGCGCTACGACATCGCGCGCTTCGGGATGGAGGCGTTCCGCTCCTCGCCGCGGCAGGCCGACCTGCTGATCGTCTCCGGTCGTGTCTCCCACAAGATGGCCGCGCCGCTGCGCCAGATCTACGACCAGATGCTCGAGCCCAAGTGGGTGATCGCGATGGGCGCCTGCGCCAGCTCCGGCGGCATGTTCGCGAACTATGCGGTGCTGCAGGGCGTCGACAAGATCGTCGCGGTCGACATCCACGTGCCGGGCTGCCCGCCGCGGCCCGAGGCGCTGATGGAGGGCATTGTCCGCCTGCACGAGAAGGTGCAGGCGGGTATCCCACCGGCCTACGAGCTGCGAGGAGTGGCGCAGTGACGGACGTCGACGCCACCGGCCCGGCGCCCGGCGCGCCTGCACGCCGCAAGCCCGCGCCCGCCCCGCCGGGAGGCTCGAGCTACGGGTCGGTGCCCGGCCTGGTCGAGACCGTGGTCGCCCACGGCGAGACGACCCTCGTCGTCGAGGCCGCGCGGCTACTCGAGGCCTGCACCTACCTCCGCGACGAGCTCGGCTTCTGGTTCCTCTCGGACGTGACCGCGACCGACTACCTCGGCTGGGGCGAGCGCCCAGTCGCCGGCTACATCGGCACCCACGACGGGCGGAACCTGAACGCACCCGGCTCGCAGGGCTTCGCCCGCCGGCCCGAGCCCAGACCGAAGCGCTTCTCGATGAACTACCACCTGCTCGCCCTGCGCGAGGGAGCGCCGCGGCTTCGCCTCCAAGTGTGGCTCGACGACGGCGAGACGGTGTCGAGCGTGATCGGCATCTGGCCGACCGCCGACTGGCACGAGCGCGAGGCGTGGGACCTGATGGGCATCCCGGTCGAGGGCCACCCGAACCTGACGCGCATCCTGATGGACGACGACTGGGTCGGTCACCCGCTGCGCAAGGACTACCCGATGGGCGGCGAGCCCGTCCGCTTCTCGGACGCGGAGTAGGGAGAGAGACCAGCAGATGGCGATCGTCGAACGCAGCGGTGCAGCGGCCTCGAGGTCTCCGATCTACGAGCGCACGCGCATCCCGTCACCGATCCCGACGGTGCTGCAGGTCTCGGACGAGGACCGCGCGGGTGGCGACATCCTCGAGATCAACTTCGGCCCCAACCACCCGTCCACGCACGGCGTGCTGCGGCTCGTGCTCGACCTGCAGGGAGAGCGCGTCCTCGGCGTGCGCGCGGTGATCGGCTACCTGCACACCGGCTTCGAGAAGAACATGGAGCAGAAGACGTGGTGGAAGGCGATCACCTACCCGGAGCGGATGGACTACCTCGCCTTCCAGAACAACGAGCTCGTCTTCGTGCTCGCGATCGAGAAGCTGCTCGGCATCGAGGTGCCGCCGAAGGCGATCTGGATGCGGATGCTCCTCTGCGAGCTGAACCGGATCCATTCACACCTCGTCTGGCTCGGCACCTCCGCCCTCGAGATCGGGGCGATCTCGATGTTCTGGTACACGTTCCGCGAGCGCGACCAGATCCTCGACCTGTTCGAGCTGGTCACCGGGGCGCGCATGCACACGCGCTACTTCCAGACGGGCGGCCTGGCCGAGGACATCCCTGCCGGCTTCTACCCCGAGTGCCGCGCGTTCGTCGAGCAGATGCCCAAGGGCGTCGACGAGTACGAGAGCCTCGTCGACCGCAACGAGATCTGGCTCGAGCGGACAGTGGGCATCGGCCTGCTCTCCGCCGACGACGCGATCGCGCTCGGGCAGTCGGGGCCCGTGCTGCGCGCATCGGGCATCAACTGGGACCTGCGCAAGGACCAGCCGTACCTCGCCTACGACGAGGTCGACTTCCGCGTCCCGGTGCTCTTCAACGGCGACGTCTACGACCGCTACCGGATCCACATGGAGGAGATGCGCGAGTCCACCCGCATCGTCGCCCAGTGCCTCGACCGATTGGAGGCGATGGAGGGCGAGCCGTGGATCGCGGACGACCGCAAGGTGGTGCTGCCGCCCCGGCACGAGCTGCACACCTCGATGGAGTCGCTCATCCACCACTTCAAGATCGTCACGGAGGGCTACCG
The DNA here is from genome assembly GCA_963839815.1 of uncultured Thermoleophilia bacterium. Lineage (GTDB taxonomy): Bacteria > Actinomycetota > Thermoleophilia > Gaiellales > Gaiellaceae > JACVRM01. The sequence goes on from CAWIWF010000006.1 coordinate 280,600, forward strand.
CGTGCCCGAGGGGGAGGTCTACGTCACGGTCGAGTCGCCCCGCGGCGAGCTCGGGTGCTACGTCGTCTCCGACGGCGGCGCGCGGCCGTGGCGCGTCAAGTTCCGGGCGCCGAGCTTCGTCGCGCTCGAGGCGACCGCGACCTGCATGACCGACGCGCTCGTCGCCGACCTGATCGCCATCGTCGGCTCGCTCGACTCGGTCATGGGGGAGGTCGACCGCTAGTGGCGCCGGCCGCGCGGACGCTCTCCCAGCAGATCCGGGCGGTGATGGCCGAGTACCCGGACGGGCGCTCGGCGACCCTGCCCGCGCTCCGGCTTGCCCAGGAGCGCTACGGCTGGCTGCCGCCGGAGGCGCTGCGCGAGGTCGCGGCCGCGCTCGGCGAGACGCCCGGCTACTGCGAGGCCGTCGCCTCCTTCTACGACATGTTCCACCTGGCACCCGTCGGGCGGCACCTGGTCGAGGTCTGCACCAACATCTCGTGCGCGCTCGTCGGAGCCCAGCAGGTGCTCGAGGCGTTCGAGCGCGAGCTCGGCGTGCACGCCGGCGAGACCACGGACGACGGCGCCTTCACGCTGCGGACGGTCGAGTGCGCGGGCGGTTGCGGCTGGGGCACCGTCGTCGCGGTCGACCACCGCTACCGCGAGCCCGTCAAGCCGGACGACGTGCCCGGGATCGTCGAGGAGCTGCGCGGTGCCTGAGCTGGCCGTCGTCCTCGAGGGCGCAGCCGAGCGCGACCTGACGCAGCTCGACGAGTACCGCGCGGTCGGCGGCTACGCCTCCCTCGCCACCGCTCGGGCCCGTGAGCCGCAGGCGGTCGTCGAGGAGCTGCTCGAGGCGAACGTCCGCGGCCGCGGCGGCGCGTTCTTCCCGATGGGCCGCAAGGCCACCTTCCTCGCCAAGGGCACCGGCAAGCCCACGTACCTCGTGGTCAACGCCGACGAGTCCGAGCCGGGGACGTTCAAGGACCGCGAGATCATGTTCTCGGTGCCCCACCGGCTGATCGAGGGCTGCCTGATCACCGCCCACGCGATCGGCTGCGACCGGGTCTTCATCTACATCCGCGGCGAGTACCTGCGCGAGTTCGAGGTCCTGCGCGGGTCGCTCGAGCAGGTGCGGGAGGCCGGTCTGCTCGGCGGGGTCACCGTCGTCCTGCACCGCGGCGCCGGCGCGTACATCTGCGGCGAGGAGTCCGCGCTGCTCGAGTCGCTCGAGGGCAAGCGCGGCCTGCCCCGCTCGCGGCCGCCGTACCCGGCCGTCTCCGGCCTCTATGCCGCGCCCACGCTGATCAACAACGTCGAGACGATCGCGACCGTCCCCAAGGTGATCGAGCTGGGCGGCGCCGAGTACGCGCGCCTGGGCGCGCCCCCGGCCTCGACGGGCACCCGCGTCTTCTCGCTGTCCGGGAACGTCCGCCGCGGCGGCAACTACGAGCTGGCGCTCGGCTCGACGCTGCGCGAGCTGGTCTACGACTGCGGCGGCGGGCTCGAGGCGGGCCGGACGCTGAAGGCGATCATCCCGGGCGGCTCCTCGGTGCCGGTGCTGACGCCCGACCAGATCGACACGCCGCTCGATGCCGACTCGATGACCGAGGCGGGCTCGATGTTGGGGTCCGGCGCGGTGATCGTCATCGACGACCGCTGCTGCATGGTGCAGCTCGGCCTGCGGGTGGCGCAGTTCTACATGCACGAGTCCTGCGGCAAGTGCACGCCCTGCCGCGAGGGGACGCGTTGGATGGTGCAGCTCCTCCACAAGATCGAGGACGGCGCCGCCGAGCAGCCGGAGCTCGACCTGCTGCTCAGCGTCTGCGACCGCATCCTCGGCAAGTGCCTCTGCCCACTCGGCGACGCGGCGGCGATGCCGATCGCCAGCTACGTCGACAAGTTCCGGGACGAGTTCCAGGAGCACATCGACGCGGGCGGCTGTCCCTTCGGCGGCGAGTCGTCGCTCGAGGGGGTCGTCGCGCCCGTCGAGCAGCACACCCACCACCCGACGGTCGAGGTGCCCGCGTGAGCGCGCCCGAGGTCGAGCTGGTCACCGTCCTCATCGACGGGCGCGAGGTGCAGGCGCCCAAGGGGCAGGGCCTCGTCGAGACGGCCATGCAGGCAGGCATCGAGATTCCGGTGTTCTGCTACGAGCCCAGGCTGGGCCCGGCCGTCGGCGCCTGCCGCATGTGCCTGGTCGAGATCGAGGGCATGCCGAAGCTGCAGGCGGGGTGCACGCTCACCGCGCAGGAGGGCCTCGTCGTTCGCACGGCCCAGACCTCGCCCATGGCCGCCGACGGGCAGAACGCGACGCTCGAGTTCCTGCTCGTCAACCACCCGCTCGACTGCCCCGTCTGCGACAAGGGCGGCGAGTGCCCGCTGCAGGACCTGACCTTCCGCTGGGGCCCCGGCCAGACGCGCATGACCTTCCTCAAGCGCACCTTCGACAAGCCGATCCCGGTCAGCCCGCTGATCGCGCTCGACCGCGAGCGTTGCATCCTTTGCTACCGCTGCACCCGCTTCTCGGAGGGAGTCGCCGAGGACGGCCAGCTCGTGGCGCGCAACCGCGGCGCGCAGACGATGATCGCCACCTTCGGCGACGAGCCCTACCGCGCGCCCTTCTCGGGCAACGTGATCGAGCTCTGCCCGGTCGGAGCGCTCACCTCGACGACCTACCGCTTCGACGGGCGGCCCTGGGAGATCCAAAACGTGCCGAGCGTCTGCGGCCTCTGCCCGGTCGGCTGCAACGTCGACGTGACCACACGCGAGGGCAAGGTCAAGCGGGTGCTCAGCCGCAACCATCCCGAGGTCGACGCCGGCTGGCTCTGCGACAAGGGCCGGTTCGCCTACCCGGCGCTGTACGCGGCCGACCGCGTGACCGCCCCGATGCGCCGGGTGGGGCCGCGCCGGCTGGAGGAGCGCTCCTGGGAGCAGGCGCTCGACGAGCTCGAGGAGCTGCTGCGCGGCGCAGAGGAGCACATCGTCACCGCGCTCTCCGGCACCGAGACCGTCGAGCAGGCCTACGCGCTCGGCCGGCTCCTCCGCGGTGGCCTCGGCGCGCACTCTGCCGTGCTGCCGGAGCCGACCACCAGCGCCCTCGACGCGTTCCGGGCGCCGCTCTCGTCCATCGCGGATGCCGAGCTCGTCGTCGTCATCGGCGACGAGCCGGTCGCGGAGCGGGCACCGATCGTCGACCTCTGGCTGCGGCTCGCCCGCCGCCGCGGTGCCGAGGTCGTCACCGTCGGGGTCGCCGGGTCGGTGCAAGCGCCTGCAGGCGGCGGCGCCGAGACGTGCCGCAAGCTCGCGAGTGCACGCAGCACGCTCGGCAGACGACTCCGCGACGCGTCGCGAGCGGTGCTGATCTGGTCCGGTACGGGCGGCCAGGGCGGCGCAGAGCTCGCGCGCCTCGCCACGACGCTCGGCTTCGCCGACCGGGAAGGCTGTGCCGCCTTCCAGCTGCCGGCCACGCCGAACGGCCGCGGCGTCGCCGACGCCTGGGCCGCCGCCGCCGACCGCGACGAGCGCAACCCCGCCCCCGTGAAGCTGCTCATCGTCTCCGGCGACGAGGCAGCAGCCGATCCCCACGTCCGCGCGCTCGCCGAGCACGCCGACGCCGTGCTCGCGTTCACCATGTTCCGCCGCGGCCTGCCCGACTGGGTCGACTACGTCCTGCCGGCGACGAGCTACCTGGAGCGCGACGGCACCACCATCAACCTCGAGGGCCGCCTTCAACGCCAGCGCCGCGCGGTCGTCCCGCCCGCGACCGACGAGACGACGGTGATCGCAGAGCTCGGCCGGCGCCTCGGCATCGAGATTCCCGCCGCCGCACCCGATCTCTTCGCGGAGCTCTCAGCCCGGATCTACAGCGGGCTCGAGTTCAGCGCCGTCGACCAGGGCGGCGCCCTGCCCGGTCGCGCCCCGGCAACCGAGCCCGAGCAGACCGAGGAGCCCGCCGCCGAGCCCGACCTGGGCCCGAGCGTCCTCCGTCTCGTCAGCTACCGGCCGCTCTTCACCGGGCCGGCCGTCGAGCGGGTGCCCGAGCTGCAGTTCCAGCGTCCCGAGGCCGAGGTGACCCTGTCGGCACGAGACGCGGCCGCCCGAGAGATCGTCCCGGGCGACGAGGTCGTCGTCAGCTCGAATGGCACCTCGCTGACGCTCCGCGCCCGCTTGAGCACGCAGATTGCCCCCGGCCACGCGCTCGTGGCCGAGGAGCACCGCGGCGGGCTCGGCCGCCACGTCGAGGTGCAGGCCGTCATGCAGCCTCCCGCGGGAGCCGACCTGTGAGCATCGCGACGTTCGCTCGTCTCCGGCGTGCTCCTGCGGGTGCGATGCCGGAGGGGACAGTGTCGGGCACACGGCCCCGGAGAGCAGCGTGCCCGCAGGGGCGCGAGGCGGCGGCGGAGCCGGGCTCTGCCCGGCGGGAGCAGCCGCCGGCGGGAGGCGGCCTGTGACCATCGCGACGATCGCTCGTCTCCGGCGTGCTCCTGCGGGTGCGATGCCGGAGGGGACAGTGTCGGGCACACGGCCCCGGAGAGCAGCGTGCCCGCAGGGGCGCGAGGCGGCGGCGGAGCCGGGCTCTGCCCGGCGGGAGCAGCCGCCGGCGGGAGGCGAGCGGTGACTGAGCCGTGGTGGATCGATGTGGCGAAGGCGCTGCTACTCGTGAACCTCGTCATGGGCGCGTTCGCGTACACGACCTGGCTCGAGCGGAAGGTGCTCGGCCGCATGCAGCTCCGCTACGGGCCGAACCGCGCCGGCATCTTCGGCCTGCTGCAGCCGATCGCCGACCTGATCAAGCTGATCCGCAAGGAGAGCTTCTTCCCGGCGACCGCAGTCGACGTGCTCTACATCGGCGCGCCCGCGGTCTCGGCGGCGACGGCGATCGCCGCCTTCGCCGTCATCCCCTGGGGGCCGGGCTGGACGGTCGGCGACTACTTCATCTCCGGGGTCATCGCGGACGTGCCGATCTCGCTGATCCTGATCTTCGCGCTCGGCTCGCTCGGCATCTACGGCTTCATCGTCGGCGGCTGGGCCTCGGACTCGAAGTACTCGCTGCTGGGCGCCATGCGCACGTGCGCGCAGCTCGTCTCCTACGAGGTGTCGCTGGCCCTGAGCGTCCTCGGCGTCGTGCTGATGGCCGGATCGCTCTCGCTCGTCGACATCGTCAACGCGCAGGAGGACGGCTGGTGGTACGCGGCGCCGCAGCTGGTCGGCTTGATGGTCTTCTTCGTCGCCGGCGTGGCCGAGACGAACCGAGCGCCGTTCGACCTGCCGGAGGCCGAGCAGGAGCTCGTGGCCGGCTATCACACCGAGTACAGCGGCATGCGCTGGGGGCTCTTCCAGACCGCCGAGTACATCAACATGATCACGCTCTCCGCCCTCTGCGTGACCCTGTTCTTCGGCGGCTGGGACGGGCCGGTCGGCGACGCCTACGGGCCGCTCTGGTTCCTGCTCAAGGTCTTCATCCTCGTCCTCGTCTTCATCTGGATGCGCGCCTCGCTGCCCCGGCTGCGCTACGACCAGCTGATGGACTTCGGCTGGAAGATCCTGCTGCCCGTGGCGACGATCAACGCCGTGGTCACCGCCGCGCTGGTGGTGGCGCTGTGAGACTGCTCGCCCCCCTGATCGCCGCCGGCGGAGCGTCGCCGGCGGCTGGGTGGCATCGCTCCACTCGAGGGTGGCACCGCTGCGCCGTTCCCCCCTCGCGCTCCCCCCTCCGGCTCGGCGGACTGCTGGCCGTCCTCGATCGCGGCCGGCGTCGTGGCGCCGGAGGTCGGGCGGCCTCGCTCCTTTCGAGGGAGGAACCGCTGCGCCGTTCCCCCCTCGCGCTCCCCCCTCGGGCCGGAAACCGCTTTCCACATCTGATCGCCGCCGGCGGAGCGTCGCCGGCGGCTGGGTGGCATCGCTCCACTCGAGGGTGGCACCGCTGCGCCGTTCCCCCCTCGCGCTCCCCCCTCCGGCTCGGCGGACTGCTGGCCGTCCTCGATCGCGGCCGGCGTCGTGGCGCCGGAGGTCGGGCGGCCTCGCTCCTTTCGAGGGAGGAACCGCTGCGCCGTTCCCCCCTCGAGCTCCCCTTTCGGGCCTGGGAGGCAGACGGTCGCCTGAACGGACCCAGACCGAGCGTCGCCGGCGGCTGGGCTGCATCGCTCCACGCGCTCCCCCCTCGGGCCCAGAGACCCCTCCGGCAAGGGCGGAGCCGATGAGCTCGCCCGCCATCGGGTCGCTGAAGGGCTTCGGCGTCACGCTGAAGCAGATCTTCAAGAAGCCGATCACGCAGCAGTACCCGGAGTACAAGCGGCCGCTCTACCCGCGCTTCCGCGGCCGGCACCGGCTCTGGCGGCACGAGAACGGGCTCGAGAAGTGCGTCGGCTGCTCGCTCTGCGCGGCCGCCTGCCCGGCCGACTGCATCCGCGTCGTGGCCGAGGAGAACACGCCCTCGAACCGCGTCTCGGCGGGCGAGCGCTACGCGCGCATCTACGAGATCAACCTCTCGCGCTGCATCTTCTGCGGCTACTGCGAGCTGGCGTGCCCGTTCGACGCGATCACGCTCGAGCACGAGTTCGAGCTGTCCGAGTACTCGCGCGACGACCTCATCTACACGAAGGACATGCTGCTCGCGCCGCCGGTGAAGCGCGTCCCCGTCGCCGACCGCGACCTCTACGACACACCGATCCCCGCGTACAAGAGCAAGAGCTAGTGGCCGACTTCCTCGTCTGGGTGATCTGGTTCGTCGCTGCCTTCGCCTGCATCGGCTCCGGGGTTGCCGTGATCAGCTTCGTCAACCCGTTCTACTCGGCGCTGGCGCTGATCGGGAATCTCGCCTCGCTCGCGGTGCTCTACCTGCTGCTCTCGGCGGAGTTCGTCGCGGCCGCCCAGGTGCTGGTCTACGCCGGCGCGGTGATGGTCATGTTCCTGTTCGTGATCGCCTACCTCGGCCGGCGCGCCGAGTCGCCGTGGGAGGGCGGGCCGAGCCTCCAGACCCTGGCGGCCCTCGGCGCCGCCGGCGCCCTGCTGCTCGAGGTGATCGCGGTCATCGGCCTCGCCGCGGGCGACCGGCTCACGAGCGAGGCGCCGATCGACGAGCTCTTCGGCAGCCCGGCGCAGATCGGCGAGGTCTTCCTCACGAACCACCTGCTCGCTTTCGAGATCACCTCGATCGTCCTGCTCGCCGCCGCCGTCGGCGGCGTCATCCTCGGCTCCGAGCCGCGCAAGGCCGGTGGAGAAGGAGGGCCCGTGACGGCGGCGCGCACCCTGTCGTCCAACGGGCCTGGCCGGAGCCAGGCCCTGGACCTGGACGGAGAGGGGTCGCTCCGTGAGGGGCCCGGACATCACCTGGTACGTCGCGGTCTCGGCCTTCCTGTTCTCGACCGGCGCGCTCGGCGTGCTGCTCCGGCGCAGCCCCCTGATCGTGCTGCTCTCGCTCGAGATCATGCTCAACGGCGCCAACCTCGCCCTGATCGCCTTCGCGCGGCACGCCGCCGACCCGTCCGGCCAGGTGTTCGCACTCGCCGTGATGGCGGTCGCTGCCTCCGAGGTCGTCGTCGGGCTCGGCCTCATCGTCGCCTTCGCCCGCGGACGCCTCGACCTCGACGTCGACAAGCTCAGGACGCTGCGCGGCTGATGGCGACCGCCGGCTGGGTCTGCCTGCTCGCGCCGCTCGCCGGCGCGCTCGCGATCACGCTCGCGGGCACGCGCATCCCGCGCCGCGCCGCCGGCATCGTCGGCACGCTCTCCGTCGCCGTCTCGTTCGGCGCCGCGGTCGTGGCCTTCGTCGACATGCTCGGCCGCGACGAGGAGGAGCGCACGGTCACGACCACGGCCTGGTCGTGGCTGACCGCCGGCGACCTCGACATCGGCCTGCGCCTGATCGTCGACCCGCTGTCGGTCTTCATGATGCTCGTCGTCTCCGGCGTCGGGATGCTGATCGTCGCGTACTCGATCGGCTACATGGACGGCGCCGACGAGGAGCGCCGCTTCTTCGTCTACATGACGCTCTTCGTCTTCTCGATGCTGGCGCTGGTCGAGGCGGGCAACCTGCTGATCCTGCTGGCCGGCTGGGGCCTCGTCGGGCTCAGCTCCTACCTGCTGATCGGCTTCGAGCACGAGCGCCCCGCGGCCGTCGCCGCCGCCAAGAAGGCCTTCATCATGAACGCGTTCGGCGACGCGACCATGGCGCTCGCGCTCTTCGTGCTCGTCTGGCAGACCGGCACGCTCGAGTTCCCCGGCGTGTTCGAGGCTGTCGAGGCCGGCGAGGTGGGCTCCGGCACGCTGATCGACCTCGTCGCGCTCGGCCTGCTCGGCGGCGCCGTCGCCAAGTCGGCGCAGATCCCGCTCCACACCTGGCTTCCGGACGCGATGGAGGGGCCCACCCCGGTGAGCGCGCTCATCCACGCGGCCACCATGGTCACCGCCGGCGTCTACCTGATCGTCCGCACGCACACGATCTTCGAGGCGGCGCCGTCGATCCAGGACCTCGCCGCCGGGCTCGGCGCCGTGACGCTGCTCGCCGCCGGGCTGATCGCGCTCGTCCAGACCGACATCAAGCGCGTGATCGCCTACTCGACGATGTCGCAGATCGGCTACATGTTCGTCGGCGCCGGGGTGGGCGCGTACGCGAGCGGTCTCTTCCACCTGATGACGCACGCCTTCTTCAAGGCGCTGCTCTTCCTGGCCGCCGGAGTGATCATCCACGCGCTCGTCCACGAGCAGGACATGCGCCGCATGGGCGGGCTGCGCCGGTACCTGCCGTTCACCTACGGCGCCTTCCTCGTCGGCGGCGCCGCGCTCGCCGGCATCCCGCCCTTCTCGGGGATGTTCTCCAAGGACGCGATCCTCGCCTCGACGCTGGCCGCCGACAGCGCGTGGGGCTACACGCTCTTCGCCGCCGGCATCGCCGGCGCGTTTTTGACCGGGCTGTACACGTTCCGGATGATCTTCCTGGTCTTCGGCGGCGAGCCGTCGCCGTTCGTCCAGGAGCACTTCCACCGGCACGAGCACGGAGAAGGGCCGCGGACGATGATCTGGGTGGTCGCGATCCTCGCTCTCGGCGCCGTCGTCAGCGGCTGGATCCAGATCGCCGGCGTCTGGCATCCACTGGCCGACTTCATCGACCCGGCCGCCGAGCCTCTGCTCGAGGCGACCGTGACCCAGGACTACGTCGCCACCGCCGTCTCGGTCGCGCTCGCGGCCGCCGGCATCGCGCTCGCCTGGGCGATCTACGGCACCGGCCGCGCCAAGGCGCCCGCCCTCCCGCTCGCGCGGCGCCTGCTCGAGCACAAGCTCTACGCCGACGAGGCCTACGACCTCGTCTTCTACGCGCCGGCCGCCGCGATCGCCCGGGGCTGGCTGCGCTTCGTCGAGCGGCCGCTGATCGCCGGCTCGCTGCGCGGCCTCGGCCTCGCGACGCGGAGCGCAGGCACCGGTGTCGGCAGCGTGCAGACCGGCATCGTCCGAACCTACGCGCTCGCGATCGCGGGCGCCGTCGCCATCCTCGTCCTCGTCTTCGTGGCGGTGCGCTAGGTGCTCTCGACCACGCTGATCGTCTTCCCGATGGCGGCCGCGCTCCTGATCTGGGTGCTGCCGCTCAGCTCGCGCACTGCCGCCTCGCTCGGCCTGCTCGCCGCGCTCGTCGAGGTCGGCCTCTGGGTGCAGGCGCTGCAGCAGTTCGAGTTCGGCCAGGCGGGGCTGCAGCTCGACCAGCGCGCCGAGTGGTCGACCGACCTCGGCTCGGCCTACCACGTCGGCATGTTCGGCTTCTCGCTCTGGCTCGTCGGGGTCACGGTCGTCGTCGGCGCCGCCGCCATCGCGTACGGCGCCTGGGCCGGGCGGGAGCGCTCCCGCGCCTACTTCGGGCTGGCGCTGCTGCTCACCGGCGCCGTGGTCGGCGTCTTCACCGCGCAGGACCTGATCCTCTTCTACGTCTTCTTCGAGGCGATGCTGATCCCGCTGTACGTGCTCGTCGGGGTCTGGGGCGGCCCGGGGCGGCTCGGCGCGACGATCAAGTTCGTCATCTACACGGTCGCCGGCTCGCTGCTGATGCTGGCATCGATCATCGCGCTCGGCATCAGCGAGGGCACGTTCGACCTGACGGCCGGCCTGGAGAGCTCGAACCGGTGGATCTTCCTCGGCTTCGTCGCGGCCTTCGCGGTCAAGGCGCCGCTCTTCCCCTTCCACGGCTGGCTGCCGGACGCCTACCGGGAGGCGCCGCCGGAGGTCGCGGCCATGCTCTCGGGAATCGTCTCGAAGGCGGCGGCATACGGCCTGCTCCGGATCGCGCTGCCGACCTTCCCGGAGCCCGTCGAGGACCTGCAGTGGCTGCTGCTCGGGCTGGCGACGGTGACGCTGGTCTACGGCTCGCTCGTCGCCTTCCGCGCCCCGGACGTCCGCGGCGTCGTCGCCTACTCGAGCATGGCGCAGATGGGGCTGATCACCATCGGCGTCTTCGCACTCAACGACGCGGGCCTGAACGGCTCGGTGCTCCAGATGGTGAACCACGCGCTCGTCTCCGCCTCGCTGTTCCTGCTCGCGGGCACGATCGAGCGTCGGACGTCCACCGGCGAGCTGCGGGCGCTCGGCGGGCTGGCGAAGGGGCGGCCGGCGCTCGCGACGCTCGTGATGGTGACCGGCGTGATCGCGCTCGCCGTCCCCGGCGCGTCGACGTTCGCCGGCGAGTTCCTGATCCTGCTCGGCGTCTTCGACGTCGGCTGGGCCTGGGCGGCGATCGGCGCCGGCGCGATCGTGCTGGCGGCGATGTACATGCTGCGGCTGATCTCGGCCGTGCTGCACGAGCGCGAGGGCAGCGCCGTGCCGCCGGAAGCGCTCGACCTGCGGCCGGCCGAGCTCGGCATCGTCGTGCCGCTCGTCGCGCTGCTGCTGGCGCTCTCGGCCTGGCCGGCGGCGATCACGGAGCGCGCCTTCGCGCTGGGCGTCCGCGAAGCCGGCTGGACTGCGTATCCGGACGGCCTGAGCGCCTCTACCCGGGACTACAACCAGGGTTTCGGGGCAAGCGCGGTGTCCGCAGAGTGCAGGCGGGCGCTCGATGGCTACGGCCGCACGCCGCCGGCCGGTTGTCACGCGCGCGAGCTCGTGATCGCCCACCAGTACTTCGGTGACACTCACTTCGGAGATCCGCGCCAGGCGCCGCCGTACGTGCGCGAGCGGCTCGAGGCGGGCACGGGGACGATGTACGCCGACAACCCGCCCTCGGCCGCCCAGATCCGAATCTTCGCAGCGAATCTCGCCCGATCCTGCCCACGCGAGGCGGCTGTTGTGAGGGCATTCCTTCGGCAGACGGCGTCCGGCCGTCGCTCGACGGCGCTGATGTGCAACGGCGTGCCCCTGCGGCTCGAGGTCGAGCCGCGCGGCGACATCGCCCTGCTCGAGCTCTCGCGGAGCGGCGCGTGAACAAGCCGACCATCGACTGGTTCGCGCTCTCGCCGGAACTGGTGCTGCTCGGCACGGCAGCCGTCTGCCTGCTCGCCGCCGTGCTCGTCCCACCCGCCTGGCGCCGCGGCGTCTCGGCGCTCGCCTGCGCAGCCGGCTTCGTCGCCGCCGGCATCATGGCCGCCCTCGTCTTCGCGGACAGCGAGGAAGGCAAGGGCATCGTCGCCAACGCTGCGAGCCGCGACCAGCTCGCCGCGCTCGCGCAGATCGTCATCGCCGGCTGCGGGCTGCTCGCCGTCGGCGTCTCCTCGGCCGCGCGCCTGCGGGACAGCCGCGTCGGCGAGTACTACGCCCTGCTGGCCGCCGCTGCCGCCGGCATGGCCTTCCTCGTCGCCGCCAACGACCTGATGACGCTCTTCCTCGGGCTCGAGTGGTTCTCGATCGCGCTCTACGTGCTCTGCGCGCTCGACCTCGAGCGCGAGGAGTCGCTCGAGGCCGGGCTCAAGTACCTGATCGTCGGCAGCTTCGGCTCGGCGGTGCTGCTCTTCGGCTCCGCCCTGGTCTACGGATCGACGGGTGAGCTCGCCTTCGACGCGATCGCCGCCGCCACCGCGGACGCGGGGCTCGCGGGCGACTCGCTGCTCGTCGCGGGCCTCGCGATGATGCTAGCCGGGCTCGCCTTCAAGGCCTCCGCCGCCCCGTTCCACATGTGGACGCCCGACGTCTACCAGGGCTCGCCGACGCCGGTGACCGCCTTCATGTCCGCGGCGACCAAGGTGGCCGCGCTCGTCCTGACGCTGCGCGTGCTGACCGTCGCCTTCCCCGAGCTCGACGACCTCTGGACGATCGCCGTCGCCGTCATCGCCTGCATCTCACTCGCGGTCGGCAACCTGGCGGCGCTCGTGCAGTCGGACGTCAAGCGGCTGCTGGCCTACTCGTCCGTGTCCCATGCCGGCTTCATGCTGATCGCGATCGCGGCCAACAACGAGCTCGGCGGCAGAGCCCTCCTCTACTACTTGATCCCCTACAGCGCCATGTCGATCGGCTCCTTCGCAATCGTCTTCGCGCGCGAGCGGGAGCTGAACCGCGCGGTGGCGCTGGACGACCTCGCCGGGCTCGGCTGGGAGCGGCCGCTGCTCGGGCTCTCGCTCGCCACCTTCATGCTCGGCTTCGCCGGCCTGCCGCTCACGGGCGGCTTCTTCGGCAAGCTCTACGTCTTCGCCGCGGCCTATGACGCCGGCTGGTGGTGGCTGATGCTCGCCGGCGTCGTCGCGACGGTGATCAGCCTCTACTACTACCTCGCCGTCATCCGGGCGGTCTACATGCGCTCGGCAGCCGAGCTGCAGTTCGCGGCCGCGGGCGGCTCACCACCCCGGCACCTGCTCCTCGACGCCTCCGTCGTGGCGTGCGTCGCCGTCGCCGTCGCCTCGTTCTTCGCCGTCCAGCCGGTCATCGACCTGGCACGCGACGCGGCCTCCTCGCTGCCGCTCTGAGCGCGATACCCTAGGCGCGTTCCCGAGCAGGAGGCTCCATGGCTGATCTCTCGCTGACATGGCTCGGTCACTCCGCATTTCGCTTCGACACCCCGGGCGGCAAGCGCATCTACATCGACCCGTTCCTGAACGGCAACCCGAAGTGCCCCGAGGCGGAGCAGCACCCCGAGCGGGTCGATCTGATCGCCGTCACGCACGGGCACGGCGACCATCTCGGCGATACGGTCGAGCTGCACAAGCGGCTCGACTGTCACGTGCTCGCGCCCGTGGAGCTTCACGATTGGCTCGTGATGAAGCAGGGCGTCGATGAGAACAACGCGTCCGACCCCAACAAGGGTGGAACGGTCGAATGGGAGGGCATCACCATCACGCTCACGGATGCGAATCACTCGTCGAGCACCGACGACGGCACCTACGCAGGCGAGCCCTGCGGCCTCGTCTTCGTGTTCGAGAGCGGGCAGACGGTGTACATCGCCGGAGACACAAACGTGTTCGGCGACATGCAGCTGATCGCGCGGCTCTACAAGCCGGATGTGGCCATTCTGCCGATCGGCGACCACTACACCATGGGTCCACGCGAGGCGGCGGTGGCGCTGGAGCTGCTCGGCGAGCCGACGTGCATCCCGTGCCACTACGGAACCTTCCCGATTCTCCGCGGAACGCCTGAGGAGCTGCGGGGGCTGACCAGCGCCGAGGTGCTCGCACCCGCGCCCGGGGAGACGCTCACGCTCGGGGCCCGCGTCACGGCGTGAGGGAGCGCTGGTTCGGGGCGACGGGACGGCGAGTCCCGGAGATCGCCGTCGAGGGGACACTCGACGTCGAGGGGGCGCTGCTGCTCGACGACGTTGCCGATCCCAGCGCTCTGCGCGACGCTCACGCCCGCGGCGTCCCGGTCGTCGTTCGCGCCCACTCGCCCCAGGCCGTGCAGGCAGCCCTCGCCCACCCGGAGGTCGCCTGCGCGCTCGTCCCGGCCGACCGGGCCGACCTGCTCGGCCTCGACCTGACCGAGCTGACGTATGGCTGAGGCGCCGCGCTGGCAGGTCCGGCGGGTCGACGAGCTCGAGCAGATACCGGTCGCGGGCGCCGGCATCACCTGGCGACCGATCCGCCGCACGCTCGGGATCCGCGCCTTCGGCATGAACGCGTATACGGCCGAGGAGGCCGGGCAGCGGGTGGTCGAGGAGCACACCGAGACCGCTCTGGGTCACGAGGAGGTCTACGTCGTCCTGAGCGGTCGCGCACGCTTCACGCTCGACGACGAGGACGTGGACGCGCCCACAGGCACGATCGTCCATCTCCGCGACCCCGCCGTTCGCCGAGCAGCGGTCGCCGAGGAGCCTGGCACGACGGTGCTCGCGGTCGGCGCCCGGCCCGGCGAGGCGTACCGGCCGTCGGCCTGGGAGTGGTGGTTCGCTGCAGCGCCCGACTACGAGGCCGGCGACTACGAAGCAGGGCTCGCGATCGTCAGAGAAGGCCTCGCGGAGCAGCCAGACCACCCGGTCCTGCTCTACCAGACCGCCTGCTACGAGTCGCTCGCGGGCCGTCACGACGAGGCGGTCGAGCACCTGCGGCGAGCACTCGAGCTCGATGAGCGGACGCACGAGTGGGCACGCGCGGACAGCGACCTGGATCCGATCCGCCTCCACCCCGCCTTCCCTGCGGTGCGGTGATCGTCCCGGCGGGCGAGTAGCCGACGGGGCCGGAGCGCCCGAACGTCTGCAGCGGACGACGCGCCACCGGCACAACTCAACCGCTTCGGTCACCTGGCAGCCGCCGGCCGCCGGCCAGCGCTCGCAGGCTCGGGACCGGGTCGGCGACGGAGGGGGCGACAAACAGGACGGCCCCGTACGCCTCGCCTGCCAGCGCGCCGACGAGCGCCTCCAGGCCGATCGCGAGCGCAAAGGCCTTGTGTGCGTGCTCGCCGCCGAACGGCACCAGTTCCTCGGCACTCGCCACCCCGCTGAGGACGTCGCCGTAGGTGACCCGGCCCATCGACACGTCGCTGACCAGTGGATCGCCTTCGGAGCTCGGCACCGCGATCGCGAGCGGGTTCGTCCCCGTGAGCGGCGGGCCACCGTCGGGGTGCGGCAGCCGAGCGGGTGACGTGGCCGTCAGCGCCGCCACGAGCCCTCCGTCGGCCAGCCGTCGAGCCCAGTAGCCGAGCACGCCGGTCGGAAAGGTCTCGGCAGCCACCACGACACGCGCGTGACGCGGCGGCCGTGTGAGCTGGGCGTCGCAGACCGCCGCGAGGGTCAGATAGCCGAGCGCGCCGCGCCCCTCCCAGCGCTCGAATCCTTCCTCCTGCACCGTGCACACCGGGGTCGCCCCGGGGTCGAGGTCGTCCAGCGTCTCGAGCCAGTCGAGGCGTGCGTGCCCGTGGCCGCGCTTGCCTCGGCGCTCGGCATCGTCGAAGTGATCCGCGAGCGTCCGAGCCGGCTTCTCCGCGAAGCCGAGAGCGCGCAGCCGGGCAACCGTGGCGTCCGAGCCGAAGACCGACTCTCCCTCCGCTTCGCCGATCACTCGATCGAGCCTAGACGCTTCACAGAACGCTTACGGCACCCTCCCGCGCAGATGACAAAGCGCGCCCACGGTGCGACCTGGAAGTACCGGTTCACGACAAGGAGGAGTCACATGCAGCGCCTGAAGTTCTGGATCGGGGGGGCTCTGGCAGCACTGGTCTCGACCGGCATCGCGGTCGCGGCGACGGGCGGCGCGTCCACCGAGACGCCCGCGGCGACGTTCGCGGCCACAGCCAAGAAGGTGCAGACGCGCACCTGCGAAGGCTCGGACGGGACGTACAGAATCACGCGCGGCGTCTATGCCGGCGAGATGGAGAGCTCGGACCCGCGCCTGGACGGGCAGCTGCGGATCCGCGTCCACAGCGTCTACAACGTCGACGAGAAGGCCGGCTGGCTGCGCGGCACCGTGCACGTGCGCAACGAGTCCGAGCAGACCAAGGCGGCCGGCCGGCTGGTCGCGGTCAATCTCGACGGCACCATCGAGGGCATGATCAGCGGCCGGGCGGGCACGCCGCGGGCCAGGCTGCTCGCGAACGTGGTCGCCTCGTTCGGCGAGGGCTTCACGAACGGCAAGCTCGGGAGCGGTGCCTCGACCAACCAGGCGCTCCTCTTCCGGCCGGGCTGCCAGAAGGCGGACGCCGACGGCGATGACGAGCAGAGCCTCGAGGAGCGCAAGGCGAAGCGGCAGAAGCAGCTCGAGGAGCGCAAGGCCGAGCGGCAGAAGCAGCTCGAGGAGCGCGAGGCGAAGCGGGAGGCTGCACGCGGCAGCCGGCCCTGAGCCACACCCCCTCTCCCCCAGCAGACGGGCGCCCACGGGCGCCCGTCGCGCGTCTGCGGCTAGGACACGAGCGGCAGCGCGCGCACGATGCCGCCCCGGCGGCCCGCACGCACCGCCTCGGCGAGGTCGCGGATGGCGACGGCGGCCTCGGCATCGGGCTCGGCGGTCACGAACGGCTCGCCCGCGTCGGCGCACTCGCGCAGCCGTGGCTCGAACGGAATCCGGCCGAGCAGCGGGGCCTCGATCTCGGCAGCGAGCGCCTCGCCGCCTCCCGAGCCGAAGAGCTCCTCGCCGCTTCCGGTCAGGTACGACATGTTCTCGACCACGCCGAGGAGCCGCATCCCGGTGCGCCGGGCCATCTCTGCGGCTCGCACGGCCACCTGCTGGGCGGCCGGCTGCGGCGTCGTCACGACCAGCACCTCGGCGCGTGGCAGCAGCTGGCCGAGCGAGATGGCGACGTCGCCCGTGCCGGGCGGCATGTCGACGAGCAGCGTGTCGAGCTCGCCCCAGTGCACGTCGGAGAGGAACTGCTCGAGCGCTCGGTGCAGCATTGGCCCGCGCCACATCACCGGTGAGTTGTCGTCGAGGAAGAAGCCGATCGACATGAGCTTCAGGTCACCCTTCACCGGCGGGACGATCATCCGCTCGACGACGACCGGCCGCTGCTGGATGCCGAGCATGTGCGGGATCGAGTGCCCGTAGACGTCGGCGTCGAGGATGCCGACCCGGTCGCCGAGCGCGTCGAGGGCGGCGGCGAGATTGACCGTCAACGACGACTTGCCGACGCCGCCCTTGCCGCTCGCGACCGCAACGACGCGGGTGGCTGGATCGAGCGTGATGCCGCGCTTCTCGACGCCGCCGCGCAGACGGGTGACGAGCGCCGACTTCTCCTCCGGGCTCATGACGTCGAAGCTGAGCGAGACGGACTCGACGCCGGGCAGCGGCAGCACCGCGCGCTGCACCTGCTCCTCGAAGCTGTGGCGCAACGGGCAGCCGGCCACGGTCAGCGCGATCGTGACCGAGGCGTGCGTTCCCTCCACCTCGACCGCGCGCACCATCTCCAGCTCGGTGACGGGCCGCTTCAGCTCGGGGTCGATGACCTGCTCGAGCGCAGCGAGGATCTCGTCCCGGATAGCCATCGCGCCGAGCGTAGCGCGTCCCCCTGCCTCGCCGGAGCCGCGCCGGCCGCCGGAAGGCGTACCCCACCCTCCCCGAGGGGAGAGCGACCTCCACCACCCGCCCGGCTCGGACGGTACCGGCGTCAGGCGCACCTGTCAGTGCCGTGACTGAGCCGATTGTGTGTCGGCCACGGTGAGGTGCAGCCGGGGCGCAGGGGCGGGCGGAGCTCCGGGGCCACGCCCCGCCACCGCTCAGCGCTCGCGGCTCAGCCCTGCAGTGCGCGCACCACCCGGGCGCATGACTCGGGCGAGGCCGCCGCGGCCACGCGCGAGCGGCCGATCACGTCCAGCGGCGCCGCCGCGAACGCACCGGCTTCGAACAGCTCGATCACCAGGCCCCGCTCGCGGACGAGCAGCTGGGCGGCGGCGATGTCGACGGCACGCGCCGGCTTGAGGGAGCAGACGGCGTCGACCCGGCCGGCAGCGAGGTGGCACAGGGAGAGCGCCAGCGAGCCCATGATGCGCAGGCGCCGCGCCGTCGTGCCCAGCTCGGCCGCCACCTCGGCGACGAGCGGCGTGCGCGTCGCCTCGCACGACAGGATCTCGATCTCCTCGTCGGGGCCGGCGCCGTCCAGCGGCGCGCCGTCGAGCAAGGCGCCGCCGCCGCGCGTCGCCGTCCACTCCTCGCCGCTGCCAAAGTCGTGGACGAAGCCGAAGACGACGTCGCCCATCGTCGGCCCCTCGGCCACGGCCAGCGAGAGCGAGAAGAACGGCACGCCGCGCTTCGCGTTCAGCGAGCCGTCGATGGGGTCGAGCACGACCCGGGTCGGGCCGCCACCGAAGCTCCGCTCGCCGAGCTCCTCGGACACCAGCGTGAACTCGACGCCGGTGGCATGCAGGGCCTCGAGCCGGCGCACGACGGCCGCCTCCGCCTCGGCGTCGATCGCAGTCGTCTCATCGCCGCCGACCCCCGCCGACACGACGGGCTCCCGCTCGCGCCGCCCGGGCAGGCGGACCAGCACGTCGCGGATGTCCGCCGTCGCCTGACGCGACAGCTCGAGCCACGGCTCCAACGCCTTCAGCCCGCCCTGGGTGTGTCGAAGGCGTGGAAGAGCAGCCCCGAGAGCAGCTTCGGGTAGAAGTAAGTGCTCTTCTGCGGCATCGTCTCGCCCGACTCGGCCACCGCGCGCACCTGCTCGATCGTCGGCGGCCGCAGCAGGAAAGCCGCTCCGGCCGCGCCCGAGTCGACGAGCGCCAGCGCCTCGTCGGCCCGCGGCGTGTAACGAACGCTCTCGATGCCGAGCTGCTCCAGCGCCACCGTGTCCAGCGTCGGCTCGCCCGGCGCCTCGACGATCGACACCTCGCCCGGCCGGTAGACGAGGAAGGCTGGATGCTCGTGGTCGATGCGGTTGAGCTGCTCGAGCCCCTCGTGCGGCCCCCCGGCGACCGGCGTCACCCGGAAGCGGCCGTTCAGCTCGGGCAGCTCGCGCACGACCCGGTGGGTCGGAAAGATGATCAGCCCCTCGCCGACGGTGTTCGAGAACACGGCCATCATCGACCCCGTCGCCGGCGTGCCGTCCTCGCGGTGATACGCCAGCGCGGTCTCGTAGCGGTGGTGGCCGTCGGCGATGACGAGCGTGTGCTCGGCAAGAGCGGCCTGGGTCTCGGCGATCGCGTCGCGGTCGGTGATCCGCCACAGACGGGTCGAGGAGGAGCTGTCGGCGGCCTCGAATGCCGGCTGACCGACCGCGAGCGGAGCCAGTGTCCGGTGCGCCCTGCTCTGTGGATCGTCGTAGAGGAGCATGATCGGCGAGAGGTTCGCGCGGACGGCCCGCAGCAGGTCGAGCTGCGACCGCTTCGCCCGCTCGTAGGTGCGCTCGTGCGGCAGTACGACACCGTCCTCGTACGGTGCGAGCGCAACCGTGCCGAAGAACCCCTCGCGCTCGTGCCGGTGCCCGTCGGGCCCGTCATACGACTCGCGCAGCCACCACAGCGCCGGCTCCGCCTCGTCGACGAGGATGCCGTCGGCGCGCCACTCGGCGAAGAGCTGCGCGGCCTGCGCCGGCGAGTCCGGCACGATCAGGCGGGCAACGTTGTGCGTGCTGCGCTCGAGGTAGTCGCCTCGCTCCTCGGCCGTGATGACGTCGTACGGCGGAGCCACGAGGCCGCTGACCGGCCCCGTCAGGCGCTCGTCGTACCGGACGGCGCGAAACGGCTGCACGTCGGCCACGCGCGGGAGCGTACCAACGGCTCGGCACCACGCCCGCACGACGGCGAGCCGTGTCCACCCGCCTGCCTAGACTCCACGCGTGGCAGCGATCGCCGAGCTCGCCGAGGACCGCGTCGTCGAGGGCACGTACGCCGTGGCGCGCAAGGAGCGGCGGCGGACGAAAGGGGGCGCCGCCTACCTCGCGCTCGAGCTCGTCGATCCGAGCGGCCGCATCGACGCGCGGGTCTGGCAGGACGTGGAGCTGCTCGACGGCCGCTTCAACGAGGGCGATGCCGTCCGGCTGCTCGGCCGGGTCGAGCGCTTCCGCGACCGCCTTCAGGTCGAGGTGCGCTCGCTCGAGGCTGCAGCCGGTGTCGATCCATCGGAGCTGACCCCCGCAATGCGCCGAGACGCGGACGAGCTCGACGGCTTTCTCGAGTTCCTGGCCGGCGACGTGGCGCACGCAGGTCTCCGGCAGACCGTCGGCTCGATCCTCTCCGACGGGCAGATCCGCGCGCGCATGCGGCGCCTGCCCGCGTCGGAGGGTCACCACAGCTATGCCGGCGGCCTGCTCGAGCACACGGTGGGCGTGGCGACCCTCTGCCGCGAGACGGCGCAGCTGCACGGGCGTCTGCGTGCCGACCTGCTGCTCGGCGCCGCGCTCGTCCACGACGTCGGCCGCACGGTCGAGCTCCAGACCGGCCCGGGGTTCCAGCCGACGGCCGAGGGGCGGCTGCTGGGCCACGTGCACCTCGGCCTGCGGCTCGTGGAGGCTCACGCCTCCGCGCTCGACGCCGCCGTCCGCGCCGAGCTGCTGCACGCGGTCGCCTCGCACCACGACGCCCGCGCCGCGCGCACCGCCGAGGCCTCGGTGCTCTACCACGCCAATCAGCTCGACGCCGTCGCCGCCACCCGGCCCGTCGGCGAGTAACCCCGCTACGCTCGGCCGGTGCCCGGCCGCGTCGCCTGGATCACCGTCGCTCCCGTCAAGGGACTCGCGCTCCAGTCGCTCGACGAGGCCGTGCTCGAGCGGACTGGCGTCGCCGCGGATCGCCGCTTCTACCTCGTCGACGAGGACGACAGGCTCCTGAACGGCAAGCGACTCGGCCGGCTCGTCTGCGTCCGGGCCCGCTTCGACGAGAGCACGGGCATGCTGGAGCTCACCCTGCCCGGCAACGAGACCGTGGCGGGCATCGTCGACACGGGCGAGGCGGTCGAGACGGACTTCTACGGGCGCCCAGTCACGGGAGACGTCGTCGTCGGCCCCTGGTCGGAGGCGCTCTCCGAGTGGGGCCGCATGCGGATCCGGGTCGTCCAGCCGCACCGGCCGGGAACGGCTACCGACCGGGGCAGAGGTGTCTCGCTCGTCTCGACGACGGCACTCGAGGAGCTCGCACGCGCCGGCGGCGCCGGGAGCGTCGACGGGCGCCGCTTCCGGATGCTCTTCGGCGTCGACGGCATCGGCGCCCACGAGGAGGACAGCTGGATCGGCCGGCGTGTCCGCATCGGGGAGGCAGTTGCCCGCCTGCACGGGAACGTCGGCCGCTGTGCCGTCACGACCCAGAACCCGGACACGGGCATACCCGACTTCGACACGCTGCGCACGCTGGCGCGCTATCGCGGCGAGGTGACGACGACCGAGCCGCTGCCCTTCGGCGTCTGGGGCGAGGTCGACGAGCGGGGCGTGGTACGGCTCGGCGATCCGGTCGGGCCCGCCTAGACGTTGAAGCGGATGTTGAGCACGTCACCGTCCTCGACGACGTAGCTCTTGCCCTCGAGCTGCTGCAGGCCTCGACGCGATGCCTCCGCGTGGGAGCCGCACTCGACCAGGTCGTCCCAGCGGATCACCTCGGCGCGGATGAAGCCGCGCGCGATGTCGGAGTGAATCGTGGCGGCCGCGTCGAGCGCCGTCTCGCCGCGGCGCAGCGTCCAGGCTCGCGTCTCCTTGTCGCCGGCGGTGAAGAAGCTGATCAGGTCGAGCGCCTCGAACAGGCGGCGCACCACCTCGTTGAGGGCCGACGGCCCGTCGCGGAAGGCCGCACCCTCCTCGTCCGTCAGCTCGGCGAGCTCGGCCTCCAACTTGCCGTCGATGCCTGCGGGCCCGTTGACGAGCGGGAGCAGCGGCTTCGCCGTCAGCGGCTCCAGCTCCGGCGGCAGGTGACCCGGGAAGTCGCCCAGGCGACCACCAGCGTCGAGGTGGGCGAGCAATCGCTCGAGCTCGGCGACCTGCGCGCGCAGAGCGGCTTCGCCCGACTTCGCCTGGGTGCGGACCCGCTCGAGCCGCCTCTCGACGTGATCGCGGTCGGCGAGGAGCAGCTCCAGCTGGAGCGTCTCGAGATCGTCCTCGGGCGCCGCGTCCGGCGACCAACCGTCGAGGACGGCGAGCAGCGCATCGACCTGACGGAGGTTGCCAAGCAGCGCCGCCCCGGTGCCGGGCACGTCGACGACGCGGATCGCTGCCGGGGTGAGCTTGCGGGCCGAGACGACCGCGGCGACCTGCGCAAGCCGCGCGTCCGCGATGGGAGCCATGCCCAGGTTGGGCTTCTCGGAGACGGTCGCGTACGCCGTGATGTCGGCGCCCGCACGTGTCAGCGCGTTGAAGATCGTCGTCTTGCCCGCGTTGGGGAGCCCGACGATGCCGACCTCGAGACTCATGCGGCGGAGAGCGGGCGGCGGCCGCTAGATGCCGGCGCCGAAGCCGACCTGCGCCTCGCGCGCGAAGCGCTTCAGGTAGACCACACGGCGCAGGACGACGGTGTAGTGGCCGTCGTCCGCCTCGAGCTTGACCGTCCCGTCGCCGTTGCCGCCGAGGGCCTGCTCGAGCTTGTCGACCTCGTCGGTGGCCACGAGCGCAGCGATCCCCTGGCCGCTGTCGAAGCCGATCTCGATGCGCACCCGCTCAGGCAACGGCAACCAGCTCCGACAGGACGCCGTGCACGGCGTCGGGATGGACGAAGGCGACCTGCAGGCCGAAGAGCCCAGGGCGCGGAGCGCTGTCGATCAGCTCGGCCCCCCCGGCTGCAAGCTCGTCGAGCTCCCTGCCGACGTCCGACACCTCGTAGGCCACGTGATGCATGCCAGGCCCGCGCTTGGCGAGGAAGCGGCCGACAGGCGTGTCGTCCCCGAGCGCGGCGAGCAGCTCGACGCGACCGTCGCCCAGGCGAAGCGACGCGGCCTCGACGCCCTGGTCGGGCACGGTGGCCCGGTGCTCGAGCTCCGCGCCGAAGAGGCGCCGGTACGTCTCCACCGCCTCGTCGAGGTCATCAACCGCGACGCCGAGGTGGTGGATGCCGAGCGCTGCCACGCCGCGATGCTACCCGGGGCGGCCGGCGCCGCGTCACGCCAGGGAGCGAGCCGCAGCGCAGGCTCTCGAGCTCCGCGCCGGCGGCGAGGACTCGACGGCCGGACGGCGCCTTCCACGCCGCGACGCGAATCGGCACGCTCTCGGCGCACTCGTGCGACAGACACGGCACGACCGCGGCGGTACCGTCCGGGACGGGCGGGTGGTGGAGGCGCTCTCCCCTTTTAGGGAGGGTGGGGCCTGCTGGTGGGCCGAGGCGGCGGGACATGTTCCGAAAGGGCATGTCGGCCCGGGACCTCTCCGGAGCCGGCGCAACCTGCACCCGCTCGCGTCAAGCCCGCACCCCGTGCAACCCACGCTCGCGCGGCGCGCCCGCCCGGCGGCCGCTCGCGGCGGCGGGCCGCTCAGCCGGGAAGGCCGGCGGAGCCGAGGTCGCCGGCCGGCAGCGCGCGCGGCGTGCCGACGGTCTCTGCGGCGTGCGACTCGGTGGCGATGTCGTTGAGCAGCCCGTCGAGCTCTGCCCGGTCGAGCGTCTCCTTCTCGAGCAGTGCATGGGCGAGCCGGTCGAGCGACACACGGTGCTTCTGGAGCAAGCGCACCGCCTCGCGGTAGGCGTCGTCGGTCAACCGGGCCTGCTCCTGGTCGCGAAGGGCCTTGGTCTCCTCGGACAGCGCATAGTTGTCGGCGCGCATCGTGCGGGAGGTGGCCCCGGCGGACATGCCGTACTCGAACACCATCGAGCGCGCGAGCCCGGTGACCCGCTCGAGGTCGTTGGCGGCACCGTTCGTGACCCGCCCGAAGACGACGAACTCTGCAGCCCGGCCTGCCAGATAGACCTTCATCATGTCGCTGAGCTCTTCTTTCGTGTGCAGGTACCGGTCCTCGCTCGGCACGTTCAGCGTGTAGCCGAGCGCCTGGCCCCGCGACACGATCGTCGCCTTCTGAACCGGCATGACGTCGCCCATGAGATGCGACATGAGCGCGTGCCCGGCCTCGTGGTAGGCGAGGATCCGCTTCTCCTTCTCGCTGACCACGCGGCGCTGCTGCATGCCGGCGACGACTCGCTCGATCGCCGAGTCGAAGTCCTCGGCCTTGATGAACTGGCGCTCGTTGCGGCCGGCGAAGATCGCTGCTTCGTTGGCGATGTTGGCCAGGTCGGCGCCGGTCAGGCCGGCCGTCTGCCGGGCGATGACGCCGAGATCGACGTCGTCGGCAAGCGGCTTCCCGCGCGTGTGCACGCCGAGAATCTCCTCGCGACCGGCGACGTCCGGCGGTGACACGTGCACCTGGCGGTCGAAGCGGCCGGGACGGAGCAGGGCCGGGTCGAGGTCCTGCAGCCGGTTGGATGCGCCCATGACGATGACCTGGTCGCGATCGCTGAAGCCATCGAGCTCGACGAGCAGCTGGTTGAGCGTCTGATCCTGCTCGCGATTGAAGCCATGGCCGGTGCGAGCTGCGCCGACGGCGTCGAGCTCGTCGATGAAGACGATCGCCGGCGCGTTCTTCCGCGCTTCCGTGAAGAGACGCCGGATCCGCGAAGCGCCGAGGCCGGCGAACATCTCGACGAACGCCGACGCGCTCTGCGAGTAGAAGGACGCGCCCGACTCGTGGGCGACCGCCTTGGCGAGCAGCGTCTTGCCCGTGCCGGGGGGGCCGTAGAGCAGGATCCCCTTCGGCACCCTGGCGCCCAGCCGCGCGTAGCGGGCCGGGTGACGAATGAAGTCGACGACCTCCTGCAGCTCGGCGCGAGCCTCCGCGACTCCTGCCACGTCACCCCAGGTGACCGAGGTGGACGCGTTCGGCTCGATCGAGCTCGGCTTCACGCGCGGCATCAGCGCGAGCGTGCGCCAGAGCAGGTAGACGATCAGCCCGAAGAAGACGAGCGGCAGCCACGTCAGGAGGAATCCAGGCAGATCGCTGAGGAACCCTCCGACGTCCGGCACGAGGCCTCTATCGGCAGGGAGCGCCGCCGCCTGAAGCGAGGAACTGACGCGGAGCGGTTAGACGCGTGCCGCCGGCGCGAGCCAGGACTCGATCGGGTCGGTCGAGCGGACGACGTGCGCGCCCTGATCCGCGAACCGGGCGTAGGCGGCGTCGGCCTCGTCCGTCCAGTCGACCACACCGGGGACGACGACGGGCGACGAGCAATCCTCGAGCAGGTACACCTTGCCGGCGAGCTCGGCGCCGGCCCCGGCCAGCAGGTCGGCGACCGTCCAGGCGACGCAATGGCTCTTCGCCTGGCCGGCGACGAGGACGGCGTCGAAGCCCGCAAGCCTGGAGACCAACGTCTCGTCGCGGCCTCCGATGGGGCGGCCCCGGTGGTCCTCCGTCACCTCGGGCCCGAGCATCGAGTAGTGCTCGGTGAGCGGCTCCCGGCCCTTGATGCGGAGGTCGGGCTGGCTCTCGCGCGCGAGCCCGTGAAAGAAGAGCGCCTCCTCGACGGCGGGCACCAGTGCGTGGCCGATGCCGCCGAGCATGGCGTGGTACGGCCAGACGGTGAGCTGGAACTTGCCGCCGTCCTCCAGTCGCCGCGTGTAGTGCAGCAGGTGGTCCCGCGCCTCGTCCGGGTCCAGCCCGAGCGCGCGCGCCACGCCGGGAGCCGGCAGCCACCGGCCTGCCGCGACGTCCTCGGCGCTCACCGGCGTGTAGGCAGCGGGGTGCTCGCCGTGCGCATCCACCAGCCAGGCTGCGTGGAAGACCTGCATGGCGGTGTGCGTGTCGAGCGTCGCGACCACCTGGGTGACGACGTCGAGGTTGCGGTACAGGAACTCGCAGAGACGGCGGTTGTCGTCGACGGCGCCTGTGCCCGAGCGGCCCGCGACGAAGAGCTCGTGCCCCGGCTGGCAGAAGGTGTTCTGGACGTCGACGCACACGAGACAGACACGAGGCGAGTCGTCTGCCGCGGGGCGCAGCTCGTGCACCCGCGCCCAGGCCGCCGCCTCCTGGGCGCGACGCTCGTACGGCACCCGCCAGACCTCGCCGACCCGGGCCGGGTCGTAGTGGCCGGGCAGCGGCAGACCAGGCATCAGTCGACGAGCTGGAGCCGCTCGTTCGGGCGGAAGCGACGGCCGACCTTCGCCGAGGGGCGGCCGTCGGTCATGACGACATCACCGGTGAAGTCGTTCTCGCCGCGGATCAGCCAGGAGCCGACCCCATACGAGTCGACGGGCACGCCCCGCTCTTCGAACTGGCGGATCTTGTCGAGGCCGAAACCGCCGGAGGCGACGATCCGCACCCGCTCGAAGCCGTCGCGGTCGAGCGCCTCACGCACCTTGTGCACGAGCCGCTCGTTGACGCCGCGCGGGTCGAAGTCGCCCAGCTCGCCCCACAGCGAGCGGTCGACCAGCTGCCCGGACGTGTCGAGGCGCACGCCCCAGAGCCGCGGCCCCAGCGCGCGCGCGACCTCGAGCGCCGTCCGCACCGAGTCGTTCTCGAAGTCGACGAGCACCACGATGTTGAAGTCGTCGGGTGCCCACTCGGCGAACTTCGTCGCCGCGAGCACCGTGTTGCCGCCGTAGGCCGCGATCAGAGCGTGGGGCACAGTGCCGATGCCGCGACCGCCCCACCACGAGGCCTGTGCATCGGTCGTCATTCCGATCGGAGCACCGACGTATGCCCCTGCGACGTAGGCCGCGTAGCCGTCGCCGGTCTGCACGCGGTGGTGGTCGTGGCGGGCGGGCATGAAGATGATCGGCTTGCCATTGGCGGCCTCGAGCACGCGCGTGACGTTGGTGGCGATGAGCGTGCGCCGCGCCAGCGTGCCCAGGTACACGGTCTCGAGATGGGCGAAGAGCGTGTAGTCGCCTTCGATCGTCAGCACCGTCTCCCAGGGCCCGGCCCGGTCGCCGTCGTGGAGGGCGTGCACGGTCAGCGCCTCCCACTCGTCCGAGCAGAGCTTGAGGATCGCGATCGCCTCGTCGATCCCGCCCAGCACGGCCTCGTGCTTCTGGAAGACCTGCATGACGACGCGGGGATGACGGCCGTCGGCGAGCAGCGCCGCGCGCGTGTGATTGAAATAGGCGTCCGTGTAGTAGCCCTCCCGCATCTTCTCGACCGGCAGGTCGAAGATCTCGGGCGCGAGACGCACGCCGCTGCGGGCGACCGGGACGCCAACCCCGGCCGGCTCGGGCTCGATCGGCACCGGGCCCTCCCTGTCCACGGGCTAGGCGGCCGCCCGCTCGAGCTCGACGCACGCCTCGAGCGCCGCCTGGGCGACCTCGAGCTGTGCCGGCGTCGGCTCCGCGGTCGCGTAGCGGTGCTGAAACTCGTGGCCGGGTCGTGCGAGAGCCCGGGCGACCGGGTGGCGGGGGTTGCGGGTCATCCAGCCGAACAGCTCCGTGGCAGCGGCGAGCGACCCGAACGCGGCGCCAAGGCGGGCCGTCGGCCGGATCGCCTCCGGCACACGCGAGACGACGACGTTGCCGACCGCGACGGCCGCCAGCAGGGGGCCGACGAGATGCGTCCCGCAGCGCTCGTGCTCGCGCGCCCGCGGCTCGTCGTGCTCGTACGTCCCGATCGAGATGTGCTCGGCGCCGTGGTAGGCGGCGAGCTCGCTCCCGCGGAGCGCGAGCGCGGCCGGGGCGATCGAGACGGCGGCTCCGACCAGCTCCTTGGCGAGCGGGCTGAGCAGGGTGCTGCCGCGAGCGGCCTGGACGAGGGCTGCGCCGGCGCCCATCGCCGCCAGCACCGCGGGCCGCTCGAACGGGAGCCGGGCCTCGGGCAGCTCGCGCCGAAGCCGGGGCAGCAGCGCGAAGACCTCGGCGAGGCGGGCCGGGCCCTGGAGCGCGCGGATGCGAACCCGAGCTGCGCGCAGCGGCTTGATCCCGGACGCCAGTTGGAGCGAGCCGTCGCCACCGCGCACCGCGCACGCCCAGGCGTTCGGCCCGTGCACGAGGACGCCGTTTGCCAGCGCCATGCCGCCGAGCCGCACCTTGCCGCCCTTCATGGCGCCAGCGTACCGAGCGCCCCGTAACCTGCCGCCGTCCGGGCTGCCGTGGCGCTTCGGCACGATTCCGGCACAGACACGTGCGTTGCACCCCGATACGATCGCAGCGGGGAGGAGGTTGGGCTACCTGGCGCCCCGCCTCATGCGGACATGTCCGCAAAGGACAGGGCCGCGTGCCGAAGGAAGGTGAGCCCGAGCTCGAGATCGTCCACCAGCACCCGCTCGTCGGCAGAATGGATCAGCCGCGCGGCGAGCTCGGCCGACATCGTCCGCATCGGGAAGAACCCGTAGGCAACCGTGCCGAACGCCTCCCGCAGCCAGTGGCTGTCGGTGAAGCCCGGCACGATCAGCGGCACGGCGATCGCGCCCGGCTCGATGCCGGCGACGAACCCGGCGACGACGTCCCACAGCGGCGTGTCGAGCGGCGAGCGCGTCCCGCCGTGGGGAGCGAGCCACTCCAGCTCGTAGTCGATGTCGCCGCCGAGCGCGGCGCGGATGATCGTCTCGGCGTCGGAGGCGGTCTGACCGGGTAGCAGCCGGCAGTCCACCGTGATCTCGCAGACGGCCGGGATCACGTTGCGCTTGTGCGAGGCCTGGATCAGCGTCGGTGAGAGCGTCGGTGCGAAGAGCGGCTCAGCCAGCTCGGCAACGAGGGGATCGATGGCCTGCACGGTGGCCCGCGCCGAGTCGGCGTCGGCCGGCGCCTGCCCGCTGACCGTCTCGATCAGCGCGCTCACTTCCGGTTCGAGGCGCGCCTCCATCTGGATTGCCCCGAGCCGCTCGATCAGCGGTGCGGCCTTCACGAGGGCGTTGTCGGCGATCCCGGGCATCGACGCGTGACCGCTGCGCCCGTGCACGCGGATCAGAAACGGCGCCGTCATCTTCTCGGCGACACCGCAGACGTAGAGGGCACGGCCGCCCAGCTCGATCCGGTCGCCCGCTCCCTCGTTGAGCGAGTACTCGGTCTCGACCGCCTGCGGATGCGCCTCGCAGAGCCATTGCAGCCCGTACCCGTCTCCGACCTCCTCGTCGGCCGTCGCGGCGAAGATCAGGTCGCCTGCCGGCCGGAAACCCTCGCGGGCGAGCGACGCGATCGCGACGGCGCTCGCCGCTACCTGCCCCTTCATGTCGAGCGCGCCCCGGCCCCAGACCGCGTCGTCGCGGAGCTCGCCCGACCACGGGTCGACCTTCCACTCGGAGGCGTCGGCGAGCACGGTGTCCGTGTGGGACAGGAGCAGCAGCCGCGGGCCATCGCCTCGACCCGGGATGCGAGCGACGAGGTTGGCGCGCTCGGGCACACGCGCGTAGAGCTCGCACTGGACACCGTTCGCCTCCAGGTAGTCGCGAAGCAGCGTCGCAGCGCCGGTCTCGTTGCCGGGCGGGTTGACCGTGTCCACCCGGATCAGCTGCCGCAGGAGCTCCACCACCTCGTCGCGGAGCGACACCGTCGTTGCCATCACGTTCTCCTTCCGATCGTCAGCAGGTAGGGCTCCGGGACACGGACGCCGCCGTCGACGGCG
Source organism: uncultured Thermoleophilia bacterium (assembly GCA_963839815.1). Taxonomy (GTDB): domain Bacteria; phylum Actinomycetota; class Thermoleophilia; order Gaiellales; family Gaiellaceae; genus JACVRM01. The sequence continues at coordinate 309,844 of CAWIWF010000006.1, forward strand.
AACTGTTCCTGGTGTGCGATGTAGGCGGCGCGCAAGCTGCTCCTCCGGTCGGGGTCGAGCCCCTCGACGAGCGTCTTCATCGGCCCGCAGGACTGAATCGTGAGCTCCCAGGCGGCCTGACCGGACTCCGCCTCGTAGTGGTGCACACGCTGCTCGACATCGAGGTCGAAGGCGTCCCCGAGCCGTGCGCGGATGTACGCCTCGTCGCCCCAGTCGGCGGCGCTGCCGATGCCCGCCTGCATCGCCGGCCGGTAGTCGCGCATGACCCCGTCCCAGCCCGGGTTCGGAGCCCAGGAGGTGACGACCAGGCGCCCACCGGGTCGGGTCACACGAGCGAGCTCGGAGGCGGCGGCCTCGTGGTCGGGGGCGAAGATCACGGCAAAGGACGACCCGACGGCGTCGAAGGAGGCGTCGGCATAGGGGAGCTGCGCGGCGTCGCCGACGTCGAAGCGGATCTCGAGCCGGCGATCCTCGGCGATCCGGCGGGCGGTCTCGATCAGCACGGGCGCGATGTCGATCCCCGTCACGCGCGCGCCCGCCGCCGCCGCCCGCAGAGCGACCGCGCCCGTACCGGTCCCCACGTCGAGGACGTCCTGCCCCGGGCCAGGCTCCAGCCGCTCGACGAGCGCCTCGTGAACAGGCGCGAGGGTCTCGACGATGCGCTCGAACGGCGCGGCGCCCCAGATCTCGGCTGCCCCCGGCGAGGCCTCGGGCGGCGTCAACGCCCGTGCCCGGGTGTGGGCGACGACCCCGCGCTGTCGACCTCGCTGTTGGCGATGTCGGTCAGCTCGTTGCGCGCCTCCCAGAGCTCCGGGTAGAGCTTCTGGTGGATCAGCTTCGCGAGCAGCTCGACCGGCGTTCCCTGCGTGCCGATCTGCCCCTCGCCGATGATGCGGCCGATCACCTTCAGGTGGCGGACACGCCACACGGTGACTCGCTCGTCCCACTCCATCAGCAGCTCCTGGACGGTGTAGAGCTCCTCGAACTCGCGGTTTCGCTGCATCAGCTCGACGAGGCTCAGGCCGGCCTCGCGGCGCAGGGCATGGAAGGCCGCCCCGAGCTCGGGCGACACGCGCCGTACCCCGTTGAACCCGGGCGAGTCGAAGCCGCTGCCGTGCCCGAGCACGGGCCTCACCCAGCGGGTGTACTCCCAGGGCGCCATGTGCTCGAGCATGTCGAGGGCGTCGTGGACGCGCTTGAGGCAGTCGATCGAGCGGCGCAGCAGCCGGATCGCCGCCGCGAGCTCCCCCTCACGGAGGTGACCCGTCGCGAGCTCGGCCTCGGTCCAGGCGAGCTTGAGCCAGAGCTCGGAGGACTGATGGACCGTCTGGAACAGGAGCTCGTCGTGGTGGGCGCGCTCCTCGTCGGTCTTCTGCAGAGCGAGCAGCTCGTCGGTACGCAGGTAGCGCTCGTAGTCCGACCCGCCGCGTCCGGGCAGGATCGGTGCGAACTCGTCCTCGGTGGGCTGCGTGGTCGCCATGGGGTCGGTCGCCCGGGGAGCATACTTCGGGCCATGGGCGACCTCTTCGCCGACGCAGCGCGGGAGCGACTGCCGGATGTCGCGCCGCTGCCCGTCCGCCTGCGTCCGCAGACGCTCGACGACTTCGTCGGCCAGCAGCACATCCTCGGCGAGGCTTCCGTCCTACGGCGCGCGATCGAGGCCGACCGCGTCTCCTCCCTGATCCTCTACGGCCCGCCCGGGAGCGGCAAGACGACGCTCGCACGGGTGATCGCGAACACCACCGGGGCAGCCTTCGAGGAGCTGTCGGCGGTCTCGGCGTCGGTGAGCGACGTGCGTGCCACTATCACCCGCGCGCGCGACCGGCTGGGCGGCAGCGGACAGCGCACGATCCTGTTCCTCGACGAGATCCACCGCTTCAACAAGGCCCAGCAGGACGCGCTCCTGCCGGTGGTCGAGGAGGGGCTCGTGACCCTGATCGGGGCGACCACCGAGAACCCGTACTTCGAGGTCAACTCCGCCCTGCTCTCGCGCACGCAGCTGTACGAGCTGGAGCCGCACTCGCGCGACGACCTGGCGCGCGTCGTCCGCCGCGGCGCGGAGGCGCTCGCGGCCGACGTATCGGACGAGCTCGTCGAGCTGATCACCGAGCGCGCCGGGGGCGACGCGCGCCATGCGCTCACGATCCTGGAGCTCGCCTGGACGACGGCGGCCGGGGCTGACGAGCCGCTCACGGCCGCGACCGTCGAGGACGCGGCCCGCAAGCGCCCGCTGGTCTACGACAAGGGCGGCGATGCGCACTACGACTTCGTGTCGGCGTTCATCAAGTCGATGCGCGGCTCCGACCCCGACGCCGCCGTCTACTACCTCGCCGCGATGCTGGAGGGAGGCGAGGACCCGCGCTACGTCGCCCGGCGGATGGTCATCCTCGCCTCGGAGGACGTGGGGAACGCCGACCCGCGGGCCCTGCTGGTCGCAGTCGCAGCCGCGCACGCCGTCGAGCACGTCGGCCTGCCGGAGGCGCGGCTCAACCTCGCGCAGGCGGCGATCTACCTGGCGCGGGCGCCGAAGTCGAACGCCGTCATCGCCGCGCTCGGGGCGGCGGCCGCCGACGTGCGCCGTCACGGGCACCTGAGACCTCCCGATGCGATCCGGGACGCCCACTACGCGGGCGCGAAGAAGCTCGGCCGCGGCGTCGGTTACGTCTACCCCCACGAGGACCCGGCCGGCTTCGCCGTCGATCACCTTCCCGACGAGCTGAAGGGCAGCCGCTACTACGAGCCCTCGGGCAACGGCGAAGAGCGGGAGGACGGGTAGACGTCGCTAGAGGATGCGGGCGCCGAGCGCGCTCGCGATCAGCTCGACGGCCATCTCGGCCGTGCGGTTCTCCTGGTCGAGCACCGGGTTGACCTCCACGACCTCGAGCGAGGAGAGCTGGCCCGACTCCGCGACGAGCTCGAGCGCCAGGTGGGCTTCGCGGTAGGAGAGGCCGCCGCGCACTGGGGTGCCGACGCCGGGCGCGACCTCCGGGTCGACGGCGTCCATGTCGAGGCTGACGTGCACGAAGTTGGGCCCGGCGACGTGGCGCAGGGCCTCATGCATCACGGTCTCGACGCCCTGGCGGTCGATGTCGCTCATGGTGAAGACGCGCGCGTCGAGCCGCTGGAGGATGTCGCGCTCGGCCGGGTCGAGCGAGCGGATGCCGACGAGGGCGGTGCGGCCGGGGTCGACGGCGGGCAGCGACCAGGCTGGTCGTGCGAAGGCGGGCCCGGCAATGTCGAGCGCAGCGGCGAGTGCCATGCCGTGGACGTTGCCGCTGGGGGTCGTCTCGGGACCGTTGAGGTCGGCGTGCGCGTCGAGCCAGAGGACACCTCCGGGACCGTTCGCCCTGGCGAGACCGCCGAGGGTTCCGAGCGCGACGGAGTGGTCGCCGCCGAGAACGAGCGGGAGATGGCCGTCGCCGGCGGCGCGTGCGACGAGGCCGGCGACGCGCTCGCACGTGTCGAGGATGGGCTCGAGGTAGCGAAGCCGCTCGTCGCCCTCCGCCGTTGCCTCGGCGACGGGCGTCTCCACGTTGCCCCAGTCGAGCGGCGCGAGGCCGAGGCTCTCGAGCCGTGCCTCCAGCCCGGCGTAGCGGATCGCAGACGGGCCCATGTCGACGCCACGGCGTCCGGAGCCGAGGTCGAGCGCAGCGCCGATGACGGCCACGGAGCGGCGGGGAGCGACGGCCACGCGCGGCAGCCTACGTCGGGACTCCGCCGGCACCGCGTTCGATCACGCGCCGTACTGCCCACGCGTCCATGTGGCTCAGCGTCCGTCAGACCGCCGGAGGCCGATTCAGTCGGCCGCAGGCACTGCGCGGGTAGCGCGCGTGGGAAGAGCCGTGAACACCCGAGTCACGCTCGCACCTGCCGGCTCCGGCGGCGCCGGCATCACGCCGACGACCCGCAAGGAGGGGGACCGCGAGCCGGCGGCGCGAGCCAAACGCGAACCGGCACTCGGTTTCCTGGCGGTGCGCTGCGGGTGCGGCGCCGGAGGGGACAGTGTTCGACACACGGACCCGGAGAGCGACGTGCTCGCAGCGCGTCGAGGCGACTCCTGAGGCCGGCTCCGCCGGCCTCAGGAGCGCCGGCCAGGGAAGCGAGTGGCGAGGGCCGGATTCGAACCGGCGACACCACGGTTTTCAGCCGTGTGCTCTACCAACTGAGCTACCTCGCCGCATAACCATGCGGGTTTGCGAGCTACGGGACGTGTGCATGGTACCCGCCCTCCCTGCAACCCTGCACCTCGTCGATGACCGCGTGGGCACGCCGAGGTCGTCGCATGCTCTGTCCCCGAGAGACTGACGGATCAGGCGCAGCGTCTCGGCGGAGTGAGTCGCAGGCCCGGGGGCCGCTACCAACGGGCGGGCAGCCCCCGGGCTCGAGGGTGTCTCAGTTCGAGCTGAGCGCCCGGCCTGCCTCCGTCCGACTGCGGGAGCCACGCACGGTCACCGCAGCCGCCCCCAACAGGGCCAGTCCGAGTGCAAGCGCGGCACCGACACCGGCGTCGCCGTAGTCGAAGCCACCGTCACGCGTCACAAGCTGCACGGGCGCCGGCGACCCCGGGCCCACGAGGGCGGAGTCGTTCTGCCGGCCGCGTTCCTGCTGAAGGATCCGCTCTCCAATCGACTCCGGTGCGTGCAGGACACGCGCGCGCTCCTGCTTGGCGATCTGCTGGCCGGTGGGCGCAGTGTCCGCGTGGGCTGCCGGCGCGGCGAGCAGTGCGACGGCGAGCGTGAGACAGATGGTGGAGAACACCTTGGCCACGATGGGCTCCTTCCGGTTGTGATCGAACCCTCCGGACGCTGACCGAGATCGGCCACAGATCGTCCAATTTCGCGCCATTGGAGCGGGAAACACCGCGTGGTACGGTCGCTGCTGGGAGCCTGATGGAGTTCCGAATCCTCGGTCCGCTGCAGGTCGTCGACGAGGGTCGGACCCTCCCTCTAGGCGGTGGGCGCCAGCTCGCGCTTCTCGCCGTTCTGCTCCTCCATGCGAACGAGACCGTCTCGGTCGATGTGCTCGTGGATGAGCTCTGGGGGGAGTCGTCCCCGCCGACGGCCGCGAAGATCGTGCGCAACGCCGTCTCCCTTCTGCGCAGGGAGCTTGGCGACCGGCTCGTCACCGCGCCGCCCGGCTACTTGCTACGCGTCGAACCGGGGGAGCTTGACCGCGAGCTCGTCGAGCGTGCGCTTGCCGGCGGCGAGCTGCCGGCGCTCGAGGAGGCGCTCTCCCTCTGGCGCGGACAACCCCTCTCACAGTTCGCCTACGAGCCGTTCGCGCAGGCGGAGATTGCCCGCCTCGAGGAGCTCCGCCTGAGCGTGCTCGAAGCCCGCTTCGACGCCGAGCTCGCCTGCGGCCGTCACGCCAGCGTGGTCGCCGAGCTCGAGATCCTCGTCAAGGAGCACCCGCTCCGCGAGCGGCTCAGCGCCCAGCTCATGCTCGCCCTCTATCGATCGGGTCGGCAGGCGGGCGCTCTCGAGGCCTACAACCGGGCGCGACGGCACCTGGCCGAGGAGCTCGGGATCGAGCCCGGGCCGGCGCTGCGAGAGCTGGAGCGGCAAGTGCTGGCCCACGACGAGGCCCTCGGAAGACCAGCACCGCCGCCCAAGCCGCCGCCGCGACCACCGCGACAGCGACTGAGGCCGCGCGTGCTTGCGAGCGCGGGAGTCGCCCTCGCCGCGATCGCAGGCGCCGCTTTCTCTCTCACACGCGACTCAGCCGGCGGGTTGTCGAGCGTGGCCGCGAACCACGTGGCCGTCATCGACGCCGGCTCGCGGGAGGTGATCGCCGCCATCCCGGTCGGGATCAGGCCCGGGCCGATCACCGCGTCCTCGCGTGACGTCTGGGTGGGCAACCTTGGTGATCGCACGCTCGCTCGCATCGACGCGCGCGAGCTCGTCCCAACGGCGACGCTCACGCTCGACCACCGCACCCCGACGGCCCTGGCAGCCGGTCGCGCTGGCGTGTGGGTACTGCACGGCGGCAGCGGACGGCTCGCGCATGTCGAGCAGCAGTTCGGCCGCGTCAGCGTCACCGTCCGCGTGACCGAGCGCCCGTACACGGACGCCTCCGGGGGGGTCTCGCTCGACGGGACGATCGTCTGGGCGGCGTTCGGCGACTCGACACTCGCCCGTGTGCGGGACCCGTCGGGCGCGGTGACCGGCCGTGGGCTTGCCGGCTCGGTGCCGTCCGCCGTGGCGGTCGGCGGCCGCTCCGTCTGGGTTGCCAACTCTGGTGCAGCCACCGTGCAGCGGTTCGATCCCGAGACGTTCGATCAGGGCCCGATCCGGACGTTGGCGGTGGGCCGGCACCCTGTCGCGATCGCGTTCGGGGAGGGTGCGCTTTGGGTTGCAAACCGGGGCGACGACTCCGTCACCCGGATCGACCCGAGCACGGGGGCGATCTCGACGATCCGCGTCGGCGGCGAGCCGGCGGGGATCGCCGTCGGGGCAGGGGCGATCTGGGTGGCGAACGCGGCCGACGGCACTGTCTCGCGCATCGATCCGGAGGACGAGGAGGTCACCGACACGGTCGAGCTCGGCAGCTCGCCCGCCGGCGTCGCGGTCGCCCGTGGGCTCGTCTGGGTGACCGCGCAGGCGCCGTAGGCGCGTCAGCGCCGGCAGAGCGCAGCGAGGTCGAACGGATGCGCGACGCAGCCCACACGCGCCGAGACCAGCACCGGCTCTGTCAGGAAGTCGACCGCCACCATCGGCGCGGCCTCTCGGGCGAGGCGAGCGTCGAGCGCCGCGTATGCGCGATACCGCGCATCGCCACGCAGGCCGGCAGCCCGTCGCAACAGACGGTTGAATGTCGGCGAGTCGAAGCGCGACCAGTTGGTCATCCCGATGAACCGACCGTCGAGTTGGATATTGAGGACCGCGTAGGGATCGGCGTAGTCGGGCGCCCACGTCGCGAAACCCAAGTCGTAGGCGCCATTTGCCATGAGGCGGCCGAAGTACGCCTCGAGCGCGACGCCGCGGACCCGCACCGACAACCCGATCGCCGCCAGGTTCCGCTTGATGCTCTGCGCGAACGCGAGGTGGAACGGGAGATCGGGGACCCACAGGCGAAGGGTGCCGCCGCGAGTGTGTCCCTTCGCCAGGGCTCGTGCCCGTGCTAGGTCGGGTGCCTCGAGCGGGTAGATGCGGGCGTCGCGGAAACCACGCATACCGAAGGGGAGGTACTGGTCGGTGAGCCGGCTCGAGTTCGGGCCGCCGGTGATCCGTCGCAGCGCCGGACGGTCGATGGCGTAGCTGACGGCTCGACGCAGTCGAAGATTGTTCCGGAAGAGCGGCCGAGACGTGTTGAAGGCATAGCCTCGAAAGATCGCTCCCGGCCGCACGAAGAACCGCCGTCTGTTCACGCCGTAGCGTGATGCGAGCCGGCGTGCCGGGTCGAAGTACGCCTGAGAGAGCGCCCAGCCCCAGTCAGCATCGCCCCGCTCGATCCGGTCGAGGACCTCCTCGTGCGAGCTAGGGCGCAGGTCGACGTCGAAGGCATCGACATGCTGCGGGCGGGAGCCGCCGTAGAAGATGTTGCGCCGCAGGACGACGCTCTGCCCAGGGCGATGCTCAGCGACGTAGTACGGACCGGCCGCGGGGAAGACGGACAGGCCCTCTGCGTCCGCCGGCAGGGAGGGCGGTACGGCACACAGGAACGTCGTGCGAAAGACGAAGTCCGGCACGGCACGGGTGAGCCGGACAACGAGTGTTCGTCCCCGGGCCACGACGCCGGCGACCTCGCGCGCCCGCCCGGCGCGCACGTCCTTGGCGCCGACCACGTCCTCGAGGTACGGACGCCATGGTGAGCGGACGCCCCGCGCGAGCACCCGGTTGATCGCGCGCGCGAAGGCGTCGGCGCGAAGGGGCGAGCCGTCGCTGAACCGGAGGCCCGCGCGGATGGTGAAGGTGAGCGACGTGCCTGCTCGAGACACGTCGGGGTAGCCGGTGGCTGCATCTGGGCGCAGGCCTGAACGCCCGTAGCGAAAGAGCGGTGCGCACGTCGGATCGAGGAGCGACCACGAGGCGACCGAGTAAGAGAGCGCCGGGTCGAGCGAGTCCAGGTCGGCTCCCCGCATGACCACGCGCAGCGTGCCGCCTTCGGCGCTCGCGGACGCGTGAGCCGATGAACCCGGGACACCCAGGCTTACCAGCACGACGAGGCCGAGCGCAGGTCCCACCAAAGCGACGAGTGGCCGTGCGCGGCGGAGTCCTCGGGGTGCGCTCACGAGCGTGACCCGAGCATACGACCATCATCTCGAGACGCCAACTCCGCCACCGAGGCGGCGTAGCCTCCTCTCCGCCCTCCTGCTCTCGGGCCGCGTGTGCCTCCGCGCGAAAAAAGAACGTCCGGGCCGGGCTACCGCGCCACGAACGTTCTTTCAGCATCCACGCTAGCAGGGTCGACCCCGCTTGCACCAGGTGTCACGAGCGGCTGCGCGCCCAAAATGCGGGAACTTCGGGGCTAGACGAGGCGCAGGACGACCGCATCGCCTGGCGCGATCGCGAAGGTGTCGGCCGCGCTGCCGCGTGAGATGGCGATCGAGACGTTCTCGTAGGCGTCCTCGTAGACGGCAATCGCCCCGGCGGCCACGTCCGAGAAGGTCTCGGCGGCGACCGCGTAGTAGCGCTCGGAGCCGAGCTCGATCTCCACCTTGGCCCTGGACTCGATGCCGGCGCGCTCGAGGTCGCCTGCGCGGACGTTGAGCTGCACGTTGCCGAAGCGGTCGACGGCGATGCAGGTGCCGCCGATGCGGCCCTCCGCGACCCGTGGCTCGGGGATCTCGAGGCGTACGAGCGTGGCCGGGTCGACGGCGGGGCCGAGCTCGTCGATCGCGACACCCGCGGCGAGGTGCGCGGCCACCGGCGCGAAGATGTCGCGCCCGTGGAAGGTGCGCGAGACCCGTTCGAGCCAGTACCCGCGCTCGGCGAGCTCGTGTGCAGCCTCGATGCCGCCGAGCCGGTCGATCGCGGGCAGGAGCAGGCCGTTGTCGGGTCCGACGTAGAGCCGCCCGTCGCTGCCGCGCAGGGCCACGGGCCGGCGGTCGCCGCCGACCTCTGGGTCGACGACGGCGAGGTGGACCCCCTCGGGCAGGTACGGCACCGCGTTGGCGAGCACCAGGGCTCCTTCCAGTACCGCCTGCGGCCGGATCCCGTGCGTGAGGTCGATGACCCGGGCCTCGGGCGCGATCCGGGCGATGACGCCGTGGCAGACACCGACGAAGTCGTCCTCGAGCCCGAAGTCGGTCAGAAACGAGATGAGGGGCGCGGCCGATCGATTCACGGAGACTGGCGACGTTATCGCGCGGCAGCCGACACCGCTGCGACCAGGCCGTCCAGGTCGTGCTGATCGGCCTCACCCGCGACCGCAAGCCCGGCGGTGCGTGCCGCCTCGGTCGTCTGCGGCCCGATCGAGACGACGGGCACGTCATGGCTGAGCGCCGCGTATGCACGCGCGGCCGACGGCGACGCCAGGACGACGAGGTCGACGGCGGGGAAGGCGGCCGGGGTCAGCTCCCTGGTGCGGTAGAGCGGCAGGAAGTCGGCGCCGAGCTCATCGACGAGCAGGCGGCGGGCACCCTCGGCGGCAGCGAGGAGCACACGGCCGGCAGGCCGGGGGAGCGCCGCTGCGAGCCCTTCCTGGCTGGCCGCGGCAGGGACGAGGTCGGCCCGTAGCCCGTGGCGAGCCAGCTCGGCGGCGGTGCCGGGGCCGACGGCAGCGAGCCGCGCCGCCGGGCGCGCGAGTCGCCTCCCGACCTCGCCGGCGCCGATGCGGCTCGTGACGAGGAGCCAGTCGTAGCCGGACGCGTCGATGGGCTCGTCGGACAGCGGCTCCACCTCGATCAGCGGGCACGACACCACCTCGTGACCCAGCGCCTCCAGCCGCCCGCCGAGCTCTCGGTCGAGGCCGGTCGGCCTGGTGACGGCTATCCGGGACATGTCCCGGCGCAGCGCAGGGCCTGCCCCCTCCCACACACCCCCCACCCACCCGGGGGACACCAGGGTAGGCGCCACTTCCGCACGTGGCTGTGCCGGATGTGTGCGGAGATCGTCACGCGCCGGCATACGCCGCCAGCGCGGCGGCGAGAGCGACGGGATCGTCGCCAGAGCGGCGCTCGAGCCAGCGACCGTCCTCGTCGGCCACGAGTGCCGTGAGCGTCTCGCCGTCGTGATGCGCCGCCACCGGCGCGAGGCATCCGCCGCCGATCGCCGCCACGCACGCACGCTCCGCCTCGACGCGCCGGCGCGTCTCGGCGTCGTCCGCGGCCACCACGAGCCGCTCCTCGCCGGCTCGCACCTGCAGCGCGAGCGCACCTTGGCCGGCCTCCGGCAGCAGCTCCGCAGGGTCGAACCGAAGCCCGATCTCCCCGCCGAGCCCGAGCCGCTCGAGCCCACAGGCGGCAAGCACGATCGCGTCGAGGCCTCGCTCGGTGCGCTTTCGCAGCCGCGTGTCGACGTTGCCGCGCATCGGCTCGATGCGCAGCTCCGGCTCCAGCGCGAGCAGCTGCGCGCGCCGCCGAACCGACGCCGTGCCCACGCGCATCCCGGGCCGCAGCGCATCGACCCCGCAGAGCGCGTCGCGCGGATCCTCGCGCGCCGGGTAGGCGCCGACGACGAGCCCGGCCGGGTCGGCCGAGGTCATGTCCTTTGCCGAGTGCACGGCGACGTCGATCCGCCCCGCCAGCAACGCCTCCTCGAGCTCCTTGACGAAGACGCCGCGCTCGCCGATCTGCCCGAACGGCTTCGAGCGGTCCCGGTCGCCGGCCGTCGTGATCGGGACGAGCGCGACCTCGGCGCCCCCGAGCCGCAGCATCTCGGCCGCGAGCCCCGCCTGCGTCATCGCAAGCCTGCTGCCCCGCGTGCCGAGCCTTACGAGCGTTCGTCCTCCCGCTCGTCCAGGCCGAACAGGTGGCGTACCGCATCGGCGTAGGCGACGCCGTCGGCGCCCGCGGCCGCCTCCTTCAGACGGACGGTCGGCAGGTGCAGCAGCTTGTTGACGATCCCCGCGGTCACCGACTCGACCAGCCGGCGCTCGCTCTCCGAGAGCCGGGCGAGAACGCCCTCCGCGCGTGCGAGCTCGACGGCGCGAATCTGCTCCGCGCGCTCGCGCAGCTCGGCGATCGCCGGCACCACGTGCCGCGACGACTGCCAGTCGGCGAAGCGGGCCGCCTCTGCCGCCACGATCGCCTCCGCCCGGACGGCCTCCTCCCGCCGTCCGGCCAGCGTCTGCTCGACCACGGACTCGAGGTCGTCGATGTCGTAGAGGTAGCAGCCGTCCAGCTCGTGGACAGCCGGGTCGACGTCGCGCGGTACCGCGATGTCGATGAGGAAGAGTGGCAGTCCTTTCCGGCCCGCAAGCGCATGGGCGACGGCGTCCGCCCCCAGCACGTAGCCGGGCGCGCTGGTCGACGACACGACGACGTCGACCTCCCGCAGCGCCGACTCGACGTCCGTCAGCGCGACCGAGCGCGCGCCGAAGCGGGAGGCGAGCGCCGGCCCGCGCGCCCCGCCGCGGTTCGCCACCGCCGCGATCGACGCCCCGCGCTTCGCGAGGTTGCGCGCCGTCAGCTCGCCCGTCTGCCCGGCCCCGACGAGAAGCACCGAGCGGCCCCTGAGGTCGCCGAAGACCTGCTGCGCAAGCGCGGCCGCGGCCGACGCCACCGACGTTGGGCTCTCTGCGATCGCGGTCTCGGCGCGCACCTTCTTGCCGGCGTACAGCGCCTGGCGGAAGAGACGGTCGAGCAGCGGGCCGGGAGCGCCGGCCTCGAAGGCGGCGCGGACCTGGCCGAGGATCTCGCCTTCACCGGGCACCATCGAGTCGAGTCCGGCGGCCACCCGCAGCGCGTGCAGCACGGCGGCCTCGCCGTGGAGGCGGTAGAGCACCGGCAGGATCTCCTCGCCCGCGAGCCCGGTGAGCGCGTCGGTCGCCGCCGCCTCCGCGCTCTCCGCGTCCGACGAGACGATGTAGAGCTCCGTGCGGTTACAGGTCGAGAGGCAGACCGCCTCACCGACCTCCGCTGCGAGGCGGGCTGCGAGCGCCGCGGCCGCCGGCCCGTCGAGCGCGACCCGCTCCCGGACCTCGACCGGCGCGTGGTGGTGCGAGGTTCCGACCAGGAGCAGCGTCATGCGACGTGGGCGGCCGGCAGTCCGAGGCGGACGGCGATGACGAGGGCGAAGCCGGCGAGCACGAGGTACGCGATCCGGCGCCCACGCCAGCCCAGGCCGAACCGCAGCCCAAGCACGGCCGCGTAGACGATCCAGGCCGCGAGCGTGGCGGCCATGACGGCGTCGAACGCACCGCCCTCGCTGACGAGGCGGCCGACCCCGAGCGCGATCCCCAGCGTCAGCGCAGGGACGGCGACGGCGATCGTCCGGGCCGCCAGCTCGTCGAGCGCGACGAGCGAGGGCAGGCCGATGCGCAGGATGCGCGGCTCGCGGCGCTTGAGCCGCCGCTCCTGCCACAGGTACAGGCCGGCGAGACCCGCGGCGAGCGTGAACCCGGCAAACGCGGCGAGCACGAGACCGACATGGGCGACCAGGAACGCCGTCGAGGCGTCGCCGCTCGCGTCCTCTCGCAGACCACCCGCCGCGTACGAGACGGCCAGCAGACCGGCTGCGACGGGCATGACGACGAGCCCGAGCAACCGGTAGCGCGGCGTGCAGCCCCAGAGGAGATAACCCGTGACGACCAGCCAGACGAACAGGTTCAGCGAGCCTGCCCAGGTACCCCACGGGAACCCATCCGCCCGCGCTGCCTGCGCGACGAGCAGCGCCGTCTGGACGAGCCAGCCGATGCGCACCCCCCACGTCGCCGCCCGCCCGAGGACGCCCGGTCGCCTTGCGTTGCCCGCATAGGCGACAGCGGCCTCACCGTAGGCGATCAGCGCCGGCCAGAAGAGCAGCTCAGCCAACGATCGCCTCCTGCCGCGGTCGCTCCGCCGCCGCCTCCCGCTCGCGCGCCAGCCGAGCCAGCTCCGCCAGCTCACGCTCGAGCCGTGAGACCTTCAGCGCGATGATCACCAGATAGGCGAGGACGGTCGCGAGCACGACCGCGTACGCCGCGAAGACGTAGGTCTCGCCGTCGCTCACGCCAGCGCCTCTCGGAGCTCGCGCAGGTGAGCGTCGACCCGCTTGCCGGCGAGCTCGACGTGGTAGAGCGCCGCGGCCAGCGCGAGTGTCCCCCCCAGGCAGACGAGGAAGGTGAGGAACATCTCCCCAGGCATCTGCGGGCCGTCGCGTGTGAAGACGACCGGGTGGATGAAGCGCTCGGCGAGGCGGATGGCCAGGAAGCTGATCGGGATGAGCACGACGCCGAAGAGGGTGTAGACGGCCGACAGGTTCGCCCGGCGCCGCCCGGGCTCGACGGAGAAGCGGAGCATGAAGTACGCCGAGTAGAACAGGAAGAGCACGAGGAAGAGCACCAGCTGGCGCTCGCCCCAGCTCCACCAGACGCCCCACGAGGCCCTGGCCCAGATGGAGCCCGTCGCCAGCGTGAGCACGCCGAAGATCAGACCCATGTGCACGGCGGTGTAGCTCTCGAGGTCGTAGCGCTCGTCGTTCAGCCAGAGCAGCCTGAGCGCCTTCCACGCGGCCCAGCCGAAGCTCGCGTAGGCCGTGAGGGCGACCGGCACGTGCAGGTAGAAGATCCGCTGGCTGAACCCCTGGTCGGCGTCCCCGGGCGCCCAGAACAGCGCCAGCACCACTCCCGAGACCAGGAGCGTGAAGGCGGCGAGGGCTAGGAGGGCGGCCCGGTTATTCCGCGACGACGTATTCAAAACTCGCCCAGGACAGGATCGCAAAAACGAGGTCGTACAGCGCGAGGAAGGCCAGGTAGCGCCCGGGCTCGCCCGCGACGGTGGCACCCACGCCGCCCACGATGATGGGAATGCCGAGCGGCAGGAAGAGGAGCGGCAGCAGTAACTCCCTCGTCCGGCTCGCCGCCGCCATCGCCGCGAGCAGCGTGCCGACGGCGGCGATGCCGACGTCGGCGAGCGCGACCGCGGCCAGCAGCTCCCAGCCGACGGGCTCGTAGAAGAGCCAGTAGGCGGGCAGGGCGATCGCCTCGGCGATGACCAGGAAAGCGATGATGCTGAGGCTCTTGCCGAACCAGATCGCGCTGCGGTCGTGCGTCGCCAGCGCGAGACCGTCGAGGACGCCCTGGTCGCGCTCGGCCACGAACGCCCGGGTGAGGCCGAGGAGCGCCGTGAAGACGATGCCGATCCAGAGCAGGCCGTCGGCCGCGTTTCCGCCCGTGTCGTCGGCGAGCGCGAACCGGAAGACGACGAGGGCCGAGATGACGAAGAGCAGCATCGCCGGCACGGTCTCCCGCGAGCGCAGCTCCAGCAGCAGATCCTTGCGAGCGAGCGCCGCCACGTCGCCGAAGTAGCCCATCAGCGCGCCGCCAGCGCGAGCTGCGCGGTCGCGAGCGCACGCACGCGCTCGGGTGCGTGGGTCGAGAGCACGACGGTGCAGCTCCCCGCCAGCTCCCGCAGCTCGCGGTCGACCAGCTCGCCCCCATCGGCGTCGAGACCGGCATAGGGCTCGTCGAGCAGCAGCAGCTCCGGGCGGTGCAGCAGCGTCCGGCAGAGCGCGAGCCGCTGCACCATGCCGCGCGAGAAGTCGCCGACTCGCGTGCGCCGCTCGTCCCAGAGGCCGAAGCGCTCGAGCAGCATGCCGATGCGCTCGCGCCGCTCGCCGACCCGGTACAGACGGCCATAGAGCTCGAGGTTCTCGAGTGGCGTCAGCTCGCGGTAGAGCCAGGACTCGTGGCTGAGGAACCCGATCGACGAGCGCGGCGCCTCGACCTCGAGTACGCCGCTCGTCGGCGCGGCGAGCCCGGCACAGAGCCGCAGCAGCGTCGTCTTCCCGGCGCCGTTCGCCCCGGTGACGAGGAGGAAGCCGGCGCGCTCGAGCTGCAGGTCGAGCCGCTCCAGCACCCGCCGGGCGCCGTAGCGCTTGCTCAGCTCGCGCGCGTGGATCACGGGTCGAGTCTACGGCCGGGCGGGCGGCGCTCCGCCTACAGCAGCGCGTCGGCGACGACGAAGGCGCAGAAGACCACGCTGATGACGCCGTTGATCGTGAAGAACGCCGCATCCAGGCGCCGCAGGTCGCCCGGCCGGATCAGCGAGTGCTCGTAGACGAGCAGCGCCGCCACGGCGCCGACGCCGAGCCAGTAGAGGATGCCGACGCCGAGCCCCAGCCCCGCGGCGGCGAGCAGCACGACCGTGGCGGCGTGAAAGAGCCGCGCGTCGCGGAAGACACCGCGCTCGCCCCAGCGCACCGCCCAGGAGTGCAGTCCCTGCTCGCGGTCGATCTCGGCGTCGAAGAGGGAGTAGAAGAGGTCGAAGCCGGCGATCCAGAGCGCAACCGCCGCGCCGAGCAACCAGGCCGCGAGCGGCAACTCACCCGTCACCGCCACCCAGCCGCCCACGGCTGCGAGGCCGTCGACAGCACCGAGCCACAGGTGCGCCAGCCAGGTGAAGCGCTTCAGGTAGGGGTAGATCACGAAGCCGGCGACCGGGATCGGCCAGAGCCAGCGGACGAGTGGGTCGAGCTGCCAGACCGCGATCAGGAAGACCGCGAGTGAGAGCAGGCAGAAGGCGACGACCTGCGCGGTCGAGAGCGCACCTGCAGGCAGCTCCCGGCCGGCGGTGCGGGGATTGCGCGCATCGATCCGGCGGTCGATCAGGCGGTTCAACCCCATCGCCAGCGACCGGGCGCCGACCATGGCGACGGTGATCCAGAGCAGATCGCCGGCACCGGGCACCGCGTCAAGCGCGAGGACCGCGCCCACGTAGGCGAACGGGAGCGCGAAGACGGTGTGCTCGAACTTGACGAGACGGGCGAAGCGAATGGGCAGGGCGGCCGCCGTGGTCATGCCCACGATGCTAGAGCCGCGCGCAGCTCAGGTCTGCCGGTGGCTCGTCGGCTCGTCGGCCAGCAAGCTGACCGCGTGCTCGAGGGCCGGGCGCAGCACCGCGTAGCCGTCGCGGCAGCCGCCGGTCGAGCCCGGCAGGTTGACCACGAGCGTCCGGCCGCGCACCCCGGCGATACCGCGCGAGAGCAGACCGTGCGGCGTCTTGGCGATCGAGTCGGCGCGCAGCGCCTCGGCGATGCCGGGCGCAACCCGCTCGATCACGTCGAGTGTGGCCTCGGGCGTCACGTCGCGGGGAGCCAACCCGGTGCCGCCCGTGGTCAGCACGAGCTCCGCGCCCGTCGCCAGGTCGGCGATGGCCGCCGCGATCGCCTCGCGCTCGTCCGACACTAGCCGCCGAACGACGTCGTGGCCGTCGGCCGCGAGCAGCTCGGCCAGGAGCTCGCCGCTGCGGTCGTCTCGCTCGCCGGCGGCGACGCCGTCGGACACGGTCAGGACCGCGGCCCTCAGCCGGCCGGCTCCTTGGTCTTCTCGAGCAGGCGGACGTCGGTCACGACCATGCCCCCGTCGATCGCCTTCGCCATGTCGTAGACGGTCAGAGCTGCCACCGAGGCGGCGGTGAGCGCCTCCATCTCCACCCCGGTCTGCGCCGTGGTCTCCACGGTCGCCGTGATCTCGACCGCGTCGCCGGCGACGGCCGCCTCGACGGCGATGTGCGAGAGCGGCAACGGATGGCAGAGCGGGATCAGCTCGCTCGTCCGCTTGGCGGCCATGAGGCCCGCGAGCTCGGCGGTGGCCAGCGCATCACCCTTCGGCAACTCGCGCAGACGCTGCGCCGTCTCGGCCGCCAGCTCTACGCGCGCCTGGGCGACCGCGCGCCGGCGGGACTGTGGCTTTCCACCGACGTCGACCATGCGCACGCGGCCGGCATCGTCGACGTGCGAGAGCTCGCCCATCAACCCACGCGGCCCGCAGGCACCGGGGCCGCCGCCTCTTCGAGGTCCTCGAGCTGATCGTCGATCCAGCGGCCGATGTCGTAGGAGCGCACCGCCTCCTGGATCCCCTCCAGCCGGCGCCGGCGCTCTGCGCGCGGCATGACCAGCGCCTCGTGGATCGCGTCTGCCTGGCCGGCGACGTCGAACGGGTTGACCGTCAGCGCCCACTCGCCGAGCTCCTCGTGTGCGCCGGTGTTTTCCGACAGGATCAGCACGCCGTCACGCACGTTGACGAGAGGCGCTTCCTTGGCGACGAGGTTCATACCGTCGAAGATCGCGTTCACGAGCAGCACGTCGAACTGCTTGTAGGCGGCAACCGCCTGGGCGAAGTTGTCGGCGATCTGCAGGTCGAGCGGCACCCAGTCGTCGCGCTGGAATCGGTCGTTCACGGTCCGCGCGGCCCGCTGAATCGCCGCCAGGTACTCCGAGTACTCGGGGATGTCCTGACGGGAAGGGTCGAGCAGGGCCAGCATCTGCACTCGCCCGTGGAGCTCGGGGTGCGCCTCGAGGAAGAGCTCGTATGCCCGCAGCCCGCGTACGACGTTCTTCGACGGGTCGGTGCGATCAACGCGCAGGATGAGATGCTCACGGCGATCCTCAACGATAGTTTGCTCCTCGGACAACACACGCTCGCTCTCGGCCAGCTCCTCGAACTCGAGCGGATCGACCGAGATCGGCCGCGCCGTCGCACGCACGACCCGGTCGCCGTGGCGCACCGTGCCTGCGCTGAAGTCGGCCTTGGCGGCGACGATGTCCTCGCAGCCGCGGAGGAAGTTGCGCCGCCAGCGGCCCGTGTGGAAACCGACGACGTCGTTCGCGAGGATGCCCTCGAGCACCGCGCGGCGAATCTCCTCGGGAAGCACGCGCAGGTAGTCCGGTTGCGGCCAGGGGATGTGGACGAAGTGGGCGAGCGTGGCGTCGGGCGCGCGGGCGCGCACGATGCCGGGGGCGACGTAGAGGTGGTAGTCGTGGAAGAAGACAGCGGCCTCCGGCTCGCGCTCGAGCTCGTCGAGCACCGCCTCGGCGAAGTTGGCGTTGACGGTCACGTAGCCGTTGTGCCAGGCGTTGTGCAGCCCCTGATCCCAATCCGGGGAGCCGGAGAGCCCCCAGAGGTAGTGCTGGGCGAACCACAGCACCGGGTTCGCGACCACGTTGTAGTACCAGTCGTACGCCTGCAGCGGATGCCAGACGAGCCGCAGACGGTAGGTCGAGCCGTCGCGCGCCTGCTCCTCGAACGAGGCGCCACCGTGGCGCTCGGACATGACGCTGTCGCCCTCGGTCATGACACTCGCAATCCACGTCACGTCGTGGTGCGTGACCAGGCTGCGCAGGGCGGTGACGAGCCCGCCGCCGCCCCGGCGAGCCTGCAGCTCGCCGCCCCGCTCGAGCTGGTAGCTCACCGGCCCGCGGTTCGAGACGATGATCAGCTTCTGCCTGTCCGCCATCTCCGCCACCCTAGTCCTCGCTCGCCCAGAGGCGGTCGCGCAGTCGGCCCTGTGCTTGCTGCGGCCGCCCCCGAGACGTCGGGGCTACGAGGATCGGTGCGCAGGGAGCTCAGCGCGTAGAGGGGAGGAACCGCCGGGACGCTCGAGAGGAGCGATGCGCGCCGGCACGCGGGACCCCGGCAGCGCGTGCGCCCGTTACGCGGTCGAGGCGACGACCAGCTCGGTGTCGCCCGTGTCGCGGCCGGCGAGCCGGTTATAGAGCGCGAGCCAGTCGCGCAGCAGCCGCGGCGTCAGGTACCGGCGCCGGACGTGCTCCTTGCCGCGGAGGCCGCGCTGCCGGGCGCCCACGGGATCGTCGAGGATCGCGCGGCAGGCCTCGGCCGTCTCGCCCGGTGAGTCGACGAGCCACCCCGTCTCGCCGTCCACGATCTGCGCCACGATGCCGCCGGCCCGACCGGCAACCGTCGGCCGCGACTTCCAGAGCGCCTCGGTCACGGTCAGGCCAAACCCCTCGCGGATCGACTTCTGCAGCACGGCGGCGGAGTGCACCTGGAAGGCGTTGACCTCGACCGAGCCGACGTTGTTGAGATTCGAGAGGATGAAGATGTCCGGGTCGCCGGCGGCGTAGGTCACCGTCTGGTTGTAGAACTCCCACCCCTCCGGGTCGTCGTGGGCCATCGAGCCGACGAGCGCCAACTGCACCTCGGGGTGCGTGCGCTTGACGTCGCGGTAGGCGTCGATGACGCCGAGCGGGTCCTTCCAGGGATCGAAGCGCGAGACCTGCGTCAGCAGCGGCCGCTCGACGTCGATGCCGAACTGGTCGACGATGTACGCCGCGTCCTCGACCGAGAGGGCCATGTTCTTCGGCGTCAGCGGGTCGATCGCCGGCGGCCAGATGTAGGCCGGCGGCAGCGCGGCACTCGTCGGCACGTACTCGGGCATGTGGAAAATCGCCGCGTCGTACCGGCCGAGCGGCGGCAGCAGGAAGTCGAGCACGGGTTGGTACGGCTCGGACAGGTCGATGTGACAGCGCCAGATCCAGTGCGCGCGGGACTCGCCGACGTACTCGATCATGGCCGCCGGCTGCGGATCGTGGATGCAGACGAAGTCGTAGTCGTCCTCGAACGCCTCGGCGTTCAGGCGGTTGTACTCGTGGAAGATCCGCTCCTGCTCGGGCGTGAGGCCCTCCGGGCGGCCCTGGAGGGCGTTGTGGATCCGCTTCGTGACGTCGTAGAACTCGTCCTGGCCATGGATGATGCGCCACTCGACGTCGAGGCCTGCGTCGCGCATCAGCGGGATCAGGGTGTAATTGATCTCAGCGACGCCGCCGCCGAAGGCCGTCGCCGAGAGGTGCAGCACACGGGCACCGGCAAGCGGCTCGGCGAGCCGGCGGATCTCCTCCATCAGGCCGCGGGAGGCGATGGTTGCGTAGTCGGCGAGCGACTTGTGACCGACGTTGACGAGTTGCAGCATGCGTACCTCCGCGCGGGACTTGGCCACGCGCGAGAGTACCGAGGGGCTCGGCTACTCCCCGAGCAGCTTGACGAAGCGCAGGCGCGAGCCGGCGCCGTCTGGGCCCTTGCCGACCTCCAGCTCGTCGGCGAGCGCCTGGATGATGGCGATGCCGAGACCGCCCTCGTCGAGCTCGCTGCGGTCATCGAGAGAGCGGCTCTGATGCACGAATCCCTGGCCGTTGTCGGCGACCTCGACGACGAGCCGGTCGTCCTGGAGCTCGTAGACGACATCGACGACGCCGTCGCCGTTGGCGTACGCATGGCGTACCGAGTTCGAGGCCGCCTCCGTGACGGCGAGCTTCAGGTCGCCAAGGGTCTCGTCGGGCAGCGGCCGGAGGCTCGCGAGTCCCGTGAGCGCGAGCCGGACGAGGCTCACGTACTCGGGCTTCGCCGGGATGGTGAGGCGAACGGCCCGATCGTCGCCGGTCATGGCCTGGGTCGACATCGGCTGAGTGTATGCAGATCGTCTGAGATCTCGTTCACCGCGTGAACCCTTCGTCGCGCCCTCGAGGACTCCTATGCCCACCTGCCGTCTCCCGTGAACCCCCGAGCGTTTCCACGTGAAAACGATTCACCGTTTCCACGTGAAAACCTCAACCCGCGGGGAGCCGAACGCTGAAGCGGGCACCCCCGCCGGTCGCGGCCCGCTCCAGGGTGAGAACGCCGCCCATCAACTCGGCCAGCTCCCGCGCGATGGCGAGGCCGAGGCCGCTACCGGACGCCCGCTCGCCGCCCACACGGTAGAACCGGTCGAAGACCTGGTCTGTCTCGCCCGCGGGGATCCCGGGCCCGTCATCGACGACCTCGAGCAGCGCCGAGCCGTCTTCGCGGTCCGTGCGGATGCGCACCGCGGTGCCGGACGGCGTATGCACGATCGCGTTCTCCAGCAGCGCCCTGCCGATGCGGAGGACCCGGTCGGGGTCGGCGACGGCGATGACTGCGCCGTTCGCCTCGAGCTCGAGCGGGTGCCCGGCGGTCAGCGCGGCCGCCTCGAACTCGCGGGCAAGCGCCGCGGCCGTCTCCGTGAGGTCGAACGCCTGTGCCTCGACCGGTAGCCGGCCTGCGTCGAGGCGCGAGAGGTCGAGCAGGTCGGCCGCCAGTCGGGTGAGGCGGTCGACCTGCTCGCGCATCGTGTGGATGAAGTCGTCGCGCGTCGCTTCGTCGAGCTCCTCGTCCTCGAGCAGCTCGAGGGCCGACGCCACGGCGAAGATCGGCGTCCGCAGCTCGTGCGAGGCGTTGGCGACGAACTCGCGGCGCGCATGCTCGAGCGCGCTCAACCGGCCGCGCATGCGCTCGAACGAGTCGGCGAGGGCGCCCAGCTCGTCGGACCCCCGATCGACCACGGGCTCGCCGAAGTCGCCGTGGGCGATGCGATCGGCGGCGCCTCGGAGCCGACCGATGCGACGGGCATGCAGGCTGGCCGCACCGAGCCCCAGCCCGGCCGCGAACACCAGCCCGACCGCGCCCGCCGCGAGCATGCGCCGCTCGACCGTGCGCACCGTCGTCAGGGTGTCCGTGAGCGGCGCCGTGAGCAGCAGCACCAGCTCGCCGGCCTCGCCGAGCGGCACGGCGACCTCCGCGTACTCGGTCCCGCTCCTGGTCGCAGCGCCGCGTGCTGGAGCCTGGGTCCGCAGCGCCCGAAGCGCGACAGGGTTGGCGGAGAGCCTCGGCGGCGACGTGAAGGGCAGGGAGTCCGCGAACACGCGCAGGACGCCGCCGCCCAGATGCTCGAGCAAGAACGCCCGCGAGTTGGTCGACGTTCCCGCCGACTCGACCACGTCCTGGGCAATCGAGACGTCCTCCTCGTAGCGTGAGGCGACGGCTGCCGCGGTTCGGGCGAGCTCGTCGCGGCGCTGGTCGATCAGCCGGTTCTCGAGCGACGGCACGACGGCCAGGTAGACGATCAGCAACGCCGCGGAGACGAGGACGAGCAGCCCCAGGCTGAGCCGCACGCCGACGCCGAGGCGCATCAGAGATCCCGGAAGCGGTACCCGGCGCCGCGAACCGTGAAGATGAACTCGGGGCGGCGCGCGTCCTGCTCGAGCTTCTCGCGCAGGTGGCGCACGTGGACGTCGATGGTGCGGGGGTCGCGGTAGTCCGAGTCGCCCCAGAGGCGCTCGAGCAGCGCCTGCCGGGAGAGCACCCGCCCCGGCCGCTCTGCGAGGGCCCGCAGCAGCTCGAACTCGACGTAGGTCAGGTCGACCGTCTCGCCGTTCAGCGTCACCCGGCGGCGGGCGGGGTCGATCCGCAGGCCGTCGGCTTCGATCGCCTCGTCGCCCTCCGGATCGTGCTTCGGAGCGGCGGCGCGCCGCAGCAGCGCGCGGACGCGGCTACGGAACTCCCGCACCGAGACCGGCTTTGTCATGTAGTCGTCCGCGCCGAGCTCGAGCCCCAGCACCTTGTCGAGCTCGTCGTCGCGGGCGGTGAGCATCAGGATCGGCACCATGCTCGTCGCGCGGATGCGCCGGCAGACCTCGAGGCCGTCCACGCGCGGCAGCATCAGATCGAGCACGACCAGGTCGACGCGCTCGGCGGCGAAGCGGTCGAGCGCCTCGTCGCCGTCGCGGGCCTGCACGACGCGAAACCCGTCCCGTTCCAGCGGGAACGTGAGGAGTTTCTGGATCGAGTCCTCGTCGTCGACGAGGAGAATCGTCGCGGAGTCCGCCATTCAGGTGTGAGCTGCGCCCTCGCACCGCAGCCTGGACCTACTATAGCCCCGCTATGCCCGCGTTCCCCCGCGCGAGACGGCGGCGCCCGGCGCGCGGAGGCCGTACTCCCCCCGTCGCCACGCGTCCCCTCCGGCTCAGCCTCGCCGTCGCTCTGCTGGCGCTGCTGCTCGCCTCCTTCGCGTCCTCGCGGCCCGAGACGCTGCCGCCCGCGCCGCCGCCCGCGTTCGATGGTGCCTCCGCGCTGTCGACCGCACGGCAGCTGGCGACCGAGTTTCCCGACCGCTCGCCCGGCTCCCTGGGCGCACACGCGGCAACCGAATGGGTCGCCGCGCGGTTCGCCGCCCTCGGGTACCCCGTGCGGCGCGACCGCTTCCGGGCGACGGCACCCGGGTTCGGGCCGGTCCCGCTCGAGAACCTCACGGCGATCGCCCGGGGCCGCTCGGGGAGGGCCATCCTCGTCGTCGCAGCCCGGGACAACGTCGGTCGGGGGCCCGGCGCGAACCTGAACGCCTCGGGCACGGGTGCGCTCCTCGAGCTCGCGCGCCTCTACGGCGGCGCCCGCGCCGAGGGCGGCGGCGTCTTGACGCCGACGCACACGCTGCTCTTCGTCTCCGCCGACGGGGGCGCGTACGGCAATCTCGGCGCCGCCCGCGTCGCGAGCCGTCCGGGGATGGCAGAGCGAACGCTCGCCGTCGTCAATCTCGCCGCGATCGCCGGGCAGCAGCGGCCTCGCATCGACTTCGCGGGCGCCGGGCCGGACTCGCCGACGCCGACCCTGGTGGCCACCGGGTTCGCCCGAATGCGCGAGGAGGCGGGGCGGCCGCCGCGGCACACGGGCATCGCCGGCCAGCTGCTCGATCTCGCGTTCCCGTTCACCTTCTACGACCACGGGCCCTTCGCTGAGCGCAGCATCCCTGCGGTCACGCTCACCACCGCCGGCGTGCGGCCGCCCGAGCCGTTCGGCGACGGCCCCGAGCGCCTCTCCTCGCTGCGGATGGCGCAACTCGGCTCGTCCGCCCAGGCGCTCGTGGACTCGCTCGACGGCGGTGGGCTCGAGCTCGCCCCGGGCCCGAGGAGCTATCTCTTCCTCGGCCGCCGCATCGTTCCCGGCTGGGCCGTCGCCGGAGCGATCCTCGCCTTCCTGCTGCCCTTCGGCGTCGGGCTGGCACAGCACCTGCGGCACTGCCGGCGGCTCGGCGCCCGCCTCGGCCCTGCCGTGCGAAGCCAGGTGCGCCGGCTCGGCTTCTGGCTCTTCGTCGGCGCGACCTTCTGGCTCTTCACGCTCGTGGGCAGCTGGGCCGAGGGCAGCGCGCGACCGCTGTCCCCCTACGCGCCCGGAACGGGTGACTGGCCCGTGCTCGGTCTCGGGGCGTTCCTGCTGCTCACGCTGGCCGGCTGGGTGATCGCCCGCAGCCGCCTCGCAGGCCGCGGTGTCGATCCGGCAGGGGAGCTCGCGGGGTTCACCGCAGCGCTGCTGTTGCTGGCAGCGGTGGCCCTTGTCACGGCGCTCGCCAACCCCTACGCCCTGATCTACGTGCTTCCGTCGCTCTACGCCTGGAGCGTGCTGCCCCGCCTCCGGACGCGCCGAGGGGGGCTCAGACTTACGGTGTACGTCGCCGGTCTGGTGGGACCACTCGTGCTCGTGGCCAACATGGCGCTGCGCTTCGAGCTCGGACTGGATGCGCCCTGGTACCTCGCGCAGCTGGCGGCCCTGGGAACCATTCCTCCAGGGGCCGTCGCCGTCGCCCTCGCCTGGGCCGCTGCCGCTGCTCAGCTCGCCGCGGTCACGGCAGGACGCTACGTGCCCTATCCGAACCGCACCGCCCGGCGGCGGGTGGGCCTGACCGCGACTGCCCGCCGCCTCCACGCTGCGACTCCTTCACGCACAATGGGTGGGCGATGAACGTGCGACGAACGGTGCGCTGGCTCGGGACGCTGATGGCACTCGGAGGCGTCTGCGCGCTGGCGTGGAGCCTCCTGGTCTGGCGCTGGCAGGACCCCCTGACAGCGGTCTACACCTACCTGGAGCAGCGGCAGCTCGCCGACGCGTACGAGGAGCAGCTCGAGACCTTCGCGCCCGCCGCGCCCGAGCAACCGGCAACCCCGAGCGGGCGCAGCCTGACACCACAGGAGGCCGGCCTGGCCATTGCCGAGACAGCGCGCCGCTACCGGCTGAAGCTGGGCGAGGGGGACGCGATCGGCCGCCTACGGATCCCGCGGCTCGAGCTGAACATGATCATCGTCAACGGCACCGACGACGACACGCTCAAGAAGGGCCCGGCGCGGCACCGCGACACCTTCCTGCCGGGCGAGGGCAAGCTCGTGTACGTCGCCGGCCACCGGACCACGTACTCGGCGCCCTTCGCCGACATCGACGACCTCGCGCCCGGCGATGCGGTCGTCGTCGAGCTCCCCTACGGCACGTTCCGCTACCGCATCACCCGGCACCAGATCGTCGGGCCCCGAGATGTGGAGGTCCTGCGATCGCGCGGGCGTGAGGAGCTCGCGCTCCAGGCCTGCCATCCTCGCTTCTTCGCGTCCCAGCGGTACATCGCCTACGCCAGGCCGGTCCGCGTCGAGCCGACCGACGGCCCGGCGTACCGATACGAGGGCACCGAGCTCTCGGCGCTCGGCGTGCCGGCGTTCGCCAGCTAGGCAACGTCCATCCCGGACTAGGCTGCCGCCGTGATCTCCGTGGTGGTGCCGGTGCGCGACGAGGAACGGAGCGTCGCCCTGCTCTTCGACGAGCTCCGCGCGGCGCTCGAGGGCATCGGCGACCCGTGGGAGGTGCTGTTCGTTGACGACGGCTCCAGCGACGGGACGTTTGCGGCGCTGACCCGGCTCCACGTCGAGGCGGCGGGTGTGCGCGTCGTGCGGCTGCGGCGCAACTTCGGCAAGGCGACGGCGCTCGCCGCCGGCTTCGATCACGCGCGTGGCGAGGTGGTCGTCACCATCGACGGCGACGGGCAGGACGACCCGGCCGAGATCCCGCGCCTGCTCGCCAAGCTCGACGAGGGCTTCGATCTCGTCACCGGCTGGAAGACGCGTCGGCGGGATCCGCTTCGGCGCCGCGTGCTCTCACGGGTCTTCAACACGGTCACAGGCCGGCTGTCGGGCCTGCGGCTCCACGACCTGAACTGCGGGCTCAAGGCCTACCGCGCCGAGGTGCTCGCGGGGCTGCGTCTCTACGGCGAGCTGCACCGCTTCATCCCCGTGCTCGCCCACTACCGCGGCTTCCGGGTCGCAGAGGTCCCTGTCAACCACCGCCCGCGGGAGCACGGGCGGTCCCGCTACGGGCTCGAGCGCTACCTGCGCGGGTTCTTCGACCTGCTGACAGTCACGTTCATGGGCCGCTACCGGTACCGCCCGCTGCACCTGTTCGGCGGCCTCGGCCTGACCCTCGGCGCGCTCGGCACGGGCGTGCTGGCGTACCTGACGGTGCTCAAGATCCTCGGCCAGGCGATCGGCCACCGGCCGCTCTTGACCCTGGGCGTGCTGCTCGTCGTCGTCGGCATCCAGCTCTTCTCGCTCGGGCTGGTGGCAGAGCTCGTCACCAACCTGCGCGAGGAGCGCTCCGGTGAGCGCGAGCGAGCTGCCGACCTCGTCGAGGACGTGCTCTCGTGACCCCTTGAGGGCGCTCCTCTTCGGCACGTACGAGCGCTCGTACCCCCGCAACGCCCAGGTGTCGTCGTGCCTGCGGCGCGCAGGCGTCGAGGTGCGGGAGCGCCACCAGCCGGTCTGGGAGGGCCGCGAGCAGTGGCGCGCAGGCGCGGGGACGGCGCTGCGCCTGCTCGGGGCCGAGCTGCGGCTCGCGCTCTGCAGCGACACCTGGGCCGATCTCCTGCTCGTCGGCTATCCAGGGCATCCCGACCTGCCCGCGGCCCGCCGGGTGGCGCGCGGGCGACCGGTCGTCTTCAACCCGCTCGTCTCGCTCCACGAGACGCTCGTCGAGGACCGGCGCCGCTTCGCGCCGGGCTCATTGCCGTCGCGAGCACTCCGCCGGCTCGACCGGGCCGCGCTGCGTGCCGCCGACCTGGTGGTCGCGGACACCGCTGCGAACGCGTCCTACCTCGCGCAGCTCGCGGAGCACGACCGCGTCACTCACTGCCTGGTGGGCGCCGAGGAGCGCGTGTTCGGCCCCGGCTGGGAGCCGCCCGAGCGATTCGTGGCACTGTTCGTCGGCAAGCTGATCCCTCTGCATGGGCTCTCGACGATCCTCGCGGCGGCGCGCAGGGCGCCGGCGCTGCCGTTCCGGGTGGTCGGCCGGGGCCAGCTCGAGCCGCTGCTCGCAGCGCGGCCCGGCAACGTCGAGCACGTTCCCTGGATCGAGTACGAGCGCCTGCCCGCCGAGCTGCACAGCGCCGGCTGCGCCCTCGGGGTCTTCGGCACCTCTCCCAAGGCGGCCAGGGTCATTCCCAACAAGGCGTTCCAGGCACTGGCCTGCGGCGTCCCGCTCGTGACGGCCGACACGCCCGCCGCGCGCGAGCTGCTCGTCGACGGCGAGAGCGCGTTCCTCGTCCCGCCGGGCGATCCCGAGGCGCTGGTCGAGGCAGTCGCCCGGCTCGCTGCCGATGCCGACCTGGCTCGCCGCATCGGCGCCGGCGGACGCGCTGCCTACGAGGCCCACGCAAGCGAAGAGGTGCTTGGCCGGCGCTGGCGCTCGCTCCTCGCCGAGCTGCTGTGAGCGCACGGGCGCTCGTGTGGGCGGCGATGGCGTCGTACGCCGCCGGCTTCGCCGCGCTCGGAGCTCTCCGCCACCGCGCCTTCGAGACCGGGCGCTTCGACCTCGGCAACATGGTGCAGGCCGTGTGGTCGACCGCCAACGGGCGGCCGCTCGAGGTGACCGACCTGGCCGGCGCCCAGGTGTCCCGACTCGCCTCGCACGTCGACCCGCTGCTCGCCGCCTTCGCGCCGCTCTGGTGGCTGTGGCCGCGACCCGAGCTCCTCCTGACCGTCCAGGCGGCTGCTGTCGCTGCCGGCGCGCTCCCTGTCTTCTGGCTCGCGCGCAGGCACCTGGGCTCGGAGCCCCCGGCGGCCGGCTTCGCCCTCGCCTACCTGCTCTATCCGCCGCTGCAGTGGGCGACGCTGAGCGAGTTCCACCCGGTGGTGCTCGCCTGCCCGCTGCTGCTCTACGCGGTGTGGTTCCTGGACGGCGACCGCCTCGGGCCGTTCGCCCTGCTCGCCGCCGTCGCCGTCCTGGCGAAGGAGGAGATTCCCCTGGTCGTCGCGGCTCTCGGCCTCTGGTACGGCCTGACGCGGCGGCGCTGGCTCGCAGGCGGCGCGATCGCGCTCGCCGGTGTCACGCTCACGCTCGTCGCGGTGGAGGTCGTCGTGCCCCACTTCGCGGACGGACCGTCGGCGTTCTTCGGCCGCTACGAGGCGGTCGGTGGCTCGCCGGGCGGCGTGGTGAAGACGGCGCTGACGGATCCCGGGCGCCTGCTCTCGACCGCCTTCGACGAGCGCGGGGTGCGCTACCTCGTCGCTCTGGTGGCGCCGCTCGCTGCCCTGCCGCTGCTCGCACCGCTGGCGCTGCTGGCGGCCGCGCCGGAGCTCGCGATCAACCTGCTCTCGTCGGTGACGACCCAGACGTCGGTGGAGCAGCACTACGCGGCCGGGGCCGTCCCGGGGCTCGTGCTCGCGGCGGTGCTGGGAGCAGCGAGGATCGCGGGCGGGCGCGCTCCGGTGGCACGGGCGCTCGCGGGGGTGGCAGTTGGAGCAGCGCTCCTGGGCAACTATCGGCTGGGCGCGCTGCCCGTGTGGGACGCGCTGCCCGGCGGCGTCGCGCCGGCCCGCCGAGCTCGTCACCGTCTCGACGCACGACGACGCGGCCCGCCGCGTCCTCGCCCGCATCACCGACGGCGAGCCCGTGAGTGCCACAAACACGCTCGGAGCGCACCTCTCCGACCGCCGGCGCATGCTCAGCTTCCCGCGACTCGCGGGGGCGCGCTGGGTCGTCGTCGACTCGACGCGGCCGAGCATCCTCGACCGCGCCACCGCGCCCGGGGGCCGCATCGCGATCCAGGGCCTACGGCGCAACCGCGACTGGCAACTCGTCGCAGCCGAGGACGGCATCCTGCTCTACCGGCGCCGCTAGACCGGAACCGCCTGCGGCAGCAGATAGGCCGAGAGCACGACCACGAGGAGCTGCGCCCGCCGGTCGTCCTCCACCGCCGCGAGCGCCGCCGGCCACGCCAGGTACCAGACCACGAGCCAGGGGGTCGCCAGCAGGAGCAGCGCCGACGTCAGCGCGAGCCGGGGGCGCCCGCGCCAGGCCTCGCGCAGGAGCGCCAGGTACGCGAGTCCGAACGCGAGCGCGAGCAGGCCCGCAGCGAGCTCGCGCGAGAGGCCGAGCTGCGCGAGCCGCGACGGGATCGCATAGCTCGTCTGCTCTCCGGCCTTGCGGGCGACGGGCTCGAGCGCGTCGAGCCAGCCCAGGCCGTAACGCCAGGTGGCGAGAGCGCCGATGACGACGCCCGCCGCCACCGCTCCGCCGGCGCCGAAGGAGAGCCCGCGGCGGCGGTCGGCGAGGATCTGCAGCGGAACCAGCAGCAGCGGCACCCACTTGATCGCCACCGCGCCGGCCCACGCCGCACCCGCGAGCTGCCGGCGCCCCGCGATCCCGAGCGCCACCGCCGAGGCGACCAGAGCGGCCATCCACGCGTCGTTGTGCCCGCCTCCCGCCGCATGCAGCGCGACGACCGGGTTCCAGCCGACGAAGGCGACGGCGAAGGCCTGCCGGCGAGCGGCCCGGGCGGCAGCCCAGGTGGCCGCCAGCATCGCCGCGGCGGCGAGCGCCTTGTAGATCCAGGCGGCCGCGTCGTCCGACCGGCCCGACGCGTGTGCGACGGGCTCGGAGGCGAGCGTGAACGCCGGCCCGTAGATCGAGGACGTGCGTCGCCAGGCGGTCCCGGTGTGCTCCAGGGCCGGGTCGGCGGGATAGTCGGCCGGGACGGCGCGGTAGGGGTTGTCGCCGTGGACTGCAGCGATGCGGCCGTACGACCAGTACGTCCAGGCGTCGGTGGAGATGAGCAGCGGCCCGGCGAGCGGCGCCAGTTGCACGGCGGCGGCGAGCGCGGCGACCCACGCGAGCCGCGCCGAGGAGCGGCGCACGAGCACGAGCCCCGCGGCGTACGCGAGCAACGCGGCCCCGGCCAGCGCAAGGAAGACCCAGGCCCAGGCGGCGTCGCCGCGCGGATGGCCGCCGTTGCGCGGGACGAGCGGCGACGCGTCGGCCCAGGCGGTGAGCGCAGCCGCCAGCACGAGCGCGGCCGCAACCGCGCCGGCGAGCAGGGCGCGCGGGGTGCTACTCAGTCCCGGGGGTCGGCTCGGGCTCCGGCGTGGGCGGAGGCGGCGCCGGCGGCTCGGGGGTCGGCTTGGGGGCGGGCGGCGCAGGCCGCGGCGAGGGTGGCGCCGGACTGGTCCGCGCCGGCTCGGTGCGCTCCCGCTTCTCCTCGTCCTCCGCCGGCTCGGTGCTGCCGTAGTCGTAGTCGTACGAGTAGTCGTTGGCGTACTGCCCCTCGAAGTCGACCCAGACCGGCGTGCCGCTCGGCTCCGGGAAGTCGCGGTAGGGCGAGCCGGTCGAGGCGGGCTCCATGAAGCGGCGCCAGATCTCGGCGGGGAAGGTGCCGCCCGCGACCGAGATGCCGTGCACGCTCGTCATCGGGAAGTTCCCGCCCGGATAGCCGACCCACACGGTCGTCGAGAGCTGCGGCGTGTAGCCGCAGAACCAGGCGTCGGTGTGGTCGTCGGTCGTGCCGGTCTTGCCGGCCGCTGGCCGACCGAAGTCGGCGGCGGTCCCCGTCCCCTGGTCGATGTTGTCCTCGAGGATCTCGGTCACCTCGGCGGCCACCCAGTCCGGCAGCACGCGCGTGCGCACCGGCCTGCCCCAGCCGGCCTCGGCGTCGACCGTGCCGTCGGCCAGGACGACGCGGCGAATCGCGGTCGGCACCGAGTACACACCGCCGGCCGCGAGCGTCGCGTAGGCCGAGGCCATCTCGAGCGGCGAGACCGCGATCGAGCCGAGACCGATCGAGGGGAACGGCTGCAGCGGCGTCTGGATCCCCATCGCCTGCGCCGTCTGAGCCACCTTCTCCGGCCCGAGGTCGAGCGTCAGCTTGGCGTAGACCGTGTTGTCGGAGCTCAGCGTCGCCTGGGAGATCGACAGCGTGCCGCGATAGCTGTTGTCGTAGGTGGACACGCACCACCAGCTGCCGTCTTCGCAGTTGCCGAGCGGGTCGGGGTTGTAGACGAAGGGTGCGGAGGTGTAGTAGGTCGAGTCGGGGTCGACGCCTTCCCTGACGGCGGTCGCGAGCACGAAGGTCTTGAAGGTCGAGCCGGCCTGACGGCGCGCCTGCGAGGCGAGGTTGAACTGGTTGCGCTTGCGCCCGGGCACCTCCGCCGTCATGGCGCGGATCTCGCCGGTCTGCGGCTCGATCGAGACGACGGCGGCCGCCGGGTCGTCGCGGAGGTAGAGCGTGTCCCGGATAGCCCGTTGCGCCGCGATCTGGAGGCGCCGTTCGAGCGTCGTGTAGACGCGCAGCCCCCCGGAGCGCACCGTGCTCGCACCGTACTGGGCGACGAGCTCGTCGTAGACGTAGTTGAAGAAGTAGCGATCGCGAACGGGGATCCGCTCGATGTCGTAGAGCGCGCCGCCCGGGTTGAGACGGACGCCCTGGCGTACCGACTGGCGGTACTGTCGCTGGTCGATCGCGCCGTTCTCCAGCATGGCGCGAAGGACGAGGTTGCGCCGGGTGAGCGCCTCACGCTTGCGCTCGAGCGGGCTGTACTGCGAGGGCGCCTGCGTCAGTCCGGCGAGCAGCGCCGCCTGGGAGAGCGTCAGCTGCGAGGCCCTGACGTTGAAGTACGTGCGGGCGGCGGCCTCGACCCCGTAGGCGCGGGCGCCGTAGTAGACGGCGTTCAGGTACTGCTCGAGGATCTCGTCCTTGGTGAAGCGTCGACTCATCTTGATCGCCAGGCACGCCTCCTTGACCTTGCGGTCCAGCGAGCGCTCACGCGAGAGCGGATAGAGGTTGCGCACGAGCTGCTGCGTGATCGTCGAAGCGCCCTCGACCGCGCGACCCGCCTCGATGTCCTTGACCGCGGCGCGCAGGATGCCCTCCCAGTCGACGCCTCCGTGCTGGTAGAAGCGGCGGTCCTCGATCGCGATCGTCGCCTTCCGCATCCAGGGCGAGATCTTGCGCAGGGACACGATCTGGCGGTTGCGCTCGGACGGGATCGCCCCGATGAGGCGGCCGTTGCTGTCGTAGACGTACGAGTTCGCACCGAGCGAGACCGGCTGCAGGGCCGACAGGTCGCAGTCGTCGAGAAGCGCCGCGGCTCCGCCGAAGGAGGCCGTGACCGCGCCGCCGGCGGCCAGCAGGACGATCAGCAGGATGACCACCGTGCGACGCTTGCGCGCGGCCCGGCGGGCGCGCCGCTTCGCCCGCCGCCGCTGGCCCGGGATGAGCTCGGGACGCCGGCTCACGACAGGTGCCCTGCCGCGCGCAGGCGCGCGACCGAGCGCACGCGCAGCTCGCTGGCGAGGCGCTCGGCGGCGGCCGCGTCGGGCGCGGCAGCACGCACGGTGACGGTAGCCGCGCCGTCGAGCGCGGTCACGAGCACGTCGGCACGGGTGTCGCCTGCGGTCTCGCTCTGGAGCAGGTCGACCACCGCGCCGAGATCGGTGTCGAGGGGTACCTGCACGGAGATCTCGGCCATCGTCTCTCGGCTGACGATGGTGGCGTTGCGAATGGTATCCGAGGCCAGCTTCTCGTTGGGGATCACGAGCCGCATGCCGTCGCGCGTGCGAATGAAGGTGTACGTGAGCCCGATCTCCTCGACGACGCCCTCCTCGCCGCCGACGACGACGCGGTCGCCGAGCCGCACCGGCTGGGTGAACGCGATCAGCAGGCCGGCGACGAAGTTGGCGAGCGTGGAACGGGCGGCGAAGCCGACCACGAGCGCGAGCACTGCCGACGAGGCGAGGATGCCACCGGCCACGGCACGGACCTGCGGGATGACGAGCAGCGCCGAGAGCACGCCGAAGGCGACGATCGTGGAGACGATGCTGCGCCGCAGAACCCGATAGCGCGTGAAGGCCTCGGGCGGCAGCTGCCGCTTCTCCATGCGGCGGTCGACGACACGTGCGACCAGCAGCGCGACGACGATCGCAATGGCGGCAACGGCCGCCCGCTCCAGCGTGGGCATGAGGACTCTTTACGCGCCGCAGCGGACGATCCCTGGCACAGCACGCATCGTTCTCCCGCCGTCGAAAGGGCGGGAGAGCAGTTCGATCGCCGGAGGCCGGCCTCGCCGGCCGCAGGCACAGCGCGGCCCCGGCGCGTCTGACGAGCGAGGGGGCCCACGGGGGAAACCGGGTTTCCCCCGTGAGAGCGAGCCCCTGCGAGCGCCGGGCCGGGTTTCCCCCGTGCTAGTCGGCGTCCAACGGACGTCGTCCGGCGTAGCCGTCGTCGGGGCCGTGATACCAGGCGATCTCGGCCTCGCCGACGTGCCAGCAGAGGAGCACGTCCTCGCCGTCAAGGCGGGCGGGGAAGTCGACCAGGCCCCGATCCAGATCCTTGACCTGCACACCCTGCGACTGGATCTCGAGCACGCAGTGGGCCAGCGCGTCGCGCTCGCTGCGGAGCCGCTCGTCGAGCTCGCCGAGCTTGCCCGGGTCGAGCCCGGCCCCGTTGCCGGCGGCGCGGCCGACGAGGCCGGCGCGGGTCTCCTCGAGCGCGGCGATGTCTGCACGGCGCTGCACCATCTCCTCGGCGAGCGTCCGGATCGCCGTGTCGAGCAGGTGGTTGGCCTCGGCCACCGTGAAGAGTCGCGCGGTCACGCGGGGCTATCATCGAGCCGCCGTGCGCGTCGGTCAACGGGTCCGCGAGGCCGGCGGCCCGGCCGTCGAGCTGCCACCGCCTGCGCCAGCGCGCAGTCCGGCGGTCGAGTTCTTCCTCTGGAGCAGGGCCGCGGTGTGGGCTGCTGCCCTCGCCGCGCTGCTCCTACTGGACGGCAGCCGCAACCCTCGTGCCGCGATCTGGGACGAGCCGGCCTACACGCGCGACCTCGGCTGGGTGACGGACGTGTGGGCGCGGTGGGACAGCGTCTGGTTCCTGCGCATCGCCGAGGAGGGGTACGGCGCCCACGCGAACGACGCGGCGTTCTTCCCGCTCTACCCGGGCCTCGTCGGCGCGGCCGGGCGGCTGCTCGGCGGGCACTACGTCGCCGGCGGCGTCCTCGTGTCCCTGCTCGCGGGAACCGGCGCCTTCGTGCTGCTCTGGCGTCTGGCGGAGCCCCGACTTGGCGCCGACGGCGCCCGGCGGGCGCTCCTCTACCTCGCGCTCTTCCCGACGTCGCTTTTCCTGGGAGCGGTCTACAGCGAGTCGCTGTACCTGCTCCTCGTCGTGGCCGCGTTCCTGCTCGCCGAGCGGGGCCGCTTCCCGGAGGCCGCGGTGGTCGCCGGGCTCGCGCTCCTGACCCGTCCGACGGCCGCCGCCCTGCTGCCACCGCTCGCGCTCCTCGCCTGGCGCGCACGCGGCCCTCGTGGCCTCGCTCCGCTCGCGCTCGCCCCTCTGATCTCCCTCGCCTATCCACTGCTGCTGCTCTGGCGCGTGGGCGATCCCTTTGCATTCGTCTCCGCACAGGAGCACTGGGACCGGCACCTGTCGCCGCTCGGCCCGCTCGGCGGGGTCGTCGAGGGGGTCGGCGCGGGCGCCGCCGGCGTGCGGCAGCTCTGGGCGGGCAACGACGGGCGCGTCTACTGGACCGCGGTGACCGAGTGGACGCCGATGCAGGTGGCCGCGATCAACATCACGCTGGTGCTCGCGCTGGCCCTCTTCCTCTGGCTGACGGTGGTCGCGTGGCAGCGGTTCGGCGCCCCCTACGGGCTCTTCGCCGCGCTCAGCCTGGCGATCCCGCTCAGCACGCCGAGCGACAGCTGGCCACTGCAGTCGCTGACCCGATTCGGGCTCGTTGTCTTCCCGCTCTTCCTCGCGCTCGCCGTGATCGGCGGGCGGCCGCGGCTCCATCCCGCGATCGTGGGGACGAGCGCGCTGCTCCTTGGCGTGTCGGTCACCCAGTGGGCGCTCTGGCAGTGGGTGGCGTAGGGCCGGCCGCGCTCGACGCGGTCACGTTGGACGCCTACGGCACCCTGCTTGAGCTCGACGACCCTCTCGGGCGGCTGCAGGCCTCGCTCGCGGCCCGCGGGGTCGAGCGCAGCCCCGCGGCCGTCGGAGACGCGTTCGCGGCCGAGGTCGGCCACTACGCCGCGCGCAAGTGCGGCGCCGCCACGCCTGCGTTACTCGATGCATTGCGGCGGGAGTGCGCCGAGGTGTTCACGCGCGAGCTCGGGCTCGAGCTCGACTTCGCGGCGGACTTCGCGGGGGCGCTCGTCTTCCGGCCCCTGCCGGGCGTGCCCGGCGCACTGCGACGCCTGCGCTCACTGGGGCTCTCGCTCGCGGTCGTCTCGAACTGGGACATCGGCCTGGCCGAGGTGCTCGAGCGGGCCGGCATTCGGGTCGAGACCGTGGTCACCTGCGCCGAGGCAGGGGCGGCCAAGCCCGGCACGGCACCCTTCGAGCTCGCCCTCGCGCGTCTCGCCGTCCGTCCGGAGCGAGCCCTCCACGTCGGCGACGCCGCAGCCGATCGGGACGGCGCCGCCGCGGCCGGGCTCCGCTTCGCACCGGCGCCGCTCGCCGAGGTGGTGGCCGCGTGGGCATGAGCGAGTATCCCGCGGCCGCTCGCAGCGAGCGGCGGCTCGGCGCCTGGATCGCGGTTATCGGCGCGCTGTCGCTGCTCAACTTCCTGGGCAACGCCGACGCGGACCCGCCGGACGACTTCGTCTACCGCTGGTCGTCGGTGGCGCTGGCGCTCGTGCAGTTCGTGATCATGCTCGGAGTCCTTCTGGCGATCGCGGGCCGCACGGGCACCCGCGCGCTGCTCGGGCTGGGGCGGCCGGACTCGTGGGGGAAGGCGCTCGGGCTCGGGCTCGGTCTGATCGTCCTCGTCTTCGTCGTCGCCGGCGCGCTCAGCCCCTTCCTCCAGCCCGGCGACGAGCAGGGGCTCGTGCCGGAGGGCTGGGACAGCAGCCGGGCGCCGCAGTTCGCGGCCAACTTCCTGGTCATCGCCGCCTTCGTACCGCTGGTGGAGGAGCTGCTCTTCCGCGGCATCGGCTACACGCTCCTGCTGCGCTTCGGCCGCTGGGCGGCGATCGCCGCCGTCGGCGTCGGCTTCGCCCTCATCCACGGAATCGTCGAAGGCCTGCCGATCTTCTTCGTCTTCGGTGCCGGGCTCGCGTACCTGCGCGAGCGCACGGGCAGCGTGCTTCCCTGCGTCGCGGTGCACGGCGCCTTCAACGCGCTGTCGCTGACGCTCGCCGTTGTCGTTTGACACCGCGGACATACTGTCGGCCCGTGCACCGGCTCCTCGTCCTCGCCGCACTCACGCTCGCGCTGCCCGGAACCGCGGACGCGGCTCCGCCGACCGTGGCGGCGCAGGCCTCGCCCACGCTTGGCGCCGCCCCGCTCGCCACCACGCTCACGGCGGCGGGCGACGCGAGCTCGTACCGCTGGGAGCTCCCTGACGGCTCGTCCGCCGTGGGGCCAGTGCTGGCCGCGACGTTCGCCCAGGGGCGGCACACCGTCACCCTCGTGGGGACTTCGGCGGGCGGCGAGGAGGCGCGGGCCACCGTCACAGTGACGGCCGTGGCGCTGTCACTCGCTGCGCCCGCCGTTGCCGGCGTCGAGGAGCGCGTGCACCTGCGCGGGCGCATGGTGCCGGCCCTCCCCGACGCACGCCTCACCGTCCACCACCGCGGCCGGCAGGTGACGTCGGGGCGGCTGCGCACCGACGGCAGCTACCGGATCGGCGTCCGGCCTCGGGCAGCAGGGGAGTACGTCGTCCGCTACGCCGGCATCCCGTCACCGGCGGCCGCGATCGCCCTGCGCCCACGGCTGCGCCTCGAGACCCGAGGCGCGCCGGTGGTCGGCGGCCAGCTGACGGCAGTGGCCAGGGTGGAGCCGGCGGGGGCGGGCATCGTCACGATTCGCGCGTACCGGCGCGGGCGGCTCGTCGCGGGCCGTTCCGGCACGGGCGCGGCCGCGGTGCGGCTGCCGTCGGTGCGGCCCGGGGCCTTCCGCGTCGTCGCGGCCATCGAGCCTCGGGCCGGGTACGTCGCCCGGCGGGCCCTGCTCGACACCGTCGTGCGTCACCCGAGCCTCGGCTACGGCTCCCGCAGCGAGGGCGTCCGCGTCCTCGAACAGCGTCTCCGCGCACTGGCGTTCGTGCTCCAGCGGGTCGACGCGGTGTACGGCCGCGACACGGTCGAAGCCGTGCTCGCCTTCCAGAAGCTCCACGGGCTGCCGCGCACCGGCCGCGTCGACGCTCGCTTCTGGCGGCAACTCGCTGGCGCGGCACCGCCGCGGGCACGCTACGGCGGCGATCACATCGAGGTGGACAAGCGCCGGCAGGTGCTCATGCTCGTGCGCGGCGGGCGGGTGACGCTGGTCGCGCACGTGTCGACCGGAGCGACCGGCAACACACCGGTGGGCCACTGGCGCGTATACCGCAAGGTCGGCGGGTGGGACTGGGTGCTCTGGTACCCGATGTACTTCCTGCGAGGGTTCGCCATCCACGGCTACCCGGAGGTGCCCGCCCACCCCGCCTCGCACGGCTGCGTGCGGGTGCCCATGTGGCTCGCGCCGCGCCTGTTCGCCACGCACGGCTACGGCACGACGATCATCGTCTACTAGGCCGGCGCTGCCTGCCGTCCTCGTCGGGGAGGCGATAGAGCCCGCCCGGTCGCGGTGGGCCGGCGTCGGCTAGGCCTGCTCCTCCTCGCCCTCGACGGCGAACTCGTCGGGGCTGACGTTGTCGAGGAACTTGCGGAAGTCGGAGACGATCTCCTCCTCGTTGACCTCCTCGCCCTCGAACTCGATCGCCGACTCCTCGATGACGCGATCGGCAGCGTAGATCGGCGCCTCGGCACGGACCGCCAGGGCGATGGCATCCGACGGGCGCGAGTCGATCTCGACCTCGGAGCCGTTCTGCTGGACGGTGATCGAGGCGTAGAACGTGTTGTCCTTCAGCTCGGTGACCGTGATGCGGACGACCTGCGCGTCGAGCTGGTCCAGCGTCTCCGCGAAGAGGTCGTGCGTCATCGGCCGCGGCGTCGACGCGCCCTGCAGCTTCATGAGGATCGCGGCCGCCTCGGGCTGGCCGATCCAGATGGGCAGGTAGCGGTTCCCGTCAGCCGTCTTCAGCAAGACGATCGGCTGCTTGCCGACAAGGTCGAAGCTCACCCCGTAGATGACCATCTCCGTCATCTCACTCAGATGTTAGCTCGGGCCCTGCCGGACACATCCCCGCCTACGGGTGGAGGCCCCGGCCTCTCGCGGAGCCGTCTGGACCCGGCGAAACACTGAGCTACAATCGCCCGTCCGGGGGCGATTAGCTCAGTTGGTTAGAGCGCCGCTCTGATAAGGCGGAGGTCCGTGGTTCGAATCCACGATCGCCCATCGCGCCCCCCGCCGGCCGCGTCGCGGCAGTGGTGCGGCAGTCAGCGTCCGGCCGCGAGCCGGGCGCCGGCCCGCTCGAGCGCCTCGGCCAGCACCGCGAGGTCGTACTGGTCGGCGAAGGGGATCTCGAGCCGCCCGGCGCGGACGTGCACGTCGCGGCCGAATAGGTGCCGTGCCGCCTCCTGCGCGCGCTCGGCGAGCGCGGGGTCGACGCTCGGGCGCCGCCGCGGCTGCTTCTGGCGGGCGCCCGCCCAGCGCGCGGCGCGCTCCGCGCTGCGCACGGACATGCCGGTGCGCACGATCTGCCGCGCCAGCCGGCGGCGACCCTCCTGCTCGGGCACGGCCAGGATCGCGCGTGCGTGGCCCTCGCTGAGCTCCCCGCGCTCGACGGTCGCCAGCACGTCGTCCGGCAACTCGAGCAGCCGCAGGCGGTTGGAGACCGTCGGCTTCGCCTTGCCGACGCGGTCGGCGACCTCGCCCAGGCCGAGGTCGAACTCGTCCACCAGGAGCGCGTACGCGCGAGCCTCCTCGACCGCGTTCAGCTGCTCTCGCGCGACGTTCTCGACCAATCCGAGCAGCAGCGCGTCGCGGTCGTCGGCATCGCGGACGATGGCGGGCACGGTTGGCAGGCCCGCCTCCTGCGCCGCGCGCCAGCGGCGCTCGCCGGCGATCAGCTCGTAGCCGCCGTCCTCCCGCGGGCGAACGACCACCGGCTGGATGAGCCCCTGGGCGCGGACGGACTCGGCCAGGCCGTTGGTCGCCTCCTGCTCGAACCGGCGCCGCGGCTGACGCGGGTTGGCGTGGATCATCTCGACCGGCATGTGCATGAGCTGCGGCTCGGAGCCGCCGCCGATCAGCACCTCGAAGCCACGACCGAGTCCCCGCCGGGCCGGCTCGCTCACCTCGCACCTCCCGAGACCGGCTCGCGGGCGGAGCCGGCGGCGGAGGAATGCTGGGAGACCCGCTCGATCAGCTCGCCGGCAAGGTCCCAGTAGGCTCCCGCGCCGGCAGAGCGGCGGTCGTAGTGGATCACGGGCAGCCCGTGGCTCGGCGCCTCGGCGAGCCGCACCGAGCGGGGAACGCGGGCGCGGAAGAGCAGGTCGCCCAGATGCCGGCCGAGCTCGTCCGCGACGTCCGCCGACAGCCGGGTGCGGCCGTCCACCATCGTCAGCACCACACCTGCGATCGCGAGCCTGGGGTTGAGGCGGCCGCGCATGACGTTGATCGTCTGCAGCAGCTGCGCCAGGCCCTCCATGGCGTAGTACTCGGCCTGGACGGGCACCAGCACCCGGTCGGCGGCGGCGAGCGCATTGACCGTGAGCGGGCCGAGCGAGGGCGGACAGTCGACGAACACGAAGGCGTAGCGGTCGCGCGCGGGTCGCAGGGCCTCGGCCAGATAGTGCTCGCTCGCGTCGCGCCGGCCGAGCTCCGCGGCGGAGCCCGCGAGATCCGGAGCGGCGGCGATCGCGTCGAGGTTCGGGAAGGCAGTCGCGCGCACCACCGAGTCGAACGCGGCGCCGTCGAGCAGATCGGTGCTCGAGCGGCCGCCGGGCTCCAGCCCGAGCCCGGACGAGGCGTTCGCCTGTGGGTCGAGGTCGACGACGAGGGTCGGCTCGCCCGCCTCCGCGAGGCAGGCGGCCAGGTTCACGGCCGTCGTGGTCTTGCCGACGCCGCCCTTCTGGTTCGCGACGGCGTAGATCGTCGCGCTCACAGGCACTCTCCTCCGCCGGTCACACGCGTCACGGTACTCAGGCGAGAGGACGTTTCCGGGCGACGCCGGGCCGGCGCGGGAAGCCTGGCGGGGTCGGCTCGAGCTTCGGCACCACGAACAGCGACCGGCCCGCGCCGGCCGGCACGAGCTCCGGCCGCCCGCCCCCGAGCCGCTCGGAGACCGCGGCGACCGGGGCGAGCTCCGCGGCTCCGGCGACGTAGAGGATTGCCGCGCCCCCCGGCTGCACGAGCGCGAGACACCACTCGAGCGCCACGGGCGGCGGCGCGAGCGCCTTGGCGACCGCGACACCCCAGCGGTCCACCGGCTGCTCCTCCGCCCGGCCCTGGAGCACGACGACGTTGGTGAACGGAGCGGCGGCGCGACGCAGGAAGTCGCACTTGCGGCCGGTCGCCTCGAGGAGCGTCACCTCCCGACCAGGCAGCGCGGCCGCCAGCGGGATCCCCGGTGCCCCGCCGCCCGAGCCGACGTCGACGAGGGGCCCGGCGAACCGCTCCACGGCGGGCACGGCGGCGAGGCTGTCCTCGACGTGCTGATGCCAGGCGGCGTCCCGGTCGCCGAGCGCCGTCAGCCCCGGTGTCGCGAGCAGCGCGTCGAGCCAGCGCTCGAGCCGCTCGCGAACGGGGCGAGGCAGCTCGTCAGCCGTCGGGGGTCGCGCCGTCGTCCTCTCTGCCTGCGGGAGCGATGACGACGAAGCGGTTGGGCTCCGTCCCCTCGCTGCGTGTCTCGATGCCCGGGAAGTCCTTGAGCCGCACGTGCACGATCTTCCGCTCGACGGCCGTCATCGGCTCGAGCTCGGCCGGCTCGCCGCTCGAGATCACGTCGCGCGCCAGGCGCACGGCGAGCGAGTCGAGCGACGCCTGGCGGCGCGCCCGGTAGCCGGCGGCGTCGACCACGACCGGCCGGCGCTCCGGCAGCTCGGCCCGCTGCACGATCGCGTTGACGAGGTACTGGAGCGCGTCGATCGTCTGCCCGTGGCGGCCGATGACGCGGCCGAGCTCGGGGCCGGAGAGCGTCGCCACCAGGGCCTCGCCGTCCTCGCGGAAGCCGAGACGAGCGTCGACGCCGAGCTCCCCCACGACCCGGTCGAGCACCTCGCGGACGAGAGCCTCGAGGGGGCCGTCCGCCTCGGCGGCGGGGGCACTCTCCGCCGCATCGTCCAGCACCGCCATAACGCGGGCGGGCGCATAGCCGACTCCGAGCAGGCCGCGCTCCCCCTCCGACAGCACCTGGAAGCGCACCGCGGCCTTGTCGAGCCCCGGCCGCAGCCGCTCGAGCTCGCGCACCGCCGCCCACTTCGCCTCGCCGACCGTCTCCCCGCTCGCCTCGACCTGGACGGCCACCCGCTACCTCCTCGCGCGCTTCTTCTTGCGCTTGACCCGGCGTGGCGCGCCCGCCGGCCCGCCGGCCGGGGCAGCAGCTGCCGTCGCCGCCGCGGGGGCGGGCTCACGCGTCCGCGGCGCCGTGCGCGAAGAGCGCTTGGGGGGCGCCGCCTTCTTCGGCACCAACTGGCGCGTGATCAGCCCCTGGCCGACGGTCCACAGGTTCGTCGTCACCCAGTAGATGAGCAGACCGGCCGGAAAGAGGATCGAGCCACTGAGGATGAAGAAGACGAACCCGAGCGGCAGCACCATGAAGAGGATGCGCTGCGTCCGCTCCATCGTTGTCGACATGAAGTAGGTCGAGGCCACCTGGCTGCCGGCGTAGACAACGAGCAGCACGTAGCCCGACCAGTGCTCGGTGATGTTGTCCGTGATGTTCGGGACGAGCCCGAGCCAGCCGAGATCGGAGCCGAGGTAGTCGCGGTAGACCTCGTCCTCGAAGTCTCGTAGTACGAAGTAGAGGCCAAAGAAGATCGGGATCTGCAGCAGCATCGGCAGGCACGAGGCGGCCGGATTGATGTTGTGCTCCCGGTAGAAGCGCATCAGCTCCTCGTTCGCCTTCTGGCGGTTCCCCTTGTTGCGCTCCTGGATCTGCTTCATCTCCGGCAGGTACTGCTGCATCCGCTGCATCGAGTGGATCTGCTTGACGGTCAGCGGCACGATCAGCACGCGGACGATCAGCGTCACGCCCACGATCGACCAGCCCCAGGGGAGCGAGAGCGCCGTGTGCAGCTCCTCGAGCAGCCAGGTGAGCGGCTGCTCGATGGGCGCGAGGACGCCGGCGACCATCACCGGCGGGCTCCGAAGAGGCGCTGGTCGCGCGGGTGGTCGACACCGCCGCGGCTCCACGGGTTACAGCGGAGCAGCCGCCAGCCCGCGAGCACGCTGCCGCGCACGAGCCCGTACTCGCGCAGGGCGCCGATCGCGTACCGCGAGCACGAAGGGTGGTACTTGCAGCTCCCCGGAAACAGCACCCCGAAGGTGCCGCGGTAGAGCCAGACCAGGGCGATGCCGCCGTACGCAGGGAGGCGCAGGAGGTGGCGGGCCCCGGTCACTCCGACGCCTTCCCGAGCGCCTCGGCGACGCGCTCGACGAGCCAGTCGTGCCCGTGCTGGTCGGCGGACTCGGCGAGCCCAGGGCGCGCGACGAGGACATGGTCGCGACCGGCGGGGACGCGCTCCTCGAGCGAGCGCCAGGCTTCGCGCAGCCTGCGCTTGAGGCGGTTCCTGACGACCGCGCCGCCCACCTTGCGCGGCACGGCGATGCCCACGCGGCCGGCGGCGTCCTGCTCGTCGGCGCGCTCGAACCAGTAGAGGACGAGCGACCGGGTCGAGACCGACCGGCCTTGCCGGTAGACGGCGTCGAAGTCGCGGGAGCGTGAGAGCCGGTGCCTGCGGTGCACGGGCGGGCGGGGGACGGTGGCGCTCAGGCCGACAGGCGCTTGCGGCCCCGCGCGCGGCGGCGCTTGAGGATGGCGCGGCCGGCACGCGTCGCCATGCGGGCGCGGAAGCCATGCTTCCGCTTCCGCCTGCGCACGTTGGGCTGATACGTCCGTTTCATGGCCGGTAAACGAGAGGAAATGGGTGCCGGTCGGCACCCGCGGTGAGTCTAGCGAACGGGGCTCCGGCGCGGTTTTCCACAGGTGTCGAAAGGGCCGCAAACTCGGTGGAAACGCCGTCTCGGCGCGCAGCCTTTCCACAGGTGTTGAGAGAAGTGTGGACGGCGTGAAATCCCTGGAAATCGTGAGGTTTTGACCGCTCCCACTCCTTGTTGTGGCACCCCAGCAACGCTGCTATGCTCGCCGCTCGCTTCAGGGCCAAGGAGGCATGACCAGCCGCGTGGAACGAGCTCAAGAGCTGACAGCACACGGCCTCTGGCTCGAGGTCTCGCGCCGCCTCCAGGAATCCCTGAACGAGTCCACCTACCGAACCTGGTTCAGCGAGGTGGGCGGGGGCGAGCTCACCGACTCGACCCTCGTCCTGACCGTCCCGAACGACTTCACGCGCGAGTGGATCGAGGGACACTTCCTGCACCTGATCGGGACCAGCGTGCGCGAGGCGACAGGCGCCGAGCTCGGCGTCGAGCTGGTCGTCGAGGACGAGCCGATCGCACCGGAGGCCCAGCCGAGCGACCCTGCACGTCCTGCCCCTGCTCCCACCCGCGTGGTCGAGGGGATGAGCGCCAAGTACACGTTCGACTCGTTCGTGATCGGCTCCTCGAACCGCTTTGCGCACGCTGCGGCGCTCGCCGTGGCCGAGGCGCCGGCCCAGGCCTACAACCCGCTCTTCATCTACGGCGGGACCGGGCTCGGCAAGACCCACCTCCTGCAGGCGGTCGGCCAGTACGTGGGCGAGCACACGGGCGAGCTGTCGGTTCGCTACGTGACGAGCGAGACGTTCATGAACGACTTCATCAACTCGCTGCGCGACAAGCGGATCGAGGGTTTCAAGCAGCGGTACCGCACCTACGACGTGCTCCTGATCGACGACATCCAGTTCCTGGAGCACAAGGAGCGGATCCAGGAGGAGTTCTTCCACACCTTCAACACGCTCTACGAGGCCGGGCGCCAGATCGTGATCTCGTC
Organism: uncultured Thermoleophilia bacterium; assembly: GCA_963839815.1. GTDB lineage: Bacteria > Actinomycetota > Thermoleophilia > Gaiellales > Gaiellaceae > JACVRM01. Next base: position 353,553 of record CAWIWF010000006.1, read on the forward strand.
CGACCGGCCACCGCGCGAGCTCTCGACGCTCGAGCACCGGCTCCGGTCGCGCTTCGAGTGGGGGCTGATCACCGACATCCAGCCCCCAGACCTCGAGACACGCATCGCCATCCTGCGCAAGAAGGTCAAGACAGAGTCGATTCACATCCCCGACCCTCAGCTGCTGACCTTCATCGCCGGGCGCGTCTCCACCAACATCCGCGAGCTCGAGGGGGCGCTCACACGGGTGGTCGCCTTCTCCTCGCTCACCGGCCGGCCGATGACGGCAGAGCTCGCGCAGGATGTGCTGCGTGACGTCTTCCCGGGCGGCGATGCCCCCGACGTCTCGATCGAGCGCATCCAGACGACGGTGTCCGAGCGCTTCGGCATCTCGATGGACGAGCTCTGCGGCGACAAGCGCTCCCAGAACATCGTCTACCCGCGCCAGGTCGCCATGTACCTCTCACGCGAGCTGACCGACTCGTCCCTGCCGAAGATCGGCCGTGAGTTCGGCGGGCGCGACCACACCACCGTCATCCACGCGAACTCGAAGATCGCACGCCTGATTCGCGAGGACCGGTCTGTGTACAACCTCGTGCAAGAACTGACCGCGCGCATCAAGCAGGTGCGCTGAAACTGTGGACAGCCTCGTCACCTGCCCAGCCCCTGTCGAAAACGCGGCGTCGTCCCCAGCGAGCGTCCACATGCCGATCCCGTATCCCAGGCGGGCTGGAGGGTGTCTTCCCCGCTCTCCACACTCCCTAGGACTACGATCATCTTCTTTTAACTGATCACTTCATGGACCTAGAGATGGAGACCGAGATGGAGACACCGGCAGAGGCCGCAGTAGGGGCGGGCGTCAAGCTGACGTGCGAGCGCGACGAGCTCGTTCGCAGGCTCGCCGTCGTCTCGCGCGGGCTCTCGACGCGAACCACCGTGCAGATCCTCTCGGGGATCCTGCTCGAGGCCGAGGCCGGCAAGCTCATGCTCGCCGCGACGGACATGGAGCTGTCGCTGCGGTCGAGTTTCGAAGCCGACATCGCGTCGCCCGGCCGCGTCGTCGTCCCCGGCCGGCTGCTCGTGGACATCGCCCGGCTGCTGCCGGCCAGCGAGGTGTCGCTCTCGCACCGGCCGGAGGAGGGTGTGGTCGAGATCTCCTCGGGCAATGCGCACTACCGGCTGAACACCCTGAGCGCCGAAGATTTTCCGCGGCTGCCCGACCCTGGCGCCAGCACACTGCTCGCGGTCGACGCCGAGGCTGTCGTCTCCACTGCGGCCCGGGTCGGGCGCTCCGCCTCCCGCGACGAGTCGCGGCCGGTTCTCACAGGCATCCTCGTCCGCTTCGAGAGCGGCAAGCTCGTCATGGCCGCCACCGACTCGTACCGGCTGGCGGTCAAGGAGACGCCGCTCGAGGGCGACGCCCCTGACCTGGAGGCGATCATCCCCGCCCGGGCGCTCGCCGAGGTGACGCGGATCGCCGGAAGCGCCGACGGGCTCGAGCTCGGCGTCCACGAGAACCAGCTCGTCTTCTCGCTCCCCGACGCGGGTGTGCTGCTGACGACCCGCCGCATCGACGGCCAGTTCCCCAACTACCAGCAGCTGCTGCCCGAGACGTTCGAGCATGAGCTGACGCTGCCGCGAGAGGAGTTGCTCGAGATCGTCAGGCGCGTCGCAGTCGTCTCGCAGCGCAACTCGCCGCTCCGGCTCAGGTTCGCGGAGGGCGAGCTCACCGTCTCGGCGCGCACACAGGACGTCGGCGAGGCGAGCGAGGCGATGCCGATCGGCTTCAGCGGCGAGGCGCTCGAGATCGGCTTCAACCCGGACTTTCTCCGCGAGGGCATCGAGTCCGTCGCCGGCGACGACATCATCCTCAAGCTGATCAGCCCGCTTCGCCCCGGCCTGCTCCAGGCGCCCGACGAGGACTACTGGTACCTGATCATGCCGATCAGGCTTGCCAACTAGCCGCTCGCCCGTCGCCTTCGGCTCCGGGTGCTCGCTTCATGGGGGAAACCCGGTTTCCCCCATGGGCCCCCTCGTCGGTCAGACGCGACTGCGCGCGACGTGGCTGCGGCCGGCAGAGCCGGCCTTCGCCGATGAGAGCCACGAACGCTTCGCAGCAGGGTCCGCCACGGACGGCTCACACCGTGCAGCCGTGATCGTCGAATCGCTCACGCTGCGCGACTACCGGTCGTACGCGCGGCTCGAGTTGCCGCTCGCTCGGGGGATCGTGCTCGTGGTCGGCCCCAACGGGGCCGGGAAGACGAATCTGCTGGAGGCGCTGCACGTGGGCACGCAGGGTTTCTCCCCACGCACACGCGTCGACGGCCAGCTGATCCGGTTCGGAGCCGACGCCGGCCGCGTGATCGTCGCCGGGAAGGACGAGGGGGCGCAGCTCGAGGTCGAGGTCACGCTGGCGCGGCGCGAGGGGAAGCGGGTTCGGCTCAACGGCGCCGCGCTGGCGAGCGCCGACGCCCTGCGCGCGCGGCTGACGACCCTCGTCTTCACCCCCGACCGCCTGGCCGTCGTCAAGGGCGGGCCGGCCGTCAGGCGCGCCTACTTCGACCGCTCGCTCGGACGGCTGCTGCCCACACGCGGAGCGCTCCCGTCGCGCTACGGGGCTGCGCTCTCCCATCGCAACGCAGCCCTGCGACGAGCCGGCGCCGGGCATGGCCCGGTGGACGCGATCAGGCCCTGGACGGAACAGGTCGCCTCCCTCGGTGCCGAGCTGGTCGAGGCCCGAGCGGCCGCTGTCGCCGAGATCGCCCCGGTCTTCGCCGCGACGGCCGGCGAGCTCGGCCTCTCGGGCGCCCGGGTGCGCTACGACGCGACACCGCCGACCGAGGACGGGCTCGAGGCACAGCTCGCCCGTGACCTCGAGCGCGGCTGGACCGGCACCGGGCCGCATCTGGACGACATTGCGCTCGCGGCCGGCGACCGCGACCTGCGGCTCTACGGCTCGCAGGGAGAGCAGCGCCTGACCGTACTCTCCCTGCTCCTCGCCGAGGCCGCCCTGTTGACGGACCGCGGCCGCCCGCCCCTGCTGCTCCTGGACGACGTCCTCTCCGAGCTCGACACCACGCGTCGCGCTGCGCTCGCCGCTCGCGTTGCCGCGGGCGGCCAGACCGTGATCACCGCCACCGCGGAAGCGGCGCTGCCGGCGACGGCCAACCAGGTCGTGGACGTCGAGCCCGGCGGGGCGCGGTCGCGGGGGCCGGCGTGAGCGGTCTCGGCCGGATCGGCGACGAGGTCGGCCGCGAGCTCGGACGCTTCCCCGCCGCCGCCGACATGGCTGCGATCGTCGCCGCCTGGCCGGCCGCCGTTGGCTCCGCCGTGGCGCGGAACGCCTGGCCTGCGCGCCTCTCTCGCGACGGCACGCTGCACGTCGCCACTAGCTCCTCGGCCTGGGCGTTCGAGCTGACCCAACTCGCCGGCGACGTGCTCGCGCGCCTGCGCGAGGCACTGCCACCCGAGCACGTGCCGGCGTCGCTTCGCCTCGCTCCCGGCCGGCTGCCCGAACCCGTCGCCGACCCCGCCGACCAGACGTCCGAGCCGCCCCCGGCGCCCGACCCGGAGACGCTCGCCGAGGCCGAGCGGCTCGCCGCCGAGGTTGGGGACGAATCGTTACGATCTCTCATCGCCCGGGCGGCTGCGGCAAGCCTTTCGCGGGCCTCATCCGACCGCCCCGTCTGATAGACTGAAGCAGGCCTGCAAATGGGGCATATGCAGGCATTTTTTAATGGCTGAAGCACAGTACACCGCCAAGGACATCACCGTCCTCGAGGGGCTCGAGCCTGTCCGCCTGCGCCCCGGCATGTACATCGGCACGACCGGTTCCCGCGGCCTCCATCACCTGATCTACGAGGTCGTCGACAACGCCGTCGACGAGGCGCTCGCCGGCCGCAACGACCTGGTCGAGGTAACGCTCCACCCGGACAGCTCAGTGACCGTCCGGGACGCGGGCCGCGGCATCCCGGTGGACGACATTCCCGAGCAGGGGATGTCGGCGCTGACGGTCGTCCTGACCAAGCTGCACGCCGGCGGCAAGTTCGGCGGCGAGGGATACAAGGTGTCCGGCGGACTGCACGGCGTCGGCGTCTCGGTCGTCAACGCGCTCTCCGAGTACCTGATCGCCGAGGTCCACCGCGACAAGAAGGTCTATCGCCAGGAGTTCGCGCGCGGCGAGCCCACGACCGAGCTCATGACGACCGGCGTCGCGACCGACACCGGGACGACGATCTCCTTCCTGCCCGACGCCGAGATCTTCGAGGAGATCGAGTGGTCGCGTGACACGCTCGTCCAGCGACTCCGCGAGACCGCGTTCCTGACCAAGGGGTTGCGCATCGCGCTCGTCGACGAGCGCGAGGGCGAGCATCGCGACGAGTTCTACGCCGAGGGCGGCATCCGCGACTTCGTCGCCTACGTCAACGACGCCAAGGACCCAGTGCACAAGCACATCGTCTACTTCGAGGGCGCGAGCGACGACGGCGCCGTCGAGGTCGCCATGCAGTGGAACGGGTCCTACGTCGAGTCGGTCTTCTCGTTCGCGAACAACATCAACACGCACGAGGGCGGCGCCCACCTGACCGGCTTCAAGAGCGCGCTCACGGCCACGCTCAACCGCTTCGCGCGCGACAAGGGGTTGCTCAAGGAGAAGGAGGACAACCTCGAGGGCGAGGACGTCCGCGAGGGGCTCGCAGCGATCATCTCGGTGAAGCTGCGCGAGCCCCAGTTCGAGGGGCAGACGAAGACGAAGCTCGGCAACCCGTGGGTGGAGGGGCTGGTCAAGCAGACCGTCAACGCCCGGCTGGCCGAGTTCCTCGAGGAGAACCCGCAGGACGCCAAGCAGATCATCGCGAAGGCCGTGGCGGCGCGAAACGCGCGCCAGGCAGCGCGCAAGGCCCGCGAGCTGACCCGGCGCAAGTCAGCCCTCGACGGCGCCTCGCTGCCCGGCAAGCTCGCCGACTGCGAGCTCTCGGACCCCGAGTCCGCCGAGCTCTTCCTGGTCGAGGGCTCCTCCGCCGGCGGCTCCGCCGTCGACGCGCGCAACCGGCTCTTCCAGGCGATCCTGCCGCTGCGCGGCAAGGTGATCAACGCCGAGAAGAACCGGATCAACAAGGTGCTCTCCAACACCGAGATCCAGGCGATGATCACCGCGATCGGCACCAGCATCGCGGACGAGTTCGACATCTCGCGGCTCCGCTACCACCGGATCATCGTCATGACCGACGCCGACGTCGACGGCTCGCACATCCGCACGCTGATCCTCACGTTCCTCTACCGGCAGATGCCCGAGCTCGTCGAGCGCGGCCACGTCTACATCGCCGTGCCGCCGCTCTATCGGGTGAAGATCGGCAATCAGGAGCTGTACATCGAGAAGGAGTCCCAGTTCGAGGACCTGCTCTCGCGCGAGCGGATCAAGGACATCGACGTCACCGACCGCACCGGCGACGTCCAGAAGCTGACCGAGGCGCGGTACGGCCGCCTGCTGAAGTCGCTGCACGAGTTCGACGGCTGGGCCTCTCGCCTGCGCGCGGACTTCGGCACCGCGCCGGCGAACTTCGTCATCGCCCACCGGCTCGTCGAGACGGACGCCGAGACGCTCGGTGACCTCGAGGGCGCGCTCGGCTCGCTGGAGGGCAACGGGCACGAGATCTCGCTGATCGAGCAGGGACCGGAGGGCGCGCGGCTCAAGGTGGTCGAGCGCGAGTCGAGCGCTGCGACCCACGTGGTCGTGCCCGCCGAGCTCCTCGCCTCACCCGTGTACGCCAATCTGCGCAAGGCGTACCGCCGCCTGCTCGAGATCGTCGGCTCGCCGCCGTTCGACCTCGCGCTCGGCAAGAAGACGCGGCACGCCGAGACGTACGAGCAGCTTCGCGCGGAGGCGATCGACCTGGCCAAGGACGGCATCAAGGTCGACCGCTTCAAGGGTCTCGGCGAGATGGATCCCGAGGAGCTCGCCAACACGACCATGGACCCGGCCAAGCGGGTGCTGATGCGCGTGGACGTCGAGGACGCCGCCGCCGCCGACCGCCTCTTCTCGATGCTGATGGGCGACCAGGTCGAGCCGCGTCGCCTCTTCATCGAGGAGAACGCCAAGGACGTCCGCTTCCTGGACGTGTGAGGCCGCGGCGATGAGCAACATGGAGCCACTGGATCCGGGTCGGATCGAGTCGCGCGAGCTCGAGCAGGAGATGCGCTCGAGCTTCCTCGACTACGCGATGAGCGTGATCGTGTCGCGGGCCCTGCCGGACGTCCGCGACGGCCTCAAGCCCGTGCACCGGCGCGTGCTGTACGCCATGAACGAGGCGGGGCTGCAGCCCAACCGCTCGCGCCTCAAGTGCGCCCGCGTCGTCGGCGACGTCATGGGTGCCTACCACCCGCACGGCGACGCAGCCATCTACGACACGCTCGTGCGGCTCGCGCAACCGTTCGCGATGCGCTACCCGCTCGTCGACGGGCAGGGCAACTTCGGCAACATCGACGGCTACCCGGCGGCCGCCATGCGCTACACCGAATGCCGGCTCGCGCGTCTCGCCACCGAGCTGCTGCGCGACATCGAGGCCGACACCGTCGACTTCAAGCCGAACTACGACGAGTCGCGGCGCGAGCCGACGGTGCTGCCGTCACGGTTCCCGAACCTGCTCGTCAACGGCTCCTCGGGCATCGCCGTCGGCATGGCGACGAACATCCCGCCGCACCATCTCGGCGAGGTCACCGACGCGCTCGTGGCCATGATCGACGAGCCGTCGATCGACATCGACCGGCTGATGAAGTTCGTCAAGGGACCGGACTTCCCGACCGGCGGCATCATCCTCGGGCGGGAGGGCATCCGCGAGGCGTACCGCTCGGGCCGAGGCCGGATCGTCATGCGCGCCCGCGCCCACGCCGAGGAGATGCGAGGCGGCCGCTCGTCCATCGTCATCACCGAGCTTCCGTACAGCGTCCGCAAGGGCGGCGACGAGGGTGTGATCGCCAAGATCGCCGACCTCGTCAAGGCGGGCACGCTCACCGAGATCTCCAAGATCCGCGACCTCTCCGACCGCAGCGGCATGCGGGTCGTCATCGAGTTGAAGCGCGAGGCAGTACCGCAGGTCGTCCTCAACAAGCTCTACAAGCACACGGCGCTGCAGTCGACGTTCGGCTACAACGCCGTCGCGCTCGTCGACGGCGTCCCGCGCACCCTGGGCCTGCGCGACCTGCTGCGCCACTACCTCGAGTTCCAGCGCGAGGTCATCACCCGCCGTTCCAAGTACGAGCTGCGCAAGGCCGAGGCACGCGCCCACATCCTGCGCGGCTACCTGATCGCGCTCGACAACCTCGACCGGGTCATCGAGCTGATCCGCGCGGCCTCGGACACGGAGGACGCGCGCGACGGGCTCATGCGCGAGTTCGACCTCAGCGAGCTCCAGGCCCAGGCGATCCTCGACCTGCGGCTGCGCGCGCTCACCGCCCTCGAGCGCAAGCGGGTCGAGGACGAGCACCGGGACCTCGAGGAGCGCATCGCCGAGCTGCGGGCAATCCTCGGCGACGAGTCCCGCATCGACGGGCTGATCCGCGAGGAGCTGCTCGAGATCCGCGAGATCTACACGAAGAACGACGACCGGCGCACCGAGGTGATGGCCGCCGAGGGCGAGTTCGACCTCGAGGACCTGATCGCCGAGGAGGACATGGTCATCGCGATCACGCGCTCCGGATACATCAAGCGCCTCCCGGTCACGACCTACCGCGAGCAGCGTCGCGGCGGCATCGGTGTCATGGGCATGGAGCTCAAGGACGAGGACTACATCGAGCACCTGTTCGTCGCCTCCACGCACGACTACCTGCTCTTCTTCACGACCGTCGGCAAGGTCTACCGGCTCAAGGTGCACGAGCTGCCGCTCGGCTCCCGGCAGTCGAAGGGACGCGCGATCGTCAACCTGCTCCCCTTCCGCCAGGACGAGCACGTACGCGCTGTCATCGCGACGCGCGAGTTCAAGGAGGCCGAGTTCCTGCTCTTCGCGACGCGAAAGGGCGTCGTCAAGAAGACGAAGTTCCTCGACTACAACACGCCGCTGAAGGCGGACGGCATCATCGCGCTCACGATGCGGGACGGCGACGAGCTCGTCGGCGTGCGCCTCTCGACGGGCGACGACGACGTACTGATGGTCTCGCGGAAGGGGCAGGCCATCCGCTTCCATGAGCGGCAGGTGCGGCCGATGGGCCGGCCCGCATCAGGTGTCCAGGGCATGAAGCTCCGTGCCGGCGACGAGGTCATCACCTGCGAGATCGCCCGCAACGACATGGATCTCCTCGTCGTGACGGAGAACGGCTACGGCAAGCGCACGCGCATGGACGAGTACCCGGTGAAAGGCCGCGGCGGGCTCGGCGTCAAGACGGTGCAGCTGACCGAGGCCAGGGGGCAGCTCGCCGGCGCGCTCGGCGTGCGCGACGGGTTCACCGTGATGCTGATCTCCACGGCGGGCACCGTCATCCGCATGCCGGTCGACGGGATCCGCCGTGCCGGCCGCTCGACGCAGGGCGTCATCGTCATGCGCCTCCGCGGTGACGACGAGCACGTCTCGACGCTCGCCCCGGTGGCGGAGTCGGAGGACGACGACGTCGAGGGCGGCGAGCCGGGCGAGCCGGAGGTGCTCGCCGGCGACCCGGCCGCAGTCGACGGCGTGGCCGTGAACAGCGGCGCTCCGCCCGACGAGTAGCGCGACCTAGGGCTCGGCCGCGCGAAGCCTCGCCGCCGCCTCCTCGGGCAGCAGCGAGTTGATGAAGATGCCCGCGCCGAGCTCGAGGCTCGCCGGCGTGCTCACGCGTGGCACGAGCTCCAGGTGCCAGTGGCCGCCGTCGTGAAGCCAGGCGTTCAGGGGCAGAGGGCCCTCGACTCGGCCCAGCCGCTCGAGCACGTCGCGCAGCAGCTCGAGCGCGCCCACCAGGGAGCTCCCGTCCTGGAATGCCGATGCCTCGTGACTCGCGGGGGCGACGAGCACTTCGTACGGCGACCGGCTCGCCGGCGGCGCCACTGCGACCACGCCCCCGCTCTCGGCGATCCGCAGGCCGTTCCGCTGCGCGCCGGCGAGGAGCCCGCAGACGCCGCAGTCGCCCCCCGCTGCCCACTCGTCCGCTACCAGCGGCGGGGGTTCCGGCAGCCAGACGAGCTGGGAGTGGCTGTGGGGGAGACTCGCTCCGGCAGCGGCACCCTCGTTGATCACGGCCTGCACGTGCGGCAAGCCCGCTGCTCGTGCCGCTTCCGCGCGCCGGAGCCAGGCCTCGGCGACGCGACCGACCTCCTCGGGCTCGAGCTCACCGAAGGAGCGCACATGCCGTGGAGTGTGGACGACGACCTCGTGATGCTCGAACGCCGGGTAGAGATTGGGCACGACCCGGACCGTCCAGCCGGGCGTGTCGGGAGTCCGGCCCTCCGGTCCGAGGGCGAACGTCTCCGGCGGCGTCCGGTCCTCCCGGCCCTCGCAGAACGGGCACAGCTCGAGCTCCGCCGCCGTCGCCTGCTCGCGCTGATGCCGCACGGCGCCCGGCCGACCCGCGCGCCACGGGGCGAATGCGACCCAGCGCCCCGACAGCGGATCCCGGCGAAGCTCCGGGACCCGGGACTCCTCCCTCAGCTGGGGTCCTTCCGCACGGTGCCGCGGTCGAGGAACTGGCTGATCAGGTCGATGGGGGCCGGGAAGACGATCGTCGTCGACTGCGAGCTCCCCAGCTCGAGCAGCGTCTGCAGGTAGCGCAGCTGGAGCGCCATCGGCGAGCGCGACATGACGTCGGCCGCCTCGCGCAGCCGCTCGGAGGCCTGGAACTCGCCCTCGGCGTTGATCACCTTCGCGCGCCGCTCGCGCTCGGCCTCGGCCTGACGTGCCATCGCGCGCTGCATGCCGCCGGGGATCTCCACGTCCTTGACCTCGACGATCGAGACCTTGATGCCCCACGGCGCCGTCGCCTCGTCGATGATCCGCTGCAGGATCTCGTTGATCTTCTCGCGCTCGGACAGCAGCTCGTCGAGCACATGCTGGCCGAGGACGCTCCGCAGCGTGGTCTGCGAGATCTGCGAGGTGGCGACCATGAAGTTCTCCACCTGCACGATCGCCCGCTCCGGGTCGATGATCCGGAAGTACGCGACGGCGTTCACGCGCACCGGCACGTTGTCCTTCGTGATCACCTCCTGCGGCGGCACGTTCAGCGTGACCGTGCGCAGGTCGACCTTGACCATCTTGTCGATGACCGGGATCAGCAGGAACAACCCAGGGCCTTTCGGCGGCGAGCGCAGGCGGCCGAGCCGGAAGACGACCCCCCGCTCGTACTCGCGTGCGACCTTGATCGCGGCTGTGGCGACCAGGAAGAGGACGACGAGGATGGCGGCAAGCGTGATCAGGGCGATCACGGACACTCCTTTCGCGGGGTTGGGGGCAGCTTACGCCTGCGGGCTTGCGCTACGTCGCGGCGGGCACCGCCTGCTCGACGGGGAGCACCTCGAGGACGAACTCGTCGCCGATGGCGGTCACGCGTACCGGTGTGCCTGCGGGCACTGGCCCGTCGGCGCTGCGTGCGCGCCAGAGCTCGCCGTGCACGAAGACGGTGCCGTCCGGTGCGAGCGGCCGCCGGACGACGCCGACCTCGCCGAGCAGCTCGTCGCTGCCGGTCAGCGGCTTGGCGCGTCGAGCCTGCAACGCCTTCGCGAAGGCGATGCCGAACAGCACCGCCAGCGTGCCGGCCATGGCCAGAACCACGGTCAGCGAGACCTCGTACGCCTCGCCCGCCGGGTCGAACAGCATCAGCGCCCCGACCACGAAGCTGGCTGCGCCGGCGAGGCTGAGCGCGCCGTGGCTCGGCACGAACAGCTCGGCGGCGAAAAACGCACCGGCGAGCAGCATGAGCAGCAGCCCCGCCCAGTTCACCGGCAGCACCTGGAGGCCGAAGAGCCCGGTGATCAGCGAGACGGCGCCGAACGTGCCGGGGAAGATGAGCCCCGGATTGAACAGCTCGATCGTGATGCCGAGCACGCCGAGCGACATCAGCAGCAGGATGATGTTCGGGTCGATCAGCGTGTCGAGCACCTGCTTCCAGAGCGACATCTCGACCCGCTCGATCTCCGCGTCGCCGGTGTCCAGCACCAGGCCCTTCGGCACCGTCTCGCGGCCGTCGATCTGATCGAGGAGCGCGGGCAGCGTGGGGGCGACGACGTCGATGACGTTCTGGTCGAGTGCCTCGCGGGCGTTGAGGTTCGACGCTTCGCGGACGGCCCGGTCGGCCCACTGCACGTTGCGGTCGTGCTCGCGGGCGAGCGCCCGCAGGGAGGCGGCCGCGTCGTTGACGACCTTGCGGCGCAGGTCCTCCTGGATGTCCTCGCCGCCGACGTTGATCGGGGTCGACGAGCCGATGTTCGTCTGGGGCGCCATCGCGAGCACGTCGGCCGCCTGCCCGATCCAGACGCCGGCCGACGCTGCTCGGGCGCCGTCGGGGGAGACGTAGACGACGACGGGGATCTTCGAGGCCAACTCGGCCTTGACGATGTCGTTCATCGCCGACGCCAACCCGCCCGGCGTATCCAGCAGGATCACGACGGCGCTGAAGCCCTCGTCGTTGGCGCGCTCGATCTCCTCGATCACGTAGCCGGCCGTCACCGGGTTGACGTCGTTCTCGAACTCGACGGCGAGAACGCGTCCGTCAGCGGCTCCGGCAGGTGCGGCCAGGAGCGCCGCGACGATGACCGAGAGGGAAAATGCCCGCAAAAACAGGCTCTTCACGCTGTAAGGATTCTATCAGCGTGACCCCCTTCTACTTGACCGGGGTCCGGGTCCGGCAACCGTGTGAGCCTCGTGCGCGCCGTCCCCCTCGCACTCGTCCTCCTGGGCGCCGCCCTCGGCGTCCCCGCAGTCGCCGACGCGGCGTCCGTGCGCACGGCCTCTCGGACGCAGGCGGTCTCGCCCGGCGCGGTCGTGGTCGACGGACGGGCGCCGATCCGGTTCACGCTCGCAGGGGTCGACTGGCAGGGCAGTGGCCAGGTGGCGCTGCGGTCGCGCCGGGTCGGCGGCGGCTGGAGCGCGTGGCGGCGCGCGGCGCCCGAGCCCGGCGACACGCCTGACGGGGCGCGCGGGCCCTGGCGGCTCGGCAACCCCTGGTGGACGGGTGCCTCCGACCGCGTCCAGTACCGGATCTATGGCGACGTCCGCCGCGTTCGCGGCCACTTCGTGTGGAGCTCGGCCCCGGCCGTGCCGCTCCGCCGGCTCGCCGCTGCCGGCACGCCGGCGATCATCCCGCGGCTCGCCTGGGCGGGCAGCCCCACCGCCCTGCGACGCGGCTCGCCGCGGTACGCGGCGCGGGTGCGCTTCGCCGTCGTCCACCACACGGCCGGCGCGTCGCCCTCGTCCAAGGCGCAGTCGGCAGCGGTCGTGCGCGGTGTCGCGGCCTACCACGTGCACGGCAACGGCTGGAGCGACGTGGGCTACAACTTTCTCGTCGATCGCTTCGGCCAGATCTTCGAGGGACGCTACGGCGGCATCGATCGCAACGTGATCGGCGCGCACGCCATGGGCTTCAACGAGGGCTCCGTCGGGATCGCGCTGCTCGGAAGCTATGGCTCGCGCTCCCCCTCCAAGGCGGCGCTCGATGCGGTCGCGCGGTTGATCGCGTGGCGGCTGGACGTCGCCCACGTCGACCCGGCGGTCTCGCTGAGCCAGCTCTCGGGAGGCAATCCTCGCTACTCGCCCGGCGCCCCGGTACTCCTGCGCGCGGTGTCCGGCCACCGTGACACGTACCCGACGAGCTGCCCCGGCGAGCGCGTCTACGCGCAACTCCCTGCGGTCGCCCGCACCGCGGCCGCGACGGGGTTGCCGAAGCTCTACGAGCCCCGCGTGGAGGGCAAGCCGGGTGGGCTCGTCCGTTTCCGGGCGCGGCTCTCGGGCGCGGTGCCGTGGACGGCGAGCGTCGTCGACGCCGACGGCACGGCCGTCGCGAGCGGTGCCGGAACGGGTCCTGCGCTCGACTGGACCTGGGACGCACGCAGCGTCGCCCCCGGCCGCTACACGTGGTCGCTCGCCGGGCCGTCGCTCCGCCCGGCCACCGGCACGCTCGCCGGCGGCACCGCGGCGCTCACGATCTCCGCCGCCGCCACGCCGGCGGTGATCTCCCCTGACGGCGACGGCCAGTCCGACTCCGCCTCGATTCGCTATCGCCTCGGGCGCACGTCGGCGGTGACGCTGACCGTCCTCGACTCGCTCGGCAACCCGCTCTCGACGCTGTCCCTCGGCGAGCGCGTGGCCGGCTCGCACTCCTTCACCCTGACCGCAGACTCGTATCCCGACGGCGCGTACCAGCTGCTCCTGACCGCCGAGTCGGGCAGCGGCCACGTCACCGCCACCGTGCCGTTCACCGTCAATCGCACGCTCGTCCGGGTCGGCCTCTCTGCGGCGCTCGTCTCGCCCAACGGCGACGGCCGCAACGACTCGCTCTCGGTGGCGTTCGGCCTGACCCTGCCCGCCGAGGTGACGGTCGAGGCTCGATCCCGCGGCGCCGCCCAGCTGGTCACAGGCCCGCTCCCGCTCGCGGCCGGCGAGCACACGCTGCCGTGGGGCGGCCGGCTCGCCTCCGGCGCCCGGCTCGCCGACGGCGCGTACTCGGTCGTCGTCCGCGCGTCGAACACCACCGGCGTCGTCAGCCACGCGCTGCCGGTCCGGGTCGACACGCGGCCGCCCGTGCTCAGGGTGCTCTCGCGACGCCCGCTGCGGGTGCGCCTGAGCGAGGCCGGCACAGTCCGGCTGCGCGTCGACGGGAGGCTCGTCCTGCGCAGCTATGCCCGCGCCGGTGCGTACCGCCTGTACGTGAACGGCCGCCGTGTCACCGCAATCGCCGAGGATCTCGCCGGCAACCGCACGCTCAAGGCGCTACACCTGCGCTGACCACGCGTCGTAGCGGTGCTCGAGCTCGAGCAGGATCGCCGCCAGCAGCGCGGCGCGGTCGACCGGCGCACCGCCCTCGAGGAGCAGGGAGGCCGGGGGCGTCTCGGCGTCGCCGGGCAGCCCGCCTGCCGGCACGTTCGCGTTGACGCCGATCCCGAGTGCGACGCGCCCGCCGCGCGCCTCGCCCAGGACGCCCGCGACCTTTCGTCCGAGGACGAGCACGTCGTTCGGATACTTCACGTCTGCCGGCAGGCCGGTGACTCGCCGGATCGCGTCGGCGACCGCGTGCGCGGCCAGAGGCGACAGCTCGGGCAGGCGGGCCGCCGCTGCCGAGGGCGTGAGCGCGACGGAGAAGAGCAGGCTCGTCCCGGGGGGTGCGAGCCAGCGACGCCCGAGCCGGCCTCGTCCTGCTGTCTGCTCGTCGGCCGCCACGACGGCGCCCTCGGGGGCGGTCTCGGCGAGCTCGAGCTGGGTCGACTCGCAGCGGGCGAGGAAGACGTACGGCCGGCCCAGCCGGCCCTCGAGGAGCGGTCCCACCACGGCCGGCGCCAGATCGCTCGCGTGGTGCTCGTTGCCGGGGGCTGGCCCGGGGCGTCTCATCGGGCCATCACTACACTAGCCCGGCAGTGGGCATGGGCCGCAGCGAGATCGAGGCGATCCTGCCGCACCGCGATCCCTTCCTCCTCATCGACGAGGTCGTCGAGCTCGAGCCCGGGAGGCGCGTTGTGGCGCGAAAGCTGGTGCGCGAGGATGAATTCTGGGTCGCCGGCCACTTTCCCGAGCGGCCGGTCATGCCCGGCGTGCTCATCGTCGAGGCGATGGCGCAGACGGGGGCGGTGGCCGTGCTGAGCGAGGAGGAGAACCGGGGCCGGATCGCCTTCTTCGCCGGCATCGACGACGTGCGCTTCAAGCGGATCGTCGAGCCGGGTGACGAGCTCGAGCTCGAGTGCGAGCTGGAGCGGATGCGCGGCCCGATCGGTCGGGGCCGGGCGACGGCCAAGGTCGGCGGCAAGCTCGCAGCCCGCGGCACGCTCACCTTCGCGGTCGAGCGATGATCGGCACCGCGTCTGCCAACGGCCGCATCTCCATCACCGGCCTCGGCTGCCACGTGCCCGAGCGCGTGGTCACGAACGACGACATCTCACGGCTGGTGGACACCTCGGACGAGTGGATCCGCGAGCGCACGGGGATCCGGGAGCGCCGCGTCGCTGCGCCGGAGGAGGCGCTCTCCGACCTCTGCCTGCCGGCGAGCCGGAAGGCGCTCGCGCACGCGGGTGTCGAGCCTGCGGATCTCGACCTGATCATCGTCGCGACCGTCACCCCCGACATGTTCTTTCCCTCGACGGCCGCGCTCCTCGCCGACCAGCTCGGCGCGCCCGAGGCCGGCGCCTACGACCTCTCCGCGGGCTGCACCGGCTTCATGTACGCGCTGGCGCAGGCCTACGGGATGCTCGCCGGCGGCCTCGCGCATCGCGCCCTCGTCGTCGGCGGCGACGTGCTCTCGAAGATCGTCGACTGGACCGACCGCACGACCTGCGTGCTGTTCGGTGACGGCGCCGGCGCGGTCGTGCTCGAGCGCGTCCAGGAGGGCGGGTTCCTCGGCTTCGAGCTCGGCGCAGACGGCGGCGGCGGCGTGCACCTGTTCATGCAGGGGGGCGGCTCCCGGACGCCGGCGACAGCCGACTCGGTCGCGGCCGGCGATCACCTCGTGCGCATGAACGGGCGCGAGGTCTTCAAGTTCGCCACCCGGGTGCTCGTGTCGTCTGCGGAGGAGCTCCTTGACGAGTGCGAGGTGGCAGTGGAGGACGTGGACGTCTACGTGCCGCACCAGGCGAACGTCCGCATCATCGACCACGCGGCGAAGAAGCTCGGGATCGCGCAGAATCGCGTCGTGATCAACGTCGACCGCTACGGGAACACGTCCTCGGGCTCGATCCCGCTCGCGCTCGCCGACGCGTCGGCCGACGGACGGCTCAGGCCGGGAGAGCTGGTCTTGATGACGGGCATGGGGGCCGGCCTCACCTGGGGGTCGGCGCTGATCGAGTGGACTGCGGCTCCGGACGGCGTCCGGGCGGAATAGGAGGGTCGGTGGGCAAGGTTGCGTTCTGCTTTCCAGGGCAGGGATCGGTGGAGGTCGGCATGGGCCGCGAGATCGCCGAGGCCTACCCGGCTGCGATGGCGGTGTTCGACCGGGCAAGCGAGGCCGCCGGCCTCGATCTCCGTGAGCTGTGCTTCGAGTCGCCGATCGAGAGGCTGACGGAGACCGAGCTGCAGCAGCCGGCGCTCGTCGCCACGAGCCTCGCCGTGCTGGCAGCGATCCGCGAGGCCGGGCACGAGCCGGACTACGTCGTCGGCCACTCGGTCGGCGAGTTCGCGGCGCTCGCCGCGGCCGATGCGATGAGCGTCGAGGAGGCGATTGCGCTCGTGCGCGAGCGTGGCCTCGCGATGGCGGAGGCGGCCCGCGAGCGGCCAGGCTCGATGGCCGCGGTGCTCGGTCTCGCCGACGAGGTCGTCGAGAACCTCTGCCGCAAGATCCTGGGCGTGTGGCCTGCCAACTACAACTGCCCCGGCCAGGTCGTGGTCTCCGGCGAGGACGGCGCCGTCGAGGAGCTGAGCGCCGAGGCCGAGAGCCTCGGCGCCCGACGAGCCATCAAGCTGAAGGTCTCCGGTGCGTTCCACAGCCCGCTGGTCGCCAGTGCGGCCAAGCGCCTCAAGCCGGCGATCGAGCGAGTCCACTTCCGCGAGACGACCGCGCCGTTCATGTCCACCGTGACGGCGACGATCGAGCCCGCGCAGCGGCTCGGCACGCTCCTCGTCGACCAGCTGACGGCGCCCGTCAAGTTCACGCAGGCGACGCACAAGCTGATGGGCGAAGGCGTCAGGACGTTCGTGGAGGTCGGCCCGGGCAACGTGCTCTCCGGGCTCGTCAAGCGCATCGACCGCAGCGTCAAGACGATCTCGGTCAATAGCCTCGCCGGGCTGGCGCAGCTCGACGAGAACCTGCTGCGGACGTGAGCTTCTGCTCCCTGGAGGGCCGGACGGCCCTCGTCACCGGCGGCTCGCGTGGGATCGGCCGGGCGATCGCAGAGGAGCTCGCTCGCGCCGGCGCCACCGTCGTCGTCGGCTATCGCTCCGGGGCGGAGGAGGCGGAAGGGGTCGCGTCGCAGCTCGGCGGTAGGGCGATCCAGGCCGACGTCTCCGATCCGGACGAGGCTCGCCGGCTCGTCCAGGAGGCCGGCGACATCGACATCCTCGTCAACAACGCCGGGCTCACCCGCGACGGGCTGCTCGCCCGGATGACGGACGAGGACTGGCAGGCCGTCATCGACACCAATCTCGGCGGCGTCTTCCACACGTGCCGCGCAGTCGCGCGGCCGATGATGCGCAGGCGCTCGGGCGCGATCGTCAACGTGTCCAGCATCGTCGGCCTGCACGGCAACCCCGGACAGACGAACTACTCGGCGGCGAAGGCTGGGATCATCGGCTTCACCAAGGCACTCGCCCGCGAGCTCGGCGGCCGCGGCGTGCGTGCCAACGTCGTCGCCCCCGGCTACATCAGCACGCGGCTCACCGAGGTCATCCCCGAGGAGCTCAAGAACGTGATGCTCGCGAACACGCCGCTGGGCCGCTTCGGCGACCCCGCCGACGTCGCGGGGGCGGTGCGGTTCCTCGTCTCCGACGAGGCAGCATTCGTCACCGGCGAGGTGCTGCTCGTCGACGGCGGACTCGGCATGTAGCGGAGCGCGGGGGAACCCCTGGTTCCCCCGCGAGCCCCCTCCTTGCGGGCCGGGGTGATGTTCGGACGGTCGGCGGAGCCGGCGCCTCGCGCGCTCCGTCACTTGCTGCCTCTCCGCGGTGAGCCTCCCGCCGGGCAGAGCCCGGCTTCGGCCGCGGGCTCTGCGTCGTCTCCGATGGCCGCGTCTGGGGAACCGCCGGTTCCCCTCGCCCCCTCCCTCAGGATCCTGGGCAGGGCCTGGGCGGTACGCTTGCCCGCGACCGAGGAGAGCATGTGAGCGCCAACGGCAGACGGCGGGTGGTCGTGACCGGCATCGGTGCCGTCACGCCGCTCGGCAACGACATCGACACGACGTGGCAGAACCTGATCGCGGGGGAGAGCGGCGCGAACCGGATCACCGCGTTCGACGCCAGCGAGTACCCGGTCGACTTCGCCTGCGAGCTCAAGGATTTCGACCCGGCGAACTGGATCGAACGCAAGCAGGCCCGCCGCATGGACCGCTTCGCCCAGATGATCGTCGCCGCCGCGCGCCAGGCAGAGGCCGACTCCGGCATCGACGTCAGCTCCGACCCGAACCGCATGGGCGCCTCGGTGGCGACCGGCATCGGCGGCCTCAAGGCCTTCCAGGACTGCTACGACATGCTCATCGAGCGGGGTCCCGACCGTGTCAACCCGTTCTCGATTCCCCAGATCATCCCCAACATGGGCGCCGCCTGGGTCTCGATGGAGCTCGGCACGCGCGGCCCGCTCTCGTCCCAGTGCACCGCCTGCGCAGCCTCCAACATGGCCATCGGCGACGGCATGGACGCGATCCGGCTCGGCCGGGCGGACGTCATGTTCTGCGGCGGGACGGAGGCGGGCATCACTCGCGTCGGCATCGCCGGCTTCGGCGCCATGCGCGCGCTCTCGCGCCGGGTCGACGCGCCCGAGGAGGCGAGCCGCCCGTTCGACGCCGGCCGCGACGGGTTCGTCATGGGCGAGGCCGGCGCGCTGATCGTCCTCGAGGAACTGGAGCGCGCAGAGGCGCGCGGCGCCACGATCTACGCCGAGGTGCTTGGCTACGGGCTCTCGTCAGACGCGGCCCACGTCACCGAGCCCGACCCGACGGGTGCCAACCCGGCCCGGGCGCTGACGATGGCGCTCGGGGATGCAGGAGTTGCCGTGGACGAGATCGACTACATCAACGCGCACGGCACGTCCACCCCGCTGGGCGACTCGGCCGAGACGCGTGTGATCAAGCTTGCGCTCGGCGAGGAGAACGCCCGCGCGACGCCGATCTCCTCGACGAAGGGCGCAACCGGCCACTGCCTGGGCGCCGCCGGCGCCGTCGAGGCCATCTTCTCGATCCTCGCCGTCAGAAACGGCCTGCTGCCCCCGACGATCAACTACGAGAACCCCGATCCCGAGTGCGATCTCGACTACGTGCCCAACCAGGCGCGTGAGGCCGACGTCAGGGTGGCGGTCAACAACTCGTTCGGGTTCGGCGGCCACAACGCCTGCGTCGTCTTCGCTCGCTACGTCGCTGACGCGGCGTAGAGCTCGCTCGCACGCGGGAAACCCGGTCCCCCCGTGGGCCCCTCGTGGGTCAGACGTGCCGAAGTCGCGCCGTGACTGCGGCCAGCCCAGCCGGCCCCCGTCGATGAGGGGCGGTTCCGTCGCGACCCGCGGCGGGCTTTGCCGGTGCGGTCGTACGCTGCAGGCGTGGCGCATCCGGACGAAGTCGAAACGGCTCGTTCGTCGGGCCGAGCCTGGCTGATTGTGAGCGCTGCCCTCGTCGTCCTGATCGTCGTCCTGCCGCTGGTTGCGCTTGGGTTACCGAACGTGCTCGTGGACGACGGCCTCAACGGGCTGTCGCCGAGGCGCGAGGCTGCCGCGCGGGCGGCACTCCGGCTCGCTCGCTCATCGGCGTGCATCGACAATCCGATCGGCCGCGGTCTCGTTCTGGCGACGCGGGTCAGCACGGTGCGCGCCGCTCCCGCAGGTGGGTCGATCGAGCCCGCGCTACGCAGCTTCGAGGTCACCGTCGACCTCTACACGCTCTTCGGCCTCCGCCTCGACACCGTCACGGTCGGGCGTGCCGGCTGTGCCGATCCCGCGACGCCGCCAGCGGCCGCGGGCTGACGCAGGACATGTCCCGAACGGCCATGTCCGCGGGGCGCGCGCGGGGGGCCACCGCTCCTCCTCCCCGCTGCGAGCGTATCGCCGTGGGGCGCACGGGTGTGTGACGCGGGGGTCGCGAGCCTGTGACGAGATCGAGTCGCGGCGGAGCGCGCCCTTCGAGGGTCGCGGAGCTAGCGGCGCCGCTACCCTCACGCGCCATGGAGCGCTGGGCGACATTCGACTGCTACGGGACGCTCGTCGACTGGGAGGCCGGGATCAGCCGCGAGCTCGCCCGGCTCTTCGGCGAGGATCAGGCGGGTGCCCTCCTCGCCCGCTATCAGGAGCTCGAGCCGCGGATCCAGGCGGACCGTCCCGACGCGACGTACCGGGAGGTGATGGCGCGGGCCCTTGCCGCGCTCGGCGTCGTCGCTGCAGGCGAGGAGGACGCACTCGGGGCGTCGCTGCCCGGCTGGCCCGTCTTCCCCGAGGCGCCCGCGGCCCTTGCCGAGGCCCGCCGCCGCGGCTGGCGGCTCGCGATCCTCTCCAACACCGACCCCGACCTGATCGAGGCCTCCAAGCGTGCCATCGGCGTCCCCTTCGACGAGACGGTCGTCGCCTCGGAGATCGGGTCGTACAAGCCCGCCCACCGGCACTGGCAGGAGTTCTTCCGCCGGACGAGCGCGGATCCCGATGGGCATCTGCACGTCGCCGCCAGCCTCTTCCACGACATCGCGCCGTCCCGCGAGCTGGGTGTGCGCAGCGTGTGGATCAATCGGTTGGCGGAGCGTCCGGAGCCGACGCCGGACCGCGAGCTGCCGGACCTGGCACGCCTCGCCGACACGCTCGACGAGCTGGTGCCGGCGTGAGCCTGCGCCCCTACACCGACGCCGACTTCGACGCGGTCTTCGGACTGCTCGACGCCGCGAGCCGGCACTGGCGCGGCGAGCCGGCGAGCGAGGGCGAGCTGCGCACCTGGCTGACGATGCCGACACTCGACCGCGCGAATGACATCAGGCTGCTCGAACGCTCCGGCGAGCTCGTGGGCTACGCAGACGTCGACCACATCGGCGAGGAGTGGTGGTGCGACGTGGAGCTCGCCCCTGGGGCGGACGCCGCCACCGTCGCGCCCGAGCTGCTTGCCTGGATCGAGTCGCGCGCCCGGGGCGGTCGCATCCGGGTCTGGGCGCCGGCGAAGGACGCGTCGCTCCGTGCCTGCGTCGAGCGCGCCGGCTTTACGGTGCGGCGCCACTCGTTCTCGATGGAGGTCGACCTCGACGGCGATCTCCCCGAGCCCGTCTGGCCCGACGGGATCAGCGTGCGGACGTTCCGCGAGGGCGACGCCTCCGTCGTCTATGAGGCCGAGCGCGAGATCTGGCTGGACACCTGGGCGCCGCTGCAGGACACCTACGAGGAATGGGCCCACTGGTCCTTCGCCGAGGAGCGCTTCGACCCCGCGCTCTGGCATCTGGCGGAGGCCGACGGAGAGCTCGCGGCTCTCGCCAAATGCGCGCGGAGCGACAATCGTCCGGACACGGGCTGGGTCGACATCCTCGGCGTGCGCCGCCCGTGGAGGCGCCGCGGGCTCGGAGAGGCGCTCCTCAAGCACGCATTCCGCGTCTTCCACGCGCGCGGCCTGACACGCGCCGGGCTGGGCGTCGACGCGGAGAGCCCCACAGGGGCGACGAGGCTCTACGAGCGCGCCGGCATGCGCGTCTACCACGAGACGGTCTTCTACGAGAAGGACGCGCCGGCATGACGCTGACGCTCCGGGCACCGGGGCGGGACGAGGTCGGCGCCATCACAGCGCTCGTCAACGAGCTGGGGCAGTCGCTTCACGGCGAGGATCACACCGACGAGGCCCACGTCGACATCTGGTTCACGGCAGCGTCGATGGACCCCGAGCGCGACGTCCTGGTGGCCGAGAACGGGGACGGCGGGCTGGACGGAGCGGCCGCCATCATCGATCCAGCCGAGGACCATGCCGTCCTGTGGCTGCGCATGTACTTGCACCCCGAGCGCGGTAGCGCCGAGCTCGGCGACCGGCTGCTCGTGCCACTGGAGCGAAGGGCCCGGGAGCTCGGGACCGACCGGTCGCTGATCCATGCGGGGTGCGCGAGCCTCGACCTGGCGGCACACGAGCTGTTCGAGCGGCACGGCTACCGCATTGCGCGCCACTTCTTCAGGATGGTCATCGACCTCGACGCGCCGCCGCCGGCCCCCGTCTGGCCCGACGGCTTCGAGGTACGCACGGTCGACGTCGAGCGCGACCTCGAGCTCGTCCACCAAACCGACGAGGAGGTCTTCGCGGACAACTGGGTCAGCGTGCGCACCTCGTTCGCGGACTGGAGCCACTACATGACCTCGATCCACTTCGACCCGAGTCTCTGGTTCCTGGCCTGGGCCGGCGACGAGATCGCCGGCGTGTCGCTCTGCAATCCGCAGCAGGGCGGTGACACCGGGCTCGGCTGGGTCAACGTCCTCGGCGTCCGCCGGCCCTGGCGCCGTCAGGGCCTCGCGCGCGCCCTGCTCCTCCACTCCTTCGGCGAGTTCCACCGGCGCGGGCTCAAGCGGGCAGGGCTTGGGGTGGACACCGACAGCACCACGGGCGCGCTGCGCCTCTACGAACAGGTGGGCATGCGCGTCGTCCGTCAGTTCGACGTCTGGGAGAAGCCCGTTTCCCAGCTTCCGACCGTGCCGTGAGCCGCCTGCGCGCCAGGTGCCCGCACTGCCGGACGCTGACCGCGGTCGCGGTCGGGCTCGACTACGAGTGCCACTCGTGCGGACGGGTCTTCCACGCCGGGCTCGTTCGCGTTCCCCGCGCCTGGGGGACGGCGGCGAGGCGATGGCCGACGCCGCCGGCCTGCCGCTCGCCTACCCGGAGGCCGCGGTCGTCGACGAGGAGTCGCTCGGCGAGCAGTCGCTGGCCGTCGCCGCCGAGCTGCCGGAGCGCCCGCTCGTGCTTGGCGGTTGCTGCTGCGCGCACCTGGGCGCCGCCGAGGCGCTCGCCGCTCGCCGTGGCCGGTTAGCCGTTCTCTGGCTCGACGCCCACGGTGATGTGAACACGGTCGAGAGCTCTCCGAGCGGCAACCTCTGGGCGACGCCGCTGCGCCGGCTGATCGACGCCGAGGTCGTGCGCGCGGACGACGTGGCGCTCGTCGGCGCGCGCAGTCTCGACCCGCCCGAGCAGGCGTTCATCGAGCGCAGCGGTCTGCACACGGGGGCCGGCGCTCTCGAGCGGGCACTGCTCGGAGCCGACGCCCTGTACGTCGCGCTCGACTGCGACGTCCTCGACCCAGCCGATGTGCGCTCGTTCATGCCCGAGCCGGGCGGGTTGCGGGAGCACGAGGTGGCCGCGATCCTGCGCCGTGCCGCTTCCCTCGCCCCTGTCGCGGGAGCGGGTGTCACCGCGGCGCTTCCCGATCCGGCCAACGTCGCCCCGCTCGAGCGCCTGTGCGCGGAGTTGTGGTCGTAGGACGCGACGGTGGCGCGCGTAGAATCGACACCCGTGGCGGACCGCATCGACGTCTCGATCGAGCACCGGCACGCCCCGGAGCCCGAGCGCGACGGCAAGAAGCACCCGAACACGTGCCCGTCATGCGGCTCGCACTACCGCGACGACGAGCTGCAAGAGCACCTCAACGTCTGTCCCCAGTGCGGGCACCACTTCCCCGTCCGCGCCCGCAGCCGGATCGAGCAGTTGACCGACGCGGGCAGCTTCGTCGAGGAGGCGGCCGAGCTCCGTTCGGAGGACCCGCTCAACTTCTTCGACCTCCGCCCCTACACCGAGCGGCTCGCCGAGGCCGAGCTCGCCACGGGGCTGGGTGACGCGATGGTCGTCGGGCGGGCTGCGATCGACGGACACGACTGCCAGCTTGCAGTCATGGACTTCGCGTTCATGGGCGGCTCGATGGGAAGCGTCGTGGGCGAGAAGTTCGCGCGGGCCTGCGAGAGCGCGGCCGGCCGAGGCGCGACGCTCGTCACCGTCACGGCGTCGGGCGGCGCCCGCATGCAGGAGGGGATCCTCTCACTGATGCAGCTGCCGAAGACGGTCTGCGCCGTCGCCGACCTCCACGACGCCGGCGGCGCCATGCTGACGGTGATGGCCCATCCGACCACGGCGGGCGTGCTGGCGAGCTTCGCGACCCTCGGCGACCTCACGGTGGCCGAGCCCGGCGCGCTGCTCGCGTTCACCGGGCCGCGAGTCGTGCAGCAGACGACGCGCGAGAAGCTGCCCGACGACTTCGGTCTCGCCGAGTCCAACTACCGCTTCGGACACCTCGACGCGATCGTGCCGAGGGCCGAGCTGCGCCCGTATCTCACCCGCGCGCTGGGACTGTTCGCGAATGGCGGCTGAGGACGAGATCCGCCTCCGCGCGCGGCTGAGCAAGCTGCGCTCGTTGCCGCTCCTGCGCGGCGCGCGGCTGTCGGGCGAGCTGGCGCGGCTGCAGCGTCAGCTGGAACGGATCGCCGCCCCCGTCGCCGAGGAGGACATCTGGCGGTCGGTCGAGCTGGCCCGCCACGAGCAGCGCCCGTACACGCTCGACTACGTCGACCGGCTGATCGAGGAGTTCATCGAGATCCACGGTGACCGGGCGCGTGCGGACGACCAGGCGGTCGTCGCCGGGCTGGGGCGCTTCCGGGGCCGCACGGTGGTTGTGCTCGGACAGCAGAAGGGCCGCGACATCGCCGAGCGGACCCGCCGCAACTTCGGCATGGCCTACCCGGAGGGCTACCGCAAGGCCATGCGGGCGATGACGCTCGCCGACCGGCACGGGTTTCCGCTCCTCACCTTCGTCGACACCCCGGGCGCGTATCCCGGCGTCGCGGCGGAGCAGCACGGTCAGGGTGGTGCGATCGCGTCCTCCCAGGCGGCTCTCGCGCGGCTCTCCGTCCCGGTCGTCAGCTGCATCATCGGCGAGGGCGGCTCCGGCGGCGCGATCGCGCTGGCGCTCGCAGACCGGGTGCTGATGCAGCAGCACGCGCTCTACTCGGTGATCTCCCCCGAAGGCTGCGCCGCGATTCTCTGGCGTGACGCGGGCGAGGCGCGCAAGGCGGCCGCCGCGCTGCGCCCGGACGCCGCCAACTGCCTCGAGCTCGGCGTGATCGACGCGATCGTGCCCGAGCCCCAGGGCGGCGCGCACACGAACCACGACGCTGCGGCGCACCTGCTCGGCGACTCGCTCTGGAGCGCCCTGGCCGAGGTCGAAGAGCTCTCGCCCGACGAGCTTCGCCGCACCCGCCGCGACCGCTTTCGCCGGCTCGGGGTGTTCACTGAGGCGCAGGCGGCCGCCGCCGCTGGAACCGCCCGCTAGCGCGGGTTTTCCACACCGTCCACAGTGTTATCCCCTGGAGCGGGCGACGGGAGGGGAAGAAATCACCCGGTTCGCGTCGAGAATCTGTCCAACTAGACAGGAGCGGCCTGACCAGACGGGGGAGGCGGTCGGAGCCGTTTTCGGGCCTCTCGGACGGCTAGAACTCCGGAGTGAGCCTTCGCGAGTACCGCGGCAAGCGCGATCCCGGCGCCACGCCGGAGCCGTTTGCCAAGAGTGGCCGCCGCCGCCGCAAGCAGCCCATCTTCGTCGTCCAGCGGCACGACGCCCGCCGGCTCCACTACGACTTCCGGCTCGAGCGGGACGGCGTGCTTGCGAGCTGGGCGGTGCCGAAGGGCATCCCCGTCGATCCGGGCGCGAAGGCGCTCGCCGTCCACGTCGAGGATCACCCGCTCGACTACGCCACCTTCGAGGGCGAGATCCCCAAGGGCCAGTACGGCGCGGGCACGGTCGAGATCTGGGACCGAGGCACCTACGAGCTCGTCGAGGAGAAGCCCGACGGCGGCCTGACCGTCCGGCTCGACGGCGGGCGGCTGCAGGGGCTCTGGACGCTGGTGCCCGCCCGCCTCGACGGCCAGGAGAGGAACTGGCTGCTGATCCGCAAGCGTGAGACGGGCACCCCCGCCGCCGAGCGCAGGCAGCGCTACGAGCCGATGCTCGCCACGCTCGCCGCCGACGTGCCCAGGGGCGACGGCTGGCTGTACGAGGTCAAGTGGGACGGCTACCGCGCGCTGGCCCGGCTCGTCCCCGGCGAGGGGGCAACGCTCTCCAGCCGGCGCGGCAACGACCTGACGGAGCGGTTCAGCGGTGTCGCGAGCGCGCTGCCGCGGGCGCTGCGCACGCCCGATTGCGTGCTCGACGGCGAGGTGTGCGCGCTCGACGAACGCGGCCGCGCCAGCTTCTCGGCCATGCAGCAGGGCAAGGCCGGGACGCCGATCGTCTTCTACGTCTACGACGTGCTCGAGGTCGAGGGCGAGCCGCTCGTCGACCTGTCGCTGACGGAGCGGCGGGAGCGGCTGGAGGAGCTGCTCGACCGGCGGAGCCGCACGGTGCGGCTCTCGGAGGCCTTCGAGGACGGGCACGCGTTGCGGCAGGCAGCCGAGGAGCAAGGGCTGGAAGGCATCGTCGCCAAGCGGGCCGAGTCGCGCTACGCGGTCGGCAGGCGAACACGCGACTGGCTCAAGATCAAGATCGGCGGCCGCCAGGAGTTCGTCATCTGCGGCTACACGAAGGGCCAGGGCCGGCGCTCCTCCGGATTCGGCTCGCTCGTGCTCGGCGTCTACCGCGGCCGTGACCTCCACTACGCGGGCAATGTCGGCACCGGCTTCGGTGACGCCGAGATCCGCCGCCTGCTCGAGCTCCTGAGGCCGCTCGAGCGGCCCGAACCGCCCTTCGCGGTTGCCCCGAAGATGCCCCGGGTTCGGAAGGGCGACGTCGTCTGGGTGGAGCCGAAGCTCGTCTGCGAGGTCGCCTTCACGGAGTGGACGCACGACGACCACCTGCGCCAGCCGGCCTACGTGGGCCTGCGCGAGGACAAGCAGCCCGCCGACGTGCGCCAGGAGCTGCCGATCGAGGACGAGCTGCGCAGCGGCAAGCGCCTGCTCAAGCTCTCGAACCTCGACAAGCCGTTCTGGCCGGAGGAGGGGATCACCAAGGGCGACCTGCTCGCCTACTATCGAGCGGTCGCCCCGACCGTCGTCCCGCACCTGCGCGACCGGCCGTTCACGCTCAAGCGCTACCCCGACGGCTGGCAGGGCGACTTCTTCTTCCAGAAGGACGCTCCGCGGGGGATGCCCGAGTGGATCAAGCGGGTGCCGGTGTCGGCCACCTCCCGCGAGCGGCCGCGCCGGACGCGCCAGATCCAGGCGCCGCTCGTGAACGACGAGCTCTCGCTGCTCTGGATGGTGAACATGGGCTGCATCGACCTCAACGCGTGGTACTCGCGCATCGACAGGCCGGACCGGCCGGACTTCGTCCTGTTCGACCTCGACCCGTCGTCCGACGTCGGCTTCGCCGAGACCGTGGAGGTGGCGTTGCTCGTCAAGCAGGTGATGGACGCGCTCGGGCTCGCGTGCTTCCCCAAGACGAGCGGCTCCAAGGGCATGCACGTGCTCGTGCCGGTCGAGCGGCGGTACACGTTCGAGGACACCCGGCGTTTCGCGGAGGTGGTCGCGCGGGCGCTTGCGGCGACGCACCGGGGGCTGGTCACGACCGAGTGGACGAAGGCCAAGCGCCGCGGCGTGCTCGTCGACGCGAACCAGAACGGCGAGGGCAAGACGATCGCGAGTGTGTACTCCGTGCGGCCGCGGGCGGGCGCGCCCGTCTCGACGCCGCTGCGCTGGGACGAGGTCGATGCCTCGCTCGACCCGGAGGCGTTCACGATGGCCGCCGTCCTCGCCCGCATCGAGCGTCACGGCGACCTCTACGAGGGGGTGCTGACGACGACGCAGCGCCTCGAGCCGGCTCTGCGCTCGCTGGAGCGCTAGGGGCGCCAACCAGGCAGAATCGGCCCGTGCAGCTCGATGCGCTGGTGGCCGAGCTGGACGCGTATCTGCGCGTTCCCGCGGTGGACGACGACGACTGGTCGGGCACCGTCGCGGATGTCTACCCGGAGCCCTACTGGCGTGAGTACGCCGAGCCAGGCTGGGAGGGACGCTGGAACGGCCTGATGGTGCGCGGCGCCGCGGAGGTGACGGGTGCGGTGACCTGTGTCTTCCCGGGCGACGGAGTGGTGCGCGAGCTCGAGCCGGGCACGCTGCTCTTCTCGGAGCATCCACTCGACTTCGCCGACGAGCCGGGCTTCGAGCCGCTCGCGCGCGAGACCTTCGAGCGTATGCGCGAGCGGGGCATCAGCTTCTACAACGCGCACGCGCCCATCGACCAGCATCCGGAGATCGCACCCTCACTGCTCTGCGCGCGGGGCGTCGGGCTCGAGCATCTCGAGGACTACTTCCAGATCTCGGCCGCCCTTCCGGAGGGCGCGGCGGTGATCGGCGACTCGCGGCTGACGCTCGAGGCGCTCGCCGAGGCGTTCCGCTCGTACCTCGGGCCGGAGATCAAGGTGCACGTGCTGACCCGGCCGCGGCCGCAGGCCGGACGCGTGGCGGTGGTCGCCGGCGGTGGTGCCTCCGTGGACATCCTCGAGGCGTCGCTCGAGCGCGGCTGCCAGACGTATGTGACCGGCAACGCTGCCACCAACTGCCGGCTGCCCTTCGTCCAGGAGGAGGTGCGGCGGTTCCGCGAGCTCGCCGAGGCGCACGACGTCGCGCTCATCGACGCGATGCACTACGGCATGGAGAAGCCGCCGCAGCTGAAGATGGTCGGGTGGTTCGAGGCCCGCGGTGTCGCCGCGCGCTTCGCGCCTACCGGGCCGCGCTAGGCCCGTCGGCGCTGGTCTGCGCCGTGAGCACGAGAGCGGGTGTCTCGACGGCGGCGAGGCGGGGCTCGGTGGCTGAGCGCTCCTGCTCCACGACCTCTGCGAGCGTGCTGACGACACGTTGGTCGAAGCGATGCGGCTCCTCGTGGCGCAGCAGGTCGATGGCTCGCTCGTGCGTCCAGGGCTTGCGGTAGACGCGGTGGGAGACGAGCGCGTCGTAGACGTCGCAGGCGGCGAGGATGTTGGTCTCCAGCCGGAGCGCGCCGGCGCCGAGCCCACGCGGGTAGCCGGAGCCGTCGAGGCGCTCGTGGTGGTCGAGGACGAGCCGGCGCACCGGTGCCGGGAAGCCCAGCTCGACGAGCAGGTCGTGGCCGCGCCGGGGATGCTCCTGAATGACGGCGAACTCCTCGTCCGTGAGGGCCGCCGGCTTGTTGAGGATCGCGTCGGGCACGGAGAGCTTGCCCATGTCGTGCAGCAGCCCTCCGGCTGCCAGGATGCGCAGGCGCTCCGGCGAGAGACCGAGCCGCTCGCCGACCTGCACTGCGCGCAGCGCGACCCGGCGCGTGTGCTCGGCGGTGGTCGTGTCGCGCTCGGCGAGGAGGCGCGTGAGGGCGCGTACCTGGGTGCCGAGGTAGGCCTCCTCGGCGGCGACGAGCTCGCTCGCCCGAAGGTCGCCGGTGAGCGTGCGCGAGGGCGCGTCGCGGAAGAGGTCGAGGGCCACCGGCGCGCCGACCAGCACGAGACCGGCGAGCTCGA
Organism: uncultured Thermoleophilia bacterium; assembly: GCA_963839815.1. Lineage (GTDB taxonomy): Bacteria > Actinomycetota > Thermoleophilia > Gaiellales > Gaiellaceae > JACVRM01. The sequence continues at coordinate 382,725 of CAWIWF010000006.1, forward strand.
AGCCGTGCCCGAGCCACCAACCGAACGACCAGGGGCCGAGTGTCAGAGCCGGGACGACGGCGGCGCCGAGCCAGACGATGCCGATCACGACGGACAGGTCTGCCGGCCGGCGTGTCAGCCTGAGCGTGCGGAGGGCGCGCCAGCCGACCACCGCGAAGAACGCCAGGCCGGCAGCGAGCGCCACGTATGCGGCCGGGCTGCGCGGCTCGGGCACGGCCGGCAGCAGGCCCGGTGCCAGGATTCCGAGCGCCCCGAGCGCGACGATGGCGGCCACGAGCGTGAGCTCCAGCCAGACGAGCGCTGCGACCGACCGCGGGCGGCTCAGCTGCGGCAGGGCAGCGAGCGCCAGGATTGCTCCCCCGATGGGCAGCGTGGCCGCGCCCGAGAACGCCACGACGCCGTTCATCTCGACGAAGATCCCCGGGGTCGTGACGCCGTGCACGGCGAGCAGGGCCGCCATCACCGAGAACCCGGTGCCGAGCAGGACGGTTCTGCCGTCGCTGCGTCGAGCCCCCACGAGCGTGAGCGCGACGGCGGCGACTGTTGCAAGGAGTGCTGCCAGCCCGACGCCGGCGAAGTGGGCCATCGACGGGTACATGACCATGTGCTCGCCGGTGGTCAGGAGCAGCGCAATCGGGAACGCCGCGGCTGCGAAGGCACCCAGGACGACCATCGGCGCAGCGGCTGGCTGTTTGTGCGCCACGAAACATGTATCGGCGGGCCGCCGCCGTCCTTGACCTTTCGGTGTAGACGCGGAGCAGCCCAGTGCCGCTGGTCGATCCACATCGGGCCTTCGGCGCTGAGACTGTCGCCGAGTGCGTCATGCCGGGCCCGGCCTGCCTAGCATCGCGGGCGGTGGCGAGCGTGCAGGTGGCGGTGATCGGCAGCGGCGAGGAGCATGAGGCTCGCGCCGAGGAGGTGGGGCGGCGGCTCGCCGAGCACGGCGCCGTCGTCGTGACCGGCGGGCTGGGCGAGGTGATGGCGGCCGCCGCCCGCGGCGCCAAGTCGGCCGGCGGCACCACGATCGGCATCCTCCCTGGCGAGTCGCGGCGGGAGGGCAACCGCTGGCTCGACCACGTCGTCGTCACCGGGATCGGGCACGCTCGGAACCTCGCCGTCGTGGCGTCGGGTGACGCCGTGATCGCCGTCGGCGGCTCCTGGGGCACGCTGGCGGAGATCGGCTTCGCGAAGCGCCTGGGCCGGCGGGTCGTAGTGCTCGAGCCGGGGTGGGAGATCGAGGACGTCGAGCGGGCGCCGACGCCCGCGGCCGCGGTCGAGCTGGCGCTCGCTGCGGCGGCTCGCCCCTAGGTCGCCTGTGCCGGTCGCCAGCGGCGTGCCCCGCACGAGCGCGGCCTGTGCTCCGGAAGAGGTGGCGCGGGAGCGGGCCGGCGTCTCACATCCGTGACAGAGCCGGTACAGACCCGTGCGCCCGGCCCGGCTAGCGTGCCGGTAGGGGGCGTCGCGCACCCCCAGGGGGGCTGCCGTAGGTGAGGGAGACCTGTCCCGTGGGGCGGGTCTGAACCGGGATCGCGACCGGGGGACGTCGCAGCGGCGTCAGCCCGCGTCGGCCAGCATCGCCTCGAGCAGCGCCAGCGCGCCCGCCTTGTCGAGCGGCTCGTTCAGGTTGCCGCACTTCGGCGACTGGACGCAGGACGGGCACCCGCCTTCGCACGGGCAGCCGGCGAGCAGGCGCGCCGTGTCCGCGATCCAGCCGGCGAAGATGTCGTAGCCGCGCTCGGTGATGCCCACGCCGCCCGGATGGCCGTCGTACACGAACACCGTCGGGCGGCCGGTCTGGAAGTGGACGTTCGTCGAGAGGCCGCCGATGTCCCAGCGGTCGCACATCGCCCAGAGTGGGAGCAGCGCAATCAGGGCGTGCTCGGCGGCGTGCAGGGTGCCGAGGAGCCGCGGCATCTGCTGCGACGCTTCCAGCTGCCCGGGCTCCGGCAGGAACCAGACCGCCTCGGTGCTGAAGGTCGTCTCGGGCAGGTCGAGCGGCTCCAGGTCGATGGTCGAGCCGTCGCGGACCGCCTTGCGCTGGAACGCGACCACCTGCTCGCTGACGGTCACCCGTCCGAAGCGCAGGTCGAGCCCGAGCACGCGCCCGCCGCGCAGCTCCTCGTCGATGGCGGTCGTCGTCTCCTTCTTCGGCTGCGTGTAGTAGTCGCCGCGGAAGGGCTCGACGACGGCCGTGCGCCCTTGCAGGTCGAGCTCGAGCACGCGGTAGGACTGGCCCGCGTGGAGGTAGATCGCTCCTTCGTGGACGGTCGAGTAGGCACGCTCGCGCTCGGCGACGCCGAGCACCGCCCCCGTCTCGGCGTCCACGATCGTGAACGGGTCAGGCGTGGCCGAGCGCAGTCCGACGCGTGCGGCCGGGTAGTCGCGACCGTTCCAGACCCAGCCGGCCTTCGTGTGCTCGAGCTCGGGGAGCAGCGCCGCCCGCTCCAGCGCACGCTCGCCGAGCACGTCGGCGTCGGCCTCGTCGAGCGGCGCCTCGAACGCCGCGGACAGCACGTGGCCGTCGAGGACGCGGTGGTTCTCGTGGTCGAGGATCGCGGCTTCGACCCGGCGTCGCAGCAGTGTCTCCGGCTCGCGCATGAAGTACTGGTCGAGGGCGTCCTCGCTCGCGACCATCAGCGCCAGCCCGTGCCCCCGCCTGCCCGCGCGTCCCCACTGCTGGCGCAGGCTCGCCACCGTGCCGGGAAAGCCGACCGAGATGACCGCGTCGAGCAGGCCGACGTCGATACCGAGCTCGAGCGCGTCGGTGGCGGAGACGCCGAGCAGCTCGCCCTCGACCAGGCGGCGCTCGATCTCCCGCCGCTGGGCCGGCGTGTAGCCCGCCCGGTACGGCGAGAGCCGCGCCGCGAGCTCGCCGTCGAGCCGCTCGGACGCGAACCGGTGCACGAGCTCTGCCGCAGCGCGGCTCTTGGCGAAGCAGAGCGTCCGCAATCCGCGCTCGACGAGCCCCGCGAGCAGCCGCGACGCCTCGCCGAGCGCGCTCGCCCGCAGGCCGAGCTCGGCGTCGGTCAGCGGCGGGTTCCAGAGCGCGATCGTCCGCTCGGCCCGCGGCGCGCCGTCGTCGCCGATCACCGTCGCGTCGACACCGGTGAGCGCTCGCGCCAGCTCGCCGGGGTTCGCGATCGTCGCCGACGCCAGCAGCAGCTGCGGCTCGGAGCCGTACACGCGCGCCAGCCGCCGCAATCGGCGCAGCACGTTGCCGACGTGCGAGCCGAAGACGCCGCGGTAGACGTGCGCCTCGTCGACGACGACGAAGCGCAGGTTCGAGAGCACGTCGCCCCAGCGATCGTGGTGGGGCAGGACGCCGATGTGGAGCATGTCCGGGTTGGTGAGGATGACGTTGGCGCTGCGCCGGACCTGCCAGCGGGCCTCTCCGGGCGTGTCGCCGTCGTAGATCGCCGGCCGGACTCGCGGAACGCCCAGCTCTGCGAGCCCGCGCAGCTGATCCTGGGCGAGCGCCTTGGTCGGATAGAGGTAGAGCGCCCGCGTCTTCGGCTCGTGTGCCAGCGCGTGCAGCACCGGCAGGTTGAAGGCGAGCGTCTTGCCGCTCGCGGTGCCCGTCGTGACGATCAGGTGCTCGCCCCGCGCAGCCGCCAGCCAGGCGTCGGCCTGATGCGAGTAGAGGCCGTCGATCCCGCGTGCCGCGAGCGCGGCGACGACGCGAGGGTGCAGCGCCGGCGGGAGCCCGACCACGTTCGCGGGACGGGCCGGCTCGGTGGCGAGGTAGGCGAGCTCGTCCTCGGACGTCGCCAGCACGTCGTCCCACGCTGCCGCGGTGACGCTTCCGCCCATCGCGGCGACGGTACCATTGCGCTTCCGGGGTGCTCCGCCGCCGTGGCGGGGCTGAGATCACACCCGCGAACCTGATCGGGGTAATGCCCGCGAAGGGAGACGATTGACCGCACGCGCACTCACCATCGCCGGCTCGGACTCGGGCGGCGGCGCCGGCATCCAGGCCGACCTGAAGGCGTTCGCCGCCACCGGCTGCCACGGCATGAGCGCGATCGTGGCGCTGACTGCCCAGAACACGACCGGGGTCACCGCCGTCCACGAATGCCCTCCGGAGTTCGTCGTCGCCCAGCTCGACGCCGTGTTCGCGGACCTCGGCGTCGACGCGGCCAAGACGGGGATGCTCTTCTCGCGGCGCCTGATCGAGACGGTGGCGGGCTTCCTGCAGGGACGCGACGTGACGCTCGTCGTCGACCCCGTCATGGTGGCGAGCTCGGGGCGCGCGGCTGCTCCAGGACGACGCAGCCGGCGTGCTCGTCGAGCAGCTCTTCCCGCTGGCGACGGTGGTGACGCCCAACCTGCCGGAGGCCGAGGCGCTGGCCGGCCGGGCTGCAAGCAGGCGGGAGCTCGCCGAGCGCATCCACGGGCTGGGCGCGCGGGCCGTCATCGTCACGGGCGGGCATGGCGAGCCGCCTGTCGACCACCTCTTCGACGGGCGTGAGCACCTCGAGCTGCCCGTCGCGCGCCACGACGTGCCGGCGACGCACGGCGCCGGCTGCACGCACTCGGCGGCGCTGACGGGCTTCCTGGCGCGCGGGCTGGCGCTGCCCGAAGCCGCGCAGCGGGCCGCCGAGCTCGCGTCGGCCGCGGTCGAGCGCGGGCTGACCGACCTCGGTGCGGGCGAGGGCCCGGTCGACGTGCTCGGAGTCGGTGCAGCGGCATGACGCTCGCGACCGGCGACTCCCTGCGGCGGCTGCGCGAGACGCGCCCGCTCGTCCATCAGATCACCAACTACGTCGTCATGAACGAGACGGCGAACGCGACGCTCGCGCTCGGCGCGCTGCCGGTGATGGCGCATGCCCGCGAGGAGGTCGAGCAGATGGCGTCCGTGGCCGGGGCGCTGGTGCTCAACATCGGCACGCTCTCGCCACCCTGGGTCGAGGCGATGCTGCTCGCCGGCCGTGCCGCCAACCGTGCCGGCGTGCCCGTCGTCCTCGACCCGGTCGGCGCCGGCGCGACCGACTTCCGCACGCGAGACCGCTCGCCGCCTCGCCGACGGGATCGAGCTCGCGGTCGTGCGCGGGAACGCGGCCGAGATCGCGACGCTCGCCGGCCGCGAGGCGGAGATACGCGGCGTCGAGTCGATCGGCGCCTCCGAGCCGGCGGCGGAGATCGCACGAGCGGCTGCGCAGGCGCTCGGCTGCGTCGCGTCGGTGACCGGGCCGATCGACCACGTCTCGGACGGCGCGCGGGTGGTTGCGATCGCCAACGGGCACGAGCTGCTCGCCTCGGTCACCGGGACCGGGTGCATGTCCACGGCCATGACCGGCTGCTTTCTCGCTGTTCGGCCCGACTCGCCGCTCGAGGCCGCGGCCGAGGCGCTCGTCGCCTTCGGCGTCGCGGGGGAGGACGCTGCGCGCGAGGCGCGAGGGCCGGGCAGCTTCCACGTCGGCCTCTACGACGCGCTGGCAGCACTCGATCCGGACACGATCGACGGCAGGGCGCGGGCGTCCGAGCTGCCGTGAAGCTGCATGCGCTCGTAGGGGAGCTGCCGGTCGCACGGGCGGCGCTCGAGGGCGGCGCCACCGTAGTGCAGCTGCGACTGAAGGGCGCTGCCACGTCCGAGGTGGTCGAGCGCGGCCGCGCGATCCGGGACCTCTGTCGCGAGCGCGGCGTCACCTTCGTCGTCAACGACGACGTCGATGCTGCGCTCGAGCTCGCCGCCGACGGTGTGCACCTCGGGCGTGGCGACAGCGGCGGGGAGCGCGCGCTCGCGGCGGGCCTGCTGGTCGGCCTCTCTGCGTCGTCGGTGGACGAAGCGCGGGACGCCGAGTTGCGCGGCGCGGCGTACGTCGGCGCGGGCCCCGTGTGGCCGACGCCGTCGAAGACCGACGCTGACCCGCCGATCGGCCTTGACGGGCTCGCGGAGCTGTGCGCGTCCGTCACCGTGCCGGTGGTCGCGATCGGTGGCGTCGACGAGAACAACGCCGGGGCGTGCATCGCCGCGGGGGCGGCCGGAGTGGCGGTCATCCGTGCCGCGGCTGCTGCCGAGCGGGTGCTGGCGGCGGTCGATGCGGCTCGCTGACGTCGGCGAGCTCGGGCTGCTCGCCGAGCTCGAGCGGCGAGGGCTTGCGCAGGCGATCGAGCACGACGCTGCGCTCGTCGAGCCCGACCTCGTCGTCACCCAGGACGCGCTCGTCGAGGACGTGCACTTCCGCTTCGCCTGGACGGGGTGGGAGGATCTCGGCTGGAAGGCGGCCGCCGTCAACCTCAGCGATCTCGCGGCCTCGGGGGCCGAGCCGCTTGGGCTCGTGGTCACGCTCGGCGCGCCGGGCGACACGCCCGTCGAACGGGTGCTCGAGCTCTACGAGGGGATGGCCGCGACCGGCGTGCCGGTCATCGGCGGCGACACGACGGCGGCCCCGGCGGTCTGGCTGAGCGTGACCGCGCTCGGCCGCTCGCCGCACGTGCCGGGGCGAGCGGGGGCGAAGCCCGGGGACGTGCTGGTCGTGACTGGGCCGCTCGGCGGCTCCGGCGCGGGCTACGAGTGCCTGCGGACCGGGGTCGAGTCGCCACTCGTCGCCGCGCACCTGCGTCCGCCGCTTCGCCTCGACGAGGGGCGCCGGCTCGCCGCCGTGGCGACGGCGATGCTGGACATCTCCGACGGGCTCGCAACCGACGCCGGCCACCTCGCGCGCCGCTCGGGCGTGCACGTCGTGATCGAGCTCGAGCGCGTGCCGGTGGCGGAGGGTGTGCGCGAGGTCGCGGACCGCGCCGGGCGGAGCGTGTGGGAGCTCGCGTGCGGCTTCGGCGAGGACTACGAGCTGCTGGCGGCGGTCGGAGCCGAGTCCGCAGCCGCGCTCGGCTTCCCCGCCGTCGGCCGCTGCGAGAGGGGCGACGGTGTCGTGTTCGTCGACCGGCGCGGCGACGAGGTTCAGCTGCGCGGCTGGGAGCACTTCGCCTGAGGGTTACGCTCGCCGCATGCGCCCGGTGACCGGCGAGACGTTCGAGCGCGAGGTGCTCGCGGCGCCGCGGCCGGTCGTGGTCGACTTCTGGGCGCCCTGGTGCGGGCCCTGCAAGGTGGTCGAGCCCGTGTTCGAGCGGCTGGCGGCAGCGCACGCGGGGCGGGTGGACTTCGTTCGGCTGGACGTCGACGCCGACCCCGCCACGGCCTCGCGCTACGACGTGCTCACCCTGCCCACCGCGATCCTCTTCGCAGGCGGCGAGCCGCGCGTGGCGCTTGCCGGCGCCCGCCGGCAAGCCGACTACGAGCGCGCCTGGGCGATCTGGCTGGGGGACGCGCCGGCGCCCTGACCGGGTTGCGCACGCGGCCGGCCAACGTGCGGGCGGAGCCGGCGGTCACCCGCCGCGCGCGCCGCCCCCGCCGCCCTTGCCGCTCGGAGCCCGCGCGCCGGCGCCGGCCGGCACCGAATCGACCCACTCTCGGCACAGACACGCGCGCCTTTCGCGGGTACCGTCGGCGACGGGCGGGTGGTGGAGGCGCTCTCCCCTTCTAGGGAGGGTGGGGCATGGGGTCGAGGGTTGGCCCTGTCTCGCGGGAGGCAGTGTCCGTTCTGGGGACGTGTCTCTGCTCAGAGCCGGCCGCGGGCGGCGGCGAGGCGCAGCGCAGGCACCTTCCAGACGGCTTCGAGCACGATCGCGCGGCTCATCTTCGAGCCGCCGGCCTCGCGATCGACGAACGTGATCGGCACCTCGGCGACGCTGAAGCCGGCGCGGATGGCGCGATACGTCGTCTCGATCTGGAACGCATAACCGCGTGATCCGACCGCGGCCAGGTCGATGCGCTCGAGCACCTCGCGCCGGTAGCACTTGAAGCCGCCGGTCAGGTCGCGAACGCGGAGGCCGAGCAGACGCTGTGCGTAGAGCGAGCCTCCTCGCGAGATCGCCCGGCGCAGCGGACCCCAGTTCCGCACGCCGCCGCCCGGGACGTACCGCGAGCCCAGCACGAGGTCGGCATCGGCGGCGGCGGCGATCAGCCGGGGCACGTCGGCCGGCGCGTGCGAGAAGTCGCAGTCCATCTCCATCACGAGCGCGGCGTCTCCGGCGAGCGCGCGCCGGAACCCGTCCAGGTACGCCGGCCCGAGCCCCTGCTTCTTCTGCCGGTGGAGGACGTCGACGAACGGCAGCTCACGGGCGAGGTCGTCGGCGAGCGCGCCCGTGCCGTCGGGCGAGGCGTCGTCGATGACGAGGACGCCGTCGTCCGGCTCGAGCACGCCCGCGAGCGCCCGCACCATCGGCTCGAGGTTCTCGCGCTCGTTGTACGTGGGCAGGCAGATGAGCGCGCGCACGGGGCCCATCTTGACCGGAATCCGGGGGCCTCCGTCCTCGCCGAGCCTCTCCACCTGCGCCTCGCCGGGCTCGGCAGGCAGACTGCGCCCCGGTGCAAGCGCGGCGACGAGCGAGCGACGGAGGCCGCTGACCGGTGGCCGGGCTGCCGCGCAACGCAGACGTCGCCGACCAGTTCGACCTGCTCGCCGACCTGCTCGAGCTCGACGACCGCGACGCCTTCCAGGTCATCGCCTATCGCCGAGCCGCCGCGCTGATCCGTGAGACGCCGCGGCCGATCGCGGAGCTCGCGCTCGCCGGCCGCGCGAAGGAGCTGCCGGGCATCGGCGCCACCATCGAGGGCAAGATCGTCCAGATCGCCGAGAGCGGCGAGATGGAGGCGCTGACGAAGCGCAAGGCGGGAGTGCCGCCCGAGGTCGTGACCTTCATGCGCCTGCCGGGCCTCGGCCCGAAGACGGTGCGGCGCATCTGGCAGGAGCTAGGCGTCACCACGCGCGAAGAGCTGCGCCAGGCTGCGAGCGACCAGCGGCTGCGGACGCTGCGTGGGCTCGGGCCGAAGACCGAGGAGAACGTGCTCCGCGCCCTGGCTGCGAAGCCCTCCGGGCCGCCCCGCACCCTCCTCGGTACCGCCCTGCCCGCGCTGCTGGCGGTCGCCGAGGTGCTGCGGGAGCACCCGGCAGCCGACCTCGTCTCCGAGGCGGGCAGCGCGCGGCGCCGGCGGGAGACGGTGCGCGACCTCGACATCATCGCCACCGCCACCGACCCGGCTGCGCTGACCGGGTACCTGACAGAGCTCGCGTGGGTCGCCGAGGTCACCGCGCACGGTCCCACGAAGGCGGCGGTGGTCTCGCACGACGGCCTTCGCTTCGACCTGCGCGTGGTGCCGCCGGACGCCTACGGCAACCTGCTGCAGCACTTCACGGGCTCCAAGGAGCACAACGTGGCGCTGCGCGAGGATGCCGTCCGTCGTGGGTTCTCGATCTCGGAGTACGGCGTGACCAACTCCGAGACGCGCGAGGTCTTCCAGACGCGCTCCGAGGCCGAGCTCTACGAGTTCCTCGGCTACCAGTTCATTCCGCCCGAGCTTCGCGAGCACCGCGGGGAGCTCGCCGCCGCACGCGCGGGCACGCTCCCGGAGCGGCTCGTCGAGGCCGACGACCTGCGCGGCGACCTGCACACGCACACGCGCTGGTCCGACGGGCGCAACACGGTCGAGGAGATGGCAACGGCGGCACGCGAGCGCGGCTACGCCTACCTGGCGATCTGCGACCACTCCCAGCGGCTGCGCGACGGCGGCCTCGCCGCCCAGGGCGAGGAGATCGCGGCCGTCGCCCAGCGCGTCAAGCCGTTGCGGCTGCTGCGTGGCGTCGAGGTCAACATCCGCGCGGACGGCAGCGTCGACCTGTCCGACGACGAGCTCGCAGGGCTTGACTGGGTGGTCGCCTCCCTCCACTCCAGCTTCGACCGCAGTCCCACCGAGCGCCTCCTGGCGGCGATGGAGAATCCGCACGTCGACTGCATCGGGCACCCGACCGGCCGCAAGATCAACCGACGCGCGCCGGCGGACGTCGACCTCGAGCGGCTGATCGAGGGTGCGCTCGCGACCGGAACCGCCCTCGAGCTGAACTCCCAACCCGACCGGCTCGACCTCACCGACGCGCACGCGCGCGCCGCGGCCGAGGCGGGCGTCCGGCTGCCGATCAACAGCGACGGCCACGGGGTGGAGACGCTCCAGTACGTCGCCATCGGCGTCGCGCAGGCACGGCGGGCCTGGCTGACCGCCGAGCAGGTGCTGAACACCCAACCGTGGTCGACCATCCGCCCTCGGTGAGCGGTTTCCGCGACGACGGCTACGCGGCCGTCGACTGGGTGGCGGGCTACCTGGAGCGCGTCGGCGAGCTGCCGGTCCTGGCCCAGGTGCGGCCGGGCGACCTGACGGCGAGGCTCCCGGCAGCGCCGCCGGAGGAGCCGGAGCCGTTCGCCGCGGTGCTGCGTGACCTCGACGAGCTCCTCCTGCCGGCCGTCACCCACTGGAACCACCCGCGCTTCTTCGCCTACTTCGCCACGAGTGCCGCCGGGCCGGCGATCCTGGCCGAGCTGGTCGCGGCGGCGCTCAACAACGTGGCCTTCCTCTGGCGCACGTCGCCCGCGGCCACCGAGCTCGAGTACCACGTGCTCGGCTGGCTCGCGCAGCTCCTGGGCCTGCCGTCCGGCTGGCACGGGCACATCGAGGACACGGCCTCCACCTCGACGCTGGCCGCGCTGGCGGCCGCCCGTACGGTCCGCCCGGACGCCCGCGTCGTCGTCTGCTCCGAGCACGCCCACTCGTCCGTGGACAAGGCGGCGCGGCTGCTCGAGCTGGAGGTGCGCAAGGTGCCGGTGGACGCCGCCTACCGGCTCCGCCCCGACGAGCTCGACCTGGACGGCGCCTGTGCGGCGGTGGCGACGGTCGGAACGACATCCACGACCTCCATCGATCCGGTGCGCGCGATTGCGGAGCGCTGCGCCCAGGCCGGCGTCTGGTTGCACGTGGACGCTGCCTACGCCGGGTCCGCGATGGTGTGCCCGGAGCTGCGCTGGGCATTCGACGGCGTCGAGCTCGCGGACTCGCTCGTCGTCAATGCACACAAATGGCTCTTCGTGCCCATGGACTGCTCGTGTCTCTGGACGAGCCGGCCGGAGGTGCTTCGCGAGACGTTCAGCCTCGTCCCGGCTTACCTCGAGACCACCGACGAGGAAGCCCTCAGCCTCATGGACTACGGCCCGGCGCTCGGCCGCCGCTTCCGCGCGCTCAAGCTCTGGGCGGTGCTGCGATGCTTCGGCCGCAGCGGGCTGCAGGCGGTCTTCCGCGAGCACCTGCGGCTGGCAGCGCTGTTCGAGGAGTGGGTGCGGGAGGAGCCGGGCTGGGAGGTGGTGGCCCCACGTCCGCTCTCGGTCGTCTGCTTCCGGCGGGAGGGCAGCGACGCGGAGAACGCAGCGATCGTCGCGAGCGTGAACGAGAGCGGCGAGGCGTTCATCTCGCAGACCGAGCTCGATGGCCGCTACGTGCTCCGGCTCGCCGTCGGCAACCTGCAGACGACCGAGGCAGACGTGCAGCGTGGGTGGGACGCGATCCGCCGAGCTGCCGGCTAGAGCGCGCGGAGGAGCTGCAGGACGCCGTCCGTCCCGTCGACGAGGAGGTCGGCTGCCTCCTCGACGGCGACAGGCAGCTCGGGAGAGCGCACGCCGACCGCCACGCCGAGCTCGAGCTCGTGCACGGCGTGGAAGGCGTCGACGTCGGTGGTGTCGTCGCCGGCGTAGAGCGCCCGGCGCAGGCCCTGCTTCGCAAGCAGGTGACGGACGGCGGTGCCCTTGTCCGCGGCGACGGGCGGGCGCAACTCGAGCACCTTGCGGCCGAAGCGAGCATCGATTCCCTCTCGGCGAGCCGCCTCCGCCACACGCTCGAGGAGGGCGCGGGCTCCCTCGGGGTCGGCTGCCGTGCGGTAGTGGAAGGAGAGCGTCACCCCCTTGTCCTCGGCGGGCCAGTCCACCCGTGCGGCGAAGTCGAGAAGCCTGTCGCGCCAGGCGCGCGCCTCGGGCGCGAGCTCGAGGCCGTGCGAGCCGACGGAGGCAATGCCATCCACCCCGACGAGGCGATCGACCTCCTCGCCCGCACGTCCGCTCACCGCGGCCACGAGTGCGTAGCGCCTGCGGAGCCGGTCGAGCTCCGAGCGCGCCGCCTCGGGCACCTGGGCGTCCTCCGGCCGGTCGACGATGGGGGCGAGCGTCCCGTCCACGTCGAGGATCACGGCGGCGAGCGACGGCTCTGCCGCGAGCCGAGCGAGATCACCCGAGAGCTCCATGGGCGTAGCGTACGGAGCCGCAGGGTTCACGATCCCCCAACGGCCTGTCGCGCGAGCCGCTCCCTCGGGCTGGGCCGCCTGCCGCCCGAAGATCACCGTCCGGCGAGCCAGGCCTGCCCGTGCCGCTGGCCCGCCCGCTCCCGCCAGCAGTCCCGTCCGAAGAGGACATGTCCCCCGACCGTGCCCCACCCTCCCAAGAGGGGAAAGCGCCTCCACCACCCGCCCGTCGCCGACGGTACCGGCGAGATGCGCGCGTGTCAGTGCCGAACGTGCGCCAGATGTGTGCCGCCGGCGACATCGACAGGCCGCCGAGTGGGGCGGTTCCACCTCCGTCTGCCGAGCGAGCGCGCTGCTCCGGCGCCGCTGCGGCTCACCGAGGGTCTCCGTCGGGCTGCACCGGCCAGCCGGCGCGTCGGGGCACGCGGCCGGATTGCCGCCGTATCCTCCGCCGGTGCGCCGCTGCCCTCCGCTCAGGCTTGCCTGCCCGTGACGCCCGGCGCCCGCCTTGCTCTGATCGGGCTCGCAGCCGGGCTCTTCTCGGCGCTCTTCGGCGTCGGGGGCGGCATCATCATCGTGCCGCTCCTCGTCCTCGTCGCCGGCTTCTCGCCGCGTCCGGCCACGGGCACCTCCCTTGCCGCCATCGGGCTGATCGCGCTCGCCGGCACTGTGCTCTACGGGCTGCGCGGCCACGTCGAGGTCGGCCAGGCCGCTCTCGTGGGCCTGCCTGCGGCCGCCGGCGCGGTTGCGGGTGCCGTGATGCAGCAGCGCATCCCGGTGCGCACCCTCTCGCTCGCCTTCGCCGGACTGCTCGCGCTCATCGGCCTGCGGCTGGTGATCGTCGGATGACCACGGTCCTCATCGGCGTCACGGCCGGGCTCGCTGCAGGCGTGCTCGCAGGGCTGTTCGGCGTCGGCGGCGGCATCCTCTTCGTGCCCGTGCTGACGCTGGGTCTTGGGCTCTCGCAGATCGAGGGCGAGGCGACGTCGCTGCTCGCCATCCTCCCCACGGTGGTCGCGGGCACGTGGACACAGCAGCGCTACGGCAACGTTCGCTGGCGGCCGGCGCTCGTGATGGGCGTCGCGGCGCTGGCGGGCGTGGAGGGGGGCGTGCGGATCGCGGAGTCGATGCCGGAGGAGTTGCTGCGGCGGCTCTTCGGCGTGCTGATGCTGGGCGTCGCCGCGCAGATCGCGTGGCGCGCAGCACGGTCCTCGCGGGCCTGAGCTCGGCCTCCGGCGACGCGATCGGCCGCTGATTTGCCGATAATGCTGTTCGTGGCCCGCCGCCTCGCCCTGCCAGTTCTCCTGCTCGCCTGCCTCTCGGTCCTGGGCGCTCGGTCTGCGCCGGCCGTTCCGCAGGCAGAGTCGTCAGCCGCGTCGACCGCGTTTGCCGCCCGCGTGATCGTGCCGGGAGCGGGCACGTCGGCAGCAGACATCGAGGCGCCGGGCGACCGCGTCTCGCTGGGGCCGGGATGGGCCTACCCGGCCGACGGCTCGGTCGTCCAGACCGGGCGCATCAGTACGAGCGCGACGACCGAGCGCGTCGCGCTCGCAGTTGCCGAGGCCGGGAGCCAGGTGCAGAACGTGTCGCTCTTCGGCGGCGAGGTGACCGCGACCGCGGTCGTCTCCACCGTGCGTGCCCAGGCCGGCCGCCGCAAGGCCTCGGGGGCGTTCACCGGCACCCGTGTCGTTGGCCTGGTCGTGCACGGCCAGCCGGTCGCGGCCACGCCGGGAACGGTCGTCCCGCTCGCCGACTGGGGGCGGCTCTCAGTGCTGGAGCAGACCGGGTCGCCCTTCGCCACCGAGGGACCGCCGAGCTACCGCCTGTCGGCGACCGGGCTCCACGTGGAGCTCCTCGCCGAGCATGCAGGCCTGCCGGTCGGCGCCGAGATCTTCGTGGGCTTCGCCGAGGCGAGCGTGCAGGGTGGCACGCCGCCGCAGCCCGAGGTCGCGCCTCCGGCCGCAGAGAGCTTCAGCGAGGAGGCGGCGCCGGGCGCCAGGAAGGCGAAGCCCAAGCGTGCGCCGGGGCTCAGCCTCGCGCCGCCGCGGCGGACGCCGCCCGACCTGCAGCCGCCGCTGACCGCGGGCGGCTACGTCTTCCCCGTGTACGGCGAGACCTCATGGGTCGACACGTGGGGTGGGCCGCGCGCAGCGCCGGTCGGCTGGCACCACGGTCAGGACATCTTCGCCCCGCTTGGCGCGCCGGTGCTCGCGGTCGCCGACGGGACGTTGTTCTCGGTCGGCTGGAACGACCTCGGCGGCCTACGCCTCTGGCTCCGCGACGGCGAGGGCAACGAGTTCTACTACGCGCACCTGGCGGCGCTCTCCACACGGGCCGTCAACGGCGCCACCGTGCAGGCCGGCGAGGTGATCGGCTTCGTGGGGAACACCGGCGACGCCCGCACGACGCCCTACCACCTGCACTTCGAGGTGCACCCGGTCTCGATGCTGTACCTCGGCTATGACGGCGCGGTCAACCCGGCGCCCTACCTGAGCGGCTGGCAACGGCTCCGCGACGTGCCGATCACCGGCGTCCTTGGCGGCTGGGCACTGCCACTCCCTGCCGGCAGCCGGGTGCCGAAACCCGGCGCGATCCTGCTCCAGGTCTCCGACATCTCGACCGCGACGGGGCTCGACCCCGCCTCGCTGCGGGCAGCGCTCCGGGCCCGCGCCCCGGCGCTCGCCGACGGCTCGGTCGGCGCGCTCCTCCGGGACACGGCCTCGAAGCTGCTGCAGCAGTCGCAGGTGCCGCGGCTCGACCGCGGCTAGGGCTCTCGCTCAGCCGCCGTTCGCGCTCGGCGTCTCGCCGAAGTCGCTGCTGTCGCTGTCGCCGCCGCCGAACATGCCCTTGAGCCACTCGCGCGTCGCGGCGCCCGTCATCGGGTTGAACAGCACGCCCGCGACGATGCCGGCGAGCAGGAGCGTGTTGCGAGCCTTGTGGCTCTCCTCGCCCTGGACGCGCTCGGCCGCCTTGCGGAGGTCGTCGATCGCGCGCCGCAGGTTCTCGTGCACGTCCTTGTCCGTCGCCACGCGCGCCGCCAGGGTGGTGACCCCGCGGCCGCCGATCAGCTCGTCGTAGATCTCGCGTGCCGCGGCGATCGCGTCGCGCACGTCGTCCCGCACCTTCTCGTCGGTGAGCGCGCGCTCGACATACGGCTTCACTGCCAGGCCGCGCTCGGTGATCTTGTCGCGTGTCTTCGCCACTGGGTTCCCTTCCGTCGTCTTGCTCGGGGGGTCATCGGACCGTCCCTCACTTGTATCCCGGCGCCATGCGACACAAACGCTACGCCATTCACTTGACTCGGCGCGCGGCGAGTGACTAGCCTGGTCGACGAAGGTGTGAGTGGCGGCTCACTAACTCAGCCGCCCGGGGGACACGACTCGATGGAACGCTGGACACGAACGGTCATCCGCCACCGCTGGCTCGTCCTCGCGGCCTGGCTCGCCGCCCTCGTGGTGTCGGCCGTCGCGGCCGCCGGTCTCAGCGACCTGCTCACGAACCGCTTCACGCTCCCCGGAACGGACACGCACCGCGCCGAGCGCATCCTGGACGAGCGCTTCGGCCAGCGCTCGACCGGGTCATTCACGCTCGTCGCGGCAGCGCAGCCCGGGACGAGCGCCCGGGAGCTCGTCGTCCCCCTCGCCGCCGCGGCCGAGCGTGCCGCGCGTGAGCTCGGGCTGGCGACGCCCGACGCGCAGGCGAGCGTCGCCGCCACGCTGCCCGTCTCGCCGACCGTCGCGACCGCGACCATCACCTCCAACCTCGAGCCGGCCGACGCCAAGCTGCGGACGGACGAGATGCGACGCGCCGCCGGGGAGATCGCCGGCGCCACCGTCTTTCTGACCGGGCAGGCGGCCGTCGAGCACGACCTCGACCCGGTCTTCAAGCGCGACCTCTTCGTCGGCGAGGTCCTGATCGCGATCCCGATCGCGGTGCTGCTGCTGGTGTTCGTCTTCGGGACGCTGGCGTTCCTCGTGCCGCTGCTCTTCGCGGCCGCCGCGATCCCCGTCACGCTCGGACTGGTCTGGATCGCCGCCAACTTCATGGAGCTGACCACCTACCTCCAGAACATGGTCATGCTGATCGGTCTCGGCATCGCCATCGACTACTCGCTCCTCGTCGTCTACCGCTACCGCGAGGAGCTCCGCCGGAACGACTCCAGGGAGGAGGCGCTCGTGCGGACGATCGCAACCGCCGGGCGCGCGGTCGTCTTCAGCGGCACGGCCGTCGCGATCGGGCTGGCGCTGCTGCTCGCGATGCCGCTGCCGTTCATGCGTGGGTTCGGCATCGGCGGGCTGCTCATCCCGATCGTGTCCGTGGTCTGCGCGCTGACGCTGCTGCCGGTGCTGCTCTACCTGATCGGCGCCAGGCTCGACAGCGTGCGCCTGTTGCCGCGGGCGCTGCTCGCACGGCGCGAGGACGAGGAGCACAACTTCTGGGTGCGACTGTCACGAACGATCATGCGGCGGCCGCTGCTGGTCGCGGCCGGCACCGCGCTCGCGCTCGTGGCCCTGACCGTGCCCGTGCTCGACCTCGAGCTCGGCCCCGGCTCGAACGCCGGCGTGCCCAAGCGGCTCGAGAGCATGCGTGGGCTCGATGTGCTCGCCGAGGCAGTCGGGGAGGGCGCGCTGGCGCCGACCAACGTGATCGTCGACGCGGGCCGCGCGGGCGGGGCCCGTGACCCGGAGGTGCAGGCGGCGGCCCGGCGCCTGATCGCGGCTGCTCGTCGCGATCCCGAGGTCGCCGCCGTGAGCTTCGAGGCGGGGCCGCAGTCGATCGATCCGAGCGGCCGCTACCTCAACCTGCAGCTGATCGGCGAGCACGAGTACGGCGAGTCGGCGAGCCTCGACTTCGTCGAGCGGCTCCGCGGTGACCTGATTCCCGGAGCGGGCTTCCCCGCAGGCGCGGAGGTGTACGCCGGCGGCGGGCCGCCGAGCGGTGTCGACTTCCTCGACCTCACCTACGGCTCCTTCCCATGGCTCGTGCTCGGCGTGCTCGTGCTCACCTATCTGCTGCTCTTGCGGGCCTTTCGCTCGCTGCTCCTGCCGCTGAAGGCGATCCTGCTCAACCTGCTCGCGATCGGCGCCGCCTACGGCCTGCTTGTCGTCGTCTTCAAATGGGGAGCGGGCGAGTGGGCCGGGCTGATCGCCTACGACCAGATCGAGGGCTGGATCCCGGTGATGCTCTTCGCGATGCTGTTCGGCCTCTCGATGGACTACGAGGTCTTCCTCGTCTCACGCATGCGCGAGGAGTGGGACCGGACGGGCGACAACGAACGGGCGGTGTCGCTCGGGCTGGCGAAGACCGGGCGGCTGGTGACGATCGCCGGTGCGATCATGTTCGCCGCGTTCTTGGGGTTGGTCGCCGGGTCGATCGTCGGCCTCCAGCAATTCGGCTTCGGGCTCGCGGCGGCGATCCTGCTGGACGTGACGATCGTGCGGGCGCTGCTCGTCCCCAGCGCGATGAAGCTGTTCGGCCGCTGGAACTGGTGGCTGCCGCCGCGGATCGCGCGGGTGGCGCGGGTCGAGCCCTCGCCGCTCGAGCGCCGGCCAGCGCTCCGTGCCGCTGGTCGCTAGGGCGGGGCGCCGACGATCGGCAGCACGAGCGCGGCGACGAACGCCCACGTCGGCCGCATCGCCCCGAACGCCGCCGGGTTGCAGCCGCCGCTCGGGCGTGGGAGGGGTCGGCCCGCGGAGCGCGCCTGGCGCGGCAGGCTCGTCGGTGCCCGGAGCACGGTCGGCTCCCGGTCGCGATCCGGACCGGTGCTCGTGGCCCTGCGGAACCCGGGTCCTGCCCTCGAGACGCCCGCCGGCCGCCGCCGAGTAGCATCGCCGCGTGGCCAGGGGGCTCATCTGCGCAGGCGGGACGGCGACGCGGCTCGAGGAGCTGACGCGCGTGACGAACAAGCACCTGCTGCCGGTCGGGCGCTGGCCGATGGTCTACTACCCGCTGCAGCTGCTCCAGCGGGTGGGGGTGCGCGAGGTGCTGCTCGTGACCGGCAAGCAGCACGCGGGCGACTTCATCGACCTGCTCGGCGACGGTCGCGTGCGGGCACGCGGAAGCGACGAGCCGCTCTTCGACCTCGACCTCACGTACAAGGTGCAGGTGGAGGCCGGCGGCATCGCGCAGGTGGTGGGAATGGCCAGTAACTTCGCCGGCGGCGAGAAGCTCGTCGTGTGCCTCGGCGACAACATCTTCGAGCGCGCGCACGCGGAGGCGATCCGCGAGTGGGAGGGCGACGGCGACGGGGCGCTCGTCTTCGCGAAGGAGGTGCCCGACCCGGAGCACTTCGGCGTGGTCGTCTACGACGGCGACGGAGAGGTGACCGACATCGTCGAGAAGGCCGGCGTCGTGGACACGCGCTATGCGGAGCCGCCGTCGGCCGACGCGGTGGTCGGGCTCTACTGCTACCCGCCGGACGTCTTCGACATCATCGGCGGGCTGGAGCCGTCGAGCCGGGGTGAGCTCGAGATCACCGACGTCAACCGCGTCTACGCGCAGCAGCGGCGGCTGTCCGTGCACCGCGTCGAGGGCTGGTGGCACGACGGGGGCAAGCACTGGGGCGACCTCGCCGAGGTCGGCCGGCTGATCGAGGACACCGGCGTCAACAAGTGATCACTCGCATCGAGCTCAGACGGCACGCGGACAGCCGCGGCTGGTTTGCGGAGATCGCGCGCGCCTCGGCGCTGCCCAAGCCGATCCGCCAGACGAACCTCGTCCACTCGCGGCAGGGTGTCATCCGCGGCCTCCACTATCACGAGCGCGGCCAGGACGACCTCTTCGTCTGCTTGCAGGGCAACGTGCGCGTCGTGGCGATGGACCGCGAGACGGGGGAGACCTTCACGGAGGACATCGGCGACGACAACTTCGTCGGCATCTACATCCCGGGGACGCTCGCCCACGGGTACGAGGCGCTGACCGACTGCCTCTTCCTCTACCACGTGACCGAGGAGTACGACCCGGCGCACCCGGACGAGCACGGAATCCCGTGGGACGACGAGCGTGTGCGGCACCTCTGGAGCACGCCGGCGCCGATCCTGTCGGAGCGGGACGCATCGGCCGCCGCGTCCTGATCACCGGCGCGGGCGGCCAGCTCGGGGTCGCGCTGCAGGAGGCGTTCGCGGACGACGAGGTGGCGCCGCTCGCACGTGATCGATGGGACGTGCGCGAGCCCGTGCCGGTGAGTGTGGGCGCCGTCGACCTGGTGCTGCATGCGGCCGCCTGGACCCGGGTCGACGACGCGGAGGGCGATCCCGAGGGTGCCGCTGCCGTCAACGTGACGGGGACGCGCCACGCGGCCGGCCTGGGAGCGCCGCTCGTCTACTTCTCGACGGACTACGTCTTCGACGGCGAGAAGCGCGAGCCGTACGTCGAGTCCGACGTGCCCGCGCCCCGCTCGGTGTACGGGCGGACGAAGCTCGAGGGCGAGGCCGCGGCCGGCGAGGACGCGTGGATCGTGCGCTCGTCGTGGCTCTTCGGGCCGACCGGGCACAACTTCGTGCGCACGATGCTCCGTCTGGGCGCCGAGCGGGACGAGGTGCGCGTGGTCGACGATCAGGTCGGTTGCCCGACGTATGTCGGCCATCTCGCCGCTGCCGTGCGTGAGCTGGTCGGCCTGCCCCACGGGGTCTGGCACGTCGCGTCCGGCGGCGAGTGCACCTGGGCCGATTTCGCCCGCGCGATCTTCGAGGAGGCGGAGCTCCACTGCCGCGTCGTCGGGATCTCGACCGAGGAGTACGGGGCGCCGGCACCGCGGCCGGCGTACTCCGTGCTCCGCAGCGAGCGGCCGGGCGCTCCCGAGCTGCCCCATTGGCGCGATGGCCTTCGGGCGTGCCTCGAGCGACTCGGCGCCGCCTGACGGTCACTGATTCGGCCGCAAGACCACCGGGTCGCTTCGGTTTGGCGCCGCGCCGCGAACAGGGACTGTCCCTGGGAACTGACCGCGGCGGACAGGTCCTCTGCAGCGAAACCGTGCCACTTCATCCACAGTGACAGACCTCTTCAGGGACTGTCCCTGACGGCTGACCGCGGCGGACATGTCCATTCACAAAAGAGCGTGACGATTTCTCCACGGAGCCGTTTCGCGGCGACTGGCGGGCGTAGCCTCGCCGCATGCCACGAGTGCCGCGAGGCGAGCTCCTGCCCGAGTGGGGCGTGTTCCACGTCGTCACGCGCGGCGTCGCCGAGACGTGCATCTTTCTCGACGATCGCGACCGCCGCGCGTTTCTCCGTCTCCTTGGAGCCGCGGTCGCGCGAACCGGTCTCCGCTGCGAGGTCTTCTGTCTGATGACGACGCACTACCACGCTGTGCTGACCGGCGAGCGCGACGAGCTCTCGGGCGCGCTCCACTCCCTCAATGGCCGCTATGCGAGCCGCTACAACCGCCGCTACAGGCGTCGCGGGCACCTGTTCGCCGATCGCTTCTCGAGCTGGATCGTCCTGAGCGAGCAGCACCTCGCCGCCACAGTTGCGTACGTCCTCGCCAATCCTGTGCGAGCCGGGCTGTGTGCCTCGCCCGGCGATTGGCGTTGGAGCGCGAGCCGCTACGACCCCTTCGCGTGATCTCGGATTCAACCGGCGGCGAAGGAGGAGTCGCGAGTCACCCACCCCCTCGGGGCTGCCCTCGCTACTTCCAGGCGGCGGCTTCCTGGACGGGGGCGCGCTCCTTGAGCGGCTCCCACCAGGAGCGGTTGTCGCGGTACCACTCGACCGTCTCGCGCAGTCCGCGCTCCCAGCCGGTCGCGGGCTCCCAGCCCAGCTCGCGGCGGATCTTCGACGAGTCGAGCAGGTAGCGGCGGTCGTGGCCCGGGCGGTCGGGGACGATCGTCTTCAGGGACTCCGGCTTGCCCGTCAGCTCGAGCACGAGGTCGGCGATCTCCTCGATCGACGCCTCGACGCCGGAGCCGACGTTGTACGTCTCGCCGGGGCGGCCGCCGGTGAGCGTCAGCTCGATCGCGGAGCAGTGGTCGAGCACGTGCAGCCACTCCCGCCGGTTCTGCGTCGACGCGTACATCGGCAGCGGCAGGTCGTCGAGCGCGTTCGTGACGAAGAGCGGGATCACCTTCTCGGGAAACTGGAAGGCCCCGTAGTTGTTCGAGCAGTTGGTGATCGTCACGGGCACCCCGAACGTCTCGAAGTAGCTGCGCACGGCATGATCGCCGCCGGCCTTGGACGCGTTGTAGGGCGTGCGCGGCTCGTAGGGCGACTCCTCGGTGAAGACCTCGTCGGTGTCGAGAGCCAGATCGCCGTACACCTCGCAGGTCGACACGTGGTGGAAGCGGTCGACCCCGACCCGGCGTGACGCCTCGAGCAGGGTCTGCGTGCCGAGGACGTTGGTGGCGAAGAACCGGCCCGGGTCGACGATCGCCAGCGAGTTGTGCGACTCGGCTGCGAAGTTGACGACGACTTCCACGCGCTCCTCCCGGAGCGTCGACTCGGCCAGGTCGAGGTCGCCGATGTCGCCCTTGACGAAGACGATGCGCTCCTCGACGTCGGCGAGGCTGGCCCGATTGCCCGCGTAGGTCAGCAGGTCGTACGCGACGACGTGGTCGCCGGGATGACGCTCGAGCCAGTAGTGGACGAAGTTGGAGCCGATGAACCCCGCGGCTCCGGTGACGAGCAGGCGCACGCGGGCATCCTAGGGATCGTCGGCGTCTACTCGCACGTCGCGCGCGCGGCGTCGATCTCCGAGCGCGGGCCCTGGATCTTCTCGGACCGCCTGCAGCGCCTTCGTCGCCTCCTTGCAGTCGCCGAGCTCGGCGAGGGCGGCGCCGAGGTCGTAGAGCGCGTAGGCCTCGTAGAGCTCGCCCGTG
Source organism: uncultured Thermoleophilia bacterium (assembly GCA_963839815.1). Lineage (GTDB taxonomy): Bacteria > Actinomycetota > Thermoleophilia > Gaiellales > Gaiellaceae > JACVRM01. The sequence goes on from CAWIWF010000006.1 coordinate 404,650, forward strand.
CCGCCGAGCGACTCGAGTGCCTGGCGCGCCTTGGCCGCCGCCGCCTCGTACTCGCCCGCCTGCAGGAGCGCGGTCGCTTCGTCGGTGAGCGCGATCCCGCTCGCCTCGCCGTCCGGTGGCGCCGAGGTCGTCGCCGGTGTAGCCGTCGTGGTCGCGGGCGCCGTCACCGTGACCTGCGTGCGGACGGTGGTCCCCGGTGCCGTGACCCGCACGGTCTTTACGCGCGTGTCCGCTCCGGTCGTAGCTGTGGTGCCGTCGTCGGAGTCGCCGAGTGCCGCCGCCAGCGCGACGCCGCCCACCAGGGCTGCCAGCATGGTCGCGCCGAGCGCGAGCCAGCGAGCCGGGATCGGAGACCGCCGCGCCGGGTGCGGCAGGGGCGCGCGGCGCACGACCTGCGTCGAGTCCGTGCCGGCCGCGAGCGCGTGTCGCAGGTCGGCCACGAGCTCGGCGCAGCTCCCGGGCCGGCCGGCCGGATTCTTGGCGAGCGCGCGTGCGAACGCGGCGTCGAGCTCGCGACAGGGAAGATCGGGTCGGTGCTCGCAGAGCGAGGGCGGCGGTGTGTGGGCGTGGGCGGTCGCCTCCGCGGTCGGGGAGTCGCTCGCGAACGGGCGGACGCCGGCCAGCAGCTCCCAGGCCACGACTGCCAGGGCGTAGCGGTCGGCCGGGGGCCCGGCACGCTCGCCGGTCGCCTGCTCGGGCGCCAGGTAGCCGGCCGTGCCGAGGATCGTGCCCGTCATCGTCAGCGAGCTGAGCCCGGTCGCGCTCGCGATGCCGAAGTCGCCGACGTGCACGTGGCCGGCGGCGTCGAGCAGCAGGTTGCCGGGCTTGACGTCTCGGTGGACGACACCGCGCCGGTGGCCCGCGTCGAGCGCGCGTGCCGCCTCCTCGAGCCACGTGAGCGCCTGGGCGACGTCCGGGCCGCCGCCGCGCAGCCGCTCGGCGACGGACCCGCCTGGCAGGTACTCCATGACGATGAACGGGCGGCCCCGCCACTCGCCGACGTCGAAGATGGTGACGATCCCCGCCTCGGCCGAGAGCCGCGCGGCGGTCAGCGCCTCGCGCGTGAACCGCTCCCGGATCTCCTCGTCCTCGCCGTAACGCTCGGCCAGCACCTTGACCGCCACGTCGCGGTCCAGCATCGCGTCGCGGGCGCGGTAGATGTCGCCCATGGCGCCGTGCCCGATGCGCTCGGGCTCGAGATACCGGTCAGGGAGGACGTCCGTGTTGGGTCGCATTGCCACGGGAGGGGCCCGTCGCTACGGCATCTCCACTCCTGCCATCTTGGAAACGTGGCGTAAAACCGCTGTAAAGACCCCTTGTGTCGCCGTGAGCATGCGTTAGCCTGCGAGGGTCCGCCCGGTTTCCTCAAGGACCCGAGGAAGCCAGCCGAAACAGCACCCGGGGTGACCGCTCGCAACCTCGCAATCGCGCTCTTCGCCGCCCTGCTCCTGCCGCTGGGTGCGCAGGCGCGCGCCGAGAAGGCGGTCACGACCGCCCCAGATCCCGCGCGGCTGACCAAACCAGTCTTCGTGGTCGAAGGCCGCGGCTGGGGACACGGGATCGGCCTCAGCCAGTGGGGCACGTACGGGTTCGCTCGCGCGGGCCACGACTACCGGCGCATCCTCGCGCACTACTACCGGGGCACCCAGCTCGGGCCGGCCCCCGTCAGCCGCGTGCGCGTGCTGCTCGCCGACAAGGTGACGAGCGTGGCGGTCGCCTCGGACGAAACCTTCAGCGTGAAGGACGTCCATGGCACCACCTGGGAGCTCGCGGCGGGCCGGCACCTGGTCGCCCCGACGCTGCGGCTCAAGGTCGACGGCGACGCCAAGGCGCGCACGCTCGACGGGCCCCTCACGGTCATCGGCGGCGCCGCACCGGTCGAGGTCAACGGCCGGCCCTATCGCGGCACCATCCAGCTCTCGCTGGCCTCCGGCAAGCTGCGCGCCGTCAACACCGTCGGCCTCGAGCAGTATCTGTACGGGGTCGTGCCCTCCGAGGTGCCGCACGTCTGGCCGGCCGAGGCGCTCAAGGCCCAGGCCGTCGTCGCGCGCTCCTATGCCCTCAGCCACCTGCACCGGGGCCCGTTCGACCTCTACGCCGACACCCGCAGCCAGGTGTACCTCGGCATCGACGAGGAGGAGCCGCAGACCAACGCGGCCGTGAACGCCACCGCAGGCCAGGTGCTGCTCTACGGCGGCCGGGTTGCGTCGACCTACTACCACTCGACCTCGGGCGGTCGCACCGCGTCCGTCGAGGAAGTGTGGTCGTCCGAGCCCATCCCCTACCTGGTCTCCGTTCCCGACCCGTTCGACGGCGCCTCGCCCCATCACGACTGGGGGCCGCAGACGATCCCCGCCGCGAAGCTGGCCCGAACACTGCGCGTCGCCGGCAAGCTCGTGGACGTGCGCACCACCGTGGGTCCGTCGGGGCGCGTCGTCAGCGCCGTTGGCGTCACGCCCGACGGCGAGGGCCCGCCCGTCTCCGGCAGCGACCTGCGCCGCGCGCTCGAGCTGCGCTCGACCTGGTTCACCGTCGGCCAGCTGGCCCTGGAGAAGCCGGCCGCCGCGCTGCCCTTCGGCGGCGTGCACCCGCTGCGCGGCGTGGCCCGCGGGGTCGGCCCCGTCACGATCGAGCAGCGCGTGCCGGGCGAGCCGTGGACGGTGCTGCGGACGGTCAAGCCCTCGGCGGCGGGCACCTTCGCGATTCGCGTCAAGCCGAAGTCGCTGACGCTCTACCGCGTGCTGGCCGGGGACGTCAAGACCGGCGTCGTCCGCCTCAACGTCGCTCCGCGCGTCACCATGGCTCCCGCCCGCGGCGCGACGCAGCTGCGCGGCGCCGTCCGGCCCGCCCTGGCGGGCGCGGTCGTCCAGGTGCAGCGCCGGCGGGCGGCGGGCTGGAAGGTGGTGGCGAGTGTCCCGGTCGCGGCCAACGGGCGTTGGCAGGCCGCGATCGCCCTTGCGCCCGGCAGCTACCGGGCACGCGTGCCGGCTCGCGGTGGGCTGGGAGCCGGCGTCAGCACCGTGCTCACGGTCGAGCCGGCATGAGACGCGCCCTCGTCGCGGTCGCCTGCGTGCTCCTCGCGCTCGTCGCCGCGCTGCCGGCAGCCGCCGGACGCTTCGCCGTCGGCCTGCACCGGGGCGCCGATCGCGACGCGGTCGCGGCCCGCGTGGCTGCCGTGACGGGCACACGAGTTCAGCCGCTGACGCCGTTCGCGCTCGTGGTCACCGTGCCCAGCGCCGCCGGCCTCGAGCGCCTGCGCGGCGTCGCCTACGTCGAGCGGCTCGACCGCTCCCGCAGCATCGCGTTCAGCGTCAACGACCCGCTCGCGAAGAAACAGTGGCACCTGAGCGCCATCCGCGCCTTCGACCACTGGCCCATCCGTCCCACGGCGCTTGAGCCGATCAAGGTGGCCGTGATCGACTCGGGTATCGACGGCAGCCACCCGGAGTTCGAGAACCGGATCGCCGATGCCCAGAGCTTCGTCGACAACGCGCCTCGCAAGGACACCGTGGGCCACGGCACCTTCGTCGCCGGCATCATCGCCGCCGCGCTCAACAACGGCACCGGGATCGCCGGCGTCGCCTTCCCCTCGCGGCTGCTCGTGGCGAAAGTCGTGCGTCCGGACGGGTCGATCTCGCCCGAGGCCGAAGCCCGGGCGATCCGCTGGGCCGCCGATCAGGGCGCCCGTGTGATCAACCTGAGCCTGGCCGCGCTCCGCAATCCCGACGATCCCCGTGATGACCTCTACTCGCCGCTCGAGGCAAGCGCGATCGAGTACGCCGTCGGCAAGGGCGCGCTCGTCGTCGCAGCGGTCGGCAACGGTGACGGGGCCCCGCGCCGGCCCTGGCCGTACGCGAGCTACCCGGCTGCCCTGCCGCACGTCCTCGGGGTCGGTGCGCTCGCCCGCGACGGCACCGTCCCGGACTTCTCGAACCGCGACCCGTACTTCAACGACCTGGTCGCGCCCGGCACCGAGATCCTCTCGACGATCCCCCGCCCGGCGCCGGGCGACAAGCCCGTGTGCGCCGATCCCGGCTACTCGATCTGCGGGCCGGACGACTTCCGCCGCGGCCAGGGGACGTCGTTCGCCGCCGCCCAGGCGACGGCCGCGGCTGCGCTGCTGCTCGCGCAGCGGCCGACTCTGCGCGCCGAGCAGGCGCGCACGATCCTCGAGCGCAGCGCGGCCGACCTGACCGAGAAGTCCGGCTGCCGGCGCTGCTCGCTCGGGCGTGACGAGACGAGCGGCTGGGGGCTGCTGGACGTGGGCAGCGCGCTCGGCCTCGTGGCCATGGAGGTGCCCGCCGACGCGCTGGAGCCGAACGACGACGCCGGGACGCGCGCCGCCACGCTGCGCGGCCGCCGCCACCGGGTTCGAGCGACGCTCGACGGCTGGGACGACCGCTCCGACGTCTATCGCGTCTTCCTCGGCCGCAAGCAGCGACTGCTCGCCCGGCTGCAGGCGCCGGTCGCCACGACGCTCACCATCTGGCGCCCCGGCACCCGGACGGTCGAGGCCCCGGCCTGGGCGACTCCGCCGAAGCCGCTCCGGCGCGCGACTGTCAGCGGGCCGCCCCGCCGGCTCGCCTACCGCGCCCGCGCGCGTGGCTGGCACTTCGTCCAGGTGGCGTCTGCCGACGGCACGTCCGGGTCGTACACCCTCTCGCTGACCCGCCGCTAGCCGCCGCGCCTACTGGGCGTCGAGCAACTCCTCGTCCGGGACGTCGCGCAGCACACGGGCGGGGTTGCCGACCACGACGACCCCTGGCGGCACGTCGCGGATGACGACCGCGCCGGCGCCGACGAAGGCCTCCTCGCCGATCTCGACTCCCGGGCAGAGGACGGCGCCGCCGCCGACGCGGGCGCCGCGGCGAATCGTCGGCCCTCGCATCAGCGCCTTGCGCTTCTCCGTGCGCCCCATGTAGTTGTCGTTCGTCGTCACCACACAGGGGGCGATGAAGACGTTGTCCTCGAGCGTCGAGTACGCGGTGATGTAGGCCTCGGCCTGGATCTTGGTCAGCGCGCCGATGGTGGTGTCGTTCTCGACGAGCGAGCCACGGCCGATGACGACGTCGTCGCCGACCTCGACCCGCTCGCGCACGCAGGCCTGGTCGCCCACGATGACGCGCGCGCCCAGGCGGCTGCCGGCGAAGACGACGGCGCCGGTCGAGACGATCGTCCCGGCGCCGAGCTCTAGCGGGGGCAGCGTCTCGCGCTTCGCGGTCGAGCGGGGCGAGAGCGACGGCTGCTTGCCGAGCACGGCGTTGTCGCCGATCGTGCAGCCCTCGCCGATCACCGTGCCCGGATAGATGACGACGTTCTCGCCGACGGAGTAGCTCGACTCGGTCATGGGCGCCGCCGCGAGCTCGTGGCTGACAGCCACAACGTCGGTGAGACCGAGGCGCCGGGGACGAGGAGCTCGGCGGCGGCGGCGCTGCTCACGCGCGCACCGCGGAGAGCGAGTCGGTGAGCCGCTCGAGCGCGCGCACGACCATGGCGCCGTCGCGGGCCACGGTGCGCCGGTCGCCCTCGCCGCGCACGAGCCGCAGGAACTCCTCACACTCGAGCCGCAGCGGCTCGTCGGTCGCGATCTTCGGGATGTAGATGTCCCCGCTTCGCGTCTGCCACTCGCCGTACGTCTCCGCGCGCTTCCACGGCGCCTTCTCGTAGACCGTGACCTTGCGCTCGAGCTCCATGTCGTCGAAGACGGCCATCTTCTTCGAGCCGACCACGGTCATCCGGCGCATCTTGTGCGGGTCGAGCCACGACAGGTGCATGTGGGCGATCTTCCCGGAGGGAAAGCGCAGGTAGCAGAAGACGACGTCCTCCACCCCGTCGGTGAGGAAGTCCCGGCCGTGCGCGACGGCCTCGACGGGGTCCTCGCCGAGCAGGTAGAGGATCACCGAGAGGTCGTGCACGCCGAGCGACCAGAGCGCGTTCTCGTTCGTGCGCACGATGCCGAGGTTCTGGCGGTTCCCGTACACGCAGAGGACGTCCCCGAGCTCCCCGGAGTCGATCAGCTCCTTGAGCTTGCGCACGCCCGGGTGGTAGAGCAGCAGGTGGCCGGGCATCAGCGTCAGGTCGCGCTCCTCGGCGAGGGCGACGAGCTCGTCCATCTCGTCGCCGTGCATTGCGGGCGGCTTCTCGACCAGGACGTGCTTGCCGGCCTCGAGCGCGCGCTTGGCGAGCGGGTAGTGCGTCGGGACGGGGGTGGCGATCACGACGGCCTCGAGGTCGGGGTCGGCGAGCACGTCGTCGAGGTCGCCGGTCATGCGCGACCCCGGGTAGCGGGATGCGAAGCGGCCCTGCGCCTCATCGGAGGCGTCGCACAACCAGGTGAGCGCGGCGAGGTCGTCGAAGTTGCGGGCGAGGTTTGGGCCCCAGTAGCCGAGGCCGACGACGGCCACGGTGGTCATGCCTGCTCCTGCATCGAGGGGAGCAGCATAGAGAGCGCGGCCGCGATCCTCGTCGAGGCATGGCCGTCCCCGTAGAGAGGCGGTGCCTGCGGGGGGAAGCGGGCCGCGCGAACCGCCCCGACGAGCGCGTCCGGATCGGCATCGACGAGCACGTTGGCCCCGAGCTCCACGGTGTCCACCCACTCGGTCGAGGGGCGGGCGGTCACGCAGGGAACGGCGTACCAGTACGCCTCTTTCTGGAGGCCGCCGGAGTCGGTCACGATCACCCGCGCCTGCGAGGCCAGGGCGGCCAGGTCGAGATATCCGAGCGGCTCCGTGAGCACGACACCGTCACCGAGCGCGATGCCGGCCGCGGCGAGCACCGAACGCGTGCGCGGGTGCGCGGGGAAGACGACCGGCTCCTCGAGCGCGGAGAGGCCGGCGGCGATGCGCGAGAGGCGCCCGGGCTCGACGTTGGCCTCGCGATGGATCGTCGCCACGACGTAGCCGCCGGGCTCGACTCCGAAGCGCGCGAGCGCCCGCGACCGGCGCCGTGCGATCGGTGCCAGACGGTCGGCGGCGTCGCGCATGACGTCGCCGACGACCTCGACCGTGCCGTCGGCGCCCTCGGCGCGCAGCGTCTCGCGCGAGCGCTCGTCCGGGCAGAGCAGGAGGCTCCGAGATGCGATCGGTCTCGACCCGGTTGTGCTCCTCCGGCATCGACCAGTCGCCGCTGCGCAGGCCGGCCTCAACGTGCGCGACCGGTACGCGACGCGCAAGGGCGGCACGCGCGCCCGCGAGCGTCGAGTTCGTGTCGCCGTACACCAGGACCCAGTCCGGGCGCTCGTCGGCGATCGTCGCCTCGAGCGGCGGCTGCAGGCGCGCGAGCATCTCGTCGCGCGGGAGGGCGTGGATGCCGAGGCGGTACCGGGGCTCCGCCAGCCCGAGCTCCTCGAAGAAGACATCGGAGAGGTCTCGGTCGTAGTGCTGGCCGGTGTGCACGACGACCTCGTCGTGGCCGGCGTCGCGCAGCGCCTCGGACAGGGGCGCGGACTTGATGAACTGGGGGCGGTTGCCGACGACCGAGAGGATCTTCACGGCGGCAGCCTAGGCGGTGCCGTCGGAGCCGCCCACCGGGGTGCCGTCGCGCCGCGGCGGCGCTGCCGCGGCGATACCATGGGGCGCTCCGGCGGCAGCAGCGAGCCGCAACGGGACGGGCCGTTAGCTCAACTGGCAGAGCAGGGGACTCTTAATCCCAAGGTTGGAGGTTCGAGTCCTCCACGGCCCACTGCTCGCCTCCAGGCATCGGAGTGCCGGGCGCACGCGGCTGATCGCGGCGTCCGCAGGCCGCGGCCGGCAACGGCGCTTCCACACGTGCCAGGTGGCACGAGCGCCGAGGACGGCACCCGCCCCGACTGAGTGACGATCGTCGCGAGCGGCGCCACCCCGCATGGCTCCTGCGGCTCCATGACGCCGTTTGTCAGCGGAACGTCAGCATTCGATGAGGCGTGTTTTCGGCGGGCGCGGAGCAGGAAAGAAGGCCGTCTGAGCGACTTCTGGAGGATCGAACAGATGAGACAGCGACGCCTAACGCTGCTGCTCGGCGCCCTCGGCGCCAGTGCGGCACTCTTCGTCGGCTCCGCCTGTGGCGGCAGCGCCGACAACGGCGGCCAGGCCGGTTCGCAGGCCGCCAACCAGACCATCACGGTCAACTGGGGCACGGAGCCCCCATCACTCGACCCGGGTCTGGCGACGGACACCACGTCCGCCAACATCGTCTCGAACATCATGGATCCGCTCGTGCGCCTCGGTGAGGATCTCGAGCCGGTTCCCAGCCTCGCCGAGTCGTGGACGATGTCGGACGGCGGCAAGACCATTACCTTCAAGCTCCGCACCGACGGCAAGTGGACGAATGGCGACCCGGTCAAGGCCGGTGACTTCGTCTACGCCTGGAAGCGGACGCTCTCGCCGGAGCTCGGCGCGGACTACGCCTACCAGCTCTACGGCGTCGTCGGTGCCGAGGACTACAACACGTGCGAGAAGCAGTGCGCCGCGCTGGCCGACAAGGTCGGCGTCACCGCGGTCGACGACCAGACCCTGCGCGTGCAGCTGACGAGTGCGCAGCCCTGGTTCATCCAGCAGGTGGCCCACCACGCCTTCCTGCCGGTGCACAAGGCCACAATCGAGAAGTTCGGGGACAAGTGGACGGAGCCGGGCAACATCGTCACCAACGGCCCGTTCAAGCTCGTCCGCTGGGATCACGACTCCCGCATCGACATCGCCAAGTGGTCGGGCTGGCGGAACGCTGCCGACGTCAAGCTGCAGCGCGTCAACGGCCGCATGATCACCGACGGTACGACCGCCGTTCAGGCCTTCGAGGCCGGCGAGGTCGACGCCCTCATCACCCTGCCGCCCGAGGAGCTGCCGCGCCTCAAGGGGACGCCCGAGTACCAGCAGTACCCCTCGCTCGGCACCTACTACTACGGCGTCAACGTCAAGAAGATCACCGACGTCCGGCAGCGGCGCGCCATGGCGCTCGCCATCGACCGCCGCTCGATCATCGACAACGTCGCGCAGGCCGACCAGCTGCCGGCGACGGGCATGACGCCGGAGGGCATGCCGGGATTCGACACGATCAACCCGAGCTCGCCGTTCCTGCCCGAGAACGCCGACCTGGAGCAGGCGAAGCAGCTGCTGTCACAGGTCCCGACTCCGGTGCGGAACGTCACGGTGTTCTACAACGAGAACCCGGGCCACAAGGCCATCGCCACCGCGATCCAGTCGCAGTGGAAGGAACTCGGCCTGAACGTGACCATCAAGGCCCAGGAGTGGGCGCAGTTCCTCGAGTTCCTCGGCCCGCCTGCCAACAAGTCGGTCGACGTCTACCGGCTCGGCTGGATCGGCGACTTCGTTGACGCGATCAACTTCCTGGAGCTCTGGACGTGCAACTCGGGGAACAACAACACGGGCTACTGCAACCCGAAGTACGACAGCCTGATCGCGCAGGCCCGCAACACCCAGGAGGACGCCAAGCGGTACGAGCTGTACGCCCAGGCCGAGGAGATGCTGTTCGGCCCCGAGGGCGACATGCCGATCCTCCCGATCTACTGGTACACGTTCACGCACCTCGAGCGCGAGAACATCAAGGACACCTTCAACGTCGACCTGCTCTCCCAGATCGACCTGACCGAGGTCGAGGTCACCGAGAGCTAGCACCCGTCTGACGCAAGACCCCGCGGGCGGGGGCGCCAAGTGTGTCCCCGCCCGCACCCAGTTCGAGCGAGAAAGAGGGCCGCGTGACCAAGTTCGTGATCAGACGGGTGCTCTGGACGATCCCCGTGATGCTGCTCGTCATCCTGATGACGTTCACGCTGATGCGGCAGATCGAGGGCAACCCGTTCCGCAAGAGCGAGCGCGCGGTGCCCGAGGCGATCCAGCGCAATCTCGAGCGCAAGTTCAACCTCGACGAGCCCTGGTACGTCCAGTACGGCCTCTACGTCAAGGGCGTCTTCACCTGGGACTTCGGCCCCTCTCTCGTCCTGCGCAACCGGACGGTGAACGACATCATCGCCGAGCACTTCCCGCGCTCGATCGAGCTCGGCCTCTACGCCCTCCTCTTTGCGCTCGTGGTCGGCATCCCGCTCGGGATCCTGGCCGCACTGCGCGCCAACACGATCTTCGACTACGCCGCCATGTTCTTCTCGAACATCGGCTTCGCCATCCCGAGCTTCCTGATCGCGACTCTCTTCATCTACTTCTTCGCGCTCGAGTGGCGCGACATCACCGGCCTGCCGACGAGCGGCTGGTCGACCTGGAAGCACAAGCTGCTGCCCTCGATCGCGCTCGGCCTGGGCCCGATGGCGTACTTCGCCCGGCTCGTCCGCGGCACGATGCTCGAGACGCTGCAGCAGGACTACGTGCGCACGGCGAAGGCCAAGGGCCTGCGCTGGCGCCGCATCGTGCTCGTGCACGTGCTGCGCAACTCGCTGATCCCGGCGGTGACGGCGGCCGGCCCGCTGTTCGGCTTCCTGATCACCGGCTCGTTCGTGATCGAGTACATCTTCGCCATCCCGGGCATCGGCCGCTACTACGTGGACGCGGTCGAGGCACGGGACTACTCGGTGGTGATGGGGCTGACCGTCCTCCTGTCGGTGATCGTGATCATCGCCAACATGGTCGTGGACATCCTCTACGGCGTCCTCGACCCGCGCACCCGGGAGCAGCGCGCCTGATGTCCACCACCGACGCCCGCGAGCAGGTCGTCCGCGAGGACCTGCGGCCGGAGACGCCCGTCTGGGACCGTGAGTCCGGCGCCGGCGCCGCCGTTCGCCAGACCAGCCTCTGGCGCGACGCCCTCCACCGCTATACCCGCAACCGCGGCGCGGTACTCGCTGCGATTGTCTTCGCGCTCGTCGTGCTCTACACGCTGATCGTGCCGGTGGTCTCGCCGCACGACCCGAACAAGGTCGTCTTCCCGGACGCGTACCAGGGCCCGAGCCTCTCGCACCCGTTCGGGACAGACAACTTCGGCCGAGACGTCTTCCTGCGCGCGGCGCTCGGCGGCCGCCTCTCGATCGCCATCGGGTTTGCGGCCACGTTCGCCATCCTGCTGATCGGCCTCGCCTACGGAGCGATCGCAGGCTTCGTCGGCGGCAAGCTCGACAACATCCTCATGCGCTTTCTCGACGCCCTCTACGGGCTGCCGTACCTGCCGTTCGCGATCATCATCGTCGCAATCGTCGGGAAGGCCAGCTTCCTGACGATGGTGGTCGCGCTGTCGGTGGTGAGCTGGTTCACGGCCGCCCGGATCGTGCGCGGCCAGGTCATCTCCCTCAAGCAGAACGACTACGTGCGCGCGGCCCAGGCGGTCGGCGCGCGCTGGTACCGGATCCTCGGCCGCCACCTGTTGCCGAACACGCTCGGCGTGCTGATCATCGTCATGTTCCTCGAGCTCCCCGGCGTCATCCTCGGCGAGGCGATCCTGTCCTTCCTCGGGCTCGGGATCAGCGCGCCCTCGGCCTCCTGGGGCTCGATGGCGTTCGAGGGCCGCGAGGTCTACCGGGTGCACCCGCACCTGATCGTGATCCCGTCCGTGGCGATTGCGACCGTGGTGCTGTCGGCGAACTTCGTCGCCGACGGCCTGCGCGACGCGCTCGACCCGCGCACGAGGGCGCACTGAGATGCCGCTGCTCGAGGTCGACGACCTCCGCACCCACTTCTTCACGCGCGAGGGCGTCGTCCGTGCCGTCGACGGCGTGTCCTTCTCGCTCGAGGCGGGCAAGACGCTCGGCATCGTCGGCGAGTCGGGCTGCGGCAAGTCGGTGACGGCCCTCTCGATCATGGGGCTGATCCCGCAGCCGCCGGCCAAGATCGTCTCCGGGTCGGTGAAGCTGGACGGGACCGAGCTGACGTCGCTGTCCGAGCGGCGCCTCGAGGACGTGCGCGGCCGCCGCATCGGGATGATCTTCCAGGACCCGATGACGAGCCTGAACCCGACGCTCACGATCGGCACCCAGCTGGTGGAGACGCTGCGCCGCCACCTCGGCATGAGCAAGCAGGCAGCCGAGCAGCGCGCCGGCGAGCTTCTGGAGGAGGTGCACATCCCGAACGCGAAGCGGCGCCTCGACGACTACCCGCACCGTTTCTCCGGCGGCATGCGCCAGCGGGTGATGATCGCGATCGCGATCTCGTGCAACCCACAGGTGCTGATCGCCGACGAGCCGACGACCGCGCTCGACGTGACCGTCCAGGCTCAGGTGCTCGACCTGCTCGAGGAGCTCCGCGAGGAGCACGAGATGGCGATGATCATCATCACGCACGACATGGGCGTCGTCGCCGAGACCGCCGACGACGTGGCCGTCATGTACGCCGGCCAGATCGTCGAGCAGGCGTCCGCGGTCGAGCTCTTCGACCGGCCGGAGCACCCCTACACGGAGGCGCTCCTGGCGGCGCTGCCGCAGCTCGAGGGCTCCAACCTGCGTGAGGGACGGCTGACGGCGATCCCAGGGCGTCCCCCGGACCTGATCGACCCGCCGGCCGTCTGCCGCTTCGCGCCGCGCTGCCCGTACGCCGAGCGCCATGACGCCTGCACGCAGTCGGAGCCGGAGCTGCGCGCGATCCGCCCGGGCCATCTCGTCCGCTCCGCCCATCCGGCGAGCGAGCGCGAGCCCGCGCCTGCGCCCCAGGCGGTGCCGGCGTGAGCCCCGTGCGGGTGGCGCAGGGTCTGTCCCCAGCGGGGACTGACCTGTCGTGCGTGCGCTGGCCGGCTCCACACCGGGTCAGTCCCCTGCGGGGACAGACCCTGCCGAGACGCCGCTGGGTGGTCGCATGAGCGCCGAGCCGCTCCTTCGCGTCGAGGGGCTCAAGCGCTACTTCCCGGTCAAGAAGGGCTTCCTCTGGGAGCGCACCGTCGACCACGTGAAGGCCGTGGACGACGTCTCGTTCGAGCTCGAGGAGGGCAAGACCCTCGGTCTCGTCGGCGAGTCCGGGTCGGGCAAGTCCACGACGGGCTACTGCGTCCTCCAGTTGCTGAAGCCGACCGCCGGCTCGGTGCGCTTCGACGGCATCGAGCTGACCGAGCAGTCCCGGGGCGACCTGCGCCGGATGCGCCGCGAGATGCAGATCGTCTTCCAGGACCCGCACTCGTCGCTGAACCCGCGCATGACCGTGGGCGACATCGTCGCCGAGCCGCTGCTGGTGCACGGGATCGGCACGCGGCAGCGGCGGCGCGAGACCGTGCGGCGGCTGCTCGAGGTCGTCGGCTTCGACCCCAGCTACACGAACCGCTACCCGCACGAGTTCTCGGGAGGCCAGCGCCAGCGCATCGGCATCGCCCGCGCGCTCGCCCTCAACCCCAAGCTGATCGTCTGCGACGAGCCGGTCTCCGCGCTCGACGTCTCGATCCAGGCGCAGATCCTCAACCTGCTCAAGGACCTCCAGCGCGACTTCGGCCTCGCCTACCTCTTCATCGCCCACGACCTCGCCGTCGTGCGTGGCATGAGCGACACGATCGCGGTCATGCACAACGGCCGCATCGTCGAGACCGGCGCGGCCGAGCAGGTCTACGAGCGGCCCCAGGCCGAGTACACCAAGGCGCTGCTGGCTGCGGTTCCCGTGCCCGATCCCAAGGGCATGCGGGAGCGCAAGGCGGAGCGCCGCCGGCTTCGCGCCGCGCTGTCCGAGGGCTGAGCCGGTGCGGCGCGTGGCCGCGCCGATAGCCCGTTGTCGAGCGACGGCCTGACCGGGCGCAACCGGCGATCTCCGGCTAGGACCGCGACGAGGGAGGATGGGCCGACCGGCCCATTTCCCGGGGGCCGGCGGAGGCGTACCGTTGGAGGATGGTCGTCAGGGGCCTCGTCGCCGGGATGGCCTGCGGGGCCACGCTCGCCTCCGCCGTCGTCGTCGCGACGGGGCACGGAGACGTGCTGCTGCCGAGCCGGAGCACGTCGGAGGCCGTCGCGAAGCCCGAGCCGTCCGTCGCCGAGGCGGCCCCGGCCTCCGTCCGGCCCCACGCCAGCGCTCCGGTCGAGGTGGCGCTCCCTGCGGGTTTCCGCAAGCGCACGGTCTCGGAGGCGCGAATCGAGCTCGGCGTCCCGCGACGCTGGGCGGCGCTCACCCGCCGCGATGCCACTTTCCCCGGCGTGATCCAGACCCTGACCGGCACCGACCGCAGCCTGCGTGCGTCGCTCGTGGGCCTGACCATGCCGGACTCGCCCCTGAAGCTCTTCGCGTTCGACCTGCGCTCGGGCGTGGGCGAGGCGGCCACTGCGAGCGTGCTCCTCAGCGAGTCGCCTCCTGCAGGCGCGTTCGGTGTCTGGTCGGCTGCTGTGCGCCGAGAGGTGGAGCGCCTCCCGTCGCTTCACGGCCCGGTTCGCTCGACCCGCATCGTCCTGCCCGCGGGCGAGGCGCTTCGCCTCGAGTACGTGCGGACGGCCGTGCTCGGCGACCGCGAGCGGACGCTCGCAACCGTGCAGTTCGTCGTGGTCGCAGACGGCCGGGCGATCTCGCTCGTGTTCGCGGCGCCGGTCGAGCGACTGAAGGCGTACGCGCCGACCTTCCGCGCCGCGGCACGTACGCTCGTCCTTCGCTGATGACGCTCAGCATTCGCTGAGGCTGCACGGAGACATGTCCGCCGGGCCGATACTTGTCCCATGCGGCTCGGAGTCGGGATTCGCTGGTGGCTTGCGCTGGCGTTCGGCGCCGTTGCCGCCCTGACCGCGGTCGTCGGCGCCGAGATCCTCAACCGCAACTCGGAGGACGCGTTCCGGGCGCGCGCACAGGAGGTTGCGGCAGGGCTCGCCGTCGAGGCGGCCATCGACCTCGCAGGCGCCAGCGGCGCCGGGTTGCAGGAGGCCGTGCGGGAGCTCGCCTTCGAGGACCGGCTCTCGCTCTTCGTCTTCAACTCTGACGGCGAGCTGCTGTCGGCTCCGCGCTCCCGCGGCGTCGACCTGGAGGAGATCCCCGAGTGGGAGCAGGGCGTCGAGGCTGCGCTGGCCGAGCGGCGCTTCGTCGAGACGAGCGACACCCTGCGCACCACGGTGGTGGCGCTGCCGCTCAGCGGGCCGGGCCCCGAGGCGCTGCTCGTTCGCGCCGAGCATCCCGACATCGCCGCCGAGTTCGGGATCGTGGAGGACGAGCGCGTGAAGGCGGCCGCGGTGGCGCTCGCCGCCGGTGCGTTCGTCGGCTTCCTGATCGCCTCGCTGATCGCCGCCCGGATCGGCCGTATCGGCGCCGCCGCCGCCGCCATCGAGGGCGGCCGCTTCGACCTGGAGCTGCGCCCCCGCTTCCGCGACGAGCTGGGTCGGCTGGCGCTCACGATCGACAGGATGCGCCGCCAGCTGCGGCAGTCGTTCTCGCGCGTCGAGGCGGAGCACCGGCGCCTGGAGGGCGTGCTCGAGCGCCTCCACCAGGGCGTAGTCAGCGTCGACCGCGACCTGCGCATCGAGTTCGCGAACCGGGCCGCCAGGCAGCTGCTCGCGCCCGCGTTGCTCCGAGAGGGCGAGACGCTCCCCGAGCCCTGGCGTACGGCGTCGCTGCGCCGGCTCGTCGCCCAGCTCTTCGCGCCGGACGGCGAGGTGGCCGAGGTGCGCATGACCGGCGCCGACGGCCGGGTCTACGCCGTCGTCGGCGTCCCGGTGCGCGCCGACCAGCCGGCGGCGATCCTCGTCCTCACCGACGTCACCGAGCGCGAGCGGCAGGAGCGCGCCGAGCGGGAGTTCGTCCAGAACGCCGCCCACGAGCTGCGCACCCCGTTGACCACGATTCGCGCGGCCGTGGAGGCGCTCGAGGCGGGTCTCAAGGACGTGCCGGCCGAGCGCGACCGGCTGCTCGGCCACGTCGACCGCGAGTCGGAGCGCCTCGTCCGGCTCATTCGCTCGCTGCTCGTGCTCGCGAGGGCCGAGGCGCTGCTCGAGTCTCCGCCGCTCGAGCGAGTCGAGGTGCGGAGCCTGCTCGACGAGGTCGCGGAGCGCCTGTCGCCTGCTCCGGGCGTGGACATCGCCGTCGACTGTGCGCCCGGGATCGCCGTCCGCGCGAACGAGGAGCTGATGCGCGACGCGATCAGCAACCTCGCGGCCAACAGCGCGAAGTACACGCGCGAGGGCACGATCGCGCTCGTCGGTCGGAGCCGCGACGGCGGCGAGGTGGTCATCGAGGTGCGGGACACCGGCCGCGGCTTCGATGCGGGCAGCGCCGACCGCGTCTACGAGCGCTTCTACCGGGCCGCAGGGCGCGGGACGGACGGGTTCGGGCTCGGCCTGTCGATCGTCCGGCAAGCTGTCAGGACTCTGGGCGGCACGATCGACATCCAGTCGAGGCCGGGGGTGGGCACGACTGCGGTCGTGACGCTGCCCTCCGACAACGGGAGCAGCGCGTGAGCGAGCGAGTGCTCCTCGTCGACGACGATCCCGGCATCCGCGATGTCGTTGCCGCGTCGCTCCGCCTCGAGGGCTTCGACGTCGAGGTGGCCGAGGACGGCGAGCGCGCCCTCGAGGAGCTCGACGGTGATCGCTTCGACCTCGTCGTGCTCGACCTGATGCTGCCCGGCATCCCCGGCACCGAGGTGTGCCGCCGCCTGCGCGAGGCGGGTAACCCGGTGCCGGTGCTGATGCTCACGGCCCGCGACGCCGAGGTCGACCGCGTGCTCGGGCTCGAGCTCGGCGCCGACGACTACGTCACCAAGCCGTTCTCGACCCGTGAGCTCGTCAGCCGCGCGCGGGCCATCTTCCGCCGCCGCGAGCTCGACAGGGCGGACAGCACGGCCACGGTTCGTCGCGTCGGCGGCCTGGAGCTCGACTTCGTGCGCCACGTCGTCCGCATCGATGGCGAGCCGGTACAGCTCACCCCCTCCGAGTTCAAGCTGCTGGCGCTGCTCGCGAAGGAGCCGGAGCGGGTGTTCACGCGCCGGCAGATGATGGAGCACCTCTGGGAGAGTGAGCACGTGGGCGACCAGCACGCATGCGACGTCCACGTGTCCAACCTCCGCCGCAAGATCGAGCGCGACCCGTCCCGGCCGGAGCGGATCGTGACCGTGCGCTCGGTCGGCTACAAGCTCGCAGCCACGTGACGGGCGGAGCACGCCTGTGAACCGTGGCGAGGCGCTCAGCCTCGGCGTCGGCGTCCTCCAGATCGTGCTGGCGCTCGTGGTGGCCCGCCGCCTGGCGCGCTTCGGGCGGGTGTTTCCGTGGCTCGGCGCGCTGACGATCTTCTTCGCCCTGCGCGGGGTCACGCGGGTGGTGGACGCGTTCACCGACAGCACCGAGGCGCTTGCCGTCCCGGTCGACCTGCTGCTGATCCTGGTGCTGATCCTGCTCATCCTCGGCTTCGATCGGACGACGCGGGCGCTGCTGCTCGCGCAGGACGAGGCGCGCTACCGCGAGGAGGAGTACGAGCGCGCGCTCGCGGACTACCGCCGGCTCGCCCGCCACCGGCTCGCCAACCCGCTGACGGCGATCCAGGGCGGCATCGCGGCGCTCAAGACCTTTCCCGGCCTGGACGAGACGCGTCGCGCCGAGCTGCTCGACGTGATCGAGGCCGAGAGCCGGCGGCTGGAGCACATCGTGCTCGAGCCTCACGCCCTCACCCCGGAGGAACGCGGTCTGAGGCCGCGGCCGGCGCTGCCCCGGTCGCGGGGCTAGCGGAGCCGCCGAGCCGCGCTCGCAGCCGCCGCCCGTAGGGGGCGAGCCGGCGCCGCAGGAGCCAGGCGGCCACCGCCACCGCGCCCAGCGGGATCAGCGCGTAGAGGCCGATCAGCTCGACCAGCTCGAGTGCGGCGGCGCCCGCGAGGTAGGCGGTCAGTCCCCACGCGAGCGCGAAGAAGACGGCGGCGACGGTGTGCCAGACCGCGAAGGCGAGGGCGCGCATGCGGACGATGCCCGCGGCGAGCGTGATCACCACCTTCACGCCGGGCAGGAAGCGCGCCACGATCAGCGCCTTGGCGCCGTGGCTGTCGAAGAAGCGCTCTGCCAGTGCCAGCGGACGCTCGACGCGCTCGGCCAGCAGGGGACGGTCGAGCAGTCGCCGCCCGCCCGTCCGGCCGATGACGTAGCCGAGCGCGCCGCCGGCCAGCCCGGCGGCCGCAGCGACGACGAGCACCTGCCACAGCACCAGCCGCCCGTCGGCGGCCAGGACGGCCGCCACCGTCAGCGCGGTCTTGCCGGGCGGCCCAGGCACGCCGGCCGCCTGCAGCGCCATCACCCCGAAGAGGATGACCAGCCCGTACTGGTCGATCAGGTCGGCCACGGAGGGCGTCTACCCGCGGGCCCCGGGGGCGAATCGCTACCTGGGGCGTTCGCACGCGGCAGACTGCCCGGGTGCGCGTCCTCGCACTCACCCACGGCGTGTACTTCGGCAGCGGCCTCTTCGCCGACGTCGTCCGGGAGCGGGGCTTCGAGCTGGTGGAGTGGGAGGCGTCGCTCGGTCCGCCGCCGGACGTTGAGTACGGCGCGGTCATGACCTTCGGCGGCCGCACCCATCCGGACGAAGATGGGGACAAAGCGTGGCTCGCCGACGAGCTCGGCCTGCTCGACCGCGCGCTGCAGGCCGGGACGCCCCTGCTCGGCATCTGTCTCGGCGCCCAGCTCGTCGCCAGGGCGGCAGGCGGTGGCGTCTTCGCGATCGACGAGCCCGAGCGTGGCTGGACGGACGTCGAGCTGACCTCGGCGGGGGTCGAGGATCCGCTCTTTCGGGGCTGGCCGGAGCGCTTCCGCGCATTCGAGTCGCACGCGTACTCCTGGCAGGCGCCGCCCCACGCGGTCGAGCTTGCGCGCAACCGCTTCAGCCAGGCCTACCGCGTCGGGGAGCACGCGTGGGCGGTGCAGTTCCACCCGGAGGTGAGCGCCCAGCAGGTGGAGGACTTCCTGCTTCGCCGCGCGGACGAGCTGGGCGACCCGGCGGCCGAGCGGGCGGAGACGCTCCGGCAGATCGACGTCTGGAACGCGCTCGGCCGCAGCTTCTGCGACGCGTTTCTGGCGCAGGCAGTCGAGCTCGAGCAGCCGCTCAGGGCCTGAGCCACGTGCCTGCCGAGCCCGACGAGATCTACCGGCGAACCCAGGAGGAGGGCCGGCGCCGGCTTTCGCGCTCGCCGCTCGAGCTGGCCGCCACCTCGCTCGTCGCCGGCTTCGACGTCATCTTCGGCATCGTCGCGCTGGGGGTCACGCATGCGCTGGTGGCGGAGCGCTTCGGCGACGGGCTCGGCGAGCTGCTCGGCGCGATCGCCTTCGGGACCGCGTTCGTCTTCATCGTCGTCGGCCGCTCGGAGCTCTTCACCGAGAACTTCCTGCTGCCGATCGCGGGGCTCGACCAGCGCAGCCGCCGCTCCTGGCTGAGCCTTGCGCAGCTCTGGTCGCTGAGCCCGGTGTTCAACGTGCTCGGCGGCGTGCTGCTCGCGCTCATCGTCACCACCGGCGGTGTGCTGCCGGAGGGGACATCTGACGTGCTGGCGGCGGTCGCGGAGGAGCAGGACTCGAAGGGTGTGCTCGCCGCCTTCATGAGCGCCGTCGTCGCCGGGGCGCTGATCACGCTCATGACCTGGCTGATCGAGGCCTACGAGTCGATCGGCGTCCGCATCGTCTGCGCGTGGATCGTCGGGGCGCTGCTCGCGCTCGTGGCGCTGAACCATGTCGTCGTCGTCACGCTCGAGCTCTTCATCGGCATTCGCTTCGACGCCGATGTCGGCTGGGACGATGTCTTCGGCAACCTCGGCGTGGCGGCGGTCGGCAACCTGGTCGGCGGGGTCGTGTTCGTGTCGCTGACGCGCTTCGGGCAGGCGCGTGGGGCGCGCGAACGGCGCTGAGCCTCAGGCGGCGGAGCCCCGGGTCTCGAGCCTGAGCACCGAGCCGGTGATCGCCGCCAGCGTCGCCGCGCACAGGCCGGCTGCAGCCAGGTAGGCGGTGGTGTCGCTCGTTGCGTGTGCGAGCGCGCCCCCTGCCGCCGGCCCGACCAGGTTGCCGACGGCCCAGGCGGCATTCATCACGCCGAACGCGAGCGCCTGCGCGACGCCGACCTGATCGGCCCCGTCCGAGACGATTGCGAGGCCGGGCGTGAAGAGCGCCCCGAAGGCGAGGCCTGCCGCCACTACGAGGCCAGCGACCGCGACGGACGAGCCGGCGAACGCGAGGGCGATGGAGACCGCCACGGAGCCGACAAGGGCGATCCGCACCGGCAACAGGCGGCCGCGCCGGTCGGCGAAGCGGCCGAGGAGCGGGTTCATCGCGCCTTCGAGCGCAGCAGTGACGAGCCAGAGCGCGCCGATCGCGAGCGCGCTCCAGCCGAGGGCGTCGAGCTCGAGTGGCACGAGCACGGCGACCGTTCCGAAGAGGAGCGAGGGCAAGGTGATCAGCCACAGGCCGCCGACGAGCTGGGGTCGGCGGAGCACCCGTGCGATCGTGCGCACGCCGGTGTCCATGGGCGCAGGGCCGGGCATCCGCGTGGCGACGGCCGCAAGCGCGAACGCGACGAGGGCGACGGCGGAGAAGGCGATCGCCTCGCCGGTGAGGGCGGCTCCGGCGCCGAGCACCGGTCCGAGCATGGCGCCGGCGATCGCGACGCCCATGGCCGTGCCGATCATCTCCGCCCGGCGCTCCCGCGGCGCCATGGCGACGAGCCAGGCGAGCGCGCCCGCCCAGGAGAGCGCGCTGCCGACACCCTGGACGAAGCGGGCGGCGCCGAGGATCCAGGCGCCGTCGGCGACGCCGAAGACGACGCTGGCCAGGGCCGTCGTGACCAGCCCGATGACAGCAGCGGTGCGAGCGCCGAGCCGCGCCGCGGCGATGCCGCCGGGCAGCCCGCCCACGAGCGCACCGCCGGCATAGGCTGCGACGAGGGCGCCTGCCCCGGTCTTCGAGAGCCCGTACTCGTCGACATAGCCCGGCAGCAGCGGCGTCAGCGCCGCGTACAGGATCGTGTCGACCATGACGACCGCGGACGCGACGACGAGCAGCCTGCGCACGCCGCCAACCTAGTCGCCGCCGGCAACCGCCTCGCCGGGGGAACGGATCCGCACGCCGGCGCGGGCTCCTTTCATGGACTGTCCGTGTAGACGAGGCGTTCGGTCGCTCACGGCAGCCGTGCGCGGGGCGGCTCGTTGCGTCGGCGAGACGCGGGCGACCCGGCTACTGCGAGGCTCGTTCCTTCTCCTCGCCGCCCGGGAGGGCGGCGCGCCTGGCCGGCTCGTCGACGAGGTTGAGCACGCGCATGCCGTGGACGAAGACCACCGAGCCGCCCAGCCAGCCGCCGACCGTGAGCACGACGAACGCTGCCGCGGTGAGGACGAGGCCGGCCCCGTTCACCTCGCCGTCGGCGTAGCCGCCGTGGCCGACCCCGACGGCGAGGAGGAACAGCGCCGTCGCGCTCAGCATCGCGAGCATGTGGGAGGTTGCGGTCCGCCAGAGCGGCGTCCCGCGGGAGATCTCGAGCCAGTCCGCGAAGCCCGACACGGCCGTCGGAACGCTGAGCACGAGCCCGACCACGAGCGTCAGCCACCAGCCGGTGGCCGTGTTTCGCTCGGAGACGCCGAGCGTGCTGAGGACGGCGAGGATCAGCGCGACCGTGTAGGTGCCGATCGTCGCGTCGGTGAGCGGCGGGTGCAGAGGGTGGCCGGGAAATCCCCTCAGCAGGAAGCTCGGCTTCATCGTCGGTCTCCTCTCTGTCGCTCGCCGCGTGTCGCGTGGAGTCTCTCACGAACCGGGGCGACGTCGTCCCCGGCGCCCGTCCCTCGATCGAGGGAGGGTCGCTCCGCCGGACCTGACGCCGGTCCTCCCTCGGACGAGGGTCGCTCGATCGAGGAGGGCGGCCGATCCTCGGCACGTCCCATGCAACTCCGCCTCCTCGCCCTCGCGGGCGCGGCGCTCGCGACTGGAGCGCTCGCGGCCGCTGTTCCCGCCGCTCCGCAGCCCACCGCCGGCCTCAGCCGCGATCCCCAGGTGGCCGCGCTCCAGGTCGGGCTGCGCGCGACCGGCATCTATGCCGGCGCCGTCGACGGCCTGCGCACCCGGGCGACGGTCGGTGCAGTCAGGGTCCTGCAGAGCCGGGCCGGCATCCCGGTGGACGGCGTGGTCGGCCCTCGCACGCGCCGCGCTCTCGGCCGCTTCGGCAGGCCGCAGCTGGGCAGCCGAACGGTCGGGGTCGGCAGCGTCGGCTGGGACGCAGCGGCCGTGCAGTTCATGCTGGCGTGGCATGGCTTCCCCTCCGGGGAGATCGACGGCGCCTTCGGGCCGCGGACCGGGCGTGCCCTCGCCAAGTTCGAGCGCTGGGCACGCCTGCGCCCCGACGGCGTCGTCGGCTCCGACGATCTCGCCGCCCTGCGCGCCGCTCCGCCTCGGAGCCCGATCACGTTGCGGGCTCCGGTCGCCGTCGCGCCGTCGGACTGGTTCGGTGCACGCGGCTCGCGCTTCCACACCGGGCTCGACTACCCGGCCGCGCACGGGACAGCCGTGACAGCGGCGGGCGGCGGCGTCGTCACGTGGGCCGGGCCCCTCGCCGGCGGCTGGGGGAACGCGGTGGTGATCGCCCACGGCTCCGGCGTCCGCACCCTCTACGCACACCTCTCCGCCGTGCACGCCTCGGCGGGTCGCCGGGTCGCCGCAGGGACCGTGATCGGCCTCGTCGGCGCCACCGGTCACGCGACCGGCCCGCATCTCCACTTCGAAGTGCTGCTGCGCGGCGCGGCGGTCGATCCGCTGAGCGCGATCCGCTAGGCGTCAGGCCGCGACGGCCTCGGGCGGCAGCACGAGCGTGAAGCGCGCGCCCGGACTGGCGTGCTCGTAGACGAGATCGCCGCCGAGCGCGAGTGCGTACGAGCGCGCGATCGCCAGTCCGAGCCCGGCGCCGCCGGCTGCCTGCGGCTTCGTCCGCGAGCGCGAGAAGCGATCGAACAGTCGGTCCACGAGCTCCTCCTCCACACCCTCGCCACGGTCCTCGACGATGAGGCGCACGGTGGGGTGGAGCTCGGCCCATACCTGCACAGGAGGCTTGCCGTAGCGCAGCGCGTTCGTCAGCAGGTTCGCGAGCACGCGCTCGACGGCCTCCGGGTCGGTGCGGAGCTCCAGCTCCGGCGGCACCCCGATCGTGATCTCGCCCACCCGGTCCGGCGCGATCTGCGGCAGTAGCGTCTCGACGCGCTCCCGCGGGCGGAAGCGCTCGGGCTTCGGCACCATCGCGCCCGCCTCGATCCGCGACAGGTCGAGCAGGCTCTGCGTGAGCGCCGACAGCCGCGTCGTCTGCTCGAAGAGCGTGCGGCGGAGCTCGAGCAGCTGCTCGTGCGCGAGCTCGTCGCCGCGCAGGTGTAGCGTCGAGGCGATGCCGTGGACGACGGCGATCGGTGTGCGGAGCTCGTGCGACGCGATGCCGACGAAGTCGCTTTTGGCGGTGTCGAGCTGCCGGAGCTCGGCGAGCGCCTCCTGGAGCTCGGCATAGTCGGCGGCCTTCTCGACGAAGACCGCAGCCACCCAGCCCAGTGTCGAGAGCAGGCGCAGGTCCTCGGGGGCCAGCTCGAACTCGGCGTCGCCGTGCCGGCGGTCGGCGACCAGGAAGCCCGCGCAGCGATCCTCGATCGTGAGCGGGACCGCGACGATCGAGCGGATGCGGAAGCGCTCGGCGATCGTCGTCGGCATGGCGGGCTCGGCTCGCACGTCGGGGACGAAGACGGCCTCGCGCTCGGCGAGCGCTCGCTCCAGGAACGGGAAGCGGTCGAGGTCGAGCCACTGGTCGCCCGGCCAGTCGAGCCCCTGCTGGACGATGGCGTGGATCGTGCGCGCCCTCGAGTCGAACCGGACCAGCAGCGCGCGCTCGAAGCCAAAGCCGGTCCGGACGGCGGTGCAGATGCGCTCGACGATGTCCGCGACCGCGTACGGGCCCGAGGCGACCACACGGGCGAGCTCGGAGAAGGCGCGCAGGTCAGCCGGCAGCCCGTCCCTGGACAACCCGTGTGCGCTCACTGACATGCCGGTCCTCCGCCCTTCCTCGTCAGGAAGGGCGGGACGCTGGGGCGTCCCGCCCTCTGTGCTCGGAAACGTCTAGTAGGGCGGGCCGGCGGGCGGGCCCTCTTCCACGTACGTCGTGCGGCGCCGGCCGATCGCGCCCGGGCCGCCCCACGACGACCAGAAGATCATCGAGAGGACGAGGCCGAGAGCGCCGACGACGAGCACGATCCACCCGACGGTCTGGACGTCGAGGCCCGAGACCTCGGCGTCGACCGCGAACGCAAGGATCGCGCCGACGGCGATCAGGAAGATGCTGACTCCGATTCCCATCTGTTCCTCCTTCAGTGCCCCGTCGCCGAGGCGCTCAGGACAGGCGTGGTTGAGAGCACGGATGTGCCTGGAAGGCGGTGTTCCCTTCTGCCGGTGCCTCCCAAACCCTGCAGCGCGGGTGGTTTGCATCCCGCTAGGCTGCGCAGCCGGTGCGCAGGGGAGCCGCAGTCCGTGTCGTCGTGATTTCCCTTCTCGTCGCGGCGGCGGTCACCGCCGTCGCGATCCTCGTCCCCTGGCTGCCCGACCAGGCGTCGGAGGAGGGGGAGCGCATCGACTTCATCTTCTGGCTGGTCACCGCGATCTGCATCGGTGTCTTCGCGATCGTCGCCGGCATCAGCATCTACGCGGGCCTGAAGTTCCGGGTCCGGCCGGACGACGACACCGACGGGCCGCCGGTGCACGGGCACACGGGGCTCGAGATCGCGTGGACGGCCGTGCCGTTCGTGCTCGTGACGGTGATCGGCATCGCGAGCGCGATCGTGCTCGCGCAGAACGACAAGGTGCCCGCCGACCGGCTGCGGGTGAACGTGCTCGCGCAGCAGTTCACGTGGTCGTTCACGTATCCCGAGAACGGCGACCTCGCCTCCACGACGCTCCGGCTGCCCGTCGACCGCACGGTGCAGCTGGTGATGACCTCCAACGACGTCATCCACTCGTTCTTCGTGCCGGAGTTCCGCCAGAAGATGGACGTGCTCCCCGGCGAGGAGACGAAGCTCGTCATCACGCCGAACAAGACCGGCCGCTACACGATCCAGTGCGCCGAGCTCTGCGGCCTCGGCCACGCGGCCATGCTCCAGGTCGTCGAGGTGCTGCCCGCCGCGGAGTGGGAAGCGTGGGCGCGGGGGGTGGAGGAGGACATGGAGGGCGAGCCGGAGCAGGCGGGCCTGGCCGTGTTCAACGAGCAGGGCTGCGGCGGCTGCCACGCCTTCGCGGCGGCGGGTAGCTCGGGGGAGACCGGTCCGGCCCTCGATAACCTGGCGCCGTCCGCCCAGCAGGCGGGCGTGCCGCTCGAGGACTACGTCAGGGAGTCGATCGTGAATCCAGGTGCGACCGTGAAGTCGGGCTACCCCAACGTGATGCCGCCGTTCGACCAGCTCCCGGGCGAGCAGCTCGACGCGCTCGTGGGCTTCGTCGTGGGCGGGCAGGAGGGCCGCGGGTGACCTCGGTCTCCGACCACCACGACCTGCACGCCGCACCGCCCGCAGGCCCCGCGGGGCCGCTGCGCTACCTGACCGGCCCCGGCTGGCTGCGAGCCCTGTGGATGACCCCGCTCTTCGCGGCGTTCGGCTTCGGCCTCGTCGTGCTGCTGCGCTGGGTCGGAGGCTACGACCCGCTGCTCGACGCCGAGGTGCTCGTCGCGGTCAGCGCCCTCACCTCGGCGCCCGTCGGGTTCCTCGCCGGCCTCGGCGCCTTCGATTACTGGATCTACTACTTCGGCGGCCGGCCGACGCGGCCCGAGGACCACTCGAGCCACGGCGCACGCAGCTGGAAGGACTACTTCCGCGTCAACACCGACCACAAGGTCATCGGCGTCCAGTACGTGTCGACGACGATCTTCTTCTTCCTCGCCGGCGGCCTGCTCGCCATGCTCGTCCGGGCAGAGCTCGCGGAGCCGGGGATGCAGTTCACCGACACGCAGACCTACAACGGCCTGTTCTCGGCGCACGCGTCGCTGATGATCTTCCTGTTCGTGATCCCGGCGTTCGCCGGGCTCGCCAACTACGTCATCCCGCTCATGATCGGCGCGCCGGACATGGCGTTCCCGCGCCTGAACGCGCTCTCGTTCTGGCTGCTGCCGATCGCCGGCGTGATGATGCTCGCCAGCTTCCTCGCGCCCGGCGGCCCCTTCGCGGCCGGCTGGACCGGCTACCCGACGCTCTCGACCGAGCTGCCGATGGGGCAGACGTTCTTCAACATGGCCGTCCAGTGGGCGGGCGCCTCGTCGATCATGACCGCGCTCAACTTCCTGGTCACCATCATCACGATGCGCGCGCCGGGGATGACCTTCTGGCGCATGCCGCTGCTCGTCTGGGCGAACTTCACGACGTCACTGCTCGTCGTGCTCGCCACCCCGTTCATCGCCGGCTCGCAGTTCTTCGTGCTCTTCGACCGGATCATGCACACGCACTTCTTCGACTCGGCCTTCGGCGGCTACACGCTGGGCTACCAGCACATCTTCTGGTTCTACTCGCACCCGGCCGTCTACATCATGATGCTGCCCGGCTTCGGGATCGCCTCCGAGGTGATCTCGGTGTTCTCCAGGAAGCCGATCTTCGGCTACCGGCTGATGGCGCTGTCGCTCTGCGCGATCCTCGTGCTCGGCTTCTCGGTCTGGGCGCACCACATGTTCGTCGCGGGGATGGCGCCCTGGCTGCGCGTGCCGATGATGATCACGACGTTGCTGATCGCCGTGCCGACCGGGATCAAGGTGTTCTCGTGGCTGGCGACGACCTGGGAGGGCCGGATCCACTTCTCGGCGCCGATGTTGTGGGCGCTCGGCTTCCTCTCGATGTTCGTGATCGGCGGCCTCTCGGGCGTCTACCTCGGCGCGGTGCCCATCGACATCCACGCGTCGGACACGTACTTCATCGTCGCCCACATCCACTACGTGCTGTTCGGCGGCTCGCTGTTCACGATCTTCGCCGGCATCTACTACTGGTACCCGAAGATGACGGGGCGCATGTACGACGAGCGCCTCGCCAAGATCCACTTCTGGCTCACCTTCGTCGCCTTCAACGCCACCTTCTTCCCGATGCACATCACCGGGACGCAGGGGATGATGCGCCGCTACGCCGACCACGGGCCCGAGTTCGAGAGCTGGAACCTGTTCATGTCCATCTCCTCGTTCGTGCTCGGAGCCTCGTTCATGATCTTCCTCTACAACATGATCGCCTCCTGGGCGCGCGGGCCCCGTGCACCGGGGAACCCGTGGCGGGCGCTGACGCTCGAATGGCAGGTCTCGTCGCCGCCGCCGATCTTCAATTTCGACGAAGTGCCGCAGGTGGTCGGCGGTCCGTACGAGTACGGCGTTCCGGGGGCCAAGCACGCAGTCCTGAACGGCGACCGGACCCATGCGGCCGAGGAAGAGGAGGCGCGCGTCTGAGATGACGGCGCCGGCGCGGCACGTGCTCGTGATCGCCAACGAGACGGTCGGCGGCGCGTCGCTCATCGACGCGCTCCAGGCCCGCGCCGGCGAGGGCCCGCTGCGGGTGACCGTGCTCAGCCCGGTGAACGCGCCGAGGCAGGGCTACGTGGTCTACGAGGACACGCGCCGTGCGGCGGCCGGCCGGCGCCTCGACCGCACGCTCGAGCGGCTGCAGGCGGCCGGCATCGCCGCCCACGGCCTGGTCGTCGAGAGCGATCCCGCCGACGCGGTTCGCGACGCGCTGGCCCAGCTCGAGCCGCGGCCGTCCGAGATCGTTGTGTCGACGCACCCGCTGCAGAAGTCGGGGTGGCTGCGCCGCAACGTCCTCGACCGGATCCGCGGCGTGGCCGGCGACCTGCCCGTCGACCACGTGGTCGTCGAGGAGCGGCCGGACGGCGAGGTTAACGTGCTCGTGGTCGCCAACGAGACGATCGTGGGCGAGCCGCTGCTCGATCGCATCCGCGAGCGCCACACGCAGTCGAAGGCGAGCTTCCTGCTCATCTGCCCGCAGAGCGACCCGACGCAGAGTCAGCATCCGGAGGCCGAGCGCCGGCTGCGGCGCGCGCTCGCCGCCCTCCGCTCGGAGGGAATAGACGCGCACGGCCAGGTGACCCACCCCGACCCGTACACGGCGACGCTGCAGGCGATCGCCGACGAGCGGATCGACGAGATCCTCGTCGGCACATTCCCGCAGCGACGCTCCGGCTGGCAGCGGCGCGACCTGATCGAGCGGCTCCGCAAGGACGCCGGCGTGCCCGTCGAGCACATCGAGGTCGAGGAGAGGACGCTCGTCGGATGAGTGCGCACGCCGAAGCGCAGCACGGAGCGCATCCGCCGACCGCGCACCAGAGCTCCCGCGTCGAGCCGGCGATGCTCGGGATGCTGCTCTTCATCGCCTCCGAGGTGATGGTGTTCGGCTCGTTCTTCACCGCCTACTTCTTCGTCCGCGTCATCAACGAGGGCGCGTGGCCTCCGGAAGGCGTGCACCTGCCCGTCTTCGTCGCCGGCGTCAACACGGCGATCCTCGTGACCTCCAGCTTCACCATCCACTGGGCGCTGCAGGCGATCAAGCGCGGCAACCGCGCCGGCATGCAGGCCGGGCTCGTGCTGACGCTCGCCCTCGGGCTCGTGTTCCTGCTCACGCAGGGCCGCGAGTACTCGCGCGTCGGCTTCGCGCCCCACGACGACGCGTTCGGCACCATCTTCTACGGGCTGACCGGCCTGCACGGGGCGCACGTCTTCGTCGGCCTGATGCTCCTGCTCATGGTCACCATCCGCGCCTTCCGCGGCCACTTCACGCCCGAGCACCACATGGGTCTCGAGATCCCCGGGATCTACTGGCACTTCGTGGACGTCGATGTGGATCGTCGTCTACACGACGATCTACATCCTCTGAGCCGCGGCGCCCCGCCGCTCGCGCGGCGGGAGCTTGCTCTCACGGGGGAAACCCGGTTTCCCCCATGGGCCCCCTCGTTGGTCTGACGCGCCGGGGCCGCGCTGTGCCTGCGGCGGGCACAGCCCGCCTGTTCCGCCGCAAGCCCGGCGCGGCTTCGCCGCACCATGACGACTTCCGGCGGGTGGGCGGCGGACTGCGATGGTCTGACGCGCCGGGGCCGCGCTGTGCCTGCGGCGGGCACAGCCCGCCTGTTCCGCCGGAAGTCCGGCGCGGCTTCGCCGCACCATGACGACTTCCGGCGGATGGACGGCGGACTGCGTTGGTCTGACGCGCCGGGGCCGCGCTGTGCCTGCGGCGGGCACAGCCCGCCTGTGCCGCCGGAAGTCCGGCGCGGCTTCGCCGCACCATGACGACTTCCGGCGGATGGGCGGCGGACTGCGTTGGTCTGACGCGCCGGGGCCGCGCTGTGCCTGCGGCGGGCACAGCCCGCCTCCGGCGCTGGACGGCTGAGAGCGGCGCCCGAGCTACCCGTGGCGCTCGCCAAGGAGGCGGCTCTCCATCTAGATTGCTCCCGAAGGGAGCGATCTGGCGAATCCGTTTCGATCCGAGGCTGAGGCGTACCGGTTCCTGCTGCTGACGATCGGCTACTTCGGGCTGATCGTCGTCGCGTCGCTCGCGATCGGGGCCTGGGCGGGAACGGTGGCGTTCGTCGTGCTCACGCTCGTCGCGGTCGGCTGGTTCCTGCGGGTGCGGCGTGAGGCGCCGGGGAAGGCGAGCGTCGTCCACCGGCCGCACGCGGAGCGGCGGATCCTCGTCGTCGCCAACGAGACCGTCGGTGGCTCGGCCCTGCGGGCGGAGATCGAACGGCGCGCCGCCGGCGAGGCGGGCAGCCGGGTGCGAGTCGTCTGCCCTGCGCTCAACTCACCGCTCCGGCACTGGGTGTCCGACGAGGATCCCGCCCGCGCCGAGGCGCGGCGGCGGCTCGACGACACCCTCTCCCGTCTCCGCGCCGGCGGCCTGGAGGCGGAGGGCGAGATCGGAGACTCCGAGCCGCTCCAGGCGATCGAAGACTGCGTACGCGTCTTCGACCCCGACGAGATCGTCATCTCAACGCATCCCGAAGGCCGTTCCAACTGGCTGGAGCGCGGCCTCGTCGACGCCGCGAAGGCCCGCTTCGACGTCCCCATCACCCACGTCATCGTCGACCTCCAGACCGAGCATGGCCCGCCGGACAGCGGTCGAGAAGGCGGCCTTCAGCAGGCTTGAGTGCGGGTCAGTCCCCGGCGGGGACAGACGCTGCGGTGACGCTCACTTCCGGCTCTCGACGACGTACTTGGCGAGCGCGTCCAGCTGGGCGGGATCGAGCTGGTCGCCGAAGGCGGGCATGCCGCCGCCGCCATTCGCGATCTGCTGGCGCACTGCCGGCTCGTCGAGGGTCGAGCCGTCGAGGCTCGGCCCGACCTGGCCGTTGGCGCCTGCCGCCTCGAGCACGTGGCAGCCGCCGCAGCCGCTGGCGGTGAAGAGCGACTCCGGGTCGTCGGCGTCGCCCCCGGCCTGCCCGCCGTCGCCGCCCGCGGCCTGGCCGCACCCCTTCGCCGTTGCCTCTGCCGCCGGGATGCCGGCCGCGCACGCGACATACGAAGCGACCGCGTCCACGTCGGCTCCCTCGACCAGGTCGGCGGGCATTCCGGGCTTCCCCGTCGGCGGGTTCGTGGTCGGGTACTTGATCTGCTTGGCGACGATCTCGCGGATCGTGCTCGACGGGTAGCCCTTCTCCTGGAGCACGCGGAAGGCCGCGTCGAGGTCAGGGCCGACCTTCCCCTGCGCGCCCGCGTGCTCGAGCGCATGGCAGGAGGCGCACTGCCCCTCGCCGAGGAACAGCTCCTGCCCCTGGGAGACCGAGCCCTCCTCCGCCAGGCCGCCGGTGCCGCCGCAGCCGACGAGGACGAGCGCGAGCGCCGCAGCCGCCGCTGCGAGCCCAGACGTTCGCACGCTACGCGGAAGGCTCGGCGACCCCGCCGAGCGCGGCCACGGCCTCGTCGCGCGTCCCGTGAATGGCGAACACGCGGTCGAGCCCCGTGATCTCGAAGATCTTCGTGATGTTGCGGTCGGAGCAGACGAGCGACAGCTGGCCGTCGTTCGTCCGCAGCCGCTTGACCCCGCCGACCAGCACCCCGAGGGTGGTCGAGTCGATGAACGTCGTGTCCGTCAGGTCGACGACGACCTGACGTCCTCCCTGGGCGATGACGTCGAGCAGCTGCTGCTTGAACTCGGGTGCCGTGTACAGGTCGACCTCGCCGGCGAGCGAGATCACGTAGGCGCCCTCTCCGAGCTGTTCCGCGCTGACGCTGAAGTCCATGACGCTCCCGTCCGTTGCAGGGGTCCGAGTCGGCGAGTCTACCGGGTGATGCGCGTGACGCCGCCGGGCTCGACGGACGTCGCCTGGGCGCTCTTGAGCGACTTGATGCGCTCCTTCACGTAGGCGGTCTCGGCCGCGTCCGGAGAGAGCTTCAGGTACTCGCCGTAGCCGCGGATCGCGACATCGTTCTTGCCGATCTGCTCCGCCGAGGAGGCGAGGAGGAACCAGAGGTCGGGGTCGCTTCGCTCGAGCTTCACCAGCTTCTCATAGGTCGCGGTGGCGTTCGTCAGCGCCGTCGTCGACAGCGTGCTGGCCGTCTGGATGCGAGCGCTCGCTTCGTCTTGCACCGCCCGGTCGAAGTCGCCGTTGCCGAAGATCTCGGCCAGCTCCTGCGAGTCCTGGAACGACGCGATGCCGGCCGCCGCCGCCGCCTCGCTCTGCGCCGCCTGCGCCTCCGCGCGGGCGCGGCTTGCCTGCGACGTGTAGAGGCTCGCGAGCTCCTGGAGCTTGTCCGTGTCGTTCGGGCGCAGCTTCGTGTACTCGACGAGCGGCGGGATCGCCTCGTCGAGCTGGCCGTCGCGCTGGAGCGCGCGTGAGAGCGCCAGGTGCGCCTGCGCGTCCTTCGGGTTCTCTTCGATGTCCTTGCGCGCGTCGCCGGCCGAGGTCAGCCCGCTCCCGTCGCCACCTCCGAGGAAGTCGACGATGCCTGTGCCGGGCAGGCTCGAGCCCACGCCGAACGCGACGAAGCCGACGCCGAACACGAGCGCCAGGAAGACGAACATCCACTTCGCCTGACGCCGCAGACGCGGGAAGAACATGAGGTCCTCGGGCCGCGGCTGCCGCTTGGGCGCAGGCGCGCGCCGCGCTCTCGGCTGTGCGGGAGCGGGTTTCGGGCGGCGGCCTGCGGCAGAACGAGCCACGGGTCACAGCGTAGCCTCTCCCTGGAACTCCGCCAGCCCTGGCGGGCTGGCATGACGAGTTCCAGGGAGTTGGTGTGGTGGGCCCGGGCTGCAGTGGCCGCGGCCGCGCCGGTCTGCCGCGGCGCCGGAGAAAGCAGCTCGCGGCGAATCTCTCCCAACGGGAATCCGCGCTCTAGAGCTGCGCTAGCCGGGGCGCACGAGCGGTGACTCGGCGCTGCTTGCCGTGCGGCGCAGGACGATGTAGGCGATCACGACTGCCGCCAGCGTCAGCGCCAGCATCATCGCGGCGGTCGCGTTGATCGCCGGCGAGACGCCGAAGCGCAGCGACGAGAAGATGCGCAGCGGCAGCGTCGTCGAGCCTGCCCCGGCGACGAAGAACGACGTGATGAAGTCGTCGAACGAGAACGTGAACGCCAGCAGGCCGCCCGCCAGCACGGCGGGGGCGAGCCGCGGCAGCGTCACCTGCCGGAACGTCGAGAGCGGCCCGGCGCCGAGGTCGTATGAGGCCTCCTCGAGCGTCTGGCTCATGCCGACGAAGCGCGCGCGGACGACGAGTGCCACGACCGTCGCGTTGAAGACGACGTGCGCCACGAGGATCGTCCACAGCCCGAGCGGCGACTCGATCCCGAGCCAGAGCCCCGCCTGGACGAAGAAGATCAGCGCCGAGATGCCGAAGACGATCTCCGGCGTCACCAGCGTCATGTACGCGAGCGCGTCCAGCGGCACCCGCAGCCAGGCGCGCATGCGGGGCAGCGCGAGGGCGAGCATGGTGCCGAGCACGCAGGCGACGACGGCGTTGCCGGCGGCGATCAGCAGGCTGTGCCGCAGCGGCTCGGTGATGGTGGGGTCGCGCAGCGCCTCTCCGAACCACTTCGTCGAGAACCCCTCCCAGTAGAGCACCTGCTTGCCGCCGTTGAAGGCGAGCGCGACCACGACGACGATCGGCAGGTAGAGGACGACGAAGACGAGGAGCACGTGCGCCCCGAGCAGGCGCCTACCCACCGTGCTGCACCTCCTGCCGGAGATCAGGCGGGCGTAGAGCATGAGCGCGATCGTCAGCCCGGCGACGACGACCATCGCGATCGCGGAGCCGAACGGCCAGTCACGAGCCTCCAGGAACTGCTGGGCGATCAGGTTGCCGGCGTACAGCGTCTTGTCGCCGCCGAGGATGGACGGGATCAGAAACTCGCCCATCAGCGGGATGAAGACGAGCAGCGAGCCGGCCAGCACCCCAGGCAGTACGAGCGGCAGCGTCACCCGCCGGAAGGCGCGGAGCGGCCCGTCGCCGAGGTCCTGCGCCGCGTCGACGAGCGACCAGTCGACCCGCTCGAGCGCCGCGTACAGCGGCAGGATCATCAGCGGCAGGTAGTTGTAGACCACGCCGATGTAGATCGCCTTCTCCGTGTAGAGCAACTCGAAGCTCTCCGGAAAGCCGATCCGCCGCAGTGCCCGGAAGGGCGGGAACTCCGGGTCGAGGATGATCAGCCAGGCGTAGGTGCGGATGAGGAAGCTCGTCCAGAAGGGGACGATCACGAGCAGCAGCAGGAGCGTCTTCCGCTTCGCGTAGCGGGCGACGTAGTAGGCGAACGGGAAGCCGATCGCGAGGGTCGCCACCGTGCCGATCAGGGCGAGCTCGAGGGTGCGCCGGAAGATCCCGATGTAGAGCGGATCCCAGAGGTAGCGGTAGTTCTCGACGTTCCAGTCGAAGACGACGTCGCTGTAGCCGGAGACCGCGGCGAAGCTGTACGCCGCCATGATCGACAGCGGCCCGAGGAAGAACAGCAGGTACCAGCCGACGGCCGGCAGCGCGAGCCAGCCGGGGTAGCGGGGCCCGGCGGCGGTGCGGCGCCGGCCACGCCGCCGCCCGGGTGCCCGTGGTGCTGCGACAGCCACCTACTTCGCCTTGAACTCCGTCCAGATCCGCTCGCGGAGGCGCGACCCGTTGGCCGAGAGGCGGTTCACCTCGAGCCGCTTGAGCAGGCGGGCCGGCGGGAACACGTCGGGATTGCGCAGGATCGCCTTTGGTAGCGCCTTCTGCAGCAGGGCGGTCTTGAGCGGCGAGCCGTAGTAGGTGTACGCGGTCTCGAGCGCGTTGATCCGCGCCTGGTAGACGAAGTTGATCCAGGCGTGCGCTGCGTCGAGGTTCTTCGCGCCAACCGGGATCGAGTAGCAGTCCACCCAGTACTCCGTCCCCTCGGCCGGCACGATGTACTCGGCCGGCTTTTTCGAGGCGACGAAGGCGCCGTCGCCGTTCCAGCCGATCGCCATCACGGCCTTGCCCGAGACGAGCTTCTGCTTGTAGGTCGAGGAGTCGATCGAGTGGATGTGCTCCTTGACGCCGAGCAGGAAGTCGCGCGCCTTGTTCAGCTCGCTGCGGCTGTCCGTGTTGTACGAGTAGCCGTACATCTTGAGCGCCGCCCCGATCACCTCGGCGCTCGAGTCGAGCACGACGACCTTGCCCGAGTACTTCGTCTTCGTCAGCTCGAAGAACTGCTTCCAGGTCGTCGGCCGCTCCTTGACGAGGTCCTTGCGGTACATGAAGCCGGTCGTGCCCCAGTCCTTCGCCACCGACCAGCGGTTCTTCGGGTCGTACGGCAGCGACTTGAAGCGCGTGCTCAGGTTCCTGCGCACGTTCGGCAGCTTCGACCAGCGGATCGGCTGGAGCAGCTCCTCCGAGGCGAGGATCTGCACCATGTAGCCGGTCGGCACGATCAGGTCGTAGCCGCGCGCGCCCGCCTTCAGCTTGGCCAGCAGCGCCTCGTTCGACGGATAGAAGTCCCGCTTGACCTTGACCTTGGTCGCCTTTGTGTAGAGGCCGTAGGTCTTCGGGTTCACGTAGTCGGCCCAGTTGTAGTAGTGCAGGGTGCCGCTCAGCTGCTCGGCCTCCGCGGCTGCCCAGGCCTCCGGCGCCAGCCGCCCGCCCGCAGCCATCAGCGCTGCCAGGGCGCCCGCCGCGACGAAGCCGCGCCGGTCGACGCGCCGTTCCCAGACGCCCTCGAGCGCCCCGGGGTCCTGCTCGTAGCCAGTCACGTCTCGACTCCTCCTCTGTCCAGGATCAGGGCCGCGTCCCCGGCCCAGGTCATCACCACGCGCTCGCCCGCGGCGAGCGTCTCCAGCTCACTGCTCCCGTCCGTGCGCTGCTGCCGTGCCAGCACCTCCTGTCCGGCGTCCGTGCGGACGACCACCTGCGCGGCGGGTCCGACGACCATCGTCGTCACCACCACGCCTTCGAGCCCGTCCGCGCTGCCTGCGCGGGCGAGCGTGATCCGCTCCGGCCGCACCGCCACGGTGGCGCCGCCCTGCCGGATGAAGTTCGTCTCGCCGATGAAGCCCGCGACGAAGGCGGTCGCGGGCGCGTCGTAGATCTCGCGCGGAGGCGCCAGCTGCTCGATCCGGCCCGCGTTCATCACCGCCACCCGGTCGGACATCGCGAGCGCCTCCTCCTGGTCGTGCGTGACGTACACGAAGGTCGTCCCCAGCTCGGCGTGCAGCCGCTTCAGGAACACCTGCATCTCCTTGCGGAGCTTGAGGTCGAGTGCGCCGAGCGGCTCGTCGAGGAGCAGGACGCGCGGGCCGCTTCGCGAGAGCGCGGGCGAGCGCGACGCGCTGCTGCTGGCCGCCGGAGAGCTGGCGCGGCTTGCGTCGCGCCGCGTCGGGGAGCCGGACGAGCTCGAGCAGCTCCTGGGCGCGCGCGCGCCGCTCGCGCCGGCGGATGCCGGTCCTGCTTGAGCCCGTAGGCGACGTTCTCGAGCACCGACAGGTGCGGGAAGAGGGCGTACGACTGAAAGACGGTGTTGACGGGCCGCCGGTACGGGGGCAGGCGGCTGACTTCCTTCCCGGCGATGCGGAGCTCGCCCTCGTCCGGTCGCTCGAAGCCGCCGATCAGGCGCAGCGTCGTCGTCTTGCCGCATCCCGACGGCCCGAGCAGAGACAGGAACTCGCCGTGCCGCACCTCGAGGTCGAGCGCGTCCACCGCCACCACGTCGCCGAAGCGCCGCGTGACGCCGCGCAGCTCGACGTCGGGCTCGTGCCCGCCACGTGGCAGGTCGAGGTGCCGCTCGGCGACGGCCGTCACGTCACCCCCTGCGAGCGGGCCCGGAGGGCGGCGAGACCCTTGAGCGCGAGCCAGAGGTCGAGCCGCTGATCGGGGTCGTCGGGGTGAAAGCCGGTCTCCTCGTGCAGGCGGTCCATGCGGTAGCGCAGCGTGTGCCGGTGGACGCCGAGCGCTGACGCAGCGTCGCTCCAGCGGCAGCCGTGGTCGAGGAGGGCGCTGAGCGAGTCGATCAGCGGCTGCTGTTCCCGGACGCCCCCGAGCACGCGGTCGGCGAACGCCTCGAGCGAGGCGGTCGGCAGGGAGAGGAGCAGCTCCAGCGAGCCGAGGTCGCGGAACGACGTCACGGGCGCGGTTGTCGTCTCGAGTGCCGCGCGCGCCTCGACGAGGCTTTGCCTCAGGCCGGTGCCCCCCGCCTCGCGGCCGACGGCGACCCGCAGGTCGCCACCCGCGGTCATGCGGGCCGCGAGCTCGAGCATCTCGTCAGGCGGCGCTGCTGCGAGGAACGCAGCCCGGTCGCGGCGAGCCGCCGAGAGGTACGGAACTCCGCCGGCATCGAGGTGGGCGGCGACCGCACGGCGCGCATCCTCGATCGAGCCCCCGCCGAGCGGGTGGGCGACGAGGGCCACGTACAGGGCGTGCGGGTCGAGACCGAACGCCGCCAGCCGCCGCTCCGCGTCGCGCTCGTCGATGCGGTCGCTCTCGAGGTCGTCGAGCAGGTCGCCCGCGAGGCGCAGCTCGGCCGCGCTGACCGCCCGGCTGCGCGAGAGCTCGAAGGCGAGGGCCGTCTGGCCGTGGTGGAGGACGAGCCGGTCGTAGGCACCGAAGGTCTCGCTCTCGCGAGCAGCCCTGAGTGTGGCGTGCTCGCCGTTTGCGACGACCGGGAGCTCGAGGGCCCGGTCGAACGAGAGGCGCCGGCTCCCGTGTCGCTCCGCGAGCACCCGGCCGGAGTCGTCCACGAGCGCGAGACTGCAGCCCAGGCTTGCGCCCAGGATGCTCAGCACCTCTTGGGCTCCGTGGCCGCGCACGACGGCGTCGGCGAGCCGCTCGTGCACGGCGAGTGCGCTCGTCAACTGCTCGAGCTGGGCGCCCGCGAGTTGTCTGAACGCCGCCTTCGTGACCGCGACGAACGGCAGCTCGTACGGCACTCGCAGCACCGGGAACCTCAGCAGCTCCGCCTCCTCGAGGATCGTGCTGGGCACGGCCGCGAACGCGAAGCCGACCCCGAAGCCGAGCCCGGCGACCCCGTTCTCGGCGAGCGTCCGCACGTAGGCGCGCTGCTCGCCGCCGCTGCCGGAAAGGCCGAGCCCCGTGGTGAGGAGGAACTCGCCGCCCTCGAGCCACGGCGTCGGATCCGTCAGCTCCGACACGTGGATCCAGGAGACGGGCCGGTCGAGCCCGGCGGCGCCCGCAACCACGTCGAGCTCGACGCCGGGCGTGCCTGCGATATCGCGGACGGTCAGCATTTCGACGGGTGGGCCGACCCTACGCCGGTGCAGGTAGAGGTTCAAGCGCCCTTGTGGACTATCCGGCAGGGGCGCTTTGGACAGGCTGTCCAAGGAGCGGTGCTCTCTTCGGCCTGCTCGGCCATTGCGGCAACCCGTCGGGTGCTTTAGAGAACGCCCGGGGATCCCAACGGAAGGTCAGGCCGTGGCCGCAAGAGCGCGCGCGAGAGAGGTGTGCCCATCCGCCCGGAGCGCCGGTTGCTGCTCGCGAGCGCCTGCGGCCGCCGCGGGGCGGGCCTGATCGTCGTGGCCGTCGGGCACGTCTCGACCCGGGAGCGCGCGCTCGCCGCGCGCCCGAGCAGCGAGACTGTCGGCGGCCGCGTCACCATCACCGCGGCGGCCGGAGCCCACCAATGAGCCGACCATTCCGCAAGGAGGCCCCATGAGCGTCACCGTGTCCACCATGAAGAACCTCGTCGGCGGCGAGTGGGTCGAGGCCGTCGAGGGCGAGACGATGGAGGTGCTGAACCCGGCGACCGGCGAGGTGATCGCCGAGGTGCCGCGCGGAACGGCCGCCGACGTCGACCGCGCCGTGAGTGCCGCGCGCACAGCTTTCGAGGAGTGGCGCCACAAGACGCCCAAGGACCGGATGGAGCTGCTGCTGAAGCTCGCCGACCTCATCGACGAGCACGGCGACGAGCTGGCTCAGCTCGAGAGCCAGAACGTCGGCAAGCCGCTGTCGATCGCCGCCGAC
Source organism: uncultured Thermoleophilia bacterium (assembly GCA_963839815.1). Lineage (GTDB taxonomy): Bacteria > Actinomycetota > Thermoleophilia > Gaiellales > Gaiellaceae > JACVRM01. Next base: position 442,859 of record CAWIWF010000006.1, read on the forward strand.
GAGATGCCGTTCTGCGCCGACAACCTCCGCTTCTTCGCCGGCGCCGCCCGCACGCTCGAGGGCAAGGCGGCCGCCGAGTACGTCGAGGGCTACACCTCGATCACACGGCGCGAGCCGCTCGGCATCGTCGCCGGCATCACCCCGTGGAACTACCCGCTGATGATGGCCGTCTGGAAGCTCGGCCCCGCGCTCGCGGCCGGCAACGTGCAGATCCTCAAGCCGGCCGAGCAGACGCCGTTGACGACGCTGCGGTTCGCGGAGCTGGCGCGCGAGGTGCTGCCGCCCGGCGTCCTCAACGTGATCACCGGCGACGGCGTGCCGGTCGGCGACGGGCTCGTGCGCCACCCCGACATCGCGCTCGTCTCGCTCACGGGCGACGTCGCCACCGGCCGCCTGATCGCAGCCAACGCCGCGCAGACGCTCAAGCGCGTCCACCTCGAGCTCGGCGGCAAGGCGCCCATGGTCGTGCTCGACGACGCCGATCCCGCCGCGGTCGCCGAGTCGATCAAGATCGGCGGCTACTGGAACTCCGGCCAGGACTGCACCGCCTCTTCGCGCATCCTCGTGAGCGAGGCGGTCTACGACGACGTCATGGCCCAGACGGTCACGACGATCGAGGCGATGAAGGTCGCCGATCCCGCCGAGGGCGACGACGTCGACATGGGCCCGCTCATCTCGCAGCAGCAGCGCGAGCGCGTGCTCGGGTTCCTCGAGCGCCTGCCTGCACGCGCAACCGTCGTCACCGGCGGCGAGCCGGTCGGCGACCGCGGCTTCTTCGTCAAGCCGACGATCGTCGCCGACGTCGAGCAGGGCGACGAGATCGTCCAGGACGAGGTGTTCGGCCCGGTGGTGACCGTGCAGCGGTTCGCGTCTGACGAGGAGGCCATCGCCATGGCCAACGACGTGCGGTACGGCCTCGCCGCCTCGGTCTTCAGCCGCGACGTGGGGCGCGCGATGGCGGCGGCGAACCGGCTCGACTTCGGCACCGTCTGGGTCAACGAGCACCTCCTCCCGCTCGCTTCCGAGATGCCGCACGGCGGCTTCAAGCAGTCGGGCTACGGCAAGGATTTGTCGCTGTACTCGATGGAGGAGTACACGCGCGTGAAGCACATCGCCGTGAAGCTCGGCACGTGAGCCTCGAGGCTCGACAGCTGATCGGCGGCGAGCTCGTCGCTGGCGGCGGCGCGCCGCTCGCAGTGGAGAACCCGTACTCGCTCGAGACCGTCGCCGAGGTCGGCACCGCCTCACCCGAGCAGGTGGACGCCGCGATTGCGGCGGCGCGTGAGGGCGCGCGCGAGTGGGGGCGGACGCCCGCGATCGAGCGCGGCGAGCTGCTGCACGCGGTCGCGGCCCACCTGCGTGAGCACGCGGGCGAGCTGGGCGAGCTGATGACGCGCGAGGGCGGAAAGCCGCTCGTCGAGAACACCGACGAGGTGTCCTGGAGCGCGGCCGCCTTCGCCTACTACGCCGAGCTCGGACGCAACTCGGCCGGCCGCGTCATCCCCTCGATCGAGTCCACGCAGCTCTCGCTGGTGCTCAAGGAGCCGCTCGGCGTCGTCGCCTGCATCGTGCCCTGGAACTACCCGCTGCTGCTCCTCGCCTGGAAGCTCGCGCCCGCCCTCGCCGCGGGCAACACGGTCGTCTGCAAGCCGTCCGAGCTGACGCCGCTCTCGACGCTGGCGCTGGCCCGTGCGTTCGCCGACTTCCCGCCTGGCGTCGTCAACATCCTCGCGGGCGCCGGCGACGTTGGCGAGCGGCTCGTCTCCGACGACCGCGTCGACGGGATCGCCTTCACCGGCTCGGTCGAGACGGGCAAGCGGATCGCACGGATCGCCGCCGACCGCGTCGCCCGCGTCAACCTGGAGCTCGGCGGCAAGGACCCCTTCATCGTCTGTCCGGACGTGGCGCCCGCGATCGACGTGGCGGCGAAGGGCGGCGCCTGGGCCGCCTTTCTGAACGCCGGCCAGGTCTGCACCTCGGCGGAGCGCTTCTACGTCTTCGACGAGGTCTACGACGACTACGTGGCCGCCTTCCTCGACTACACCGCCACGCTGCGGCTCGGCGACCCGCTCGATCCCGGAACCGACATCGGCCCGCTCGTGTCGGAGCGGCAGCGCACCAAGGTCGCCGCCCAGGTCGAGGCCGCCGTCGGCGCGGGCGCCGAGCTGCTCACGGGCGGCGGCGACGGCGGCCAGGAGCGCGGCTGGTTCTACGCGCCCGCCGTCGTCACCGGCGCGCCTGCCGAGACCGACCTGCTGCGCGAGGAGACCTTCGGCCCGGTCGCGCCGATCGTCCGCGTTCGCTCGCTCGACGAGGCCATCGAGCTCGCAAACGGCACCCGCTTCGGCCTGGGCTGCAACGTCTACACGAAGGACCTCGACACGATCCTGCGCTGCATGCGCGAGATCAGGGCGGGCACGGTCTGGTTCAACGATCCGCTCACCGACAACGACGCCGGGCCCTTCGGCGGCGCCAAGCAGTCCGGGCTCGGCCGCGAGCTCGGCGAGGAGGGACTCGAGGCCTTCCAGGAGACGAAGCACGTGCACCTCGAGACCGTCATCGCTCCCAAGGAGTGGTGGTACCCGTACGGCGGCGGCGCCGACCAGCCGAAGGGAGCCTGATGGCCACGGATGTAGGAACGGTTGACCCGCCCGCAGCGGGAGGCGAGCCGGAGCTCGACCACGACGCACTGGGGTTCATCGACTCGCTCGTGATCGGGCTGGCCTCGACGGCGCCTGCCTACACGCTGGCGGCGATCATCGGGTCGCTCGTCGTCGTCGTGGGGATCCAGGCTCCCGGGTCGCTGCTGCTGTCGTTCGTGCCCATGTTCCTGATCGCGGGCGCGTTCTTCTACATGAACCGTGCCGACCCGGATGCGGGCACCACGTTCTCCTGGGTCACCCGGACGCTCGGCCCCTGGGCCGGCTGGATCGGCGGCTGGGCGGTGTTCGTGACGGGCATCCTCGTCATCGGCTCGCTCGCAGACGTCGGCGCGCGCTACACGTTCCTGCTCGTCGGCTGGGACGGGGCCGCAGGGTCCAAGCACGCAGTCACAGTCCTCGCCGTCGTCTACATCGCCGCGATGACCATGATCTGCATCCTCGGCACGGAGCTCTCCTCACGGCTCCAGAACCTGATGATCGTGGCGCAGGCGGGCGCGCTGGTGCTCTTCGCAGCCGTCGCCCTCGCCAAGGTCTGGAGCGGCAACGCGGACCTCGGCTCGATCGACCCCTCCTTCTCCTGGCTGTCGCCCTTCGCGATCGACGACCGCGACGCCCTGATCGGGGCGCTCCTGCTCGGTGTCTTCGCCTACTGGGGCTGGGAGTCGGCGGTCAACCTGACGGAGGAGACGACCAACAGCCGACTCGTGCCCGGCATCTCGGCCCTGACGAGCACCGTTGTGCTGGTGTTCACCTACGTGTCGGTTGCGATCGCGGTGGTGGCGTTCGCCGGCCTCGACCGCGCCTCCGAGTTCGACGACGACGACGCCATCCTCGGCGTCCTCGCGCTCGACGTGCTCGGGTCCCCCTGGGACAAGCTGGTGCTGCTCGCGATCGTCACCTCGGCGATCGCCTCGACGCAGACGACCATCATCCCGGCGTCTCGCACGGGGCTGTCGATGGCGCGCCAGGGCGCCTTCCCGAAGGCGCTTGCGCGGATCCATCCCCGCTTCCACACGCCGCACGTCTCCACGGTCGCCGTCGTGATCCTCGCCGTGGCCTGGTACGTGCCGGCCAACCTGATCTCGGAGAACTTCCTGTTCGACTCGCTCTCGGCGCTCGCGCTGATGATCGCCTTCTACTACGCGCTGAGCGGCGTCGCGTGCCTGATCCACTACCGGCGCGAGATCCCGCGCTCCGCGTGGAACGTGCTGGTCATGGGGATCGGCCCGGCGGTGGGCGCAGTGAGCCTCGCCTACCTGTTCATCGAGGCGACGCGCTCGCTGCGAGACCCGGACGCGTCGTACACCGGCCAGACGATCCTCGGCGCCGCCGCGCCGCTCGCGATCGGGTACGGCTTCCTGCTGCTCGGCCTGGTGCTGATGGTCGTGTGGCGTCTCGTCTCCGGCCGGGACGGGTACTTCTCGCGAGGGGCGTGGGACGTCGTCGACCCGGCGGTCGCATCCGGCAAGGTCAAAGTGCAGGAAGAGGAGGAGCTCCGATGACGATTGACCTACAGCAGGCAGCGCGTGACCATCTCTGGCTGCACTTCACGCGGATGGGCTCCTACCGCGACGGCGAGGTGCCGATCATCGTGCGCGGCGACGGCTGCTACCTGGAGGACTCGCACGGCAAGCGCTACCTCGATGCGCTGGCCGGGCTGTTCGCGGTCAACATCGGCTATGGCTTCGGCGAGGAGGTCGGCGAGGCCGCTGCGGCGCAGATGCGCGAGCTGCCCTTCTACACCAACTGGAGCTACGCGCACCCCCGGGCGATCGAGCTGGCCGCCGAGGTCGCGTCGCTCACTCCCGGTGACCTGAACCGCGTCTTCTTCGTCTCCGGCGGCTCGGAGGCGGTCGAGTCGATGTGGAAGCTCGCGCGCCAGTACCACGCCGCGCGCGGCGAGCGGCGCTGGAAGGCGGTCTCGCGGCGGATCGCGTACCACGGTACGACCATGGGGGCGCTCTCGATCAACGGCATCGCGGCGCTGCGGGCGCCGTTCGAGCCGCTCGTCCCCGACGTCGTCCACGTCCATAACACGAACCGCTTCCACCGGCCGGCGGGCGAGACGGAGGAGCAGTTCACCGCCTTCCTGCTCGACGACCTCGAGGGCGCGATCGAGCAGGCCGGCCCCGAGACGGTCGCCGTCGTGGTGATGGAGCCGGTTCAGAACGCAGGCGGGGCCTTCCTGCCGCCGGCCGGCTACTTCGCCGGCGTGCGCGAGCTCTGCGATCGCCACGGGATCCTGCTCTGCGCCGACGAGGTCATCACCGGCTTCGGCCGGGTCGGCGCCTGGTTCGGCTCCGAGCGCTACGACATCCGGCCCGACCTGCTGCTCTCCGCCAAGGGGCTGTCGTCGGCCTACGCCGCCATCGGCGCCGTCGTCGCCACCGACTCGGTCATGGAGCCATTCCTCGAGGGCTCGGCCATGTACACGCACGGGATCACCTTCGGCGGCCATCCGGTGCAGGCGGCGATCGCGCTGAAGAACATCGAGATCATGCGCCGCGAGCGGGTGGTCGAGCACGTGCGCGCGAACGAGGACCGCTTCCGCGACACGCTCGCGCAGCTGCTCGACCTGCCGATCGTCGGCGACCTGCGCGGGACCGGCTACTTCTACGCGCTCGAGCTCGTCAAGGACAAGGACACGCGCGAGACGTTCACCGAGGACGAGAGCGAGTGGCTGCTGCGCGGCTTCCTCTCGCGCGAGCTGTTCGAGCGCGGGCTGATCTGCCGTGCCGACGACCGCGGCGACCCGGTGATCCAGCTGTCGCCCCCGCTCGTGGCGGGGCCGGAGGAGTTCGACCGGATCGCGAGCATCCTCGGTGACGTGCTGGCCGAGGCGTGGCAGCAGCTCCAGTTCGCGCCGGCGCGGGCCGGCGCCTGTCGGCGCGCCGGAGGCCCCCGTCAGCTCGGCCTGAGCTTCCCAGGGTCTGTCCCGGCAGGGGACTGACCCGTCGTCTCGCGGGTGCGGCGCGCCCTCTCAGGGTCTGTCCCCGCAGGGGACTGACCCGAGGTTCCGTTCTGTCGAGGGTCAGTCCCCGTTCGGGGACAGACCCTGGGAGGCTTCGTCCCAGCGCACCTCGGTGTCGAGCAGGGAGAGGAAGGCTTCGGGGTCATCGACGGCGCGCTCGGGCGGGTGGACGCCGGAAGCGGCGAGCCGGCCCTCGAGCAGCTCGACGGCGGCACGGGCGGCGGGCTCGGCAGTCGAGCGGGCGCTGCCGCCGCGGGTGAGTGTCATGCCGGTGACGCCGGCACCGTCGGCGCGCGCATCGACGAGATGCACGGCGAGGGCGTGCTCCGACTGGCGGAACGGCTCCGGCTCCTCGCCCTCCCGGAGCGCGAGCAGCTTGTCGATCAGGCCCGGCGGCAGGCAGAGGCGGAAGCTGAGCGAGCGCACCCCCGGCAGGGCATCAGGCAGCGTCGCCAGCTCCGAGTGGAGCGTGTAGATGCCCTCGACGCGGCCGATCGGCTCGGGAAAGTCGCGCTCGGCGGCGCCGGAGAGCGGCTCCACCTCCATCCGCTCGCCGTCGCGGACGACCACGGGCCGCAGGCGCAGCTCGTCGAGCAGCGTCCGGATCGCGTAGGGGGCGGGCAGCGGATGCCCGGCCGCGGCCGGGTCCCTGCTCGCGGCCCAGATCTCGACCGACTCGGCCGGACGTCCCAGCCGTCGGGCGGCCGCCGCCGTGAGCAGGTTCGACTTGCCGGGGGCCGAGCCCATGCCGAGGATCGCAGTCAGGCCGGCAGCGCGGAAGCGGCCGTCGAGCTCGAGCTGCTGCCGGGTGACGTGGTAGAGGCCGCCCAGGTCGACGTAGTGGCAGCCCGCCGCCAGCGCACCCTCCATGACGGCGAGGTTGAGGCGGTAGGCGGCGCAGTTGACGCAGACCGCCGCCCCCTCGAGCGAGCGGGCGACGGCTTCCGGGTCGGAGGCATCGAGCCGCTCCTCGCCCTCGAGTCGCGCGTCGCGGCGCGCGACCGGGACGCCCCAGCCGGCGATGAACTCCTCGACGAGGCGTCCGATCGTTCCGGCGGCGCCGACGACCGCGATCACGCGCGCTCCGCCGCCAGGTCGAGCTCGTCGCGCCAGCGGCGCTCGAAGAACAGCGCCGCCCAGATCGAGATCTCGAACAGCGCCACGATCGGCAGCGATTGCAGCGCCATCGAGACGAAGTCGACGCCGGGGAGGAGCACGGCGGCGATGATGCTGAGCCCGTAGCCCACGCGGCGGTTCCGGCGCAGCGTCGCGGCAGAGACGACGCCGAGCCGCACGAGGCCGACGATGAAGATCGGCAGCTCGAACAGCAGGCCGACCGCGAAGATCGTCGCCGCCGCGAAGCCGAAGTACTCCCGGGCGCGGATCTCCGTGTTGTAGATCGAGTCGTCGAAGCCGAGCAGGAAGTCGATCGCGTTCGGGAGGATCACCCAGTACGCAAACGCCATGCCGGCCGCGAGCAGGATCGTCGCGACGAGGACGAGCTGCACGACCGTGCGCTGCGACGGCGGCGCGAACGCGGGCGCGAGGAAGGCCCAGGCCTGCCAGACGATCACCGGCAGCGACAGGGCGAGCGCCGCCCACAGCGAGACGTTGAAGGAAGTCATGAACGGCTCCGTCGGGCTCAGCGTCACCGGCTCGCGCCCGTCGAGCGGCTCCGACAGCCAGCCGATGATGGTCGTGCGGAATGCGAAGGTGACGACGAGCCAGACGAGGATCGAGCCGAGCGCGATGATCACCCGCGTTCGCAACTCGGTCAGATGCTCGACGAGCGACGCCTCCTCGTCGTGGGCCAGGCGCCGGGGCAGCGGCCGCCTCACGCTCGGCATGCCGGAGGCCTAGGTGACCGTGTCGCGGTGGCGCGGCTCGGCGACCGGCTCGGCGTCGTAATCGACGTCCGGCTCCGGCGCGCGGCCGATCTCGTGCTCCGGGGCGCCCGACCGCTCCTCGCGCCCGTCGCCGGTCACGGAGTCCTTGAACTCCCGCATCCCGCGACCGAGCGAGCGTCCGAGCTCGGGCAGCCGCTTGGGGCCGAAGACCACGAGCAGGACGAGGAGGATGACGATCAGGCCCTGCCAGCCGATGCTTCCAGGCACAACGCAAGGGTAGCAGCGGCCTCCGGCCGCGCTAGCCCTTGCTCTCACGGGGAAACCCGGCCCGTCGCTCGCAAGGGGCTCGCTCCACGGGGGAAACCCGGTTTCCCCCGTGGGCCCCCTCGTTCAGGTGACGCGCCGGGGCCGCGGGGTGCCTGCGGCCGGCGGAGCCGGCCTCCGGCGGTGACTGCCGAGGCGGGGCCGAGGCGGCTGGACGTCTCCGATCCCGAGCGCTCGTCGTGGCTTGTTTGGACTCCTCGGAGCGGGGTAGCCCTGAGCTAGACTGGCTGCACGAGCGCGCGGTGGACGTCGCGTGCCAACCCCGTCGTAAGGAATCCATTGGCTCAGCTCGAGATCACAGACCTGCACGTGTCCCTGGAGGACGGCACCGAGATCGTCAAGGGCGTCGACCTGACGGTCCGCCCGAACGAGGTGCACGCGATCATGGGGCCGAACGGCTCCGGCAAGTCCACGCTCGCGTACGCGCTCATGGGCCACCCGGCCTACGAGATCACCGGCGGGCAGATCCTGCTCGACGGCGAGGACGTCACCGCCATGGAGGCCGACGAGCGCGCGCAGAAGGGGCTCTTCCTCGCCTTTCAGTACCCGCACGCGATCCCGGGCGTCACGGTCACGAGCTTCCTGCGCAGCGCCATCAACTCGATCCGCAAGGCGCGCGCCGGCGAGGACGATCCGATCCCGATCCCCGAGTTCCGCACGGAGCTGATGGCGGCCATGGAGCGCCTCGGGATCACGCGCGAGCTGGCCTCCCGCTACCTCAACGACGGCTTCTCGGGCGGGGAGAAGAAGCGGGTCGAGATCCTGCAGATGGCGATGCTGAAGCCCCGCATCGCCGTGCTCGACGAGACCGACTCCGGCCTCGACATCGACGCGCTGCGGATCGTCGCCGCCGGTGTGCGCGAGCTGGTCAGCCCCGAGATGGGCGCGCTCGTGATCACGCACTACCAGCGGATCCTCAACTACATCAAGCCCGATTTCGTCCACGTCTTCGTCGGAGGGCGTATCGTGGAGGAGGGCGGACCAGAACTTGCCCATCGATTGGAAGCCGAGGGCTACGAAGCCTTCATGCCGGAGAAAGTAGGAGACGCAGCGTGAGCGCACTCGATCAGGAGACACAGGTCGTCGCCGGGATCGGCAACGACTACAAGTACGGCTTCCACGATCGCGAGGACTACTTCTTCAAGTCGGGCCGCGGCCTGACGCGCGAAGTCGTCGCCGACATCTCCGAGCAGAAAGGCGAGCCGCAGTGGATGCGCGACCGTCGCCTGAAGGCGCTCGAATACTACGAGGCGCGGCCGCTGCCCACCTGGGGCGGGAACCTCGGCGAGATCGACTTCGACGCCATGCACTACTACATCCGGCCGACCGAGAAGCAGGCCACCTCCTGGGAGGACCTGCCGCCGGACATCAAGAACACGTGGGACCGGCTCGGCATCCCCGAGGCCGAGCGCAAGTTCCTGGCCGGCGTCGGCGCCCAGTACGAGTCCGAGGTCGTCTACCACAAGCTCCAGGAGCACCTCGAGTCGCAGGGCGTGCTCTTCCTCGACATGGACTCGGGTCTGCGCGAGCACGAGGACATCGTCAAGGAGTACTTCGGGACGGTCATCCCGCCGAACGACAACAAGTTCGCGGCGCTCAACTCGGCCGTCTGGTCAGGCGGGTCCTTCATCTACGTGCCGCCCGGCGTGCGCATCGAGCAGCCGCTCCAGGCCTACTTCCGCATCAACGCGGAGAACATGGGCCAGTTCGAGCGGACGCTGATCATCGTCGACGAGGACGCCTACGTGCACTACGTCGAGGGTTGCACCGCCCCGATCTACTCGTCCGACTCGCTGCACTCCGCGGTCGTCGAGATCATCGTCAAGCCGCGCGGCCGCTGCCGCTACACGACGATTCAGAACTGGTCGACGAACGTCTACAACCTCGTCACCAAGCGGGCCGTCGCCTACGAGGACGCCACCATGGAATGGGTCGACGGCAACCTCGGCTCCAAGCTGACGATGAAGTACCCGGCCATCTGGCTGATGGGCGAGGGAGCCCACGGCGAGGTGCTCTCGATCGCCTTCGCCAACGAGGGGCAGCACCAGGACGCAGGTGGCAAGTGCGTGCACGTCGCGCCCAACACCACCTCGGTGATCACCTCCAAGTCGATCTCCAAGAACGGCGGCCGCTCGTCCTACCGCGGCCTGCTCGAGGTGGCGAAGGGCGCCCACGGCGCCAGGTCGAAGGTTGTCTGCGACGCGCTGATCCTCGACGAGGACTCGCGCACCGACACCTACCCGTACATCCGGATCGACGAGAACCAGGTCGACATCGGCCACGAGGCGACCGTGTCGAAGATCGGCGAGGAGCAGCTCTTCTACCTGATGTCGCGCGGCCTGAACGAGGCAGAGGCGACAGCGATGATCGTCTCCGGTTTCGTCGAGCCGATCACCAAGGAGCTCCCGCTCGAGTACGCCGTCGAGATGAACCGGCTGATCCAGCTGCAGATGGAAGGCTCCGTCGGCTGAGGCCGCGCGGGGCCCCGTGGAGAGACCGATGGCAGCTTCGGAGGGCACGACCAGGTCGTTCGCGGTCGAGCGGGTCGACTTCGTCTCCGTGCTCACGCAGGATCTGCCGCGCGCGAAGCGCTTCTACGTCGACACCCTCGGGCTCGAGCTCGAGACGGAGGGTGAGAGCGACATGGAGGTCCGCTGCGGACAGGTGACGCTCGACGTCTTCGATCCGTCAAGCATCGGTCAGCCGTTCGCACCCTCGCCGGCCGGGATCGCCCTGCGGGTCTCCGACGTGGACGCGGCGCGCGCCGAGCTCGAGGCGAAGGGGATCGAGTTCGACGGCGACACGATCGAGACCGGCGTCTGCAAGCAGGCGTGGTTCAGGGATCCCGACGGGAACGTGTTGATGCTGCACCGGCGGTACGACGCGTGATCGGCGTCGAGCGGGTCGACTACGTCCGCGTGCCCGTCACCGACATCGAGGCGGCCAAGCGCTTTTACGGCGAGCTGCTGGGCCTCACGCTCAACCCCAACTCGCCGGCCGACGACTGGATCGAGTACGAGGCAGGCAACGTCACCCTGGCGGTGATGACGCCGCACACCCATGAGTACGAGTTCGCGCCGCTTCCGCCCAGCACGATCGCGCTGCGGGTCGCTGATGTCGCCGAGGCGAAGGCAAGACTGGAGGCCGCCGGTGTCGAGGTGGGCGACATGTGGGACTCGGGGGCCTGTCGCGGCGCAGGCGTCAATGATCCCGCCGGCAACCGCATCCTCCTCCATCGCCGCTACGCGGCGTATCCGGACGGGTCGCAGCCGTGATCGAGGCTCAGCGCGTCGACTTCGTCTCGATCCCCGTTCGGGACGTCGAGAGCTCCGCGGCGTTCTACGAGGGGACGCTCGGTCTCGACCGCGACCCCCTGTCCAACTCGAACTGGCCCGAGTATCGCCTCGGCAACGTGACGCTGGCGTTCGTCGTGCCCGCGCAGATCGGCTGGGAGTTCGTGACGGCGCCACCGGGATCGGTGGCCATTCGCGTCCCGGACGTGGCCGAGGCGCGCCGGAAGCTGGAGGAGGCAGGCGTCGCGTTCCTCGGCGAGACCTTCGACTCCGGCGTCTGCCACATGGCCTTCTTCTCCGACCCCGACGGGAACGGGCTGATGCTCCACCACCGCTACGCCCCCTACCACGACGGGACGCAGCCATGAGAGCGGAGCAGCTCGAGCGCTATCGCGCCATCCCGCTCCCGACCACCCGGGACGAGCCCTGGCGCTTCACCGATCTGCGCGGCTTCGACCCCGACGCGTTCGCTACCAACGGCGCCTCCGCCGCCTTGCAACAGACTGTCGCAAGCGACGGCGACACGATGCTCGAGATCGACGTCGCCGGCTATGCGGTCATGGACGCGGACGGGATCCGGGTCGAGCGCGCCCCCGACGGCGTCCGCTTCGAGCCGCTCGGCGACCACGAGCGGCTCGGCTCGCTCGTCGGCACCGAGGAGAAGTTCGCCGCTCACAACGCCGCCGCCTGGGAGCACGGCCTGCTCGTGCACGTGCCGAAGGGCGTCGAGCTCGAGCAGCCGCTCTACGTGCGCATCGCCAACCCGCCGGCCGGCGGCGCGCGTTTCTGGCGCCTGCTCGTCGTCGGCGAGGAGGGCAGCCGCTTCAGCATCATCGAGGAGTTCGCAGGCGCCGACCCGGAGACGGAGGGCTACTCGAACGCCGTCGCCGAGCTGTTCGTCGAGCAGGCGGCGAAGGTCGAGTACGTCAGCATCCAGAACCTGGCCCGCGAGACCTGGCACTTCGCCTCGCACCGGGCGCGGGTCGAGCGCGACGCAGAGCTCGACTGGGTCGCAGGCGGCTTCGGCTCCCGGAAGGGCAAGGTGCGCATCGAGAACGACCTCGCCGGCCCGGGAGCCACCTCGCGTGTCACCGGCGCCTACTTCGCCGACGGCAACCAGCACCTCGACTTCGACACCTTCCAGGCGCACCTGGCGCCGAACACGACCTCCGACTTCGCCTTCAAGGGCGCGCTTCGCGACCGGGCCACGGCGGTCTGGCGGGGGATGATCAAGGTCGAGAAGGAAGCCCAGAAGACGAACGCCTACCAGGAGAACCGCAACCTGCTGCTCTCGCCGAAGGCGCACGCCGACTCCATCCCCGGCCTCGAGATCGAGGCCAACGACGTGCGCTGCACCCACGGCGCCACCATCGGCCAGGTCGACCGCGAGCAGCTCTTCTACCTGATGGCCCGCGGCCTCTCCCGCGGCGAGGCCGAGCGCCTGATCGTGCGCGGCTTCTTCGCCGACGTCCTCGACCGGATCCAGCTCGACCCGGTACGCGAGGCTCTCGGCGCGGCGCTCGAAGCGCGAATACCGCTCGCCGAGGGCTAGATCCCGCGGCGGCTAGTTCGCCGCCGCGGGGCCCTCGTCTCGCTCTGTTCGAAGGGGGGACGGGTCCCCCTTCGAGCTACCCCCTGGGGCGGGGCGGGGCGGGGGCGTCGGTGCGGCGGCTGGTTCGCCGCGGATACCGCTCGCCGAGGGCTAGATCCCGCGGCGGCCAGTTCGCCGCCGCGGGGCCCTCGGCTCGCTCTGTTCCAAGGGGGACGGATCCCCTTCGAGCTACCCCCTAGGGGCGGGGGGCTGGGGGGCGGGTGCGTCGGTGCAGCGGCTAGTTCGCCGCCGCGGGGCTTTCGGCTCGCTACCCCCTATGCGCGGGGCGGGGCGTCGCCGCCCAAGGGCGTTGCCGCCCTGAGCCGAACCGGTCTGTCTCTCTGGGCGAAGGAGAGCAACAGGCGCCAAGCGATCACGGGGTTCAGGCGCCAACCTCACCAGAAGGGAGACACCATGTCGGATCACCTCACCCTGGCCGCTGTCGATACCGACGGCGCGCTACGGGAGGCGCTTGACGACGTCGCTGGGGCATCGCGCAGCGACTTCCTCAAGCGGGCTGCCGTGGCGGGTGGAACCATCGCCGTCGGCGGCGTCATCCTCGGCGGGCTGCCCAAGCTCGTCACGGCGGCTCCGTCGCCGTCGCAGGACGTTCAGATCCTCAACTTCGCCCTGCTGCTCGAGTACCTCGAGGCGGAGTTCTACACCCAGGCCGAGGCCTCGGGCGCGCTGTCGGGCGAGACCGCCCGCTTCGCGAAGGTCGTGGGCGGCCATGAGCGCGCGCACGTCGCTTTCCTGAAGAAGGCGCTCGGCTCCAAGGCACGCTCCAAGCCCACGTTCGACTTCAAGGGCACGACCGAGAACCAGGCCAAGTTCCAGGCCACCGCGGTCGTCCTCGAGGACACGGGCGTGGCGGCGTACAACGGCCAGGGGCCGCGCCTCACCAAGGGCACCCTGGGCGCAGCCGCACAGATCGTCTCGGTCGAGGCACGTCACGCCGCCTGGATCAGGGACATCGTCCGCAAGAACCCGGCCCCGGTCGCGTTCGACGAGGCGAAGACCAAGGCACAGATCGAGGCCGCCGTCGGCAAGACCGGCTTCATCACCGGCTAGCCATGAGCAACCACAAGGAGACCACGATGGCACTGGAGTTCACCCTCGAAGAAGTGGATCGCGACGGTGCGATCCAGGAGGCGATCGAGAAGACGGCCGGCGACTCGCGGGCCGCGTTCCTCGGCAAGGCAGCCGTGCTCGGCGGCGGTGTCGTGGGCGGCAGTGCCGTGCTCGGCGCGATCGCCTCACCGGCGGCGGCGGCGACGAAGAACGACGTCGACATCGCCAACTTCGCCCTCACGCTCGAGTACCTGGAGGCGGAGTTCTACACCCAGGCAGTGCGGCTGGGCGCCCTCAGCGGCCCGACGCTGCGCCTCGCGCAGATCGTCGGCGCCCATGAGCGTGCCCATGTCGCAGCCCTGAAGAAGATGCTCGGCAGCGCCGCAGTGGCCAAGCCGACGTTCAACTTCAAGGGCACGACCGAGAGCCAGGCCAAGTTCCAGCAGACGGCCCAGGTGCTCGAGGACACAGGCGTGGCCGCGTACGCGGGCCAGGCCGGCAACATCGACAGCGACGCGATCCTCAAGGCCGCGCTCGCGATCCACTCGGTCGAGGCTCGCCACGCGGGCTGGATCCGGCACCTGAACGGCACGTCGCCGGCTCCGGTCGCATTCGACAAGCCGAAGACGAAGGGTCAGATCCTGGCCGCCGTCAACGCCACGGGCTTCATCGCGGCAGCAGCGCCGCGGATGTCCAGAAGGGGCGCGCCGTCATTCACCGGCTAAGCCCCCGCACGATCGGCCGGGGCGGCCGCTGGGCCGCCCTGGCCGCGGCACTGGCGATCGCGGCCGTGCTCGCCATCGCGCTCTCGGGCCCCTCGTCGGGGCAGTCCGAGGCGCGCATGGCGGGCCCGGCCGCGGCGTCGGGCGCCGCCGGCGCCTCGGCGCCCGCGCGGCGTGGATCGGCGAAGCCGTTCCCGCTGAGCGATGCCAATGGCATCTCGCGCTGGGCTCCCGTCGAGCGGGCGGTCGCCGCCCGCGCCCGTCCCACCAGGACGGCCCGGATCGTCGCCCGCCTCGACACGCTCACGCCCGAACGCACGACGAACGCCGTGCTGCTGCTGGCGCGCGTCGAGCGCGAAGGGCGCCTCTGGCTCAAGGTGCGGCTGCCGGTTCTCCCCAACAACACGGTCGGCTGGGTTCCTCGCGAGGCTCTCGGCGCGTACCGCGCGGTCACGACGCATCTCGTCATCGACCGCGGCCGGTTCACCGCCACCCTCCTCCGGCGCGGCAAGCAGATCTTCCGTGCCCCCATCGGCGTCGGCAAGTCGCAGTGGCCGACGCCCGCCGGACGGTTCTACGTCCGCAACAAGCTCACGGGCTACAGCAGCCCGTTCTACGGCCCGATCGCGTTCGGCACCAGCGCGCGCTCGGCCGTCCTGACCGACTGGCCCGCCGGGGGGTTCATCGGCATCCATGGAACCAATCGCCCGGACATCATCCCCGGCCGCGTCTCGCACGGCTGCATCCGGCTGCGCAACCCGGACATCCTCCGGCTCGCGCAGCTGCTGCCGCCGGGGACGCCGGTCACGATCCGCTAGCCCAAAACGAAAGGACACAGACATGCCTGGATTCGTCGGACTTCCCGAACTGCTTCTCCTCGGCCTCGTCGTGCTACTGATCTTCGGCCCCAAGCGCCTGCCGGAGATGGGCCGCTCGATCGGCAACGGCCTGCGTGAGTTCAAGAGCTCGGTCACCGGTGAGAACAAGGACGAGCAGCAGGAGCCGCTCGTCTTCGCCGAGCTCGAGCAGGGTGAGACCACCACCGTCAAGCCTGTCGCCGAGACGCGCGAGCCGGTGGCAACGTCGGCGCGATGAGGCTCCCGCGCCGCCTGCAGCACGGAGAGCCTGCGGAGCTCGTCACGCATCTCGGCGAGCTCCGCGCCCGGCTCGTGATCGCCCTGGGCGCCGTCGTCGTCGGCACGATCGCGGCGTACGCCGTCCACGGCGAGCTGCTGGCCCAGCTCAACACCTTCCTGCCCGAAGGAAGCCGCAAGCCGGTCACGCTCGGCGTCACCGAGCCGTTCATGACCTCGCTGAAGATCAGCATTGCAGCCGGCTTCGCTCTCGCGATGCCGGTCGTCCTCTGGCAGCTCTGGGCGTTCTTCGCCCCGGCCGTCCAGAAGGGCCTCCAGCGGGCGGTCGCAGGCCTGGTCACGTTCGGCGGGCTGCTCTTCGCCGCCGGCATCGCCTTCGGCTACGTCGTCGTCGTGCCCGCCGGTGTCCGCTTCCTCACCACCTACGACGCCGACCTCTACGACGTCCAGGTGCGGGCGACGAGCTACTACTCGTTCGTCGTCATGGCCCTGCTGTCGATCGGGCTCGTCTTCCAGCTGCCCGTGTTCATGCTCGGGGTCGTGCGGCTCGGGGTGCTCACCACGGCCAAGCTGCGCCGTAATCGCAAGATCGGCTACATCGTCGTCGCCGTGGTGGCCGTCGTCCTGCCGGGCGTCGATCCCGTCACGACGGCGCTGACGATGCTGCCGCTGGCGTTGCTCTACGAGGGCTCGATCTGGCTCTCGGTGCTCTTCGAGCGCCGCTGGTTCCCCGAGCGCGAGCCGCTCGCAGAGGGCGTCTAGGCGTCGATCGTCACGTGTCCTGGCTCGGCCGCGACCCGGTCGAGCCAGGCGCGAACCGCGGCGTAGCGTCCGAGCTCGAAGCCGCCCTCGCCTGCCGCGTGGGTGTAGGCGTACAGCGCGATGTCGGCAAGGCTCATCGCGCCGCCGGCGAACCAGTCCCGGTCGGCTAGGTGCGCCTCAATGGCCGCGAGTGCGGCGGTGCCCCGCTCGTGCAGCTCCACGCGGCGCGCCTCGTAGAGCTCGGGCCGTCCCGAGTAGGTCTTCAGGTTGCGGGCGACGGCGATCGCCGGCTCGTGCTCGTACTGCTCCCAGAAGAGCCACTGCAACATCTGCGCCCGCTCGTAGGGGTCGGACGGCCAGAAGCGCGTGCCCTCGCCGAGGTGGCAGAGGATCGCGTTCGACTCGGCGAGCGGGCGGCCGTCGTCGAGGACGAGCGCGGGTACCCGTCGCGTCGGGCTGACACCGGCGAGGCGCGCCCGGGTCGGCCGCGGGTCGGTGACCTCGACGTGCTCAGTCCTGTACGGGATGCCGAGGTGCGCGAAGAGCAGCCGCACCTTGTAACAGTTGCCCGAGACCGGGCTGTTGTAGAGCAGCACCGGCCTACTAGCCCGGCGAGCCTTCGAGGATCTGGAGGCCGCCGGCCGTCGGCGTGACGCCGGTCAGTCGCAGGCGAGCCTGCTCGAACAGCGCGCCGTACTCGTCCACCGTCCGCTCGCGCCCGCCCGGCCCGACGAGCATGTTCAGGTCGGAGAGCTTTGCGGGCGGGTCGGCATTCGGCGGGCCGAGGTCGCGCTCGACCAGCAGGAGCACTGCACTCTCGTCCATCGCCTGTCGGCAGACGCGGAGGATCGCCACGGACTCCGGATCCTCCCAGTCGTGGATGATTGCCTTCAGCACGTAGGCGTCGGCTCCCGCCGGAACCGCCTCGAAGAAGCTCCCGCCGACGACCTGGCAGCGGTCGGCAACGGCACCGAGGTCAGCGCCCTGGACGACGTGAGGCTGGTCGAAGAGCACCCCTCGCACGCCAGGATGCCGGTCGAGGATGGCAGCGAGCAGCGTGCCGCGGCCGCCGCCGACGTCGGCCACCGTGCCGAATCGGCCGAAGTCGTAGTCCGTTGCCACGGCGCGATCGACCGTGCCCGTGAGCGCTGTCATCGCCCGGTCGAAGACGGCGCTCTCTTCCGGGCGGGTCGACCGGTACGTCCAGACGTCCTCGCCGTGCACGGAGCCGAACGCGTTCTCGCCGGTGCGGACACTGTGCAGGAGCGCCCCCCAGGCGGTCCAGATCGACGGCCGGCCGATGAACGCCGCCCAGCCGGCCACGGAGCCCGGCACGTCCGAGCGCAGGAACTCGCCGAGCGGCGCCAGCTCGAAGCGGCGGCCGTCCAGCTCGTGCAGCACGTCGAGGCTCGCGAGCGCACGCAGGAGCCGGTAGAGCGCGTCTTCGTCGGCACCGACCGCGCCCGCCAGCTCCGCCGGACTGCGGCTGCCTCCGGCGAGCTCGTCGGCGATACCGAGGACGGCGGCGACGTGGAGCGCCTGGGCGACCTGGTAGCCGTTGACCAGCCGCAGCAGCTGCTGGCTCGAGGGAGGCTCCGGCGTCGTCATGGCTGCGGGAACCTACCGGGTCGGCAGGGGCGGCCTGCGATCGCGCACGGCCTCGACGCGAGCCGTCGGAGTCAGGGCCGCTCGCGCGTGGGGAGCAGCCGAGCGGTCGGACTGTCGCTGAGCGCGTTCGGGTCGCGCTAGCGGCGCGACTGGCTGTGCGTGCGCGCCCGGCTCGGCAGCGTCTTGCTGCGCTCGAGCTCGACGATGCGGTAGGCGGTCACGCGTGACGTGCCGCTTGCGATCAGACGGGCCACGAGCGCCGCGTCGGTGAGCCACTTCGCCTCGTCGTCGGCGATCTCCAGCGTTCCGAAGCGCGCCATCAGCGGTGCCGGTACACGATCCGGCCGCGGTCGAGATCGTAGGGCGAGATCTCGATCCGTACACGGTCGCCGGGGTTGATCCGGATCCGGTAGCGGCGCATTTTGCCGGCGGTGTAGCCGGTGGCCTCGTGCCCGTTGTCGAGCAGGACCTTGAACATGCCGTTCGGGAAGGCCTCGATGACCTCGCCCTCGAACTCGATCTTCTCTTCCTTGGTGGCGATCACTCCCTCCTCTCTCAATAAGTGAGAGGAGCGCGCGCCGGTCAGACCGGCACGCGCTCCTGAATCCCTGTGGGGACTAGCCCACCTGGACGACGTTCGTCGCCACGGGGCCCTTCTCGCCGTCTGCGGGCTCGTACTCGACCTTCGCGCCCTCCGTCAACGTCTTGAATCCGTCGCCGGAAACGTTGCTGAAGTGGACGAACAGGTCCTTCCCGCCGTCCTCCGGCGTGATGAACCCGAAGCCCTTCGAGTCGTTGAACCACTTCACGGTTCCTGTTGGCATAAACACACCTCCTTCCCGGTGTATCACGAACGGGCTGGAGGCACTGGGCCGACCGAACTCGCTCTATCTCTGGGGCACGGTAGCACCATGGCAGGGGCGTTGCGAGGGTCTCGGACTACGCTGATTCGATGTCGTCACAGTCCGTCGTCCTGATCGTCAACCCGCACGCGAGCCGCGTCGACCCGGAGGCGACCGCCGCGGTCGAGGCGGCACTCGGGCGAGTGGCAGCGGTGACGACCGTCCGGACGGAGCGGCCGGGGCACGCCGTCGAGCTCGCATCCGTGCTGCGCGGCGACCTCGACGCGGTCGTGGTCTTCTCGGGAGACGGCGGCTTCAACGAGGTGCTGAACGGCCTGCGCGACCCGGTGCCGATCGGCTTCGTCCCGGGTGGCGGCACCAGCGTGCTGCCACGGGCGCTCGGTCTTCCGCGTGACCCGCGCGAGGCGGCGGATGCCGTCGCGGCCGCGATCGCCGGCCGCCGGACGCGCCGCATCTCGCTCGGGCGTGCCAACGGGCGCCGGTTCGCGTTCACGGCGGGCGTGGGGCTCGATGCAGAGCTCGTGCGGCGGGTCGACCAGCGCGGACGGGACGAGAACGGCAAACGCGCGGGTGACGCCTGGTTCGCGCTCACCGCGGCCCGGATGCTGATCGAGCGGCGCGGACGGCTCGAGCCTGCGCTCGAGGTGGTCGGCCTCGGCCGTGCGGCGTTCGCGCTCGTCGCCAACGCCGATCCGTACACCTTCGCCGGGCCGCTGCCGCTCCGCATCGCGCCGCGTGCTCGCTTCGAGCTCGGGCTCGACGTGGTCGCTCCGCGTCGCGTGCGCCCGCCTCGTTGCCCCGTCTGCTCGGGTACGCGGTGCTCGGCCGCGGCCAGGAGTCTGCCGCCGACGTCCTCTATGCCCACGACCTCGACCGGATCGAGGTGCGGTGCGACGAGCCGCTGCCGTTGCAGGCCGACGGCGAGGACCTCGGCGACGTTCGTGAGGTCGTGTTCGAGGCCGAGCGCGACGCCGTCGCGGTGCTCGTCTGGGGCCGACGCGGGTGCGGGCCGCGCCGGCGGAGCGCGGGCGAGGATGTGCGCCAGCCACGGCCACCCAGGCCGGCGAACGGGGCGAGCGCGGCGGACCGGGCGACGTCCCCGTCGTCGCCCAGGAGGACGAGCGGGGCGCGAGCTGCAGCGGCACAGCAGCTGGCCCGCGACGCCCAGCATGCGGGAGACGACGCCCGTTCGGTACATGACGCGCCGGCGGCACCGAGGACGGCCGCCTGGGGAACACACGGCGAAGACGAGCGGCAGCGTGGTCGACCGCGTCGCCGCCCGCCTGGAGGAGCGCGGCCAGAGCAGGCATAGACAGCGACGACTGCCGAGCCGCCGATGACGGCGGTCGCCGACAGAGGCGCGGTCTCGCCCTCGATCCAGCGCAGCGCGCCGCGAAGCGCGCCGAGGAAGGCGACGAGGAAGAAAGCCGCCAGGCCCAGCAGGTAGGCGTCGGCGCTGCGGTCTGACGAGCAGCCCGGCGAGCGCGAGCGCGGCGGCGAAGCCGATTCCCGCGGCCGCGAGCAGCCGCTCGGGGCCTTCCGTCACGCGACCATCGTACGGCGCCTGCCCAGGCGCAGCGCCCCGTCTCCGCTCTGCGGCTGACCGCCACGACGTCCAGCGTGACGCCCCGCAGCTGGGGATGCGCAGCGCTTCGGCGCGCCCGCTCGCGCTCGTGCCCGACAGCCGCAGAGTCTCACCCGCAGGTGCGCTGGGCCCGTCCCGGCAGGCCGTAGACTCGTGCTCATGGCCCAGGTGGCGCCTGCAGAGCGGGAGCTTCGCCGCGTGATCGGCGACGGCGAGTCCGTGCCCGACGGCGAGGTCGACGGGCTCGACGAGAAGGACCTGATCCAGCTCTACCGCGACCTCGTCCTGCTGCGCACCTACGACGAGCGCTCCGTCGTCTACCACCGCCAGGGGCGGATCGGCACGTACGCCATCTTCTGGAACCACGAGGCGATGCAGGCCGGGTCGGTGTACGCGCTGCGTGATGAGGACTGGATCTTCCCGAGCTACCGCGAGTCGGCGATCGGCCTCCTGCGGGGGATGCCGGTCTCGACCGTGCTCTCGTGGTGGCGCGGCCACCCGTCCGGCTGGTGGAACCCGGCCGACTTCAACACGGCGTCGATCTGCGTGCCGATCGGGACGCACGTGCCGCACGCGGCCGGGCTCGCCTGGGGCAAGCGGCTGCGCGGCAAGGACGCCTGCGCGATCGCCTACTTCGGCGACGGGGCCACCTCGGAGGGCGCCTTCCACGAGGGCGCCAACTTCGCGGCCGTGATGCGCGCTCCGGTGATCCTGTTCTGCAACAACAATCAGTGGGCGATCTCGACGCCGGTGTCGGCTCAGACCCGGGCCGAGGCGCTCGTCGACAAGGCGGCCGGCTACGGCATGCCCGGGATCCGCGTCGACGGCGGCGACGTGCTCGCGGTCTTCGAGGCCACGCGCGAGGCGGTGGCGCGGGCGCGGGCCGGTGACGGGCCGACCTTCATCGAGGCGCTCAGCTACCGCGCGGCGCCGCACGCGACGGCCGACGACCCGAAGGCCTACATCGACCACGAGCGGGTCGAGGAGGAGCGGCGCAACGAGTGCGTCGGCCGCTACGAGCGCTACCTGCGCCGGCTCGGGGTGCTCACGGACGAGCTGGACGAGGAGATCCGCACGGCGGCCGCCGACCTCATGCGTGCGGGCGTCGCCGAGGCCGAGGCCGAGCCGCCGGCGGACGTCTCGCTCCTCTTCGAGCACGCGTTCGTCGACCCGCCGGCGTCGTTCGCCGCCGATCTCGCCGAGCTACGGCGGGTGCTGGGGCAGTGACGGGAGCCGGGGCGGTGCGCGTGACTGCCGGGTGCGAGCCGGCGGGCGAGTCGCTTCGGCAGCGCAGGGACGCGCACGCGAGCTTGCAACAGACTGGTGCAAGCGAAGGGAGGGGCAGTGCCTGAGCTCACCCTGCTCGAGGCGATCAACGACTGCTTCCACGTCGAGCTCGAGCGTGACGGCGACGTCATGGTCATGGGCCAGGACGTCGGGCGCGCCGGTGGTGTCTTCCGCGCCACCGCGGGCCTGCGCGACCGCTTCGGCACTGACCGCTGCGTCGACACGCCGCTCGCCGAGGCCGGGATCATGGGGACGGCGGTCGGCCTCTGCATGGCCGGCTTCCGCCCAATCTGCGAGATGCAGTACGACGCGTTCTCCTACCCCGGGCTCGACCAGCTGATCACCCACGTCGGCCGCTATCGCTGGCGCACCGGCGGGCGGATGACGTTCCCGCTGACGGTGCGCATGCCGTACGGCGGCGGCGTGCGTGCGCCCGAGCTGCACGACGACTCGCCCGAGACGTACTACGTCCACACTCCTGGGGTGAAGGTCGCGATCCCGTCGACGCCGGCGGACGCGAAGGGGCTGCTCGCAGCGGCGATCCGCGATCCCGACCCGGTGGTCGTCCTCGAGCCGAAGCTCCACTACCGGACGATGCGCGGCGAGGTGCCCGAGGGCGAGCACGTCGTCGAGCTGGGCCGGGCGCGCCTCGCCCGCGAAGGGACCGACGTGACGCTGGTGGCTTACGGCTCGATGGTGCCGCTCTCCGAGCAGGTCGCCGACGAGCTGGCCGGCGAGGCGTCGGTCGAGGTGCTCGACATCCGCACGCTGAAGCCGCTCGACAAGGACGCGCTGCTCGCCTCGGTCGCCAAGACGGGTCGGGTCGTGATCGTCCAGGAGGCCCCGCGTACCTGCGGCTACGCGGCGGAGCTGGCGGCGATCATCGCCGAGGAGGCGATCTTCGATCTGCAGGGCCCGGTTCGCCGGGTCACGGGCTACGACGTGCCCTATCCGTACTGGCAGATCGAGGACGCCTACATGCCTTCGGTGGCGCGCGTCGCCGACGCTGTGCGCTCGCTGCTGCGGTGATCCACGAGCTGCCGCGAGACCGGCTGCACGGCCACTTCTCGCCGGACCTGGAGCCGGTGGCGCGGATCGATCCGGGCGACAGCGTCCGGCTCTCGGTCCCGAACGCCGGCTGGAAGTGGGAGCCCGACGTGGCGGCCGAACGCCCCGACCCGGGGCGAGACGACGGCCATGCCCTCGCCGGCCCGGTCGAGGTCGCGGGCGCACGCGCCGGCCACACGCTCGTGGTCTCGGTGGACGACGTGGAGGCCGGCACCTGGGGCTACACCTGGACGGGTGAGGGCCACGAGCCGATGCTCTGGGAGCTCGCGGACGGGCTCGGCCGTTGCGGCCGCCACACGGTGGCGCTCGCCCCCTTTCTCGGCGTCATGGGCATGCCACCGCCGGAGCCGGGCGTGCACTCGACCTCGCCGCCGCGCCGCTTCGGCGGCAACATCGATTGCAAGGAGCTCGTCGCGGGCACTACGCTCTATCTCCCGGTGAGCGTCGACGGTGCGCGCTTCTCGGCCGGAGACGGTCACGGGGCGCAGGGAGACGGCGAGGTCTCGGGCACCGCGATCGAGTGCCCCATCTCGGCACAGCTGACGCTCGACCTGCGCGACGACCTCGCGCTCGCGTGGCCGATCGCCCGGCTGCCCGGCGCCTGGGTCACCTTCGGCTTCGACGAGCACCTCGGCCGGGCGGCGCAGTTCGCCGTCGACGGGCTGATCGAGCTGATGCAGCGCGAGCTTGGCGTCAACGCGGGGGAGGCGCTGGGCCTGGCGTCCGTCGTCGCCGACCTTCGCGTCACACAGGTCGTGAACGGCGTCCTCGGCGTGCACGCTGTGCTGCGCGACGACGGCCTGCGCTGAGGTCGCGCGACTACTCTCCGTCGCGTGGTGGAGCGACGCGACCCGCCCCACCGGATCGAGACGCCGCGGCTGGTGCTCCGCTGCTGGGACCCTGCCGACGCGCCCCTGCTGAAGGAGGCGGTGGACGCGAGCCTCGAGCACCTGCGGCCGTGGATGCCGTGGATCGCCCACGAGCCTCAGACCGTCGAGCAGAAGGCGGCGCTCCTGCGCGGCTTCCGCGAGCGCTTTCAGCGCGGCGAGGACTTCACCTACGGCATCTTCACAGCCGACGAGGCGGAGGTCGTGGGCGGCACCGGCCTGCACACGCGTCCCGCCGGCTCGGCGCTCGAGCTCGGCTACTGGATCCGGGAGAGCCGCCTGCGGCAGGGGCTGGCGACGGAGGCATGCGCGGCGCTGACGCAGGTCGGTCTCGAGCACTGCCGCGTGCGTCGGCTCGTGATCAGGATCGACCCGGGCAACGAGGCGAGCCTCGGCGTGCCGGGCAAGCTCGGCTACCGCCGCGACGGCACCGACGTGTCGCCGGACGGCCGCCGGCTCGTCGTCTTCACCCTGGCGCGAGGCGACTACGACCCGGAGGCGCTCCCGGGGACGGCCGCGCGGGCATTCGACGCGGCGGGGCGTCGGGTGCTGTGAGCGAGCGGTTGCGGCTCTGGCTCGAACGAGGCCCGTCCGGCTACTTCCTGCGTGACGCGGCCACCGACCAGCCGGTGCGCTGGACGGACGAGCGAATCCGCGTGATCCCGGTCGCCGGCGTCTCCTTCCGCCCGGACGCGCTCGGCGATCCTGCGTTCGCTCCGGGCCGCCGGCTCGCGCTCGTGCGTGAGCCCGACAATCCGCACGACCCGCACGCGCTCGCGATCTGGGACGAGGAGCGGCGTGTCCAGGTCGGCTACGTGCCCCGTGACGTGGCTGCCGAGCTCGCCGGGGACGAGCAGGCCGTCTCGCTGTGGCGGGTCGACGGCGGCCTGCGCGTGCTGATCGTGCCCCCGGACGCCTGGGTGGGGCGGCCGAGCTGACGCACGCGCCCCAGGCGCACGCCCGACGCGCGCCGTTGGGTCCGGCGGTGCGCAGCCGGTCGACCTGGCGCGTGACGGGTCAGTCCCTTCGGGGACAGACCCCTTCGGGCCTTCTGTCCATCGAGGGCAGAATCCCGGAGTGGCGTACGAGTTCAAGCTGCCGGACCTCGGCGAGGGTCTGACCGAGGGCGAGATCGCCCGCTGGCTCGTCAGCGTCGGCCAGGAGGTCGGCGAGGACGATCCGCTGGTCGAGATCCAGACGGACAAGACCACGGTCGAGATCCCCTCTCCGGCGGCGGGCACCGTGTCGAGGATCCTGGCGGCCGAGGGCGAGGTGGTGCCGGTCGGCACGGTCATCGTCGTCATCGGCGACGGCGGTGCGCCCGCCGGCGACGGGCAGCCGCGGGCGGAGCCGGCGCCGCAGCAGGAGGCCGCCGCCGCAGTGCAGGAGGCAGCCGCGCCGCCGGCACCCGCGCGAGCGAGGGTCCAGGCGACGCCGCTCGTACGCCGGATCGCCCAGGAGCTCGGCGTTGATCTCGCCGCGGTGACAGGGACGGGACCGCAGGGGCGGATCACCGAGGAGGACGTCCGCTCCGCGGTCGAGACCACCCCGGCGGAGGGCACGCGCGTGCCGCTTCGCGGCGTCCGGCGCCTGATTGCCGAGCACATGGCGCGCGCCCACGCCGAGATCCCACCCGTGACGTGGGTCGAGGAGTGCGACTTCGGCGCCGTCGACCTGAAGCGGCTGGTGGCGACGCTGCTCAAGACGTGCGCGGCATCGCTCCGAGACTTCCCCGAGTTGAACGCTCGCCTCGAGAGCGACGCGCTCGTGCTGCTCGACCGCTATGACCTCGGCTTCGCGGTCCAGACAGACGCAGGGCTCGTCGTCCCCGTCGTCCGCGGCTGCGACACGCGCACGCTCGACGAGCTCGACGCCGACGTGCGCCGGCTGGCGGAGGCCGCTCGCGCCGGCACGCTCGCCTCCGAGGAGCTGCGCGGCTCGACGTTCACCGTCACGAGCGCCGGCAAGCTCGCCGGCCTCTTCCAGACGCCGATCGTCAACCACCCGGAGGTGGCCATCCTGAGCGTCGGGCGGATCGCCGAGCGGCCGGTCGTCCGTGGTGGCGAGGTGCAGGTCGGACGCACCGGTTACGTGGCGCTGACGTTCGACCATCGAGCCGTCGACGGCGCCCGGGCGGCAGAGTTCGGGCTCGACGTCATCCGCCGGCTCGAGGCGGGAGGAGAGCCCTAGGCCGGCCGCCGGGGCGACCGGCCCAGGCCACTGTCCTAGTCGTCCCGGTCCTTCTTCTTGCCCTTGTGCTTCACGTGGTGGTGGTGGCCCCGCACGACCTGGCCGCGGATCTCGCCGGCCGGGTAGAGGGTCGTGTGCACGTTGGCGTAGACCGCTCCGTGCTTGAGCGCGGCGAGGAACTCGTCGAAGTTGCCCGCCTCGATCCCCTGGCCCGCGGGCCCGAGGATGTTTGCCGCGGCGATCGTGCCGGTGATCGTCCCCGTGGTCGCACAGGCAGGCTTGCCGCCGCCGCCGCAGAGGAACGCGATGACGCCGCCGGCCAGACCGCGCTTGCCGAAGTGGAGGTGCGCCTGGCCGACCGCGCCTGGGTTGGTCGGCGGCGGCGTCAGGCTGCCTTCGAGCGTGCGGATCTGCAGCTTGTAGTCGAGCGTCTTCGCGGACGCGTCGATCTTCGTGATCCAGAGCTTGCCCTTGCCGCTCGTCGACAGCGTGAGCGGCACTTCCTGGTAGCCGTTCAGGTGGGCGTGGGCGCGGTGTTCCTTGCCGCCCTTCGCGATCGCCGCACCTCCGACGACGGTGAGCATCACGGCGAGGACGATCGTGACGAGCAATGTGAGCTTTCGCATAGTGCCCCTCTCAGTTCGCTTGCGGCCATTCTCCACCAGGTCGAATGTCCCGCGTTGCAGGGCTTACAGATGCTTTACACGAGTCGCGGGCGGACGCAGAGCCGGGCAGCCACTGCTGCGGACGCCTGTCCACTCCGACCTGACGCGCGAGGGCGGTCGTCTCCGTCGTCCGTCGGCCGCCTGGGGAAGCATCGCCACGCAACCGGCGCACACCTGGCACTGACACGCGCGTCCTTCGCGGGTACGGTCCGCCTCGGGCGGGAGGTGGAGGCAGCTTTCCCCTTGGGAGGGCGGGGAACGGCTCCGAGCACTGTCCGCGGCGGGCATGTCTGTTCGGGACAGTCGCGGCGTCCCGAGCCCTGACCGTTGCCTGAACCGGTCTGTCGCGTTCGCCCCATCGCTGCGGCGTTAGGCCGCTGTAAGCATCGCGTTAGAGGGTTGCTCGAACTCGTGCCGTCTCCGCCGGCCAGGGGTACGTTCGCCTGTGGAAAACGAGCGAAGGGGGAACGACTCGATGCGGAAGTTCATCGCCATCATCGCGACGGCCGGGCTGGGGCTCACGCTCGTCTCGGCTGCCGTGGCCCATCCCTGGTGGGGGCACAAGCGCGCGTCGAACGGCGTCGCGAAGCTGACCGGGAGCCAGGAAGTCCCGCCGGTGAGCACCGATGCGAAGGGCATCGCCCTGTTCAAGGTGCGGCACTCGGACGGCTCGACGAGCATCCGGTACCACGTCGGTGTGCGGCGGATCGACAACGTGACCGCGTCGCACATCCACTGCGCGAAGCGCGGCGAGAACGGCCCCGTCGTGGCTGACCTCTACCCGGCAACCGGAGCCGAGGCCCGGACTCCGGGCAAGGGCTGGGCCGTCCGCGGAGCCGTCACGGCCGTCAAGCCCGGCGTCACGTGCAAGCTGCGCAACGGCAGCGACCTCGCCGTCGCGACCGTGCAGGACCTGGTCAAGCTCATGCGCCAGGGCATGACGTACACCAACGTCCACACGACCGACCATCCGTCCGGCGAGGTGCGCGGCCAGATCCGCATGCACCGCGCGGGCTGGTGGCGCAGGTAGGAGACAGGGGCACGACGCAGGGCGGGCGCGGGGGAGCCTCCGGGCTCCCTCGCCGCCCTCCCAGCTCCTCCTCGAGGCCGCCGCGCCGAGCGGTTCGGCCGGTGTCCGGCTCTACACTGGCCGGGTGGAGGACGTCTACACGGTCGGCCTGTTCGCCGGGCTCGGCGCCGCCCTCGGAATCGCCTTTGCAGGCGCGCTCGCAGGGAGGCGTGCCGGAGCGATCGCCGCGGGGCTGCTCGCGGCGGCAGGCGCCGCGGGAGTCGCCCTGGCGCTGGCCGGCGTTCCGGAGGCGGCCGGAGGCGCGGCAGGCGGGCTGCTCGGAGGTGGCGGGGCTGCACCCGTTGTCGCCGGGACGCTCCGCCGCGGGGGCACACGCGGCGGCACGGCGCTGCTGATCACGCTCGCCGCGCTCGCGGCCGCGTTGCTGGCGCTGATCCCGCTCGCCGGCTACCTGCTCGCCCTCGCCGTGCCCGTACTCGCGCTCCGTGTCCGACGCCGTGGAGCCGAGCGGTACGCCGGGTTGCGCATCCTCGCCCGCGACGAGCCCTGACATGCCGCGCAAGCTCGTCCTGATCGTCATCGACGGCCTCACCCCCGGGGTCTTCGAGGAGGCCGTCGCGAGTGGCCGGGCCCCGGCTCTCGCCTTCCTTGCCGAGCACGGGGAGTACCGGCGTGCTGTCTCGACGTTCCCCTCGCTGACGCCGGTCTGCCTGGCCTCGATCGTGACCGGCCGCCATCCCGACGGCCATGGCATCCCGCACCTCACCTGGTTCAACCGCGGAGAGCAGCGGCTCGTCGAGTACGGCTCGTCGTTCGCAGCTGCCCGCGCGGCCGGCACGCGCCAGACGCTCCGCGACTCGATCATCAACATGAACCGAGACCACCTCTCGCCCGACGCGCCGACGATCTTCGAGACGCTCGAGCGGGAGGGCCTGACGACCGCGGCGGTGAACATCACGTGCTACCGGGGCCTGACACCGCATCGCTCGCTGCTCGGCCTCGTGCCCGATGCTCTGGGCCCTCGCCGCTTCTTCTACTTCAACCTCTTCGAGTCCGACCGAACCGGGGCGCCACTCTCGGTGCGCGCCCGGTCGCTCGGCTCGGTCGACGCGTACGCCGCCAACGTCGGCCGCTGGCTGATCACACGCGACGGCTTCGACCTGCTCGTCTACTACCTCCCCGACTACGACTTCGCCTCGCACCACTACGGGCCCGCCGGCAGTGCCGACGCCCTGGGGCGGAGCGACGCGGCCGTCGGGGCACTGCTCGAGTCGGCGGGCGGCGGCGAGGCCTTCCTCGAGCGCTACGCCGTGGTGCTCTGCGCCGACCACGGGCAGACGCCGGTCCGGGAAGGCGTGCGGCTCGAGCCGCGCTTCGCCGACCTGCGCCTGCTGCAGCCGCGCGGGCCGGTGGGCGACGCCGAGGTGATGCTGGGCGCCTCCAACCGGGTCGCGCAGCTGTACCGGCTACCCGGCTGCCGCGAGGACGTCCGCGAGTTGGTGGCGCGCGTCGAGGACGAGCCGGCGGTGGACGGCAGCTTCTTCCGCGAAGGGTCCGAGGCGGTCGTGCGGCGCCACGGCGAGGAGCTCCGCTTCGCTCCCGCGTCGAGCGGGGACGGCTGGTCGGCGAGCGGCGACGCGACCCTCCTGCCCGAGCCGAACGCCTACGAGCGGGTGTGGGCGGCACTCGCGAACCCGAACGCCGGCGAGGTGCTGCTGACGGCGGCGGAGGGATACGAGTTCGCCGACCTGGGCGGCCGCCATCACGCAGGCGGCGGCGCCCACGGCTCGCTCTCGGCCGGCGACTCGGAGGTGCCGATGCTGACCGTCGGGACGGCGCCGCCGCCGGGCCGCATCGTCGACATCGCCCCGCTCGCGGCTGCGCACTTCGGAGTGCCGGCTGCCCGCGCGCGTGCCGCCTGAGCACCGGTTCGCGGCGGCCCGCCGCGAGATGGTGGCGCACCAGCTGCGCGACCGCGGCATCACCGACGAACGGGTGCTGGCGGCGATGGAGCGCGTGCCGCGCGAGCTCTTCATCGATGCCGAGACACGCGAGCGGGCCTACGAGGACGCTGCGCTGCCGCTCGTCTCCGGCCAGACGATCTCGCAGCCCTTCATGGTCGCGTTGATCGCCCAGGCCCTCGCGCTGCACGGGCGCGAGCGGGTGCTCGACGTCGGCACCGGCTCCGGCTACCAGGCGGCAGTGCTCGCCGAGCTCGCGGCGGAGGTCGTCTCGATCGAGCGGCTGCCGGAGCTCGCCGAGCTCGCACGCGCCAACCTCGCCGAGGCAGGCTACGACGGCGTCGAGGTCAGGGTCGGCGACGGCACGCTGGGCGTCCCGGAGCGCGCGCCGTACGACGCGATCGCGGTCGCGGCCGCCGCGCCCGGCCTGCCCCAGGCGCTCTACGAGCAGCTCGTGGTCGGCGGCAGGCTCGTCGTGCCGGTCGGCGGCCGGGATGGCCAGCGGCTCGAGGTCGTCGTCCGCAGCCCGGAGGGGCCCGCGGTCATCCACTCGGTGCCCTGCCGCTTCGTGCCGCTAATCGGGGAGGGGGCGTACGTCTAGCGCCCGAGTCCGGGCCCGCGTCCGGGTGCGTGGGCGCGTGCAGGGCGTCTTCTTCCGCGCGGAGACACGGCAGCGAGCGGCATCGCTCGGGCTGGCGGGCTGGGTGCGAAACGAGCCGGACGGGAGTGTCGAGGCGGTCCTCGAAGGCGACGGTGATCGGGTGGAGACTCTGCTGCGCTGGTGCGAGCGGGGGCCGCGCCTCGCCGACGTGGAGGGCGTGGAGGTCGCGTGGGAGAAACCGCGAGGCGAGACGGGCTTCGCTGTCCGCTAGGCTCGGCCGGCCGATGAGCCGCCCCGCCGCGTCCGGGATCGCCAACCGCCGCGGCCAGGCGGCGGCTGCGCTGCGACGGCCTCACAACTGGATCCAGCTCGCCAAGTTCTCCGCCGTGGGCGCCACCGGCTACGTCGTCAACCTGGCGGTCTACACGGCGCTCCTGCGCGGAGCGGGCTTTCACTACCTGCTCGCAGCGCTCTGCTCGTTCCTCGTTGCGGTGACGAACAACTACACCTGGAACCGGCAGTGGACGTTCCGCGGCCAGCGCGGCCACGTCGCCTACCAGGGGATGCGCTTCCTGGTCGTCTCCGTGCTCGCCCTCGGCGCCAACCTCGCGTGCCTGGGCCTGCTCGTTGGCCTCGACGTCGGCAAGGTGCTGGCGCAGGCGATCGCGATCGTCCTCGTGACGCCGGTGAACTTCATCGGCAACAAGCTCTGGTCCTTTCGCTCGCCGCGCCGCTGACGCGGCGCGGGCTCGCTTGCACGGGGGAAACCCGGTTTCCCCCGTGGGCCCCCTCGCTCAAGTGACGCGCCGGGGCCGCGAGGTGCCTGCGGCCGGCGGAGCCGGCCTCCGGCGCTCGACGGCAACGGCTGCGAGGTGTTCAGGGTCTGTCCCTGCAGGGGACTGACCCGCTGTTGTCGGCCGAGCCGGCCTCCGGCGATCGACGGCAACGGCTGCGAGGTGTTCAGGGTCTGTCCCTGCAGGGGACTGACCCGCTGTTGTCCGGCCGCCTCCCTCCTCCGCTGCGGGCACTCTGAGGGCTGATGAGACGCCTGCTCCTCGTCCTCTCGCTCCTGGCCGGGCTTGTGCTCGGCGCGGGTGCGCCCGCGGCGCCCGGGGCCACCGAGTCGACGGTCACCGTCGGGACGCAGCCGCTCGGCGGGCCGCAGGTCCAGCCGGAGGGCGAGCCGGCCGATCTCTCCGAGGCCCAGGTCAAGGCGATCTTCCGCGCCCACCGCAAGGTCGAGCGCTGGCTCGAGCGCTATCCGAGGCAGGGTCGCAGCGACCAGGCCACCTACGAGCCCGACGACGGCAGCTGGACGCTCAACATCTGGTGGGGCGAGGCCGGCGAGATCGCCCGGGGCCGGGTCGACGACGACACGAAGGTCGTGCTCGAGGCCTGGACCGGGCCGCAGGTCGCGTGGACGATGGCGCGCGGCTACGACGGCGCCTTCGGGGGCGACGAGCTCAACAACCCCCTGCTCTGGGTCGGGCTCTCGCTTGTCTTCTTCCTCGGCCTCGCCGACCTTCGGCGCCTGCGCTCGCTGCGCAACCTCGACCTGCTGGCGCTGCTCTCGTTCGGCCTCTCGCTCGGGTTCTTCAACCTCGGCGACGTCTTCACCGCAATGGCGCTCGCCTACCCGCCACTCGGCTACCTGCTCGTGCGCACCGTCGTGATCGGCTTCCGTGGCCGTCGCGGTCCGCCCGCGCGCGCGGTGTGGCCGGCCTGGGTGCTCGCCGCCGCGACGATCTTCCTCGTCGGCTTCCGCATCGGCCTCAACGTCGAGACGTCGAACGTGATCGACGTCGGGTACGCGGGCGTCATCGGTGCTCAGCGGATCGCCACCGGCGAGGCGCCCTACGGGCACATGCCGGTCGAGCGCAACCTGCCCAAGTGCGGGCCCGAGGGCGCCGACGGCGAGGTGCGCGAGCGCGTCCAGACGAACGGCCGCTGCGAGTCCGCGAACGAGAACGGCGACACCTACGGGCCCGTCTCGTACCAGGCCTACCTGCCCGGCTACTGGCTGTTCGGCTGGAGCGGCAAGTGGGACGACCTGCCGGCGGCGCACTTCACCAGCATCGCCTGGGACCTCGTCGTCCTCTTCGGACTCGTCCTCGTCGGCCGGCGCTTCGGCGGTTGGCGGCTAGCGGCCGCGCTCCCCTTCGCATGGGCGTCCTACCCCTTCACGCAGTACGTGTCCAACTCGAACACGAACGACGCGATCATGCCGGCGTTTCTCGTCTGGGGCTTCTGGCTCGCCTCGTCGCCCGCGGCCCGCGGAACGGCCGTCGCGCTCGGGGTCTGGACGAAGCTGGCCGCCCTGATCGTCGCGCCCCTCTGGGCGACGTATCCGCAAGGGCTGCGGCGGCCGCGCGCGCTCGCCGTCTTCACTGCCGCCTTCGTGCTGGCCACCCTGGCGGCGTTCTGGATCCTGCTGCTCGAGCCGAACGTGTTCGAGGCGGTGCGCGTCTTCTGGGAGCGCACGTTCGTGTCCCAGTTCGATCGCGAGTCGCCGTTCTCGCTCTGGGACTGGGGGCAGTACCACGCCGCCGGCATCCCCGACCTGAAGCTCGTCCAGCAGGTGCTGATCGGGGTCGTTGCCGCGGCCGGCGTCGCCTTCGCCTTCGTGCCTCGCCGCAAGTCACCGCTGCAGCTGGCGGCGCTCACCGGCGCGCTGCTGCTCGGCTTCGAGCTCGTGCTGACGCACTGGTCGTGGCTCTACATCCCCTGGTTCTTCCCCTTCGTCGCGCTTGCGGTGATCGCGCCCGCCGGCATCGCACGAGCCGGTCCCGTGGCCGAGCCGGAGGCGCCCGTGCGCCTGCCCGAGCGGCGGCTCGTCGCGGTCGGCGTCGGCTCGGTGGCGCTGCTGCTCGTCTCCTGGGTCCTGCTCCACACCAGCTTCTGGTCGGAGACGCCGATCACGGACGTGCCAATCTACGAGCGGTACGGGGAGGCGATCGTGGCCGGCGAGGTGCCCTACCGCGACTTTGCGCTCGAGTACCCCCCGGCCGCGCTGGCCGCCTTCGTCGTGCCTGCGTTCGGCGAGGGCTCCGACGGGTTCCGGCGGGTCTTCGAGGCGCTGATGTGGCTCTTCGGCGCGGCGGCACTCGTCGCCATGCTCGTCGCGCTGGCTTCGCTCGGACGGTCAGTGCGTGCCATCGCGCTCGCGCTCGCCTTCGCCGCGCTTGCGCCGCTCCTGCTCGGCTCTGTCGTGCTGTCGCGTTTCGATCTGCTCCCGGCCGCCGCCACGGCTGCGGCGCTTGCCGGGATCCTCAGCGGCCGCCACCGCTTCGGCTGCGCGGCGCTCGGGCTGGGTGCTGCTGCGAAGGTCTACCCCGCGGTGCTGCTGCCGCTCGCGCTTGCGTACGTGCTGCGGCGGGCGGGTGTCAGGGAAGCGGTCGTCTGTGCGGGGGCCGCGCTCGCCACGGCTGCCGCGATCGTCCTTCCGTTCGCCCTGGTCGCGCCGCAGGGCGTCTGGGACGCGCTCTCGATCCACGCCACGCGCGGACTGCAGATCGAGAGCCTCGGCGCCGGCGCGCTGCTCGCCGCCCACCACGTGGGCGGGCTCGGGCTGACGGTCGTGTCCGGCTCGGGCTCGCAGAACCTGGCCGGCACGGGAGCCGATGCCGTCGCTCTCGTGCAGACGCTCCTGCAGGCCGCCGTCGTGCTGGCGCTCTGGGTCGCGTTCTGGCGCGGCCCGGCCGACCGGGAGCGCCTCGTTCGCTACTCGGCCGCGACCGTCTGCGCCTTCGTCGCGCTCGGCAAGGTGCTGTCGCCGCAGTTTCTGATCTGGCTGATCCCGCTCGTGCCGCTCGTGGGGGGCCGGCGCGGCCTGGCCGCGAGCGGCATGCTCGGCGCGGCTGCCGTGCTCACGCAGATCTGGTTCCCGTTCCGGTACTGGGACCTCGTCGACGACTTCGACGCGACAGCCTCCTGGCTCGTGCTGGCTCGGGACCTGACCCTGGTGGCGATCGTCGCCGTGCTGGTGACCCCGGCGCGTGCGCTCGCCCGGTGGCGCGTCCGCGAGCGCGAGCGGTCGCTCGAGCCCGTCGCCGGCCGCGCCTAGCCGTCGAGCCGGACCCGGACGAGCTCGCAGGCGGTCGCGCGACCGTCGGGCGTGGAGCGGATCAGCGCTCCCTCGAGCCGGACGTCGCCGTCGGCGGGCTCGAAGCGGACCGGGAGGCCCGTGCGCATCCGGTCGATCGCGAGCTCCGCCTTGACGCCGATGACGGAGTCGTGCGGGCCGGTCATGCCGGCGTCGGTCAGCGCCGCCGTCCCGCCCGGCAGCACGCGGGCGTCGTTCGTCTGCACGTGCGTGTGCGTGCCGATGACGGCGGTGACGCGGCCGTCGAGCCAGCGCGCGAGCGCGACCTTCTCGCTCGTCGCCTCGGCGTGGAAGTCGACGAGCACCACCGGAGCCTGCGCGCGCGCCTCGTCTACGAGCGCGTCCACCACTTCGAACGGCCCGGCGGCGACCTCGAGGAAGAGGCGCCCCATCAGGTTGACTACCGCCACCGGCGTGCCGTCGCGTGCCGGCAACACCGTCAGCCCGCGGCCGGGCGCGTGCACCGAGAGATTCGCGGGGCGCACGACGGTGGTCGAGTCGGCGAGGTACGGGAGGATCTCGCGCCGCCGCCAGGCGTGGTTGCCGAGGGTGAGCGCGTCCGCGCCGGCTGCCAGCAGCTTCTCGGCGAGGCGTGGGGTGAGACCTGAGCCGTCCGCGGCGTTCTCGCCGTTGACGACGCAGAAGTCGACGTCGAGCTCCTCACGGAGGCCCGGCAGCCGCTCCTCCACCGCCCGCCGGCCGGGGGCGCCGAAGACGTCGGCCACGAAGAGGAGGTTCAGGGAAACGCCAGCGAGGCGGCGGGGTGGACCTCGAGGGCGACGTGGTTGCCGCGGTCCTGCGTGTAGCGAGCCAGGGCCAGGCGCTCCACGCGCGAGAGGTCGAGCACCGTGCCGACCTTCGACACCGTCGACTCCACCGTCTGGCCGACGCGCAGCGACGGATCGGGCCGCAGGTGCGAGAGCGAGACGATCAGCGACGGTGCGTCCGCAGGCCTGATGTCCAGGCGCACGCCGTACTTGCTGCCGCTGACGACGTGGTCGGTCATCCCGACGACCGTCCCGTCCACCGGCGAGTACACGTCGGTGCCGGGCCGTGCGCCCACGTTCAGCACCGCTGTCTCGGCGCCGCCGCTGCCACCGAGGCGGAAGTAGCGGAGGCCGCCGGAGCCGCCCCCGAACAGTCGCCGCGTGATCCGGCTGAAGAGGCCCTCGTTGGCCGCTCGGCCGACCGGGTCGAGCGCCAGCGCGCCGGACGAGGTGGCGTGGTAGCCGAGCGCGGTGACGCGCGTCTGCGCGACCGGGAGCTCGAGCCGGAGCACGCCGCGGACCGCGACGACCTGGGGCAGCGGCCGCGCGGGCAGGAGCCGCTGCGACGGCGCCACCACCGAGTGCTGCACCTGCGCCGGCGGCGCGGACCCGAAAGCGCTCAGCAGGAGTGTGATCGCGAGCGCCGAAACGAGCAGCAGGACGCCGACCACCCGGCCGGCGTTCAACCGTGGGGACGAGGCACGCCGTGGGCGACGCGCGGAGGGACGAGGCCGCCGCGGCATTCGCTGGACGCTACTGGACGCTGGAACCGCCTGCAAGCGGCTCGCTCTGGACCGACTTCGTGACACGCGAAGCGGGGATGATAGAGCCGATTCGTCCCAGAGTTCGTGACGATCGAGCGCGAGCGCTCCGTCGCTCTCCCAGGACCAGTCCCAATCCGGCGGCCGCACCGAGGGGGTCGGGAGGGCTCTGAGGTGGCCGCGGCGCGCCGCCGGGCGGGGGGCGGCTGGGCGGGGCTCGCTCTCGCGGGGGCGCTCGATCGCGATGGTCACCTCCTTGCGTCCTGGCACCAACGCGGCCAGAACGCTCGAGCCGGCCACGGTACGGGCGGCGGCGGACGGCCCTGCTGCCGGCGACGTGACCGGCGGCGGGCCGATCGCCTGCGAGAATGGCGGCGATGGCAACCTTCCCGGCCACCCGCCTTCGCCGCCTGCGCCGGACGGGCGCGCTCCGCGAGCTCGTGCGCGAGACGCGGCCCGACCGCCGCGACCTGATCCTGCCCCTGTTCGTGGGTGCCGGCGCGCGGCCCAACGAGGCACTGCCCGCGCTCGGCCGACACGCCGTCGCCGACCTGGCCCGCGTGGCCGGTGAGCTGCAGGAGGCCGGGGTGTCCGCCGTGCTGCTCTTCGGTATTCCCGAGGCGAAGGACGAGGAGGGATCTGGCGCCTGGGATCCGGACGGGATCGTCCAGCGCGCGCTCCGCGAGCTGCGGTCGGCCGCGCCCGAGCTCGTGCTGCTGACCGACGTCTGCCTCTGCGAGTACACGAGCCACGGCCACTGTGGCGTGGTCGACGACGACGGCGTCCGCAACGACGAGACGCTCGAGCTGCTCGCGCGCACGGCCGTGAGTCACGCCGACGCGGGCGCTGACGGCGTCTGCCCGAGCGACATGATGGACGGCCGGGTGGCGGCACTCAGGGCCGGGCTCGACGACGCCGGCCACGAGCAGCTGCCGATCGTCTCCTACGCGGCCAAGTACGCGTCCGCGTTCTACGGACCCTTCCGCGAGGCGGCCGAGTCCGCGCCGGCGTTCGGCGACCGCCGCGGCTACCAGATGGATCCCGTCCAACGTGCGCGAGGCACTGCGTGAGTGCGAGCTCGACGTCGCCGAGGGCGCCGACGTGCTGATGGTCAAGCCGGCGCTGCCGGGCCTCGACGTCATCCGCGCCGTGCGCGAGCGCTTCGATCTCCCTGTTGCCGCCTACAACGTCTCGGGCGAGTACGCGATGGTGAAGGCGGCCGCGGCGCGGGGCTGGCTCAACGAGCGCGAGGCCGCGCTCGAGTCGCTAACCGCCATCCGCCGGGCCGGCGCCGACCTGATCGTCACGTACTGGGCGCAGGAGCTCGCCCCCTGGCTCTGAGCCCCCTCGCCCTCGCTCGTGTCCCGTCGCGCCCGCCCGAACCGGCGCTTGCAACAGACTGTTACAAACTCGGAGAGGCGCGGCGCTGCGGCCGGGGCAGCTCGCGGTGTCGGCGCGACTCGCCGGGGCGGCGCCATGGCGGTGAGGGCCGGCAGCGACCTCTTCCGCCGCGCGCGGATGCTGATCCCGGGCGGTGTCAACTCGCCCGTGCGCGCCATGAAGGCCGTCGGGCTCGACGAGCCCTTCTTCGTCCGCGGGGGCGAGGGCGCGTTCCTCGAGGACGCCGACGGCAACCGCCTGCTCGACTGGGTGCTCTCCTGGGGACCGCTGATCTTCGGGCACGCCGACCCGGAGACCGTCGCCGCCGTGCGCGAGGCGGCTGGCTCCGGCACGAGCTTCGGCGCGCCCACCGAGCGCGAGGTCGAGCTCGCCGCCGAGCTCGTCGACGCCGTGCCGTCGCTCGAGCAGGTGCGGCTCGTCTCCTCGGGCACCGAGGCGGCGATGAGCGCCGTCCGGCTGGCGCGGGCCTCGACCCGCCGCGACCGGGTGCTCAAGTTCGCGGGGTGCTACCACGGCCACGTCGACGCGCTGCTCGTCGACGCCGGCTCCGGCCTCGCCACCCTGGGCATCCCCGCCACGCCGGGCGTGCCGATGGCAGTGGCCGGCGACACCATCGTCTGCCCCTACAACGACATCGACGCCGTCGCCGAGGCGGTGGCCCGCTACGGCGAGGGGCTCGCCTGCATCCTCGTCGAGCCGGTGGCCGGAAACATGGGCGTCGTGCCCCCGGAGCCGGGCTTCCTCGAGGGGTTGAGGCGCCTCTGTGACGCCTCGGGCGCGCTGCTCGTCTTCGACGAGGTCATCACCGGCTTCCGGCTCGGCCGCGGCGGTGCCCAGGAGCGCTTCGGCGTGCTGCCCGACCTCACCGTTCTCGGCAAGATCGTCGGCGGCGGCCTGCCGCTCGCCGCCTTCGGCGGCCGCGCCGACCTGATGGGGCGGTTGGCGCCTGCAGGTGACGTCTACCAGGCGGGCACGCTCGCCGGCAACCCGATCGCGACCGCGGCCGGGCTGGCCGTCCTGAAGCGCCTCCGAGACGACGACGTCTACGAGCGTCTCGAGCGACTGGGCGCGCGGCTCGAGGCCGGCCTGCGCGAGGCGGCCGGGGGCGAGGGCACCGTCCAGCGCGTCGGGGCGATGCTCACGCTCTTCTGCAGGGACGAGCCGGTGCGGAGCTTCGCGGATGCGCGCGGGGCTGACACCGAGCGGTATGCCGCGCTCTTCCGGCACCTGCTCGCCGCGGGGATCTACGTCGCGCCGTCGCAGTTCGAGGCGATGTTCCTCTCGCTCGCGCACACGGATGCCGACGTCGAGCGGACGGTCGAGGCCGTTGGGGACTTCTTCGCCGCCGGTCGCTGAGCTCTGGGAGACGCTCGCCCGGGAGGCGGCGGCCGAGAGCCGGCTGTGGGCGGAGGCGTTGCTGCCCCAGGGGCGCCGCGAGGAGGAGCCCGTCTTCTCGCCGCTCGCCCCGGCTGCGATCGCGCTCGGGCTCGAGACCATCT
Source organism: uncultured Thermoleophilia bacterium (assembly GCA_963839815.1). Taxonomy (GTDB): domain Bacteria; phylum Actinomycetota; class Thermoleophilia; order Gaiellales; family Gaiellaceae; genus JACVRM01. The sequence continues at coordinate 481,472 of CAWIWF010000006.1, forward strand.
ACGAGGGCTACCTGACCCACTACGGACGGCCGCGCCTGTTCGCGCCTGCTGACCGGACGACGGTCCTCCTGCTCGGCGACTACCTCTATGCGCACGGGCTGGTGCGCGTGGCTGCCGTCGCGAGCGCCGCGGCGGTTGCCGACCTGGCCGAGCTGATCTCGCTCTGCGCGCTCATGCGGTCGGAGGACCGAGCCGGCGACGGCGCTGCCTGGGCCGCCACGGCCGCACTGCTCGGTCGCGGCGAGCTCGACCAGGGGCGGCGGGCGTTGCGGGAGCACCACGACGCTGCGCCGCTGCTCGCGCTCGCCAGGGACGCGGCCGGCGAGCCTGCGGTCGACGCGGCCCTCGCGGCGCACGGCGGCCGGGTCGGGTAGATTCCCGCCGTGCTCGCGCTGCTTGCCGCACTGCCCCTTGCCGACGCCGCCGAGGAAGGCCGGAACATCATCTTGGGCATGCTCGCGACCGGGTTGATCTTCGTCGCCGTGATCGCCCTCGGCGAGACGACGCACCACCTGCGCCAGCGCCGTAAGCGCCGCCGCCCGCCGGCGTACTAGACGCGGACGCGGACGCCGGCCGGCGTGTAGCCCCGCAGCGTCGCGGTGGCCGTCGCGACCACGCCCTGCGGCCTGGTCACGATCGTCGCACGGCCGTCCGCGTTGGTCACGACCGCGTTGCCGCGCACCTTCACCCGCGCGCCGGCGACGGGATCGCCCGCGTCGGTCACCCGCAAGGTGATGCGGCGGAGCGCGACGGTGCCGCGCTTGGTCTGCCGTCGAACGATCCCGGTCGTCAGGCGCAGGGAGAGCCGCGGCAGCACCTGCGTGTGCCAGTCGGCCGCGTCGCCCGTGATGCCGGTGTGCGCCACCAGGTCGAGCGGGCCTGCCGACCCCTCTCCGTGCAGGGCGGTGGTGGTGCCGGCCGGGACCGGCGCGTCGAGGCGGGTGGCGGAGCCGAAGCGGGTGGCGGCACGGTTGCTGCGGGCGGCCAGGTAGCGCTCGCCGCTCGACCAGAAGAGCCACAGGCGGCCCTCGGGGCCGGCGGCCAGGCCGACCGTGCCGAGCTTGCTGCCGCGCACGACCACCAGCGGAGTGCGCCCGAGGCGCATCAGGTTCACGCTGGAGACGGTCGGGTGACCGGCCGTGTACGCGATGAAGACGCCGGGTGCTCCGAGGCGGCCGCTGAGCGCCGTGCGCTGCAGGGGCACCCTCGCGGCGGACAGGTCCGCGCTGGCCGAGCCGGGCACGGGGGAGCGTGCGCCGACCAGCCCGGCGCCCGCGAGCTGCTGCGTCCAGAGGCCGGCAGTGCCCCGCGCGCTGGAGAACCAGCCGAGGACGAGGTCGCCCGAGACACCGTCGGCGGCGAGCTCCGGGAGGGCCGCGCAGCAGGACGGCTCGTAGCGGACGTCGCCTGCCGCTGCGGCCACCCGCGCCGCGTTCGGGCTGTCGGGCGAGTCGCCCTGGGCGGCCGCGACACTCGTGCCGCTCGCGACCGCGCCGATGCCGTTTGCCGTGGCGGCACCGGCACTCGAGCTGAAGGCTGCCGGTGCCGACCAGGCCGCGCCGCCGTTCGTCGAGGTCGACGAGACGATCACCCCGGAGAGCGCGTCGCCGGGAGCCTTGACCCCGCCCCAGAGCGCGCGCAGCGTCGTGCCGCTCGCGACCAGCTCGACGCGCGGATTGATCCGCTGCCAGGCCCGGGCGATCACGACCGGGCTGCCGAGCAGGGCCCCGGCCGGAGAGACCGCCTGGTGGACGAGCTCGTCGCCTCCGGTCGCGGCTCGCTGCCACGCGAGATGCAGCGTCCCGTCCGGTGTGCGAGCGAGCCCCGGCTCGGCCGCCGCTGCGTTGCCGGCGTGCACCCGCGTCCAGGTACCCGGCGGCCCGCCTCCCGCGACGGCGGGCAGGCTGAGGACGACGGCGGCGAGCAGGCTGACGGTGACGCGGCGAGCCACGGTCGAGCGATGGTAGCCGCGGGTTGTTCAGGTTTTTGGGCGTGACAGACTCGTAGGCGTGCGCGGCCTGCCTGTGCCGGCGACCCCGCTCGTCGGGCGCAAGAAGGAGCTCGCCGACCTGCTTCGGCTCGTGCTCGGTGAGCGGGCCGGAGTGGTGACCCTCACGGGCGCGCGGGGGATCGGCAAGACCCGGCTCGCCCTGGAGGTGGCTCTCGTGGCGAGCGCGTCGTTCGAGACGGTGGCGTTCGCGGCGGCTGCCAGCGCGTCCCCGGATCCGCCGGCAGGCGCGACCTCGCTCCTGGTCTTCGACGACCCCGGCCCGGTCGAGCCCGCAGGCATCAGGGCCTGGCCCGGCCCGATTCTCTGCACGAGTGAACGTGCGCTCGGCTGGCCGGGCGAGATCGAGTGTCGGGTGCGTCCGCTGCCCCCCGCCCCGGCGGTCGAGCTGCTGCGTCAGCGGCTCGAGGAGCACGCACCGGCTCTGCTGTTGGAGTACAGGCTCGCGGGGCGCGTCTGCGAGGGCGCCGGCCGGGTCCCACTCCGAATCGAAGAGGTTGCACGCCTCATCGGCGAGCGTGCACGAGGCGCGCCTGACGCGCCGCAGGAGGAGCTGCTGGCGGGCCTGCTGCCGTGAGCCGACTAGCCGTCGTGCCCCTCGGACGGCGAGCGCCGGCGGGTGGCGATGGCCGGAGCCGACGACCGCGACCTCGCCCGGCGCCCGCTCCATAGACTGACGGCTGATGCCGCCTCCCGCCGACCTGCGCGACTGGATCGCGCTGCTGGAGCGCGAGGGCGAGCTCGTCCGGGTCGGCGCCGAGGTCGACCCGCACCTCGAGGTCACCGAGATCGTCGACCGCACCGTCAAGGCCGGCGGCCCGGCGCTGCTCTTCGAGCGGCCGAAGGGCTCGCAGCACCCATTGCTGATCAACCAGTTCGGCACCGAGCGGCGCATGTGCATGGCCTTCGGCGTCGAGCGGCTCGACGACGTCGCAGCCCGGCTCGAGGACGTGCTCGAGATGCAGCCGCCGCAGGGGCTCGCCGAGAAGGTGCGCGGGCTCAAGAAGCTGAAGTCGATCGCCGACTCCCGCCCGAAGAGCGTCAGGCGCGGCGCCTGCCAGGAGATCGTGCTCACCGGAGACGAGGTCGATCTCTCGCTGCTGCCCGTGCAAACGTGCTGGCCGGGCGACGGCGGGCCGTTCATCACGCTGCCGGCCGTGATCACCGCCGACCCGAGGACCGGGACGCGCAACGTCGGCATGTACCGCATGCAGGTGCGCGACGAGCGCTCGACGCTGATGCACTGGCAGATTCACAAGGACGGGCGCATGGACTATCTGGCGACGGACGGCCGGCTCGAGGTCGCAGTCGCGCTCGGGCTCGACCCGGTCGCCGCCTACTCGGCGTCGGCGCCGCTGCCGAAGCACATCGACGAGTTCATGCTCGCCGGCTTTCTCAAGGGCGAGCCGGTCGAGCTGGTCAAGGCGAAGACGGTCGACCTGGAGGTGCCCGCGAGCGCCGAGATCGTGCTCGAGGGGTACGTCCAGCGGGGCGACGAGGCGCCAGAGGGGCCGTTCGGCGACCACACCGGCTACTACACCGGCGTCGAGCCGTTCCCGGTCTTCCACGTGACGGCGATGACGATGCGCGAGGGCGCCATCTACCCCTCGATCGTCGTCGGCAAGCCGCCGGCCGAGGACGCCTGGCTCGGCAAGGCGACCGAGCGGATCTTCCTGCCGGCCGTGCGCATGACACTGCCCGAGATCGTCGACTACGACCTGCCGGTGGCGGGCGCCTTCCACAACTGCGTGATCGTCTCGATCCGCAAGGCGTTCCCCGGGCACGCGAAGAAGGTCATGCACGCGATCTGGGGCCTCGGGATGCTGTCGCTCTCGAAGTCGATCGTCGTCGTCGACGAGCACGTGGATGTCCACGACTACGAGCAGGTCTTCTTCTACGTCGGCGCCAACGTCGACCCGAAGCGCGACGTCGTCATCACCGAGGGGCCGCTCGACCACCTCGACCACGCGCCGACCCTGCAGTTCGTCGGCGGCAAGCTCGGCATCGACGCCACCGCAAAGGGTCCGCTCGAGGGCACGCGCGAGTGGCCGCCCGAGATCGAGATGACGCCGGAGGTGCGCGAGCTCGTCGACCGCCGCTGGTCCGAGTACGGCCTCGGTCAGGCGCGAGACGCCCAAAACGGCCGCCGTGCAGGCGCTCTGCGGCGGCTGCTGCCGGGGAGCCCTCGCTGATGCGCTCGGTCGCAGCGCTTGCAGCGGCTGTTACGTCGTTGACGTGTAAAGATCCTGGCCGCTCTAATCCACGGAGACGCCCGACGCACGCGCGCGGGCACACGCGAAGGAGGCTCGGGGACACTGGCTGAGGGCGACGGAGGGCCGCACGTGCCGGGGCCGACGATCTGGCCGATCGGCTTCGCCATTGGCATCGTCTGCGTGCTCGCCGGCCTGATCGTGAGCACGTTCGCGGTCGGCGCCGGCGTCGTCATCGCGATCGTCTTCGGCTTCCTCTGGATCAGGGAGGCGACGCGCGAGTTCCGCGGTGACGCAGGCCACGCCTCCGGTGTCGCTCCGGGGACGGCTGCGCCCGCCGGCGCCGCGGCTCCGGCTGCCGAGGGCGAGGCCGCGCTGCCCGTCATGAGCGACGAGGAGATCGAGCGCTTTCCGCGCAGCAAGTTCCTCGAGCTCAGCACGCTCGGCCTCGGCGGCGTCATCGGCGGCGTCGTCACCGTGCCGGTGCTCGGCTTTGCCGTCCTACCGGCGTTCGTCGGCCAGGAGTACGAGGACGTCAACCTCGGCCCGCTCGACAACTTCCCCGAGGGCCAGTTCATCATCACCACTTTCATGCAGGACCCGTCCGCCGGCGAGGTCTCGCGCCGCACCGCCTACATCCGCTTCAACGGCGACGTCGACGGCCAGCCGAGCTTCACGATCGTCTCCAATCGCTGCGCGCACCTCGGCTGCCCGGTGCAGCCCAACGGCCTGATCGAGGACGACGCCGGCAAGGAGGTCCCCGTCGAGCTGAACGGCCGGCGCACCACGGTGGCTCTGACGCCCGTCGACCCGACCGGCTTCGGCTGCCCCTGCCACGGCGGCCAGTACGACAGCGAGGGCAACCGCACGGCCGGGCCGCCCGTGCGCGCGCTCGACCGCTTCGAGTACTCGATCCGCGACGGCAACCTCATCCTCGGCAAGCCCTACAGCGTCGGCCAGGTGGTCGGCCAGGCCGGCGATGCGACCATCGAGGCCTACGAGCTCACCGGTCCCGGCCAGCACGTCGACGGGATCGAGGCCTGGCTCTACCCCCTGCAGCCGCCGCGATGACGAGGACTCGCTAGATGCCCCCGCTCCAGGCCCGCACCAAGTCGCCGCGCCGCCAGCAGATCGAGGCGCTCGCGCTGTACCCGCTCGACTGGCTCGAGGAGCGCTCAGGTCTCGTCGGCGGCGTCAAGTACTTCCTCTTCCGCAAGGTGCCGGGGGACACGGGCTTCTTCCACACGCTCGGCTCGGCCACGCTGACGGCCTTCATCGTGCAGCTCTTGACCGGCGCGATCCTGGCGATGTACTACAAGCCGGACCCGGACGCGGCCTACGAGTCGATCCAGTTCATCACCAACGAGCTGACGCTCGGCTGGCTGGTGCGCGGCATGCATCGCTGGGGCGCCAGCGTCTTCATCATCCTCATGTTCTTCCACATGGCGCGCGTCTTCCTGTTCGGCGCCTACAAGTACCCGCGCGAGCTCAACTGGATCATCGGCGTGCTGCTGCTGATCCTCGGCATGCTCGAGGGGTTCACCGGCTACCTGCTGCCGTGGGATCAGACCGCGTACTGGGCCACCGTCGTCGGCATCAACCTGAACGGGACGGCGCCGTTCGCCGGCGAGTTCCTCTCCCAGTTCCTGCGCTCCGGCTCCGAGATCGGCGGTGACACGCTGACGCGGTTCTACGCCATGCACATGCTGCTGATCCCGGGCGCGCTGATGGCACTGATCGGGCTGCACCTGTACCTCGTCATCCGGCTCGGCGTCAGCTCGCCGCCATGGTCGCCCGACGCCGCCGGCGCCGACCGGCCGGAGACCGAGCCGAGCGGGCGGCAGGGGCTGATCGCGCCCTCGGCGCGCGGGGGAGCGCGGCGGCGATGAGCCGGGCGCAGGACGAGCGGCGCGAGCAGTTCAAGCGCTACAAGCGCGACGTCGACGAGCGGGGCAAGCCGTTCTTCCCGTACGCGATGTTCCACGACACGGTCATGAGCCTGGTCGTGGTCTGCGTCATCGTCGGCCTGTCCGTGGTCTGGTACGTGACCTCGGGCGAGACCGCGGGCGAGGAGGGTGCGGGCTGGCTCGGGCCGCGCTACACGGAGGAGGCGGACCCGGGGACGACCAGCTTCATCCCGCGGCCCGACTGGTACTTCTTCTTCCTCTTCTACCTGCTGCGGATCTTCGACGACCCGAACGCGGTCATCCTCGGCACGGTCGGCGTCCCGACGATCGCGATGATCCTGCTCTTCGCGCTGCCGTTCCTCGACCGGCGGCGCGAGCGCCGGCTGTTGCGGCGGCCCGTCGCGATCGTGGCGGCGGCGCTGACGGCGACGACGATGGGAGTGCTCACCTACAAGGGCGCGACGGTGCGCGAGACGCTCGGCGCAGGCGAAGAGCTCGTCGACCAGTGGGTGCAGACCAACAACCTGCCCGACGAGGCGCGCGAGGGCGCGCTCATCTTCGCCGGCAGCGGCTGCATGCAGTGCCACACGTACCTCGGCTCCGGCTCGGCCAACCTGGGCGCGCCCGAGCTGACCGACATCGGCGCGCAGGACGGCAAGAACGAGCAGTACTTCGCGCGGTACGTGGCCAACCCGCGCCAGTTCGGCAACAACGTCATGCAGCAGTACGGCGAGGAGTTCGGCGGCAGCCTCGACGACGAGGAGCTCCAGCAGGTCGCGACGTTCCTCGCGGCGTCAAAGGGCGGCGGCTAGCCCGCCGGGGGGCAGTGCGCGTCTTCCTCGGGGTGACCGGCGGCTCGGGCGCGCCCTATGCTGCACGGCTGCTGCGCGCGCTGGTCGAGGCGGACGTCGAGGTCGGCGTCTGCGCGTCCTCGGCCGGGATCCAGGTGATCGCGACGGAGCTGTACGGCGACGCCACCTTGCCCCGCGACGAGGTGCTCGCGCGGTTCCTCGAGCCGGCGGGCGGCGCGGTGACGGCGTACGACCCGACGGACTACGGCTCGCCGTACGCCAGCGGCTCGGCCCGGGTCGGCGGCTACGTCGTCTGCCCGTGCTCGATGGCGACGGCGGGCACGATCGCCGCCGGCGGCGAGGCGAACCTCATCCACCGGGCGGCCAACGTGGCGCTGAAGGAAGGCCGGCGGCTCGTGCTCGTGCCGCGCGAGACGCCGCTCTCGGACATCCACCTCGAGAACCTGCTGCGGCTGCGGCGGGCGGGGGCGGTGATCCTCTTCGCCGCGCCCGGCTTCTACCACGGCGCCGACTCGGTCGAGCAGCTCGTGGACTTCATCGTCGGCCGCTGCCTCGACCAGCTCGGCGTCGAGCAGGCGCTCGTCCCCGAGTGGGGCTCGTGAGCCGCCGCGGGACGGGTGTCAGCACGGCGGTGCTCGCCGCCGGCCGCGGTCGCTTCGGTAGCGCGCCGCGGCAGCGGCGTCACACCTCCCTTCCATGGACAGTCTTTGTTACGAGCCGCGGCGCGGGGCAGGCGTGACAGGGACGGTCCCGGTGAAGGAGGAGCCCCGCCACGACACCGGCGTGCTTCCGCCCGCCGAGGTGCGATCCATGTTCGACCGCATCGCGCCCGTCTACGACGCGATGAACCGGTTGATGACCGCCGGGCTCGACCGCCGCTGGCGCCGAGAGACCGCCGCCGCGGTGGTGCGCCCCGGTGACCGCGTGCTCGACGCCTGCTGCGGCACCGGCGACCTCGCCCTCGCGGCAGCCGACGCCGGCGGGACGGTCACCGGCGCCGACTTCTCCGAGGAGATGCTCGCCCGTGCGCGACGGAAGTCGGACGGCGTCGAGTGGGTCCAGGCCGACGCACTCGCGCTGCCCTGGGAGGACGGCAGCTTCGACGCCGCCACCGTCGGCTTCGGCGTGCGGAACCTCGCCGACCTCGAGGCGGGCCTGCGCGAGCTGCGGCGGGTGCTGCGGCCCGGTGGCAGGCTCGGCGTGCTCGAGATCACGCAGCCGCAGGGAGCGCTGCGGCCGTTCTTCCGGCTCTGGTTCGACCGTGTCGTCCCGCTGGCCGGTCGCATCCTGCCCGGGGGCGCCGCCTACACCTACCTCCCCGCGAGCGTACGCCGCTTCCCGGGCCCCGACGATCTGGCCGACGCTCTCCGCCGGGCCGGGTTCGGCGACGTCCACTACCGCCTGTTCGCGGGCGGCATCGTCGCCCTGCACAGCGGGGTGGCCGAGTGACTGCCGTTGCAGAGCTCCTCTCGGCCCCAGACCTGCAGGACTATCTGGAGACGCTCGAGGAGCGCCTCGCCGACGCGGTCGCGCGCGAGGGAGGCCTCGTCACCGAGGTCGGTATGGAGGCTCTGGCTGCCGGCGGCAAGCGCCTGCGTCCGCTGCTCGTCTTCCTGACCACGCCGCCCGGCGCCGTCCCGCCCGTCGCCGCCGGCGTCGCCGTCGAGCTCGTGCACATGGCGAGCCTGGTGCACGACGACCTGATCGACGGCGCGGAGTTTCGGCGCGGCCGCGCCTCGGCATGGGCACGCCACGGCCCGGCCGCAGCGCGCGCGGCCGGCGACTACCTCTTCGCGCGCGCCTTCGCAGAGCTCGCCGTGACCGGCGACCGCGAGGCGCTGGCGGTGCTCGCCGACGCCTGTCTGTGCCTGGCGCGGGGCGAAGCGATGCAGCGCACGCAGGCTCACCGCCCCGACACGAGCGTCGCCGACTACCTGGAGCGGTGCGCCCTCAAGACCGGGAAGCTGTTCGAGGCAGCCTGCGTGCTGGGTGGCGGGCGTGAGCTCGGTGCGTTCGGTCTGGCACTCGGCGTCGCCTTCCAGATCGCCGACGACATCCTCGACTGCACCGGCGACACGGTCGAGACGGGCAAAGTCGCCGGCACCGACCTGCGCGAGGGCACGCCGACCCTGCCGCTGCTTCTGGCAGCCCACGAGGACGCCGGCGTGCGGCGGGCGCTCGAGGGCGGCGAGCTGGACGGGGCGCTCGTCCGTGTGGCCGCGTCCGGCGCCCTCGAGCGGTCACGCCGGGAGGCCGAGCGCTACGCCGAGCGGGCCAGAGCCGCCCTCGATGGGCATCCCCGCCGCGACGACCTGGCCGCGCTGACCCACGCCGTGGTTGATAGACAGCGGTAGATGGCAGTCCTCGACCACACCACCCTGCTCGATCCCGTGCGCGAGAAGGTGCTCGCCGGCGAGCGTCTCGACGCCGACGACGCGCTGCTCCTGCTCGAGACGGACGACCTGCTCGGGCTGGGCGAGCTGGCCGACCTGGCCCGGCGCCGCCGTGGCGGCGGGGACGAGGCCTACTTCGTCCAGAACCTGTACTTGAACCAGACGAACGTCTGCCGCGTGAAGTGCAAGTTCTGCGCGTTCGCCGTCACCCAGAAGCAGGAGGGCGCCTACACCCACACCCCCGCACAGCTGGCGGAGGACGCGCTCGCGCAGCGGGAGCTGACGGGCTTCACCGAGATCCACATGGTCGGCGGCGAGAGCCCGCACGTCACCTTCGACTACTACGTCGACATCGTGCGTGCGCTGCACGAGGCGATGCCGGACGTGCATCTGAAGCTCTTCACGGCCAGCGAGATCCACCACATGACGACGCTCTCCGGCCTCACGCACGAGGAGGTCCTGCGCACGCTTCGCGACGCCGGCCTCGGGTCGCTTCCGGGCGGCGGTGCCGAGGTGTTCGCCGACCGCGTGCGACGGCTCGTCGCGCCGGGCAAGGAGTCGCCGGAGATCTGGCTGGAGACGCATCGCACCGCTCATGGGCTGGGCATCCCGACCCACTGCACGATGCTCTACGGGCACGTCGAGACCTACGAGGAGCGCGTCGACCACCTCATGCGCCTGCGCGCGCTGCAGGACGAGACCGGCGGCTTCCTCGCCTTCATCCCGCTCGCCTTCCACCCGGAGAACACGATCTTCGAGCGCCGCGGCTGGACGCACACGGTCGGCTCCGACGACCTCAAGATGATCGCGCTCTCGCGTCTCGTGCTCGACAACGTGCCGAACATCAAGGCGTACTGGATCATGATGGGCATGCCGCTGGCCCAGGTGGCGCTGCACTTCGGCGCCAACGACGTGCAGGGCACGGTCGTGCGCGAGCAGATCTTCCATGCGGCCGGCGCGAAGACCGAGACCGAGCAGAAGATCGACGAGCTGGTGCGCTTCGTGCGCGCTGCCGGCCGGGTGCCGGTCCAGCGCGACACCCTCTACAACGAGCTGCGCCGGTGGTGACCGCGCCGCCTGACTCGCGGGCCGGGACGTCCCCGTCACACATCCGGCACGCCCCGTCACACATCCGTGCGCTTCTCGGGGCTACGCTCACTCCGAGCAGGGGGGCGGGTCGGGACCCGAGGTCAGACGCGCGCGAGTTGGTCCGACCATGATCCGGCTCGGCCGCATCTCGTATCTCAACATGGCGCCTGTCTTCCACGGCCTCGACGCCGGCGTCGAGGAGGTGACGGGCGTGCCGACCGAGCTCAACCGCGCCCTCCTCGACGGGCAGGTGGATGTGGCGCCGATCTCGTCGATCGAGTGGGCCCGAAACGCCGACCAGCTGCTCATGCTCCGACGCCTCTGCGTGTCGTCCGAGGGCGCCGTCGGGTCGATCCAGCTCGTCACCCCGGGCCGGCTCGCCGACGTGCGAACCGTCGCCGTCACGCCGGAGAGCGCCACCTCGGTCGTGCTCACGCGCATCCTGCTGCCCCGTGCCGAGCATGTCCCGCTCGGGGAGGAGGCGGACGCAACCCTGCTGATCGGCGACGCGGCGCTCCGCAGTGCCTTCGAGGATCCGACCCCGCACTTCGATCTGGGCGGGCTCTGGCTGGAGCGGACCGGCCTGCCGATGGTCTTCGCCGTCTGGGCCTGTCCCGAGCCGCCGCCGGCGGGCATCGCGGCGCTCGAGGACGCGCTCGTCGAGTCGGTGAAGCGAGCGCGGCGCGAGGGCGACGTCCTCGCCCGGGCCGCGAGCGCCGAGTACGGCTACCCGGCGGGCTGGATCGCCCGCTACTTCGAGCAGCTCCGGTACAGCTTCGGCCCCCGCGAGCGCCAGGGCCTGCTCCGCTTCCTCGAGCTCGCGCGCGACGCCGGCGAGCTGGATCACGTGCCCGACCTGCGGTTCGTCCAGGAGGAGGTGGCTGCGTGACCGTCACCGCGGGCCCCGAGCGCACGACTCCGAACAGCGCCTCCGTCCGCGAGATCCTCGACCGCGCCCTCGACGGCGAGCGGATCGGCGACGCCGAGGCCGTCACGCTGCTCGAGTCGCGCGACCTCGTCGCCGTCGGCCGCGCCGCCAACGAGCTGCGCAACCGGCGCACGGACCCGGCCGCGATCACCTTCATCGTCGACCGCAACGTCAACTACACCAACGTCTGCGTCACCGACTGCGACTTCTGCGCCTTCTACCGGCGTCCCGGCGACCGCAGCGAGGCCTACCTGCTGCCGAAGCCCGTCATCTTCAAGAAGATCGAGGAGACGATCGCCATCGGCGGCACCGGCGTGCTCATGCAGGGCGGGCACCATCCTGACCTCGCCGTCGACTACTACGAGGATCTGTTCCGCTCGATCAAGGAGCGCTACCCGATTCACCTCCACGCGCTCTCGCCGCCCGAGGTCGAGCACATCGCCCGCCGCTCCCGCCTGACCGTGCCCGCCACGCTGACCCGTCTGCGCGACGCCGGCCTCGACTCGATTCCCGGCGGCGGCGCCGAGATCCTCGTCGACCGTGTCCGCGACGTCATCGCTCCCAAGAAGACGACGACGGCCGCGTGGCTCAACGTCATGCGCCACGCCCAGCGGCTCGGCATGTCGACGACGGCGACGATGATGTACGGGCACGTCGAGACGCTGCCCGAGCGTGTCGAGCACATGCGCCGCATCCGCGAGCTGCAGGACGAGACGCGCGGTTTCCGCGCGTTCATCTCGTGGACGTTCCAGTCGGACGGCAACAGGCTGGCGAAGCTCGTCCCGCGAGAGTCGATGCCGACGTCGTTCGACTACCTGCTCACCCAGGCGGTCAGCCGCATCTATCTCGACAACGTCGACCACATCCAGTCGTCCTGGGTCACCCAGGGGATGAAGGTCGGTCAGGTCGCCCTCGAGTTCGGGGCCGACGACCTCGGCTCCGTGATGATCGAGGAGAACGTCGTCTCTGCCGCCGGCACCACGCACCGCGCGACCACGGACGAGTTCGTCCGGGCGATCCGGGCGCTCGGCAAGACGCCGGTGCAGCGCGACACGCTCTACCGCGTCGTCAAGACCTGGGATTGACGCGGCCGAGCGGGCCTGCCCGGGCCGCGATCTCTTAACGAACCCCCGCTACCCTCCGACGCGGGTCATGCTCCGCCTCACGCTCGTCGCCGCGGCTGCCGCCGCCCTGCTCGCCGCGCCCGCGCACGCGGAGCCGTCGCTGCTGATGCCGGGCGTCACCTACGAGCGCCAGCTCCAGTTCAGCCGTTTCGGACCCAAGGTGCTGCACGTCGTCACCGCGCCGCGCCCCGGTGGCCTTTACTCGCTGGCGCCGGTGCTCTCGAACGGCACCATCGTCGGCAAGGAGACGGTGACCGCGATGCAGCGACGGCTCGCAACCAACACCGCGACCGCCGTGGGCATCAACGGCGACTTCAGCAACGCGGACGGCGTTCCGAGCGGCGTCCTCGTCCAGAGCGGCGTGCTCGCCGCGACGCCCAACCTGCGCCGCTCGGCGATCGGGGTGGACACGGCCGGCTCCCTGCGCGTCGAGCGGGTCGGGCTCAACGGCACCTGGCAGGGCACGGGCCAGCGTCGCGCGCTCGCCGTCAACCGGCGGCCCGCGACGAACGGCGTCACGCTCTACACCCCCACCTGGGGCAGCGCCACACCGCTGGAGGCAGGCAGCGTCGAGGCCGTGCTCCCCGGGCTCGGGGCGCCGAGGGCGGGCGGGACGAATACGGCTCCTGTCGCCGAGCTGCGCGCCGGCGGCGGCACGCCCATCCCGCCGGGGGGCGCCGTCCTCGTCGCCCGCGGCAACCAGGCCGTCAGGCTCGTCGAGGAGGGGAAGCCGGGCACGACCCTGACGGTGCGCCTGATTCTCAACCCCGACTGGTCCGGCATCGCCGAGGGGCTTGCCGGCGGCCCGCTGCTCGTCCGCAGCGGCAAGGCGATCTTCAACCCGCGCGAGGACTTCTCTCACAGCGCGCTGTCCGTGCGCTCGGCGCGCGCCGCCGTCGGCCAGCGCCCAGACGGGCGCATTCTCCTGGTGGTCGTCGACGGCGGTCTGCCCGGCTTCAGCGTCGGCGTGACGAACTGGGAGCTCGCGCAGGCGATGACCCGCCTCGGGGCCGTGACGGCCGCGGCGCTGGAGGGGGGTCGTGCCGCCACGCTCGCGTTCGACGGCAAGCTGCTCAACCGGCCGACCGCCGGCGAGCGGCCCACGAGCGAGATGCTCGCGGTTCTCTACAGCGGCGTCTACGCGGCGCCGCCCGAGCCGTTGCTGCTCTCGCCGAACGGCGACGGCATCGACGAGCGCCAGCTCTTCCGCTACCGCGTGGTGCGGCCCTCGACCGTGGTCGTCTCGCTCGTCGACCCGGCGGGATCGGCGCGCGTGCTCGAGACGGCGACACGGGAGGCGGGGACCTACCAGCTGCCGTGGAGCGGGCGGAAGACGGACGGCACGCTCGAGCAGCAGGGTGCCTGGCGCTGGCTCGTGACGGCGCGCGACGACCTCGGCAGCGAGTCGGTGGCCGAGCGCCCGTTCACGCTGAACGCGACGCTCGGAGCGCTCTCCGCCCAGCCCGCGGTCGTCCCGGTCAACCGTCGCGGCGGCAAGCTGACGGTCTCGTTTGCGCTCGCCGCCCCGGCCACCTGGACGGTCACGATCGAGTCGGCCGGTGGAGTCGCGCTTCGCACCTACTCCGGGCGTGCCGGGGTACCGGGCCGGGTGGCGCTGGTTTGGGACGGCCGCTATCGAAAGCGTGTGCGCGCCTACGCCGGGCGCCACGTCGTGCGCGTCGTGGCCCGAAACGACTTCGGCTCGGCCACGCTCGCGGTCCCCGTCACCGTGCGCCGCGTCGGTCGCTAGCCTCGGGCCATGCCGCTCGCGTCTGTCCTGCACGGGGTGACCGAGGCCATCACCGGCGTCATCGGCGATCACGCGTTCTACGCCGTGTTCACGTTGATGCTCGTCGACGCGGTGCTGCCCGCCGCCAGTGAGCTGGTCATGGTCTACGGCGGCGCAGTCGCAGCAGGGGCGCTGGCCGGCCAGGAGGTGTTCGTCTTCGGCGAGCGGCTGGACGCCGGCTTCGCGAGCTTCCTCGCCATCGCGCTCGCGGGCACCGTCGGCTACACGATCGGCTCCGTGGGCGGCTGGGGCATCGGCCTCTACGGCGGTCGGCCGCTGGTCGAGCGGCACGGCCGCTGGTTCCACGTCGACGCCCACCGGCTCGAGCGGGCGGAGCGCTGGTTCGAGCGGTTCGGCGACGCAGCCGTCTTCCTCGGGCGCGTGACACCCGTGGTGCGGTCGTTCGTCGCAATTCCCGCAGGAGTGGTGCGCATGCCGCTCGGCCCCTACACGGCGCTGACGCTGCTCGGCTCGGCGATCTGGTGCTTCGCCCTCGCCGGCGCCGGCTGGGCGCTCGGCTCGAACTGGGAGCGCTTCCACGACGCGTTCGCGTACGCCGACTACGCCATCGGCGCGTTCATCCTGGCGGGCGTCGCCTACCTGGCCCTGCGCGCCCGCCGCCGCCGCCCCAGGGTCGAGCCGGCAGACGCGCCGGCGCGCGACTAGTCCGGCAGCGACCACGAGCCGGACCCTCGCGCCAGCCCCGCGATCGACGGAGCGCTGCTCGCTCGGCCAGTCACAGCGCGGAATCGGGGCCTCTGACCAACGACGGGGCCCACGGAGCGCTGTGATCGACGAGAACCGCTCTTGGCCCCTCCGGCTGCGCGGCACGGACTCGAGTCGGCGGGCGAGAGCTCGCCGACAGCCGCGACAACCCTGAGCGCCTCTCGCCAGCCCCCCATCGACGGAGCCGGGCTTCGCCCGGCGCAGTCACAGCGCGGCTCCGGCGCGTCTGACCGACGAGGGGGCCCACGGGGGAAACCGGGTTTCCCCCGTGAGAGCGAAGCGGCGGCGCCGCAGGCGCCCGCCTTGAGCGCCTCGACGGAGCCGGGCTCTGCCCGGCGCAGTCACAGCGCGGCCCCGGCGCGTCTGACCAACGAGGGGGCCCACGGGGGAAACCGGGTTTCCCCCGTGAAGCGAGCGCGGGTGCCCGCGAAGCGGCCCCGCGAGCGGGCGCGGGTACACTCACGCGTCGTGCCCGTGCCGCTCGTGAACGTGCGCGCGCAGTTCGCCGAGTTGCGCGACGAGGTGGTGGAACGCCTGGCCGATGTTGTCGACTCCGGCGTGTTCATCCTCGGACCGAATGTCAAGGCGTTCGAGCAGGAGGCCGCGGCGCACCTCGGCGTCTCCGAGACGGTCGGCGTCGCGAACGGCACCGACGCGCTCGTGCTCGTCCTCGACGCCATGGAGATCGGGCCGGGCGACGAGGTGATCTGCCCGGCGTTCACGTTCTACGCCACGGCGGAGGCGATCGCCCGGCGCGGCGCGACGCCCGTCTTCGCGGACATCGACCCCGAGACGCTCAACATCGACCCGCAGGACGTCGCCCGCAGGATCACGCCGCGGACGCGCGCGATCATGCCGGTGCACCTCTTCGGCCGCCCGGCCACGCTCGCCGAGCTGGCGGAGCTGGGACTGCCGCTGATCGAGGATGCGGCCCAGGCGTTCGGTGCCGCCGGCGTCGCCCGGACCGGCGCCGCCTCGACGTTCAGCTTCTTCCCGACGAAGAACCTGTTCACGCTCGGCGACGGCGGGCTCTGCGCGTTCACCGATGTCGAGCTGGCAGAGCGCGTCCGGATGCTGCGCTTCCACGGCTCCAAGGCCAAGAAGACGTTCGAGTTCATCGGCTACAACTCGCGACTCGACGAGCTGCACGCTGCTGTGCTGCGCCTCTTCCTGACCAGGATCGACGGCTGGAACGCCACCCGCCGCGAGGCCGCCGCCCGTTACGCGGAGCTCGGGCTCGGCGAGCTCTGCGAGCTGCCGCCCGACGAGCCGGGGCACGTCTACCACATGTACGTCGTTCGCACGCCGGAGCGGGAGCGGCTGGCGGCTGCCCTGACCGAAGCGGAGATCGCCTCGGCCTCCTACTACACCGTGCCGCTCCATCTGCAGCCGGCGCTTCGATTCCTCGGGCACGCCGAGGGCTCGCTGCCGGAGACCGAGCGCGCCGCCGCCGACAACCTGGCACTGCCGCTCTGGGCCGGCATCGAGCCCGAGATCCAGGAGCGGGTTGTCGAGACCATCCGGCGCGCCGCGCGGGTGGGGGCCGGCGCAGCGTGATCCCCGTCAACCGGCACCGGGTCTGGCAGCTCGCTGCCGACGCCGCCTTGGTCGCGGTCGCCTGGTACCTCGCCTTCCAGCTTCGCTTCGACGGCGAGGTGCCGCGCATCTACGAGCGGCTGCTCGACCGGACGATCTTCGTCGTCGTGGCGCTCAAGCTGGTCGTCTTCGTCGCCTTCGGCTTCTACAACCGCTGGTGGCGGTACGTCTCCACGAAGGACATGTGGGCGGCCGTCCGCGGCGTCACCGTCGCGTCGCTCGCGGTGCTGCCCGTCATCTACATCTGGAACCCGGTGCCGGGCTTCCGCGTGCCGGGCGGTGTGATGGTGATCGACCTCGTGCTGCTGCTGGGGCTCGTCGGCGGCTCGCGACTGCTCGCCCGCACGCTGTTCGAGCGTCCCGGGGCGCGCGGCATCGTCGCGCACGGCCGTGAGGTGATCGTGGTCGGAGCGGGCGACGCCGGCCAGCTGGTCATACGCGAGATGCACCGCAACCGCTCGCTCGGCGCGACCCCGATCGGGATCGTCGACGACGACCCCCGCAAGAAGAACCTGCGCCTGCACGGCGTCCGCGTCCTCGGCACCACCGGCGAGCTGCAGCGCCTCCTGCGCGAGCACCGCCCCGACGAGCTCCTGATCGCGATCCCCTCTGCCTCCGGCGAGACGCGCCAGCGCATCGTCAACGTCGCGCGTGACGAGGGCGTGCCGGTCAAGACGCTGCCGGGGCTGTACGAGCTGATCGCGGGCGACCACCTCGCGGGCCAGATCCGCCCGGTCCAGGTCGAGGACGTGCTGGGCCGCGAGCCGGTCGACGTCGACCTCGACTCGATCGCCTCCTACCTGGCCGGCGAGACCGTGCTGGTCACCGGCGCGGGCGGATCGATCGGGTCGGAGCTCTGCCGCCAGATCTCCAAGCTCGGGCCTCAGCGGCTCGTGCTGGTCGACCAGGCGGAGACCGCGATGTTCGAGATCGAGCGCGAGCTCGTGGACGAGCGTGGCTTCTCGGCCGCGATCCCGGTGCTGGCGGACGTGGGCAACCGCGTGAAGATGCGCCAGGTCTTCGAGCGCTACCGCCCCGGCGTGGTCTTCCACGCGGCCGCCTACAAGCACGTGCCGCTGATGGAGGCCAACCCGATCGAGTCGGTGCGCAACAACGTCCTCGCCACGAAGGTGATGGCGGACGTCGCGGTCGAGTTCGGCGCGCGCCGCTTCGTGCTCGTCTCGACCGACAAGGCGCTCAACCCGCGTGCGGTCTACGGCCAGTGCAAGGCGCTCTGCGAATGGGTGATCGAGGCGTACGGCCACCGCCCGGATGCGGCCACCCGCTTCGTCGCCGTGCGCTTCGGCAACGTGCTCGGCTCGGCGGGCAGCGTGATCACCATCTTCCGCCGCCAGATCGCCGCGGGCGGGCCCGTGACGGTGACGCATCCCGAGATGACGCGCTTCTTCATGACCATCCCGGAGGCGGTGGCGCTGATCGTGCAGGCCGGCGCGATCGGCGGCCGCGGCGAGATCTTTGTGCTCGACATGGGCGAGCCGGTGCGGATCCTCGATCTCGCCCGCAACATGATCCGGCTCTCCGGCAAGGAGCCTGACCGCGACGTCGCGATCGAGTTCGTGGGCACGCGCGCCGGCGAGAAGCTGCACGAGGAGCTCTGGGGCGAGGGCGAGGCGGTCGCCGAGACGCCGCATCCCAAGATCAGCCGCGCGCGGCGGGCGCCCGTCGACGCCGGCTGGCTCGACGGGGAGCTCGGCGAGCTCGAGCGGTTCGTCGAGGAGGGGGACACCCTCGGCCTCGTCTCGCGGCTCGCACAGATCGTCGGCACGCCGAGGCGCAGCCCCGAGTCTGCGGTTGACCCGGCAGTGGAGCGGGCGCAGGCGTCCCAGACGCAGTAGACGCGCTCCTCCACGACCTCCCGGAACGCGAGCTGCTGCTCGCCCTCTCCACCCGCACCTGGCGTCGCAGGGGCGCTGCGTGCCGTCGGCGAGGAGGGCCCGGCCCACGACGTGCGCGAGTCGTTGCACTTCTGTCGCGATCTCCTGGGGGCTTCGGCCGGTCGGGCCACTAGGGTCGGGGCGTGGAGCCGGAGTCGATCCTCGCCGGGCTGAACCCGGAGCAGCGGCGCGCCGTCGAGGCGGTGCGCGGGCCGGTCTGCATCCTGGCCGGCGCCGGCTCGGGCAAGACGACGACGATCACCCGCCGGATCGCGCACCAGGTCGCGGGCGGCACCGTGCCCGCGTCGGCCATCCTTGCCGTCACCTTCACCGACAAGGCGGCGGGCGAGATGCGCCGGCGGCTGGCGGAGCTCGGTGTGTCGGGTGTCGCGGCGCGGACGTTCCACTCGGCGGCGCTTGCGCAGCTGCGCTACTTCAGCGACGGGTTCGAGGGGCAGATCGTCTCCTCGAAGGCGCTGCCGCTCCGGAACATCGCCACCACACTGCCACGCGCCTACCGCTTCCGGCCCGCGGGCGACCTCGCCACCGAGATCGAGTGGGCGAAGAACCGCCGCATCACCCCGGCCACCTACTTCGCCTCGCTCGGCGACCACCAGCCGCCGATCCCGGCCGACCTGATGCAGCGCGTGTTCGAGCGCTACGAGCGCTGGAAGCGTGACGCGGGGCGCATCGACTTCGAGGACCTGATCGAGCTGACGGTGCGGCTGCTCGACGAGGACGAGAGGGCGCTCGCCACCGTGCGCGAGCGCTACCGGGCGTTCACGGTGGACGAGTTCCAGGACGTGAACCCGCTCCAGCAGGCGCTGCTCGACCGCTGGCTCGGCGAGTCGGACGAGCTCTGCGCCGTCGGCGACGACTACCAGGCGATCTACGGCTTCACGGGCGCCTCGCCGGAGTTCCTGCTCGCGCTGCCGCGGCGGTTCCCGCAGGCGACGGTGGTGCGGCTCGAGTCGAACTACCGCTCCACGCCGCAGGTGCTCGAGCTCGCCAACCGGCTCGTGCCGCAGCTCGGCGGCGCGGCCAAGACGCTTCGTCCCACGCATGACGACGGGCCCGACCCTGACCTGCGCGGGTTCGCGGCGCCCACCGACGAGGCGCGCTGGATCGTGGAGCGTGTGCGGGCGCTGGCAGGGGAGGGGACAGCACTGGAGGAGATGGCCGTGCTGCTGCGGACCAATGCGCGGTCGGCCGACTTCGAGGAGGCCTTCCACGAGGCCCACGTGCCCGTGCAGGGGGCGTCGCTGCTCGCACGCGAGGCGGCCCGCCAGCTGCTCAAGCGTGTGCGGTCCCGTGGCGGCGGCGGCGCGCTCGCCGAGACGGTCGAGCGGGCAGCGCGCGATCAGGGCCTGCTGGACGATCCGGGGGAGGGCCTGGGCGAGCGGGAGCTCGTCCGCCAGAACGACCTCGCGCGGCTCGTGCGGCTGGCGAGGGAGCTCGACGACGGCGAGCGCGGCGTGTCCGAGTGGATCGCCGAGCTCGGGCGGCGCTTCGGGCCGGACGCGGGGCGTGGCGTCCATCTGCTGACCCTGCATCGCGCGAAGGGGCTCGAGTGGGACGCCGTCTTCGTCCCGCGGGTGGAGGAGAAGGAGCTTCCCTCGCGGCTGTCACGCACGCCGGAGGAGCTGGCCGAGGAGCGGCGGCTCCTGTACGTCGGGCTGACGCGGGCCCGGCGGCATCTCTCCGTGACGTGGGCGGGGAAGCCGAGCCGCTTCTTGCGGGAGCTGGGCGTCGTGGCCGCTGCGCCGCCGCGGGCGGCGAAGGAGCGAATCGCCGACGACGACCAACCGCCGGCCTACCGTGCGCTGAAGGCGTGGCGGCGCGAGCGGGCGCTGGCCGACGGCGTGCCGGCGTACGTCGTCTTCCACGATGCGACGCTTGCCGAGATCGTCCGGATCGCTCCGCGCACCCCCTCGGAGCTCGGCTCGGTGGCGGGGGTCGGACCGGCGAAGCTGGAGCGCTACGCCGACGACGTGCTGGCCGTGCTGGCCCGCGAGCCTGCGGTCGCCGGCTGACTCCCCGGCGATCCCAGCTGGGCGAGCGTCCACCACACCGAGCAGCACCGCCGTCCGGACCTGTCTCCGCCGGACACTTCCCAAGGCACCCGTGGCCTCCTCCCCGACGCGATCGTATCGAGAGAGGACGCGCGTATCCGTGCCGAAGTTGTGCCGAAGTAGTGGCAGGCCGGCTATACGAATCCTGTCATGCATAATTAATGCTTATGCAACGTCTGGTGCACCTATCCGCCGGAGGGCGGCTTCGCCGCCCGCAGGCACAGCGCGCCCCCGGCGCGTCTGACCGACGAGGGGGCCCACGGGGGAAACCGGGTTTTCCCCGTGAGAGCGAGCCCCTGCGAGCGACGGGCCGGGTTTCCCCCGTGAAGCGAGCGAGGCGAGCGACGGGCCGGGTTTCCCCCGTGCAGCGAGCGTCCGCGGCCAGGCGGCGGGGCGACGGGTAGTGGACACGCGCCAGCTCGCAGCCTTCTGCGCCGTCGTCGAGCGCCGCAGCTTCTCGCGCGCCGCCGAGCAGCTCGGCGTGTCCCAGCCCGCGGTCAGCCTGCAGATCGCCGGGCTCGAGAAGCGGCTCGGCACGCGACTCCTCGACCGCTCCGGTCGCCGCGTCGAGCCGACCGAGGCCGGTACCACCCTCTATCGCCGCGCCCAACGCCTGCTCCAGCTCGAGGCGCAGCTGCTCGACGAGGTCGCCGGCGCCGAGGGCGAGCTCACCGGCACGCTCGAGATCGGGGCGTCCACCGGGCCGGGCGAGAGCGTCGTGCCGCTGCTCCTGTGTGACTTCCAGCGCGCGCACCCTGCCTCTCACGTCTCGCTCACGATCTCGGACACCCAGCGCATCGTCGACCGGGTCGCCGACCGCGAGCTCGAGCTCGGCATCGTCGGCGCGGCCCGCCGCCACCGCGCGGTCGTCTTCGAGCCGCTGTTCCGCGACGAGGTCGTCCTCGCCTGCCCGCCCGGTCACCGCTTCGCGGGCACGACCATCGACGTCGAGGACCTCCGCAGCGAGCCGCTCATCGTCATGCAGGAGGGGGCGGGGGTCCGCCAGGTGATCGAGGACGAGCTCCGCGCCGCCGGCACGCGCCTGCGGGATCTCGACGTTCGCCTCGAGCTCGGCCTGCAGGCGTCCGTGAAGACCGCGGTCGTCGCCGGCTACGGGATCAGCTTCATCTCGCGCTGGGCGGTCGAGGCCGAGCTGGCCGCAGGCACGATCGCCGCTGCGCGCGTGCGCGGCCTCGAGCCTTCCCGGGAGATCTCGCTCGTGCGCTCGAGCGGGCGACCTCTCACCCGGGTGGCACAGGCGTTCGTGGCGTTCGCCCAGGAGCGCGTCCCGGCAGCCGCGTGATCGTCCGCTGGGGGATCCAGGAGCTCGGCCCGCTGCTCTCCGAGCTCGAGATCTCGACGCCTCTGCTCGTCACGAGCCGGCGGCTGGCGGATACCGACCTGCCGGTCGAGCGACGCTTCACCGGCGTCCGGCCGCACACGCCGGAGGCGACGGTCAGAGCGGCGGTCGCCGACGCGGCCGGGGCCGACGGTCTCGTCGCGCTCGGCGGCGGGAGCGCCATCGACACCGCTAAGGCGGTCTCGGCCGAGACGGGGCTGCCGGTCGTCTCGGTGCCGACGACCTACTCGGGTGCCGAGTGGACGACCTTCTTCGGCCGCCGCGACGAGGAGCGCGGCGTCAAGGGTGGCGGCGGCGGCGCGCGGACGGTCGCCGTCGTGTACGAGCCTCGGCTCACGCTCGATCTCCCGCCCGACCTGACCGCCGGGACCGCCCTCAACGCGCTCGCGCACTGTGCCGAGGCCCTCTACGCACGTGGTCGCACGGAGGAGGGAGATCGCGAGGCGCTCGCCGGTGCCCGGCTGATCGCCGAGTGGCTCCCACGCGTCCTGGCCGACGGGTCCGATCTCCACGCCCGTGAGCGGCTGCTGCGCGGGGCCGCCCACGCGGGCGCTGCGCTGGGCGCCTCGGCGATGGGGCTCGCGCACGCTGCCGCGCAGGCGCTCGGTGGGCGCTACGGGCTCCCCCACGGAGCGATGAACGCGCTGACCCTGCCGCCGGTGCTCGGCTACAACGAGCCGGTGGCCCCGGAGGCGCTCGCCCGGCTCGGCGAGGCGCTCGGGGGCGACGCGGCCACGCGCGCACGCGAGCTCGCCGCGCTCGGCGGCTTCGAGCGCCTGCGCGACTTCGGCGTGCCGCGCGAGGAGCTGGCGGACGTCGCGGCCGCGACGGTCACACGACCGGCCGCGAGGTCAAACCCGCGCGAGGCGAGCGCCGCCGAGGTGACCGAGCTGCTCCTGGCGATCTGGTGAAGCCCAGAGCGATAAGTCAGGCATATACGCATCATTAGCCAGAGCCTGGTAACCTCCCTAGCCGTGGCCGAGCGTCACTCAGTCGACGTGCTCGTGGTCGGGAGCGGCGCCTCCGGGCTCGCCGCTGCCGTCTCGGCGGTGCGTGCCGGTGCCCGGGTCGCCCTGACGACCAAAGGCTCGTTGCAGTCGTGCAACTCCGCAAAGGCGCAGGGTGGCATCCAGGCCGCCTTCGGCCCCGACGACTCGCCGGAGATCCACGCGGAGGACGTCTGGCGCTCGTCGCACGAGACCGCAGAGCGCTCGCTCGTCGAGGTGCTGACCTCGGAGGCTCCCGGCGCGATCCACTGGCTCGAGGAGCTGGGCGTCGAGTTCACGCGGCAGAACGGCGGCTACCGGCTGGCCCGCTGCGGCGGCGCCACCCGCAAGCGCCTGCTCCAGGTCGGCGACCGCACCGGCCACGCGATCACGACGGCGCTGCGCGAGGCCGTCGAGGCCTCCGACGCGAAGCTCTTTCCCAACCACCCGCTCGCCTCGCTCGAGCCGGCGGAGAGCGGCTGGCTCGCCACGTGCCTCACGAAGGCGGGCGACAACGTCGAGTTCGCGGCCGGGGCGGTCGTGCTCGCCGCCGGCGGCCGCTGCTACCGCGAGGCCGAGGAGCGCGGCGAGCTCTCCACGAACCATCCTGGCGCGACCGGCGAGGTAACTCGGATCGCGCTCGAGCTCGGCGCCGAAGGGCGCGACCTGGACGCGCTCCAGTACCACCCGAACGGCGGCGCCTGGCCCGCGAACCTGCAGGGCTACTCGATCCCCGAGACCACCCGCGCCTACGGCGCCGTGCTGCTCAACGCCGACCACGAGGAGTTCACCGACTCGCTCGGCCCGCGCGACGAGGTCTCGCAGGCGATCGTCGACGAAGTCGCCGCCGGCCGCGGGGTCGAGACGCCCGACGGTCGCCCGGCGGTCTACCTCGACACGACGCGCATCGCCGAGGAGGACGCCGCCGTCTCGCTGCCCTACATGCTCCGGCGCTACCGTGCCGCCGGCATCGACCCGCTGCAGGAGCCGATCCTCACCTACCCCGTCCTCCACTACCAGAACGGCGGCCTCATGATCGACGAGCAGGCCAAGACGACGCTCGACGGCCTCTACGCCTGCGGCGAGATCGCGGGCGGCACGCACGGGCGCAACCGCATGATGGGCAACTCGCTGCTCGAGTGCACCGTCTTCGGGCGGCGCGCCGGAGCCGCAGCCGCCGAGGCGGTGAAGGCATGACGGTCCTGACCGGCACCGACCTGCAGCAGGCGGTGGAGGACGCGGCCGCGCACCTGTACGTCTGGGCGCTGAAGGACATCCCGCAGGACCTGCGCGACGCGCTCGCGGACGCCGCCAGGCGCGAGACCTCGGTGCCCGGCCAGCGCGTGCTCTCGACGATCCTCAAGAACGTCCAGGTCGCCGACTCGCAGGCCAACCTCGTCTGCCAGGACACCGGCATCGCCGTCTACACCTGTCGCGTCGGCGAAGGCTTCCCGCTGCACCCGGCACGGATCTACGAGGCGCTCCGCGACGGCACCGCGCGCGCGACGCTCGAGCATCCGCTGCGCTCGAACGCCGTCCACACGATCACGCGCGAGAACACCGGCCCGAACATCGGCCACCGGCTGCCGATCGTGCACTGGGAGTTCATCCCGGACTGGGACGGGCTGGACGTCAAGTGCGTGCCCAAGGGCTCCGGCTCCGAGAACATGAGCTTCCTGAAGATGTGTGTCCCCGCCGACGGCGTGAAGGGGATCAAGCAGTTCGTGCTCGAGTCGATCGTGGACGCCGGCGGCAAGCCGTGCCCGCCCGGGATCGTCGGCGTCGGCATCGGCGGCTCGGCCGACTACGCCATGTACCTCGCCAAGGAGGCGATCGCACGGCCGGTGGGCACCCGCAACTCCGACCCGATCGTCGCCCAGCTCGAGCAGGAGCTCTTCGAGCTGCTGAACGAGACCGGCATCGGGCCGATGGGCCTCGGCGGAGACGTGACCGTGCTCCAGTGCCACATCGAGCACGCGGACACGCACATGACGCTCAACCCGGTCGCCGTCAACTACCAGTGTTGGGCCGCCCGCAGGGCGTCCGCGCACGTGGCCGCCGACGGCTCTGTCGACTACGACCGGGAAGCGTGATGCCGACCGCGACCGCCCTCGACGTCCGCTCGCTGCTCGCCGGCCTGGCGGCAACCGGGGTCGACCACGTCCTCACGGGCTCGGTCGCCGCGACCGCCTACGGCGTGTCGGTCGACCCGAACGACCTCGACGTCGCCCCGTCGCTCGCCGCGGACAACCTCGTTCGCCTGGCCGGCCTGCTGGGCGGCTGGGAGGCGAGGCCGCACGTCGATCCGGACTGGCCGGAGACCACCGAGGAGGACGCGGTCCGCTGGGCGCCCGAGCCGGCCACAGCCGAGAACCTCGACCACCTGTTCGAGACGAGGCTCGGCCGCTTCGACGTCGTCCCGTCGCGCTCCGGAACCTACGAGGAGCTCGCCCCGCGCGCCCTGCCGGCACGCCTGGCGGGGCACGAGGTGCTGGTGGCCGCGCCCTGCGACCTGCTGCCCCACCTGCGCCTGACCAAGCCGAAGCACCGCGAGCGGGCCCCGCAGCTCGAGCGTCTGTGCGAGCGCAGCCGCCGCGGCGAGCAGCCCGTGCCGTCGCTCCACGCCTACGAGGAGGCCCGCTGATGGCCACGCACGAGGTCACCTTCCCGATCACCGACGAGCGCGAGATCCTCAAGCTCCGCGCCGGCGACGAGGTGGTCGTCCAGGGCCACATCATCGGCATCCGCGACCGGACGCAGATCCGCATCTTCGACCAGGGGGTCGAGCCGCCGATGGACCTCCGCGGCGCCTTCCTGCTGCACACCGCGCCGAACGTGCGCAAGGTCGCCGAGGGCCGGTACGAGAAGCTCTGCATCGGCACCACCACCTCGGCCCGGATGGTGCGCTTCACCGAGCCGCTCGGCGCCCAGTACGGCGTGCGCGGCATCTGCGGCAAGGGCGGCTTCCCCGACGAGGCGATCGAGCCGATGCAGCGGCTCGGGATGGTCTACTTCGCCATCGTCGGCGGCGCCGCTGCGCTCGAGACCACCCAGATCGAGGAGATCGAGGAGGTCGCCTGGGAGGAGCTCATGCCCGAGTGCCTCTGGAAGTTCCGCGTCAAGGACTTCGGCCCGCTCACCGTCGGCATCGACGCCCACGGCGGCTCGCTCTACCGCGACGTCCAGGCCGAGGCCCGCAAGCGACTGGAGGGAATCCTTGCTCGGATCTGACGGCTTTCTCGACCTGCCCGCCCGCGCGCCCAAGCCGCGCGAGCGCGGGCTCACCCACGTGATCGACAAGGGCCTCAACCTGCGCGAGATCGAGGGCCTCTTCGACACCGCCGGCGACTACGTCGACGTGGTCAAGCTCGGGTGGGGCACGTCGTACGTCACCCGCAACCTCGAGAAGAAGATCGCGCTCTACCGCTCCTTCGAGACGCCGGTCGTCTGCGGCGGCACCCTCTTCGAGGCCGTCATCGTCCGCGACAAGCTGCCCGAGTACAAGCAGTGGCTCACCGACCACCGCTTCTCGCACGTCGAGATCTCGGACGGCGCGGTCGAGATCGAGCGCGAGCGCAAGCTCGAGTTGATCGCCGACCTGGCACGCGATTTCACCGTCCTCTCCGAGGTCGGCTCCAAGGACTCCGAGACCGTCTTCGCCCCGTACCAGTGGGTGGCCTGGATCAAGGAGGAGCTCGAAGCCGGCGCCTGGAAGGTGATCACCGAGGGCCGCGAGGGCGGCACCGCCGGCATCTTCCGCTCGGACGGCGAGATGCGCACGGGCCTGCTCGAGGAGATCGTCCACGAGATCCCGCTCGGCGACCTCATCTTCGAGGCGCCGACGAAGAGCTCGCAGGCCTGGTTCGTCAAGCACTTCGGTCCCGACGTGAACCTCGGCAACATCCCGCCCGACGAGGTCATCCCGCTCGAGACGCTCCGCCTGGGCCTGCGGGCCGACACGATCAACGAGGTGCTGCTGCGTGGCCAGCCGGCCCCTTCCTGACGACGCCGTGGCACTTGCGGCGCCGGTGGCACCACGCGCCGATGTCGAGGCGATGGCCGCGGAGGACATCCTCCGCTGGGCCTACGCCGAGTACGGCGAGCGGCTCGTGCTCACGTGCTCGTGGCAGAAGCAGTCGTCGGTCCTCGTCCACATGGTCTCGGAGCTGGGGTTGCCGCTCGACGTCGTCGAGCTCGACACGCAGCTCTTCTTCCGCGAGACGTACGAGACCCGCGACCGCCTGGTCGAGCGCTACGGGCTGCAGCTGATCAGCCCGCCGGTGCTCACCGTCGCCGAGCAGCACCGCCGCGAGGGCCCGAACCTGTGGGAGCGCGACCCGGACCGCTGCTGTCACATCCGCAAGGTCGAGCCGCTGATCGACGCGCTCCGCCCCTACGACGCCTGGGTGTCGGGCATCCGGCGCGATCAGTCCCCGAGCCGCGCCTCGACGCCGAAGCTGCAGTGGTCGGAGCGCTACGGCGTCTGGAAGGTGCACCCGCTCGCCGACTGGGACGAGAAGCGGGTCTGGGCCTACATCCGGGTCAACGAGATCCCCTACAACCCGCTGCACGAGACCGGGTACCGCTCGATCGGCTGCATCCCCTGCACCCGCCCGACCGCACCCGACGAGGAGGAGCGCGCAGGCCGCTGGGCCGGCTCCGACAAGCTCGAGTGCGGCATCCACGACGACGCGCCGCTGGTGCAGAACCCGGCGGCCGAGCGACCACGAAAGGACACGCCTGCATGAGCGAGCACATCTACGCGCACGAGCATCCGGAGTCGGACCGCCGCCGCGACGGCGGCTTCACGCTCTGGTTCACCGGCCTCTCCGGCGCCGGCAAGTCGACGATCGCGCACCTGGTCGGGCCCGAGCTCGACCGGCGCGGCTGCGTTGTCGAGTACCTGGACGGCGACACCGTGCGCACGCATCTCTCCAAGGGCCTCGGCTTCTCGAAGGAGGACCGGGACACCAACATCGAGCGGATCGGCTGGGTCGCCTCGCGGCTGACCCGCCAGGGCGGCGCCGTCATCGCAGCGGCGATCTCGCCGTACGAGGAGACGCGCCGGAAGGCCAGGCAGATGGTGGAGGAGTGGGGCACGTTCGTCGAGGTGCACGTGAAGGCCTCGGTCGAGGAGTGCGCGCGCCGCGACGTCAAGGGGCTCTACGAGAAGGCGTTCGCCGGCGAGATCACGGGCTTCACGGGCGTGGACGACCCGTACGAGGAGCCTGCCAGCCCGGAGCTCGTTGTCGACACCGAGCAGCGCGACGCCGAGGAGTCGGCGCAGTTGATCGTCGCCAAGCTCGAGGAGCTCGGGCTCGTGCAGACGGGGGTGCGGGCATGACCGTCACGACGACCGAGAAGCTGATCAAGCCGCACGGGGGCGAGCTCGTCGACCGCACCGGCGAGCGGCCGGGCGACCTCGACTCGCTGGAGACGGTGCCGCTGACCTCGCGCGAGCTCTCCGACCTCGACATGCTCGCTTCGGGCGCGCTGTCGCCGCTCGAGGGATTCATGGCCGAGGACGACTACCGGCCCGTCGTCGAGGACATGCGCCTCGCGAGCGGCCTGCCGTGGGCGCTGCCGGTCTGCCTCGCCGTCGACGCCGAGCCCTCGGGCGACCGCGTGGCGCTCGCCGACGAGTCCGGCAAGCCCGTCGCGGTGCTCGAGGTCGAGGGTGTCTACGCCTACGACAGGGATCGCGAGGCGGAGCAGTGCTTCCGCACCACCGATACCGACCACCCGGGTGTGGCGCGGCTGTACGACCAGAAGCCGCTCTACCTCGCCGGTCGCGTCTCCGTCTTCGAGCGGGCCGCGCGCCCGTTCCCCGAGCTCGCGCTCGACCCGGCCGACACGCGCCGCACGTTCGCCGAGCGGGGCTGGAAGCGCGTCGTCGGCTTCCAGACCCGCAACCCGATCCACCGCGCGCACGAGTACCTGACCAAGGGCGCGCTCGAGACCGTGGACGGGCTGCTGATCCACCCGCTCGTCGGCGACACGAAGCAGGACGACGTGCCCGCTGCCACGCGCGTCGAGTGCTACCGCGTGCTCGTCGACAACTACTACCCGGCCGACCGCGTCGTCGTCTCGGCGTTCCCGGCCGCCATGCGCTACGCCGGGCCGCGCGAGGCGATCTGGCATGCGATCTGCCGCAAGAACTACGGCTGCTCGCACTTCATCGTCGGCCGCGACCACGCCGGGGTCGGCTCCTACTACGGCACCTACGACGCGCAGCTGATCTTCGACGAGTTCGAGCCGCACGAGCTCGACATCGAGCCGATGTTCTTCGAGCACGCGTTCTGGTGCAAGGCATGCGGGCAGATGGCGACGCCGAAGACGTGCCCGCACGGCGGCGACGACCACGTGTTCCTGTCCGGCACGAAGGTCCGGGAGATGCTCGCATCGGGCGAGGTGCCGCCGGAGGAGTTCACCCGCCCCGAGGTCGCCGACGTCCTGATCGAGCACTACGCGGCGAAGTGAGCCCGGGCGCCCCAGCCCGCCGCTTCGTCCGCCCGTCCCTGCCGCGATGACCTGGGAGCTGTCCCTCGCCGGGCTGCTGATCGGCACCCTGGTCGGCCTGACCGGCATGGGCGGGGGCGCGCTCCTGACGCCGCTGCTGATCCTGCTCTTCGGCTTCAAGCCCGCGCTCGCCGTCGGAACGGACATCCTCCACGGCGCGATCTTCAAGACGTTCGGCGCCGCCCGGCACCGGCATCTCGGCACCGTCCATGCGCGGCTGACGTTCTGGATGTTCCTCGGCTCGGCGCCGCTCTCGCTGGCCGGAGTCGAGCTCGCCGACTGGCTCGAGCGCCGCTACGGCGACGACGTCGAGTCGGCCGGCGCCAAGGTGATCGGGGCTGCGCTCATCCTCGGGGCGCTCGGCCTCGTGGCCAAGTCGTTTCTCCGGCGCGGCGTCCAGGCCGACGATGCGCCCTTCCTGCTGCAGCGCCGTGACCGGATCGTCGCGGTTCTGCTGGGCGCCTCGGGCGGGTTCATCGTCGGGCTGACCTCGGTCGGCAGCGGGACCTTCTTCGCGCTGATCATGCTGCTCGTCTTCCCGCTGACGGCGGTGAAGATCGTCGGCACCGACATCTGGCACGCGGCGGCGCTGCTCTGGGTCGCCGGAATCAGTCACCTGCTGCACGGCAACGTCGATCTCAGCGCCATGGGCTGGCTCCTGCTCGGGTCGATCCCGGGCATCCTCCTCGGCAGCCATCTCACGGTCCGCGTCCCCGACCGCTCGCTGCGTCTCGCGCTCGCGACGACGCTGGCGGTCAGCGGCGTCAAGCTGCTCGAGCCGCCGGGGACGGGGCCGCTGATGGTCATCGCGCTGGCCGGCGGGCTCGTCCTGCTCGTGATCAACCACCTGCGCCGCGACAGCGGTCGCGATCAGTTCGCGATGGGCCCGCCGGAGCGCCCTCCTCAGTCGTCGAGCGCCGAGCGGAACGCCAGCACGGCCTCGCCTCCGTAGAGGGCGAGCACCACCCGCTCGAGCGAGCGGGGCTCATGGGCGCGGAGTGCGCGGGCCATCGCGACGGCGCACGCGTCGAGCGGGACACCGCCGACCCCGGTGCCGAACGCCGGCAGCGCCAGCGAGCGCACGCCGAGCTCCTCCGCGAGGGCGAGGCAGCTCTCGGTCGTGTGGGCGATCAGCTCCGGCGTCGTGGTCAGGTCGTGGCCCATGACGGCGCCGTGGATCACGTGTCGCGCGCGCAGCGCGCCGGCGCCGGTTGCGACGGCCGAGCCCACGTCGATCGGCCCCTGCGCCATGGCCTCCGCCTCGATCTCGGCGCCGCCGGTGCGCTTGATCGCACCGGCCACCCCCGCGCCCATCCAGAGGGCGCTGTTCGCCGCGTTCGCGATCGCGTCGACGGCGAGCGTCGTGATGTTCACCTCGACGACCTCGATCTCCACGCCCGCATCATCCCCGAGCGGCCACGCGCCTCAGATCCGGCACGCTTCCGGCACACCTCCGTACGTCGCGGCCCGGTAGCCTGAGCCGCGGGGAGGAGGAGCGGCGGCCCCCCGGCAGAGCTGTCCGCCGAGGACCGGTCCGCACGGGACATGGCGCCGGGTTCGTCGTGAGGGGCGCCGCGAGCTGCGTCGCTACGCGGTGAGGCGCGCCTGCCGTCAGACGCGCGGCGAGTCCTCGCCGACCTCGAGCTCGGCGAAGGAAGACCACGACTTGCCGAACTCCCACCAGCCGCGCACCGACGGCTGCACGAAGAACACGTTGCGGGCATAGGCGAGCGGGATCACGGCGACCTGGTCGGCGATCGCGACGCGGTCGGCCTCGTGGAAGAGCGCCAGCCGCCGGCGGCCGTCCGGCTCCCGCCGCGCCTGCTCGATCAGGTCGTCGAACGGCTGATGGCTCCAGCCGCCGCGGTTGTCCGCCGCCTCGGTGTGGAGCAGCAGCCGCAGGAAGTACTCGGGGTCGGGATAGCCGGGGAACCACGCAGACGGCGCGATCGCCCCGTACTCGACGAGCCGCATCCGCTCGCGGGCGAAGTCGACCGTCTCGAGCACCTCGAGCTCGACGTCGAGTCCCAGCACGTCACGCCAGCACGACACGAGTGTCCGCATCAGCCGTTCCATGTCGCCCCCACGGGTCGTCACGGCGAGCAGGCGGCCGACGTCGGCATCGGCGAGGAGAGCACGGGCCCGCTCCGGGTCGAAGCGCGGCGCGATGTCCGGCGTGTGCCCCTGCAGCGCCGGCGGCACGAGCCCGCCGGTCCCGGGGAGCAGGCTCGGCGGGTCGCCGGCGTGGAGGCGCTCACGGTCGACGGCGTGTGCGAGCGCGCGGCGCACGTCGACCTGCCCGAGCACGGGGTGGTCGTGAACGAACGTGAGGTAGATCGTCCACGCCGGCGGGCCGAGATCGGCCTCGCGCTGGTGCAGGAGCTGGAGCTCGGAGTCCGGTGACCCTGGCGGGATGACGACCACGTCGCTCTCGCCCCGGTCGAACGCGCGCAGACACTCCTCGAGCGGCCGCTGCTCGATCTCGACGCGTGCCACGTTTCCCGGCCGAGGCAGAGACGCGGTGCGCCGCTCCAGCACGATCCGGCTGCTCGAGCGCTCCGCCAGGGAGAACGCGCCGCTGACGACCTGGCGCTCGGGCATGAGCCAGTCGTCGCCGTGAGCCTCGATCGCGTGGCGCGGCTGCGGGCCGCCGTCTGGACGGTTGACGACGCTGAGGAAGTACGGCGCAGGGGCGAGCAGCCGGAACTCGACCGTGCGGTCGTCGAGCGCCCGGACGCCGATGCCGCTGCTGTCGCCGGAGCGGCCGAGTGCGTAGTCCTGCGCCCCTTCGAGCACGAAGAAGATGGTGACGCTCACGCCGGGCCGCTCGGGGTCGAGCGAGCGCTTGACGCCGAACTCGACGTCGTGCGCCGTCAGCGGCGTTCCGTCCGACCACGTGAGTCCCTCGCGCAGGTGGAAGACGTAGCGCAGCCCGTCGTCCGAGATCTCCCAGCGCTCGGCGAGGGACGGCACGATCGTCGCCTCCGGCCAGCGCTCGACGAGCCGGTCGAACAGGGCCATCTGCACCTGCATGTCGACCGGCGCGTACGAGCGCGGCGGGTCGTGCTCGCCGCCGATCAGCTCGCGCGCCACGTGAATCGTCGCGGTCGCCTGCGAGCAGGGCTCCAGCGGCTGCCAGCGCTCGAACGCCTGCCCGAAGATCGTGTTGGCCTCACCGAAGCGGAGCGCGGTGTGCAGGGCCAGGCCGAGCTTGAAGAGCACCAGCGCGACTGCCTGCCGCTCGCCACGCTGCTCGAGCAGGGGCAGCAGCTCCCGGTACAGGTCGATCGCCTCGCTCAGCGCGTACTCGCCGCGCGCGCGGTCGGCGGCACGCGTCAGGTACGCGATCGCCTTGTCCTCGTCCTTCGCCGCGAGCCAGTGGTGGGCGAGCAGCCCGACGACCTCGTCGAGGTTGTCCGCGTGCGCGCGCTCGAGCCACTCGGCCGCCTGCCGGTGGAGCGCCGTTCGCGCATCGCCCACGAGCAGCCGGTAGGCGGCCTCCTGGATGAGCGCATGCTTGAAGCGGTACTCCGGCTGGGGCCAGCGCCGCTCCGTCCGGATCAGGTCGAGGCGCTGCAGCTCGTGGAGGGCCGCCTCGACGTCCTGGCCGTCGCCCGTGACCCCGTCGAGCAGCGCGAGCCCGAAGCGCCGCCCCAGCGCGGCGGCGGCCGTGATCACCGCGTGGCAGTCGGCGTCGAGGCGGTCGATGCGCGCGACCACGACCCGCTCGACCGTCTGCGGGATCTCGACCGGCACCTCGTGGTCGAAGCGCCAGGCCCCGTCGGACTGCACGAGCGCTCCCGCGTCCGCGAGCGACCGGACAAGCTCCTCGAGGAAGAACGGATTGCCCTCCGCCTGAGAGAGCAGCTGGTCGGCGAGGGGGCGCGGCAGGGTGTCGCCGCCGGTGAGGGAGAGCAGCAACTCTCGCTCCGCGTCGCCCGAGAGCGGCTCCAGGGCCAGCTCGCGGAGGAGATGGGGGTACTCGCGCGCAGTGAGCTCCCGCAGCGCCCAGGAGGCGTGATCGCGCTCCGCACGGTGCACGATCACGAGCAGCAGCGCCGCTTGCTCGGTCAGCGGCAGCAGCCGCTCGACGAGCTGGACGGACGTCGGGTCGGCCCAGTGCAGGTCCTCGAGCACGACCACGACGGGGCCCGCCTCCGCTAGCCGCTCGAGCAGCGTTCCCACCACCTCGAACGTCCTGAACTGGAGCGCTTCGGGCGACAGCTGGCTGAGGCGGCCGGCCGCGTCGGGCTCGAGCGTCAGGCCGAGGATCGAGCCGAGGTACGGGTAGACCTCGGCTGCGCGATCACCGAACAGCGCTTCGACCCGGCGCCGCAGGAGTACACGCACCCGGAGCTCGGGCTCGTCGGAGACCCCGAGCCAGCCTCGCAAGAGGTCGCGGAACGGCCAGAGCGGCAGTGACTCCCCGTAGGACACGCAGCGGCCCTCGAGCCAGATCGGCTCCGCTCCCTCAACCGGAGTCTGGACGAACCGGGCGTGGAGCTCGGCCAGCAGGCGCGTCTTGCCGATACCGGCCTCGCCGGCGAAGACGAGCACGCCGCCGGTGCCGCTCCGCACCCGGTCGAGCCAGGCCGTCGCCTGCTCCAGCTCGCGCTCGCGACCGACCAGCTCGGCCTCGATCCCGAGCGGGCTGCCGCGCCGCTGCGGGGCGGTGCGAACCGACAGGAGCGGGTGGGCGCGCACCGGCGTGGCGAGTCCCTTGAGCTCGAGCTCGACCGGCTCGCCGCTCTCCACCAGCCCCTCGAGATCCCGCCAGGTTGCCTCGTCGACGAGCACCGACCCGGGCTCGGCTGCTCCCTGCAGGCGGGCCGCACGGTTGACCGTCTCGCCGAAGGCTGCGTACTCGACGCGGCCACCGGTGCCGAGCGCGCCCAGCACCACCGGGCCGGTGCTGATGCCGACCCGTACGCCGAAACCGCCGATGCCCCAGGACTGCTCGACCTCGCGGCCGTACGCAGCGAGCTCCTCGGCCAGCTGGAGGCCCACGCGCGCCGCGCGCTCCGCGTCGTCCTCCGACGCCACCGGGGCGCCGAAGAAGGCGAGCACGCCGTCGCCGGCGAGGTCCTTGACGTACCCGCCGAGGCTCTCGACCTCGCGCACGATGCGACCGACCGCCTCGCCGACGACGAGCTTGACCTCCTCCGGCTCGAGACTCTGCGAGAGCCCGGTCGAGCCGACCAGGTCGGCGAAGAGCGCGGTCACGACCTTGCGCTCCTCACGCATCGTGACAGGCTCAGGCTGCGTACCGCCCACGCCGCCATTCTGGCGACGCGGACCGCCCCCTGTGGGCTAGCCGGCCGTTAGGCGGCGGCGACCGAGCGCAGCCTGCGATCGCGCGCGGCGA
Organism: uncultured Thermoleophilia bacterium; assembly: GCA_963839815.1. Classification (GTDB taxonomy): domain Bacteria; phylum Actinomycetota; class Thermoleophilia; order Gaiellales; family Gaiellaceae; genus JACVRM01. The sequence continues at coordinate 516,251 of CAWIWF010000006.1, forward strand.
GGATCTCGACCGCGGTCTCGACCAGATCGGGGTCGAACTGCGTGCCGGAGTTGGCGCGGAGCTCGTCGATCGCGTCGGTGTGCGACAGGGCCGCCCGGTAGGGCCGGTCGCTCAGCATGGCCGCATAGGCGTCGGCGATCGCGACGATGCGCGACTCGAGCGGGATCTGCTCGCCGGCCAGCCCGTCCGGGTAGCCGGTGCCGTCCCAGCGCTCGTGCGACGAGCGCACCAGCTTGGCCACGCTGGCGAGCGCAGGCGCGGCCGACAGGATCCACTCGCCCGTGAGCGTGTGTCGCCGGACGAAGACCCACTCGTCGTCGTCCAGCGGGCCGGTCTTGAGCAGGATCGCGTCGGGGATCGCCATCTTGCCGACGTCGTGCAGCTCGGCGGCGCGTCGCACCTGCTCTAGCCGTTCTGGTGCCAGGCCGACCCTGGTGCCGATCTCCTCGGCCAGGCCGACGACCTCCGAGATGTGCTCGGCCAGGCTCGGTTCCCGCTCCTCGAGGGCGCGAACGAGTAGCCGCGCGGACTGGCGTCCGATCGACGAGCGGGCCGCCTTCGCGGCGTACATCCGCCGGTCGGCGAGCTTGAGGATCTCCGTCGCCGTGTCCGCCTCGTCGGGCGCGACGACGTGGCCCCACGCGGAGTCGATGTCGAAGCCCTCGCCGTGGTCGCTGAGCGCAGCGCCGGCGATAGCGCCGATCCTCGCGGCCGCGAGCGCGCTCGTCTCCTCGACGACGGCGCAGAACTCGTCGCCGCCCATGCGAAACGCGTGTCCGCCCTCGGGCATGGCGGCGGCCAGCCGGGCGCCGAGGCGCGCGAGCAGGGCGTCGCCGGCGAGGTGGCCGAAGCTGTCGTTGTACTCCTTGAAGCCGTTGAGGTCGAGCAGGACGACGACAAGCCGGCGCTCCTCGCCCGTTTCCGCGAGGCCCGCCTCGATGTGGCGAAGCAACGCCCGCCGGTTTCCGAGGCCGGTGATGCTGTCCGTGTGCGCGTCGAGCAGGTTCGCGGCCACTAGCCGGCGCTGCTCGCGAAACGTCAGCGCCAGCCGGAGCAAGACGGCCGCGAGGGTGGCCGAGGCCAGGATCAGTGTCAGCACGCTCACGCGGTGGAAGTGGTCGTAGACGAGCACGGCGACCGCGAGGCCGGCAGAGCCGATCGAGACGGCGACGCTGCTCCAATCCTCGGCTCGCGCCCGCAGGCTCTCCCGCGGCCGCCAGGCTGCATACGCCAGCAGGAGGCAGCCTGCGGGCCAGCCGGCGTTCATCAGCGAGAGCTCGTCATAGGTGCCGACGGCGACCTGGTAGACGTACATGCCGTCCGTGATCCCGAAGACGACGGCGCCGGCGGCCGCGAACAGCCAGGTGCCCGTCACTCGCCAGCCGGAGAGCGCAACGGCGGCGACGACGAGCGCGAGCAGGAGTGCGTCGCCCACGGGGTACGCCAGGTTGACGGCGATCGCGATGCGGCTGCCCTCGGTCGCGCCGAGCACGGCGTCGAAGACGACCGCGGCGACGACGGTGGTGACCGCGAGGGCGACGATGACGCCGTCGATCCCGACGTTGAGCGACGCGCGGGGGACTCGGCTCCGGAAGATCATCGCCAGGCTCGCGTACGCCAGAACGTAGAAGAGGAGCCACATCGCGTCGGCGGCGGAGGGGAACTGGTTCTGGTCGGCGAGCAGTAGCGACCAGTAGGCGTTGCCGAGGCCCCAGACCGTGATGGCGGCGCCGAGCAGGAGCCAGGCAAGCCGCTCGCTGTCGCGCACGAGCGCGCGCGAGGCGCAGACGAGGCCCGTCACGACGATCAGCGCGTTGTAGAGCCAGTCCTCGAGCAGGCGGGACGCCAGGCCGGTCGTGCCCACGCCGAGCGCGAGGTGCGCGGTGTACAGGCCGAGCAGCACGGTGAGACCGCCGAGGAGGGCACGGGACAGCAGAGGGGACATGCAGGGGAGGAATCGGAAGGATTCAGCCGATCGAGTGTCCCTCGAACGAGGGAGGACGAGATCGCCGCCGTAGAATCGTCCGGGCCTTGACGCGCCTTGCACCGCTGCTGCTCGTCGCCTTCCTGCTCGGGGGGACGGCGGCGGCGTTCGCGGTCACGCAGCGGCTCAAGCTCGAGCGCAGCCCGGTGTTCGGCACTCGCTTCGGCGAGGTGGGAGGTCCGCGCTCGCCGCTCGGAGCTGAGCTTCCGCCTGCGCCGGCCCGAGACGGTGACGGCCACGATCGTCACGCCGGGCGGCGAGCCGGTGCGCACGCTGCTCGACGCGCGAGCGGCGCTCGGCCGGGCGGCTGACACTGCCGTGGGACGGCCGCGCGGACGACGGCTCGGTGGCGCCCGAGGGCTCGTACCGGCTGCGCGTCAGGCTGGCCGACGCCAGGCGCACGATCCAGCTTCCGAACGCGATTCGGGTGGACACCACCGCGCCGGCGCTCGCGGACGTCGCCGCGCGTCCGGCAGTGTTCTCGCCCGACGGCGACGGGCGCGCCGACCGGGTCACCGTCGGCTACCGCGTCGACGAGGTCGCCCGGCCGCTCCTGTACGTGAACGGCCGCCGCGCGGTGAAGGGCAAGCTCCGCGAGCGCGAGCAGGCGGCGATCGACTGGTACGGCAAGGTCGACGGCGTGCGGCTGCGGCCGGGGAGATACCGGCTGACGGTTCGCGCGGAGGATCGCGCCGGCAACCTCTCCGCGCCGAGCCGGCCCGTGACCGTGCGGTTGCGCTATCTGCAGGTGGAGCGCGAAACGCTGCGTGCGCGTGCCGGACGGCAGTTCTCGGTGCCGCTCGACACCGATGCGCGCACGGTGCGCTGGCGCCTGGCGGGCCGCAGCGGCGTCGGCCCTGCTCGCGGCCTGCGGCTGCGCGCACCGCAGCGCCCCGGCCGCTTCACCCTGTTCGTCTCGGCGAACGGCCGGGCCGACCGCGCCGTCGTGATCGTGCGGGACGCGGCCGGCTCGTGACAGCGCTCGCCCAGGTCGGGGGGCCGCTCGGGGCCGCCGGGCTCGCACTGGTGATCGCGGCCCCGCGCCGCGACCTCCGTCTCGCCGGCGTGCTGGCGTTGGCGCTCGGCGGGCTCGCGCTCGTGCCCCTGCTCGCACCCGACGGACAGGAGGCACTGCTCGCCGCCGGCGCGGTTGCGGGCGCCGTCCTGCTCGTCCCGGTCGCGCTCGTGCTGCGCCGGTGGCCCTGGCTGCTGCCGCCGGCCGCGCTCGCGCTCGTGCCGGCCCGGGTGCCGGTCGAGATCGGCGGGACGGACGCCAACCTGCTGCTCCCGCTCTACGGCCTGGTGGGCGCCGCGGCGGCCCTGCTTGCCTGGGAGCTCGCCCGCGGCGACGCGCGCGTCCGCGAGCTCGGCCCGCTGGCGCTGCCGCTGGCGGCGCTCGTCTCCTGGTTCGGCCTCTCGCTCGCCTGGAGCGACGACGTGCGCGAGGGCGCGGTCACGCTCGCCTTCTTCGTGCTCCCCTTCGGCCTGCTCGCCGTGACGCTGGCGCGGCTCGAGTGGACGCGGCAGACCGTGCAGCGGCTCTACGCGGCGCTCGCAGTCCTCGCGCTCGTCTTCGCGGCGATCGGCCTCTACCAGTGGGCGACGCGCGACGTCTTCTGGAACCCGAAGGTGATCGTCGCCAACGCGTACCAGCCCGAGCTCTTCTACCGCGTGAACTCGGTGTTCTGGGACCCGTCGATCTACGGGCGCTTCCTCGTCGTCGCGCTGCTCGCGACGCTCGTGCTCGTCCTCTTCGGTGCCCGCGGCCGCGTGCTCGCGGCGACGGCGGCCGGTACCGCCGTCGTCTGGCTCGGGCTCTTCGTGTCGTTCTCGCAGTCGAGCTTCGTCGCCCTCGTCGCCGGGACAACGGTCGCGGCCCTCGTGCTGTGGGGGAGGCGAGCGGCGGGCGCGCTCGGCGCAGCGACCCTCGTCGGGATCGTCGTCGTGCTGGCGACACCGCAGCTCCGCGAGTCGCTCGTCGACGAGACGCCGCGCGGTCTGGACGATGCCACCAGCGGCCGCTGGGGCCAGGTGTCCGAGGGCCTGCGGATCGCCCGGGACAATCCCGTCGTGGGTGTCGGACTCGGCGGCTTCAAGCAGGTGTTCGCAGAGCGCACGGGCCTGCGCGGCGAGGAGCCGGCGAGCGCCGCGTCCCACAACACGCCGGTGACCGTGGCTGCCGAGACGGGCCTCCCGGGTCTGCTGCTGCTGGTCTGGCTCGCCGCGGCCGCCCTGGTCGCCTGCTTCCGCCGCGCCGGTCCCTCACTCGAGGGGCGTGTTGCGCTCGCCGCGGGCGCGTGCCTGACGGCGATCGGCGTGCACAGCCTCTTCTACAACGCGCTCTTCGAGGACCCGACGACGTGGGGGCTGCTGGCCCTCGCCGCGGTCGTGGGCGGAGCCGAGCTCGCAGACGCACGGCGAGGCAGAGATCGTCGAGGATGCCGTCGTGCCGGCGAGAACACCTGCCTCTGAGCGGCGGTCGGAGGTGCCCGTCGCGAGCTCCAATCTCGTTCTGCCACCGCAGGTGGAGCGGCCGTGATCGGCGCTTGGGAGCGCGTGCTCGTGCTCGCGCCGCACACCGACGACGGCGAGTTCGGCTGCGGCGGCACGATGGCGCGCCTCGTCGAGGAGGGAACCGAGGTGCGCTACGTCGCCTTCTCGACGGCCACAAAGTCGCTGCCGGAGGGCTTTCCGCCCGACACGCTCGCCCGCGAAGTGCGGGAAGCGACGACCGAGCTCGGCATCCCGGCCGAGCAGCTCACCGTGCACGATTTCGACGTCCGCACCTTCCCGGAGCGGCGCCAGGACATCCTCGAGCTCCTGATCGCCCTCTGGGAGGAGTGGCGGCCCGACGCGGTGCTGCAGCCGTCCGTGCACGACGTCCATCAGGATCACCAGGTGATCGCCGCCGAGGGCCTGCGGGCCTTCAAGCGGACGACGATCCTCGGCTACGAGATCCCCTGGAACAACTACCACTTCGAGTACCAGGCCTACCTCGCGCTCGAGAAGCGGCACCTCGAGCGGAAGGTCGCCGCGCTCGCAGAGTACGCCTCACAGCAGCACCGCCGCTACTCGGACCCCGAGTACATCTGGAACCTCGCGCGCACCCACGGCATCAACGTGAACCGCGACTACGCCGAGTGCTTCCAGGTCTACCGCGTCGTCGCTTAGCGCCGCTTCGCGGCGCTCGCTTCACGGGGGAAACGCCGGCTTCCCCGTGGGCCCCCTCGCTGGTCAGACGCGCCGGGGCCCGGGGTGCCTGGGGTGGGCCCCTCGTTCAAGTGACGCGCCGGGGCCGCGTTGTGCCTGCGGGCGGCGGAGCCGCCCTTCGGCGGGGAACTACAGGTGTCAAGACCCTGAGGGACTTCGGCGCGGCTGTCTCTAGCCGCGGTGGGCGCGCGCGATCCCGGCGAGCCACGCTACGAGGCCGATGAGCACGACGAGCGCCGTCAGGCCCTCGTGGCACTCCGAGTCGTTCCTGCACGATCGGAGCGCGAGCACGGTGAGGACGAGCCACAGCGCGACGCCGACGGTCAGGCGGACCGCGCGCTCCTCACCAGCGACCTTACCCCGTAGCCGCGCGCCTAGGGTTCGGCTGTGCTAGCCGTGCCCGCTGTCGTGCGCAACAAGGCGCTCGCGGCGGGCGCCCGAGGCTGGCTCGAGGGTCTGCCCGCGCTCGTCGCCGCACTTGCGGACGAGTGGGGGTTGCGCGTCGGCGCGGCCTACCCGCATGCGACCGAGGCCTTCGTCGCGAGCGTCGTGCGCGCCGACGGAGCCCCGGCCGTGCTGAAGCTGCTCGTCCCGCGGGACGTTCACGTGACGGAGCACGAGGCCACGGTCCTGCGCCTCGCCGAGGGCCAGGGGTGCCCCCGACTCCTGCAGGCCGACCCGGGTCGCGGCGCGCTGTTGCTCGAGCGGCTGGGGCGCTCGCTTCACGACCTCGGGCTGCCGCTGCGACGCCGCCATGAGGTGCTCTGCGACACCGCTGCCCTCATCTGGCGGCCGGCGCCGGGCTGCGGGCTCCCCACGGGTGCCGAGAAGGGTGCCTGGCTCGCCTCGTTCATCGCCGAGCGCTGGGAGGCGCTCGACCGCCCCTGCTCCCGGCGCGCCGTCGAGCACGCGCTCGACTGCGCCGCTCGGCGGGTGGCCGCTCATGACGACGAGCGCGCCGTGCTCGTCCACGGCGACGTCCACCAGTGGAACGCGCTCCAGGCAGGCGACGGATTCAAGCTCGTCGACCCGGACGGCCTGCTGGCCGAGCCCGAGTACGACCTCGGCATCGTCATGCGCGAGGATCCGCTGGAGTTGCTCCGGGACGACCCGCGCGAGCGCGCTCGCCGGCTCGCGGCACTGTCCGGCCTGGACGAGAGAGCGATCTGGGAGTGGGGTGTGGTCGAGCGCGTCTCAACCGGTCTCCTCGGCACGCAGATCGGGCTGCAGCCAGTCGCCCGCCAGATGCTCGCGGCCGCCGACCGAATCGCGGCGGACGACCGCCGATCCTGAGTGGTGCGCGCGAGTACCCGCGGGCGAACGCGGGCCTGCCGCTGGCGCAGACGATGTGGCCCCGCTGAGGCCCGGAACGACCTGCCGCCTTGCGCAGGAGATTTAGGCGCAGCTAAACTCTGTCTGTGGCGCGACTAAGCGAAGCGGCGGAGGACTACCTCAAAGCGATCTGGACGCTCTCCGAGGGTGAGGCCGAGGGGAGCCGCCGCATCACCACCACGGCGCTCGCCGCCGAGCTGAGCGTCTCTGCGGCGTCCACCACCGCGATGCTGAAGAAGCTCGCGAAGCTGAGGCTCGTCGACCACGAGCCGTACCACGGCGTCTCGCTGACGCCCGCCGGGGAGCGGGTCGCGCTCGAGGTCGTTCGCCACCATCGGCTCGTCGAGCGCTTCCTCGTCGAGGCGCTCGGGGTGCCCTGGGACGAGGTGCACGCCGAGGCGGAGCGCTGGGAGCACGTGCTCTCCGAGGAGCTCGAGCAGCGGATGGACGAGGCGCTCGGCTTCCCCACCACCGACCCGCATGGCTCGCCCATCCCCGGCCGCGACGGCGCGATGACTCGGCCGCCCCGGCTTTCACTGGCTGATCTCGAGCCGGGGCGGACAGCAACCATCGTCGAGGTCTCAGACCGCGATCCGGGGCTTTTGCGATACGTCGCCGAGCTCGGACTCGTCGTCGGGACGACGCTGACCCTCGTGGCGGCGGAGCCGTTCGGCGGTCCCCTCCGGCTGACCGTGGGCGAGGCTGAGCATGCGGTCGGACGCGAGCTCGCCGCCGACCTGTTGGTCGCGGAAGGGAGCTGACGTGGCAAGGAAGATCACCCGGCGCGGTCTGGTGGTGGCAGCCGCTCCGCTGGTCGCAGCGGGGCCCCTGGCGCGGATCGCGTTCGCGGATGGTCAAGAGGAGCATCAGCACGCGGCGCCCCGAGCGACCCACGACCATGCCCGCGCCGGCCATGCCGCCATGATCGGCGAGTCGGTTCCCGCCGTCGGCGGCCCACGCGATCTCGACGCGCTGCTCAGCCCGCCCGCGGCCCGGCCGCACCAGCCGGGCCGTGTGCGCGAGTACGAGCTCGTCGCCACCGACCGCGACGTCGAGATCGCGCCGGGGATCTCATTCCCGGCCTGGACCTACAACGGCACCGTCCCCGGGCCCGTCATCCGGGCGACCGAGGACGACCTGCTACGGGTGAGCTTCCGGAACGCCGGCTCGCACCCGCACACGATCCACTTCCACGGCATTCACCCGGCCAACATGGACGGCGTCTTCGAGATCGTCGAGCCGGGCAAGTCATTCACCTACGAGTTTCCGGCCCGGCCGTACGGAATGCACCTCTACCACTGCCACGCCACGCCACTCAAGAAGCACATCCACAAGGGCCTCTACGGCGCCTTCATCATCGACCCGCCGAAGCCGCGCAAACCCGCGCAGGAGCTCGTGATGGTGATGAACGGCTTCGACACCGACGGCGACGGCGGCAACAACTTCTACACCGTCAACGGGCGGAGCTTCTACTACGCGAAGTATCCGATCACCGTGAGCCGCTCCCGGACGGTTCGGATCTACCTGGCCAACCTGACCGAGTTCGACCTCATCAACTCGTTCCACCTGCACGGCGACTTCTTCCGCTACTACCCGACCGGCCGGCCCGAGACGGAGCTCTACACGGACACGATCGTGCAGTGCCAGGGCGAGCGCGGGATCATCGAGATCGACTTCGCCAACACCGGCCTGTTCATGTTCCACGCGCACCAGTCCGAGTTCGCGGAGCTGGGCTGGATGGGCTACTTCAACGTCGTCGACGGGGACGTGTGATGACCACTGGAGCCGTCGCTGCCCCTCAGGGGTCGGCCCGCTGGCGGGTCTGGGCGATCGTGCCGATCGTGCTGCTGGTCGGCGTGGTGGCGGCGTTCGCTGCGACCGGCGACTCGATCACGTCGCTGCTCGGCTCGAACCCGCCTCAGGCCGACGAGTTCGACATCCGCAGGGTCGAGTTCGAGCGCGGGGAGATCCGCATCCGGGTCACGAACCCGCAGCGCGACGACCTGAGCATCGCCTCGGTCACCGTCGACGACGCCATCGTCCCGTTCAGTGTCGACGGGCCGCGCACGCTCGGACGCCTGCGCTCGAGCACGATCGTCGTTCCCTACGACTGGGTCGACGAGGAGCCCATCGCGGTCGGCGTCACGAGCTCGACCGGGATCGAGACGGTCGAGGAGGTGGCCGCAGCCGTCGAGACGCCGCAGCCCACCGCGAGCGCGTTCCTCGGCTACACGGTGATCGGCGTGCTGGTCGGCATCGTGCCGGTCGCCCTCGGCCTGCTCTGGCTGCCGTCACTTCGGCGGGCGGCGCCGGAATGGCTCGCCGCCTTCATGGCGCTGACGGCGGGCCTGCTCTCCTTCCTCGCGCTCGATGCGCTCACCGAGGCCTTCGAGCTCCAGGCCGCGCTGCCCGAGGCGCTCGGCGGAGCCGGGCTCGTCCTGCTCGGCGTCGCGCTCAGCTACCTGACGCTCGCCTTCATCTCGCACCGCTCCGCCTCCGCCCGTGAAGCGGGCGAGCTCACCGGGCTCTCGCTCGCGCTGCTCGTGGCGGTGGGCATCGGGCTGCACAACTTTGGCGAGGGTCTCGCGATCGGGACGTCCTTCTCGCTCGGCGAGCTGGCGCTCGGCACCTTCCTGATCGTGGGGTTCATGATCCACAACGTCACCGAGGGGCTCGGGATCGCGGCTCCCGCTGCCGAAGGTGTCTCGCCTCGCGCACGCTTTCTGGTCGCTCTCGTGCTCATCGCCGGCGCGCCAACGATCGCCGGGGGCTGGCTCGGCGGCTTCGTCACGAGCGACTGGCTCGGGGTGGTGTTCTTCGCAGCCGCGGCGGGGGCGGCGCTCGAGGTCGTCGTCGAAGTGCTGCGCTTCGTGGCCCGGCGCGCCCCTGGCGGCCTCGCCTCCGGCCACGTCGTCGGCGGCTTTCTCGCGGGCGTCGCCGTCATGTACGCCACGAGCCTGATCGCCGCCTGAGTGAGAGTGCTTTCGTTCCGCCACGGCGAGCGCCGCCCTGCTCCCGCGACCGAGTTCCACGGATGGCGCAACTGCTCGTGGCCGGTGCTGGTCGCGCTGGTCCTGGCAGTCGTCGCCGCGGGCTGCGGCCGCGTCGAGGAGGCCGAGGTCGACCCCGAGATCGGCAACCGCGTCATACGCGTCGTCGCCAGCACCGGCATGGTCGCGGACGCGGTCGCCACCGTCGGCGGCGACCGGGTCGACGTCGAGGGCCTGATGGGCCCGGGAGTCGACCCCCATCTCTACAAGGCGAGCGAGGGCGACGTCATCCGCATCGCCGAGGCCGACGTCGTCTTCTACAACGGCCTCCACCTGGAGGCGAAGCTCGCCGACGTCTTCGAGCGGATGGGCGAGCGGGCCCGCACGGTCGCGGTCGGCGAGGCGATTCCCGAGGACGAGCGCATCGCCTCGACGGCTTTCGGCGCCTCCTACGACCCGCATGTCTGGTTCGACGTCGGCACGTGGATGCACGCAGTGCGCGAGGTCGAGCGCGGACTCGCGGAGCTCGACCCCGGCCACGCCGGCGAGTACCGGCGCAACGCTGCCGCCTACCTCGCCGAGCTCGAGCAGCTCGACGACTACGTCGGCGAGGAGGCGCGGGAGGTGCCGGCCCGGCAGCGCGTGATCGTCACCGCGCACGACGCCTTCAACTACTTCGGCCGCGCCTACGGCTTCGACGTGCGCGGCCTGCCAGGGGATCAGCACCGCCACCGAGGCGGGCACGCGCGACGTGCAGGAGCTGGCCGAGTTCATCGTCGAGCGGCGCATCCCGGCGATCTTCGTCGAGTCCTCGGTCTCGCCCCGGATGATCCAGGCCGTCCAGGAGGCGGTTCGCTCGCGCGGCTTCGACGTCGTCGTCGGCGGCGAGCTCTTCTCCGATGCCCTCGGCGACGCCGGCACGCCCGAGGGCACCTACCTCGGCATGGTTCGCCACAACGTGGACACCATCGTCGCCGGCCTGACCGGGAGGTCCGATGTCTGAGCACGCTGCCGTCGAGGTCACCGACCTCACCGTCGCCTACGGCGCCAGCCCCGTCCTCTGGGACATCGACCTGACGGTGCCGCCGGGCGCGCTGATGGCGATCGTCGGCCCGAACGGCGCCGGCAAGACGACCCTGATCAAGGCCGTGCTGGGCCTCATCCGTCCCGTCGCGGGCCAGGTGCTCGTGCACGGGCGCCCCTACGCGGACCAGCGGCAGCTCGTTGCCTACGTGCCCCAGCGGCGCTCGGTCGACTGGGACTTCCCGACGAGCGTGCTCGACGTCGTGCTCATGGGCCGCTACGGCGCGCTCGGCTGGATCCGCCGGCCCCGCCGCGCCGACCGCGAGCGGGCGCTCGAGGCGATCGAGCAGGTGGGCATCACAGACCTCGCGAGCCGCCAGATCAGCCAGCTCTCGGGCGGCCAGCAGCAGCGGGTCTTCCTCGCCCGAGCGCTCGTCCAGGACGCCGCCGTCTACCTGATGGACGAGCCCTTCCAGGGCGTGGACGCGACCACCGAGCGCGCGATCGCGGCGCTGCTGCGGCGGCTGCGGGAGACGGGCAAGACGGTCGTCGTCGTCCACCACGACCTGCAGACCGTCGAGGACTACTTCGACTCGGTCACGCTGCTGAACGTCCGCCGGATCGCGAGCGGGCCGGTGGGGGAGGTGTTCACGGAGCAGAACCTGCGGCTGACCTACGGCGGCCGCGTCGCCTTCCTGTCCGAGCGGCGGGCGGCGGCGCCGTTCGCGGCGGCTGCGGAGCCGAGCGAGGGCTGATGGGCGTCCTGCGCGACCTCGTCCTCGATCACACGCTGCGCACGGTCGCGCTGGGCGCCGCCACGCTCGGGATCGTCAGCGGCGCGCTCGGCTCGTTCGCGGTGCTGCGCCGGCAGAGCCTGATCGGCGACGCCATGTCGCATGCGGCGCTGCCCGGCATCGCGCTCGCCTTCGTGCTCACGGGCAGCAAGGCCTCGCTCACGCTCGTCGCGGGCGCGGCGATCGCAGGCTGGCTGGGGACGCTGCTCGTGATGGCGGCAGTCCGCACCACGCGCGTGAAGTACGACAGCGCGCTCGGCATCGTCCTGTCCGTCTTCTTCGGCCTCGGGCTGCTGCTGCTGACCCTGATCCAGAAGCGCCCCGACGCGAGCCAGGCGGGCCTCGACCGCTTCCTGTTCGGCCAGGCGGCCTCGCTGCTCGAGCGCGACGTGGTGACGATGGCCGTGCTGAGCGCACTCGCGCTGGTGCTCACGGCGCTGCTCTGGAAAGAGCTGAAGCTGCTCGCCTTCGACCCCGAGTTCGGCGAGAGCATGGGCTTCCGGATGCGGCGCGTCGACATTGCGCTCACCGGCCTGCTCGTGATCGCGATCGTGGTCGGGCTGCAGACCGTGGGCGTCGTCCTGATGAGCGCGATGATCGTCGCGCCGGCCGCCGCCGCCCGCCAGTGGACCGACCGCCTCGGGGCGATGGTCGTGCTCGCCGCCGGCTTCGGCGCCGCCGCCGGTGTGAGCGGCGCCGTCGTCTCGAGCGAGGCGCAGCGCATGCCGACGGGGCCGACGATCGTGCTCTGCGCCGGCGTGATCGTGATCGTCTCGCTCTTCCTGGCGCCCCGGCGCGGCCTCACCTGGAACTGGCTGCGCCAGCGGCGCAACCGCGCCCGCCTACGGCTCGAGACCGTGCTCGGCGACCTCTACCGGCTGGCGGCGCAGCACGGCGGGGCCTCGCATCCGCACTCCGAGGCCGCCCTCGCCGCCACGATGGGCGTCGGCGGCAGCATTCGCCCGAGCCTCGAGCAGCTCGCCGCGCGCGGCTGGGCGCAGCGCGTGGGCACCGACGGCTGGACGCTCACCGATGCCGGCCGGGCCGCAGCCGAGCGGCGCGCGGGCGCCGTCGCGGAGGACGTCGCGTGACGGCCCCACAACTGGAGATCCAGGCGATCGCCGTCGTGGTCGCGGCCGCGTGCGCGCTGCCCGGCGTCTTCCTGGTGCTCCGGCGGATGGCGCTCATCTCCGACGCGATCAGCCACGCCATCCTGCCGGGCATCGTCCTCGCCTTCTTCCTGGTCGAGGACCTGTCCTCGCCGCTGCTCGTCGTCGGCGCCGCCGGCACCGGGCTGCTGACGGTGGTGCTGGTCGAGCTGCTGAAGCGCACCGGGCTCGTGCGCGAGGACGCGGCCATCGGCCTCGTCTTCCCCGTGCTCTTTAGCGCCGGCGTCGTGCTGATCTCCCGCTTCGCCGACGACGTCCACCTCGACGTGGACGTGGTGCTGCTCGGCGAGCTCGCGTTCGCGCCGTTCGACCGGGTCGTGGTCGGCGGCTGGGATCTCGGGCCGACATCGCTCTGGCTGATGAGCTCGATCCTCGTCCTGAACGCGGTCTTCATCGCCGCCTTCTACAAGGAGCTGAAGCTCGCGACCTTCGACGCGGCACTGGCGGCGGCGCTCGGGCTGTCCCCGGCGCTCGTCCACTACGCGCTGATGGCGCTCGTGTCGGTGACCGCCGTCGGCGCCTTCGACGCCGTGGGCTCGATCCTGGTGGTCGCGCTGATGATCGCGCCGCCGGCTGCCGCCTACCTGCTCACCGACCGGCTGTCCGTGATGCTCGGGCTCTCGGTCGCGATCGGGTCCGGGAGCGCGATCGCCGGCTACTGGCTCGCGCACTGGCTTGACGTGTCGATCGCCGGGGCGATGGCGGCCATGGTCGGCGCTGCGTTCGGGCTGGCCTGGCTCGCCGCGCCCGAGCGGGGCCTGGTCTCGCTGGCGAGACGGCGCGCGAGCCAGCGCTGGGAGTTCGCCCAGGGGGCCCTCGCGATCCACCTGATGCAGCACGAGGGGAGCCCCGAGGCGGCCGAGGAGAGCCGGCTCGAGCACCTCAACCGGCACCTCCGCTGGGAGCCCGACTTCGCCGAGCGAGTCGTCCGCGGTGCCCAGCGGCGGGGGCTCGTCGACCGGGTCAACGGGTCGCTGGCCCTCACCGACCGCGGTCGCGCCGTGGCGCGCGAGCTCGTCGTCCGTTAGGCCGCGAACGCGAAGATCCGCGGCAGCCGGGTCAGCAGCTCGCGGTCGCCCTCCGCGTCGAGCGCCTCGGCAGGCACGCCGCCCGCCAGGTAGCCGATCACCAGCTCGTCGTCCGCAGCCACCGTCAGATCGGCGTCGTCGGCGGCGCCGGGCCGCACGTCGAGCGCGCCGTCAGCGAGGCGCAGCGTGAAGGGGCCGCCCGGCAGGCGCAGCTCCACAGTGGCGTCGAGCCCGTCGGTTTCCTGCCCGCGGAAGAAGGCGCGCAGCGCCACGGCGAGCCACTCGGAGCGGAGGGTGTGCTCGGGCTCACGCCTGCCAAGTGTCTCCGCGCCCCAGCGCCCGAGCGCCAGCAGCGCGGGCTCGAGGCGCCGGCCGTACTCGGTCAGCTCGTAGACGGTCGAGGCGGCGGGCGGGGGCAGCTCGCGCCGGCGGACGACGCCGTGTCGCTCCAGCTGGCGGAGTCGCGTCGTGAGCACGTTCGTCCCGATGCCGGGGAGACCGTCGCGTAGGTCGGTGAAGCGCTTCGGGGTCAGCACCAGCTCGCGCACGACGAGCAGCGCCCACCGCTCCCCGACGAGATCGAGCGCGCGGGCGACGCCGCAGTACTGGCCGTAGGAACGATCGACGTCGTGCACTTCTAGAAAGAAACTCCTCGGTTGCTTTGAAGAATCATGGCAGATAGGGTGGCCGGCGTCAGTGATCTTCGAGGAGGTGCGATGAGCACGCAGGTGCAAACAGCGGTGGGACGGTTCGTCTGGCACGACCACACGTCAGGCGACTCGGCCAAGGCGCAGGACTTCTATACGCGCCTGCTGGGCTGGGAGCTGGAGGTGTGGAAGCCCGGCGAGATGGACTACCCGATGATCGCCAAGGGCGGCCAGATGCATGGCGGCTTCGGGCCGGCCCAGGGCGGCTCGCCGGCGAGCTGGATGGGCCACATCCTCGTCGACGACGTCGACGCGGCGGTGAAGCGGGCCACGGGCGCGGGCGGGAACGTGCTCAACGAGGCGATGGACATCCCCGAGGTCGGCCGCTTCGCCGTCCTGCGGGATCCCCAGGGGGCCGTGTTCTCGGTGTTCGCGCCCCAGGGTGAGGCGCAGGTGCCCGAGGGGGTCTTCGTCTGGGACGAGCTCATGACCACGGACGTCGATGCTGCCAAGCGCTTCTACGGCGAGGTCGTCGGCTGGTCGAGCTCCGACATGGACATGCCCGGTGGACCCGGGTCGTACACGATGTTCAGCGCCGGCGAGCAGCAGGCCGCCGGAGCGATGGCAAGGCCGGAGGGGATGGACGCGCCGCCGCACTGGATGCTCTACCTCGGCAGCGCCGACGTCGACACCGACACCAAGAAGGCGAAGGAGCTCGGCGCGCAGGTCTACAGGGAGCCGTGGGACGTGCCGACTGTCGGCAGGCTGGCGATCCTGGCCGACCCGACCGGCGCCGCCTTCGGGCTCTACCACCCCGACAGCCAGTAGTCCTCATCACCGGGCTGGGGCGCTCCGCGAGGGGCGCCCCACGCTCGTCTTCCCGGGCCAGACCGGCGCGGGGCACCTCGCCGGCACCTGCCGACGAGTCCCACGCGTCCCGGCGAGCGCCGTGTTGCGGCGCTCGCACACGTGCGCGGCCTCGCATCGCTGCGTGGGCACTCGGGAGCGTGGGTGGGAGGGAGTCCACGCCACGAGCGTGAGCTCGGGCAACCGCTCGGGCTTGCAAGCGGCAGCGTCCAGAGCGTCGTGCGCGACGCATCGAGCCGGCCGCCGGCGCGCTCCCGCCGGCACCCGTCGGGCCTGCAGTGTCCGCTGCGGACCGGTCCCTGCGAACCATCGTCCCCGGGGCCGGCCGCGGGCCTCCCTCCGGTTCCAGGCTAGTGAGGAGGAGCGCACGCGTGTGTGACGGCGGTGCGCCGAGTGTGTGACGAATCGCGGGGACCCCAGCCGGCGCTCTAGCCTTCCGTCGTGTCTCCGCAGCGGCGCACCGCGCTCGTCTCGGTCGGTGTCGCCGCCGCCCTGGTCATCATCAAGCTCGGCGTCGGCCTGGCGACCGGCAGCCTCGGGTTCCTCTCGGAGGCGGTGCACTCGGGGACCGACCTCGTGGCGGCGCTGCTGACGCTCTTCGCCGTCGGGGTCGCCGTCCGTCCGGCCGACCCCGGCCACCAGTACGGCCACGGCAAGGCGGAGCACCTGGCCGCGCTCGCCGAGGCCACCTTCCTCGTGCTCGCGAGCCTCGGCATCGCCTACCTGGCGGTCGAACGCCTGGTCGGCGCGAGTGGCACGGACGTGGAGGTGCCGCTCTATGCGCTGGCGGTCGTCGGGATCGTGATCGCGCTCGACATGAGCCGAGCCGTCGTCTCGTTCCGCGTCGGCAGGCGGTACGGGAGCGCCGCGTTGCAGGCGAACGCGCTGCACTTCACGAGCGACGTGGCGGGCTCGGTCGCCGTGCTCGTCGGCCTGCTCGCTGCGCGCTCCGGGCACCCGGACGGCGACTCGCTGGCCGCGCTCTTCGTCGCTGCTCTCGTGCTGGTCGCCGCCGGCCGGCTGATCAAGCGCAACGTCGACGTGCTCATGGACCAGGCGCCCGCCGACGCAGCCGACGTCGCCCGTGCCGCCATCGCCGGGCTCGACCCGCCGGTCGAGCTGCGCCGGCTGCGGCTCCGCCAGGCCGCCGGCCGGCACTTCATCGACGTGGTGATCGGCGTCTCGCCTGAAGTCGCCGTCGGCCAGGGGCACGCGGCCGCCGACGCCGTCGAGTCGGCGCTCGACCACGCCCTGCCGGAGAGTGACGTTGTCGTCCACGTCGAGCCCGTCGAGGAGGGCCGCGTCCGCGAGCGCGCACTCGCCGCGGCGCTGAGTGTCCCTCGCGTGCGTGAGGTGCACGACCTGCGCGTGGTCGAGGTGGACGGCGGGCTCGAGATCTCGCTCCACCTCAAGCTGCCGGGCGAGCTCTCCCTCGACGAGGCGCACGTCGTGGCGACGGCGGTGGAGGTTGCGATCGCCGCCGAGATTGTCGAGGCCGGCTCCGTGCAGACGCACATCGAGCCGCTCGACGAGGCTGCGCCGGGCCGCCGTGCCGCGCCCGACGGTCCGGGCGCGACGGTCGCCCGCGTGGTGCGCCGGGTCACGGGGGCCGAGCCACGCGACCTCCGCTTCGTCGAGACCGAGACCGGGCTCGTCGCCTACGTCAGCGTCGTGCTGCATCCCGGGACGCCCCTCTCGGAGGCGCACGCGCGTGCCAGCCAGATCGAGGAGCTCGTGCGGCGGGAGCGCCCCGAGATCACCGAGGTCGTCGTCCACACCGAGCCGTAGGCCTCAGCTCAGCCGGGCGAGCGCGCGCAGCCGGCGCCGTTCGGCCGGCAGGTAGAAGCCGAGCGGGAGCAGCACGAGCGGGTAGACGAGCGCGATCGCGAGCGCCAGGGGGAGGCCCACGTCCGCGACCTTCGCCACCACCGTGAGCGCCACTGCCGCACCCGCCGCGGTGAGCACGCGCCGCCACTGGTAGGCCACGGGGAAGACGCGCTGTGCCCAGTAGGTCATGCCGGCAAAGAGGACGACGTAGGCGCCGACGGTGGCGACGGCCGCACCCATCATCTCGTAGCGAGGGATCAGCGCCAGGTTCAGCGCCACGTTGACGAGCGCCGCTACGCCCGTGATCACCCAGTTGAACTGGGTGCGCCGCGCGCGCCCGACGCCGATCGCCATGACGATGTAGGCGGCATAGGCCGCCGTGCCGAAGGCGAGCAGCGGCACGACCCGCGAGCCCGGGTAGAACGACGCGTCGGACGCCAGCACACGCACCGCCCACGGGCTGAGCACGGCGAGCCCGAGCGCCAGCCAGCTGGCCACGTACACGAGGTACGTGAGCACGTACGAGTACGTCCGCTTCGCCTCGTCGTCGTCCTCGATCGAGTAGGCGAACGCGGGCCAGGCAAGCCGGAAGGCCGTCAGCAGCAGCACCATCGCCGAGGCGATACGGACGCCGAGCTCGTACACGCCGACCTCGTCGAGGCCGGCCAGGTGCGAGAGGAAGAAGCGGTCGGAAAAGTTGACCGCGATCAGGGCGAGCGCCGCCGGCACGAGCGGCCAGCCGAAGCGCTGCATCTCGCGCAGCAGCGGCCGGTCGAGCTGGAGGCCGAGCTGGTCGCGCCGGTACCCGAGCAGCGCGAGGTAGACGGTCAGCGTGCCGATCCAGTTGCCGACAACGACGCCGATCGCACCCTGCTCGAGCCCGACGACGAGCAGCACCGTGGCGCCGACGGTGACGAGCAGGTTGGCCAGGGTGGCGGCGACGAACGCGCCGGAGCGCTCCTCGACGCGGAAGAGGGCCGTCAGCTGCTCGTAGTTCATCTGCGCCCAGATGCCGACGAACGCGGCGCGCACGAGCCACGGGTCGTCGACGCCGATCAGATCGCCGATCGGCCCGGCGAGCAGCGCGCCGGCCGCGAGCCCGGCGGAGGCGCTCGCCATCGTGAACCAGAAGGAGGTGCGGAGGACGAGCAGCCGGCGGGCCGGTTCGGTCGAGTCGAAGTAGAAACGGAAGAACGCGCTGGAGATGCCGCCGCGCAGCACGGTGACGAGCACGGCCGAGAGCGCGAGCAGGACGCCGACGGCGCCGAAGTCGGACGGCTCGAGGTACGCCGTGTAGAGCGGCAGGAGGAAGACCGCGAGCAGTCGCGAGACGATGCCCCCGGCGCCGTAGACGGCGGAGTGGCGCGCGAGCCGTTTGATCTGGTCGAACATCCGCCCTCCAACTCGGTCTACGGGGCGCCGCGGGCGGCGGAGGCCGGCGGGCGGCGCGCTCGACAGTACAGCCGAGCGCGGACGCGGACGGGGCCGCTCAGAGCGCCGCGTAGAGGTCGATTAGCCGCTGTGCGACGGCGTCCAGGTCGTGCACCTGCTCGACGTAGGCGCGGCTCTCTGCGCCGATGCGGCGCCGCTCCTCGGCCGAGGCGACGAGCGGCCGCAGGTCGTCGGCAAGCGTCTCCTTCGTCGTCGGCACGAGCGGGACGCGAACGCCGAAGGCCGCCTCGGTGCGGCGGACGGCCTCCTCGTGCAGGAAGGTGAGCACCGGCTTGCCGAGCGCCATCGCCTCGATCGCGAAGAGGCCGTACCAGCCGGCGTTCAGCTGGTCGACGACGATGTCGGCCCGGGCGTAGCGCTCGCGGGCCTGCTCGTGCGGGAGGCCTTCGACGATCTCGAGCTCGACGTCCAGCGCCTCGCACGCGGCGACGACGTGCTCGGTGCCCTTGCGACCCCGGCTCGACGGCGCATGGAGGACGACGGGCCGTGCGCGATCCGCAGGCGGCGCCGGGGTGTACCGGCCAAGGTCGATGCCCGGCGGGATCACCTCGGCGTCGGGCACCCATTGGATCGCGTCGTACGAGCCGACGACCTGCGCGCCGGCGCGGCGACCGTAGGCGAGCTCCTCGGGCGGCTTGCCGCGGATGTCGGAGCCGAGGTAGTGGAAGAGCGACTTCTTCCCGAGCGCGCGCAGAATCGGGAACTGCAGCGACTTCGGCACCAGCGTCAGCCCGAAGTAGAAGTGGAAGACGTCGGTCGCGCGGCAGCAGCCGGGCGAGCGCGCGCCACTGGACGAGCTGGCCGCGCAGGAAGCCGGACGGGCGGCGCAGGTCGACGTCCGCGTCCGGATGCAGGTGCCCGCGGTTGAAGACCACGAGCTGCGCGTCGACGCCCTTGCGCCGGAGCGCCTGCACGTTCGCCCACGGCACGCCCGCCACGTTCACCGGGCAGTGGACGACGCGCAGCGGCCGAGTCGACGCTCTCACCGGGTGGAACCGCCGGCCGAGGTCGCAGCCGGCGGTCGCCATCGCTCGGCTAAGAGGGTGTCCTCCCGATGAGACGCGCAGCTCGCTTGCACACGATCTGCTCGCCGTCCACCGTCACTTTGATGCGCGGTGCGGTGAATCGGTACGTCCCGGACCGTGTCCCGAGCCCGAACCTGAACCGCCCGTCTGTCGACGTTCGAAACGTACGAACGGACCGCCAGATACCCCGCGCGACTCGGCGCTGCAGCTGAACCGGAACTCCGGAGTAGCACTTCACGATGCCGTGCTCGGACACGACCGTCGAGCCGACGTCGTTCGCCACGACGCTGAACAGCGGCCCGAGCGCGCGGTGCTCGAACCTCGTAGTTGCCGAGCCCATGGCCGAGGCGGCGAGAACCAACGCCGTCGCGCACGCTAGGCCAACGGCCCAGGTTCGCAAAGCCTTGCCGCCCATAGCTATTCCTCTCTGAGCGCGTGCGCGCTCGCTGCGGGGTGGAACGACTCGCGACAAAAGACACGAGCGCCGGAGTAACTTTCCCTCGTCTCTGCCGATCAGTCAAGTCGCGGCGTCCCACTCCGCTGCCGTCGCGGCTTGCGGCACCAGCCGGCTTGATGCTACGAGGCTTTCCCCCAGTCGAAGCGAAGAGCTGCCCGCTTGCACACGACCTGCTCGCCGTTGACCGTTACCTTGATCCGCGGTGCGCTGAAGCGGTGCGTCCCTCGCCGGTCGAGCCGGAAGTCGAACCGTCCGTCCGGGGCGGTACGGAAGGTGCGCACGTGCCTCCAGACGCCCGGGGCGACTCTGCGCTGCAGGTGCACCGGAACTCCGGAGTAGCACTTCGTGATGCCGTTCTCGGACACGACCGTGGACGCGAGGGTGTTCGCCACGCCAAAGGATCTCAACGGCGTGAGCGCGCGAGGCTCGAACCTCGTTGTCGCCGCGCCGGCTGCGGTGTTCGCGAGGATCAGCAGCGATGCGAACATCAAGCCCGCCGCCCAGCCTTTGAAAGCTCTGCTGTCCATAGGGGTTCCTCCTTGCGGGCGAAACGCTTGCGCCATATCGCACGAGCTCCAGGGCAACCATCGCTCGCCCGCGGCTCTGAGTCAAGTCGGGGTATCCCACTCGACCTGGTCGAAGTAGCGGAGCGCCCGGCGGGTCGGCCGGATCCGCGCCGCGTAGGCCGCCAGCTCGTCGTCGCCGATCTCGCCGAGAGCGTGCTTGACGCCCAGGTACGGCAGGTTGAGGTTCTCCTGGTAGACGATCGTCGAGATCCGTGGATTGATCTCGATCACGTGCTCGCCGACCAGCTGGATGTTGAAGAAGTGGTCGAGATCGAGCTCGGCCACGATCCGCCTGGCAACCTCCATCAGCTCGGGATCGTCGAGCGTCTCGAAGTACATGGCGAGGCCGGCACGCATCGCCTCGCGCGTCTTCGGGTGGCCGAGCAGGATGCGGCCGCCACGCGCGATCCCGTCGATCGTCCGCTCGGTTCCTCGCGCGAGCTCCATCACGAGCAGCTCTGTCTCGGCGTCGTCGCCGAGCAGCTCGACGAGGTCCTCGAGCCGGATCGCCTCCGCGACGCCGGGCCGGTTCGTCAGCAGCTGCTCGCGGCGGTCGGCCGAGGCCGAGATGATCCGGAACCCGCGTGAGCCCGACGAGAAGACCGGCTTCATCGCCACGTCCTCGTCCGGGTAGCCGAGCTCCCGGGCGGCCGCGGCGAGCGCCTCGCCGCCGGTCACGCGTCGCCACGCCGGCCCCCGACGCCGATGCGGTCGAGCATTGCGTACGTCTCCGCCTTGTCGTTCGCGCGCCGGATCGACTCCGGCGAGGAGACGAGTACCGCGATCCCCTCGAAGCGCTCGCGCGCTCCCGCCAGACCCTCCAGGTCGAACGACGACTGCGGCAGCACTGCATCCACGCCCTCCTGCCGGCAGACCCCGAGCATCGCGTCCGCGAAGTCGGGCGCCGACCCGGCCGGCACGACGTGGAACGCGTCGCAGAGGTGGCGGCCCACCGACCGCTCCGACATGTCGGTACCGACCAGACGCACCTCGCGCTCGCCGTTCTCGCGCAGCGCTCGCAGCAGTGCGGCAGTCCCGGGCGCCCCGGAGGCGCTCACCAGCACGGTCAATGGCCTCATGCGATCTCGCTCCGGTGGTCGACCAGCCATGAGAGGTTTGCTGCGATGTAGTCGCAGCGGCCCGTGTCGTATGCCTCGGCCCACCGCGGACGCCGCTCGATCCCGCCCCAGATGCGGTAGGCCTCGTGCCAGGATCGGCGCACTTCGATCGCAACGTCGAGGAACTCGGCGGGAGCGAGGTCGAGACCGTACGCGCCCAGGAGCAGACGCAGCCGCTCGGGCCGCCGATCGACTGGAAAGCCACGGGCGCCGGCATCCTCGTCGGAGCGCAGCGGCACCCACTGCGACGCGGCAGCTGCGAGGTCGACCGACCTCGGACCGGGCGCCGCCAGCTCCCAGTCGACGAGCGCGACGGGTCGCTGGCCCTGGAAGAGCACGTTTCCGCGCAGGACGTCGTTGTGGCAGATGACTTCGTCGTCGCCACGCACCGCGCCGGGCAGCTCCTGCCACCCGGCGTCCGCCGACGGCTCGAACCCGGCCTGAGCGTCGTGCATGCGCCGGACGAGCGCTCCGATGCGCGCCACGATCTCGTCGGCAGGGTCGTCCGACGGCTCACCGACCACATAGGAAAGAACCTCCTCGCCGTCGGCGACGCCGAGCGCACGGGGCGCGCCGTCGAAGCCGACCGCCTCGAAGTGGCGGAGCAGCGCGTGTACGGCCGGCGTCCACGGCCCGGCCGGCCGGCGGACGACGCCGTCGCCGACGACTGCGCTCACGAGAGGTCGATCCGGTCCGCGGCCAGCTGGTCGAGGCGACGCTCGCGCTCGGCGTCGAGCATGGCGTGCATCGTCTCGCGCATCGAATCCCCCGGGTAGACCCAGATCTCGGGGTGGGTCAGCAGCTGCAGCCACTCCGGCTCGCCGCGCGCGAGCTCCTCGTGCGGGCAGCCGCTGCGCCAGTGCTGGTTCGAGTCGGAGCGGTAGTGGCCCGGGGTGAACCAGGGCGGCGACATGACGTTGACGGCGCCCTCGACCGGCTCGGACATGAATGGCGGGTCGGGGTTGTGCCAGGCGAGGACCGGATCGAAGCGGTGGTCGAGCTCGCCGTTCGGCCAGACGCCGTGCAGGCCGACGCGGTGCCCGAGCTCGCGCAGCCGCTCGAGCGCGCGCAGGCCCTCCGCGGAGTCGAGGTTGTAGAAGACGCTCTCGCGCATGAGGAAGTAGGTCGACCAGGCCCCCGCGTCCGCCTCCAGCTCGGCCACCTCGAGAGCGGCCGGCAGCGACAGGTCGACGTCGTGGCGGAGGAGCAGGTCGCCCGCTTCCGGGTCGCGGTCGAAGCCCGACCAGCGGTAGCCGCCCGCGCGCGCCGCCTCGAGCAGCTCGCGGTAGTGGCCGAGGTCGAAGCCGCAGCCCGCGGCGTCGTCGCGGACGCTCACGCCGGTTCGACCTCGACGTCGAGCAGGGTGGCGGCCGCCTCGGCCCGCTCGAGCGCCTCCACGTTCGTGGCGCCGACGGCGATCACGTAGCCGCGGCGGTCGCCGTCGAGTCGCACGGGCCTGATCGTCTCGCCCACCTGCAGGTACGTGTCCGCCTGCACGACCCCCGGGAAGGCCAGCACGCGCTCCAGTGAGCCGATGCGGCGCACGCGGCCCGTCGGCAGCGGGCCGGGCTCGGCGGTGAGGAAGCGGATTGCGAGCGGCTGCTGGCGTTGCGGCTCGGCGAGCTCGTCCGGCACGTCGAGCCCCAGCGCCTGGCGCAGCGCCACCTCGACCAGGTCGACGCCGACGGCATGAGCGGCCAGGTCGGCCATCTGGCCGCCGGGGATGCGGGCTGCGCACTCGACGACGATGACGTCTCCATCCGGCGACGCGATCAGCTGCGGGAAGGCGATGCCGTCGCGCAGCCCCAGCGCGGCCGTGGCGCGCTCGGCAGCCTCCTCGGCGCGGGCGAGCGTGTCGCCGTAGAGCGTCGTCGGGTAGAGGTGGATCCAGCCGACGCCGAAGCCGATCCCGGGCGGGCGCAGCCGGTCGGAGAGGGTCAGCACCCTGGCCCGGCCGCCACGCGCGATCACGAGCCCGTTCAGCTCGAGCCCGTCCTGGAACCCCTCGACGATCGCCTCGTTGGTCGGCGACTCGGCGAGCGCGGCGTGCAGGTGCAACTCGACGTGCTCCGGCGCGTCGAGCCGGAAGACGCCGCGCTGGCCGCCCGAGTCCGCCGGCTTGAGCACGGCCGGGACGCCGACGGTCTCGACCGCCAGGCGCGCCTCCTGCAGCGTCCTGGCTGCGGCGAAGCGCGGTTGCGGGACGCCGTGCTCGGCGAAGCGCCGCCGCATCGCCACCTTGTGCGTCATCGCGTGCGCCGTCTCGGTGCCGATGCCGGGCAGGTCGAGCGCCTCGGCCACCGCCGCCACGACGGGCACGGCGCGGTCGGCCGACACCGTCAGTGCGCCGTCGACGCCGTGGCGGCGCGCGACCGCGGTGACCGCGTCGACGTCGGTGAAGTCGACCACCTCGGCAACGTCGGCCGCAGCGAGCCCGAGCGCGTCGGGGTTGCGGTCGACCGCGACCACGCGCAGCCCCAGCTCTCGAGCGCGCAGGATCGCCCGGCGCTGATGGCGCCCGGCGCCCACGAAGAGGACGGTCTTTCCCTGCACCGAGGGGCGATGCTAGAGCCTGGCGCGTTGCTCAGGAGTTCATCGCGGCGCCCGCGAAGAGGAAGCCGACGGTGTCCCAACGGTCGATCTGACAGCCGTCGGCGCGGCCGAAGCGGGTCAGCACGGCCTCGCCCCGGAGCTTGCCGCTGACCTCCGCCACCTGCGGCCCGCCGTACACCTGCGTGCAGGCGACGTCGGGCGGCACCTCCGCGAACGGGCTCTCGAGCGCGAGCAGCTTGCGGCATGCGGCCACCGGAGCCGGGTGCGTCCCCCCGGCCGGCTCGCACGTGAGCGTCCAGCGCAGCGGCTGCTTGCGCAGGTCGCCCTGCTGCCAGACCCGGATGACGAGGCTGGTATCGGCGAGCGGCGAGGTCGTCGACTCATCCTCCACCGCCGTCTCGGCGCCGCAGCCGGCCGCGGCGAGCGCAAGCAGGAGAGCCGCCACCAGAGCACGCATGACACCACGATAGGGGACACTGCTCCCGTGGAACGCCTGAGCTTCGGGCTCGACGACGCCTTCGTTCCCCGCGGCGAGGAGGAGATGCTGCAGCGCGTCACCGTCGCTCCGCTGACGGTGCCGCGGTCGCTCGGATCGCCGTGGCAGGCGGCCGTCTTTCGGGTCGCACCGGGCGGCCGGATCGCACGCCATCCGGCGACCGACTCGCAGCTCCTCGCCGTCCTCGAAGGTGCCGGCGAGGTGAGCGGGGACGACGGCGCTTTCGTCGCGATCACCGCCGGCGAGGCGGTCTTCTGGGAGCAGGGCGAGGAGCACGAGACCCGTAGTGAGCCGGGCCTGACGGCGCTGATCGTCGAGGGTGAGGGGCTCCGGCCCTTTCGGAGGCCGTGACCGTGTCCTGGCTGTAGAGGCGGAGGCTGGCGAGGTGTGAGATGTGGTCTGCCGGACGGCCTGACGGGCCAGTCGCCCGCGGGGAACGGCCTCCGCGTGGGACAGACCCAGCAGTGACGACAAGCATCACTGCCTAGACTCGCCGTTGTGCTGCAGGGCAAGCGCATCCTGATCACGGGCGGGGCCGGGTTCATCGGCACCACGCTCGCCACCCGCCTCGTCGATGCGAACGAGGTCGTCGCCGTGGACAACCTCCATCGCGACGTACGCGCAGGTACCGACCTGGCCGCGCATCCCAACTTCCACTTCCACGAGGCGGACGTGCTCGACGCCGATCGCGTGCGCGAGCTCGCCGCGGGCGCGACGCACATCGTCCACTGCGCCGCGATCGCAGGCGTCGACACCGTGCGCGAGAGCCCGGTGCGGACGATGCGCGTCAACATGATCGGCACCTACAACGTGCTCGAGGCGGCGCTCGCCACCTCCGACAGCCTGGAGCGCCTGGTCGAGTTCTCCACGAGCGAGGTGTTCGGCACGCACGCGATCCACGCCCGTGAGGGCCACGTCACGACGATCGGCTCGGTCGGCGAGGCGCGCTGGACCTATGCGGTCTCGAAGCTCGCGGGCGAGCACATGGCGCACGCCTACCACGACGAGCTCGGCCTGCCGACGGTCACCGTTCGCCCCTTCAACGTCTACGGGCCCGGCCAGGTGGGCGGTGGCGCCATCCGTGCGTTCATCGAGGGCGCGCTCGCCGGTCGTGACCTGACCATCCACGGCGACGGGTCGCAGATCCGCGCCTGGTGCTACGTCGACGACATGGTCGAGGCGGTCCTGCTCTGCCTCGAGCATCCCGCTGCGGTCGGCCAGAGCTTCAACGTCGGCAACGCGCGGTCGACGGTGACGATCTACGACCTCGCCCAGCGCATCAAGCGGCTCAGCGAGGCGCCCGGCGCCATCGTGTTCCAGCCGCTGCACTACGCGGACGTCGAGATCCGCATCCCCAACATCGAGAAGGCTCGCGAGCTGCTCGGCTTCGAGGCGCAGGTCGAGCTCGACGACGGGCTCGCGCGGACGATCGCCTGGTACCGCTCCCGCCCGGAGGTGCCGGCCTGATGAGGACGCCGCTCTGCGAACCGGGACGGCTGCTTCCCGTCGAGATCCTGCGCCGCTTCGTCGGCGAGGCCGAGGCGACCCTCACGCAGCGAGTCTCGTGTCAGCGCTTGACACCCGTGTAAGTAAGTCATAACTTACAACGCAGATGGCCACCGTCACGCCCCGTGAGCGGCATACGGCCGAGGAGCGCCGCGCGGAGATCCTCGACGCCGCCCGCTACGAGTTCGCCTTCCGGGGTCTGCACGGCACCTCGACGGAGGACATCGCCCGCCGTGCGGGCATCTCGCAGCCGTACGTGTTCCGGCTCTTCGGCACCAAGAAGGAGCTGTTCGTGGCCACGTGCCGGAGCTGCATGGAGGAGACGCTCGACGCGATGACGGAGGCGGCAGCCGGCAAGCACGGAGACGACGCGCTCGCCGCGATGGGCGCCGCCTACTTCGGGCTCCTCTCCGACGACCCGCGCCGGCTGATGCTGCAGCTGCACCTGTACGCCGCCTGCGACGACGAGGACGTGCGAGCCGAGGCTCGCCAGAGCTACGGGGCGCTGGTCGAGTTCGTCGAGCGCGCCTCGGGTGCCGGCCAGGCGGCCGTCTCCGCGTTCTTCGCGAAGGGCATGCTCATCAACGTGGTCGCCGCCATGGGGCTTCGTGAAGACCCGAGCGGCTGGGGGCACCGGCTGCTCGAGGGCTGTCGCGAGGACGCGTGAGTCCTCGTCTCAGCCGCGAGTCAGCAACTGCTGACGCGGCCTAGCGGTCGGGTGCCCGGGGGGCGGCCGGCACGGAGCCACTCGCCCCGATGAGCTCGTAGCCCTCGCGCAGGAACGGCGTCCGGTCGACGAGCGCGGCGATCTCCTCCGGCGGGAAGGCGCCGTCCTCCGTGACGATCTCGGTCAGGAGCGCGGCAGGCGTCAGGTCGCTACGCGTCGGGTCGGCCGGCTCGGCCGGCGCGTCGAACGGCGCCAGCTTGATCAACTCGGCCGCGACCACCACTGGAGTGCGCGCACCGGCGGCGGAGGCGGCGAGGGCACGCGTGCCGCGCCGGTTCGCAAGCGTGCCGTCGCGATAGACGGTGTCGGCGCCGACCAGCACGAGCCGGACGCCACGCGCCACCCGCGGAGCGTCGTCGTCCTCGACCAGCTCGACCTCCAGGCCCTCGCCGCGCAGCTCGTTGGCAAACGCCCGCCCCTCCTCGTGCTCGCCCGAGACGGTGCAGAGCAGCCGGGCGGGCGGCGTGTGCAGAACAGCCTCGCGCACGGTCGCCGACGCCGAGTGGGTCAAGACGACCGAGTCCTCGAGCCGCTCGCGCAGCTGGATGGCGATCACGCCGGCGGCGCGGTCGCGGGCATCGAGCAGGCCGCGGGCCTCCTCGAGCACGAGGCGTCGCAGCTCGCTGGACGACAGGTTCCAATTCCGGCTCGCCGCTGCCAGCAGCCGCCCGGCGGCGGCCGTCACGGAGCCTGCATCCGGCCGGGCCCGTGCGAGCCTGCGGGCGACTCCCAGCAAGTGCTCGAGCAGCTCCTCGGCCGAGTGTGCGGGCGAGGCGGCCTCCTGCACGAGCGTCTCGACCGTTCGCCGGGCCAGCCAGCTGCCGCCGTGCAGGCGGTCGAGGCGAAGCTCCTCGATCGGATCGGGGGAAGACCCCACGTTGCCTCGATTCTCGCAGACGGGCGGCGGTGGTCGCCCCCAACGGGGTCGCTCTTGTACGTTTCCCCTGCTGATGGCCGAGATCCGCATCGCCCCCGAGCCCCCGGCGGCGGCCGTGGCCGGCGGGCCGGAGGTGTCGGTGGTCGTCACCCTCTACAACGAGGGCGAGACCGTCGCCGAGCTCCACCGGCGGGTCGCGGCGACGCTCGACCAGGGCGGGCTCGCGTGGGAGCTGGTGCTCGTCGACGACGGCTCGTCCGACGGGACCTGGGCGACGGTCGAGCGGCTGCACGCGGCCGACGAGCGGGTTCGCGGCGTGCGCTTTCGGCGAAACGCCGGGCAGCATCCGGCGATGCACGCCGGCATGGTGCGGGCGCGCGGCGCGATCGTCGTCACCATGGACGGCGACCTCCAGAACCCGCCCGAGGAGATCCCGCGGCTGGTCGAAGCCGTGCGCGCCGGCCATGACGTGGCCAGCGGCCGCCGCGCCGGCCGGGCGGACAGCGCCGCCCGGACGCTGCCGTCGCGGCTCGTCAACGGGATGCTGCGACGCTTCACTGGCGTCGCCATCTCCGACTACGGCTGCGCCTTCAACGCCTACCGGCGGGAGGTGCTCGAGCCCCTCTTCGGCGCCATCGGCCGCCAGAAGTTCACCAAGGCGCTGGTGCTGGCCAGCGGTGCGACCGTCGTTGAGGTCGACGTCGACCACGTCGCGCGCGACGGCGCCTCCCGCTATTCGCCGCTCCGGCTCGTGCGACTGGCGCTCCACGTGCTGGCCGGCTTCTGGCCGCAGCCCATCCAGTGGATCGGCATCGCGCTCGGCGTCGTCTGCTCGATCGTCGCGACCGCGCTCGCCGTCTACGCGGTCGGCTACTGGATCGGCGAGTCCGACTTCCCAGGACCGCTCCTCCTGGGTGTGCTCGCCCTCTACGTCCTCGGCACGCAGGGCTTCGTGCTGGCCCTCGTGGGCGAGTACCTCAGCCGCATCCAGCGCGACGTCGAGGGGAGGCCCCTGTACATCGTGGCTGACGAGCTGTAGACCGCGGCGGCAGGACGCCTTCGGCGTCGTGCCGCCGCTCTCTTCGAGTGGGGAACGGCGTGTTCCCCCCTCGAGCTCCCCCCTCCCGCTCGCCGGGTCACCGTGGTGCCGCACGAGTCAGACGCGCCTTCGCGCGCCTTGGCTGCGCCGGGCGGAGCCCGGCTCCGCCGAGACTGCGTCATCCTGGTCGTCGCGCTTGCCGTGCCGCGCGCCCTGCGGGCGCGGGGCATGGCTCGCTTCCACCTTGAACGGCTGAGGCCCTAGTCAGACGCGCCTTCGCGCGCGGTGGCTCCCGCCGGGCGGAGCCCGGCTTCGCCGATGAGGGCGGCGCCCTGGTCGGCACGCTTGCGTGCCGCGCGCCCTCTTGGGCGCGGGGCATGCTCGCTCACGCCTGAACGGCTGGGGCGCTGGTCAGGTGCTGCTCTGCTGGCTCGCGCCTACGTTCTCGCTCAGGAACCACGCTCTACCCGGCGAGCAGGGAGGGGGCGAGGGGAACCGTCCAGGTTCCCCATAGCGGCCCTCGGAGAGCACGCGACCCCGCCGCCGTTTCGGTCCTCGGCCGAAACGGCTCACCGGAGGGAGCGCGAGGGAGTCCGCTCCCTCGCGTCGCCGGAGGGCGGCTCCGCCGCCCGCAGGCACCCCGCGACCCGGGCGCGTCTGACCGACGAGGGGGCCCACGGGGGAGACCGGCGTTTCCCCCGTGAGAGCGAGCCCGGCGACGCGACAGCGGCGCCGCGAGCGGCGAGCGAGCGACTAAGGTTCGGCCGCCGTGGGAAGCACGTCTTCTATGCGCTCGACTAAACGCGTCCTCGTCACCGGCGGCGCCGGGTTCATCCCGTCCAACTTCATCCGTCACCTGCTGGCGGCGACGCCCTACGAGGTCGTCTCGCTCGACGCGCTGACGTACGCGGGCAACATCGACAACCTCGCCGACGTGCTCTCGCATCCGCGCCTCGCCTTTGTCCACGGCGACATCCGCGACGAGGAGCTCGTGCGGGACGTGGTCGCCGAGGTGGACGTGATCGTCAACGCCGCCGCCGAGTCGCACGTCGAGAAGTCGATCGAGGAGGGTGGCGGCGAGTTCGTCGGCACCAACGTCGAGGGCACGCGCGTCCTGCTCGACGCCATCCGCGCGAACCCCGTCGAGCGCTTCATCCTGATCTCGTCGAGTGAGGTGTACGGCACCGCCGAGTCCGACCCGATGGACGAGGAGCACCCGCTCAACCCGCGCAGCCCCTACGCCGCCACCAAGGCCGGCGCCGACCGGCTCGCCTACTCGTACTGGGTCACCTACGAGCTGCCGATCGTGGTCGTGCGGCCCTTCAACAACTACGGGCCGCGCCAGCATCCCGAGAAGGTCATCCCGCGCTTCATCACCCAGGCGCTCGACGACGAGCCGCTGACCATCCACGGCGACGGCAGCGCGTCGCGCGACTGGCTCTACGTCGACGACGACGCCGAGGCGATCGAGGCGATCATCGCGGCCGACATCGACGCTGTCGCGGGCGAGGTCTTCAACATCGCCACCGGCGTCGACCTCTCCGTCTCGGACATCGCGGACGCCGTGCTGAGCGCGCTCGGCAAGCCCGCGTCGCTGAAGGAGCACGTGGACGAGCGGCCCGGCCAGGTTGACCGCCACATCGGCTCGACCGACAAGGCGGCACGGCTGCTCGGCTGGCGCGCGCGTACCTCCTTCGAGACCGGTCTCGAGCAGACCGTCGCCTGGTACCGCGAGAACGAGGCGTGGTGGAGAGCGGCGACGCCGGAACGCGCCCGCGTCTTCTCGTCCTAGGCGCCGGACCGGCCCAGATCGGCCTGCTGCGGCGCGCCCGCGAGCGCGACCTGTTCGTGATCGCCGCCGACCGGGATCCCGGCGCGCCCGGCTTCGCCCACGCCGACCGCCGGGCGATCATCTCGGCCGAGGACGAGCAGGGGATCGCGCGTCTCGCCGAGGCCGAGCGCGTCGACGGTCTCATAGCGCCGGGGATCGACTGGCCGGTCGCGGTCGCAGCCAGGGTGGCGGAGCGGCTGGCGCTGTCCCATCCGATCTCCCCGGAGACGGCCGCGGTCGTCACCGTCAAGGCGCGCCAGCGCAAGCGACTCGCGGAGGCAGGCGTCCCGCAGCCGCGCTGGGTGGTTGCCCGGGACGGCGAGGAGGCCCCCGGCTTCCCCTGCGTCGTCAAACCGCCCGACCGGCAGGGGCAGCGCGGCCTGTCGCTCGTGCGCGAGCCCGGCGAGCTCGCGGATGCGGTCGCCAGGGCGCGGGCGGAGTCGCGCGTGGGCGCGTGCCTGCTCGAGGAGCTCGTCGACGGGCCTGAGCTGACCGTCAACGGCTTCTCCGCGGGCGGCACGTTCACGGCGCTCACGGTCACCGACCGGCACGTCGCCGAGCCGCCGGCCTTCGGGGTGGCGCTCGCGCACGTCTGGCCGGCTGCGCGCGGCGCCGCCGAGGCGGCAGAGGCGGCTGAAGCGGCCGTGCGCGCGCTCGGCATCGAGCACGGGCCCTCCTACACGCAGGTGCGACTGGGCGCCGACGGCCCGCGCGTGATCGAGGTGGCCGCGCGGCTCGGCGGTGGCCACGATGCCGAGCTCTGCGCCGCCGCGCTCGGCGTCGACCTGAACGGGCTCGCGCTCGACGCCGCGCTCGGGGTACCCGTCGAGGCCGAGTCGCTGCGTCCCGGGGCGCGCGCCGGCGGAGCGTGCGTGCGCTTCCTGGTTGCGCCCGAGGGGACGCTGGCCGCGGTGGACGGCGTCGGCGAGGCCGAGGCCCTCGCCGGTGTCCAGGAGGTGCGGATCTACCGCGCGCCCGGCCACGTCCTCGAGCGGTTCCGGCGGGGGTCCGACCGCGCGGGCGCCGTCATCGCCGCCGGCGACAACGCCGGTGCGGCGCTGGCGGCTGCCGACCGCGCGGCAGCGCTCCTGCGCTTCCGTGTCGAGGCTCGCGCCGTCGCCGGCTGAGAGGGCAGCGAACCGGGCCAGTACCCTCCGGGGTCAGCTCCTGCGGGCGCAGCGCCCGTCGAGGCGGCTGCCCCGGAGTACGCTCAGGGCCGTGCAGCGCGCCACCGAGAGCCGCCGGGACACCTTTCTCGGCTTCCAGCCACCTGCCGTCGGCGAGGAGGAGGTCGAGGCCGTCGCCGAGACGATCCGCTCGGGCTGGCTGACCACCGGCCCGCGGGTGGCCGAGCTCGAGCGCCGCTTCGCCGAGCTCTGCGGCGCCCCGCACGTCCTGGCAGTCAGCTCCGGCACCGCCGCCATGCATCTCTCGCTGCTCGCGCTCGGCGTCGGCCCCGGCGACGAGGTGGTCACCACCCCCATCACCTGGCCGGCGACCGCCAACGTGATCGTCCATTGCGGCGCGAGGCCGGTTTTCGCCGACGTGCGGGACGGAGACCTCAACCTCGACCCCGAGGACGCCGCTCGCCGCATCACGCCGCGGACACGGGCGATCCTGCCGGTCGACCTCGCCGGTCAGCCGGCCGACCTCGATGCCTTCGCCGCGCTCGGCCTTCCCGTCGTGGAGGACGCCGCCCACAGCGCCGAGGCGCGCTACCGCGGTCGCCCGGTCGGGTCGGTGGCCGACGTCACCTGCTACTCGCTCTACGCCACCAAGAACATCGCCGCCGGCGAGGGCGGCCTGATCGCGACCACCCGCGCCGACGTCGCCGAGGCCGTCGACCGGTTGCGCGTCATGCGCCGCGGCCACGGCTCCCTCTACGACATCGCCGTCCCCGGCTACAAGGCGAACCTCTCCGACGTGCTCGCCTCGATCGCGCTCGTGCAGCTCGACAAGCTCGAGCGCCACCGCGCCGCCCGCCGCCTCCAGTTCGAGCTCTACGACGCCGCCGTGGCAGAGCTCGCCGGCATCGAGCCGCTCGCCCGTGACGCGCGTGACGACCACGCCATGCACCTTTACGTCGTGCGCATCGACCCCGAGCAGGCGGGCGGCACGCGCGACGACTACCAGCGGCTGCTCGCCGACGAGAACATCGGCTCGAGCATCCACTTCCTGCCTGTCCACCAGCTGACGGCCTACCGCGGCAGCGTGCAGGAGCCGCTGCCGGTGGCGGAGAAGGCCGGGAGCGAGGTGCTCTCGCTGCCGCTCTCGCCGGCGCACTCGGAGGACGACATCGGCGATGCGATCGCCGCGCTCCGCCGCGTGCACGAGTCGCTCGCCCCGTGAGCCGGCCGCTGCGACTGTCGCTGACGCTGCTGGTCACGGCGGCGGCGCTCGCCTATCTGGCCTGGAAGGTCGACGTCGGCACGACGCTCGACGTGCTCGGCGGCGCCGACCTCGGCCTGTTCGCCCTCGCCGCCGCGATCATGATCGCGACCACGGTGCCGATGGCCTGGCGCTGGCAGCTCCTGCTCGCTGCACGGCGCATCCCCGAGTCGCTCGCCTGGCTGACGCGGACCTACTTCGTCGCCTACAGCGCCAACCAGGTGCTACCGACCTCCCTCGGCGGCGACGCCGTGCGCGTCTACGAGACCGCCCGCCGCCACCCGGGCAACACCGGCCTGATCACGGGCAGCGTGCTGCTCGACCGCGCCATCGGCGGCGTCGCCACGGTTGTGCTGGCCGCCTTCGGCTTCCTGCTCGCGCTCGGCCGCTACGACATCGGCGCGTACCTCTGGCTCGAGCTCGTCTTCGTGGCAGGCACCGTGGTGCTCGGCTTCGTCGCCTTCTCGGCGCGCGTCCGCGGTGCGCTCCGCTGGCTCCGGCCACTCGCGCGCCGGCTGCGCGTCGAGCGACCGCTGCGTGCGGTCTACGAGGGCGTCCACGCCTACCGCAACCACGGCCTGCTGCTCGCCGGCCTGGCACTCGCCACGCTCGCGGTCCAGGCGGTGCGCATCCTGCCGATCTGGCTCGTCGCGCTCGCGGTCGACATCGACCTCAACTGGCGGCCGTTCTTCGTCATGGGGCCGGTGCTCTTCTTCGTGCTGCTCTTCCCGTTCACGATCAACGGCCTGGCCGTACGGGAGGCCTTCTTCGTCAGCTTCCTGGGCACGCTCGGAGTCGGTGCCAGCCAGGCGTTCGCGGCCGGCTTCCTCTTCTTCCTCGTCACCGTCGTGCTGGCGCTGCCGGGGCTCGGGATCCTGCTCTGGGAGGGCGCCCGCGGCTCCGAGCGGCCCTCGCTGCGGCGGACCCCGGGCCGCAGCCCAGGCTAACCTCGGTCTTCGCCCGTGCAGCCGCCGCGTGCCCTCTCCGTCGTGGTCGTGACCTACAACGCGCTCCCTCACATCGAGCAGTGCCTCGACTCCGTTCGCGGGCTCGAGACGGTCGTCGTCGACCACGGCTCCACCGACGGCACCGTCGAGCACGTGCGGGAGCGGTTCCCCGGCGTGCGCCTCGTCGAGCAGGAGAACCTCGGGCTGGCCGCCGGCTGGAACCGGGGGCTGCGCGACGTCTCGGGCGACTGGGTCCTGATCCTGAACGCCGACGCCTGGATGAGCGACGGCGCCGTCGACGCGCTCGTCGAGCACGGGGAGGAGCACCCGGAGGCGGCGCTCGTTGGGCCGCGGCTGCGCTATCCGGACGGGCGGCTGCAGCGCTCCGTGCGCGGCTTTCCGACGCTTTGGCGGCTCGCGACCGAGTACCTCTTCCTGCGCAAGCTCGCGCCCCGCTCGCGGCTCCTCAACGCCTTCTACGCCGGCGGGTTCGACCACGACGAGGAGCGGGAGGCGGAGTTCGTGATGGGCTCGTGCATGCTCGTCCGCCGCGCCGCCGCCGACGCCGTCGGCCCCCTCGACGAGGGCTACTTCCTCTTCAGCGAGGAGACCGACTGGTGCTACCGCTTCTGGCAGGCGGGCTGGACGGTGCGCTTCTTCCCGGGCGCCGAGGCCGTCCACGTGCTGGGCGCCTCGCATGGCGGCCGCCTCTTCCGCGAGCAGGTGCGCGGCCATCTGCGCTTCTTCGCCAAGCATCACGGGCTGCGCGCGGCCGAGCGGGCGCGCAAGCTGCTGCGGCTGTCGCTCGTGCTGCGCGGGCTGCTCTTTCGCGGCGAGCGCGGCCGCTCGTATCGCGACGCTGCCCGCTGGCTCGGCTCGGAGCCCGTCGGCCGGCTCGCGGGGGTGGAGTCGTGACGAGCGTCGGCGGCGTCGCCCCACGCAGCGGTGTCGCGCTGGCGCGGCCGCTCGTCGCGTGGTCAATCCTGGTGCCGCTCGCCATCGTGCCGGCGCTGCTGCTCGCGCGGCTGCTGCCCGCCGAGGGCGCCGGGCTCTGGCTGCGGCTCGCGCTCGCCACCGGCTGCCTGCTCCTGCCCGGCTACCTGGTCGCCCGGGCGCTGTCGTTGCGGGGGATCTCGGCGGCACTGCCGCTCTCCCTCGGCGGCGTGTTCGTGGCCATGTCGGCGGTGTTCCTCACGCAGGGGTCGATCGAGCTCGCGCTCTGGGTCTACGGCGGGATCGGGCTGCTCGCGCTCCCGTTCGCGCTACGCGGGACGGCGGTCGAGCCGCGCTGGCAGACGCTGCTGCTGGCCGCCGGCGGCGTGGCGTTCGGCATCGCGCTCTGGCAGGTCGCGCCGACGCTCGGCGGCGACGCGCTCTTCCACCTCGCCCGCGCCCGCAAGCTGGATGCCTTCGACGGGCTGACGCTCGACGCCGTCAACGAGTTCG
This sequence comes from uncultured Thermoleophilia bacterium, assembly GCA_963839815.1. Lineage (GTDB taxonomy): Bacteria > Actinomycetota > Thermoleophilia > Gaiellales > Gaiellaceae > JACVRM01. The sequence continues at coordinate 551,550 of CAWIWF010000006.1, forward strand.
CCGACGGCGGTCTCCATCCCGGCTACGCCTTTCCGCTGTGGCACGGCTTCCTCGCCCTGATCGCGCATGTCGCCGGCGTCGACCCGGCGCTGGTCGTCCGCCACGAGGCCAGCATCCTGGCGCCGATCGCCGTGCTCGTCGCCTACGAGGCCGGGCACGCGCTCTTCCGCTCCCGGGCCGCCGCCGCCGCCGTCGTCGCCGCCCAGGTCGGCCTGATCGCGCTCGCGCCCGGCTCCGGCGGGGCCTACAACGCGCTCGCCCTGCCCGCCACCGCCAGCCGCCAGCTCCTCGTGCCGGCGGCGCTCGCGCTCTTCTTCGCGTACGTCCACGAGCGCGCCTGGCGCTTCCTGCCCGCGCTCGCTGCGGCCGCGCTCGGGATTGCGCTCGTGCATCCCACCTATGCCGTCTTCCTGTGCGTGCCGCTCGCCGGCTACCTGCTCGCGCGCGGGCTGATGGCGCGAGGCGAGGTCGTGCCTGCCGCCGTCGGGCTCGCGGCGCTCGTGCTGCCGACCGCGGCCGTCTCGGCGGCGCTGCTGCCCGTGATCGAGAAGACCGCCTCGCACAAGCCGGACGGCTTCGAGGTCGAGCGGGCGATCCTGCAGTACCCGGGCCAGCTCGACGTCTTCTCGGAGGCGAGCTACCGGCTCGCGCCGGAGGTCTTCGGGCGCGGCGGCGCGATCGCCGTCGCCGCGCTCGCGCTTGTCCCGCTCGCCGCGCTGGCGCCGCTGCGCCGGTGGTCGGCGTTCGTGCTCGGCGGCTCGCTCGCGGTGCTCGCCGTGACGCTGACCTCGGCGCTCTTTCCCGCCTTCGCCGATCTCGTCTCGATCTCGCAGGCGCGGCGCGCGGCCGGCTTCCTGCCCTTCGCCTTCGCGTTCGCGGGCGGCCTGCTCGTGCTCGCGAGCATCTTCCGGCTGGCGCTGCTGCCGATCGCCCTGGCGGCAGGGGTCGGCTTACAGGTGGCCTTCCCGGGCGATTTCGGCTACCGCCTCCAGGACGGCGGCCCCGCGGTCGTCACCTGGCTCGCGGTGCTCGGCGGCGCCGTCGCGTTCTCGGTCGCCGCGGTCGTCCGCTGGCCGGGTCTGCGCGAGCGGGGCCCGCGGCTGGCCGCGCTCGCGGCGGCACTCTTCGTGCTCCCGATCGGCGTCGACTCCGCGCTCGACTGGGAGGCCCGGCCCCGCGACCGCTCGCACGAGCTGACGCCGGGACTGCTGCAGGCGCTGCGTGACGCCACGCGCGACGGCGACATCGTCTTCTCCGACACCGAGACGAGCTACCGGATCGCCGCCTACCTCCCGGTCTACGTGGCCTCGGCACCGCCGGCGCACGTGGCCGACACCGACGACAACCGCCCCTACGACCGCCGCCGCGATGCGGGCCTCTTCCTCAAGAGCGGCGACCTCGCGATCCCGCGCCGCTACGGGGCGGACTGGATCGTGGTCGACTCCCGCCGTTTCCGCACGCGGGTGGCGAGGCTGCCCGTCTACCAGGACGAGCGGTACACGCTCTACCGCGTCTAGCCGTGCGCGTCCTGCTCGTGACCATGTACTTCCCGCCGGCAGGAGGCGGCGGCGTCCAGCGTCCGCTCAAGTTCGCCACGTATCTGCCGGCGCTCGGGATCGAGACGCACGTGCTCGCGCCGTCCGATCCCAAGTGGGTGCACCGCGACGAGGAGCTCGAGGTGCCCTCACAGGCATGGGTCCACCGCGTTCCCTATGTCGGGCCGCGGGCGCGCCGACCCTCCGAGGAGCTGCACGGCACCGGCGGGCTCGAGCGGATCGCGCGGCAAGGGACGCTGGCGTTTCGCCGCGTGCTCGTCCCCGACGCCAGCGTGCTCTGGAACGCGACCGCCATCCCGGCCGCGCTGCGGGTGATCCGGCGGGAGGGAATCGACGTGGTGCTGACCACCTCGCCGCCGGGATCGGTGCACCTGGTCGGCGCCGCCGCGAAGCGGGCGACCGGCGTGCGCTGGGTCGCCGACCTGCGCGACTCGCTCGTAGCCCACCCGCACCGCCGCGCCGAGAGCGCCGCCGTACGGCTGAAGGAGCGCACCGAGGGGATGCTCGGCAGGCTGGTCTCCCGTCAGGCAGACGCGGTCGTGGCGGTCTCCGACGCGATCGCAGACGAGGCGCGGGCCCTGGACGCTCGCGGCCCCGTGCTGACGATCTCGAACGGCTGCGACTTCGAGGACTTCGCAGGGCTCGAGTACCGGCGCGGCGAGCGGCTGCGCATCACCCACACGGGCAGCTTCTTCGGCAAGCGCGATCCGAAGCCGTTCCTGGAGGCGCTGGCGCGCTCCGAGGTCGACGCCGTCGTCCGGTTCGTCGGCGGCTTCCGCGCGGCCGACCGAGAGTGGGCCGAGCGGCGCGGCGTCGCCGACCGGATCGAGCTCCACCCCTACGTGCCGCGCCGGCGCTCGCTCGAGCTGCAGCGCGACTCGGAGGCGCTGCTTCTGCTGATCCCGGAGGCGGGCGGCCGCGGCCGCGGCGTTCTCTCCGGCAAGGTCTTCGAGTACCTGGCGGCCGAGCGCCCGATCCTGGCAGTGGTGCCGCCCGACGGCGCCGCAGCCGAGCTGCTCCGCCAGACGGGAGCCGCGGTCGTGGTCGCCCCCGACGACGTCGACGGGATGCGCGACGCGCTCGTCCGCCTGGACGCCGCCCACCGCGGCGGCTCGCTGAACGGCACGCCTCTGCCCGAGGAGTGGCGGGACCGGCTCTCGCGTCGTGCGCGCGTCGAGGAGCTCGCCGACCTGCTGCGGAGGGTGGCATGACGTCGGTCGCGCAGCCGGTCGGACGGCGCTGGCCGGAAGCGCTGACGCTGGTGTCGCCGATCGAGCGGGTCGCGGGCTGGCTCTTCCTCGCCACCCTGTTCGTGATCACTTGGGAGAAGCTCCACTGGGAGCTCGCGGGCACGGTCAACCTGTCCGACGTCGTCTCCGGCCTCTTCCTGCTCGCGCTCGCCTGGTCGTGGCTGGAGCGAGGCGCGCCGCCCCTGCGGGTGCCGCGGACCGTGCTCGTCGCCGCTGCCTTCGGGCTGGCCCTCATCGGCGTCCAGCTCGTCGGCTTCTTCAACCTCGAGACCGGCCAGGCGCTCGCCCAGTTCTTCAAGGGCACGGTCAAGTTCGCCATCCACTACGCCTTCCTCGTCGCCGGCCTCGCCTACCTGGCCGCGCGCGGACGGAGCGCCTACTGGCAGGCGCTCGCGGCGCTCTGCCTCGGCATGGGAGCGAACGCCCTCTACGGGGTGCTGCAGCTGCTGTACGCCGAGCGTGGCGGCGATCTGGACGCCACGGTGCTGTCGCCGCTGACGGGCGGGGCAAGCTCGATCAACATCTTCGGGGCAGTCGAGGGGCAAGACGTCTTCCGCCCGAACGCGCTCACCGGCGATCCGAACCACCTCGGCGTGATGCTGATCGTGCCGCTGCTCGTGCTGACGCCGGTCTACCTGCGCCTCGAGCGCGGCCACCGGCTGCGGCTGCCGCTCGCCGTCGGGCTCTCGTTCGGGCTGGTGATGGCGCTGGCGACGCTGTCGCGCAGCGGCGTGCTCGGGCTCGCGGTCGGGATGCTCGTGCTCGCGATCCCGTACCGGCGGCTCTTCCTCTCCGCGCGCTTCCTCGTGCCGGTCGCGCTCGTGTTCGCCTCGCTGCTCGCGGTGGTCGCACAGCGAACCGACTTCTTCGGCACGGTGCTGCGGGCCCGGCTCAGCACCGACACGGCGTCCACCTCGCCGCACTTCGGCGTCTACGGCTTCATCCCGGACGTGCTCGGCTCGCACCCGTTCTTCGGGCTCGGGTTCAACAACTTCTCCGTCTACTACGAGTTCGTCACCGGGCAGACGAACTGGGGCCCGCACTCGTTCTACGTGGCGCTGTTCGTCGAGACCGGGCTGGTGGGCGCGGCGCTGTTCGGCGCCTTCCTCGTCTGGCTCTTCCGGCGCCTGCTCGCTGCGATCAGGCTCGGCCGGGCGCTGGCGGCGGTGCGCGACCCGCTGGCCCTCCGCGTGCGTCCGCTCGCGTGGGGCTTCACGGCCGCGCTCGCCGGCACGCTGGCGGCGAACGCCTTCTACCTGACGATCCCGTTCTACTACTTCTACGCGTTCGCGATGCTGGCGCTCGCGCTGCCCTTGGTCTTCACGCGCGCGTCAGACTCAGGGTCCCGACCCGCCCCCTTCTCGCCGCCAGGCTAACCGGAGAGAGCGCGCGCGTGGGTGACGGGATCGTGACGACTCTGTGACGGAGGGCCTCGCGTGAGAGTCGCCGTCCTGACCACGTCGTTCCCGCGGCGTCCGGGCGATCCGGCCGGGCACTTCGTCGCCAGCGCGGTCGAGCAGCTGCGTCGTCGCGGCGTCGAGATCGAGGTGGTGTCGCCCGCCGTCTTCCGGCACTTCGGCATCGCCTACGGCGCCGGCGTGGTCGGCAACCTGCGCGCGCGGCCGCTGAAGGCGTTGCTCCTGCCGGCGATGCTCGCCTCCTTCGTCGGCGCCGCCCGCCGCGCGGCCCGCGGCGCGGATCTCGTCCACGCGCACTGGCTCCCGTCCGGCGCCGTCGCCGCGCTGACCGGCAGGCCGTTCGTCGTCCAGCTCTGGGGCACCGACGTCGAGCTCGCCCGCCGCGCGCCCAGGGTCGCGGCCGCGATCCTCGGTCGCGCCCGCCTCGTGATCTGCCCGTCTACCGCCCTGGCAGAGGCCGCGACCGAGCTCGGGGCCCGCGACGTGCGCATCATCCCGAGCGGCATCGACGTACCCCCGCAGGCCGGGCGCGAGGAGGAGCCTCCGCACGTCCTCTATGCCGGCCGGCTCTCGCCCGAGAAGGGCGTCCTCGACCTCGTCGCCGCAGCGGACGGGTTGCCGCTGATCGTCGTCGGCGACGGGCCGCTGCGCGCTCACGTGCCTCAGGCGATCGGGTTCCTCCCGAACGACGAGCTGCAGGTGCGCCTCGCCCGGGCCGCCGTCGTCGCCTGCCCGTCGCACCGCGAGGGCTTCGGCGTCGTCTGCCTCGAGGCGATGGCGCATGGCAAGCCGGTGGTGGCTGCGGCCGTCGGCGGACTGCGCGATCTCGTCGTCGACGGCGAGACGGGGCTGCTCGTCCCGCCGGGCGACCGGGCCGCGCTCCGCAGTGCGCTCGAGCGGCTGCTCGGCGACTCGGAGCTCCGGCAGCGCCTCGGCGCCGCGGGTCGGGAGCGTGCGCGCACCGAGTTCTCCTGGCCTCGTGTCGCGGAGCTCACGCTCACTGCCTACGCAGACGCCCTAGTGCTCTAGTGTTCGGGCGAGCCGGATGGCTCGCGGGAGGGAGACGACAGAGCACCCGGATGCCGTCGGCGAGCGGATCCGGCAGGCTCGTCGCGAGCGCGGTCTGTCCGAGGAGGCGCTGGCCGAGCGCATCGGCCTGACTCGCGAGGCCGTCGTGCGTCTCGAAGCGGGCGCAGCCGATCCCGGTCGTTACCTCCGCCGCATCGCCGTCGCGACCGGCAAGCCGGTGTCGTTCTTCACCGAGGGGGAGGAGCGCCGGCCGCGCCGCCGGGGACTGGGAGGCCGCGTGCGTGCTGCGGCCGGCTGGCTGGAGGAAGGTGGCGGTGCCGCGGCCGAGGAGCCGCCCGTTCGCGAGCGAGCGGACTGGGAGCGGGAGCTGGCCGAGCGGGAGCGCCGTCTGACCGAACGCGAGCGCGCACTGGGGCAGCCGGCACGCCCGGGCGGCCACGGCGAGCGGGTGGCGCAGCTCGAGGCTCGCAGTGCCGACCTCGAGCGCCGGCTGGCCGAGACGTCGCGGGAGGCGACGGCCGCCGCAGGGGAGCGGGACCGGTTGGCGAGCGAGCTCGCGTCGCTCGTCGCTCGCATTGAGCGCCGCGAGGCCGAGGTCGAGTCGGCGAACGCCGAGCGCGGCCACACCCTGGAGCGCGTCCAGCGGGAGCTCGCCGCGCGAGCGACCGAGCTGCAGCGGCGCGAGCAGGCACTCGAGGTCCGCGTGGCCGAGATCGAGCAGGTCGGTGCAGATGAGACGGTCGCGGACGAGCGCCTTACCGTGCTGCAGGGCGCGAACGAAGCAGCCGCGCGCGAGGTCGACGCTGCCGCGCGGGAGATGCGCGAGGCGCGCGCGGCAGCACAGGAGGCAGCGGCGGCGCGCGACGCGGCGCTGCGGGAGCTCGGGGCGCTACGCAAGCTTCGCGAGCACGAGGCGCAGGATCAGGAGCGCGAGCAGGCAGACCTCGCCGCCGAGCGCGAGCGACTCGCGGCGGCGGAGCGAGCAGCCGAAGCGGCGCGGCGCGACGCTGAGGAGGTGGCGACCGGCCTCCTCGCCGAGCAGCTCGCGAGGGTCGAGGCGCAGACGCGTGAGCTCGAAGCCGCGCGCGCAGAGCTGGACGAGCAGCGCCGCGCCGATCAGGTCGCGCGCGGCGAGCTCGAGACGCGCGAGCAGGCGCTGGCGGAGCAGCTGGCTGCGCGGGAGGAGGCCCTGGCAGAGCGCGAGCGGGAGGTCGCGGCGCGCGATCAGGAGCGAATCGCGCTCGCGGCCGACGTCGAGCCGCGTGCGCGGACGCTTCGGCACGAGGAGGAGGAGCTCGAGCGGCGTGAGGCGGCGCTCAGCCGCAGCTCGGCCGCCAGCGCGCGGGCCGCCGACATCGAGCAGGTGCTCGACGAGGAGCGGGACACGCTCGCGGCGCGCCTGGCGGAGGTGGAAGAGCGCGAGGCAGCCGCCGTGCGCACCGAGGAGGCGGCCGCCGCCGCCCAGGCGGAAGCCGAGGCGCTCAGGGAGCGCCTGGCGACGGAGCTGCAGCTCCTCGGCGAGAATCGCAGCGAGGCGGACACTGCTCGAGCGCGGCGCTTGCAGGCGCGCGAGCGGGCGCTGGAGAAGCGAGAGCAGGACATCGAGGCGGCCCAGCGCGCGCTCGCAGAAGCGCGGGCGGCGCCGGCCGACGACGCAGCCGCCGAGGAGCTGGCCGAGCGCGAGCGGGCCGTGGCGGCCGCACAGGCCGAGCTGGAGGAGCGCGAGCGCCGTCTCGAGACAGCCGAGACCGATGTGGGCCGCTCGGCGCAGGCGGCCCTCGCCGAGCGCGAGCGGGCGGTCGCGGCAGCCGAAGAGCGGGTCGCGGCGCGTGAGGCGGCCGCGGTGGAGCTCGCCGAGCGTGAGCGCGACCTCGCCGCCGCCCGTGCCGACCTGGAGCGTGAGCGAGCCCAGCTAGAGCGCGAGCGAGTGGACGTCGCCTCCCTTGCCGGGCAGGAGCGCTCGCTCGCCGCCGGCGTCGCCGAGCTGGCCCGGATGCAGGCGGACCAGGAGGCGCTCCTCGAGCGGGAGCGAGCCGTCGCCGAGGCAGAGGCAGCGCTCGCCGACCGGGCGGCGCTGGCGCCTACCCCGGGCGAGGACGACGCGGAGGCTCTCGCGGCCGAGCGAGAGCGGCTTCGTCGCGAGCAGGAGCGGCTGGCGGGACGTGAGCGCGCTCTGGCCGCCGCCGAGCAGGAGCAGGAGCGGCTGCGGAAGGAAGCAGAGGCTGCGTTGGCAGAGCGCGAGCAGGCCGTCGCAGGCGCGCAGGCAGCGCTCGAGGAGGGTCGCGCGGACGAGACGGCGCTCGCCGAGCGCGAGCGAGCGCTCGCGGTGGCGCAGACGGAGCACCAGCAGCGGCTGGCGGCAGCGGAGGCCGCGCTCGCCGAACGGGAACGCGCGCTCGTCGCCGAGGAGCAGCGTCACCGGGCGGCGCAGGCTACAGCCGCTGAGCGCGAACGACTCGCTGCCGCAGCCGAGGAGGAGCTCGAGCGCCTGCGGGAGCTGGCGCGCGCCGACGAGGAGCGTCGCGAGCACGAGAGCGCGGCGCTGGCTGAGCGCGAGCGCGTCCTGGCGGCCGCGCAGGCCGAGCTCGAGGAACGCCGCCTCGACAGCGACCGGCTCGCCGAGCGCGAGCGGGCGCTGGCGGCGACGGAGGCGGAGCTCGCGGCACGCGCGATCGATGCCGAGGCGCTGGCCGAGCGCGAGGCGGCGCTCGCCGCCGCGGAGGCGCGGCTGGTCGAGCGGCGGCTCGACGCGGAGCAGCTCGCCGAGCGTGAGCGCGCAGTCGCGGCGCTGGAGGCGGAGCTCGCCGAGCGTCGCGTCGATGCAGGAGAGCTCGCGGACCGGGAACTGCAGCTGGCCGAGCAGGCCGACCGACTTGCCCGCCGGCGTGACGAGCTCGACCGTCGTGAGGAGGAGCTGGCGGCGCTCGAGGCCCGTGAGCAGGAGCTCGAGGCGCGTGAGGCCTCGACCGCCCGTCTCCGCACGGAGCTCGAGACGCTCCGTGCCGCGGCTGAGCAGGAGCGCGCGGAGGCCGCCGCCGTGGCCGCGGCAGCCGAGCAGCAGCTCGCCGCCCGCGCGCGCGAGCTCGAGACGCGCGAGCGGAGCGTCGTCTCCCTCGAGCAGCGGCTCGCCCGCCGCGCCGAGCAGGAGACGAACCTGGACGAGCGCGAGCGCGAGGTCGAGCAGGAGCGCCTGCGCCTCAGTCGTCGCCGCGAGGAGCTCGAGCGCCGCGAGGAGGGCCTGGTTGCCCTGGATGCCCAGGCGCACGAGCTCGAGACGATCGACCGCGAGCTCGAGGCGCGCCGGCGGCGCGTCGACGAGGACGAGCTGGCGGCGAAGCGGCTGAGCGGGGAGCTCGAGGCGCTCCGCGCCACGCTGCAGAGCGAGCGCGAGGTGCTCGACGCGAGAGCAGCCAACCTCGACAAGCTCGCGGAGGACGCGTTCGCCGACGTCGAGGTTCGGGCTCGGGCGCTGGACGAGCGAGAGCGGCAGCTCGACGCTCTCGAGGCGAAGCGCCGTGAGGCTCAGGCGGCGGCGGAGGAGCGAAGCCGGGAGCTGGCCGCCCGCGAGGAGGAGCGCCGGGATGGAGAGGCAGCCCTCGTCAACCGCCAGCGCGAGCTCGAGCGCCGTGAGCTCGCTGTCTCGACCCGGGAGCGATCCTCCGTCCAGGCGGCGGCGGAAGCCGACGCCGCCCGGGTTGCCGCCGACCGCCTCGCCAAGCAGGCCGCCGCCGAGCGGGACGAGCTGGCCTCGGAGCGCGCGTCGCTCGAGCTTCTGGCCGCCGAGCTTGCCGAGCGCGACCGCGCGACGGCGGATGCGCGGCAGGAGGCGAGCACGCTTCGCGACGAGTTGAAGGCTGCGAAACGGGCGGCCGCTGACGAGCGGAAGCGTCTCGAGGCGCAGGCCGCTGCGGCCACGGCGGGCGAGCGCGAGCTCGCCGAGCGCGAGATGGCACTCACAGAGCGAGGTGCCGAGCTCGAGCGCCGGGCCGCGGAGCTCGACGCGACGCGACGGGCACTTGCCGACGTCGAGAAGGAGACCCGGCGGGTGAGGGCCGAAGCGGAGCGGGTCGAGGCGAGAGCCGGGGCACTCGAGGCCCGCGGCGCCGAGCTCGACGCCGCGGCAGAGGCGGCGGACACGGAGCGTCGCGGGCTCGAGCGCCGCGCCGCCGAGGTGCAGGCGGCGGAGGAGCGTGTGGCGGCTGCCGAGGCCGGTCTCGCGCAGCGCCGGAAGGAGGCCGAGAGCGCCGAGCGCGAGCGGGCACGCCAGCTCGAGGAGCGCGAGCGAGAGCTCGCTGCAGCCATCACGGCCCTCGAGGAGCGGCGGGTCGCGGCTGCCGAGGCCGAAGGCCAGGCGGACGCAGCCAGGGCCGAGGCCGAGCGTGCCCAGCGGGCTGTCGCAGAGGCCGCGGACGAGCTGGCCCGGCGCGAGACTGCCATGTCCGAGCGTCTGCGCGACGCCGAAGAGCCTCTCGCGGAGCGCACACGGGCGCTGGACGAGCGTGAGCAGGAGCTGCAGCAGCGGGAGGCGGCGAGGCTGCGTCTGAGCGCAGAGACGGAGACCCGCGCCCGCGAGCTGAGCGAGCGGGAGCAGGAGCTGGAGGACGCTCGCGCGGCGCTGGCCGCCGAGCGGGCACGTCTCGACGAGCGCGAAGCGGCGCTGTCGGCGCACGAGGAAAGCGCCGGGCGGGTGCGGGCGGACGCGGAAGCCGAGCTTGCGGCGCGGCGTGAGGGTGTGATCGCGCGTGAGCGGGAGCTCGCTGCCTCGGCTGCCGAGGCCGAGGAGCGGAGGCGCGAGCTCGAGGCGCTCGAAGCGACGCTGCTCGCGCAGCGGCGCGAGCTGGAGGAGCGCGCGGCAGCCCTGGAGGATCGCGACCGTGAGCTCACCACGGCCAGGCGTGCGGTCGACGACGCCGGCGACAAGCTGCGCGTCCTACGCTCGAGCCTCGAGACGCAGAGCGAGTCGCTGGCCGGGGCGCAGCACGCGCTGGAGGAGCGCGAGCGCGAGCAGGCGCGCGCCCTCGAGGAGCGGGAGGTGGACCTGCGCGATCGCGAGCGTCGAGCGGAGCGGACGACGGGTGAGCTCGAGCGGCGGGTGCGCGAGCTCGACGCCCGCGAGCGCGCCCTCGACGAGCGCGCGCGGACACTCGCGGCCGAGGACGCCGGGCGAGCGAAGCAGGCGCGTGAGCTCGCCGAGACGGAGACGGCGCTTGCCGAGCGTGAGGGGGCGGTGACCGAGCGCGAGGCGGCGCTGGGTGACCGGCGTGCGGAGCTTGAGCGCTCCGAGGAGCTGCTTGCGCGCCGCCGTGAGCAGGCCGAGCTGCTGGAGCACGCGCTGGCCCGCCGGGAGGAGGACGTCGGAACAGAGCGCGAGGCACTCGTGGCCCGGGCCCGCGAGCTCGACGCTCGTGCCGAGCAGCTCGACGAGCGCGAGCGCGCCCTTGCCGACCAGTCCGAGAGCGTTCAGGGCGTCGATGCGCAGATTCGCTCGTTGCAGGCCGAGCTCGCCCGGCGCGAGCGGGCCGCCGCGGATGCCGAGCAGGCAGCGGCGGCAGAGCGAACGGAGGCGGAGGCGCTCCGCGCACGGCTGGCGGCCGAGAGCGCGGCGCTCGAGGCGCGCGCGACGAGTGTCCAGGCTGCCGAGGCCGCCCTCGCCGACCGGGAGCAGGCGCTGGAGGCGATGACGGGGCAGGCGGCGGTCGCCTCGCGGGAAGCGGTGTCGGCCAAGGAGGAGCTCGCCGCGCTCCGCGCGGAGCTGCAGGCCAGCCGTCTCGACGTCGAGACGCGTGAGCGCGAGCTAGGCGGGCGCGAGGAGCGGCTCGCCGAGCGAGAGCAGCGTCTCGTCGAGCGGGAACGTGAGCTGGAGCGGTCGGGTGCGACTGCCGTCGCCGGCGTTGAGGAGGAGCTCGCGTCGCGCGAGCACGCGCTCGTCGAGCGCGAAGGCGAGCTCGAGCGCCGGAATCGCGAGCTCACGGCGACGCTCCGAGTGCAGAAGCGCCTGACGACGGAGCTCGAGGAGCGGAGCAGGGCGGAGTCCGCAGCCGAGCAGGAGGTCGCTGCGGCGCGCGCCGAGCTCGAGCGCAGGCGCGAGGAGCTCGAAGCCGAGCGGGTGGCGCTCGCGGAGCGTGAGGCGGAGTTGGCGGCGGGCCGTGGCGACGCCGGTCGGCTGCAGGCGGAAGCTGCCGAGGCGCTGCGCGCGGCGGAGGAGCGGGCCGCGGACTTGCTGGCAGAGGCGGAGAGCGAGGCCGCGAGGGTGCGCGAGGAGGCAGCGACGTCCATCGCCGAGGCGGCCGAGCGTCAGCGGGCGGTAGAGGCCCAGGCCGGCGACACCGTTGCGGCCTCCGCCGAGATCGAGCGGGTGCGGGAGGAGCTCTCCGCTGTCCGTCTCGAGCTCGAGGCCGCACGAGCCAACACGCAGGCGCGCGAACGCGAGCTCGACGAGCGGGAGCAGCGGGCGGCCGCAGTCGAGGCCGCCCTGGCGGAGCGGGACGCCGAGCTCGAGCGGCTCTCAGCGGCCGCCGCCGCCGGCGATGCAACCGTCGCCGAGCGTCTTGCGGCTCTCGAGCGCCGAGAGGCCGAGCTGGCCGCGCGCGACCGCGAGCTGGAGCAGCGCGCGGTCGTCCAGCAGCGGTTGACGGCGGAGCTCGAGCGCTTCCATCGCGAACGGGAGTCGGAGGCTTCCAGGCTCGCCCGCAGGCGTGCCGAGGTGGAGCAGCAGGCGAGCCAGCTCCGCGAGCTGGAGCGCGAGCTCGAGCTGCGCGCCCAGGCCCAGGCGGCTGGGCCGGAGCCCCAGCCGCTCGAGCTGGCTCCCGTTGGCGCTCCCGAGCCGCCGCGGCGTGCCGCTGCCCCATCGTCGGCGGGGGCGTTCACGATCGAGCGCCTCGAGCGCCTGGTTGCAGAGCACGCGGCCGAGCAACCTGACCGCGGGGAGGAGTGGCGTGCGTACGTCGTCTTCCTGCGCGATTTCGCCCGTTCGGACGGCGCCCTGCCGTCGAGCTTCGACAGCCTCGTCCGTGAGGTCTTCGGCGACCTCGTCGGCCGCTGACCGGCCGACCCCCGCGTCGGCGACCGAGGCGGCTGGCCTCCCGAACCTGTCCCGCGCGGACACCGTCCCCCGGAGCCAGGCCACCCCATACCCCGCCCTCCCACTGGGGAGACGTCCTCCACCACCCGCCCGTCCCGGACGGTACCGGCGGAACCCGCACGTGTCTGTGACCGCCCTGTGCCAGATCTGTGAATCCCCGGCAGCTGGCTCGCCGTCGTCTACCGTCTCTCGCCGATGACGATCGAGGCAACGCAGCCGGTTGTCACCGGGACCGCCACCGAGCGCCCGGTGGTCGTGTTGGGCCTGCTCTGGGCCGGGCTCAGCTTTGCCCGCAGCCTCGGGCGGCTCGGCGTGCCGGTCACCGGTGTCTCCATGCACGAGCACGAGTTCGGCGTGCGCTCGCGCTACCTGGACGCCGTCCATCGCGTCCGCGACGACGACGAGGCGCTCGCCGTCCTGCGGTCGCTCGCCGGGTCTCCGCGGCCGATCCTCCTCCCCGAGCGGGACGACCACGTCGAGTTCGTCCTCCGTCACTGGGACGAGCTCGCGACGCTCTACGAGATCCCGCTGCCGCCCGACCCGGACGTCACCGCGCGACTGCGGAGCAAGGAGGCGCTCCCCGACGAGGCCGCCCGCGCAGAGATCGACGCACCCGCCACGGTCGCTGCCGACTCCGAGAAGACGCTGCGCGCGCTCGCGCTGCGGCCCCCCTTCCTGCTCAAGCCGGTCGAGGGCCAGCACTTCGCCGGCTCGTTCGGGCAGAAGGTGATCGAGGCGCCGACCCTCGACGCGCTCGTGGACGCGTGGCGGGAGGCACGCAGTCGTGGCTTCGACACCGTCGTCCAGGAGCTCGTCCCCGATGCGCACGACCACATCTGGTCGCTCTTCGCCTACATCGGCCGCAGCGGGCGCACGCTCGCGACCGTGACCGGCGTGAAGGTGCGCCAGGGCCCGATTCGCTTCGGCACGAGCGCCGTGTTCCGCACCGCCCCCGAGCCGCGCGTGCGGGAGCTCGGCATCCGCTTGCTGGAGTCGGCCGGCTACCGCGGGTTCGGCCACGTCGAGTTCGCCTACGACGCTCGCGACGACGGCTACAAGCTGCTCGAGGTCAACACGCGCGTCCCCATGTGGGCCGGCGTCGCCATGAGTCGCTACGTCGATCTCGCGCGCATTGCGTACGACGACCTCTGCGGGCGCCCCGAGCCGGACCCGGAGCACTTCACGGGCGAGGTCTCGTGGAGTTTCCTCGCGAAGGACGTCTGGGTCTCCCTCGCGCTCGCCCGGCGCCGGGAGCTCTCACCGGGCGCGTTCCTGCGGCCGTACCTGCAGCGTCACAAGGTGCGCGGCGTCTTCGCCGCCGACGACCCGCTGCCGGCGCTCGGCGTCATCTCGTACCTCGGCTCGAAGCTCGGCTGAGCGGTGCGCGTCGCCCTTCTCGACCCGCCGAGCTTCACGGTGCCCTACGACCACGAGCTCGCCTCCGCGCTGGCCCGCCGCGGCCACGACGTCACCCTGCTCACCTCCCCGTTTCCGTACGGCGACGTGCCGGCGCCGGAGGGCTACCGGCGCGAGGAGGTCTTCCTGCCGCTCTCGTCGCGGCTGGTGCGACGCGCGCCGCGAACGCGGGCACGCCTCCTGCTGAAGGGGGCGGAGTATGCGCCGAGCGTGCTACGGCTGCTCCGCCGCGTCCGGCGGCTGCGGCCCGACGTCGTCCACGTGCAGTGGCTCGCGATCCCGCGCTACGACATCCACTGGCTGCGGCGGATCGCGCAGCGGCGGCCGACCGTGCTGACTGCGCACGACGTGCTGCCACGACTGGAGCGCAACCGCCGCGCCTGGGGGGAGGCGCTTGCAGCGGTCGACCGCGTCGTCGTGCAGTCGCAGCGGGCCGTCGAGCAGCTGTCGGCCCTCGGCGTCGAGCCCGAGCGGCTGGTTCGCGTGCCGCATCCGGTCTTCCCGGCGACCGGGCCCGAGCCCGAGCCGCCCGAGGGCGCAACGCTGCTCTTCTTCGGGCTCGTTCGCGAGTACAAGGGGCTCGACGTCCTCGTCCGCGCCCTGCCCGCGATCGCGGAGGGGGTGCCGGACGTGCGGCTCGTCGTCGCGGGTGACGCTGCCGAGCCTGCCGCCGCCGAGCGCGCGCGGGCGCTCGCGGGTGAGCTGGGGATCGAGGATCGCATCGAGTGGCAGCTCCGCTTCCTCGGCCCGGAGGAGATCGGCCCGCTCATGCAGCGCAGTACGCTTGTCGTCTTGCCCTACCGGAAGATCGACTCCTCCGGGGTGCTCGCAACGGCGCTGGGGCACGGGCGCCCGGCGGTGGTCACGGACGTGGGCGGCCTGCCGGACGCGATTCGCGACCACGGCGCCGGACGGGTGGTGGCGCCCGACGATCCGGCCGCCCTCGCCGCGGCGTGCAGCGAGCTGCTGGCCGACCGCGACGCGCTCGCCGCTGCCTTCCGTGGGACCGCCGCGGCGCGGGCGGCACTGACATGGGACGCCGCCGCCGAACAGCACGAGGCGCTCTACCGGGAGCTCCTCGGCTGAGCGCCGCCCGCCTGATCAAGGATGTCGCCGACCGCGTCCTTGCAGGCGTCGGTCTGGTCGCGCTGGCTCCGGTCTACGCCGGCATCTCGCTCTGGATCCTGGTCGAGTCGGGGCTGCCCGTGCTCTTCCGGCAGGCGCGTGCCGGCAAGGACGGCGAGCCGTTCTCGATGCTCAAGTTCCGCACGATGGTGCCGGACGCGGTCGAGCTCGGCCGCGAGCTGAAGCTCACCGACGATCCCTTCGGCGTCATCCCCGACGACCCGCGCATCACGCGCAGCGGCAGCTTCCTGCGGCGCACGAGCCTCGACGAGCTGCCGCAGCTCGTCAACGTCCTGCGTGGCGAGATGAGCATCGTCGGCCCGCGCCCGGACCTGCTCGAGCAGGTTGCGAACTACGCGCCGGAGGACCGGCAGCGGCTGGTCGTGAAGCCTGGCATCACGGGCTGGGCGCAGGTGCACGGGCGCGACGAGATCCCGTGGGAGGAGCGCTTCGAGCTCGACCGCTGGTACGTGGACAACTGGTCGCTGGCGCTCGACGCGCGCATCGTGCTGGCGACCTTCACGCAGCTCGGCCGGCCGGATCCCCAGCCGATCGAGGACACGCTCAACATCGAGCGCGCGCGGGCGGCCGCCCGGGACCAGGCCCCGGGACACGTCCCCGAGCCTGGATCCGAGTGAGGGAGGTCGGGCCCGGCGACTGGGACGGGCTGCTGGCAGAGCTCGGGCTGGCGGACGCCTACTACCGCCGTCCCTACGTCGAGAGCGCCTGCGTGCTGGAGCCGGGCGAGCCGCTGCTCCTGGAGCACGAGGGCACCGTCTTCGCCGCGATCCTCCGCCGGCTGAGCCAGGGTCTGTCCCCGCGGGGACTGACCCATCTGCAGACGAGGCCGCCTTAACAAGGACAGTCCATGTAGAGGCGCGCGACGTGATCACGCCGTACGGCTACGGCGGCCCCGCGGGCGGCGACCCCGCCGCTTTCTGGCCGGCCTACGAGGAGTGGTGCCGTGAGCGCGGCGTCGTCACGACCTTCGTCCGCTTCCACCCACTGCACGCGAATGCCGGCACCGCTCCTCTTCAGGTCGAAGAGCTCGCGCCGACGATCGGCTGGCGTCTCGACGGAGACCTGCTTGCCGGCATGCACTCGAAGCATCGCAACGCCGTGCGCAAGGCCGAGGGCGCCGGCCTCGAGGTCGCCGCTGCCGGCGGCCTGGATGGTTTCGTGCCCCTCTACGAGGAGACCATGCGGCGGGCCGGTGCCGCCGAGTTCTACTTCTTCGCCGCGGACTACTGGCGCGCGCTCGAGGGGCTCGGCGACGGGCTTGTCCGCTTCGACGCGACCCTCGACGGCGACGTGGTCGCGAGCGCCGTCTGCCTCGCCTCGACCCCGTGGCTGCACTACCACCTCGGCGCCACGGCCGAGGCGGGCCGCAAGCTCGGCGCGACCACGCTGCTGCTCTACGAGGCAGCCCGCTGGGCGCAGGAACGCGGCTACGACCGCTTCCACCTCGGCGGCGGCGTCGGGGGTGGGCGCGACTCGCTGCACGAGTTCAAGCGCCGCTTCGACCCGGAGGGCGAGTGCGCGATGGCGATCGGCAAGGCCGTGCACGACGAGGCTGCCTATCGCGCTCTCGGCGGTGACCCAGGCGACCTGAGCGGCTTCTTCCCGGCATACCGACGCGCAGCCGAACCGCGTTAGTGGCTGACAGCCACGAACTCGCCGACCAGCCTCGTTCCGTCCGCTGTGTGGCTGACAGCCACCAGCTCAGGGCCAGGAGGCCTCGGCGAAGGCGACTCGGCGAGCGCGAAGAGCTCTCTCCAGCTCGCCGGGAGTCGGTGGCGGATCGAGTCTGGCGCGCTCGGTCGAGAGCCGGGCCGGGTCGAGGACGATACCGACGCGAGGCAGGTGCAGACGGTCGGCGTCCCAGCAGTCGGGCAGTCGTCGGACAACGGGAGCCCGGCGCGGCACGCCTCGCATCCGAGCTTGCAACAGTCTGTTGCAAGCTCGGGAGGTAGCCTCCGCCCGCTGTGCTGATCAAGGGACTCTTCTGGGGCAGCCTCGGCGCCATCCTCTGGACGCACGCGGGCTACCCGCTCGCCGCTGCCGCCCTCGCACGCGTGCGACCGCGGCCGGTGCGCAAGGAGGCGATCGAGCCCGAGGTGACGGTGATCGTCCCCGCCCATGACGAGGAGGACGTGATCGAGCGGCGGCTCGAGAACCTCCTCGCGCTTGACTACCCGGCCGACAAGCTCTCGGTGCTCGTCGCCTCCGACGACTCCGGCGACCGCACGGACGAGCTGGTCGAGGCGGCGGCCGCGGAGGAGCCGCGCATCCGTCTGCTTCGCTGCCCCCGCGGCGGCAAGCTCGCCGCGCTGAACCGCGCCGTCCCGGAGACGACGACGCCGATCGTCGCCTTCACGGACGCGAACGCCACCTGGGAGCCCGACGCCCTGCGCCTGCTCGTGCGCAACTTCGCCGATCCCGACGTCGGCTACGTGTGCGGTCAGCTGCGCCTCCAGGTCGCAGGGGGGTCGAACCGGGAGGGCCTCTACTGGCGCTACGAGATGTGGATCCGGCGCAGCGAGTCGCTGCTCGGCTCGATCACGGGCGGCAACGGCTCCATCTACGCGGTGCGGCGCGAGGACTACGTCACCCACCGCTTCGGCCAGGACCTGGGCCTGCCGGACGCGATGGTCAAGCGTGGCCGTCGCGCCGTCTACGAGCCCGAGGCGGTCGCGCTCGAGCAGCCGCCGCCCGACCTCGAGGACGAGTACGGCCGCAAGGTGCGCATGTTCCCCTGGGCGTGGCAGCACCTCGTCGAGGGGAGGATGCTGAGTGGCGTGCCACCGCTCTACCTGGCGGAGCTCGTCTCGCACCGGCTGCTTCGGTACGGCAGTGGCGTCCTGCACGTGGCGCTGCTCGTGACGAGCGTGGTGCTGGCGCCGCGCGGCGGCGTCTACGCGCTCGCGTTCGCGGGTCAGCTCGCGTGGCTCGGACTCGCGCTCGCGGGCCGCCTGCGGCTGCCGGTGCCGCTCGCGAGCCTGGCGTACTACTACGCGCTCGTCACCTGGGCCACGCTCGTCTCGCTGGTGCGCTACCTGCGCGAGGGCGTCCCACCTGTGTGGGAGAAGGCCGCCGGCACGCGCTGACGGCGGCCTCGACGGCCGCTCGTCCGCGCAGGGTCTGTCCCCGAACGGGGACTGACCCGTCTCGCCGTGCCGCCGCCGCTCGCGGCTTGACGATCGGGACAGTCCCCATAGGGGACGGTCCCTGCAAGCCGCCTGTCTCGCGCGTGCCGCCGCTCGCGTCGTCCGCTCGCCGGCCGGTGGCACCCGCCCTTTACATGGACAGTCCATGTAAAGGGCGCCTCCCCGCCCCGGTTGATCCGCCACCCGTCCCGTAAGGACTGCGTGAAGAAACGAGGAGGCGCCCGGGCAAGCGCCGAACCACGCACTACCGTGGCCCGCTTGCGCAGACGAGCCCCACTCGTCGTCATCGCCATGCTCGTCGCCGGCTGCGCCGGCGGCGACGACGGCCCCTCCGGCGAGACGCGGACCGCCCCGCTCGTCCCCTTCGGCGCCGAGCAGGCCGAGCGCGACGCCTTCCGCTCCGTCGTCCCGGGCGCGCTCGCCGCGCGCCGCACCTACGTCGTGGTCGTCGACGGCGACCTGAACAACCGCATCCGCGGCGCTCTCGTCCGCGTCGGCCGCCTCACCGACGCCACCGGGCGCGTCGGCGCCGCCCGCTTCCACCTGCGCCGCGGCGCCACCCGCACGGTCGAGATCAGCGCCCCCGGCTACCGCACCCGCACGCTGCCCGTCACCTTCAACCGCCGCCAGGTCACCCTTCGCGTCTACCGCCCCGACCGCCAGTGGCCGATGTACGGCGTCACCGCGCGCCGCACCCAGGTGCAGCCCGCCATCCGCATCCGCCCGCCCTTCCGCGTCGTCTGGAGCCGCGGCATGGGCTCGCTGCTCGAGTTCCCCGCCGTCGTCTCGGACGGCATGGCCTACCTGGCGAACTACCGCGGCACCGTCTTCGCCCTCTCGATGCGCACCGGCAAGGTCGCCTGGCGCGTCGAGACCCGCTCGAAGATGGCGTCGTCCCCCGCGGTCGCCGGCGCCGACCTCGTCGTGCACGGGATGGACGGCGTCGTCCGCATCTTCGACCGCCGCAACGGCCGCCTGCGCTGGCACTACACCGTCGGCTCGCCGGTGGAGTCGTCGCCGGTCGTGCGCGACGGGATCGACTACTTCGGCTCGTGGAACGGACGCGTCTACGCCCTCGACCTCGAGCGCCGCCGCCTGCGCTGGAGCCACGTCAGCGGCGCGAAGATCACCTCGAGCGCATCCGTGGTCGGCGGGTCCGTCTACCTCGGCGACTACGCCGGCAAGGTGCTCGCCCTGGACGCCCGCACCGGCGCCCGCCGCTGGACCGCCTCCGTCAACGGCCGCATCTACGGCACCCCCGCGGTCGCCGGCGGCTCGATCTACGTGCCCAGCTCGACCGGCAACTCGCTGACCGCCTTCTCGCGGAGCGGAGCGCTGCGCTGGCGCGTGACGACGGGCCGCTACGTCTACTCGTCGCCCGCCGTCTGGGCCGGCCGCGTCTACTTCGGCTCCCACGACGGCTACCTGCGTGCCGTCTCCGCCCGCACCGGCCGCGAGCTCTGGCGCGTGTCGACCGGCCGCCCCATCTCGGGCGCGCCGACGATCGTCGCCGGCATCGTCTACTTCGCCTCGATCCGAGGCCGCATCTACGGCGCCGACGCCCGCACCGGCAAGCTCGTCTACACCTTCCCCGACGGCCAGTACGTGCCGGTCTCGGGCAACGCCTTCCGCCTCCTCCTGCACGGCTTCTCGCGGCTGTACGCCGTCGCGCCGAAGGCGTGAGCGCCGGAGAGCCCGTCCCGCGGCTCGCGACGCGGGGACAGCACCTGCCTCGCTAGCGTGCGGTAGCCACCCCTGTTCCCCCTGCGGTCGATGATTCGAGCTCTCACCCTCACGCGCGTCCTCGTCGTGCTCGCCGCGATCGTCCTGCTGACGGTCGGTGTCGGCGGCGTCTTCGCCTACCAGCGCTGGCAGGACTCGCAGGACGTGCGCGGCTCGTCGACGGTCGAGTTCGAGACCGCCGAGGAGCCGGTCGTCCAGCCGCCGCGCGACAAGGTGCGCTGGCCGATGTTCGGCTACGAGGAGCAGCGGCGGCGCGTCGACGACGACGCCGGCCTCGCGCCGCCCTTCCGCGCGGTCTGGACGCACAAGGCGAAGAGCCTGATCGAGTTCCCGCCCGTGCTCGGCTACGGCAAGCTCCTCTTCCAGACGAACGACGGCCGCCTGGTCGCGCTCGAGTCCCGCCGCGGCGATCGTCGCCTGGACGCACCGCACCGGCCGCTGCGCCGCCGCCTCGCCCGCGCTCTCCGAGTACACCGTCTACGCCAGCTTCCTGAACAAGCCGCCGTGCAATCGCGACGGGAACGGCCTCGACGGCGAGCTGCTCGCGCTGCGCGTCCGCGACGGCACGGTGCGCTGGCGCTTCCGGCTCGGCCCGAGCGAGTCGTCGCCGCTCGTCGTCGGCGACCGCGTCTACGTCGGCGACTGGCGCGGCACGGTCTACGCCCTCGACGCCGCCACCGGCAAGGTGGTCTGGACGCACGAGACCGACGGCGAGGTGAAGGGCGCGCTCGCCCACGACGACGGCACCCTCTACGTCGGCTCCTACGACCATCACGTCTACGCGCTCGACGCCCGCACCGGCAAGCGCCGCTGGCGCGCGGAGGCCCAGGACCGGATCGGCACCCAGGGCCGCTTCTACTCGACGCCCGCCGTCGCCTACGACCGCGTCTACGTCGGCGGCACCGACGGCAAGGTCTACTCGTTCGGCGCCAACACCGGCAAGCTGCGCTGGTCGCAGGGCACGGGCAGCTTCGTCTACGGCTCGCCGGCGGTCTGGGAGCAGCTCGTCCTCGTCGGCTCGCACGACAAGCGCTTCTACGCCCTCGACGCGGCCACCGGCGACGTCCGGTGGAGGTTCGACGCCAAGGGCCGGATCTCGGGCTCGGCGACCGTGCTCGACGGCGTCGTCTACTTCTCGACGCTGAACCAGCGCACCTTCGCCCTCGACGCGCGCACAGGAAAGGAGCTCTGGCGCTGGAACGACGGCAAGTACGCCGGCGTGATCGGCGGCCGCCAGCGGATCTACCTGATGGGCCACACCCGGATCTACGCGATGCTTCCGCGCCCCGATGGCACGTAACAGACTGGTACGAGCGGGTAGGGTGTCCCGCCCATGAGCGTGCAACGCGAAGCGCCGCGGCGCCGACGCGAGCCCCTGGACGAGCTCGATCTGGACGCCGAGCAGGAGGTCGACCTCGGTCGCCTCTGGAGCCGGATCACGGCGCACTGGTGGCTGCCGCTGGCCGGGCTCGCGGTCGGGCTCGATCCTCGGCCTCTTCCTCGCCGTCGGCGGCAAGCAGGTCTACAAGGCGGAGGCGACGCTGAGCCTGGGCACGCCGCTGACGCCGACCTCGAACAACCAGGTGCCCGGCTTCCAGACGCACCCGAGCGTCGTCCGCGAGATCGTCACCTCGGAGGCGGCGCTGCGCCGCGCCGCCGAGCAGGCCGGGCTGCGCGTCGGTCAGCTGCGCGGCCGCGTCTCGAGCGCGGCGATCGGCGGGGCGCGGCGGACGACGTCGGGCCAGGCGCAGCTGACCGAGATCTCCGTCACCGGCACGCAGCGGCAGAAGACGGCGCGCGCTGCCAACGCGCTCGCGGCGATCGTGGTCGAGGACGTCTCGGGCTACACGAGCGCGAAGATCGCAGGCCTGCGCGGCCAGCTCGAGGCCCAGCAGCGGCGGATCACCACGCTCGACGAGCGTATCGCTTCGTTCGACCAAGCCTTGAGCGAGGCCTCGGACCTGCCGCCCCTCGAGAAGCTGGTGTTGCAGACGCAGCTCAAAACGTATGAGGAGCGGCGCGCGGTCACCGAGGAGGCAGCCGAGGAGACGAAGATCCTGCTCGCGCTGGCCGAGAACTTCGAGCGCGCGCAGGTGATCGAGCCGGCGGTCGCCTTCGAGACGACTGCGCGCTCCAAGCGCACCTCGATGCTCGTCGGCGGGCTGCTCGGGCTGCTGCTCGGCGCGCTCGCAGCGGTGATCTGGGCGCCGCTCGCCGCCCGCCGGGCCCGCTAGGCAGCCCCATGCTCGAGGGCAAGCGGATCGCCGTCGTCGTGCCGGCGCACGAGGAGGAGCGGCTGATCGCGTCCACGCTCGCCGCCATCCCCTCGTTCGTCGACCGCATCTACGTCGTCGACGACGCCTCGACCGACGCCACCGCCGAGCAGGCGACCGCGGGCGGCGACCCGCGCGTCGAGGTGATCCGCCACGAGCGCAACCGCGGCGTCGGCGCCGCGATCGCCACCGGCTACCGGCGCGCCCGCGAGGAGAAGGTCGACGTCACCTGCGTGATGGCCGCCGACGGGCAGATGGACCCCGCCGACCTGCCGGTGCTGGCCGGCGCGGTCGCGCGCGGCGAGGTCGACTACGCGAAGGCGAACCGCCTCTTCACCGGCGAGGCGTGGAAGCTGATCCCGCGCACCCGCTACCTCGGCAACGCGGTGCTGAGCCTGCTGACGAAGATCGCCTCCGGCTACTGGCACGTCGCCGACTCGCAGTCCGGCTACACGGCGATCTCGCGCGAGGAGCTCGAGCGGCTCGACCTCGACCGCCTCTACCCGCGCTACGGCTTCCCCAACGACATGCTCGTGCAGCTGAACGTCTGGAACGCCCGCGTGCGCGACTTCCCCTCGCGCCCGATCTACGGCGTCGGCGAGCGCTCCGGCATCCGCCTGCGCCGCGTGGTGCCGGCGATCTCGTGGCTGCTCTTCCGCCGCTTCTGGTGGCGCCTCGGCCAGAAGTACGTCATCCGCGACTTCCACCCGCTCGTCTTCTTCTACGCGCTCGGCACGCTCCTGACCCTGATCGGCCTGGTGCTCGGCGTGGTCGAGACGGCCCTGCGCATCGCCGGCAACGACATCACCCCGGCGACGATCGTCCTCGTCGCCCTGCTCCTGATCTCGGGCACCCAGTTCACGCTCTTCGCCATGTGGTTCGACATGGAGTCGAACAAGGATCTTCGGTAAGTGCTTATTTGAGATTTGTCTTTAAGCGCTTCGCGGCTTGACGAAAGAGAGAAGGCCTGCCACGGCGGGCCTTCTCTCTTTCGCTAGCCCTCCAACGCTCACAGTGGGCTCCCGGGCGGCCCTTGCCTGCTCCGACGGGTACCGTGAGAAGCCGGACGTCCCCGGGATAAGGAGGTTGGCGTGGCGACGAGAAAACAGAAGCTGCGAGCAGCGGCGGCAGCGAACCCACTTTCTGAAACGCCGAAACCCCTGAAGAAGACTTCGAAGGTGAAGAAGACCTCACGCGGGAAGTAGTCGCTCCGACGCGGCGTGGGAACGGCACAACCAAGTGAACGTTGTTCAGAGCTCACCTCAGGGCGACGCCGCATGGGAGGCCGTCGCTCGCGCACCGGTCGGTATTGGCTACTGGGGGGTGCAGGCTCGAGCTACGTGCATGGCACGCTGAAACGCATCGGGCGGTCGGTTGCGGTGCGAGATTCCTGAACCTGGTTCGGTCTCAGCCAAAGCGAATGCCATCGATCTGCCCATCTGAGGCGTACGGTGGGTGAGGGGCGAGGAAGGGTGGCGATGGGCCTCCTGTTCTACCCCCGGGGCGGGTCGGCTCAGGTTGTGCGTTACCTCGCCCGCGCGCTGCCGGCGGTGGGCTGGGACGTCTCCGTTGCCTGCGGTTCGATCGGGTCACCCGGCGAGGGCTCCCACGCTGCCACCTTCTTCGCCGGGCTCGCCGTCACCGTTGCCGACTTCACTCCGGCGCTTTCCGTCTTTCGGCAGGGTGAGGACGCGATGGCGGCGCAGATGCCTCTTCATCCGTCCTACGAGGAGCGCCCCGGGGCTCCCGACAGGCTCTTCGCCGCGCTCTCACCTGAGCTCGCCGAGCACCAAGCGCAGGCTTGGGCGGATGTGCTCGTCAGCGCCGGCTTCGACGGCGCGCACCTCTTCCACCTCCACCACCTGACGCCGCTCCACGACGCGGTTGCCCGTCGCTGGCCCGATCGCTGCCTCGTCACGCACCTGCACGGCACCGAGCTGAAGATGCTGGACGGGATTGCCCGCCTCTCGGCGCTCGCTGCCACGCTCGGCAGCGATCTCGCGGGGATGGCCGCGCGTGAGGAGGCCGGTCGCTTGCCGGCAGGCGACCGGCTCGCTTCGGAGGAGCGGGAGCTTCTGGCGCACACCCGCTGGACGCTCTGGCGCTTCGGCGACCACTGGGCGGCGCGCCTGCGCGCGGCCGCCGGCCGCAGTGACGGTCTGATCTGCATCTCGGCCCACGACCGTGACGAGGCGCTGCGCCTGCTCGGCGTGCCGCCCGAGGCCGTGGAGGTGATCCCGAACGGCGTCGACACCGACTGCTTCGACCGTCGCGAGCTCAGCCTCGAGGAGCGCCTCGTCCTCCTGCGCCGCTGGCTCGTCGACGACCCGCAGGGCTGGGACGACTCGGGCCGGCCCGGGAGCATTCGCTACCCGCCCGCCGCTCTCGAGGCGTTCGTCGACCGGCGCAGCGGCGGGCCGCTGCCGGTCCTCCTCTTCGTCGGCCGCTTCCTGGCCTTCAAGCGCGTGCCACTTCTCGTGCGCGCCTACGCCCGCGCGCGGCCGCGCTTTTCCACCCCGGCGCCGCTCCTCGTCTGGGGCGGCTCCCCCGGCGAGTGGGAAGGGGAACACCCGCACACCGTCGCCCAGCGGGAGGGCACCGAGGGCGTCTTCTTCAGCGGCTGGCGCGGGCACGACGAGCTCCCGCTCGGGCTCGCCTGCGCCGACCTCTTCATCGGGCCATCCGTCGACGAGCCCTTCGGCCAGGTCTTCCTCGAGGCGATGTCCTGTGGCGTCCCGGTGATCGCGACGCGCTCGGGCGGGCCGCCCTCGTTCGTGAACACCGTGCCAGGGAGGCCGAACGGCTGGCTCGTCGCCCCCGACGACGTCGACGCGCTGGCCGACGCGCTCGTGGAGGCCGTGAACGACGAGGCGGGGCGGCGGGAGCGCGCCGAGAACGCCTATGAGCAGATCCGCGCTCGCTACGCCTGGCACATGCTCGCCCGCCGCTTCGCCTCGGTGTACGACGAGCTCCTGCGCCGGCCGAGGCACTCGGAGGCGCGGGGCAGATCGATCCCCGATCAGACGTAGCCCGATCTGCTGGACTTGCTTGCCGAGCGGTACATGGGTCTTGGCGCACCGAGTTGGAGCGCATCCTGAGGGAGAGCGGGATACCTGTCGAGCGGTTCGTCTACTGACGATTACCGCCACAAGAACCCAGCACGCTCTCTATCGCCTCGATGCGCGTCTGAAGCTGGGTGAGCAAGGCGCGACATCGAGCTGGCGGGCAGAACTCATGGCCCGGCCCAACTCGGAGCCGCGCGGTCCGGGCTGCCATGATCGCGCCTGTGTGGGTGATCGCGCACGAGGAAATGGAGCCGACTGTAGGCAGCCAGGATGTGAAAAGGCTGCGCGCCAGGTACGACCTCCGTCGAGAGGGCGTTGGCGGCATGGCCACCGTTCGGGTGTTGTGGGACGAGGCGTGTGCGGAGGAACCCTCGCTCGAGGCGGGCAGGTCGCACGTTGAGCCCGCGCTGTTGAGGGCCGAACGTCCCCAGAGCACGCTGTATGTCGACAGGGACGGAATCGCCCGACCTGCTGAGCGCGCAGAGGACGGCTGATACGCGTTGAAGATCGCCGTTCGGCTCCGCGACGCGCGAGCCCTTCTGCTCGAGCCAGCTGAGACCCGGGTGAGGTCGGTCGTCAACCCTTTAGGTAGCTGAAGCAAACCTCGCCTTCGACTTCGTTCACAGGCCGGTCAGGCAGGCGATCCGTCTGTCTCCACTCATCGGCCGCGGCAGGATGGAACGCATTCAGGAGAAGAACGATCCGCTCATACGTGACGTCCCCGAGCTTGAACGCTACGTAAGTCTCCTCAAGGGTTTCTACGACGTCGACGAGACAGCCAACGGTTGCTTCGCCGCCGACCAGTGCTTGTTTCTCACTCCCCAAATCCTCACGAGCCGCGACGAGCAGCGCCTGTGCGTCGGCTTGGACGAAGTCAACAAATCGCTCGTCGCGCTCCTCGAATAGAGTCTCGTAATCCTCTGCTGTCGGCTTCATTCGACCCGCAGCGATGAGATCGGGGAAATGCTTCTTGAAGGGGTCATCCGCCTCGCCGGAGCGATGGCCCCCGTGGTACGCGCAGAGCCAAGCGACCCTTTCGACCTGATCCCACCATGTCGCTCCGCGATGGTCGTCGCCGTAACCAAGCCGGCGGAGCGTGTTCGCTCCTGCGTCCGGCCCGACAGTCCTTCCGCCGTCGGGGTCTGCCGCGCGATCTGACACGAACGCCTTGACGATCTCGCGTTCGAGAATGTCCCTGAACTTCGTCGATCCGCTCACTCCGAGATCCTCGGTTAGACAACGGCGCGTGATCCGCAGCTCCCACTCACCGTGGAAATAGGAGCCTCGATGGGCGGTGTTGACTAACGACTCACGCACGAGGCGTGAGTCTACGAGCGAGGCCTGCGGACGCGACTACCTGCCCGCGCGCTCGGCAGCGGCTTCCGCGCGCGCCCTGCGCGTCTTGCGCGTGAACTCCACGGGCCCCTCGCGGTCTCCTGCGCGGAACAGCTCGGCTACGTGTTGGAAGTCCGCCGAGATCTCCTTGCGATGACGATCCACGAACTCCGTCCAGGCCTGGACGAGCATGTCGCCCGGTGTCGAGCCTCGCATTGCCGCGAGCCTCTTGACGTCGGCGAGTACCTCTTCGTCGATTCGAACCGCGACCGTACTACTCATAGCGTCCTTCGATAAGTGAATGCCTGCGTCGTGTTGTTGCACTGTAACACTGTGACACCCGCGTGTCCAACAGTACTGGCCGTTCCGGTGAGCGACCCCCGAGCGCCGCGAACGCGCTGTGCCGGCTGGTTGAGGTTGCTGGGTCGTGAGGCGCGGCGGGCCGGCGACCGACGCGTTCCTATTCGGCCGGCCGCCGGCCGTGGAGCACGCACTCACCTAGCCGTCAAGCTCGCCGAGCATCGAGAGCGGCACGTTGACTCTCCCGCGTGACCTGCGCCGCCCCCACAGCGGCTGATCCGACCGGAGCGCTGTCGTAGGCTGGGCGCCCCTGACCTGGAGGCGCGATGACCCCTGCTCCCTCTGCGCGGGTGCGCAGCATGATGCGGATGACCATGGCCGACATGGCCGATCTGGCCGACGCCCGGCCGGGGGCGTTCCGGCTCGAGAACGCCGACAGCTACCTGACCCCGCCCGAGCACGTCCTGGCCGCGACGCGAGAGGCGGTCGGCGACGACGATCACAACAGCTACCTGCCGCTCCGCGGGCTGCGCCCGATGCGGGAGGCGGTCGCAACGCGGCTGCGCGAGGACTTCGGGCTCGAGTACGACCCCGAGGGCGAGATCGTCATCAGCGGCGGAGCCGGCGAGTCGCTGCTCAACGCCCTGCTGGTGCTGATCGATCCGGGCGACCCGGTTCTGCTGACCAACCCGACGTACTCGGGGATGGCGCAGCGCGTCCGGCTCGCGGGCGGCGAGCAGGTCTTCACGAGCCTCGTCGAGGAGGGTGGCCGCTGGGCGCTCGACCAGGACGATGCGCGGCGACGAGCGGCGAGCTGCCGTGCGATCTTCGTCGCCTCGCCGTGCATGCCGACGGGCACGGTCTTCACCGCCGAGGAGACCCAGGTGCTTGCCGACGCCGCGCAGGAGCACGACCTCCCCGTGATCTTCAACGGCGCCTGCGACAAGGTGCTCTTCGACGGCCGTCGGCTCGCCCATCCGGCCTCGCTGCCTGGCATGCGCGAACGGACGGTTGTCGTCGGCTGCATGTCGAAGAACTACGGCATGCCCGGCTGGCGCATCGGGTGGGCCGCCGCGCCTCGCGAGCTGGCGACGGCGCTCGAGAACACGCACATCTTCAACGGGATCATGCCGAGTGGCTTCTGCCAGGCCGGCGCGGCGGCTGCGCTCTCCGGTCCGCAGGAGTGGCAGGAGCAGCTAGCGGCCACGTTCCAGCGAAACCGCGACGCGTTGCTCTCCGAGCTCGCGGCTGCTCCGGGCATCCGCACGGTGAGCCCAGAGGGCGGCTACTTCTTCGTCGCCGACGTCGAGCAGCTGGGGCTCGACGCCGACACCTTCTGCCAGCGTCTCCTCGAGGAGCACGACGTCGCGGTGACGCCGATGCGCGGGTGGGGGAGCGACGACTACGGCCGCCACGTCGTGCGATTCATCTTCACGGACGAGCCCGAGGAGCGCCTCCGCGAGGCCGGTCGCAGGGTCGCTGCCTTCGCATCCGAGCTGGCCGGCGGCTGAGGCGACTCGACTGGCTGTACCGCGCAGCCGACGAGCTGCCGGCGCTCGAACGGCTGCTGAGGGCTCGCCACGCGCGCGTCGGCGCAGGCGGACGAGCGGCGGGTCAACCCCGCGCCGCGCCTGCCGCGACCGACCCCCCGCGGCCCGTCGCGACGACGGAGGGAAGCAAACGTCGTCGCCGCGCGTCTGGATGAGCATGAAGCCAGCGACGACAGCTGCCCCGAGGGGCGTGCCGACCGGCCCATTGCCCATGCGGGCGCCCGGCTGTAGCCTCGAGGCGGTGCCGGGGAGGCCCGGCCCATGCGGATGAGGAAGACACTTGTGATCGTGGTTGCGGCGGCGCTTGCCGTCGCAGCGGCGTTCGGCATCTGGCGCTCGGTCTCGGACGACCCCGGCAGCCGCGGCAAGGCGTCGATCCCCTCGGACGTGTCGACGGTGAACAACGCCGAGATCATCTGGGGCCCGATCATCCGCTTCTCGACGCCGCCGCTGCCGTCGAAGCGTGTCGTCATGACGCGGAACATCCTCATCCTCGACCACGACCTGCCCTCGCCGTTCGTGGCCGAGACGAAGAACGCTCGCGTGCGCTGCGACCTCTACTACACCCGCGGTTGGGGCAAGGTCGTGCGCAAGCAGACCGTCGCCGGCACCTGGCGGCCGCCGCACATCGCCGAGAAGGACTACGGCGGGCAGCTCACGGGGCAGGTTCGCTGCGGCCCGTTCACGGTCTGGAACAAGTCGAAGGGTCTCTGGCTCGGCATCAACCCGCGCGTCACGTATGAGGGGGTCACCTTCGACCTGACGAAGGGCAAGGGCGTCAAGGGCGACATCGTTCGCAGGCAGCTCCTCAAGGGCGCCAATCGTGCGAAGACGATCCAGCCCGTCTTGAACGAGGAGATCTCCTTCCTGCCGCGCGTCGCGGGCGGCTCGATCTACCCCGCGCTCGGCAACGTCCCCTACGGGAGCCCGGTCGAGCGCGTCTGGGAGTCCTTCGGGCGGCCCCCGGAGAAGACGTGCTCCGGCTCGCAGTGCTACTGGGCGACCATCGAGGACCGCCTCTTCCTCCAGCTGGCGACGCCGTACGACAGCGTCCAGGACGCGGCCAGGCCGTTCGACCGCGTCGTGCTCACGAGCAGGCACCCCACGGTCTCGCAGCTGGCCGCGTGGAAGACCCCGGAAGGGATCCACCTGGGCTCCTCGATCGCGGAGCTGCGGAGCGCATACCCGGCCGCGGACTGCGTGGGGCGCAGGTGCAACATCTCCGCGCCGCTGCAGCTGCTGGACGGCGTCCGCTACCGCTTCGAGCTCGCGATCGGGCTCGACGCCGAAGCCAAGTCGGCAGACGCGGTCGTCGAGTCGATCGACGTCAGCCTCACGGGCGCCGAGGGCACCTGCCGGCCGACGATCTCCTTCCGCGAGCAGGGCATTCCCGACAGCGACACAACCTTCCTCTTCACCGCCCGCTGCAGCGGCAAAGTGAAGTCCGTGCGGCTCGAGCCGCTCGACGGCTCGACCCAGCTCGGCGAAGCCGAGACCAACGAGCGGGTCCGGCTCGACCCGAACCTGTATGCCCCCTCGGGCAGCATCGTCGGCGGGCTCGCCTACCGGCCGGTCTCCACGCAGGCGCTCTCGAATGGGGCGTACACGTGGCAGGTCGCGTGCGAGACGCCGGATCCGGCCGACCCCGCCCAGTGCGCTCCGGGCCGTGGGCCCGCCGGGCCGACGTGGGACCCGAGCCTCTTCGAGGAGTGGGACCTGGTGTTCCGCGGCACGTCGTCCGTCGCTTCAGGCCCGCAAGGCCGCCGCGAGGTGATCGCGCCGCTCCGCCTGGTCGCCGAGTTCGCCGACCGGCCGACCTTCACCTACATCCTGCGCGAAGCCTTCTAGGGTCTGTCCCCGGGAGGGGATCCGACCCGCACGTGCGCCGTCCAGGGTCTGTCCCCACCGGGGACTGACCCGCTCGGTGTCTCCTGCGCAGTTTCTTGATCGTTTTTTGATCGTGCGACGGCTATTCTCAGCTGTATGGCGACTGCGTTCGCCCACGAGGCCATCCGCGCGCGGGACGTCGGCCACCTGAACGACGTCCTGCTGGCGCGGGCGACGGGGGCCGCCCGCAGCACCGCGCGCGCCTGGCTCGCAGGCCGCAGCTCGCCGAGCGGGCGCTACGCCGAGCGTGTCGCCGAGCTCTCGGAGATCGTCGACCGGCTCGCCCGCGTGATCGACCCGGAGTACATCCCTGTCTGGCTGACGAAGCCGGTGCAGGCGCTGGGTGACGAGAAGCCGATCGACCTGATCAAGCGCGGCCGCTACAGGGTCGTCACACGCGTCGTCGCCGGCCTCGAGGATCCCGGAGCGATCTGACCAGGGTGCCCGAGGCGTTCGGCGCCACGGGCTGGTGGTTCCGGCACGGGCCGGTCGGGGCGCCGGCGCTCCCGCATCGCGATCCCGTCCCGGACAGTCGCTGGCAGCGCGGTGCGGTGGTAGACGCGCTGTACCTCGCAGACTCGGAGGACACGGTGTGGGCCGAGTGGTACCGCCACCTGGCCGAGGCCGGCGTTCCGCCGCACATGGGGCTGCCGCGCCGCCTCTGGCGGTGGCAGGTGGACGCCGAGGTGGCAGACCTTCGCACGCCCGAGAGCCTCGGCGCGCTCGGCCTCGCTGTCCCGCGTCCGGGTCGACGGGGATGGCCGGCCTACCAGTCGGTTGGCGAGCAGCTCTGGCGTGATGGCTGGCCTGGCCTGATCGCCCCGAGTGCTGCCCGGCCTGCCGGGCTCGTCCTTTGCCTCTTCCGGACGCCGACCGCCGTCGAGGGGGCGCGCCCGGTCGGGCGACCGCGAACGGTGCGTCAGCCGCCCGTGCCCCCGACCGGCTTGCGGACGTAGCTCGCCGGACGGTTGGGGCCGCGCTGGGCGCCGGAACAGCCCCGCCGAGCGGAGCTACTGGTGACCAGGGCCGGTCCCCGCAGGGGACTGACCCGTCCGCCGCCGCCGAGCGAGCCGCCGCCGCTGTGAGGCGTCCCTAGCGGTCTCGCTTCGCCTTCTTCTCGCTCCGCTTCTCCTTCAGTGTCTTCTGCGCGGCCTTCTTCTGCAGCTTCTTCGGTTTGCTGGATCCCTTCATGCGTCTTTCCTCCGTCCGGTTGTGCCTTCGCTAGAGGCTAGTACGCCGTCGAGACAGACCGGGGCACCAAGTCACTGCTAGGGTGGATGAGCGCGTAGGCCTTGCGCGGAAGCCGCTGAGGCTCCAAGTTCCTCTTCGTCTGTCACATCTGGCCTGAGTGCTCGGGAGAGCCCGCTGGAGTCGGCTCTCCACCTTTCTGAAGTGAGGAGTGCACATGCATGCCACCGTGAGACGGTACGAGGGTGTCGACGTCAGTCGCACCGGCGAGTTGAAGACGAAGGTCAACGAGACGTTGATCCCGCGTCTGAGCAAGGTGGACGGCTTCAAGGGCTACTACCTGTTCGAGGCCGGGAACGGCGTCATGAGCTCGTTCACGCTGTTCGACACGCCGGCACATGCCGACGAGGCGACGCAGCTCGTGGCCACGTGGGTGAGTGAGGAGAAGCTCGAGTCAGCGCTTCCCAACCCGCCGAAGATCACCGTCGGCAACGTCATCGCGCAGAAGAACGGCATCTCGGTCGCCTAACGCGCCCCGGCTGTTCGCTGCACCGAGAGGAGGCCCGGAGACGGGCCTCCTCTCTCTTTCTCCGCGCAGCGCCCGTCGCCGCCGTGTCGCCGGGCAGTCGAGCTCGACCTAGCGGCGCCGGCGCGGCCGCGCGATGCGAGTCTGCGCCCGCCTGCCGTCGGCGCTGAACGCGGACAGCTGCACAGCTCCCCGTCGAGCTCGAGGCCAGAGCCGACGACGCCGTCGGCGGCGAGTCGCCCGTCGTGGCCGAGCGCGGCATGAGAGACCGGCGGCTACCGCGAGCTTCCCATCCCGAACGTCGCCTGCTCAGGGATCTCCGCCAAGGGGCGGCGCGCTCCCGCGACTCAAGGCTGACCTCCGGACGGCTCATGAGAAGTCACCGCACCGGGCACCACGGCTTCCGCGCGACACGCCAGCCGACGCTGCCAGCAGGCGACCGCCGGTTGCCCCGAAATGGGGGCCCCCGGACGGGTGAACTCTCACCTGCTCCGAGGGATCGCTGCCGATGTCAGCGAGGACAACTCCTAGGAGGATCGAGAGATGCGGAAGATGCTGTTCGGGCTCGTCGCTGCGGCGGCACTCGTCGTGCCGGCGACGGCGCTCGCTGTCGAGGAGCCGGCGACCACGGAGGGTCCGAGCCCGGCGCAGGCGTGCAAGCAGGAGCGCCAGACGATCGGCGCCGATGCCTTCAAGGCGCTGCACGGCACCAACAAGACGAAGGCGAACGCGCACGGCAAGTGCGTGTCGAAGAAGGCCAGGGAGCAGAGCGAGAATCACTCGGAGGCGATGGCCGCGTGCCGCGCCGAGCAGGCCGACGCAGCGTTCGCCGACTCCCACGACGGCAAGGCCTTCGACCAGTACTACGGGATGGGCAAGGGCCGAAACGCGTTCGGCAAGTGCGTGTCCTCGAAGGCGAAGGCGGCGAACCAGGCCGACCACCAGGCGGCGATCAAGGCCGCCAAGTCGTGCAAGGCAGAGCGCAAGGCCGATCCTGCCGCCTTCAAGGCCGCCCACGGCGGCAAGGCGAGCGCCTTCGGCAAGTGCGTCTCGAAGAAGGCGAAGACGAAGGGCGCGAAGCCGTAGATCTCGATCCAGCGTCGCGGGCCGGTCAGTGCGGCCGGCCCGCGCGCCACCCAGCGCCTCGGCTCGCCGCGGCTCGACCGGCGGAGCGAAGCGCGCCAGTCGTGGCTGCGAGCTCGGTTCGACGTCCGGCAGGACACCGGCTCGAGCCCTCGCCCAAGCCGAAAATCCGCAATTTCTCCGGCCCACAGCCCCACCCTTGGGTGGGGGGCGAACCTCCCTCGCTACCCGCGGCGGATGCTACCCCCGAGGGTGTGCCGTGTCTGTGCCCGGACCGTGGCGAGACTGTGACACTCGCCCGGGGCAGCCGGGCCGGCGCCTACTGCCGGTTGCGTGCTTCGCGCAGCTCGGCCTCCTGAACGGCCTGCTCGCGCCGGCGGACGTCGGCGTCGCGGCGGTCGAAGTCCGCCTCGTAGTCGCGGCGGAGCTCCTCGACGCGCGCGAGTGCCTCGGCTTCCGTCTCGCGCCAGGACTGCTCGACCTCGTCGCGGAGCTCCTCGAACTCGCGCCGGCGCCGGGTCAGGTCGGTCTCCGCCCGCATCAGCTCCTCGCTGCGCCGGCGCAGCGCCTCGTCGACACCGGCGGCTGCGCCCGTCCGGCGCACGAGCTCCGCCGCCCGCGCCGTCAGCTCCGCCTCCAGCGCCGCCGTGCGGGACGACTGCTCGGCGAGTGCCTGCCGATCCTCTGTCAGCCGCGCCTCCGCGGCCGCCAGCCGCGCCTCCCGCTCGGCAGCCTCCTGCTCGGCCGCGTCGAGGGCGCGCTGCCGGCTCGCCTGCTCGACTGCCGTCGATCGCTGTGACACCTCCTGGGCGGCGAGCGTGGCGCCGTGGCTGTCGAGCTCGGCGCGCAGGGCGTCGAGCTCGACCGTGCGCTGCTGGAGGAGGTGCGACGTCTCGGCGAGCTCGGAGCGGCGGGCCTCGAGGCGCGCCGCATCCTCGCTCGTCCTCCCGGCGGCCGCCTCGAGCTGCCGCTCAGCCTCCTCGAGCTCGCGCCGGCGTCTCAGCTCCTCGCGCTCGAGTCTCGCCCGCTCTGCCCCGCGGCGCTCCAGCTCCTGCTCGCGCTCCGCCAGGGCGCCTGCGCGCGGGGACACTTCCCGGAACAGATCGGCAACCTCGGCACCGCGCGCCTCGATCGCGCCGGCGCGAGCCTCGAGCGCGAGCTCCTGCTCGCGCAACTCGGCACGCTGCAGCGCCAGCTCCTGCTGCCTCGCTTCGAGCGCCGCCAGCCCCTCCATCCGCTCCTGCTCGACCTGGGCGAGTCGCTCGGTCAGCTCCTCCGCCCGCGCGTGCAGGGCGGCGAGCGCCTCGGGCTCCCGGTCGGCGAGCCGCCGCTCCAGCTCTGCAACCTGCGCGTTCGCCGCCGCCTCGCCCTCCGCGGCGGCGCGCTCACGCTCCTCGAGCGCCACCTCGCGCTCCCGCAGCCGCACCCGCTCGGCCGCGAGCGCCTCCCGCCGCTCGTGCACCTCCCGCTCCTCGAGGCGGCGCAGCTCCTCGATCGCCGCCGCCCGGTCGGCGAGCGCCCGGGCACGCTGCTCGAGCTCCTCGGTCAGGTCGAGCGCCGGCTCCGGCGGTGCGGCCGCCGGCCCGGGCTCGAGCCGCCCGTCGCGTGCGTCGAGCTCCAGCTCCCGCTCCCGCAGCGCTGCACGCCCCTCCATCAGCTCCGCGCGCAGCCGCTCGAGCGTCGCGCGCTCGGTCAGCCGCTCGGCCTCCACCTCCGCGAGACGCTCGTCCAGGGTCGCCTCGCGTCTGCGCAGCTCGTCGACCGCGTCCGTCTCGACGACGGCCAGCTGCCGCTCGAGCTCGGCCACCCGCTGCGAGAGGGCGACCTCGCGTGCGACCGTCGCGTGCTCCAGCTCGCCGAGCGCGATCTCACGCTCGCGGAGCTCGCGCCGCTGCTCGGCGAGGTCCGCGCGCCGCCGCTCCATGGCGGCGCGCTCGTCGCCCGGCTCACGTGCGTCCTCTTGCGCCGCTCGGGCGCTCCCGCGTGGAGTGTTCGCCCTCGCCATGACCCTCCTCGTACGTTAGGTGAGCGAGCACGCCGCTGTGTCCGCCCCGGGCGAGCCCCTGCCTTGCGCCCCCTCGTTCCGGCGCGTACGCTCGGCCGGTGGTCGAGGCCGACAAGCTCCGCTCGCTGCCGCTCTTCAGCCAGCTCCCCGAAGCCGACCGCGACGCGATCGCCGATTTCGTCGACGAGGTCGACGTGCCGGCCGGCGTCCGCCTCGTCACCGAGGGCGACGACGCCCTCCGCTTCTTCGTCGTGCAGCACGGCTCGGCCGAGGTGAGCGTCGACGGGAAGCGCGTCGGCGGACTCGGGCCGGGTGACTTCTTCGGCGAGGTCGGCCTCATGCTCACGGGCCGCCGCACGGCGAGCGTGACGGCGGAGTCGGCGATGGTGCTCGTGGCCCTGCGCGACACCGACTTCCGTGCCGTCGAGCGCCGGCACCCCGAGATCGCGTCACGCCTGCGGGAGGCCGTCAAGGAGCGCTTCCCGATTCGCGCCCGCTAGTTCACATCGCTCGACGGCGGAAGTAGGGTGGGCGCTCTCGTCCTACAGGCAAAGGGGGCTCCCATGCGCGTGGAATCGTCGGTCACGAGCGTCACCTGGATCCCGTCGGAAGCGATCAGCGGCATGCCGAAGCTCCCGTTCGAGGCCGGCGTCGCCCACTACGACGATCCTCCGCCCGACCGGCTCGAGGATCTCGACGAGCTGCACGCGCGCGATGCCTTCCGCGAGGCGAACGAGCTGCGGGCCTGGATCGAGGTCGAGGACGGCCGCATCACCGGCCACGGCCAGGACGGGCGCGCGCTCATCGGCGTCACCCGCCTGAAGCTCGCCGGGCGCGAGGTGCCCTTCAAGGCGGTGCAGTACCCCGTGCTGCGCCCCGACCCCGAGGTCGGCGACGGCTGGGTGCGCTTCGTGCAGACGGCCGGCGGCCACATGGGCCTGCCGGCGCCGCGGCTCGTGAGCGGCAAGCCGTTCTTCCGCATCACCTCCTCGTCGGCGTGGACGACCCTCGCGCTCACGCTGCACGCGGACGGCCGGGCCGAGCACGCCCTCATCGGCGCCAGCCCGTTTCCGCGCCACTTCGTCTACGACGGCGACGGCACGCTCGTCGAGAAGTCGGGCGTCATCGACTTCAAGGCCTGGTACCGGGAGTCGCACGGCGGCAACACGCCGTGGGGCGAGGAAGACTCGCCCACGCTCGTCACCCAGGCGGAGTCCACCCTCGAGCGCGAGCTCGGGGAGTCGCTGATGAGGGGTGGCGGCAAGCCGAGCCGCCAGTCGCTCACCCGGGGCGAGACCCTGGTGCGCCAGGGTGACGAGGGACGAGACATCTTCCTCGTCCTCGACGGCGTCTTCTCGGTCGAGATCGACGGCGAGCAGGTCGGCGAGCTCGGCCCGGGCGCGATCGTCGGCGAGCGTGCGGCCTTCGAAGGCGGGCGGCGCACGGCGACGCTGACGGCGCTCACGCCGGCGCGTGTCGCCGCGTTCGACGTCGAGGGCGCAGACCACGAGGCGCTCGCGGCGCTCGCCTCGACGAGGAGCGACACCGGATCGAGCTAGGCGGATGCCGGCGGCCCGCCGCGCGCGGGCCGCCGGCAGCCGCTCTCCTAGCCGCCCGACGGCTGGATGTTCGCGTTGAAGCTGAACATGTTGGTCGGGTCGTAGCGGTCCTTCAGCGCCACGAGCCGCTTCCAGGTCTCCTGCTGGTAGCCGGCCTTGACGCGCTCCTCGCCCTCGTCCGTCATGAAGTTGAGGTAGAGGGCGCCGGTGGCGAACTCCTGCATCGCATCGGAGGCCCGGTGCAGCCAGGAGAGGTGCCTGGCGTCGTCACCGGGGCTCTCCCAGCAGGCGATCGGGTGGAACATGTAGTCGGCGTCGCGATGCGTGAAGGCGGTCGCGTCGGGCGGCACGCGTCCGACTGCGCCGCCGTGGTGGAAGACCACCGCCATCGAGAGCTCGTGCAGGTCGAGCGGCGCGTTGGCGATGTACGCGTCGATCGCCGCATCGCTCAGCTCCCGCAGGTGCTCGCCGCGCCAGTAGTTGCGGAACCCCGGCGGGGACATCGGGTCGATCATCGCCTGGAAGCCCGTGTACGGCATCGGGCCAACGAGATCCACCGCCGGCTCCAGGTCCTTCATCGGCGCGATCGCCTCGAGCCCCGCGTCGACGTCGCCGCACCAGCACAGGAACACGCCGAGCGCCGGCTCGCCGCGGAGCTCGGCGGGCACGAAGTCCTCCGGCGGGGCTGCCGGAATCAGCCCGAGCGCGCCGGAGAGCTCGTCGGGCGCCTCGTCCATCAGGTCGCGCCAGGCGCGGGCGACGTCTCGCGCCTGCTCGTACGGCCAGAGGAGCAGCCCCGCGACGATCGTCGGGCCGACGGAGTGGAGCCGGAACTCGAACGAGGTGGCGACGCCGAAGTTGCCGCCGCCGCCGCGCAGCCCCCAGAACAGCTCCTCGTTCTCCGACTCGCTCGCCGTCACCAGCTCGCCGTCGGCCGTGACGATGTCCGCCGAGAGCAGGTTGTCGCTCGTGAGGCCGTACTTCGGCGAGATCCAGCCGTAACCGCCGCCGAGGGTGAAGCCGCCGACGCCCGTCGTCGTCGCCCGCCCGCCGGGAGTCGCGAGCCCGAACGCCTGCGTCTCGTGGTCGAACTCGCCCCAGAGCGCGCCGGTCGCCGCCCGGGCAGTGCGGGCCTTCGGGTCGACCCGCACGCCCTTCATCAGGGACAGGTCGAGGAGCACGCCGTCGTCACAGGTTCCCATCCCCGCGACGCTGTGGCCGCCGGAGCGGACCGCCACCTTCAGCCCCTCCGCGCGGGCGTAGTCGACGGCGGCGATCACGTCCGCCGCGCCGGTCGGGCGCACGATCACCGCGGGGCGGCGGTCGATCATGCTGTTGAAGACGGTTCGCAGCTCGTCGAAGCTGCCGTGCTCGCGGTCGACGAGCTCGCCGCCGAGGGCGCCCGCGAGGATCTCCGCGGGTGATGTCGCCTGGCCCAAGCATGGGCCACCTCCGTGTGAGAGATGCGACGAAGCCCCCGCGGTCGCCGGTCCGCCAGACCCTGTCAAGCCGGTGTCCACCCAACCGCCGGGAGGGTGGGCCGGTGTCGCCCGGGCGCTTCGCGTTTCCTTCCTGGTCTCTGCCGCGGGCGCTGCGTTACGCGGCGAGACGCCCGGGGTCGACTAGGCGGCCACGGTCTCTGTGAACGCTGCGAGCTCCCGTAGGGCGTGCTCGAGCTCCGCGGGCGCGCCGTCGGCCGCGACGAGCGCGGCGGCGGCGACCTGCTCGAGGTCCGTGGCGGCGTCTCGCCGAAGCGTGCGGTCGCGTACGGCCAGCTGGCGCAGTGCGGGCATGGCCGCTTCGAGCAGCGTCGTCAGCGCGGTCTCGCGCCGGGCGACGAGGAGCAGTCGCTCACCGAGTGCCACCGCCCGCTCTTGCAACTGGGCTCGCCGGCCCGCGAGCTCTTGCCGCCGCTCCTCGAGCGCCTCGAGCTGGCGCAGTCGCTCCTGCTCGATCGCCTCGAGCCGACGGACGAGCGCCCCCCGCTGTGCCTCGAGGTCTGCGACGGCCGCCGGCGCCGGCCCGAGCCTCGGCGGAGCGGGGGTGGGGGTCTCCTGCTCCGCCACGGCTCGCTCGCGCTGCTCGAGCTCGATCTCTCGCTCGCGCAGCGACGCGCGGGCGGTGGCAAGGGCCTCCCAGCGTCCAAAGAGCTCCGCCGACTGCTCGCGACCGCGCTCCTCGATGTCCGCCGCGCGTGCCGTCAGCGCCCGAGCCCGCTCCTCGAGCTCCTCGGCGAGGTCGAGCCCCGCAGCGGCTGCGGCGGTACGCCCGGCCGGCCGCTCGCCCTGGGCCGTCCGGGCTGCCAGCGCGACCTCGCGCTCGCGGAGCGCGGCGCGCCTCGCGAGCAGCTCGCGGCGCAGGGCCTCCGTGGTGTCCCGCTCGGCGAGACGCTCGGCCTCGACTTGCTCGAGGCGGAAGGCGAGGGCTTGCGCGCGGTTGCGGAGCTCGCGAACCGCATCTGTCTCGCGGTCGGCGAGCTGCCGCTCGAGCGCGGCGATCCGGCCGGCGACCCGCTGGTCGTGTGCAGCGGCCAGCCGCTCGCGCTCGTCGGCGGCGATCTCTCGCTCGCGCAGGGCACGCCGCTCCTCGGCGAGCTCGGCGCGGCGCGTGCCGAGCTCCCGCTCCTGGGCGACCCGCCGCTGCTCGAGGAGCTCGAGCCAGCTCGCGTCCACCTGGCCATCCCCGCCCGGCCCCCCGGACGCATGCTGACGAGGGCGCATGCCGAGACCGCTCAGGCCGCGGCTCGGGATCGGCAGCGACAGCCTCACGCGCCTCGCTCCGGCCGGGGTGGGGCGCAGAGGGCGGGCGGCGCGCCGGCGTCCTGCGGCCTGCGGTCGAACGGAGGTGCGAGCTCTGCCGGCACATGGCCTCCTTGACGGGGGCAGCGAACCCCTGTTATTGCACACCACCGTACGGGGTGTCAAATGTGGCGAAGCCTGTTCCGTTGTACGAGGGTCGGCGTATGGCCGCCGCTGCCCGACGGGCGTCGCTGCTCGTGCCCGCGCTGGGCTTCGCCGCGCTCGGCGCGGTGCTGTTCGTGGCGCCGGGCTGGGCTGCCGACGCCCTTCCCTGGCGGGTGTCGGCCTTCCTGGCCATGACCATGGGCGCGTGGTACCTGGGCACGAGCGTGTTCGCGTGGACGGCGCTCGCCGACCCGCACTGGCCGCGGATGCACCCCGCGCTCCTGTACCTGTGGCTCTTCTCGCTCGGCCAGGCGGCGCTGCTCGCGATCCACGAGGACGTGCTCGACACGGGCGCGACCCTCGCCTGGCCCTCCATCGTCGTCGTCGGCGCCGCCGGGATCGCGGCCGTCGCCGGCATCGCGGCGACCGCGGCGGCAGGCGAGTGGCGGCCGCACGGCCCGGCGTCGATGCCGTGGCCCGTGTTCGGCCTGGTGGCGGCGTTCGTCGTCGCGGTCGCCGTGCTCGCACTGCCGCTCGTCGACGGCTACGACAGCCCGCGCAGCATCTGGGTCGGAGAGCTGACGCTGCTCTCGGCGCGCGCGTTCGCCGTCTTCTTCGGGGCGCCCTGTCGCTGTCGGCCGCCTCCTGCTCGTCACCCGTCGGCTACGGCCGGCGATCCCGTGCGATCGCGCCGGGATCGTGCTCGAGCGCCCTGATCCTCGTGGCCGCGCTCTTTCACCTCGGCCGCTTCGAGATCGGCGACCATCCGTTGCAGCTCCCTGTACCTCGGCCGGTACGTGGTCGTCCTCGCCGGGTCGGCGCTGCTCGGGCGCGACGCGTCTCGCGCGGCTAGGCGAACGCGGCCTGGAGGCGTCCGAGCCCGAGCTCGAGCGTCTCGTCGGTGACGGCGAGCGAGATGCGCGCCCAGCCGGCGCCGCGGCTGCCGAAGCCATCACCCGGCGCCAGGGCGACGCGGTGCTCGGCGAGTAGGCGCTCCGCCGTGATGCCGTCCGGCAGCCGCAGCCAGACGAAGAAGGTGCCCTCCGCCGTGCCTCCGATCGACGCGATGACCCTGTCGCGGCGGCGCTCGTAGGCGGCTCGCCGCTCCTCGACCGAGCCCTGCGGACCGGTCAGCGCGGCGATCGCCGCCTGCTGGAGCGGCGCGAAGATGCCGGCGCGGGCGTGGTCGTTCAGCAGGTTGATCCGCTCGACCAGCTCGGCGTTTCCGACGACGAAGCCGATGCGCCAGCCGGCCATGCCGTACGTCTTCGAGAGCGAGAACAGCTCGACGCCGACCTCGCGTGCGCCCGGCTCGGCGAGGAAGCTCTGCGGTTGGCGCCGGTCGAAGACGAGGTCGCCGTACGCGAAGTCATGGACGACGGCGGCGCCCGTGCGCTGGGCGTACGCGACGGCATCGGCGAAGACGCCGTCGGGGGCAGCGACCGCGCACGGGTTGGAGGGGTAGTTGAGGTAGACGGCGGCGACGTCGCCGGACGGCGCGTCGGTGAAGTCCGGCGCCCAGCCGGCGCGCCCGTCGAGCGCCAAGGGGACGAGCTCGGCGCCCGCCAGCGCGACGCCCGACGGGTAGTCCGGGTAGCCGGGGTCGGGCAGGAGCACGCTCGTGCCGCGCTCGGCGAGCGCCAGCACGAGCTCCACCAGCGCCGTCTTCGTGCCGGGCACGACGGCGACCTCGCGCTCGGGGTCGAGCTCGACGCCGTACTCGTCGCGGTAGCGCGCCGCGATCGCCTCGCGCAGGGCAGGAAGGCCACGAAACGGCGCGTAGCCGTGCACGCGCCCGTCGCTCAGGGCGGCGGTCAGCGCATCGGTGACGTGTCCCGGCGGGCCGATCTCGGGGTTGCCGCGGCCGAGGTCGACCATCGGCTCGCCCGCGGTCGCGGCTGCAGCCTGCACGCGTGCCAGCAGCGCCGTGAAGTACTGCTCGGGCAGCCGCTCGAGCCGCCGGGGGCGCCGCCGCATGGGCCGATCCTAGGCCCGGCCCGCAGGGAGGGGCGGTGCCGGCGACCCGTGCGGGGGCCGCCGGCACCCGAGCGCGCTTAGCTCATCGCCTCCGTCGAGGGGCGGATGTTCTGGTTGAAGCAGAGCATGTTCGTCGGGTCGTAGCGATCCTTGAGCGCGACGAGCCGCGACCAGGTTGCGTCCTCGAAGCCGGAGCGCAGTCGCTCGGGCCCCTCGTCGCCCTGGAAGTTGAGGTACACGCCGCCGGTTGCGTAGGGCTTCAGCGCGTCTGATGCCCGCCGCACCCAATCGACGTGCCGGTCGTCGTCGCCGACGTCCTGCCAGCAGGCGATCGGGTGGTACATGTAGGGAGCGTCCCGGTGGGTCGCCGCGGTCGCGTCCTTCGGTACGCGGCCGATCGCGCCGCCGTTCCGGAAGAGGATGTGCTGCGTCATCGGGTTGAGCCCGTTCGGGGCCGTGTCGAGAAACGCATCGATGGCCTCGTCCGGCAGCTCGCGGATGTGCTCACCGCGGTGGTAGTTGCGCCAGCCGGGCGGAGAGAACGGGTCGACCATCGCCTGGAGGGCGAGGTACGGCATCGGGCCGAGCAGGTCGACCGCCGGCCGGGCGTCCCGCAGCGGCTGCAGCGCCTGGAGTCCCTCCTCTGCGTCGCCCGCCCAGCTGGCGATGACGCCGAAGGCCGGCTTGCCTTGGAGCTCGGCTGGGACGAAGTCCTCGGGCGGCGCCGCCGGCAGGCAGACGCAGCCGGTTCCGAGCTCGTCGGGAGCCGACTCGCAGAAGTCGCGCCAGAGCCGCATCACTTCGCGCCCCTCCTCGAGCGGCCACAGCAGCAGGCCGCCCGCGATCGTCGGCCCCACCTCGTGGAGCTGGAACTCGAACGAGGTGACGACGCCGAAGTTGCCGCCGCCGCCGCGAAGCCCCCAGAAGAGCTCCTCGTTCTCGTCGTCGCTCGCGATCAGCAGCTCGCCGTCGACCGTGATCACGTCGGCCGAGATCAGGTTGTCGCACGTGAGTCCGTACTTGGCCGAGAGCCAGGCGTAGCCGCCGCCGAGCGTGAAGCCGCCGACCCCTGTCGTGGTCACGCGCCCGCCGGGTGTGGCGAGCCCGAACGCCTGCGTCTCGCGGTCGAACTCGCCCCAGAGCGTCCCGGCACCCGCCCGCGCGCGCCGGGCCTTCGGCTCGACTCGGACGCCCCTCATCGGCTGGAGATCGAGGAGGAGGCCATCGTCGCAGGTGCCGTTTCCGGCCACGCTGTGCCCGCCCGAGCGCACGCCGACCTTGAGGCCCTCCGCCCGCGCGTACTCGAGCGCGGCTAGGACGTCGGCGGCGCCGGTGCAGCGGGCGATCATCGCGGGGCGGCGGTCGATGGA
The DNA here is from genome assembly GCA_963839815.1 of uncultured Thermoleophilia bacterium. Lineage (GTDB taxonomy): Bacteria > Actinomycetota > Thermoleophilia > Gaiellales > Gaiellaceae > JACVRM01. Next base: position 594,356 of record CAWIWF010000006.1, read on the forward strand.
GCCGTTGTAGACGGCCCGAAGCAGCTCGAAGCTCTCGTGCTCCCGGTCGACGAGCTCTCCCCGAAAGCTCTCGGTGAGCTGGGTCACAGGCGATGCGGCCTGGTCGAGCATGAACCCTCCTTTGTGCGAAGAGCGACAGGGCCACGCTAGCGCACCTCGGCGAGTGAAACCACCCCCAGTAGTGCCAGGCGACCGGAGACCGTCGCTACGGCCCCCGTTCGCCCTCGGAGGGAGGTGCTACAGCCGGGCGGGCTCGGCGTCGAGCAGCTCGTAGCAGGTGACCACGAGCTCCTCGCCGTTGATCTTGTCGACCGCGTGCACGCCGAGCTCGCGGCAGGTTGCCTTCAGCTCGGGGGACAGATACGCGGAGAAGAGCACGATTGGCTGGTCGAAGTCGTTGCGGATCAGCACCCGAGCGGCGTCGAGCCCGGTGATGCCCGGCATCGAGTGGTCGAGCACGAGCACGTCCGGCGGGGTCTCCTCGAGCAGCGGGAAGAGCTCTGCGACGGTTGCGGCCTCCACCACCTGCCAGCCCTCCTGGCTGAGGCGCGCGGCGAGCATCTCTCGAAACCACTGGTCGTCGTCGACGACGAGGATGACCGGAGGGGTGGGCCTGCCGTCGTTCATGGCTCTACTCTCCATGTCGATCTTCGGCGGCGGCTGGGAGATCCCCCAAACGGGGGAGGCCGTTCGGCCCAGCGGAGGGGCTCTGGGGCCCACGCTCGCGGGCGGCCAGCTCGACCCGAGAGGATGCCGGCGGCCCGGGCGCAAGCGGACGGCGGGTCAGTCCCCTGCGGGGACGGACCCTGGGGAGGGGCGGGTCAGTCCCCTGTGGGGACAGACCCTTGGGGGAGGGGCGGCGACTAGGGGATCGCGGGCGCGCCGACGAGGTCGGCGATCGAGTCGACGATCCGCGAGGGACGGTACGGGAACCGCTCCGCCAGTTCCCGCGTGGAGATGCCGGTGAGCACGAGGATCGTCTGCATGCCCGCCTCCATGCCGGCGACGATGTCCGTGTCCATGCGGTCGCCGATCATGACGGTGCTCTCCGAGTGGGCGTCGATCGCGCGCAGCGCCTCGCGCATCATCAGCGGGTTCGGCTTGCCGACGAAGTACGGGTCGACGCCGGTCGCCCGCGAGATCAGCGCCGCGACCGAGCCCGTCGCGGGCAGCAGCCCTTCCGGCGACGGCCCCGTCGGGTCGGGATTGGTGGCGATGAAGCGGGCGCCCTTCTCGATCAGCCGGATCGCCTGCGTGATCCGCTGCAGGCTGTAGGAGCGCGTCTCGCCGAGCACGACGTAGTCCGGGTCGCGCTCCGAGAGCACGTAGCCGACCTCGTGCAGGGCCGTCGTCAGCCCTGCCTCGCCGATCACGAACGCGGAGCCGTTCGGCCGCTGGTGGTCGAGGAAGCGCGCCGTCGCCAGCGCCGAGGTCCAGATCGACTCCTCGGGGACGTCGAGGCCCGTCATCCGCAGCCGTGCCGTCAGGTCGCGCTGCGTGTAGATCGAGTTGTTCGTGAGCACGAGAAACGGCGTCCCGGCCGCCTGCAGGCCGCGCACGAACTCGTCGGCGCCGGGGATCAGCTGCTCCTCGCGCACGAGCACGCCGTCCATGTCCATCAGGTAGGCCTTGATCCGGTCGTCGCTCATCGCGGTCGCTCCATCATCGCTCGCTCCAACAGAAAACGCCCCAGGAGCCGAGCCCCCGAGGCGCCATTGCCTCGCGGCCGCACCCGCCGGCCGCCCGGTTGACGCTACCAGAGCCCGCCGCGGCTCAGGACCTGCCCGGACGCGCCGATATCATCCGCAGAGCATGGCAACCGCCGTCGTCACGGGCGGAGCCGGGTTCCTGGGGTCGCATCTCTGCGAGCACCTGCTGGGCCGCGGTTACCGCGTCATCTGCATCGACAACCTCGAGTCCAGCACCCTCGAGAACCTCGAGCACCTGCGCAGCGGCGACTTCGTCTTCGCCTACCACGACGTGATCGAGCGGATCGACGTCGAGGAGGACGTCGACGTCGTCTTCCACCTGGCCGCGCTCGCCAGCCCGATCGACTACTTGCGCCAGCCACTCCACTCGCTCAAGACGGGCTCCTACGGGACGCACAACGCGCTCGGGCTCGCCAAGTGGAAGCGCGCGCGGTTCCTGCTCGCGTCCACGTCCGAGATCTACGGCGACCCGCTCGTCCACCCGCAGCCGGAGACCTACTGGGGCAACGTCAACCCGGTCGGCCCGCGCGGGGTCTACGACGAGGCGAAGCGCTACGCCGAGGCGATGACGATGGCCTACCACAACCAACAGGGCGTGGACACGGCGATCGTGCGCATCTTCAATACGTACGGGCCGCGCATGCGCTCGCACGACGGGCGGGCGATCCCGACGTTCATGCGCCAGGCGCTCGAGAACAAGCCGATCACGGTCTTCGGCGACGGCTCCCAGACGCGGAGCTTCTGCTACGTCGACGACCTCATCCGCGGGCTCGTCCTGCTCGCCGAGTCCGGAGAGCACCTGCCCGTCAACCTCGGCAATCCCGGCGAGTTCACCATCCTCGAGCTCGCGCAGACGATCATCCGTCTCACCGGCTCGCAGAGCGAGGTCGTGTTCGAGGCGCTGCCCGTCGACGATCCGCAGATCCGCCAGCCCGACATCACGCGCGCCAAGCAGATCCTGGGCTGGGAGCCCGAGATCGCGCTCGAGGAAGGCCTGCGCAGGATGCTCGCCAGCCACAGCGAACAGCCGCTGCGTGTCTGACAGCCACGAGACGCGCCGGTTACGGCCGGCCGCCTGCGCGCGCCTGCTCGCGCTCGGCGCCGTCCTTGCGGTCGCCGCCGGGATCGCCGCCGCACCCGCAGGCGCGGCCCGCTCGATGCTGCTCGGCATCTACGACGAGTCGCAGGTGCTGACACAGCCGGACGAGACCTTCCCGCTGCTGCAGGAGCTGCGCACCCAGGCGATCCGCGTGGCGCTTCGCTGGGGCGGCCCCATCGGCGTCGCGCGCAACGGGCGCCCGGCCGCCGCCACCGACCCGGCCGACCCGGCCTACGACTGGGCGATCTACGACAGCACCGTCCGGCGCGCGGCAGCCGCCAAGATCAAGGTGGTCTTCTCCTTCATCGACACGCCGGGCTGGGCGAACGGCGGCCGGCAGGTCAACCGGGCGCCGACGAAGGCCGCCGACCTGCGCAACTTCGCCTACGCCGCCGCCCGGCGCTACAGCGGCACCTACACGCCGCCGGGCGAGACCGAGCCGCTCCCCGCCGTCCGCCACTGGCTGGCGTGGAACGAGCCGTCGAATCCGCTGTTTCTCTGGCCGCAGTACGTCAAGAAGGGCACGGGCAAGAAGCGCCGCTGGGTGGCGCAGAGCCCGATCGACTACGCGAAGATCTGCACCGCCGTCTTCACCGGCGTGCACCTGACCACGCTCGCCGGTGAGAAGGTCGCCTGCGGCGCCACCGCCCCGCGCGGCAACAACTCGCCGACGAGCAGCCGACCCTCGATCGGCCCGATCCCGTTCCTCAAGGCGGTCCGCAAGGCGGGGCTGAAGCGCTTCGACGCGTGGGCGCACCACCCGTACCCGTCGAGCCCGCGCGAGACGCCGACCTCCAAGCCGAAGACGAACCGCGGCAAGCGTGGCCTGATCGCGCCGCCCGTCATCCTCGGCAACATCAACGACCTGGTCAAGGAGGTCACGCGGCTCTACGGCCGCAAGCGCATCTGGCTGACGGAGTACGGCTACCAGACCTCGCCGCCCGACCGCCGTTTCGGCGTCAGCTACGCCAAGCAGGCGAGCTACCTCCGCCAGGCCGTCCGCATCGCCCGCAAGCACCCGCGGATCGACATGATGCTCTGGTTCCTGCTCCGCGACGAGGCCAAGCTCGCCGGCTGGCAGTCCGGGCTCGTCACTACGAAGATGAAGAAGAAGCCCGCGTTCGCCGTCTTCCGCGCGCTGCGCGGCTAGGGCGGGCCTGGGCGCGACCGCCCTGCCGCCGTAGGATGGCGGCGCGATGAAGCGAGAGGTCGGAACGATCCGTCCTGCAGCGGAGCCGCCGAGGCTGACGGTGATCGCGCCACGCGGCGACGTCCGCTCGACCCGACCGCGCGCCCTCGTCGTCGCGCTGCGCGGGGGCGTGCGGCGACTCGCGAGCATCGCGTCCCTGGTGGTGCTCGACATCTGCGGCCTGACGCTCGGCCTCTACGCCGCCCTCGTGCTGCGGGAGCTCTACTACGGCGACCGGCCGCCGCTCTGGGGCGTGCTCTGGCGGGCGGAGACCCAGTGGCTGCCGTTTCTCGCGCTGCTCACCGTCCTCGTCTTCGCGCAGGCCGGCCTCTATCGCCATCGTGAAGCCCGGACCGGGATGGGGCGCGTCGTCGCCTCGCTCGCGCTCGTGGCGGCGATCGCGCTCGTCTTCGGCGTCGGCATCGGCCACGAGTTCACGACCTTCGGGCTCGCGCCGACCGCGGTGATCGTGACCGCGCTCTTGGTCGCGCTCCTCCGCGGCTCGTACGAGGTCGTGTCCGCCGACCTGCTCCGGCGCGCGGGTGTGCGCAGGCGCGCTGTGCTCGTCGGCGCGGGAGACGAGGTGCGCGCGCTCCAGACGAAGCTCGGCACCGAGCGGAGCGGCATCGACTACCACTTCGTCGGCGTCGTCACGGACGACGAGGACGGCAACGGGCTCGAGCGGCTCGGCGACTACGGCGAGCTCCCCGCCGTGCTGACCGGCCGCCGCGTGGACGAGCTGATCGTCGCCGGCAGCGTCCGAGAGGAGCGGCTGCTCGAGATCGTCGAGGTCGCGCACCGCGCGGGCGTCCAGGTGCGGGTGGCGCCGTCGATCACCGAGCTGCTGATCCAGCGCGCCGAGTACGTCCCGGGCCAGGGGCTGCCGCTCTTCGAGTTCCGGCCGCCGGTGTTCACCGGCACGGACTGGCTCGTCAAGCGCACGTTCGACTACGCGGTCAGCTCAGCCGTGGTGCTCGTGGCCCTGCCGCTCTGGCTGGTGATCGCCGCCGCCGTCAAGCTCAGCTCGGCCGGGCCGGTCTTCTATCGCGACCGTCGCGTCGGCGTCAACGAGGGCGAGTTCGAGATGCTCAAGTTCCGCACCATGTACGCGGACGCCGAGGGGCGGCTGGCGGCGCTCGAGGGGCGCAACGAGGCCGGCGGAGCGCTCTTCAAGATCCGCGACGACCCGCGCATCACCCCGGTCGGGCGCCTCCTGCGGCGGCTGTCGCTCGACGAGGTGCCGCAGGTGCTGAACGTGCTCCGCGGCGAGATGAGCCTCGTCGGCCCGCGCCCGCTGCCTCTGCGTGACTACGAGCTGCTCGAGCCCTGGCACCGCAAGCGCTACCTCGTGCTGCCCGGCATGACCGGCCTGTGGCAGATCTCGGGGCGCTCCAATCTCGGCTTCGACGAGCTCGTCCGGCTCGACTTCTACTACCTCGAGCACTGGTCGATCTGGATGGACATCTCCATCCTGCTGAAGACCGTCCCGGCCGTGCTGTCGGGCCGCGGCGCCTACTGAGCCGCGAACGCCCGCTCGAGCTCGCGCACGACCGTCTCCTGCTCCTCGTCGGTCAGCTGTGGATAGAGCGGCAGCGCCAGCGAGAGCCGGTCGGCGAGCACGCAGCGCGGGAAGTCCTCGGGCCGCAGCCCGTGGCGCTCGCGGTAGAGCCGGGTCAGCACCGGGGCGTGCGTGCCCTGCCGGGTCGCGACGCCGCGCTCGTCGAGGGCGGCCATGAGCGCGTTTCGGCGCTCGTTCAGCGCCCGCACGTTCACAAGCGACGGCTCCTCCGGCCGGAACAGGCAGACGTAGGCCTGGTAGCCGTGCACGACGCCTTCCGGGGTGTGCGGGGTCGCGAGCCAGTCGAGCCCCGCGAGCATCGAGTCGTACGCCAGCGCGCGCTGGCGGCGGCCGTCGAGCACCGCCTCGATCCGATCCATCTGCGCGCTGCCGATCGCCCCCTGGATGTCGGTCAGCCGGTAGTTGAAGCCGAGCTTGTCGTAGTCGGAGAGGAGGAAGGAGTGGCCCGACCCATCCCCGTCGTCGCCGATCGCGGCGCCGTGGTCGCAGAGCGAGCGCACCCGCGCCGCCAGGTCGCCACGGTCGCCGAGCACCATGCCGCCCTCGCCCGTCGTCACCGACTTGCGGGGATGGAAGCTGAGGCAGCCCAGGTCGCCGAGGAGCCCCGTGTGCGTGCCGCGGTACCAGCCGCCGAGGGAGCAGGCACAGTCCTCGAGCACCCAGAGCCCGTGGCGGCGCGCGAACGCGAGCACGGCATCCATGTCGGCCGGCAGCCCGAAGAGGTGCACGGGCACGACGCCGACCGTCCGCTCGGTCACCAGCCCCTCGAGCAGCTCCGGGTCGAGGTTGAAGGTGGCGAGGTCGATGTCGCAGAACACGGCGCGGGCACCGAAGAGCTCGACCACGTTTGCGGTCGACACCCAGGTGAAGCCGGGCACGATCACCTCGTCTCCCGGCTGCAGCTCGAGGGCTGCGAGGGCGACGTGCAGCGCGGTCGTCCCCGAGGAGGTCGCAACCGCGTGGGCGGCGCCGGTGTAGGCCCTGACCTTCTCCTCGAAGGCGTGCACCTCCGGGCCCTGGACGACCCACCCGCTCTCGAGCGGGCGGCGGACGGCCTCGAGCTCCTCGGGGCCGATGAGCGGCTTCGCGATCGGGATCGGCGGCATCGCCGCATACTACGAGCGCCCCGCCCGTCCACCGGCCGGGGCCTGGCGGAGCGGGCTCGTCAACGGCGGGAGCGGGTGTGAGCGTCTCGGTGGTCACGGTTGCATACGGGAGCGGGGCGTCGCTGACGCGCCTGCTCGACTCGCTCGCCGGCGAGGCGGACGAGGTGCTGGTGGTCGACAACGGCGAGGGGGGGCCCGAGCTCGACGACGCGCGGGCGCGAGAGGGCGTGCGCGTGCTCGAGCCGGGCACGAACCTCGGCTACGCGGGCGGTGGCAACCTCGGCGCGCGGGCGGCGCGCGGCGACATCGTCGCCTTCCTCAACCCGGACACGGTCGTGCGGCCCGGCGCGCTGGCGCGGCTCGCCGAGACGCTCGAGGACCGCTCGATCGGGATCGCCATGGCGAGGCTGCTGCTGCTCGACCGGCCGGACACGCTCAACTCCGGCGGCAACGTGCTGCACATCAGCGGCCTGGCGTGGGCAGGGGGCTTCGGCGAGCCTGCCGACACGGTCACCGGCGTGCGGGACGTGTCCTACCCGAGCGGGGCGGCGATGGCGATCCGCCGTGAGCTCTTCCTCGAGACCGGCGGCTTCGCCGAGGCCTTCTTCATGTACCAGGAGGATCTCGAGCTGGCCTGGCGGCTGCGCCTGCGCGGGCTGCGCATCGTCGTCGACGGCCGCGCCGACGTCCTCCACGACTACAGCTTCGGGCGGAACCCGCGCAAGCTCTACCTGCTCGAGCGAAATCGGCTGGCGTTCCTGCTGACCGCCTACTCGGGGCGGCTGCTCGCGCTCGCCTCCCCGGTCGTCGTGGCGAGCGAGGCGGCCACGCTGGCACTCGCCCTCCGCGAGGGCTGGGCCCGCGAGAAGGTGGCAGGCTGGGGGTGGCTGGCGCGGAATGCGGGCTGGCTGCGGCAGCGCCGCCGCGAGACGCAGGCCGCTCGCCGGGTGCGCGACGCCGAGCTCGCCCGCTGGCTGACGCCGGTCATCGACCCCGCCCACGTACCCGTGCCGGGGCCCGTGCGTGCCGCCAACCGGGTCTGGGCGGCCTACTGGCGGCTCATCCGCCGCGCGCTCTGACCTCGACCGCCACCTGGGCGCCCAGCGTGTTCGTGTCGGGGGCGCCGTGCTCGGCCGGGACGAACGTCTCGTCCACGTGGATCTCGACCCGGAAGGGGGCGGGCGGCGCGTCGAGCTCGACCGAGCGGACGTCGCCGAAGCCGATCTCGACCTGACGCGACGACTCGACGCGGGCGAGCCGCAACCCGCCGGCGCCGTCGGGCTCGGCCGGGCCCACGTCGACCCTGACGGCGGAGCGGAGCGGCGGCCCGTCCGACCACTCGGGCCGCGACACGGTGACGACCGCCGTCGCGGGCCGGTCGCCCGGGGTCGTGTAGCGCGTGTAGGAGCCGAGCGCCCCGATCCAGCGATCGCCGAAGCGGCCGTCCCAGCGCGACGCGATGCGGAGCGGGCCGTCGAGCCCGAGCACGCGCACGAAGCTCTCGCCGCCGAGCTCCTGGCCGTCCGGGGTCACCGTGCCCGCCGAGACGACGTGTGAGGGGCGAAGCTCGTCGCCGCCGGGGGTCGCGATCAGGCCCGTCGCGTCGTCCATGATGGCGTCGCGCTCGGGCAGGGGGCAGACCTCACGGGTGCCCAGGTTCGTCACCGAGCGGACGCCGCGGTTCCAGAAGCCGACCTGCAGCATCACCGTCGAGGTGAAGAACGGGTCGCCGCCGGGCGGCACTGCGTACAGGAACGTGGCATCCGCGTCGCCGCCGATCGTCTGGTCGACCCAGTCGGGTCGCTCCTGCGAGACGCCGGGAGCGCTGCGAACCGCCCGCGCCTGCCCGGCGAGCAGGCCGAACGGCGGTCGCGACGAGGCGGCCAGGAAGACGAGCAGCGCGGCCGGCAGCACGACGCGCAGCGCCGGGCGCCAGAGCAGCGCCAGGGCGACGACGCCCACGATCGCACCGCCGAGCACCAGGTCGGCGACCCGTTCGACGCCGCCGTCGAGGCGCTGGCCGAGGCGGAAGAAGACGTAGGTGCTGAACGTGCTCGGGACGAGGTTGAGCGCGTAGTAGGGCTGCAGCGACTGCGAGCCGACCAGGGCGACGGGAAGGACGACGGCGAGGGCAGTCGGAACCGGCGGGCGCGGGGCGCCGCTGCCGAGCCAGACCGCCAGTGCAAGCAGGAGGAGCGGCGCGAGCACGAACGTGTAGCGGCCCGCGACCGAGCCCGCGAAGCGGGAGGCGAAAGCGCCGACGGCGATCAGCATCAGCGGCACCGTGGCCGCCGACACGGCCACGAAGGCGCGCCTCGCGGGCGTGTCGAGGCGGCCCGAGAGGCCGAGTCCGAGCAGCAGCACGAGTGCTGCGAGCGGCACCACCGCGATCGAGACGGTCAGCTCTGCGGCGTGGAGCAGCGCCCAGCGTTGCGTCTCGGCATAGGTGTAGTCGACGGTGCCGACCGACCCGAGCGGGCCGAAGCCGCCGAGGAACGAGGCACCGCGCAGCTCGCGGCCGAGCCCGTAGGCGGCCGCGCCGAGGAGGAGGACGAGGCCGCTCGGCCAGTGCGCCAGGAAGCGTCCGCGTGCCGCCGCGATCCGTTCGCGCGGGCGCGCGCCTGCGGCCTCGAACGCCGCCATCAGGCAGACGGCGAGGACGAGCGCGGCCGCCAGCACGATCCCCTGCGCCCGGACGCCGGTCGCGACCGCGATCGCTGCCGCGGCGAGCGCCTGGCGGGCCAGCGTCGGCCGCTCGAGCGAGAGCGCCGTCGTCCACGCCGCGAGCAGCACGGCCGGCAGAAACGCGTTCTCGGTCATCAGCAGCCCGGTCAGGTGCAGCGACGGCAGCGCCAGCGTCAGCGCCGTGGCCGTCAGCGCCCAGCCGTCCGAGACCAGCCGCCGGCCCCAGAGGAACACCGCCAGGGCGCCGGCGTGGACGAGCACGACGTTGATCGCCTTCGCCAGCTCGTACGCGCGCGGCACCGACTCGGCGAGCCAGGCCGGCGCGAGCAGGAGCGGGTACACGACGCTCTGCAGCGACGCCTCGCCACGGACGCGAAAGCCCCCTCCGGCGGCGAGGCTCTCGGCGAGCTCCGCGTAGATGAACTCGTCGCAGAGCACCTGGGGCGCCTGCACGCGGCCGGCGAGCACGAGCCGCAGGGTGAGCGAGGCGAGCAGCAGGCCTCCGAGGAGCAGGAACGGCGCCGCCGCCGGCTCGACCAGGAGTCCGAGCCGGAGCCTCCGCGGCTTCTCGCCGGTCTCTCCCGCGACTCCGCTCAGGCGCCAACCCTACTCCGGCGCCGGGAGGGGGTGCGCCGCGGTCGGCGACGACCTGGCGGCTGTCAAGCCACGTGCGTCGAGACGTGCCGTGAGCCGCGGTGGCATGCCGGCTGGGCTGACGTGTGGCTGCAGCCGCGGCGTCGGCCGCGGTGATCCCGCCCTCCGGGTACGTCGTCAGGCCGGAGCGTTCGGTCAGGCCGGCGGGTCGGCGCGGGGCGAGGACGGTAGCCTTGCCGCCGATGTCCGAGTCGCTCACGCGGCCCCTCGAGCCGGCCGCGCCCACGCGCCGGGCCGGCCTGCGCCGGATCGCGATCATCCCCGCCCGCAACGAGGCGGACTCCGTCGGCGCCGTCATCGCCGAGCTGCGCGCCGCAGATCCCGACTTCGCCGTCGTCGTCATCGACGACGGCTCGACGGACGCGACGGGCGACGTCGCTCGCGCGGCCGGCGCCACCGTGATCCGGCTGCCGTACAACCTCGGCATCGGCGGCGCCGTTCAGACCGGCCACCAGTACGCGCGCGACCATGGCTTCGACATCGCCGTGCAGGTGGACGGCGACGGCCAGCACGACCCGCGCGAGCTGGTCAAGGTGCTGGCGCCGATCGTCGCCGGGGAGGCCGACCTCGTCGTCGGCACCCGTTTCATCGGCGACAGCGGCTACCGGCCGCCGATCAGCCGCCGGCTCGGGATCGTCATCCTCGCCGCCGTCGTCTCGCTGATCGTCCGCCAGCGCGTCACCGATCCGACGTCCGGCTTCCGCGCCGTCAACCGCCGCGCGCTGGAGCTCTTCGCCTCCGACTACCCGCACGACTACCCCGAGGTGGAGGCGACCGTGCTCGTGTACCGCCACCGGCTGCGCATGGTCGAGGTGCCGGTGACCATGCGCGAGCGCTCCGCCGGTAGCTCGTCGATCACGATGCTCTACTCGGCCGTCTACATGGGCAAGGTGCTCGTCGCCCTGTTCGTCGGCATCTTCCGCCGCTATCCGAAGGAGGGGTCGTGACCCCCGTGCGCGTGTCGCTCGTCGCCGCCATCGGCGCGCTGCTGCTGCTGCTCGTCATCTTCGAGCTGATTCGCCGGCGCCGCCTCCAGGAGCGCTACGCCTTGCTGTGGATCGCCACCGGCCTCGTCATCCTCGTGCTCGCCGTCTGGCGCAGCGCGCTCGGGGAGCTCTCCGACCTGGTCGGCATCCAGTACCCGCCCTCGGCGCTCTTCGTCCTCGCCTCGTTCTTCATCCTGGTCGTGCTGCTGCACTACTCGACGGTGATCTCGCGGCTCGCCGACCAGAACCGCATCCTCGCCCAGCGCCTGGCCCTGCTCGAGCACGAGCTCGAGGAGGAGCGTGACGGGCGCGGCGCCGAGCGCTGAGCGGGCACGCTGCTAGGAGGCGACCGGGTCGCGACGCGCGACCGTGCTGCGGTACCACGCCACCGTGCGCTCGATGCCCTCGCGGAGCGGCGTCTGCGCACGGAAGCCGAAGCGCTCCTCGGCCCGGCTGGTGTCGAGCCGGCGGCGCGGCTGCCCGTTCGGCATCGACCGGTCCCAGCGGATCTCGCCGACGAACCCCGTGGCCTCGGCGATCAGCTCGGCCAGCTCCTTGATCGAGATCTCGCCGCCGGTGCCGAGGTTGACCGGCTCGGGGTTGTCGTAGCGCTCGGCGGCGAGCAGCAGCCCCTCGACGCAGTCGTCCACGTAGAGGAACTCGCGCGTCGGCGAGCCGTCGCCCCAGAGCACGACCTCACCCTCGGACTCGACCATCTTGCGGATCAGGTCCGGGATCACGTGGGCGTTCGTCGGGTGGAAGTTGTCCCGCGGCCCGTACAGGTTCGCGGGCAGCAGAAAGACCGCGTCGAGGCCGTACTGCTCGCGGTAGGCCTGCGCGCCCACGAGCAGCGCCTTCTTCGCGACGCCGTAGGGCGCGTTCGTCTCCTCGGGGTACCCGTCCCAGAGCGCGTCCTCGCTGAACGGCGTCGGCGTGAACTTGGGGTAGGCGCAGACGGTGCCGGCGATCACGAGCTTGCGCGCGCCCGAGACGCGGCTCTGCTCGATCACGTTGGCGCCCATCATCAGGTTCGCGTACCAGTAGCGGCCGGGGTTGGCCCGGTTGGCGCCGATGCCGCCCACCTCGGCCGCCAGGTGGAAGACGAGCTCGGGCTCGGCCTCGGCGAAGGCGCGGGCGGTGTCCTCGGCGCGCGTCAGGTCGAAGTCCGGCCGGCCCGGCACGAACGGCTCGATCCCGCGCTCCTGCAGGCGCTCGACGAGGTGCGAGCCGACGAAGCCCGTCCCGCCGGTGACGAGGACGCGCGTGCCTGCCGCGAGCTCGGTCACCGTGCCTGCGTGACCGGCGCGGTCGTCGCCAGCCAGTCGATGCGGCCGATCCACTTGTCGCGGTTGGCGGCGTACCAGGCGATCGTGCGGGAGATGCCTTCCTCCCACGACACCCGGGGCTCCCAGCCGGTCTCACGGTTGAGCTTCTCGTAGCCGACGCGGAGCGCCATCACGTCGCTGGCGCCCGGGCGGTAGCGGCGCTCGGTGGTGACGAGCTCACGCTCCGGCCAGTACCCCTCCGCCTCGCCGACGCGGAGGATCATGGCGGCCCAGTCCGCCATCGAGATGTTCTGGCCCTGACCGTAGACGTACACGTCGCCGGGACGTCCCTTCGCCGCCACGGTCAGGTGACCGCGCACGCCGTCGGTGCAGAAGCAGAAGTCGCGCAGCGGCTCGAGGTTGCCGAGCTCGATCGCGGCAGCTCGAGCGCCTGGGTAATGATCGTCCCGGTCACGTAGCGCGGGTTCTGGCGCGGCCCGTAGTTGTTGAACATGCGCGTGACCACCGTCGGCAGGCCGTAGGCGTCGTAGTAGTTCATGGTCAGGAAGTCGGCCGCGACCTTGGCGGTTGCGTAGATCGACTTCGGGTTGAGCGGCGAGCGCTCGTGCAGGATCAGGCCCCCGTCGTCGTCGAAGTCGTGGTGATGGCGGACGTCCTCGTGGACGTTGCCGTACTCCTCCGACGTGCCGGCCGTGTCGAACTTCTCGATCTCGAGGCCGTGGGTGACGATCGACTGCAACAGGTTGAGCGTGCCGACCGTGTTCGCCATCACCGTCTCGTAGGGGCGGTGCCACGACTCGGCCACGTGCGCCTGGGCGCCGAGGTGGAAGACGTAGGGGCGGTCGTCGGCCTCGCGCAACTCGCGGACGAGCACGTCGATCGAATGCCGGTCGGTCAGGTCGGCCCAGTGCACCGTCAGCTGGGGCCGCAGGTGCCAGATGTTGTTGAGCGCGCCGCTCGAGGTCGCGCGGACGAAGGCGACGACCTTCGCGCCGAGGGCGACGAGCGCCTCGGTGAGGTGGGAGCCCATGAAGCCGTCGGCGCCCGTCACGAGCACCGTCCGGCCTGCGTAGGCGTCCTCGAAGTCCGCGCGCAGTGCGTCGCGCTCGGCGTCGGTCCAGGACCCGTTCTGGTGCGTGGCCACGGCGGGGGCACCTTAGCCGACGGGCGGCGTGCGCTAGGTTCCCGGGCGCCATGCCGACCGCCACCTCACGGGGCCTGCTGCCCCGCCTGGCGGGCGCCACCGTCTCGCGCGTCCTCCGCGCCGCTCCGCGGCTTCCCTACGACCCCCGCCGGCACGGCCTCTACCGGCTCGGCGAGGAGGTGCCGGTCACGCGCGAGCTCTCCGTCTACGACCCTGCGGTGTTCGCGACCTACGACCTGGCCAGCCAGCGCCCCGTGCCCATCGACCCGGAGGCGCCCGGCTTCCTCGACCTCGGCTTCGACGAGCTCATGGGGCATGCGCAGGGGTTGCGCGCCAGGACGGGCGCGCTCGTGGTCGACGACCGCTACGACCAGGTGCTCGCCCTGCTGCGGCCGGGCAGCGGCCTCGTGCTGGACGCATGCACGCCGTCGCCTCAGGCCCGCGTGCGCGAGGCGGTCGAGCGCCTCGGCTACCGCTACCTCGCGATCGACCTGCTCGGCGGCGACGACGTCCAGCAGGAGGACCTGACCGCGCTCAGCTTCGTGGAGGGCAGCGTCGCGGCCGTGCTCTCACTCGACACCCTCGAGCACATCCCCGACTACGCCGCCGCGCTCGGCGAGATGTACCGCGTGCTCCAGCCCGGCGGTGTCGCGATCGTGCACACGCCCTGCTACTACGTCGAGCGGGAGACGAGCGAGCCGATCGACCCCGGCCGCGACCCCTGGGGGCACGTTCGCTACTTCTCGGCGCGCGAGTTCGTGCAGACTGCCGCGCGCACCGGCTTCGCGCTGCTGCGCGTCGGCCTGCAGCTCGACTACGGCGCCATCCTGTGCGTCGCGGCCAAGCCGCTGCCGCGGTGAACGACGACGTCACCGTCGTCATCGCCTGCTTCAACTACGGGCGCTACCTGCCGGAAGCCGTCGCTAGTGCGCTCGGCCAGGACGGGGGGCCACCGGCCGTCGTAGTCGTGGACGACGGCTCGGACGAGCCGGAGACGCTGCAGGCGCTCGAGCAGCTGCCGGCTGGCGTCGAGCTGGTGCGCCAGGAGAACAGCGGCGTCTGCCGGGCCCGGAACGCGGGGCTGCGCCGGGCCGGGACGCCGCTCGCGCTCGTGCTCGACGCGGACGACCGGCTCGCCCCGGGCGCGCTCGCGGCGCTAAAGCCGCCGCTCGTCGCCGAGGAGGGGCTCGGCTTCACGTACGGGACGATGCGCTTCTTCGGCGACTGGAACGGGGAGCTCCGCTTCCCCGACTACGACGCGTACACGCTGCTCTACCGGCACACGATCGGCCTGAGCGCGCTCATGCGGCGGGCGGTCTGGGAGGACACACGCGGCTTCGACCCAGGCTTCGAGCAGTACGAGGACTGGGAGCTGTGGCTGAACGCGCTCGCGCACGGGTGGCGGGGCCGCCGCGTCGAGGGCGTGACGCTCGAGTACCGGCGCCACGGGGGCACAAAGCTCACCCGCGACCGCGGCCGCTACCGCGCGATCTACCGGCAACTCCGCCGCAAGCACGCCTCGCTCTACGCCCGCACGGCCGAGCTCGCTGCCGAGAGCCGCCTCGGGGCGCCGGGCCGGCTCGCCCACCGCCTCTACTGGGGCCCGCGGCCAGTGCCGGCTCGCCTCGAAGCCGTGCTCTACGGCCTGCGCTGGGGCCGGGGGGCGGCGAACCGCTGACTATGCTGGCCCGCTGATGCCCGCGCTCTCCGTGGTCACCCCCGTGTTCGACGGGGCGCGCTACCTCGCCCACTGCCTCGACAGCGTCGCCGCGCTCGCCACCGAGCACGAGCACCTCGTCGTCGACGGCGGCTCGGGCGACGGCACGGTCGCCATCCTCGGGGGGCGCGCCGACCCGGCGCTCTCCTGGGTGTCGGAGCCGGATCGTGGCCAGACGCACGCGGTCAACAAGGGTCTCGAGCGCGCGACGGGCGAGATCGTCGGCTGGCTCAACGCCGACGACGAGTACCTGCCCGAGGCGGTCGACCGCGCGATCGCCGACATGCTCGCCGACCCTGGCATCGACGCGGTCTACGGCGGCATGCACATCGTCGACGAGCACGGAGAGGTGCGCCGCCGCTACCAGCCCGGCCGGTACAGCTGGAGCCGGTACCTCTTCCTCGGCGACTACATCCCGACGCCGTCGATCCTCTTCCGCCGCCGGCTGCTCGAGCCGGTCGGCCTCCTGGACGAGACCTACGCCGACGCCGCCGACTACGACTTCTACCTGCGCCTCTTCCACGGCTCGCGGGTCGAGCGCCGGCCCGAGGCGCTGTTCCGCTTCCGCTACCACCCGGACAGCAAGACGGTGCGCGACGTCTGGACCCAGCAGCGCGAGGCGCTCGAGATCCGCCGCCGCTGGGCGCGCCGCCCGGGCGAGCGGGCGCTCATGACCGCGATCGACCGCGCCAAGCGGGCGGTGCTCCCCCGGATCTCGCCCTGGCCGAAGCCGTTCGCATGATGCGGCTCACCGTCCGCCACGTCTACGACTTCGGCGACGACCGCGCTGTGGTCGGCGACGACCTGGTCCGCCCCGACGCCTGGGACGCGCTGCGCACGCAGACGAGCGGCCCTTTCGCGATCGCACGCGACGCCGCCGAGCTCGACCGCATGGCCGACGAGCACCCCGAGGTGGGCGAGCGTGCCCGTGCGATCGACCGGGTGCTCGAGGAACGCGGCGTAGGAACGCTCGCGTCGTACGGAACGGGCGGCGGCCTCCCCGAGCGCTGGCTGCAGCGCATCCGTCCGGACCGGCGCCTCCTGCTCACCGACTACGGGCCTGAGACCGTCGAGCGCCTGCGCCTGCTCTTCCCCGGGGTCGAGGTACACCGGCACGACCTGCTCCGCGACGAGCCGCTCGAGGCCGACGCACATCTCTTCCACCGGATCGACACGGAGCTCGGCGACGCGGAGTGGAAGCAGGTCTTTTCACGCTTCGCCGGCCGGACCGTCCTCGTGGTCGCGACCGAGGTCGCCAGCACCCGCCGGATCGCCGCCGAGGTGCGCAAACGGCTGCAGAACCGGCATGTCTCGCGGGCGGGCTGGATGCGTAACCGGGCGGCCTTCGAGGCGCTCTTTCGCGCCACCCACGGGGCGCGGCCGCTGACCTTCAACGACCTCGACGGCTGGCTGCTCGAGCCGCGGCGGCCCGCGTAGGATCGCGCGGATGCCGGCCGATCTCGACCGCTACTCGGGCGCGCGCGTCCTCGTCACCGGCGGGCTCGGCTTCATCGGCTCGCACCTGGCCGCGACGCTCGTCGAGCTCGGCGCGGACGTCACCATCGTCGACTCGCTCATCCCGGAGTACGGCGGCAACCAGTTCAACATCCGCGAGCATCGCCGACCGGGTGCACGTGAACTACTCCGACATCCGCGACCCCTGGTCGATCCGCTACCTCGTCGGCGGCCAGGACTTCATCTTCAACCTCGCCGGCCAGGTCTCGCACATCGACTCGATGCGCGACCCGCAGACCGACCTCGACATCAACTGCGTCAGCCAGCTCTCGCTGCTCGAGGCGCTGCGCGAGATCAACCGCGACGCCACCGTCGTCTTCGCCGCCTCGCGCCAGCAGTACGGGCGGCCGAAGTTCGTCCCCGTCACCGAGGAGCACCCGCAGCTGCCGGTCGACGTCAACGGCATCAACCTCGTCGCCGGCGAGGCGTACCACCTGCTCTACAACGACGTCTACGGCATCCGCGCGGTCTCGCTGCGGCTGACCAACACCTACGGGCCGCACCTGCTGATGAAGCACGACCGCCAGGGCTTCATCACCACCTTCATCCGCCTGGCCGTGCACGGCGAGGAGATCCGCGTGTTCGGCGACGGCTCGCAGCTGCGCGACTTCACCTACGTGGCGGACGCGGTCGACGCCTTCCTGCTCGCGGCGATCTCCGACCAGGCGCACGGGCACGCGTTGAACGTTGGCGGCATCGAGCCGGTCTCGCTGCTCGAGGTGGCGCAGCTCTGCCAGGAGCTGGCCGGCAAGGGCGGGACGGTGACGACGGTGCCGTGGCCGGAGGAGCGGGCGAAGATCGACATCGGCTCGATCTACGTCGACCACTCGCGCCTGACCGAGGCCACCGGCTGGGAGCCGCGGGTGGGGCTGCGCGAGGGCCTCGAGCGGACGATCCGGTTCTACGGGGAGCACGGCGAGCGCTACTGGGCCTGACCGGCCTCCGGCCGCAGCGTGAAGAAGTGGTGCCAGGGGTTCTCTGGCACGCGGAAGTCTCGGTCGACCTGGAAGCCCGCCGCGCGGGCGGCGGCCGTGAAGCGCTCGACCGGGTAGCCCTCGGTGCCGAGCTCCCAGTAGTGCTCGCCGTCGAACTCGTGCCGCCACGGCTCGTGCGGGACCGGCGGCCGGAGGGCGAGCGTGCCGGTGCCGAGGCCCCAGGTCGGAGGAACGAGAGCCACCCAGAGCGCGTCGCGCCAGCGTGCGCGCCCGCGGGCGGCGGCGAGCAGCGGGCGCACGCGCCCGGCCGGCAGCTCGCGCCGCAGGCGCGCGGCGTAGAGGCCGAAGTAGAGCGGGTAGGCCTTGCCGACCCAGGGCGTGTCGTCCGGCACCGACACGATCACGCCGCTCCGCGTGACGCGCCGAAGCTCCGCCAGCGCCTGCTCCGCGTCCTCCCAGGGCAGGTGCTCGAGCACCTCGCAGCAGAGCACCGCGTCGAACGAGGCGGCGTCGAACGGCAGCTCGGTGACCGAGGCGGCGACGTCCGGCCGCACGTCGGGGTCGATGTCGACGGTGGTGATCTCCAGGCCGGCGCGGCGGAGCCAGTCGGTGACCAGGCCGGCGCCGGGCCCGACCTCGAGCACCGTTCGCGGCGTGAGCGACAGCGTCTCGTCGAGCTGGTGCCAGAACGAGCAGAAGCGCTCCTTCGTGTTGTACTCGCGCGACGCGTAGTGGCCGGCCGCCACCTGCGCCTCCCCCTGCCCGTCAGCCACCGCGCCGCCAGACGTTGATCCCCGCCTCGCCGGCGAGCACGAGGCCGAGGCCGCCGGCGGCGAGCTGCTCGCGGAGCCCGAAGTCCTCGTGGTGCATCGGGTTGGCCGCCGTCGCCTCGAACGGGCTGTCCTCGACCAGCACGCCGGTCGGGGAGAGCGCGGCCAGCAGGCTCGCTACCGTCTCGCGCCCGTCCTCGAGATGCTCGAGCACGTCGACGGCCACGATCGCGTCGAACGCGGCGGCCGGCAGCTCGTCCCACCAGTCGAGCAGGCGCACCCGCTCGCCCAGGCCCAGGCGGTGCACCCGGAAGCGGACGAAGTCGCGCTGGAGGGCGTTGAGATCCGTGTACGAGGCCTCGAGCCCGCGCGCGGCCAGCGTGAGCGTGAGGCCGCCGGCCCCGCCGCCGAAGTCGAGCACGCGCCCGCCCGGCGGGACGTAGGGCGCGACGAACCGGTCGACGAACGACGCGTCCGGGAAGTGGACGGCGTTCGCGAACAGGTAGGTCTTCGACGAGAGGTAGAACCACTGGTCGCGACGCAGGGGCTCGGGGGTCGCCCACCACTCGCTGCGGAAGGACAGCGCGTTCCGGCGCGCGAGCAGGCTCTCCACCTCGGCCCGGGGCAGGCCCGTGTAGGCGGCCAGGTCGGCGGCCACGTCAAGCGTGACGCCCTCCACCTCGACGGCCGGGGGCACCTCGTTGACCTCACCCCGGAAGGGTGTGTACGCGACGCGGTCGGAGAGCCGGTACAGGCGCTCGGCGAGCGCCGGCGCGCCGGCGTCGACGAGCCGGTTCCGGCGCGCGCGGGCATCGGCGGCGTAGGCACCGAGCGCAGCCGCGGCGCGGCCGGCGAGGCTCCGGCGCCCGTCGCTCATGCGCTCGGCGCGGCCTCGACCGGCGCCGGCGCGGCCGCCGGCTCCGTCACCGACCAGCGGTGCTCGACGAGGACGGCCTGGTGGCTCGGCAGCTGCTCGCGCCCGGAGCCGTAGAAGTCGCCCTCTCGCACGGTCAGCTCGCAGGCGCGCTGCACCCAGTCGAGGATGTCGCCGCCAATGTCGGCCCAGATGTTGAGCGTGTACTGGCCGGCGGGCAGCGGGCAGCGCGGGATCGAGAGCCGGACCTCGCCGCGCGGCGGCAAGTCGCGGAACAGCGTCCCGGTGGTGAGGGTGTAGAGGTGCAGCATCAGCTCGCCGAGGAGCGAGTTGACGACGACGGCGAAGTTGACGTTGCGCGCCGGCCGCCCCTCGGCCGTGTCGTAGGCGAGCACGACCTCGAAGTCCTGCCCCGTCGCCGGCGAGTCGATCCGGCGACCGTCCGACTCGAACCCGATCTCCGTGAAGCGGATGCGGCCGCTTCCCTGCCGGTCGGCGCGATCGGCCAGCAGCGTGGCCGCGTCGCGCCGGGTCGACTGCACGTAGGTCGAGACGACCTCGTCGGTGGGGCCGATCGTCACCATCCGCCCCTGCGAGAGGAGCAGCGAGCGCGTGCAGAGCTTCCGGACGGCCGGCAGGTTGTGGGAGACGAACAGCACCGTGCGCCCCTCGCCGGCGACCCCCTCCATGCGCCCGAGGCACTTCTCCTGGAAGGCGAGGTCGCCGACCGAGAGCACCTCGTCGACGATCAGGATCTCCGGCTCCAGGTGCGCGGCGACCGCGAAGGCCAGCCGCAGGTACATGCCGCTCGAGTAGCGCTTGACCGGCGTGTCGATGAACTGCTCGACCTCGGCGAAGTCGACGATCTCGTCGAACTTGCGCGCCGATCTCGTTGCGGCCCATGCCGAGGATCGCGCCGTTGAGGAAGACGTTCTCGCGGCCGGTGAGCTCGGGGTGGAAGCCGGTGCCGACCTCGAGCAGCGCGCCCACGCGGCCGCGCAGCCGGATCTCGCCCGTGGTCGGGCGGCGTGACGCGCGAGAGCAGCTTGAGCAGCGTGCTCTTGCCGGCGCCGTTGTGGCCGATGATCCCGAACGTCTCGCCGCGGTCGACCTCGAAGCCGACGTCGCGCAGCGCCCAGAACTCCTCGCCCCGCCGGCGCCTGCGCCAGCGAACGCAGCGTGGCGCTCACGCTTCTCCGTCAGGAGCTCGTAGCCGCCGTGCAGCTGGCCGAGCCGGTAACGCTTGCCGACTCCCTCCGCCCTGACTACCGGTGCATCGCTCATATGATGTCCGCGAAGAACTGCTCCGTGCGGCGGAAGTAGGCCACGCCGGCGAGCAGGCCCCCGAGCGCGACCGCCGCCGAGATCGCCACCTGGCCGGCCACGGGCGCAGGCGTGCCGAGCACCGCCCAGCGCACGCCGTCGACCACCGACACCATCGGGTTGACCGCGTAGACGTAGCGCAGCGCTCCCTCCACGAGCGTGCTCGGGTAGATGACGGGCGTGGCGAAGAGCCAGACCTGCACGACCAGCGGGATCGCCACGGCGACATCGCGGTAGCTGCACGTTGAGCGCCGACAGGAAGACGCCGGTGGCGAGCGCGGTCATGAGCGCCAGCAGCAGGAAGGCGACGACCCCGAACACCCGCAGCGAGAGCCCGACGTTCCAGAACAGCGCGAACACGGCGAGCACCGCCAGGCCGAGCACGAGGTCGATCAGCAACGAGCCCGTGCGCGCGAGCGGGATCACCAGCCGCGGGAAGTAGACCTTCGAGAGCAGATTGGCGTCCGCGACGAGCGACTGTGCCGACTGCAGCGTCGCGCCGGACACGAACACCCAGGGCACGAGCCCCGCAAGGGCGAAGATCGGATAGGGAAGACCCTGGGAGCCGATGTCGGCCAGCCGCCCGAAGAAGAGGGCGAAGATGAAGGCGAGCGCGACCGGCTGCATGATCGCCCAGCTGACGCCGAAGAGGCTCTGCTTGTAGCGGATCTGCAGGTCTCGCTTGGTCAGGAAGTAGAGGAGCTCACGGTGCTGCCACAGCTCGCCGAAGCCGAGCCCGCCCCAGCGCGCGGGCGGGCGGATGACCGTCTCAGGCGCGACGTGGACGCTGCTCACCGATGGCGCTCCGCGAGCGGCTCGATCGGCGGCAGCACGCGCAGCGCGCGCAGGAGCTGCGGCACCCGGCTCGCCGCGACGAGCGGCGCCGCCCGCAGCGCCAGCCGCTCGCGCGTCGTCAGCGCCGGCCAGAAGAGCTGCCGGAAGCGCTGCTGCTCGCGGGTGAACTGCTCGGGGTTCCACGACTTCGCCTCGGGGTGGACGACGCGGACCGCGAGCTCCCGGTCGATCGTCGTCGGCAGCTGGCCGTCGAAGGCGAGCCGGAGGCCGTACTCGGTGTCGAACACGTAGTGCATGTCCTGGCGAAAGTAGCCGTAGCGCCTGAAGACCTCGCCTCGCCAGAACGTGGCTGCCTGGGGCACGCCCCACGGCCCGAGGATCCACCAGATGCGGTTCTTCGGCGGCGGCGACGGCCACCACACCTCCGTCGGTCGCCCCTCGGCATCGACGAAGCGCGCGCCACCGACCGCCCAGAGCGCCTCGCTGCCCGCGAGCGCAGCCACAGCCGCGTCGAACGCGCCGGGCAGGTAGTAGTCGTCGCTGTTGATGTAGGCGACGATGTCGCCCGTGACGCGCGCGAGCGCCTTGTTGAGCGCGTCGGTCTGTCCCTCGTCGGGCTCGCTCACCCACCAGGCGAGCCGGTCGGCGTAGCGCTCGAGGATCTCGACAGACCCGTCCGTCGAGCCGCCGTCGACCACCACGTACTCGAGGTTCTCGTAGCCCTGGTCCAGCACCGAGCGAAGGGTGCGCTCCAGGAACTCCGCCTGGTTGAACGAGGGCGTGATGATGGAGAGCCGGGGCGTCACGCGCGCCCGAGCACGAACAGCCCCAGCGAGTAGAACGACGCCGAGCCCTCGGTGGCGAGCGCCGTCTCCCGGTCGGTCTGCACCCAGGCTCGCTCGCCTTCGTCCTTGCGCCAGTACTGCTCCTCGTGGGGGACATAGCCGGCGAGCAGGCGCGGCAGCCGCGCTTCGCCGTAGATGCGGTGGTAGGGCGGGCAAACCAGGTCGCGGCCGACCGGCACGGTCAAGATCATCCGGCCCGCGGGGGCCAGCGCGTCTCGGAGGACGCCCATCGCGTCGAGGTCGCCCTCGGGCGCGTCCGAGGAGCCGTAGCGTCCCGCCAGGCCGACGTGCTCCACAGACGAGCAGTTGACGATCTGATCGAACGTGCGGTCGTCGAGCGGACGCGAGAGCACGTCGGCGCGCAGGTACTCGACGCCCGGATGGCGGTAGTCCGGCGTCACGTCCTCGCGGTCGAGCGCCACGACCTGATGGCCGCGCTGCGCGGCAGCGAGCGACAGGAAGCCGATGTCGGCGCCGAAGTCGAGCGTCGTCCCCGGGCCGTCGGCGAGGCGCGCCATCACGAACGACCACTCCACCCACCGGTCGCCGGCGAGGCTGGGCCCGCCGTCGGCCGACAGCCGCCGCGACGCCTGCAGCGCCACGTCGCCCGCCACCGCCAGCGCGTAGGCGCCGCCCCGTCGCACGAGGCCTGTCACGTTGCCGCTGCCCGCCACGGGCGCGAAGGATAGTTCCGCAGCCCGGGCGGCCGGGTACGCTCCCGCCCCGTGCGGGTCGTCGTCGTCGACACGTACTACCCCGCCTTCCTCGCCGCGCACTACGCCGCCCGCCCCGGGCTCGAGGCCCGGCCGTACGGCGAGCAGCTGCGCACCCTGATGGAGCGGCAGTTCGGCACCTCCGACGCCTACTCACACGAGCTGCGCGGCCACGGGCACGAGGCACACGACCTGGTCGTCAACGCTCTCGAGCTCCAGGCTCGCTGGGCAGACGAGCAGGGCCGCGCCCGTCTCATCGGCCGGCTGACGGCGCTGCCCGGCAGACCCGGAGCGCTCGCCCGGTACCGCTTCCTCCACCAGGTCGCACGGGCGCAGATCGACGCGCTCGACCCCGAGGTGGTCTACGTGCAGGACCTCTGGTTCTTCACGCGCGGCGAGCTCGACCGGCTGCGGCGGCAGGGAAGACTCGTCGCCGGCCAGATCGCGAGCCAGCCGCCCGGCCCCGAGGTGCTCCGCGGCTTCGACCTGATCACGACCTCGTTCCCGCACTACGTCGAGCGCTTCCGCGCACTGGGCGTCGACAGCGAGTACTTCCCGATCGCGTTCGACGAGCGGGTGATCGAGCGGCTGCAGGCACGGGGAGTCGACCCGGATGCGAGCTCAGGGGGACGTGACGTCGCGGTCGCTTCGTCGGCGGTCTCAACCCGGCGCGTCCACCCGGGCGGCGTCGCGCTGGTCGAGCGGCTCGCGCCAACGGCTGCCGCTGGAGGCGTGGGGCTACGGCGGCGACGCGCTGCCGGCCGGCTCCCCGCTCGCGCAGCGCTACCGCGGCGAGGCCTGGGGGCTCGACATGTACGCGACGCTCGCCCGCACCCGCATCTCGCTCAACCGGCACATCGAGGCCGCCGAGGGCTTCGCCAACAACATGCGCCTGTTCGAGAGCACCGGCGTCGGGGCGCGTGCTCGTCACCGAGGAGGCGCCCAACCTGCACGAGCTCTTCGAGCCGGGCGCAGGAGGTCGTCACCTACGGCAGCGAGGACGAGCTCGTCGCGCGCGTCGAGCACCTGCTCGCGCACGAGGACGAGCAGCGGGCGATCGCGGCCGCCGGGCAGGCGCGCACGCTCCGCGACCACACCTACCGGCGCCGCATCGGCGAGCTGGCCGACATGCTTCGAGGCACGCTTGCGTCCCTGACCATGCATCGCGAGTTCTGCACCCTCTTCGACAGCAACTACCTGATCAAGGCGGTCGTCCTCTACCGCTCGCTCGAACGGCATGCCCCGTCGTTCCACCTGACCGCCTTCTGCTTCGACGACGAGGCCAAGCGCGTCCTCGACGAGCTCGCGTTTCCGCATCTCAGCACGGTCTCGCTCGGAGAGCTCGAGGCCTTCGACCGCGAGCTGCTGTCGGTCAAGGACGACCGCACGCCGGTGGAGTACTGCTGGACGGCGACGCCGGCGCTGCCGCTCTACGTGCTCGGCACCCGGCCCGAGCTGAACGAGATCACCTACCTCGATGCCGACCTCATGTTCTTCGCCGACCCGGAGGCGTTGTTCGAGGAGATGGGCGACGCGTCGGTGCTGATCACGCCCCACCGTTACGCGTCCGAGTACGCCCACCAGGCGATCAACGGCATCTACAACGTGCAGTTCCTCCCCTTCCGCCGCGACGAGCGCGGCCTCCAGGTGCTCCGCTGGTGGCACGAGCGCTGCATCGAGTGGTGCTACTACCGGCTCGAGGACGGCAAGCTCGGCGACCAGAAGTACCTGGACGACTGGCCCGAGCGCTTCGCGGGTGTGCACGTGCTGCAGCACAAGGGCGGCGGGCTCGCGCCGTGGAACATCACCCAGTACGACGTGCGCGAGACGCCGCAGGGCGTCGAGGTGGACGGGGAGCCGCTCGTCTTCTTCCACTACCACCGCGTCAAGCTGCTCACGAGCGGCGGCTACGACTGGCACCCGCCGGGCTACTTCATCTCCGACGAGGAGCGGCGCCTCGTCTACGACCCCTACCTGGCCGAGCTGGGCGAGGCGACGGCGGTCGTGCGCGGCGTCGAGCCTGGCTGGGAGGCCGGCATGGTGCCGCCGCCGCCGCTCCGCGAGCGGCTGCGCGACGCCCGTATCCGGCTGGCGGCGCGGCTGGTCGCGGTCGCGCCGGTGCTCGCACGCGTCCGCCGCTAGCGCTCGGAGTGGCTAGGCGGCGAGCTCGCCGAGCGCCTCGGCGACGCGCTCGACCTCGTCGTCCGTCAGCTCCGGGAAGAGCGGCAGGCTGACGATCCGGCTGCAGAGTGCCTCCGCCCGGTCGAGCGGGACCGGCCCGTTGCCGAGCTCCCGGTACGGCGGGTGGCCGTGGACGGGCGTCGGGTAGTGGACGAGCGTCTGCACGCCGCGCTCCTCCAGATGGCGCTGGAAGGTCTCGCGCTCGGGCGGGACGACGACGTAGAGGTGGTAGGCATGCAGGCGGCCGGGCAGCGTGGCGAGCGGGCGAACTGGGCCTCCCGCGAGCGCCTCGTCGTAGCGGGCGGCGATCGCGCGCCGGCGCTCGTTGCCCGCGTCGACGTGGGGGAGGCGCGCACGCAGCAGCGCGGCCTGGAGCTCGTCGAGGCGGCTGTTGACGCCTCGCTCGGCGTGCACGTACCGCGTCGTCTGCCCGTACTGACGGACGAGTCGGAGCCGCTCGTCGAGCCCCTCGTCGCCCGTGACGACGGCGCCGGCGTCCCCGAGCGCCCCCAGGTTCTTGGTCGGATAGAAGCTGAAGCAGCCGAGCCGGCCGACCGAGCCCGCGATGCGGCCGCCGAAGCTGGCGCCGATCGCCTGGGCGCAGTCCTCGACGAGCTCGATCCCGGCGTCCGCGGCGACCGCGCCGAGCGCGTCGAGATCGGCCGCCTGGCCGTACAGGTGGACGACGACGACGGCGCGTGTCCGAGGCCCGATCGCACCCTGCAGCGACGCGGGATCCATCGTCGCGGCGTCGGGCTCCACGTCGCACAGCACGGGGACGGCGCCTGCCCGCTCGATCCCGGCCACGGTGGGCACGCAGGTGTTCGCCTGGGTCACCACCTCGTCGCCGGGTCCGATCCCGAGCGCGCGCAGGGCGAGCTCGATCGCATCGGTGCCCGAGCCGACGCCGACGGCGTGCGCCGTGCCGGCGTAGGCAGCGAGCTCGGACTCGAACGCCGCTCCCTCGCCGCCCAGGACGTACCAGCCGCTGTCCAGCACGCGCGCGACCGCCTCGTCGAGCGCCTCGCGCAGCGTCGCCGTGCCCCGCGAGAGGTCGTTGAACGGGACGGTCGCGAGCGATGCCACGGCGGGAGTCTAGGTGCGTCTCGCGTCTACGATCCCACCGTGTCCATGCCCCCTCAGCCGGAACCGGCGGCCACCTGAGCACGCGTGCGCTGATCACGGGCGTCGGCGGCCAGGACGGGTCGCTGCTCGCCGAGCTGCTCCTCGACGAGGGGTGCGAGGTCGTGGGTGTCTGCCGCCGCCCGCCCGAGGAGTACCCGAACCTCGACGGACTGCGTGACCGGATGGAGCTGATCCAGGCCGACCTGCTCGACCAGCCGTCCATCGTCGGCGCGCTGCGCCGCTCCGCGCCGGCCGAGGTCTACAACCTCGCCTCCGTCTCGTTCGTTCCCGCCTCCTGGCAGGAGCCCGTCCAGACGGCCGAGTTCGCAGCGGTGGGGGCGACGGCGCTGCTGGAGGCGATCCGCCTCGTCGACCCTGCGATCCGCTACTACCAGGCGTCCTCGAGCGAGATCTTCGGCGAGCCGGTCGAGGTGCCCCAGACGGAGCGCACGCCGCTCGCGCCGGTGACCCCGTACGGGGTCGCAAAGGCCTACGCGCACTTCATCACCCGCAGCTACCGGCACCGCTACGACATGTACGCCTGCTCGGGGATCCTCTACAACCACGAGTCGCCGCGGCGGCCGCTCGACTTCGTCACGCGCAAGATCGCCCACGGCGCCGCGTCGATCGCGCTCGGCCACCAGCGCGAGCTGCGGCTGGGGGCGCTCGACGCCCGGCGCGACTGGGGCTACGCCGGCGACTACGTGCGCGCCATGCGGGCGATGCTCAGGCAGGAGGAGCCCGGCGACTACGTGATCGCGAGCGGCGTCCTCCACAGCGTCCAGGACGTGGTCGAGCTCGCGTTCGAGCACGTCTCGCTCGACTGGCGCGAGTACGTCCAGGTCGACGACACGTTCTACCGCGGCCGCGCGGAGCTGCACGACCTCGTCGGCGACGCGACGAAGGCGCGCGAGCAGCTCGCGTGGAAGCCGACCGTCAGCTTCCCCGAGCTCGTGTGCATGCTGGTCGACGCCGACCTGGCCGCGCTGGGGGGCTCGAGCCGCGCCGAGGTCACGCGCCGCCCCGGCCGCCTGGCGCAGTGACTGGGCCGCCGGTGGGCGACGTCGACGTCGACGCGCTCGTCGCCCGGCTCCGGGCCGAGCTCGACCCGCCCGGGAACGAGAAGGAGCCGTCGGGCGTGCCCTCCTGGCACGCGGCTCGCGTCGAGGCGAACAGGCTCGCCGCCGTCAGCGGCGACCGTCCCTTTTTCCGCCGCAGCGGCGCGCTCGGGCGCCTGCGCTCGTACGCGACGATGCCGGCGAAGACCGTTGTCCGCAAGCTGGTGCGCTGGTACGTCGAGCCGATCGCGGGCGAGCAGCGGGCGTTCAACGCCGCCGTGCTGCGGCTCGTGGACGACCTGGCGGCCTGGACGGCGGCCGACGTCTCGCGCCGCGAGGGGGAGCTGCGCCGGGCGCACGAGCACCTCTCCGAGCGGGTCGACGAGCTCGACCGCGGCCTGCGCGCGCAGGTCGAGGAGAGCGTCCGGCGGCTCTCCGACCTGGAGGATCGGCTGCTGCGCGTCGAGCGGCGCCCCGCCGCTCCCCCCGCGGCCGCTCCGGCCGCCGGTCGTCAGCCGGCGGCGGCCGAGGAGCGGCCCGTGCAGCCGCTCTTCGACTACTTCGCCTTCGAGGGCCGCATGCGGCAGGGGCGCGACGAGATCCGCCGCCGGCAGGCGCACTACGTAGACGAGTTCCGCGAGTCGGCGCCGGTGCTCGACGTCGGCTGCGGTCGCGGCGAGTTCCTCGAGCTGCTCCGCGAGGCCGGCATCGAGTCGCGCGGGATCGACCTGGACGAGGACATGGTGGCGTTCTGCCGCGGCGAAGGGCTCGACGTCACGCTCGCCGATGCGCTCACGCACCTGGACGGCCTCGAGGACGGCTCGCTCGGCGGCATCTTCTGCGCGCACGTGGTGGAGCACCTGCGGCCGGCGCAGCTCGTGCGTTTCCTGGAGCTCGCGGCCGCGAAGGTGCGAGTCGGCGGCGTCTTGATCGCCGAGACGCCCAACCCGCGCACGCTCGTGGCTCTGCAGACCTTCTTCGCCGACCTGACGCACGAGCAGCCGTTGCACCCCGAGACGCTGGCTTTCCTCGTCCGCCAGGCCGGCTTCGGCGAGGAGGAGCTCCGCTTCCTCAACCCACCGCCGGAGGATGCCCAGCTCCAGCCCGTCCCGCTCCCGGAGGGAGAGCAGTGGGAGCCGGCTCGGCGCGTGCTCGCCGAGAACGTGATCCGGCTCAACCAGGTGATCTTCGGGCCCCAGGACTACGCCGTCGTCGCCCGCCGATGAGGGTCGCGGTCTGCCTGCCGCAGGTGCCGTTCGTGCACGGCGGCGCCGAGATCCTCGCCGAGGGGCTGGTCGAGGCGCTCGAGGGTCGCGGGCACGAGGCGGCGCTGATCACGATCCCGTTTCGCTGGTACCCGACCCCGCGGATGCTGACCGAGGCGATGGTCTGGCGGCTGGTCGAGCTCGAGGAGTCGCACGGGCGGCCGGTGGACCTCGTGGTGGCGACGAAGTTCCCCTCGTACGCGATCCGGCATCCGAACAAGGTGGTCTGGCTCATCCATCAGTTCCGCCAGGCGTACGAGCTGGACGGCACGACGCTGGGCCAGTTCGGCGCCGAGCCGCTCGATCGGGCGACGAAGCGGGCGGTGCACCGGCTCGACCGGCTGACGCTGGGCGAGGCGACGCGCCTCTTCGCGATCTCCCAGAACGTGGCCAACCGCCTGCACGCGTCGACCGGGCTCCAGGCGGAGGTGCTCCTGCCGCCGCCGCAGCGGCTGCCCTACCGTCGCGGCGAGTACGGCGACACCATCGTCTCGGTCGGTCGGCTCGACTCGGCCAAGCGCGTCGACCTGCTGCTCGAGGCTGCCGCCGCTGCCGACGGGCTCGGCGTGGTCGTCGTCGGCGACGGGCCGGAGCGGCCGCGGCTGGAGCGGCTGGCCGCGTCCCTCGGCCTCGACGGGCGCGTGCGCTTCGCGGGCCGGCTGGGGGCGGACGAGTTGGCCGAGGTCTACGCGACCTGCCTCGCGGTCTACTACGCACCGATCGACGAGGATTTCGGGCTCGTGCCCTACGAGGCGTTCCTGGCCGAGCGCCCGGTGGTGACGACGCTCGACTCGGGCGGCCCGCTCGAGGCGGTGGCCGACCGGCGGACGGGCGTGGTCTGCGAGCCCACCGCGCCCGCGCTCGCGGAGGCCCTCACCTGGCTCGCTGCCAACCGCGACCAGGCCGCCGCGTGGGGAAGGGCCGGGCGTGCCCTGGCCGAGCAGCTGACCTGGGACCGCGTCGTCGACCGGCTGCTGGAGGACGCTGCGTGAGCGCGCCGCTCGTCGCGAGGGCCGGTCGGCGTTCCCGCAACACCTGCGGCGCGCCGGCACATGCCGCTTCGCGACCTGCCCGGGACGGGGCCCGGGGGCCCGGCACCGGGCGTGTCCTGCCGGGACGTGGCTGCGGGGGGCATGGTCTCCGCGCGGATGTTCTCCCGGCGGGCCGGAGGCGATGCGAGGCGTGAAGGTCGGCTACTACAGCCCGCTACCGCCCGAGCGGTCCGGGATCGCGGACTACAGCGCCCTGCTGCTGCCGGCCCTCGAGCGCCTCGTCGACGTCGAGATCATCCGCCCGCGGCGGCGTCTGCGGCGCCCGTCGTACGACCTGGGCCTCTTCCACATCGGCAACAACGCCGAGGCGCACGGCTGGATCCTCGAGGCGCTCCGCGAGCGCCGCGGCCTCGTCGTCCTGCACGAGCTCGTGCTCCACCACCTGATCGCCGGCATGACCCTCGGCCGCGGCGACGCCGCCGGCTATCTCGACGCCATGCAGCGCGAGGCCGGCGTGGTCGGTCGCTTGCTCGCCCACGGGGTCGTCGACGGCCTCGTGCCGCCTCTCTGGGAGCATCGTGCCGCCGACTTCCCGCTCGCCGGCGAGGTGCTCGCGCACGCCGACGGGCTCGTCGTCCACTCCCGGTACGTCGAGGAGCGCGCGCGCGCCGCCGGCTACCCGGGCCCGATCTGGCGGATCCCGCACCCGGCCTGGCCGCCGCCCGAGGTGGCGCCGTACGAGCTCGGACGGCAGGGAGAGCCGGTCGTCGCCGTGCTGGGGAACCTCAATCCGAGCAAGCGGTTGCCGCAGCTGCTCGACGGCGTCGCCCGTCTGCGCCGCGACCATCCAGAGGCGCTACTCGTGATCGCGGGCGGCGTGGCGGGGGTCGACCTCGACGCCGAGCTCGAGAGCCGGGGCCTGCACGACGCGGCGCTCGTGCTGGGCCACGTCGAGGAGCAGGACCTCTGGGCGCTCCTCGCCGCCGCCGACGTCTCGGTCAGCCTGCGCGCGCCGACGATGGGCGAGACGTCCGGCATCGTCGTCCGCGCGCTCGCCGCCGGCACGCCGCTCGTGGTCTCCGACGTCGGCTGGTTTGCCGAGCTGCCCGACGCCGCTGCGATCAAGGTGCCGGTCGGGGAGGGCGAGGCCGAGGCCCTCGCGGCCGCGCTCGTCCGGCTGGCCGGGGATGCCGGACTGCGCGAGCGGCTCGCCGCCGCCGCCCAGGAGCTCGCCCGCACCGAGCACGACCTCGACCGCGTCGCGACGCTCTACGCCGCCGCCTGCGAGGAGGCGGCCGGTCAGTCGCTCGTCGAGCGCGGCGTCCTGCGTGGGGTCGCCGAGGCGGCGACAGAGGTCGGGATCGAGCCGGACTCTCCGGGTGTCGCCGACCTGGCGGCGGCCGCGCGCGAGGTGACGCGTGGCCACTGAGCGCACCCTCGCCCACCCCCGTGAGCGCGTGCGCGCGGACTCGCTGGCGCGCCTCGCCGGGCTGCCTCTCCTGGCCGCGGGTGCCCTCCTGCTCGCCGTCGTCGCCCGCGTCGTGATCGCCGGGAACATCCCGACGCCGTGGATCATGGTCGACGAGATCATCTACTCGGAGCTCGCCAAGAGCTTCGCCGCCGGTGAGGGCCTCGAGATCCGCGATCGCGCCTCGGAGATCCCGAGCGTCCTCTACCCGATCGCGATCAGCCCGGCCTGGCTCGCCGACGAGATCCCGACCGCCTACGGCATCGCCAAGGCGATCAACGTCGTGTTGATGACCCTCGTGGTCGTGCCGACGTACCTCTGGTCGCGCCGGCTCGTCTCCCCGGTGTGGGCGCTGGTGCCTGCCGCGCTCGTGCTGCTGATGCCGTCCTTTCACTACACGGGTGTCCTGATGAGCGAGAACGCGTTCTTCCCGGTGTTCGTGGCCGCGGGGTGGTCGTTCGCGCTGGCGCTGGAGCGGCCGACCCTGGGTCGTCAGGCGCTCGCGCTCGCCCTCGTCGGGATCGCGGTCGGCGTGCGCCTGCAGGGCGTCGTGCTGCTCGCAGTCCTGCCCGCTGCCATCGTGCTCAAGGCGCTCCTCGATGC
This sequence comes from uncultured Thermoleophilia bacterium, assembly GCA_963839815.1. Lineage (GTDB taxonomy): Bacteria > Actinomycetota > Thermoleophilia > Gaiellales > Gaiellaceae > JACVRM01. The sequence goes on from CAWIWF010000006.1 coordinate 625,972, forward strand.
GCGGGTCCCCGGCCCCGAGCCCGCCGGGCGCCGCCTGCTCGCCACCGCGCGCGCCTTCACGCCGACCTGGGCGGTGCTCGCCGGGGGCGCCGTCGCCTTCCTCGCGCTCCAGTGGATCCGCGGCTCGTCGCCCTCGTCGGCGCTCGGCTCCTATGACGTCGTGGCGACCGCCGACTACCGGCTCGGCGAGGTCGGCCACTGGATCGTGCTCCACTTCGCCGAGCTCGGCTTCTCGGTCGGGATCGTGCCCGCCTGTGCCTTCCTGCTGCTCGCCGGCCTCGCCGTGCTGCGCCCGCGGACGCTCTCGGCAGCGGAGCGGTCGTTCGTCGCGGTGACCGCCGCGGCGGTGTTCCTCGTCGTCCTGCAGGTGGCCGTTTTCGCCTCCCGCTTCTCGCTGCGGATCGAGGAGCGCTACATGTTCCCGCTGGCGCCGCTCCTCTTCCTGGCGCTCGTCCTCTGGCTGTCGCGCGGGCTCGAGCGGCCGCCCCTCGTCGCCGCGGCCGCCGCGCTCGTGCCGGTGCTGCTGCTCGTGCCGGTGCGACTGGACGAGCTCCTCGGCGTGCAGATCCTCTCCGACACGTTCGGGCTGATCCCCGTCTGGCGGGCAGCCCAGCTCCTCGACGGCGGCACCGACACGGCGCAGACCCTCTTCTGGGCCGGCGGAGCAGCGGCTGCGGCTGCGTTCCTGTTCGTCCCGCGCCGCGCCGGGCTGCTGCTGCCGATCGCGGTGGCGGGCTTTCTGGCCCTCAGCTCGTATCCGGTCTACGGAGCCGTCCGCGACTTCGCCCGCTCGCTCGAGGCCTACGCCGGCGGCGGAGAGCTCGACTGGATCGACGACACGATCGGGACGGGGGCCGACGCGCCCTACCTCTTCGACGCGGCGCGGGTCCCGGGGTACGACGACATGGTGCTCTGGCAGACGGAGTTCTGGAACCGCAGCCTCGGCACCTCGGTTCGGCTCGGGCCGCCGGTCCGCGACTCGCTGGAGGAGCAGGTCGGCTCCGTCGACCCGGTCACCGGCCGCATCGACGCGCCCGCAGTGGGCTCCCCGGAGTACGCGGTCGCAGCGAGCGGCCTGGCGCTCGCCGGCGAGGGGCTCGCGAGCCGGTCGCTGCTGACGCTGTTCCGGCTCGACCGCCCGCTCCGCCTCGCGAGCGCCGTCGACGGCGTCTACGCCGACGGCTGGATGGGCGCCACGGCCGCCTACTCGTACTACGCCGATGCTCCCGGCCGCCGGGTGAACGTCGCGCTCTCGCGGGAGGCCTGGGGCGGAGAGGACGTTCCCGGCACCGTCACGATCCAGGTCGGCAGGCCCGTCGCGTCCGGGAGCGGCGCGGTCATCGGCACGGTGACGGCTCGTCAGAGCATCGTCCTCCACCGACTCGAGCGGCGCGTCGTCACGCTGGCGGCTCCGAAGCCGCCCTTCCGCGTCGAGATCACGATCTCGCCCACCTTCTCGCCGTCTCAGTTCGGGCAGGCGGACACGCGGCAGCTCGGCGCGGTGGTGACCTTCTCAGCCTCGTGAGGCGCCTTGCCGCCGCCGTCCGGGAGCCATCCACCGAGCTCCTGCTGGGAGTCCTGCTCGCGGGAGTGCTGCTCGCGGCCGCGGTCGTGCGCGGCGTCGTCTCGAGCAAGGTGGCCGCCCCCCAGATCCTCTGCGACGAGTTCATCTACGCGGGGATCGCGCGCAGCGTCGCGGAGGGCGACGGTCTGGCCTTTCGCGGTGTCGGGCTCGACTTCAGCTACGTCTACCCCGCGTTGATCGCCCCGGCCTGGGCGGCGGAGCCGATGGAGACGACCTTCGACCTCGTCAAGGCGATCAACGTCGTCGTGATGACGCTGGCCGCAATCCCGGTCTACCTGTGGGCGCGCCGGCTCGTCTCGCCGCTGTGGGCCCTGGTCGCCGTCGTGCTCGTCCTGCTCCTGCCGGCCTTCGCGTTCACCGGCCTCGTGATGACCGAGAACGCGGCGTTCCCGACCTTTCTCGCCGCGGCCCTGGCCGTCGCCTACGCCCTGGAACGCCCGGTCGTCTGGGCGCAGGCGGTCGCGCTCGGTGCGCTCCTCCTCGCCGCGGTCACCCGGTACCAGAGCGCGGTGCTGATCGGCGCGCTGGTGCTGGCGGTGCCGCTCAAGCTCCTGCTCGACCGCCAGGCGGGCATCCCCGCGGCCGAGCTCCGGCGGCGCGCGCTGCTGCATGCGCGCCTGCTCGGCACGCTTGCCGCTGCGGCCGTCGTCTACGTCGCCTATCAGCGCCTTCAAACCGGTCGCTGGGCGGCCGTGCTCGGCCCGTACGAGGACCTCGGCAGCGGCTCCTATCCGCTGCGCGACGTCGCCCGCTGGAGCATCCTGCACGCGGGCGAGCTCGTCTTCGCCTCCGCGGTCGTGCCGGCCTGCGCGCTCGTCGTCGTGCTGGCGGGGGCTCTACGGGGCCGGACGCGCGACGAGGCGGAACGCGCCTTCCTCGCGGTCGCCGTCCCCGCTGTGCTGCTCGTGATCGTCCAGATCGGCGCCTTCGCCGCCCGGGTCGCGGGGTTCGTGGTCGAGCGCTACACCTTCTACGTCCTGCCGCTGCTGCTGCTGGCGCTCGTCCTCTGGCTCGGGCGCGGGCTGCCGCGGCCGCGCTGGACCGCGGTGGGCGCGGCCGCCGGCTCCGTCGTGGCGGTCGTCGTGCTGCTCGAGGAGTTCCGCGACCTGCTCTTCCAGCCGTCGCTGCCCGTGAACACGCTCTCGCTCTACGCCGTGCAGCGGTTGCCGCAACGGCTCGACGGTGACGAGACCCGGGCAGTGGTGGTGATCGCGGTCGCCGCAGCGGTGGCGGCGCTGGCGTTCATGCTGCTGCCGCGCCCCGTCGGGCGGGTGCTGCTCCCGCTCGGCGTCGCGGTCACCCTGGCCGTTCTGGCGAGGCCGGTCGCGGGCGCCACCGAGGGACTGGCGGCGACCGCGCACCTGCTGACGGGCCCGGAGGCTGCCTGGGTCGACGAGCGGGTGGGTGCCGGCGCCGACGCCGCCCTGATCGTTACGCCCCACCCCGACGTCTACACGTCGTCGGGCGCGCTGCTCCAGCTCGAGTTCTGGAATCGGAGCATCGACGAGGTCCTGCTCCTCGGCGGGTCAGAAGTGTGCCCGCTGCCGTCCGGGAGCGTCGTGATCGACCAGGCGACCGGTGAGATCCAGCGCGTCCTGCCGCAGGGCACCGAGCGCGTGGACGACCCCTACGTCGTCGTCCAGCGTGGAACCGCCGTCCATGGGGAGCTGCTCGCCCAGGGCGGCCCGGAGCTGACGATCCCGCTCTCGCTCTATCGCGTCATCCCGCCGCTGCGGATCGAGCACGCGACGGACGGCATCTACACGGACGGCTGGATGAGCGCCGACGCGACTTACTCGCGCTACGCGGCTCCTGCGGGCGGCGGGACGATGGAGATCAGCCTGTCCCGCACGGCCTGGACGGGGCCGGACGTGCCGGGCAGGACTCGGATCCGGCTCGGCCGGCTGACCAGCGACGCTGCCGGCGTCCCGAAGCTCGTTGATGTGACGACGACGCGCTGGACGATCCACAGTGGCGCGGCACGCACCTTCCAGCTCCCCGCGCCGCCGCCGCCGTTCCGGGTCGAGGTGCACATCGAGCCGACGTTCTCGCCGGCGGAGTTCGGTTTCGGCGACACGAGGCAGCTCGGCGCGCAGGTGGGCTTCACATACGTGCCGGCGGCGGGCTAGACGAGCTTCAGCAGCCGCTCCGGATGCTTGCGCACGAAGCGCGCGATGCCGCGCCAGTGCCAGAGCGTGCGGCGCGTGAGGAAGCGGCGGTCGGTGACGGCGACATGCCGGTGGGTGACGACGGCGGCGGGAACGTACAGGCGCTCCCAGCCCGCCTTGGCGGCCCGGTAGCAGAGGTCGACGTCCTCGCCGTACAGCCGGAAGCCCTCGTCGAAGCCGCCGAGCTCGTCGAGCATCGCGCGGCGAAGGAGCAGGAAGCCGCCGAGCATCCAGTCGGCCTCGACCGGCTCGTCCGGCCGCTCGTCGAGGTGGTAGTGGCGCCGCTGGTGGCGGTAGGGGTCGGCGAGCAGTCGCAGCGGCGTCCGGCGGACGAGCGTGCCGCCGACGGTGGGGAAGCGGCGCCGCGATGGCTGCCAGCTCCCGTCCGGGTAGCGCATCTGCGGACCTGCGACGCCGCAGCGGGGACGGGCGTCGGCGAGCTGTCGCAGCTGGGCGACGGCGTCGGGCGCGGCCTCGGTGTCCGGGTTGGCGAGCACGATCAGGGGCGCAGTCGTGGCGGCGATGCCGCGGTTCGCGTTGGCCGCGTACCCGGCCGGGCGCTGGTTGCGGACGAGCGCCGCGCCGTCCGGCAGCCGCAGCTCGCCGGGCAGGTTGGCGACGACGACGAGCTCGTCGAGCTGCGGCGCGAGCGCCGCCAGGCACGCCTCCAGCTCGGGGCGCGGCTCGTGGACGACGACGACGCCTGCGACGCCGCTCAGAGCAGCTCCCGGTAGACCGCCAGCGTGCGCCGCGCCGTCTCCGCCCAGCTGAAGCGGCGGGCCTGCTCGAGGCCGGCGGCGACCAGCCGCTCGCGGTCGGCCAGCGCCCGCTCGATGCCGCCGGCGAGCTCGACCGGATTGCCCGGCTCGACGACCACCGCGGCTTCGCCCGCGACCTCGATCGTCGCGCCTGCGCGAGTCGTGACGACGGGCGTACCCGAGGCCATCGCCTCGAGAATCGGCAGGCCGAAGCCCTCGTAGCGCGACGGAAACACCAGGCAGCCGGCGCCGCGGTAGAGCGCCGCCAGCTCGTCCTTCGCCACGTGGCCGCGCAGCTCGACCCGCTCGCCGAGCCCGAGGGCGGTGGCACGTTCGCGGATCGTCGCGCCGAGACCCTTGTCGGGCCCGACCATGACGAGGCGCAGTTGGTCGGGGAGCATGGCGATTGCCTCGAGCGCCGAGAGGGGATCCTTGCGCTGGTGCAGTGCGCTGACGAACAGCGCATACGGCGTGCCGTTCGGAGTTGGGCCCTCCGGCCCGAACGCCGGGTCGACGCCGTACGGGGTGAGCACGATCTTGCCGGCGGGCACGCGGTAGCGCTCGACGAGGTCTGCCCGGGTCTGCTCCGAGCCGGTCAGGACCCGAGCGGCGCGCCGCGTGGAAGGGCGCACCAGCGTGCGGAAGAAGAGGCGGTCGCGGGCCGGCATCAGGTCCGGGTCGCGCTCGTAGGAGAGATCCTGCACCGTCAGCACGGCGCGTCCGCGGTGCAGCGGCGGCACCACGTGGAGAAAGTGCGCCAGGGCGGGGCGCGTGCGTCGGAGCAGCCGGGGGAGGGCGACGGCCATGCGCCAGACCTGGCTCGTCGCCGGGAGCAGCAGCGGCTCGATGCCCTCGGGGACGCGCGCCGGGTCGCGGGTGACGGCCGCCAGGCGCAGGTCGCCGGCGAGCGGGGCGAGCTCGCGCAGGAGGTTTTCGACGTACGACTCGTCCCCCGTGCGCTGGCGGCCGAGCACGTCCGCGTCGACGACGACGAGGGGCCTGGTCACAGGGGCAGCCTAGGGACTGTCCCCGAGAGCTGGCCGGCGCAGACATGTCCACCGTGCCGCGTGCGCGACGATCGATCCACGGCGGCCCTACGCGGCCGCGCGCCGATACACGTCGAGGGTGCCACGGGCAGTGCGCTCCCACGTGAACGCCGCGGCGCGCTCCTGCCCGCGCGGGCCGAGCTCGCTCCGGCGGGACACCGCCGCCGAGATCGCCGCTGCGAGCGAGTCCGGATCGCCCGGGTCGCACGTCACCGCGACGCCCGCAGCGAACTCGTCGAACGGCCCGCCCGCCGGGCAGACCACCGCCGTGCCGGCCGCCATCGCCTCCAGCACCGGCAGCCCGAAGCCCTCGTAGCGCGGCGCGTACACGAGACAGCGTGCGCCCCGGTAGAGCGCGGCGAGCTCCTCGTCCGAGACGCGGCCGAGCACCCGCACGCCGTCACCGCCGACGCCGACGCCGCCCCAGCCGGCGGCACCGACGAGGCGCAGCTCGCAACCCGGGAGCGCCGCCCGCCGGAAGCCCTCCACCACCGCCGGCAGGTTCTTGCGCGGCTCCCGCGTCCCGACCGCGAGCACGTAGTCGCCCTCAGCCGCCGGGCCTGGCTCCGTGAACGGCGCCCCGACCCCGAGCGGAATCACGTCGACGCGGTCGGGCGGCACGCCGAGCAGCTCCTCCAGCTCGGCCCGCTGGAAGGCCGAGTCGGTCACCAGAGCGCGAGCCGCACGCACGACCCGGGGGAGGGCGAAAGCGCTGTAGTGCCGCGACCAGGTGTTGAACGCCTCCGGGTGCCGCAGTGGCGCGAGATCGTGGACGGTGACGACCAGCGGGACCGGCGAGCGAAAGGGCGCGCGGATGGTCGGGCAGTGCAGGACGTCGAGCCGCCGGCGCCGCGCCGCCAGCGGCAGGACGGCCGGATACCAGACGGCATCGCGCGCGATCTTGGCCGGCCGCCCGGCAGCCTCGAACCCGAGCGTCACCACCTCCACCGAGTCGACTGCGCGCAACCCCTCGAGCAGGTTGACGAGGTAGCGCGCCGGGCCGGCTCGTGTGAGCGCGAGCGGCGAGACGTCGAGGCCGCAGCGCAGCCGCGCTCCGTTCGTGGACACGCCGGCAGTGTCTCAGACCTCGCTGCCGGCTCCCGAACGCCCTGGGACCCGGCACGCGGCTGAATGAGCCACCCGGCCCATTGCGGCCGCCGCCCGGCCACGGCAGCATCGCCGCGCAGGGGGGTCACCGGCATGGCGCGCGTCCGGCGGTGGACGCGGGCGCGCGCCTCAGCCGGCCGCGGAGCCGGCCTCGTAGGCGCCGAGCACCGACTCGCCGCAGGCGGCCCACGTGAATCGAGCCGCGTGCGCGATCCCTGCCTGCCGGCGCGCCTCGTCGGCCTCGACCGCGGCTGCCAGCACGGCGGCGAACGCCTCCGGGTCGTCCGGGTCTGCGCGCCACGCAACGTCGCCGGCAGCCTCGTCGAGCGACGGGTGCGTCGAGCACACGGCCGGCGTTCCGCACGCGAGCGACTCGACCACGGGCATGCCGAAGCCCTCGAAGCGCGACGGATAGCACGACGCGGCCGCCCCTCGGTAGAGGGCGGGGAGCTCGGAGTCGGGCACGTAGCCGAGCCGCCGCACGCCGGGCTCGTCGCGGCCACCTTCCGCCCCGGGCGAGCCGGCGAGCACGAGCTCGAGCTCGGAACCCTCGGCCCGCAGCTGCCGCACCGCCTCGATCAGGACGCCGAGGTTCTTGCGCGGCTCGTCCGTCGTCACCGAGAGCACGTACGGCGCCGACGCCTCCGCGCGCAGCCCGTCCGGCGTGAAGCGCTCGTCGACGCCCGGATAGGCGACGACGAGCCGCTCCCGCTCGACCCCGAGGTGCTCCTCGACGTCGGCCGCCGTGAAGGCCGAGATGGTCACGATCCGGTCGCAGGTCGCCGCCGCGTCGCGGTACTTGCGGCCGTGCATGCGCCGGGTCAGCGGCGCCACCCAGTCGGGAAAGTGGACGGGGATGAGGTCATGCACGGTCGTCACGCGCAGCCCGCCGCGCTGGGCCGGGTACATCCAGTCCGAGTAGTGGAAGACGTCCAGCCTCCCGGCGAGTGTCTCGACGGGCGGCCAGCCCGCGCGGCTCCAGAGCGTCCGCCAGAGATGGGCGGTCGGCGGCAGCGGGATCAGCCTGCGCTCGACGGGGACGTCCGCGAGCGCCGCCGCCAGCACCGCTCGTTTGCGGATCCCGACGGGGGCGAACGCCACCAGCTCGTGCCGGTCGCCGGCAGCAGCACGCAGCCCGCGCAGCATGCCGACCAGGTAGTTGCCGATGCCGGTGCGCGGGTTGAAGAGGGGCGTGACGTCGACGACGATCCGCACGGCGTGCCGCGGGTCAGCGGCCGGGGAGACGGATGCGAGCGAGCGGCGTGTGCGGCGCGGAGAACCAGCCGATGCCCTCGCGCACGAGGTCGAGCAGCACCTCGCCGGCCTCGCCGAGCTGGGCGCGGGGCAGCTCGACCTCGAGCTCGACGGTCTCGCCGCAGGGGACCGCGCGCGGCAACCGGACGCGCTGCAGCTCCCGACGCGTGTCGCCGTCAGCCAGGTACGGGGCCAGCGTCACCGTCCCGGTGGGGAAGGGGAACTCGCCCGGTGCGGGCCAGAAGCCGCGGCCCGTGTTCTCGACACGCACGCCGAAGTGCACGGCGCCGTCGGCCGCCTGCGCCTCGCCGACCGGGGTGATCCGCCCGGCGAACTCCTCCGCGCCGGCCGCGTCGACCGGCTTCGTCGCGACGAGCGTATTCGTGTCCGGCACCCCCCGGCCCGCCCGGATCCACGCCCAGCGGGCCAGCAGCCGCAGCGGCGACGACGGCTCGCGCAGCGGCAGCAGCTCGTCCACCTCGAGGAACTGGCGGACGTCGGTGAAGCCGGCCTCCTCGACGCACCAGCGCAGGTAGCCGGGGTCGAACGGCGACTCGAGCGTGCCGTACTCCTCCATCTCCGCGACCAGCTGGCGCTCCCCCTCGGAGCCCGGTGCAGGCCGCACGCCCTCGCGGATGTAGATGCGGCCGCCAGGAGCGAGCGCCCGCAGCAGCGAGCGCAGCGTGCCGACCTCGTCGTCGAAGTGGTGCATCGTGTCGTAGAGGACGGCGGCGTCGAAGCGGCTCTCCCACGGCAGCTCGCGCACGTGCAGCGTGTGGAACTCCGCCTGCGCGTCCAGCCCCTCTGCGACCTGTCCGAGCGCCTCCACCCGCTCGCGGGCGATGCGGATCATGTCCTCGGAGATGTCGATGCCGGTCACCCAGTAGCCGCAGCGGGCGAGGAACTCGGAGAGCCAGCCCGGGCCGCAGCCGACGTCGAGCACCTGCGCGCGCACGCCGAGATCGAGCTGCTCGACCAGGTGCGCGAACGTCCGCAGGCAGGTGACGAGCTCGCCGCCCGGAGGCGCACTGAACGGCTTGGTGCGCAGCCAGGCCTGGTTACCGGCCTCGAGGTGCGCCACGTACTCGCGGTGGCCGCGGTCGTAGTCCTGGCCGATGCTCGCGAGGCGGCCGCCGCGCGGCGTCCGCGGGCGCCGGAGCGGAGCCTTCACGCTGTCAGGGCGGGCGACATCCGTCCCTAGACTAGGCCGCGATGGCCGTCTATGCGGACGTGCTCCGCTACTGGGACCTCTTCTCGCACCTCTTCCGCCGCGACTTCATGGTGCGCTTCCGCGGCTCCGCGCTCGGGGTCGCGTGGACGTTCATCAACCCGCTGCTGCTGATGGGCGTCTACACGGTGCTCTTCTCCGTGCTGATGCGGGTCCCGGGGGTGGAGTCGATCCCCAACTTCCCGCTCTTCGTGCTGACCGGCCTGCTCGCCTGGATCTTTTTCCAGGCGTCGGTGCAGACGGCGTCGGCGGCGTTGGTCGGTAACGCGCCGCTCGTCAAGCAGGTGCGGTTCCCGCGCCAGCTGCTGCCGCTCTCGATCGTCGCCGCGAACCTGGTCACGCTCGTGGCGATGCTGACCGCGCTGCTGCCGTTCACGCTCTGGCTGCTGCCGGAGACGCGAGCGACGTTCTGGGCGGCGCCGCTCCTGCTGCTGCCCCTCGTCGGGCTCGCCGGTGGGCTCGCGGTCTTCGTCGCCTGCGCCAATGCCCTCTTTCGCGACGTCGAGCACATCGTCACCGCGCTGCTGCTGCCGCTCTTCCTGCTGACGCCGATCTTCTACTCGTTCGACGCGCTGCCCGGGCTGGAGGACAAGCAGGCGATCGTGAACGTCCTCTACTACGGGAACCCGCTCGTGCCGATCGTGGAGGGCCTGCGCGACCCGCTGTTCTTCGGACGCCTGCCGTCGGCGGGCGACGTGGTCTACGCCTACGGCGCCGCACTGGCTGCGCTGGCCCTGGGCGCTCTCTTCTTCAAGCGGGTCGACGACCGCCTGGTCGCAGAGCTGTAGCGTCGACGGCGACCCGGATGCGGCCGTCGCAGAGCGTCGGGTCGTCGAGCGCGCCCGGGTCGAGTGCCGGCAGGCCGCCGGGGCCTGGGGCCGGGGTCGCGTCGACCCCGGTGAGGATCGAGGGGCAGACCAGCGGCCGCGTCCAGGCGGGGGAGCGGCCGAACCCCGGCTGCCAGGGGACGAGCTCGCGCCCGGCGCGGCGGCGGGCGACAGGGCCTCCCTCGACGGCGATGGAGCCGGCGACGGCGGCGTAGCCCTCGGCGTGCGCGTCCAGCAGGCGCGAGCTCCAGTCCGGCGCCGGGCGGCAGCCCGCGCTCAGGTACGCGGTGGCGGCTGCGGCCGGGCCGCGGCTGACCGGCTCCTCCTGGCGCTCGAGCGCCTGCCGCGTCGCCTCCTCGAGCTCCCGAGGCCCGGGTGCGACGGCGACGGCGAGCGAGCGCCGCTCGAGACGTGGCAGCACCTCGACGTCGAGCTCGAGCCGGCTGTTGCCGACCTCGTGGAACCAGTAGCGGCCCTCGTTGACGAGGTCGAAGGCGAGCCGGTACGTGCCGGGCGGGACCGGCGCCCGCACGGTCACGTAGGCGTCCACGCGCTGCCCGGGGGCGACCCGGTCTGGCAGGAGGATGAAGTGGCCCGCCCACACGATCGGGTTACCGCGGCCGTCGAGCCAGTGGTAGGAGAGGTGGATGTCGGTGCCGGGCCGCGAGCGCCAGGCGGCGCTGCCCGCATTCTCCAGCTCGAGCCGCCCCACCGAGACGGCGCCGGCGCGCTGGGGTGGCAGCTCGTAGGCGAGCCAGCGGACGGCGAGCGGCCCCGCGGGGACGTGGTGAGGCGGGGCGGGAGTCGCCATCGGGCTGGTTAGTGTAGGAAGGTGGCGGAGCCGCTCCTCGTCCGAGCCTCCCGGTGCGAGCCCGTGGAGCGCACTCCCGTGTGGTTCATGCGCCAGGCGGGCCGCTCCCTGCCGGAGTACCGGCAGGTACGCCGCTCCCACACGCTCTTCGAGGTCTGCGAGCAGCCGGAGCTGTGCGCCGAGGTGACCCTGCAGCCCGTTCGCCGCCACGGCGTCGACGCGGCCGTGATGTTCGCGGACATCATGCTGCCGGTGCTCGGCATGGGCGTCGGCGTCGAGCTCGTCGAAGGCGTCGGCCCGGTGGTCGCACGCCCGATCGAGACGCTCGCCGACGTCGAGGCGCTGCGGGTGCCCGAGCCGGACGAGGCCGTGCCGGCGATCCTCGAGGCGATCCGCCTTGTGCGCTCGGAGCTGGCGCCCGAGCGAGCCGTGATCGGGTTCTGCGGCGGGCCGTTCACGGTGGCCGGCTATCTCGTCGAGGGCCGGCCGAGCCGCGACTTCGTGCGCACGAAGCGCTGCATGTACGGCGCACCGGAGGTCTGGCACGCGTTGCTCGAGAAGCTCGCCGAGACGTCGGCGCGCTACGTCGGCGCCCAGGTGCGCGCGGGCGCCGACGTCGTGCAGGTCTTCGACTCGTGGGCCGGTGCCCTGTCCGCCGCCGACTACCGTGAGTTCGCTGCGCCCTACTCCGCCCGGATCCTGGCCGCGGTCGACGCGCCGACGATCCACTTCGCGACCGGCGCCACCCACCTGCTGCCCGCGCTCGCTGCCACCGGTGGTGACGTGATCGGGCTCGACTGGCGGGTGACGCTCGACGAGGGCTGGGAGCTCGCCGGCGACGACCGCGGCGTCCAGGGCAACCTCGACCCGGCGCTGCTGCTCGGCCCGTGGGCGCGCGTCGAGGCGGGGGCCCGCGAGGTGCTTGCACGCGCTGGGGGCCGCCCGGGCCACATCTTCAACCTTGGTCACGGCGTGCTGCCCCAGACCGACCCGGATGTCCTGCGTCGGCTGACCGAGCTCGTCCAGGAAGCGTCCGTCGAGGCGCGCGTGTGACCGGAGTCCGGGTCGGCCTCGGGTTCCCCGGCGCAGCCTGTGACCAGGTGCCGTTCGCGGACCGACCCCGCTCGGCGCCGGCTCTGCTGGCCATATCCCCGCCGGCGGCCTCCTCTGCGGGCCCGTCCGCTTCGGCCCTGTCCGCTCGGGCCCTGTCCGCTCCGGCCAGTTCCCCCGGGAGCCGCCATCCTCCTCCCCGCTGCGACGCTAGCGAGGGCAGGCGCACGCGTGTGTGGCGGACCGTGCCAAGATCGTGCCGGGGGCGTGTCGGATGAGCGACGTCCACGTGTTGCTGATGGCGTACGGCAGCCCCTCCCGCCTCGAGGACATCCCCGCCTACCTGACGGACATCCGCGGCGGCCGGCCGGTGTCGGACGAGGCGGTCGAGGAGCTCGTCGAGCGCTACCGGCGGATCGGCGGCCGCTCGCCCCTGGACGAGATCACCGAGCTTCAGCGGGCCGGGCTCGAGCGCGAGCTGGGCCTTCCGGTCCACATCGGCATGAAGCACTGGACGCCGCGCATCGGCGCTGCCGTCGAGGCGGCGCTCGCCGGCGGCGCGCGCACGATCGTCGGGCTCGTGCTCGCCCCCCACTACTCGCGGCTGTCGATCGCCGGCTACCGCGACCGTCTCGAGGCTGCCCTGGCGGAGCGCGCAGAGCTCGCCTTCGTCGAGAGCTGGCACGACCACGGCCCCTATCTCGAGCTGCTGGCAGACCGTGTGGCCGGCAGGGCCGCGCACGTGGTCTTCACCGCCCACAGCCTGCCCGAGCGGATCCTCCGGGACGGCGATCCCTACCGCGACCAGCTGCTCGAGACCTCCCGCCTGGTCGCTGAGCGAGCCGATCTGGAGCGCTGGTCGTTCGCGTTCCAGAGCGCGAGCGCGACCGGCGAGCCCTGGCTCGGCCCGGACATCCTCGAGGAGCTCGACCGGCTCGCTGCCGGAGGCGTCGACGACGTGCTCGCCGCCCCGGTCGGATTCGTCTCGGATCACCTCGAGATCCTGTGGGACCTCGACGTCGAGGCCCGCGAGCGCGCCGCCGAGCTCGGCATCGGCTTCGACCGGATCGAGTCGCTCAACGCCGATCCCCGCTTCCTGAGCGGCCTGGCGACCCTGATCCGGAAGACCGTTCCAGTACTCTCAGCCGGGTGAAGCCGGGCGCCGTCGTCGCTGCGGGCGTGAGCCGCCGGTTCCGCGTCCACCCCCAGCGCACCATCACGATCAAGGAGCTGATCGTTCGCCGCCAGCGGGCGCGGGGACGCGACGTGGTCGCGCTCCGCGACGTGTCGTTCGCGGTCGAGCCGGGCGAGTCGGTCGGGGTCATCGGCCGCAACGGCTCGGGCAAGACGACGTTGCTGCGCCTCGTCGCCGGCATCTTCGCGCCCACGGCCGGCACGATCGAGGTGGGGGGCTCGATCGGCTCGCTGCTGGGCCTGGGCGCCGGCTTCCACCCCGACTTCACCGGCCGCGAGAACGTGTACCTCAACGGCTCGCTGCACGGCCTGCCGCGCAAGCTGGTGCGCGAGCGGATGGACGAGATCGTCACGTTCTCCGAGCTGGAGCGCTTCATCGACATGCCCGTGCGCACCTACTCCGCCGGCATGCACATGCGGCTCGGCTTTGCGGTCGCCACCCACCTCGAGCCCGACGTGCTGCTCCTCGACGAGGTCTTCGCGGTCGGCGACGAGGCCTTCCAGCGCAAGTGCTTCGGCAAGATCTTCGACTTCAAGCGGCGGGGCGGCACCATCTTCTTCGTCTCGCACGCTGCCGAGGCGGTCGAGAGCCTCTGCGAGCGCGCGCTGCTGCTGCGGGCGGGACGGCTGGAGCTCGACGGGCCGACGCACGACGCGATCGCCCGCTACCAGGCGCTGCTCGCGGAGGAGGAGGATCCGGAGGAGCGCGGCGCCGGGCTGCAGGAGTGGGGCAGCGGCGAGGCTCGCGTGGCCGAGGTGCGCCTCGAGGACGAGGCGGGGGAGCCGCGCCGCCAGTACCTCGCAGGCGAGCCGCTCGTGGTGCTGCTCCGGCTCGAGGTCGATCCCGGGTGCCCGCCGCCGCAGGTCGCGCTCGAGCTGCACGCCGCGCCCGGCGGGCTCGTGGCCGCCGCCACCCAGGCGCTGACGGGCCTCGGCTGGGACGCCGGGGGCGAGTGCTGGCTCCGCTTCGAGGTCGACTCGCTGCCCCTTGCCGACGGCCGCTTCGAGGTGGCGGTGTCGCTCTCGGACACGACGGGCGGCCACCTCTACCACCGCCGGCTGGCGGCGGCAGAGTTCGTCGTCTACTCGGAGGAGACCGGCCCCGGCGGTGTCGTCCGGCTCGACGGGCGCTGGTCGCTCGCCGGAGACCCGAGCGCGGTGGCGGCCCCGTGAGCGCACGGACGTGCCCCGACTGGCCGGAGCTGCTCGAGTTGGCGCCGGACCTTCAGTTCAAGCACTACACCGTTGCCGAGGCGAGGCTGCCTGCCGAGGCGCTGGTGCTGCTTCCCGGAGTCCGGCTCGACGAGGCGGTGATCTGCTGCGATCGCGAGCGGCACGTGTTCTTCGCTCCCCACACGGACGAGCTCGTCGGCCACGCGCTGCGCGACACGCACTGGTACGAGGTGCGCGAGTGGAGCTCGACGGGGCCGGGCACGGACGCCTGAGCGCCCGTCGTCGCCTCCGGCCGTTGCGCGTCTTCTGGCGCGAAACCGGCACAGAAACGGCACCGTCTGTCGGGTAGCGTCGGCGCCGGGAGGCGGGTGGAAGTCCAACTCCCCACCCCTCCAACGGGCGGGGCTGCCTCTCCCCGCGGGGCCTACGCGCGCCCGCGCAGCGCCAGCAGCTCGTCCAGCGGGCGCGTGTTGACCACGTCGGCGGCCGTCGCCCGGCCGCGGCGGGCCGTCGCCAGCGACAGCTCGATGTTGCCGAGACCACGGACCGAGTGGGCGTCGGTCGAGAGCACGAGCTTTGCGCCCGCCTCGATCGCGCGGCGCGCGTGCTCGTCACGCAGGTCGAGCCGGTCCGGGAGGCCGTTCACCTCGAGCGCGACGCCGAGTCTCGCCGCCGCCTCGGCAACTGCCTCGAGGTCGACCGCGTTCGGCGGCCGCCGGTTGATCAACCGTCCGGTCGGGTGGCTGAGCGCCGACACCGCCGGGTGCTCGATCGCGGCCAGCACCCGCCGGGTGAGCTCGGGCCCGGGCGTCCGCTGTCCCGCGTGCACGCTCGCCATCACCCAGTCGAGCTCCGCGAGGACGTCGTCCGGCAGGTCGAGCGATCCGTCGGCGAGGATGTCGCACTCGATGCCGCGCAGGACGCGGAAGGGCGAGAGCTGCTCGTTGGCCGCCGCGATCTCCTCGGCCTGCCGCCGCAGCTCGTCGGCATCCAGGCCGGGCACGACCGAGACGGCACGCGAGTGGTCGCAGATCGCCACGTACTCGTAGCCGCGGGCCTGCGCGGCCTCCGCCATCTCCAGCACGGTGGCCCGCCCGTCCGACCACGTCGTGTGGCAGTGGAGATCGCCTCGCAGGTCGCCCAGGCCGACGAGC
Organism: uncultured Thermoleophilia bacterium; assembly: GCA_963839815.1. GTDB lineage: Bacteria > Actinomycetota > Thermoleophilia > Gaiellales > Gaiellaceae > JACVRM01. Next base: position 641,327 of record CAWIWF010000006.1, read on the forward strand.
GCCGGCGGCTCGGCTCGAAACGCGGCTTCGCGAAGCTCGGGCGGGCAGAAGGGCACGCCCAGAGCGGCGTAGACCGCCTCCTCGTCGGCCGCCTCGGGCAGCGGCTCGAGCGCGCCCACGTAGGCCGCCGCGCCCGTCGCCCGCAGGAGCTCGGTGCCGAAGGAGCCGGGTGCGGCGGCGACGAGCGTGACCGGGACGCCCTCGACCGTGACCCCGACGGTGCGCCGCCCGCCACGCTCGACGACGGCCACGATCTGCGGCAGCGCCGCGAATGCGTCCAGAACCGGCTCGGGATCGGGTGCAACCGCGACCACGGCGAGCTCGCGCGGCGCGTCGACCCAGCGCCGCACATCGCCCGCCACCGCCCCGCCAACCCCGGCTGCGATCTGCTCCATCAGGGTGCGGGCCCGCGAGAGGAGCAGCGTGCGGCCGCGCGACTCGCGCCGCTCGCCGAGCGCGAGCGCCTCGCGGATCTTCCGCTCGGTGTGCGGCCCGATCCCCGGCACCTCGCGCAGCCGGCCCGCGTCCGCGGCTGTCCGCAGCGCGTCGAGGTCGTCGACGCCGAGCGTGCGGCCGATCTCCGCCGCCTTCTGGGGGCTCAGGCCGAGGTAGCGCCCGAGGCCGACGAGCGAGGGCTGCAGCTGCTGCTCGAGCTCACGCACCTCGGCCAGCTCACCGCTCTGGACGAGCTCCTGCAGCCGGCGCTCGATCGCCGGGCCGACTCCCTGCAGCCGCTGCGCCTGGCCGCGGCGGACGAGCTCCGCCACGGGGGCGGGTGTCGAGCGAACCAGCTCGGCTGCGCGCCGGTAGGCGCGAATGCTGTACGGCGAGGCATCCGCGAGCTCGAGCAGCTCGGCCAGGTGGTCGAGGGCGGCGGCGATCGTGCCGTTGTCGGGTCCGGCGGGAGTGGTCACGAGGAGTAGTCTTCCCCGCCGTGACGGCCATCGTGATCCCCTTCGCCGGGCCGGCGGGTAAGCGCCGCCTGGCACCGCTCCCCGCCGACTCGCGCAGCCTGCTCGCGCACGCCATGCTCGCCGACGTGCTCGCCGCCGCGATCCCTGTCGGCCGCACGCTGCTCGTGACCCCGCCCGAGGCGCTGGAGGCCCGCAGGCTCGCCGCCGGGCTCGGGGCCGAGGTCGTCGACGACACCGGCCAGAGCCAGGCCGAGGGGGTCGGCCAGGCGCTCAAGACCCTGCACGACGGCCCGGTGCTGATCGTCAATGCCGACCTTCCCTGCGCGCGGCCTGCCGACCTGCTGGCGCTGCTCGGGCTGATGCCTGCCGGTGGCCTCGCCGTCACCGAGGCCGCGGACGGCACCACCAACGCGCTTGCGCTCTCCTCGCCGCGCCTGTACGAGCGGCTCTACGGAAGCGGCAGCGCGGACCGGTTCCGGCGCCACGCCGAGGGGCTCGAGATCCCCTGGGCGGACGCGCGCCTGCCGAACCTCGTCGACGACGTCGACACTGCGGCCGACCTGGGCGCGCTCTCCGCGCGGCTCGGCCCGGCCACCACCGCCGCCATGCGACGGGTGCTCGTTCCGGCGGCGTGAGCGTCGGCCCACAACGGAGCCGGGTGTGATGCGGGTCGTCGTGCTCGCGGGCGGCGTGGGCGGTGCTCGCTTCCTGCGTGCCCTCAGAGGGACGGTGCCGGACGAGGGCCTGACGGCAATCGTCAACGTCGGCGACGATCTCGAGGTCAGCGGCCTCCACGTGTCGCCCGACCTCGACACGGTGCTGTACACGCTCTCCGGCCTGGCCGACGACGAGCGCGGCTGGGGACGAGCGGGGGAGACCTGGCGCGCGCTCGAGACCTCCAGGGAGCTCGGCGGCGACGGCTGGTTCGCCCTGGGCGACCGGGATCTGGGCCTCCATCTCGCCCGCACCGAGGCCTTGCTCGCCGGCGAGCCGTTGTCGGCCGTGACCGCCCGCCTCGCCGCTGCGGTCGGTCTCGACCTCACCCTCCTGCCTGCCACCGACGACCGGCTGCGCACGCTCGTCGACACCCCGGCCGGCACCTTCGCCTTCCAGGAGTGGTTCGTCCGCAGGGGCCACCGCGACCCGGTCGACAGCGTGCGCTTCGACGGGGCTGAGGCCGCCGAGCCGGCGCCCGGCGTGCTGGAGGCCCTCGGTGACGCCGACCTCGTCGCGATCGCGCCGAGCAACCCCTACGTCAGCATCGAGCCGATCCTCGCCGTCTCCGCCATCCGGAGGACGCTCGAGTCGCGCCGCGCCCCCACCCTGGCCGTCAGTCCGCTGATCGGCGGGCGGGCGGTGAAGGGACCGGCTGCCGAGATGCTGGAGCGCCTCGCAGGGGGCACGACCCCTGCGCACGTGGCCTCCTGCTACCGCGGGCTGATCGACACGCTCGTGCTGGACGCCGCGGACGCGGCCGGTGCCGACGAGGTTGCTGCGCTCGGGATCCGGCCGCTCGTCGCGCCGACGCTCATGTCTGGCCCGGACGGCGGGCGCCATCTCGCCGAGGCCGTGCTCGAGGCCGCGGCCGCCCCCGTATGAGCCGATCGCCGGGCCGGGGACGGCCGTCGCGGTGAAGGTCGCGATCCTCGGCGGCACTGGCTCGTTCGGGCGGGCGCTCGCCCAGCGGCTGCAGGCGCTCGGAGAGGACGTCGCCGTCGGCTCCCGCGAGCCCGAGCGTGCGCAGGAGCTCGCCGTCGTCTACGGCATCCGCGGCGGCGGCAACGAGGAGATCGTGGGCGACGCCGACCTGGTCGTCCTGGCGACGCGCTCGGGCGCAGCGGTCGAGACCGCGCGTGCCCTCGCCGACGCGATCGGCGAGCGGCCGCTGCTCTCGGTCGGCGCCGACCTGCGCTTCGGCGACGCGGGCGTTCTGCCCGGGCGGCTCGGTCACTCGCTCGCCGAGGAGGTCGCCGGCATCGTCCACGGGCCCGTGGTCGCCGGCTTCCAGTCGCTCGCCGCGGCTCACCTCGTCGCGGAGGAGCCGCCGGACGAGGACGTGCTGATCTGCGGCGACGACCCGGCGTCGAAGCGGCTCGTGCTCGAGCTCGCCGCGCGCGTCGTCGCCGGCCGCGCCATCGACGCCGGGCCGCTCGCCAACGCCCGCGCCCTGGAGGGCCTGACCGCGGTGCTGCTCAACGTCAACAAGGCCCACCGCGTGCACGCGGGTATCCGGCTCACCGGCCTGCCGGACGCCGGGACGTGACCGCCGGCCGCCGCTAGCCGCCGTGGGCGAGCTGAGGGTGATCCCGCTCGAGGGCGTGCCGGAGCTCGCGCCCGGCGACGATCTTGCCGCGCTGCTCGCGGAGGCGGCCGAGCGCGCCGGCGGGCTCGAGGACGGCGACGTCGTCGTCGTGGCGCAGAAGGTCGTCTCGAAGGAGGAGGGCCGGGTGGTCGCGCTCGCGGACGTCGAGCCGTCGGAGCAGGCACGAGCTCTCGCCGCCGACCGCGACCCGCGCCACCTCGAGGTGATCCTCGGCGAGTCCGTCCGCCTCGTGCGCACGCGGCCCCCGTTCGTGATCGCCGAGACGCGCCACGGCTTCGTGTGCGCCTCGGCCGGCGTGGACTCGTCGAACGCGCCGGAGGCGGGGACGCTCGTGCTGCTGCCGCTCGACCCCGACGCCTCCGCCGCCCGCCTGCGGGCCGCGTTGCGCGAGCGCTCCGGCCGCGAGGTGGGCGTGGTCGTCAGCGACTCCTTCGGCCGTCCCTGGCGCCACGGCACCACCGACGTCGCCATCGGCGCCGCGGGCATCACGCCGCTGCTCGATCTGCGCGGCACCCGCGACCCGGCCGGCTACGAGCTGCGCACGACCGCCATCGCCGTGGCCGACGAGATCGCCGGCGCCGCCGAGCTCGTGATGGGCAAGGTTGCCGGCGTCCCGGGCGCGATCGTGCGCGGTCTCGACGTCGCCGGCGACGGCCGCGCCACCGATCTGGTGATGCCGCCCGAGCGCGACCTCTTCCGCTAGCGTCGCGCCGTGGCCGGGGAGAAGGACACGGCGAGGGACAAAGAAGACCTCGACCGCGAGCTGATCGAGCTCCTGAACGAGCTCCGAGTCGCGCTCCCCGGTGTCCAGGTGCTGTTCGCGTTCCTGCTCACCGTGCCGTTCACGCAGCGCTTCACCCAGATCACCGACTTCCAGCGGCAGATCTACTTCGCCTCGCTCCTCTTCACCCTGGCCGGCTCCGTCTTCCTGATCGCGCCCAGCTCGTACCACCGCATCCGCTGGCGCGACTACGACAAGGAGCAGATGCTGCGCACCTCGAACACGCTCGCGATCCTGGGGACGGTCTTCCTCGCGCTCGCGATGACGTCGGCGGTGTACCTGATCACCGACGTCCTCTACCGCGGGCCGCTCACCGCGGTCGTGCTCGCGGGCACGGTTGGGCTGGTGACATGGGTCTGGTACGGCCTGCCGCTCTGGCGGGAGCTGCGCGACCGCAGCGCCTAGCGCGGTGTTCAGCGTCGAGGAGCGCGACCGCGTCCGCGGCGGCCTACTGGAGCGGGCGGGGGCCGATGCGCGCATCGTCGCCGCGGCCGAGGTCGGCGGGCTCGCGGGGGGCGGCGACCGGTACTCGGACCTCGACCTCACGTTCGGCGTCGCCGACGGCAGCGACCTCGGTGCGGTGCTCGCCGACTGGACGCGGGAGCTCGCCGCGGAGCTGGAGGCGGCGCACCTGTTCGACCTGCACGCGGGCCCGAGCGTCTACCGCGTCTTCCTGCTGCCGGGCTGCCTGCAGGTCGACCTCTCCTTCACGCCGGCCGGCGAGTTCGGAGCGCTCGGCCCGCGCTTCCGCCTGCTCTGGGGCGAGGAGCACGAGCGCGCGCAGCCGGAGGAGCCGACGATCGAGGAGCTGCTCGGACTCGGCGCCCACCACGCCGTCCGCGCCCTCGTCTGCCTCGAGCGCGAGCAGCTCTGGCAGGCGGAGTACTGGCTGAGCGGCGTCCGTGACGAGGCGCTCGCGCTCGCCTGCGCGCGCCGCGGGTTGCCGGCGCGCTACGCGCGGGGCTTCGACCGCTTGCCCCCGGAGGTGCTCGGGCGCCTGGAGGGCGGGCTGCCGGGGTCGCTCGAGCCGGCCGAGCTGCGCCGCGCCCTCGGCGTCGCGGTGCGGGGCTTGCGCCGCGAGGCTGAGGGTGTCTCGGCCGCGGTCGACGAGCGGCTGGCCGAGCTGCTCGAGGAGAGCGCGCGGCACCAGTAGGCGGTCGCGAGGTAGGGGAACGAGACCAGGTCGCCCGGGCCGGTCTGGGTGTAGAGCAGCCGCTCGAGGTCGCGCAACAGCCGCCCGCGCGCGCTGCCCCGCAGGGCCGAGACGAAGCTCACCGACTCGAAGCGCGCGAGCTGCGTGGGGACGTCGGACTCGTGCACGTGGTGGAACGTCCGCTGCCGGAGCGGAGAGAAGAGCGGTGTGCGCGCGAATGCATCCCGCCACGAGCCCTTGCGGCTGATCAGCTGGGCGTGGCGGACGACGGCTTCGTCCGAGGCGTCCTCGACCGCACGCCGGATCAGCCGCGACACCTGCCGCACCCAGGCGACCGACTCGTCCCGGACGTTGGCGACGAGCCCGAGCCGGCCGCCCCGGACGAGCACGCGGTGGATCTCGGGCAGGGCGCGGTCGCTGTCGAACCAGTGGAACGCGGTTCCGGCCGTGACGGCGTCGACCGAGCTGTCAGGCAGCTCGATCACCTCGGCCGTGCCCTCGACGAGCTCCGCCTCGGGCACGTGGAGCTCGAGCTGCTCGCGCATCTCGGCGACGGGCTCGAGCGCCAGCACCCGCGCTCCTGTCGGGACGACGAGCCGCGTCAGCTTGCCGGTGCCGGCGCCGAGGTCGAGCACGGAGGCGTCCGGGCCGAGCCGCAGGTTCTTCACGAGCCAGGCGACCGCGTCGGGCGGATAGCTCGGGCGGCCGCGCTCGTACTCCTCCGCCCGGCGGCCGAAGCCGCGCCGCGCGACCGGATGGATGCGAGGCGTCCGTTGGCCGGACTGCGCGCTCACGGCCGGACGCTAGCGTGCCCGCGTGGAGGTTCGCTGGGTCGACGAGCAGGAGTGGGGCTTCGGCTGGCTCGTCGAGGAGCCGCACGCCCGCACCTCGCACGCCCTGGTCGCCGAGGGCGGCGTCTGGCTGGTCGACCCGGTGGACGTGCGGGGCCTCGAGGGGCGCGTGCGGGCGGCCGGAGAGCCCCGCGGCGTCATCCAACTGCTCGACCGGCACGACCGTGACGGGGCCGAGCTGGCGCGGCGTCTCGGCGTCGACCTGCTGGAGGTACCGCGCGAGCCTGTGGGGCCGTTCCGGTTCCTGCCGGTCCGCGATGGGCGCTGGTGGCGAGAGGTCGCGCTCTGGTGGGAGGAGCGGCGGGTGCTCGTGTGCGCCGATGCCCTCGGCACGCTGCCGTACTTTCACGCTCGGGGCGAGCCCCTCGGCGTGCATCCGTGGCTCTGGCTGGCGCCGCCTCGCTCGCTCCGCACGGTCGAGCCGGAGCACGTGCTCGTCGGCCACGGCGAGGGCATCCACCAGGGGGCGGCAGACGCGCTGCGGCGCACGCTTGCCGGCTCGCGCCGCCGGGCACCGCGCGCGGCCCTGAACGCCGTGCGCTACTTCGCGGGCGGAGCGAAGCGGCAGTGACGCTCGCGGAGGCGCTCGCGGCGGAGCTCGGGCGGCCGGACGCGGTCTCGGACGGCGAGTCGGTGCTCGACCAGCACTCGCGCGACGTCTCGTACCACCCGCCGCGCCGTCCGGACGCCGTCGTCTTCGCAGACAGCGTCGAGACCGTCACGGCGGTGCTGGCCTTCGCCGATCGCGAGCGCGTCCCGGTCGTGCCGTTCGGCGCCGCCACGAGCCTGGAGGGGCACGTCATCCCCGTGCGCGGCGGCATCAGCCTCGACCTGACGCGCATGAACCGGATCCTCGCCGTCGAGGCGGGCGACCTGACGGCCGTCGTCCAGCCGGGTGTCACCCGCCTGCAGCTGAACGAGCGGCTCGGGAGCGAGGGGCTGCAGTTCCCGGTCGACCCGGGCGCGGACGCCACCCTCGGCGGCATGGCGGCCACGAACGCGAGCGGGACCACGACGGTGCGCTACGGCGGCATGCGCGCGCATGTGCTGGCGCTCCAAGTCGTGCTCGCGGGCGGCCGCGTCATCCGCACGGGCAGCCGTGCCCGCAAGTCGTCCGCCGGCTACGACCTGACCTCGCTGTTCGTCGGCTCCGAGGGGACGCTGGGCGTCATCACCGAGCTGACCCTTCGCGTGCACGGCATCCCCGAGCAGGCGGTGGCGCTGCGGATCCCCTTCCCCGATCTCGACGCGGCCTGCGCGGCCGCCGTGGCACTCGTCGGCGCCGGCGTCGCCGTCGAGCGGCTGGAGCTGATCGACGGGCCGACGCTGGCGGCGGTCAACGTCTACAAGGGCACGAGCTTCGACGAGGCGCCGAGCCTCTTCGTCTCGCTGACCGGCAGCGAGGCCGGCGTCGCCGGAGATGTGGAAGCGGCGCGGGAGCTCGCCGAGGGCTGCGGCGCGACGGCCTTCCAGGCGGAGCGCGACCCGACGGCGCGCTCACGGCTGTGGTCGGCCCGCCACCAGGTGCTGTTCGCGCTCGTCGCCGCCTCTCCCGGCCGCGAGCACCTGAGCACCGACGTCTGCGTGCCCGTGTCGCTGCTCCCCGAGGCGATCCGGCAGGCGCGTGAGGCGATCGACGAGAGCGGCCTGGCGGCGTCGGTGGTCGCGCACGCAGGCGACGGGAACTACCACGTGCTCTTCATGCTCGACCCGGCCGACGGCAGTGAGCTGGAGCGGGCGCGCGCGCTGAACGCGGCGATCGTCGAGTGGGCGCTCGGCGCACGGCGGCACCTGCACGGGCGAGCACGGGATCGGCATGGGCAAGCTCGCCTACCTGGAGCGCGAGCACGGCGACCTGCTGCCGCTCATGCGCGGAGTGAAGGAGCTCCTCGACCCGCACGGGATCATGAACCCGGGCAAGGTGGTCGCACCCGCAGACGCCGGCTCAGCCTGAGCTCGAGGCGCCTCGGGGAGTTCGTGGCTGTCAGCCACTCGTCGGGCTCAGCGGCGCTCGGTGGCGAGTCGCAGGCCGAACGCGATCAGGACGGTGCCGACGACCGCGTCGACCGTGCGGCGCACTGCGGGGCGGCGGAGGACGTCGCCCGCCTTCGCGACGACGACGGCGTAAGCGCTCAGCCAGAGCAGCGTCATGGTCGCGAAGAGCAGCCCGAGCGCAAGCAGCGCAGCGAACGACTCGCCGCCGAACTGCGGCAGTAGGCTCGTGAAGAAGACGGCCATCTTGGGATTGCCGAGGTTGCTGAGGACGCCCTGGCGAAAGGCCACGCCCGCCGAGAGCGTGCCCCGCCGCTCCGAACGGAGCCGGGAGGAGCGCCCGCGGACCGCCGAGAGCAGCGCCTGCGCACCGAGGTAGACGAGGAAGGCGGAGCCCGCCAGCTTGAGCGCCACGAACGCGGGCTCGGAGGCGACGAGCAGCGCGGCCAGACCGGCGCTCGCGGCGAGCGTCCAGGTCGCCTGACCGCAGGCGACCCCGAGCGCTGTCGCACCGCCCCCGTGCCGACCGCCCGAGAGCGTGTTGCGGATCGTCAGCGCCGTGTCCTGCCCCGGCGTGACGATGACGACGGCGGAGACGGCGACGAAGGCGGCGAGCTCGGCACCCACAGCTTCAGTCTGCCGCCCGCCCGCCCGCCCGTCCACGCGGCGGCCCAGTACGCGGGACCCCTACCCTGGAGAGGTGATCGACGAGTCGCGCGCCCGCAGGCTCCGCGCCGGCAACGCCGCCCTCGCCCTGCTGCACGCTGCCCAGGCGGCCCTCATCCTCGCGCTCTCGAACGACTTCAGCCTGCCGGTGACGGGCACCTTCCTCGACGGGCCGCCCGGGATCAGCGAGCTGCCGGCGGCGGAGACGGTCTTCGACCTGCCGCTCGGCCCTGCCGTCGCGGCCTTCCTGCTCCTTGCCGCGCTCGACCACGCGCTCGTCGCTGCACCCGGCGTCCACCGCTGGTACGAGCGGCAGCTCGCGCGCGGCGTCAATCCCGCGCGCTGGCTCGAGTACTCGCTCTCGGCGTCGCTCATGGTCGTGCTGATCGCGATGCTCACGGGCATCTCCGATGCACGCGGGCTCGTCGCGATCGCGGGCGTCAACGTGGCGATGATTCTGTTCGGCTGGCTGATGGAGCGGGCCAACGACCGCCGGGGACCGGTCGACTGGCTGCCATTCACCTCCGGCTCCGTCGCCGGCACGGTGCCCTGGATCGCGATCACGATCTCGCTCGTCGGCTCGGAAGTCGAGAGCGGCGGGCCGCCGACGTTCGTCTACGGCATCTTCGTCTCGCTGCTCGTCCTCTTCTTCTCCTTCGCCGTCAACCAGTGGCTCCAGTACCGCGGCATCGGCCCCTGGCGCGACTACCTCGTCGGCGAGTGGGGGTACCTCGTCCTGAGCCTGACGGCCAAGAGCCTGCTCGCCTGGCAGGTGTTCGCGAACACGCTGATCGAGTAGCAGGCCGGGCGCTACCGCTTGCGGCGCTGGCGCTCGAGCTGGCGGCGCTGCTGGCGGTTGATCGCCTCAGGCACGGCGCCCTGCTCCTCGACGGCGGCCAGGTAGGCGCGCCGCTCCTCCGCGGAGAGCTGCTGGAGCACACGCTGGGCGCGCGCCGGGTCGCGGTCGGCGTTCGCGCGCTCGAGCTTGCGCACGGCGCTCGCGAGCTCTGGGTTCTGACGCTCGAGCGCGGCCCGGGACATCTTCTTGAGACCCCGGTTCAGGTACGGCACCTTCATCAGCAGCTGCATGATCGGCCGCAGGTAGCGCCCGCCCTGGATCCGCCCGAGCAGGACGAAGAGGAGCATCAGCACCAGCAACCCCACCATCACGAACAGGGGGATCAGCCAGGGCGAGATCGCGAGCGGTGTCATCGGCGGGATGGTAACGGGCTGCGACCCCGTCAGCCTGCGAGGCGCGCCGCCGGTGGACGCAGCGAGGCGGCGAGCACCTCCAGCTCGTGGGCCGCGGCCGGGTCGAGCGAGTAGAAGATCTGGGTTCCGTGCCGTCGGGTGCGCACCAGGCCGGCCTCGCGGAGCACCTTCAGGTGCTGGCTGATCGTCGGCTGGCTGACCGAGAAGAGGTCGGTGAAGTCACAGGCGCACGACTCCTGCTCCTCCGCGAGGCGCAATGCCATGCCAAGCCGCACCGGGTGCCCCAGGGCCTTGAAACGGGCGGCGGCAGCGTTCGTGTCCACGACTTGCATTCTATAGAAGAATAGCTATATAGTCAGACGACGATGAACGCCATTGCCGAGCTGCGCCGCCTGATGACGCTCCAGACGGGGGACGAGAAGCACACCCTCAGCGCCTCCTCGACGCTCGACGTCCTCCATGTCCTCTACGACCGCATCCTGCGGGTCGACCCGGAGCGACCGGACTGGGAGGGACGCGACCGCTTCCTCCTCAGCAAAGGGCATGGGCCGATGGCCTATTACGCCGTGCTCGTCCACCAGGGCTTCTTCCCGGAGGCCGAGCTGGAGCGCTTCCTGGACTGGGGCGGACGGCTGGGCGGCCACCCTGACCGCGCCAAGGTGCCCGGGGTGGAGGTCTCGACCGGCTCGCTCGGGCATGGGCTGCCGATGGCTGTCGGCGTTGCGTACGCGTTGCGCGCCAAGGGGCAGGCGGGTCCGCGGGTGTGGGTGCTCACCGGCGACGCGGAGCTGAACGAGGGCTCCAACTGGGAGGCGATCCTGCACGCCGGCGCGGCCCGGCTGGACAACCTGACGCTGATCGTGATCGACAACGCCAGCGGCATCCTGCCGATGGGCTCGATCGCCGAGAAGCTGGCGCCGTTCGGCTGGGACGCCCGCACCGTCGACGGCCGCGACCACGATGCCATCGAGGCGGCACTCCGTCACCGCGGCGCCGGGCCCGTCGCCGTCGTCGCCACCATCCGGGACACGGCCTGATGGCTGCCGCGACCATGCGCGCCGCAGCCGCCGAGGCGTCGGTCGACGTGTTCCTCGGCGACCCGACCGTCGCGATCGTGCTCGCGGAGATCAGCGAGACGCTCTTCGAGCCTGCGCTCCGGCACGACTCCGAACCGCGCGGTCAACCTCGGGATCATGGAGCAGGCGATGGTCGGTGTCGCGGCCGGCTACGCGCTCGAGGGCTTCCGCCCGATCCTCCACACGATCGCGCCCTTCCTCAGCGAGCGGCCGCTCGAGCAGGTGAAGCTCGACTTCGGCTACCAGGGGCTCGAGGGCCTGCTGGTGTCGACCGGCGCCTCCTACGACTACTCGACCTTCGGCACGACGCATCACTCCCCCGGCGACGTGCAGGCGCTCGCCACCGTCCCGGGCCTAGAGGTGGTCGCGCCCGGCACTGCGCGCGAGGCCGGAGCGCTCGTACGCTCGACGTACGCGAACGGCCGGCTGACATACCTGCGCGGCTCCGAGGCCGAGAACGCCGAGACGCGGCTCCTCCCACCGGGCGGCCTGCAGGTCGTCCGGCGCGGGAACGAGCTGACGGTTGTGGCGGTCGGGCCGATGCTCGACCGGGCCCTGGCTGCTCTCGACGGCATCGACGCGACGGTGCTGTACGCGACGACGGCGGTCCCGCTCGACGCGGCCACGCTGGCTGCCGAGGCGGCGCCGGTGCCGGAGCTGGTGGTCGTCGAGCCCTGGTTCGAGGGCACGCTGGCGGCCGAGGTCACGCGCGCGCTGGCCCACCGGCCGCTGCGGCTGCTGTCGATCGGCGTGCCGCGTGCCGTCATCGACCGTTACGGCACCCGCGAGCAGCTCGACGGCTACGTCGGCCTGGACGTCGCGGGCATCCGTCGGCAGCTGCACGCCTTCGTCGGCGACCGCGCGAAGACGCTCGTCCATGCAGCGGCTGGCTAGAGCGTTTGGCCCGGAGCGGAGAGTGTCCACCCCGGGCCTGGGTGCAGCGTGCAATCGTCTCGGCGGAGGCGGGCTACGCCCGCCGCAGCCACCCCCGCGCGGAGCCGCTCACCGGTGTGCTGCCGTCCCGGCGGAGGCGGGCTGTGCCCGCCGCAGCCACCGCGCGCGAAGCCGCGTCTGACTAGCGCGGAACCGCGTCGATCCGCAGCGCGGGAGGGGGGAGCTGAGGGGGGAACACGCGGTGCCCCACTCGAAGAAGCGACGTCATGGCGCCCCCGAAGGGGCGCCATGACGAGCAGTTACCACTTCGAGCGGCGTCCGCGGCGGCTCGTGTAGACGATCTTTGCGCGTGCGACCGGCATCCCGGCCTGCTCGAACTGCTCGCGGTGGCCGAGGCGGTTGGCGACGCGGCTGGTGTCGGCCTGCTGCTCGGGGAGGACGAAGGTGACGGCGATGCCGCTGCGCCCGGCGCGGCCGGTGCGGCCGGTCCGGTGCACGTAGCCCTTGTCCTCGTCGGGCGGGTCGAAGTTGATGACGTGGGTGACATCGTCGAGGTCGAGGCCGCGGGCCGCGACGTCCGTGGCGACGAGGGCGCGCACCTTGCCGCTCTCGAAGCGGGCGAGCGCACGCTCACGGGCATTCTGGGTCAGGTCGCCGTGCATGGCGACCGCATCGACGCCCTGCCGGGACAGCTTGCCGACGAGCCTGTCCGCGCCGCGCTTCGTCCGGACGAAGACGAGAGTGAGGCCCTCGGTCGAGCGGAGGTGCTCCACGAGCGTCTCGACCTTGGTGTCGTTGGTGACGGACACGAAGCGGTGCTCGATCTCGCCGGGGGTGCGCTCGTCGGGGAGCCGGCCCTCGACGCGCGAGGGGCTGTTCGTGTACTTCTGCGCCAGCTCGCCGACCTCGCCGTCCAGCGTGGCGGAGAAGAACATCGTCTGGCGGTTGCGCGGCAGGCGCCGCACGATCTTGTCGACCTGCGGCAGGAAGCCCATGTCGAGCATGCGGTCGGCCTCGTCGAGGACGAGGATGCGAATCTGCGAGAGCTCGACCAGGCGGCGCTGGAGCAAGTCCTCGAGCCGCCCTGGTGTGGCGACCAGGATGTGCGCGGTCTTGGCGCGCTTGGCCTGCGCGGGCAGCGGCACGCCGCCGTAGACGGAGGCGACGCGGAGGCTCTTCGGGCCTGCGAGCGAGTGGAACTCCTCCGTCACCTGGACGGCGAGCTCGCGCGTGGGCACGAGGATGAGGGCGGACGGGCGCGCGTCGTCGGTGCTGGTGCGCTCGACGATCGGCAGCGCGAATGCGAGTGTCTTGCCGGAGCCGGTGGGCGACCGTGCGAGCACGTCGAGCCCTGCGAGCGCGTCCGGCAAGACGAGCGTCTGGATGCGGAATGGTGCGTGAATTGAGCGAGCGGCGAGCGCGTCGACGACAGGCGCGGACACGCCGAGCTCGCGGAAAGAAACGTCTGACAAGTTGTTCGACTCCCTTCGGATTCGAGACCTGCCTACCTCGAAACACCCGAAGGAGGAACGAGAAGCAAATCTCACTGGGCCGGCCGGATTGCCAACCCGTTGGCTCAGAGTAGCATCGGCGTGCGGCTGTGGGGCTTGAGTCCCGTGCTCGGTGTCTCGGTTCTGTCTCAGACCCGCGGAGCCGGGCGCGGTCTTCGGGGCGGGGGTGACCGCCTCGACCCGGGCGAGACGCGTCGGTCAGCGCCGGTGCACAGGGTCTGTCCCCTCGGGGGACTGACCCGCCCGTAAGGTGGCGTGGCGGCAGGCGAGCGCCTGTCGCTCGCACCGGGTCAGTCCCGCGCGGGACCGACCTGGGGGGCCTGGTGAGGCGCGATCTCGTGGTGTCAGCGACGCAGACCGATCGCGATGCGCGGTGACCTCGCCGGGTCGAGCCAGCGCAGCACGCGCCGCAGATCGGCGCGCCGGAGGCTGATGCAGCCGTTGGTCGCTCCACGCCCGCGGGCGTGCAGGAAGATCCCCGAGCCGCGGCCGGGGACGACCGGGCGCATGTTGAACTCGACGACCGCGAGGTACGGATAGACGCTCGGCGAGGTCGACATGTCCCCGGTCGGGGTCCGGAAGGGCGGCGGCCGGCCGCAGGGCACGTGGCGGAAGGTGTTGTACGAGGGCGAAGCGGGATCCTCGACCCACCAGTCGCCGCAACGGAGGCGGCGGTACCGGTAGCGAACGCCGGGGTTCTGCTCGCTGCCGTACATCGTCCGGCCGATGCGGAACACGCCGATCGGCGTCGTGCCGTCACCCTCGCGGCGGTGCTCGCGCAGGCCGTTGCGTCCGACGCGCGCTGCGTACGGCCGTCCGAGCGGCCGCCAGCAGCGACCCTGCCGTCGCCACGTCCGGAGCACGGCCCGGGTCGACCGAGGTTGGGCGGCTTCCACGGTGATCAGCTGGCGCGCCTCGACGAGCAGGTGCTGCTCGTTCGCGACGTTGGCCGGGCAGCCCGCGGCGATGACGGCGGCGGCGAGGTGGGCGAGCACGCGGCCAGAGTACTGCGACACTCACGCGGCGACCCTCAGCAGCGGCTGCCGGGATCGGCGGGCCCGCGGGCGCTCCTACGGAAACTCGTCGCGGGCCGCGTTGAGATCGAGCGGGCCGCCGTCGCGGCAGTCCGCGGTCACGCGGTATTCGAGCGAGGAGATCGTCCGCCGGCTGTTCTCGACGAGTTGCTGCTGCATCAGCCGCCGCGCCGTCGACCGGGCGAGCCCGAGCCGTTCCCCGAGGTCGACGCCCGACTGCAGTGCATAGCACTCGGTGGTCGCCTCGTCGCGGATCCCGTGCAGGTGCCAGGCTTCGTGGGCGAGCACTGCCACTGCGCGCCCGGTGGCACCGGTGGGCGGCTCGTCGCGAAACGCGAGCCGGTAGAGGTCCCAGCAGATCTCGGGCGTCAGGTAGGCGAGGTCGCCGCCCACGGTCGCGACGCCGTCCGCGTGCTGCACGGCGCCGACCCGCTCGCCGGACTCGTCGCAGCGGATCTCGACGTCGTGCCGAGCGATGCGTTGTGCCTCGGCGGAGAAGAGCTCCTCGGCAGCCGCGCGCTCGCCGCCGTCGAGGCCGCTCCAGCCGCGGTTCGACTCGATCAGCCAGGCCCCGCCGGCGAGCGCCGCGATCACGGCGAGGCCGACGGCGAAGCGGCGCAGCGGGCCGGCTCGCCGGACCTCCGGCGCGTACGGCCGCCCCTCCAGCGCCGGCCTCTCCGCCCCCTCGAGCAGCTCGTCGAGCTCCTCCGGGCTCTCTCCTGCGTACGGGAGCCAGAGCTCCTCGCCGTCGCGCCGCACGAGCACGAGCTCCTCGCCGACGTAGCCGTACCGCTCCTGATCGATCGCTTGAGGCTCGCGGCCCCGCCGCTCCGGCGCACCGCCGCCGCGCCGCGCGCCGAGGAAGAACTGGAGCTCGAGGCCGAGCGCGACGAGGAACGGCAGCCAGACGGGGATCCAGCTGCGCAGCTCGAGCGGGCCGAAGAGCCACAGCAGCACAGAGGCGGCCAGCGCGAGCCGGATGAGCGCCGACCGCGTGCGTAACCGATCCCAGATCTCGCCCACCCTCCGACCGTAGCGCGCCGCCGGGCAGCTGCACCACGCGCCGGCTACGGCTCCTCGGCGGTGCGCAGGGCGCCGACGTAGACGCCGCCGAGGACCAGAGCGCCGCCGAGCAGGAGCGACAGGCCGACCGGCTCGTTATCGAGCCAGGCAGAGAGGAGCAGCGTCACGATCGGGATCAGCACGAACGAGTACGCCGCGCGCGGGGCGCTCCAGAAGCGCAGGACGACGATGTAGAGCACGAAGACGATCATCGAGCCGGCGACCACGAGGTAGGCGAGGGCGGCCCAGGTCTCGCCGCGCCCAGGGAGCTCCAGTGTCTCGCGCGCTGCCAGCGAGCCGGCGAAGAGCAGGACCGCGCCGGTCGCCATGCCCACGGCGTTGATCGTCACCGGGTGCAGCGGCGGGAAGCGGCGCACCAGCACTGCCGCCTCGGCGAAGCAGAGCGAGCTGCCGAGCGTGGCGAGGATCGACAGGACCGGCAGACCCTCGTCCAGCGGTGCTCTCGACATCACCACCACCCCCGCGAGCGCGAGCAGCGCGCCGGCGACCGCTGCCCGGTGTAGGCGTTGCTGGCCGTGAAGCATCGCCAGCAGCAGCGTGACGAGCGGCACGAGCGCGAGCACGGTCTGCCCGAAGCCCGCGTGGAGCTCGACGAGCGCGTAGTAGGCGAGCGCGAACGCGGCCGCGAACTGGAGCGAGCCGTAGAGGAGGGCGCCGGTCAGCGCGCGGCCTCGCGGCAGGGGCAGGCGCAGCGCCGCCATCACCGCGAGGAGTGCGACGGCGGCGAGCGCGAAGCGGAGCGAGGCCCCCCAGAGCGGGTCGAGCTCTCGGTTCGAGAAGCGCACGGCGACGGCATTGCCGCCCGCGAAGACGGACCCCCCAAGGAAGGCTGCGAGCGCGACCCGTTCGCGGCCGGCGGCCATCGCGCGAGGCTATCCCGGCGTCAGTCCTCCGCGAGCCGCAGGTCGAACCCGCCCGGCGCGTGGACGTTGAGGAAGCGCGCCGGCCGGTCGCTGCGGTTGGCGAAGGTGTGCTCGACGCCGGGCGGTACCAGCACGAAGGTCCCTGGGCCGGCCACGACCTCGCCCTCGGGCAGCGTGAACGTCAGTTCGCCCTCGAGCACGTAGAACGAGTCGTCCTCCTGCACATGCGTGTGGAGCTCCGGGCCGTCGCGGTGGGGGCCGACCTCGATGACCGCCAGCGTGAAGCGCGAGGTCTCACGGTGGCCGGCGAGGAACTCGACGTTCCCGAGGCGATGCCCGTCGCCCGGGCGCACGACGACTGCGCGCGCCTCGCTCACCGCTTGCCCTCGCGCCGCTGGCGCTCACGCCAGCGGTGGAGCGCCTTCGACTTTCCCGCTGACTTGGGGGGCTCGGACGGAGGCGGCGGGTCGTGCTGGTCGAGCCAGCGGCCTGCTGCGTCCTCGGGATCGACGCCGGCCGCCCGCTCCTGCTCGGCGAGCGTGCGCGCACGTTCGTGCGAGCTCCCACGCTTCCCGGCCACGGCCGGAGCGTAGCCGCCCGGCACACGCCGGACGGCTACGCGATCGAGCGCTGCTCAGGCGGGCCGCGGAGACGGCCGCACCGACCAGCGTCGCCGGAACAGCCAGGCCAGGCCGCCCGCGCCGGCGGTGCCGAGCGCTGCGACCAGCCACCACACGTCGGCCCCGCCGCCGCCACCGCCGGAGGGTCCGGCGACGTCGATCGGGGCGAACGTGTGCACCTGCCCGGGGCGCCCGAAGCCGTCGTTCACCTCGTACCGCCAGGCTCCGGCCGAGGGGAACTCGACCCGCGCCACGTAGACGCCGGTCTCGCCCGTCGGCTCCGCGGGGAAGGTCTTCGCCGTCTCACCCTGGCGGATCGTCACTGCCGGCTGGAGGCCGTCGAGCGGCGTCCGGCCGTGCTGCTTGATCGTCACGCGCGCCTTCCAGACCTGGCCGGCTGCGATCTCGTCGGGCGGCGACTCCACGCTGGCGGTGGCGAACCCGCCGGCGCCCGCGCTGCCCGCGCCGAGCGCGAGCAGGCATACGAATGCTGCGATCGATGTTCTCATACCGCTACTACGTCTCCCGCCCCGAAAGCGTTCCCGCGGTCAGACTGTCGCCGTGCGTCCGCTGCCGACCGCGTTCCGGCCGTACGGATGGGCGATCTCGACGGCCGAGGCTGCGCGGATCGCGGGCCTCGAGCCCCACGACGTGCTGCGCTTCGACGGCAACACGTCGCCGGAGCCTCCCGCCGCGGCCCGACCCGAGACGCTCGCGCGGCCGCTGGCGGCGATCAACACCTACGCGCACGGCGGCTCTCCGGAGCTCCTCGAGGCGCTCGCCGCCTACGCGGGCGTCGGCCCGGAGCAGGTCGTGCTGGGCGCCGGCGCGGACGACCTGATCATGCTGTGCGCGCGCGCCTTCGCGGGCCCCGGCGACCGGATCGCGATCGCCGACGAGCCCACCTACCCGCTCTTTCGCACGGCCGCGTGGGTGGCGGGGGCGGAGGTCGGCGGCGAGGCGCCGGCGCTCACGTTCTGCTGCCGCCCGCACAATCCGAGCGGCGCGCTCGTCGAGCTCCCCGCTGCCCGCCCGCTGGTCGTCGACGAGGCCTACTACGAGTACTGCGGCGAGACGGCCGCCGGGCTCCTCGACGACGGCGTGGTCGTGATCCGCACCTTCTCGAAGGCGTTCGGCCTGGCAAGCGCCCGTATCGGGTACGCGCTCGCCGATGCCGAGGCGGCCGCCGGGTTGAACGCCCGCCAGCATCCGGCGCCGGTCTCGACGCTCGCCGTCTCGCTCGCGCTGGCCGGGCTGGCCGCGCCGCCTGACGTCACGCCGGTGCTCGACGAGCGCGAGCGGCTGGCAGGGAGGCTGCGCGAGCTCGGGCTCGACCCGCTGCCGTCGCACGCCAACTTCCTGTTCGTCCCGCTGGAAGACCCCGCCGCGGTCGCTGACTCACTGCTGCGGCGGGGACTGCTCGTGCGGCCGTTCGCCGACGGCATCCGCATCACCGTGCGCACGCGCGCCGACGACGAGCGGCTGCTCGAGGAGCTCGCGGCAATCCTGGATCGCTGAGGCCGGGTCACGTCTTCGTCAGCGAATCGAGAAGAATGCGGCGGCGGCGGATGGGTGTGGCTAGGGTCGGGGGAATCCGCTCCGTGAGCGCCACGCGCTCGCACGCGGGCGCGGCGCGGCGGAGCCGACCGAGAGGAGGCGCGATGCCCATCGCGATGCTCGTCGAGAATCCGCGTGTCACCGAGGAGATCTACGAGCAGGTCAAGGAGCACATGGGCCTGGACGAGCCTGCCGGCGGCTACCTGCACATCGCCGGCCAGGGGCCGAACGGCTGGCGCGTGATCGAGCTGTGGGACTCCGAGCAGGAGGCGCTGAAGTTCTTCCGCGAGAAGCTCGGCCCGGCCCTCGCTGCCGCCGGTGTCCAGGGCGGACCGCCGACGCCGCAGTTCTGGCCCGTCCACACGCTGATGACGGCGGGCGTGCTGGCCGCGGGTCGCTAGTTGCGAGCGCGCGAGGGGCGCGTGGTGGCGCGCTGCTCGCGCTTCGTGCCCGCCTCGAGGAGCTGCTTGAGGCGGGCGAGATCTCTGCGGTTGGCGCGCCGCATGGCAGCCGCCAGCACGGGTGCCGCCAGCTTCGAGAACCCGGCCGGCTCGCCGCGGTTGCGCAGCGTCATCCGTGTGCGCCCGTCGCCGGCGTCCTCCCACGTATAGGTCGTCTCCATCGGAAAGGGCCCGTCGGCGGTGCGCATGACGAGGCGCGTGCCCTGCTCGTAGTCGACGAGCTCGTAGGTGTAGGCCAGCGTGCGCCCCATGAACCCGGCGACGAACTCCACCCGCAGGCCGACCGCCGGCGGCCCCTCGCCGAGGCGCTCGGCCCGCTTGATGTTCTCGTACCAGGCGGTTGCGTTCGCGGGCTCGGCGGCGTACGCGGCAACCTCGGCGCGCGGTCTCGCGATCTCGGTCTCGGTCAGGACGTCGACCGGCACGGCTGCACCCTACGTGCCCCCTACTCGCCCCAGGGCTCGGTCTCGGAGACGTGGTAGATCGTCGCCTCCGGAGCGGCCGCAAGCGACGTGCCCAGCACGTCCATCGCCGCTGCGACCTCCGGCAACGCCTCCTGGCGGTCGAGCGCCGCGCGGTGGTCGAACACCTCCGTGGCGATCAGCGCGTCCGGGTCGACGATGTCGCGACCGATGTCGAAGCTGATCGCTCCGTCGAGCAGCCGGCTGGCGCGGACGACGTCCCTGAGCACGTCGATCACCTGATCCGTCTGCCCGGGCTGGCACTGCATCTTGAAGCGGACGACGATCATCGCTCCTCCTTCGCCGTCGTTGGAGACCGGCCGCGTCCTCCCGGCTACGGTTGGGGGAGAGCGTACGCCTCGGGGGGCCCCGGGTCGACTCGCGGGGCGAGCTCCTGCGAATCGAAACGCAGCCGGCCCGCGTCTAAGCCGCTGACGACACGTCCCACGAGGAGGTACGGCATGAGGCTGCGCCATCTGGTCGCACTCACGGCAGTGGCAGTCCTGGGAGCGACGTTCGCCGCCGCCGCGGGCTCGGGCGCGACCCGGGCGCCGGTGACCACGTTCCAGGATCCCCAGTTCGGCACGGTGCTGGCCACCAAGGGCCGCAAGGCGCTCTACTGGTGGAACGTCGAGAAGAAGGGCTTCAGGGTGCGCTGCACGGGCGCCTGCGCCAAGGCCTGGCCGCCGCTCATCGTTCGCTCCCGGGCGAGCGTGCCGAAGCGCGTCAAGGGCGTCCGCGGCACGTTCGGCGTCGTCCGGCGCCCGGATGGCCGGCTGCAGGTCACGTGGAATCGCCTGCCGATCTACACGTATGCGCACGAGCGGGCGCGCCAGGTGCTGTGCAACGACGTCGATGGGTGGTTCGTGGTCCGCGCCTGAGGCGGTCAGGCGTCGAGATCCGTCTGCTGCATCCGCGGCGAGCCGTGGATGTTCACCGAGCGCAGCCCGTCGGGGCCGGTCCTGAAGCTGTGCACCCCGCCCGCCGGCACGACCACGATCGTCCCGGCCGATGCCTCGACGTCCTGGCCGTCGACCGTGAACGTCGCAGACCCCGCCACGATCACGAAGGTCTCCTCGTAGGGGTGGGTGTGGGGCCCGGGGCCCTGTCCCTCGAGCGCGTCCGTGACGAAGAAGGAGACGCTCGACCCGTGCTCGTGACCCTCGAAGCGCGCAGAGCGGCCGCCGCTCGGGATCAGCTCCTCCAGCCGAAGCACCTTCGCCATCGCCGCCCAACGGTAGCGCGGGAGCTCCGTCACGGGGCCCCCGCGCGGACCGCGGTTACTTCGGCTGGGCCAGCGGGGCCGCCCGGTTGGTGTAGGTGACGGCGTTCGTGTACGGGCCCATGGTGAAGCTGATCGTTGGATCGCACGTCTGCCGGCCCCACGCGTCGGTCGTGCAGCTTCGCGAGACCATGCCGCGGCTGCCCGAGACGGTGACGTTCTGGACGACGTAGCCGCCGGTCATCACCTCCGTCACCGTCGCGCGCGTCGGCATCCCGTTCGGCTTGAGGTGCGGGATGTCCCTCGGGTACCAGCCGTTCGTCAGCAGCCGGCACTCGCCGGAGCGCACGCCGCTGATCGTGTACGGCCCGGGGTGCGACGGATGGTCGGTCGTGACCGTGAAGCTGAACTCCTTGGTGCGGAGCGAGTCGGTCGATCCGGCGCTGATCTGCTTGCAGACCTTGATCTGACCGGCGAACGCCTCGCCGGCGCCGACTGTGAGTAGCGCCGCCGCCGCAAGCGCGACGGAGACTGCAAGGCGTCGCGACGCTCTCCTCGCGTGGCCCATCTTCCCTCCCCTGCTTCGGGTTGCGCGGGCGCGAGTCGCCGCCCGCAGACCCTCGATCCTCTCCCTCGGTGCGGGGGAATGCCAGCCGGCAGGCGCACGACTTTCCGCTCGGAGCGAGAATCTGCAGCGTGGGGGCAGCGCCTCAGGTCCGGCTCGAGCTCGAAGGGCACCCGGACGCCTTCCTGCGCCCGCTCGAGGCTGCGGACGCCGAGGCGCTGCGACGCATCCGGCGAGAGCCCGAGGTGCACCGCTGGTGGGACGAGCTCGAGGACGACTTCCCGCTCGGCGACGAGCCCGACGCCCACCGGCTGACGATCGTCGTGGCCGGGGAGGTCGCCGGCCTGATCCAGTTCTGGGAGGAGGCGGACCCGAAGTACCGCCATGCCGGCATCGACATGTTCATCGCCTCCGCGCTCCACGGGCGCGGGCTCGGCACGGCGGCGGTTCGCCGGCTCGCTCGTCACCTCGTCGACGACCTCGGCCATCACCGCCTGACGATCGATCCGGCGGCCGAGAACGTCGCTGCGATCCGCGCCTACGAGAAGGCGGGCTTCCGCCGCGTTGGCGTCATGCGCAGCTACGAGCGGGACGTCGGCGGCGAGGGCTGGCACGACGGCTTGCTGATGGAGTTACTCGCTGACGGCTCGGGGCCCGGGACCTAGCCGCGGGGCAAGACGACGAGCGCGATGGCGGCGTAGTGCGACGCCGCTGCGCCGAGCGTCAGCAGGTGGAAGATCTCGTGGTAGCCGAAGAGGTGCGGGATCGGGTCGGGGCGCCGGAAGGCATAGACGATTGCGCCGGCGGAGTAGAGCAGCCCGCCGGCGAGCAGGAGCGTCACGCCGGGGGCGCCGAGCTGGAAGAGCTGGGAGACGGCCACTGCGCCGACCCAGCCCAGCGCCAGGCCGAAGACGGCGGAGAGCCACTTCGGCGCTTGCGGCCAGGCGAGCTTCACCAGGGTCGCGGCGCCGGCACCGACCCAGACGACGACGAGCACGGCTGTCGCGAGCGGGCCCGAGAGCACGAGCAGCGCGATCGGCGTGTACGTGCCGGCGATCAGCACGTAGATGCCTGCATGGTCGAGACGGCTCAGCCACCCCCGCGCGCGGGGGCTCCAGGTTGGGCGGTGGTAGAGCGCGCTCGCACCGAAGCAGGCGGCCACGCAGCTTGCGAAGACGAGCGCAGCGAGGCGGGGCCGCCCGGCGTCCGCGAGCCAGACCAGCGGCACGGCGAGGATCAGCGCGACGTAGAACGCGATCTCGTGGAACACGCCCCGCAGCTTCGGCTTGACGCGCGCAGGCGCGCTGGGCACCGGCTCGATCACTGCTCGTCGCGCTGGGAGTCCTGGGCCGCGAACGACTGCTCCCAGCCGACGTTGGTCAGCATGGCGCCGACCTCGCGGAGGGCGATCGCGATCTCGATCCCGATCTCGCGGATCGCGTCGGCCTCGGGCGCCTGCGAGGGCGTGGACCGGAGCTCGCGCAGCGATGCCTCGAGCCGCTCGATCTGGGCGTAGTTGCGCTGCTCGGGGCTGCTCACGAGCTCTCCGGCGAACCGAGGCGGCTCGCTGGGCGCGGCCCTGCCGGGCTGGCGCTTCGAGGCGTCACTCGGCGGGCTGACGCTCGGCCCCGCCGTCGGGCTGCTCAGCCCCGACCGCGTCGGGCTCGTCGCCGCCCGGGTGTGCCTCCTCGAAGTGCTCGCTCCCAGGGGGCGCGAGGCCGGCGGCCTTGGCGATCTTCGCGGCTTCCTTGCGCTCGCGCTTGAGCTCGCGCTTCTCGCGCACGGCCTGCTCGCGCTTCATCTTCTCGAACGTCTGTCGGCTCTTCTTTGACGCCAACGCACTCCTCGCTCTCTGTCGGATACGGGACGTGCCGGGACTGCGGCACGCTGAGACAGCCGAGACGACCGTGGCGGCCCCCCACGAGGCAGGAACGAGTCGAATGGCCCGACCCAGGCTACCGGCAGAGGGCGCTGACGTGGCCGCCCGCGGCCGTACCATGCCGCCGTGAGCTTCGCCGACGTGCTTGCCGCCAACGAGGCGTACGCGAGCGGCTTCCGACTCGCCGGGCTCGAGGCGCGAGCGGCGAGGGGCCTCGCGATCCTCACCTGCATGGACTCGCGTATCGAGCCGCTCGCGATGCTGGGACTCGAGCCTGGCGATGCCAAGATCGTGCGCAACGCGGGCGCCCGCGTCACCGACGACGTGCTGCGGACCTTCGTGCTCGCGCACTACCTGCTCGAGGTCGACCGGGCGATGGTGATCGGCCACACGATGTGCCGCATGACCGCGGAAAGCGAGGAGGCGGTGCATCGGGCGATCGGCGTCGCGGGTGGACCTGACACTCGCAGCCTCAGCTTCCTGGTCGCGCGCGATCTGGAGGAGACGGTGCGCGCCGACGTGCAGCGCGTCCGCTCCTGGCCGTATCTCGCCGGCCTCGAGGTCG
Organism: uncultured Thermoleophilia bacterium; assembly: GCA_963839815.1. GTDB lineage: Bacteria > Actinomycetota > Thermoleophilia > Gaiellales > Gaiellaceae > JACVRM01. The sequence continues at coordinate 665,010 of CAWIWF010000006.1, forward strand.
GCGGCTTCGTCTACGACATCGACAGCGGCCGGCTGACGCAGGTCTGCTGAGAGCGACGTTCCCTGGCTCGCACGGCGCCTGAGCGGCGGCGCCAGGGGGAACCGGAGCGCCGTCACTGCTGGAGAACGAGTGGCGGAGACTCCACACGTGGAGGTCGTGATGAAGACGCTCTCGCTCCTTGCTGTCCCCATGACCGTGCTGACGCTCGCCTTGCCGGCTGCCGCGTCCGAGCCGTCCAAGCCGAAGCGGCTCGAGCGCCAGGTCGCGGCGCTGCACGCCAAGGCGAAGCGGCTCGGCCGCCAGGTCGCGGTGCTGCAGAGGTCGGTGAGGCGGCTCGAGGCCGAGCGGAAGGCGCTGCGCCAGGCCCAGGCGTCGGTGCTGCGGCGTGAGCGTGCGCTCCTGCTGCGGATCGTCGCGGCCGACCCGTGCCCGATCACGCGGCCGAACGGCAGCGTCCCGCCAGGCTCGACCTTCGGCGCCGAGTTCCACGGCAATGGCGCTCTCTGGGTGGGCGTGCCGCCCGCCAACGTCGTGCTGACGCCGAAGGCGGCCGACGGCTCGGTCGGAACGAAGTTCGGCTGGTGGCGGGAGGCGATCGGCGCGCTCACGATCGACGGCCGCCGGCTCGACGGCCCGGCGCCGCTGCTGAGGGCCGCCGTGCCGGACGGCTACGGCGACCGCGGCTTCCAGCCGAGCTCGATCACGTTCCCCTCCGAGGGCTGCTGGGAGGTGACGGGCCGTGTGGGCGGCGCGACGCTGACGTTCGTGACACTCGCGCTCGGCGAGTGAGCGCGCCGTGAGGCCATCGCTCGTCGGGGCCGCAAGGGGACACGGGCACTCGACCGGACCCCCATCGCGACGCCGACCCGGCCGGCTCAGACGTCGAGAGCCGCGCGGGCCTTCGCGAACTGATCCTCGCGCACGTAGATCACGTACCCGAACGATCCGCCCCCGTCCGTGACGCCGGAGGACGCGTAGATGTCGACCCCGGCCGCGACGAGCCGCTCGTGCACGCTCGCGAGCGCGCCGAGCTCGTCGTCACCCTGGACGAGCAAGGCGTGGTGAGGGCCGTCCAGGGCGAGACCCATCTCGTGCGCCTCCGTCACCAGGTGAGGCGGATCCTCGGGGAAGAGCGCGAACTGCGCGAGCGACGGACCGCTCGGGACGGCCGTGAAGGCGAGCTGGTTGACGCCCCGCTCGGCGAGCGCGGCCAGCACGCGGTACGCCGCCGTGAGCTCGTCACGGACGTTGGCGTAGTAGTACTCGACGGGGCGAATCGTGAACGCCACTCGCGCCTCCTCCGGTGTCTGCCCTGATCCTAGGCGCGGGCAACCTCGCTCGTGGACTGCGGTGCGACGCCGGCCACCGGCTCGGTTGCGTTGCGTGACAGCAGGACGCTGACGACCGAGATCCAGACTGCCGAGAAGAGCAGAGCGACGAAGTCGGCGAACGGAACGAAGAGCGCGATGCCGAGGACGAGTGCCGTCCAGCCGAGCCACCGGCGACTTTGTTCGTGGCCGAGCATGGTGCCCGCCGCCCCGAGCATGAGGACACCGAGGCTGGCATTGGCCGCCACCCAGACGTCCCCGTCGATCAGCGCAAGGATCCTGATCGCGTCGCCCGAGGCTCCCTGGTCAGGGGCATTCGCCAGCGAGAACGTGATCAGGGCAGAGGCCATCAGCCCGGCCCCGGTGATCGCCGCGCCGACGAGCGCGAGCAGCTCCCAGGCGGACCGCGCCGCGCCCTCGCGCAGCTGGGCGAGCGCGATCGCGAAGAGCGCAAGAAGCGGCACGGTCGCCGCGATCACGAATGCGTAGGCCGAGCGCTTGAGGGCATGCTCGTCGTAGTAGGCGAGGAGCGCCGTCCCGGTTGCGTCCGCTGGCGGTGTGTCGCCAAAGGCGATCAAGCCGCCGATCATCGCGACGACGAACCCGAGGCCGCTCAGCGGCAGCAGCTTCCTTGCGGTCATGTCCCACTCCTTGGTCGAGGTCTCCACCAGCCTGATGTCGGTGACGACGGGCGGCAACGGCGTCAGCACTGGGATCGACTCCGGGCCAGCTCCTATTGCCTTCACCGGCGCAGAGGCGAAAGATCCAGGCATGCGCCTCTGGCTTGCTGCGTGGGGAGTCACCCTCGCGACCCTCGCCATGGTGGCTGCACACATCGTGCACGTCGCCAGCTCGTATCCGGACGAGGTGGACGGCACGCCGCTGTGGATCGAACCCTTCATCGTGCTCGCGCTGCTTGCGCCGCTCGCCGTCGGCTTCATGATCGCCGTCCGCCGGCCGCGCAACCTGATCGCGTGGATCCTGCTCCTCGGCCCATTCAGCCTGGCCCTGGCATCGCTGCCGCTCCTTCTGCTCAGCGAGGGCTGGGCGCTCCAGTTCGGCCGCGCGACCTGGCCGCTCCTCTACGCCTGGCCGATCGCGATCGCCTTCGTTTTTCCGAACGGCCGCCTACTGTCGCCGCGCTGGCGTTGGCCCGCCGGCGCGACGGCCTTCTGCTTCACCGCCTTCATCGGCATGAGCCTTGTCGATCCGAGCCCGTACTGGGAGCCGAACGAGGGGGTCTCAAATCCGCTCGGGGGCAACGCCGTCGGCGAGCTGGTGGCGCACTCGTGGGTCTGGGTGCCGCTCTGGCTGGGGGTCCTGGCCAGCCTGCTGGCCGGGGCGGCGGCGATCCGTTTTCGGCTGCTGCGCTCCACCGGCGTCCAGCGGCTGCAGGTGCTCTGGCTCGCGTGGACGGCAACGCTGATCCCCATCGGGCTGCTGCTCTGCGGTCTGACCTCCTTGGCGCTCGGAGACTCGCTCGTCGACTGGGTGCTATGGCCCTTCATGCTGCTGATCGAGGCAGCGATCGCGGTCGCGGTCGGCGTCGGCGTCGCGCGCTACCGGCTGTATGCGATCGAGCGCCTGGTCAATCGCACGGTCGTCTACGTCGTCCTCACGGTACTGCTCGCGAGCGCCTACGCGGGAGTCACGCTGCTTCTCGGAGTCGGGCTCGGTCGCGACTCTGCCTGGGTCACCGCTGCGGCGACGCTGGCGGCAACGCTCGCGTTCCGGCCGCTGCGCTCGCTCGTGCAGCGCAGGGTCGACCGCCGCTTCAGCCGCGCTACGTACGAGGCTCTGCGGCTCGTCCGGGCCTTCGAGGACGACGTGCGCGAGAACCGCAGGGCGCCGGAGGAGATCGGCGGCGTGCTCGCGGAGGCGCTTGGCGATCCGCTCGCCGAGCTGCTGTTCTGGCTGCCGGCGAGTGAAGCGTATGCCGACGCAGCCGGCCGGATCGCGCGGCTCCCCGAGGACGAACGCGCGCCCTGCGAGCTGCAGCGAGACGGCACACGGACCGCGGTGCTCCTACACGATGCGACCCTGCTCGACCGCCGCGAGCTTCTAGACGGGGTGCTCGCGGCAGCGTCGCTGTCTGTCGAGATCGCCAGGCTGCGCGTCGAGGTGCGGCTGCAGCTGGCCGAAGTCGAGGCGTCGCGGGCTCGAATCGTCGAGGCGGGCTACGAGGAGCGCCGCCGGCTCGAGCGGGATCTCCACGACGGCGCCCAGCAGCGGCTCGTGTCGCTCGGCCTCCGCCTCCGCCGCATGCAGCGCTCGCTCCCGCGCGAGGCCTCGGTGCTATCGCCCGCGTTCGACCAGACCGTGGACGAGGTGGGCGCCGCGATCGCCGACCTGCGCCAGATCGCAGCCGGCGTGCGGCCCGCCCGGCTCGACGAGGGTCTCGCAGCCGCGCTCAGCGAGCTGGCGGCGAGCTCGCCGCTCCGGGTCAGTGTCGACGCGCCGGTCGAGCGGACTGCGGCAAGCGTCGAGGCGGCCGCGTACTTCGTCGTCTGCGAGGCGCTGACGAATGCCGTCAAGCACGCGCATGCGTCGGTCGTCGACGTCCGTGCCTCCCGGGCGAATGGGGCGCTGGTGGTCAGCATCAGCGACGACGGCGTCGGAGGCGCGGTTCCACGGCGCGGTTCAGGGCTGGCCGGGCTGCGTGACCGCGTGGCGGCCCACGGGGGCACGCTGACCGTCACTAGTCCATTGGATGGCGGCACGCGCGTCGAGGTCGCGATTCCGTGCGAATCGTGATCGCCGAGGACGCCGTGCTCCTTCGCGAAGGTCTCGCCGGGTTGCTCGAGGACGCGGGCCACGAGGTCGTCGCGCGCGTGGGCGACGCCGAGTCGCTGCTGGCGGTGGTGGCCGAGCATGACCCCGACCTCGCGGTCGTCGATGTTCGCATGCCGCCGACCTACGAAGACGAGGGCATGCGCGCCGCCGTCGATGTCCGCCGCGGTCACCCACGCACGGCGGTGCTCGTGCTCTCGCAGCACGTGGAGAGCCGATACGCCGTCGAGTTGGTCGGGGCCGAAGGCGGCTTCGGCTACCTGCTGAAGGACCGCGTCCTCGACGTGGACGAGTTCCTCGATGCGGCCGAACGGGTCAGTCTCGGCGGCTCGGCGCTCGATCCGGAGGTGGTACGGCAGCTGCTGACGCCGCCGGGTGAGGACGACGCGCTGCGAGGGCTGACCCCCCGCGAGCGGGAGGTGCTCGGCCTCATGGCCGAGGGCAAGACGAATCTGGGGATCGCGCGGCAGCTGTGGCTGACCGAGAAGACCGTGGAGACCCATGTGAGCTCGATCCTGGGAAAGCTCGGCCTGCCCGCCTCCGCGGATGGCCACCGGCGAGTCCTGGCGGTGCTCGCCTATCTGCGCACGGCTGCGTAGCGCAGCCAGCCACATGGGGTCGTGGACCACCGGCGGACGGGCCGAAGGTCAGCTCAGCCCGGCAGCCAGCCGTCGCGGTAGGCGGTCGGCTCGTCGGGCGCGACCGCCGCATAGGCCTCGCGCGGGTCGGTCGTCTCGCGCTCGACCCCGGCGCCGTGGCGAAGCGCCGCGTCGTCGACGGTGTAGGCGCCCCAGCCTGGGCCGTAGCCCGCGCGGGCGCCGACCGCGAGGATCAGGCACGGCCGCTCGGCCCCGACGATGGTGTGATTCGTCCCGGGTGCGCAGTGCACGAGATCCCACTGGCGCAGCGGCCGCTCCTGCCCCTCGACGATCAGCAGCGCGTCGCCGGCGAGGACGAGGAAGTCCTCCTGGTTCGCCTCGTGGTGATACAGCGTCGCAGGCTCGCCGGGCGTCAGCCTGACCAGGTTCACGCCCAGCTGCTCGAACGGGTGCCCCACGTCGAAGGAGAGGAAGGCACCGCGACCGGGCGCGTGTGCCCAGCGCGCCTCGCGCGCATTGACGACGAACCAGCCGGGCCCCGTCGCTGCGAGCCCATGCTCGTTCTGCTCGAGCGGCGCCTCGGAGGACATCGGCGCGAGGCTACGGGAGATCCGGGGCCGCCAGCCGTCTGATCTCGGTGGCCACGTGGGCTGCGTGCGGCACGAGGCGTTCCCGCAGCCCGTCCCAGTCCTCCTGCTCGTCGCCGAGGTAGGCGGCACGCGCGAGCCGCAGGACGGCTCGGTGCTCCTCCGGCAGGCGCTCGAGCGCCCAGTCGGCTGCCGCGTCCTTGGCCAGGATCCGGTCTGTGGCGGCCGTGCACCACATGCGCGCCAGCGTGAGGACGACGTTGCGCGTGTCCGGCTCGATCTCGGCTGCGAGCTCGTCGAGGCCGTCGAGCATGGCCCGAACGCGGTCGCCAGGTGGCACCGGGTCGAGGAGAGCGGCGGGCGGCGGGCCGGCGAGCGGCGCGTCGCCGCGGAGGACGATCACGAGCAGGGTGGCGAGATCCGGATTGGTCAGCTGCGGCGGCTCGACCTCGCCGCGCTCGAACTCCTCACGCAGCCACTCGCCGTACTGGAAGTCCATCGCGGGCGGATAGCGCCACGGACGCACGTCCGGCTGGGCGACGATCGTCAGCTCCAGCGCCCTGCGGGCCGGGCGTGCCCGGCTGCCGGAGAGGTCGAGCAGTCCCGCGGCCAGTCGCTGCTTCTCGGCCGGGGCTGTGCGCCGGGTCGACACGGCCAGCACGTCCAGATCGCTGCGCCGGCGCAGGCCCCCGAGCACCGCCGAGCCGTGCAGGTACGCGCCGAGCAGGTCCTCGCCGAGGACCTCGCGCACGAGCGCCAGCACCTCGCCGAGCTGCGCCTCGTCCTCGGCGCTCAGAGGCGGGTGTCCGCCGCTCAGCCGGGCAGCCAGCCGTCGCCGTAGGGGAGCCGCACCTCGTCCGGGAAGCGCGCGTAGGCGACTGAGGCGTCGCGCGTCTCCTCCGCGACGCCGGCGCCGTGGCGCAGCGCCGCCTCGTCGACGGTGTAGGCGCCCCAGTCCGGGCGCCCGTGGAGGACGCCGTCGGGCCCGCGCTCGCTATGCCGCTCGCGCGCGCCGACGGCGAAGACGACGCAGGGTGTGTCGCCGGCGCCGACGATCACGTGGTTCGTCCCGGGCGGGCAGTGGACGACGTCCCACTGGCGCAGCGGCCGCTCCTGCCCCTCGGCGACGAGCAGCGCCTCGCCGGCGAGCACGATGAAGTCCTCCTGGTCCGTCTCCCAGTGGTACATCGACATCGGCTGGCCCGGCTCGAGGATGTCGAGGCTGACGCCGACCTGGTCGAAGAGCTGCGCGGACTCGAGTGACGCCCAGCGCATGCGGCCCGGGATCTGACCCCAGCGGGCGTCGCGGGCGTTGAGGACGTACCAGCCCTCGCCCGCAGCCCGGAGCCCCGTGTCCGTCTGCTCGAACGGCGCCTCAGGAACCATCGAAGTCCGGCAGCCAGCCGTCCCGGCATGCCGTCGGCTCGCGCCGGGCGACGTTCGCGTACGCCTCACGCGCCTCGGTCGTCGCCTGCTCGACGCCGACGCCGTGACGGAGCGCGGTCTCGTCGACCGTGTAGCCGCCCCAGTCCGGGTTGTCGATGTGCTCGCGCGCGCCGACCGCGACGACCAGGCACGGGCCGTTGCCGGCGCCGACGATGATGTGCTTCGTGTGCGGTGGGCAGTGGAAGAAGTCCCACTGGCGGAGCGGCCGCTCCTCGCCCTCGACGATCAGCAGCGCCTCGCCCGAGACGATCAGGAAGTCCTCCTGGTCGGCTTCCCAGTGGTACATCCCCATCGCCTCGCCGGGCTCGAGCACGACCAGGTGCATGCCGAGCTGCTCCCACTCGTGCTCGCCCTCGAAGTCGCTGTAGGCGCCGCGCCCCGGGGCATGGCGCCAGCGGGCGTCCCGCGCGTTCAGGACGAACCAGCCCGGCCCGGCCGGTGAGAACCCGTGCTCGTTCCGCTCGAGGGGTGCCTCGGGGACCACGCGGGGAGCCTGCCTGATCCACACCTCTGCCGCAAACGCCACACGCGAACCACTGAGCTCACGCCCCGGGAGCCCTAGGATTGGGAGCTTGAGCGTGACCTCTGACCAGCGACGCTGGGATTCGCTCCTCGCCGCGCGGACGCGGGCCGACGTCGGCGAGGGGATCGCCTCGGTGCTCGCGATGCTCGGCCGCTCCGACCTGATCTCCTTCGCCGGCGGCTTCCCCGACCCGGAGACGTTCCCTCGCGAGCGCGTCTCGACGCTGCTGCAGGAGTTCGCTGCAGCCGGTGAGGCGAGCGCATTCCAGTACGCGCCGACCCGAGGCCTGGCCGGCACGCTCGACGCGCTCGCGGGTCGGCTCGAGACGCTGCAGGGGCGCCGGCCGGCCGACGAGGAGCTGGTGATCACGAGCGGCGCCATCGAGGCGCTCCAGTTGGCCGGCAAGGCGCTGCTCGACCCGGGCGACACCGTCGTCGTCGAGGCGCCCACATACCTCGGCGCCATCCAGGCGTTCCGCGGTTTCGAGGCGCGCATCGAGCCGGTGCCGCTGGACGACGACGGGCTCGACGTGGACGCGCTGGAGCGGCGGCTTGGCGAGGGGCTGCGTCCGAAGCTCGTCTACACGATCCCGGACTACCAGAACCCGGCCGGCGTCAGCCTCGCCCTCGAGCGGCGGCAGCGGCTCGTCGAGCTGGCGCGGCACCACGGCTTCCTCGTCATCGAGGACGTCGCCTACCGCGAGCTCTCGTTTGGCGGCGAGTCGCAGCCGAGCCTCTGGAGTCTCGCGCCGGACGCCGTCGTGCAGAACGGGACGACCTCGAAGACGTTCTTCCCCGGCGTGCGACTCGGGTGGGCGGCCGGGCCTTCGGACGTCTGCGCCCAGCTCGTGGCCGCCAAGCAGACCACCGATCAGTGCGCCGGGGCGCTCGGGCAGCGGCTGTTCGAGGAGTACGTGCGCCGCGGCTGGATCGACGAGCAGCTGGAGCGCTCGTGCGCGCTCTACGAGCGCAAGTGCACACGCTTGCTGGCAGCGCTCGGGCGGGCGATGCCCGACGGGGCGCGCTGGACTCGGCCGCAGGGCGGCTTCTTCTCCTGGCTGACGCTGCCGGGGTCGACCGACTCCGCCGCCCTCGCCGTGCGCGCCGCCGAGCAGGGGGTCGGCATTGTCCCGGGCACGCTCTTCTTTGCCGACGGGCGGGGCGGCGATGCCGTGCGTCTGTCGTTCAGCATGGTCGACGAGGGGCTGATCGACGACGGTGTCGAGCGGCTGGCGGCGCTCGTCACAACCTGAGACCGAGGAGGACGACGTGGGTGCGACGCACTACCGCTGGGACGACCTGCCGAAGGAGGCGCTCAACCCGCAGCTGGCGCGCCGGCTGATCTCGGGCGAGCGGCTGATGCTCGCGCACGTCTACCTCGAGCAGGGCTGCATCGTCCCCCAGCACGCGCACGACAACGAGCAGCTCACGTACATCCTCGAGGGCGGGCTGCGCTTCTGGCTCGGCGAGGACAGGTCGGAGGTCGTGGACGTGATGGCAGGCGAGGTGCTGCACCTGCCGTCGAACCTGCCGCACGAGGCGGAGGCGCTCGAGGACACGCTCGACGTCGACGTCTTCTCGCCGCCCCGCCAGGACTGGCTCGACGGCTCCGACGCCTACCTGCGCCGGACGTGAAGCTCGGCCTCGAGGGTCGCCGGGTGATCGTCACCGGCGGATCGAAGGGGCTGGGCGCCGCCATCGCCCATGAGCTCGTGGACGAGGGCGCCAGGATCGCGATCTGCTCGCGCACCGAGCCCGAGCTGATGGCGACGGCCGAGGAGCTGCGCGCACGCGGCGGCGACGTCTACGCGCAGGCGGCCGACGTCACCGACCCGGAGGGTGTGCGCGACTTCGTGCGGCGCTCCGCCGAGGCGCTGGGCGGCCTGGACGCGCTCGTCAACAACGCCGGGGGAGCCCACCCCGGCAACGTTCGAGACGCTCACCGACGCGGACTGGGCCGGCGACCTCGACGTGAAGCTCTTCTCGCTGATCCGCTGCTCGCGCGAAGCGCTTCCGTACCTGCGCGAGGCGGGCGGCGGGCGCATCGTCAACATCGGCTCGGTCTACGGGCGCTACCCCGACCCGGCGTTCTTCGCCACCTCGGTCAATCGCGCTGCCGGCAACTCCTTCACGAAGGCGCTCGCGTTCGAGGTGGCGAAGGACAACATCCTCGTCAACGGCGTCAACATCGGCTTCGTGATCACGCCGCAGTGGGACAACATCCATCGCCGGCGCGCGCCCGACCGGCCGCGCGAGGAGTTCTTCGACGCGCTTGCCGCCCAGGAGGTGCCGCTACGGCGCTTCGGCACGCCGGAGGAGGTCTCCGGCCTCGTCGCGTTCCTGCTCGGCGACCGGGCGAGCTACATCACGGGCGCGTCGATCGACGTCGCGGGCGGCATGGGCCGCTACGTCTGAGGACAGGCGTGGGAGCACGCGGGGGCGCCTCGACCCGCGGGCCGAGGCGCCCCCGGCTCGCTAGCGGCTGCCGGAGCCGATGAGTGCCACGCCGGGGAACTCGAGGCCCGCGCCGGCCTCGTAGGGGCGGCTCGCCTCCCGGATGCGCTCGCGCAGCTCTGCCCTGGCGGCCTCCGGCAGGGCGGCAAGCCGGTGCGCCAGTGGTCCGGCCAGCGCCGCCGTCCGCGTCCACCACTCGTCGAACGAGGCGGCGCGCATCGGCACTGCCTGCTCTTCGACGGCGACGTCCGCGAGCCCGGCCCCGGCGAGGAGCTCGTGGAGCTCGCCGGCATGGTCCAGCGAGAACGGGCCGGGGATGCCGGGCGGAGGCACAGGCTCCCCGAGCTGTGCGCTCGCCGCATCGAAGATCACACCGAGCCAGGGATTTCGCGCCCGCGGGCCCCAGACCGCCACGGCGGCACGACCGCCCGGACGCAGGACGCGCTGCAGCTCGCGCGCGGCCCGGTCCGGGTCAGGGACGAGCATGAGACCCTCGCGGCAGAGGACGACGTCGTAGGAGCCGTCCGGCTCGGCGATCTGCTCGAGATCGAGCACGCGCGTGCTCACGTTCTGGAGGCCGAGCTGGCGGGCACGGGCGGCCGCCGCCTCCGTCATCTCGACGGCGATGTCCGACATGACCACCTGGCCGTCGGGTGCCACCAGCTCGGCGGCTGCGAAGCCGGGCCCTCCTGGACCGCAGGCGAGCTCGAGCACCCGCTCGCCCGGCTTCGGGCTCGTCAACTCGAGCATCCGGGCCGCGATCCCGGCGCCGCGCGCCTCGGCGTAGGCCGCATGGTCCGCCCAGGCCGGGGCGACGGCGGACCACATCCCGTGCAGCCGCTGGCGGAGCTCGTCGAGGCCGGCAGTGCTTGCCTGCGGCCTGCTCATCGTTTCCATAACACACCTCCTAGATTGATTACTTGTTGCGAGTAATGAAGTAAGGGGTACACTACTGAAATGGCGGACGGTGTCAAGAGCACGCGGCGCTACGAGTCGCCGAGGCGCCGCGAGCAGGCGGCGGCCACCAGGCGGGAGATCCTCACGGCGGCGCAGCGGCTCTTCGAGGAGCAGGGGTACGCGGCGACCACGATGGCGGCGATCGCCGCCGAAGCGAGCGTCGCGCTCAAGACCGTCTACGTCGCCTTCGAGACCAAGGGCGGCGTCCTGCGCGCGCTCTGGCACCTGCTCCTTCGCGGTGACCAGGAGGACGTCGCGGTGGGCGACCGCCGGTGGTACCAGGAGGTGCTGGAGGAGACGGACCCCGAGCGTCAGCTACGGCTCAACGCGCGCAACTCGCGCACGGTCAAGGAGCGCGCCGGCCGCCTGGCCCCGGTGCTGCGCGGCGCCGCGGCCGTCGACCCGGACATCGCCGAGCTCTGGGGCCGGATCCAGACGGAGTTCTACGAGAACCAGAAGGTCATCGTGGAGTCCCTGAGCTCGAAAGGCGCCCTACGGGCCGGCCTGGACGTCGCCCAGGCGACGGACATTCTCTGGACGCTGAACCATCCAGACGTGTGGGAGCTCTTCGTGGGCCGACGGGGCTGGTCGCCTGCGCAGTACGAGCGGTGGTTCGGAGACGCCGCCTGTCAGCAGCTACTGGCGCCGCTGCCCGCCGACGCGGCCGGCTGAGCGCCGATACTCCGGCTCAGGCCCGGGATCGAGCAGCAGCTCCCGCGGCACCCGTAGCGCCGGCTCCTTGCGGCCGTCGGCGAAGACCCGCATGAGCAGTTGCACCTGCGGCGCCTGCTCGAGCTCCGCGGCGTCGAGACCCGTCAGCTGGCGCGCCTCGTCCAGGGGAACGAGCGCGAAGAGGGGTGGGCCGTTTCGCCGCATGGTCTCTTCATCGGCAACGACGGCGCCCGGCACGAGCACTTTCGCGCGGCTGAATGTCCCGCTCAGCCGGCCGGGCGCGAGCGGCTGTTCCACCACTCGCGGAACTCGGTGCAGAGCCCGTCGGTGCCCAGCGTGACGAGGAAAATGCCCTCGTCCTCCTCCACCGTGCCGTCCGCCGGAACGTCCACGGACACCCACCAGCGGGCGATGCCGCGGCCGTCGGGCGAGATCGCGAGCGGCTCGTGGCCGAACCGGATGTTCTCCTGCTGCGAGACCGCCTGCTCGGTGCGCATGCGGATCTCGTCGTGGCCCCGGAGCGGCTCAGTCCACGGGCCCCAGAAGTAGAGGGCGTTCGCCGCGAAGCAGCCGACGAAGGCGTCGATGTCCTGCCGCTCCCACGCGCGCCCGTAGGTGTCCAGCCAGCGGTCGAGCTCGTCGAGCGTCATGGCTGCGATCCTGCCAGGCCGGCGGCTCCCGTACCCAGGCCGGGCGCGGCTCAGGCCGCTGCCGGCAGCGAGCCGAGCCGAGCGGCATCCAGCGGCAGCACCTTCAGCTCGGGCGGTGGGCGGCGGGCGAAGCTGTCGAGGAGCACGAGCTCTTCTGCCTCTTCGGGCGTGAGGGTCGCCAGGGGCTCGAGGCGGCGGAGCCGTGGGATCTCTGCGTGCAGGTCCGCGGGCGGCCGGACGGTGACGACCCGTCCGCCGCAGGCGAGCACGGCGGCGCCGGGCGCGACCACGCAGATTTCGAGCCGGCGGAGGCGGTCGAGCCGGCGCAGGCGGTCGACGACGTGCTCGACGGCCTCGATGCGGTCGCGCAGCCTGGCCGCCTCCTCGTAGCGGAGCGAGTCGGAGAGGTGCGCGAGCCGCTCTCGCATGCGCGGCAGCGGCCCGTCGCGGAGGAGCGCGTCGAGCTCCGCCGGCGTGGCGGTGGAGAGCGCGCGGGCCGCGAGCGAGGCCCGGCGGCGGCTGGCGATCGGGCCGAGCGGCGTGTGGCGTCTTCGTGACGACGAGCTCGTCGCCGCGGCGTCGCAGGTAGTGGCCGTGCTCCTTGCGGCGGCTGCGGGAGTTCGCGGGTGGCTGCAGCTCGCGGATCAGCTGCAGCTCTTCCCAGGCGGCCTCGAGCTCGGACGGGAGCTCGCGCCACTCGATTCGCTCGAGCGCCTGCAGCGCAGCCTCGACCGACGGCCGCTGGCGCTCGCTTTGAAAGTAGGTGCGGAGGCGACAGCCTCTCCTCGCCGTTGTGCTCGCCTCGGCGCCGATGAGACCGCGGCGATCCTAACCACTGAAAGTGGTTGCAAGCGTGGATGTGAAGGTCTACCGTGGGGAAGCTCCCATGGAACCTGCGCGGGTCGCACTCGACGGGACGGAGCCCGAGCCTGCCGAAGGCGGCGACGGGGCGACGCGCGACCATCCTTCCGGGCCCGCGCCTTCCAGCGACCTCGGGTCGACCGCGGCCATCATCGGGCGGAGCCGGGAGCTGGCCGCGGTCGCCGCCTTTGCGCACGCCGATGCCTCGCACGGCGGGCTCGTCCTCTCCGGAGACCCCGGTATCGGCAAGACGACGCTCTGGCAGGCGACGGCCGCCCTTGCACGCGCCGGCGGGCTGCGCGTGCTGTCGGCGCGCCCGGCCGAGACAGAGACGCGGCTCTCCTACGCAACCCTCACCGACCTGCTCGACGGCGTCGCCGACGAGGCGCTGCCGGCGCTGCCGGCGCCGCAGCGGCGCGCCCTTCAGGTCGCGCTGCTGCGGGCAGACGTGCCGGACACGCCCCCGGAGCCGCGCGCGATCGCGGTTGGGCTGCTCAACGCCTTGCGTGCCCTCGCCGCGCGGGAGCCGCTGATGGTCGCGATCGACGACGTCCACTGGCTCGATGCCTCATCTGCGGAGGCTCTGACGTTCGCAGCGCGACGACTGGGCGATGAGCCGATCCGCTTTCTGCTGGCGAGACGCCCTGGCACGGTATCCCCGCTCGAGCGCGCGCTGGCGGACCGGGGGCTCATGCACCTCGATGTCGGTCCGCTGAGCGCGGGCGCCACCCGGCGCATCCTCTACGACCGGCTGGGTCTGGTCCTTCCCCGCCGGGTGCTCCGCCGGGTCTTCGAGGCCGCGCACGGCAACGCGCTTTTCGCACTCGAGCTCGGGCGGACACTCGTAGGGAGAGACCCTGCGAAGCTCGACGATGATGTTCGGGTCCCCGACGAGGTCGAGGATCTGCTCGGGACGCGGATCGCCGGGCTGCCAGCCTCGGTGCGACGCGTCCTCCTCGCGGTCGCGCTGAGCGCGGACCTGCGGCCGTCACAGCTCGTCGAGGTGGCAGGGCCCAACGCGATCGCGGCAGCCGAGGAGGCCGGCGTGCTGGTCATTGGCACCGACCGTGTGCGCCCCTCACATCCCCTCCTGGCGGCGGCGGCGAAAGCAGCGTCGGCCGACGACGAGCGGCGGGAGCTGCACCGGTCGCTCGCCGGCGTCGTCGGTGAGGAGGAACGACGCGTGAGGCATCTAGCGCTCGCCGCCTCGCGGCCAGACACCCGGCTCGCAGCAAGAGTCGCCGCCGCGGCGTCGGGCGCAGCCGCGCACGGCCGGACGGAGGATGCGGTCGAGCTGGCTGACGAGGCTCTCCGGTTGACGCCCGCCACGGCTGCGTGCAGAGCCGAGCACGTGCTCGCGCTCGGCGAGTACCTGCTCGTGGCAGGCGAGCCGCAGCGCGTTGAGGATCTGCTGGCACCGGAGCTCGCTCGGCTTCCTCCAGGGAGTGCCCGGGCGCGCGCGCACCTCCTGCTGGCTCACGAGAGCCGATTGCCGATCTCGCACGTCTCTGAGTGTGAGACGCACCTGCAGCGGGCCCTCGCCGAGAGCACCGATGACCCCGCCCTGCGGGCCACGGTGATGGCACGCATCGCGCGGTACGCCGCCGTCGTCCGTGTCGAACGGATCGCAGAGGCGGAGGCCACGGCGCTGGAGGCGCTGCCGGCGGCCGAAGTCGCAGGTCAGAAGGTCCTCCACGAGGTGGTGCGCGGGCTCAGCTGGGCGCGCAGCCTGCGCGGCCAGCCGCTGGACGACCTGGTCGAGCGCTACCGCCCGCAGCCGGGGGACAGCGCGCCGCTCTCACGCATGCTCGAGTGGATCGCGGCCGAGCAGTTGGTGAGCCGAGGCCAGCTGAAGCCGGCAGAGCGGCTCATGCGTCGTCAGCTCGAGCTAGCGGAGGAGCGCGGGGAGGCCTGGTCGTCGGTGCGACTGCGCCTCGGTCTCTGTGAGTTGCACCTACGCGCGGGGAACTGGGGCGAGGCGCTGCGACTGCTCGACGAGTGGGCACAGTCGGCGGAGCGCGAGCTGCTGACCGCGCCTGCCTCCGAGCGCTGTCACGCCCTGCTCGCGCTGGGGCGCGGCGAGGCCCCCGAGGCCGAGCGCTGGGCCGTGGCCGCGATCGCCGAGAGCGAGGCCAAGGGGCTCGGCTGGGATCGGCTCGAAGCACTCCGGGTGCGCGGCGTCGCCGCGCTGCTCGGCCACCAGCCTGCACTGGCGGCCGTCAGTCTGCGCGCGGTCTGGGATCACACGGAGCGCGAGGGGGTGGAGGAGCCTGGCGCGTTCCCGGTCGCGCCGGACCTCGTCGAGGCGCTGGCCGAGCTCGGCGAGCGTGACGAGGCCGCGGCCGTGACCGTCCGTCTGCGCGCGCTGGCTGAGGCACAGTCGCACCCGTGGGCCCTGGTCTCGACGGCCCGCTGCGCCGCATTGGTGCGGCTCGTCTCCGGCACGTTCGACCCGGAGGCGGCGGAGCAGCTCGCGCAGGCGGCGGCGGGTTACGACGCGCTGGGGCTTCGCTTCGACGGAGCCAGGACGCTGCTCGTCCTGGGCCGGACCGCCCGCAGGCACAGAAAGTGGGGCGTGGCCCGCGGCTGGCTCGAGCAGGCGACGGCGTCGTTCGAGGCGCTGGGATCGCCCGGCTGGGCCGAGCAGGCGCGCTCGGAGCTGGCCCGCGTGGGGGCCCGCCGACCATCGGTCTCGGGCTCGCTCACCCCCGCCGAGGGGCGCGTGGCCGAGCTCGCCGCCTCAGGGCGCTCGAACAAGGAGATCGCGGGCGAGCTGTTCGTCGGCGTGCACACCGTCGAGGTTCACCTCTCGCACGTCTACGCGAAGCTCGGCATTCGCTCGCGCACGCAGCTTGCAAACCGCCTCGTCGGTCGCGCCTGAGCGCGATAAAAGATTGAGGGTTTCCGGTATTTCGCCGGTGGGGGGCCGCCGCCTACCGTCGATCCGTGGCCGAGTTCCTCGTCGAGCTCTATGTCTCGCAGGCAGAGGCGGCGGTCGCCGTCGAGCGCGACGAGCAGGCCCGCGCAAGCGCCGAAGAGCTTGCCGCGGAGGGGCTGCCGATCGCCTACGTGCGGTCGATCTTCGTGCCGGAGGACGAGACGTGCCTCCTGCTCTACGAAGCCGCCTCAGGCGAAGCGGTGCGCGAGGCTATGACCCGAGCTGGACTCCCCTTCGAGCGAATCGCGGAGGTCGTGAGCTCGGCTCTCGGTGACGAGCGCTCCACGTCCAATGGCGCCGCCGCGCGGCGTCGAACCCCCCACAGGAGGTCACCATGAAGGATGTCATCAAGCGGCGGCGCTGGACGATCTTGATCGGGCTCGCCGCCCTCGCCGGAGTCACGGCAGTTGCCTCGGCGGCAATCCCCGACGGCAGCGGCGTGATTCACGGCTGTTACAAGAAGGATGGGCGCCTGCGCGTCATCGATACGGCGACGGACAGTGCAAGAACGACGAGACGGCGCTGAGCTGGAACCAGCAGGGCGCGCAGGGGCCGCAGGGTGAGACGGGCGCCCAGGGGCCGGCGGGGCCTCAGGGGCCGACCGGACCCCCTGGCTCGGCTGGCGTGAGCGGCTGGGAGCTCGTCCGGGTGGACTTCCCGCTCCCGTCTGGCACGCCCGGCACCGCGCAGTCCAACTTCGCCGGCTGCCCGGCCGGGAAGAAGGTGCTCGGCGGCGGTGTCACGACGACGGACTGGGTCGACTCGACGGTTCGCTACTCCGGCCCGAACACTGTCGGAACGGCCTGGCACGTGATCATCCAGCACACGGCCGGCGGTGACTCCCCCCACGACGAAGCGACCACGGCCCGTCTCTACGCGCATCTGCGCATACGTGGACTAGGAGGCGACCGTGAGACCACTCTCGTTCATCCTTGCGCTCGCCTCCTCGGCGGTCGTCCTGGCGGTTGCCGGGGCGGCGGGCGCGGGCCCCGGCGACAACGCCGTCGTTCACTGGAACAACGTGGCCACGACGACATTGCTCAGGGCGAATCCACCACTGCCGGCGCCGCAGACGCAGACGCCATCGTCCGCCGCGCTCTACCTCGCGATCGTGCAGGCGGCGGTCTACAACGCAACGATGGCGATCGAGGGCACGCACGCGTTGTACCGCTCCTCACTCACCGCGCCGTCCGGCGCCTCGGTCGACGCTGCGGTCGCAGCCGCCGCACGTGACGTGCTCGTCACGTACCGGGCCGACCAGGCAGGAGCGGTCGACGGGGAGTACGCCGCTGCGCTCGCCGCGATCCCGGACGGCCAGGCCAAGGAGGACGGGATCGCCGCCGGGCGGGCCGCAGCGGCTGAGATGCTCGCCAGGTGGGACGGCGACGGGCCAATGGACACGAGCGTTCCGGGGCCTCCCGACGGCGACGAGCCCGGCGAGTGGAAGCGAACATCCGGCCCCAACGCGGTCACACCCTGGACGGCGCAGGCGACGCCGTTCCTCCTCGAGTCGCCTGACCAGTTCCGGCCGCATGGCCCGACCAAGCTCACGAGCGGCACGTACGCGGACGAGCTCGAGGAGGTTCGACTCTACGGCGCCGCCGCCGGTTACCCGGGGCTCCTGCGAGACGACGAGCAGACGGAGATCGCGAGGTTCTGGACGGAGAACACCGTCGGTCAGTACAACCGGGCGCTCCGCGGGCTCGCCGGCGAGCGTGGCCTGTCCACAGGGGAGGCGGCGCGCCTCTTCGCCATGACCGCTCTCACGGGCGCCGACGCGATGATCACCTGCTGGAACACGAAGTACCACTACCTCGGCTGGCGGCCGGTGACGGCGATCCGCGAGGCCGACACGGACGGCAACGAGCACACGGCCGTCGATCCGGACTGGGTGCCACTGTCGGTTACCTCGAACCACCCTGAGCACACGAGCGGCCACGCCTGCCTTACGGGCGCGACCGGCCGCGCGCTCAGCAAGTTCCTCGGCACCAAGAAGATCGACTTCACCATCGACGCGACGATTGACGGCGAGCAGGTCGACCATCACTTCGCGACGGTCAAGGATCTGCAGAGCGAGGTCGAGAACGCGCGTATCTACGGCGGTGACCACTTTCGCACCGGCGGAGCAGCCGGCACGGAGGCTGGAGTGGCCAGTGCGGCGTGGTCGCTGAAGCGCTTCTTCCGAAAGACCTGATTGGGGAGGGCCGAGAGCCCGGGGCCGCACGCGCGGACCCGGGCTCTCGTGCGCCCGGCCTGCGGCGTTGGCGCACGCGTTGACCGCCCAGGCGCCTACACCTGGCCGCGTCCGGCGGACAGGCCGCGCGCGGCGCCGTTGGGCCGTACCTCGGCCGTCGGTCTGGAAGCCGCGTGAGCCTTCGCCAGAACGTCGGTCGCGTCCGTGTCCAGCGGCAGCACCTTCAGCTCGGGCGGTGGGCGGCGGGCGAAGCCGTCGAGGAGCACGAGCTCTTCTGCCTCCTCGGGCGTGAGCGTCGCCAGAGGCTCGAGGCAGCGGACCCGGACGATCTCTGCGCGCACGTCCGCCGGCAGCCGGACGGTCACGACCCGTCCGCCGCAGGCGAGCACGGCGGCGCCGGGCGCGACCACGCAGACCTCGAGCCGGCGGAGGCGGTCGAGCCGGCGCAGGCGGTCGACGACGTGCTCGACGGCCTCGATGCGGTCGCGCAGCCTGGCCGCCTCCTCGTAGCGGAGCGAGTCGGAGAGGTGCGCGAGCCGCTCTCGCATGCGCGGCAGCGGCCCGTCGCGGAGGAGCGCGTCAAGCTCCGCCGGCGTGGCGGTGGAGAGCGCGCGGGCCGCGAGCGAGGCCCGGCGGCGGCTGGCGATCGGGCCGAGCGGCGTTGGCGTCTTCGTGACGACGAGCTCGTCGCCGCGGCGGCGCAGGTAGTGGCCGTGCTCCTTGCGGCGGCTGCGGGAGTTCGCGGGTGGCTGCAGCTCGCGGATCAGCTGCAGCTCTTCCCAGGCGGCCTCGAGCTCGGACGGGAGCTCGCGCCACTCGATTCGCTCGAGCGCCTGCAGCGCAGCCTCGACCGACGGCCGCTGGCGCTCGCTCTGGAAGTACGTCCGCAGCCGGGCGCGGAGGTCCCGGGCGCGGCCGACGTAGAGCACCTGCTCGTGGCGGTCGCGGAAGAGGTAGACGCCGGGGCGGGTGGGGGCGCCGTGGGCGAGTCGCCGCTTGTCGTGGACGCGGCGCTTCTGCGGCGCCGCGAGTGCGCGCAGGTCGGAGAGCCGACGCGCGCCGAGCTCCTGCGCCAGGCCGATCATGTGGACGAGCACCTGCGCGGTCGCCTCGGCGTCGGGCAGCGCGCGGTGGCAGGGAGTCGTCGGCACGCCGAAGAAGTGCGCGAGCGAGGCCAGGCCGACGCGGCGGACGCGGCCGCCGAGCAGCCGCTTGGCGAGCGCGGCGGTGCAGAGCGGCGGCTCGGAGAGGCGGCGGCCGTGCCGGAGCACGAGCTGGCGCTCGAGGAAACGCTGATCGAAGCGTGCGTTGTGGGCGACGAGCAGGTCGTCCCCGGCGAACGCGAGGAAGCGGCGCAGAACGCCTGCCATCCCGGGCGCGCGGCGTAGCTCGGGGTCGCGCAGGCCGGTGAGGTTCGCCACCTGCTGCGGCAGCGCGACGCCCGGGTTGACGAGCGACTCGAAGCAGTCGACGAGCTCGAGCCCGCGCACGCGGACGGCTCCGATCTCGCAGATGCGGCAGGTCTGTGCGGAGAGCCCGGTGGTCTCGAGGTCGAAGACGACGAACGAGGCCTCCTCGAGCGGCGGGTCGGCCTGGCGGCCGGCGAGCGAGACGGTGGTGCCGACGCAGGTGAGCCGGGCGTCGCCGGCGATGACGTCCTCGAGCAGCGAGCGGGCGAGCCCGTCGGAGATCGACGGCGTCTTGAAGAGCGCGCGCGCCGCCTCGGTGGCCGAGAGCGCGCCGCGCTCCTCGAGCGTGTCCACCAGCCGGTCGAGCGAGTCGAAGGCGAGTTGCACCAGCAAACATAGAAGCGAACATATGTTCGCAATGCAAGCTGAGAGCAGGCCCGGGCGACCCGCTGGTACGCCCAGGTGTACGGTGGCCTCGGGGTCGAACGCGAGCTACAGGCACTTCGAAGGAGGAGAGCGATGATTCTGGCGACGACGAAAGTGGAGGATTACGAGCGCTTCCTGGAGGTCTTCTCGACCAAGGGGGCCGAAAAGCGCAAGCAGCACGGATCGAAGGGCTCCACCGTGTTCCGCGACCCGAACGAGCCGGACCGCGTCTGGGCGCTGTTCGACTGGGATTCGGCCGGCTGGCAGAGCTTCGTGTCCGACCCGGACGTGCCGGCGATCCTGCAGGAGGCGGGCCACAAGGGGAAGCCGCAGGCTGCTGAGGTCGGCGGGAGCTACTCCTCGTAGGAGCTCTTCTCCCCGGCGTGCTGCGCTGGCGCGCCGGGGAGCGCGGCGTGCGCGCCTTGAGCGCCGCGCCGCTGGAGGGGGTCGATTGTGGGCCGGCGACGCGCGAGCGCGGTGACGGCGCGGTCGGCTACGACGTGGCCTCGAAGCGCTCAAAGCGCTCGGCCAGGCGCTCCGCGTCAGGCTGCTCTCTTCGACGAGTGGGCAGGTGGATGCGCTGGCGATGAAAGCCCTTGAGCAAATCCAGCATCGGCCCGTCCTCGTCGTCGAGGAGTCGCCGAGACACGCGCACCTCGTAATCGGGCGAGACGCCGACAAGGTTCTGGTCGAAGGCGATGGTGGATCGTGCAGAGGCTGAGGCCGTTCGACACCACCGGCTCACCGCGCGCCGCCGCATCCGCGGTGATGTGCGCGGCGTCCAGGAGCCCGCGCTCACGCAGGCTGCAGATGGTGCAGCGGGTCGCGTAGGCGTTCAGCACGGCACCACGGAACTGCACCTGGTGCAGCCGCTGCTTGACCTGCCGGACGACGTAGCGTCGCTCGAGGGGGTCGTCGATCTTGGCCGGCTCACGCTCATCCATAGGCCCGCGCATGGTTCCGAAGGTCAGACGAACCGTGCGCTCGGCCGGAGAGTCCTCCTCGACGAAGGCGGGGTACTCGGGGCGGTACCAGCTCCGGTAGGAGCCGACGAAATAGACGACGGGCACCTGGAGCTCGTAGGCCTGGCGCAGCCAGGTGTTGAAGTGGTTGTCGATCGGCCCGTCCTGGTAGCGGTAGAGGATCCCGTCATCGGTCTGCTCGTCGCGGTAGCGCCGTTGCAGGTACGAGCTGTTGAGCGAGAGCGCGGCCGGCCCCCGCTGTGCGCCGGCGGCCCGGTAGATGCCGTAGGCGCGGTTGAGAAACGGCACTCTGCGGCCGAGGTAGGTGAAGCCAGCCCTCAGCTCGGCGTAGGGGATGTCGGTCCCCCACTTGGCCTGCAGCACGTCGAGGGCGAGGAAGCACGCATTGCGCAGGTGCTCGTCGCGCTCCACCGGCCGATTCTGTCGTCACGGTCGCGAAAGGGGAAGGGCCGCTTCCGCGGCCCTTCCCGGGAATCGACGATGCTCAGCTCAGCTGCAGCCGGTGTTCGTCCCGCAGTCGCGGCACGTGTAGCAGCTGCCCGTCCGCACCATGCGGCCGCCGCACCTGGCGCACTCGACGGCGTCCTCCCACGCGTTGAAGAGCGCGGTCTGGCCGGGAGGAGCTGCCTCGGCCGGGGCCGCTGCGCCCTCGCCCTCCGTCGGCGGGGCGAGCTGGCCGCCCGCCGCGTAGGCGGCGGCGAGCCGGGCGCGCACCTCGGCGGAGAGGATGCCGACCTCCTCCTGCTGCTCGGCGGAGAGGAACTTCTTGCCCATCCAGCGGAAGATGTAGTCGACGATCGACTTGGCGATGCGGATGTCGGCATCGTTCGTCGGGCCCGAAGGCTCGAAGCGCATGTGCGCGAACTTCGAGACGTACACCTCGAGCGGCACGCCGTACTGAAGGCCGAGCGAGACCGAGATCATGAACGAGTTCATGAGGCCGGCCAGCGTCGTGCCCTCCTTGGCGATGTCGACGAAGATGTCGCCCGGCGTCCCGTCCTCGAACAGGCCGACGTGGATGTAGCCCTCGTAGTCGCCGACGCGGAACTTGCGGCCGACCTCGACGCGGTCGTCCGGCAGCCGGCGCCGCTGTGTCAGTGGCACGGGCGGCGCGGCGGCCGAGCCGGCCTCACCCTTGCCCGAGAGCGGCTGCGCCGTCTTGGAGCCGTCGCGGTAGATCGCGATCGCCTTGACGCCGAGGCGCCAGGCGTCCGCGTACAGGCCCGCCACGTCCTCGACCGTCGCCGTCTCCGGCAGGTTGACCGTCTTCGAGATCGCTCCCGAGATGAACGGCTGAACGGCGCCCATCATCTTGACGTGGCCCATGTAGTGGATGGCCCGCTCGCCGATCGCGCAGTCGAAGATCGGGTAGTGCTCGGCCTTCACGTAGGGCGCGCCGACGACCGTGTTGCGCTCGTCGATGTAGGCGACGACCTCCTCGACCTCGTTCGGCGCGTAGCCGAGCTTGTCGAGCGCCATCGGCACCGTCTTGTTGACGATCGTGATCTCGCCGCCGCCGACGAGCTTCTTCGACTTCACGAGCGAGAAGTCGGGCTCCACGCCGGTCGTGTCGCAGTCCATCATGAAGCTGATCGTCCCGGTGGGAGCGAGCACGGTGGCCTGCGCGTTGCGGTAGCCGTGCACCTCGCCCAGGTTAAGCACGTCGTCCCAGGCCTTGCGACAGGCGGTGAGCATGTCGGCCGGCACGACGTGGGCGTCCTCGATGTTGCCGACGGCCGCGCGGTGCTTGGCCATGATGCCGATCATCGGCGCCGCGTTCGGCCGGTAGCCCGCGAACGAACCCATACGGGCGGCGATCTCGGCCGACTTGCGGTAGGCGCGGCCGGTCATCAGTGACGTGATCGCGGCCGCGTATGCGCGCCCCTCGTCGGAGTCGTACGGCAGCCCGCGCGCCATCAGCAGCGCGCCCAGGTTGGCGTAGCCGAGCCCGAGCTGGCGGTAGGCCTTCGCATTCGCCTCGATCTCGGGCGTCGGGTACGACGAGTAGCCGACGAGGATCTCCTGCGCGAGGAAGACGACGTCGACCGCGTGCTCGAACGCCTCGACGTCGAACTCGCCGTCCTCGCGACGGAACTTCATCAGGTTGAGCGAGGCGAGGTTGCACGCGGAGTCGTCGATCGACATGTACTCCGAGCACGGGTTGGACGCGTTGATGCGGCTGGTGTTTGGCAGCGTGTGCCAGGCGTTGATGGTGGTGTCGTACTGGACGCCCGGGTCGGCGCAGCGCCACGCCGCGTCGGCGATCTGGCGGAGCAGGTCGCGCGCGTCCTTCGTGTCGACGACGGTGCCGTCGGTGCGCGCGGTCAGGTTCCACTCCTTGCCGGTCGCGGCGGACTCCATGAAGGCGTCCGTCACGCGCACGGAGTTGTTGGCGTTCTGGTACTGGATCGAGCCCCAGTCCGGCGAGTCGAGCGACATGTCGTACCCCGCCGCCTCGAGCACGCGCGCCTTCTCCTCCTCGCGCGACTTGCACCAGATGAACTCCTCGATGTCCGGGTGGTCGACGTCGAGGACGACCATCTTGGCCGCGCGACGGGTCTTGCCGCCCGACTTGATCGTGCCGGCGGACGCGTCGGCGCCGCGCATGAACGAGACGGGCCCGGAGGCGTGGCCGCCCTTCGACAGCTGCTCCTTGGAGGAGCGCAGCTTCGAGAGGTTCACGCCCGAGCCGGAGCCGCCGCGGAAGATGACACCCTCGCGGCGGATCCAGTCGAGGATCGACTCCATGTTGTCCTCGATCGAGAGGATGAAGCAGGCGGAGCACTGCGGCTTCTCCTCGAAGCCGACGTTGAACCAGACCGGCGAGTTGAAGGCCGCGAGCTGGTTGACGAGGATCGCCTTCAGCTCGGCCTCGAAGGTCTCGGCCTCCTCCTCGGAGGCGAAGTAGCCGCCGTCACGGCCCCAGGCGCCGACGGTGTCGACGATGCGGCCGATCATCTGCTTGACGGAGTGCTCGCGGTCGGGCGAGCTCATGCGGCCGCGGAAGTACTTCTGCGCGACGATGTTCGTGGCCGTCTGCGACCAGAACCTGGGGAACTCGACGCCCTTCTGCTCGAACGCCGGCTTGTCCTTGCCCGGGATGAAGGCGTCGCGGGTCTCCCACTCGACCTCCTCGAACGGTTCGCGCCCGGGGATCGTGAAGTAGCGGCGCACGGCGAGCGTGGCCTTCTCGTCGACGACCGTGTTGGTCACTTCAGGGGTCGCTGCTGTCTGGATCTCGTCTACGGACGCCAAGGCTTACCTCCCGGTCCTCCCGTTGAATTGTGCCTACCACGGGGCGTCGAAAGAGGCGTCCCGAGTGCGGAGAGTCGAGAGTAGGGACCCGGGCGGACGGCGGGTCCGGGAGCGCCGCGGAGAGTCCGCTCGGAGCGCGGAAAAGCGTCGCGGACCGGGATTGCGCGGTATCCAAGGAGGCTGTCGGTGGTTCGGTCGCCGCGTCCGGCGCGTCCGGCGCGAGGCGTGCGAGCGCCGGCGCGGCGACCCTCGCTCTGCTCGACCCCACGCCGGACATGTCTCCGCAGGACATGTCCCACGTCCGAGCCGGACATGCAGCCCCGCCCTCCCAAGGGGAGAGCTGCCTCCACCTCCCGCCCGGGCTCGACGGTACCCGCGAAACCGTGACGGCGCTGGGTCGAGAGCGTGCCAACTGTGCACCATCTGGAGAAAGCACGCCTCGCGGCGTCGGTCCCGGCTGCAGGCCGGGTGTCAGGGCATGTCCAGGGCCGTCGCTCGGAGAGAAGACCGCGAGCGTGAGGGTGGGCCGGCGGCGCGGGTGCGCCGCGAACGGCGGGTGCCTAGACGGCGCCCGGGGGATCGTCGGGCGGGCCGGCGGCTGGTACTCGCCGGCCCTGGAGGTGCCGCGAGACAAGGCCCGCTGCGCCCGCGCCCATGAGGAGCAGCGCCACGAGCCCGAGGATCAGCAGCGGCAGCGGCAGGTCGTCTGCGGCGCTGGGGCCCAGGTTCAGCAGGTCGGCGAGTGGCCCGCCGCCGTCCCCGCCGGCAGGGCCGCCCGCCGCCGAGCCGTCTCCGTCGCCGTCGCTGGGACCGCCCTGCGGGAAGCGGCGGAGCCGGGCGTCCTTCGCCTCGCGAATCGCGTCCGGCGCGTTCGAGTAGTAGAAGAGGTCGCGCGGCATCTCGGCCAGCGTCCGGTCGTAACACTCGAGGGCGTACTTCTCGTCCACGCGGCCGTCCGCGCTCCAGTCGTCGAGCATGTCGTCGACGCAGCCCTTGGCGAGCGCGGAGGGGGCGAAGACGAGCGTGGCAGCGACGATGGCGAGGATCGCCAGGAGGGCGCGCGCGGTCGATGTCGCGGCCTTCGGCACAGGGTAGATCTTGATGACCAGAGTTGTCCCGGGTTTGTGTGGGGAGTTAACGATTCGTTAGCCGGGGCCTGCGGCGACCCACATGCTACCGTCGCCGCCCGATGCGGTCAGCCGACGGACGCCGCGGCTCGCGCGTGGCGCCGGCATTCACCACGGCCCTGCTCGTTCTCTGTGTCCTGTTCAGCGGCGGTACAAACCCCGACCGCGTGGCCGCGATCGGTGCGCTGGCGCTCGCCGGCGCGGCGCTGGCACTCGGCTGGAGGCTTGCCGGCGCGAGCGTGCCGGCGCTCGGCGGGGCCGGGTGGCTCGCGCTCGGGGCGCTCGCGGGGCTGACGGTGTGGAGCGGTGCCTCGATCGCCTGGTCGGTCGCGGGTGACCGGTCATGGGACTACCTCAACCTCGGGCTGGTCTACGTCGCATTCGCCGTTGTCGGAGTGCTCGCGGGGTGTGCGGGCCCCTGGGCGGCGCGCTGGGCGGCCGGTGCGCTTGCGATCGCGCTCGGGGCTGCGGTCTTCTGGGGGCTGCTGGGCAAGGTCGTCCCCGCTCTGGATCCGGAGGGAGACCGCCGCGGGCGTCTACGCGGCACCCTTGACTACTGGAATGCATTTGCGCTTCTGAGCGCCTGGGGGATCCTCGCCGGCCTGTGGTTGGCCCGGTCGCCGCGGACGTGGGGTCGGGTCGCCGGCGCCCTCCTCGTCTACGGATCGACGGTGGCCCTGCTGCTCACCTTCTCCCGCGGGGGGATCGTGGTCGCGCTGGCGGCGGTTGCGCTCTGGGTCGCGGTCGTGCCAGGACGGCTCGAGACCCTGGGCGCGCTCGCCCTCGGGGCGCTGCCGGGGCTGGCGGTGGCTGCGCTCGCTTTCGCGCTGGACGGTGTCTCGCGCGACGAGCAGCCGCGCGACGTACGCGCGGACGACGGGCTGATCTTCGGCGCCGGCCTGCTGGTGGGCGCGCTGCTCGTCGGCGCAGCCGTGATCTGGGTCTCGCGGCGCGGGCTGGAGCTGTCGCCTGAGCGACGCCGGCGGTTCGCACGAGCGGTGGCGGTTGCCGTGGTCGCGGCTGTGGGGCTCGCGGCCGCGGTGGTAGTCGTCCGCGACGACGGTAGCCAGCCCGGCGTGGGAGCGGGGCCGGAGCGGCTGCTGCGCGTCGGCTCGAGCGACCGCTGGCAGTGGTGGGGTGAATCGGTCGAGCTCTTCCGCGAGCGGCCGCTGGCGGGCTCGGGCGCGGGCACGTTCGAGGTGGCGCGGCGGCCGATCCGCGAGACGACCTCGATCGCGACAGAGCCGCACAACCTGGCGCTGCAGTTCCTCTCCGAGCTGGGGGTCGTCGGCTTCGCCCTGCTCGTGCTGCTGTATGCGGCGGCGGCGGTTGCGGTCGTGCGCGGCGTGCGGCGGCTGGCGGGCGACGAGCGGCTGGCCGGCATGCTGCTGGCGGTGGCGGTGGCTGCATTCGGGCTGCACGCGCTGATCGAGTTCGACTGGGACTTTGTCGCGCTGACGGGGCCGGCGGTGCTGTTCGTGGGGCTGCTGGCTGCGGTGGCGCGGCCCGTTGTGGAGCGGCGGCGGGCGTGGCTGCCGGCGGTGGCAGCGGCAGGTGTGGGCGTCGCCGCGCTGCTCTCCCTGGGGACGCCGTGGGCGGCGCGCGAGCGGCTCGAGGACTCGCAGCGGGCGCTGCCCGGCTCACCGGCGCGCGCAGCCGCGGCGGCCGAGGACGCACATGAGCTGAACCCGCTCTCGGCCGAGGCGCTGCTCGCCTGGGCGTTCGCCGAGGAGCTGCGAGGCGATTTCGAGCGGGCGGGGGAGCTCTATGCCGAGGCGACGGAGCTACAGCCCGAGAACCCAGCCGTGTGGCGGCGCCGCGGCGCCTTCGAGATCGACACGCTTGCCGACGAGGAGGCGGCTCTCGTCTCGCTCACGCGCGCGGGCGAGCTGGATCCGCTCGACCCGCTGACCCGGACCCTGCTGGAGCGGGTCAGCGTCCCAGGATGACGGCGACGTGCGCGCCGCGCAGCGTCTTGCGGCTCATCCCGTCGAGCGGGCCCACAAGCGTGATGCCGAGCTCCTTGGCGAGCCGTCTCGCCTCGCGGTCGCGGCCGGCGAGGTAGAGCACGGTGCTGCGCCCGTGGTCGAGCCGGGTGGCGTTGCCGACCCCTGCGACCCGGTAGCGGAGCGAGCGCACGACGTCGGCCTGAGCCGAGGCGGCGCCGGTGCGGCCGTTGCCGTTGAGGATCAGCACCTGCGTCTTCGCGCGCGGGAGGACGGTTGCGGGCTTCGGTTTCCCGGTCGTCGCGGCGACGCGGGTGGCGGCGCTCCGGCTCGCGCCGTCCTCACGGGTCAGGAGCGTGACAGCGAGCGCGACGACCAGCGTCAGCTCGACGACGGCGATGCCGGCGGCGACGAGGGTCGCCCGCCGCCAGGGAGCGATCAGCGCTTCGGCCGGTGAGAGGGAGGTCTCCACCATCGCCGGGGTTCGCAATGCGCCGGCCGGCTCCTCCCTCGATCGAGGGAGGAGCCCCCGTCGCGGGGTCAGACCCCGCTACCACACCGAGGCGCACGTGTGCGTGCCGACTCTGTGGCGACTCGCCCCCGGCGGGGTCAGACCCCGCTAGCAGAGCCGAGGTCGCAGAACCGTGCCGAGAGTGTGTCGAGTCTGTGCCGAGCTTCCCGTGGTCGGGGCCCAGGAACGCCCAGCGATCGCTCCCCTCGCTGGGCCACGTCCGCCGGGACCAGCACCGACGACACGGGCGTCTGCGGCGCTACCCGCCGGCCCAGGTGTCGGCCAACCCGTCCACCAGCTTGCGCTGCGGGCGCCAGCCGAGCTCCCGCTCGGTGTGCGAGACATCGAGCACGCTGCGGAGCAGGTCACCCGGGCGGGGCGCCGCGTACGCGGCCTCCGCCGCGATGCCGGCCACCTCCAGGCAGGCGGCGAAGAGCTCGTTGACCGACGTCTCGCGGCCGGTGCCGACGTTGAAGACGCCGCCGTCGTGCCCGGTCGCAGCGAGCATGGCGGCGACCACGTCCGACACGTGGACGAAGTCGCGGGTCTGCTCGCCGTCGCCGAAGATCGTCACTCCCTGGCCGGCGCGCAGGCGCTCCATGAAGATTGCGACGACGCCGCCCTCGAGCTTTGGGAGCTGCCGCGGCCCGTAGACGTTCGCGAAGCGGAGCGTCACGTGGCGCGTCCCATGCAACCGGTTCCAGGTGGCCAGGTACTGCTCGCCGGCGAGCTTCGAGGTCCCGTACGGGGAGAGCGGGACGAGCTCGTCGCCCTCCCGGGCCGGCCGCTCGCACTCGCCGTAGATCGCGCCGCCCGTCGAGGAGAAGATCACCTGCGTCCCCTGCGTTCGCGCCGCCTCGAGGACGCGCAGAGCGCCGAGCACGTTCACCTCGGCGTCGTAGACCGGCCGCTCGACCGATGTGCCGACGTCGGCCTGGGCGGCCAGGTGGAAGCAGACGTCGGGCCCGACCGAGGCGAAGACGCCGTCCAGCTCCTCTCGGATGTCCCGCTCGACGAGCTCGACGCCGCTCGCCAGGTTGGCGGCGCTGCCCGTGGAGAGGTTGTCCACAGCTACGACCTCGTCCCCGCGGCCGACGAGCGCATCGACGACGTGCGAGCCGATAAAGCCCGCCCCGCCCGTGACGACCGCTCTCACGCCGCCCTCGCCCGCAGCCAGGTGTCGGCCCAGAACGGTGCCAGCGCGCGCAGGACGAGCGGCCCCCCGAGGTGCCGGGCGACGTCCCGCGGTGAGTTGCCGTAGGCGGCGTGGCGAGCGCGGTGGAGGCGCTCGAGGTCGGCGAAGCCTGCGTCACGGAGCAGCCGCTTGAGCCGCCTGGGCGTGTAACCAGCCTCCGTCACGCCGTGCTCCCCGGCCGCGCGGCGGCCGCCGAAGCGGTGCATCCAGTTCGGCTCGGAGAGCAGCAGCCGGCCGCCCGGGTGCAGCGCCTTCCGCGCTGTCCGTAGGACGAGCTCGGGTCGGGCGCTGTGGTGCAAGGCGTCGTAGAGCAGGCAGGCGTCGTGGCGCTCGCTGGGCTCGAGCGACTCCATGTCCGCCACGTCGTAGCGGATGTCGAGGCCCTCGCGGGCCGCCTGCTCGCGCGCGATCTCGATCATCCCCGGGGAGATGTCGTACCCGCTGACCCGGACGCCCTGTCGTGCGAGCAGCCGCCCGAGCCAGCCGGAGCCGCACCCGAGCTCGCAGAGCGACGTGCCGGCATGGAGGTCGAGCAGCTCGATGACGACGGCAGCGTCGGCCAGCAACCGGGCCACCTCGTGCGGGTGATTTCGGAACGGCTTCGAGCGCAGCCAGTCGCGGCCGGCGCAGTCGAGGGTCTCCGGATAGGCGCGCTCGGCGTCCTTCGTGCCCACGTCGCGAGGGTAGTGGCTGCCACTCCCGAGCCGGCGGCGCTGGCGCTGACGGCGACCCTTGTGCATCCGCACCAGAACCGGAGTAGGTTCAGAGTGATCGGCGCGGCACGGGGAAAGCCGCGCCGAGAAATTGAAGGGACGGAGGGATCATGCAGAGGACTCGCAGGCACGGCGCTCTCGGCGTCGCCCTGGTCGCGCTCACCGTGTCACTCGGCGGCGAGGCGATCGCAGGCACCGTCGCCACGGTCGCCAAGAAGATCACGGGCGCGCAGATCGCGGGCAACGCGATCACCGGCACACACGTCAGGAACAACTCGCTCGGGAGCGCCGACGTCGCGGGCCTGAAGCTCGTCGACTTCCGGGCTTCCGAGCGCGCGAAGCTGCGCGGGCCCGCGGGTCCCGCAGGGGCAGCGGGAGCTGCCGGCGCGGCCGGTCCTCAGGGGCCGGCAGGACCGCAGGGAGCGACGGGGCCGCAGGGTCCTGCGGGGCCAACCGCATCCGCGTTCGCGTCGTCGGACACCAACTCGAGCATCGTCTCCGGTGTCAACAACGTCCTCTCGGCCACGATCACGACAACCGTGCCGAGCCGGCTCCTCGTCTCGTCGAACATCGAGGTCGACGCCGACGGAGGCAACAACGACGATGCGTTCTGCTACCTCAACAAGGGGGCAACCGGCGCCGGCGCCGACGACATCTCGCAGCGTGTCACGGTGGACATTCCGGACACGAATCTCGATCGCGGGAACATCGCCAACCACGGCGCCCTGGAGGTTCCGGTTGGAACGCACACGATCAGCGTCTTCTGCGGGGTCAACGTGGGCGGGCAGGTCATCCAGTTCGACTCGGGCGACATGCACATCATCGCCGTGGCGACGTAGTCACCCGGCGAACCGAGCGGCGGGGGCGCTCCCGAACTGGAGCACCCCCGCCGTGGCGTCAGCCTTCGATCTGGTTCGTGACCTCGCACCCCTCGGCCACGTCGAAGCCCTGCTGGCCGTTGCAGACGTCGTGCGTGTTCGGCGGATCGCCGAAGAAGGCGTCGCCGAACAGGGTGTCGTCTCCCTTGCCGCCGAGCAGCGTGTCGTTGCCGAGCGTGCCGACCACGAAGTCGTCGCCGTCGCCCCCGTTGACGACGTCGTGCGCCGGGCCGCCGAAGAGCTCGTCGTCACCTGCTCCGCCCTGCACCGTGTCGTTGTCCATCATCCCGGTGGCGAAGTCGTTCCCGTCTCCACCCCGCAGGACGTCGTGCCCTGCCTCGCCGGCGATGCCGTCGTCTCCGGTGCCGCCGTCGATCACGTCGTTGCCACCCGGGACATCCATCCCGCCGGCCAGACCGAGCCGAAACGCCTCGCCCGAGTCGCCGTAGATGAAGTCGCCCCCCGCACCGCCGTCGATGCGGTCGTCGCCGAGGCCGCCGCAGATGAGGTCGTCGCCGCCCCCGCCCTCGACGCGGTCGTTGCCGCCGCGGGCGTCGATGATGTCGTCCCCGGGCGTGCCGGTGAGCGAATCGTTGCCCGGCGTCCCGATGATCGTCGCCGGAACGCGGTCGAACGGCGGCTCGGGCAGCACGCAGGTGCCGTCGTCTTGTGCAGCTCCGATCGTCGCCGCGGCCAGGGCGAACAGGCCGGCAGCGCAGATCACGAGAGCTTTCCGCATGGTTCCCCCTTTTCCAGAGAGCTCTGCCTCGCGCGACACTACGCCTGTCGAGCGGGCCGCGCAGGCCCTCCCCGTCCGAGGCGGCGCTTGTAACAGACTGTTGCAAGCTCGAGGCGGCGCTCGACCCGCGTGAGCCCGTCGGCCGGTTGCCGGGACTCGTAGAGTTGCACCGGATGTTCGTGAGCTTCGAGGGCGTCGACGGGTCGGGAAAGAGCACCCAGGCCCGGCTCCTCGCCGAGCATCTTCAGGCGGGCGGGCGCGAGGTCGTCCTGACGCGCGAGCCGGGGGGCACGCCGCTCGGCGAGGCGATCCGCGGGCTGCTTCTCGCCGGTGAGGCGATGGCGCCCTGGGCGGAGGCGGCGCTGTTCGCCGCCGCGCGCGCCGAGCTCGTCGAGCAGGTGATCGCGCCTGCGCTCGACCGCGGCGCCTCCGTCGTCTGCGATCGCTACGTCGACTCGTCGCTCGCCTACCAGGGGATCGCCCGCGAGCTCGGCGTCGACGAGGTGCTCGAGCTCAACCGGCCGGCGATCGGGGGACTGCTCCCCGACCGCACGTTCGTGCTGCTCCTCGACGCCGACGAGTCGGAGCGGCGCGTCGGCGGCGATCCCGACCGGATCGAGCGCGAGGGTGTGGACTTCCGCGCCCGCGTCGCCGCCGCCTACAGGGAGCTCGCCGACCGTTTCCCCGAGCGGATCGTCCCGCTCGACGGGACCCAGACGGTCGAGGAGATCGCGCAGGCCGTCCGCGCCGACCTCGAGGCCTATGTCTGAGCTCCTCGACGCCGCCGTCCCGGAGCAGGCCGAGGCCAAGCGGCTGCTCGGAGCTGCGCTGGAGGGCGACCCCGCCCACGCATACCTCTTCCACGGGCCGCCCGGTGTCGGGAAGCGGCTGCTCGCGCTCGCGTTCGGGGCGGCGCTGCTCGGGGGCGATCCGAGCCGGGCGCTCCGGCGGGCGCACCCCGACCTCTACGTGCTCGAGGCGCTCGGCGACCAGATCCGCATCGACCCGATCCGCGAGCTGCGCCGCGACCTGCACATGCGCCCCTTCGAGGCCGACCGCCGCGTCTACCTGATCTTCTCGGCCGAGCTGATGAACGAGGACGCCGCCGACGCACTGCTCGAAGGACCTCGAGGAGCCGCCCGCATACGCGACGATCGTGCTGATCGCCGACGAGCTCGGGCCGCTGCCGGAGACGATCCGCTCGCGCTGCCAGCTCGTCCCTTTCCGCCGGCTGTCGGAGCGGGCGGTGCGGGCCGAGGTCGAGCGCCGGGCCCCCGGGCTCGGCGAGGAGGGAGTGCGCGCGGTCGCGCGGCTCGCGGCCGGGCGGCTCGACAGGGTGGGGAGGTTGCTCGATCCGGCGGCGGCCGGGCGCCGCGACGCCCTGCTCGACACCGCGCGCGCCGTCTATCTCGATCCGGCGTTCGACCCGGCCGCGGCTGCGGCGGTCGTGCTCGCGGGAGCGAAGGAGCGGGCCACCCAGGCACGAGCCGAGGCCGAGGAGCAGCTCGAGGGGCTCGAGGTGCCACAGCGCGAGCTCGAGCAGCGGCTGCGCCGGGCGGCCCGCGGCGCCGAGCGGGAGCAGCTCCTGCTCGCACTCGAGGAGCTCGCCTCCTGGTATCGCGACCTGCTCGTCGTCGGCTTCGGCGCCGCGGGCGTGGCCGTGCACGCCGACCGTCTGGCGCTGCTCGAGGAGGACGCGACCGAGGAGCGCCGCGCCGGCGCCGAACTGGCCGCTGACCTCATCCGCGAGCGCTGGCGCGTGCTCGAGGAGCTGAACCTGCAGGCGCCGCTGGCCCTGGAAGCGCTGTTCGTCGAGCTCCGCCGTGCCCTGGGCGCCACCGTCCCGCTGGCCGCGTAGCGCGTGCGCTGCCCCGGGCCTGTCCCCAGCGGGACCGACCGCCTCTCGGTGGACGCGCAGCGCCGCAGGCGAACGACGGGTCAGTCCCCAGCTGGGGACTGACCCGGGTGTGGTGGGCCGCAGCGCCGAGCACGGCGAACGGCGGGTCAGTCCCCCCGGGGACAGACCCTGGCCTTTCACCGCCCGGAGGGCGGCTCTGCCGCCCGCAGGCACAGCGCGGCCCCGGCGCGTCTGACTGACGAGGGGGCGCACGGGGGAGACCGGGTTTCCCCCGTGAAGGGAGCTCGCGGCGCCGCAGGCGCCGCGGCGAGCGGCACCGCAGGCACAGCGCGGCCCCGGCGCGTCTGACCAACGAGGGGGTCCACGGGGAACCGGGTTTCCCCCGTGAAGTGAGCCCGCGGCGCCGCAGGCGTCGCGCGAGCGGCCGCGGCGAGCGCTTTACAAATCGGCGAAGAATGTTGACGGGCCGCTGACGGCTGCTTCACGGGAGCTGGAAACACTCCGACCGTGAGGACCATCCCGAAAGGAGCAACCGGAATGAAGGCCAGGCTGATCGCACTCTCGCTCGTCGCCCTGCTCGGGCTCGGCGTCGCCTCGCTGGCGACGGCCGCGCGCGTGAAGGGCACCGACGCGAACGACACGCTTGCCGGCACCAACGGCCACGACGTGATCGCCGCCAAGAAGGGCGACGACACCGTCGACGCGCTCGAGGGCCGCGACCTCGTCTTCGCTGGCGAGGGCAACGACACCGTCAACGCCGGTCCGGGCTCCGACCTGGTCTTCGGCGGCAAGGGCAACGACACGCTGAACGGCGAGGACGGATCCGACCTGCTGCGCGGTCGTGCCGGCGACGACACGGTGGACGGCGGCGACGGCCGCGACCTGCTCTTCGGCGGCTGGGGCGCAGACACGCTCCGCGGTGGTCCCGGCAACGACCGCCTGCACGCCGTTGCGAAGGACGGGATGCTCGACGTGCTCGACTGCGGGGATGGCAACCGCGACGTGGCCGTCGTCCGCGAAGGCGAGCCGGTCACTCTGATCGGCTGCGAGCGCGTGAAGACGGTTCCCGCAGCCGCCGCTGCCAAGGGCGAGCCGGGCGAGCCCGGCGACGGCAGCTAGCTCCCTCCGCTCCCTCTCCCCTCCGAAGGGCCCGCCGCCGGCGGGCCCTTCGCATGTCCGGCTCAGAAGGTCGCCCCGCTAGGACCTGCAGGCCGAAATCCCTAGGACCTGCGGGCCGCAAAGCCTGCCGAGAGGTCCATTGACGTTTACGTAGATAGCGACATATTCTCCCGACGCGTCTCGGGGGTCGAGGCGCCCCCGGTACATCCAAGGAGAGGAACACGCAGATGCTCATGAAGCGAACGTGGCGCCATGCCACAGTGGCCGCTGCCGCCGTCGCGGTGGTGCTGCTGGCCGTCGCCGCCGCATCGGCTCGCCCGGCCGCCCAGGCCGCAGCGACGCCGGCGGCCACGCCCGCCCGCGCGGCCGCGACCGAGATCGTGATCTGGAGCGACAAGGACCGCAAGCCCGCGGTCGAGCGCGTCGCCGGCCAGTGGGCAAGCGCCCGCGGCGTCACGATCAAGGTCGTCGAGAAGGACTTCGGCCAGATCCGCAACGACCTCGGCACGGTCAAGGCCGAAAACGCGCCCGACGTCATCGTCGGCGCCCACGACTGGGTCGGCGAGCTGAGCGCCAGCGGCCTGCTGCTGCCGCTCAACCCGTCGAAGAACGCCAAGGCCGCCATTCCCGGCTACGCCCTGGACTCGTTCTCGTACGGCACCGCCGTCAAGAAGCTGTACGGCGCCCCCGTCGCGATCGAGAACATCGGCCTCTTCGTCAACACGAAGCTGACCAAGGTGCCGAAGACGTTCAGCGCGCTCGTCTCGTCGGCGCTCGCCGTCAAGAAGCGCACGAAGGCACCGGTCGGCATCGCCGTCCAGCAGGGAGCCGGCGGGGACGCGTACCACATGTACCCGTTCTTCTCGGGCCTCTGCGGCTACATCTTCGGCAAGAACCGCGCGGGGAACCTCGACCCGTCCGACATCGGCCTGAACAGCAAGCGCTTCCTGGCCAACTCGAAGCTCGTCGACCAGTGGAACAAGCAGAAGCTGATCAGCTCCAAGGTGGACGACTCGGCTGCCAAGGATCTCTTCACCAAGAAGAAGGTCGCCTTCTGGCTGACGGGCCCCTGGAACGTCGACACCGCCCGCAAGGCGATCGGCAACTCGCTGACGATCGTGCAGATCCCGCGGATCACGTGCCGCGCCGCACCGTTCCTCGGCGTGCAGGGCTTCATGGTCACCAAGTACGCCGCGACGCACAAGGTGGAGTCGTTCGCGAAGGACCTCGTCGGCACCTACATGCTCGGCTCGAGCGCGCAGGCTGCCCTCGCGGGTGCCAACGGCCGCTACCCGGCCAACACGGTCGCCGGCCGCCAGGTGAAGGACAAGTACCTGTCGCAGATCGGCAAGGCGTCCACCGGCGGCGTGCCGATGCCGAACATCCCCCAGATGGCCTCCGTCTGGTCGGAGCTCGGTGGCGCGTGGGTCAAGTCGACGAAGGGCAGCGGCGCCACCAAGGCGAGCCGCTCGTTCACCGTCGCGGCCCGCAACATCGCCAACAAGATCGGCTAGCCGGCACCGAAGCCGTGTGAGAGGGTGGGCGCCCCGCGAGGGGCGCCCACCGCTCCTTGCGGGACGCCGAGGCAGCGTGTGACAGCTCCGCTCTCCACCACCGACCGCCGCCCGGGCCCGGCCCGGCCGGCACTCGCGCGCCCGTGAGCTCCAACGCCGCTGCCGAGCCCACCGGCCCCTCGCGGCGGACGGCCGCCTGGTCTGCCCCCTCGCGCCTCGTCGCCGCGCTCTCGGGCACGCCTGCGCTGATCCTCAGGGTCGCGCTCCTCGCAGTCGTCAACGCCATCGCCGTCTATGCGGCCACCGTGCTGGCCGACGACGGCAAGTGGGTACCGCTGGCGGTGCTCGTCGCCGCGACCGCTGCGATCGACGTCGTCTACCTGTGGCCGGGACTGACGGCGCTGATGCCGCTCAAGTTCCTGATCCCGGGAACCGTGTTCCTGGTCGCGTTCCAGATCATCCCCGTCGCCTACACGGTCAACGTCGGCTTCACCAACTACTCGACGGGTCACCTGCTCTCGAAGGCCGAGGCGATCACAGCCATCCAGAAGACGACGCTCGAGCAGCCGGCCGACGCCAAGACCTACACGATGACCCCGGCCGAGCGCGACGGCGAGCTCGTGCTCGTGCTCCGCGACGAGGCCGACGGCGCCTGGTACGTCGGCACCGCGAAGGGCCTCGATCCGCTCGACGCGAGCGCCGTCACCGAGGACAGCGGCCTCGTCACCGCCGTCGAGGGGCTCGACATCGTCACCGGCCCGCGCCTCCTCGCGATCGACACCGAGCTCGCCGCGCTGACCGTGCCGACCGAGGGGCAGCGGGCGATCCGAGCCGAAGGCCTCGGCGCCGCGCTCGAGCTGGAGCCGACGCTGCGCTACGACCCCGCCGCGGACAGCTTCACGCGCCTCTCCGACGGGACCGTCTTCACGGACGACCGGGAGGGCTCGTTCGTCTCCGCCGACGGCAAGGAGCTCGAGCCCGGCTGGAAGACGTACGTCGGCACCAAGAACTTCAGCCGCGTCCTGAACGACCCGTTGATCCGCGACCCGTTCCTGCGCGTGCTGCTCTGGACGATCGTCTTCGCCGCCTGCGCCGTCGTGTTCTCGTTCTTCCTCGGCCTCTTCCTGGCGATCACGCTCGACAAGAAGATCCGCTTCCAGCGCGTCTACCGCTCGGCGCTCGTGATTCCCTACGCGATCCCGTCGTTCCTGACGCTGCTCGTCTGGCAGGGGCTCCTGAACGACGAGTTCGGCGTCATCAACAACACGCTCGACTTGAACGTGCCATGGCTCTTCGACCCCTGGTGGGCGCGCGTCTCGGTGATCATCGTCAGCATCTGGCTGACCTTCCCGTACTTCTTCCTCGTCTCGCTCGGGGCGCTGCAGTCGATCCCCGGCGAGCTGACCGAGGCGGCGCGCGTGGACGGCGCCGGCGCCTGGCAGGTGTTCCGCAAGATCACGCTGCCGCTGCTGCTGGTGGCCGTGGCGCCGCTGATGATCGCTTCGTTCGCCTTCAACTTCAACAACTTCAACAACATCTACCTGCTGACCGGCGGCGGCCCGGCCTCCGAGGACCAGTCGGTCGCGGGGGCCACCGACATCCTGATCTCGTACACGTACAAGCTCGCCTTCGAGTCAGGCAAGGGCAACGACTACGCGCTCGCCAGCTCGATCTCGATCTTCATCTTCTTCATCGTCGCCTCGATCTCCGCGGTCGCGTTCTGGCGCTCCCGGACGCTGGAGAACCTCGCGTGACGACCGTCGAGCAGAGCGAGTACGCGGTCGGTACCGCCGTCGCCCAGCCCCGCCGCCGCCGGCGCCCCAGCTCGCGCGGCGACTGGTGGCGCCACGTCGTCGGCATCCTGGCGCTGCTCTTCGCGCTCTTCCCGGTCGTCTACGTCGTGGCGGCGGCGTTCAACCCGATCCAGTCGGTCGGCGGCTCCCAGCTGATCCCCGACGACCTGACGCTGAACAACTTCCGCACGCTCTTCGACACCAGCTCCGACAATCCGGACGTGCCGACCGCCGAGTACGGGCGCTGGTACCTCAACTCGCTGCTCATCCCCGGCACCTCAGCTCTCTTCAGCGTGCTCTTCGGCGCCTTCGCCGCCTACGCGTTCAGCCGCTTCCGCTTCAAGGGCAGGCGCATGGGGATGCTCTCGCTGCTGCTGATCCAGATGTTCCCGCAGTTCCTGGCGCTGGTCGCGATCTACCTGATCCTGCTCCAGACCGGCGACGTCTTCCCCGCCGTCGGGCTGAACACGAAGCTCGGTCTCGTGCTCGTCTACCTGGGCGGCGCCATGGGGATCAACGCCTGGCTGATGAAGGGGTTCTTCGACACGATCCCCGCCGAGCTGGACGAGTCGGCGCGCGTCGACGGGGCGACGCCGGCGCAGGTGTTCTGGGGCGTGATCCTGCCGCTGGCGGCGCCGGTGCTGGCCGTGGTCGCGCTCATCAGCTTCGTGTTCACGCTGAACGAGTTCGTGATCGCGAGCGCCGTGCTGCAGACGCGCGAGAACTTCACGCTCCCGGTCGGCCTGCGCGGCTTCATCGACAAGCAGTACGCCGAGAACTGGGGCCCGTTCTCGGCCGGCGTGCTGCTGGCTGCGATCCCGGTGGTGGTGCTCTTCCTGGCCCTGCAGAAGTTCATCGTGCACGGCCTCACCCAGGGCTCGGTCAAGGGGTGAGCGAGGCGACGGCGCAGGACGAGGCGCGCGGCGTCGGTGGCGCGCCGCCGACCGGAGGGCTTGCGGACCCGCACCACGACGGCTCCGAGCTCTACGTGCTCGAGCGCCCCGACGAGCTCGGCGGCGAGGCGGTCGTCCGGCTGCGCGTGCCCCGCGGTGTCCGGCTCGACGCGGTCGTGCTGCGCTCGGTCGTCGACGGCGAGATCCGGGTCGTCGAGGGGGAGCTCGACGAGGAGCGCGACGGCGAACGCTGGTACCGCGCGACGTTCACCGTCGCCAACCCGGTCACGCCGTACCGCTGGCTGCTCTCGGGCCCGAGCGTCCCCTACGCCTGGGTGAACGGCTTCGGCCTCGTCGACCGCGACGTGGCGGACGCGGACGACTTCCT
The DNA here is from genome assembly GCA_963839815.1 of uncultured Thermoleophilia bacterium. Classification (GTDB taxonomy): domain Bacteria; phylum Actinomycetota; class Thermoleophilia; order Gaiellales; family Gaiellaceae; genus JACVRM01. The sequence continues at coordinate 703,755 of CAWIWF010000006.1, forward strand.
GATGACGCCCGCCGCCGACGGGCCGGACTGGCACCTGCGTTCCGTCGTCTACGAGGTCTTCCCCGACCGGTTCGCCTCGACGGGCGCCGCCCCCGCGGCACCCGAGTGGGCGACGCCGAAGGCCTGGGGCGAGCGGCCGACCGGCCGCGGCCACGCCAACCAGTTCGACTTCTACGGCGGCGATCTGCCGGGGATCGAGGAGCGCCTGCCCTACCTGGCGGAGCTCGGCGTCGGCGCGCTCTACCTGACGCCCTTCTTCCCGGCCGGCACCTCGCACCGCTACGACGCGTCGAGCTTCGAGCACGTCGACCCGCTGCTCGGCGGTGACGAGGCGCTGCGCTCCCTGGCCGCCGCCGCCCACGCCCGCGGCATCCGCCTGCTCGGCGACCTGACGCTCAACCACTCCGGCTGGGGCCACGAGTGGTTCCGCCAGGCGCGCGACGCCGCTGCCGGCGAACGGGCCTACTACCTCTGGGACGAGCGGCTCCCGAACGGCTACGCCGCCTACGCCGACGTGCCGTCGCTGCCGAAGCTCAACTGGAGCTCGCGCGAGCTCTTCGACCGCGTGCTCGGCGTCGTCCAGCACTGGGCGCGCGAGGGGCTCGACGGGTGGCGGATCGACGTCGCCAACCAGACCGGCCGCTACCGGGAGGTCGACCTCACGCACGACGTGGCGCGGGCGGTCCGCGGCGCGCTGCAGGCCGCGCGCCCCGACGGGGTGCTCGTCGCCGAGCACGCACACGACTTCCGGCGCGACCTGCGCGGCGACGGCTGGCACGGCTCGATGAACTACGCCGGCACCATGCGCCCGATCTGGGCCTGGCTGCGGCGCGACGAGCTGACCCCGGACCTGCGCGACAACTTCTGGGGCTTTCCCGTCGGCCTGCACCGCTTCGACGGCGTGCAGGCGGAGGCGACCATGCGCGCCTTTCGCGCCGGCGTCCCCTGGGACGGTGTGCTGCACTCCTGGTCGCTGCTCGACTCCCACGACACGGCGCGCTTCCGCACCGTCGCCGGCTCGCGCGAGCGGCAGCTCGTCGGCCTGGGTCTCCAGATGACGCTTCCCGGCGTGCCGATGGTGTTCGCCGGCGCCGAGCTCGGGCTCGAGGGCGAGTGGGGCGAGGACGCGCGGCGGACGATGCCGTGGGACGACGAGGCGAGCTGGGATCACGAGCTGCTCGCCGCCTACCGGCGGCTGATCGCACTGCGGCGCTCGAGCGAGGCACTCGCGCGCGGCGGCATGCGCACCGTGCACGTCTCCGCCGAGGCGATCGCCTACCTGCGCGAGACGGCGGACGAGCGGCTGCTCTGCCTGGCTGCCCGCTCGGCGCACCCGCCCGTGCGGCTGCCGCTCGGCGCGCTCGGCGCCCGCGAGCTCGAGCCCCTCGAGGGTGGCGAGGCCGGCGTGGGCGGCGGTGTGGTGACCCTGCCGGGCGAGGGCCCGGCGTTCTCGATCTGGCGACTGTCGTGACCGATTCGGAGGTGTGGCGTGGCTGAGGTGATGTTCAAGGAGGTCGACAAGGTCTACGAGAACGGCGTGCAGGCCGTCTTCGATCTCACGCTGACGGCGAACGACGGCGAGTTCCTCGTCCTCGTCGGGCCCTCGGGCTGCGGCAAGACGACCGCGCTGCGCATGGTCGCCGGACTGGAGGAGATCTCGGACGGCGAGCTGCTGATCGGCGACCGGGTCGTCAACCGGCTGACGCCGAAGGAGCGCGACATCGCCATGGTCTTCCAGAACTACGCGCTCTACCCGCACCTGAGCGTGGCCGAGAACATCGCCTTCGGCCTGCGCCTGCGGAAGATGCCGAAGGCGGAGATCAACCAGCGCGTCGAGTGGGCGGCGAAGATGCTCGACCTCTCGCCCTACCTCGCCCGGCGGCCCAAGGAGCTCTCGGGCGGGCAGCGCCAGCGCGTCGCGATGGGGCGCGCGATCGTCCGGAACCCGCAGGTCTTCCTCATGGACGAGCCGCTCTCGAACCTCGACGCCAAGCTGCGCGTGCAGATGCGCGCCGACATCTCGAAGCTCCAGCGGAGCCTCGGCACGACCACGATCTACGTCACCCACGACCAGGTGGAGGCGATGACGATGGGCGACCGCGTCGCGGTCATGAGCCTCGGTCGCCTGCAGCAGGTGGACACGCCGCAGCGGCTCTACGACGAGCCGGCCAACCTGTTCGTCGCCGGCTTCATCGGCACGCCGCCGATGAACCTGCTCGAGGGAACGCTCCAGTCGTCGAACGGCACCGCAACTGTCACGGTCGCGGGGGAGACGCTCGCGCTCACCGATCGCACCCTCTCGCGCTACCCGGCAGCGCGCGGCCAGGAGGGGCGGCCGGTCATCCTCGGCATGCGCAGCGACGACCTGTACGTCGCTTCGAGCCGGCCCGAGCTGCCGACGCTGCCGGCGCGACTCGAGCTGCTGGAGGCGCTCGGCTCGGAGACGATCGCCTACTTCCACATCGAGGCGCGCGCCGTCCGCTCGGGCGCCGGTGGCATCGAGGAGGCGATCGACGAGCAGGCGGAGAGCGAGGAGGGCGTGACCGCGAGCCGGCCCAACCTCGTCGCGTCGGTGCCCGCGCGCGAGGCGCTGTCGCTGAAGCTCGACCAGACGATGCCGGTCGCCGTCGACACCTCGCACGTGCACCTGTTCGACCCGCAGACAGGAGAGCCGCTCCGGTAGAGGTTCCGGGCGGCGGTCGAGGAAAGGGGTCGGAGTGGGTCGAGTCGCAGCGCTGCTCGCGCTCGTCGCCGTGCTGGTCACGGCGGCTGCCGCCACGGGCGCGAAGACGAAGCCGCCGCGGGCTCCGGTCGGCGCCGAGCTGAGGGCGCTCGCCAAGCCGCCGGTGCGCTCGTCGCTCGCCTCGCAGCGCATCTACTTCGTCATGACCGATCGCTACGCGAACGGGGATCCGGGCAACGATCGCGGCGGCTCGACCGTCCCCGCCTCGGCGAGCGGCTTCGACCCGGCGGACGTCGGCTACTTCCACGGCGGCGACCTCAGGGGCCTCACCGGCGACTGCACCGGCACCAGGACTGGGCTGGCGCGGCTGAAGGACCTCGGCTTCACCTCGGTCTGGGTGACGCCGCCGTACGGGCAGCGCGCCGTCCAGGGGGACAGCGCCGCCTACCACGGCTACTGGATCCGCGACTTCACCTCCGTCGACCCGCACCTGGGCACGAACGACGACTTCGCCGCCTTCGCAGACTGCGCCCATCGGCTCGGGCTCAAGGTGATCCTGGACGTGGTCGTCAACCACACGGCCGACTACGTGCTGCTGCCTGCCGCCTCGACCTACGCGGATGGGCCCTACCGGGACTGCGCCGGCCGGCGCTTCAACCCGGGACACCACGTGCGCTCAAAGAGCTTCCCCTGCCTGAAGGCGTCCAACCTGCCGAAGATCCCGCAGCTCTTCGGCACCGACAAGCGCGCCAAGAAGCCGACGTGGCTGAACAACGTCCTCAACTACCACAACCGCGGCGATATCTCGTTCGGCTCCTGCAGCGAGACGTGCTTCGAGCAGGGCGACTTCTTCGGTCTTGACGACCTCTTCACCGAGAAGCCGCGGGTGATGGAGGGGCTCGCCGAGATCTACGCGGACTGGATCCGGCGCTACAAGATCGACGGCTTCCGCGTCGACACGGCCCGCCACGTCAACGCCGCCTTCTTCTCGCTCTGGGGGCCGAGGATCATGGCCGCGGCGCGCCGGGCGGGCGTCAGGGACTTCCAGTTCTTCGGCGAGGTGTTCGTGGCCGACGCCGTCGAGTTGTCGCGCTTCGTGCGCTCGCGCGGGCTGCCGAACGTGCTCGATTTTCCGCTGCAGGACGCGCTCACGCGGTACGCCAGCGGCTCGGCCGGGCCGCGCGGGATCGCGACGCGCTTCTCCGACGACGACTACTTCACCAAGCGCGGCCTGGCACACACGCCGCCGACCTTCCTTGGCAACCACGACATGGGGCGGGCCGCGCAGCAGGTGCGGTCAAAGGCGACCGCAGAGATGCCGCTCGACGAGCTGCTGCGCCGGGACCTGCTCGCGCACGACTTGCTCTACCTGCTCCGCGGCGCGCCGGTCGTCTACTACGGGGACGAGGTCGGGATGATCGGCACCGGCGGCGACAAGGCGGCCCGTCAGGACATGTTCCCGACCGCCGTGGACGAGTGGCGGACCGAGGAGCGCGTGGGCTCGGGACCAATCGGCGGCGGCTCGTCCTTCGACCAGGTCTCCCATCCCGTTGCCCAGCGGCTGCGCGTGCTCGCCCGGCTGCGCGACGAGGTGCCGGCGCTCTCGACCGGCGCATCCTTCGTCCGGCGGGCGCAGGAGGGCGTGCTGGCGGTGAGCCGCATCGACGCGGCCGGGCGGCGCGAGTACCTGGCGGTGTTCAACAACGCTGAGCAGGCGGCGACGGTGACCGTGCCGACCTCGAGTCCGTCCAGCGTCTGGACGCGGCTGCACGGGTCGGCGCTCGCGGCGGCCTCGCTCGCCGACGGGCTGCTGGCGGTGACGATCCCTGCGCTCTCCTCGGGGCTCTTCCGGGCCGAGTCGCAGCTCCCGGCGCGGACGCCGGCGAAGCCCAAGGTGCGGATCAGCCGCGACAGCCTCACCGACCTCTGGCAGGTCGGCGCGACCGTCGGCGCGAGCGGTCCGGTGAGCGTGTCGTTCGCCGTCCGGCGCGCCGGGGGGAAGCGTTGGGCGCGGCTTGGGGTCGACGACGCGCCGCCGTACCGGACGTTCCTCGCGGCGGGTCGCTACAAGCGCGGCGAGCGCGTCTACGTGATCGCGATCGTGCGCTCCCTCGACGGCCGCACCGCGGTCTCGTCGGTCGGCTCGTTCGTCCCGCGCCGGCGCTGACGGCTCCCGGCATGAAGCCGCGCGGACGCTGACAGGGCTCGCCACCGGGAAGCGGCGGTGCGAAGAGGCGGGTCAGGCCTGGCGCGGCAGCGGATCGCCGCCCGGGGCGGCCGTCTGCTCGCGGTGGCGGCCCAGCGCGCCCATGGCCGGCAGTACGACGGCGAACGCGCCGAGCGCCAGCAGCACGTCGCCCGCGGAGTAGACGTTCGCGAGCGGGACCCAGTCGGGCGCGGCCCAGCGGTCGACGAGCAGTGCGAGCGTCGGCTCGGCCACCGTCTGGCTGTTGTTGTCGATCCCCGGCGCCAGGCCCGCGTCGGCGGCCGCCGACGGGAGCGCGGGCATGTGGCCGCCGTTGGCGACGATCGCGAGCACGTTCGAGCCCATGCCGGCCGCGACCACCATCAAGCCGCGCACCCGCCTGTTCACGGCAACGGCAGCCAGAAGCAGCGCATACGAGCCGAGCCAGAGGACGACGGCGGCGCTGTCCGGCGTCTCCCACGGGAGGAGGCCTGACGGGAACGCGGCGACCTGGAGCGCGAGTGCTAAGAGGATCAGCCAGGCAGCCCGCAGGCGCAGCCCGGCGAGCTCTCGCAGGCTGCCGCCGAGCGCGAGGCCGGCGGCGACGGCGACGAGCAGGACGAGAGCGAGGATCACGCGCGGGCGGCGCTGAGCGGCTCGGGCGCCGCGACAACGTCGTGCTCGTCCGCGTAGGACGGCGCGAGCTCGACCACGGTGGGATCGAAGATGCAGATGCGGTCCTTGCCGTGCCGCTTGGCGCGGTAGAGCGCCTCGTCGGCGGCGTGCACCAGCTCTTCCCGTGCGAGGCCGTGCATCGGGTGGCAGGCGATCCCTGCGGAAAACGTGAAGGCGGTCCCGTCCGGCAACTCCTCGCGGGCGAGCGCCTCGCGCACGGGCTCGAGTGCCGCCACTGCGCGATGGGCACCGTCGGGGATGAGCACGGCGAACTCGTCGCCGCCCAGCCGGTACGCCGTGCTCGGCTCAGTCATGGAGGCAAGGAGCTCGCCGAAGCGGCGCAGGAACCGGTCGCCGACCGGATGGCCGAAGCGGTCGTTCAGCCGCTTGAAGTTGTCGATGTCGAGCAGGCACAGGCTGAGGTGGTCGCCGCAGCCGCGGAGCTGCGCGGCGATGTCGTTCTCGTACTGGCGATGGTTCGGCAGCATGGTCAGGCTGTCCGTCGAGGCTGCCTGGAGTGCCACCCGCGTGCGCAGGGCGTAGCGCTGAAGGAGCGCGACGGCGAAGACGGGGCCGGCGAGCAGGATCAGCAGCGCCGGCGCGGCAGCCCACAGCGCCACTGCGAGGGCTGCGATGAACGCCATGATCGCGAAGGCGGGGCCCGAGTGCCGCAGGTGGTCGACGATGACGCCGCGCAGGCCGAGACGCTCGTGCAGCGAGATCGCCGCGCAGACGAGGAGGACGTTGAAGAAGACGAAGATGGCGCCCTCGACGAACGTGAGCGCGGTGAGCTGGCCGTAGTGCTGGGCGGCCACGTCGTGAGCCATGACGCCCCCGGGCAGCGCGGCGACCGCGGCGGACAGCGCATACGCGCTCGCGTTGAACAGGTTGCGGATGACCGGCGTCTGCGCGATCGCCTGGGCGACGAGCAACGCGCCCGCGGCGATGAGCACGCCGTACTGCCAGCCGAACACGATGTTCGCCGCGACGATGAAGACGAACGCAAGCGAGACGAGCCGGCTCTCCTCGACGTCGAGCGGCACCGGCCGCAGCTCGGCGAGCAGCACGAGCGCGAAGAACACGGCCACGCCGACCGCGGTTGCCGCGGTCGGCGGAGAGAGCACGACTGCCGCGATCGCGCCGCCGAGAGCCGGTACGGCCGCCGCGATGGTGGCGGCGGCGTACACGAACAGTCGAGGCGCGTAGCCGCAGACGGTGCTACGCGAGGGCGGGCGACTCGTCATCACGCGCGCGAGGCGTGACTACCCCCAGCGCGTACCGGCACCGCTCGCCACGAGCAGCGATGCGAGCGTTCCGAGCACGAGGAGGAGCTTGCCGTACCGATGGCTCCACTTGATCACGTTGAGAGTCACCCCCTTCATTGGCCGCAGGAGTCGATACCTCCCAGATACCCGGCGCACGAGCGGCCGGTCGTCCCCCTTCCGGGGTATGTCCGAGTGCGGATCACTCGATCGGGGCTGCCAACAGTGAAGGCTTCTTGCCAGACGCTAGGGAGCCGCCGGCCGGCTGGACGGCGGCAGAGGGCTCGCCACGGTGGCCGCGGCCGTCGCAGCGCCGCGCGTGCAGGGACTGTCCCCGGAAGAGGTGACGAATCTGCGCCGATCTGTCCCAGGCAGCGCTGCGAGCGCGGCCCGGGACTGTCCCTGACAGGTGACGGATCTGCGCCGATCTGTCCCCAGGCCGCGCGCCTCCGCGCTACGGCGTACGCCGAAGCTGTGCCGATCGCTCCCCCGCCGACGCCGGCGCCCCGTGCAGGGACTGTCCCTGCGGGCGTGACGACTGCGTGCCGGTCGCTCCACAGCCGCCCGCCCCGTGCCGCGGTAGTCGCCGGCCGTCGCCCCCCTGGAGACGGGCGCGCGCCGACACGGCTGCCAGCCCGGCGACTAGCCTCCCTCTCAGGTGAACGCAACGTTCTCGCTCGGCCGCATCGCCGGCATCAAGGTCGGACTCAACTGGAGCTGGCTGGTCGTGTTCGCGCTCATCACGTGGTCGCTGTCGGAGGCCGTCTTCCCCTCGCAGAACCCCGGCCTCGCCGACGGCACGTATCTCGCCATGGCGGTGGTCGCGGCCGTGCTCTTCTTCACCTCGCTGCTCCTGCACGAGCTCGGGCACGCGATCCAGGCACGCCGCGAGGGGATGGAGATCGACGGCATCACGCTCTGGCTCTTCGGCGGCGTCGCCAGCTTCAAGGGATCGTTCCCGAGCGCCGGTGCCGAGTTCCGCATCGCGATCGCCGGGCCGCTCGTCTCGCTCGTGATCGGCGTCGCGTTCGTCGGCGCCGCGCTCGCGACCTCGATGTCCGAGGCGGTCGACGGCGTCGCGGCCTGGCTCGGCTACATCAACATCTTCTTGCTGCTCTTCAACCTGCTGCCGGCGCTGCCGCTCGACGGAGGCCGCGTGCTCCGCTCGGCGCTCTGGGGCGCGCGCGACGACTTCCGCTGGGCGACGGCCGTGGCGGCGAACGTGGGCCGCGGCTTCGGCTTCCTGATGATCGCCGGCGGGCTCTTCCTGTTCGTGGTCGAGGGCGCGTTCTCGGGTGCCTGGCTCGCCTTTCTCGGCTGGTTCCTGCTCGGCGCGGCCGGGTCGGAGGCACGCTACGTGATCACGCGCGACGCCCTCCAGGGGCTGCGCGTCGGTGACCTGATGGTGGCCGAGCCCGTGACCGCCGACGCCGCCGACACGCTCGGCCAGTTCATGGACGAGACCGCCGGTCGCGCCCGCTTCACCACCTACCCGGTGGTCGAGGACGGCCGCGTGATCGGTCTACTGCCGTTTCGCTGCGTCGCCCAGACGCCGCGGGCCGACTGGGACTCGACGAGCGTGCGGGAGTGCGCGCTGCCGCTCGCCGAGGTGGTGGTGCTGGACGAGGACGGGGCCGCCATGGACGCGCTCGCCGAGCTCAGCGGCGGCGAGATCCACCGCGGCGTCGTGCTCGATGATGGCCGCCTCCGCGGGCTGATCTCGATCACCGACATCGCCCGCGTCCTGTCGGTCCACCCGCGCCGCCCGGAAGGCCGCGCCCGAGCCTGAAACGGCCTTCTGGCCCGGGCTACACTGAGACCCGCGCCGACGTAGCTCAGCTGGTAGAGCACTTCACTCGTAATGAAGGGGTCCCCGGTTCGAGTCCGGGCGTCGGCTCTCAGCGGGATCAAGAGACCGGCACCCCGTCCAACCGCTTAGCTTCACCAGCGCGCGCACGGTGACACTTGCTGCTCCGTACCGGCACGCGACCTCGCTCTAGGCGAACAGCGGCGGCCCGACTCGGCGGCGCAGAGCGGCGCCGGCGGTCCTGCGGTCCGCTCGTAGACTCGCGCGATGGTCCCGGCCCTGCGCGTGGAGGACGCTGCCAAGCGGTACGGCCGCGTCGAGGCGCTCGGCGGGGTCAGCCTCGAGGTGCAGCGCGGCGAGCTCGTCGGCCTGCTCGGGCCGAACGGCGCCGGCAAGTCGACGCTCGTCAAGATCGCCTGCGGCCTCGTCCGCCCCTCGCGGGGCCGCGCCGAGATCTGCGGCGCGCCCGCGGGCTCCGCTCCGGCACGCGCCGCGCTCGGCTACCTCGCCGAGCTGTTCCGCTTCCCCGGCTGGTACTCCGCCGACGAGGTGCTCGCGCCTGCACCAGCGCCTCGTCGCCTCGGCGGGCGGCGAGCCGAGCGCCACGAGCTGCTCGAGCTGGTCGGCCTCGCGGAGGCGCCGCCGCGTGCGCGTCGACGCGATGTCGAAGGGCATGCAGCAGCGGCTCGGGATCGCGCAGGCGCTGGTCGGCTCGCCGCCGGCTCCTGCTCCTCGACGAGCCGACGAGCGCGCTCGACCCGGCCGGGCGCCGGACGGTGCGCGCGCTGCTCGAGGAGCTGCGCGCCGCGGAATCGGCGTGCTGCTCAACTCGCACCTGCTGAGCGAGGTCGAGCTCGTCTGCGACCGCGTCGTCATCCTGTCGCGCGGCCACGTCGTCGCCGCCGGGCGGCCCGAGGAGCTCTCGCGGCCGCGCGGCGTCGAGATCGAGACGGACGAGGGCGTCAGCTCGTTCCCGAGGCCGGGCGCGACGACGTCCCCGGGCTCGTCGCAGCTGCTCGTCGGCGAGGGCCGCCGCGTCTACGGCGTGCGGGTGCTGGCCGACTCGCTCGAGGAGGAGTACCTGGAAGCCGTCGGGGCGACACGCGCGTGAGAGCGATCCCGATCATCGCCGGCTACGCGCTGCAGGAGGCGCTTCGCCGCCGCATCTTCCACGTCGTGCTGCTGCTGACCGCGCTCTACCTCGGCCTCTACTGGCTCGGTGCCGACACGGCGTTCGAGGAGGTGGCCGGGCTCGGCGGCGGCCTCCCGGTCGAGGAGCGCGAGCTCACCGGCGGCACGCTCTTCGGGCTGTCGATGTTCGGCACGCTCTTCCTCGGGGCCGTGCTCGCGGCCTTCCTCACGCTCGGCGTCGTGCGCGGGGACGCCGAGCGCGGGCTCCTGCAGCCGCTCGTCGTCCGGCCGGTCGGGCGGAGCGCGCTGCTCCTCGGGCGCCTGCTCGGCGCCGCGGCCGTCTGCGTGCCGTACGTGCTCGCCGTCTACGCCGCCTGCGCGGCGATCACGTATGCGGCGGGGGACTGGTGGCCGGACCAGTTCGTTCGGCCCGGCGTGCAGCTCGCGGTCGGGGTGCTCGTCATCGCCGCGCTCGGGCTGCTCGGCTCGATCTTCCTGTCGGCGACCGCGAACGGGATCGCGATCTTCATGGTCTTCGGGGCCGGCTTGGTCGCCGGGCTGTTGGGCCAGATCGGCGAGGCGCTCAACTCGGACACGCTCGAGACGGTCGCCGAGCGGGCCTCGTGGGCGCTGCCCTTCGAGGCCCTCTACCAGGACGCGCTCTACCGGATCACCTCGGAGAGCCGCGGCTTGACGGGCCTGGCGATTCAACTCGGGCCCTTCGGCGGCTCGCAGGCTGGCGGCCCCAACCTCACGCTCTGGACGATCGCGTACTTCGCCGTCGTCATCGCGGCCACGATCGCCGCGTTCGCCCGCAAGGATCTCTAGCGGAGCCGCGGGTTCGCCGCTGCGTCGGTCGTCGTCTCGGGCTTGGCCCCAGGCGAGGCGGCCGCGAATCGCTCAGGCCGGCGGGGAGGTCTCGCCCAGCTCCTCCATCAGGCGGCGCTCCAGGGCGTCGAGATCGGCGATGAGGTCCGTGACGGAGCGGTCGTCCAGGCCCCGAAGCTCGGCGGCAGCGACTCGGGCGGCGCGGACGAGGCGCTCGAGCCACTCGCGGCTCTCACCGGCGCCGTCAGGCAGCGGGACGGCCAGGACCGACATCAGGGCGCCTGCTCCGCGATCGCCTCGGCGACCTCTCCGGCGACGCCGATCTTCTCGACCACGAGGTAGCGCCCGCGTTCGCTGACCACCGTCTCGATGTCGCCGGCGGCATGCCCGAGGCAGACGACGAAGCGGCGGGGATGCTCTCGCACCGCCGCGTACTCGTCCGCGGTGATCTCGACGACCTGGACGCACCCGAGATCGGCGCACTCGCAGGCGATCTCGTGCCGGTCGGTGACCGCCTGGAAGGCCTCGTTGAACTGCCTGAGCTTCTCGTTCACCGCGCGGAACAGGGACTGGTTGCGCGCAGCCCGATGCTCGCGGGACTCCCCCTCTGAGCGGTCCTCCATCGTGGCCTCCCGGGCCGTTGGGTTGGGCTACGGGAGAGTCCTCTTGGGCACCCGCCCGGCGCATTGCAGGCGGTTCCTGGAGGTGGGCACGGAAGGGGGCGGCCCGTAGAGCCTCCACCGTAGCACCGGGATTGGCCCCAGCCCGCGTCACAGCCGGAGCGGGCGGGAGCCGAGGGCTGCGGCCAACGCCAGGTGCGCGGAGCTCGTGGCGATCAGCAGCGAGCGCGCGGGATCGACGCTCTGCACGCGCGCGAACGCGAGCGGCAGTCCCGGCAGCGGCGGGCGGCACCAGCACGCAGGCGGCCCCCCGCCATGCGTGCACACCGCTGTTTCGACGCTGCCGGCGGTCACATGGGCGAGACGGGCTGCGGCCGGCTCGAGCTCCGCGGCACTCCCACCCGGCCGCCAGTCGAAGAGCAGGCTGGGCGTGCCGGGCGGTGCCTCGGCGACTGCGGTCTCCCAGCCCGGCCGCGCCAGCGCCGCCGCGGCGACGAACAGGCCGGCCCCTCCGTCCGCCGGCCGCCGCTCGAACCCCAGCTGCTCGATGCTCGCCCAGCCCTCGTCTGCCGCCGGCGGCTCGAGCTCGCGCAGTGCGCGCATCTGCGAGGTGGGCGCCAGGAGGCCCGGCTCCCGCCTCGCGAGCCCGCGGAGCTCCTCCGGCTCGGGAAGCGTTCCGAGCCGCTCGAGCACGCGTCCGACCATGTTCACCTGGGCCGCTGCGAGGGGCGTGTCGAGCCAGACGCAGCGCACCGGCGCCCCGTGACGTCGCGCCGCCTCCAGCACGTAGCTGCGCGACGCGCGCGTCAGGTAGGTGTTGTCCAGGACGACCTGCCGCACGCCGGCTGCCAGCGCGCTGTCCAGAGCCTCGGCCAGGTCGCGCAGGGTGCCGCCGCGCTCGTCGCGGTTCAGACGGAGAGAGCCGCGCCCGACGTACTCCTCGGCGACCTGGCTCTTACCCGCGCCGGGGATACCCATCACCACCACGACCTCCCGGGTCACGTCCGGGGATGCGCCGACCACGGCGACGCCCCGGGACCCGGTTCCGAGCGCCTGCGAGATCGCCTCGTGATCCGCGCCGGCGAGCCGGAGGCTGGCGGCACGCGCGGCCGAGCGTGCCGTGTCGGGGCGGCGCGCGCCGGGAATCGCGACCAGGGCGGGAGAGAGGCCGAGCAGCCAGGCGAGCCCGGCCTCGGCGGGTGTCGCGCCCCGTGCCACTGCGACGCCGGCGAGCGCCTCGATGCGGCCGAGCCGTCCGGCCCGCCTCGGGCCGCCGAGCGGCGAGTGCGCGATCAGGGCGAGGTCGAGCTCCTCGCAGCGCTCGACCACGCCGCCGCGGAGCGCACGATCGTCCCACGGGCTGAGCGCGACCTGCACCGCCGCCACCGGGGCGAGCGCGAGCGCCTCGTCGAGCTGGCGCCGGCTGACGTTCGCCAGGCCGACCCGCCGGACGAGGCCATCCTCGGCGAGGCGTGCGAGCGCACGCACCGTCGTCCGCCAGGGCGTGCGCGGGTCGGGGACGTGCACGAGGTAGAGGTCGATCGGCAGACCGCCGAGGTCCTCCAGGCTTGCCTCGCAGTCCGCTCGGAGTGTCTTCGCGCGTCCGTCGGGGATCCAGGCGCCACCCGCCCGGCCCATCCCGCCCTTCGTCACGATCCTGGCGTGCTCGGCGGCTCCGCCCTCGCGTAGTGCGGAGGCGAGCAGCCGCTCGTTGTGGCCGAGCTCGTGCTCGCCCTGGCCGTAGGAGCGAGCGGTGTCGAACACGGTCACGCCCGCGTCGACCGCGGCCAGAATCGTCGCTCTCGCCCGCGTCTCGTCACGCTCGGCATCCGTCGACAGGCGCATGCAGCCGAGCCCGACGCGAAGCTCCGAGGGAGACAGCCAGGTCAGAGCCCCAACCCTACGCCCGCTCCCGCCGGCTCCGGTCTATCGCGCCTGGCAGCTCCTGGCTGAGAGCCGACAGGCGCTTGGGAACACGTGCACCCGAGTGCCTGTCGCCCGCCGTCGTAAGCCGGCGGTAAGCGAGCCCCGAGGCGGCCGCCTCGATCCTGCTCGCAGGCACCCACCAGCAAGGAACGCTGACCTCGACCCACAACCAGACCCGCAGCCGCCTCCGCGGCTCCGCGGCCAGATCGAGCGCCTGCGCGGTCGCACGGCAGCCGCGCCGCCGGCAACAGGCGTGCCGTCGTCAAGGGCTTCCGCCTCACTAGGGCGGCGGCGCTGCCAGGGGAATGGGGGGTGCAGGCACGACGGGTGCCCGGGTGCCCGCTCTCCGTCACCCCTGGCTAGCGTGAGCCCATCGAAAGAGAAGGAGGCTCAGATGGGCGCCACGGAGTCCAAGAAAGCCTTTGCCCGAGCGGTCGAGCTCTGGAACGCACACGACCCGCGCTACTTCGACGCCTACGCGAAAGACGTCGTCACGCACGGGTTCCCGCCACCCGTGACCCCCGACTTCGACGGCATGAAGTCGATGTTCGAGGGCATGTGGGAGGCGTTTCCCGACATCAGGGTCGCGACGCTCCAGCTCTTCGCCGACGGCGACCTGGTCGCGTTCCACGGCCGGATGTCCGGCACGCACGAGGGCGAGTTTCTCGGCGCCCAGCCGACCGGCAAGACGATCGAGTTCGAGGCCATGTCGATCGCGCGCTACCGAGACGGCACCATCGCCGAGCGCTGGACGCGCCTCGACGAGATCGCGTTCATGACGCAGCTCGGCCTGATGCCGGAGCCGGCAATCGCGTAGACCTCCCCCGCGGGATGTCGCTCAGCGCAGGGGGCCGCCCGGCCTCCTGCGTCCGCGGCGGGGAACGTGCGACAGACGTGCTCCGGCGAGACGGGGGAGGGCGGCCGGAGCCAGCAGGAGGGGGCGGTTCCGCGCGCCGCTCCCTCCCTGCACGCGCGCACGCGCACCGCGCAACTCCGCTGCCGGGCCGCGATATGTTCTCACCAGCACAACCTCGTCCGGGGCTCGGCCCTCCATCTCTGAAAGGAGCACATGTCCCAGGTTGGAAAGACGCAGATCACGTTCGTCTTCACCGTGTCGCCCGATCAGGTCGCCGAGGGCGACCGCATCTTCGCGAGTCATGCGAAGTTCATGAACGACACACACCACCGCGACGGCGAGCTGGCGCTCTTGAACTACAACGTCGTCAAGGGCAAGGAGCTCTCGAATCCGCTCGACCCGTCGTCCGAGCCTACGGAGAACACGAAGTTCGTCTTCTTCGAGGTCTACGAGAACCCGGCAGGGCTCCAGGATCACTGGGGCATGGCGCCGGACTGGCCCGACTTCGGAGCCTTCGTCGACTGGGCCCAGAAGGTGAAGGTCGACGTGCTGCACGGGTCGCCGGTCGTGCACTCGCTCTGGTAGCGGCTGCAGGCTGAGCAACAGCGCGTCGTAGCCGGGCGTTGACGAGGGCTGCGACGTAGGCCTGGCCGGACGAGGACGGGGGGTGGGAGATCCACCCCCCGCTTCGGCCTGTCTCGCGGGTGACGGCGCCGGCGCGCGCCACACCCGCCGACCACGCGGTACCTCGTTGGCTTGCTCACACGGCCGGCCCCGTTCATCCGGCACGCCCTGTCGACGGCGCCGTAGGGTTGTCTGACCGGGTTCACGAGCCCGGTGCAGTCGATTGAGAGGGGTTGACGACGTGATCCGCAGCGTGCTCTATCTCGAGCCGAAGGGCGGCGACCATCAGGCGGTCGTGGACATGTTTCGCCAGCAGGACGTTCTGGGACGTGCGGTGCAGCAGCCAGGGTGCCTCGGCTCCGAGCTGCACGTGCCGACGAGCGGCAACGGGCCCATCCTCGTGACCGCGCTCTGGGCGAGCGCGGAAGCATACGAGGGCTGGATCACCAGCCCCGCTCGGGCAGAGGGCGCCGCCGAGCTCGTCAACGCCGTCGAGGGAAGTCTGGACGAGTCGACTCGAGGCGAGACGTACGTCGTCGCGATCAGCGCCGGGCAGCAGGTGCCGGCGAGCGGGGGCGACGCGTGACCCGCTATCGCGTCTCGATGGACATCGGCGGCACCTTCACCGACGTCGTCGCCTACGACGAGGACACCGGTGTCTACGCGGCCGGCAAGTCGTCGACGACGCCCCACGACTTGACGGAGGGGGTGTTCTCGGCCCTCGATGCGGTCGTCGACTCGCCCGCCGCGATCGGCTTCACCGTGCACGGCACCACCCAGGGGCTGAATGCGTTCCTCCAGCGCCGGGGCGAACGCGTGCTGCTGCTCGCGACCGCCGGCGCGGGCGACGTCTACCACATCGCCAGAGGCAACCGCACCCGGCTGTACGACATTCACTACCGCAAGCCCGAGCCCCTCGTGCGCCGCAGCGACATCGTCGAGATCCGCGGCCGGCTGAACTACGCTGGCGAGGAGCTCGAGGCGCTCGACGAGGAGGCCATCCGCCAGGCCGCACGCCGGTTTCGCGACGAAGGGTTCGGGGCGGTGGCGGTCGGGTTTCTCTTCTCCTACGTGAACCCCGTCCATGAGCTGCGCGCAGAGGAGATCCTGCTCGAGGAGCTCGGCGGCGTCGCGATCTCGCTCTCACATCGAGTCGCGCGGGAATGGCGTGAGTACGAGCGCACGTCGTCCGCCGTCATCGACGCGTACACGGCTCCGGTCGTGCGGCGCTACCTGAAGCGACTCGAGAGCGAGATGACGGAGCGTGGGCTGATCGGTTCCGCTCCACGTCATGCAGTCCTCCGGGGGGATCGTCACCTCCCAGTCGGCACGCGACCTGTCCCTCCAGACGCTGCTCTCTGGTCCCGTGGGCGGGACGATGGGCGGGGTCGCCCTGGCGCGACTCCTCGAGCGGCCGAACCTCATCTGCATCGACATGGGCGGAACCAGCTTCGACGTCAGCCTCGTCGTCGACGGAAAGCCCGACGTCTCCTCCGAGACGACGCTCGAGGGCTTTCCGCTGCTGATGTCGGTCGTGAACATCCACACGGTCGGCGCGGGCGGAGGCTCGCTCGCCTACGCGGAGGCCGGAGGGCTGCGCGTAGGGCCTGAGAGCGCGGGTGCCGATCCGGGCCCGGCGTGCTACGGCCGGGGCGGCACGCAGGTGACGGTCACCGACGCGAACGTCGTGCTCGGTCGGGTCGACCCCGGCTACTTCGCCGGCGGTCAGATGACGCTCGACCCGGGTGCCGCCGAGGCGGCGCTGGCGCGTCTCGGCGACGAGCTCGGAGTGTCGACGAACGATCTTGCGGCCGGCGTGTGCGATGTCATCAACGCCAAGATGGCGCAGGCGATTCGGACGCTGACGGTCGAGAAGGGGATCGAGCCCCGCGACTTCGCCCTCGTCGCGTTCGGCGGCGCAGGACCGATGCACGCGGTCTTCCTCGCGCAGGAGCTCGAGATCGGCGACGTGATCGTCCCGCGCTTCCCCGGCGCGTTCTCGGCCTGGGGGATGCTCGAGACCGAGATCCGCAAGGACTCGGGGCGCGCCTACTTCACGCTGCTCGCAAACCTCGACCACGCCGATCTGGCCGCGACGCTCCAGGCGCTCGAGGACGAAGCCTTCGAGTCGCTGACCGAGGAGGGGATCGGCCGCGACACGGGGCGGGTCGAGCACGCGCTCGACCTGCGCTACGTCGGGCAGGAGTACACGCTGACCATCCCTCTGACCGGAGCCGGCGAGCCGCTCGAAGGGGACTTCGACGGCAACCTCGGGAACCGCTTCCACGCCGCGCATGAGCAGCGCTTCGGCCACTCCAACCCCGGAGCGCCGATCGAGCTCGTCGTCGTGCGAACGACGGCACTCGGCGATCTTGGCCGGATCGACCCGGTCCGAGAGAACGGCGCTGACAGTCGGCCGTTCCCACACGAGAGGCGCTCGGTCATCTTCGGCCGGGAGGCAATGGAGACGACGATCGTGCGCCGCGACGACCTCGCGCCCGGCGCCGTCCTCAGCGGTCCGGCGATCGTCGAAGAGGCGACGGCCACGACGGTCGTGCCGCCGGAGACCACGCTCAGAGTGGACGCGTTTGGCTCGCTCGTCATCACCGCTACGACCCGGAAGGAGGCCTGATGGCACTCGTCGAGCGCCGAGTCGACCCGATCACGACCGAGATCATCCGCAGCGCGTTCACTGCCGCTGCCGACGAGATGAACGCAACCCTGATCCGCTCGGCCTACACGCCCGTGATCTACGAGATGAAGGACTGCTCGGTCGCCCTGCTCGACGCCGAGCACCGGATTCTCGGTCAGTCGGCGGGGCTTCCGATCTTTCTCGGCAACCTCGAGATCTGCACTCGCCTGACCGAGGAGATGTACGGCCCGGAGATCTGGCGGCCCGACGACATCTGGATCATGAACGACTCGTATCTGACCGGGACGCACCTGAACGACATGACGGTCTTCGGGCCGATCTTCCACGAGGGCGAGCTCGCCGGCTTCGCGGCGTCGCGGGCCCACTGGCTCGACGTCGGGTCGAAAGACGCGGGTGGGCCGATGAACTCGACCGACATCTTCCAAGAGGGCCTGCGGCTCGGGCCGACCAGGGTCGTCGAAGGCGGCCTCCAGCGTCCCGACATCACCGACCTGCTCGGACGGAACAGCCGCTTCTCGTACCCCGCCATCGGCGACCTCGGCGCGCAGATCGCGTGCACGCGTACCGGCCAGATTCGGCTGCGCGCGATCATCGACCAGTACGGGTCGGAGACGATCCTGGCGGCGCGAGACGAGATCTTCGCCCAGACCGAGCGGCTCGAGCGCCAGGCGATCGAGGCGATCCCCGATGGTGTCTACACCGCCGAGGGGTGCCTCGACGACAGCGGCGTCTCGGCGGAGCCCTGCTGGGTGCGGCTGTCCGTCGAGGTGCGTGGCGACGAGATCACGATCGACCTGTCCGAGAGCGATGACGCCCAGCCGGGGCCCGTCAACTGCGGCGAGGCGCAGGCGATCTCGGCCTGTCGAGTCGCCTACAAGGTGCTGATCAACCCGGCCAACCCCCCGAACGGAGGGGCCTTCCGGCCGCTCACGGTTCGCGTGCGCCCGGGATCGATGCTCGGCGCCCAGCCGCCGGCCCCCTGCCAGTGGTACTTCTCGCAGCTCGGGCTGCTGATCGACCTCGTCGTGCGCGCGCTCGCCGAGGTGCTGCCGTCTCAGGCGGCCGCGGCGAGCTACGGGGACTCGATGGTGATCTTCTTCTCCGGCATCGACCACCGCAGCGGCGAGCCGTTCTTCGACATCGAGCCGACGGTGGGCGGCTGGGGCGCCTGGGAGGGCTCCGACGGTCAGGACGGGCTGATCAACAACGTCAACGGCTCGCTCAAGGATCTGTCCATCGAGGTGCTGGAGACGAAGTTCCCCCTGCGAATGACCCAGTACGGATTCCGTGCCGACACGGGCGGCCCCGGGCAGTGGCGCGGTGGCAACGGGGTCGTGCGCGAGTACACGCTCGACGCGGAGGCGGCGGAGCTCTCGCTCTGGTTCGAGCGCTCACGCACGCCCGCATGGGGCCTGTTCGGAGGCCACGAGGCGACGCCGCCCGACGTCGTGATCAACCCTGGCCGCGACGACGAGCGGCACGTCCTCAAGGCAAGCCGTCTCCCGCTCCGCCGCGGCGATGTGGTGCGGACGCTCACCGGTGGCGGCGGCGGCTTCGGCGACCCGGCGCGACGCGATCCCGACGCTGTCCGCGCCGACGTCCGGGAGCGGCACCTGTCGGCCGACGCTGCACGGCGGATCTACGGGGTGGAGAGCAAGTGAGCGCCCCGATCGGTGGTGAGACTGTCGAGAAGCGAGTCGCGCGCCTGCGAGAGGCCGCAGGGAGCGCGGGCCTCGACGCGGTCTTGCTCACGAACGACGCCTCGATCTCGTACTTCACCGGCTTCTCGGGGATGCAGCTCGAACGGCTCTTCGCGGTTGCTCTGCCCGTGGCCGGAGGCGGCGCTCTCGTCGTTCCCCGGTTGGAAGAGGACGCCGCGCGGGCGGCGCCGTCGGGGCTCGCCTGCGTCGTCTACGACCCCTCATCCGACGGCATGGCCGAGCTCGTGGAGGCGCTCGGCGGCGCGGGCCGCGTGGGCGTGGAGGAGAACCATCTCGTGTTCGGGCGGGCCGAGGCACTGAGCGAAGCCGGCTGCGTCCCGGAGGCTGCCCTCGACCTGGTGATGTCGCTCCGCGCACGGAAGGACGCCGCCGAGGTCGAGGCGATGCGCCGCGCCTGCCGAGCGATCACCGAGGAGCTGGAGCGGATGTTCTCGGAGCTCGAGGTGGGCGCCGTCGAGCAGGACGTCAATGCACTCGTGGCGCACCGGCTGCGCGCCCGGGGAGCAACGGACTCGCACCCCCTCATCCTCTTCGGCGCCAATGCTGCCAATCCGCACGGCCACCCCGGAGACCGGACGCTCGAGCCGGGGGATGTGGTGTGCGCCGACGTCTCGGCCCGCATCGGCGGCTACTGGGGGGATCTGACCCGCTGCGGGAGCGTTGGGCCGCCGTCGGACTGGGCGCAGGCTGCGTGGGAGACGGTCAGAGACGCGCAGGCGGCCGCGATCGAGGCCGCGCGCCCGGGTGCCTCCGGCCGGGACGTCGACGCCGCGCAGCGCCGGATCGTGGAAGGCCGGCAGGATCTCGGCCGCTGCCTGCACGGAGCGGGTCACGCGATCGGCAGTGAAGTGCACGAGCCGCCCTTCCTCGTTCCGCGCACCACGACGCCCCTCGAGGCCGGCATGTGCTTCACGATCGAGCCCGGCCTCTACCAGGCGGGAGTCGGGGGGATTCGCCTCGAGGATCAGGTCCTCGTCACGCCAGACGGGCCGGAGCTGCTCTCGGATCTGCCGCTCGAGCTGCGGACGATCGACGCGGATCGGAGCTGAGCCGGTGCCGACGCGCGTCGCGGTCGACATCGGGGGAACCTTCACGGATCTCGTCCACCTGGACGAGGAGTCCGGCGAGGTCGGGCTCGCCAAGGCGCCGACGACGCCGCCTGTCTTCGAGCAGGGCGTGCTCGACGCCGTGGGACAGACGGAGCTTCGCGACGTCGGCTTCCTCGCGCACGGCACGACGGTCGTGATCAATGCGCTCACCGAGCGTAAGGGCGCGATCGTCGGGCTGATCACCACGGAGGGCTTCCGGGATGTGCTCGAGATCGCCAAGGGGAACCGGCCGGATCTCTACAACTTCGTCTTTCGGAAGCCCGGGGTCTTCGTCCCCCGACACCTCCGCTTCGAGGTTGGAGAGCGTGTCGACTACCGCGGTCGGGTGGTCGCGCCGCTCGATGAGGAGGCAGTCCGCCGGGCGGTCGGCGACCTTCGAGCGGCTGAGGTCGAGGCTGTCGCAATCTGCCTGCTCCACGCCTACGCGAATCCGGCGCACGAGCGGCGGGTGGCCGAGATCGTGGCGGAGGAGTGGCCTGAGATTCCGGTCTCCGTCTCGCACGAGCTGACCGGCGAGTGGCGAGAGTACGACCGCACGTCGACGACGGTGCTCGACGCCTACGTGAAGCCGACCGTCCGGCAGTACCTGACGCAGCTCTCCCGCCAGCTCGACGCCGGCGGGATCGAGAGCGACACCCACTTCGCGATGCAGTCGAACGGCGGGCTGTCGCGTTTCGCCGTGGCGGCGGAGGTGCCGATCAACCTGGTCGAGTCGGGGCCGGTCGGCGGCATCATCGGCGCCGCCGTCGTCGGCGCCGCGATCGAACGGCCGAACCTGATCACCTTCGACGTCGGCGGCACCACGGCGAAGTCCAGCCTGATCGAAGGCGGCGAGGTTCGGCTGACCGCCGACTACCACATCGATCGCGACCCCCGAAACGCCGGCTACCCGCTCAAGGTGCCGGTCGTCGACATCATCGAGATCGGCATGGCCGGCGGCTCCATCGCCTGGATCGACGCCGCCGGCTCGCTCAAGGTCGGGCCGCACTCGGCGGTCGCCGACCCCGGCCCGGCCTGCTACGGGCGGGGAGGGACGGAGGCGACGCTCACCGACGCGAACCTCGTCACCGGGCGGATCGGAGCCGCCGCGTTCATGGGCGGGCAGATGCCGCTGGACGAGGGGCTCGCGACGGCAGCGATCGCGCGGCTGGGCGAGCGGCTCGGCACGGACGTGCCGGGCACGGCTCGCGGGATCCTGCGGATCGCGAACGCGAGCATGGTCAACCTGCTCCGCCTCGTCTCGGTGCGGCGTGGCCGCGACCCGCGCGAGTTCGCGCTCGTCGCCTGCGGAGGGGGCGGGCCGCTTCATGGTGCACTGCTGGCGGCCGAGCTCAAGGTGCCCGAGGTGGTGGTGCCGCTCGCACCCGGTCACTTCTCAGCGCTCGGGATGCTGATGAGCGACATCCGCCACGACCTCGTCCGCACGTCGCTCATGCGGCTCGAGGCGCCCGACACCGCGGAGCGAAGCGGCTCGATCTGGACGGAGCTCGAGCAGCTGATGGTCGAGACGTTCGCGTCGGAGCGCGTCGAGGCCGAGGGGGTTCGCCTCGTCCGCCAGGCGGACATGCGCTACCAGGGGCAGGAGCACACGGTGACGGTTCCGGTCCCCGACGCTCCGCTCGACGACGCCACGCGCGACGAGATCCGGCGCCGGTTCGACGATGCCCACGAGCGGCTGTACACGTTCCGGCTCGCCGTGCCCGCCGAGCTCGTCACCTTCCGGCTCACCGGCTATGGCACGGTTGCCAAGCCGCCGCTTCGCGAGCTTCCGCCCGGAGGCACGGGAGCGTCGGCGCGCACAGGCACTCGCTCGATCGACTTCGACGAGCGCGGCCGCGTCGAGGCCGGCGTCTACGATCGGGCGGCGCTGGGGCCGGGCGCCGAGGTCGAGGGCCCGGCCGCGATCGAGGAGACCGCGACCACGACGCTGGTGCCGCCGGGGATGTCGGCCTCGGTCGACCGCTTCGGCAACATCATCGTCAGGACGGGGGTCTAGAGGTGCAGACGGACGCGCGCACCACCGACCCGTTCACGATCGAAGTGGTCAAGGACGCGCTGACGGCCGTCGGCGACGAGATGTTCGAGACGCTGCTGCGAACGTCGATGAGCCCGATCATCTACGAGGTGCTCGACTTCGCGAGCGGGCTGACCGACGCGCGTGCCCGCCTGATCACACAGGGCCAAGGCGTCACGGGCTTCATCGGCATGCTGACGACGAGCGTCGAGGCGGTGCTCGAGAAGTGGGAGGGCCGCCTCGAGCCGGGGGACATCGTCATCACGAACGACCCCTACACCGGAGGTGGCTCGCACCTCTCCGACGTCTCGCTCGTGGCGCCGATCTTCGTGGAGGGCGAGCTGGTCGCGTTCTCCGTCTCGAAGGCCCACTGGACGGAGGTCGGCGGCATGTCGCCGGGCTCCTTCACGACGGACTCCACCGAGATCTACCAGGAGGGGCTCCAGTTTCCGAACGTGAAGATCTGGAGCCGTGGTGAGCGCAACGACTCGCTCGTCGACGTCATCGCCTCCAACGTGCGCACTCCCGAGCAGACGATCGGCGACTTGATGGCGCAGGCGGCGGCCATGCGGGTCGGCGAGCGGGCATTCCGTGAGGTCTGCGAGAAGTACGGCATCGACGTCGTGCTCGAGACGATCGACGCCCTGATCGACCAGGGCGAGACGCTGGCGCGGATCGAGCTCGGCAAGCTCCCCAAGGGCACGTTCGAGGCGGTCGACTACATCGACGACGACGGGCTCGGCGGCGGTCCGTTCGAGGTGCGCGTCAAGGTGACGATCACCGACGAGGAGTTCATCTGCGACTTCACCGGCTCGCACCCGCAGGTGCCGGGGCCGGTCAACAACACCTTTACCGGACTGCTGTCGGCGGCCCAGGTCGCCTTCAAGGCCGTCACCGACCCCGCGGCTCCGGCGAACCACGGGTCGTTCGTTCCGCTGCGCGTGATCTGCCCGTCCGGGACGATCCTCTCCTGCGAGCGGCCTGCGCCCTGCTCGATCTACTGGGAGGCCCTGACATTCGGTGCGGAGCTGATCTGGCGCGCGCTGGCGCCGCACCTGCCCGACCGTTTAGGCGCAGGGCACATGGCATCGGTGGTCGGGACGATCGTGGCCGGCCCGCACGCCGACACAGGAGACTTCGTCGTGCTCGTCGAGCCCGAGGTCGGCGGCTGGGGCGCGAACCCGTCCGCTGACGGCAATGTCGGCCAGTTCTGCGCGCTCGACGGCGAGACCTTCGTCACCCAGGCGGAGATCGCAGAGGCGCGCTTTGGCCTACGGGTGGAGCGCTTCTGCCTCGATCCGGCGGGCGCCGGAGCAGGGAGGATGCGCGGGGGCACCGGGTGTATCCGCGAGTACCGCATCCTCCGTGACGGCTGGATCGTGACGTCGACGGCGGGGCGCCACGCCTTCCCGGTCTGGGGGCTGCACGGAGGCCGCGACGGCACCACGAACCACGTCGACGTGGTCAAGGAGGATGGCTCGGTGACGCGCTTCGGCAAGGTGGCGCGGCACCCGCTGGCGGCCGGTGACCGGGTCAGGATCGTGACCGCGACCGGCGGAGGCTACGGCGAGCCGCTCGAGCGAGAGCCGGAGGCCGTGGCGGACGACGTCCGCAACGGCTACGTGACCGCCGAGGAGGCGCTCGAGCAGTACGGCGTCGAGGTTGATCCCTCGAGCTACGCGGTTCTCGGGCTGCACGGCCGGTAGGCCGGCGTCGTGAGCGCCGAGGGCAGGCTCCGGGAAGCCGTTGCGCGCCGCCGCGACGAGCTGTTCGAGCTCGCCGCCGAGCTGGTCCGGCGGCCGAGCGTGCTCGGCGGCGAGGAGCCGGCCCAGCGCTACGTCGCCGATTGGCTGGAGTCGGCAGGGTTCACCGTCGACCGGGTGCAGCCCGACGCGGACGCGGCGCTGGCCGATCCGTACGCGGGCTACCCGGCGCTCCCGTACGACGCTCGTAGCTCCGTTGTCGCCACGGCTGCGGGCTCGGGCGGGGGCCGATCCCTCCACCTCACGGGTCATATCGACGTCGTCCCGGTCGAGCGTCCCGACGAGTGGACGCACGATCCGTGGGCGGGGACGATCGCGGCGGGCCGGCTGTGGGGTCGCGGCGCGGGCGACATGAAGGGTGGGCTCGCCGCCTACCTGTTCGCTGCGGCCGTGGTTCAGGAGGTTTGCCCCGAGCACCGCGGGGATCTCCTCGTCAGCTCGGTGATCGAGGAGGAGTGCGGGGGTAACGGCATGTGGTCCGTGCTGCGCGCCGGACACACGGCCGACGCGACCCTGATCGGCGAGCCCACCGGTCTCTCGCTCGCGCACGCCGGAACCGGCGTCGTGTGGGCGCGCCTGAGCGCGCGCGGCGCGCCAGGCCACGCCGCCTTCTCTGGCCGGTCGGGCCCCTTCGACTCGCTGGCCCGCGCAGTGGCCGCTCTTCGCGAGCTCGAGGCCGAGGTCAACACCCCGCCCCGCGACGAGGTCTTCGCGGCCGAGAGCGACTGGCCGTACGGCATGACGATCGGCCGCATCGAGGGCGGCGTCTGGACGGCGTCGTCGCCGGCGGAGCTCGTCGTCCGTCTTCGCATCGGCATCGGCCTCGACGTCGAGCCGGCTGACAAGCAGGAGCAGATCCGGGAGCGGGTGACGGCAGCGGCTCCCGACGTCGACGTCGCATTCGAGGGCTTTCGGGCCCGCGCCTACTGCCACGAGACGACCGGGCCGCTGCCCGAGCAGCTCCGGGACGCGCACCGTCGGCTGCTCGGCACGGAGCCGCGGACGATGGCGTTCACCGCCACCACGGACGCCCGCCAGGTCGACGGGCCGTGCCTGTGCTACGGGCCGACCGCCGGGAACATGCATGGCCGGGACGAGTGGGTCGACCTGGGCTCGCTCGAGCAGACGGCCGCGGTCGTCGCGGTTGCGGCCGCGGACTGGCTCGGCTGAGCGCGCCTACCGGCCGCGCAGATACTGGTCGCCGGCGACGGCGGCGAAGATCAGCACGCCCTGGGCCGCGAGCTGATACGTCGGGTCGATCCCGAGCAGGTTGAAGCCATTGCCGATGAGCGCGAGGATGAGGACTCCCACGACGGCTCGCCAGACTGCCCCGGCCCCGCCGAAGATGCTCGTTCCCCCGACGACGGCGGCGGCGATCGCCTGGAAGGCGAGCGTGTCCGAGAAGGAATTGGACGCGCCACTGCCGTACCGGCTGGCGTAGAAGATCCCTGCCAGCCCAGCGGCTGTGCCGGAGAGGACATAACAGAGCGTCTGCACCTTCATGACGCGAACGCCGGCGAGACGTGCGGCCTCGGCGTTGCCGCCGACCGCGTAGACGTGGCGTCCGAAGACGGTGCGTGCCAGGAGGAACGCCGCAACGACCACGAAGGCGAGTGCGACGAAGACGACGCCCTTCGCGCCCAGAAACCGCCCGGTGAAGAAGTCTGAGAGGGTCGCCCGGCTCTCGGGATCCTCGATCGCCACCACGCTGCCGCTCGAGATGACGATGGCGAACCCCTTGAAGGCGAAGGACGTCGCCAGCGTGCCGATGAACGAGTTCACCTTCGTGAAGCCGATCGCAAGCCCGTTGAACAGACCGAGGCCGGCACCGGCGGCGAGCCCGGCGATGATGCCGCCCGGCCAGCCCGCGGCGTTCACGCCGGCGGCGGTCGCGATGGCCGCCACGGTCGCCGTCGACGCGACCGAGAGGTCGAAGATGCCGGCGATGATGCAGATGGTGATCGCCGCGGTGATGACGAGCAGCTCCGACGACTGGTCGAGGATGTTCAGCAGGTTGTCCTGGCGCAGGAACGTGCTGGTCGAGACCGAGAGCACCAGGAAGAGGGCGACGAAGAAGAAGACGATCCCGAGGTCGCGGAGCCTGGCTCTCGCGGTCATACAGCCTCCTCTTCTGTTTGGCCGAAGCAGGCGCGCAGGACCTCTTCGCGGCTGGCGTCGGCACTGAATTCCCTGACGACGCGCCCTTCGCGCATCGCCAGCGTCCTGTGTGCGAGTCCCAGCACCTCCTCGATCTCGCTCGAGATCAGCAGGATCGCCAGGCCGCCCGCGGCGAGCTCGACGAGCAGCCGATGGATCTCACCCTTGGCCGCGACGTCGACGCCACGGGTGGGCTCGTCGACGATCAGGACTCGGGGCGTTCGCGCGAGCCAGCGTGCAAACAACACCTTCTGCTGATTGCCGCCGGACAGCGAGCCGACAGCGGCTTCGACCCCCGTGCTGCGGACGTCGAGTCGGTCCGAGAGCTCCTCCGCCCGCTGGCTCTCGCTGCCGCGGCGGACGAAGCCGGCCGTCGCATGCTCGGACAGGGTCGGCAAGGTGATGTTCTCGCGTATCGAACGGAGGAGCAGCAGCCCCTCGTCGGTTCTACTCTCCGGAACCATCGCGAGGCCGCGTTGGATCGCGTCGCGCGGGCGATGGAGATGGAGGGGCGCGCCGTCCAGCAGGATCTCGCCCGAGTCCGCCCGGTCGGCACCGAAGAGCAGTCGGGCCGTCTCGGTCCGGCCGGCCCCGACGAGACCGGCCAGCGCGACGATCTCGCCCTTGTGGACTTCGAACGAGACGCCGCGAACGGCGCGGCCGCGACTCAGGCCTCGCGCCTCCAGCACCACGGGCGCGGCAGGGTCGATCAGCTTGCCGGGGTATGACAGGTCGACCTCACGCCCCACCATCGCGGCAACGAGTGTCTGGGCGGTCTCGTCTGCCGCTGGGCCGGTGCGGACGATCCGGGCGTCTCGCATCACCGTCACGGTCTCCGACACAGCAAGCACCTCGTCGAGGTAGTGCGACACGAGGACGATCGCCGTGCCCTCGGAAGCGAGCCTCCGAATGACGTCCAAGAGTCGGTCCGTCTCGCCGGCCGTGAGGGCCGCCGTCGGCTCGTCCATCAAGATCATGCGTGCGTGGCGTGCGAGCGCGCGCATGATCTCGACCTTCTGCCGGTCGGCCACGCGCATGCGACCGACGATGGCGCCTCCGGCGAGGCCGAAGCCGACCCGATCGTCCAGCTCACGGTAGGCGCGGCGGAGGGCGACGCGATCGACCAGACCGACACGGCGCGGCTCGACGCCAAGAAAGACGTTCTCTTCGACGCTCGCCTCCGGCACCAGCGCGATCTCCTGCGCGATCAACGCGATTCCGCGCTCGAGCGCGTCTCGCGGCGACGAGAAGCGAACCGGCCGGCCGTCCACGAGGATCGTACCGGTGCTCGGGTGGTGCACACCCCCGATCGCCTTCGAGAGCGTCGACTTTCCCGCGCCGTTCTCGCCGACGAGGCCGTGAATCGTCCCGCGCTCGAAGGACACCGAGACGTTCTCGAGTGCGTGCACGCCCCCGAAGTGCTTGTAGAGCCCGCGCACCTCGAGGAGAGGGCCGCCCTGTGGGCCGGCCCCCTCGCTCGAGCGTGCCGCTGCTTCGTGCTCGGTCTGGCGAGCCACGTGAACTAGCCGAGGTCCGAGTAAGCCCCTTCGACGTCTGCGAGGACGTCCTTCGTCCCGTGCGGGTCGTGCAGCTCCTGGGAGTTGAAGGACGTGGGGGGCGACTCCCCGTTGGCCGCGAGGACGCCGACGTCGACGGACGTCTTTCCCATGTCAGGAATGGCCAGGTAGTAGAGGGCATACCACTTGCCGCTGTTGACGTTCTTGAACGCCTCCGTGGACGAGCCGTTCCCGATCAGTGCGACCTTGCTGGTGTCGACGACACTCGTGGCGCCGAGGATCGCCTGGGACGAGCCGACCATCACGTTCACGTCCGGATGTGCCTGGAGGACGTCCTGCGCGGCCTTCTGGCCGGTGTCGGGCGTGTACCCACCTTCCGGGTCCGCGACAAGCTTCGCGTCGGGTGCATTCGCCTTGAGCGCAGCCTTGAATGCCTTGGTGCGGGCATTGTCGAGCGGCAGCGACTTGAGGCCCTGCAGATAGGCGACGTTGCACGGCGACCGGTCTTCGCACGCGCTCGCCGCTAGCTCGCCGAGCACGGTGCCGTTGGCGATTGGCGTCTCGCCCACGACGTACGTGCCGGGAACCTGGGGCTCGAGGGTGTCGAACTTGCCGCCGAACGGCACGAATGCCGCTACGACGGTGATCCCTTTCGCGGTCGCCTCGGCAGCGGCCGAGCCGGCTCCGATCGGATCCGTCGCGAGGACGACGTAGACCTGGGCGTCACCCTTGACTGTCTGATCCTGAATCGCCTTGACCTGCGCGACGCCGTCGTAGGCGGGGCCTGTGCGGTCGACGAACTCGATCCCGAGGCTCTCGGCCTCCTCGCGCACGGCCTTCGCAAACGCCTGCGTGAACGAGTTCGACTTCCAGAAGCCGAAGAATGCGACCTTCTTCACCTTGCCGGCCTCGGTCGGCGTCGTGATCGCTTCGGCCACGGTGGTGGTCGAGGCCTCGGTCGTCGTCGGCGCCGTCGTGGCAGCCGAATCGTCGTCGTCCGAGCCACCACAGGCGGCGGCAAGCGTCGCGATCGCCATCATCAGGGCGGCGAGCGCCGCCCACCTGCTCAATCCTGTCATTGCTGGCTCCTCCTCTGGAGTTGGGGGCTGCTCTGAGGCCGGGCTGGAGTCCCGCTCGCCGTGAGCATCTCATGCTGCACCGGATCCGTCAGAGCTAGGTTTCGCTGAGCCCCGTGCGGACTGGGTCGGTCAGGCGGGTGGAGAGGCGTGCATTGCGGGAGAGCCTGCGTGGAGTGTCACACCCGATTCAGCTGGAGCGAACGAGCAGCTCGCCGCAGTTGCGCCCTGCGCCCGTCTGTACGGGCTACGCACGCGCGTGGCGCCTGGGCAGACCGCGGCGAGCGGCTGACTCAGGAGTTCCCGCGGGCCAGTCGCGCCGGGAGTCTCTCCGGCCGGCCTGAAGCGGTTGCTACCCGGGGTGCTTCTCGCCCTCGTCGCACTGCTGCTGACGTCTGTCGTCAGAGCGCCCAGGCGTGTCGGCGTCCGACCCCCGGTCTACCGCGACTGCGGCTGCATCGCGGGTCTGGCGGCCAGCAACCCGCATGCTCCACCAAGACGTCCCGCCCGACCTCGACGGTCTGAAGGGGCTCGTAGGGAGTGTGTGGGAGGACGTCCCCGACATTCGAAGGCGGGCGACCGGAGCCGGACTGGGAGGGGCGACAACGCGCCGCCCCTCCCTCACGCGCTCTCAGGAGCTCCTCGCGACGAGCCGGCCGAGCACGTGGTCCCAGCCCTCGTCGTACCTCTCCCGCTTCGGCCCCGCATCCGCTCCCGCTCGCTCCAGGCCGCGATGCTCGAGGTCGATCCGGGTCGAGCCGTTTTCCGGAGTGAAGCGCACCTCGACCTCGGACGGCGTGATCTCCCAGTCCAGCAGGAATCCGTGGGGCGGGTCCCACTCCGTCACGGTTGCCCAGTCGGCCTCGCGCCCGTCTGCCTGCACCTCGTAGAGGCGGCCGCCCGCGCGGCCCTCGAACACCGCCCTCGTCGTCGCTTCGCCGCCGTAGGAGTGGGTGTCGAGTGGCCACCAGCTCGTGATCTCCTCGGTGAAGATCACGAACGCCTGCTCGGCCGGCAGCGCCACCGTGACCGTCTTCCTGATCGTCTCGACAGGTGTCCGCGTCGTCATCTCTGACCTCCCTCCGCTCGTTGTTTGAACTGCGCCAGCACGTCGCCCCAGAAGCCGTCCAGGTAGGCGCGAAGCTCCTGGATCCCCTCGGGCGCGACGCGATAGACGCGGCGCGTTCCGCTCGGCTCGTCGACGACCAGCCGGGCCTCCTTGAGCACCCGCAGGTGCTGCGAGACGGCCGGTCGCGAGACGGGCAGCGTCGCCGCCAGCTCACCGACCGAGCGGGGGCCCTGCCGCAGCCGCTCGAGGATCGCTCGCCGCGTCGGGTCGCCCAGTGCCGCCAAACCATCTCCGTTAGTGCTCACTTACGGTAAGTCTAGACTAACGTAGCTCGCCGCTGCAAGACGTTTACGCCTCGCCCTGCGCGGAGACTTGACACCCTGGAGCGTGGTGCTACCCTGCCGCGCCGACAGACAGACCAGAGCCGCACAAAGGGGGCATCTCCATGCGACAGCTGATCCCGCGACAACCACTCAAGTTCCTGGCCATCGTGGCCGTGCTGCTGACGACCCTCGTCAGCGCGCAGGCCGGGGCCAGCGTCAGCCGCGACGCCTACATCGTCCAGCTGACCGACGCACCGCTCGCGAGCTACCGCGGCGGCACGGCCGGACTGGCCGCGACCAATCCCGCTGCGCGCGGCGAGACGAAGCTGAACCCGGCGAGCGCTGCCAGCCAGGCGTACCTCGAGTACCTCGGCGGGCGCCAGAGCGCCGTTCTCACGAATGTGACGGCGGCACTCGGCCGGCCGGTCGAGGCGCTCTTCCGGTACCGCTACGCCTTCAACGGGCTGGCGCTGGTGATGAACCCGGACGAGGCCGCGCGGGTGGCCGCGCTCCCGGGCGTCGCCGGCGTGCAGAAGGAGGAGATCTACCGCCTGCACACGGACGTCGGCCCGCAGTGGATCGGCGCTCCCGGAATCTGGGACGGCTCGGCGACGGGCGGCGGACGCGCCACCAAGGGCGAGGGCGTCGTCGTCGGGGTCATCGACACCGGGGTCAACCACGACCACCCGTCCTTCGCAGATGTCGGCGGCGATGGCTACGACCACCGCAACCCGCGCGGCACCTTCTACGGGCTCTGCGCCCCGATCACCGGCGCCCCGTTCTGCAACGACAAGCTGATCGGCGTCTGGGACTTCACGGGCACGTCGCCCGAGGACGACAACCAGCACGGCAGCCACACCGCCAGCACGGTTGCCGGCAACGTGCTCGCCGCCGAGATCATCGCCCCGACGATGACGCTGAACCGCAACGTCTCCGGCGTCGCCCCGCATGCCAACCTGATCACCTACAAGGCCTGCGACACCGCCTCCGGCGGCTGCCGCGGCGTCTCGCTAACGGCCGCCATCGACCAGGCGACCGCCGATGCCGTCGACGTCGTCAACTTCTCGATCGGCGGCGGCTCGCGCGACCCGTGGCACGACGCCAACGCGCTCGGGTTCCTCGGCGCCCGGGACGCCGGCATCTTCATCTCGGCCTCCGCCGGCAATAGCGGCCCGAAGGCGGAGACGATCGGCTCGCCGTCGAACTCGCCGTGGGTGATGAGCGTCGGCGCCAGCACGCACAACCGCAAGTTCGTCAACGGCGCGGTTGGCTTCACGGGCGGCGACACCACCCCGCCGGCCGACATCTACGGCAAGAGCGTCACCTCGGGCTACGGCCCCGCGAAGGTCGTCTACGCCGGCGACTACGGCGCGCCGCTGTGCGGCTCCGGCCCGGCCGCTCCGACCGGCGAGGCCGCGATCAACCCGTTCGCGCCGGGCACCTTCAACGGCGAGATCGTGGTCTGCGACCGCGGCATTTACGGCCGCGCCGAGAAGGCCGCGAACGTCAAGGAGGGCGGGGCCGGCGGCTTCATCCTCGCCAACGACGCTGCGAACGGCAACTCGCTCGTCGGCGACGCCTACCCGCTGCCCGGCGTCCACATCAGCTACGCGGACGGCAACGTCCTGAAGCACTGGCTCGACTCCGGCACCGGCCACAGCGGCCGCATCCTCGGCACCGAGACCAACCTCGCCGACGTCAACGGCGACGTGATGGCCTCCTTCAGCTCCCGCGGCCCGGACAAGACGGTGCCGACCGTGATCAAGCCCGACCTGACGGCCCCCGGCGTCGACGTGCTCGCCGCAGTGCACACCCTCGGGAACACCGGCGCCACCCTCGGCAAGCCCGAGTGGGGCGTGCTGAGCGGCACCTCCATGTCGAGCCCGCACGCCGCCGGCGCCGCCGCGCTCGTCCGCGCTGTCCGGGGCGACTGGACGCCCGCCGAGGTGCAGTCCGCGCTCATGACCACGTCGCTCACGAGCAGCATCCGCAAGGAGGACGGCTACAAGACCGCCGACCCGTTCGACCGCGGTGCCGGCCGGATCGACCTGACGCAGGCCACCCGGGCCGGCCTCGTCCTCCACGAGACCGCGCCGAACTACGCGGCGTCCGAGCCGGCGCTGGGCGGTGACCCGCGGACCCTCAACACCGCGAGCCTCGCCGACCCCGACTGCATCGGCACCTGCACCTGGACGCGCACCGTGCGCAGCACGATGGGCGTCTCCTCGACCTGGACGGCGACGACGACCACTCCGCGCGGCCTCAAGCTGACGGTCACGCCGTCGAAGTTCACGCTGGCCCCCGGCGCGACGCAGACGATCACCGTGACCGCGAACGTCGTCGACGCACCCGTCGGCCAGTGGAGCTTCGCCGAGCTCCGGCTCGCCTCCAAGGGCGTCCCGACCGCGCACCTGCCCGTGGCGGTGTACGCGGGCGGCACGCCGCAGCTCGTGAACATCACGGCGGCCGGCACCACCGGCTCGCAGACGGTGACCACGCAGTCCGAGCTCGCGATCTCGCGCTTCAGCTCGGTCGTCTCCGGCCTCACCGGGGGCAAGGTCGTCAACGAGCAACTCGAGCAGGATCCGACCTCGGGCGGCGTCCCGGGTGCGGGCACGGGCGTGATCAACGTCCAGCCCGCGTACTCGGCCGTCGCCGGGACCTTCTTCACCACGATCGAGGTGCCCGCCGGCGCCCGCTTCGTGACCGCGGAGATCACGGACACGACGTCCATCGACCTCGACCTCTTCATGGGCCGTGACACCGACGGCGACAAGGCCCCGGACGCGGTCGAGGAGCTCTGCCGGAGCGCCTCCGAGGTCGCGCTCGAGAAGTGCACGATCAAGGCTCCCGAGGCCGGGACCTGGTGGGTGCTCGTCCAGAACTGGGCTGCGAGCGAGCGCCTGATCGACGACGTGCAGCTGACCGCTGCCGTGATCGGCGGCGGCGACAACGGCAACCTGACGGTGACCGGCCCCGCCGGCTCGGTGCCCGCCAACCAGCCGTTCGACGTGACCCTGAGCTGGAACGAGCCGCAGCTCCAGCCCGGCGACGTGTGGTTCGCGCTCGTCGAGTACGGCGCCGACCGCCAGCACGCGAACAACGCCGGCTCCATGCTCGTGAAGCTCGCGCGGCCGAGCTGATCACGGCAACCACCTGATGGACGGCGACGGCCGGGCGAACGCCCGGCCGTCGCCGTATCGCGCCTGGACGACCCGCCGAAACGCCGCTATAAGCCCAGCGTGGGTCTCCGGGTCTCGGTTACGGCGCTCGCTGCGCTTGCCCTCGCCGCCCTCGTCGCCGGCTCGGCCGCGCCTGCCCGCTACGAGGCGTCGCGCCTGACGATCACCGTCAAGGAGCGGAAGTGCGGATTGACGCGGCGGAGCGTGCCCGCCGGACCTGCGCGCATCCGCCTGCGCAACCGCAGCGACCGCTCCGCGGCGGTCACCGTGGCCGGGCGCCGCGTCTCGGTCGCCCGGGGGCGCACCCGCTTCGTGACCGTGCTCCTCGGAACCGGGTCGGTGCGGTACCGCTGCGAGGTCAGGGGACGCCGGGTCGTGCGCGGCCGCCTCCGCGTGGCGCTGCCGCCGGTCGCGCCCCACCGCATCGCGGTGCGCGAGGCCGGGGCGGTGGAAGAGCTCTACGACCGCCGCACCGGCCAGCGGTTCGTGCCCCGGGGCGCCAACTTCGTCCGCCTCGCACTGGTCACGCATCCGGCCGGCACGCCGTCCATGGGCCACAGTACGTTCAACGTCGGTCGCTACGCCGCCGCCGCTGCGGAGCGCGCGCTCGCCCGGCTGCGCGCCTCGGGCTACGACACCGTGCGCGTCTTCCTCGCGACCGAGTGCGCCTCGGGCTGCGCCGTCGATGCCCGCACGGGCCGTCTGTCGAGCCGCTACTTCGCGAACGTGGCCGACTTCCTCCACCGCGCGGATGCGCGCGGCGTCGTGGTCGTCCTGACCGCAGGGCTTCTGACCGGCGACAGCGTCTACACGAGGCGCGTCGACGGCGGGGCCGGCCCGCAGGTGCAGGGCGTCAACGTCAACTACCTGACGAGCGGCGGTATCGCCGGGAACGCGCTCTTCTGGCAGCACGTAGTGCGTGAGCTCCGCCGCTTCGGCGCTCCGATCCACGCGATCCTCGGCTACGACCTGCGCAACGAGCTCAGCCTCGATGCGCGCTACCCGCCCTTCAGCCTCTCGTCGGGCTCGTTCACCGCGCTGACCGGCGCCACCTACGACCTGTCGTCCCCGGCGGAGAAGGCCCGCCTGCTCGACGACGGTCTCGTCCACTACGTCGACCGGGTCCGGGCGGCGATCCGGGCGGTCGACCCGACTGGACTCGTCGCGGCGAGCTTCTTCGCGCCGCACGCCCCGCACGCGTGGCGGAAGGACGATGGGCGCATCGTGCGCACCCGGGGCGTGATCGAGCGGTCCACGGCCGACTACGTCGACCTCCACGCCTACCCCGGGACAGGCCTCTCGCTCGCGCAGCTGATGGAAGACTTCGGCGTCGACGGGGACGAGCGCAAGCCGATCGTGATGGGGGAGATCGGCGCGCCTCGCTCCGCGTTCCCGTCCGCCGAGGCCGGCGCAGCGGCGCTCGTCGAATGGCAGCGGGGCTCGTGCCGGCTGGGCCTCGACGGCTGGCTCGCCTCGACGTGGGACACCGACGAGCAGCCCGAGCTCTGGACCGCCGTGGGCGACGGCGGTGCGATCGAGCGCGCGCTCGCGCCGCTGTTCCGCCCCGATCCCTGCGCGTGACGCTCGCCCGCGCCGCTCCGCGGGGCGTCGCTCGCTTCACGGGGGAAACGCCGGTTTCCCCCGTGGGCCCCCTCGTTGGTCACACGCGCCGGGGCCGCGAGGTGGCTGCGGCGGGCAGAGCCCGCCTTCGCCGACGAACGTCCAGGGCGCGCTTGGCCGGGAGCTACTCGGCCAGCTCGATGCGGCGGACCGGGAGAGACGCGGTTCCTCGTCATATGACGCGCCGGGGCCGCGAAGTGGCTGCGGCGGGCAGAGCCCGCCTTCGCCGACGAACTTCAGGGCGAGCTTGGCCGGGAGCTACTCGGCCAGCTCGATGCGGCGGACCGGGAGGGCCGAGCTCTCGATGGCGGCCCGGACCGTCTCCTCCTCGAGCCAGGCGGTGTCGTCGCCCGGGCGGGTGACGACCACGATCTCGTCGGCGGCGAAGGTTCGGAGCGCGTCTTCGATCGAGGCGGCCGGCTCCGTGTCCTCGCTCGTGCGGTCGATCTCCACGCGCGCCTCGTCGCCGACGGCGGCTGCGGCGCTCTCGGCGGCGCGACTCGCCTCCGCACGGGCGTCGTCCTCGGCGTTGGTCAGCCAGTCGAGCCGGGAGATCTTGGCCGCGGGCGCGAGCACGCGGACGTCAGCGCCGCCCCCGACAGCACCGCGGACCTGCTCACGCGCGGCCTCGTCCGTCAGGGACGTCGTGGTGACGAGCAGGATGTTCTTGCCGGTATCGGGCATGTCGGCCTCCGCGCAGGGCAGCGGACTCTAGCGAGGCTGGGCGAGGTGAGGCGCCCGGACGTGCCGGACACCTCACCTCCTCGCGCGGGTTCTAGCTGTCGAACTTCTGCGGGAACTTCTTGACGATGGCGGTGGCGAGCGTGTCGGCCGTCATCCCCATGTGGTGGTACGCCTCACGGGCGAGCCGCTCGGACTTGACGTAGTTCTTGGCGTTGTAGGCGTCGAGCTGACCCTTGAGCTGCGTGATGTGGGAGGTCAGCGCCGAGCGCAGCGCGGACGAGGGCAGGCCCGTCGCCGAGGAGAAGAAGTTGGCCTGCTTGGCGATGTAGCCCTGCAGGTTCGAGACGGCCTGCTTCTGGCCGGGCTTGTCGTTCTTCGCCAGGGCAACCGTGTACGCGACGAAGAACTTGATGTGGTCGCGCCACAGGAACTTGCCGTTCAAGAACGTGTTGCGGGCCTGCTTGCCGTAGACGGAGCCGATCGCGTCCGCGATCTGGACGCTGTTGCGGTCGAGCGAGGCGGCGACCGCCTTGAAGTCGGCGTTGCCGGTCAGACCGCTGCGGCTGGCGTCGATCGCGAGCAGGGCGTGCTCGCCGAGCAGCCGGTTGAGACCGATGCGCAGGTCGACCGCCGCGGTGCTCGTATGCCCGGCGTGCGTCATGGGAGCCGAGGCAGCCGGCGTGTTCGGCGTGGCGTCGGAGCGACCGCTCAACACAGCTGCGACCGCGGCGGCCGCGAGGGCGACGGCGACGACGACGATGATTGACCATTTCTTGGACATTGTTCCTCCTGAGGTGGCGAAGCGTGGGCGGTGGCATGCTTCGCCCGCGGCGGTCGATCGGATCGGATGGCCGAGAAAGCGGTAGCCTCGACGGGCCGGCCCACCCACGCCCGAAGCCGGCCTGAGAGGGCAGAACGGAGCGTCGTGTACGCGACCATCCGCACCTATACGGGTAGTCCGGAGCTCGCCGACCAGCTCGCCGAGCACCGCAACGACGTCGAGAGCGTCATGGGAGCCATCCCGGGCTTCCGCAGCTGGATCTGCGTCCGCACCGACGGTGGCTGCACCACCGTCACCGTCTGCGACGACAAAGACGGCGTCGAGGAGTCGACGCGCCGGGCGGCCGAGTGGCTGCGCGAGCATGCCTCCGAGATCCAGTTCACGACGCCGCAGGTGACGAGCGGCGAGATCACCGTCGATCTCGGCGTCACGGCGCGCGCCTGAACGGCTCTGGCGGCCCTGGTCTCGAGACTCCGTCTCGGGATCAGGGCCGAGCCTCGACCCAGGCGGCCTGCGTCCGTGAGCTGACCGCCGACAGGGGCCGCCGCCGTCGGGCGAGCGTCATCATGGCCGGTGGGCTGCACGCGCTTCCCTGCTAACCCTCAAGTACCTCTGAGACCACTCATTCCGCTTGCTCATGCGGAAAGCTCGTGCAGTCTCGCGCAACCCTCAAGTACCTCTGAGACACCACCTATTGGCCGGCTCGTCGGGGCAACGGGCGCTCTGTAGGGCAACTCGGCGGGTGAGTTTTAGGCCGCTCTTACCGTCGTGTGCTGTCATAGAGCGGGCGTCGCTGTCGCCAGCGGGCGCGTGACCGGCGTCCAACACGAAGGGAGCACCGTGGCCGAGAGCCAGCTCGACCGCCCCACCGCCTCGCCCGCCGAGGTTCAGGAACGCCTCGAGGAGGCGCTGTTCGAGATCCGGCGCGTCATCGCCGGCCAGGAGCAGATGCTCGAGCGCGTGCTCGTTTGCCTGCTCGCGAACGGCCACCTGCTGATCGAGGGCGTCCCCGGGCTCGCCAAGACGCTGACGATCAAGACCACGGCCGGCGTGCTCGGCGGCACCTTCCACCGCGTCCAGTTCACGCCAGACCTCGTTCCCTCCGACCTCGTCGGCACCCGCATCTACCGGCCGGACTCCGGCACCTTCGACACCGAGCTCGGGCCCGTGTTCTGCAACTTCCTGCTCGCCGACGAGATCAACCGCGCGCCCGCGAAGGTGCAGTCCGCGCTGCTCGAGGTCATGCAGGAGCACCAGGTCACGATCGGCCACACGACGCATCCGGTGCCCGAGCCCTTCCTGGTCATGGCGACCCAGAACCCGATCGAGTCCGAAGGCACCTACCCGCTGCCGGAGGCGCAGATCGACCGCTTCATGCTCAAGGTGCTCGTCGGCTATCCGGCCCACGATGACGAGCTGACCGTCGTCCAGCGCTCGCTGGTGGAGACGCCGATCCTGCGGCAGACGCTGACCATCGGCGACCTCGAGGACGTCCAGCGCGCCGTGCTGGGCGTCTACGTCGATCCGGCGCTCATCAGCTACGCGGTCGCGCTCGCCACCGCCACCCGTGAGCCCGCTGCACACGGGATGCCGGAGGCGGCCGAGTACATCTCGTTCGGTGCCAGTCCGCGCGGCCCCATCAGCGTCGTCCAGGCAGCGCGCGCGCTGGCGCTCCTGCGTGGTCGCGACTACGTGGTCGTCCAGGACCTCCAGGAGCTGGCGAAGGACGCCTTCCGGCACCGGCTCGTGCTCAGCTACCGCGCGCTCGCCGAGGAGGTCGCTCCGGACGCGATCCTCGACGAGGTCCTGCAGCGCGTGCCGGCGCCGCACATCGACCTCGGGCGCCAGCGCGTGAGCGCAGCCTGAGGCCGTGACGGCGCCGTCGGGATGAGCGACTCCTCCAGCCTTCGCGCGCTCGCCTCCGAGCGCACGCCGGCGCGGCCGGGACCGGGCCCGCTGCCCGACACGGTTCTGCGCGCGCTCGACCTCACGATCGGCCGGCGCGTCGAGGGGCTGCTGGCCGGGGACTACCGCTCGACGCTACTCGGGATCGGCAGCGAGCTCGCCCAGGTTCGCCCGTACGAGCCCGGTGACGACGTGCGGCGGATCGACTGGAACGTCACCGCGCGCACCCGTGTACCCCACGTGCGCGTCCATCTGGCCGAGCGAGTACTGACGACGTGGGTCGTCCTCGACGTCTCTGCCTCGATGAACTTCGGCACCGCCGACAGGCGCAAGGCCGACGTCGCCGAGGGCGTGGCGCTGGCAGTGGGACACGTGGCCACGCGTCGCGGCAACCGGCTGGGCGTCCTCACCTTCGGCAGCGAGGATCCGAAGCTGCTGCCGCCACGCCAGGGGAGGACCGGCCTGATCGGGCTGCTCACGGCCCTGCGCGAGGGCGCGCCCGCCGAGACCGGCACCACCTCGTTCACGGAGGCCTTCCGCCGCGCGGCCGCCGCGGCGCGTCAGCGCTCGGTGATCGCCGTCGTCTCGGACTTTCGCGGCGCGGGCGACTGGCGCCGGCCGCTGCTCGAGCTCGCGCGCGGCCACGACGTGCTCGCGATCGAGATCCGCGATCCACGCGAGCAGGAGCTGCCGAACGTCGGCGAGCTGTGGCTCGTTGACCCGGAGACGGGCCGGCGCCTGCGGGTCGACACTCGCAGCGAGCGGCTGCGAGCCCGGTTCGCCGAGGCCGCCGCCGCCGAGCGAGCGCTGCTGGCCGGCGAGCTCGCCCGGCTCGGGCTGCGCCACGTCGTGCTCTCGACCTCGGGCGACTGGCTGCGCACGCTCGTTCCCTTCCTGCGCCGTGGGCGGGGACGGCGATGAGGTTCGACTGGCCGCTCGCGCTCGCCGCCCTCGCGGTCGTGCCGCTGGCGGCCGCCGCCTATGTCCTGGTCGACCGGCGCCGTGGCAAGCGGCAGGCGCGCTTCGCCGCCCCGGCGCTGATGCCAAACCTGGTCGCCCGCGCGCCGGGCAAGCTGCGGCACGTGCCGATGGCGGTGCTCCTCGCCGGCATTGCGCTGCTCGTCACCGGCTTCGCGCGTCCGCACGCGACCCTCACCGTGACGGACGAGCAGGCCACCGTGATCCTCGCCGTCGACATCTCACGCTCGATGACCGCCACGGATGTCCAGCCGACGAGGCTCGACGCGGCCCGTGCAGCCGCCGACACGTTTCTCGCGACCATCCCCGACACGGTTCGCGTCGGAGCCGTCACGTTCGGAACGCGCGCCAACCTGGTCATGCCGCCGACGGACGACCGCGACGCCGTCCCGGCAGCCCTCGACGAAGTGCGCCCCGGCGAGGGCACCGCGCTCAGCGAGGCGATCCTGCTGGCGCTGCGGGCGATCGCCGCCGTGCTCCCTGAGGAGGGGTCGGACGTGCCTCCCGCGTCGATCCTGCTCATCTCGGACGGCGCTCAGACCCAGGGCGACGTCACGCCCGCCCAGGCAGCCCGACGCGCGCGCGTCGCCGGCGTGCCCATCTACACGGTCGTCGTCGGCACTCCCGACGGGGTCGTCGAGCGCGAGCTGACCGGCGGCTACACGGAGCGCATCCGGGTACCGCCGGAGCCGGCGACGCTGCAGCAGATCGCCCGCGCCAGCGGCGGCAAGCACTTCGCCGCGGTCGACGCCGAGCAGCTGAAGCAGGTCTACCAGGAGCTCGGCACGCGGCTCGCCAAGCGCGACAAAGACGCGGAGATCACCGTTGCCTTCGCCGGCGCCGGCATGATCCTGCTGCTGGCGGCAGGCGCCCTGTCGGCCGGAATCCTGCGGAGGCTCCCGTGAAGGCGGGGCGGCGTGGGACGAAGAGCCTCCTGCTCGGCGCGCTCGCGGTCGCCGCGTCGCTCGCCGGGCCAGGCGTCGCTCGGGCGAGCGACGAGTGTCGCGGCCTCGACGTGTGCATCAGCGTGCCCGGCCCCTGGGTGGCGATTCCCGCAGCGCCGCCCGGTGGCGCCCGCACGGTGCACTACCAGCTCAGCTGTCCGCGTCGCACCGTGGTCGGTGGCCTCGACGCCGTCCTCGGCGATCCGGCACTCGACGTCAGCTTTCTCGGCAAGCTCGGGAGCCCGGTCAACCCGGGCATCTCGACCGAGCGGCGCGTGGTCTTCGTGGCCACCTGGACGCGGAGCCGCGTGACGACCTTCCGGCCGCTCGCCGGCTGCGTGCCGCTGAACGGCGGCGGCCGCCGCTCGACCGTCGGGTACGAGCCGGTCGCGCAGGCTGCTGCGAAGCCGCCGCTTCGGCGCGTGCGCACGCTGCGGCTGAGGGGCTCGACGGCATCTCTGGTCGCCGGCTGCGCACGCGGCGAGCGCCTCGTGGGCGTGTCCCATGCGGTCGCGTTCCGGACGAAGGCCCGTCCCGGATCGGTGACGCTCGGCGGCGTCCCGGTGTCGCGGACGCGCGCCGGAGCCCGGGTGCGCCTGGTCGCACGGCGGGCAGGGGTGCCGCGCGCGACCCGCGTCGAGGTGCAGCTGCACCTGCTCTGCGCGCGAGGTCCCGCATGAGCTTCACCTGGCCGCTGGCGCTGCTCGCCCTCCTGGTCGTGCCCCTGGCGGCCGCGGCGTGGCTCTGGGCGCAGCGGCGGCCGTCCCGCTATGCCGTGGCCTTCTCCAACCTGGACGTGCTCGCCTCGGTGATCGACCGGTCCGGGGCCTGGCGCCGCTGGGTGCCGCCGGTGCTCTTCCTGCTGTCGCTGGCCGCACTCGGCGTCGCACTCGCCCGCCCGCAGGCGGAGGTCATGGTCGATCGCGAGCAGGCGACGATCGTCCTCGCCATCGACACCTCGGGCTCGATGCTGGCCGACGACGTGCGGCCGACCCGGCTGGAAGCGGCGCAGCGCGCGGTCGGGAGCTTCCTCGACCAGCTGCCGCCGAAGTTCCGCGTCGGCATGGTCGCCTTCGCCGGCGATGCCCAGGTGGCGGCACCGGTAACGCGCGACCGCGAGCTCGTCCGCAGCGCCCTGACCTACCTGACGCCGCAGCGGGGAACTGCCATCGGCGACGCCGTCGCGCGCGCGGCCGAGCTGGCCCGCGACGCGGTCGGACGGCGGCCGGAGCGGCGGCTCGCGAGCTTCGGCTCGGCCGCTCCGATCGCCGACGGTGACTCGGAGCCGGCCGCCGTGCTCTTCCTGTCGGACGGCTTCCAGACCGTCGGCGACCTGCAGCCGCTCGACGGTGCCGCCCGGGCGCGCGAGCTCGGCATCCCCGTCTTCACGATCGCGCTCGGCACGCAGGCCGGCGTGCTCGACCTCGGCTTCGGCCGCCAGATCCCGGTGCCGCCGGACCGCGACACGCTCCGCCAGATCGCGGAGCAGACGGACGGCAAGTACTTCGACGCTCCCTCGAGCGCAGCGCTGGAGGCCGCCTACGACGATCTCGGCTCGCTGCTCGCGCAGGAGCCGGGCGAGACGGAGATCACCTGGGCGTTCCTGATCGCGGCCGCCGCCCTGGCGCTGATGGCAGCGGGGCTGTCGCTGCTGTGGTTCAACCGCATCCCGTGACGGCGTGTAACGCGCGGGAGCCAGGGGCGACGGCAGCCACATGAAGATCCTCACGCTCACGCTCGTGGCCCTCGCAGCGCTCACGGGCGCACCCTCGCTGGCCGTGGCCGGGCCCGATGCGCCTGCGAAGGCAAAGCCGCGACCCACGCTGACCGTGCACCGGTCGGCGTTCGGCCGGGTGATCTGGGACGGACGCGGCCGTGCCCTCTACGCCTTCACGGCGGATCCGCGCGGTGCGAGCGCCTGCTCGGGCGAGTGCGCGGTGGCCTGGCCCCCGCTCTACGCCGCCGGCAAGCTCCGCGCCGGCACCGGCATCAAGCAGCGTCTGCTCGGAACCGTCAGACGGGCCGACGGCAGGCGCCAGGTGACGTACGCCGGCAACCCGCTCTACTACTACGTCGGCGACCCGCCCGGACGCATCCGCTGCCAGAACGTCGACCAGTTCGGCGGCCTCTGGCTCGTGGTGCGGCCGAACGGCACGCTGGTCAGGTAGACGCGTCCGCGCCGGACAGGCCCGAGGGACAGTCCCTGAGGCGTGTCCGGCGCCGACAGTCGGTCACCCTCCGCCACCGCCGCCCGAGCCGGGCACGCTCGAGCGACTGGCCCCGAGCGTGCCCGGACGGGCTGCCCCCTTTCCCACCTGTCAGTGCCCGCCGGCGCCCTTCGGGCTCCCGACCTTCAGCAGCCCGACCTGGCCGAGGTCGACGTGCGCGAACGCGTGTGACACGAAGGGGTAGAGCCCCGGCTCGTCGATCTTCACGTCGAAGACCGCCCCGCCTCCGGCCGGCACCAGCACCGTCTGCACGCCCTGCTGGAAGGAGCTCATGTCTCCGTTCACCCAGGCGCGGTCGAAGATCGTGCCGACGACGTGGAAGTTCGTGTCGAGGGTCGGCCCCGCTGCGACGACCCAGAAGCGAGTCGTCTCGCCGGGCTTCGCCGTCAGCGGATGCGTGACGTACT
Organism: uncultured Thermoleophilia bacterium; assembly: GCA_963839815.1. Lineage (GTDB taxonomy): Bacteria > Actinomycetota > Thermoleophilia > Gaiellales > Gaiellaceae > JACVRM01. The sequence goes on from CAWIWF010000006.1 coordinate 746,483, forward strand.
GGTTCGCGTAGCCGTTGAACGTCGTCCAGTCCGGCCGCGTGCCGCGAGCCTTGCCCATGTCGAGGCCCGCCGGCTCGTCGATGCCGTCGCCGTTCATGTACCACTCGCTCGCCACGAGCACGTACTCGTTGTCGGCGGGCGGCAGCGCGGCCCGCGGCTGGACGACGATCGCGCCGTACATCCCGTTCGCGATGTGCGCCAGCACCGGCTTCGTGCCGCAGTGGTACATGAAGACACCCGGGTCGTTCGCTGTGAAGCGGAACGTGAAGGACTCGCCCGGCGCAACGTCTCTGAAGGCGACGTTCGGTGCGATGCGGGCCGCATGGAAGTCGATCGAGTGGGGGATGGCGCCGCCGTTCGTCAGCGTCATCTCCACCGTCTGACCCTGCCGGACGTGCACGACGGGCCCCGGTGCGCCGTGACCGTCGAACGCCCAGGTGGTGTACCGGACGCCGGGCGCGATCTCGACGACCATGTCCTTGAGGGTCATCTGCACCTTGACCACGCCGGGCTGGAGCGGCGGCAGTGTGGCGTCGACGGCCGTGTGAGCCTGGGCGAGCGCCTCGGCGTTCTCCGGCACGACGCCGGCGAAGCTGTTCAGCGGCAGCGCCACGTTCGATTCGTGGCCCTGGCCGGCGGCCTGGGTCGCTGCGGGCTGGCCCGCCTCGGCCGCAGACGTCGGCTCGCCGCGGGCGTCCACCCAGAGGAGGATCGCGGTTGCGCCGAGGACGCCCACCAGGAGGCCGAGCAAGAGCGCCGCGGCCTTGAAGAACGCGCCCGAGTCGGTCTCGCGATGCGAGTAGCTCCTGGGCGCCGGGTACGAAGCCATGTCCGTCTCCTCGTTCGAGTGGATTCCCCCCGACGGTATGGGGGTCGCGCCAGGCCGACGCCATGCCTTCGCCGCAGATCCGCTCGTACTTCCCCGCCGACCTGCTGCGGGTTCTTCCCGAGCGCTGCGGCAGGGTGCGAGGGCCCCCTGGGCTAGCCTCGCACCGATGGACACCGAGGAGCAGCAGGCGGGGCTCTCCGAGGAGGAGGCGCGGCGCAGGCTCGCCGCCCGCCCTGCGCCTGAGCCGCCGGCGTCCAGCCGCTCCCTCCGCAGCATCGTTCGCGCCAACGTCCTGACCGTCTTCAACCTCGTCCTGCTCGTCTTCGGGGTGATGACGCTCGCGTTCGGCGAGCTGCAGGACGCGATGTTCCTCGTCATCCTCGTCGTCAACGCGGGCATCGGCATCGCGCAGGAGTTGCGCGCCAAGAACGAGCTCGACCGGCTGGCCGCGCTGATCAGCCCGACCGCACGCGTCGTCCGCGACGGCCAGACCAGGTCGGTGGGCGTCGACGAGGTGCTCGTCGACGACCTCGTCCGCTTGCACGCGGGCGACCAGGTCGTCGCCGACGGACGGGTGGTCGAGGCGGCCGGGCTGCGGCTCGACGAGGCGATCCTCACCGGCGAGGCGGAGCCGGTGACGCGGCGCAGCGGCGAGGAGGTGCGCTCGGGGTCGTTCGCGGTGGAGGGAGAAGGCGCCTACGTCGTCACGGCCGTCGGCCCGCAGAGCTACGCGGAGCGCGTGGCCGGCGAGGCCCGCGAGTTTCGGCATCCGCGCTCGCCGCTCGAGCGGTCGCTCGACCGCCTGCTCTTCACCACGGTCGGCGTGCTCGTGCCGCTCGCCGCGATCCTGGGGTACGCGCTCTGGGAGCGCGACTCGTCGCTCGGCGAGGCGACCTCGACCTCGGTCGCGGCCGGCGTCACGCTCGTCCCGGAGGGGCTGATTCTGCTGACCAGCCTGACCTTCGCCGTCGCCGCGCTCGCGATGGCGCGCAAGGGGGCACTCGCACAGCAGCTGAACGCGATCGAGTCGCTCGCGTCCGTGGACGTGCTCTGCCTCGACAAGACCGGGACGCTGACCGAGCCGCGTTTGCGCGTCACCGACGTCGTCGCTGCCGACGGGGCCGACCAGGCGGAGCTGACGAGCTCGCTGGCTCGCTTCGCCGCCTCGTTCCCCACCGCCAACTCGACGCTCGAGGCGCTCGCGGAGACGTTCGCGGCGCCCGCGGAGGAGCCGGAGGAGCGCGTGCCCTTCTCGTCGCGCTACCGCTGGAGCGGCGTCCGCCTCGCCGGCACCACCTATGTGCTCGGCGCGCCGGAGCGGCTGCCGCTCGGCGCGCTGGCAGGGCGCGTCGCCTACGAGGCCGAGCGTGGCCGGCGGGTGGTCGGGCTCGCGACCACCACGGCGCCGCTCGACGGGATCGACCCCGCCGCCGGGCCGCCCGACGGGTTGCGGCTGCGCGGCCTGGTCGTCCTCGCCGAGCGGCTGCGCCCGGATGCCGAGCGCACGGTCCGCTTCTTCCTCGAGCAGGGCGTGCAGCTGAAGGTGCTCTCCGGCGACCGCCCTGCGACGGTCGCGGCGATTGCGGCCGACGCGGGCGTGCCGATGGCCGGCGAGCCCCTCGACGGCGACTCGCTGCCGGCCGATCCGGCCGAGCTCCGCGCCCTCGTCGACGGGGCGACGGTCATCGGCCGCATCACGCCGGAGGGGAAGCGGCGCGTGATCGAGGCGCTGCGGGACTCCGGACGCTACGTCGCCATGGTCGGTGACGGCGTCAACGACGTACCGGCGCTGAAGGCGGCGCGGCTCGCGATCGCGCAGGGAAGCGGCGCGCAGATGGCGCGCAGCGTGGCCGACGTGGTGCTGGTTCGCAGCGAGTTCGCCGCGGTACCGCAGATGGTCGAGCAAGGCCGGCTGGTCTTCCGCAACCTGCAGCGCGTCGCGAAGCTCTTCGTGACCAAGTCGGTCTTCGCCGTCGTACTGATTCTCTCCGTGGGGTTGACGCCGATTGCCTACCCGCTGCTGCCGCGCCACCTGACGCTGGCCGCCACGGTCACGATCGGCATCCCGGCGTTCTTCCTCGCGCTCGCCCCGAGCGGCGGCGCCTTCCACACGGGCGGCTTCCTGCGCGAGGTCGCGCGCTTCGCTGTTCCGGCAGGGGCAGCGGCCGGCCTGGGAGTGCTGGCGAGCTACCTCTTCGCGCTGAACGTCGTCAACCTGAGCCTGACGCAGTCGCGGACCGTCGCCACGACCGTGCTCGTCCTCGTCGGCCTCTACCTCATCCTCGCGCTCGAGGCGTCCGGCCTGAAGCGCGGCGCCGCCGTGCTGCTCATGTGCCTGGGACTGGCGGTCTTCTACCTGATCGTGCTCTCGTTCCCGCCGGCCCGCGACTTCTTCGAGGTCTCCCGCCCGGGGTTCGCGGTGATGACGATCGCCGTCTGCGGGGCGGGTCTCTCGATCGCCGGCCTCGCGCTCACCGACGAGCGCTTCGTGCCGCCGATCGGCCTCCAGGGCGCCGACGCGGAGTCCGCCGACTTGCGCTAGCCGTCTGTGAGCCCGTCGGGTGTTCCGCCTATGCTGGCCGCTCGTGGCGCTCGCCGAGGTTGGGGTCAGACTCGTCCTTGCTGCACTGCTCGGCGCCGCCGGCGCCGCGAAGCTCGCGCGCCCGCGAGAGGCCGCAGCCGCGCTGCCCGCCCTCGTCTCGCTGCCCGCAGGGCTCCTGACGCCGGTAGTCGCCGCGGCAGCCGCCCTCGAGCTCGCCCTCGCGGCCGCGGTCGTGCTCGGCTCAGCGGCCGCCGCCTTCGCCGCCGCCGCGCTGCTCGCAGGCTTCGCGCTCGTCGTCGTCTCGGCGCTGCTGCACGGACGAGGAGGCGCGCCGTGTCCCTGCTTCGGAGCGCGCGGACGCATCGGCTGGTGGGCGGCCGGACGCAACGCCCTGTTGGCGGCAGGCTTCGCCGGCGCGCCGTTCCTCTCCGAGCTGTCGCTCTCGACCGACGCCTGGCTCGGCGTTGGCCTCGGCGTCGCACTGGGTGCGGTCGCCGGGCTGACACTGCTCGTGCTGGCGCTCGCCCGCGAGATCGGCGTGCTGCGCCTTCAACTGCCGCCGCAGTCGGCGCTCGAGCTGGAGTCGGAGGGGCCTGCGATCGGGCGGCAGACCAGCGTGATCGAGCGCTTCGCCCCGCGCGCCGGGGCACGCTTCGCGCTCGCCGTCTTCTCCTCCGAGAGCTGCCACCTCTGCCGCTCGCTGACGCCGGCGGTGCGCGCCCTCGCGCACGACCCGCTCGTCGCCGTGCACGTCTTCGACGAGGTGCGCGACCAGGACGTCTGGCAGGAGCTCGAGATCCCCGGCAGCCCGTACGCGGTGGCGCTCGGTCTGGAGGGGACCGTGCGCGCGAAGGGGACGTTCAACAGCTTCGCCCAGCTCGAGAGCGTCCTCGCGGCAGCCGAGCGGCGCGAGCCGGCGGTCGTGGGTGCCTGACGAGGGCGGGCTCAGCGACGTCCTCGCCCGGACGACCTCGCGGCGCGGCTTTCTCGACCGCGTCGGCAAGGCTCTGCTGGCCGTCGCCGGCGGCGGGCTCGTCGCCGCCGCGGTCAAGCCGGGCGATGCCGACGCCTACCACTTCTGCGGCCACATCTACACGACCGACGGCTGCCCGCATCCGACCGGGTTGCCCCGGATCGACCGCGCGGGGCCTGCCGCTGCGGGCCAGGGACGGCCGGCCTGTCGACAACCTCGGCCGCCGGGTGGACGCGAGCGGGCGCCCGGTCGACGAGTCGGGACGGCCGCTGCTCGATCCCGACGGTCTCCCGCTGCCACCGGCGCCACGCACGAAACGTCTGCTTGCACGGCGTGCAGGAGCGCTTCCGGGTGAAGACCTGGATCGACGGCGCCTGGTACCGCTGCTGCGGCGGCCGCGTGCGCAAGCTCGTCGACTGCTGCTCGTACAGCCGCCGGCGGATCAACGGCGACGGCTCGCTGCCCGGCTACTGCTACGGCGGGCGGCGCGTGTTCTGCGTCCTCTACTACGACACGAAGGTGCCATGCTAGCCGCCGCGCTGGTCGTGACCGCCGCGCTCGCCGGGCTGACCGGCGCCTGGTCGCCGTGCGGCTTCTCGATGGTGGAGACGATCGCCGCGGCGCGCGGGCGCCTGCCGCTCGTCCTCTCGCTCCTGCTCTTCACCGCCGGGGCCGCCGCGGGCGGCGTGCTGACCTTCGGCGGGCTGTCGCTGCTCGGGTCATGGCTGCCGGGTGCGGGGCTGCGCGCCGCGGTGATCGTCCTCGCGGTCGTGGCTGCGGCCGCGGCGCTGGGCGAGGTGCGCGGCGTCCGCATCGTGCCGCAGATCCGCCGGCAGGTGCCGGAGGCCTGGCGCCGCTTCTGGCCGCTTCCGCTCGCCGCGGGCGCCTACGGCGTGCTGCTCGGCGCCGGTTTCGCGACCTTCGTGCTGACGCTCGCGCTCTGGGCGCTCGCGCTCGTCTGCCTCGGGCTGGGAGACGTGGAGCTCGGCGTGCTCGTCGGCGTCGCCTTCGGGCTCGCCCGGGCGCTTCCGATCGCGGCGCTCGCGCCCGGCGCGGCCCGGGGGGCGAGCCGGGGGCTCCAGCTGATGGCGGAGCAGCCCGTGATCCTCCGCAGCTTCCGGATTGCCGACGGGCTCGCGCTCGCGGCGTGCGCGACGGTGCTCGTGGCGGGCGACGCGGGTGCGGCCGTCACCGAGCGGGCGGCCGTGGACCCGAGCGCGGTCGACGGTGCGCTGGCCTGGGACGGGGCCGCCGGAGGGGTGCTGCGGGCTGACCGCTCCCTGCGAACCGGGCATACGGCGCACCATCTCGGCGTCGTCCGCTCGCCGCTGCCCGGGCGCGATCCGGCGCTCGGTGGCAGCTTGCTCGCCTGGCGCGAGGGTGACGTGATCCGGATCGTCCGCCGCGCGGATCTCCTCGAGGTCGAGCAGGTCGAGGTGCCGGGGGCGAACGCGCTCGCGATCTCGGACCGCTGGCTCGCCGTCCGGACGGGCGGCAGTCGCGGCGACTGGATCGTCGTCCGGCCAGTGGGCGGTGGCGCCGAGCGCGTCGTCGTCTCGCCCGGACGTGACGCAGGTCTGAGCCGGCCGGCGCTCGACGGCGACTTGCTGGCGTACTCGGTGACGTCGCCACGTCAGAGCCGCATCGACCTGGTCCGGCTTCCGGGCGGAGCCCCACGCACCATCCGCCGGAGCCGCTTCCACGAGCTGTCGAACCCGTCGCTTCTCGCGGGCCGGCTCGTCTACGTGCGCCGGACGAGCTCGGCGCAGCACCTCGTCCTCGGCACGACCTCGGCGGACAGCCGCGTTCTGGTCGAGCTGCCCTCGACGGCGCATCGCGACCGCGGGTTCGAGCCGGGCCGGCAGCGTGGCCACGGCAAGCCGCTGCCGCTCCAGCTGCCGCCGCGTGGGGACGCGTACCTGTGGTCGACGCGCGCTGATCGCCCGCGCCGCCTACGTCTCGGTCGTGCCGCTGTGCGGGCGGCGTGGCGCGCACACCGGCTCGTGCGGGTGAGGCGATGAAGGGCGTCGTCGCACTCGCGACGGCGGCGGCTCTGGCGGCGGGGGTCGCTGCGGCAGGGCCCGGGGCCGCTGCGGACGGGGCGGCTGCCCAGCTCCTCTTCACCACGGCGTTCGTCGACGGCGACCGGCTCGAGACGGTCGGCGCGGATGGCAGCGGTCAGCGCGAGCTGGCCGCCGGGCCCGCTCTGGCCGACCCCGCCCTGTCGCCGGACGGCACGCGCCTCGCCTACACCGGCCCGGCCGGCATCGTGGTCGCGGCCGCCGACGGCAGCGCGCCCGTCTCCCTGACGGCGACCCCCGGCGACGCCGACCCGACCTGGTCGCCGGACGGCGGGGCGATCGCCTTCACGCGCACGGTGGACGGCAACCAGGACGTGTACTCGATCCGGGTCGACGGCAGCGGCCTCAACCGGCTGACCGATGCGCCCCGCCCCGACCAGGAGGCCGCGTGGTCGAGCGACGGCACGCGCATCGCCTTCGCCTCGGTGCGCGACGGCAACTGGGAGCTGTACCTGATGACCGCGGACGGCTCGGACGAGCGGCGGCTGACGACCTCGCGCTCGCCGGAGGGGGCACCCAGCTGGTCGCCGAACGGCGCCGCGCTCGCCTTCTACCGCATGACGGCGGCGGGAGCACGCGTGCTCATGCTCCGGCTCGCCGACGGCAACGTGCAGCCGGTGTCGAGCGGGCCCTGGAACGACTACCACCCGGCCTGGTCGCCCGACAGCTCGCGCATTGCCTATGCGAGCGACCGGGAGGGGACGCCGCAGATCTTCGTGACCGAGCTGGCGACGTCGACGACCGTCCGGGTCAGCTCCGGGCCCGGCCTGCACGACACGCCGTCGTGGCTCCCGGGAATAGCGCGCGCAGAGGTCGCGTTGGGGCGGTCGTGAGGATCGCCGCGATCGGCAGGGGCAACATCGGCGGCGGCCTGGCCCGGCGCTGGGAGCGGGCCGGCCACGAGGTGACGACGCTCGGACGCGAGGGCGGCGACGTCTCCGACGCCGACGTCGTGCTCGTCGCGGTGCCCGGCGGGTCGATCGCGGAGGCGCTCGAGCGGGTGACCGGGCTGGCAGGGAAGCCTGCGATCGACGCCACCAACATCTTCGGCGAGCGCACGACCGGCCACGATTCGCTTGCGCACCAGGTCAAGGAGGCCACGGGCGGCCCCGTCGCGAAGGCGCTCAACGCGAACTTCGCCGCCCTCTACGACCAGATCGACGAGCAGGGCACGAGGCCGGCGTGCCTGTACGTCGCCGACGACGAGGCCCGCGAGCTGGCCGAGCAGCTGATCCGCGACGCCGGCTACGAGCCGGTCAGCGCGGGCGGGCTCGAGAACGCGCGCGCGCTCGAGGACTTCGTCCCCGGCCTGCTCGGGAAGATCGGCCGCGTCTTCTACCGCTTCGCGCCGCCCGGCGAGCTCTAGCCGGGCCCGGCGGGCTGGGGACGGGAGAGTCGCAGCGTGGTCGCCACGGCGAGGAGGGCCATGATCGCGTCGCTCGCAAGGCACCACTGGCAGAAAGCCTCGATCAGCGCCGCCTGCACGTACACGAGATAGGCGCTGAAAGCCACGCCGCCGAGCGCGACCGCTGCGCCGGCCGCGCGCGCGAGCTCGGTGACGCCGATCGCCGTGACGAGGATCGCCGCGTACGCGAACAGCCCGAGCAAGGCGACCGGCACGCCCGCGAGAGTGGCGTACTCCGACTCTTGCACCGTCTCGCAGCCGCCGGTCGAGCACGCGATCGTGCCGCCGGTCCAGCGCTCGACCAGGAGGTAGCCCGCGATCAGCGCGCCCGCGGACGCGAGGGCGGCCACGGCGGCGCGCAGCGTCGTGTCGCTCACCGTTGCAGCAGGCGGTCGAGCGCCGGGCGGATCGCCGCCGCGTCGAGGCTGGTCAGCTCCAGGCGCTCCAGCGTGCCGCCGGTCGGACCGGCGAAGAATGACGGCGTCGATCGCACGCCGAGCTCGTCCGCGCTCGCCGCGGCCTGCTCGCGGGCGGAGTCGACCGCTGCCTCGTCGCGGGCCGCAAGCGCCTGCTCGACGTCGAGCTGCGGCGTGGCGCGGCCGACCGAGGCAAGCAGGTCGTCTGTGAGCCAGCCGCTGTTCTCCTCGCCCTGGCTCAGAAACAGAAGGTGCGTGACGTGGAAGAGCCGGTCCTGCTGCGCGGCCGCGAGCGCGAAGCGCAGCCCGCGTACGGAGTCCTCGCCGAGGAAGTCGAGGCCGCGGAACTCGATCCGCACCTTGCCTGGACGGACGTAGTCCCGGACGAGCTCGGGGAAGGTGTCGGTCGCGAAGCGGGCGCAGAACGGGCACTGCAGGTCCGCGTACTCGACGAGCGTCACGGGAGCGTCAGGATCGCCGAGACGTGTCCGCTCTGCGGGATGCCACGCAGGAGGCGTGTTGTCTCCGCGCCGGAGACGGGGACGGACGCTCGGGGGGCGCTGGTGTCGTCCGAGCCCAGCATGCTGACCCCGACCAGGATCGCCGCGATCAGCGCGGCGGCGGCCGCGACGCCACCGTAGAGGAGGCGCGCGTGAGGGGCCCCCGCCGACCGTCGGGACGCCGCCTCGCCGGCGGCTGCGCGCCTGCGGCGCCCGCATACGGCGCTGCTCCCGGAGGCGGCCTCCCTTGCTCATCACTCGCACCGTAGCGTCGGCGGCACTGGCTGCAAGCAGCGCGTGTTGCGTCCGGGTTAAGGCTCGCTACACCGCTGTGAGCGCCAGCCGGACGGCGTGGAGGAGGATGCCGCCGCTCCGGAAGTACTCGTACTCGCGGGCGGTGTCGATGCGCACGCGAGCATCGAACGAGACGGGCTCGCCCTCGGGGGAAGTGGCGGTCACGCGGACGCTACCGCCGTGACCTGCGGGTGCCTCCACGTCGAACCGCTCGCGGCCGGTGAGACCGAGCGACTCCGCGCTCTGCCCGGCAGGGAACTCGAGCGGCAGCACGCCCATCATCAGCAGGTTCGTCCGGTGGATCCGCTCGTACGACTCGGCCAGCACGGCGCGGACGCCGAGCAGGTTCGGCCCCTTCGCCGCCCAGTCGCGCGACGAGCCGGAGCCGTACTCCTTGCCTGCGAGCACGACCGTCGGCGTGCCGTCCGCCAGGTAGCGCTCCGAGGCCTCGAAGATCGTCATCTCCTCGCCCGACGGCACGTGCACCGTCCACGTCCCTTCGCTGCCCGGCACGAGCATGTTCCGGAGCCGCACGTTGGCGAACGTGCCGCGCACCATCACCTCGTGGTTGCCGCGCCGCGATCCGTACGAGTTGAAGTCGCGGCGCTCGATCCCGTGCTCGGTGAGGTAGCGACCGGCCGGGCTGTCCGGGCGGATCGAGCCGGCCGGGGAGATGTGGTCGGTCGTGACCGAGTCGCCGAGCCAGACGAGGCAGCGGGCGCCTCGCACGGGATCGACGGCGGCCGGCTCGCGCGACATGCCCTCGAAGTACGGCGGCCGGCGCACGTAGGTGGACGTCCTCGTCCCAGGCGTAGAGATCGCCCGAGGGGATGTCGAGCTCGCGCCACTCGTCGTCGCCCGTGTAGACGTCGGCATAGGTGCGCTCGAACATCTCTCCCTTGACCGACCCGGCGATCGCCGCCTGGATCTCCTGCGAGGTCGGCCAGATGTCGCGCAGGAAGACGTCGGCGCCGGACGTCGTCCTGGCCGATCGGCTCCGTCAGCAGGTCGAGGTCCATCCGCCCGGCGAGCGCATAGGCGACCACGAGCGGCGGCGAGGCGAGGTAGTTCGCCTTCACCTCGGGGTGGATGCGCGCCTCGAAGTTGCGGTTCCCGGAGAGCACCGAGCAGACGACGAGATCGGCGTCCTCGATCGCCTTCGAGATCGGCTCGGGCAGCGGGCCCGGAGTTGCCGATGCAGGTCGTGCAGCCGTAGCCGACGGTGTGGAAGCCGAGCTGCTCCAGGTAGGGCGTCAGTCCCGCGCGCTCGTAGTACTCGGTCACGACCTTCGAGCCGGGGGCGAGGCTCGACTTCACCCACGGCTTGCGGGCGAGGCCGCGCTCGACCGCCTTCTTGGCGAGCAGGCCGGCGCCGAGCATGACCTGCGGGTTGGACGTGTTCGTGCAGCTCGTGATCGCTGCGATGACGACGGCGCCGTGGGCGAGCTCGAACGTCTCGCCGTCGAGCGTCACCTCGACCCCGGCCGACGGGCGACGCGGTCGCGACCGGCCGGCGATCGGCGCCGGCTCCTCGATCTCGTGCGGGCCCGGCTGCTGCTCGGCGGTCGGGTCACTGGCCGGGAAGGTGTCGGCAACGGCGCGGTCGTGGGTGCCGTTGCCGTAGCTCGCGCCGAAGGTGTCGAGCGCGGCGAAGAAGGACTGCTTCGCCTCGGCGAGCGGCACGCGATCCTGGGGGCGGCGAGGCCCGGCGAGGCTCGGCTCGACGTCGCCGAGGTCGAGCTCGACGACCTGCGAGTAGGTCGGGTGCTCGTCGGGCTCGTGCCAGAGCATGTTCTCGCGGCAGTAGGCCTCGACGAGGGCGATCCGCTCGGGCGTGCGGCCCGTGAGGCCCAGATAGTCGAGGGTGATCTCGTCGACCGGGAAGAAGCCGCACGTGGCGCCGTACTCGGGCGACATGTTCCCGATCGTGGCGCGGTCCGCCAGGGCAAGGCCCGCGAGCCCGGGGCCGAAGTACTCGACGAACTTGCCGACGACGCCGAGGTTGCGCAGGATCTGGGTCACCGTCAGGACGAGGTCGGTGGCGGTCGAGCCTTCCGGCAGGCGCCCCGTCAGCTTGAAGCCGACGACCTGCGGGACGAGCATCGAGACGGGCTCGCCGAGCATGGCGGCTTCCGCCTCGATGCCGCCGACGCCCCAGCCGAGCACGCCGAGGCCGTTGACCATCGTCGTGTGCGAATCGGTGCCGAGGAGCGTGTCGGGGAAGGCGCGGCCGTCACGCTCCTCGACCACGCGCGCGAGGTACTCGATGTTCACCTGGTGGCAGATGCCGGTGTTCGGCGGAACCACCTTCAGGGTGTCGAAGGCCTGCTGGCCCCAGCGCAGAAAGGCGTAGCGCTCGCGGTTGCGCTGGAACTCCAGCTCGGCGTTGCGTCGCATGGCCAGGCGGGTGCCGTACTCGTCCACCTGCACGGAGTGGTCGATGACGAGCTCCGCCGGGACGAGCGGGTCGATCCGGGCCGGGTCGCCGCCCAGGTCGCGCACGGCGTCGCGCATGGCGGCCAGGTCGACGATCGCCGGCACGCCCGTGAAGTCCTGCAGCAGCACGCGCGAGGGGCTGAAGGTGATCTCGTCGCTCGGGTCGGCGGTGGCCGACCAGCGCGCGACGGCCTCGACGGTCTCCGGCGTGACGGTCTCGCCGTCCTCGTTGCGGAGCAGGTTCTCGAGCAGGATCCGCAGGGTGTAGGGGAGCCGCGCGACGTCGTAGCGCTCCTGCAGCGCCTCGAGCCGGAAGATCTCGAAGGAGCGGCCGCCGACCTCGAGCGTCGAGCGCGCGCCGAAGGTGTCCGTCCCTGCACTCACGGCTCCATCCTAGGCGGGCGGGCGTCGCCAGCGCCGATGACGACGGGCCGCGACCGACGCGGGAGCCGGCGCATCCGCAGGCGGCACGCGATCCGAACCTGCTCGCGCGTCGCAGCCGCCAGGGGCGGCCCGGGGCGGCCGCCCCCGGGCCCGCGGACCCGGACCCGGGGGCGGCGCTGGGTGTCAGTCCTTCTCGGCGGCCCGCCGCATCAGCTCCTCGCGCGGATCCCCGGCCCGGCTCTTCGTGCCGGACTTCGCGATGCCGCGGCTGAGCAGGTAGAAGGCGACGATGCCCGACGTCAGGGCCCAGAACAGCGGGGCATCGAAGTTGTCGGCGGAGGCGGCGGCAATCGCCATGGCGACGACCGCCAGGAGCGCTCCGAAGAACTCGCTCGTCAGGAAGAACGGCTTCGTCTCGACGAGCTGTGGGCGGAACAGGCTTCTGCCGTAGCCGCCGTAGGGATGGAAGCCCCAGTGGGGGGGCGGCGGCCCGTGGTGCATCTGGCCGTCATATCCCTGCCCCTGCCCTCGAGGTGGAGCAGTCAGGGTCGGGTCGTGCTGCTGGTCCTGCATTGGAGCACCTCCGTGTCGGGCGACGAGACACGCTTCCATTCCTCGAGCGAGCGGCGTGAAACGCACGCAGAGGGACTGTCCCCGCGGCGTGTCCGCGGCGGCCAGTCCTCGGCGGAAGGCGCGTGTGGCTCGCAGCTCGCGACCGGGCCACGCGGGCTTTGACGACGGGTCAGTCCCCAGGGGGACAGACCCTGGACATCGCTGCGGGGCCCGCGCCCCTACGCGAGCGAGCCGAGCACGACGCCGAGGACCGGCACGGCGACCGTCAGCGAGAACGCGAACCAGCCGACCCGAATGAGCCGGGGGCGCAGCGTCGGCGGCTCGCCGGCTCGGATCTGCGCCGCCACGCGCGGGCCGAGCACGAAATCGTGGAGGAGCGAGGCGGAGATGAGAAGCGCCACCGCGAGCATCTTCAGTCCGAGCACCGCCTCGAACCCGCGGCCCGCGTCGTCTTCCTCGATGCCCGCCAGCACGAGCCCACTGACGACGGCGACGCCCATCGCGCTCCAGCCGATCGGTCGCCAGCGCCGCCCGAGCGCCCGCATCGCGCGCGCCCGCTCGTCGCCTTCGAGCATGCGCACCACCGGCACGCCGACGAAGACCAGCGCGACGGTGCCCCCGACCCACACGGCGGCAGACAGCAGGTGGACGGCGACGAGCGCCGTGGTCACGAGCTCGCCCTGTCTGGGCGCGGGAGTGTCACGGAGGCGAGTCGGCGCATGGCAGGATCGAATCGGGAACAGCGGCCGCTACGGGCGCGTTCTCCATCCCGTGGACGTTACCGAGCAGACATTCCCGACCGCCGTCGTGGCGCGCTCCGCCGAGGTGCCCGTCGTCGTCGACTTCTGGGCGGAGTGGTGTGGCCCCTGCCGCATGCTCGGGCCCGTGCTCGAGCGCGAGGTGGAGGCGCGCGCCGGGCAGGTCGAGCTGGCGAAGATCGACGTCGACGCCAATCAGGCGCTCGCCGACGAGTACGGTATCCGCGGCATCCCCGCGGTCAAGGCGTTCCGGAACGGCCGCGTCGTGAGCGAGTTCGTGGGCGTGCAGTCGCCCCAGTCCGTCGCGGCCTTCCTCGACGCGCTGACGCAGCCGACCGAAGGTGAGCAGCTGCTCGAGAGTCTGCGCGAGAGCGGTGCCGAGCCCGAGCTGCTCGCCGCGCTCGACGCCGGCGACCACGAACAGGCGCTGGAGGGCCTCCTGGCGGCCATTCCCGCTGCGACCGCCGAGCGGCGCGACGAGCTGCGCCGGCTCGCACTGGCCGTGTTCGAGCTGCTCGGCCCCGAGCATGCCACCACGCTCGCCTATCGCCGACGGCTCGCCGCGCTCCTCTACTGAGACTCGGCTCAGAGCTGCGCGAGCAGCGCTTGGAGCCCGAGCATGGCGGCGAACGCCACGACGAGCGCGATCGCGACGGTGCTGTCACCCGCCTGGCGGCGCGCCGAGGGCACGAGCTCGGCCGCCACCATCCATGCCATCGCCCCCGCAGCGAAGCCGAGCCCAACCGGCAGCGCCTCCCGGAACTGCTCGACGAACACGAAGGCCGGCACGGCGAGCACCGGTTGCGGCAAGCTCGAGAACACGCTCCAGCCAGCTGCGGTGACCACCCGTGTCCCGCGCGGGATCAGGACGAGGCTGATTGCGAGCCCCTCCGGGATGTTGTGGACGGCGATCGCGGCGGTGATGAAGATGCCGAGCTCGTCGCCGCCGCCGAACGAGACGCCGACGCCGACCCCCTCGGCGACGGAGTGCATCGTCATGACGGCCACGATGGTCACCGCCGTTCGCGCGGCCACGCCGCGAAGCGTTCCCAGCCGCAGGTCGTGGTGGGCCGCGAGGCGACGCTGGGTGAACAGGATGAAGAGCGCGCCGAGGGCTGCCCCGGCCGCGAGCCGTCCCGGGCCGCGCTGCCAGCCCTCGGCGGCGAGCACGAGAGTCGCCGCCAGCATCGCCCCGGCCGCCGCCGCGTCCGCGGCTCCGATCCGGTCGCGGATGGCGGCACCCGCCACGGCGAAAGGCAGCGCGCCCAGGCCGCAGGCCAGCGCGGTCAACAGAGCGGCGATCGCGACGGTCAGGACGTTCACGTCCACAAGGCGCTTGTACAGCACGGCCGCCGTCGCGCGGTTTGGCGACGGTGCCTCGGGGGGACGATCTCCTCATGCCGCGAGCGCTCTGGACCGGCTCAGTCTCGTTCGGCCTGGTCAACGTGCCGGTGCGCCTCTACAGCGCCACCAGCGACCACGACCTCCACTTCCACTACGTGCACGAGCCCGACGGCAGCCGCATCGGGTACGAGAAGGTCTGCAAGGCCGAGGGCAAGCCCGTCCCCGACAACGAGATCGTCAAGGCGTTCGAGTGGGAAGAGGGCGAGTGGGTCTACATGTCCGAGGAGGACTTCGCTGCCGCCGAGGTCGAGGGCAGCCGCTCGATCGACATCACCGACTTCGTCCCGTACGACGAGATCGACCCGATCTTCTTCGAGAAGACGTACTACCTGGGCGCCGAGGAGGGTGGTGAGCGCGTCTACGCGCTGCTCGCCAAGTCGCTCGAAAGCTCCGGGCTGGTGGCGGTCGCGAAGATCGTCATGCGCGACCGCCAGCACCTCGCCTGCCTGCGCGTCCGCGAGGGTGTCATCACCCTCGAGCGGATGCACTTCGCCGACGAGGTGCGTCCCACCGACGAGCTCGCCCCGAGCGGAGCGAAGGTCGACAAGCGGGAGCTGGAGATGGCGACGGAGCTGATCGAGAAGTTCCGGGGCGCATGGGAGCCTGAGCGTTACGAGGACACCTACCGCGACCAGCTCTGCGAGATCATCAAGGCAAAGCGCTCGGGCGAGGAGGTCCACGTCGAGCGCGAGCCGGAGCCCGCCGAGCCCGTTGACCTGATGGAAGCGCTGCGCGCGAGCCTCGAGGCTGCGGGCGCGAAGGGCACGGCGACGTCGCGGAGCACCAACGGCGGC
The DNA here is from genome assembly GCA_963839815.1 of uncultured Thermoleophilia bacterium. Taxonomy (GTDB): domain Bacteria; phylum Actinomycetota; class Thermoleophilia; order Gaiellales; family Gaiellaceae; genus JACVRM01. The sequence continues at coordinate 761,872 of CAWIWF010000006.1, forward strand.
TCCCGCTCCGCCCGGGGCGGCGGCAAGCGCAAGACCAACGCGAAGGCGAAGGCGAAGGCGAAGAGCTCGGCCAAGAGGCGCTGACCCTCTTTTCACGGCGGCGAATCCGGGCTACGCTGGCTCCGTGCGGGTGGGGTTGCGGGGAGTCGTGCTGGCTGGAGCGCTCGTGCTCGTCTGGGCGGCGACGCCGGCCACGGCGACGGCGAGCCAGCGGCTCGCGGACTGGAACCACAAGAAGGTCAAGCTCGCCGTCAACGGCAAGGGCGAGGCGCTCGTCTCGTACACGAACGGGGCCGGCGCCCGGCGCTACGTGCTCGCCTGGGGCGCCATCAACGCGCGCGAGCCCAACCCCACGATCCCGCAGGTGCAGTTCACGGTCGACAACTCGGGCGGCTGGAAGAAGTACCGGCGGCTCGTCTGGAAGAACTTCTCGAACCGCTGCCGCCGCTACGACGGGCCCAAGCTGGTCTACCAGATCGCCGCCTGCAAGGCACCGGACGGTTCCTACTGGGCGCTGCAGAGCTGGCAGCGGATCCAGCCCCTGCGCGGATTGCCCGCCTTCAAGCCTGCGCACATGAAGTACGAGCTGCACCTCTCCCACTGGAGCGGGCCGCTCGCCCAGTTCGACGTGTCCCCGAACTGGAGCTTCGGCGGCCGCTGGCAAGGGGTCTTCGGGCGACTCCGCTACAAGGGCGTCGCGGTTCGCGGCTACAAGACGCCGAACGCCGCCGAGTACGACCCGTACGCGCGGTTCTTCTACATCGACACGTTCAACTCGGCCGCGGGCCGCGGCTGGAAGCGCGCCTCGGCGGTCGTCACGCGTGTGCCGAGCGGCGCCTTCTGCCTCACCTTCGTGCCGCTCCCGGCGCCGCCCGGTTATCCAGGCCCCAAGGGGAAGATCTACCCATCGGCGGTCGGCGAGCGCCATCGCGTCACCGTCATGGGCCCGGGGGTCACGCCGGATCTGCAGTGGGAAGGGCCCGCGCTCGGGCCGTACGACTCGGTGCAGGACGCGATCTTCAATCGCCTCTGGGACGAGTACCTCGGCAACGACAAGGGCTGCGCGCCCGAGCGGTAACAGCCGACGGGTGAACGGCCACCTGGATTGAGGCGCCTGCGCGCGCCGTGGCTGCCGCAGGCGGAGCTCGCTCCGCCGGAGACGGCGTCAAACCTGCCCCGAATGGGGGAAACCTGCCTCAAGCTGTGCCCGCGCGCCGCCGACATCGTGCTCGCGGATGCGTCGCCTGGCCACCCTCACCCCTGCCCGGACCCTCGCGGGAATCGTGGCGCTGCTCGCGCTCGCGGTCGCGGCCAGCGGCTTCGCCGCCCCGCAGGCCGCTGAGCTGCGGGCGCTGCTCCTCACCGAGCGGTTCACACCCACGACGGCGCCCGTCGCCTCCAACCCGCTCGCAGCGAGTCTCGTCGCCCTTCGCGGCGAGACCGAAGGCTTCCAGCTGGCCGTCCGTGCGCCCGGGAGCCGCCTCAGCGCCCGGCTCGCTGCCGGCTCGGATCCCTGGCTCACCGGCAAGGTTCGCTTCCTGCGCGTCGGCTTCGTGGACGTGAAGACTCCGTCGGCCGGCGTCAGTCTGGGCACGGGCCGCTACGCAGATCCGCTGCCGCCGCAGACCGGCGCCGGGCTCGCGACCACGCCCGGCGAGTGGGCCGGCTTCGTCGTCCTCGTGGATGTCCCCCGCGGCGCCCCTGCGGGCACCTACAAGGGCGAGGTCGTGATCGACGACGAGGCGGGCGCTCCGTACGCCACCCATCCATTCGAGCTCCGCGTCGCCAACGTGGACGCGATCGCCCGCACCGACCGCCGCGCCTTCAAGGCGATCGGCGGCTTCCTCACCGGCTGGTACCTGCGCGAGGCGCCGATCGGAGACCCGCAGTCCGACAACGGCGCCACCCTGCTCCGCCTCTACGGCAACCTCACCACGTTCCTCGCGGAGCATCACATCTCGCCGACCGGCTGGGACTACGGCCGGCCCGACAGCCGCGGCGTCTACGCGGACGGCTCCTGCCAGACCTGCTGGTGGCGCTCGCCGGACTTCCCGGCCGCCTACCACGCGCAGACCTGGCCGGCGAAGGTGATGCCCAACCGCGGCGACAAGTTCACGCTCGAGCGCGACTGGACGAAGAGCGGCGAGTCGTTCCTGCGCAACGTCGGCTCCTACTGGCGCTCGCGGGACTGGGTCGGCGCCAACAGCTACCTGTGGGTCTGGGACGAGCCAGGCAACGTCCACGAGACGCGCGACATCCCCGCGATCAACAAGCTGATCCACAAGCACGCGCCCGGGGTCAAGGCCTTCGCGACCGCCTTCCCCTACGAGCGCACGAAGCCGCGGCGCCTCTGCAAGAAGTTCGGCAACCGCGCCTGTCACACGTTCCCGGGCGTCAAGAACACGAACAGGAACCTGTGGGACGGCGGCGACGACGACCTCGACGCCTGGCTGATCGCCGCGCACCGCTACTACGGCAAGTACACCTCCGGGCTCGAGCGGCAGTACCGCATCGACCGCTCTCTCGACGCGTACCGCCTGCAGCAGAAGCTGCGCGCGCGCGGCAAGGAGGTGTGGAGCTACACGTACTTCATGCCCAACCAGTCGATCCCGCAGCTGGCGATCGACGGCCCGCCCACCGATCCCCGTCTGCTGATGCTGTGGAACGCGTACGAGCGCAACACGGGCTGGCTCACCTGGCATCTGAACCGCTGGGTGGACGGCCGGGTGCTCAACGCGGCGAAGGCCGGGCCACGCAATCCATACACCGACCCCGTGTCGTCGAAGACGCCGAAGGGGCAGATCGCGAACGGCGACGTCAGTCTGATCTACCCGCCGATCTCGGGCAGGTACGGGCTCTCCGACCCGACCGCCCCGCCGGTCACGTCGATCCGCCTGGAGGAGATCCGGGACGGCATCGAGGACGTCAACCTGGTGACGCTCTACCGCGAGCGCTTCGGCGACGCGGCCACCAGGCGGGCGTTCAGGGCGATCTTCGGAAAGGTGACGGTTGCAAAGGCGGCCGGCTACACGTGGCCTGCCTACTCGAACACCGGCCTCTCGACCCGGATGGAGCAGCTGCGGCGCTCGCTCGTCGCAGCCCTTGAGCAGTAGCAGCGTCGCTCGACTCTCCCTCGGCATGGGGGAGAGCACCCTCTGTGGCCTAGCCGAAGGTCGGGGCGCTCCGGCCTATTGCCAACCCGCCCGAGCTGGCCTACCCTGCCTCCGCCGCGGGCCCGGGGAAGCCCGTGGCAGGACAGAGAGAGGGGTCTCCCGATGAACCACATCACACTCGCGCGCAGCGTCCGGCGCGCCACGCTCGTGGCCGCGCTCGCCGCCGCCGCGCTCGCGCTGACGCCGGTCGTCGGCGGGGCGCCCGACGCGACCGCCGCGGGCGTCGGCACCTGCACGCCCGAGGCAGCGTGGCCCGCCCAGCGCCAGGCCGACGCGGACCGGGTCATCACGCTCGTGAACCAGCACCGCGCCACGCTCGGGCTGGCCGCGCTCAAGGTCTCGCCGACCATGACCGGCGCGGCGGTCTGGAAGGCGCGCCACATGGCGCAGTACCGGTACATGCAGCACGACGACCCGGCCCCGCCCGTTGCGCGGACCTGGTACCAGCGGGTTCAGGCCTGCGGCTACTCGAGCGGCGCCGGCGAGAACATCGCCTACGGCTACCCGACGCCCGACGCCGTCGTCCAGGCGTGGCTCAACTCCTCCGGTCACCGCGCCAACATCGAGAACGCGTCCTATCGCGTGATCGGGGTCGGCGCGGCCGGCAGCTCGACCATCTACTGGGCGCAGAACTTCGGCACCTACGACGACTCCGGCACCACGGCCCCGCCGCCGACGGGCGACACCACCGCGCCGAGCGGCACGCCGAGCCTGACGGCGACTCCCGCGTCGAGCAGCCAGATCAGCCTCGCCTGGGGCGCGGCGACGGACAACGTCGGCGTCACCGGCTATCGCGTCTACCGCAACGGGACGCAGGTGGCGACGACAGCCTCGCGCTCCTACGTCGACTCCGGGCTCAGCCCGTCGACGACCTACAGCTACACGGTTCGCGCCTACGACGCCGCCGGCAATCTCGGCGCGGCGTCCACCACCGCCTCGGCCACGACGATCGCGGCGCCTCCCGCGTCCGACACGATGGCGCCGGGCATCCCGCCGGGCCTGACGGGGACGGCCACGTCCAGCTCGCAGGTCTCGCTGTCGTGGGGCGCGGCGACCGACAACGTCGGAGTCGCCGGCTACCGCGTGTATCGCGGCGCGCTGCAGATCGCGACGACGACGGCGCGGACGCACGTCGACTCGGGCCTCGCCGCCGGCACCGCCTACACGTACACCGTCCGCGCCTACGACGCAGCCGGAAACCTCGGCGCGCCGTCGGCCGCGGTCACCGTCACCATCCAGGCCGCGGCTCCGCCGCCCACCCCGTCCGCGAACGCCTATCCGGCGGCCGTCACGATCACGTCCGGCTCGCTCCGCACCGGCACGGTCTCCCGGCTCGCCACGGCCGACGCGCTGACCTACGACGTCTACAACTCGACGCTCGCGCGCAAGGCGGAGTGGCATGGCGTGCTGACGGCGTCGAACGCGCTCAAGACGCTTTCGATTCGCTACGTCGGTCGAGCGTCCGCCTCCTGCACGCAGAGCCTGTCGATCTACAACTGGGCGACCGGCATCTGGTCGGCTGTCGACACCCGTGCGGCCTCGAGCCGGCTCGTGAGCATCACGCTCACGCCGTCCGGATCGCCGGCCGACTACGTCGCAGGGACGTCCGGAACCGGTGACGTCCACGTGCGCGTCAGCTGCACCCGCTCGGACTCGTCGCTCTTCTGGACGGGGGCCGACCTCCTCAGCATCACCACCTCCTAGCCGCGCCGAGCCGGCGCCGCCGCCCCCCTACGGGCTTGCGGCGGCGCCCGCGTCGTGGCGGGAAGCCGTGCCGCGAGCCGGATCCGCTCCGTCCGAGGGATGCCGCGCCTGTGCGACGCCGCCGATGCAATCGGGGAGCCCGATGGCCGACGACCCGACGCCCAGCCCCGAGGACGCCACCGAGACCGAGCGCGGCTTCGGCACCGGCCTGCGCGCGCAGCTCCGCAAGCGCCAGGGCGGTGAGCCGGGGCCGGCGAACGAGCCCGCGACTGCCGCGGGCGAGCGGGCGGACGTCGCCTTCAACGTCGACGTCCGAGTCGTTCCCGTGCCGACTGCCGCCGGGACGGACGAGGTGGCCGCGCTGCGCCGGTCGCTCGGGGAGGCCCAGGCAGCGGAGCGCGAGCTGCGCGCCGCCCTTGCTGAGCAGGTCGAGGCCTACGAGCGGCGGCTGCTCGAGGATCAGGACAGTGCCCGCCTCGCCGCGGAGGTGGGCGAGAGGGCATCCCGCTTCGAAGCAGCGGAGCGTGACCTCGGCGAGCGAGAGCGACGCGTCGTCCGCAGCGCCGAGGAGGTTGCCGCAGAGCGGAAGCGCCTGTCCCAGCTCTCCGGGGAGCTTGGTGCCGAGCAGGAGCGGATTGCCCGGGCCCGCGAGCAGCTCGAGGAGCGCGAGCGGGAGCTGCAGCAACGCGCGCGTGCCGCGGCCAAGGAGGGCTCGGAGGCCCACGAGCTCGCGGACAGGATGCGCCGGCGCGAGGAAAAGCTCTCCCGGCGCGAGCAGGAGCTCGACGGCAAGGAGCGGCACACGCGCGCGCGAGCCGAACAGCGTGAGCAGGCACTGCAGGCCCGCGAGGTCGCACTGGCCACGGGCGAGCGGGAGTTGAGCGCCCGCCGCGGCGAGCTCGCCGGCGAGCAGCGCCGGCTCAACGACGAGCAGGCACGCCTTACCGGCTGGGAGGAAGCGCTCGCAGGACGGGAGACCGAGCTGCTCCGCCGCGAGGAGGACGTCCGCCGGCACCTCTCCGCCGGCGACGAGCGGGTGCAGGACGTCGAGACCCTGCGCGCCGAGCTCGAGCGCCGCGAGGCCGAGGTGGCCCGGCGCGAGGCCCATGTCGCCGACATCGCCCGCGACGAGGAGCGGGCGGCCCAGCTCGACGAGCTGGCCCAGGCACTCGCCGGGCGCGAGCAGGAGCTCGCTGCCCGGGAGCGGCGAACCGGGGAGCTCGAGCAGCTGATCGAGTCGCAGCGCCACCGTGTCGAGCGCCTCGAGGAGCGCGCCCGTACCGCCGAAGAGGACCTCGTGGCGCGCATTCGCGAGCTCGACGAGCGCGAGCGCGCGCAGGAGCTGCGCGAGGCCCAGGCAGAGGTCGACATCGAGATCCGCTCCGAGAAGCTCGAGCGCCGCGAGGCCTTCGTGGCCGAGCTCGAGCAGCGACTCGGCTCCAAGGAGACGCAGCTCGAGGCCTACGTCGGCCAGCTGCAGACTGAGCTCCGCCGCCGCGAAGTGGCCGTGCTCCCCGCCGCGAACGGCTGGCGGGAAGCAGGCTGACCCCTCCGGCCCGGCCGGGCTGGCCTCGGGCGAGTCGGCGCGGCGCTTGCGCGGGGGCTGGTGTTCGACACGTATTCGGCACGGCGCCGTCACACATGTGCGCGTCTCTCGCCGATAGCGTCGAGAACGGAGGGAGGCCCGCGGCCGGCCCCGGCGGACATGGCTCCTGAGGACGTGCCCGAAACGGCCACGATGTGAATGATGATTGCCGATTGCCGTGGCCGACGGCGTTAGCCGTCGGAGACGTCGATCCGCGGGAGCGGGAGATCCCCGCCGGTGGCGACGAGGATCCACTTCTCGGAGTTCACGCGTGTGGTGAGGCGGTCGAGCTCTCGGGCTACGCTGCGCGGCTTCACGGCCACCTGACGTCCGTGCAGGTTCGAGCGCGCCTCACCGGCGGCGCAGCCGAAGGTCTGGCTCCGTCGGTCGTACTGGAGCGCGCACTCGTACGGATCTGCCAGCGCGGCCGGCCCCTGCTCGGTGCGGACGAGGTGAAAGCCGCGGGTGAAGGGGCCGCTCTCGCGGGCCGGGATGAAGCGAATGACCGCGCCCGGAACCAGCTCGCCGGCCCGAAGCAGCACCCGGAAGCCGCTCGAGGTGATCTACGCGCCTAAGGGGCTCGAAGCGCATCGAGGAGAGCACCCGCTCGACGGCGGCCCTATCCGCTCGTGAGGCGTGCGCCGGAGGGCGGCTTCGCCGCCCGCAGGCACATCGCGGCCCCGGCGCGTCTGATGAGCGAGGGGGCCCCACGCGGGGAAACCGGGTTTCCCCCGTTGCGAGAGAGCTGGCGTCGCCCCGAGGGCGCCGCCGCGACCCTAGAAGACCTTCGCGAGGTTCATGAACGCCGGCCCGAGGATGACCAGGAACATGGATGGGAAGATGAACAGCACGGTCGGGAAGAGCATCTTGATCGGTGCCTTCATCGCCTTCTCCTCAGCCGCGGCCTGGCGCCTCAGACGCGTGTCCGCCGCCTGCACACGCAGGATCCGGCCGAGCGACGTGCCGAGCTGGTCGGCCTGGATGATCGCGCGCGTGAACGAGGAGAGCTCGGGCGCGTCGACGCGCTCGGCGAGCCGCTTGAGCGCGTCCGCGCGGCCCTCCCCGATCCGCATCTCGTTCAGGGTCAGGCCGAACTCCTCGCCGAGCGGGCCTTCCATGTGCTCGTTGAGCTTCCCGATCGCGGCGTCGAAGCCGAGCCCGGCCTCGACGCTGACGGCGAGCAGGTCGAGCGCATCCGGCAGCTGTGCGCGCACCGTCTCCCGGCGCCGTCGCGCGATCATGTTGACGAGGTAGTCGGGGCCGCGGAAGCCGGCGAAGCCGAGCATCCCGGCGAGCAGGAAGCCGAACCCGGGCGCGCCTGCCGTCACGCCGACCAGCGCGCCGGCGGCCACGCCGAAGATGCCGCCGCCTCCCTTGATCGCGAGGAACGACGTCGGCGTCAGCCGCCGTCCCAAGCCGGCGCCGAGGAGCCTGAGCGCGATCGCCTCGCGGCTCGTCTTCGGGTTGAGTCGCAGCGTCCAGCCGGCGAGCTGCTCGGTCAGCGGCGCGATCGCCCGCTCGCGGAACGGCCGCCGGGAGGGGCCGCGAGCGACGTGGACCCGGCCGTACGTCGCCGCCCGTTTGATCGAGCCCTCGCGCTCGCGCGCGGGGAAGGTGACGACTTCGGCCAGCAGGAAGGCGGCGGTGGCGAGACAGACGATGCCGAGCAGCAGGATGAGCATGGGCTACCCCTTGAAGGAGACGATCTTGCGGAGGACAAGCGAGCCGAACGCCATCATCCCGAGTCCGATGTAGATGATCAGGTGCCCGTTCGAGGTGTGGTAGAGCGGGTCCATGTAGCCCGGGTTGATGACGGTGATGGCGAGCGCGAGGATGAACGGCAGCCCCATGAGCACGTAGGCCCCCGCGCGGCCCATCGCGGTCAGGCCCTTGATCTTGCGGGCGAACTGCTGCCGCTGGCGAACGGTGTCGGCGACCATGTCGATCAGCCCGGCCAGGGAGCCGCCGACCTGGGTCTGGATCGAGACAGCGGTGATCACGAACTCGAAGTTCTTCGAGCCGACGCGCCGCGCCATGTCGGCCAGCGCCTCGTCCATCGGCCGCCCCAGGCGAGCCTCGGTCAGCACCCGCCGGAGCTCCTTGCTGGCCGGCGGCTTGCCCTCCTCGATCGTCGTCTGCAGCGCGTGCTTGAAGCTGTGCCCGGCCTTGAGTGACGCCGCGACTGCGATCAGCAAGTCGGGGAGCTGGTTCTCGAACGCGTTGAGCCGCCGCCGGCCCTTCGCCCAGACGAAGCCGACCGGGAGCGCGGCGCCGGCGGCGAGCGCGGCGAGGATCAGCCACGACGGCAACGCCGTCACCGCCGCGACCAGGGCGAACGTGAAGCCGACGCCGAGGCTCATGTAGACGAGCTCGACCGTGCGCAGCGGCATGTCGGCCCGCTCGATCAGCGCACCCAGGCGGTGCCAGAGCCGCAGGTGTGCAAAGGCAGTCTCGGTGGCGCGGAAGAGCCCCGAGGCGACTGCAAGCCGCTCGCGCTCCCGCTCGATCTTCGCCTTCGGCGCGTCCGCCAGGTGCGGGGCGAGCCGGCGGCGCAGGCGCGCGCCGCGAACCGAGGTCAGCGCCAGCGTCGCCGCACCGAGGATGAGCAGGCCGACGACGAGGCCGGCGAGCAGGCTGCCGGCGGCGCTCCCGTAGAAGAGGCCCGGCAGGAGCCGCGGCGCTGCCTCGACCGCCATCGTCTCGCCCGGGACCGTGAGCGTCGCGCTCGCCGACCCGTGGCCCGGGACGTCGGTGCGCAGCGACACCGCCTCTCCTGGCCGCGCGGACGTGACGTACTCGAGCTGCCAGGTGCGTGTCAGCTCCGCTCCGAGGGCGGCGTACAGCTGCATCAGCTCGCCGGACGAGCGCGTCGCCCGGTAGCTGCCCCCTGTCTGGGCGGCCAGCTGCCGGAGGGGTGCGGGCTCGAACTGCGTGCCCGCGATGCCGATGGCGTGGATGGCGGCGCCGCCGCGCCGGGCGGCTGCGAGCGCGCCGCCGAGCGTGCTGGTGCCGGCCTGGTTGCTGCCGTCGGTGAGGAGGACGATCACGCGCCCGCGACCCGGGTCGGCGCCCAGCATGCGCGCAGCCGTATCGACCGCGTCGTAGAGCGCCGTCCCCGGCCGGTCGTCCACCCCGATCGAGCGCAGCGCGATGTCGGCGTCGATTCCGCTCGTCGACAGGCGCGCCAGCCGGACGGCACGCGAGCCGAAGGCGACGACGCCGATGCTGTCCGCCGGGCGCCGGGCCGCGACGAACGCACGGGCAGCGGCGAGCGCGTCCGCCAGCGGTCGACCCTGCATCGAGCGCGAGCGGTCGATCACCACCACCACGGCCTTCTGGCGGCCGAGGTTCTGGGCACGCAGGCCGGCAACCGGCAATCCTGCCTCGCGCAGCCGCGGCGCCGCCCGCGACGCCTGCGCCGTTGTCACCGCGACCTTGATCGTCGGGTAGTCGGTCGCGTCGACCGTGCGCACGCGGACCGCCCCGGCCGCCGGACCGGCGAGGACGGTGACCGCCAGCAGCGCCCCGAGAAGTGTCGCGACCCGCCGCATCAAAACGGCGTGCCCGCGAAGGCCGGCCGGTGGACGCCCTCTTCGCGCTCGAAGAACGCCGGCGGCAGGACGACGCCCTGCGCGGCCATCTTCTCCAGGAAGTGCGGCTTGAGCCCCGTGCAGGCGAGCGGCGACAGCAGCCGGAGCGCGCCACGCGAGGCGGTCGCCGTCTCCTCGTCGGGAGGCCGGGCGACGAAGATGTCCTGCAGCGTCACGACCTCCGACTCCATCCGCAGCACCTCCGTGATGTGGGTGATGCGCCGAGAGCCGTCGACCAGGCGGCTGATCTGCACCAGCACGTCGAACGCGCTCGAGATCTGCTCGCGGATCGCGCGCAGCGGCAGGTCGACGCCTGCGGTTAGCACGAGCGTCTCGAGCCGGGAGAGCGCGTCGCGCGGCGAGTTCGCGTGGATCGTGGTGAGCGAGCCCTCGTGGCCCGTGTTCATCGCCTGGAGCATGTCCAGCGTCTCTGGGCCGCGTACCTCGCCGACGATGATCCGGTCGGGGCGCATGCGCAGCGCGTTCCGGACGAGCTCGCGGATGCGCACCTCGCCCTCGCCCTCGATGTTCGGCGGCCGCGCCTCCAGCGTGATCACGTGGTCCTGCTGCAGCTGCAGTTCGGCCGCATCCTCGATCGTCACCACCCGCTCGTCGCCGGGGACGAACGCCGACATCGCGTTCAGCGTCGTCGTCTTGCCGGTGCCGGTCCCGCCGGAGACGAGCACGTTGAGCTTCCCCTTCACGCACGCCGCGAGGAACTGCGCCGCCTTGGGCGTGAGCGTGCCGAAGGCAATCAGGTCGTCCATCGTGTACGGGTCGCGCGAGAACTTGCGGATCGTGAGCGTCGGGCCCGTGAGCACGAGCGGCGGGATGATCGCGTTGACGCGGCTGCCGTCGGGGAGCCGGGCGTCGACCATCGGCGACGACTCGTCGACGCGCCTGCCGACCTGCGAGACGATCTTGTCGATGATCCGCAGCAGGTGCGCGTCGTCGGCGAAGCCCACCTTCGCTCGCTCGATCTTGCCGCTGCGCTCCACGTAGATGTGGTCGAAGCCGTTGACCATCACCTCGGTGACGGAGTCGTCCTGGAGCAGCGGCTCCAGCGGCCCGTAGCCGAGGATGTCGTTGGTGATGTCGCGGACGATCGCGCGCCGCTCCTCGCGCGTCAGCGGCGTCCGGTCGAGCGTCAGCTCCTCGGTGACGACCCGGAGCACCTGCTCGGAGAGGTCGGCGTTGCCCTCGGCGAAGAGCTGCGGCCCGAGCTTGGCGATGCACGCGTGGTGGACGCGCGTCTTCAGCTCGGCGTACGGGTCGCTGCTCTTCGTCGGCCGCGTCTCGCGCGGCTCCTCCCGCTGGGCGACGGCGACGCCGACGTCCTCCGGTGCCTCGGCGGGCACCGCGCCGTTCGTGCTCTTGAGACGGTCGTGAAGGGACATCGGCGGCTCAGGCCTTCGTCAGCGACGGCAGCCAGCGGCGGCGCTGCGCCTCCGGCGAGGCTGGAAGGAGCGACTCGGCCACCTGGCGGAGCGAGCGGGCGTAATCCGACTGCGCCTCCGAGATCACCGCCGGCGTCCCGCGGTTGACCGAGAGCGGCACCGCCCGGTCGGAGGGCACCTCGTAGGTGACCTTCACCTCGAGGGCCGCCTCCACCTCGGGCCGCTTCAGGCCCACCTGCGAGTTGGCGCGGTTCAGCAGCACGCGCACGCGGTTCGGCGGGAACGAGAGCAGCTCCAGTGTCTGCAGGCTCAGCCGCACGTTCTTGATCGACGGCACGTCGAGCCCGCAGACCAGCACCAGAATGTCGGTGCGGTCGAGCGTCGCCAGCATCGGGCCGTGGAAGAACGGCGACGTGTCCACGACGATGACGTCGTAGCTCTGGCGGGCCACCTCGAGCAGGCGCGACAGCTTGGCCTCGGTGACGAGCTCGGCGTCCTCCGGCCGCACGGGCGCCGGCAGCACCTCGATGCCCGACGAGTGCCGGGTGGTGTAGCCGGCCAGCTTCTCGGGATCGAGCTCGCCCGGCGCCGTGACCAGGTCCTGGATCGTCTTGTCGGGCTCGATCGAGAGCATGATCGCCGTGTCGCCGAACTGGAGGTCGAGGTCGAGGAGCAGCGTCCGCTTGCGGCCGAACTTGGCGAAGCAGGCAGCGAGGTTCGTCGCCGTGACCGTCTTGCCGGTGCCGCCCTTCGGCGAGAAGACGGTGATCACGCGGCCGGCACCGGGACCGCCCTGGGGACGGCGGCCGGCCCGTGAGGCCTTGCGGATCGCGAAGGCGGCGTTCTCGGACAGCTGGGGCAGCAGCAGCACGTCGGCGACGTCGGCCGAGAGCGCCTCGTCGAGGAGCGCCGACGCTTCGCCGGAGGCCACCAGCACCAGCGGCGCGCTGGTGTACTCGCGGATGGAGGCGAGCTCGTCGCCGGGGAGGGTGGAGGCCCGGGTGGCGTGCACGACGACGTCGAGGTGGCCGCCGGTGAGCGGGGCGGCGGCGTCGACGACCCGCTCGGCCTGCCCGACGACCTCGAGCTCGGGGTGACGGCCGAGCGCCTCCGCGAGCTCCGGCAGGCCCTCGCAGGCGCCGGTGATGAAGATGCGCGTCGGCTCGCGCAGGTCACTGCGGTGCTCGTCGCTCATCGGATCCTCCTTCCGTACACGAGCTGCTCGAGCTGGTTTCGCTTGAGCCCGTCGCCCATGACCGACTCGACGGTCTCGACGCTGTTCGGGCTGTCGGCAGGCTGGCGCACCGGCCGCAGCTGCAGCGACCACTCGGCGTTCTCGACGACGAAGAAGAGCTTCTGAGCCTGCGCGTCGCTGACGGCGAGCATGACGTTGAAGGACTCGTCGCCGGGCGCCGACAGCCGGCCGGCGATATCCGGCTCGGCGGGAGCGGTGAGGACGAGCAGGTCGCGCAGGACGACGCGGCTGGCGACGCGCTCCTTCTCGTTGCTCGTCGCGTCCGGGGCGACGTCCGCGAGCTTGAACTTGATCGAGGCGACGACGTCGACGCGGTCTCCCTGGGCGAGCGTGCCGGCCATCAGCTGGTGCTGGCTGCCCGCGATCTGGATCGCACGGGTGTTGCCGGCGATGCGGGAGCGGATGCCGCGCTCCTCGAGCGGCCGGAAGCGGCGCGTCGTGATCTGCTCGCCGGCGTAGACGGTGTCGGCCGCGATCAGCTCCTCGACCTGCTCGGGCCCCGAGATCGCGCCCGGCGCCACGCTCCGGCGCGGCACGTCGTCGGTCTGCACCCAGCCCTCGCCCTTGAGCCGTCGAGCCCGACGTCCCTGCCGGGATGTCGCGGGCCGCCGTGTAGACGGTCACGAGCTCCTCGGCGTGCTGGACGTTGCGCTTGTAGTTGGTCACGTAGAAGACCGTGAACACACCGGCGATCAGCGCGAGGGCGATCGCGATGCCGATGTTGCGGAGGCGGTACGTCATGGGGCGTCGGGCCTTTCTGGTCTGGTCGGGTCGGTGGGCGGGGCTACTCGACGAGCGCGACGACGCGCGTCCCGAAGTCGCTTTCCTCATCGGCGGCTTCGGTCTCGATCCCCTCCCAAATCACTCGTTCGAACCATCCCGAGACCGTCCCGCCGTTGCCCTGGGCCGTGAACCCGGTCAGGTGGAACCCGACCCAGCCGATCACGTAGTACTCGAAGTTGGCGCCGCCCCCGCGCGTGTCGCTGTAGACGGGAAACAGGAGCTCGTCGCCGACCCGCGCCTGCATTGCGGACTTGACCTGCGAGGAGTTGAACTTCGCGCCCGGGTCCGAGAAGTACCAGTTGAGCGGCATGTAGCCGTCGAAGCCGTTCAGGATCCAGTCGGCGAGGGTGCTCGGGGCCGGTGCCGCCGTGGGAGTCGTCGAGGTTGATCAGCCGGAAGGCTCCCGGGCCGACCTTCTGGAGGTCGAGGGTCGTGGTCTCGTTGAAGCACGGGCAGCCGTTGCCGCTCAGCAGCGGATGACGCTCGTCGACCGCGATCGGTGCTGCGTAGCGCGCTTTGCCCGGGAGGCCGACGCGCGCGCTTGCGCGCTGGCCTCGATGTCGACCGAGTCGATGCCGAAGAGCTTGGTGAAGATGCCCGGCGTCGGCTTTCTGGCGGTGACGGCGATCTCGCTCGTCGAGGTGTCGCCGCTGAGGGCGACGTTGCCTGCGGAGACGCCGCCGCCGTTCTTGTCGCCGTAGTCGACGGCGAGCGCGATCGCGCCTCCCGGATCTGCCGGCAGCGCCTGCGCGCCTGCAAGTGCTGCGGCGTCCGCCGTCGTCTGCAGCTGCCGGTGCTGCCGGTACCAGGCACCCACGTCCAGCACGGCCGCGGCCATCCCCAGCAGCACGGTCATGAACAGCACCGTCACCACCAGCGCCTGGCCCCTCTCGCCCCCGGCCGGCGGGCGCTCGCGGCCGGCGGAGCCGGCCTCCGCGCTCGCCTCGCGCCGCTGCGGCCGCGATGCTCTCCGGGGCCGTGTGCCGGACACTGTCCCCTCGGCCTCGCGCCCGCAGCGGCACGCCGGGAACGAGAGGTCAGCGCGGCGACGGCGGTCGTCTCGTCGCCCCCGGCCGGCGGGCGCTTGCGGCCGGCGGAGCCGGCCTCCGCGCTCGCCTCGCGCCGCTGCGGCCGCGATGCTCTCCGGGGCCGTGTGCCGGACACTGTCCCCTCCGGCCTCGCGCCCGCAGCGGCACGCCGGGAGCGAGAGGTCAGCGCGGCGACGGCGGTCGTCTCGTCGCCCCCGGCCGGCGGGCGCTCCCGGCCGGCGGAGCCGGCCTCCGTGCTCGCCTCGCGCCGCTGCGGCCTCGCGCCCGTCATTCGACGCGCTCCGTTGCCTTGGCGCTCAGGCGGCCGCTCTTGACGACGAGGCCGAGCAGGCTGATCGAGTAGGGGTAGGTGGCGGTGACGGTGACGTCCTGGCCGTGCTCCCAGGTGGACGAGACGCTCACCTGCAGATCCGAGGACTTGAGATCGGTGGCCGCGTTTCGAACCTGCGTCTCGGTCGCGGCGACCGGATTCGACGCGTGGCGCGAGACGGTGGCCTTGCGCGCGCCGGCCCGAACCGCATCCGTGAGCGTGATGTAGTTGTTGAAGGTGATCCCGAACTGGATGACGCCGAAGAGCAGGAAGACGAGCAGCGGCAGCACCATGGCGAACTCGGTCATCGTCTGACCGCTCTGGCTCTTGAAGTGGGGTCGCGAAGGCATGCGGAGGGGGTGAAGCTCGGGTGATGGATGGGCGGGCCCGGTTCTCGCCGGGCCCGCCCGACAGAGCTGCAGAGGGGGCTACGTGATGTAGCCGGCGACGCGGTTGACCGCGCCGACGATGTTGCCGGAGAGCAGCGCGAGCGCGCCGAAGACGGCGACCGTGATCACGGCCAGTACGACCCCGTACTCGGCCATCGTCTGTCCGTCCTCACGCTTCTGGAGCTTCTCGAGGGCGTCGAAGAGCTTCAGCACCTGGTTCACCTCCCTTCGGTGGAGCAGGGCACGCCGCGCGGCATGCCTACGGCTTGGTTGGGGCGACTGGACAAAGGGCTTTCGAGAGTGCGGCTGGCGCGGTGTTCACGACTCGGTCTGGTCTGGCGTGGCCGCGCCGCTCGGCCCGGACGGTCTATCGGCGGTGCTGGCAGGCCGCGCCGATCCCTCGCCCAAGTGAACCGGGGCCACCTTCACCCCATCGGGTGACCCGGTATCGGCCGCGGGCTCCGATCACAGGGCCAGAACCTCCGCAGCGGCCGCGGGGACACCCTCTCGCACCTGCACCCGCCCCGACGGCCACGGTGCTCGACCGAAACGGAGCTCGACCCCATGAAGTCAACCGCCCCCCAGTCCCTGGCCGGCCGTGCCCTGCTGCTCGGCGCCGGCGCCGTCCTCGGCACGCTCAGACGTGGCGAGCGCCCGTGATCGAGCCCGAAGCCCCCGCGCCGACAATCGGCGTGGCGGACGCCGAGCCCGAGCGCAGCCCCTGGCTGCGGGCGCTGCGCGAGACCTCCGAGGGAGTGCCGGGCGTCGGTCTGCTGCCGCCGCGCGATCGGCCGGCCGCAGGCGCGCCACCGGGCTCACGTTCGTCGCGCTCTTCGCGCTCGGCGCATCGCTGACGGCCGCCGCCGGCGACCAGGTCGCCGAGCTCGCCGAGGATACAGCCGCACCTGCTGCCGAGGTCGCGGCTGCCGAGGCGGCGGCACCGAGCCGGCCGCGGACGACCCCGGCGCCGACCCGATCGATCCGATGTACGGCGAGGAATCACCGCCGGCCGCCACCGAACCGGGCGCAGTGCCTCCCCGCCGCCGCCGAGCCTGCTCCGGCCGAGCCTCAGCCTGCGGGCGCGGAGCCAGCCGGCTGCGTCACCGGCTCCTGCGGCGTCGGCCCCGCTCGCCGCGGAGGACGTCGTGCTGGCACCGCCGCCTGGTACGACGGCGCCCGCCGGCGCCTCGCCGTCAGGCCAGCTGCGATCCCACGCCGCACGCCGCCGCTCCTCGCACCCGCGAGAGACAGGTCGCCGGCGCGCGGGCTCGAGGTGGAGGCGGACGATCCAGGCGCGGCCACGATCTGGCTCGACCGGACGCTCCCCGATCCGACACCCCCGTCCCGGCGGCTGACCCCGGCGTTCGCCGGGCAGCTCACCGCGACCGCCCGCGCCCACGGCGTCGACTGGGCGGTCATGCTGGGCCTGCTGCGGGCACGCGGTGAGCTGGGCTCCGTGCCGGCCACCCGGCCCGGACTGACAAAGCTCGCGCGCTCTGTTTCACGCGCGCGCGAGGCGACCTCGCGCCCGCTCCTCGCCGTCGCGGGTAACACGGCGACCGCCGACACCGCCGTCGCGCTCGCGCACCTGCACCGCGCCGTCGGGCTGCCCGCGCTTGTCAACGGCCTCGAGTGGGCCAAGGGGCGCCTCGGCGAGCGGCTGCTGCGCGACCGTCGGGTCTCGATCTACGACGGCGGCCGCGCCGACATCGCGGCCGGCCGGATCGACGTCCGCGTCCTGGCGCTCATCGCCTACCTGGCCGAGACGTACGGCGGCGTGACGGTCTCCTCGCTCGACAGCGGTCACCGCCTCTACTCTCGGCCGGGTGTCGTCTCTGCACACAAGGTCGGCCTCGCCGCCGACATCGCCGCCGTCGGCACCGCCACGGTGCTCGGCAGCCAGTCGCCGGGCGGCGCGACCGAGCAGGCCGTGCGCAGCATCCTCCTGCTTCCCGCCGAGCTCCGCCCCCGGCAGGTCATCTCCCTGCTCGGGCTCGGCGGGCCCTCCTTCCCGATGGCCGACCACGGCGACCACATCCACGTTGGCTTCTGAGCTCGTGCTCAGGACGGCGGACGGACGCACTGCGTGCGCGCGGTGCGTCCCCGCCGACTCGCCGTTCCGTCGCATGCGCGGCCTGCTCGGCCGTCGCCGGCTCGCGGACGACGAGGGGCTGCTGCTGCGTCCGGCCGGCTCGATCCACACGGCGTTCATGCGCTTCCCGATCGACGCCGTGTTCCTCGACGGGGACGGCTCGATCCTGCGCGTCACGGCAGGTCTGGCGCCGTGGCGGACGGCGGCCTGCCGGGGCGCACGCGCCGTGCTCGAGCTGCCCGAGGGTGCTGCCGAGCGGGCGGGCATCTCGGTGGGCGACCGGCTGCAGGTGCCTCCCCGCATGCGGACTCGCGCCGGTCGCGCGACGCTCTCCGAGAGCAGCTGAGCTTCCCGCGCGGACGCTGCGCGCACGCAGCTTGGAGCGCCTGCAACGCTCTGGTAGCGTGGCCCGCTCGGGCCTGGACGAGCGAATCGGGGTGAACACGTGAGCACCGAGCAAAGCCTGGCGGCGAGCGAGCCGGCCGCCGAGACGACTGCCGTCGTCACTGCACATGAGATCACTCGCCGCTACGGCGAGGGCGACGCCGCCGTCGACGCGCTCCGCGGCGTCGACCTGCAGGTCGAGCGCGGCCAGCTCACGGCGATCATGGGCCCCTCGGGCTCCGGCAAGTCCACGCTCATGCACATCCTCGCCGCCCTCGATCGGCCGACGAGCGGGTACGTCACGATCGACGGCACGCGGCTCGGGACACTGAGCGACAACGAGGTCACGCGCCTGCGCCGCAAGCACATCGGGTTCGTCTTCCAGTTCTTCAACCTGCTGCCGATGCTGACGGCGGAGGAGAACATCCTCCTGCCGCTCTCGATCGCCGGCACCAAGCCCGAGAAGGTGTTCTTCGAGGACCTGTTGCAGCGGGTCGGGCTCACCGACCGCCGCACGCATCGCCCCTCGGAGCTGTCGGGCGGACAGCAGCAGCGGGTTGCCATCGCCCGCGCGCTCGTGTCCCGCCCCACGGTCGTCTTCGCCGACGAGCCGACCGGAAACCTCGACACAAAGACGAGCGGCGAGATCCTGGAGCTGCTCCAGCACTCGGTGCGCGACTTCGGGCAGACGCTGGTGATGGTGACGCACGACGCGCGGGCGGCCGCGATCGCCGATCGCGTCCTCTTCCTCGCCGACGGACTGATCGTGAAGGATCTCGGCTGCGCGTCCGAGCACGACGTGCTCCAGGCGATGGAAGAGCTCGTCACCGCGTGACCAGGGTCGCCCTCCGCGGCCTGCTCGGCCGCAAGCTGCGCGCGGCGCTGACCGCGTTCGCGATCGTCCTCGGCGTCTCGATGATCAGCGGCAGCCTCGTCCTGACGGACACGATCGACCGCGCCTTCGACCGCATCTTCGTCGAGTCGTATGCCGGCACGGACGCGGTCGTCACCGCTACCTCGTCCGACATCACCTTCGAGGGCGAGAGCGCCGAGGCGCCGCCGATCCCGGCGGCGCTACTCGAGCAGGTCCGCGAGGTCGACACCGTCGACGTGGCCGTGGGCAGCCTGTTCGAGGACTCTGCGGTCAAGATCCTCGACCGCGAGGGCGAGCCGATCGTGAAGAACGCGCCGACCTTCGGCTTCGGCCTCGACTCGAGCGTCGCTCGCTTCAACCCGCTCGAGCTGAAGGACGGCCGCTGGCCGTCGGGGCCAAACGAGGTCGTGATCGACTCCGGCGTAGCCGAGGACGAGGGCTACCGGGTCGGGGAGCAGGTGCGCGTGGCGACGCTGAAGCCGGTGCGCGCGTTCGAGGTCGTCGGCATCGCGCAGTACGGCGGCGTCGAGTCGCTCGGCGGTGCCACGTTTGCCGTGTTCGACGTGCCGACGGCGCAGCAGCTGCTGGAACGCGAAAGCAGCTTCGACGCCATCCAGGTCGCCGCGGCCGCGGGCTCGTCGCCGGAGGAGCTGGCCGCCGACCTGCGCTCGGCGCTCGGCGACGGCATCACCGTCCGCACCGGCAGTGAGCAGGCGACCGAGGACTCCGAGGAGATCGCCGGCTTTGTCAGCTTCATCCGCTACTTCCTGCTCACATTCGGCTTCATCGCGCTGTTCGTCGGCGCCTTCGTCATCTTCAACACGCTCTCGATCACCGTCGCGCAGCGGACCCGCGAGCTCGCGACGCTGCGGACGCTCGGCGCCTCCCGGCGCCAGGTGCTCGGCTCGGTGCTGCTCGAGGCCTTCGTGATCGGAGCGATCTCGTCGCTCATCGGCCTCTTCCTCGGCTTCGCGCTCGCCAAGGGGCTGAACGCGCTCTTCCGCGCGCTCGAGATCGAGCTGCCGACCACGGCGCTCGTGTTCGCGACCCGCACGGTCATCATCGCCATGCTGGTCGGCATCGTCGTGACCGTGGTCGCCGGGATGGCGCCTGCCGTGCGCGCGACTCGGGTCTCACCGATCTCGGCGGTGCGAGAGGGGGCGGTGCTCTCGAGGGGGCGAGCCGGCCGACTCTCCCCGTACATCGCGGCGGTGCTGATCGCGCTGGCGCTGCTCGCGCTCGGCTACTCGCTCTTCGCCGACGAGGTCGGCATCGCCGAGCGCCTGATCGCGATCGCGGGCGGCGTGCTGGGGCTCTTCATCGGCGTGGCGTTGCTCTCGCCGAAGCTGGTGCGGCCGATCGCGAGCGCGCTGGCACCGGCGGTGCGCTGGGTGCTGCTCGCGCTGACGGCGGTGTTCTTCCCCGTGCTGCTGGCGGCCTGGCTGCTCTCGACGGGCGTGCTCGGCCGCGCGCTGGCGGCAGGGCGTCGCGCGCTGCTCGTCCTCGGCGGCATCGGGCTCCCACTCCTCTACGGGGCACTGATCTTCTCGGTGCTGACCATGCTGGACGGGCTGCCGTCGTGGCTGCTGATGATGCCCTGGCTCGTTGCGGTGTCGAGTTTCGCCGCCGGCGCCTTCCTGATCCTCAGCGTGCCCGTGTTGCTCTTCCTGCGGCGCCGTGGGCGGGAGGAGCTCTGGGCGAAACCGAGCTTCGCCCGCGACCCGGCGATCGAGCAGCTCGGACGCGAGAACGCACGCCGCAACCCGGGCCGCACTGCCGCCACGTCGGCGGCGCTGATGATCGGGATCGCACTCGTGACCTTCGTCGCCGTGCTCGGCCAGGGGCTGCGCGAGTCGAACCGGGATGCGATCACCGAGCAGATCCGTGCTGACTTCGTCATCACGTCAGAGGACGGCTACACGCCCTTCGTCGCCGGTGCCAGTGAGGCGGCGGCCACGTGGTCGGGCGCCGAGCTCGTCACCGACGTGCGCAGCGAGATCGGCGAGGCGGCGGGCTCCGGCAAGGAGATCACCGGCATCGACCCGGCCACGATCGCGCAGGCGTACGAGTTCGAGTGGCAGCGAGGCTCCTCGAACGCGGTGCTCGCAGGCCTCGGGGAGGACGGTGCGATCGTGCGCGACACCTTCGCCGAGGACAAGGCCCTCGCGCTGGGCGACACATTCGAGGTTCGCAGCCCCGGCGGCACCACGCGGACGTTCATCGTGCGCGGCATCTACGAGCCGTCGCCGTTCTACCCGCTGCTGGGTGAGGTCTCGATCTCGACGGCCGTCTTCGACGAGCTCTTCCCGCGCAAGCGCAACATCTACACGTTCGTCAACGTGGCGGGCGAGCCGTCCGAGACCTCGAAGGCCGGTCTCGAACGGGCCGTGGCGCTCTATCCCGACGCGCGAGTACAGACGCGGCCCGAGTGGATCGACAAGGAGGATCGCGAGTTCCAGCAGTTCCTGTCGATGCTCTACATCCTGCTCGCCCTCTCCGTGATCGTCAGCGTGTTCGGCATCGTCAACACGCTCGTGCTCTCCGTGTTCGAGCGCACACGCGAGCTGGGCATGCTTCGCGCGGTCGGCATGACCCGTGGGCAGGCGCGGCGGCTGATCCGCTTCGAGAGCGTGATCACTGCGCTGCTCGGGGCGGCCCTTGGGCTCCCACTGGGGATCTTCCTCGCCGCGCTCGTCACGCGCGCGCTCGACCAGTACGACGTGCAGTTCGCCGTGCCGGCGCTCCAGATCGAGCTGTTCGTGATCGTCGCCATCGCCGTCGGCATGGTCGCCGCGCTGCTCCCGGCCCGCCGCGCTGCGCGGCTCAACGTCCTCGAAGCGCTGCAATACGAATAGGGCGCTCGCGGTGCCACGCGTGCGCGCGGCACCGGCTCGCTCTCACGGGGGAAACCCGGTTTCCCCCGTGGGCCCCCTCGTTAGACAGACGCGCCGGGGCCGCGTTGTGCCTGCGGGCGGCGGAGCCGCCCTCCGGCGATCGACGGCGGACGACGAGGGTCTGTCGACGGCGGACGAAGAGGGTCTGTCCCCGCCGGGGACTGACCCGCCGTGTGTCGGGAGGCGTCACTCCTCTGATCGATTCCGGCGGTTGCGCGTGCTGATTTCGCGCCGGTAGCGTCGAAGGATCGAGACAGGAGGGTGCAATGCATGCAGCACTGACCGTCCGCAAGCTTCGGGCCGGGGCATTCGACGAGTGGCGTCAGGCCTGGGAACCGGACACCTGGCCCGAGGGCTCCAAGAAGGCGTACATCCTGCGCAACGTCAACGACCCCGACGAGGTGATCGCGTTCGGGTTCTTCGAGGGTGACTTTGCGGCCATGGCGGCCGACGAGTCGTTCAGGGAGCAGACGAAGAAGCGCTTCGAGCGCATGGAGCCCCACGTCGAGTCCACCGGCACCGACGGCCTGTACGAGGTCGTCGAGGTCGTCACGCCGGCGGCGCCGGCGCCGCTCGCTGAGCTCCAGGCCGGGCCGGGGCACAGGGCTTCGGCCCGGTCGCCGCGTCAGGCGAGCAGCTCGCGGAGCCGCCGGGCGTACGCCGGCGCGGTCGGCTCGTTCTCGTGGCGGAAGTAGGCGAAGACGGTCTCGCCGCGCTCGAGCGCCCGGCCGACGCGCGCCGCGATCCGGTTCAGCGCCGCCTCGTCGTGCGGTGGCTCGCGGAAGCGCAGGTAGCGGAACGGCGCCGCCGTCCCGAGGTCGCCGACCCGCACTGCGCCTGCCTCGGCGAGCATCGGCTCGACGCCGTCCCACGACGGCTGCTGGAGGTCGAACGCGAGCGCCAGCTCAGGATCCAGCGAGCCGAGCAGCAGCGTGAGCAGCCCCTCGTCCCGCTCGCCCTTCAGCGTCACCCGGATTGGCCCGAGGTGGTCGCCGAGCCGCCGCACGCGCGCCTCGAACTCGGAGACGATTGCCGGCCGCTCGCCCGGCAACTTGGGCGAGAACACGAACCCGCCCGGCACCGCCTCGGCCCAGCGCGCGAACTGCTCCGCCGCCGGCAGCCGGTAGCCGGTGGTGTTCAGCTCGACCGTGTCGAAGTGCTGCGTGTAGACGCCGAGAAAGTCCGCGGTCGGCGTTCCCGCGGGGTAGAAACCCGGCTTCCACGACGGGTAGGCCCAGCCCGAGGTGCCGACATGCAGGCCCTCTAGACTCGCGGGCGTGGCGGTCACCGTGCCAGTGATACCCGACGACGGCATCCCGGTTCTCGATCACGGCTTCGTCCGCCTCGACGCGGCCATGGCCGACGACCTCTCGGTCGCGAACAGCGCGCGCGTCAGCTTCGGGCGGCGCAAGGACGAGCTCGACGACTCCGACCGCGGCCTGATCCGCTT
Source organism: uncultured Thermoleophilia bacterium (assembly GCA_963839815.1). Classification (GTDB taxonomy): domain Bacteria; phylum Actinomycetota; class Thermoleophilia; order Gaiellales; family Gaiellaceae; genus JACVRM01. Next base: position 784,801 of record CAWIWF010000006.1, read on the forward strand.
CCTGATGCGCGAACGGCACGGCACGCCCTTCGAGCACAACGCCTTCCGCTTCCACATTCGCTGCCCGATCTTCGTCGCGCGCGAGTGGTTTCGACACCGTGTCGGTTCTTTCAACGAGTTCAGTTTGAGATATGCGCGGGCGACCGACGACTTCTACGTCCCGGAGCCCGAGGACGTGCGCTCACAGGTCGGCAAGCCCGGCGCGTACAGCTTCGAGCCCGTCACGGACGAGTTGGCGGAGGAGACCCGCGAGCAGCTACGCGAGGTCTACGAGCAGGCGTTCGCGACCTACGAGCGCCTGGTCGAGCAAGGCGTCGCGCGCGAGCTGGCGCGGGCCGTGCTCCCGGTCGGCGCCTACACCGAGTTCTACTGGACGGTCAACGCTCGCTCGCTGATGAACTTCGTCTCGCTGCGGGCCGCCGAGGCCGCCCAGCGCGAGATCCGGCGGTACGCGGAGGCCTGCGAGCGCTACCTCGCCGAGCGGATGCCGATCACCTACGAGGCGTTCGTCGCCAACGACCGCACCGCGCCCTAGGGGCGCAGCACCACTTCGTCGCCGCCCGGCCCGCGCCTGACGACGAGCCACGGTTCCCGCCGGCGGCGCGAACGGGATGTTCAGACGGACGTCGGTGCGCCCCTCGCCGACCGAGAACGTGCCTGCCGAGGCCAGAAGCGTCTTTCCCCGCCGCTCGCCAGCTGCAGCTCGTAGGTCTCGCCGGCCGGCAGCTCCGGCAGGCCGGTGACGGCGAGGCGCAGCGGCACGTTGCCGCCGTCGCCGGGCTCTGCCCACCTCGACCAGCCCGATCGCGGCGCCGGCTCCGATAGGGCCGCAGCTCGACGGAGGAGACTCGCCGTGAAGGACGCCTCGCCGCCGCCGACCGCAGCGCCGATCGCGAAGCCGACGGCGAGCCCGGCCACCGCTGCGAGCGCGACCGCTTGGAGCAGCCGGGCGCCGCGCAGCGACTCGAGCCCGCCCCGGCGGCGCGTCCGAGCCTCGTCGCTCACCGCGGGGGCGACGACTGCAGCAGGCGGCCGCCGTCGACCACGAGCGACGTGCCGGTGACGAAGTCCGCGCGCGTGAGGAACAGCACCGCCTCGGCCACGTCCTCCGGGCGGCCCACCCGGCCGAGCACCGTCTCCGCCGCCCGCCGCTCCTCCTGGCCGGGCTCGACCGCGACGGGGCCGGGGGCCACGCCGCAGACGCGCACCTCCGGCGCTAGCGCTTTCGCGAGCACGCGCGTCAGCATGGCGACGGCCGCCTTCGCCGCGCAGTGGGGCGCGAACAGCGGCCAGGGTTGGTACGCGGCCACGTCCTCGACCAGCACGACGAGGCCTCGGGACTCGCGCAGGTGAGGAGCAGCAGCGCGGGCCGTGAAGAACGCGCCCTTCGCGGTCGCGCCCAGCGCCCGGTCCCAGTCCGCCTCCGTCACCTCCTCGACGGGCCGCGGCTCGAAACCCTCGGAAGCGGCGTGCACGAGCAGGTCGAGCCCGCCGAGCTCGCCGACCGCCCGGTCGACGAGGCGCCGTGCCTCGTCAGCGCGTGCCAGGTCGCCGTCGGCGCGCCCGGCGGCGAGCACCTGCCACCCCTCGGCGCGCAGCCGCTGGGCCACCGCCGAGCCGATGCGGCCGGTACCGCCGGTGACGAGCGCGTGCACCCGCCGGAGTCTAGGGCCGCCCGTCGGGCGACCCGCCTGCAAAGGGCGGGTTTCGAGGGCGTAAAGCTTCTGTCAGAACCCCTTCCACCCACGTTGCGCGCGTGTCTGACTGGGGAACAACCCGTGCGTCCAATCACGCAGGGGGTTCAGAGATGCGCATAGCCAGGCTGCTGCTCACCGTCGTCGCCGCGCTCGTCGCCGCCGCACCGGCGCAGGCGGCCGTGACGAAGACGGTGAAGATCACGAAGACCGGCTTCTCGCCCGCCAAGGTCACCATCGACACCGGCGACAGCATCCGCTGGGTCAACGAGGACACCGTCAACCGCCAGGTCGTCGCGACCGGCGGCCAGTTCGCGTCCCCGGTCATCCGGCCGGGCAAGACCTGGACGCGCCGCTTCGATGTCGCCGGCACCTACCCGTACCGCGACGCCCTCAAGCCGACCCACAAGGGGACGCTCGTCGTCAAGGGGCCGCCCCCGTCCGTCACGCTCGCGGCGGCCGCGCCCATCGTCAGCTACGGCGACTCGGTCGTCGTCGGCGGTCGCGTGTCGAATGCGAAGCCGGGCGAGCAGGTGACGATCTACGGCAAGCCGTACGGCTCGGTCAGCTACATCCAGCTCGGCGTCGTGCTCACCGGCGAGGCCGGGGCGTGGAGCTTCACCGTCGAGCCCGAGCTGCTCACCAGCTATCAGGTGCAGTGGAAGAACCTGAAGAGCGCCGAGATCCAGCTCGGGGTCGAGCCGAAGCTCGTGCTCAAGCGTGTCGGCGCCTGGTTCGTCGCTCGTGTCTTCGCCAACCGCTCGTTCCGGGGCCGGTACGTCTACGTCCAGCGGCTCTCCCGCTTCGGCCAGTGGGTCAAGGTCAAGAAGGTGCGACTCGGCACGGCCACGGCCCAGCGGTTCAAGGTGTCAACTCTGCCCGAGGGGACATCGCGGTTGCGCCTGTTCATCACCGTGAACCAGGCCGGCGTCGGCTACCTCGCCTCCGACAGCAATACGCTGCTCGTCCGGCGTCGCTGAACCGTCCGCTCAGAACGAAAGCGGCGGCCGGTGGCCAGTACACTCCGCCGGCCCCCGTTCACGAAAGGAGTCGGCTTGGCGACGCTCGCCTTCAACCAGGAGGAGATCATCCCGCGGCAGCTGAAGCCGGCGCTGCTGGAGCTCGACGGCATCTCGCGCGCGTCCGTGGAGGCGCACTACAAGCTCTACCAGGGCTACGTCGCCAAGCGGAACGAGATCCTCGGGAAGCTCGACGGCGTCGACCTCGCTTCCGCCAACCAGGTGTACTCGGAGATCCGCGAGCTGAAGGTCGAGCTGACCTTCGCCGTCGGCGGCATCAAGAACCACGAGATCTACTTCGAGCACCTCGGCGGCCAGGGCGGCGATCCCGACGGCTCGATCGGCAAGCTGATCGCGCGTGACTTCGGCTCCGTCGAGGCCTGGCGCAGCGACCTCAAGGCAACCGGCATGGGCGGGCGCGGCTGGGCGTGGACGGCGTACGACTGGGACGAGGGCCGTCTCTTCAACTACATCGGCGACACCCAGAACAGCTACCCGATCTGGAACGCGACGCCGCTCGTGGCGCTCGACGTCTACGAGCACGCCTACTTCCTCGACTACCAGACAGACCGCGCCTCGTACATCGACGCTTTCTTCAAGAACCTCGACTGGGGCGTCGTCAACGACTGGGTCAACCGCTACCAGATCCCCAGCGCCTGAAAGTCCGGCTCGCGCTGCGCGCGAGCGATGACGACTTTCAGGCGGGCTGAACAGCGAGACGGACGCGCCGGGGCCGCGCGGTGGCTGCGGGCGGCCGAGCCGCCCTCCGCCGGGAAGGCAGGACTGCGGGAAGGCAGGGACTGTCGCCGTACGGGGACAGTCCCGGTGTGGCGAGCGGCTACTCGCCGGCGCCGGCGAGCCAGTGGGCGAGCGTAGTGTGCTTCGCCGGGCCCGGGGCGCTGCCGTTGCGCAGCTCGCCGCGGATCTCGCCGACGGTGCCCCAGCGCTCGGCGACGACGTCGTGCGCGTGGATGGTCTCGAAGTTCAGCTGGCGCGAGAGCAGGAAGTCGCCGTCGGCGAGCGCCCCGTAGCTGTCGACCACGTCCAGCAGCGCGTGGCGCACCGAGTCCTCGACGAAGCGGGGCTGCAGATGGGCGTGCTCGACCACGAAGACTTCGTCGGGCCGCTTCAGCAGCTCGTAGACCGGCGCGCTCATCGAGTGTTCCGCCATCTCCACCAGCCGCTCGGCGTTGACCGTCTGGTCGGTGCCGACGTAGAGGGTCGCCCGGCCGCGCTGGTTATGGGTCGCCAGCGGCACCAGCTCGAGGATGCGCTCGACGTCCAGGTCGGCGAAGCCGGCGGTGCGCAGGCGCTCCGTCGCCTGGCCACGGATCAGGCCCTGCGCGCACGGGCAGGCGTTGATGCCGTTGACCTCCACGCCGACGAGGCTGCGCGCACCCCGCTCCGACACGGCGGCCAGCCCGATCAGGCCGACGAGCCCCTGTGTCGGCAGCCCGGTCACCGGCGTCTCGCGCGCCATCGGGTAGCGGGCCTCGATGCGCACCTCGGCGCGGGCCGCCTCCTGGCGCTCGACGATGTGGCGGGCGATGTGCTCGGCCAGCTCCTCGACCAGCGACGCCTCCTCGAGCACGACTGTCTCGATCGCCTCCTCGAACAGCTCTGGGAAGCGCGACATGTGGACGCCCTTGCGTCCCGGCTCGAGGTCGACGGCACAGTCGATCGTCGCCGCGATCAGCTGCTCGTCGCCGCCGTAGCGGATCCGGATCGCCTTCTCGACTCCGCGGACCCCGGCGCGCGACAGGCCGAGACGGACCTCGGGCTCGGAGGCCTGCAGGTCGACGTCGTGCGCATCCGGCGTGGCGTCCCGCACTAGACTCGGCCGGACCGTAGCACCGAGGACGATGACAACCGACCAGCGCTTTCCCGAGCTCGTCTCGCTCGCCTGCCACGACCTGCGCACCCCGCTCGCGACGGTCACAGGCTTCGCCGCCACGCTGCTGCGCACCGACGCGCTCGACGAGCAGAGCCGCCGCTACGTCACCCTGATCGAGTCGGCGTCGATGCAGCTCGGTGAGATCATCGACGACCTGAGCGTGCTCGCCCGGGTCACCGACGGCCGGTTCGAGCCCTCCACCGAGCCGCTCGACTCGCTCGAGCTCGCCCGGGACGCAGCCGCACGCGTGCCGCACGAGAAGGGCGCAGCGACGGGTACCGGCGCTCCGGTCGCCGTCGACGCGCGTCTGACCACGCGGGCGGTCGCGGCCCTCGCGACCGCGGCTCTCCGGCACGGCGCGCTCGAGGCGGTGGAGATCCGGGTCGATGGACGCACGCTGCACCTGCCGCCCGTGAACCGCGAGGCGACGGCGGTCGTGCTCGGCGAGTCCCCACGCGACCTGGGCGCGCTCGCGGGGAGTGCCCTCATCGCTGCTCTGGGCGGCAAGGTCGAGCGTCGCGGCGACGCCGTCTCGGTGGCGCTCCCCGCTCCCGAGTAACGTCACCCCGTGACCCTCGCCGAGCTCGCCGTTACCGTCACGGTCCTCGGCGGGCTGGGCCTCTTTGCCAGCCGCTTCGGCCTCTCGGCGATCCCGGCCTACCTGCTGGCCGGGCTTCTGCTCGGTCCGAACGAGCCGAAGGTGCTGACGCTCGTCGATCCGTCGGAGATCACCGACTTCCTGGCCGAGATCGGGCTCGTCTTCCTGCTCTTCTTCCTGGGCCTCGAGTTCACGCTGGGCCGCCTCGCGAGCCTGCGACGGCATGCACTCGTCGGCGGCGCCATCGACGCGCTCGTCAACGGCGCGCTCGGGCTCGCGGTCGGGATCGTCGCGTTCGGCTTCTCGTTCGCAGCCGTGATCCTCGGCGCGGCCATCTACGTCTCCTCGAGCGCGATCTCGGTCAAGGGCCTGATCGACTTCCGCCGGCTGGCCGACGACGAGACCAACCTCGTCCTCGCCGTCCTGGTTGCCGAGGACATCGTCATCGCCTTCGTGCTCGGGTTCGCCGTCGGTGGCGGCGGAGCGCTCGACACGACGCTCGCGATCGTCGCCAAGGCGCTGCTGTTCATCACCGTTGCGCTCGTGCTCTCGGCGTACGGCACGAAGCTCATGGATCGGATACTCGGCCGGCTGTCGCGGGAGTTCTTCCTGCTGGCGGTGTTCGCGTTCGTCTTCGGCTCGGCCGCAATTGCGGACGCGCTTGGCCTGTCGGAGGCGATCGGCGCGCTGATGGCCGGCGTCGTGCTCTCCGAGACGTCGGCCCGGAGCGAGATCGAGGAGCGCTTCTTCAGCTTCCGCGACGTGTTCGCGGCGCTGTTCTTCTTCTCGTTCGGCCTCGCGATCGACCTGGGAGAGCTCGACGAGCTGGCGTGGCTGCTCGCGCTCGCGCTCGCCGTCACGCTCGTCGGCAAGATCGGGCTCGGCCTGGCCGCCGGCACGAGTGGCGGGTTGAGCCGGAGGCAGAGCTTCAACGCAGGCGTGGCGCTGATCGCCCACGGCGAGTTCACGATCGTGCTGGCGCAGCTCGCCTCGCGCAACCCCGCCATCCCGGCGGACGATGCCGCCACGCTGATCGCGTTCGCCGGGCTGTACGTCCTGCTGACGGCAACCGTGGGGGTGACGCTGATGAAGGAGTCGAAGACCCTCGGCCGCAGGCTGTTTCCGCCGCCTAGACTCCAAGAGGGAGCCTGATCGTGCCCGTCAATCTCGAGGAGACCCGGCTACCGGGAATCGGCGCCAAGTTCACCTTCTCGCTCGAAGGCGGAGGGCGCCTGACCGTGATCCTCCACAACGACGGCAAGCGCGAGCTCTACTGGTTCCGTCGCGGTCGCGACGACGAGCCGACGGCCGTGATCTCGCTCGACGACGACGAGGCGCGGCAGCTCGGCGCGGTGATCGGCGGCGCCTACGAGCGGCCCAAGATCGTCGAGGAGCTCGAGATGGCACTCGGCGAGCTCCAGATCGAGTGGATCCGGGTGCCCGACACGAGCCCGTGGATCGGCCGCACGCTCGCCGACTGCGCGTTCCGCGCGACCGTCGGCGTGACCGTGATCGCGATTCTGCGCAAGCCGGAGCCCATCGTCGGCGCGCGCCCCGACGACATCGTCCAGCAGGGGGACACGCTGGTCACGGTGGCAAAGGCCGGCCAGTACGCCGCCTTCCGTCGCATGCTCGAGCGCGGCGAGCCGTAGAGTCGCCTCGCTGCGCTCGCTTCACGGGTGAACCCCTGGTTCCCCCGTGGGGCCCGCCGCAGCCACAGCGCGGCTAGCGCGTCTGACCCGGTGTCGCACCGCCGAGAAGTCGTCATGCCACCGCGAAGCGGTGGCGGACTTCTCAGCGCAAGAGGCGGGAGAGGCGGCGGTCCTTGAGCAGCCGGCCGCCCGTCTGGCAGGTGGGGCAGTAGAAGATCGTGTGCTCGTCGTAGTCGACCTGGGCGATGCGGGTGCCGCAGACGTGGCAGGGCTCGCCGAGGCGGCGGTGGATGCGGTACGTGCGCGTGTCGGATGCTCCCCGCTCGCGTAGCTCGAGGCCCCGGCGAAGCTCGCCCTGGACGGCGGCGGTCAGCCGCTCGACCTCGTCGCCGTCGAGCCGGTCCGAGAGTGCGAAGGGCGACAGCTGCGCTGTATGCAGGATCTCGTTCGACCAGGCGCGGCCGATGCCGGCGATTGCGCGCTGGTCGCGGAGCAGCGGATGCAGCCGGCGGGAGTCGGCGCGCACGATCGCGCCGAGCCGCGCTGCGTCGAGCTCGAGCGCGTCCGGCCCCAGGTGCTCCACCTCGGCGGCCGCTGCCGGCGGGGTCAAGACCCAGACGCCGGCCCGCTTCTTCGCGCCACCCTCGGTCAGGATCAGCTGCTCGCCGCTCGTGAAGGCGAGCCGGAAGGCCGGCAGCTTCGGCCCCTGCTCGCCCGCGGTCAGCCACTTCAGCCGTCCCGCCGACATGAGATGGATCGCGAGCACGAGCTCGCCGTCCTCCGTCGGCAGGTGCAGCCGCTTGCCATGCCTCTCCACGCCGGCGAGCCGGCGGCCCTCGAGAGCATCGAGCGGCGGATCGAATGTCTTCAGCGTCGCGATGTGCGCCGGCCCGGCGCGCTCGACGGGCGACGCGCGCACTGCGTCGTCGAGCCGGCGACGCCATGCTTCCATCTCGGGCAGCTCGGGCACTTACGCTCCTAGGCCAGGATGACCGACCCGATCACCGTAGCCGTCATGCGGAGCGACACGCTCGAGTCGCGCCACCGCGTTCATGCCGTGGCCGTCCGGGACGGCGCCGTCGTGAGCGCAGCCGGCGACCCGCGGCTCGTCACCTTCATGCGCTCGTCCGCCAAGCCCGTGCAGGCGCTGGCGCTCGCGCGGGCCTACGGGGAGCTTCCACACGAGGAGCTGGCGATCGCGTGTGCCTCCCACCTCGCCCGCCCCGACCAGCTTGACGCCGTCCGCGCGCTGCTCGCCCGGGCCGGGGCGGGGGAGGACGACCTCGAGTGCGGCTCCGAGGGCGACCCGCCCTCGCGTCTTCGCCACAACTGCTCGGGCAAGCACGCCGGCATGCTCGCCGTGTGCCGCGCCCGGGGCTGGCCGTCGGCGGGCTACCGGCTCCCCGACCACCCGCTCCAGCGCGAGCTGCGCGCCGTCGTCGCAGAGGCGGCCGGAGCCGCCGCCGGCACGATCTCGACGGGCACGGACGGTTGCGGCGTCGTCTCGTTCGCCCTGCGCCTCGACCAGATGGCGGCAGCGTTCGGCCGGCTACGGACACTCGAAGCCGGTGCAGCGGTCGCAGACGCGATGCGCGCCCGTCCCGAGCTGATCCGCGGCCCGGGCTCACCCGACACCGAGCTCATGCGCGGACCGGGCCCCTGGGTCGCCAAGGGGGGCGCCGAGGGCCTCTTCTGCGCGGCCGGACCCGACGGGCTCGGCATCGCGCTCAAGGTGGAAGACGGAGCGGGACGGGCCATTCGTCCGGCGCTGACCGCGCTGCTCCGCCGAATTGGGCACGACCTTCCACAGTTCGGGGTCGTGCCGGTGGAAAACTCCCGCGGCGAGATCGTGGGCGAGGTGCGCGCCGTCGTCTGAGCCGCATCACCAGCTCTCAACGTCGCAAACAAACTGTTCACATTTTGTGGATCCCGTAGTACCATCGCTCGCTGCGAGGGGGAGCCGGTCTCGAGTCCGGCTCTCTTCGTGCTCAGGTAGATCAGCCCCCGTCCACCGCAGCGCGAGGAAAGCCGAGGCCGCCGCTCATGCTGACCGTCGATATCTCCCTGCCCGACGTCGAGGAACTCCACAAGCTCGTCCAGGAAGGGCAGGAAAAGGGACTTCTGACGTACGACGAGATCGTCGCCGGGCTCGAGGAAGTCGAGCTCACGAAGGAGCAGATCGAGGACTTCTACACCTACCTCATCGACCACGGGATCGTGCTCGTCGAAGGTGAGCACCACAAGCATCCGCCGCACGAGCAGCCGGAGCCCGAGGAGGAGAAGGCACCCAAGATCGACCTGACCGTCGAGCCGTCGCTCGACTCGCTGCGGCTCTACCTGCGCGAGATCGGCAAGGTGCCGCTGCTCACCGCCGACCAGGAGGTCTATCTGGCCAAGCGGATCGAGCGCGGCGACATGGCGGCCAAGACCCACATGATCGAGGCGAACCTGCGCCTGGTCGTCTCGATCGCGAAGGGCTACCTCGGCCGCGGGCTCTCGTTCCTCGACCTGATCCAGGAGGGGTCGCTCGGGCTCATCCGCGCCGTCGAGAAGTTCGACTACCGCAAAGGCTTCAAGTTCTCCACCTACGCCACCTGGTGGATCCGCCAGGCCGTCACGCGCGCGATCGCGGACAAGGCTCGCACCATCCGGATCCCCGTGCACATGGTCGAGAAGCTGAACAAGGTCGTCCACATCGAGCGCCAGCTCGTGCAGCGGCTCGGCCGCGAGCCGCAGCCCGAGGAGATCGCCGAGGAGCTCGAGATGACGACCGACGAGGTGCGCGAGATCCTGCGCATGGCGCAGCTGCCGGTCTCGCTGGAGAAGCCGATCGGGGAGGAGGAGGAGTCCGAGCTCGGCGACTTCGTCCAGGACGAGCAGGCCGAGTCCCCCTTCGACTCCGCGTCGCTGTCGCTGCGCCAGGAGGACATCCGCCGGGCGCTCGACTCACTGCCCGAGCGCGAGCGGAAGGTGATCGAGCTGCGCTTCGGCCTCACCGGCGACCGCCCTCGCACGCTCGAGGAGGTCGGCCGGACGTTCAACGTCACACGTGAGCGGATCCGCCAGATCGAGAACAACACGCTGAAGAAGCTCGAGACGCTCCCCGAGGCGCAGTCGCTCTTCGACTGCGTCTAAGTCGCGTCGCTGCGCTCGCTTCGTGGGGGAAGCCCGGCTTCCCCCACGGGCCCCCTCGTTGGTCAGACGCGCTTCCCGCGGCGTGCCTGGGGCGGCGGTGAAGGACACGTCCGCATAGCCGGCCCGGACGCGCCGTTCGTAGACAGACCTGTCTTCGAAGCTGCTGAAAACGGTGAGTTCCTGCCGGATTTCGTGCGCTCGGGCTACTTGTAACCCTGCTCGGGCACTGCTAAGACGAGAGAGTCGGGCCGTGCTGCGGCGGCCGGACGACCAATCTGGGGGAGACCGCAGCGACAACGAGGGGGAGACAATGCGGTTACGCACCGGGGTGATCCTGGTCGCGCTCGTGCTGGGGACGGCGTTCGCCGTGTCGCCTGCGCTGGCGTCCACCTGTCCGTGGCTGCCCGCGTGGGGTGGCGACGACAAGTACGGGAAGACGACGACGACCGAACCGGAGATCGCGCGCAACTGTGATGCCGTGTACCACCCGGACGCCGAAAAGGAGTACTTCCCGGAGTGCGACACCGTGACGACGACGACGGCGGCGCCAGCGACGACGACCACCACCACGTCGACCACCACCACGACGCCGGCCACCACCACGGCGGCGACGACCACCACGACGGCGGCGACGACGACGGCTCCGGCGACCACCACGACGACCACCGCGACCGCGGGGCCCGTGGCGCCGCCGGCGACGACGACCACGACCGCTCCGCCGGCAATCGCTGCACCGCCGGCGACGACGACTCAGACGTCGACGACGACGACCACGACGGTCACGGCCAAGCCGAAGCCGAAGCCGGATCTCTGTCCGAACCTGAAAGGCCGCCAGATCAAGGTCCCGACGGGCAAGACCAAGCGCAACGGCAAGTGCGTGGCCAAGCCGAAGCCGAAGCGGAACATCGTCGTGAAGGGCAAGGTCAAGCGCCAGCCTTCGGTCTGCATCGTCAACGGACGCGCTGTCAAGCCGTGCGTCCGCGGCAAGGGCTAGAGGCTCTGACAGCGGCGTCCGGCGCGGACGTGCCGGGCGCCGCAGACGCATTCACCCGAAAAAGGTGAGCGATACGGGTTGTCGCGAGGCGTCCGATCGCAGAGAATCACGCCGTGGGGGACGAGGCGGAGACGCTCGCCGCCCGTTTGGCGGAGGTGGCGCGGTCGACGGTGCAGGGCGAACGGCCTATAGAGGACGGGCTGCCCGGCCGGCGTGCGATCGTCCTCGACCAGTACCCGCTCTGGCACGAAGCCGTCGAGCTCGTGCTCGGCCGCCTCGGGATCGACGTCGTCGCGCGCCTCGCGACGGCGGAGGAGGCGCTCGATGCGATCGTGCGCGACGGCCCCGACCTGCTCATCACCGAGGTCGACCTGCCCGGGCGGATCGACGGCGCGACGCTCATCCGCCTGGCACGTGGCCGGCGCCCGGCCGTGCGCATCGTCGTGCTGACCCTGTCGGACGACCCCACCCACATCCACTCCTCGCTCGCCGCGGGGGCCGACGCCTACGTCCTGAAGGCCGCCCATCCGGACGACCTCGCCACCGCCGTCCGCCAGTGCTTCCTGCACTCCGTCTACCTGGCGCCGCCGCCCGCCGTCTCCGCCATGCCCGAGTCGAGCCCGCTCACCGCCCGCGAGATCGAGATCCTGCGTCTGGTCGCCGAGGGCTACTCCAACCGCAGGCTCGCCGAGCTGCTCTCCGTCAGCGAGCCCACCGTCAAGTTCCACCTCACCAACGTCTATCGCAAGCTCGGCGTCCGCAACCGCACCGAGGCGAGCCGCTGGGCGCAGCGCCACGGCGCGCTGGCGGGCGGTGGCCGGGGAACGCCCCCAGGCCTCGAGCTCGTCCCGGACTGACCCGGCCCGCGAGCGGCGGCTAGGACTGCTCGGCCCGGTCGGCTGCGACGAAGAGCCGGCAGTGCGGGCACTTGAAGCCCAGAGGCTCGGCGCCCGGACCGACGAGGAGCTTGCCCTCGAACGAACGGCTGCAGTGCGGACAGAGGACGGTCTCCTCTGGCGTCCTGGGCTGCGTGTTCGTCACGAAGCCACGCTACCAGCGGGCGTGCGTGCTACCGAACGGGGCTCAGTCGGCCCGGACTTCGGCCAGCCGCGGCGGTGCGCTGACGAGCGTCGGCCGGCCGTTGGCGACGGCGCGGATGCCGTTCGACTCCGCGGTCGACTCCGCCGCGTGCACGCTCGGCTCCGGCTCGCTCTCCTCGACCGCGCGGGGGCCGCTCGGCATCTGCGTGCCGAGCGTCTCCTTGCGCCGCTGCAGCCAGTCGGTGAGCTGCTCGGGCGGCAGCGGCCTGCTGAGCAGGAAGCCCTGGGCCGAGTTGCAGCCGAGCGTCCGCAGCTCCGTCCAGATCTCGTCCGTCTCCACGCCCTCGGCGATCACGTCCAGCCCGAGGTTGCGGGCCAGGTCGATGGTCGACCGGACGATCGCCCCATCGTTGCTGTCTTCCGCCATCCCCAGCACGAAGGACTTGTCGATCTTGACCGCGTCGACCGGCAGCCGCTTCAGGTAGGCGAGGGAGGAGTACCCGGTGCCGAAGTCGTCGATCGAGAGCTTGACGCCCATCTCGTTGAGGCGCCCGAGGACGGTCATCGCGCGGAACGGATCGGCCATGATCGTGTTCTCGGTGATCTCGAGCTCGAGGGTCGTCGGCGAGAGCCGCCACTTGTTCAGCAGCTCGGTGACCCGGTCGGGGAAGTTGATGTCGAGCAGGTTCCGCATCGCCAGGTTGACGGCGACGCTGAGGATGAGCCCTTCGTCGCGCCAGGCCCGGCACTGGCCGAGCGCCTTGTCCAGGACGTGCAGCGTCAGCGGGCCGATCAGGCCGGTGTGCTCGGCGAGCGGGATGAACTCGTCGGGCGGCAGGAGTCCCCGCTCAGGGTGTGCCCAGCGCACGAGCGCCTCGACGCCGTCCACGCCGCCGTCGCCGAGCCCTGCCTTCGGCTGGTAGAAGACCGTGAGCTCGCCGTTGTCGATCGCCCGGCGGAGCTCGCCGACGAGCGTCAGCCGGCTCGGGTCGTAGTCGTCACGGGACTCGTCGTAGATCTCGAAGAGCGAGTTCGACGACTTCGCGAGGTACATGGCCACGTCGGCGCGCTGCATCAGCGTCTCGACGTCCTCGCCGTGCTCGGGGTAGATGCTCACGCCGATCGAGGTCTCGATCGTCAGCGGCAGGCCCTGGAGGTTGAACGGCTGCTCGACGACCGCGCGAATGCGCTCCACCACTTCGTTGACGACGCGCCGGTCGGGCAACGACGGCAGCAGCACGCCGAACTCGTCGCCGCCGAGGCGGGCCACCGTGTCCGACTCCCGTAGCGCCGTCGCCAGCCGCGCGCCGAGCTCCTGCAGCAACAGGTCGCCGCAGTGGTGGCCGAGCGTGTCGTTGATCTCCTTGAAGCGGTCGAGGTCCATCAGGAGCACGGCGACCTCTCGCTGCTCCTCGTGGCCGTCGTGGAGCGCGTACTGGATCCGCTCCGAGAAGAGGGCACGGTTGGGCAGCTCCGTCAGCGGGTCGTGCAGCGCCTGGTACTCCTTCTCGGCGGCGTGTTGCTCGAGCGCATCCGCCTGGTCGCGCAGGCGCCGCGAGGCGCCGGCGACGATGCGGAAGAGCACGGCGTAGAGCAGCCCGATGCCGGCGACGAGCAGGAGGTACATGGTCCGGGTCTCGTGGCGGATCTCGCGCGCGATCGGCTCGTAGGGCAGGAAGAAGTTGATCGCGCCGGCGGGCTGGGCGTTCGCAACGAGTTGCAGCGGCACGTACACCTCCAGCACCTTGCCCAGCGCGCGATCGCTCGCCGAGGCGCTCCGCCCGAAGGTCGTCACCGACGACACGGTGCGCCCTGCGAGCGCCTGCCGCAGTGGTCCGAACAGCTGGTAGCGCTTGCCGATCAGCTTCGAGTCGTCCGAGTAGACGACGCGCGCCGAGCGGTTCCAGATCTTGATCCGGGAGAGGCCGTCCTCCAGGCGCTTGGAGTCGAGCGCCTCGTTGAGCGCGCGCTGGCGTCGTACGGACAGGCGTCCGCTGCGGAGGTCCTGCGGCGCGAGCTGTGACTGGAAGCCCACCCGCGCGATCAGCATCGCCGCATGCTCGGTCTGCGCGAGCGTGCGCTCCTGGATGCGGTACGAGAGGTACTTGCCGAGGACGAGGCCGAGCGCCAGCAGCGGGATCGCGCTTGCTATCGCGAACTTCCCGAGGAGCCCGAGCTTGAGCGGACGCCGCATGTCACACCACCATCGGCCGGGGGACTTCAGGGCTATAGCGCGCGGTAGCTCGAACGAGTGATCTCTCCCACTCGCGGCCGGAAGCGGCTCCCGCCGGGCGGTACTCGACGCCCGCCAGCGGCGCGCACGCCCGGTCCGTCACCCGCATGGCCTTCGGCTCCTTCCAGCTCGACCGCGGGTCGCCGACGCGGTCAGTTGAGCCGGTCGCCGGTGACGCGCCGGACCTCTTCGAGCGACGTCACGCCGGCCAGGGACAGGCGCAGGCCGTCCTCGCGGAGCGTGCGCATCCCCTGCTCGACGGCGGCGGCGAAGATCTGGTCGGTAGAGCCCTCGACGAGGCCGCGGAGCTTGCCCTGGAAGGGCATGACCTCGTACAGCGCCACGCGCCCGCGGAAGCCGGTGTCGGCGCAGCGAGCGCAGCCACGCGCCTGGAAGAGCTGACCGGTGCCAATCGTGTCGAGCTCCTCGAGCTCCTCGGTGGTCGCCTCATACGGCTCACGGCAGTCGACGCAGAGGCGCCGCGCCAGCCGCTGGGCGACGATGCAGTTGATCGAGGTCGCGAGCAGGTTCGGTTCCACGCCCATGTCCTTGAGGCGTGCGATCGAGCTCGCGGCGTTGTGCGCATGCAGCGTCGTCAGGACGAGGTGCCCGGTCAGGGCGGCCTGCACGGCGATGCGGGCCGTCTCGTCGTCGCGCACCTCACCGACGAGGAGCACGTCGGGGTCGGCGCGCAGGATCGTCCGCAGGCCGCGACCGAAGGTGAGCCCGCTCTTCGTGTTGACCTCGACCTGCGAGATGCCCGGGAACTGGAACTCGACGGGATCCTCGATCGTGGTCAGCACGCGGCCGGGATCGTTGAGCAGCTGGAGCGCGGCGTAGAGCGTCGTCGTCTTGCCGCTACCCGTGGGCCCGCACGTGATGACGGCGCCGTACGGCTGCTCGATCGCACGGCGGAACGAGCTCTCCGACTCAGGGCTCATGCCGAGCTCGCTGAGGTCGAGCGCGCGGGCGGCGCTGCCGGCGATGCGGAGGATGACCTTCTCGCCGTAGGTCGTCGGCAGCACAGCCATGCGCAGGTCCATCGGCTGCTGGGCGAAGCGGATCGACACGCGGCCGTCCTGCGGCAGGCGGCGCTCGGCGATGTCGAGCTCGCCCATGATCTTCAAGCGGCTGATCACCGCCGCCTGCATCGACTTCGGGATGGTCGTCAGCTCACGCGTGACGCCGTCGATGCGTGCTCGGACGACGAGCTCCTTCGCGCCCGGCTCGAAGTGGACGTCGGACGCCTCCTCTTCGATTGCGCGCGAGACGACCGAGTGCACCAGCTTGATCGCGGGCGCGCTCGTGGCGGCGACCTCGCGGACGTCCGTGACATCCTGCTGGTCGTCCTCCGAGCTCAGGTCCGTGCCCACGTCGAACTCGACCCGGTAGAGCTTCCCGAGCGTGCGCTCGAGGTCGCTCTGATCCGCAACGGCCAGCTCGATGGTCATCCCTAGCGCCAGCCTGAGGTCGTCAGAGGCGAGGACGTCCGTCGGGTCGGCGACGGCCACGAGAACCTGATCCTCTCCGAGGAACTTCACCGGCACTGCGCGGTAGCGGCGGGCGAGCCGCTCGGGCAGCAGGCTTGCGGCCGCGTCCTCGATCTCCGTGTCGACGAGATCGATGAAGTCGACGTGGTGCTGCTCCGCGAGCGCGCGTGCGAGATCGCGGCTCGTCACCCAGCCGTGGTCGACCACGATCTCGCCGAGGCGGCGGCCTGTCTCCGCCTTCTCGGCAAGCGCCTCGTCGAGCTGCTCGGCGGTGAGCACGCCTTCGCGCACGAGCATCGTGCCCAGGCGGACACGGCTCTGCGTCGGCGGCTGGTGCTCCGCCTGTCCGGCGGCGCTCGAGGGAACCCGCAGGGGCTTCAGCGACTCCACGCCGCCCTTATCGGCCGATCGAGGGATGAGCATGAGAGACGCTCGCAGCCGCCGCTTTCGCGGCGGCTCGCTCTCGCACGCGGGAGACGGCCGGTTTCCCCGTGGGCCCCCTTGCCAACCCGACAGTCGCGCCGTAGCCGCGGTGTGCCTGCGGCGGGCAGCGGCGGCAGGCCTGCGCGTCATCGGTCTTCGCCGGCGTCATCGCTGGGTAGCGCGGCTGTCTCGACTCCGCGTCTGGCGTTCGATCTCGTGGAAGTCGTCGCCGACGATCAGGCGGATCCGCCGCGATTCGAGCCGCCGGCGGGGTCAGCGGCAGACGGGGCAGTCGACGTCACGGCCTTCGGCGAGGTCGCGGACCCAACTTCTGAGTGGCGTGTCGCCGAGCCTGAGCGAGTAGAACTCGTCCGTCGGCAATGCGCAGTGTTGATCGCCGCAGGCGATGTACGAGCGGTAGTTGGAGAGGCGCTTGAGTCGCTCCTCGACGGCTCGGAGGCGGGCGGGGAAGTCCGAGGGGTCGCCGCCCACCGCTTGGTAGAAGCTCTCCTGGACGCGGTCCGAGACGTGGTTGAAGCGCGCGATCGTGACCTCGGGGTGTGCGCGCGCGAGGGACGTGACGTATTCCTCCATCGTCCAACGAGGGGCGGCGGGCCGGAAGAAGTCGGGGAAGTGCGAGTCCGTGCCCCATGCCGTCAGCCGGATCGGCCGGTGGAAGAGGAACGCGAGCGAGTCGCCGAGCTGGCTGACCTGCGCGCCCGGAAAGTGGTCGACGACGTCGCCGACGTGCCAGGCCGAGCCCACGCTTCCGGCGCTACAGCCGGCGACGAGGACCGTCGAGGCGCCGGCGAACTCGCGGTAGCCGCGCCGAAGCGCGGCGCGCGCGTTCTGCCAGCCGCGCTGCTCGACCACGACGTTGCCGTAGTCGACCCGAGCGTCGCCGGTGTGCACGTCGCCGGTGCAGGACGGGATGTAGAGCCAGGACCAGCCGGCGAACGGGTTGCGCTCGTCGGCGAGGTCGAGCATGCCGCCCGCGGACGACGGGTCGTCCTCGGCGTCGACGTCGTCGTCGAACCAGGAGCTGCCCTCGGCGCACGTGGTGCTGTCGAAGCAGCCGCCGCCACCCTGGAAGAAGACGACGAGCTTCGCCGGATCGCCCCGGCGCAGCCAGTAGGCGAACGGCCCGCCCCGGGCGCACCGCGTCTTCCCGCCCGGCTCGACTCGCTGCCAGTCGCCGGGCGTGGCCGTCGACCCGGTTCGAGTCGCCGTTGCCGCGGCTCCGGGCCCGTCCTCGTCGCCGTCGCCGCCCGCGCACCCGACGAGGAGCACGACGGCCAGGAGCGCGACTGGGCACCGCATCAGCTCGCGCGTTCCGTCAGCTTCCGCTCGGCCTCCTGCGCCCACGCGATGTATGCCGTCGCATAGGCGCGCCCCCACGCGCGCGTGAGGCCGGGGAAGAAGTCCTCGTCTGCCGAGCGGGCAGCGCCGACGGTGCGGTCCAGCTCGTCCAGCTCGTTCAGGAGCTGCTCCGCAGCAGCCCGTCGCTCGCGCACCTGCTCCAGCAGGGCGGTGGGATCGCCCTCTGCGCCGAAGAACAGCTTGAGCAGGATCGGGTTCTTGTCCGGAGCAGGATCCACCGGGCCGGCATTCACCCACTGCTCGAGCGCGGCCCGGCCCGCGGCGGTGATCCGGTACACCTGTTTGCTCGGCCGCGTGCGCTGCTCGACGTCGCGGCGTGTGGCCAGGCCGGCGTCGACCAGCCGGGGCAGCACGGCGTAGATCTGCGTCTTGGCCGGGGCCCAGAAGTAGCCGACGCTGCGGTCGATGCGCTTGCGCAGGTCGTAGCCGGAGCCCTCGGAGCCGGCGAGGATGCCGAGGACGGCGGCCTCGGTGGCGCTCAGAACTTGAGTTCGGGGAGAACTAATCCGCATCGGACTATCGTAACCGGTCCGGCGTCGGCGGCCCGCTGAACCGCATGTGTCGGGCTGCGCATCAGAGGAGAGGACAGCTGCGACAACCAGGATGAGGAGTGGTCTCGTGAGGACACACAGCTTCGACGTCGTCGTGATCGGCGGCGGGCCGGCAGGAGAGGTCGCCGCAGGGCGGCTGGGCAAGGGCGGGCTGTCGGTGGCGCTGGTCGAGAGCCACCTGGTGGGCGGGGAGTGCTCGTTCTACGCCTGCATGCCCTCGAAGGCGCTGCTGCGCCCGGCCGAGGCACTGGCCGAGGCGCGCCGCATCCCCGGTGCCGCCGAAGCGGTCGAGGGCGACGTGGATGCAGCGGCCGTGCTCGCTCGCCGCGACGACGTCATCCACCGGCTCGACGACTCGGACCAGGAGCCCTGGCTCTCCGACCGCGGCGTCAGTCTCTTCCGCGGTCACGGTCGCCTCGACGGCGAGCGGCGCGTTCGCGTCGGCGACGACCTGCTCGAGGCCCGGCGTGCCGTCCTCGTGGCCGTCGGGACCGGTGCGCAGATGCCGCCGATCGAGGGCCTGGCCGAGGCGCAGCCGTGGACGAACCGGGAGGCGACGACCGCGAGCTCGGTGCCCGAGCACCTGATCGTGCTCGGCGGCGGCGTCGTCGGTGTCGAGCTCGCCCAGGCCTGGTCATCGCTCGGTGCGACGGTGACGATCGTCGAGCTCTTCGAGCGGCTGCTCGTCCGTGAGGAGCCGTTCGCGAGCGAGCAGGTGGCCGAGGCGCTGCGCGTGCGTGGGGTCGAGGTCCTGACGGAGGCCCGCGCCGTCCACGTCGAGCGCCGCGGTGACGAGATCGATCTCGAGCTCGAGAGCGGTCGCGTGATCACCGGCACCGAGCTCCTGGTCGCGATCGGGCGGCGACCGCACACCGACGATCTCGGGCTGGAGACGGTCGGGCTCGAGTCCGGCACGCCGCTCGAGGTCGACGACGGCATGCGCGTCGGCGGCCGCTCCTGGCTCTACGCGATCGGCGACGTCAACGGCCGCTCTCTGCTCACACACATGGGCAAGTACCAGGCCCGGCTCGTCGCCGACACCATCCTCGGCGGCGCCCGCCGGGTCGGGCACACCGCTCACGGCCCGCTCGCGCCGCGTGTCGTCTTCACCGATCCGCAGGTCGCAGCCGTCGGGCACACGCTCGAGTCGGCGGAGCGCTCCGGCATCGCCGCCGTCGCCGTCGACCACCCGACGGCCGGCACTGCGGCGTCGAGCTTCTACGGCCGCAAGGCGCCGGGCACGACTCGCTTCGTGTTCGACAGCGAGCGCGACGTGCTCGTGGGCGCCACCTTCGTGGGCCCGGAGGTCGCCGAGCTCGTCCACGCTGCCACGATCGCGATCGTCGGCGAGCTGCCCGTCTCGCAGCTGATCCACGCCGTGCCCTCGTTCCCGACGCGCTCCGAGCTCTGGGGCCGCCTGCTGGACGCCTACACGGCCGAGAGGGGCGCCAGGGAGGTCCAGGAGGCGGCCTGACGGCCGGGCCCGGGGACCGGCGACGAGCGCGCCGGCCCGAGTAAGATCCCGCCCCTTGCCGCCCCGCGACGTCATCTCTCCTCGGTGAGCGCACTCGCCCGCGGGGCCGCGCGCGGCACGATCGCGGCGATGGCGATGACCGGCATGCGCCGGGTCACGACCGGTCTCGGGCTCCTGGAGGAGACGCCTCCCGAGCGCCTGGCGACCGAGGGCGTGCCCAGCCTGCTGGCGATGGTGCCGGCCGACCTTCGCAACGAGGCGATCGAGGTCGCGCACTGGGGCTACGGCGCCGCCGCGGGAGCGGCCTTCGGCCTGCTGCCCCGCCCCGTCCGCGAGCGCCGCTGGAGCGGCCCGGCCTACGGGCTCGGTATCTGGCTCGTGTTCGAGCTGGTCCTGCGCCGCCTCTTCCAGCTCGACGAGCCGCGCCGCAAGCCGCTCGAGCGCGTCGCACTGGTCGCCGATCACCTGCTCTACGGCACCGTGGTCGCGTCGCGCCCGAGCCGGCCGTAGGCGAGGACGACGAGGCACGGCGTCGAGACCCTCGAGGCCGCGGGCGGCTTGCCGTTCTGGGAGGCTAGACGAGGATGTCGACGGCGAGCGAGGGTGGGCAGCCGGCGGCGAGCAGCCGCTCGAGCTCGTGGTGGTCGGCGCCCATCCGCTCGAGGCGCGTGGCCTCGTCCGGCGAGGCGCCGAGCGCGCGGAAGCGGCCGTAGCGCCACGCCTGCAGGCGCTGTTGCTCAGCAAGCTCGCGCTGCAGCTCCGGGTGGCGGTCGACGAAGAGGGTGTCGCTCATCGAGAGGTGGTCCCTACCCGCACGAGGCGCGGCGAGACGCGTCACCCACTCGCCGTCAGTCGACCTCAGGCGCGACAGTTCACACAGGCGCCGCGGAGGACGACCTCGTGGCCGGCGACGTCGTACCCGACCCGCCCGGCGGCCGACGAGATGGCGTGCTCGAGCGCCGGGTCGGTGAACGGCTCGACCCGCCCGCAGTCGTCACAGACGACGTGGTGGTGGTGCTCGCCCCCCGGGTGCACCGGCTCGTAGCGGGCAGTGCCGCTACCGACGTCCACGCGCTGCACGAGGCCGAGGCCGGTGAGCACCTCGAGCACGCGGTAGACGCTCGCGATCCCGATCGCCCGCCCGCCTGAGCGGACCTGCTCGTGCAGCTCGAGCGCCGAGCGGCAGCAGCGCTCGGCGGCGAGCGCCTCGACCACGGCCGTGCGGGCGCCGCCGCTGCGGTGGCCCGCCGCGCGCAGGGTGGTCAGCGCGTGCTCTGCCCAGCTCATACTGTCGATGATATCGGCTCTCATTCTCAGAGTCCCTATACTCGCCGCACGATGAGGAGAATGGTTCTCGTTTGTGCCTCCGTGACCGCCCTCGCTGCTGGCTGCGGCGGTGCCGGGGACAGCGAGCGCGGTGCGCAGACGGCGGTGGCGGCGGCCTTCTACCCGCTCGCGTACGCGGCCGAGCACGTGGGTGGCGCCGACGTCGAGGTCACCAACGTGACGTCGGCGGGTGCCGAGCCCCACGATGTCGAGCTGTCGGCCCGCGATGTCGAGCGCATCCGTGGCGCCGACGCCGTCGTCTATCTAGGCGGTGGCTTCCAGCCGGCGGTGGAGGAGGCCGTCGAGGACGCCGACGGTGACGTGCTCGACGTGCTGTCCGTGGTGCGGCCGCTCGGCGGCGGGGACGAAGGCGACGCAGGGGCCCGCGATCCGCACGTCTGGCTCGACCCCCTGCGATACGCCGACATCGCCGGCGCCCTGGGAGTGCTGCTGGGACGCCCCGGGGCCGCCCAGCGCCTCGCCCGCAGGCTCCAGGCACTCGACGCCGACTTCAGGGACGGCTTGGCCCGGTGCGAGCGGCGGGAGCTCGTCACGAGCCATGCCGCCTTCGCCTACCTCGCAGATCGCTATGGGCTCCACCAGGTGCCGATCACGGGCCTGTCGCCCGAGGCCGAGCCGACTCCCCGGGAGCTCGAGCGGATCGTGGCGGCGGTGCGCGAGGTCGAGGCGACGACCGTGTTCGTCGAGACGCTCGTCTCCCCTCGCCTCGCCGAGACGGTGGCCCGGGAGGCCGGGGTACGAACTGCCGAGCTCGACCCGGTCGAGGGGCTCACGGACGAGCAGAGAGAGGCGGGCGCCGACTACTTCTCGCTCATGCGCGCGAACCTGCGCGCACTGAGGTTGGGGCTCGGCTGCCGGTGAGTCCGGCGCCGGCCCCCGCGGTGGAGCTTCGCGGTGCCGCGTTCGGCTACGCGGGTGCGCCGCCGGTGCTCGAGGGCGTCGACCTGGTCGTCGGTCGCGGCGAGTTCGTGGCGATTGCCGGTCCGAATGGCGGCGGCAAGACGACCCTGCTGCGGCTCGTGCTCGGGCTCGAGCGCCCGCAGCAGGGCGACGTGCTGCTCTTCGGCGAGCCGGCGCACCGCTTCTCCCGTCGCGCCGCGCTCGGCTACCTCGCCCAGCGGGCGCAGCTGACGATCGACGCGCCCGCGACCGTCCGCGAGGTCGTCACGGCCGGCACGATCCGGCGCGCGGGTCTGCTGGGCCGCCTCGGTCCCGCACAGCGCGCCCGTGTGACGGAGTCGATCGAGCGGGTGGGGCTCGCCGACTTCGCGGACCGGCCGCTGAGCCGTCTGTCGGGCGGCCAGCAGCAGCGGGCCTTCATCGCCAAGGCGCTCGTCGCCGAGCCCGAGCTACTCGTCCTGGACGAGCCGACCGCCGGCGTCGACACGGAGTCGCAGGAGGCGCTCGCCGCCCTGCTCGACCGGCTCCACCGCGACCTCGAGATGACCGTGCTCTACGTGTCGCACGAGTTCGGCGCCGTCGAGCGATACGTCGACCGGCTCGTGCTGGTGCGCGGCGGCATCGTCTTCGACGGCCCTCCCCGCGACCTCCCGGGCGTCTGGCACGACCCCTCACACGTGCATGTTTGAGTCGGAGTTCATGCGGCTCGCCTTCGCGACCGGCGCGGTCGTGGGCGTGCTCGCTCCCGCGGTGGGCTTCTTCCTCGTCCAGCGGCGGCTGAGCCTGATCGGCGACGGCATCGGCCACGTGGCCTTCGCGGGCGTCGCGGCCGGCTTGCTGCTCGGGATCTCTCCCGTGCTGACCGCGCTCGTGTTCGCGGTCGTCGGGGCCGTCGGGATCGAGTGGCTGCGGAGCCGCCGCCCGGCTGCGGGCGACCAGGCGCTCGCGTTGCTCTTCTACACCGGCATCGCGGGCGGGGTCGTGCTCGTCTCCGCTGCCGGTGCCCTCGACGTCGACCTGTTCGCCTTCCTCTTCGGCTCGATCCTCACCGTGACGCAGCAGGACCTGGCGCTCGTGGCGGCGCTCGGCGGCCTCGCGCTGGCCCTCGTGGCGTTGCTCTACCGCGCGCTGGCGGCCGTCGTGCTCGACGAGGAGGGCGCCCGCGTCGCCGGCGTACCCGTCGGCCTTCTCAACGTGACGATGGCTGCGCTCGCGGCGGTGACGATCGCGCTCTCGATGCGCGTCGTCGGCATCCTGCTCATCGCTGCGCTGATGGTCTTGCCCGTGGTGGCCGCGACGCGGGTCGCCTGGAGCATGCGCTCGACGCTGCTGCTCGCGATCGCCATCGGGCTCGCGTCGGTGCTCGCCGGCCTGACGGTCGCCTACTACGCCGACCTGCCGCCCGGCGGAACGATCGTCCTGCTCGCCGCGGGGGCGTTCGCCGTCACGAGCGCCATCTCGGCGCTGCGGGGCGCCGCTAGGTGACGCGCGTGCGCTCGGCCGGCAGCGTCAGGTGGTCGCCGCTCGCGACCAGCCGCTCGAGCCGATCGAGGGCGTCCCACACGTCGACGAAGCGCGTGTAGAGCGGCGAGAAGCCCAGCCGGACGACGTCGGGTGGGCGGAAGTCGGGCACGACGCCGGCCCGCTCGATCAGCCCCCGGCACACGCGCCACGCCTCGGGGTGCGCGAGCGCGACGTGGCCGCCTCGCCGGGCCGGGTCGCGCGGGCTCGCAACGGTGAAGCCCAGCGGGGCGAGCCGCTCGTCCGCGAGCGCGACGGTGAGCTCCGTCAGCGCGGCCGACTTCCGGCGGATCGCGTTGGCACCCGCCTCCAGCACGAGCTCGACTCCGGCCTGTACGGAGACGAGCCCGAGGATCGGTGGCGTCCCGGCGTGGAAGCGCTCGATGCCCTCGGCGGGCTCGTACGCAGGCCCCATGGCGAACTGGTCGCGCTGCCCGAACCAGCCCTGGATCGGGGAGCGGAGGCGGCCCTGCAGCGGCTCGGCGACGTAGAGGAACGCCGGGGCGCCCGGCCCCGCATTGAGGTACTTGTAGGTGCAGCCGACCGCGAGCTCGGCGCCGGCCTCGCCGACGTCGACCGGGACGGCCCCGGCCGAGTGGCTCAGGTCCCAGAGCACGAGCGCTCCGGCGGCGGCGGCCGCGCGCGTGACGCCGGCCAGGTCGGCGAGGGCGCCGGAGCGGTAGGCAACGTGCGACAGGACGACGAGGCCGACGTCGCCGGCGGCGCACTCGCGCCGGACGTCGGCGGCGCTCGGCCCCTCGATCGGGTCCGGCTCGAACAACCGCAGCTCCAGCCCGCGGCGCTCGGCGACGCCCGCCAGCACGTAGCGGTCGGTCGGGAAGTTGCCGGCATCCGTGACCACGGCACGAGCATCCGGACGGAGGTCGAGAGCGGCGTGCGCGAGCTTGTAGAGGTTGACGGTGGTCGAGTCACAGGCCAGCACCTCGCCCGGCCGGGCGCCGACCAGCGACGCGATCAGGTCGCCGACCTGCAACGGCAGCTCGATCCACTCGGCCCACCCCGAGACGAGGCGCTCGCCCCAGGTACTCGCAAGCCGTGCGAGCGCCGCCGGTGTCTCCTTGGGGAGGCGTCCGAGCGAGTTGCCGTCCGCGTAGATCCGGTCCGCGTCCGCAATCACGAAGCGGTCGCGGAAAGGTGCGAGCGCGTCCTCCCGGTCGAGCCGCTCCGCGTCCGCGCGCGAGGTGCCGCTCACGCCTCCCTCGCCAGCCACTCGCGCACCGTGCGCCAGCAGCCCGAGCCCGGCTCGAGGTGCTCGAAGTGGCCCTCGCCCTCGATCAGCGCCAGGGTGACGTCGTCCCCCGCAGCCTGTGCCCGAGCGGCGTACGTCTCGGAGAGCTCGGCCGGCACGATCTCGTCGTCCCGCCCGTGCACGAGCAGCTGGGGGGTGCCCAGCGGGACGAGCGCCGCCGGCGAGGCTGCCGCGTATCGCTCCGGCACCGCCGTCGGCGTGCCGTCGAGGAGCTCCACGGCCGCATCGTTGCTCAGGCGCAGGGCGGCCGCCCGCTCGAGGTCGTTGACGCCCGCCTGGGAGACGACCCCGTCCACGATGACGGCCGGGCGAGCTCCGGGGGCGCCGCGCGGGAATGTCGGGCGGGCGGCGGCCCAGAGCGCGAGCTGACCGCCGGCCGAGTGCCCGATCGCCACCACGCGGGCCGGCTCCAGCACCGCGGCGAGCGAATCGACGGCGGCGGCGACGTCCACGAGCGTGTCGGGCCAGCCCCCCTCGGGGAGCCGGCGGTACTCGACGTTCCAGGTGGCCCAGCCCGCGTTGAGGAGGTCGTCCGAGAGCCGTCCATCAGGCGCAGGTCGTAGGCGTCGCGCCAGAACCCTCCGTGGATCAGGACGGCGACCGGGCAGGCTTCGTCCGCCCCGGGCCGGCGGAGCTCGGCGTGCTGGTCGGGGTGCGAGCCGTAGCGGTGGAGAGTCCGCTTCACCGAGCGGCGCACCTTACGTAACCTGGCCCGCAGCCATGCCGCCCGGCCGGATCCAGCGTGCGCTGCCCGGCTCCTCGAGCGTCGCGACCTGACGCGGGAGGAGGCGCGGGAGGTGATGGCGGAGGTGATGACGGGCGCGGCGACACCGGCCCAGATCGGCGCCTTCCTGGTCGCCCTGCGCGCCAAGGGAGAGACGGCGGCGGAGATCGCGGGGTGCGCGGAGGCGATGCGGGAGCACGTCGTGCCCGTTCGGCCGCAGCGCACCGATCTCGTCGACACGGCGGGCACCGGCGGGGACGGGGCGCGACGCTCAACATCTCCACGGCTGCCGGGATCGTCGCCGCCGCAGCCGGAGCGGCGGTGGCGAAGCACGGCAACCGGGCGGTCTCGTCGGCCTCGGGCTCCGCCGACGTGCTGGAGGCCCTCGGCTTCAGCCTGGAGCTGCCGCCCGCACGCATCGCCGACTCGATCGACCTGCTCGGCTTCGGTTTCATGTTCGCGCCCGCGCACCACCCGGCGATGCGCCACGCCGCGGGCGTCCGTCGCGAGCTGGCCACGCGCACGGTCTTCAACGTGCTCGGGCCGCTGACCAACCCGGCCGGGGCGCGGGCCCAGGTGATCGGCGTCTACGCGCCCGGGCTGGTGCGCACGATCGCCGAGGTGGCGCTGCAGCTGGGCGCCGTTCGCGCGTACGTCGTCCACGGCCACGGCGGCATCGACGAGCTCTCGCCGTCGGGACCCTCGGCGGTGGCGGAGGTGGCCGACGGCCGTGTGCGCGAGTGGACGCTGGAACCCGAGCAGCTCGGGCTCGAGCGCTGCGCGCCGGAGGAGCTTCGCGGCGGCTCGCCCGCCGAGAACGCCCGCGCCATCAGCGAGGTGCTCGGGGGTGCGGCCGGCGGCCGGCGGAGCGCGATCCTGCTGAACGCGGCCGGTGCGATCGCGGCGGCCGGGAACGCCGAGGATCTCTCCGAGGGACTGGAGCTTGCCCGGGCTGCTGTCGACTCGGGTGCGGCGGCGACGCGACTGGAGGCGCTCGCGGCCTTCACCCGCGAGGGGCATGCCGCGGTTCGCTGACGCGCTGTCCGCTCCGGGTCTCGGCTGCATCGCCGAGTTCAAGCGGCGCTCGCCCTCGGCGGGCGACATCCAGCCGCGAGCCGACGTGGCGGCGTTCGCACGTGCCTATGAGCGCGGCGGCGCGGCGGCGATGTCCGTGCTCGTCGACGAGCGCTTCGGCGGCTCCTGGGACGACCTTCGCGCCGCCCGGGCGGCCACGGTGCTGCCGCTCCTCGCCAAGGGGTTCTTTCGCGACGAGGCCGACCTGCGCACGGCGAGCGACGCCGGCGCCGACGCCGTGCTGCTGCTCCTGCGGGACCTCGACGACGCCACGGCGGCGGCGCTCATGCGGTCGGCCGCCGCCCTGGGGATGGACGCCCTCGTCGAGTCGCACGACGCCGGCGAGCTGGAGCGAGCCGGCTCGCTCGGCGCCGACCCGCTGGGTCTGAACGCACGTGACCTGTCGACCTTTCGTATCGACCGGTACGCCCAGCTCCGGCTCGTCATGCGCGCGCCGCGTGACCGCGTGGTGATCGCCGAGAGCGGCATTCACTCGCGCGCGCAGGCGGCGGCGGCCGAGCTCGCCGGGGCCTCGGCCGTTCTGGTCGGGACGTCGCTGATGCGAGCGGCCGACCCGGAGCGGGCGCTCCGGGGCCTGGTCTCACGGCCGCTCGTGAAGGTCTGCGGGTTGACGCGCCAGGAGGACGTCGACGCGGCGGTCGAGGCGGGCGCCGACCTGCTGGGCTTCGTGCTCGTGCCCGAGAGCCCGCGGTGCGCGCCCGGGGTCCTCGACGTACCGGACGACCGGCTCTCGGTCGCCGTCCGGGTCGGAGAGGGGGGCGACGACGGAGCCGACCTCGTCCAGCGCTACGCGCGGGAGGCCGGCCGGGTGCGCGGCCGGGACGCCGTTCTGCTGCAGGACGACCGCCCGGTCGCGACGGTCGTCGACCTGCCCTGGCAGGAGGGCGATCCGGAGCAGCTCGCGCGGGCGGCGGCGACCGAAGGCCGCGTGATGCTGGCCGGCGGGCTCGACGCCGACACTGTCGCAGCCGCCGTGGCGGCCGTCCGGCCCTGGGCCGTCGACGCCAGCTCGCGGCTCGAGTCCTCGCCCGGCATCAAGGATCACGCCCGCGTGCGGGCGTACGTCGAGGCGGCCCGGTGACGCTCGACTTCGGCGTCTACGGAGGCCGCTTCGTTCCCGAGACGCTCATTCCCGCGCTCGACGCGCTGGAGGCAGGCTGGCGGGAGGCGTGCGCCGACGACGCCTTCGCGGCCGAGCTGCACGCACTGCTCCGCTCCTACGCCGGTCGACCGACGCCGCTGACCCTCGCGGAGCGCTTCGCCCCGGGCAAGCGCGTCCTGCTCAAGCGGGAGGACCTCCTGCACACCGGCGCCCACAAGCTCAACAACGCGCTCGGGCAGGCGCTGCTCGCCCGCAGGCTCGGCAAGCGCAGGGTGGTTGCGGAGACGGGCGCCGGCCAGCACGGCGTGGCGACGGCGACCGCCTGCGCCCGCTTCGGCCTCGAGTGCTGTGTCTACATGGGCGCCGAGGACATGCGACGGCAGCGTCCCAACGTCGAGCGAATGCACCTGCTCGGCGCCGACGTGCGCCCGGTCGAGTACGGCACCCGCACGCTGAAGGAGGCGACGAGCGAGGCCATCCGCGACTGGCTCGGCACTGCGGAGGAGACCCACTACCTGATCGGCTCCTGTGTGGGGCCGCGGCCGTACCCCGAGCTGGTCCGCGAGCTGCAGGCGGTGATCGGCCGTGAGTCACGGGAGCAGGTGCTCGCCGCCGAGGGTCGCCTGCCGGAGGTCGTGATCGCCTGCGTCGGCGGCGGCTCCAACGCGATCGGCATGTTCGCCCCCTTCCTCGACGATCGCGACGTGCGGCTCGTGGGCGTGGAGGCGGCCGGCGCGGCGAGCCTGGGGAGCGGTAGGCCCGCGGTTCTGCACGGCTCCCGCTCGTCCGTGCTTGCCGACGAGGACGGCCAGGTGCTCGATGCCCACTCCATCTCCGCGGGTCTCGACTATCCAGGCGTCGGGCCCGAGCACGCGGCACTTCGCGACGCCGGCCGCGCGGAGTACGTGTCCGCCACCGACGCCGAGGCGGTGGCGGCGTTCCGCCGGCTCGCCCGCACCGAGGGGATCCTGCCGGCGCTCGAGCCGTCGCACGCACTCGCGCGGGTCGCGGGCCTCGACGCTGAGCTCGTGCTCGTCTGCCTCTCCGGCCGCGGCGACAAGGATCTCGCCCAGCTGACCGGCGCGTGAGCGGCGTCGGGGGCCGCAAGCAGCTGGTCGTCTACCTGATGGCGGGCGGCCGCACCCCTGAGCTGGCCGAGACGGCCGTGGAGGGCGGGGCGGACGTCATCGAGGTGGGCTTTCCCTTCTCCGATCCGCTCGCCGACGGGCCGGTCGTGCGCCGGGCGGGGGAGCAGGCGCTCGCGGAGGGGATGCGGACGGCGCGCTGCCTCGAGTGCCTGGCGGAGATCCGCGCCCGCGTCGGCGTCCCGCTCGTTCCGATGACGTACGCGTCGCTGCTCGAGGCGTACGGTGTTGGGCGCTTCGCCGCCGACACGGAGGCGGCGGGCGCGACGAGCCTGATCGTCGCCGATCTGCCCTCCGATCTGATGCCGGAGCTCCGGCGGGTGCACCTGGTCGCCCCGACGTCGACCGACGAGCGCATCACGCTCGCCGCCGGGCGCACCGACGGGTGGCTCTACCTCGTCACCGTCGCGGGCACGACCGGCGCTCGTCAGGGGCTGTCGCCAGCCCTCGCCGGCCTCGTCTCGCGGACCCGCCGCCTGACGGACCTCCCGCTCTACGCCGGCTTCGGCATCTCCACGCCTGAGCAGGCCCGGAGCGCTGCGCAGCTCGCCGACGGCGTCGTGGTCGGCTCGGCGGCGCTCCTGGCTGCGGAGGAGGGACCGCCGTCCCTGCTCCGGTTCGTGCGCGAGCTGCGCGCTGCGATCGACTGACGACCGGCCGTCGAGCGCGCGGTGTCAGCGGTGCGGCCGGTGGGAGCGCGGGAGCCGGGCCGCACTGGGCCAGGAGCGCACGCGGCGCGCCCGGGCCTTGCTCCAGGCGGGGCAGTCGGCGCCTCGCGCCCTGGGCTCGGAGGGAGCAGGCGACCCCGTCTTCTCGACCGGCTCTCGCCGCGCGCGCCTCGAGACTGCCGTCGCGACCGCCAGGCCGGCAGCGACCACGACGATGCCGGCGACGACGTCGATGACGAAGTGGTTCGCCGTGGCGACGACGGCCCAGACCATCGCGCTCGGGACGAGCACGGCCAGGATCCGGATGACGACGCTCGCCGTGGAGAGGAAGACCACTGTGCCGAGCAGCACGTTCCAGCCGGCATGGAGGCTTGGAAACGCGGCGTACTGATTCGTCAGCCCCGGCGGCTGCAGCGCCCGGTAGGAGTGCGACTCCAGCGTCACCGTGTCCAGCAGCCCGAGCTCGAGCAGCCGCGGCGGCGCCACGGGGAAGAAGATGAAGAAGGAGAAGCCGATCGCCGCCGAGGCGAAGATCGCGTTCCGCAGCAGGAAGTAGCTGCGCCGGCGCCACCGGTAGAGGAGCACGGCCGTCGTGATGATCACGGGCCAGTGGCCCCAGATGTAGACCCAGTTCGCCAGCGTCACGAGCGCTTCGTGGGTGGTCACCTGGGCCTGAAGCGTCTCCTCCCAGTCGAGCGAGGCCCACTCCTCCACCCGCATGAGCCGGTCGGCGTTGGCGAATGCGTCCGCCTCGCTGCCGACCGTCAGGTTGCGGATCCCGAAGTAGGCGAGTGCCGCGAAGGCAGCGGCGGCGATCTCGCGCCAGGCCGTGGTGCGGGCCGATGCGGGAGGCATCACTCCAGGCTGCCACGTCCGGCCCTGTCTGCCGAGCGGACGATCCCCTGGGCTCAGGGGTACGAACTACTGATTCAGGTGCGGGCGGTCCGGACGGCAGTCGCGGCCGCGTTCCACGGGCTGACCGTCCGGAAGACGATCATCGCCGCTACCAGGCCGATCGCCGCGTTGAGGACGGTGACGCCCGCCTGCATGGTGACGGCGAAGGAGAGCGCCTCCGCGGCCGAGGCCACGCCGACGAGGACGTAGACGAGGAGCAGCTGCTGGGCTCCGACGCCGCCGGGCGCCGGCACCATCGTCGAGGCTCCGGCGGCGACGACGACGGCCGCCGCCACGGTTGGCGACGCGCTCAGGTCGAAGGCCCACAGGAGCGCCCAGACAGCACCGATGCGGCACGTCCAGGCGGCCGCCTGCAGGGAGGCGACCCCAGTGAGGTAGCGGCGCGGCCGGCGCAGGATCGCCATCCCCTGGGCGACGGCGTTGCCGAGGCGGCGGACCCGGCCTCGCACCGCCGGCACGGCCAGCAGCGGCAGCGCGAGCGCGAGCAGCCCCAGCGGGATCACGGCCGTGCCGCCCGGCGTCGGCAGGCTCGGGGCCGGCACCGCCCCCAGCGCGGACGCGGCAGCCAGCAGCGAGAGCCCGACGAGGCTGTCGAAGAGGAGGATCACGGCGCCGCTGGAGGCGATCACGGGCACGGAGGAGCCGTGTAGTTGGGCCCGTACGAGCGCGACCTTCGCAGCCTCGCCGCCGCGCGCGGGCAGGAAGCCGTTCAGCGCCACCCCCACCGCGTAGGCGGCCCCGACACCGAGCACGGGCACACGCCGCTCGGGGTACGCGGCCGCGAGCACGTTGCGCCAGGCGAACGCGCGCAGGACGAGGTTCGCCGCCTGCAGCGCGACCGCCACGCCGACCGCCCGGCCGTCGAGGGCGGCGAGTGTGTCGGCTGCGGTCGCGACGAAGCTCAGGACGTCGGGCACAGACCCCGGTCGGGCGCGCCGAGCTCGCCGGCGAGCAGTGCGAAGCGGTCGCTGATCAGACCGGTGACGCCCCAGTCGAGCAGCCGGCGCGCGAGCTCGGGCGTGTTGACCGGCCAGGTGAGGACGAGTCCCGCTCGCGACGTCAGCTCGCGGACGAGGGCAGGGCTGAGCAGTCGCTCGTGGATCGACACGCCGGCCAGGTCGCCGCCCCGGCGGCGCAGCTCGTCGAGCTGCTGCGGGCTGCCGACCGAGTGCACCACCTGGACGTCGTCACGGCCGTGGAAGGTCTCGAGCAGCCGCCAGCGGCGGGCGCACACGGTCAGATCCGGCCTGCGAGGGGCAGCGTCGAGCACGTCGAGAACTGCCTGCGCCAGGCGGGGGTCGCGTCCTTTCAGATCGAGGACGAGCTCGGTCGACGGGCCGAGAGCGCCGAGCAGGTCAGGCAGCAGCAAGCGCGGCGCGAATGCGCTCGCAAGCCGCCAGCGGTCCCAGAGCACGGGCAGCAGCCCGGCGGTCTTGAGGTGACGGATCTCCAGCCGGCCGCGGTGCAGGTAGACGTCGGCCTCCACGATTCGCGCTCCCTGCTGCTCGGCGGCTCGCAGGGAGGCGAGATCGTTCGCCGCACGGTGAGCAATCAGGCAGGGTCCGGCAAGCGCGTCGGCGCTCGTGTCGGGGGAAGACACCCTCGGAGTGTAGGGGCGTCGTGGGTGGCTCGGCTGGGCCCGGCCGGCGGCGACTCTCGGCCGAAGGCGAGACTCCCCGGTCTCGCTCAGGCTCGGCGCCCTGGTCTCGGCCGACGCCGTGAGCGACACGACCGGCACCGGCGTCACCTCCTGCGGCGGAGACCCTTCACCAGCTCGTTCAGCGCGGCCGGAACCGCGGCGAGGAGCGCAACCGCCGCGAGCTCGAGGGCCCCCAGTGGCTCGGTGCCGAACGACCCTTGCAGAGCGGGCAGGTAGATCGTCAGCAGGAGCACGGCGGCCGACAGGACGACGCTTGCGACGAGCACACGATTCCGAGGCCCGCGCCAGGCGGGCAGCATGGGCGTGCGGATCGAGAACACGTAGACGAGCTCGGCGAGCGCGATCGTCGCGAAGGCCATCGTCTGCGCCGCCGCAGGAGCCAGTTCGCGGCCGAGCAGGTACGCGGCCGTGGCGGCCAGGCCGACCGCGGTGCCCGCCAGTAGCAGCGAGCCGCGCAACGGGCGGGCGAAGAGCGACGTCCCACGGCGAGGCCCGCGCTCCATGGTGTGCGCCGACGCGGCGTCACGGGAGAGCGCGACCGCGGGGGCGCCGTCGGTGAGCAGGTTGATCGTCAGCACCTGGACGACCGTCATCGGCACGCCGATACCCGCCAGGACGGCCACGCCGAAGAGCAGCACCTCGCCCAGGTTCGCCGAGAGCAGGAACGCAACGAAGGTGCGGACGTTGTCGTCGATCCGCCTGCCCTCGCGGATCGCGTCCACGATGGTCGCGAAGTCGTCGTCCGTGAGCACGATGTCGGCCGCCTCGCGCGCGGCCTGCGTGCCGCCGCGGCCCATCGCCACGCCCACGTCTGCGCGTCGCAGCGCCGGCGTGTCGTTGATCCCGTCGCCCGTCACCGCCACGACGTGGCCGGCGCGCTGGAGCGCCTCGACGAGCCGCAGCTTCTCCGCGGGAGTGACGCGGGCGAAGACCGAGCAGCCCGCGACTGCGACGGGCAGCTCGTCCGGGCCGTAGGCCGACAGCTCCGGGCCGCTCAGCAGCCGGTCGCCGTCGAGGTCGAGCCGTCGGGCGATGGCGGCCGCGGTCACCGGGTGGTCGCCCGTCAGCATCGCGACGTCGATGCCCGCTCGCTTGGCCGCCCGTACGGCGTCGGCGGCCGTCTCGCGCAGGGGGTCGCGGATGCCGACGAGGCCCACCAGGTCGAGCCCGTCGTCGAGCATGTCGTCGTCCACGTCCTCGGTCACCGCGTGCTGACCGACGGCGAGCACCCGCAGGCCGTCTGCGGCCCACGCGGTGGCCTGCGCGAGCACCGCGTCGCGCTCGGCCGGTGTCAACTCGGCCCGTTCGGCCAGGACCTCGGGCGCGCCTTTCACCACCGCCTGGAGCCCTCTCTCGCTCTCGTAGACGCGGGTGAGCCGCTTGCGCCACGGGTCGAACGGCACCTCCCGCACGAGCCGTCGGCCGGTCGCGCTGCGGGGGTCGGGGCGGAGTGCGAGCAGAAAGGCCACGTCGACCGGGTCGCCGACCGGCTTCCCGTCGGCGAGCATCTGGGCAGCGGAGGCGAGCGCACCAACCTCGAGCACCTCCTCCGAGCTGTGGCCGTCGAGAGGGTGCACCTCGACGACGCGCAGCTGGTTGAGCGTCAGCGTGCCCGTCTTGTCGGCGGCGATGACGGAGGCGCCGCCGAGCGTCTCGACGGCGGCGAGCCGCCGCACGATCGCCCCGCGCGAGGCCATCTCCCGTGCACCCTGTGCGAGCGCGATCGTCACCGTGGCCGCGAGCCCTTCGGGGACGGCGGCGACGGCGACGGAGACGCCGACCAGAAAGGCCTCCTCGAGCGTGGCGCCGCGGGCGAGCATGCCGGCGGTGAGCGCCGCGGTCACCGCGATGCCGAGGGCGACCATCAGGCGCGAGAGACGCCCGAGCCGCCGCTGAAGCGGAGTTGGCGGCGGCTTCGCCACGGCGGTCAGACGGGCGACCGCCGCCATCTCGGTGGTCTGACCGGTGGCGGTGACGAGGGCGCGGCTCTGCCCGCGCGTGACCCCGGTGCCGGCGAAGACCATGCAGGCACGCTCGGCCAGTGCCGTCCCCGGCGCGACCGGCGCGGGGCGCTTCTCGACCGGAACCGACTCTCCCGTGAGCGCCGACTCGTCCACCTCCAGGCCCGCCTCGTCCAGCACGCGGGCATCCGCGGGCACCCGGTCGCCTTCGCGCAGGACGGCGAGATCGCCGGGGACGACGTCGGCTGCCGGAACGCGGCGCTCGGCGCCGTCGCGCACGACCGTCGCCTCCGCCGAGACCATGCCGCGCAGCGCGAGCACGGCCCGCTCGGCGCCCGCCTCCTGGACGAAGCCGAGCACCGCGTTCAGCGCGACGATCGCCCCGATCACGCCCGCCTCCAGCTGCTCCCCGATCACCGCCGAGACGATCGCCGCGCCGACGAGGAGGGCCACGAGCGGGTCGAAGAGCTGGCGCGCTGCGATCGCGATGTAGGCGGGGCGACGTGCCTCGGGCAGCACATTGAGTCCGTACGCGGCACGGCGTGCCTCGGCTCCCGCGGTGGTCAGACCCGCCTGCAGGTCGCCGAGGCCGAGCTGGCGCGCGACCTGGTCGGCGGGTGCGGCGTACGGAGGCGCGGCTGTCGCCATGTCCGCCACCTTCGCCTCGCGCGCACGTAGCGGCATCCGGAGGGTGCCCGGGACGGCCTGCGGGTTCTCCACATGCCGATGGGGCTCAGCCCGGATGCCGGCCAGGGCGGCGACGGCCACGATCGCGTCGAGATGACGACGGCTGCCACAGATGTCCGAGTCGCCGTGCGAGCACAGCGCCGTCACGGCGTGCCGCCCGCCGCGATGGCCGCCCGAACCCCACGAGGCAGGCGATGGTCGCCCGCCTCGCTCGAGTGAAGGAGAGCGTCAATGACCGAGCGACCCACCCATGTCCTGATCGCCGGCGGCGGCGTCGCCGCGCTCGAGGCCGCGCTCGCCCTGCAGGAGCTGGCCGGGGACCGTGTCACCGTCGAGCTGCTCGCCCCCGAGCCGCACTTCTGGTACCGCCCGCTGTCGGTCGCCGAGCCGTTCGGGCTCGGAGAGACGACCCGGTTCGAGCTCGGGGCGCTCGCCGAGCGCGCCGGTGCGACCTACACCCCCGGAGCGCTCGCAGCGGTCGATGCCCGCCACCACACGGCACGCACGACCGCGGGCACCACCATCCCCTACGACGTGCTCCTGATCGCGAGCGGCGCAGTGCCCGAGCCTGCCGTTCGCGGCGCGCTCACGTTCCGCGGGCCCGCCGACGTCGAGGCGCTCGGGCGGCTGCTGGCGGAGGTCGAGGCGGGCAACGTGCGTCGTACGGCGTTCGTCGTCCCCTGGGGCGCCGTCTGGTCGCTGCCTGTCTACGAGCTGGCGCTGATGACTGCGGCGCGACTCCACTCGCTGGGTGTCGAGGGCGCGGACGTCGTGCTGGTGACGCCGGAGGACGAGCCGCTGGAGCTCTTCGGCCAGGCTGCCACCGACGCCGTGCGGACGCTGCTCGAGGGGTACGGCATCGAGCTCCACACGAGCGTCTACCCGACCGCCGTCGTCGACGACGAGCTCTGGCTCGTGCCCTCCGGCAAGATCGCGGTCGACCGCGTGGTCGCCCTGCCGCGACTCCGTGGGCCCGGCATCGACGGGCTTCCGCAGACGGTGGGCGGCTTCATCCCGGTCGACACGCACGGACGGGTCACGGGCGTCGACGACGTCTATGCCGCCGGTGACGCCACGAGCTTCCCGCTGAAGCAGGGCGGGATCGCCGCCCAGCAGGCGGAGGCGGCGGCCCAGGCGATCGCGGCCCACGCGGGCGCCGACCTGCGCCCGCGGGAGTTCAAGCCGGTGCTGCGCGGCTTGCTGCTGACCGGCAGCCGGCCGCAGTACCTGCGCCGCGAGCTGCGCGGCGGGGCGGGCGACACGTCGTGGGCGACCACCGACGCTCTCTGGTGGCCGCCGGCGAAGATCGTCGGCCGCTATCTCGCCCCCTTCCTGAGCGAGCTGTCCGGCACTGCGGGCGGCACCCGAGGCTCCCGTCCCACCGGGCGCGGTCCCGGTCGAGGTCGAGGTGGGGCGCGAGCAGCTGCAGCTGCTCGCAGCCCGGGAGCTCGCCGCAGCTGCGCCTGCTGAAGGGGGCGGCACCGCCGGCGAGGCGATGGCCGTCGATCCTCTCGTCGTCGAGCCCGAGGACACCCTCGGGCAGATCTCCGAGGAGATGCAGCGGCGCGGAGCCGGTGCGGCGCTGGTGGTGATGGCCGGCAGGCTGATCGGCGTTCTCACCTCACGCGACCTGCTGCGCGCCTTCGCGGGCCGTGCCCACCCGAGCGAGGCTCGCGCGCGGGAGTGGATGACAGCCGAGCCGGTCGCGGTCACCCCGGAGACCGCCCTCGAGGCCGCTGTGACGCTCATGACGGAGTACGGCATCCACCACCTGCCGGTGGTCGAGGACGAGCGACCCGTCGGGATGCTCGGGCTGCGACAGGCGGTCCGGGAGACCCGCAGCCGGCCGCTGAAGGTCGGTCTCGGCCTCTGAGCGGCCTGCGGGGTTTACCGCAGGCGAATCGGGGCGCGTCCCGATGGCGGCGCGCCCCGGTGCGGCAAGGCTGGACGGGACGAACAGACGACGACGTGCGAGGCGTGCCGTTTGCGCGCCGGAAGGAGGCAGCAGTGAACATGGAGGCAACCACTCACGGCGAGCAGCGCGTCAAGGCGCCGCCCGTCTTCGACCGCGTCCTGGTGGGCGTCGATGGCTCGCCCGCGAGCCACGAGGCCGCCTGGCAGGCCGCCAAGCTGCTCGAGCCGGATGGCGAGCTGACGCTCCTGGCCGCCTACGACATCGCGCCGGCGATCGTCGGGGGCACCGGTGCGGCCGTGCCGGCGTACTTCGACGACGAGCTGCAGCGTGCCGCCGCCGAGAAGGCCGTGGCCGGCGCTGCAGAGGAGCTTGCGCCCCAGCGAACCGCGGAGACGAGGGTCGCCCGCGGCTGCTCATGGGACGCGCTGATGGACGAGGCGAAGCGCAGCGGCGCGACGCTGATCGTCGTCGGCTCGCACGGCACCGGTCGCGCCCGCGGCATCGTCATGGGGTCGACTGCCACTGAGCTCGTGCACAAGGCGCCGTGCTCGGTCCTCCTCAGCCGCTCCGACGGCGAGGGTTTTCCGCGCCGGATCGTGGTCGGCGTCGACGGATCGGGCGAGTCGGCCGCGGCCTACGCGGTCGCCCGTGAACTCGCCGAGCGGACCGGTGCCGAGCTGTGGCCGGTCGTGGCGCACGGCGGTAAAGAGGTCGACCGGCGCCTCGTCGACGCGATCGTGGGGAGCCGCCGCGAGGACCTG
The DNA here is from genome assembly GCA_963839815.1 of uncultured Thermoleophilia bacterium. Classification (GTDB taxonomy): domain Bacteria; phylum Actinomycetota; class Thermoleophilia; order Gaiellales; family Gaiellaceae; genus JACVRM01. The sequence goes on from CAWIWF010000006.1 coordinate 822,049, forward strand.
CAGGATCACCCGGTCGGCGCGCTGGTGGCTGCGGCGGCCGACGCCGACCTCGTCGTCATCGGCAGCCGCGGCCTGCACGGCGTCCGTGCGCTCGGCTCCGTGTCCGAGCGCGTCGCGCACAAGGCGCGGGCCTCCGTGCTCGTCGTCCGGACCACACCGGAGCCGGCGCGCGCGTGAGCACGGCGCCGCCAGTTGGCGGGACGACCGCACGCGCGGGCGCGCGGGTCGTCCCGCCGTCTCCCCGGGGGCGACGGTGAGCCGGGTCGCGGTCGTCGCCAGGCTGAAGCCGGGCGCCGAGCCGCGCGCCGCGGAGCTGCTGCGCCACGGTCCGCCGTTCGACCCGGGCGAGCATGGCTTCGGGCGGCACGCCGTCTATCTCTCGGCGGCCGAGGTCATCTTCGTCTTCGAGGGCAACGAGGCCGAGTGGCGCCTCGACGACCTCACCGACGAGCTCGGCACGTGGCCGTTCGCAGCGGCCATCGACGCCTGGCGCCCGCTCCTCGACGGCCCGCCCCGGATCGCGCGCGTCAGCTACGCCTGGGAGAGCGGGCCGATGAGGGCCGGCCGGGGGCGCTGACCGCTACTCCTCCTCGGAGTCGGGCTCCTGCAGCAGTCCGTGCGCCAGGGCGTGCCGGACGAGCTCGGCACGGCTGTCCAGTCGCAGCTTGCGCATGATGTGCGCACGGTGCGTCTCGGCCGTGCGCACCGAGATGTAGAGCAGCCCCGCGATCTCCTGGTTCGTGTGCCCGAGTGCGAGGAGGCGCAGCACCTCGCGTTCCCGGTCGGTCAGGGGATCCTCCTCGGCTCGCTGCCGCTCCTCGACCTCGGCCGCCACCAGGCGGGCTCCGAGGGTCGGATGGACGTAGCGGCCGCCGGCGGCCACTTCCCGGATCGCCGTGACGACCTCGGCGTCGGCCGCCTCCTTGAGCAGGTAGCCGCTCGCTCCCGCAGCGAACGCCTCGCGGACGTAGCGCGGATCGTCGTGCATCGAGAGGATCAGCACCCTCGCGTCCGGAGCGTCCTTGAGCAGGTCTGGAATGGCCTCGACGCCGCTCTTGCCGGGCATCGTCACGTCGAGCACGATCACGTCGGGCTTGTGCGCGCGGGTCTCGAAGACCGCCTGGCGCGCGTCGGCGGCCTCGGCGACGACCTCGAGGTCGGCCTCGGCCTCCAGGAGCCGCCGCAGCCCGGAACGGACGATCGCATGGTCGTCCACGACGAGAACCCGGAGCGTCACCGCAGCGGCACCTCGGCAACCACCGTCGTGCCCCCCAGGCTCGACGACTCGACGGTGAGCCTCCCGTCGAGCAGGCCGAGCCGCTCCTGCATCCCCAGCAGCCCCAGCCCCTCGCTCGTCTCCCGCGCCGCCCGGTCGAACCCACGGCCGTCGTCCTCGATCACCGCGATCGCCGTGCGCTCCTTGCGCGCCAGCAGGACGCTGACGTTGCCTGCTCGTGCGTGCTTGACGATGTTGGTCAGCGCCTCCTGGATGATGCGGTAGAGGGCGGTCTCGATCTCGTTCGCGAGCCTGTCGTCGTCGAGCTGCGCCTCGACGTCGACGCGGATGCCGGTCTGCTCCGAGAACGTCTCGGCGAGCCGCTGCACGGCCGCGACGAGGCCGAAGTCGTCGAGCGCGCTCGGACGGAGCTCGACGGCGAGGCGGCGCACGTCGCGCAGCGTCGACGAGACCAGCTCGCGCAGCGCCGCGACGGCCTGCCGCCGCTCCTCGGCGTCGGCGGCGGTGTCGAGGCCCTTCAGGCCGAGCAGGATCGAGGTGAGGGCCTGACCGGTCTCGTCGTGGAGCTCCCGGGCGAGTCGCTGGCGCTCCAGCTCCTGGGCGGCGACGACGCGCTGTAGCGATTCCCGAGTCACTCGGGTGGAGAGGTCGACGGCGACGGCAGCTCGCGTCGCGAATGCCTCGGCCAGCCGCTGGTCGTCCTCGGTGAAGCGGTTGTCGCGGCCCTGCTTGTCGGCTGCGACCATGACGCCGATCGACCGCTCGCGGACGACGAGGGGAACGTAGAGCGCGGCGCGCATGCCTATGCGCCGCGCCGCTGCCTGGTCGATCTCCGGGTCGTCGAGGACGGAGTCCACCCGCTCGCTCCGCCGGCGCTCGAAGACCCGGCCCGCCTTCGACGCGTCCATCGCGAAGCGGGTGCCCACGAGCCCCTCGACCTCCTCACCCTCGGCGGTCTCGACGCGCAGGGAATCTCCTTCCGGGAGGGCGATGGTCACGAGGCGCGCGTCGACGAGCTCCCGCAGCCTGGTAGCCACGAGCGCGAAGAGGCGCGGCAGCTCGACCTCCCCGGCCAGCGCGGCCCCGACCTCGTTCAGCGACTCGATCTGCCGCAGCCAGCGCGTCGCCGCCTCGTACAGGCGCGTGTTCTCGATCGCGGCAGCGGCCTGGGCGGCCAGCAGCATGGCGACGTCCTCGTCCTCCTCGGTGAAGAGGCCGCCCTGCTTCTCCGTCAGGTAGAGATTGCCGAAGGCGACGCCGCGCAGCATCACCGGCACGCCGAGGAAAGTGCGCATGGGCGGGTGGTTGGACGGGAATCCGACCGAGCGCGGGTCGTCGGCGATGTTCGTCAGCCGCAGCGGCTCGGCGTCGCTGATGAGGACCCCGAGGATGCCGCGGCCGCGCGGGAGGTCGCCGATCGCTGCGCGGGTCTCGGCATCGACGCCGTGGGTGACGAAGCGCTCGAGCTCGTTGCCGCTGCTGTCGATCACACCGAGTGCTGCGTAGCGCGCATCGGTGAGCTCGGCGGCCGTGCGGACGAGCTTCTCGAGCAGCGAGTCGAGGGACAGCTCCGAGCTGAGAGCGATGCCCGCGTCCAGCAGGGCGCGGAGCCGATCGTCGGTTTGCACCACGACCAGGTCATTATCTCGCGCGGCCGCTGTCGTGCGGGTTTCCCGCAGGAGGATCGTGGCTCGTGCTGATGCCGTGGGCGTGACCACGCAGGAGGCTGCGGTCATGCGCACGACTTACGCCGTCAGCTGGGAGCAGGACGGTAGGCGCTCGTACGCGGGCAAGCTCGAGCTCGGCCCGGACGCGCTCCGCCTGGAGGCACGCGGCAGCGGCGCTGCGGGCGCCCCGGTCGTCACGGAGGTGCCGTACGCCGAGCTCGCGGACGTCCGCGTCGGCCGCACCGCCGCCGAACGGTTTCGGGGTCGCCCGACGCTCGTGCTCGAGCGTCGAAGCGGCGGGCCGATCCGCCTCGCGGGGGTCATCCAGGGCGGGATCGTCGTCGAGCTTGCGGAGCGGCTCGCTGCCATTCGCTCCACCGGCCGGGTGCGGCGAGAAGGGGACTGAGATGCTGGAGACGGTGCGGCGTGGCGCGCGCCGCCGGGCGCTCGCGACGCGGTCGCCTGAGCCGCCCGCTGTCATCCGCCTCGAGGGCGTCACCAAGCGGTACGGCCGCACGGCGGGCATCGAGGAGCTCGACCTGGACGTGCACCGAGGCGAGGTGCTCGGCTTTCTGGGGCCGAACGGCGCCGGCAAGACGACGACCATCAGGCTTCTCCTCGACCTCATCCGCCCGACCCGCGGCCGCGTGGAGCTGTTCGGCCTGGATGCACGGCGGCACAGCGTCGCGCTCCGCCGTCGGATCGGCTACGTCCCCGGTGAGCTGTCCCTGTACGGGCACCTGACCGGACGAGAGCTGATCTCCTACTTCGCCCGGTTGCGCCGGCTCCCCAGCCTGGCGCCGGCGGAGGCCCTCGCCGAGCGGCTCGGCCTCGATCTCGAGCGCCGGATCAAGGCGCTCTCGCACGGCAACCGCCAGAAGGTGGCGCTCGTCCAGGCGCTGATGCACGACCCCGAGCTGCTGGTGCTGGACGAGCCGAGCGCCGGTCTCGACCCGCTCGGCCAGCAGACGGTCGCCGCGCTGATCCGGGAGGCGGCGGCGGAGGCAGGACCGTCTTCCTCTCGTCGCACGACCTCGCCGAGGTGGAGCGGGTCGCAGACCGCGTCGCGCTCGTCCGCAACGGCCGGCTCGCGCTCGTCGAGCCCGTCGAGACGCTGCGGAGGCGGGCCTCCACCCGCCTGCGCGTCACGTTCGCGGAGCCGCCTGCCCGCGAGGCGTTCGCCGCATCTGGCGGGAGCCCGGGAGCTCGGCCGGCGCCACCGCGAGGTGACCTTCGCCGTCGAGGACGAGGCCGACGCGCTCGTCAAGGAGCTCGCCCGCCATCGTGTCCTGGCGCTCGAGAGCCGTGAGGCAGATCTCGAGGACGTCTTCATCGAGCTGTACCGGGGCGGAGCGGGCGGATGATGGGGAGCGTCGCCCTGCGGACGCTGCGCGACTCCGCGCGCGGGCTCGTGTTCTGGTCGCTCGGCCTCGCCGGTCTCGTCGCGCTGACGCTGTCGGTCTACCCCTCGGTTCGCGACAACCCGTCGCTCGACGCGCTCGTCGAGAGCTACCCGGAGGCGCTGAAGAGCTTCGCCGGCTTCGGCGGCGAGCTCGATCTGACGAGCGCGGCGGGCTACCTCGGCGCCGAGCTCTTCTCGTTCATGGTGCCGCTGCTGCTCCTGATCGCCGCGATCGCCGCCGGGTCGGGCGCGCTCGCTGGCGAGGAGGAGCGGGGCACGCTCGACCTGCTGCTGTCTGCGCCGATCAGCCGGAGCCGGCTCGCCCTGGAGAAGCTCGCGGCCGTCGTGACGGAGCTGGTGGTGCTGGGCGGTGTGCTGCTCGCATCCCTGCTCGTGTCCGCGCGCGCGGTCGACATGAGCATCGGAGCGGGCAAGCTTGCTGCCGGGACGGCGTCGGCCGTCGCGCTCGCGCTCGTGTTCGGCTCGCTTGCGCTCCTCGCCGGCGCCGCCACGGGCCGGCGCGGGCTCACCGTCGGCGTCGTCGCGGCAGTGGCCGTGGCTGCGTACCTGGTCGACTCGCTCGCGGCGCTCGTGGGCTGGCTCGGGTGGCTCGAGCCCCTCTCCCCGTTCCACTACTACGCCTCGGGCAACCCGCTCCGCGAGGGCCTGGCGGCCGGCGACCTGGCCGTGCTGCTCGCGATCGCCGCGGCCGCTGCAGCGCTGGCGCTCGTCGCCTTTCGCCGCCGCGACCTGGCCGTCTGACTCTGTAGTTCTCCGCACGCGCGATTCGGGTCTCCGCCGATGCTGTCCGGCGCGAGCGGCGGCAGAGTGCCTGCCATGACCGAGCCGCTCGCCACCCTGCTCCACCTGGACGGCAAGACCGCGATCGTGACCGGTGCCGCCATGGGCATCGGTCGCAGCATCGCCGAGCGCCTGCACGAGGCGGGCGCGGACGTCGTCGTCTCCGATCTCGACGGCCAGGAGGCGGCGCGGGTCGCTGCCGGGCTCGAGGAGCGCCGGCCCGGGAGCTCGCTCGCCGTGCAGGCCGACGTGGCGGATGCGGATGCGGTGCGCGCGCTCGTCGAGGCGGCAGCAGAACGCTTCGGCGCGATCGACGTGCTCGTCAACAACGCGGGCATCTTCCCGTTCGTCCCGCTCGCAGACATGGGCGAGGACGACTTCATGCGCGTGATCGATGTCAACCTGCGCGGCGTCTACCTCTGCACCAAGGCCGTCGCCGACCGGATGGTGGCTCAGGGGAGCGGCGGAGGGATCATCAACATCACCTCGATCGACGCGTTGCATCCCTCGGCGGTCGGGCTCGCCCACTACGACGCCTCCAAGCACGGTGTCTGGGGCTTCACGAAGAACGTCGCCCGCGAGCTGGCGCCGCACGGCATCCGCGTGAACGCCATCGCGCCGGGCGGCGTCATCACTCCGGGCGTGCAGGCGGTTCAGGGGGAAGACCTCGACGTGGAGGCCATGGCGGCCGGCGTGCCGCTCGGGCGCTTCGCCGATCCGGACGAGATCGGGCGAGTCGCCGTGTTCCTCGCCTCGGAGCTCGCCAGCTACATGACGGGCTCGCAGGTCGTCGTCGACGGCGGCCTGCTGCTCACCTGACGCTGTCCGCGGCTCGGTAGTTGGCCGCAGGCTGGATCCGGTCGCGCGCCGATGGCGCCGGGTCCTGGGGGCGAGCAGACTCCGGACGTGAAGGAGGTGCACATGAAGAAGCTGCTCGATCTCGTCGCCGGACTGCTCGTGCTCGCCGGCGCCGTCAACTGGGGTCTCGTGGCCGTCGCCGAGTGGGATCTGGTGGCCGCCGTGTTCGGGCTCGAGTTCGGGGAGACGAGCGCCGCCACCCGCATCGCGTACGCGCTGATCGGGCTTGCCGCCGTCTTCACCGTGCGCACGCTGCTCGGCAGCCCGCGGGCAACGGAGCGTCAGCGTGCCCGCCCGCCGCTCTCGGCGTCCCGCTGAGAGCGGCGTATGCTCGCCCTGGACGGAAGCGAACAAGGAGGGCTCATGGCAGTCGTCGTCGTATTCGAGGGCTTGAGCAGCGAGCAGTACGAGGAGTCCGTCGTGCGGCTCACGGGTGGGAGAGACCGGCTCGAGTCTGCCGCCGACTGGCCGGTCGGAGGCCTGCTCGCCCACATCGCCGGCGACAGCCCGCGCGGCTTCCGCGTCGTCGACGTCTGGGAGTCGGAGGAGGCATTCGGCCGCTTCGCCGAGACGCTGGGGCCGATCATGGAGGAGCTCGGCATCACCGGTCAGCCGGAGCTGTACCCGGCCCACACGTACGTCAGCGGCTGAGCCCGGGGGCCTCGCGGTCGGCCGGGAGCGGCGTGCGAGACTGCGCCCGTGCGCAAGCTGCAGAGCCAGGGCGTCCACCACATCACGCTCGTCGGGGCCGACCGCCGGACGTCGATCGACTTCTGGGAGGGCGTGCTCGGCATGCCCTTCGTCTTCGAGCAGCCGAACCTGGACAACGAGTCGGAGAGCCACCTCTACTTCGACCCGGGTGACGGCCGCCTGATCACCGTCTTCACGAACGAGGAGCGGGCAGCCGATCCCACGCGCACCTCGACCGACATCGGCTGCGTGCACCACGTCGCCTTCTCGCTGTCGCAGGCGAGCTTCCACCAGACGGTCGAGCGGCTCGACGAGCGCGGCATCCGCCACAGCGGCGTCAAGGACCGCGGGTTCATGGACTCGATCTACTTCGAGGACCCGCTCGGGCTCCTGATCGAGCTCGCCTCCTACCGCTTCGAGCCGCCGCACGGCCACACGCACGCAGACGTGCTGCTCGAGGCGCACATGCTCCGGGTCGAGCGCGGCGACTACAACATCGACCGCGCGCACCTGGCCGACGCGATCGAGCGGCTCGTCGCACGCTCTCGCCGGTCCCTCTCCGACGATCGCGCGCCGCGGGATCCGTACGCCTGAGGGTCGCAGCAAGGCGTCGCCGGGACGACCCGAGACTGGCAGACTGCCACGATGACGGCGCCCGCTGAGCTCATTCCCCCGAACGAGGGAGCCCGCCTCGCTGCGGTCCGGCGCTTCGAGATCCTCGACTCGCCGCCCGACGGCGCCTTCGACCGTCTGACGTCCCTCGCGGCGCGGCTCTTCCGCGTGCCGGTCTCGATCGTCACGATCGTCGACCACGACCGGATCTGGTTCAAGTCAGCCCACGGCGTCCAGGGCGTCGAGGAGATCGGTCGTGATCCCGGGCTGTGCGCGTCAGCGATCCTGCACGATGACGTCTGGGTGGTCGAGCAGGCGGACATCGATCCGCGGGCACTCGCCAACCCGCTCGTGGCGGGCGAGTTCGGCCTGCGCTTCTATGCCGGGGCACCCCTGACGACGGCCGACGGGTTCAAGCTCGGGACGCTCTGCGTGATCGACCGGGAGCCGCGGGCGATCACGGCCGAGGAGGGGCAGACTCTCTCCGACCTGGCCGCGCTGGTCGTCGACGAGCTCGAGCTCCGGCTCGCAGCCCGCAAGGAGCAGGAGCGCCTCGAGCAGACGCGCACCGACTTCACCGTCACCGCGTCCCACCAGCTGCGGACTCCCCTGGCCGGCATCTACGGCGTCGCCAAGACACTCGCGGGCTCGAGCGACCGGCTGCCGGAGCCCGAGCGCGAGCTCGTCGGAGTGCTCGAGACCCAGTCGGAGCGGCTCACCGAGATCGTCGAGAAGATCCTGCTCGCCGCCCGGCTCGAGCACGGGACTGTCCTGCTGTCGCTTGAGCCCCACGACGCTATCGAGCTCGCCTCGGCCGCCCTCGACGCGATCGAGCCCATCGCCGCGAACCGCCGGCTGAGCCTCTTCCATGGGTCGGTGGGGCGTGTGGTCTCTGACGCCGCGCACACCCGCCAGGTACTGGTGAACCTGCTCGAGAACGCCGTCAACTACTCGCCGGACGAGAGCGAGATCGAGCTCTCGGTCGAGGCCGAGGACGACAGAATTCGCTTCCGCGTGCGCGACGAGGGGGTCGGCATCCCCGCCGACGATCAGCGCCGCATCTTCGACAAGTTCGTTCGCCTCGACGCCCAGATGTCGTCGGGCGTGCACGGCACGGGCCTCGGGCTCAGCATCGCGCGTGAGTTCGCCGTCCGCATGGGCGGGTCGCTGACCGTCGAGTCGCGGCTTGGCGAGGGCTCGACCTTCACCCTCGAGCTGCCTGCCGCGGCATAGCCGATCGCATCGTCGGACGGTCGCCGACCGGCAGACTCGAGGCCATGACGCTGCTCGCCGACGTCGTCGCCACCTCGGCCGAGGTGGCGGGGACGAGCTCGCGCTCCGCCAAGATCGAGGCGCTCGCGGGGCTGCTGCGCCGGCTCGAGCCAGCCGAGGTGCCCGCCGTCGCCAGCTTCCTCACCGGCGTCCCCCGCCAGGGGCGGGTCGGGATCGGGCACGCGACGATCTACCGGCTCGAGGCCGGGCCCGCGACTGGCCCGTCCCTCACCGTCACGGACCTCGACGAGGCTGTCGCCGCCGTCCAGGGGCTGACCGGCAGCGGCTCGGCGGCGGCCCGCCGCGAGCTTCTCACCGAGCTGCTCGGGCGCTCGACGGCGGAGGAGGCGTCGTTCGTCCGCAGGCTCTTCACGGGTGAGCTGCGCCAGGGTGCGCTCGCCGGGCTGATGGTCGACGCGGTGGCGAAGGCGGCCGGCGTCCCCGCGGAGCTCGCACGCCGCGCCTTCATGCTCTCCGGCGATCTGACCTGTACGGCCGCGACCGCGCTCGCCGAGGGTGAGGACGGCCTGCGCCGCGTCGGCTTCGAGCTCTTCCGGCCGGTGCTGCCGATGCTTGCTTCGACCGCCGAGACGGTTGCCGACGCCGTCTCGGGCCTCGAGCTCGCCTCGGTCGAGTGGAAGCTCGACGGCATCCGCATCCAGGTGCACCGCCGCGGCGAGGAGGTGCGCATCTACACGCGCAACCTCAACGACGTCACCGCCTCGCTCCCCGGCATCGCCGAGGCAGTCCGGGCGCTCCCGCTCGAGCAGGCGGTGCTCGACGGCGAGGCGCTCTGGATGGGAGACGACGGCCCCGCCGCGTTTCAGGACACGGTCTCCCGCATCGACCGCGAGGCGGCGCCCGACGGGATCACGACCTTTCTCTTCGACCTGCTCCACCTGGACGGCGCAGACCTGCTGGACGCACCGCTCGCCCAGCGCACTGCAGCGCTCGAGAGGCTGGCGCCGCACCTCCGCATCCCGCGGGTCGTCACCGCCGACGCCGGGGCAGCCGCGAAGGTCCTCGACGCCGCCCTTGCCGCCGGCCACGAGGGTGTCGTCGTCAAGGACGCCGCCTCGCCCTACGTCGCCGGCCGCCGCGGCAAGGCGTGGCGGAAGGTCAAACCCGTCCGCACCTACGACCTGGTGGTGCTCGGCGCCGAATGGGGGCACGGCCGCCGCCAGGGACGTCTCTCCAACCTGCACCTCGGCGCGCGCGATCCCGCAGGCGGCTTCGTCATGGTGGGGAAGACGTTCAAGGGCATGACGGACGAGCTGCTCGCCTGGCAAACGGAGGCCTTGCTCGAGCGCGAGGTCGAGCGGCGGGGGATCGCAGTGCTCGTCCGCCCCGAGCTCGTGGTCGAGATCGCGCTCGACGGCGTTCAGGCATCGACCCGCTACCCCGGCGGCGTCGCGCTCCGCTTCGCGCGCGTGAAGCGCTACCGCCCGGACAAGAGTGCCGGCGAGGCGGACACGATCGACGCCCTGCGCACGCTGCTGCCGCCGCGGCGAGCGTGAGGTGCCCTGATTGCTGAGGAGGCGCCCGCGCCGGGCTCCGGATGGATGCCCGACGCGTCGGGGGAGGCGCGCAGTTACTACTCCACGGCTGTAGAGCAGTGTAACGGGGTGTACCGTGCCGACGTGGCGCTTCCCCACCCGCTGCCGGACCCGATCGTCGAGCTGATCGCCCGCCGGTTCCGCGTGCTCGGCGAGGCGACGCGCATCCGCATCCTCGATCGCCTACGCGAGGGCGAGGCGAACGTCCAGGAGCTCACCGACCTGCTCGGCACCTCCCAGCAGAACGTCTCGAAGCACCTGGGCGTGCTGTACGACGCAGGCATTCTTCAGCGCCGCAAGGAAGGGACGTCCACGTTCTACTGGATCCTCGACGAGTCGGTGCTCGCAGTCTGCGAGCACGTGTGCGGCGGCCTCCAGCAGCAGTTCGCCGAGCTGTCGCGGCTCGTCGGCGGGCCGCTCGAGTAGCGGCGCTCGCTAGGCGCTCGTGCGATCGAGCAGCTGCAGCAGGTCGTGAGCAGCGAGCTCGACCTCCTTGTGCCGCCACTCCGAGGCGCGGTAGACGCAGGCGATCAGCGCCATCCGGTGGAGCCGCCGGAAGTCGCCGTAGACGAAGGCGTAGCGGGCCTTGGTCTCGTCTGCGGCGCCGTCGGTGAGGCCGAGGTGCCAGGCCGCATACTCATCCCAGGAATGCGTCTCGAGGAACGCGTTCTCGTCGTCAGCGCGCGGCTGCACGTCGCCCCAGTCGCTCGAGAGCACGTACTGGCGGCCACGGATCAGCTCCTCGGCCTGGGCCACCGCGCGGTCGTTGACCCGATAGGAGGCCATGAGGCAAGTGTGCCGGCGCGAGCGATGAGTCGTGCCTGCTCGTCGAGTCTCAACTAGTGACTCGAGCGAAGAGGAGGGACGTCATGCAGAAGGTTACGCCGTGGCTGTGGTTCGACACGGAGGCAGAGGAGGCAGCGCGCTTCTACACCTCGGTGTTCCCTCGTTCCCACCTGGGTGAGATCACGCGCTACGGGTCGGCCGGGCCTCGACCCGAAGGCACCGTCATGACCGTCTCGTTCGAGCTCGACGGGCAGCCGTTTGTGGCGCTGAACGGCGGGCCGGAGTTCGCGTTCACCGAAGCCGTCTCATTCCAGGTCGCGTGCGACGACCAAGAGGAGGTCGATCGCTTCTGGTCGGCGCTCGGCGAGCGCGGCGAGCCCGGACCCTGCGGCTGGCTCAAGGACCGCTTCGGGCTCTCGTGGCAGATCGTGCCGACCCGGCTGTACGAGCTCGTCGGCAACCCGGATCGAGAGATCTCGCAGCGTGTCATGGAGGCCATGCTCGGCATGGGCAAGCTGGAGATCGCCGGGCTCGAGCGGGCAGCGCAGCAGCCGCCGGCTGCGGAGGCTCAGGGGTAGCGCTCGCCGAGCGGGGCGGTTCCGGCAGCACCGGCCGCCTCGGCGCCGACCGTCTCGATCTTCACCAGCTCCTCGCGGCCGCCGCCGCCAGAGACGCCGAACACGAGCACCGGGCCGACCCCGGGTGCGTAGAGCTTGTACTCGAGCACGTCGGGCTGGATGGTGATCGTGTCCTTGGTGAGCAGCACGTCCTCGTACTGGCCGGCGGGCACCTCGGCGAGCTCCTCGGTGCTGAGGATCTCGCCGTTGTCCTCGGCCTCGCCCCTGTAGTACTCCTGCCGGTACTGCATGCCGTCGACGGGGTCGGCGGGCATGACGATCCCCGGGAGCGCGCCGTCGACGCCGGCCTCGAACGAACCGCCCTTCGTCGTGATCTCGCCGTCCTCGAACTCGGCGGTGTCCTCGCCCAGGTACCAGACGTTGCCCTCGGCGTCCTGGGCGTACCAGTCGAGCGTGTCCTCGATCAGCGCGCCGTCCTCGGTCACGGTGTCGCGGACGACGCGGGCGGTGACACCGTTCGCGATCTCCTTCGTCTCGCTCGACACCGTCACGACGACCATGACCTCCTTGCCCTCCTCGTCGATCTCGCGATACGTCCAGCGGGTGCCGGGCTTCATCGGCCAGTAGCGGTTGTCGATCTCGGCCGTGAAGTCGACCGGGTCGAGATCGACAGGCTCGCTGCCCCGAGGGAGGTCGGCAGCCGGACGGGCGGTGGTCGCCGCCTCGTCGTCCCCACCGCAGCCGGCGACGAGCAGAGCTGCCGCGAGCGGGAGGAGGACGGCTGCAGCGCGCATGGTGGTGGCGCCGGGGGTGGCGGCCGCCGGAGCAGCCGCCGCCCGTCGACGCTAGTCCTCCTCCTCGCCGGGACCCTCGGCCTCGGAGCCGACGACCTGGAAGCTCTCGTCCAGCTGGACGTCGACCTGGTCGCCGTTGTCGAGCGTGACTTCGACCTCGTACAGGCTCTCCTCGTCGCCGACCTCGGTCCCGGTGACACGGCCTTCGCCGGTGTGCGCCAGCGCCGCATCGGTCGCCCTGTCGAGGGCCGGCCCGCTGATCGGCGTGTCGGTGGCGTCGTCGTCGCCTCCGGAGGCGATCGCGGCGCCGCCGCCGATGGCCGCTGCGGCAACGAGGATCGCCGCGGCGAGGATGGTCTTGCGGTTCCTGAAGCGTCTCATCGTGCTCACTACCTCCTCGTCTCTCGCGGTACGACTGCACCGTAGAGGCGCTCTATGAGACGGCGATGAGCCGGCAGATGCGTGCCGCCGCGCCGGCACTGCGGTCTGCCGGGCGCGAGCGCCGGTGGGGAAGGCTTGCCATCTCCTGACTTCGTTTTGCCCGCCCCTGGGGGAGCCCCGGGCACGCTCGAGAGGTGAAGCGAGCGAAGGGAGGAGCGATGACGAGGCTGATCGCGGCAATCGGTGGAGCGGGGCTGGCAGGCCTCGCGATCGTCGCGGCGGTCGCGCTCGGCGGCGGCTCCGAAGGCCGGAGCGTCACCACGAGCCTGACGACCGGGACGACCACGACCGAGGAGGTCTCCGGCCCCTGCGACGAGGCCGAGCACGCGGACGACCCGCGTTGCACGGGTGGCGGCGAGCAGGCGACGACGACGACCGGCGACGTGTCCGGTCCGTGCGACGAGGCCGAGCACGCGGGCGACCCGCGCTGCACCGGTCCCGGCGAGCAGACCACGACGACCACGACGACCACGACGGCCGGCGACGTGTCCGGCCCCTGTGACGAGGCCGAGCACCGCGGCGACCCCCGCTGCACCGGCGGGGCCGCCCGCGACCGCTCGGGGCCGTCCGGCGACGACGACGGTGGCGACGACCACCGCGGGCGCGGCCGTGGCGGCGACCACGACGACAACGACAACGACCGCAGTGGCTCGAACTCGGGCCGCGGCTGACAGGAGGAGACGACGATGACGAGGACCATCACCATGCTTACGCTCGTTGCGGTGGCGGCCGTGCTGGCGCTTCCGGCACAGGCGGCCCCGGCGGCCCAGACCGTGAGGGTGTCCGAGACCGACTACCGGATCGTCCTGGCCAGCAAGCCGCGCGCCGGGCTCGTGACGTTCGTGATTCGCAACACGGGCGACCACGCCCACGACTTCCGCCTGCGGGGCGGAGGCGTGTCGAAGAAGACGCGGATGCTCGAGCCCGGCCAGACGGCCCGGCTGAGCCTCCGGCTCAAGCGCGGAGTGCGCTACCAGCTCTGGTGCGCCCCGCACGCCGACAAGGGGATGCGCGCGAGCTTCGTGGCGCGCTAGCGCCGCGGGGAATGGGGGCGGCCGTTCCTCTCGAGCCGCCCCCGGATTCCCCTCGGCGAAGCCCGATTCGCGGCACACTGCCCGCATGCGTCCCAGAAAGCGCTCGGTGCTGCTCGTCGAGGACGAGCGGTCGATCGTCGAGCCCCTCGCCGCAGCTCTCGCGCGCGAGGGCTTCGACACGTCCGTGGCCCCGACGGCGGCGGAAGCCCTGGAGCTCGCCGAGCGCATCGAGCCCGACGTCGTCCTGCTCGACCTCATGCTCCCGGACGGCTCCGGCTACGACGTCTGCCGTGAGCTCCGGCGCACCTCGCGGGTGCCGATCATCATGCTGACCGCGCGCGGCGAGGAGGCCGACCGGATCGTGGGCCTCGAGCTCGGGGCCGACGACTACGTGGTCAAGCCCTTCAGCGCCCGCGAGCTGGTCGCGCGCATCCGCGCCGTGCTGCGTCGCACCGAGGCCGGCCCCGCCGCCGCCTCGGAGGACGGCGAGCTCCGCGCCGGGAGGATCGCCGTTGATCCCGCGCGCAGGCTCGCGACGGTCGACGGGCGCACGCTCGAGCTCTCGCGCAAGGAGTTCGACCTGCTCGAGCTCCTCGCGCGTGAAGCGGGGAAGGTGGTGACGCGCGAGCGGCTGATCGAGGAGGTCTGGGACACCACCTGGTTCGGCTCGACGAAGACGCTCGACGTCCACGTCAGCCAGCTCCGCCGCAAGCTCGGCGACGACCCGGCCGCGCCCCGCTACCTGCACACGGTGCGCGGCGTCGGCTTCCGGCTCGAGGGCGGAGAGTCGTCGTGAGCCTGCGGTTGCGCCTGGTGGCGGCGTTCGCCTACGTGCTGCTGCTGGTGCTGCTCGCGATCGAGGTGCCGTTCGCGCTCTCGCTTCGCAGCCGCGTCGAGGCCGAGGTGCGCGCGCAGGCCGTGAACGAGGCGCACCTGATCGCCGCGAGCGCCTCCGGCGCGATCGACCGCCCCGGCGAGCTTCGCCGTCTCGTCCGGCGGGCGGCGCGGGACCTCGAGGGCCGGGTGATCGTCGTCGACGCGCGCGGCGTCCTCCTGGCCGACTCCGCGGGGGAGGGATTGCTCGACGAGCCCTACGGCGACCGCCGCGAGATCGCCGCGGTGCTCGGCACCGGCCGCGCCGTCCAGGGCGAGCGGCACAGCGACACGCTCGCCCAGGACCTGCTCTACACCGCCGTGCCGGTGATCGACCAGGGAGCACGCGTCGGGGCCGTGCGCGTCACTCAGAGTGCCGACCCTGTGGACGAGCGCGTCTGGCGGGACATCGCCGCTCTGGCCGCGATCGGGCTGGCGGCGCTTGCGTTCGGGCTCGCGCTCGCGTGGGTGCTCGCCAACTCGCTCTCGCGCCCCCAGCGCGCGCTCGCCGAGACGGCGCGGCGGCTCGGGCGCGGCGACCTCGACGCCCGGGCAGAGTCCGCAGGCCCCGCCGAGCAGCGAGAGGTCGCAGCCGCGTTCAACGGCATGGCCGAGCGCCTCGGCCGTGTCCTCGCCGCCCAGCGCGAGTTCGTCGCGAACGCCTCCCACCAGCTGCGCACGCCGCTCACCGGCCTGCGCCTGCGGCTCGAGGCGGCGTCGCTCAGCGCTACCGACCCGGCGCTCGAGCGCGAGCTGGCCGAGGCCGAGCGCGAGGTGGAGCGCCTGGCGAAACTCCTCGGCGGCCTGCTCACCCTCGCCCAGCAGGGTGGCACGCCTCCAGTTGCGGTTCCGGTCTCGCTGCGCGACGCGGCCACGGCGGCCGCCGGGCGCTGGCAGGTGCAGGCGGCGCGCGCGGGCCGCGAGCTGATCCTCGACGGCTCGGACGATGCCGTGGTGGCCGCGTCGGAGGAGGACGTCGCCACCATCCTCGACGCGCTCGTCGACAACGCGCTCCGCTACTCGCCGGCCGGCGGCGCGGTGACGATCCGGTGGACACCAAATGCCCTCGCCGTCGAGGACGAGGGACCCGGGCTTGAGCCCGGCGAGGAGGCGGCCGTGTTCGAGCGCTTCCGGCGTGGCCGAGCCGGCGCGGCCGGACCGAGCGGAACCGGGCTCGGCCTGGCGATCGTGCGCGCGCTGGCGGAGCGGTGGGGCGGCGCGGTCACCCTCGTCACCCGGCCGGAGGGCGGCGCCCGCGCGAAGGTGCGGCTCCCGGCGGCCACGGCGCGCACCGAGCCCGAGTCGACGGAGGCGCTCGCGCGATGAGGTCGACGCTCGTGCTTCTGCTGCTCGGCGTCGTCTTCGCCGCCGGGCTCGGTTTCGCCGCCCACGTCGTCGCCCAGGACACCGTCGGGCTGCCGGCGGTCGACCTCGGCGACGACCGCCCGCTCGCGCCTGCCGAGGCGCGCGAGGAGACGACGACCGAGCGCGACACGACGACGACGAGGACGGAGACGGAGCCGGAGACGACGACCCGCGACGAGCCGGAGGATCGCTCGGGCAGTGGGGGCGACGACAACTCGGGCAGCGGCAGCTCGGGCTCCGGCTCGAGCGGCAGCTCAGGCTCGGGCTCGGACGACGACTCGGGCCAGGGCCGCGGACGCGGCCGGGGCCGCGGCGGCGACGACTAGCAGCCTCGGCTCCTCTACGCTCCGCGATCGTGGTCGCGAGACCCCCTGTGCCGGCCCGCCGCGTGTTGCGCCCCGGGTAGACGAAAGCCGGCCGTGGCACCCGAGATCGGCGTCTTCACCGCCCTGGTCGTGCTCTACGGCCTCGTCTCCGGCCGCGCCGACGGATCACCGGTGACGGCGCCGATGGCGTTCGTGGCCGCGGGCCTGCTCGGGGCGCTGTCGCCGATCGTCGTCGTCATGAGCGTCACCGTGCTCCTGAGCGTCTACGCCCACGGCCTGTCGGCAGCGCCACTGGCGGCCCGTTACGGCCGCATCGTCGAGGCGATGCACGACGCAGCGCCGAAGCGTATGCCCGTGCCTGAGCTTCCCACGCGAGTGTCACGGGGCGGCGGCTGACAGCAGTGTCCGGGGGTGGGCCAGGAGGTCTCAGGACACTCGACGTGGCAGCCGGCTTTGCTAGGCCGGCCCCGCGGGCGGCGGGTCCGGGCCCGGGTCGCCGCCTTCGGCTCTGACGCGGAGCCGCTCGAGGTAGCGCTCCCAGCCCTCGCGGTGATGCTCCGCCACCGGGGGCGGCTCGAGACCGCGGTGCGTCAGTCGCAGGAGCGTGCCGGCGTCCGAGGGCTCGAGCTCAACCACGACCGTGCTCGAGCCCGGGGGCAGCGGCGCCGACGCTCCTTCCCAGCCCCACGTGAAGACGATGCGGCGATGGGGCACGAGCTCCACGAACCGGCCGGAGGCGACCTGGTCTCCCGGCATGCGGATCCGGAAGCTCCCGCCCGGCCGGGCGTCGACCTCGCCCTCCACGCCCTGCCAGGCGATCCAGCGGGCGCCGTCGGTGAAGAACGAGAACACGGTGGCCGGCGCGGCCGCGATCTCCCGAACGACCACGACCTCGGTCATGGGCGCTCCGCCTCCTCGGCGAGGGCGGCCAGCCGATCGAGCCGTCCGGCCCAGAACCGCTCGAGCACGTCCGCCAGCGCGCCGAGTTGCTCGCGGTCGGCTCGGTAGAGACGCCGCTTGCCGTCCCGCCTGACCGTCACGAGCTTTGCGTCGCGAAGCCGCGCCAGGTGCTGAGAGACGCCCGCGTAACTCAGCTCGAGCCGCTCGGCGAGCTCGCCGACCGGCCGCTCCTGGTGCCAGATGAGCCGCAGGATCTCCTGGCGCCTGGGCTCGGCGACGAGCTGCAGCGTGTCCACGGACGTCATTTTAGCCAAGAGCGAAGCGTGTGATACGTTTCGGCCGATACTGAAATGAGGAGGCCCACATGGCTGATGTTCTGTTTCGGCTCGACGTCGACGCACCGCCCGAGCGAGTGATCGCAGCACTCAGGACGGGCGAAGGGATCCGCAGCTTTTGGACGGCGCGTGCCGACGTTCCCGAGTCCGTCGGCGGCACGCTGAGGCTCGAGTTCGACGCCGCGCCGGCGCCGTTTGACCTCAGGCTCGAACGGGCTGACAGAGGCGCTGTGGTGTGGCGCACCGAGACGTTCCCGCCGCACTGGGTCGGCACCCAGGTCGAGTGGCAGGTGGAGTCGCGCGACGGTGGCGCCACGATCTCGTTCCGCCACGCGGGCTTTGCCGACGAGGCCGACGCCGGGCGGGCGGCCTACACGTGGGGCCAGATCATGACCAGGCTCCAGCAGTACGCAGAGACGGGGCAGGCAAGCCCGCTCTTCACGTAGCGGGGTGGTCAGACCGCGCCCTTACCCGGCGGCTTCGGGTGCCGCCCGGTCGCCGGCCCAGAACAGGCGGTCGGCCAGCCACAGCGCCGCTCCGACCACGAGGACGGCCCCGACGAGCAGGAAGACCTGGGCGTCCTGCTGGGTGACGAGGTGCCCGAGCAGCGCAAGCGAGACGCCGAGTCCGAGCACGGGGAACACGCGTGGCGTCACGAGAGGTCGTGCTCGACCCGCTCGCGCCGTAGCACGACCGTGCCGGCAGACCTGATCGCCTGTGAGCCGCTCAGCCGATCGCGGCCAGCAGCCGCTCGAGCGGGCGCGGAAGGTCGTCGGGGTCGAGCGCGTCGACGAGGGCCGGTGCGCAGCACTGCTTGTGGTTGTGCAGGAAGCCGTGCAGCTGCCGCTCGTGCGAGCGGTTCCGGTGGGCCGCCTGCTTCTGGTAGGTGCGAAAGCGCCGCAGATGACCCTGCAGCTCGAGCGTCCGCTCGACGGCCGACGGGCCGTGGGCGCGCACGAGCTCGTCCTCCAGGTCGCGGTCGCAGACGAAGAAGCCGAGCGCCTCGAGCTCCTCCCGGGAGGCCACGCCGAGCGCGCGGCGGAAGACGGGCTCCTCGCCGGCGTCGCACAGGCCCGCAGTGCGCACCTCGCCGGCTGCCGCGAGCGCCCGCCGGATCGCCTGCGCGCCCCCGATGGGAACCACCTCGACCCGGCGCCGCGCGAGGTCGATGCCCCGGCGCTTGGCGAGCAGCTCGACAGCGAAGCGGTCGCTCACGCCCTCGACGAAGACGATCAGGCGAGGCGGCACGGGGGTCACGTCAACCGAGCGCACGGCGCCGGTCGCGGCGCGCCTCATCACGGCCGAGTGCCGAGGAGCTTCCGCTCCCGGTCGAATGCCGGCGCCCAGTCGAGGCGGCTGACCGCTGCGAAGGCGAGGTAGGCGCGGAGCGCCTCGCGCAGTGCGTCCACGAAGCCCTCGGCCCGCCGGGCGTCGAAGCCCTCCTCCCACCAGAGCCCGATCACCTGCACGGCGTCCGCGTCGCGGTCGATGCGCGGCTCGATGCGGCCGACGAGGCGGTCGCGGAAGAGGATCGGCAGTACGTACCAGCCCCAGCGCCGCTTGGCCGGCGGGTGGAAGAGCTCCCACACGTAGTCGAAGCCGAACAGCGATCCGAGGAGGGCCCGGTCCCAGACGAGCGCGTCGAAGGGGGAGAGGAACGCGACGGAGGGAGGCGGCTCGGGTGGAGCCTGGAGCAGCTCGAGCTCTTGACGGACGACGAAGCGCTTCCCGCGGATGCCCTCGACCTCCACCGGCACCAGCGCGCCGGACTCGACGAGCTCCTCTCGCAGCGCGGTTCGGCCGGGCAGCTCGGGCCGCTCGGGAAGCGGCTTGGCCGGGCCGAGCCCGGAGAAGACGTCGGCGCCGGCGCTCGCCCCGAGGAGGCCGTGGGCGCGGTAGCGCGAGAGCATCCGGTGGCGGAGCTGCTCGCGGAGGGGGAGCTCGCGCGCCAGCACGTCGCCCGGCAGCAGGCGCTCGGCGAGGTCGTACAGGCGGCGGTTGCCGTCGCGGCGGGCGAGGCCGAGCGTGCCCGTGACCGCGAGCGCCTCCAGTACCGCGCGCATGACGTTGGTCGGCGCGCCGAACCAGTCGGTCGCCGACCCGCGCTCGGGCGTGAAGTCGAGCGAGGAGAGCGGCCCCTCGGCACGCACGCGCGCCAGCACGCGCTCCGCGACCTCGGGGTGCTCGGCGAGCGTTTGGCGCGTGGCTCCGCCGACCGGCGTGCGGAACCACGGCAGGTCGGTCATCGGCACGAGGGAGAGCCCTTTGTTGTACGCCTCGAAGATCTGGCGCCGCTCGTAGAGCTCGTCGCACCAGGCGGGGTCGTAGCCGGCGACGCGCGCGTGGAGGACGAGGTCGTGGCTGCGGCCGGCCACCGCGATCGGGTCGTACTGGATCGAGCCGAGCCGGCGGAAGACCGTGAGCACCCCCTCGGGCCCGCCGGCGAGCGACCGCGCGGGCGTGAGCGAGTGGCGGGCCACCAAGAAGCGGCGCGCGGCCTCCGCGGTTACCTTCACGCCCGCGACGCTGAGCGCCGACGCATCATGCTCGCGGGCGCGTGCCTATCCTCCGGCCGTGAAGGTCTGCCCTGCGTGCGGGCACGAGAACGCGGAGGACGCGCGCTTTTGCTCGCAGTGCGCGACGCCGCTCGAGGCGCCTGCGCCGGCGCGTGAGGAGCGGAAGGTGGTCAGCTGCCTCTTCTGCGACCTGGTCGGCTTCACGGCTCGGGCCGAGACGATGGACCCCGAGGACGTGCGGCGGCTGCTTCAGCCCTACCACGAGCGCGTGCGCTCCGAGCTCGAGCGCTTCGGAGGCACGGTCGAGAAGTTCATCGGCGACGCTGTGATGGCGGTCTTCGGCGCCCCGGTCGCGCACGAGGACGATCCGGAGCGAGCGGTGCGGGCGGCGCTCGCGATCCGCGAGTGGGCTGCCGAGGAGGAGCTCGAGCTTCGTATCGGCATCACCACCGGCGAGGCGCTCGTCGCCCTCTCGGCCCGTCCGGATGCGGGCGAGGGGATGGCCTCGGGCGATGTCGTCAACACCGCCGCCCGCCTGCAGTCGGCCGCGCCGGTGAACGGGATCCTCGTCGACGAGACGACCTACCGCGCGACCGAGCGGGCAATTGAGTACGCCGAGTCACGGCCCGTCGAGGCGAAGGGGAAGGCGGAGCCGATCGAGGTCCGGGAGGCGCTTCGCGCGCGGGCGCGGGTGAGCGTGGAGCGCGTCGGCGGCGCGCCGCTCGTGGGCCGGGAGCGCGAGCTGGCGCTGCTCCGAGAGACGCTGGCGCGCATCATCCGCGAGCGCGAGCCCCAGCTCGTCACGCTCGTCGGGGTTCCGGGGATCGGCAAGAGCCGGCTCGTCTTCGAGCTCTTCCAGACGATCGAGAGCGGCGAGCACGGGCTCGTCTTCTGGCGGCACGGCCGCTCGCTTCCCTACGGGGAAGGCGTGACCTTCTGGGCTCTCGGCGAGATCGTCAAGGCCCAGGCCGGGATCCTCGAGTCGGACGGCGCCGAGCAGACGGCCGACAAGCTGCGGCAGGCGGTCAGGCGCTTCGTCGACGACCCCGACGAGGCGGCCTGGATCGAGCGGCACCTCCGGCCGCTCGCGGGCCTGGACGCCGAGTCGCAGGCCGAGGACCGGCGCAGCGAGCTGTTCGCCGCCTGGCGGCGCTTTCTCGAGGCGATCGCCGAGGAGCATCCGCTCGTACTCGTCGTCGAGGACCTGCACTGGGCCGACGACGCCCTGCTCGACTTCACGGATCACGTGACCGAATGGGCGACCGGCGTGCCCCTGCTCGTCCTCGGGACCTCCCGCCCGGAACTGCTCACCCGGCGGCCGGGGTGGGGTGGTGGCAAGGTGAACTCCGCGACGATCCAGCTGTCGCCGCTCTCCGAGGAGGAGACGGCAACGCTGTTGCACGCCCTGCTCGGCCGCTCGGTGCTCGCCGCCGACCTGCAGGCGCGTCTGCTCGAGCACGCCGGCGGGAACCCGCTCTACGCCGAGGAGTTCACCCGCATGCTCACCTCCCGGCCGGGGGAGAGCGCGCTGCCGGAGACGGTTCAGGGGATCATCACCGCGCGCCTCGACACCCTGCCGCCGGAGGAGAAGGAGCTGCTCCAGGTGGCGGCGGTGCTCGGCCGCTCCTTCTGGCTCGGCGCGCTCGGGCGTGAGCGCTGGACGCTCGAGGATCGCTTGCATGCGCTGGAGCGCAAGGGCTTCGTCGTGCGCCAGCGGCGCAGCACCGTGGCGGGCGAGAGCGAGTACGCGTTCCGGCACGCGCTCGTCCGTGAGGTTGCCTACGAGCAGATCCCCCGCGCCCGCCGGGTCGACGGGCACCTCGCTGCAGCCGCGTGGATGGAGACGCTCGGCCGGGCCGAGGATCACGCCGAGATGCTCGCGCACCACTACGCGTCGGCGCTCGAGTACGCGCGGGTCACGGGGCAGGCTGCGCCGGAGCTGGCCGCGCAGGCCCGCGCGGTGCTCGCGCAGGCAGGCGAGCGCGCGTTCTCCCTCAACTCGTTCGCGGCCTCCGGGCGCTATTACGAGGCGGCGCTCGCGCTCGGAGATCGGGGATCGGCGGAGAGCGCCGCGCTGCTCTTCGGCTATGCGCGGGCGCTGGCCGCGGCGGGGGACGACCGGAGCGAGGCCGTGCTCGAGGAGGCGCGCGCGGCGACGCTTGCGGCCGGCGACGTCGAGCGGGCCGCGCAGGCCGATGCGCTCCTCGGCGAGCTCTGGTGGTACCGCGCCAGCCCCGACCGCACGCAGGAGCATCTCGACCGCGCCTACGGGCTTGTGCGCGAGCTGCCGGTGTCGGCCGCGAAGGCCCATGTCGTGGGCCAGATGGCGCGCTACCGCATGCTCGCCGGACGCGACGAGGAGGCGATCCGCCTCGGCGAGGAGACCCTGGCGATGGCGCGGGAGCTGGGCCTGGCCGACGTCGAGGCGAGGGCGCTCGTCAACATCGGCACCGCGCGCTGCAACATGGGCGACCCGGCGGGTCTCGCGGAGCTGGAGCGGGCCGTCGAGGTCGCGACCGCCGCACGCTCTGCCGAGCTTGCGCGCGCGTTCAACAACCTCGCCGTCTCTGTCTGGTCACTGGGCGACGTTCGGCGCGCGCTGGGGCACATGGAAGAGGCGATCGCTCAGGGCGAGCGGCTCGGCGCCGGCCCGCTGCTGACGTTCATGCGCAACGTCCGCATGTGGCTGCTCTACCGCGTGGGCAGGTGGGACGAGACGCTGCCGGCGACGGAGGAGTTCCTCGCCGCCTGCGACGCCGGTCACTCGCACTACCACGAAGGCGGCATGCGGCTGCGACGCGCGGGCGTCCGGCTGGCGCGCGACGACGTCGCCGGCGCCCTCGACGACCTGGGCAAGGTGGTCACGCTCGCCAGGGCCGCCGGCGATCCGCAGCAGCGTGTCCCCTGGCTGGCAGGAAGCGCGCGCCTGCTCGTCGACGCGGGTCGCGAGCAGGAGGCACGCGCTGCGGCCCACGAGGCGGTCACGGTGTTCCCGGACTTCGTCGTCCGCTGGGACTTCGCCGATCTCGCCCTCGTCGCGGCGGAGCTCGGCTGTGCCGACCTGCTGGTGGCGCGGCTCGAGCGTGGTCCGCGCACCACGTGGTCCGACGCTGCTCTGGCGACGCTGCGCGGCGACCTCGTGGGCGCCGCCGCACTGCTCGACGAGATCGGCGACCTCGAGCTCGAGGCGCTCACCCGCCTGCGCGCCGGGCAACAGCTGATCCGAGCGGGGCGCCGTGCCGATGCGCAGGAGCAGCTCGAGCGCTCGCTGGCGTACTGGCACCTTGTCGGCGCGCCGCGTTACGTCCGGCAGATCGAGGCGCTCACGCAGGAAGCGTCGAGGATCCCCGCGTAGATCCTCCGGCGCGGTCAAACGTGGGGCAGCCCTTGGCAAAATACCCCCAGGGGGTATATAGTACGCCCACGACGACGGCGGTCGTCGGCACCGACGGCCCCGAGTGGAATGAGGAGCAGTGGAACAGAACAGCACCGAGCACCACGGCCACAGCGCCGGTCACGAGCATGCTTCGCTCAACCGGCTCGCGACGAGCGCGACGAACCACTGCCTCACCGGCTGCGTGATCGGCGAGGTCACCGGCATGACGATCGCCACGGCGCTCGGCTGGGGGGACGTCGCCTCGATCGCGCTCGCCGTCGGGCTCGCCTTCCTGTTCGGCTACAGCCTGACCTCCCTGCCGCTCATCCGTGCCGGCCTGCCGCTCGCCGCGATCGTGCCGATCGCCCTGGCGGCGGACACGGTCTCGATCGCGATCATGGAGTTCATCGACAACCTGGCGATGATCCTCGTGCCGGGAGCGATGGAGGCGGGCCTCGCCGACGCTCGCTTCTGGCTACCGCTCCTCGGCGGGTTCGTCCTCGCGTGGCCGTTCGCCTTCACCGTCAACCGCTTCATGATCGCCGCGGCAAGGGGCACGCCGTCGTCCACCAGTACCACTAGCGAGCTCGTTTCCCACTGTGTCCCGTGCTGGACCCGGACTCGTGTCGCGTGCGCTGCTGCTGCGAGCTGGCTGCGCGCCCGTGGTGTCGTCCGGTTGCCTCGCTAGGCTACTGACATGGTGTCTGATTCGACAACGACGATGCTTGCGCTGGATGATCTCGAGGATGTCCCGCTGGCGGCGCTCGAGGAGGAGATCGCCACGCTCGCATCGCAGCTCGATGCCGGCACGTCGCGTTGGCTTGAGCTCCTGGGGGAGCTCGCTCGGCGGGATGGGTGCGGCCTCGAGTGGGCCTCGCTCGCGCAGTGGCTGTCGTTCCGCTGCGCCGTCGCGCCGGCCGCCGCGCGCGAGTACCTGCGCGTCGCCGAGCGCCTCACCGAGCTTCCGCTCATCCGTGCCGCGTTCTCGCGCGGCGAGCTCTCATACGACAAGGTGCGCGAGCTGACCCGTGTGGCCGAGACCGAGACGGAGGCGGAGCTGCTCGAGCTCGCCGAGGCGCTGACGGTGACGCAGTTGCAGCGGTCGCTGCGCGCCTATCGCTGGGTGACGAGCGAAGAGGCCGAGGACGCGCAGTCTGCGGAGATGCTGGACTGGTACTGGGACGACGACGGCTCGCTGGTGCTGCGCGCCAGGCTCGCGCCGGAGGACGGCGCGCTCGTCGTCCGCGCACTCGAGCGGGCGCGCGACGCCGCGCGTGAGCGGCGCCGCCAGAGCGCGGCCGCGGCGCAAGCCGGCGGGTCGGAGGCTGCGTGTGACGCGCCCCGCCCTGACGAGGCGGGCTGCCCGGATGTCGACGCGCTCGTGGCGATGGCCGATCTCTCGCTCGGCGGCGGCGAGGCGCGTCCGGCCGGTGAGCGCTCCGAGGTGGTGGTGCACGTCGATGTCGAGACCCTCGCGGCCGGTGCCGAGGGACGGGCGGAGCTCGCAGACGGGCCGGCCATCGCGGGTGAGACCGCCAGGCGGCTCGCTTGCGACGCGGGCCTCGTGCTCCTCGCCGAGCGCGACGGCCTGCCGCTCTCGGTCGGCCGCAGGACGCGCACGATCTCGCCGGCGCTGCGCCGCGCCTTGCAGGCGCGCGACGGCGGGTGCCGCTTCCCAGGCTGCACGAACACCCGCTTCGTTGAGGCGCATCACGTCACGCACTGGGCGCACGGCGGCGAGACCCGCCTCGACAATCTGCTCATGCTCTGCCGGCGCCACCACCGCCTGCTCCACGAGGGGAGCTGCACGGTCGACCTGACCGGCGGCGGCGAGGCTCGCTTCACCAACCGGCACGGAGTCGCGCTCGAAGCCGTGCCGCGACCGCCGCCCGGCGGTCTCGGCGCTCTCCTGGCCGGGAATCGCGCGGCCGGAGTGCACATCGACGGCGACACCGGTCGCCACGGGCTCGGAGACCCACTCGACCTCGACGCCGTCGTCGCGGCCCTCGACGACATCCTCACCGCGCGCTCGGCCGCCTGAGCCTCCCTGCTCATCGTCCGCGTGCGCGTGCGCTGGTGCATGCTGGCGCTCTGTGCGTTCGAGGGCGCCAGCGCTGGCCGGCGCGGCCCGACCGATTCGCGAAGTGTCGCGGACGAAAGGAGACCGATGAGCAAGGCACAGGGGTCCGAGGGATTCACCGCCGAGGAGCGGGCAGCGATGAAGGAGCGCGCCCGGGAGCTGAAGGCCGAGCAGACGAAGGCGGCCGGGGAGGCCGACGTCCTCGCGAAGATCAAGGAGATGCCAAAGGCGGATCGCGTGCTCGCCGAGCGCGTTCACGCGATCGTCGAGGCCAACGCGCCCGGCCTCTCGCCGAGGACCTGGTACGGGATGCCCGCGTACGCCCGCGACGGCCAGGTCGTCGTCTTCTTCAAGAGCGCGGCGAAGTTCAAGTCGAGGTACGCGACGCTCGGCTTCAACGACGCGGCGAAGCTCGACGACGGCGCCATGTGGCCGACGACGTTCGCGCTGACTGAGCTGACTGCGGCGGAGGAGAAGCGGATTGCAGCCCTCGTCAGGAAGGCCGTGCGCAGGTAGGAGACTCCGCGCTGTTGTATGGCCATGCGCCGATCGGCGATCTCCATCGCGCGGACGTGAGGCAGTCCCCGGTGGCGACGGGCCACGGCGCAGGGGGCGAGCGGGCCAAAGCCCCCTCGCCCCCTGCGAAGCGCCTACTGCGTCGTGACGTAGATGTCGCTGCTGCCTTCGGGCCCCGGTGCGCGCCCGAAGAGGAGCTGCTTGCCGTCGCGTGAGAGCGACGGCCGCGTCTCGGCCGCGCCGGTGTTGACGGTCGGGCCGGCGTTGACCGGGGCCGACCAGGCGGAGCTGAGCGAGCTGCGGGTCGCGACCCAGACGTCCTGTCCGCCGAGCGTCCCCGACCGGTTCGAGCTGAAGACCACCTCCAGCCCGTCGGCGCGGATGTTCGGCTGGATGTCGTTGGCCGTCGCGTCGTTCAGCTCGCCCACCGCCGTGGCCGGTCCGAAGCGGCCGGCGTTCTGCCGCTCGCTCAGGTAGATCTCGCCCGGGACGCTCGGCGTGACCGAGTTGCGCGAGAAGGCGAGCAGCTTCTTCCCCTTCCGCTTGCCCTTGCTGACGTCCACCCACGTCGGCCCCTGCTCGTCGAGCTCGCTGTTTGGCCCGGCAGGGGCGCAGGGCAGGCGGTCGGGCTCCGCCCAGACGCCGGCGCCGTTTTGGTACGTGTAGTAGATGTCGCCCTGCCCGCACGCGCCGGGCAGCGCCTCGCGGCTGACGAAGAAGAGCCCGCGCTTGAGCACCGGCGTCGGGCAGAAGTCGTCCGCGGCCGAGTTGACGGGCTCGCCGAGGTTGACGGGAGCACCCCACGGCGCCGAGGTGCTGGTGCGGGTCGCCACCCAGATGTCGAGCCCGCCCTTGCCGCCCGGGCGGTTCGAGGCCATGTACAGGCTGAGCCCGTCCGGTGACTGGATCGGGCAGCCGTCGAGCGACGGGGTGTTCAGCTCGGAGCTGTTGCCGCCGATCTCATCGATCTTCTGCGCAGCCGGCCAGGCAGCGATCCCGGCGGCCACCACTGCCAGGCTCACGAGCGTTGCGACTCCGAGAGTCACGAAAGCCTTCATGTCTCCTCCTCTGTTCGGGTCGGCCATGTCGCTCGCCACTGTGCGCGGCTGAGGTCACGACTCGTCCACGACCCGGTGACGACCCGGTAACGGCGGCCGCAGGAGCTGCGCCATCAGGCTGGTCAGGCGGTTTCCGATCCCGGCTCGAGGCTCGGCGCCGGCCTGCTACCGGGGAAGTCCCTGCGGAACGCCCGCCCGGTCGAGGCGGCCGTTCAGGCGGGACCGAGCTCGCGCTCCCTCACACGGCAGCGATCGTCCCTGCGTGGGTCGAGCCGGACTGCCAGCGGGTTTCAGGCTCTCCCGTCGACCCGCGAGCACGCGCTCGGTGAGCGACGCCCGCGCAGGCCAGATCGAACGTCGGGGGCGGTGAGTCGGTGAGGTGGTGTGACTCTCCCACCGACCAGCCGAGGCTGCCGAGCTCACCGAGCGTCTGAACGGTCCTCCCCGAGGATCGGCGAGGCCTTGAATCCCCAGACGGTCGCGTAGATGCCGAGCCCAAGCTCCCAGATGAACTCGGGGCCGGTGGCGAGCCCCTGAAGCGCGCCGCCCTGGTCGGCCACGCCGAACATCACGAGCGTGCCCGAGAGGATGATGAGCGGACCTCCGACGAGCCCGAACATCGCAAGCCGTCGTGGCACCAGCCCGGAGCGGTACATCAGATAGCCGAGGATGAGCCCGTTCCCGACGCCGACGACCCAACCGGGCCCCAGGATGAACGTCCAGTCCTTGATGGCCGCGAGTGTGTAGGCGATCGCGCCTTCTTCTCCGCCCGCGTCTTGCTGCGACAGCGTCACGATCGACAGCACCGCGAGGACGCCGACGAGAATGAAGGTGCACTCGACGATGCGGGCCGCGACGTACCCGAGCGAGAGGATGTGGCTCTGCCGCTTGAGGATCGGATATACGACGAGGGCCGTGCCGATGTTCGCGATGATCAGGAGCAACTCCAGGAACGCCCCGAGGAAGATCCGGTTGTCGGAGCCGCCGTTCGCGACGTAGCCGACCGGGTCGTCCAGGACCGGCTGGAAGAGGGCCAGCGCCGGGATCGACGTGGCGAAGGTGACGAGGAACAGCACGCCAAAGGCGAGCGAGATCTTTCTGGTCGGGCTCACGCAGGCTCCTACGGCTCGAAGGGACGCGCATCATTGCGCGCTGCACACCGCCGTTCAATAGGCCCCGGCGGCTCCGGCGTACCTCCGTCGACGACCACTCCGAGCCCGAGCGCAGGCTCCGCCCCCGACGAGGGCCGCGTCAGCCGTCCCGCCCGTCACGGCGAGCGCCGGCACATCTAGGTGAAGATGATCTGGCCGCCGGCGGCCTTCTCGTAGAACTCGCCGACGCTGATGATCTCCTCGACCTGGGGGACGAAGTCCTCCATGGTCAGGCCGAACATGTCGACGGTGGCCTTGCAGGCGTAGAGGCGGGCGCCCGAGTCCCCGACGAGCTCGATGAACTCCGGGATCGGCGGGATGTCGATCTTCTCCATCTGCCGTTGCATCATCCGGGTGGCGATCGCGGAGAAGCCGGGCAGGGCGCCGAGCCAGGTGGGCAGGTGCATGCCGGGGTTGCCGACGGTCGCGACCTTGATCTTCGCGAAGCGGTCCGACCGGATCGCGTCGAGGCCGAAGAAGGTGAAGAAGAGATCGGCCTCGATGCCTTCCATGCGGGCGCCGTTGGCCATGATCAGGCCGGGGTAGATGCCTTCGAGCGAGCCCTTGGAGATGACGATCGCGACCTTCTCGATCGTCTTCGGCTCGGCGGCGGCAGGCTGTGGGTGCTCGAGTAGCTCGGTCATGGTGCGCTCCTTCCTAGATGCAGCCCTTGGGCTTCGGGATGCCGCCGATCTTGGCGGCGAGCTTGGCCGGCCCCTTGGGGAAGAGCTGGTACAGCTCCTTGATCGGGACGCCGGACTCCTTGCCCAGCGAGCGGATCGAGGGCGCGATGCCGCTGGCGAGGTAGCGCTCGCGCATGAAGCGAACGA
Source organism: uncultured Thermoleophilia bacterium (assembly GCA_963839815.1). GTDB lineage: Bacteria > Actinomycetota > Thermoleophilia > Gaiellales > Gaiellaceae > JACVRM01. Next base: position 851,103 of record CAWIWF010000006.1, read on the forward strand.
CGAGCCAGTGGCGCTCCGTCAGCTCGGGCACGCCGTTCTGGGCTGCGATCGCCCGCGCGATCTCCTCGTTCCATTGCTGCGGGTCGGTGAGAAAGCCCTCGGCGTCGAGGTCGACGGGGGAGTCGGCGAGCAGGCTCATGGTCATCTCGTCTCCTTTCAGGTGTGGACCGGGGTCAGCCTCTTGCCCGCGGTCGGCATCGTCGGTCCGATGCCGGGGATCTCGCGTCCGGGCAGGAGCGCGTGCCAGTAGACCCACTCGAACGCGAGCTTGCCGAGGTGGTTCAGGCGCGACTCGCGCAGCAGCGGCAAGCCGAAGACGGTGGGGTAGTGGCCGGGCAGTGGCTCGGTCTCGTAGTTGAAGTCGATCAGCAGCGCCTTGTGGAACCCGGTCTCGATGAAGCAGTTGGCGTGCCCGTCGTAGCCGGCCTCCAACTCCTCGCCGGCGAGGTAGCGGGCGATGTTCTCGGTCAGGACCTCGGCTTCGAAGTGGGTGACGGAACCGGCCTTCGAGGTGGGCAGGTCAGTGGCGTCGCCGAGCGCGAAAACGTTCGGCTTCGCGAGCGTCTGGAGCGTCTGCTTATCGGTGGGAACGAAGCCGAGCGCGTCGCCGAGCCCGGGTGAGCGCTCGACGTAGGGAGCTCCGCCGTGCAGCGGGATCGTGACGAGCAGGTCGAACTCGAGCTCGCGCCCGTCGTAGGAGGTGAGCTTGCCGCCGATGCCGTCGACCTCGCCGGCGTTGAACTCGGTCACGAGCTCGATCTCCTTCTCGGCGAGCAGTCCGGCCAGGTGCTCGGAGGCGACCGGCTTGGTGAAGGCGCCGTCGAGCGGCGTCGAGTAGACGAGTTCGACCTTGTTTCGGATGCCGCGCTCGCGCAGGTACCAGTCGGCGAGGAAGGCGAACTCGAGCGGTGCGACAGGGCACTTGATCGGCATGTCGACCAGGTTCACGACCATGCGGCCGCCGTCGAAGCGGTCGATCGCACGCTGTAACTGCTCGGCACCCTCCGGGCTGTAGAACGTGAAGACGCGCTCGTTCCAGCCGTCGCCCGTCAGACCTTCGGTCTCCTCCGGCTGCAACCGCACGCCGGTGGCGACGACGAGCACGTCGTAGGGCAGCGTCGTCCCGTCGTCGAGGAGCACCTCGTCGCGCTCGGTCGAGACCGACTCGACCTCGTTCTCGTGGAAGACGACGCCGTTGCGGAGCTGGCGTCGGCGCGGCCGCACGATCCCCTCGAGCTGCGCGAGCCCGAACGGGACGAAGAGCAGTCCCGGCTGGTAGACGTGCCGGTCGTCGCGGTCGACGACGTGGATCTCCGCCTCGTCGGGGTCGAAGCGGCGGCGCAGCCGGTTGGCGGTCATCGTGCCGCCCGTCCCGCCGCCGAGGATCACGATCTGCTTTCTGCTCACGATGCACCTCCTACTTCCACCGGCTCGCGCCCGGGCGCGCCCGCGCCGCCCTCGATGGTCTCGACGAACTCGATGCCGGCCTCGATCGAGCGGCGGAACGGGCACGCGTGCGCGACGCTCTCGAGGCGCGCGAGCTGGGCGTCGCTGAGGTCGCCGCCGAGCTGGATCGCGATCTGGAATCGGCGCGGTGTCGAACGATGGTCGTAGTCGACCGCGACGGCCACTTCGCCGAGCTCCCAGCCTTTCGTCCGCGCGTAGATCACGAGGGTCGTCGAGACGCAGGCGGCCAGTGCGGCAGGGAAGAGCTCGTGCGGCGCCGGCCCGCTCCCGTCACCGCCGACGCGTTGTGGCTCGTCGGTGATGAGGCGGTGCCGGTCGTCGATCACCACCTCCTGCCGGAGCGTGCCGGGAATCGAGCGGGCTGTCGCGGTGAGGCTCATGGGACTGCGGTCAGCCTGCTCGAGCCGCGGTCGTACGCCATCGGTAGGAGCGCGGAGCAGGGTGCGGACAACTACGGGGCTACGTCGCTGTTCGCGGCGCGACGGGCGCCGACGATCCGTGGCTCAGCGTCGATTCGACCACTTGCGGACCACGGCGGACCCGCGGACACGGTCGAGAGAGGCGCAGGGCCGGCTTCATCTCAAGTGGCGCCACCACTGACAATGTTGCTATAGTGACACCACTATCAGTGATGCCGTGGGTGAACCGCCACCGGCTCCTCACTCCTCAGGGGGAAACGATGGAAGAGCCTCGTCCTCTCGACTCGAGCACCACCCGGGCTCAGCCGGCACGCGTGCCGCGCCCGAAGTGGGTCGCGGTGCTCGCCGCGATCCTGTTCACGCTGCCCGTCTTCGGAGCCATCGGCGGCGGCCTTGCGATGGCTAGCCCCGACGAGCACTACTCGGGGCCGTACTTCGGCGAGGACAACTTCCCGCCTGGGTGCATCCGGGACATGTCGCCGCGCAACCCGAACAACCTCTGCTACCACATGCGGACCGACCTCAACGCGCTCGACTCGCCCAAGGTCGACGTACTCGTGATGGTTCCCGTCTCGCCGACCGCCGAGCGTGACATGCGCATCATGCGCCAGTCGGTCGAGATGTGGGAGGGCGGCATCGACTACCTCTCCGCGCAGATGGGGCTCGACTGGCTCACCTCGGGCATGGACTTCCACCTCACGGTCGACTACTTCGATCCGGCCGGCGGTGAGGGGGGCGAGTTCACCACCTACCCGATCGTCGATCCCGAGATCGTCGTGATCGCGTCGAACCCGGTCGGCGGCATCGGCATCGGCATCGACCCGGTGGACTTCGTCTTCACCGACGAGAACCTCGTGCCCTGCCACAACGTCCAGAACCCGTTCGACTTCGAGTACTGGGAGAGCCTCCCCGGCTTCAACAACCACCATGAGCAGCGCACCGGCACCTACGTCGAGGACTGCGGCGGCTCCGGCGGCAACATCTGCTTCGCGATCAACGGGGCGATCGACCCCGAGCCGGGGACGCTCGACGTCTTCAACCTCTTCGACCTCGTCTCCCACGAGTTCGGGCACTGCCTCACCCTCGGGCACGTCGGCGACGGCGCGGAGGGCTCCTGGGGCGTCGTGCCGACTAACGACATCATGGCCTACAGCGCCGACCCGCCCGACCTGAACAAGTGCGTGTCGACGCTGGACGTCGAGGTCGTGGCCACCCGCATGAGCGGCTACCTCGACGTGAACGGCGACGGCACGGTTGACGAGGCCGACCGGCTGGTCGTCAACGACCAGATCGGCGAGGGCGGCAACCCGTTCCAGGTCCAGCATCCGAGCGACCACCTCTACGCGTCCGCCACCGGGTCGCCGCTCGACTGCCCGCAGCCCGACCTCGGGCCGGTTCCGGGAGCGCGCACCGACTGGACGCCGGAGCCTCAGGGCTCCACGCGGCCCGAGCTGACGGCCACGGGCCCGGAGGACGGCGCCAAGTCGACGAGCGGGGCGTTCGACGTGACCGGGACGGTCGCCCGGATCCCTGTCGACGTCGGGCCGCCGGATCCGACGGAGCCGACGGGCTCCTACGACGACGCGGACGACGACGCAACCATGCCCGTCACCGAGATCCTCGACCTCAGCGTCTCCGTCACCGCGACGCACATCGACGCGACGATGCGGCTTGCGGACATCTGGCCGACGACGAGCGTGCTGAGCCCGACGATCTACAGCCTGATCATCGACGGTCGGAAGTTCGACTCGTTCGTGCGCTACCCGATCGACAGCAACCCGATGACCTGGGATAGCGGCGCAGGCGGCTACATGCCGGCCGGCAGTTCGAGCTGGGACCTCGCTGCGAAGACGGTGAGCTTCCACATCCCGCGGAGCACCCTCGCTCCCGCGGGCATCGTGTCTCCGTACTTCGTCAGCAGCCAGACGGCCTACGGCGCGCTCACGTCGGGAGTCGTCGACGACACCGCGCCCGAGCCCGGCAGCACGGTGGGTGTCGCCAACGCCCACGTCCTCGGCGCGGCCGGGGTGCCGTCGCCCCAGCCCTACGTCTCGGAGCCGGTCACGTTCGAGCGCGAGGGCGGCAACACGTTCTTCCCCCAGGACACGAGCTTCGGCACGGTGCCGTTCCTGGACGTCGGTAGGTCGACGACGCTGGTGGACTCGAGCCACCGCTTCCACCTGGACGTGCCGGCCAGGAGCACGGTCGAGCTCCATCTGACCTGGGCCGACGACGTCGGCGGGAGCGACCTCGACCTCTACGTGACCGGCGCGGGCGACGGTGCCAGTGCGACCTCTGACCCGAGGGAGCGCGCGTTGATCTACGCCGTTCAAGGCCGCCTCGAGATCCGAGTCGAGCCGTATCTGATCACGGACGCGACGGGCCTCGAGTACACGCTGACCGCGATCGTCACGGGCGACCGCGACGGGGACGCTATGACCGACGACAGCGACCAGTGCCCTGACGCGGTCGGCTCGCCGCCCACGGGCTGTCCCGACCGAGACCGCGACGGCGTGATCGACCGCAGTGACGTCTGCGCCGACGAGCCCGGCAACGGTGCCGACGGCTGCCCGATCGGCGCGACCGAGCACGTCCACGTCTACGTCGACGGTAGCCGCGCGGCCAGCCAGGACGTGGACACGGCCGCGGGCCTCGACGCCTTCGCCGTCCCGGTGCAGGTTCCGGACGGCACGCACACGCTGCGGGTCGAGTGGGAGGACGAGGGTGCGGTCCTCGCGACCGCGTCGCGGACGGTGCACGTCGGGCCGGACACGGACGGCGACGGCGTGAGCGACGCGTCCGACAACTGCCCGAATCACTTCAACGCCGACCAGTCCAACATCGACGGCGACGGCAAGGGTGACGTGTGCGACTCGGACATGGACGGCGACGGCCATGCCAACAGCAAGGAGCGCGCGCACGGCACCAACGAGCGCGACCCGAGCGACTACCCGCCCAAGGGCGGCAAGAAGGGCACGCTCGGCTGAGAAGAGCGGCGTGACGAGCGACGAGCTCGGCCTCAGGGCCGGGCTCGTCGCCTCCGCGCGTCAGTGCGTGCTCGTCAAGATCGGACGCGAGCCGGAGCGGCCGGACGCCGCCACCGAGCCGCTCACTCCTCCGGAATTCACCGTCTGAACCTCAGCGGCGTAGAGCCAGGCCCTGTCGTGTCGGCGGTGCACAGGGGCCGTGTGGTCACCCGAGGCGTTCTCGTCAGTGCCCGCCATGTTGACGCCTTGACACGCTATACATAGACTTGAAAGGTATGAAGGTCGACGTCCTCAAGGGGCAGCTCGAGCTCGTGGTCTTGGCCTTGCTGCGCGATGGGCCGCGGCATGGGTACGCAATCATCAAGGAGCTGCGCGAGCGCAGCCGCGGTGAGCTCGACGTCCTCGAGGGGACGCTGTATCCAGCGCTGCATCGGCTCGAGCAGGCCGCCCTGGTCAAGAGCCGCTGGGCGACCGCCGCTGGTCGGAGGCGGCGCGTCTACGAGTTGACCAGGAAGGGCACCAGGGCTCTTGCCGAGCAGGAGTCGGACTGGCGTAGCTTCGTCCGCACGCTCGATGCCATCCTCGGAGGCACGGCGTGAGCGCAATCGACGCCTACCTCGAGCAACTCGAGCGCGAGCTCCGACTCAAGCGTGCGCCGCGCGGGCGCTTGCTGGCCGAAGCCGAGGATCACCTGCGCGCTTCGGCTGATGAGATCGCTGCGGCCGGCGCTGCACGCGAGGCTGCCGAAGAGGAGGCGGTGGCGCGTTTCGGCGCGGCCGCCGTGGTGGCGCGGCGGTTCGCGCACGCCGTCGCCTCGACATCGGCACGGACGGCGCTGGTCTGGGGGGCGACCGCTGCGGCCGGCTATGCGATCGCGGCGGGCTCGTTCATCGTCGCGGCCCCTTCATGGCTGCGCGACTTTCCGCAGGGCGCGCCGAGCATGGTCGCCCTGCAGGTGGCCGCCGTCGCGTTGGCGTTGAGCGCGCTGCGCGCGCGGCAGTACCGGACCACGCTGCTGATCGACGAGCTGCGCCTGCGCCTGATCGGCAACGGCGTGCTGGTGGCGACCGCCGTGCTCGTTGGAGCCGCCGCCGTCGAGTTGCTACTGGCGTTGACCCGGCCCGCGCCGGCGCCGTGGGGGGACGCCGCGAACGTGATCGCAACGTACGCGGTCGGCGCGACGGCAGCTCTTCTCGCCACGTTTGCCGCGGCCGCCGCCGCCGCGCGCGCGAGCCTGCTGGCGGCGCTGCCGCGAGGGAGCGAGGACGCGCTGGCGCCGGTGGTCGCTGCGCTCGCCGACGACGTCGCCGCCGCCGCGCCCCCGCTGCGTCCGGTCGCGGTGTTGCTGACGTCACGTCCGAGGCTCGCGTGGACTGCGACCGCGGTCGTGGTCTTCACCGTCATGACCTCTGTCGCGCTTGCCGATCCCAACGACGAGACGGGGCTCGTCGGTGCCGCAGCGACGGGCCTGTTCGAGGCGGCCGCGGTCGTCGTGGCGTACCTCACGCTCGGCCGCGCGCTCGGTCTGCGGGAGCCGCGGCGGGGGGCTGCCGGCTGAAGAGGGCGCCGCACCGGGCAACGCCGATCGCTCGTTCAGTCCCGCGGACCCGCCGCCTGCTCTTCGCGCTTGCCGCAGTGGGGCTCGGCGCCGGTGCCGCCGGCGCTGCCCTCTCCTTTCGCGGCGGCGAGCCCGTGGCCAAGCCGGCGAGCGGCGCCTGTCGCGACTGGGTCGCCGCGTCGGCCTACGGCACCGAGATCGAGGCGGTCCGGGCGCTGGTGCCGACGATGAGGCGCGCCTTCGCCGCGCCCGGACTGTCGATTGCGATCGCCGCAGACGGCAAGCTCGTCTGGTCGCAGAGTTGCGGCTTCGCCGACGCCGGCCGACGCCGCGCGGTCACCCGCGCGACCCAGTTCCGGATAGGCAGCGTCTCCAAGGCGCTCACCGCGGCGGCGGTCGTCCGCCTCGACCAGCGGGGCCGCCTCGATATCGACGCAGGCATCAGCAACTACGTCAGCGCCTTCCCTCGCGGCGAAGAGGCACCGACGCTGCGCCACCTCGGTGGCCACCTGGGCGGCATCCGCCACTACGAGGGCGCCGAGGCGATCAACACGACCCACTTCCGCTCGCTGACCGACAGCCTGCGGGTCTTCGTCGACGACCAGCTGGTTGCCGCGCCCGGGAGCTCGTTTCACTACTCGAGCTATGGCTTCAACCTCCTCGGCGCCGCGGTCGAGCGCGTGGCCGGCACCGACTTCGCAGGCGCCACCCGCGCGGAGTTGCTGACGCCGCTCGGCATGAGGTCGACGGGCATCGGTGGCCCGCCGACCGGCGGGACGCGCTTCTACGAGGTCACCGCCGCGCGCCGCGCGGTGCAGGCTCCGCGGATCGACCTGAGCGACCGCTATCCGTCCGGTGGCTTTCTCTCGACGGCCGAAGACCTCGTCCGCTTTGGCATCGGCATCACCGACGAGGCCTTTCTCAGCGCGCGGTCGCAGGCGCTGCTGTTCACGTCGCAGCGGGCGCGCTCCGGCAAGGCGACGGGCTACGGCTTCGGCTTCGAGGTCGGCGCGAGCCCGGTCGGCCCGGTCGCCGGTCACACCGGCAACGTCGTCGGCGGGACGGCGTTCATTCTCATCCACCCCCGCACGCGTGTGGTCGTCGCGCTGGTCACCAACGTCGGCTTCGTCACCGCCCCCAACCCGCCCGACCTGGCCGGGACGCCTGATCCGCCACAGCTTGCGCTGCCGTTCATCCGCCGCGTCCTTGACGGAGCTGGATAGACGTCGCGAGCTCGGGATGAGCGAGCGGAGGAGCAAGCGAGCCCCAGGAGGTCGTGCTCGACGCCCTTAGGGCACCGGGGTGTGAGCTTGTCACCGTTTGAGTCCTCGGGCAGTCAACGTCGATCGGACGACGCCATGGAGACTCATGGCCGACTCCAGACGACGGCGAGGCGTCAAACCGCCTCTGCCTGCCCTGGTCACGAGTGAGATCTGGCCTGCGCGGGAATGTCGGCGCCATGGCACGTCTTGCGGCGACGGGCTCGGCGGCGATCGTGGTCGCCGCTCTCTCCGCCGGTTGGTGGCCTGCGGATGCCCAGTCGACGGCCGGCGCGCCCTGCTACAGCGTGCGCGTGCCGGCGCGCGGCGCCGTGCTTCGCGCCGATGTCGACGGTGACCGGCGCGTCGACCGAGTGTGGGTCGCGAGACGCAAGCTGACCGCAACGGCGTGCGAGTTCGCGGTCGTCGTGTCCGGTGCGGGAGGATGGTCGGTGAGGCGTGCGGTCGCATCCGCAACCGGCAGTCGGTTCCGCGCCTACTCGTCCTGGCCACGATCGATAGGGCCCGCGGCGCCGAGATCGTGGTCGAGCGGGAACAGACTCCGGGCCACGGCCACGTGCTCGTCCTCTCCGTCCGCAACCGGCGGCTGGTCACGATCCCGGCGCCCCGGACTCCGCTGAGCGGCGGCGGCGTGTTCAGCTTCTACAACGGCGGCGGTGCCGTCGGCGGGGCGACCCAGGTGGACTGCCCGAAGGCGGGGACGGTCGTCACGTCCGGCTGGGTGGAGTTGCCGACAAATGACCCCTACTCGCTCGACCGCCGCTATTACGCCGAGCGGCGCACGTACCGCATCACCGGCACGCGCCTGCGCCAGGTCTCCGCGACGGTGCTGCCGAACGTCGACCGCGGACAGGCGGAGGCCATCCTGCTCCCCACAGGGCACTGGCGCCCGTTCGTGAGCTGCGCCGTGACGCCCTTCGCCTGACCCGGCTCTGGTCCGGGCTCAGGGTCAGTGCGAGGAAGGCCGACGCGCCGGCAGGACTAGGGGGGCCGCTTGACGCTCCAGCTGATGGACAACGTCGGCCATCGTGGTGGGTGCCTCGCCGCGGCGATCTCGAGATCGCGATGATGCGGATGCAGGACGGGCCGCGGGGATCCTTGTCAGTCTGGCCGAGCGGCGGCTACTTGGCCCACCAGTCGCGCTGCCCGTCGACGTCCCCGCGCGGATTCTCGCCGAGGTTGGGCGCGCCGATGACGAGGATCTCGAGGCCCTCCGGCCCTGCCTCGTAGCCTCGCCAGGTGCCGGGCGGGACGCGCATGGCGTCCCACTGCCTGAGCTCGACGATCTCGTCGTCGAGCTTCATCCGCCCGCTCCCAGCGCCCCGCTGTCGAGCAGGTTGCTTGACAGGCAAGCTATTGTGCGGTGCATGGAACCTGCGCAGACACGGAACGTGATCTCGCAGCTGCGCCGCGGCACGGTCGAGTACTGCGTTCTGGCGCTCCTGCGCGATGGCGAGCGGTATGGCTTCGAGCTCGTGCGCGAGCTGGCGGACGTCGACGGCCTTGTCACGAGCGAAGGCACGATCTACCCCCTGCTCACGCGGTTGCGGAAGGACGAACTCGTGACCACGTTCTGGCAGGAGTCCGAGTCCGGCCCGCCGCGCCGCTACTACCGGCTCACCGAGGCCGGCCGCAAGGCGCTCGCCGACTTCACGAAGGAGTGGAGCCGATTCCGCGACTCCGTCGATGTAATCCTCAATCGGAAGGAAGGACGATGAGCACGATGCAGGCCGACCGGATCGTCGACGACTACCTGCGGCGCCTGGAAGCCGCCGCCGCGCACCTCCAGCGCTCGCGCCGCGCCGAGCTCGTGGCGGAGATCCGCGAGCACATCGAGGCCGCGCTACGCCAGGACGACGCAGCGAGCGAGGTCGCATCCGCAACGTCCTCGAACGCCTCGGCCCGCCCGAGGAGATCGTCGACGCCGCCGAGCCGCCTACCCGCGTCGGCAAGCTCGAAATCGGGTCGTTGCTCGCGCTCCTCGTCCCGTTCGTGGGCTGGCTCGTAGGCGCCGTTCTCGTGGTCGCGTCGCGGGCGTGGTCCGGACGAGAGAAGGCGCTGGGACTGGCCCTCCTGCTTTTGCCCTTGCTCCTACCGCTGCTCAGCGTCGTCGCTGAGGGCCCCGAGTCGACCCTCGAGCCGGCGGGTGCTCCCGTGGTCGGCAGTGACCCAGGGAGCGAACGCAGGACGGACGGCGGGTGGGGCCCCGTCGAGGTCGCGACCCTGTCCCTCTTGTTCCTCGCCGGCCTGCCGAGCGCGCTCTACCTAGCCTGGCGGCTGCGCCGGATGCCGTCTGCGTAGGCTCCACGCTTGTCCTCAAGATCCGAAGTCTCTCCGGCGTAAGCGTCCATTACGGACGCTTGCAGCCCCGCGCTCTGAACCTGAGGGCGCTACAAAGGGGTCAAACCGACCGCAGACTGGAGATCGTGCACATCGTGTGCCCCCCGGACTTGCGGCGCCTTGTAGAGCCCTCTGGCGGACTCGAACCGGCGACCCCCTCCTTACCATGGAGGTGCTCTACCAACTGAGCTAAGAGGGCGCGCGTCGCATCGTAGCGGCGGTCGGACGGACACTCCTGGCTCGCCGCCCGGGATCGCGGGACGCGGCTCGAGCGCAACTGCCGCGCCCGGGCACGGACGCGCGGCGATCGCGACGGGGGAGCGGGATCGACCCGCTCCCCCGTCGGCGCGCGGGGGTCCTAGCGCGCGTACAGGCCGACGTGGTCGAAGACGACCGTCCCCGACGTCCTGGTGTCCGTGGCCGCGAAGCCCGTGAGCACGACCCGCACCGCGGTGACTGCGAAGGGAATCGTGATCGCACGCTCGAGCGTCACGAAGCCGCCGGTCGAGAGCGGCGCGCTGACGGCCTTCACCGTGTCGAGGACGAGCCCGGCCGGGCCGACGTAGACCAGGTTCACCGAGGGTGCGGAGGAGGCCTGCACGGTCTTGACCGAGAGGTCGAGGTCGAGCACCTCGCCCGGCGTGACCGGGATCGGCTCGCTCGTCCACGAGGGCGCACCTGCGAGCGGGACGCTCCCGCCGGTGCCGGTGATCGACGCCTGGCCGCTCTCCTGTGACCACGAGGTCGTGCCCGCGCCGGTGCTGGAAGCCGTCCACGCTTCGGGCCCGCTGCCGTCCGCCGCCGCATGCTCGAATGAGCCGTTCTTCACCTTGTTGCCCTTGACGGTCACGGTGAGCACGCCGGCGTTGTTCGCCTCGTCGAGTTCCTCCACCGCACCGGCCGAGTCCGCCGTCACGCGAATCGTGTGCTCCCCCTTCACGCCCTTCGTGCTCCACGGCAACGACACCTGCACGGAGCCGCCGGCGGGGATCGCGGGGGTCTCGACGCTTCCCAGCGCGGTCTGCCCGTCGAGCACGAAGGCGGTCGTCGACGCGCCGGCCGCGCCGGTGCCCTCGTTGGCGATCGTGGCGGTGATGAGCGCCGTGCTGCCGTCCACCATCTTGGACGCGGTGGTGATACCGGAGACGCCGAGCTCCGCGACGGGCTGCCGCTGGTAGTCGACCAGGTTCAGGAAGACCTGCCAGGCCGAGAAGGACAGCGCGTAGGACTGGAGGCCGAAGCGCATGTCCCGCGCCGCGTTGGGTGCGTAGCTCGGGTCGGGGAACATGGCGCCGACGATGCGCACGACGCCGCTGGCCAATGTGCCGCTCGCCGATGCCGGCCTGGCCGCCGAGCATCAGCGCGGAGGTGCACTCCGCGGCGTTCGCCTTGCCGCAATCCGTCTCCCAGGCGGCGCGCTGGACCCACCACTGGCGCAGCCGCGCGGCGGGATCGTTGTCGAGCGTGCCGTCGGGCGGGTAGCCGAGCGGCGTCGGCTCGACCGCGACGCGCTGCTGCCGCCGGCCGTGCCGGGCAGGCAGACGTCCGCCGAGCAGCGGGTCGACGTTGCACACGTTGCCGCGACCGGCGACGTTGAACTGGTACGACGCGGCCTGGCCGCGCGACGTCGTGCTGGCGATGCCCGTCGCGATCTCGGCGGCTGGCACGACGCCCAGCTCGCCGAGCGCGGCAGGCTGCCGTCGGTGAGGACGAGGTTGCCGCCGCGCTCGGCGTAGCGCTGGAGCGCCGCGAAGTAGGCGTCGACGTCGTGCGGTGGCGAGCCCGAGCCCGCCCGCTCGTCGGTCAGGAAGGCGCGGCTGCCGACGCGTGTTGACGACGACGAGCGAGTCGAACTGGTCGAGCGTCGCGCGGGTTGGCCAGCGATCTGCCGCGATCGCTGACGCCCTCGCGCCGCTTCGGCCGGGTCGCGCGATGTACTTGTTGAGGTCGGTGAAGAAGTCCATCGAGGAGACCGAGAACGGCGCCTGCCCGGGCGACGTCTTCCGCCGTCACCGGGTTGAAGTCGACCTTGACCCGGACGAGCGCCGGTGCCGCCGCCGTTCGGTGACGTGGACGCGCCAGCGCCCCGGCATCGGGTCGTTGGCGGTCACGACCTGGCCGGACTGGAGGTAGGCGTCGGGCGTTGCCGCCCTGGACGAAGGAGGTCGCGACGTTCTGCCAGTTCTCGGAGTCCTCGTCGCAGCGCTGCAGCGACAGCCGCGCCAGCGATGCCGGGTGAGATGCCGCGACGCGTTGGCGTTGGTCATCGTGGCGGTGATGCCGCCGTTCCAGATGCCCGTCGTTCGGGCCCTTGACGTCGAACTCGAGGTTGTAGGCCGTGCCGTCGAGCTCGAAGTTCGGATCCGGCTGACGGCAGGATGACGTCGATGTCGTTCTGCGCCGGCAGGCCCGGGTTCGGCGGGCGCGACGTTCCGGCGTTGCTGTGATCCGCACAGGGTTGACGACGTAGCCGATCTTGCCCGGTCGGCTCGATACCGGAACGCCTGCTCGGTCAGCATCGAGGCGAGCTGCGAGTAGATCAGGCCCTTGTTGCCGTCGATGTGCATCTGCTCGATGGTCGGCTCGTAGACGTTGTTCGGGGCGAGGTGCGAGAGCGACATCTCGTTGTCGATGCCGACCGCGCCGAGGCCGATCTCCTCGTTCTCGATCCAGTCGCCGAGCGCGCCGGAGACCTGGTAGCCGAGCGTGTCGATGACCGTGCCCCACTGGTCGGCCACGCTCGAAGACGGTGCCGATGTAGGGCGACCAGGCCAGGCGCGCGGTCTGGTCCTCCCACGTGCGCAGGCCCTGGTCGACGGTCGAGAAGTTCTTGCGGAAGTCGCGCTGGCCGGCGCCCAGCAGCGTGTACGAGAACGCGTTCGCGGTCAGCTGGCCGTGCAGGTCGATGCCGCCGGCGAACCGCTGGCCGACGGGGTTGTTCGGCGAGATCGTCTGCCGGATCTGGCGGAGCACCTCCATGTACGCCTGCGTCTCGGGCTCCGACCCGGGCGAGTACGGGCGGTAGCGAGTAGCCCACGCCGGGCCAGTCCCGGTTCAGGTCCATGCCGTTGCCGTTGTAGCGCTGGAAGAAGGCGCCGGGCGTGTATTGCAGGTTCGGCGAGCCGTCCTCGAGCTCGGCCGGCTGCGACCTGGCCGCGGGCCCAGCCGTCGGGGTTGGGGAGGAGGAAGTAGATGACCGAGCGCGCCAGCGTCTCGCTCCGCGGTCGGCACCGGCTTGCCGGTGGGCGTCTCGACGATCTTCTTGTCGGGGTCGTTCGCCGCCCAGGTGACGAGGTCCTCCATCGCGCGCAGGGCGCCCTCGGCGCCGGCGCGCTCGATGCCGTGGATCGAGCCGGCGTAGACGAAGTGCAGGCGCATCGTTCTCGGGGATCGGCGACTGGCGTGTCGGTGACCTTGAGCATGTAGAGCGGGCGGCGGTCGCGGTCGATCGGCTTGACCAGTGCCGTCGTCGACCGACGAATGCGCGCGGGATGCCCGCCGACATGTAGTTCGCGTTGTCGTACGCCTGGTCGAGGCGGATCACCTGGAGGTAGCGCGGGTAGCGTGCTGGCGAGGAACTTGCGTGCCCTCGATCGCCTCCTCGTAGCTGAGGTACTGGGCCATGCACATGTTGCCCTTCGCCCACGGGGAGACGTCCGGCGGCACGACGTCGTTGACGCCGTCGCCGTCGGTGTCGTGGGTGAGGCAGCCCTGCGGGTCGGAGAACACGCGACCGTACGCGAGGTACTCGGCCTCGGTGGTCGCAACGGGGTTCGGGCTCACCGTGGCGGTCTGGCTCGCAGCCGAGAGCCCGAGCGACAGGGAGCAGACGGCCACGAACGCGGCCACGACACGACGGAGTCTCATGCGGGTTCCCTCCTCGATCACGACGACCTGGGATATGGATCGCGGAGGGAGGATACCACTTCTAGTGGTGTCACGTGTATCGCATCCGATCGCGGACGCCGCCGGGTGCGACGACTTTCTCGCGCGCGCGGAGTCTGATAGGGAAGGGGACCGATCTCGACCCGGAGGTGAGACGACATGTCACGGACGCTGCTGATCGTCGGCACGCGCAAGGGGTGCTTCCTGCTGGAGAGCGACGCCGACCGGCGTGACTGGGCCGTGCGGGGGCCGTTCTGCGAGGGCTGGCCGGTGTACCACGCCATCCACGATCCCTCGTCGGGCGCGATCTACGCCGCGGCGGCGAGCGAGTGGCACGGCTCGGCGGTGTGGCGGAGCCCCGACCTCGGCGAGTCGTGGAGCCACTCGAGCGAGGGGCTCGCCTACGACGCCGACAGCGGCAGGAAGCTGTCGAAGGTCTCAACGCTCGCGGTCGACGACGGGCAGTTGCTCGCGGGGGTCGAGGCGCCGGGGATCTTCGAAAGCCGTGACAGCGGCGCGACCTGGTCGGTGCTCTCGACGCTCGCCGGCGAGCCCGGCAGCGAGGGCTGGGACGACCCCGGCAACCAGCCGCCGGGCCACCTCGGCATCTCGGCGCTCATGTTCGACCGCGACCAGGATGCTCGCTTCTGGGCGATCGTGCAGGGCGTCGGCCTGTTCGAGACGCCGGACGGCGGCAAGTCGTGGACGCCGCGCAACCGAAACCTGCGCGCCGACTGGCCGCGCGAGCACGACGAGGTCGGCTTCTGCGTCCACAAGCTCGTCCGCTCGCCGGTCGACGGCGACCGCATGTACCAGCAGAACCACGTCGGCATGTGGCGCTCGGACGACCGCGCCCACTCATGGGTCGAGATCACCGAGGGGCTGCCGACCGAGTTCGGCTTCGCGGCCGCCACGCACCCGCGTGACCGCGACACGTTCTACGTCGTGCCGCTCGACCCCGACCACACGCGGACGATGCCCGGCGGCCGCGGGGCGGTCTGGCGCACGCGCGACGCGGGCTCGAGCTGGCAGCGGCTCGACCGCGGCCTGCCGCAGAGCGACGCGCACGTGGGCGTGCTGCGCGAGGGGATGGCGATGGACGCGTACGACGATCCGGGCCTCTACTTCGGCACGAGCACCGGCCAGGTCTTCGCCAGCATCGACGAGGGCGAGTCGTGGGCGGAGATCGCGGGCTACCTGCCGGGGATCTCGTCGGTCGAGGTCGCGATCGTCGACTGATGGCCGAGCTGCACCTGCCGCGGACGCTGATGCCGCTCTTCGACGGGCTGCCGCGGCACATCGGCGTGGAGGCCGCCACGGTGGCCGAGGCGATCGACCGGCTCGAGGAGCGCTGGCCGGGCGTGCGCGACCGCCTGTGCGAGCCGGGGCCGCAGTTGCGGCCTCACATCCACGTCTACGTCGACCGCGAGCGGGCGGCCCTCGACACGCCGCTCGCGAACGGGTCGCGCGTCGACCTGGTCGCCGCCATCAGCGGCGGCTGAGGGGGGCGGTAGCAGAAGTGCTACCATTCGGCTCGTGCGCACCATCCCGCAGAAGGAGCTCCGGAACAACGTCGGGGAGGTGCTCCGGCGCGCGGAGGCCGGAGAGGAGTTCACGGTGACCGTGGCGGGACGCCCCGTCGCGCACCTGGGGCCGGCGCGCCCGCGCCGATGGGTCGGAGGCCCAGCGCTGCAGCAGGTGTGGCAGACCCCGGCACCCCAGACGCTCGACGAGGACATCGCTCGCATGCCGGGCGACCTCGGCGACCCGTTCGCACCGTAGGTGCGGGCTCTGCTCGACACGTCGGTCCTGATCGGCGCGGAGAGCCCGGGCGAGCTGGAGGGCGCCATCAGCGCGGCGTCGCTCGCAGAGCTCCACTTCGGCGTGCTCGTCGCGGAGTCCGACGACGAACGGGCGCTCCGCGCTCAGCGCCTCGGGATCATCGAGGCCACGTTCGACCCGCTGCCCGTCGACGCCGCCGTCGCGCGAGAGTGGGGGCGACTCGCGGCAGCCGTCAGCTCCCGAGGCGGCCAGCCCCGCCGGCGGGCGGTCGACCTCGCCATCGCGGCGACGGCGAACGTCCACGGCGTCCCGCTGCTCACCCGCAACCCGAAGGACTTCGCGAGCATCGCCGACCTCGTCGACGCCCGAGCCCCCTCCGGCTGACTGGTCGCATCAGGCCGGGCGGGACGCGCGGCTACGATGCCGCTCCCAGGGGGTGTTCCCGAGCGGCCAAAGGGGACGGGCTGTAAACCCGTTGGCTCAGCCTTCGGAGGTTCGAATCCTCCCGCCCCCACTCACGCCGTTCCACCTCGGAAGTCGTCATGGCCGCGTCAGCGGCCGGACTTCCGAGGTCGAGGAAGGGCTGTAAACCCGTTGGCTCAGCCTTCGGAGGTTCGAATCCTCCCGCCCCCACTTCGCCGCTGGCGCCTCCGGCGCCAGCGAGCTCAGTGTCACGGGGGAAACCCGGTTTCCCCCGTGGGCCCCCTCGTTGGTCTGACGCGCCGGGGCCGCGCCGTGCCTGCGGCCGGCGGAGCCGGCCTTCGGCGATGGGTGGCTGGCGAGGGGCGTCCTGGATCGTTGTGACTTGCTGAAAGCCTGGAGAATGCTGCTGTGAACGACGGGGTGCTCGCAGGGATTGGCTCGACGCCGCTCGTTGAGTTGCGGCGCGTTGTCCCGGAGGGGGCGGCTCGCGTGCTGGCGAAGCTCGAGTGGGCGAACCCGACCGGGAGCATGAAGGACCGGATGGCCGCGGCCGTGCTCGACGGGGCCGCACGGCGCGGGGAGCTCGAGCCTGGTGGCGTCGTCGTCGAGTACACGGCCGGCACGACCGGGATCTCGCTCGCGTTCGCCTGCGCCGCCAGGGGCTACCGCTTCCACGCGGTCTTCTCCGACGCCTTCAGCGACGAGAAGCGTCACACCATGGAGGCCTTCGGCGCCACCGTCGAGGACGTGCCGAGCGACGGCGGCCGGATCAACGAGGCGCTGATCAAGGCGATGATCGCGCGGGCCGGCGAGGTGTCACAGCAGCCCGGCCACTGGTGGGCCGACCAGCTCAACAACGAGGACGCGGTCGAGGGCTACCTGCCGCTCGGCGAGGAGATCTGGAGCGCAGTCGGACGGACGGGTCGACGCGTTCGTCCACTCGGTCGCGACGGCGCACTCCATCCACGGCGCCGCGCGCGCGCTGCGCTCCCGCCACCCTCAGCTCGAGGTCGTGGCCGTCGAGCCCGCCGAGTCGGCCGTCCTCTCGGGCAACCCGACCGGCTCCCACCGCATCGAGGGCATCGGCATCGGGTTCGTGCCGCCGCTTTGGCATCCGGACGAGGTCGACTCGATCGAGCAGGTGTCCACAGAGGACGCGTACGCGATGGGACGCCGCCTGGCCGCCGAGGAAGGGATCTTCGCCGGAGCGTCGACCGGGGCGAACGTCGTGGCGGCGATCCGCGTCGCCGAGCGCCTCGGGACGGACGCGACCGTCGTAACGATCGTTGTCGACTCGGGGCTCCGCTACCTCAGCACCGAGCTCTACCGGCGCCCCTAGCGGCCGGTCGAGCCCGCCCCTCCGGGTCTAGAGTGGCGGCGTGGAGCGGGTGGACGTCCTCGTGGTCGGCGCCGGGCCTGCCGGCTCGACGACCGCGTACCGCCTCGCGCGTGCGGGCGCGCGCGTGGTTCTCGCCGAGCGGGCCCCCTTCCCGCGCGACAAGCCGTGCGGCGGCGGGCTCACCGAGCGGGCGCTGCGCGAGCTGCCGGTGGACGTGTCGCCGGTCGTCGAGCACGAGGTCGACCGCCTCGAGCTCTCGCTCCGCTACCGCAGCCGGATCACGAAGCGCTCGCGCGGACGGCTGGTGGCGATGACGCAGCGCATCCGGCTCGACGCCTTCCTGGCGGAGCAGGCCGCGGCGGCCGGTGCCGACCTGCGCGACGGTCTCCGGGTGACGAGCGTTCGAGACGAGGGAGAGCAGGTCGTCGCGGAGACGGCCTCCGGCCCGATCGAGGCGAGTGTCGTGATCGGCGCGGACGGTGTCAACGGCGTCACCGCCCGCTCGGCCGGGCTCGAGCAGAAGACCGTGCACGGCGTCGCGCTCGAGGGAAACGTGCCGAACGGCGCGGTCCCGAGCGGGCGGTACGACGGCAGGGCCGTGATCGAGCTCGGCGTCGTCAGCGGCGGCTACGCCTGGGTCTTCCCGAAGGGCGACCACGTCAACGTGGGCGTGGGGGGCTGGGAGCACGAGGGCCCGCGGCTGCGCGAGCACCTGCGCCGCCTCTGCGACGAGCACGGGATCGCGGCGGACGACGTCGAGAGCGTGCGCGGCTACCGGCTGCCGTTGCGCCGACCCGGTGGCGTCGCGGCGCGCGGCCGGATCGCGCTCGTGGGGGACGCGGCCGGGCTCGTCGACCCGCTCTCGGGTGACGGCATGTTCGAGGCGTTCGTCAGCGGGCGGCTCGCCGCGGCGGCTGCACTCGACGTGCTCGAGGGGCGCGCCGCCGGCGTCGAGCCGTACGCCGTGGCGCTCGATCGCGCGATCGGCGCGCACGCCTCGGCCTCCTGGCAGGCGAAGCTCGCGCTCGACCGCTTCCCGCGCCTCACCTTCGCGCTCCTGCGCCTGCCGCCCGTGTGGCGCGCGGTCGACGCGCTCGTGCGCGGCGACCTCGCCCACCCCGGGCAGGCGCGAGGGTTGGCGCGCGCGCCGCTTCGCGCCGTCGAGGCGCTCGGCCGGGGCGGACGGGCCTAGCCTCTGCCGGACGAGCCGCGGCCTCCGCGCCGGAGGCCGCGATGCGGGCCACGCGACCGATCGCGCCTGCGGACGTGTCGGCGCCCAGCTGACACAGCAGGCCATGGCTGCCGCGGACACGTCGCAGGGACAGTCCCTGCTGAAGGCGCTGCGCGGGACGCCGGCGCGAGCCGCGGGCTGTGGACGGACTGGTGCAGTGCCGACACAGAGGACATGGCTCGCGTGGACGGCTACCAGGGACTGTCCCTGGTACGTGTCCCGGGCGGACATGTCCGGTCGGGACACGTGAGCCCGCCCGTGGTGGCAGGAGGGGGTCGCCGTGGGGCGGTGCGGGCCAGGGGCGCTCCCCCGGCACAGGTGGCGCCGCCTGACCCCCGACGGAGGGTGGTGAACCGGGGAATCTGCCGAAAAGTAGGCGTCGTTCCCTCATTCGAGGTAAACCGGCGGGAGCTTCGTGCCGATGCTCGCTGCGCGGCATGGATCTCGACGCCCTCCTCCTGCACGCCGTCGACCTGGGTGCAAGCGACATCCACCTGAAGGTGGGCCGCCCGCCCGTGCTCCGGCGCGACGGCTCGCTCGGCCCGCTGGCCGACTGGCCCGCGCTCGACGAGCACGCGCTCGAGAGCGTGCTGGCGCAGGTGACCGCCGGCGTCCCGGCGCGCCTGGCCGACTTTCATGAGACCGGCGAGCTCGACATCGCCTACGCGGGCGGCGACCTGCCGCGCTTCCGCGTCAACGGCTTCCGGCAGCGGAGCGCGATCTCATTCGCCTTCCGCGCCATCCCCGCCGACGTCCCGACGTTCGAGGATCTCGACCTGCCGGCCGGCGTCAAGCGCCTCTCCTCCGAGGAGCGCGGCCTCGTCCTGGTCACGGGCGCGACGGGCTCGGGCAAGACCACGACGCTCGCGGCGATGGTCGACTACATCAACCGCTCGCGGCACCTGCACATCGTCACGATCGAGGATCCGATCGAGATCCTCCATCCGGATCGGAGCTGCATCGTCAACCAGCGCGAGGTCGGCCTCGACACGCAGTCCTTCGCGCAGGCGCTCCGCCGCGTCTTGCGGCAGGACCCGGACGTGATCCTGATCGGCGAGCTGCGTGACGCCGAGACGGCGCAGACCGCGCTCCAGGCCGCAGAGTCGGGCCACCTGGTCTTCTCGACCATGCACACGATCGACGCTGCCGAGACCGTCAGCCGCCTGATCGAGTTCTTCCCGCCTGTCAAGCAGCAGCAGGTGCGCTCGATCCTCGCCGGCGTCCTGCGCGGCGTGGTCAGCCAGCGCCTGCTCCCCCGCAGTGGCGGGGGCCGCGTCCCGGCGGTCGAGGTGATGGTCACCAACGCGCGCATCGCCGACCTGCTGCGCGAGGGCCGCTCGGACGAGATCGAGGACGCCGTCGCCGACGGGTCGTTCACCGACATGCAGACCTTCGAGCAGGCGCTGATCAACCTCGTGCTCGACCGCAGCGTCGAGACGGAGGTCGCCGCCAACGCCGCCACCAACCGCCACGACTTCCTGGTCACGCTCGAGCGCGCGGAGAAGCAGCTCGCCGCTGCCTCGGGCGACCCCGTGCTGACGAGTGAGCCTGAGCGCGTCCCCGTCCTGAGCGTGGGCGGCGGCGTCGGAGGCTTCGACGACGAGCCGCCTGCGTTCCTGCGTGCGCCCGAGCCGAGGGCATGATGCGGCGCCTCGGCCTGCTGCTGACGCTGACGGCTCTGCTGGCCCCGGGGGCGGCCGCCGGCGCCGGCACCTTCGTCGTCGTCGACGAGATCGCGACCCTGCCCGGCTTCGAGCTGCCGAACGAGCCCGGCGCGATCGCGGTCGACCCGTCCTTCCGTTCCCGTCCCGCCTGGGTGCAGCAGCGCTCGGTGGGCGAGCTGATGCCGCTGTGGCAGCGCGCCGGCGAGGCCTACGGCATCCCGTGGGAGCTTCTCGCCGCCATCAACAAGATCGAGACAAACTTCGGCCAGAACATGGGCCCGAGCTCGGCAGGAGCCGTCGGCTGGATGCAGTTCATGCCCGACACCTGGCTGCGCTGGGGCACGGACGCCAACTTCGACGGCCTCGCGGACCCCTGGGATCCCGAGGACGCAGTCTTCTCGGCTGCGCGCTATCTCGCCGCTGCCGGCGGTCAGACCGACCTGCCGCGCGCCGTGTTCGCCTACAACCACGCCGACTGGTACGTGAACGAGGTGCTCGCGCTGGCGAGCGTCTACGCCGGCGGCTCGGAGGTCGTCCCGGCCTTCGCGGCCGAGCCTGGCGTCGACCTCGAGGCTGCGCAGCGGGCGGTTGCGGAGGCGTCCGAGGCTCTCACCCGTGCCCTCGCGCGTGAGACTGCTCTCGCGCGGCGTGAGGCGACCGTCGTGCGTCGGCAGGGCCGCTCGCAGCTCCTCTCCGACCGGCTCATCCGCGACAAGCGACTGACGCAGGCCGCGATCCGGACCGCCCGGGCGCGGACCAGGACGGCGGAGCTGCGGCGGCGTCTGGCCGAGGCGGAGGCGACGCTTGCAGCTGCCAGGGCGGGGTACCTGGCAACGCCGTTCGGGCTCGGCTCCGGCTACGCAGCTCCGAGCCAGACCGGTGGCTACGCCTTCCCGGTTGGCGGCGGCCCGGCGCAGGTCTCCGTCGCCGCGACGCACCACGACTACCCCGCAGCCGACATCGCCGCGCCGATGGGGGCCCCGGTCTACGCGCACGAGGACGCCGTGGTCGTCCGTGGCTGGTCCGAGTCCGAGGGACGCTGCGGCATCGGCTTCACGATGCGTGCGTCGGACGGGCGTGAGTGGACGTACTGCCACCTCTCATACCTCGAGCCGATCGTCTCGACCGGAGCGCTCCTCACAGCAGGCACGCCCGTCGGCCTCGTCGGCTCGACCGGCACCTACTCGACCGGCCCGCACCTGCACCTGCAGCTGGCTCCCGCAGTCAGCTACCCGCAGGTCGAGCCGTGGTTCCGCAACTTCGCCGGCACGGCCTTCAGCTGGATCGGCAACCCGCCTCCCGGCGAGGCCCCCAAGTTCGCGGTCATCCCGAACACGTCCACCCCGGACGAGCCTGCCGGCCGCGTCGTGCTCTTCACCCAGAGCTCCTAGCAACCTCGGTCTAAACCCGCGATGTCTTTTTGCCGAAAGGAGATCCAGATGGCGGCCAAGCTGACTCCGACTGCACTCAGGCTCGCAGCGCTCGCGCTGGTGGCCCTGCTCTCCACTGCGACGATCACGTTCGCCGCTGGTGGCGGCAGCACCACCCCGACAGCCGCCAAGCCGGCTGTCACCGCACGCCCGACCGTGCGCGTGCCCGACGTCCGCGGCCAGGTTTTCGTCTTCGCGAAGGGCATGCTCGCCGACGCGGGCTTCGCCTGGCGCGTGGCCGGCGCGACCAACGGCTATGCCGTCAATCTCGTCGAGACGCAGTCGCCCGCTCCGGGGACGCAGGTCGTCGACAACGGCCGCCCGACGATCCGGCTGACGCTCAGCCGGAATGCGCGGTACGTGGAGGAGGGTGAGCCCGAGAACAGCTCGCCGTACGCGGGCACGCCCGTGCATGCTCCCGAACCAGCGCCCGGTCACCAAGCCCGTCCCGGCGGCGCCCCCGAAGCCGGCAGCGACGCCGCGCCCAGTGGCGAAGCCGAAGCCCGTCGCGAAGCCCGTGGCGAAGCCGAAGCCTGTCGTCAAGCCGAAGCCGGCCGCCAAGCCGCAGCCCCGGCCTGCCGCCTTCACCGTGTCCGGCGCGCCGAAGGAGCCGCTCAACGAGATTCCGCTGACCGAGCGCGCCAAGCAGCTCGAGGCCTGGATCGCCAAGGAGCCGAAGAAGACGAAGGCCAATGTGGCCCACTGGATGTACCAGCACGAGTGGATCACGACCGGCGCCCGCTTCGGCTGGTGGCGCGGGGCCGAGGCGCTGCAGACGCTGATCCGTGTCGACGAACGTGTCATCGACCTCTGGGGCATCGGCTCGCTCAGCCGCGACGTCGCCGCCCGCGCCCTCAGGGAGGTCGAGGCGAAGAGCGGGTGAGCCTCGTGCGCACCCTGCGGTCACGGCTCGCCTCGCAGGCGGGCTACTCGCTCACGGAGCTCCTGGTGACGATGTCGATTCTCAGCATCGTGCTGGGAGGTCTGACACAGCTCTTCACCGCCGGCCTGAAGGCCGAGACGGAGGTGGCGTTTCGCTACCAGGCGCAGAGCAACGCCCGCGGGGCGTTGAGCTACCTGCGCCGCGAGACGCACTGCGCCACGTCGGCAACGGTGACGACGAGCGGGTCGCCGGCGACGTCGACCCTCGTCCTGACGCTGCCGGTGGGGTGCCCCCGGCCCCAGGGCGAGACCGCCGGGAGCGCGGCGCGCTGGTGCGCGGTCTACGTCTCCACGGGCCGGTTCCAGCTCTATCGCATGCCGGGCGCCACGTGTGACTCGACCGGGAAGCTCTACGCCGACTACCTGTCGACGGGGACCGTCTTCACGTACACCGCCCCTTCGACGGCCCTCGGCTTCGTCAGCGTCGACCTGCCGGTGCGTGTCAGCACCTCGGCGACGACCACGACGACCTACCGGCTGAAGGACGACATCGTCCTTCGCAACACGGTGCGCACGTGAGAGGTGCGCTGGTCGTCCGGGCGGGGCTGCTTCGCCGTGAGCAGGGCCTCGCGCTGCCGATCGTGCTCGGGATGATGCTCGTGTTCGGGCTCGCGCTCGGGGGTGTGATGACGCTCTCCGGCTCCTCGGAGCAGTCGGCCGCACGCGAGAAGCAGAGCCAGACCGCTTTCGGCGCCGGCGAGGCATCCCTCGCGACCGCCATCTCCCAGCTCGCCACCGCCGCCAACCCACGCTCGTCGTCCTCGCTCCCGAGCTGCGCAGCCCCCGCCACGCTCGCGTTCGCCGGCTCCACCGGCGACTACTGCGGCACGCTCACGGGCGACGACTGGACGATCACCGCCAGGGGCTTCGCGAAGACGACGGCGGCCGGCGGCCAGCAGACGCGCAGGATCACCCAGGTCGCCTCGATCCTGCCGTTCTACCACGGCGGCCTCGGGGAGCTGTGGAACCGGGTCTACCAGTGGGACACGAGCAAGTGCGTCGAGTTCAAGAAGATCATCCTGACCGTGCCCGTGGTCACACGGAGCTGCGTCAAGCTCAAGGGCAACAGCTCGAAGCCCACCCGCCTGCTCGGCACCTACGTCTCGATTGCCGGCTACGTCGAGCTCGAGGACTCGGACAGCATCGGGCTCTCCTCGAACCCGATCGCCCGTGCCGACATCGGTGGCACGTGCGACCTCAAGCACGGCTCCGGGCCCCACTCGCCGTGCGGCCCCGCCGACGCCGTCTACGCCACCGCGATCTCGACCTCGACCCCCGACCTCGGCCGTCCCACCGTCGACTTCGCCTACTGGTACGCCAACGCCAAGCCCGGGCCGAAGTTCCCGTGCACCGTCGGCTCGCTGCCCTCGGGCAGCGAGTTCGAGAAGGCCGGCGACCTGGCCTACGACGGCGACGCCAAGAAGATGGACCTGACGCCGAAGGACGAGAGCTACACGTGCCAGCACTGGTCGGGCGGCGAGATGCTCGGCGAGCTCTCCTGGAACCACGTCACCAAGGTGCTCAAGGTCACGGGCGCCGATCTTCTTCGACGGAGAGATGGAGGCCAAGGACAAGGTGCTCGTCAACTACCAGGGCAAGGGGACGATCTACTCCGCCGGGAAGTTCGAGCTCGAGGAGGCGTTCTGCGCCGGCGGCAACGGCACGAACAACTGCCTCTCGAGCATGTCCAACTGGGATCCGGCCCAGAACCTGCTGATCCTCGCCACCGGCGGGCTCGAGGACGTCGACAAGGAGACGTTCAAGATGGACAAGGACGAGGCTGCCTTCCAGGGGGCCGTCTGGTCGCAGGGCAAGTGCAAGATCGGCAAGAAGGCGTCGATCTCCTCGCCGCTGATCTGCGGTCAGCTCGGCATCAAGGAGGACGACTCGATCGACGACCCGACGATCAACCCCTGGCCGCCGAGCCTGATCGGCCCGCGACCGGGACAGCTGTACTCGAGCCCCAACGGGGACTTTCAGATCCTGCTGCGGGAGCAACTCGGCTGATGAGGCTCCGAGCCGGCCGCGGAGAGGGGCAGGCGCTGCCGCTGACGATCGCGATCATGGTCGTGTTCGGACTGGCGACCGTCTCCGTGATCACGCTGACCTCGTCGGCCCAGAGCGATGCCGAGCGGGGAGGCTCCCAGGACGCGGCGCTCGCCGCTGCCGAGGCGGGCGTCGCCACTGCCCTCTCGGTGCTCTCGAACTCGCCGCGGCCGCTGGCCTCGACAGCGCTGCCCGCTCCGGGCGCGCCGCAGGTCGACGCGGTCTCGGGCGGGACGGTGTCCTGGTACGGAACGCTCGCAGGCGACACGTGGACGATCTACGCGACGGGGGCCGTGCCCAACCCGGCGGGTGGTGCGGTGCTGACCCGTGCGCTGCAGGTGGATGCGCGGGTCGGCTCGACCGCCGTCAACGGCGCCTGGAACTACGTGTATGCGAACGATGCGTCCGGGTGCCTGACGCTCAACAGCTCGGTCGTCGTGAGCGAGCCGCTCTACACGCGCGGCAGCCTCTGCACCAACAACTCGTCGCGCGTGACCGGCTCGCCGACGCACGTCGAGGGCACGATCCAGACGACGAGCTCCTCCTCGGTCGGCCAGAGCGGGACCCCGATCGCCGAGCTGCACGTCGCCGGCGGCTGCCGCTACGGCACCTCTGGAGCGTTCGTCTTTCCGTGCACGGCCTCGCAGCAGGTCTACGCGACGGCGCAGGACCAGGTTCCGGCCGGCGTCACCAAGCCCCCGGTCGACCTGGCGTTCTGGTACGCGAACGCGAAGCCGGGGCCGCTGCAGACCTGTACCACCGGCTCGTTCCCCGGCGGCTTCGACACCGACACCACCATGAACCGCAGCCGCGCGAACGTGAACCTGTTCGCGTCGAACTACGACTGCACCGTCACGTCGGGAGCGGCGCAGGTGGGCAGGATCGCCTACACCTCCGGGAATCCCGGCAGCCTGATCATCGACGGGACGGTCTTCTTCGACGGCAACATCGTCATGACCGGCTCACAGCGCGTCCTCTACAGCGGCCGCGGCACGATCTATGCGTCCGGCTACATCGACCTCGGCGGCTCCCAGCAGATCTGCGGCTCCTACTCGGGCGGCTGCAACTTCGGCGGCTGGGTGCCCGAGACCGCGATGCTCGCGCTCGTCGCGGGCTCGACGACCGACACGCCGGGGTTCCAGATCCGCCAGAGCGCTCGGTTCCAGGGTGGGATCTACGCCGCCGGGTCGTACAGCCAAGGCAGCTCGACCCAGGTGCAGGGCCCCAAGATCGCCGAGACGCTGTCCCTCAGCGGTTCCAGCCAGGCAACCTGGTCGCCGTTCACCTACCTCCCGCCCGGCGCGCCGATGGAGAAGCCGCTCGTCACGACCGGCGGGTGGCGCGGATGAGCCGCGTGCGACGCCTTCGGCACCGCGAGGACGGGCTCGCCCTGCCGCTCGTGCTCGGGATGATGCTGATCTTCGGTATCGCCGTCGGCAGCGTCGTGATGATGACGAGCTCCTCGCAGCAGGCTGCAGTCGGTCGAGAAGCAGGGGCAGACGGCATTCGGTGCCGGCGAGGCGGCGCTCGCGACCGCCGTGTCGGTTCTCGCCAATGCGGCCGACCCCCGCGTCTCCACTGTGCTGCCAAGCTGCGCCGCGCCTGCGACGCTCACCTTCGCCGGCTCGACGGGAACCTACTGCGGCGCGCTCGCGGGGAACGACTGGACGATCACCGCCAAAGGCTTCGCCAAGACGTCGGTGGGGAGCCAGCAGACGCGCACGATCACGCAGGTCGCCTCGATCGTCTCGCTCGTCGACGGCGGGCTCGGCGAGCTCTGGAACCGCGTCTACCAGTACGACGACGGCTCCTGCGTCGAGTTCAAGAAGATCACCATCGTCGTGCCCGTGGTGACTCGCGGCTGCCTGAAGCTGTCGGGCAACCTCGACAAGCCCAGCCGGCTGCTGGGGAGCTACGTCTCGATCGGCGGCTACGTCGAGCTGAAGCAGCACGACAGCATCGGGCTCTCCGGCGCGCCGATCCCCAAGGCGGACATCGGCGGCACCTGCAAGCTCGAAGCACGGCACGGGGCCGCACACGCCCTGCGGGCCCGCCGACGCCGTCTACGCGAACGCGATCACGGCGACGCCCGCCGACCTCGCGCGACCCACCGTCGACTTCGCCTACTGGTACGCCAACGCCAAGCCGGGGCCGCTGTACCCGTGCAACGTCGGCTCGCTGCCCGCAGGGAGTGAGTTCGAGAAGGCGGGCGACACGACCTACGACGGCGACGCCGACAAGATGGACTTGACCCCGAAGGACAAGACCTACTCCTGCCAGTACTGGGAGGCCGGGCAGCTCGTCGGCGAGCTCGCCTGGAACCACCTGACGAAAGTGCTGCAGGTGAAGGGCACGATCTTCTTCGACGGCGAGATGGAGGCCAAGGACAAGGTGCTGGTGAACTACCAGGGGCGTGGCGCGATCTACTCGGCCAAGAAGTTCGAGCTCGAGGAGTACTTCTGCGCCGGCGGCGATGGCACCAACAACTGCGTCACCAACATGTCCAACTGGGACCCGACGCAGAACCTGCTCATGCTCTTCACGGGGGGTCTCCGAAACATCAGCGACGAGACGTTCAAGATGGACGCCGACCAGGCCGCCTTCCAGGGCGCGGTGTGGACGCAGGGCAAGTGCAAGGTCGGCAAGAAGGCGTCGATCTCCTCGCCGATGATCTGCGGCAAGCTCGGCATCAAGGAGGACGACTTCGTGGACGACCCGACCGTCAGCCCGTGGCCGCCGAGCCTGATCAGCCGCTCGGGCCAGGTCTACGGCACTCCCAGCGGCCACTTCCAGATCATGTTGCGCGAGCAGCTCGGATGAGCTCGGGCCCGAACGCGCGCTGCTTCCTCGGAGCGGGCGATGATGCCGCTCAACCGCGAACGGCAACCGGCCGATAGAGGTCGCGTGGAGATCGCGCTAGCAGCCTTCGCGCTCGCGCCCGGAGCTGCGATCGGCAGCTTCCTCAACGTCGTCGCAGGACGGCTGCCGCTGCGCCTGCCCGTCGCGCGCGGGCGCTCCGCCTGCCCCGAGTGCCGCGCCCCGATCGCCTGGTACGACAACGTGCCGCTGCTCTCGTTCGCCGTCCTCCGCGGCCGCTGCCGCTCCTGCTCCGAGCCGATCAGCTGGCGCTACCCGGCGGTGGAGCTCGCGACGGGCCTGCTGATCGCGGCCTGCTTCCTCGTCTTCGGCCTGTCGCCCGAAGCGTTCGTCGCCGCGTTCTTCTGCTCCGTGCTCGTCGTGCTCTCCGCGATCGACCTCGAGCACCGGATCCTCCCGGACCGGATCGTGCTCCCGTCCGCCGCCGCGGTGCTCGCGGCCCAGCTCGCCCTCGAGCCCAGCCTCGAGTGGCCGCTCGCCGCCCTCGGCGCCTCGCTCTTCCTGTTCCTGGCGGTCCTCGCCTATCCGGCCGGGATGGGCATGGGCGACGTCAAGCTTGCGCTGCTGCTGGGCGCCATGCTCGGGCGCCATGTGCCGGTTGCGCTGATGATCGGCATGCTCAGCGCCCTCGTTCCGGCGATCGTGCTGCTGGCCCGGCACGGCTCCGCCGCCCGCAAGATGGGCATCCCCTTCGGACCGTTCCTCGCCCTCGGGTCGGTCGCCGCCCTGTTCGCCGGCGACCGCATCCTCGACGCCTACCTCACCCTCCTGTGACCGCCCGCTCGCGCGACGCCGTCCGGGGCGGCTCCTACGCTGTTCCCGTGCACGACCAAGCTGCCGCCACTCCGCCCGAGGCGGGCACCTCGGACGAGGCCCGCTACGTCGTCGTCCTCCGCCTGGTCGACGGTGACCGGGTCGAGGCCGAGTCGTTCCCCGTGGAGGTGGACGCGCACACCTGCGCTGAGGGCTTCGTCGGGGAGCTGGGGAGTGGCCGCTGGCCGCGGATCGGTCAGCGGTACGTGCGGCCCGACGCCGTCGTCTCCGTCGACGTCGTGCTCGACGACCAGCCCCGCTGGACGGGCTCGACCGGCCGCGCCACGAGCTGGACAGGCCGCTCCGCCGAGCCCTAGACGCGCTCGCGGCAGCCGCCGCCCGGCCCCCTCACCTCAGAAGCGAGATACGATCGCGCCCGGTCGCGCGCGACGCGGCGACCGGTGAGGGACGCCGACGGAGGGAGGATCGGGTGACTGCAAGCACGCACGCCGCCACGCGCTTCGGAGGGCACGGCTGATGGCCGTCGCGACGCGCACGGCCGGCCGGCTCGAGTCGTTGCTCTCGGCACGGCTCTTCCTCAACCCGCAGCTCGCAGCCGACCGCCTCTACTTCATCAGCGACCTGGCCGGACGCCTCAGCCTCTACTCGATGGCGATCGGCGGCAGCGTGCCTCAACCACTGCTTCCTCCTCGCATCGCGCTCCAGAATCCGGAGCTCGTCGGCGGCTACCCCTTCTTCGTCCTGCCCGCACTCGGCCGCATCGTGGTCATGCTCGACCGGGACGGAGACGAGTACTACGAGCCGGTGGTCATCCCGCTCGAGGGCGGCTTTCCCGAGCAGCTCAACGCCGACGCCTTCGGCGGCCGCCGCTCCTTCCTGCTCGACGTCGACCCTGACACTGGCACGGCCTATCTGGCCACCGCCTCGAACGAGGAGGCCATGAGCTACGGCGTCCGGGCCGACCTTGCGACGGGCGAGACCGAGATCCTGGGCGAGAGCCCGCACGGGTGCTATCCGAGCGCGTGGACGCCCGACCACTCGCGCGTCGTGCTCGCGGACGGCTACACCGCCGGCGACGTCGTGTTGTACGAGCGCGAAGACGGCGAGCGGCGGATCCTCTTCGGCACGCCGCTGGAGGAGCGGCGAGAGGGGGAGACGTACCCCTTGTCGGGCCTGCAGTCATCCCACTTCACGGCGAGCGGCCGCGGCTTACTCGTCACGACGAGCATCTTCGACGACGCCTACGGACCCGGCTATCTCGACCTCTCCCGGGCCGGTGAGCTGGAGCCGGTCGAGGTCACGGGCATCCGCCACCAGGGCGAAGGGGAGCTCGAGGCGCTCGACCGGCTCGAGGGGGACCGCTTCGCGGCGCGGTTCAACATCGACGGCGCGTCCTGGGCCTACGAGGCATCGTTCGACGAGGAGGCCAGGCGCCTGACGCTCGAGCGGGTGCTCTGCGGCGAGGACGAGCTCGCCGACGGTGTTCTCCACGGGCTCGACTACGACCGGGAGAGCGGGCGCTTCGCGCTCGCGTTCTGCACGGCCACGATGCCAACCCAGCTCTACGTGCTCGACGGCGAAGGGCGCGCCGCCAGGCAGACGAGCGAGCGACCGCTCGGGATCGACCCCGAGCTGCTCTCGCAGGGCGAGGACGCGTCGTTCGTGTCCCACGACGGCCTGCGCGTGTCCGCGCGCCTCTACCTGCCGTCGCCGGCGCTCGGCTACGAGGGCCCGCGCCCGCTCGTGCTCTACGTGCACGGCGGCCCCCAGGGACAGGAGCGGCCGAACTTCGCCTGGTTCTCGATGCCGCTGATCCAGACGCTCACCTTCGGGGGGTTCGCCGTCTTCGTGCCGAACGCCCGCGGCTCCACCGGCTACGGGCAGGACTACATGAAGCGCGTCGACCGCGACTGGGGCGGCCAGGACCGGCTCGACCACGTTCATGCGCTCACCGAGGTACTGCCGCGCGACGAGCGCATCGACGTGACGCGCGCGGGAGTCGTCGGTCGTTCCTACGGCGGCTACATGACCCTGACGCTGGCCGGCCGGCACCCGGAACTGTGGTCAGCCGCCGTCGACATGTTCGGCCCCTACGACCTGATCACCTTCAGCGAGCGGGTGCCGCCGACCTGGCGCCCGTACCTTGACCTCGCGATCGGCCATGTCGAACGCGACCGTGACTTCCTGGTCGAGCGCTCGCCGAGGACGCACGTCGGAGACATCGCGTGCCCCCTGCTCGTCATCCAGGGTCGCAACGACCCGCGCGTGGTCGAGCAGGAGTCGGCCGATCTCGTCGAGCGCATGCGCGCAGAGGGCAAGGACGTCGACTACCTGGTGTTCGAGGACGAGGGCCACGACGTGCTGAAGCTGCCGAACCGCGTCACCTGCTACGAGCGCATCGTCGGCTTCTTCAAGGAGCACCTAGAGCCGTAAGAGAAGCGGGAACCATTCTCCCGCAGTCGGACGACCGCTGTCCCTCTCTTGACGGCAAAGTCAAGAACGCACAACGATCGCGCCAACAGCTCCGGCCGCGAAGCGAACGGCAAGCGCTGTCGTTCGCCTTCGGACATGCGGCCGGCGGGCCGGGAGGGCAACCGCGGGTCAGTCCCTGCGGGGACAGACCCTGCCTGACTTCATCGCCGGAGGGCGGCTCCGCCGGCCGCAGGCACGGCGCGGCCCCGGCGCGTCTGACTGACGAGGGGGCCCACGGGGGAAACCGGGTTTCCCCCGTGAAGCGAGTCAGGCGACGCGCAGCGTCGCCTACGAGCGACGAGCGTCGGCTGCGGCCTGCGCGACGGTGTCGCGGTCGGCGAAGCCGTCGATGCGTGTGCCCAGCTCGGCGGGGCGCGTGACGACGATCACCGCCGGGTTGTCGCGGATGCCGAACTTCGACGCCAGCGGCGCCATCTCGCTCTGCCGGAAGGCGTTCACGTGCACGAACCCGGCACCGCCGAGCGATGCGCCCGCGCGAGCCTCGGCCAGTGCGAGGGTGTCGACGCGGCCGCGAGGAGCCGCCACTGCGACCACGACGACCGGGTTGTTGCGAAGCGCGAGCGCGACCGTGCGGGGCAGGCCGTCGGCGGTGACCGCCGGCAGCGTCGGCTTGGGGGCCGGCTTGCTGCGGGGCGGAGTCGCGGTTCCGGCCGGCTTCGCCGTGGTGCGGACGAGCGCCGGAGTCGAGGCGGCCGTCTCGCTGCCGCCCTGGGTCGTCTTCACCACGAGCATGCCGACGCCGGCGACGGCGGCGACGCCGACGACGGCGAGGAGGCGTACGGGGTTGTCAACAGCGATCTGCATCCGCTGGATCTCTATCGGCAGCGTCTGGCCGCGACTTGAGGGGCTAGGGGAAGGCCGGGCATGCCCCTGCCGCGACGTCTCCGTCAGGCCCCTGGAGCGAGTGGGCCTTCAATCCCGGGGAGGAGAGCGCTGACGTGGGCCGGCCGTTGTGGGTGCTCTCGAGGCAGAAGCGGCGGCCGTCGGAGCTGACGAGGGGCTCACGACTCAGCCGGACGCCGCCGTCGAGTGCTTCCAGCTCGGCGAGGCCCATGCCCGCGTACGTCTCTCGCTCTGCGTAGTAGAGCTCGGCCGCGCTGAGCGCCTCACGCACGTTGATCTCGGCAGTCGCGTCCTGGGTTCGCGTCCGCATGGAGAGGTACGCGGAGGTCGCCACGACCATGAGGACTCCGACCACGAGCATGACGACGAGGAGCTCGGGGAGCGTGAAACCGCGCTCGTCCGAGCACCTCGGCCGCCTGCCCGGGTCCCTGAACGCCGTCGCCCGCATGGTCTCGATGTCGGCAGCGCGCGCGCCAGGGTTGAACGGCGACCCGTGAAACGACAGAGGGCGCGGGTTGCCCGCGCCCTCCGAAGATCTCTTCGATGCGGTGAGGCTAGGTCGACGCGTTGCAGTCGGTGAGCGTCGTGCCTGTGTCCTCCGTGATGGCGCCGGCGGGGCCGAGCTTGAAGAACGTCGCGCCGCCCTGCGTGCTGTAGATGCAGTAGCTGGTCGTCGTCGCCGCCGGGCTCGTCGAGACCGACACCTTCGTCGCGCTCGACGGATCGTAGAAGGAGATCCCGGGCGGCGTGCCCGTCGACGCGTTGCCCACGCCGACGTACGTGCCGTTGTCCGAGTAGAACGCCTCGACGGCCGGAACGGCTGCGCGCACGTTGGCCTGCGACGCCGACTTCTCCGCCTTGCCCTTGAAGCCGATGTACGCCGGCACTGCCACTGCGAGCAGGATGCCGAGAATGATGATCACGACGAGGAGCTCGATCAGGGTGAAACCACCCTGAGCGTTCCCCTGTGCCAAACGCTGCCTGACTCTGTCCTGCATGAAAATCCTCCAGTTCGTGGTCGGAAGTGGTTGCCCGGCCGCAGCGGGCGCGTGTGCTGGCGGCTGGGCTGGCATCCCTCCCTATCGGCCGAGAGGTCACCGGGCCTTACCCCGAATCGAGGGACGGGGCCGCTCAGCGCTGGTACCGTCCCTCGTCCACGAGAAAGGGCGCGGTCTCCCGCGCCCTCTCGCCCGTCTTCCGGTACCTCGAGGTTAGGTCGAGGCGTTGCAGTCGGTGAGCGTCGTGCCTGTGTCCTCCGTGATGGCGCCGGCGGGGCCGAGCTTGAAGAACGTCGCGCCGCCCTGCGTGGCGTAGATGCAGTAGCTGGTCGACGTCGCCGCCGGGCTCGTCGAGACCGACACCTTCGTCGCGCTCGACGGATCGTAGAAGGAGATCCCGGGCGGCGTGCCCGTCGACGC
The DNA here is from genome assembly GCA_963839815.1 of uncultured Thermoleophilia bacterium. GTDB lineage: Bacteria > Actinomycetota > Thermoleophilia > Gaiellales > Gaiellaceae > JACVRM01. Next base: position 884,301 of record CAWIWF010000006.1, read on the forward strand.
GTTGCCCACGCCGACGTACGTGCCGTTGTCCGAGTAGAAGGCCTCGATAGCCGGGACGGCTGCGCGCACGTTGGCCTGTGACGTCGACTTCTCGGCCTTGGACTTGAAGCCGATGTACGACGGCACTGCCACTGCGAGCAGGATGCCGAGAATGATGATCACGACGAGGAGCTCGATCAGAGTGAAACCACCCTGAGCGTCTCCCTGCGCGATCCTGTGCTTGAGCCTCGTCATTGAAAATCCTCCAGTCGTGGTAGGCGTGGGTGGCTCGTTGGCGTGTATCGGCGCAGGTGGGGAGGCATGGCTCCCCCATCCGGGTGATCTCCCCCCGCAAGCGAGGTGAGTGAAAGAGACCCTCAAGGCGGGGTGCCCCGCTGCCGATAGCTCCCGTCGAGGTAGCCATGCCGGAGACCGCGCTCAACATCGACACCCTGCTCGCAGAGCTCGTTCAGCAGAACGGCTCCGACCTGCACGTGACCGTGGGCTCGCACCCGGTCGCACGCGTGCGCGGGGAGCTTGTGCGGCTCGAGGAGTATCCCAAGCTCGCGGCCGAGGACACGCTCAGCCTGCTCTACCGGATCATGTCCACCGAGCAGCAGAAGCAGCTCGAGATCAAGCGCCAGCTCGACCTCTCGTACTCGATCCCCGGCCTCGCGCGCTTCCGCGTGAATGTCTACTCGCAGCGCGAGAGCCTCGCCGCCGCCTTCCGGCTCATCCCCATGGAGCTCAAGACGCTCGAGGAGCTCAACCTCGCCTCGAGCCTGCACGAGCTGACCAGGAAGCCGCGCGGGCTCGTCCTCGTCACGGGGCCGACCGGCTCGGGCAAGTCGACCACCCTCGCCGCGCTGATCGACGAGATCAACCGCGAGCGGCCCGACCACATCATCACGATCGAGGACCCGATCGAGTTCCTCCACCGGCACAAGCGCTGCATCGTCAACCAGCGCGAGATCGGCGCCGACGCGCCCAGCTTCGGAGAGGCACTCCGCGCAGCCCTACGGCAGGACCCCGACGTGATCCTGCTGGGCGAGATGCGCGACCTCGAGACGATCTCGACCGCGCTGACGGCGGCCGAGACCGGTCACCTCGTCTTCGGGACGCTGCACACCCAGAGCGCACCCGGAACCATCGACCGGATCATCGACGTCTTTCCGCCGGAGCAGCAGGAGCAGATCCGCATGCAGCTCGCCGGCACGCTGCAGGGCATCGTCACCCAGGCCCTGCTGCCGACCGCCGACGGCACCGGCCGCGTGCCCGTCCTCGAGATCCTCTTCCCCGACGACGCCGTCCGGAACCTGATTCGCCAGGCCCGGGTGGAGCAGATCTACAGCGTCATGCAGACCGGCACGCAGCGCGGGATGCAGACGCTCGAGCAGGGGCTCGCCGATCTCGCGATCCGCGGCCTCGTGACCAAGGAAGCCGCCCTGTCGTGCTCCAGCCGCCCCGACCAGCTGCTTGGGCTCCTCGAGCGGGCCGGCTTCGTCGACGACGTCCTGGCGCCGATCGGTGCCGGCCTACGAATTGCGGAGAGCTGACCCATGGTGGACTGGAAGAAGGAGATCAAGCTCGGCGACCTCGTCAGCCGCAAGGGCGAGTCTGATCCGGAGGCGCCGGTAGCGACGGCGACCGGCCCGGCCGAGGCCGCCGATCCGGGCGACGGTGAGAAGACATCGATCTGGAAGCGTGAGATCCGCCTGCGCAAGCCGATGGAAGGGGCGGAAGCCCGTCCGTCGATCTCGGCCGGCAGGCCTCCCGCGCTGACGAAGGCCGGCGACGCGGGCAAGGGCCCGAGCCGCTACGCCCGGCCCGGGGCGCCCAAGCCGGGGAGCATGGAGCCCGCCGCGGGCCCGTCGCGGCGCAGCCGTTTCTCACGGCCGGGCTCGGAGAAGTCCGAGCGCACATCGCCCGAGCGCGCGCCCGGACGCTTCAGCTTCGGTCGCCGCCGCTCGGCCGACCCGGCGGCGACTGCAGACGCGCCGACGGGCGTCGCGCGGGAGACCGCCGAGCCTGGCTCGGCGGGCAAGGCTGGAGGGCGCTTCTCCCGGTTCTCCCGGAGCACGGTCGCTACACCGGTCGAGGGCGAGCGCACTCGCCGCCCCAGCCGCTTCGCTCGGCCAGGTGCGCCGAAGCCCGGCGCCGGTGATGTCGCCGAGCCCCGCACCCGTGGCCGCTCGCCGCTCGCGCGTGAGATCTCGTTCTCGTTCCGCCGCCGCCCCAAGACCGGGGATGCCGCCGGCCGCCTTTCCAGGCGCGCGAGCAGCCGCAAGCGCGACGTCGTCGGGCTCAAGGTCGGCGCGTCCCACCTCTCGGCTGCCCACGTCGTCTCAAACGGCCACTCGGAGATCGTTCAGGTCGCGCGCGACGCGATCGACCGCGGGATCGTGGTCGGCGGCGAGCTTCGCGATCCCGACGCGCTTGGTGCTGCGCTGGGTGAGTTCTTCCGCGACCACAAGCTGCCGCAGAAGGCTGTCCGGCTCGGTATCGGCACGAACCGCATCGGCGTCCGGCGGCTCGAGATCGCCGGTCTCCAGGATCGGTCCCATCTCGAGAACGCGGTTCGCTTCCGCGCCCAGGAGGTGCTGCCGATTCCGCTCGAGGAGGCCGTGCTCGACTACCAGGTGGTCGGTGAGACGACCGACGACAAGGGCCACACGGTCTACCGGGTGCTGCTCGTCGTCGCCTATCGCGACCTGATCGCCCGCTACGTCCGTGCGTGTCGCGCAGCCGGTCTCAAGCTCGTCGGCATCGACCTCGAGGCGTTCGCGTTGCTGCGCTCGCTCGGCCCGCAGGCGGACGAGCCGCACGACGACGCCGCTGTGGTCATCGTCTCGATCGGCCATGACCGCTCGACCTTCGTCGTCGCCGACGGCGACACCTGCGAGTTCGCCCGCGTGCTCGACTGGGGCGGCGGTGCTCTCGACGTCGCGCTCGCCCGCGCTCTCGACCGCACGCCGTCGCAGGTCGAGGCCGTAAAGCACCAGCTGACGCTGAATGCGACGCAGGAGCGGCTCGAGGGCTTCTCGACCGAGGAGGCAACCGCGGTCTACGAGGCCGTGCGCCGCGAGCTGCAGACCTTCGTCCGCGAGCTCGTCTCCTCGCTCCACTTCTACCAGAACCAGCCCGGCTCGCTGGGCATCGGAGAGATCACGATCACGGGCGGCACCGCCCAGCTTCCCGGCCTCGCCGCGGAGCTGCAGCGCCTCATCGGCGTCGGCGTGCGCGTCGGCGACCCCTTCGCCCGTGTCGCGACCTCGAAGCGTGTCGACCAGCGGGTCGAGCTCGGCTCGCTCGCGGTCGCCATCGGACTCGGACTCGAGGGGTAACCCATGCGCCCAGCCAACCTTCTCCCTTCTGATCTCGCCGGCACCCGTCGCGCGCTGCCGAAGACCACGATCGGCGCAGCCGGTGCGGGGGCGGCCGTCGGGATCCTCATCGCCGGTGCCTTCGCCATGCAGCACGGCAAGGTCGCCGAACGCGAGAGCCAGCTTGCAGGCCTCCGCGCCGAGCTCGCCGCCGTACCCACCCCGCAGAAGCCGACGCCGGCCGTCCAGGTCAGCCCCGAGCTGAAGATCGAGGAGGACGCGCGGCTCGCCGCACTCGACCAGGCACTGAGCCAGCGGATCTCGTGGGACGGGGTCCTGCGCGAGCTGTCGCTGGTGCTGCCCGAGGACGTCTGGCTCAGCACGCTCACCGCGAAGGCGTCCAGCGGCGCGGCCCCGGTCGATCCGGCGGCCGCAGCCAGCGCGACCGCCCAGGGACTCGTCCTCAACGGCTTCACCTACTCGCAGGAGGGCGTGGCCCGGCTGCTCACGAGGCTCTCAGTGCTGCCTCAGCTCGGCAACGTCCAGCTCCAGACGAGCAGCGCCTCACAAGTCGAAGGCCGCCGCATCGTGACGTTCACGATCGCAGCCGATATCCAGCCCGGAGGTGGTACGCGATGATGGCAATCCGCGGTTTCGCGAAGGCGAACGCCTCCGGCGGACTCCGCAACCGGAAGGTCATGGCCGCCGTGGCCGCCGGGACGCTGGCCGTCCTGGCACTGAGCTACCTGGTGCTGATCGGGCCCCAGCGGTCGCGCGCAGCCGAGCTCGATACGGAGATCGCCACGACCGAGCAGCAGATCGCGGCAGCCCGGGTTGCCAGCCTCCAGCCGTCGGCGCCGACTCGTGTCGACCAGCTGTTCCGGCTCACGAAGGCAGTCCCCGACCATTCGGACATGCCGGGGATGCTGCTCGAGCTCAGCCGGCTCGCCGCCGAGACCGGCATCGATTTCGACTCGATCACGCCGACCGCGCCGGCAGCCGCCGGCACGCTGCAGAGCGTCCCGATCCAGTTGGCCTTCAGAGGCAACTACTACGAGCTGTCCGACTTCCTCTTCCGGCTGCGGACGCTCGTTGCGAAGAACGACGATCGGCTCGACGTCTCCGGCCGCCTCTACGCCGTCGACGGAGTCGACTTCTCGCAGGGTGCCCCCGGCGAGCAGCTCAGCGCCCGGGTGACCGCCAAGGCCTTCGTCTACGGCAGCGGTACGACCGGCTCGGTCGCGCCTCCGCCGACGACGCCGCCGGCGACCACCCCCGCCACGTCGACGCCGCCTGCCGCCGGCACCGGGAGCGCCGGCTGATGGCCACGATCACGGCAGGCCGCACGACTGCGGCCGGTGCAGCCTCGGCGCGCCAGAAGAAGATCCTGATCGTCGGCGGCGTCCTGCTGGCCGTCGTGCTGGTCATCCAGGTGCCGCGCATGATGAAGACGCTCGGCGGGAACGAGACGGCAGCGCCGGCCGCCGCGCCCGCGCCGATCGCACCCGCACCGGGTGTGCCGGTCGTCCCGACGACCCCGGTCGTCCCCGCGGCGCCTGTAGCTGGCCCCGGCAAGCTCGTCTCCTTCGAGCGCTTCCGCAGCAAGGACCCGTTCCTGCAGCAGGTCGTGGGCAGCACCGGCGGCGCAGCGGCCGAGACGGAGCCGGCATCGCCGTCGGAGTCCACGTCCGGCACCGATTCCGGCTCAGGCGAAGGAGCGACGTCGCCGACGTCCTTCCAGACCTCGCCCTCGTCAACGTCTGATCCGGCTGGGCCTGTCACCGCGACGATCTCGGTCAACGGCAAGGAGTCCACCGTCTCCGAGACCAAGACCTTCCCGAGTGCCGACCCGGTCTTCAAGCTGGTCTCGGTCGGGGACAACTCGGTCGAGATCGCGATCGCCGACGGCTCCTTCAAGGAGGGCGGCAAGACCATCACGCTGACCGCTGGCGAGCCGCTCACGCTGCTCAACACCGCCGACGGCAAGCGGTACCAGTTGGTGCTCGAGTCGACCTCCGGCTGAGCCAGACATGTCCAGGCGCCTTCGTAGCGAGGACGGATTCGGGCTCGTCGAGCTGACCATCTCGATGGCGATGCTCGCGATTGCCCTCCTGGCGCTCGTCGCCGCGCTCAGCTCAGGCATCGTCACCCTGCAGCGCTCGGGTGCGACCGGTACGGCGGCGACGCTTGCCGACACGCAGATGGAGAAGTACCGCGCGATCCGTTACACGGCGATCCTGCTCGATCCGACCTCGGCGGCCGCTGCGAACGCCGACAGCGTGTACGCCGGCGAGGCCGGTGTCGGCACGGGCACCCAGGTCACCGGCACGTGCGCCCTCACCGCCTGGCCCGACCCGTGCAATCCGCGGCAGACGGTCACCGGGCCAGACAACCGCTCCTACCGGATCGACACCCACATCCGGTTCGAGACACCGGCCGGCGGGCGGCAGCTGAAGCTGCTCACGGTCGTCGTCCGCGACCCGAACCGGCTGACGGGACCGCCCCTCGCCAAGATGCAGTCCCGCTTCGACGAGGCGACCGGCCGGTGAGCCTCAAGCGCCTCCAGACTGCTGCCGATAGCGAGGGCAGATGACCACCTGGGCCTACGAAGCGATCAACGCGCAGGGTCTCGAGCTTCGCGGCGAGATCGAGGCGTCCGACGCCTCGTCGGCGCGCGAGCAGCTGCGGAGCCGCGGCCTGCTCCCGTCCAACCTCAAGCAGGTGGGCGGCGCGCACGACGTGGCGGCGCTCACAGGTCGCGCCAAGAAGGTGAAGCCGAAGGCGCTCCAGGTCTTCTCACGTCAGTTCGCGACGATGATCGAGGCCGGCATCAGCATCGTCGGCTCCCTGGTGGTGCTGGAGGAGCAGACGGAGGACGCGAACCTCGCCGAGGTGATCAGCGTCGTCCGCGCCGACGTCGAGGGCGGGATGCTGCTCTCCCAGGCGCTGTCGAAGCACCCCCAGATCTTCAACCGGCTCTACATCGCCATGGTCGAGACCGGGGAGGCCGCGGGCATCCTCGACCAGGTGCTCGACCGAGTCGCCTTCCAGATCGAGAAGGAGGCCCGGATCAAGCGGCGCGTCAAGGGTGCGATGCTCTACCCGTCGATGGTGCTCGCGTTCGCCGGGCTCGTCCTGACCGGCATGCTCATGTTCCTCGTCCCGGTCTTCGTGCGCATCTTCGACCAGCTCCAGGGCGACCTGCCCACGCTGACCGCCTACGTGCTGGTCGCGTCCAACGCCCTCCGCGGCTACTGGTTCATCATCTTCCCGGTCATCGGCGCCGTCATCTTCGGCTTCCGGCGTTGGAAGCGGACTGAGAACGGCCGCCGCTCGTGGGACGCCTTCAAGCTCAAGGTGCCGATGGGTGTCGGCAAGGTCGTGCACAAGGTCACGCTCGCCCGGTTCTCGCGCACGCTCGCGACCCTGGTCGCCGCCGGCGTCGACATCATCAAGGCGCTCGAGATCACTGCGTCCACGGCCGGCAACTGGGTCGTCGAGAAGGCACTCCACGACGTGCGCGAGAAGGTGCACGAGGGCGTGCCGATCTCCCAGCCGCTCACCGAGGATCCGGTCTTCCCGGCCATGGTCGCCCACATGGTCAAGGTCGGCGAGGAGACGGGAGAGCTGGACAAGATGCTCGGCAAGGTCGCCGACTTCTACGAGGACGAGGTGGACACGTCGATCCAGACGCTCACCTCGATCATCGAGCCGGTGATGATGATCGGCGTCGGCCTCGTCGTCGGCGTGATCATCATCTCGATGTACCTGCCGATGTTCAAGATGCTGAGCCTCATTCAGTAGCGCTCGCCCCTCGAACCGTTCTCCCGCCATCGGACGACCGCTGGCTCGAGGGACAGGATTCATCCTGTCCCTCACCTGACGGCCAAGTCACGATCGCGCAGCGGGTTCACCGGCCGCTGCGGCCTCGAGGTCGGCGCGAGCGCCTGACGCATACCATCGCCGCGATGGACGAGCTCGCTCCCGGACTTGTCCGCTGGGCGTCGTTTCACCCGGAGTGGAAGGAGGAGGTGGGCTCGGTGGCTGTCCGCACGGCCGACGGGCTCGTCGTCGTCGACCCGCTCGAGCCGCCGGCGGCGCTGGGGGCTCCCGACCACGTGCTGCTCACCGTCTTCTGGCACGCGCGCGCCGCGGCGGCGCCTGGCGCGGCCCGCCTCTGGGCCTCGAGGAGCTCGGCCCGCTCGCTGAGGAACCGCGGCGTCGAGCCCACCGATCTGTACGAGGACGACGACCCTCCGGGCGGCATCCAGGCGCTGCAGACCGCCCGCCGGGCCGAGGTCGTCCTCTGGCTGCCGGAGCAGCGAGCGGTGGTCGTCGGCGACGTGCTGCTCGGCGCCGGGGCGAAGCCGAAGGCGACCGACGAACCCCTGCGCCTCTGTCCTGAGCGCTGGCTCGGCGGTGGCACGCACGGCGACCTGCGCCAGTCCCTGCGGCCGCTGCTCGATCTGCCGGTCGAGCACGTGCTGACGTCGCACGGCGCCCCCGTGCTCGGCCGCGGGCGTGAGGCGCTGGCCTCAGTGCTCGTCTAGCGCTCCGAAGCCGCCGCCGCCCGGCGTCTCGATCCGCAGCAGGTCGCCGGCGGCGAGATCGACGTCCGCCTTCGCCGGCAGCGGCTCCCCGTTCAGCAGGTTCCGCCCCGGCGCACCGGGCTCGCCGCCGGCGGCACCCGCCGGGGGATGCCCGCGCCGCTCCGTCACGAGCGACAACCGGCAGTCCTCCAGCACGCGCAGCTCACGGACGATCCCGTCGCCGCCGCGGTGGCGGCCCGCCCCGCCGGAGCCCTCCCGCAGCTCCCAGCGCTCCACCCGCAGCGGGTAGGCGAGCTCGAGCGCCTCCGCGGGCGTCGAGAGCGTGTTCGACATCGTCACGTGCACGCCGCTCGGGCCGGGCGCGTCCGGGCAGGCTCCCTGGCCGCCGCCGATCGTCTCGTAGTAGGTGAAGCGGTCGTTGCCGAGCGTGACGTTGTTCATCGTCCCCTGCCCCTGCGCGGGTACCGGCACCGCGTGGCCGAAGGCGCGGAAGACCAGGTCGGCGATCCGGCTCGACGTCTCGACGTTGCCGGCAGCCACCGCAGCCGGCGGCCGGGCGTTGACGAGCGACCCTGCCGGCGCGGCCACCGTGACCGGCGCGAAGGCGCCCCCCGACGCCGGCAGGTCCGGCACCGTCAGGCAGCGGACGACGAACGCGCACGCCGAGCGGGTGACCGCCAGCGGGCAGTTGAGGTTGCCGTCGTGCTGCGCCGCCGTGCCGGCGAAGTCGATCGTCACCTCGTCGCCGTCGACGGTCACGGTGCAGTGGATCTCCAGGTCGCCGTCGCGTCCTTCCAGCACGTCCGCGGCGCTCCAGGCTCCGTCCGGCAGGTCGGCGATCGCAGACCGGACGAGCCGTTCCGAGTAGTCGTGCAGCTCACGCATGGCCGCGCACATCCGTTCCGTCCCGTGGCGCCGGCAGAGCTCCGCCACGCGCCGTTCCGCCAGCCGGTTGGCGGCGAGCTGCGCACGCAGATCGCCCCGGCGCTCGTCCGGGTTGCGCATGCGCCCCACCAGCGTGGCCAGCACCTCGTCGTCGAGCCGGGTCGGCGGGATGACGACTCCCTCCTCGGCCAGCGTCCGCGAGCCGGCGGGCATGCTCCCGGGCTCGGCGGCGCCGACGTCGGCGTGGTGCGCGCGCGTGGCCGCGAAGCCGAGCGCGGTGCGCGACACCGTGGTCACGTCCGGCAGGTGCGTGCCACCCGCGTAGGGGTCGTTCAGGATCCACGTCTCGCCGGGACGCGGATCGCATGCCAGGACCGCGGCGACGGCGTCCGGGAGCGCGCCCAGGTGCACCGGGATGTGCTCCACCTGCGCGATCAGGCGGCCGCGCTCGTCGAGGAGCGCCGTCGAGCAGTCGCGCCGCTCCTTGATGTTGGCGGAGAACGCCGAGCGCACGAGCACCGCGCCCATCTCCTCTGCGACCGCGCGCAACGCGCTGCCCAGCACCTGCAGCTCGACGTTCACCGGCTCAGCACCAGCGTCCCGTCGGCGTCGGTCGTCCCCGCCCAGCCGGCGGGCACCCAGCAGCTCGCCCCGGGGAGCTCGACGAGCTCGGGACCCTCGACCCGTCGCCGGCTGCCTCCGCCGGCTTGCAGCTGCGGTCCCGGCCGCACGTCGGCGGTGCGGACGGCGACGAGCTCGATGGGGCGGTCACGGTCGGCGTAGCCATAGCGCTCGTCGTGGGCGCGGTGGAACGTCGCCTTCAGGTCGGGCCCGAGCGGCACCGTCAGCTCGTGGGACTGGCCGGCGTAGCGGAGGTCGGCTTCGCCCTCCGCCGGCAGCTCGCCCGCCTCCTCGAGCGGCACGAGCAGCGAGCGCACCGACTCGCGCCGCTCGTCGCCGACCGCGAGTCCGAGTGCGGAAAGGACGCCGGCTGCCTCGGGGACCAGAACCGTGCTCGAGCCGAGCTCCTCGGCGAGCTCGCAGGCGTGCAGGGGGCCGGCGCCGCCGAAGGCGACGAGCGCCAGCTCGCGCGGGTCGTGGCCCCGCTCGACGCTCACGACCCGGAGCGCGCGCAGCATCTCGGCGTTGACGACCGCGACCACGTCCGCCGGATCGAGGTCTCCGAGCGCCCGCGCGGCCGCCTCGCGATCCAGGTCGACGCCGCCCGCGAGCCGGGCCGGCAGCCGGCCGAGCAACAGATTGGCGTCCGTGACCGTCGGCTCGCTGCCGCCGCGGCCGTAGCAGGCCGGGCCGGGGTCGGCGCCGGCGCTGCGCGGCCCGACCCGGAGCGCGCCGCCCCGGTCACGAGCGGCGATCGAACCGCCGCCGGCGCCGACCGTGTGCACGTCGACGGTCGGCAGCCGCAGGGGTGCACCGGCAACGGTCCGCTCGGCCGCACGCCGAGCCTCGCCGCCGGCGATGAGCGCGACGTCGGTCGAGGTGCCGCCCATGTCGAAGGAGATCGCGTCCCGATGTCCCGCCGCAGCCGCAGCCCGAGCGGCGCCGGCGACCCCGGCGGCAGGACCGGAGACGACGACGAGGGCCGGATGCGCAGCGGCTTCCGCGAGCGTCACCGCTCCGCCCGAAGAGGCCATCACGAGCGGCTCCGGCAGGCCGGCGGCGGCGCAGGAGCCGGCGAGCGCGCTCAGGTAGCGCGAGACGACCGGGCCGAGGTACGCGTCCGCGACGGTGGTGGAGGCGCGCTCGTACTCGCGAAACTCGGGCGCCACCTCGTGCGAGGCGACGACCCGTGCTGTCGGCAGGCGGCGGCGCAGCTCGGCGGCGACGGCGCGCTCGTGCTCCGGGTGGCGGAAGGAGAAGAGCAGGCAGACAGCGACGGCCTCGGCGTCCGGGGTCGGCAGCGAGCCGAGCTGGAGTGGCCGGAGCACGCCTTGCGGGCCCATCCGCTCGTCGACGCCGTAGCAGCGCTCGAGCGGTACGAGCGGCTCGGGATGTCGCTCGCAGAGCCGGTAGAGATGGGCGCGATCCTGCCGGCGCAGGTGGAGGAGGTGCTCGAAGCCGGCTGTGGTGACGAGGGCGGTTCGCGCTCCCGTGCGCTCGAGCAGCGCATTCGTGGCCACGGTCGTCCCGTGCGTGAAGCGCTCGACGTCGACCGCACCGACTGCGTGCGCTGCGGCCAGCACCGACTCCTCCTGCCGGGCTGCCGTCGGCACCTTGGCGGTGCGCAGCTCGCCGCCCGCGACGAGCACCGCGTCGGTGAACGTGCCGCCGACGTCGATGCCGAGGAACGCCACGGGGCGCGACTCTAGTGCGCCCCGCGGGAATAGACAGCGGGCGGCAGACGTCCGAATGGAGACGATGCCGGCACGGAGCAGGAGCCTGGAGGGACGGCCGTGGCGCGCCGAGCTGCCGCTGCGCGGCGCGGGCGGCGAGCCCGTCGACCTCTGGCGGACGATCACCTCCCACGGCGTCGCCTTCCTGCCGCCGGCCGCGGTCGACGAGGAAGAGCGTGTGCTGCGCGTCACCGTGCCCGTCGACGGCGGCGCCCGGACGGTGCGTGTGCGCAGCGCCGGTGGTGTCGCCGAGGTCACCGGCCGGGGCTCTGCCCGGGAGCGGGACGTGTCGCAGGCCCGGGTGGCGCACATCCTCAGGCTCGACGAGGACCTGTCCGGGTTCTACGCCGCCGCAGAGGGCGATCCGGCGCTCTCCTGGGCGGTTGCCGGCGCGGGGCGCCTCGCCAGGAGCGCCACCGTCTTCGAGGACGTCGTGAAGACCGTCTGCACGACCAACTGCGCCTGGTCGGCCACCGAGCGCATGGTCGGCGCGCTCGTGTCACGGCTCGGCACAGCCGCCCCTGGGGCGCCGGCCGAGGGTGTCGATGGGCGCGCGTTCCCGACTCCCGCCGCCATGGCGGATGCGGACGAGCGCTTCTACCGGGACGAGGTTCGGGCCGGCTATCGCGGGCCGTACCTGCGCACGCTCGCGGCCACCGTCGCGGCGGGCGAGCTCGACCTCGAGGAGCTGGGGAGCGCGCCGCGTGACGCGCTGTCCGACGAGGAGGTGGAGCAGCGCCTGCTGACGCTTCCGGGTGTCGGCCCCTATGCCGCCGCCCACATCATGATGATGCTCGGCCGCTACTCACGCCTGATCCTGGACTCCTGGACGCGGCCCACGTACGCGCGGCTCGCCGGCCGCCGCGCGGTCGCCGACGCGACGATCGTCCGGCGCTTCGCCCGCTACGGGCCCTACGCAGGGCTCGCGTTCTGGCTTGTCCTGACGCGCGACTGGGTCGACGGGTGAGCCGCCCGGCAATTCCGCTGCAGAGACCGGTCTTCTCTCGTACGATCAGGGTCACGTGAAGTACGCGTTCGTCGTGGTCGCTGCATTCCTCGCCGTCGGCGCCACGGCACCGGACGCCGCGCGCGCACCGGCCGTCGTCCCGGCCGGGGTCGAGGTCGCGGGGGTGGACGTGGGTGGCAGGAGCTCCGAGTCGGCCCGTGCGCTCGTCCACCGCGCGTTCTCCGGGCCGATTCGCATCCGCTACGGCACCGAGAGCTGGCGGGTGAGCCCGCAGTCGCTCGGCGTGCAGTCGAGCGTCGACGAGGCCGTCACTCGCGCGCTGCACGCCCGGCCCGGACGCGAGGTCAAGCTGCGCGTGGCGTTCTCCCGCCGGGCGATCCGGGCGTACGTCCGCTATCTGAACGGGCGCTACGCCGTCGAGCCGGAGGACGCCCGGCTCATCGGGACCAACGGGCTCAGGCCGGTGATCGCCGACGGGAAGCCGGGCCGGCGAGTCGCCCGCTGGCTGATGGAGGCGCGCATTGCTCGTGCGCTCCGCTCACCCGGACGCCGCACGATCGCGCTCGCCACCAAGCCCGTGCTGCCGGAGATCACCCGCAAGACGTACGGCTCGATCGTCGTCGTCGGCCGCGCCTCACACCGGCTGCGGCTCTTCGACGGCCCGCGGCTCGTGCGGGAGTTCGGCGTCGCGACGGGGCAGGCGGAGTTCCCGACGCCGCTCGGCGTCTTCACGATCGCGAGCATGCAGCGCAACCCGTGGTGGATCCCGCCCAAGTCCGACTGGGCCAAGGACGCGAAGCCGATCCCGCCCGGGCCCGGCAACCCGCTCGGCACCCGCTGGATGGGCCTGAACCAGTTCGCGGTCGGCATCCACGCCACCCCCGACGCGGCGTCGATCGGCTACTCGGCCTCCCACGGCTGCATCCGCATGCGCATCCCGGACGCGGAGTGGCTGTTCGAGCAGATCGACGTCGGCACGCCCGTCCTCATAGCGGAGGTTTGAGCCGGGCGGAGCCCGGCTTCGCCGGCCTCTCCGGCTGTGCCACGCCGACGTTCTCGCCCCAGCGCGCGCGTGGCGCCGGCGAGAAGGGAGGGGGCGAGGGGAACCGTCGAGGTTCCCCCCGGCGGCGGTCGGAGGGCGCGCGACCGCGCCGCCCTTTCGGGCCTCGGCCGAAACGGCTCACGCGGAGGGAGCGCGAGGGAATGCTTCCCTCGCATCGCCGGAGGGCGGCTTCGCCGCCCGCAGGCACGTCGCGGGAAGCGCGTCAGACCGACGAGGGGGCGCGCACGGGGGAAACCGGGTTTCCCCGTGAAGCGACGCGCGCTCACGCGCGTCGCGGCATAGCGGCGGGTGGATTCGAACCACCGACCTGCGGGTTATGAGTCCGCCGCTCTAACCGCTGAGCTACGCCGCCTGGCGGGCGCAATGGTAGCCGCTCGCCTCCGTACGATCAGTTCGGTGCGCGAGGCCTGCTGGCGCTGTGGCGCCGAGATGGAGTGGCGCCATTCGACCTGGCAGTGCCCGCGCTGTCGCTTCAAGCTCGGCTGCTGCGAGGGGGAGTGCCCGGAGCCGTCCGAGGCCGAGAGCGGCGCGGTCTCGGGGGCTTCCCCGGGGGTTCGTCGCCCGGCTCGCTAGCCGCAGCCCGGCAGCAGGCGGCCGGTTGTCGGGTGGGCGGTGCGACCGATTCGGGTAGGGATGCCGGATGCGGTTCCTGCTCTTCTGCCTGGCGGCGCTGGTCGTCGCCGCGCCTGCCGCAGCCGGGCCACGGCTCATCGTCGGCGTCACGGAGGACGGCATGCGCTTCGAGCCGGAGAACGTGCAGCGAGACGCTGCGCCGCTCGGTCTCGACGCGGTCCGCGTCACGCTCCGCTGGCGCACCGGGCAGGTGTCGCCCACCCGCGTTCAGCGCACCGAGCTCGACCAGGCGACGAGCGTCAAGGGCCTGCGGGTGGTGCTCTCGGTGTTCGGCGAGAAGGCCGTCAACGCGCCCCGGACCGCGGGTGCGCGGCGCCAGTACTGCGGGTTCCTGCGCAGCGTGCTGGCCGACTACTCGTCGATTCGCGACGTGGTCGTCTGGAACGAGCCGAACAAGACGTTCTTCTGGCAACCGCAGTACGACGGGCGCGGCAGCAGCGCCTCACCGAGCGCCTACGCGGCGCTTCTCGCCACGTGCTGGGACGTGCTGCACGGCGCCCGGCCGAACGTGAACGTCCTCGGCCCGTCCACCTCCCCGCGGGGCAACGACAACCCGAACGCGGCGAGCAATGTCTCGCACTCGCCGGTCCGCTTCCTGCAGGCGCTGGGGCGCGCTTACAAGGCGTCCGGGCGGACGCGGCCGATCCTGGACTCGTTCGCGCACCACGTGCACGGCTCCGTGCCGGGAGAGCGGCCGTGGCGTCACCGTCGCGACCTCGGCATCTCGCAGGGCGACTACGGCCGGCTTGTCGAGACGCTGCAGGCCGCGTTCGCCGGCACCCGCCAGCCGGTGCCGGGGCGCTGCGTCGGCGGCCGCTGCGCAGGCATCTGGTACCTGGAGGCCGGCTTCCAGACCACTCCCGACCGGGCCAAGGCGCGCGCGTACACCGGCTCGGGCACGGCCGACCGCGGCATACCCGACGCGGCCGGGCCGGTCGACCTGACACCGCTGCCGCCTGCGGACTCCAAGGCCCCCGACCAGGCGAGCCAGCTGGTGGCGGCGATCAGGCTCGCCTACTGCCAGCCGCACGTGGAGGCGTTCTTCAACTTCCTGCTCTGGGACGAGGCCAGGCTCGAGGGCTGGCAGTCGGGCCTCTACTGGACCGACCGCACCCGCAAGGGCTCGTTCGCGGCATTCCGGGATGTCGTCCAGGACGCCAAGGCGGGGCGCATCTCATGCGGGCGCGTCCGAGCGGAGCTGCCCGAGCCGGCGGCCGTGCTGGGCGGCCCCGGAGTCGTCCAGGCCCGGCCGCCCGATGCGACGAACCCCGGCGCGACCTCGGGGGCGAGGCCGAAGCCGCGAGCCACCACGGCCACGCCGACGCCTCGGGCCTCGACCGAGCTGACGTTCACCGAGGCGGGCGGGGCACCCGGTGCCGCTGACGACGACGGGCCGCTGAGCTGGCCCCTGATCGCTGCGGGTGTTGCGGCCTTCGTCCTGGGCGCTGCGGGAACCGCGTTGCTCACCCGCAGGCGCGCCCGCCTGCGCCGGATCTCCCGCTAGACTCCGTGAGGACGCCGCCGGGGCCTGAGGCCCTCGCTGCTACCTTTCCGCGCCGAGCGACCCGAAGGACGACCTCACGTGGCTACCGGAGTACGAGTTGCAATCACGCTCGCCTGCGTTGACTGCAAGCGACGCAACT
Organism: uncultured Thermoleophilia bacterium; assembly: GCA_963839815.1. Classification (GTDB taxonomy): domain Bacteria; phylum Actinomycetota; class Thermoleophilia; order Gaiellales; family Gaiellaceae; genus JACVRM01. The sequence goes on from CAWIWF010000006.1 coordinate 899,698, forward strand.
ACCAGTCGAACAAGTCCAAGCGCAACACGCCCGACCGCGTGGAGCTGAAGAAGTACTGCCGCTGGTGCGGCGGGCACACCGCGCACCGGGAGACCCGCTGAGTGAAGACGACGGTCGCACACCCGCGAGATCACGGGGCAGGATTCATCCTGTCCCGTACGTGCGACGTGAACGAGACGATCGTGACCCCGCGAGATCACGGGACAGGATTCATCCTGTCCCGTACGTGCTAGATGGCCCGCCCGACTCGCCAGGCCCGCCGGGAGCGCCGCGCCCAGCAGCGCGAGGATCGCGCCGCCGGTGAGCGCGCCCGCTCCGCCGCGCAGCAGGTTCGGCCCGCAGCCGAGCCCGAGCAGCCCGAAGCACCGGCAACGCGCCGGCGCGGCGGCGCGCTCGGCTTCGGCATCGAGTCGTGGGGCGAGCTCAAGAAGGTCGAGTGGCCGAAGCAGCGCCAGGTCATGACCGGAACGGTCGTCGTGATCATCGCCTGCACCATCGTCGGTACCTATCTCTGGGGCGTCGACTTCGCCCTCGAGCCCTTCGTCGAGCGCGTCCTGCTCGGTCAATAGGCGTCATGTTCCGCTGGTACGTCATCAACACCTACTCGGGCCACGAGAACAAGGTCAAGGCCAACCTCGAGCACCGGATCGACTCGATGGGGCAGAACCACCGCTTCCGTCGCGTCGTCGTCCCCACCGAGCAGGTGATCGAGACCAAGGACGGCCAGAAGGTGCAGATCGAGAAGCGCGTGCTGCCGGGGTACGTCCTCGTGAACATGGATCTCGACGACGAGGCCTGGACGGTCGTCAAGAACACACCCGGGGTCACCGGCTTCGTGGGCGCCGGGAACAAGCCGATCGCCCTCTCACAGCCCGAGGTCGACCGCATCCTCCGCACCGGTGCTGCAACCGCCGACCGGCCGCGCGCCCAGGTCGAGTACACGCTGGGCGAGTCGGTCAAGGTCACCTCCGGGCCGCTCTCCGACTTCGACGGCGAGATCGTCGACGTCAATCCCGACCAGCAGAAGCTCAAGGTGCTCGTCGACATCTTCGAGCGCCAGGTGCCCGTCGAGCTCGCGTTCGACCAGGTCAAGAAGCTCGACTAGCGCTACCCTGTCTCGCCGCCCCACCGCAGTCCGGGCTCCGGGCATGCGAGTCGCGGGACCGGCTGACACCACACGCACACATGGCCAAGAAGGTTCTCACGATCATCAAGCTGCAGATCCCCGGCGGGCAGGCTAACCCGGCGCCGCCGGTCGGCCCTGCCCTCGGCCAGCATGGCGTCAACATCATGGAGTTCTGCAAGACGTTCAACGCGCAGACGGCCCAGGCGGGCGGTCGGATCACGCCGGTCGAGATCACGGTGTTCGAGGACCGCTCGTTCACCTTCATCACCAAGACGCCGCCGGCAGCCGTCCTCATCAAGGAGGCGCTGCGGGCCGAGAAGGGCTCGGCCGAGCCCAACCGCACCAAGATCGGCCGTCTCACGCAGGCGCAGGTGCGCCAGATCGCCGAGACGAAGCTGGAGGATCTCAACGCGCGTGACGTCGAGCAGGCGATGAAGGTCGTGGCGGGGACGGCGCGCTCGATGGGAGTCGAGGTGGACGCGTGAGCCAGCACGGCAAGCGCTACCGGTCCGCGCGCGAGTCGATCGACCGCGAGCGGCTCTACAGCCCGCTCGAGGCGATCCGCGCGCTCAAGGGGTTCGGCGAGGCGAAGTTCGACGAGACGGTCGAGGTGCACTTCAACCTTGGCCTCAACGTCCGCCACGCGGACCAGCAGCTGCGCGGCACGCTGATGCTCCCCCACGGGAGCGGCCGGACGATGCGCGTGGCCGTGTTCGCCGAGGGCGACAAGGCGCGTGAGGCTGAGGCTGCGGGCGCGGATGTCGTCGGCTCCGCCGATCTCGCCCAGCGCATCGAGGAGGGCTTCGACGACTTCGACGTCGCCGTCGCCACCCCCGACCAGATGGGCGTCGTCGGGCGGCTCGGCCGCATCCTCGGCCCGCGCGGCAAGATGCCGAACCCGAAGACTGGCACCGTGACCATGGACGTGGCCAAGGCAGTGCAGGACTCGAAGGGCGGCAAGCTCGAGTACCGCACCGACCGCGGCGCGAACGTGCACCTCTCGATCGGCAAGAAGAGCTTCGGCGAGCGGCAGCTGCTCGAGAACTACGCGACGCTTCTCGACGAGATCGTCCGGGCCAAGCCCGCCTCGGCGAAGGGTCGCTACATACGCGGCATCACGCTGACGAGCACGATGGGCCCGGGCATTCACATCGATCCGGCGAAGACGCGGGATGTCGTCGAGGAGCTCGACGAGGCACCCGCGGCCGCCGACATGGAGGCAGTCCCCGCGTAAGGCAGGCTAGAGCTCGTCGCCCGAGACGGCCGGCAGCCCCCCTGGGGGCGGAAGTCCAGCCCAGGCGGCTCGACGGAGGGGTCAGACCTCCTCCACCGGGCTCGCCACGGCGAGCCCTGGTCATTTCCGGAGGGAAGTGACATGGACAAAGGCAAGAAGGAACAGGTCGTCGCCGACCTCACCGAGCGGCTCAAGCAGGCTGAGTCGCTGCTCGTCGCCGATTACCGCGGGCTGTCGGTCAACGAGATCGACGATCTCCGGACCAAGCTGCTCGAGCACGGCGCCAAGTTCAGCGTCGTCAAGAACACGCTCACCCGCCGCGCGGCGGAGGCTGCAGGCATGGACGCGCTGCTCGCCATGCTCGAGGGTCCGACGGCGATTGCGTTCCTCGACGCGGACGGCGACCCGGTTGCCGTGTCGAAGGCGCTCGCCGACGCAGCCCGCGAGACGCGCGTGCTCGAGATCCGCGGCGGGCTGCTCGAAGGCCGCCCGATTGGCGAGGCAGAGATCACCGAACTGTCGAAGCTGCCGCCCGCAGACGTGCTGCGCGGCCAGGTGCTCGGCGCGATCGTCGCGCCGCTGCAGGGGATCGCCGGGCTCGTGAATGCGCCGCTGCAGAACCTGTTCGGACTCCTCGACGCTCGCATCGAGCAGCTGACGGAGCAGGGCGACACGGGGGAAGAGGAGGCCCCGGCGGCCGAGGCCGCGGAGCAGTCCGAGCCTGCGGCAGCGGCAGACGAGCCGCAGGCGTCGGCCGAGACCGCCACCGAGCCGGAGGGCGCAGCAGAGGCTGCCGCAGCCGAGCCGGCGCAGGATGCACCGGCCGAGACCGCCGCCGAGCCGGAGGGCGCAGCAGAGGCTGCCGCGGCCGAGCCGGCGCAGGAGGACGCACCGGCCGATGAGGCTGAGGCGGCAGCGGCGCCCGAGCAGCCGCAGGCGGACGCTGAGCCCGCCGACACTGACGAGACACCCGCACAGACCGAGGAGTAGAGGAGGAAGACGATGGCAAACTCAGTCGACACGATCTTCGAGGAGCTCGGCAAGATGAGCGTCCTCGACCTGGTCGAGCTGAAGAAGAAGATCGAGGACGAGTGGGGCATCACCGCCGCAGCTCCGGTCGCGGTCGCGGGCGGCGTGGCAGCGCCGGCCGGCGACGGTGCCGGTGCCGCCGCGGAGGAGCAGACGGAGTTCGACGTCGTGCTGACCGCAGCAGGCGGCCAGAAGATCCAGGTGATCAAGGTCGTCCGGGCCGTGACCGGGCTCGGCCTCAAGGAGGCGAAGGACCTCGTGGACGGCGCACCCAACGCCGTCAAGGAGGGCGTCGCCCGCGAGGAGGCCGACACGATCAAGGCACAGCTGGAGGATGCAGGCGCCGAGGTCGAGGTCAAGTAGCCACTCGCCTCACCGCTTCGCTCGAAGGCCCGCTCCGGCGGGCCTTCGTCGTCCCGGAGCACTCGAGGGTGATCGAGGTTCCGTAACGCCTGTTTGCCGAGGCGGAAGCTCAGCGGCAGGCGCTGGGATCCGGCGTCCACACCGGGCGGGTGGAGCGCACGGAGAGAACGCGGTCGGCGCCGAAGACGAGGCTGTCTGACGTGGCGGTCACCTGCCAGGGCCCGCGGGCGCAGGCCTTCACCTCGACCGGCACGGACGCGCCCGCCGGAACGCGTAGCGACCGGCGGCCCGTGGGTGAGGTGATCGTCAGGACAGAAGCCGCCGCGTCGGGCGGCCCGGTTACCCGGAAGGTGACGCGTCCGGCGACGCGAGGCGACCACACCGTGAACGTGCCGCCAGCGCCGAGCCAACCATCGGCGTACCAGCCGACCGCGGCGGTGGCCAGGCGCGGCGTGCCGTGTGGACGCCAGAGGTCGTAGGCCGGAGACGATCCCGCGATCGAGGCGCCGCGCAGGGTGATCGCGGCCGCGCGGCTGTCGACGAGCAGCGGCATCCGCACCGGCACGCCGCCGTCGAGGAGTCGCCCGTCGGAGGCGAGCGTGACCGCCGAGGCGCGGAAGGCGTCGAGCGGTTCGGCGCCGGGGAGCAGGAGCACGCGCCGCACCGAGCGGTTCCAGAAGAGTTGCTCCAGACCGTCCTTGTAGTGCCCGGGCGCGTAGACGAGCGCGACGTCGCCGACCTGCGCCTCGTCCACCCACGATGGATCGGCCGGCAGGTAGGCCCGCCGGATCGCGTCGTTCTTCCGCACGTCGTAGATGTTGGCTGCGACGCCGGCACCGCTCGCGGCGAGCACCGCGAGCGCACCGATCACGAGGGCGGGCCGCGCAGACAACCCGGCGAGCGCCGTCAGGACGGCGAGCCCACCGGCCACTCCCGCGACGACGAGGGCGCCCTCCGCGACGCCGGTGAGCTGCTGGACGTAGGTGACGGCGAAGAGCAGCGGCGAGTGACGGTTGCCGAAGTGCGTCACGTACCCGGAGAGCGGCACGAGCGCCGCCAGGAGCAGCAATCCACCGCATGCCAGGGCGTGGGCACGCGGCCAGGGTCGTCCCCGCCCGGCGAGGAGCGCGAACGCCGTCGCCAGTACGGGAACCGCATAGAACGTGTAGCGCTCCTGCATGAGGTGGGTGTCGCCCCAGAGGCTCGCCTGGACGACCAGCGCGGCCACCAGGCTGAAGCCGAGCGAGCCGAAGGCGAGCTCTGTGCGAGAGCGCGGTCGGCCGAGCGCGAGTGCGAGGCCGAGCGCTGCTGCAGGGACGATCACCCAGCCCGACGCATACAGCAGGTTGAGGGTCTGGGTGCCGAGCCGGGAAGGCAGCCCGCCTGGCGCGAGGTCGAGGGAGAGCACATCGGCGTAGAGCCCGAGCCGGCCTCGGACGAGCAGCGTCATACCGGCGAGGGCGAGCGCTCCGAGCACCAGGAACTGTTCCCGCAGCGCTGCTCGGAGGCGGCGCTCGCGCAGGCCGGCGACGATCACCGCGGCGACGAAGCAGGCGGGGAGGACGAGCAGCTGGACGCGCGTGAACCCCGCGAGACCTGCAAGTGCGAGGAAGGCCGCGCCGGAACGGGCGCTCGGCCGCTCCAGGGCCCGGACGCCGAGCAGCATCGCCGCCGCGACGAGCGGGTAGGCGAACGGCTCGCTGATCACCCAGCCGGCGTACAGCAGAGCCGGCGGCAGCAAGGACAGGGCCACCACCAGGAGCGACAGGCCCTCGCCGATCCCCAGCCTGCGCGCGAGCAGGTACACCGGCACGGCGGTGAGCGAGACGGCCAGCGAGTTCAGCACCTGGATCGCGTGGTAGGCGGTGGCGACGTCGTCGATCAGCCAGGCCGGTGCCGTCAGCAGCGGTTGCAGCAGTGCGGGGAAACCCGAGTCGAGCCCGCGGACGAGCGGGCGGCCCGTGCTGGCGAGCGAGCGCCCGAGCTCCGAGTACATGTACTCGTCCGGGAAGTAGGCGGGTGTTTGCCGGCGGAAGCCGACCACCGCGCGGACGGCTGCCGACAGCGCCACGAGGCTCCAGAGGCCGGGCCAGCCCGCCACCCGAGCGAGCGAGAGGGGCCGCGCCGGCGGCACGTGCGGCAGGGCGATCGTCCGCTCCACACCACCCCTATCGGCGCGGCGACGTCGTGGGTGTAGGAGGACATTCGCACGCACGGGCCCGCGCGAATGCCCGTGCTACACTGGCCGAGTTCATCCCTCGCGGGCCACTCGGCCTTGCGCGAGGGATGGTCTTTCTGCTAAGTTGCACGGTTCGCCACGCCTAGCCGGCTTTCGCCTGTCCGCACCCAGTCCGCACACCAGTTTCTGAGGGAGGTCGCTCCTTTTGGCCACTAAGGTCGCTGCGCCGCGCGCGCGCAAGAGCTTTTCGCGCCTGAAGCACGTCCTCGAGCTCCCGAACCTGATCGACATCCAGAAGGCGTCGTTCAAGTGGTTCCTCGAGGAAGGTCTGCGCGAGACCATCGACGACATATCACCGATCGAGGACTACACCGGCACGCTCGCCGTCGAGTTCGCCGAGTACCGGTTCGGTGACCCGCCCGTCTCCATCCAGGAGTGTCGCGAGAAGGACCTGACCTATCAGGCGCCGCTCTCGATGACGGTCCGCTTCGTCAACAAGGAGACCGGCGAGATCCGCGAGCAGAACGTCTTCATGGGCGATTTCCCCATGATGACCGAGCACGGCACGTTCATCATCAACGGCACCGAGCGCGTCATCGTGACGCAGCTCGTGCGTTCGCCGGGTGCCTACCTGATGGAGGCGAAGGACCCGACGAAGCAGGTCTTCACGGCCAATCTGATGCCGTCTCGTGGCTCGTGGCTCGAGCTCGAGATCGACAAGAAGGGCATCGTCTACGCCCGCATCGACCGCAAGCGCAAGCTGCCGATCACAACACTGCTGCGGGCGCTGCCGGCCGAGGACCCGTCGACCGGCTTCGAGCTCGACACGTCGTCGAACGAGGCGATCCTCGCGCTCTTCGACAACTCGCCGTTCATCCAGCTCACGCTCGACAAGGATCCGACCACGCGTGAGGAGGAGGCGCTCGTCGAGGTCTTCAAGAAGCAGCGGCCGGGCGAGCCGCCGACGGTCGAGAACGCACGCAACCTGCTCAACTCGCTGTTCTTCGACCCGAAGCGCTACGACCTGACCAAGGTCGGCCGCTACAAGCTCAACCAGCGGCTCGCCGTCGACGTGCCGGAGGACGTGCGTGTGCTCACCACGGCCGACATCCTCTCGCTCGTCCGCCGGCTCGTCGATCTGCCGCGCAAGCTCGGCCTGCCGGAGGACTCGAAGGACTTCGCGGCCGACGCGCTCGCGTTCTCGCGGGAGCCCGTCCGCAACGAGCTGGACGAGTACGAGCACTTCGGCAACCGCCGCCTGCGGACGGTCGGCGAGCTGATCCAGGAGGCGTTCCGCGTCGGTCTCTACCGCATGGAGCGCGTCGTGCGCGAGCGCATGACGACGGAGGACGTCGACACGATCACGCCGCAGACGATCATCAACATCCGTCCGGTCGTCGCGGCGCTGAAGGAGTTCTTCGGCTCCTCGCAGCTGTCCCAGTTCATGGACCAGACCAACTCGCTCGCCGGGCTCACGCACCGGCGCCGCCTGTCCGCGCTTGGCGCCGGCGGACTCACGCGCGAGCGCGCCCCGATCGAGGTGCGCGACGTCCATCCGACCCACTACGGGCGCATGTGCCCGATCGAGACGCCGGAAGGCCCGAACATCGGCCTGATCGGCTCGCTCGCCTCCATGGCGACCGTGTCCGAGTTCGGCTTCATCCAGACGCCGTACCGGGTGGTCAAGAACGGCAAGGTGACGGACGAGATCATCTATCTCGACGCCGCCGAGGAGGCCCAGTACACGATCGCGCAGGCCTCCGAGCCCGTCGACGACAAGACGGGCAAGTTCGCCAACGACCTGGTGCTGTGCCGCTCGGCCGCGAACGAGGCCGTCATGGCCGAGCCGCGCGACATCGACTACATGGACGTCGCCCCGGCGCAGATCGTGTCGGTCGCGACCTCGCTCATCCCGTTCCTCGAGCACAACGACGCGAACCGGGCGCTCATGGGCGCGAACATGCAGAAGCAGGCGGTGCCGCTGATGATCACGCAGGCGCCGCTCGTCGGCACCGGCGTCGAGTACCGCGCCGCCATCGACACGGGCGACGTCGTCGTCGCGGAGCGGGCCGGCACGGTCGCGCACGTCGACGCCGAGAAGATCGTGGTCGAGTCGCGCGGCGCCAACGCGGGCCGCGACGAGTACGACCTGACGAAGTTCATGCGCTCCAATCAGGGAACGCTCATCCACCAGAAGCCGATCGTCACCCTGAACCAGAAGGTGTCCCCGGGCGACGTGCTCGCCGACGGTGCCTCGACGCGAGAGGGCGAGCTGGCGCTCGGCGCCAACCTGCTCGTCGCCTTCATGCCGTTCGAGGGCTACAACTTCGAGGACGCGATCGTGATCTCGGAGCGGCTGGTCAAGGAGGACGTGCTCTCCTCGATCCACATCCACGAGTACGAGATCGACGCGCGGGCGACCAAGCTCGGCGACGAGGAGATCACGCGCGACATCCCCAACCGCTCGGAGGAGTCCCTGAAGGACCTGGACGAGCGCGGGATCGTCCGCATCGGCGCAGAGGTCGGCTCGGGCGACCTGCTCGTCGGCAAGGTGACGCCGAAGGGCGAGACCGAGCTGACGGCGGAGGAGAAGCTGATCCGCGCGATCTTCAAGGAGAAGGCGCGCGAGGTGCGCGACACCTCGCTCAAGGTGCCGCACGGCGAGGGCGGCAAGGTCATCGACGTCAAGACGTTCTCGCGCGAGGCCGGCGACGACCTGTCTCCGGGCGTCAACGAGCTCGTTCGCGTCTACGTCGCCAAGAAGCGCAAGATCGCCGAAGGCGACAAGCTCGCCGGCCGCCACGGCAACAAGGGCGTGATCGCGAAGATCGTCCCGGAGGAGGACCTGCCCTTCCTCGAGGACGGACGCCCCGTGGACGTCGTGCTCAACCCGCTCGGCGTGCCGAGCCGGATGAACATCGGCCAGATCCTCGAGACGCATCTCGGGTGGGCAGCCGCCCACGGCGTCTTCTCCGAGGACGGCGAGCGTAACGGCGCCAGCCCGGTGGCGACACCCGTGTTCGACGGCGCCTCGGTCGAGGACGTCGACCGCGCGCTGGTCGACTGGACGAAGCAGAACCCCGACTCGCCGATCAAGTTCGTGGTCGACGAGAAGCGCCCCGCCGGCCGGTTCACGTCCGGCAAGGTGCGGCTCTTCAGCGGGCGCACCGGCGAGCCCTTCGAGCAGAAGGTGACCGTCGGCTTCATGTACATCCTGAAGCTGCTCCACCTCGTGGACGACAAGATCCACGCGCGTTCGACCGGCCCGTACTCGCTCGTCACCCAGCAGCCGCTGGGGGGCAAGGCGCAGTTCGGCGGCCAGCGCTTCGGCGAGATGGAGGTGTGGGCGCTCGAGGCGTACGGCGCCGCTTACACGCTGCAGGAGATGCTCACGATCAAGTCCGACGACACCGTTGGGCGCGTGAAGGCGTACGAGGCGATCGTCAAGGGCGAGAACATCGCCGAGCCGTCGATCCCGGAGTCCTTCAAGGTGCTGCTGAAGGAGATGCAGTCGCTCGCGCTCGACGTGGACGTGCTCTCCGAGGAGGGCGCGGAGGTCGAGGTGCGCGAGGAGGAGGACGAGCTGCTGCGCGCGGCGGAGGAGCTCGGCATCGACCTCTCGCCCGGCTCGCTGCGGGCGCAGGCCCGCGAGCCGCAGGCGCAGGAGGTCGAGGCAGGCCAGGTTCGCGCCGACGAGTCGGGCGAGCTCTCGCTGCCCGCCGACGAGGCGCTCGGCGACCTGGACGATGTCCAGCTCACACCGAGCGCGGCGGCTACCGAGGAGGCCGAGGAGCAGCTGGGCCCGGTCGCCTCGGGCGACATGCCCGACCTGGAGCTCGACGAGTGACGGGGCGGCGGCACCACCTCAGATCAGCACTGACGACAGACGACGGCGCGAAGGGACGGAACCACTTGAACGGACGTACGAGCCTCTCAGCTCGACCGCGCACCGAAGAGGGGCGGTCATGATCGACATCAACGACTTCGACGCGATCCGGATCGGGCTCGCCTCGAGCAAGCAGATCCGCGACTGGTCGTCGGGCGAGGTGACGAAGCCCGAGACCATCAACTACCGCACGCTCAAGCCCGAGCGCGACGGTCTCTTCTGCGAGCGCATCTTCGGCCCGACGAAGGACTGGGAGTGCTACTGCGGCAAGTACAAGCGCGTCCGGTACAAGGGCATCATCTGCGAGCGCTGCGGCGTCGAGGTGACGCGGCAGAAGGTTCGGCGCGAGCGGATGGGCCACATCGACCTCGCCGCGCCCGTCTCGCACATCTGGTTCTTCAAGGGCGTCCCGAGCCGCATCGGTTACCTGCTCGACATCGCCCCGCGCGAGCTCGAGAAGGTCCTGTACTTCGCCGCCTCGATCGTCACGTTCGTCGACGAGGAGGCCCGCGCGAAGGACCTCAACGACCTCGAGGACAAGGTCAAGGCCGAGTACGAGCGCATCTACGTCGACCGTGACGAGGCACTCGCAGCGCTCGAGGATCGCCTGAAGCGCCGCCGGAACTACTTCGGCAAGGGTCAGGAGAAGAACTTCGACGAGGACGACGAGTTCTGGGGCCGCGGCCTGTCCAACTGGGCCGAGGAGCAGGACCTGCCCACCCTCGAGGAGGTGCGCGAGCTGATGGCCGGGCTCTTCGTCGAGGTCTCGGGCTCGATCACCACCGAGGACTCCAAGAAGATCCGTGAGCTCGTCCGCAACGCCGCGATCCGCGACGATCGCCGGCTGTCGCCGCGCGAGCTCGAGAACGTGGCCACGGCCGCGCAGCAGATCACCGAGGCGCTCGCCCCGCTCCATACGGAGGCCGACAAGGCCTCCGGCTCGAAGAAGGGCGCCCTCACCAAGCGCATCAACAAGGTGCTGGACGCGCTGCTCGCCGGTGAGGAGCTCGAGGGTGACGACGCCGCGCTCACCTCGGGTGTGGACATCAAGAACCTCGAGAAGTCGCGTGACGTCGGCAACGGTCTGCTGCGTGAGGTCGTCGAGACCGCCGAGCCGGGCATCGACGCCGCGGCGCTCCGCGACCTCGCCAACGACCTCTGCCTGCGGACCGACGGCCGCATGAGCCGCGAGGATCTCGACGCGGTCATCCAGTGGTCGCTGAAGGTGCGCGAGATGTACCTCGACATCGAGTCGCGGCGCGCCGACGCCCGCGAGGCCGCCGAGGACTCACAGAGGCGGCTCGAGCAGACGTGGGAGAAGTTCCGCGAGCTCGAGGTCAAGCACATCGAGCCCGACGAGCAGATCTTCCGCGAGATGAAGGACCGCTTCGGCTCGCCGTACGGCTTCGGCGTCTACTTCCGCGGCGGCATGGGAGCCGAGGCGATCCGCGACCTGCTCAAGGACCTCGACCTCATGGCCGAGGCCGAGTCGCTGCGCGAGACGATCCGCACCTCCAAGGGGCAGCGGCAGCAGCGCGCGATCAAGCGGCTCAAGGTCGTCAACGCCTTCATCAAGTCGGAGAACCGCCCCGAGTGGATGGTCCTCGAGGCCGTGCCGGTGATCCCGCCGGAGCTGCGCCCGATGGTGCAGCTCGACGGCGGCCGCTTCGCCACCTCCGACCTCAACGACCTCTACCGCCGTGTGATCAACCGGAACAACCGCCTCAAGCGGCTGCTCGACCTCGGCGCGCCGGAGATCATCGTCAACAACGAGAAGCGCATGCTCCAGGAGGCCGTCGACGCGCTGTTCGACAACGGCCGCCGCGGCAGGGCGGTGACGGGGCCGGGCAACCGCCCGCTCAAGTCGCTGTCCGACATGCTCAAGGGCAAGCAGGGGCGGTTCCGCCAGAACCTGCTCGGCAAGCGCGTCGACTACTCGGGGCGCTCCGTGATCGTCTCCGGGCCGAACCTGCGGCTGCACCAGTGCGGGCTGCCGAAGCTGATGGCGCTCGAGCTCTTCAAGCCGTTCATCATGAGCCGGCTCGTCGAGCGCAAGGCGGCGCAGAACATCAAGGCGGCGAAGAAGTACGTCGACTCGATGGTGCCCGAGGTCTGGGACGTGCTCGAGGAGGTCATCGCAGAGCATCCGGTGCTGCTCAACCGCGCACCGACGCTCCACCGCCTCGGCATCCAGGCCTTCGAGCCCGTCCTCGTCGAGGGCAAGGCGATCCAGGTGCACCCGCTCGTCTGCCACGCGTTCAACGCCGACTTCGACGGCGACCAGATGGCAGTCCACCTGCCGCTGTCGGCGGAGGCTCAGGCGGAGGCGCGCATCCTGATGCTCTCCTCGAACAACATCCTCTCGCCGGCCTCGGGCCGCCCGCTCGCGACGCCGACGCAGGACATGGTCCTCGGCGGCTACTTCCTCACCTACTCGACGCGTGATCTCGAGGCCGTCAGCTCGGCCGAGCTGGCCAAGGAGCTCAAGGTCAACGGGATCAAGCGCTTCCGGTCGGAGGAGGAGGTCGAGTTCGCGATCGAGGCGAAGCAGATCGCCCTGCAGGATCCGGCCGAGTACTGGCACGAGGGCGAGCTGATCCTGACCACGCCCGGCCGCATCATCTTCAACGTCGAGGTTGCCCGGTCACTGGCCGAGGCTGCCGAGGCCGAGGGCGAGGAGCCGGATCCGTACCCATTCCTGAACCGCACCCTGTCGAAGCGCGAGATGGACGACTTCATCTCGAGCCTGGCCCGCGTGCACGGCGCGCCTGTCATCGCCGGCGTGCTCGACCGCATCAAGACGCTCGGGTTCCGCTACGCCACGCAGGCGGGCGTGACCGTCTCCAAGAACGACATCGTCGTTCCGCCCGAGAAGGAGCAGATCCTGGGCGAGCACGAGGAGCGGGTCCGCCGCGTCGAGCAGCAGTACGAGCGCGGACTGATCACCGACGAGGAGCGCCACGAGATCATCACGACGATCTGGACCGAGGCCACCGACGCCGTCGCCAGCGCGATGGAGAAGAACCTCCGCGAGCTGAACCCGATCTTCATGATGGCCAACTCGGGGGCCCGTGGCTCGTTCACGCAGATCCGCCAGCTGGCGGCGATGCGCGGCCTGGTCGCCAATCCGAAGGGCGAGATCATCGAGCGCCCGATCAAGGCCAACTTCATGGAGGGCCTGCCGGTGCTCGAGTACTTCCTCTCGACGCACGGTGCTCGCAAGGGGCTCGCCGACACCGCGCTCCGCACCGCCGACTCGGGCTATCTCACGCGACGGCTCGTGGACGTGGCCCAGGACGTGATCATCCGCGAGGAAGACTGCGGCACCGAGGATCACATCGAGCTCCCGCTGCGATCCCCCGATGGGATCAACAAGAGCCTGCTCGGGCGCCAGTTCGCGATCGACGCCTTCAAGCCGCTCAAGTCGGGCGAGCCCGGCAAGACGAAGCTGGGCGACAAGGGCACGATGGTCACGACGGACGTCGTCAAGCACCTGCTCGCAGAGGTGGGAGACGAGCACGTGGACACCTTCCGCGCGCCCGTCCGCTCAGTGCTCAAGTGCCGCAGCGAGTTCGGTCTCTGCCGCGCCTGCTACGGGACGTTCCTCGCGACGGGCGACCTCTCGACGATCGGGGACGCGGTCGGCATCATCGCCGCCCAGTCGATCGGCGAGCCGGGCACCCAGCTGACGATGCGGACGTTCCACACGGGCGGTGTCGCGGGCGCCGACATCACGCACGGTCTGCCGCGTGTGCAGGAGATCTTCGAGGCGCGGAACCCGAAGGGTGCCGCCAAGCTCACCGAGGTCGCCGGCCGCATCGAGATCGAGCAGTCGGACCGCGGCCCGAAGGTGACCGTCCACCAGGACGGCCTGGACGAGAACGGCGAGCCGCTCGAGCCGGTTGCGTACTCGCTCCCGCGGCGTACGCGCCTGCTGGTCGAGGACGGCCAGTTGGTGGAGCCGGGCGATCCCCTGCACGAGGGCTCGCTGACGCCTGCCGACCTGCTGCGCCTGAAGGGGTCGACGGCGATCGAGCTGTACCTCGTCGACGAGGTGCAGAAGGTCTACAAGTCGCAGGGCGTCGACCTGCACGACAAGCACATCGAGGTGATCGTCCGGCAGATGCTGAAGAAGGTGCGCGTCGAGAACGCCGGCGACACCGAGCTCCTACCCGGCCAGCTCGTCGACCGGGTCGTGCTCGAGCGCGAGAACGCACGCATCAAGAAGGCGAAGAAGGGCGAGCAGGCGACACACGAGCCGCTGATCCTCGGGATCACCAAGGCGTCGCTCGCCACGGAGTCGTTCCTGTCGGCCGCCTCCTTCCAGGAGACGACCAAGGTTCTGACCGACGCGGCGATCGAGGGCAAGGTCGACCACCTGCTCGGCCTCAAGGAGAACGTGATCATCGGGAAGCTGATCCCGGCCGCGACCGGTCTCAAGCAGTACCGGCAGGTCGAGATCACGCCCACCGAGACCGTGATCCGCGAGACGCCGGCCGCCGAGCGCGAGGCGCTGCTGGCGGCGCTGCAGGAGATCGGATCGGACGGCGGCTCTCTCGCGCTGGACGGGGCCGACCTCAGCTTCGGAGGCGCGCCCGATCCGGCCGGCAACGGCAGCGGCATGCCGGCCGAGGCGACCGAGGCCGCGGAGACACCGGAGGTCGACTCGCCACGCGACGAGTCATAGGGACTGTCCCCGCAGGGGACTGTCCCGGTTTTCGAGCTGCAGCGGGGCCCGGCGACGCCGGGCCTCGCTGCTCTTCGGCTCGAGGAGAGACGCTGGGCCGAGGTGCCCACGAATCGTTCTCCCGCCGTCGGAGAGCGCTAGTTCGAGGGATAGGCTTCAGCCTGTCCCTCACTTGATGGCCAAATCACGATTCAGTCAGCTCTTTGAGGCCCGCCTGCCGCCCTCCGAAGCGCAGCGAGCCGTGCGGCGCGGCCGTGCTGCCTGCCTCGCCACCGCAGCTGCCTCGCGATCGCTGCGCATTCCTGACTTTGCCGTCAAGTAAGGGACAGGCTGAAGCCTGTCCCTGAGCTAGCGCTCTGCCGAGGGCGGGAGCATTCGCGCCTCGGTCAAGCGACGATGTTCTCGAGCGTCTCGCCCCGCTGGAGCCGCTCGAGCTGGTCGGCGACGAAGTCCCAGCGGCGCTCCCGGGCCCGGCGTGAGCGGCCGCTCGCGTGCGGGCTCAGGAGCACGTTGTCCAGCTCGTGGAACGGGTGGCGCGACGGCTGCACCACCTCGCCCTCCTCGCGCGGGTAGCGGTACCAGACGTCGATCGCCGCGCCCTTGAGGCGCCCGTCGCGGAGCGCGTGGTAGAGGGCGTCTTCGTCGACGACCTTCCCGCGCCCGACGTTGACGAGGTAGCCGTCCGGCCCGAGCGCGTGCAGCTCGTCCGCGCCGACCACCGTGCCGGCCTGGCCCGGGAGGGAGACGACCGCGAAGTCCACCTCGGCGAGCACCGCCTGCAGCTCGTCCAGCGGGCGTGCGCCGTCCCGGGGGTTGCGCGTGACCCCGACCGTCCGCGCGCCCAGCGGCGTGACGAGCCGCTCGACCTCCCGCCCGATCTGCCCGTAGCCCACCAGCCCGACCGCTTTGCCTTCGAGCTCCGGCTCGCCGAGGTCGAGGTGGTCGCCCCCGTGCCGGTTCCAGAGCCCCTCGCGCAGCTCCCGGTCGAGCAGCAGCACCTGCCGGGGCAGCGCCAGCAGCGCCATCAGCACCCACTCGGCCATCGTCCGCTCGTGCCCTCGCACGATGCAGAGGCTCGCGCCGTCCGGCACGGCTCCCTCGTCGATGGCGTCCGCTCCGGCCGAGAGAGTCTGCACAAGCCGAAGCTGCGTCGCGCCAGCCGTCTCGGCTTCGGTGAGCCGGTAGCAGACGACCGCATCGGCATCGCGGAGCTCCTGCGCCAGCCGCTCGCGCTCGTCGACAACGACGAGCTCGTGCTGCGGGAGCCGCTCTCGCAGCCGCTGCACCTGGTCGGGCGCCTCCACGCCCGCAAGCACGACCTTCATCGCGCGATCGTAGGGGCACGCCGCCGCAACCGAGGCGCCACGAGTCGTTCTCCCGCTGTCGGCAGACCGCTGGCTCGAGGGACAGGCTTCAGCCTGTCCCTCACTCGATGGCCACATCACACTGCAGTCAGCTGCTCGAGTCACGCCCGCCGCCCTCCGAAGCGGAGCGAGGCGCAGAGCGCTGCCCGCCGTTCACGTCGCAGCCGCAGCTGTACGCGCGACCACCGCGCGTCTTTGGACTTTGCCGTCAAGTAAGGGACAGGCTGAAGCCTGTCCCTTGAGCCAGCGGTCGTCCGTGGGCGGGAGAGTGGTTCGGGCTTGCATCTCGTTTACGCGGGGCTGCTACAAGATGCGCAGGCCGTGAGGAAGCTATTGCTCACCCTGGGTCTCTTCGCGGCCGCGCTCTCGGTCACGGTGACGCCTGCCACCGCGGCACCCGGGTGCAACCTGCCGGCGTCGAAGCCGCTCTGGATCGACTTCGGCGACGGCTCGGTGCCCTTCTGGGATCGGATCTTCGCCCGCCCGGGCGTGATCGCCGCGGCCTCGAACTTCATCGCCCCGCCCCGGCTCCGCGCCGCCGGCGCGAAGACCGTCTACTGGGACATGCACCTGAGGAACCGCGTCGGGACGCCGACGGCTCCCGCTGACGCCTCGGTCATCGTCGACCGGGCCGACCGCCTCTTCCTGCGCGCCGTCGCCTCCTCCGGCTGCGCGACGCCGGTGATCGCTCTCAACGAGCTCTTCGGCGCCGGCACGGCCACGCCCTGGTCCGACTCGAACGGCCGCTACCGGGCCAACGTGCTGACCTTCATCCGCCGGCTCGCCGCTCTCGGCGCCCGCCCGCAGCTGCTCCTGTCGAGCGCCCCGTACACCGGCGGCGAAGCAGCGCAGTGGTGGCGTGACGCCGCCGAGTCCGCCGACCTGATCCGGGAGGTCTACTTCTCCGGGCCGCGTATCCACGGCCAGGGCCCGCTGCTCGGCAGCCGGACGATGCGGGCGGCGCTGCGCGGAGCGATCCAGAACTTCACCGAGCTCGGCATTCCGCCCTCGCGTCTCGGGCTCATGCTGGGCTTCCATACGACGCGCGGCGTCGGCAGCGGCCGGGACGGACTCGCACCGGCGAGCGCGTGGTTCGACGTCGTCAAGCTCGAGGCGCTTGCGGCCAAGCAGGTGGCCCGAGAGACCGGTGTCGCCAGCGTCTGGTCGTGGGGCTGGGGCGTCTGGAGCGCGGGCGAAACCGATCCCGACAAGGAAGCGGCAGCCTGCGTGTGGCTGTGGGCGCGCGATCCATCGCTCTGCAACGCGCGCAAGCTTGCCGGCCCGTCATTCGAGGTGTCCCGCACCGAGGCGACGCTGCGGCCGGGGATCCAGTGCGTCCTCGGCGAGCACACCGTGACGCGCAGCCAGCTCTCGGCGATCGCGCGCGTCACCGGCGACGCGGAGTCGGCGCTCAGCGCGCTGCACGCGCGGCTCGTGCTGTCGCGAGAGGTCGCCCTGACGCCGCCGGAGCTGACCCGGGCGGAGGCGGCCGTCGTCGCCCAGACGTTCCGCGGCAGCTGGTCCGCCTACCGGTCGGCGCTCGCGCGCTCGCGTATGTCCCGCTCGCTGGCGCGCGCGATCATCGCGTTCGAGGCGCGCGAGGCGAAGCTCCGCGACCGCATGCGCGTGCCCGGCCCGACCGCCGCGCAGATCGCGGACTACTACCTCACCTTCGCGGGCGCGCCGGCCCGTCCCGTCGAGGTGAAGCCTCGCGTGCCGTGGCTCAGCGGCCGTCGCAGCGGGCTCGCGCTCGACTCGGTGGCGCCGTCGTCCGTGTTCACGCTTCTGGAGGGAAAGGCCAAGCTCCTGCAGACCGCCGACGGTCGCATCCGCGTGCGCGCAACCGGCCCGACGATGCCCCTCGGGGCCTACCCGCTAGCGCTCGCGCGGCCCGGGATCGTGGCGGCGCTCGTGGAGTCTGCCCGGCTGGCCAAGTTCCAGACCTGGTTGCTCGCCCGCCAGACCGAGGCGTTGCGCCAGACGGTTTGTGTCAGAGACGAGCTACCGATCGTGGAACCGGTGGACCTGACCGACTTCCTCCCCTTCCTCGCTCTCGACTGAGCCTGCGGTCTCGCGGACGGTGACCGAGACCGGGGTCGCTGCCGCCTCCCACTCGAGCACGCTCGCCAGGGCCGGGGAGATCCGCTCGACGATCTCCTCGAGCAGCTCGACCTGCGGTTCCCCGAGTCGTGTCTCCGGCGATCGCGTGAGGATGACGATCAAGCCCGGCGTGGGCAGGCCCGAGATCGGCACGGCGATCCCGCGTTGGAGCCGGCCCGCGGGCTCCCGAGCAGCGCCGTCTTCGTACTCGTAGTCGATCGCGATCGAACGGGTGCGCGTGCCCGCAGAGGGAAGCGTGCTCGCGAGCCGGTCGGCCTCGTGCTGCGCGAGGCCCAGCGTGCCGATGAGCGGCGCCTGCAGGGACGGCAGCGCCACGGCTGCGGCATCCGCGCCCGGAATCGCGCGAGCGGTGGAGAGTGCCTGCTCGAGCAGGGTCTCGAACTCACCGTTCGAGGTGAGGTCCGCCGCTGCTGCCGTCCGATCCTCGAGTCGCAGCTCCGGAGCGTCATCCGGCGCGGGCCGCGGTCGTCGGTCACGGCGCTCGGCGGGCGACGGCACCCACTCGCGACCCTCGCCCCGGCGCGGGGCGCGCTCGGGCTCCTGCCTGTGAACCTGCAGGAGGCGCGCGCCCCGCGCCCGCTCGCGTGCCGGCTGCAACGGCGGTTCCGTCCGGTACTGCGCGAGCGCTTCGTGCAGGTCATGCGCGAGGAGCTCGACGGCAGGCGCCGCCGGCGGAGCCGTGGCGGCTGGAGGAGCAGCGCCGGCAGATCGTGACTGCCGCAGCAGCAGCACACCGAGCAGCAGCGCGAGGGCGGCCAGCGCCCCGGATGCGATTGCAAGCGCGATGGTCACGATCGCGTTATCGACCTCCCCCTTCTCCCGCATCACCCCACCTGCGGGGTGTGCCTGCCCACGTGCCGCGTTGCCCCTCCATTCTCAGGCCCTTGCGAGGATAAAGCGACCCCGAGCTGCGACGCGCCGCCCAGCCGCGTGGTCGTCGAGCGCATCGATGCCGTGCGCGGGCCCGCGGAGGCGGCGACGCCGACGCGCGACGGGCCGGCCTGCGTCCGCCCCGGAGCCGTCTAGCGAACGTGGCCCTTGCCGGTCTGCTTCGCGCGATAGAGGCTCTCGTCCGCACGCTGGTAGAGGGCCTTCGCGTCGTCGTCCCGGTCCAGCTCGGCGACCCCGCCGGACGTGTTGACCCGCTGCGAGCCGGTGAAGGGGCGCGCGGTGATCGCCTGCTGCAGGCGGTCGTACAGCTGCTTGGCGTCCTCCGCGGTCGACTCCGGCATGACCACGGCGAACTCGTCGCCGCCGACCCGGCACGCGATGTCGGCCGAGCGGAGTGCCTCGCGCACACGGTCGCCCAGCTCGGCGAGGACGGTGTCGCCGCCGAGGTGCCCGAGCCGGTCGTTGACCAGCTTGAGGTCGTCGAGGTCGAGAACGAGCAGCGCCAGCGGCCGCCCGTAGCGATGCGCGCGCGCCACCTCGCGCTCGAGCACCTCGTCGAAGTAGCGGCGGTTGTGCAGACCCGTCAGCGAGTCGATCTCGGCCAGCTGGCGCGCCTCGTAGAAGCGTTTGGCGTTCTCGACCGTCGGCCCCGCGCTGGCGGCGAGGTCTTCGAGCAACGACAGCTCGTCCGCCGACGCTTCCCGCTCGCGGCCGCGCCAGAACACGGCCAGCGTGCCGACCGTCTCCTCCCGGCCCCCTGCCAGCGGCACCATCAGCCCGCCGCGGATCAGGTCGCCGTCCCGAGAGGCTTCCGCATCGCCGTACCGGTAGGAGAGCGCGACGGCACGCGGCTGTCGCCCCTCCAGCGGTGGGGCGACGGGCTGGCTCGTGGCCTCGTCCCGGCTCATGCCATTCGTGGCGATGAGCGGCCCACCCTCGTCCTGCGGCAGCACGACCATCGCCGCATCCACGCCCGGGAGCCGGCTCGCCGCCTCGAGCGTTCGCGCGAGGACGTCGTCGAGCTCGATCGCCCCGGCGAGCTGGGCGAGGAACCGGCCGCGGCGGTTCTCCTCCCGCGCCCGCTCGAGCGCCTCCGAGAGCTCGCGCACGGTCGCCTCCAGGGGTGCGGGCGCCTCGCCGGCAGCCTCCAGCACCGGCTCCGGTTGCGCGTGGCCGCCGGACCGGCGCACGACGAGCAGCACGAGCAGCACCACGACCAGCGTGGCCAGTGCCGCAGTCGACGAGATGAGCGCCGTCGTCACGCCGGCGCGCCCCGTCGTCCGACGCCCGCATACCGCAGTTGCATCCTGCCCCTCGATTCTCCCCAAGCCGGTCCCTCACCGGCTCCCGATCTCACTGTAGTGGGGTTGCGGAGGAAAACCACGCATCGTTCTCCCGCCCTCGGAGAGCGCTGGTTCGAGGGACAGGCTTCAGCCTGTCCCTCACTTGATGGCCAAATCACGCTTCAGTACACGGTCGGCCAAGCGCAACGCCCTCCGAAGCGAAGCGAGCTGCGCAGCGTTGCTTGCCGTTTGCCTCGCGGCCGTAGTCGTTGGCGACTTCGCTGCGCATTCGTGACTTTGCCGTCATGTGAGGGACAGGATGAATCCTGTCCCTCGAGCTCGCGGGTCGTCCGAGGGCGGGAGAACGACTCGGGAGGGGGGAGCTCGAGGGGGGAACCTGCGGTGCCTCCCTCGAGGGGAGTGAGCCTCCCAGCCGGCGGCGTCGCGCTGCCGCCGGCGCCCGGGGCGGCGAGTAAGCGGGTCGTCCGGCGCAACGATCGAGGCGGGCCGGGCGGGAGGGGGGAGCTCGAGGGGGGACCTGCGGTGCCTCCCTCGAGGGGAGTGAGCCTCCCAGCCGGCGGCGTCGCGCCGCCGCCGGCGCCCGGGGCGGCGAGCAAGCGGGTCGTCCGGCGCAACGATCGAGGCGGGCCGGGCGGGAGGGGGGAGCTCGAGGGGGGAAACCTGCGGTGCCTCCCTCGAGGGGAGTGAGCCTCCCAGCCGGCGGCGTCGCGCCGCCGCCGGCGCCCGGGGAGGCGAGCATTTACCGCCCTTGCTACCATGCCGCCGGTGGTTGGCAGGGACATCCCTTGCCGACCTTCTTTCTGTGTGTCCCCTCGACCTCTGGAGTTCAGTGCCGACCGTTAACCAGCTTGTGCGCAAGGGCCGCAAGGCCATCAAGGAGAAGACGAAGACGCCGCACCTGCAGGGGTCCCCGCAGCGCCGGGGCGTCTGCACGCGGGTCTTCACGCGCACGCCCAAGAAGCCGAACTCGGCGCTCCGCAAGGCTGCGCGCATCCGGCTCACGAACGGCATGGAGATCACCGCCTACATCCCCGGCGAGGGGCACAACCTGCAGGAGCACTCGGTCGTGCTGGTCCGCGGCGGTCGCGTCAAGGACCTGCCGGGTATCCGCTACAAGGTCATCCGGGCCGCCCTCGACACCGCCGGCGTGAGCGACCGCCGCCAGGGCCGCTCCAAGTACGGCGCCAAGAGGCCTGCCTGATGCCGCGCCGCGCGGAGATCGAGCCGAGGGAGCTGACGCCGGACCCGGTTCACAGCTCGCTGCTCGTCAGCCAGATGGTCAACCGCGTCATGCTCGACGGCAAGAAGAGCATCGCCGAGCAGCTCGTCTACTCGGCGCTGGACCGGGTCGGCGAGCGCACCGGCCGCCCCCCGGTCGAGGTGCTCGACCAGGCGATCAAGACCGTGACGCCCGTGCTCGAGGTTCGCTCGCGCCGCGTCGGCGGCGCCAACTACCAGGTTCCCGTCGAGGTGCCGCAGCGGCGCGCCCGCACGCTGGCCGTGCGCTGGATCGTCGACAACGCGCGCAAGCGGCGCGAGAAGGGCATGGACGAGAAGCTCGCCGGCGAGTTGCTGGATGCGCTGAACCAGCAGGGTGGCGCGTTCAAGCAGAAGGACGACCAGTACCGGATGGCGCAGGCCAACAAGGCCTTCGCCCACTACCGCTGGTAGAGAGGATCACCACGCAGTGACGAACGTCGCCACACAGACAGAGGTCGGGCTCGACCGCGTCAGGAACATCGGGATCATGGCCCACATCGACGCGGGCAAGACCACGACGACCGAGCGGATCCTCTACTACACCGGTCGCACCCACAAGATGGGCGAGGTGCACGAGGGCGCGGCCACGATGGACTGGATGGCCCAGGAGCAGGAGCGGGGCATCACGATCACGTCGGCCGCAACGACGGCGTTCTGGCGGGACTTTCGCATCAACATCATCGATACGCCCGGGCACGTGGACTTCACCGTCGAGGTGGAGCGGAGCCTGCGCGTCCTGGACGGCGCCATCGCCGTCTTCGACTCCGTCGCAGGGGTCGAGCCCCAGTCCGAGACGGTCTGGCGCCAGGCCGACCGCTACCGCGTGCCGCGCATCGCCTTCATCAACAAGATGGACCGCACCGGCGCGGACTTCTTCGCAGCTGTGCAGTCCATGGTCGACAGGCTCGGCGCCCGGCCCGTGCCGGTGCAGCTGCCGCTCGGCCAGGAGGAGCACTTCCGCGGTGTCATCGACCTCGTCGAGATGCGCGCGATCGTCTACAAGGACACGCTCGGCATGGACTACGCCACCGAGGAGATCCCCGAGGAGCTTCGGGAGCAGGCCGAGGAGTACCACCACCAGCTGATCGACGCGGTCGCCGACCACGACGAGGAGCTGATGGAGCGCTACCTGGAGGACGAGACGAAGGTCACCCCGGAGCTCCTGCGGCGTGCGCTGCGCGCAGCGACGCTCGACATCACCGTCACGCCCGTGCTCGCCGGCTCCGCCTTCAAGAACAAGGGCATCCAGCCCCTGCTCGACGCCGTCGTCGACTACCTGCCGAGCCCGCTGGACGTGCCGCCGGTGCACGGCATCGACCCGCGCACCGAGCACGAGCTCTCACGCCGGCCGGCCACGGACGAGCCCTTCGCGGCGCTCGCGTTCAAGGTCATGACCGACCCGTACGTCGGCAAGCTGACGTACTTCCGCGTCTACTCCGGCAAGATCAAGGCCGGCGACCGTGTCGTCAACACGACGAACGGCAAGACCGAGCGCATCGGCCGCATCCTCCAGATGCACGCGAACCACCGCGAGGAGCGCGACGAGATCGCCGCCGGCGAGATCGCGGCCGCAGTGGGGCTGAAGCAGACGACGACGGGCGACACGCTCGCGGTCGACACGGCCCCGATCGTGCTCGAGTCGATGACCTTCCCCGATCCGGTGATCGCGGTCGCGATCGAGCCGAAGACGAAGGCCGACCAGGACAAGCTGGCGGGCGCGCTCCAGCGCCTGGCCGAGGAGGATCCGACGTTCCGCGTCCAGTCAGACGAGGAGACCGGGCAGACGCTCATCTCCGGGATGGGCGAGCTGCACCTCGAGATCATCGTCGACCGCCTGATGCGCGAGTTCAAGGTCGACGCCAATGTCGGCCGCCCGCAGGTCGCCTACCGGGAGACGGTGGGCAAGCGCGTGGAGAAGATCCAGGGGCGTTTCGTCCGGCAGACCGGTGGCCGCGGCCAGTACGGCCACGCCGTCATCAACCTTGAGCCCACCGAGCCGGGCGAGGGGTACGAGTTCATCGACCGCATCGTGGGCGGGGCCATCCCGAAGGAGTACATCCCTTCGATCGACCTCGGCATCCAGGGGGCGATGGAGTCGGGCATCCTCGCCGGCTTCCCCGTGGTCGACATTCGCATCGAGCTCGTCGAAGGCTCGCACCACGAGGTCGACTCGAGCGAGATGGCGTTCAAGATCGCCGGCTCGATGGCCTTCAAGGAGGCGATGAAGCGCGCGAACCCGAAGCTGCTCGAGCCGATGATGGCCGTCGAGGTCGTCACGCCGGACGAGTACCTCGGCGACGTGATGGGCGACCTCAACTCACGGCGCGGCCGCGTCGAGGGCCTCGAGCCCCGCGGCAACGCGCAGGCGATCCGGGCGCGAGTCCCGCTCGCCACCATGTTCGGGTACGCGACCGACCTGCGTTCGACGACGCAGGGTCGGGCGACGTTCACCATGCAGTTCGATCGCTACGAGGAGGCCCCGAAAGACCTCCTCGCGAAGCTGACCGAGTCAGAGACCGGGCCGGGCAAGTCCTAGGCCAGACAGGACCATTCGGAGGGATCCATGGGCAAGCAGAAGTTCGAGCGCACCAAGCCGCACGTCAACGTCGGCACGATCGGTCACATCGATCACGGCAAGACCACCCTTACCGCTGCGATCACGAAGGTGCTCGCGGAGCAGGGCACCAACACGGAGGTCAAGAGCTTCGACGAGATCGACAAGGCGCCAGAGGAGCGGCAGCGCGGCATCACCATCAACACCACGCATGTCGAGTACGAGACGGCCAACCGGCACTACGCGCATGTCGACTGCCCGGGCCATGCGGACTACATCAAGAACATGATCACGGGTGCCGCCCAGATGGACGGCGCGATCCTCGTTGTCTCAGCCGCCGACGGCCCGATGCCGCAGACGCGCGAGCACATCCTGCTCGCCCGCCAGGTCGAGGTGCCCGCCATCGTGGTCGCGCTCAACAAGGCCGACATGGTCGACGACCCCGAGCTGCTCGAGCTCGTCGAGATGGAGGTCCGCGAGCTGTTGACCAAGTACGAGTTCCCCGGCGACGACATTCCGATCGTCCAGGTCTCGGCGCTGAAGGCGCTCGAGGGCGACGGCGAGTGGACGCCGAAGATCCTCGAGCTGATGGAGGCAGTCGACTCGTACATCCCCGAGCCGGCGCGCGACGTCGACAAGCCGTTCCTGATGCCGATCGAGGACGTGTTCACGATCACGGGCCGCGGCACGGTCGTCACCGGCCGCGTCGAGCAGGGTCAGATCACGGTCGGCGAGGAGATCGAGATCGTCGGCATCCACCCGCAGGTGGAGAAGACGGTCGTCACGGGCGTCGAGATGTTCAACAAGACGCTCGACTACGCGCAGGCCGGCGACAACGCCGGTGCGCTCCTCCGCGGCGTCAAGCGCGAGGAGGTCGAGCGCGGCCAGGTGCTCGCCAAGCCCGGCTCGATCACGCCTCACACGCACTTCAACGCCGAGGTCTACGTGCTCTCGAAGGACGAGGGTGGCCGCCACTCGCCGTTCTTCACGGGCTACCGCCCGCAGTTCTACTTCCGCACAACGGACGTGACGGGCTCGATCAAGCTCCCGGATGGCCAGGAGATGGTCATGCCGGGAGACAACACGAACATGGAGATCGAGCTGATCCAGCCGATCGCCATGGACGAGGGCCTGCGCTTCGCCGTCCGCGAGGGCGGCCGCACCGTCGGCGCCGGCGTCGTCACGAAGATCGTCAAGTAGCGATTCGGAGGAGAGGGGCACGGTGCCGCAACAGAAGATCCGCATCCGGTTGAAGGGCTACGACCACACGCAGCTGGACCGCTCGGCGACCCAGATCGTCGACACGGCGCAGCGCACCGGTGCGACCATCACCGGCCCCGTGCCCCTGCCCACCGAGAAGAACGTCTACTGCGTGATCCGCAGCCCGTTCAAGGACAAGGACTCGCGGGAGCACTTCGAGGTGCGCACGCACAAGCGGCTGATCGACATCCACAACCCGACCCCGAAGACGGTCGACTCGCTGATGCGGCTCGACCTGCCAGCGGGCGTCGACATCGAGATCAAACTGTAGATGGCGATCCCCACGCTCCCAGCTCGCACTCGTGCCGCGGCTGCAAGCCGAGCACGAGCACGATCTGCTCGGGCGGTGACCTCTAGGTGAAGGGAATCCTGGGCAGGAAGCTGGGCATGACCCAGATCTTCGATCCCGAGAGCGGGCAGCTCACGCCCGTCACGGTGATCCAGGCCGGTCCGTGCCCGGTCACCTACGTGCGCACGAACGATGCGGACGGCTACGAGGCCGTGCAGCTCGCCTTCGACGCCGTTCCCGACCGCAAGCTCTCGAAGCCGGAGATCGGCCACCTGCGCAAGCACCGGACGACACCGCACCGGCACCTGGTCGAGTTCCGCGGGGGCTCGGAGCTGACGGTCGGCGAGACGGTCACGGTGGAGGCGTTCGAGCCGGGCGACCGCGTCAAGGTGGCCGGCATCGGCATCGGCAAGGGCTTCGCCGGCACGGTCAAGCGCCACAACTTCTCGCGCGGCCCCGTCACCCACGGCTCGCACAACGTGCGCGCCCCGGGCTCGATCGGAGCGTCGGCGACGCCGTCGCGCGTCTTCAAGGGCATGCGGATGGCGGGCCGGATGGGCGGCAAGCGCGTCACCCAGGTCGGGCTCACTGTCCACTCGGTCGAGCCGGAGCAGAATCTCCTGCTCGTACGTGGCGCCGTGCCCGGCCCGAAGAACGGCATCGTCGAGATCAGGGAGCAGGTGTAGTCGTGGCTGCGCCCAAGGCACCCGTGCTCAACGCGACCGGCGGCTCGTCAAAGCAGGTCACGCTCGAGGAGAGCGTCTTCGCGACCGAGACGAAGGCGCACCTCGTGCACGAGGCCGTGCGGGCGGAGCTGAACGCCCGCCGCGCAGGGACCCGCGCCGCCAAGAGCCGCGGGCTCGTCTCCGGCGGTCGTGGCAAGCCGTGGCGCCAGAAGGGCACCGGCCGCGCCCGCGCCGGCACGATCCGCGCCCCGCAGTTCACGGGCGGTGGCGTCGCCTTCCCGCCCTTGCCGCGATCCTTCGAGGTCAAGGTCAACCGCAAGGCCTGGCGCGCCGCCTTCAAGGGCGCCCTCTCCAGCCATGCGGATGCAGGCACGTTGGCACTCGTCGACGCAGCCGCCTTCGACGCGCCCTCGACGAAGCAGGCCAGGGCGGTCATCGACGGCTTCGGCAAGGAGCTGCCGCTCCTGCTCGTCGCCACCGACGACGACGAGACGGTGGTCAAGTCGTTCCGCAACCTCGTCCGCGTGCTTGTACTCGAGCCGAGCGAGGTGGAGGTCGCCTCGATCGTCTGGGCGCGCACCCTGCTCGCCACCGAGAGCGGTCTCGAGGGACTGAAGCGTCGCGCCGGGGTCACGCCGGCCGGCGGCAAGGAGGACGCATGAGCCTCCATCCCAACGAGGTGCTGCTCGCGCCGGTCCTCAGCGAGAAGAGCTACAGCGGCATCGACTCCGGCCGCTACTCGTTCCGCGTCCACCGCGACGCGCACAAGACGCAGGTGCGCCAGGCCGTCGAGGAGCTTTTCGGCGTCAAGGTCGCGCGCGTGAACATCATCAAGGTGCCGGCCAAGCCGAAGCGCCGCGGCCTGATCCGGGGCGTGCGCCCCGGGTGGAAGAAGGCCGTCGTGCAGCTCCAGCCCGGCCAGGCGATCGAGATCTTCCAGGACCCGGGGGTCTGAGGTGCCCATACGCAAGTTCAAGCCGACCAGCCCCGGCCGCCGCTTCATGTCCGTCTCGACGTTCGAGGAGGTCACGAAGACGGAGCCGGAGAAGAGCCTGCTCGAGCCCGTCAAGAAGTCCGGCGGTCGCAACAACAACGGCCGCATCACCACCCGCCACCGCGGCGGCGGCCACAAGCGGCGCTACCGCATCATCGACTTCAAGCGGCTGAAGGACGGCGTGCCGGCGAAGGTGGCCGCGATCGAGTACGACCCCAACCGGTCGGCGCGGATCGCGCTGCTCCACTACGCCGACGGGGCCAAGGCCTACATCCTCGCCCCGGCGCGGGTGAAGGTCGGCGCCGTCGTGGAATCGGGTCCCGCGTCGGACATCAAGCCGGGCAACGCGTTGCCGCTGCTCAACATCCCGACCGGCACGCTCATCCACAACGTCGAGCTGAAGCCGGGCCAGGGCGGCAAGATCGCCCGCTCTGCCGGTGCCGGCGTGCAGCTGGTCGCGAAGGACGACGGCTACGGCGTGCTGCGCCTCGCCTCGGGCGAGATGCGACGCGTGCCGCTCACCTGCCGCGCCACGGTGGGGCAGGTCGGTAACGTCGACCATCAGAACATCTCCGGCGGCAAGGCCGGGCGCAGCCGCTGGCGCGGCAAGCGGCCCACCGTGCGCGGCTCGGCCATGAATCCGGTCGACCATCCGCACGGCGGCGGCGAGGGCAAGTCCAAGGGCGGCCGGCACCCGGTCACCCCGTGGGGCGTGCCGACGCTCGGCAAGCCCACCCGCCGCAAGCACAAGGAGTCCGACAAGCTGATCGTCCGGCGCAGGCGCCGGGGCAAGGAAGGCAGGCGCTAGTCATGGCAAACCCGTCCGTCACATCTCGCACTCTCCGGCGCGCTGCAGAGCGGCGCCATGCGTCGTCCTCGGTCGCCCCCGTAGCCTCTGGCTCCGAGCGCTCCCTGCGTCCTAGTCCGGCTTGCGTCTCGCAGCCGGAGACCGCGACGGGCGCCGGAGGTGAGTGCAGGTGAGCAGGTCGAGCAAGAAGGGACCGTTCGTCGAGGAGCGGCTGATGAGCCGCATCGAGGCGATGAACGCCTCCAACGAAAAGCGGATGATCCGCACCTGGTCGCGGGCCTCGACCGTCTTCCCCGACATGGTCGGCCACACGATCGCGGTGCACGACGGGCGCAAGCACGTGCCGGTCTTCGTGACGGAGCAGATGGTCGGCCACAAGCTCGGCGAGTTCGCGCCCACGCGGACGTTCCGCGGGCATGCCGGCGATCGCCAGGCGCAGGTGAAGAAGCGCTAGCGATGGCTGCGACTGCCAACAAGCCTCAGGGCGCGCGCGAGGTGCGCGCCGTCGCCAAGTGGCTCCGCATCACGCCGCGGAAGGCCAGGCTGACCGTGGAGCACATCCGCGGCAGAACGGTGCCGGAGGCGCGCACGGTGCTCGCGTTCACCCAGCGAGCCGCGGCCCGCGAGGTCGAGAAGGTGCTGCGCTCAGCCGTCGCCAACGCCGAGGCGAACCACGACCTGATCGGTGACGAGCTCGTGATCGCGAGCGTCGTCGTCGACGAAGGGCCGATCATCAAGCGCTGGCGCCCGCGCGCACGAGGCCGTGCGTCGCGCATCGCCAAGCGCACCTGCCACATCACGCTCACGCTCGCTCCTGCCGACGGCAGCGCCGTGCCCGCGCCGCGTCCGCACATGGACGTTCCCGCGCAGGCGGCCGACGCAGAGCCGCAGGCCACCGGAGCCTCGAAGGAGAAGGCCGAGGCGCGGCGCGAGGAGAAGGTCGCGGCCGCGCAGGCCGGTGAGGTGTCCCCCGCCGAGGAGGCCGAGGGCGCCGCGAGCGAAGAGAAGCCGAAGCGGAGCCGCCGCAAGGCAAAGAGCGAAGGAGACGAACGCTAGTGGGCCAGAAGATCCATCCCGGCGGCCTTCGGGTCGGCGTCATCCACGACTGGAAGTCGAACTGGTACGCGAGCCGCAAGGAGTACGCGGGGATGCTGCTCGAGGACGTCAAGATCCGCGAGCACATCTACAAGAAGCTGTCCCATGCCGGCCTGTCCGACATCCTGATTCGCAAGGACAACCAGCGGATCACGATCGACATCTACACCGCCCGGCCGGGCATCGTCATCGGCAAGTCGGGAGCCGAGGTGGACGCGCTGCGCCGCGAGGTGCACGCGCTGACGCAGAAGAACGTCCACATCAACATCAACGAGATCAAGCGGCCCGAGCTCGACGCCAAGCTCGTCGCGCAGTCGATCGCCGAGCAGCTCGAGAACCGCGTCAGCTTCAGGCGCGCGATGAAGCGCTCGCTCGCCTCCGCGATTCGCTCCGGCGCCCACGGCGTGAAGATCACCTGCGGCGGCCGGCTCGGCGGCGGCGAGATGAGCCGCTCCGAGACCTACTCCGAGGGTCGCGTGCCGCTGCACACGATCCGGGCAGACATCGACTACGGCCAGACCGAGGCCAAGACGACCTTCGGCCGTATCGGCGTCAAGGTCTGGATCAACAAGGGCGAGATCATGCCCGAGGGCTACGAGAGCGTCACCGGCCGCGACACCCGCCTCGGCGACCAGGACCAGGCGCGCCGCCGCGGCGGCGCTGCAGCAGGGCTCGCAGCCTCGCGTGAGGGCGGGCGCGGCCGCAGCCAGGACCGCGAGGGGCTCGGCCCGGTCAAGCGCCGGCGCGGCGAACGTCCGGGCGGGGGCCGCGGGCCCGGCGGCCAGCGCGGCGGCCGTGGGCGCAGCGGGGGCGGCCCGGCGCCGAACGTCGAGCGTCCGCGCACCGACGAGTCCGCCGTGTCAGCGGAAGGCCGCCAGCAGCCCCCGGTGGAGCCCGTCGTCGAGACGCCGCCGGCGCCGGTTGCCGAGGCGCCCGAGACGACGACCACCAAGCAGGTGCACGAGGAGCCCACCAAGCTCGACCAGGCGGGCGACCCGGGAGCCGACGAGTCCGGCGGCAAGGGATCGGGCTCGTCCCCGAGCACGAAGGGCAAGAGCTAGGAGGCCGCTGGTGCTGCTCCCGAAGAAGACCAAGTTCCGCAAGACCCACCGCGGCCGGCGCTCCGGCATGTCCAAGGGGCAGACGGAGGTGCAGTTCGGCGACTTCGGCATCAAGGCGCTCGAGAACGGCTGGCTGACCAACCGTCAGATCGAGGCCGCCCGTATCGCGATGACGCGCAAGATCAAGCGTGGTGGCAAGGTCTGGATCAATATCTTCCCGGACAAGCCGGTGACTCAGAAGCCGGCAGAGACCCGCATGGGCTCCGGCAAGGGCTCGCCCGAGCACTGGGTGGCAGTGGTCAAGCCCGGCCGGGTCATGTTCGAGCTCGCCGGTGTACCCGAGCCCCTCGCCAAGGAGGCGCTCAGGCTCGCAGGGCAGAAGCTCCCGGTGAGGACGAAGTTCGTGAAACGGGAGGCCGAGCTCTTCGAGTAGGCACCGGAGCGGCCCGCACCAAACGGCCGCGCCGCGCCTCCCAGCGCAGAGAGGACGAGATGAAAGCGAGAGAACTGCACCATCTGAGCGACCAGGAGCTGGCCGAGCGCCTTGCCGAGACGCGCCAGGAGCTCTTCAACCTGCGCTTCCAGTCGGCGACCGGTGCGCTCGAGAACCCCGCGCGCATCAAGCTCGCCAAGCGCGAGATCGCCCGCATCCTGACCGTACGCCACGAGCGCGAGCTCTCACTGGAGACACGATGATGGCCAAGAAGGACGAGAAGACCGAGCAGCAGACAGACGAGGCCACCGAGGCGGTCGAGGAGACCGCCGTGGAGCCGAGCGCACCCGCAGCCATGGCTGCCGAGGCCGCCGCCGCCGACGAGGCCGCCGCCGCGGACGAGCCGCCCGTGGTCGACGCCGAGCCGGCGCCGAGCGTCGAGGCCGAGGCGGCGGCCGCGGAAGCGCCCGCCGAGGAGCCTGCGCCGGAGCTGGTCGCGGAGGCCGAGGAGGCCCCGGCCGAGCCGGAGCCTGCTGCCGAGGAGCCTGCGCCCGAGCCGGTCGCGGAGGCCGAGGAGGCCCCGGCCGAGCCCGAGCCTGCCGTTGAGGAGCCTGCCGCCGAGCCGGTCGCGGAGGCCGAGGCGCCCGCCGAGGACGCCCAGCCGGCAGCGAAGCGGAAGCGCAAGCGCCTCCCGCGCTCGCAGCGCCGCCAGCGGACGAGCCCTGTTCGGGAGCGCCCGACCGAGCGCAAGCCGATCGTGCGCGTGCCGAAGCCGGTGGGCGAGCGCGGCCGGCGCCAGGAGCGCCGCGGCGTCGTCGTGTCGGACGCCATGGACAAGACCATCGTCGTCCTCGTGGAGACGGTGAAGGCCCACCCGCGCTACAAGAAGGTGGTCCGCCACTCCGTCAAGTTCCACGCGCACGACGAGTCGAACACGGCCGGCGTGGGCGACACCGTTCGCATCGTCGAGACGCGGCCGCTGTCCAAGACCAAGAACTGGCGCCTGGCCGAGGTGCTGGAGAAGGCCCGCTAGGTCGATGATCCAGCAGGAGTCACGTGTCCGCGTCGCCGACAACACCGGCGCCCGCGAGCTGCTCTGCATCCGCGTCATGGGCGGCTCCAAGCGCCGCTACGCACGCGTCGGCGACGTGATCGTCGGTACCGTGAAGAGCGCGACCCCACAGGGCACGGTCAAGAAAGGCGAGGTCGTGCGCGCAGTCGTCGTGCGCACGAAGAAGCCGTTCGGCCGCGACGACGGGACGCAGATCGCGTTCGACGAGAACGCTGCAGTGATCATCGACGCCGCGCAGAACCCACGCGGCACCCGCATCTTCGGGCCGGTCGCCCGCGAGCTGCGGGACCGGAACTTCATGAAGATCGTCTCGCTCGCCCCGGAGGTGCTGTAGATGCCGGCCACGCCCAAGATGAGAATCCGCAAGGGAGACCTGGTGCAAGTCCTGAGCGGCAAGGACCGGGGCAAGCAGGGCCGGGTGCTCGAGGCGCGCCCCAGCGAGGGCCGGGTCGTGGTCGAGAACCTCAACGTCGTCAAGCGGCACATGAAGCCGCGGCCGATGCGCGACCCGAGCCGGATGGGCGCCGCGCAGATCATCCCCGGCGGCGTCGTCGAGCTGCCCGCGCCGCTCCGGATCTCGAACGTCATGCTGGTCTGTCCGGTCTGTAACCGGCCCACCCGCGTCGGACACGAGGTCAAGGACATCAAGGGCGAGCGCGTTCGCACCCGGATGTGCAAGCGCGTCGACTGCCGGCAGGCGGTCGACAAGTAGGTGATGAGCTGATGGCTACGGCAACCGAGACCGACTACCAGCCGCGTCTGAAGCGCACGTACGTCGACGAGCTGCGTCCGCGCCTGAAGGACGAGCTCGGCAAGAGCACGCTCATGGACGTGCCGCGCGTCGAGAAGATCACGCTCAACATGGGCGTCGGCGAGGCGAAGACCGACTCGAAGGCGCTCGACGCCGCGATGGAGGAGCTCACCAGCATCGCCGGGCAGCGCGCCCAGCTGCGCCGCGCCCGCCGCTCGATCGCCGGCTTCAAGCTCCGCGAGGGAATGGCGGTGGGAACACGCGTGACGCTGCGCGGCGACCGCATGTACGAGTTCCTCGACCGGCTCGTCTCGATCGCGCTGCCACGCATCCGGGACTTCCGCGGGCTGAACCCCGATGCCTTCGACGGGCGCGGAAACTACTCGCTCGGCATTCGCGAGCAGATCATCTTCCCGGAGATCGACTACGACACCGTGGCGTCGATCCGGGGTCTGGACGTCACGATCACGACCTCCGCGAGGACGGACGACGAGGCCCGTGCGCTGCTGCGCGGCCTCGGCCTGCCGTTCGCCGCCTCGCGGGACGGAGGAGAGAACCGGTAATGGCCAAGAAGTCCCTCGTCGTCAAGGCGGCGCGCACGCCGAAGTACAAGGTGCGCGGCTACCGCCGCTGCAACCGCTGCGGGCGCCCGCGCGCCGTCTTCAAGAAGTTCGGGATGTGCCGCATCTGCCTGCGCGAGCTTGCGCACCAGGGCGCCATCCCCGGGATGACCAAGTCCTCGTGGTGACCACGAGGACGAGCTGGAGAGCCGTAGTGAAGTCCCTAACCGAAGCGGAGCTACGAATGGAACCGACCACTGCCGCCGTCCACCGAGAGCAGCGACGCGGGAGCGACGATGCTCACTGATCCGATCGCAGACATGCTCACCCGCATCCGCAACGCCAACAAGGCGATGCACGAGCACGCGTCGATGCCGACCTCGCGCCTGAAGGAGGAGATAGCGCACATCCTCAAGGAGGAGGGGTACGTCTCGGACTTCCGGGTCGAGAAGGGTGAGGCCTTCGACACGCTCGTGATCGAGCTGAAGTACGGCCGCAACCGCGAGCGTGTCATCTCCAACCTGCGCCGCGTCTCGAAGCCAGGCCGCCGCGTCTACGCGGGCAAGGACCGGCTGCCCCGGGTGCTGGGCGGGATGGGCACGGCTATCCTGTCGACCTCCCAGGGGCTGGTGACGAGCAAGACGGCCGCCGAGCGAGGCGTCGGCGGCGAGGTCATCTGCTTCGTCTGGTGAGGGCTCGTGAAGGTCGCGCTGCGCGCATGACTGTCACGAAGAGAGACAGAAGAGTCGAGAGATGAAGGAAGAGAAGAGCGCCATATGAGTCGTATCGGTCGAAGGCCAATCGAGGTGCCGGACGGCGTGAACGTCTCGGTCGACCCTGGCCGCGTGATGGTCTCAGGCCCGCTCGGCGAGCTCCAGCAGCAGGTCCCGCTGCGCATGCAGATCGAGCGCGAGGACGGCCGGCTGGTCGTCACGCGGCCGACCGAGCGAGGCGATGACCGGGCGCTGCACGGCCTCACGCGGAGCCTGGTGGCCAACATGGTCGAGGGCGTCACGAAGGGCTTCGAGAAGCGCCTCGAGATCCAGGGTGTCGGCTACCGCGCCGCGCTGCGGGGCACGTCGATCGAGCTCAACGTCGGCTACTCGCACTCCGTCGTCCTCGAGGCACCGAAGGGCATCACCTTCGAGGTCCCGGCGCCGACGCAGATCATCGTGAAGGGCATCGACAAGCAACAGGTCGGGCAGATCGCCGCGGAGATCCGCAAGGTGCGCCCGCCCGAGCCGTACAAGGGCAAGGGCATCCGCTACGAAGGCGAGTACGTCCGCCGGAAGGTCGGGAAGCGCGCATGATCGGTCGGCTTTTCATATCGACGGAGGCCGGCTTGGCCGGCCGCAGTCACACCGCGGCTCCGGCGCGTCACTCTCATGGGAGGGGGGCTCACGGGGGGAACCGGCTGTTCCCCCCGTGGTAGAGGGCATGAGCAAGCCAACGACGTTCGAGGCACGCCGCCGCCGTCACCGCCGCGTCCGGGGCAAGGTCGCCGGCACGGCCGAGCGGCCGCGCCTGGCCGTTTTTCGCTCGAACCGGGGCATCGAGGCGCAGCTCATCGACGACGATGCGGGGCGCACGGTCGCGGCGGCGAGCTGGCTGCACCTGGGTGACCAGAAGGGCGGCAAGGGTGAGCAGGCGGAGGCGGTCGGCAAGCTGCTGGCGGAGCGCGCCAAGGCCGCCGGCGTCGAGAGCGCGGTCTTCGATCGCGCCGGCTACCTGTACCACGGCCGTGTCAAGGCCCTCGCCGAGGGCGCGCGCGAGGGAGGACTGAGAATCTGATGAGCATGGCTCAAGGCAGGGACCGCATCGTCGCGGGCTCCGACACCGGCGACTCTCGCGAGCTCAAGGAGCGCGTAGTCGAGATCAACCGTGTCGCGAAGGTCGTCAAGGGTGGCCGCCGGTTCTCGTTCACGGCGCTGGTGGTCATCGGCGACGAGCACGAGCGCGTCGGCGTCGGCTACGGCAAGGCCCGTGAGGTGCCGCTGGCCATCTCCAAGGCGGTTGACGACGCGAAGAAGAACCTCTTCGAGGTTCCGCGCCACGGCACCACGATCACCCACGAGATCCTCGGGGCGTTCGGGGCCGCGCGCGTGCTGCTGCGCCCCGCCAGCGAGGGGACCGGCGTCATCGCGGGTGGCGGCGTGCGCGCCGTGCTCGAGCTGGCCGGTATCCGCGACATCCTGGCCAAGAGCCTCGGCACGACCAACCCGATCAACATGCTCAAGGCGACCGTCGACGGGCTCCAGAACCTCCGGCGTCCGGAGGACGTGGCCAAGACGCGCGGCGTCAGGCTCTCCGACGTGCTCCCGCCCAAGCGTCAGCAGGCAGAGGACCCGGACGGCATCGCCGAGACGGCCAAGAGCGCCGCGGCCTCCGTGGCGGAGAAGGCCGTCGAGGCGGCCGAGGCGGTGGCCGACCGTGCCCGCGAGATCCCCGTCGTGGAGCAGGCGGTCGAGAAGGCCGAGGAGCTCATCGAGAAGGTGAAGGACGCCGTCGCCGGCGACGACGATGCGAAGGCTGAACCCGCCGACGACCCGGCAGCGAAGGGTGGCTCAGAGGGCTGATGAG
The DNA here is from genome assembly GCA_963839815.1 of uncultured Thermoleophilia bacterium. Lineage (GTDB taxonomy): Bacteria > Actinomycetota > Thermoleophilia > Gaiellales > Gaiellaceae > JACVRM01. Next base: position 935,285 of record CAWIWF010000006.1, read on the forward strand.
CACGCTGCGCGTCACCCAGGTCCGGAGCTCGATCGGGCAGAGCGAGCGCCATCGAGGCACGCTTCGCGCGCTCGGACTGGGCCGGATCGGCCGCTCGGCCGAGCACCGGGAAAGTCCGCAACTCGCGGGTATGCTGAGAAAGGTGCGGCATCTCGTCCAGATCGAGCCCGCCGCCGACTGACCATGGCCGAAGAGCTCTCACTGTCGACCCTGAAGCCGGCCGAGCCGCGGCGCGACCGTAAGCGCGTCGGCCGGGGCCAGGGCTCCGGCAAGGGCCGCTACTCCGGTCGCGGCATCAAGGGGCAGAAGTCCCGCTCGGGCTCGGCCAAGATGCGCCCCGGCTTCGAGGGCGGTCAGAACCCGCTGCACATGCGGCTCGGCAAGCGGCGCGGCCCCTATTCGAAGGACGCGATGCCGATGGGCCCGCACCGCACCTCGACGCAGGCTGTCAACGTCCGTGACCTGGAGGCGCGCTTCGACGACGGCGCCGACGTCACGATCGAGACCCTGCTCGCCTCGGGACTGATCAAGAACATGCGCACCGACGTGAAGGTGCTGGGCGACGGGGAGCTGAAGAAGAAGCTGTCCGTGACCGCCCACCGCTTCTCCGCCAAGGCGCGCGAGCAGATCGAGGCTGCCGGGGGCTCCGTCGTCGCGCTCCGCGATGCCGAGAAGCCGAAGCGGCGGCGCCGCAAGGGTGCCAAGCCCGCGCAGCCCGCCAAGGCCGCGGCCGAGACACCCGCGGAGGAGTCACCCGCCGAGGAGCCGTCCACAGAGGACTCCGCGGCGCAGGCCGAAGAGAGCTAGACCGTGTTCTCCTGGCTGGCGAACGCCTGGCGCGTCCCCGAACTCCGTCGCCGCGTGCTCTTCACGGCGATGATCCTGCTCGTCTACCGGCTCGGCTCCTGGATTCCCGCGCCCGGGATCAACTCCGATCAGATCCAGGGCTACTTCGACCAGCAGGGCGGCACCGTCTTCAGCCTGCTCAACCTCTTCTCGGGCGGTGCGCTCTCGCAGTTCGCGATCTTCGCGCTCGGGATCATGCCCTACGTCACGGCCTCGATCATCCTCCAGCTCATGACCGTGGTCGTGCCGAAGCTGGAGGCGCTACAGAAGGAAGGCGAGTCGGGCTACGCGCGGATCAACCAGTACACCCGTTACCTGACGGTCGTGCTCGCTGCGCTCCAGGCGATCGGCTACGCGTACCTCTTCCAGCGCCAGGGCATCCTCGACGCCAGCTTCGGCAACATGATCCTGATCGTCGTGACGCTCACTGCCGGCACCACGCTCCTGATGTGGCTGGGCGAGCTGATCACGAAGCGCGGCATCGGCAACGGCATCTCGCTGCTGATCTTCGCCTCGATCCTCACGGGCCTGCCGCTCGGCATCAGCGCCTGGTACAACGGCGGCGTCACCGAGCGCCTGTTCCTGCCGCTGATGGCCGTCGCGATCGTCGTCGCGATCGTGTTCATCCAGGAGGGTCAGCGCCGGATCCCGATCCAGTACGCGAAGCGCATGGTGGGCCGGCGGCTCACGTCCGGCGGCTCGACCTATATGCCGCTGCGCGTGAACATGGCCGGCGTCATCCCGGTGATCTTCGCGGCCGCCGTGATGGCGTTCCCGCCGACGGTCGGCCAGTACTTCCCGGCCACGCAGTCGTTCGTGAACAAGTACTTCTCGTACACGGACTGGCCGTTCCTGATCTCGCAGGGCGTGATGATCGTGATCTTCACGTACTTCTACACAGCGGTTCAGTTCAACCCGGTCGATCAGGCCGACAACCTGCGCAAGCACGGGGGGTACATCCCGGGCATCCGGCCAGGCCCGCCGACCGCGCACTACCTCGACCGCGTGCTGACAAGGCTGACGCTGCCCGGCTCGCTCTACCTCGCCATCGTGGCGACCTTGCCGAGCCTTGCCATCATCTACTTCGGCTTCTCGCAGGCGACCTCGGGCGCGATCGGCGGCACGTCGGTCCTGATCGCCGTCGGCGTCGCGCTCGACACGATGCGCCAGATGGAGTCGCAGATGATGATGCGCTCCTACGAAGGCTTCCTCCGCTAGCGGATGCAGCCGGCAGAGCCGGGGTTCGCCCCTGCCCCCGTTCGCGAAGATCCGACGGCTCGGGACGAACCCATGAACATCCTGGTCATCGGCCCGCAAGGGGCGGGCAAGGGCACCCAGGCGGCGCGCATCGCGGCCGAGTACGGCATCCCGCACATCTCGACCGGAGAGCTGCTGCGGCAGGCGGTGGCCGCCGGCACCGACCTGGGCCGCCAGGTCGAGCCGATCCTGACGAGCGGCGGGCTCGTCCCGGACGGGCTCATGGTCGAGCAGATCCGCGAGCGCCTGGCCGAGCCGGACGCCGCCGCGGGCTTCATCCTCGACGGCTTCCCGCGGACGATGGAGCAGGCGGACGCGCTGGACGCGATGCTGCGGGATGTCGCGCGCGACCTGGACGTCGTCTTCGCGCTCCAGCTTCCGGACGACGTGGCAGCAGACCGGCTGGCGCTGCGTGCGAGCGAGGAGGGGCGCGCCGACGACACGCCCGACGTGATCCGGCGGCGCCTCGCCACCTACCGGGAGAAGACCGAGCCGCTGATCGGGCACTACCGTGCCAAGGGCATCCTGATCGGCATCCACGCCGAGCGCTCGATCAACGAGGTGTTCGCGGAGATCCAGCGCACGCTCGACCGGGTGGGGCGTGAGTGATCGTCCGCAAGTCGCCCGCTGAAGTCGACCGGCTCGCCCGTGCGGGGCGCGTCGTCTCGGACACGCTGGCGCTCCTCGCCGAGCACATGCGCCCGGGCGTGACGACGGCCGAGCTGGACGCGCTGGCCGACTCCTTCATCAGCAGCCGTGGCGGACACCCGACCTTCAAGGGGTACCGGGGCTACCCGGCGGCGATCTGCACTTCGCCGAACGACATGATCGTCCACGGCATCCCGGGCGACTACGCCCTCGTCGAGGGGGACACCCTGTCGGTCGACGTCGGCGTCACGCTGGACGGGTTCATCGGCGACTCCGCGTTCACCTTCCCGGTCGGCGAGATCGATGCCGAGACGGCGAGGCTGCTGAACGCCTGCCGTGAGGCGCTCGCTGCCGGCATCGAGCAGTGCCGGACCGGGAGGCGTCTCGGCGACGTCTCGCATGCCATCCAGGAGGCGACCGAGGCCGCCGGCTTCACGGTCGTCCGGGCGCTCGTCGGGCACGGCGTCGGGCGCTCGATGCACGAGGATCCCCAGATCCCGAACTACGGCCCGCCCGGCCGCGGCCCGGAGCTCCGCCCCGGCATGGTGTTCGCGATCGAGCCCATGATCACCGCGGGCACGCACGAGATCGTCCTGCACGACGACGAGTGGTCGATCTCGACCGCGGATGGCTCGCAATCGGCGCACTTCGAGCACACCGTGGCCGTCACCGACGGCGAGCCGCGCATCCTCACCTGGCCGCATCCGGCGGTCGGGATCGCCGCGCTCGAGCGGGCTGCCGCGGCGGGCTGAGCCTCAAGCACTTGATGGCCTTGGCTAGACGTCCTCTTTCCTGGCGGCTCGCCGCGCTGCTTGCGCTCCCTCGCGCTGCTAGCGACGCTAATCGTTCGAGACGCTGAGAGCCAGGACGAGCTGGGAGCGGCCCGCGCAGCGGCAACAGGTATCGCGGCCGTTTGGGGTGATCCGGAGCCAACTGAGCTGAAGTACGTCCTGAGTACGCGGTCTGAGGCAAGTCACAGGCTCTTCGCGGGTAGAGACGTACTCTTCAGATGAGCGTGTTCTCGTCATCACGATGCGTGGGAACTTCAGGTACAGCGGGCCGAGCATCAGACGCGGATTCGAGATGAAGGATCCGGAAGGCTTAACGCTCTTCCTGGACGCTGAGTCACTCGAGCTCCGCGAACTGGGCGGGGGACCAGCCCATCTGTCTGTGCTTGGTCAGCCTTTGCCACTCGCTACGCGCGACTAGCCGACGCGGCGCTACGCCGGAGCGAGCACCGCCAGCTTCAGGCGCGTCGCGGCGTCGGCCATACGTGCGTCGTAGGTGACGATGCCGTCGAGGTCGCCGACCTCGAGCGCGGTGGCGAGGTGGAGCGCGTGGAGCGAGCGCAGCGTGAGCGGCTCGAGCAGTGCCGCGCGGGCGCGGATCGGCTCCGTGATCTCGACGACGGTGATCTGCGACACGACTTGCTGCGCCTCCGACGTGAGCTCGGGCGCCGCGCGGCGGACCGCCCGCACGACCTCCGTCTCCACGATCGCGCTGGCGAGCTGATCGGGATCGGTCTCGAGCAGGGCGCGCAGCGCGTGACTCTCGCGCTCCTCGATCACCAGCTTGACGAGCGCCGACGAGTCGACGTAGATCAGACGCGGTCCTCGCGGAGCTCCTCGAGCAGGTCGCCGAGCGGGCGCTGGAGCTCGACCCTCGCCGGCGGCGGGAGCTTGGCCAGGTTGCCGGCGCCGCGGCGGAGCGGGATCCCGCGCGCGGCGACCTGGGCGAGGCGGTCGTCGGCCGGCACGATGGGCTGAAGCGTCGCGACCGGCTGTCCCCGCTCGGTCACCTCGAGCGCCTCCCCGCGCCGGACTCGCCGCAGGTACACGCTCAGGTTCTGACGAAGCTCCCGCACCCCGACTCTCTCCATGACGCACAAAATGTAGCACAGCACCGAGCGAGGGCCGCGTCGGTCGCGATCCTCGCCGGTGGGGCGCCCTCCGCCGCGGCGGGAGACGACGCCTGTGGCACCCCAGACAGGCGTGGGGCCACGCGAGCCGCTGAGGAACCCTTTGCTACACTGCCCGCCACGGCGCAGCGGGCTGCGTCGATTTGTTGTGTCCGCGCGCTCGGCAGAGCGTGCGCAGTCCAGAGCGAGGTTCGATGAAGGTCAGACCGTCGGTGAAGCCCATGTGCGAGCGCTGCCGCGTGATCAAGCGGCACGGGCGCACCATGGTCATCTGCACGAACCCGCGCCACAAGCAGCGCCAGGGCTAGACCAGGAGGGGACGGGAAGTGGCACGAATCGCAGGCGTCAACCTGCCGCGTGAGAAGCGCCTCGAGGTTGGCCTCACCTACATCTTCGGCATCGGCCGCTCGAGCGCACAGCAGGTGTGCGCAGAGCTGGGCCTCTCGCTCGACACGAAGGTCCGCGACCTGACTGACGAGGAGATCACGAAGCTGCGCGAGCACATCGACGCGAACCTGCAGGTGGAGGGTGACCTCCGCCGCGAGCGGACGCAGTCGATCAAGCGCCTCGGCGAGATCGGCGCCTATCGCGGCATCCGTCACCGCCGCAACCTGCCTGTCAACGGCCAGCGGACGAAGACGAACGCGCGCACCCGCAAGGGCGTGAAGCAGTCCGTCGGCCGCAGCAAGAAGAAGGCGGCCAAGTGACCCGAGGAGCTCGCAGCTAGTGGCCCCGCCTCGCAAGCAGGCAGCCCGCGGCCGCACCCGCCGCCGCGTCAAGAAGAACATCGCCATCGGCCAGGCGCACATCAAGACGTCGTTCAACAACACGATCGTCGCGCTGACCGACAAGGAAGGGAACGTCATCGTCTGGGAGTCCGCCGGCTCGGCCGGCTTCAAGGGCTCGCGCAAGTCGACGCCCTTCGCCGCCCAGGTGACCGCCGACGCCTGCGCCCGCAAGGGCATGGAGCACGGCCTGCAGAAGGTCGAGGTGTTCGTCAAGGGGCCGGGATCGGGACGCGAGACGGCGATCCGCTCGCTCCAGGCTGCCGGCCTCGAGATTCTCGGCGTCAAGGATGTCTCCCCGCAGGCGCACAACGGCGTCCGCCCGAAGAAGCGCCGGAGGGTCTAATGGCTCCCGCCATCCGCAAGTCCCGCACTCACCGGCACGCTGCAAAGCGGCGCCATGCGCCGTCCTCGGTTGCGCCCGTAGCCTCCGGCTACGAGCGCGCCCTGCGTCCTAGCCTGGCTTGCTCCTCGCGGCCGGAGAGCGCGATCTTCACGGACGGTGGTCGCTAGTGGCGAGGACACTCGGCCCCAAGTGCCGCTTTTGCCGCAGGGAGGGTATGAAGCTCTTCCTCAAGGGAGAGCGCTGCCTGACCGAGAAGTGCTCGGTCGAGCGCCGCTCGTATCCGCCGGGTGAGCACGGCCGCGGACGCATCAAGCAGTCGGAGTACCTGATCCAGCTGCGCGAGAAGCAGAAGGCGCGCCGCTATTACGGCCTGCTCGAGAAGCAGTTCCGCTCCTACTACGAGAAGGCCGCGAAGCGGTCGGGCATCACGGGCGAGAACCTGCTGCGGATGCTCGAGACGCGGCTCGACAACGTCGTCTACCGGCTCGGCTTTGCGTCCTCACGCGCCCAAGCGCGCCAGCTCGTCCGCCACGGTCACTTCCACGTGAACGGGCGCCGGGTGAACGTGCCGAGCTTCCAGGTGCGGCCCGACGACGTCGTCACCATCGCGCCGAAGTCGGCCGCCGAGCCGACCGTGCGCGACGCCACCGACCTCACCGCCTCGGTCGCTCCCTGGCTGCAGGCAGACCACGAAGGATTGACGGGCAAGGTGCTCAAGTGGCCCGAGCGGGCCGAGATCGACACGCCGGTCTCCGAGCAGCTGATCGTCGAGCTCTACTCGAAGTAACGGCCGCTGCCCGAGGGCGCGGCCCCCGAACAGAAAGGAACACGCTTTGGCCACACGCACGTCGTTGATGGACTTCCAGATTCCCCGCATCGTCCACGAGGAGATCGAGGCCGAGCGGGGCGTCTTCGTGATCGAGCCGCTCGACCGCGGCTTCGGCTACACGTTCGGCAACTCGCTGCGCCGCGTGCTGCTCTCCTCACTCGAGGGCGCCGCGGTCACCTCGGTCAAGATCGAGGGCGTCGCGCACGAGTTCACGACGCTCCAGGGCGTGCGCGAGGACGTCACGGACATCATCCTGCAGCTCAAGAACCTGATCTGCCTGCTCCACGGCGCGTCGCCCGAGGTGGAGGTGCGGCTCACCAAGCGCGGTTCCGGCATCGTCACCGCCGGCGACATCGAGGCGCCCGCCGACCTCGAGATCCTCAACCCGGAGCTCGAGATCGCCCACCTGTCGGACAACGGCAAGCTGGAGCTGACGATCACGATCGGCCGCGGCCGCGGCTACGTCCCGGCCGAGCTCAACCGCGGGCCGGAGCACACGATCGGCGTGATTCCGATCGACTCGATCTTCTCGCCCGTGCGCCGCGTCACCTACGACGTCGAGGCCGCCCGTGTCGGGCAGCGCACCGACTACGACAAGCTGCGCATGGACGTGACCACCGACGGGTCGATCGACCCTCGCGAGGCGATTGGCCAGGCCGCCGAGATCCTCATCCGGCAGCTCGCGATCTTCACCGACATCGAGAAGATCGAGGGCTTCGGCGACGGTGCCGCCCCGGCGGAAGTCGCCGAGCCGTCGCTCGCGCACGGGATGGAGAACTTCCCGATCGAGGAGCTCGAGTTGGGCGTCCGCTCGTACAACTGCCTCAAGCGCGTGGGCATCGAGACGATCGGCGACCTGGTCTCGAAGAACGAGAACGAGCTCGCCGCGATCCCCAACTTCGGCAAGAAGTCGATCGAGGAGGTCAAGGAGACGCTCGGCGCTCACGGCCTCAAGCTGCGAGGGGACGAGTAGGCGGGCCATGCGCCACCGTCGTTCCGGCAGGAAGCTCGGGCGCGACTCCGCGCATCGCAAGGCGCTCTACGCCAATCTGGCGGGGGCGCTGATCGAGCACGGGCGCATCCGCACGACCGAGGCGAAGGCCAAGGAGGTGCGGCCGATCGCCGAGCAGATGGTCACGCTCGGCCGGCGCGGCGACCTGGCCGCGCGGCGGCGCGCGCTCTCGTACCTGCGCTCGCAGGAGATCGTGCACAAGCTCTTCGCCGAGGTCGGCCCCCGGTTCACGGAGCGCCCCGGCGGCTACTGCCGCATCGTCAAGCTCGGCCCGCGGGCAGGAGACGCGGCCCCGATGGCTTACCTCGAGTTCGTGGACTACGTGCCGCAGGGCCCCACGGAAGAGGATCAGCGGCGGCGGATCCTGCGCCGCAGACAGCGCGAGGAAGCAGCGGCCTCCTAGCACCCGGCGGCCGCGCGCGAGGATGCGCGCGGCGCGGAGGACGGGACGGTCATCCGCCGCCCTCGGCGCGTCCATCAGACCCGGCCCCGCCCGAGGCACCGTCCAGTGCCGCATCGTCACGCAAACGGCACGGGGCCGGCACAGACACGGCACAACTTGTCCGATACCGTCGCTGGCGGGCGGGTGGTGGAGGCGCTCTCCCCTTTGGGAGGGCGGGGTACGCGTCGGGCCGTGGTGTGGACATGTCTCGCGGGGCCATGTCCCGGCAGGGTGCGTCGCTCGAGCGGCGGCCCGCTATCGCGGCCGGGCGCTCGTGGACGGTGGAATCATCCGGGCGTGCGGCTCCGCCTGACCCTCGAGTACGACGGCACCGGCTTCAGGGGCTGGGCGGTGCAACCCGGCCTGCGCACGGTCGAGGGGGAGCTGCGTGCCGCCCTCCAGCAGGTCTATCCCGCCTGGGACGAGCTCGCCGTCGCCGGCCGCACGGACACCGGTGTGCACGCGCTCGGCAACGTCGCGAGCGTGGAGGCCGACGGCGGGCCGCCGCCTGAGCGCGCCGCGTCGGCCCTGAACGCCGTCCTGCCCGACGGCGTGGCGGTGCACTCGGTCGAGGCGGCACCGCCGGGTTTCCACGCCCGCCACGACGCCCGCGCACGCGCGTACCGGTACCGGGTCTGGCGTCGGTCGATGCCGTCCCCGTTCGAGCACCGCCGCAGCTGGTGGGTGCCGCGGCCGCTCGACGAGGATGCGCTCGCCGCCTCCGCGGCGGCGCTGGTCGGCACGCACGACTTCCGCGCCTTCACGCCGACGGAGACACAGCACCGCGTGTTCAGCCGCACGGTCGCCAGCGCATCCTGGCGCCGCGACGGCGACGTGCTCGTGTTCGAGGTCACGGCCAACAGCTTCCTGCGCCGCATGGTGCGAACGCTCGTCGGCTCGATGCTCGAGGTGGAGCCCGCGCGGCTGGCCGAGCTCCTGGAGGGGCGGCCGCGCTCGGAGGCGGGCACGACGGCACCGGCCTGGGGTCTCTACCTCGAGTCCGTCCAGTACTGAGCGCGGCTGGCCTGGAGGCGAGTAGACCGCCGGCCCGGTTCGGCCGGACATGTCCTCTCGAGCCAGGTGCCACGGGGCCGGCCGCGATCCTCCCTCCGGTTCGAGGCTACCGCCGTCGGGCGCGCGGGTGTGTGCCACAAGCGAGCCAAGATCGTGACGACCGCGGACGTTGCCGGCCGCGCCAGCGACGGGCCCCGGGCGTCGGCGTGATCGCGCGGCTGCCGCGCATGGCTCAAATACGATGGCCGCCGTGCGCTACCGGACGGTGCTCTTCGACCTCGACGGGACGCTGATCGACTCGGGGGCGTCGATCCTCGCCTCGTTCCACCACGCGACCGAGACAGTCCTCGGCCGCCGCTACGCCGACGAGGTCGTGCTCGCGAACGTGGGCGGTCACGGCATCCACCGTCAGATGGCCGAGTTCGACCCCGAGCGGGTCGACGATCTCGTGCAGGCCTACCGTGAGCACAACCTGACGCTGGCCCGCAAGATCCGCCTCTTCCCCGGCATCGACGGCGTGCTCGAGCGGCTGCGGGCTGCGGGCACGAGCCTGGGGATCGTCACGATCAAGGGCCGCGTGACCGTCGAGGCGATGTGGGAGCTGCTGCCCCTGGGCTCCTACTTCGAGACGGTGGTGACCGGCGACGACGTCGAGCGCCACAAGCCGGAGCCGGACGGCCTGCTGCTCGCGCTCGAGCGGCTCGGATCCGCGCCCCACGAAGCCGTCTACGTCGGCGACGCGCCCTTCGACATCCAAGCGGCCCATGCGGGAGGCCTCGGCTCGATCGCGGTCACGTGGGGTGGCATCCACCCGCGCGAGCGGCTCGAGCCGGAGAGCGCGGGCGCGCTCGTCGAGTCCCCCGAGGAGCTGCTCGCAGCGCTGGCGGCCCCCGGGGCCGAGCCCCGCCAGGAGAGCGGCCGGCCATGAGCTCGCGGACCACCGCCCCGGCGGAGCGCGCAGCCGAGCTCCGCCGCGCCCTCGACCACCACCTCTACCGCTACCACGTGCTCGACGATCCGGAGATCTCGGACGCCGAGTACGACCGGCTCTACGACGAGCTGGTCGCGCTCGAGGAGGAGCATCCCGACCTGCGCACGCCCACCTCGCCGACCCAGCGGGTCGGTGCGCCGCCCTCCGACCGCTTCCACAAGGTGCGGCACCTCTCGCCGATGGGGTCGCTCGAGAAGGTGACGACTGACGAGGCGCTGCTCAAGTTCGCGGAAGACGTGCGCAAGCGGCTCGACTCCGACGAGCCCGTCGCCTGGGTGATCGAGCCGAAGATCGATGGCTCGGCCATCAACCTCGTCTACGAAGACGGCGTCTTCGTGCGCGGCTCCACGCGCGGCGACGGCGTCCAGGGCGAGGACGTCACGCCGAACCTGCGCACGATCGAGGCCATCCCGCTCGCAATGCTGCTCGCCGACGGCGAAGCCCCGCCGCCGGTCGTCGAGGTGCGCGGGGAGGTCTACATGCCCCTGAGCGGCTTCCAGGCGTTCAACGTGCGACTCGCCGAGCAGGGCAAAGCGCCCGCGCCCAATCCGCGCAACGCCGCCGCGGGCTCGCTCCGCCAGAAGGACTCCTCGATCACCGCCGAGCGCCCCCTTTCGATCTGGGTGTACGGCACGGGGCACCGCGAGGGGCTCGACCACCTGACCACGCACTCGGAGACCCTCGCCTGGCTGCGCGAGCGCGGGTTCCGCACCAACCCGTATGCCGAGCGGGTCGACACGATCGAGGCCGTCGCCGAGCGCTGCCGCGAGTGGGAGGCACGCCGCCTCGAGCTCGACTACGAGATCGACGGCATCGTCATCAAGGTCGACTCGTTCGAGCAGCAGAGTCGCCTCGGTTCGCTCCACGAGCGGCCCCGCTGGGCGCGCGCCTACAAGTGGGCCCCGATGACCGCGCAGACGCGGCTGCTGCAGATCGCCATCCGCGTCGGCCGGACGGGGGCGCTCAACCCCTGGGCGATCCTCGAGCCGGTCGAGGTCGGCGGCGTCACCGTGTCGCGGGCCACGCTGCACAACGAGGAGGACATCAACCGCAAGGACATCCGCGAGGGAGACCTCGTCATCGTGCAGCGCGCCGGCGACGTCATCCCGCAGATCGTCGGGCCGGCCGGCGAGCACGAGCCCGGCACGAAGCCCTTCCGGATGCCGAAGCGCTGCCCGCTCTGCCGCACGGACGTGGTCAAGCCGGAGGGGGTCGCGATGCACCGCTGCCCCAACCCAGCCTGTGAGTCGCGTGGGCTCGAGGCGCTGATCAACTGGGTGCAGGCCGCCGCCGACATCGAAGGCGTCGGCGAGCAGCTCGTGCGCCGCCTCTGGGCGCTCGGGCTCGTCCGCTCGCTGCCCGACCTCTACCGCGTGCGGAAGGAGCAGCTCCTCGAGCTCGACGGCTTTCAGGAGCGCTCCGCGACCAACGTGATCGAGTCGATCGAGGCGTCGAAGCAGATCCCGTTTCGCCGCGTGCTGTTCGGGCTGAACATCCCCGAGGTGGGCTGGGTGACGGCGCAGAACCTGGCGCGGCACTTCGGCTCGGTCGATCGCCTCATGGAGGCGGCGCCCGAGCAGGTGATGGAGGTCGACGGGATCGGGCCCGAGCGTGCGGAGGCAATCGCGGAGTGGTTCGCCGACGAGGGCAACCGCGCCCTGGTCGCAGAGCTGCGGGAGCTGGGGCTCCGGTTCGAGGCCGACAGGGAAGACCTGCCGGCGGAAGGCCCGCTCACCGGCTCCACCTACGTCATCACGGGCACGCTCGAGTCCCTGACTCGCGACGAGGCAGGGGCGGCCCTCGAGGCCCTCGGAGCCAAGGTTGCCCAGTCCGTGTCGAAGAAGACCACGGCGCTCATAGCCGGCGAGAACCCCGGCGGCTCGAAGGTGAGAGGGGCGGAGAAGCACGGGACGCCCGTGCTGGGCGAGGACGCCCTACGAGCGCTCCTCGACGGCTGAGCGCGGACGCGCTTACTGCCCGGCGAGCACGACGGCGAAGCGGTCCTGCGCGCGCCGGGCCGAGGAATGGGCGACGGGCCGGCCGTTGTTGAGCACCGCGAACGCGAACCTGCTGCGCACGTAGCCCGCCAGGGTCGAGGCCGAGGCGGTCGTGCCGGTCTTGGCGACGACGTTGCCGCGGGCAGGCGGGGTGCGCATGCGCGAGGCGAGCGTCCCCGTCCGTCCGGCCACCGGCAGGCTGGTCACGAAGGCGGCCCGAACCTCCGCGTTGGCCCACGCGGCCTCCAGGAGCGCGGCGAGAGCCGTCGCCGTCATGCGGTTGTAGGGGGAGAGCCCGCTGCCGTCCACGATGCGGATGCCCGCGAGCGGCACGCCCGCAGCGCCGAGGGTGGCCCTCACGACGGTCGCACCGCGGGCGCTGGTGCCGCGCTCGCCGTTCACCGTGCCCAGCTGCTTCAGCAGCAGCTCGGCGATGAAGTTGTCGCTGTCGCGGTTCATCCAGCGCACGAGCGTGGAGAGCGGCGGCGAGGAGACGGCACCGAGCGCGAACGCGTCGGCGGGAGCCGTGCCGGTGCCGGCGCTGCCCGTCACCGCGATGCCGGCACGGCGGAGCTGGTCCCGGAAGGAGCGGGCGGCACTGCCGGCCGGATCGGTGGTGATCACGCCCCGGTAGCGCACCCGGTCGACGGTCAGCGCCGAGAGCGGCGGCGACTCGTCGATGTAGTAGGACGGTTTCCACCCCGGCCCCGTCCGCCGCGAGTCGAAGAACGACTCGTCGCCGAGGACGCGGCCCTTCACTCTCCGCAGCCCACCTGCGTGCAGCTGACCGGCGAGCCGGCGCAGATCGCCGGAGGTGAGGGACGGGTCGCCGTACCCCTTCAGGATCAGATCGCCGTGCCAGATGCCGTCGATCAGCTCGCCGGCGCCCATCACGGTCGTCTCGATCCGATAGGACGGGCCGAGCGCGACCAATGCCGCGTAGGACACGGCCAGCTTCTCGTTGGACGCGGGTGCGAGCGCGAGCGACTGGCGGCGCTCGAAGAGCCGCTCCCCCGTACGGAGGTCGACCGCGATCGCTGCCGTCAGCCCGGCACGCGGGACTGCGAGCGCCCGCTGCAGCCGCTCCCGCAGCCCGTTGGCACGCGCGGCCGCGGCAGGGGATGCCGACCACTGCTCGGCGGCGGGCCAGACCCCCGGACGAGCTCCGGCCGTCGCCAGGCTCGCCAGGCTGGCGGCGCAGACGGCGACGAGCGCCAGCAGCACGACACGGTGCATCGCGCCATTCTTCGGACGCCGCCGCCGGTCGTCAATAGGCCGTCGCAGGCGAAAAGATGGGCCAGTCGGCCCATGTGAGCGGGTGCGCACGCCCCACATAATCGGGCGAGTGCTGGACGACACGCCCACGCAGCTCGCCCGGCTGGGGTCTCTGCTGGAGCGAAGTGACCCCGGAGAGCTCCCGCTCGGCGAGCTCGACACCGTGCTGACGGACGGCTATGCGCTCGCGCTCGCGCTCGAGGCCGAGCAGCGCCGGCTCGACGACCACATCCGTGAGCAGGCAGGGTCTGTCGGCGCCGGGAGCGCCCTCGGGGAGCTCACGAAGCGGCGGGACTGCGTCACCCGTGACCTCGAGATGCTGCGTGGGCTGCTGGGGCGGGTGCGCGCCCGGCGCACGGCGATGCGCGTCGCCCTCGTGCGGCCGGCGGCGCCCCGGACTGCCTAGCTAGACGATGCCACTGCGAACGGCGTAGACGGCGGCCTGGATCCGGTTCTGGATCCCGAGCTTCATCAGGATGTTCGAGATGTGATTCTTCACCGTCTTCGGGCTGATGAAGAGCGTCCGGGCGATCTCGGCGTTGTCCTTGCCGTTCGCGATCAGCTTGAGGACGTCGAGCTCCCGGGCGGACAGCTCGGCCTGGGGGAGCACCTGCGCGTCCACCGCGCTCGCCGCCCGCACGCGCTGCAGCAGCTTACCCGTGACCTGCGGCGACATCAGCGAGTCGCCGACCCTCGCGGCCTCGATCCCTCGCAGCAGCTCGTCGATCGAAGAGTCCTTCAGCAGGTAGCCGCACGCTCCGGCCAGCACGGCGTCGATCACGTCGCCGTCGAAGTCCGAGATGGTCAGGACCACGACCCGTGTCAGCGGCAGCTCCGACACGATCTCACGCGTCGCCTCGACCCCGCTCATCCCCGGCATGTTGATGTCCATCAGGATGATGTCGGGCGTGTGCTCGCGGGCGCGTGCGACAGCCTCGTAGCCGTCGGAGGCCTCCGCGACGATGCTGACGCCCTGGTCTTCGAGCAGGTTCCGCAGGCCCGTGCGGAACAGGTCGTGGTCGTCCACGAGCAGAACTCGCGGCTGTGCTGTCTCCTCTGCCTCCATCTCTCGCCGGGCGGCACTGTTCAGGCGCCGCGGATCACCCTTCGATGAACGTCACCTCCACTGTGCGTGTTCCCCACGCACGTGCCTGCTCAATCGTCTCGAACCAGACGTCGATCCTGGCACCGCGGATCGCCGGGCCGGTGTCTGCTGCGACGCCGATGCCGTAGCCGGGGATGCTGAGGTGCGTGCCGAAGGGGATCACGGCGGGATCGACTGCGATCGTCCCGGGCCCGACGGCAGAGCCGGTGGCCGTGAACCCTGGCAGGGCGTAGGCCGTCGCCACCACGGTCAGGGTCTGCCCCCGCTCGGTAGCGGCCGCCGGGGGCGGTGCTGTCGCGGGCGGGACGGCGGGTGCCGCGGTGGGGGCGGAGGCGGTTGGTGCGGCGGTCGCGACCGTGCGCGCCTGCCCGGCGCGCACGCGGGCCCTTACTGCGCGCTGGGCGAGCTCGTGCCGGAGTGCCTCGAGCGACCGGGCGGTCGTCTCTGCCGAGCGGCGCAGGCTGCGTGTGCGCGTTGCACGCTCGGCCAGCGAGCGGGAGAGCCCGCTCAGCTCTTCGCGAAGCCCGCGCGAGCGCTCGATCCAGGCTCGATCGAGTCGGGCGGCGCGCTCCAGGCTGTCGAGCTCGGTGAGGGCGGCGCGGAAGGAGCTCGCGCCGAGCACGACCTCGAGCGGATGCGTTTCCTCCTGCTCGTAGAGCGCCCGCAGGCGCAGGCCGAGCCGTCGCTGCGCGACCGCGAGCGACCGGCGTGCCGCGGCCAGACGTGCGTTGATCGCCGCGCGCTCCGCCTCGATGGCCCGCTCGCGTGCCCGCAGGTCCGCGAGCGTCGCCTGGACGCGCGCGAGGCGTGCGTCGACAACCGCCGGACTCGGCGCGATCTGCGGTGCCGTCTCGGGTTGCCGCGGCGCGCCGTCAGCCGCTTGCACGGCCACTGGCAGCAGGGCGGTGGAGACGAGCACGAGCAGGGCACGGAAGGTCGTTCCTACCCCCCTCACGGGGGGCGGACGCTACCAGAGCGTCTGCCGACCGGCATCGACTGCCGGGACAACATGTCAGAAAGCGCACAAACAATCGGCCGTACGGCCTGCGAGCGTCCGTGCACATTGCTAGGGTGCGCCGCTTGTGACGCTGTTGCCCCTCGCTGCGTCGCCCGATTCGGCGACGCACTCACGATTCTCAGCGCGGGTGAAGCAGTGCGTCGGAGTCTCCGTCGCTCTCTTCGCCGTGGCATTCGCCCTCCCTGCCGGGGCGCTGGCGGAGCCTGCCTCCGTGGTCTTCAAGAAGCGGCAGGCGAGCGAGGTGCTCGCCGACGTGCAGGCGCTGGACTCGAACCTCGCGCACGCGATCGAGTCGTACAACGCGGCCAACGAGCGGCTGAGCGCAATCAGAGGCGATCTCCAGCTCAACGAGCGGGAGCTCGGCATCGCCCGCGTCAACCTGAGCAAGGCCCAGCGAATCCTCGCTCGGAGGCTCGTCGCTCTCTATACGAGCGACGGTGGCCAGTCGACTCTCGACGTCGTGCTCGGCTCGTCCTCGCTCGGTAACGTGCTCGACGGGATCGAGGCGGCGAGCCGCGTGTCTCATCAGGACACGACGGTGCTCGGGCGCGTCCAGGAGTACCGCACCGAGGTGCGTCAACGGCGGCTTCGCCTCAAGCGAGCGCGCGTCGAGCAGGCACAGCTGGTCGCGCAGCGGGCAACGCAGCGCTCATCCATCGAGGCGCGGCTGAGCGAGCGGCGGCAGCTGCTCTCGACGATCCAGGGCCAGATCCAGCACCTCCAGGCGCGCGAGGCAGCGCGGCAGCGCGTGCTCGAGCAACAGGCACGCCAGCGGCTGCAGAGCCAGGTGCAGGCTGAGCCGCAGCTCGTCTCGAACCCGCTCTCCGCAGCCGTGGCAGACGCGAGCGCGGCCGACGAGTCCACGGGCGTTCCCGCACCGCCTGCGCGCTACGGCGGGGTCGTCGGGATCGCTATGCAGTACCTCGGCGTGCCATACGTGTACGGCGGCGCATCGCCGAGCGGCTTCGACTGCTCCGGCTTCACGATGTACGTGTTCGCGAAGGTCGGCGTGTCGCTGCCCCACTACACGGTCTCGATCTACAACATGGGCACACCCGTGTCGCGTGGCGAGCTGCAGCCCGGCGACCTCGTGTTCTTCAACGGCCTCGGGCACATGGGCATCTACATCGGCGGCAACCAGATGATCCACGCACCGCACACGGGTGACGTGGTCAAGATCTCGCCGTTGACCGGCTGGTACGCGTCCACGTACGTGGGCGCCCGCCGCATCTAGGGGCAGCGCCCCGAGCCTCGGCCGTGGTGGGAGCGCCCGCGTGGCGCTCGAGTGCCTGCAGCTCCCGCTCCTGCGACGCGATGATTGCCTCGGCGAGCCTCCGGCCCTCAAGGTGCTGGGCGCGCTCCCGGGCCTGCTCGGCCTTCGCCCCCGCCCCTCGTGGTGCGGCGCCGTCAGCCTCGCGAAGCTCGCGTCGGCATCCGAAGCGTCACTGACGTCGTCCGCGGTGCCGCGGCCCATGCCGAGCGCGTGGCCCGGCACGCCGAGGATCTCTGCCTGCTGCGAGGCGACGATGTCGTCTGCGGCGGGCGTGCTCGGGCTGGCTCAGTCCGCGCGATTTCGCGGTGCGTGCCATCTCGATCGCCTCCTCGTGGTGGGGCACCATCGCGTCGATGAAGGCTCGGTCGAACAGGGCCGGCGCCGAGGCGGCGGGCGCGGTGCTCGTCGTGCCGTCCCTGCTCTCGCCGCCGCATGCCACGGTGCCAACGAGGAGGAGGGTGGCCACGAGCAGCGTGGGGAGGACAGAGACTGCGTGCCTGGCCGCGGGCGTCACGGGCGGAACAGCCTAGGGAGAGGCTATCGGCGTGTCAGAGCCGTTCGGGCCCGGCGTAGAGCCGCTCGATCTCGGCGGCGAAGTGCGCCTCGCAGGCGCGCCGGCGGAGCTTCAGCGTCGGGGTGATCTCGTTCTCCTCGAGTGTGAAGTCGCGAGGGAGGATCGCGAAGCGCCGCACCTGCTCGAAGCGTGAGCGACCCTCGTTGGCGGCGGCGACGGCCTCCTCGGCGAGGCGACGCACGTCCTCGTGCTCGGCGAGCTCCGCCAGCCCGGTGGACAGGCCCCGAGCGCGCGCCCAGGCGACGATCTCCGGCTCGTCGAGCGTGAGCAACGCCGCCACGTAGGGCCGGCGGTCGCCCACGACCAGAGCCTGGGAGACGAAGCGGGAGCGCTTGAGGTCGTTCTCCAGGTTCTGGGGCGCCACGTTCTTGCCGCCGGCGGTGACGATGATGTCCTTCTTGCGGTCGGTGATCGTCACGAAGCCGTCGCCGTCGATCGAGCCGACATCGCCGGTGCGGAGCCAGCCGTCGTCGCCGAGCACCTCACGCGTCGCCTCGGCGTCCTTCAGGTAGCCGGCGAAGACGGTGGGGCCCCTGACGAGCAGCTCGCCGTCGTCGGCGGTTGCGAGCTCGAGGCCGGGCATGGCCGGGCCGACCGATCCGAAGCGGTAGCGGTCGGGCCGGTTGACCGCGCACGCCGTCGTGCACTCGGTCAGCCCGTAGCCCTCGAGGATGAGGATGTCGAGCGCGTGGAAGAACTCCGCCACCTCACGCGCGAGCGGCGCTCCGCCGCAGACGGTCAGCCTGACCCGTCCTCCAAGCCGGGCCTTCACCTTGCTGTAGACGAGCCGGTCGGCAAGCTGGTGCTGGATAGCGAGCCGGCGCGGCAAGGGCTTGCCGTCCTGACGCAGCTCGCTGGCCTCCCTGCCGACGCGCAGGGCGAAGTCGACGAGGCGGCGGCGGATGCC
This sequence comes from uncultured Thermoleophilia bacterium, assembly GCA_963839815.1. Lineage (GTDB taxonomy): Bacteria > Actinomycetota > Thermoleophilia > Gaiellales > Gaiellaceae > JACVRM01. Next base: position 953,522 of record CAWIWF010000006.1, read on the forward strand.
CGTGGACTCGGCGAAGGCTCCGCTCACGGCCGTGTGCACCTTCTCGAAGACGCGTGGCACCGCCGGCAGAACCGTCGGCCGGACGATCGGCAGGACCTGGGCGACGCGCAGCGGGTCAGGGCAGAAGGCGATCGTGAAGCCGAGGCGGGGGCCGAGCAGGTGGATGAGCCGCCCGAAGGTGTGCGCCAGCGGCAGGAAGAGCAGTACGACGTCGCGGGAGATCAGGAAGCTCTCGATCCGGGCGACGATCTCGCACATCTCGACGTAGTGGCGATGGCGGATCATGCACCCCTTCGGCGGGCCGGTCGTTCCCGACGTGTAGATGCACGTGAAGAGGTCGTCCTGGCCGACGGCCGACTCGGCTCGCTCGAGCGCGTTCGGGTGCTCGCTGCTGAACGCGCGGCCCTGCTCGCGCAGCGCTTCGAGACCGTCGTACGTCAGCCGGTGGTCGAGTCTCGCCTCCGAGACCTTGTCGAGCTGGTGCTCGTCCTCGCAGAGGACGCCGACGGACTCGCTGTGCTCGACGATGTAGCGGGTGTCGCGCGCGGAGCTCGAGGGGTAGACGGGCACCGACACTGCGCCGATGCGGGCGAGCGCGAAGTCGAACAGCGTCCACTCGAGCGTCGTGCGGCCGATAATCGCGACCACGTCTGCCTTGCCGACGCCGAGCGAGAGCAGGCCACAGGCGAGCTCGTCGACGGCCAGGCCCGCCTCGCCCAGCGTGGTCGGTTCCCAGCCCGTGTCGGTCTCGACGAGATAGGCGGCAGCCTGCGGGTCGGACGCGACCGCATCGCGCCAGAGGCGGCCGATCGTCCGGCCGCGCTCGCCCCTCGGCTCCGCCTCGACGGTTGAAGCGGACGGATCGACGGTCACGAGGAGAGCTTAATCGGCGGCTCGTCGTTCGAGAGCGCCGGCACGCTCGCTCGAAGGAGCATGGGCGGAGGACTAGAATCTGGTCTACCCATGCGCACGATCTGGAACGGGTCGATCAGCTTCGGGCTGGTCAACATCCCCATCGGCCTGGCGCTCGCGACGCAGCGGTCGGACGTCGCGTTCCGCACGCTCCACCGCGAGTGCGGCACGCCGATCAAGCAGAAGCGCTATTGCCCGTACCACGAGCGCGACGTCGAGGCCGACGAGCTCGTCAAGGGCTGGGAATACGTCAAGGGTGAGTACGTCCTCGTCGAGGACGCCGACCTGGAGGCGGTCGCGCTGCAGCGTTCGCAGTCGATCGAGATCGTGCGCTTCGTGCAGCTCGCCGACGTCGACCCCGTGTACTTCGACCGCACCTACTACCTCGCTCCCGCTGCGGCCCCGGCCGCGCGGCGTCCCTACGTGCTGCTGCTGCGGGCGCTGACGGAGACGGGGATGGCGGCGATCGGCAAGTTCGTGCTCTGGGGCAAGGAGAACCTGTGCCTCATCCGCCCGCAAGGCGAGGCGCTCGCGCTCGAGACGCTCTTCTTCGCGGAGGACGTCCGCTCGCGCGCCGAGATTGAGGAAGCGGTGGCAGAAACGGAGATCCAAGCCGCCGAGCTCGATCTGGCGCGGCAGGTGATCCAGAGCCTGGTCGGTGCGTTCGTGCCCGAGGACTTCCAGAACGATCACCGGCGCGATCTGCGTGAGATGCTCGAGGCGAAGCTCGCCGGCGAGGAGATCACGCGGCCGGAGCCGGTACCCGAGGCGCCCGTGGTCGACCTGATGGAAGCCCTCCGGCGCAGCGTGCAGCAGGCCACGGACGAGCAGAAGCCGGCGCGGGCCAAGAAGCCGGCCGCCAAGAGCCGGGCAAAGGCAGCCGCAAAGAAGTAGAGCGCGGCTCGCGCCGCGCTCTAGTCGAACCCGTGGTGCCCGGGCCTCTAGGCCGCGCGCACCTCGCTCGTCGAGCCTCCCATCGCCTGAAGCTGTGCCTGGAACAAGGTCTTGTCGATCTTGCCGTGGTAGATCGGGACTCCCTCTTCGATGCAGACCCGGATGATCTGCTCGCGGTCGAGCCCCGTCTCCTGTGACAGCTCCTCGGGCGTCAGGTGGTTCGCCATGTGTTCCTCCTTAGAACGAAAGAGCCCGCCGGCGCGCTCGCCGGACGGGCTCAGAGTTCCGTCGCTTGTCGACCGTGGCGGGAATCAGCGGACCCGCCTCCGCGACCAATCCATGGCCGAAGAATATCGTCCGAGCGTGACGGCCGCAAAGATGCTCGAGGGGCTCGAGGAACGATGGGCGGACATCCGCGGCGTGCGCGTGCGCTATGCAGCTGGGGGGGAGGGGGAGCCCGTGGTGCTGCTGCACGGACTCGGCGGCGCGGCTGTGAACTGGGATGCCGTCGCCCCGACCCTTGCAGCCGGGGGATTTCGGGTGCTCGTGCCGAACCTGCCCGGTCACGCCGGCTCCTCCGGGCTTCCCGCCGTGCGGGATCTCACCCCCTTCGCGGACGTCGTGCACGAGCTCTGCCGCCGCGAGGACATGCTGCCGGCGACCCTGGTCGGGCACTCGCTCGGAGGCGCCGTCGCAATCCGGCACGCGGCGCGGCATCCGGTGGACACGGCCGGTCTGGTGCTCGCGGGCGCGGCCGGCCTCTCCACGTCGAGCCGGGTAGCCGAGCTCGTGATCGGTCTGATGGTCGTCGTCAAGCCGGGGCGGCGTTTGGCGCGTTTCCGGCGCCCGATCGCCGCGAGCTCGGCGCTGCGCTGGCTCGTCCTGCGCGGCTGGGGAACCGGCGATCCCGCGGCGCTCCCCATGGAGGCCGTTGATGCCCTCCTCCGCGACGTGCGCCTGCACACCGATGTGACGGCCGCGGGACGCGCCCTCGTCCGCGAGGACACCCGCGCGCTCCTCGAGGGCGTGCGCTGCCCGACGCTCGTCCTCTGGGGCGCAGACGACACGCTCGTCGGCGTCGAGGACGGCTTCGCGTACGCTCGCGCCCTTCACGCGGAGCTGCGGGTGATCGCCGAGTGCGGGCACCTGCTCATCCTCGAGCGCCCGGCGGCCTGCGCCGGCGCCATCGCGTGCTTCGTGACGCGCGTGGCGCGCTGACGGGCGCTCTCCCGTCAGACGGGGTTCGGCAGCTCGATGAACTCCCAGGGAAGGTCGAAGCGCTCGCCGAGCCGCTCCGCCAACGCCTGCACGCCGAGGCGCTCGGTGGCGTAGTGCCCGGCCGCGACGAAGGTGATGCCGAGCTCGCGGGCGAGGTGGAGTGACGGCTCCGACGCTTCCCCCGTCAGGAAGGCGTCGTAGCCCTCACGGGCGGCGTCGGCGGCATACCGCGCGGCACCACCCGAGATGATCGCGATCCTGCGCACAGGGTTGGAGCCGCCGGGGAAGATCAGCGGCTCTTGCCCGAGACGCTCGGCGACGACCTGCGCGAGCTCGTCAGTGGCGAGCGGCCGAGGCAGCGTCCCGCCGACGCCGAGCCCCGCAAAGCGACCCTCGACCTCCACGTCCAGCTCGCGGGCGAGCAGCACGTTGTTGCCGATCTCCGCATGCGCGTCGAGGGCCAGGTGGTACGCGGCCAGGGTGATCCCTGCCCGGAAAAGCACCTCGAGCTTGCGGCGCAGGCGGTCGTCGATCACGCGAGACTCGTTGTCCCAGAAGAGCCCGTGGTGCACGAGCAGGAGGTCCGCGCCCGCGGCCTCGGCCCGCTCGAAGAGCTCGAGCGACGCCGACACCGCACAGGCGACGCGGCTGACCCTGGGTCCGGCCGGCCACCTGGAGCCCCATCGGGCCGTAGTCCGGATGGTCGGCGAGCGAGAGCAACTCGTCCGCATACGCGATGATCTCGTCCCGCCGCGCCACGGCGGCGATTGTAGGGCGCCGGGCTCAGGCTGCCGCCGCCTCGAACGGCGCCTCCTGTCCGCTGCGCCCGCCGCCCCCGATGAACGCCACCCGCCCGGCCGTCACGTCGACCGCAGACCGGCGCTTGCCGTCGCCGTCCGTCCACGAGCGGCTGCGGAGCCGGCCCTCGACTCCGACCTGCCGGCCCTTGGCCAGGTGCTGCATGCACAGCTCCGCCTGCCGCTCCCAGGCGGAGATACGGATGAAGTCCGCTCCGTCGTCCTTCCCTGGCCGGTCGATCGCGAGCAGGAACGAGGCCACCTTCCGGCCCTCTCCGACCTCCTTCAACTCGACCTCGGTAGCCAGGTTGCCCACGAGCACCACGCTGTTCACGGCACCTCCTCTGTTTGCTCAGACGGCAACGTATCGAGGCTCGTGTGCCGTGTCTGTCGCGAGAGCGGGTCGAAAGAGTGACGGTTCAGCGGCGGTGGAGGCGGGTGCCGTGCGGCCGCGCAGAGGGCCGCGCGAAGCAGCCGGGCGGCTCCAGAGGAGCGAGCCCGCGACGCCGCACGGCGTCGCGGGCCACGCGTATCGGGGTGCCCAGATTTGAACTGGGGACCTCTCCGACCCGAACGGAGCGCGCTACCAGGCTGCGCCACACCCCGAGGGTCGAAGCGTAGCGCAGCCCCAGCCGCCCGGCGGCCGTCCACGGCGCACCCGCGGGGCTATCCTCCGCGCCATGTCGGAGCGCCTCCGCGTGGCCTGCGTGCAGATGACGAGCCGTGCCGACAAGGCGGCCAACCTGGAGCGCGCCGGGGCCCTCGTCGCCGAGGCAGCCCGGGCCGGCGCCGACCTCGTCGTGCTGCCGGAGAAGTGGAATGCGATTGGCGAGCCGGAGGAGCTCCATGCCGCCGCCGAGGACCTCGAGACCGGCGAGTCCGTCGCTGCGCTCGCCGCCTGGGCGCGCCAGCACGGCGTCGTCCTGGTCGGCGGCTCGATCACCGAGCGGCGCGAAGGGCGGCCGAAGCTCTCGAACACGTCGCTCGTCTTCGACCGCGACGGCTCCCTCGCCGCCGTCTACCGGAAGATCCACCTGTTCGACGTCGAGGTCGGCGGTCACGTCTACCGCGAATCGGACGCCGAGGAGCCGGGCGACACCGTCGTCACGGCCGACACAGCGGGGTGGAGGCTGGGCCTGTCGGTCTGCTACGACGTGCGCTTCCCCGAGCTGTACCGCATTCTCGCCCTCGAGGGCGCCGAGCTCGTCACCGTGCCGGCCCACTTCACGCTCTACACCGGCAAGGATCACTGGCACCTGCTGCTTCGTGCTCGTGCAGTCGAGAACCAGCTGTACGTGGCCGCCGCCGCGCAGATCGGCGAGACGATGCCGGGGAAGCTCAGCTACGGCCGCTCGCTGATCGTCGACCCGTGGGGGATCGTCCTGGCCGAGGCACCGGACACCGAGACAGTGATCGTGGCCGAGGTCGACCGCGACCGGCTGCGCGACGTGCGCGCGAAGCTGCCCTCGTTCGCCAACCGCCAGGCCGCCGCCTACCGTTGGCCCATCCCGGCCTAGCCTGGCTCGAGCGGTCGGAGTCGGGCTCAGCCTGGCTGTCCGACCTGCCGCGCCTCTGCGACGAGTGCCTGGAGCAGTGGCAGCTCGCCGGGGCGGGGCCACCCTTCGAGTACGCCTACGCGTCGCTGGCGCTCCCGGTGACGCGTGCCGACGGATCGGAGGCGGTGCTGAAGCTGCGCTTTCCCGACCGCGAGAGCGAGCACGAGGCCGATGCGCTCGCGGTCTGGGACGGCGACGGAGCCGTTCTCCTGCTCGAGCGCGACGACGAACGAGCCGCCCTGCTGATCGAGCGCTGCCGTCCGGGCACGCCGCTCGCGGCGGAGCGCGATCGGGCGCTCGACGTGCTGGTCGGGCTGCTCCCTCGCCTCTGGAAGGACGCCGCGGAGCCGATCCACACGCTCGCCGACGAGGCCGCCTGGTGGCTGTCGTCCCTCCCCGACGCGTGGGAGCGGGCCGGTCGTCCCTGCGAGCGGCGACTCCTCGACGCTGCGCTCGAGGCCCTGCGCGAGCTTCCGGGCACGCAGGGTGAGCAGGTGCTCGTCAATCAGGATCTCCACGCCGAGAACGTGCTCGCGGCCGGCCGGGAGCCATGGCTCGTCATCGACCCGAAGCCGCTCCTCGGCGAGCGCGAGTTCGGCGTCGCCCCAATCGTTCGTGCGTTCGAGCTCGGGCACTCGCGCCACGACGTCGTCGGGCGCCTCGACCGGCTCACCGGCGACCTCGGCCTCGACCGCGCGCGGGCGCGCGGCTGGACGATCGGCCAGACGCTCGCCTGGGCGTTCGGCAGCGGCTACTCCGACCGGCACCTCCAGACCGCGCAGTGGCTGCTGGAGGCCGCATGAGGCTCGCCGCCGTGCTCTTCGACGTGGACTTCACGCTGGCGCGGCCGGGGCCAGAGCTCGGGCCCGAGGGGTACCGCCGGCTCGGCGAGCGCTTTGGCATGGCGCTCGACCCGGCACGCTACGACGACGCGCGGGCGGCCGCGCGGGAGACGCTCCAGCACCATCCCGAGCTCCGACACGACGACGAGGTCTGGGTGGCGTTCACCTCCCGGATCATCGTCGGCATGGGCGGCAGTCGTCCCAGCCGCGCAGGAGGCCGCCGTCGAGATGACGCGGGCCTGGGACCTCCACCACAACTTCGACCTCTACGAGGATGCGCTGCCCGTGCTGGAGGAGCTGCGCGGCCACGGGCTGAAGCTCGGGCTCGTCTCGAACACGGGTCAGAAACCTGGACGAGTTCCTCGCCCATCACGCGCTGCCGGTCGACGCCGCGCTCGCCTCGGGCGCGCACGGCTGGACGAAGCCGCACGAGAGCATCTTCCGCGCGGTGCTCGGCCGCCTCGGAGTCGAGCCGGAGCTGGCGGCGATGGTCGGCGACTCGCCCGAGGACGACGTCGCGGGTGCCCGTGCGCTCGGGATGCGCGCGTTCCTGCTCGATCGCGACGGCCGCCACCCGGAGTGGGAGGGCCGGATCCCGAGCCTCTACGCGTTGCCGGCGGCGCTCGGGCTGACACGCCCGGGCTGAGCGGCGGCCCGGTCGCGCCACCGCTCCGTGTGCTCGCCGAGGCCCGGCGGCGGGCCGAGCGGCGCTGAGCCGAGGCGTTCCGCCGCCTCGTCGAGCGTCGCGACGGGTCCGACGCAGACGTCCTCGCCCGCGCAGACCTCGAGCCACTTGTGCAGGGGACGCTCGGCGAACGCTTCGGCCAGCTCGGCGGCCAGCGCTTCCTGATCCTCGTCCCACTGGCGGGAGGCGAGCTCGGGGCGGCCGAGCAGATCGCAGAGGCGGGCGAAGAAGCGCTTCTCGAGCGGAGCCACCGTCAGATGGCGGCCGTCGGCAGTCCCGTAGATGCGGTAGCACGCGAGCGCGCCGGTGAGGAGGCGCTCGGCCTGCTCGCCGCCGAGGCGGTGCGCGACCAGGCGGTGGGCGGTGTGCGTGAGCGAGACGGTCAGGCGGGCGCCGCGCCCGGTCTGCTCGCGCTCGAGCAGGGCCGCCAGCACCTGCGCGACGATCGCGAGCCCGCCGCCGACGTCGGCGACCGGGAGCGGAGGCATGGCGGGCGCGGTGTCGGCGAGCGCGCCGGCCCAGCCGAGGTAGTTGAGGTCGTGGCCGGCGAGCGTGTCGTCGGCGCCAAAGCCGGTGACCGAGCAGTACACCGTTCGTTCCCCGCCCGCGTCCGGGCCGACGCCGAGGCGCTCGGCGACCCCGGGGCGGAAGCCGGCGAGCACGACGTCCGCTTGCGCGAGCAGGCCGCGGACGAGCTCCGGCTCGGCCTTCAGGTCGCAGACGACCGACTCCTTGCCGGCGTTGAGCGCCGCGTGCCAGGCGGGCGCGAACGCGCGCAGCGGGTCACCGCCCGGTGGCTCCACGTGGACGATACGAGCGCCCAGGCGTAGGAGCTCGCGGCTCGCGAACGGGCCCGGCAGGTAGCGGGTCAGGTCGACGACGAGCTGGCCTTTGAGCGGCTGCACGCGCTGAACCTAGCGCCGCTGACCCCGGCGAGCCGCCTACGATCGCGGCGTGGCTGCTGCGGACGACCCGGTGACCGCTCCCGTGGGGGACGCCGGCGGGCTGCCCGCCTCGCTCCCCTGGAGCTGGTACGCGGACGAGGAGGTGCTGCGCCTCGAGCAGGAGCGCCTCTTCGGCCGCGCGTGGCAGTACGCGGCCCGCGCCGACCAGGTGGCGGAACCGGCCTCCTACGTCGCCACGCTCGCCGGCAGGCTGCCGGTAGTCGTGGTGCGCGACCGAGAAGGCGCGCTGCGGGCGTTCGTCAACGTCTGCCGCCACCGGGGCTCCATCCTCTGCGAGGGCCAGGGCCGGCGCGAGACGCTCCAGTGCCCGTACCACGCCTGGACGTACGACCTCGACGGGTCGCTGCGAGCCGCGCCGCGCGCCGACCGCGAGCCGGGGTTCCCGAAGGACGAGCTTGGGCTCGTCCCCGCGGCGGTCGAAACGTGGGGGCCGTTCGTCTTCGTCAATCCCGACCCGGAAGCCGAGCCGCTCGCTCACGTCCTGGGCGAGCTGCCGGAGCTGCTGGCGGCCGGAGGGATTGAGGTCGGCCGTCTCCGCTTCCACAGCCGGACGGAGAGCGAGGTCGCCGCCAACTGGAAGGTGTGCGCCGAGAACTACCTCGAGTGCTACCACTGCCAGGTCGCCCATCCCGGCTTCTCGCGGGTGATCGACGTGGCCGCGGATCGCTACCGCCTCGAGACCGCTCCCGGGCGCGCGAGCCAGGTCTGCGCACCGTCGCCGAAGGGCGGGGCGTTCGCCGGTGGGGAGGTGGCTCAGGGGCAGTTTCACCTGCTCTTCCCGAACACGGTCGTCAACGTCATGCCGGGCACCCCGAACTTGTCGATCGGGCCGATCGTGCCGCTCGGCGCCGAGCGCACATCCAGGTGGCTCGACTACTTCTTCGCGGCGGACGCGGACGAGGGCTGGGTGGCGGAGTTCCTCGAGCTGGACGAGCAGGTCGGCGCCGAGGATCGCGCCCTTGTCGAGCGCGTCCAGCGTGGAGTTCGCAGCGGCGCGATCGGCTCAGGCGTGCTGCTCGCCGAGTCGGAGCAGCTGGTCATCCATTTCGACCGTTTCGTGCGCGAAGGGCTGGGCTCAGTCGGGTAGGAGCGGCACCGTCAGGCCTTGCGAGCGGCCGAGCAGGACGCCGCGCGTGATCGCGTCCACGCCGAACCGGTCGCGCAGCTCGTCGAGGGCGGCGTCGAGCTGCGCTGCGCCGCCACGCTCCAGCGGCAGTACGAGCTGATCGTCGTCGTCGAGGTTGGCGACCGTGATGCCGACGAGCGTCAGGCCGTCACGCTCGACTACGGGCATCACAGCCGCGAGCAGCGCTCTCGCGGCGCTCAGCACGATCCTCGTCTCGCCGGTCGCAGCCGGCAGCGTGTGTGAGCGCGTCGCGCGCGAGAAGTCGTCGAAGCGCAGCCGCAGCACGACGGTGCGGCCGACGTGACCGGCGGCGCGCAGGCGGCGCGTCACGCGATCGACGAGGCCCACCAGCGTCGTGTCGATCTCGGTCGCCGTCCAGGGGCCGCGGCCGAGTGCGCGCTGCGAGCCGATCGAGCGGCGACGCGGCCGCCTGCGAACGCGGCGTGCATCGCGGTTGTGCGCGAGGGCGTACAGCTGCCGGCCTGACGCCACGCCGAGGATCGCCACGAGCGTCCCCTCGGGCATCCGGGCGACGTCGCGCACGTGCGTGATCTCCAGCTGCCGCAACCGCCGTGAGGTCGCGGGTCCGACGCCCCAGAGCGCCTCGACGGGTAGTGCGTGGAGGAAGGCGAGCTCCCGCTCGGGCGGCACGAGGAGCAGGCCGTCCGGCTTGGCCACTGCGCTCGCCACCTTGGCGAGGAACTTCGTGCGGGCGATCCCGACCGTGAGCGGCAGGCCGACGTCCTCGAGGACGCGGCACCGCAGGCGCTCGGCGATCGCCAGCGGCGTTCCGACCGACCGCCGCATCCCGCGCACGTCGAGGAAGGCCTCGTCGATCGACAGCGCCTCGACGAGCGGCGTCGTGTCCTCGAAGAGGCGGTAGACGGCCTTGCTCGCCTCCGAGTAGGCCTCCATTCGGGGCCGGACGACGGCTGCGTGGGGACAGAGGCGCCGGGCCTCGCGTCCGCCCATGGCCGTGCGGATGCCGAAGGCCTTCGCCTCGTAGCTCGCCGCGAGCACCACGCCGGCGCCGACGATCACCGGGCGGCCGCGGAGGCGCGGATCGTCGCGCTGCTCGACCGACGCGTAGAAAGCGTCCAGGTCGGCGTGCAGGATTGTCGGCTCCTGCGACACGAACACATGTTTGCACGTCTTTACACGGACAGTCCATGTAAAGGAGCGGCTCGGCCGCCGTGACGCCGGACTCCCCGCCGGGGCGTCTTTACATGGACTGTCCGTGCTAAGAGCGCTCAGGCGCGCGCCGGCTCGCGCGCGGCGTCCGGCGGCGTCCACGACACGAGCGGCGCCATCTCGCCCGTGTGGCCGTTGAGGCGCCGGAAGCCGAGCGCGTGCTCGGCCTGCATCATCTTGTGAATCTGCGTCGTGCCCTCGTAGATGATCGGCGCCCGCGCGTTGCGGAAGTACCGCTCGATGCCGTACTCGGCCGAGTACCCGTACGAGCCGAACACCTGGATCGCGAGGTGCGCCGCCTTGAAGGCGCACTCGGTCGCGTGCCACTTCGCCAGCGACGTCTCGCGCGTGTTCCGCAGGCCCTCGTTCTTCATCCACGCGGCCTGCATGACGAGCAGCTTCGACGTCTCGTAGCCGAGCACCATCTCGGCGATCATGTCCTGGACGAACTGGTACTTGCCGATCGGCTGCCCGAACGTCTCCCGCTCGCGCGCGTACGCGACCGAGCGCTCGAGGCAGGCGCGCACGACGCCGACGGCGCCGGCAGCCACGGTGAAGCGGCCCTGGTCGAGCCCGTACATCGCGATCTCGAAGCCCTGTCCCTCCTCGCCGACGAGGTTCTCGGCCGGCACCTCGACGTTCTCGAAGAAGAGCTCGCCGGTCGACCCCGCCCAGATGCCGAGCTTGTTCTCGGTCTCCCGGGTGGTGACCCCCTGCCAGCCGCGCTCGACGACGAACGCGGAGATGCCCTTGTGCTTCGCGGCCGGGTCGGTCTTGGCGAACACGAGCTGGTGGTCGGCCACGGTCGCGTAGGAAATCCAGTTCTTCTGGCCGTTGAGCACGTAGGTGTCGCCCTCGCGCCGCGCTGTCGTGCGCATGGCGGCGACGTCGGAGCCGGCGGCCGGCTCGGTCAGCCCGAAGCAGGCGAGCTTCTCGCCTCGCGCCTGCGGGACGAGGTAGCGCTGCTTCTGCTCCTCGCTCCCGTAGCGCAGGAGCGAGAGCGAGTTCAGCCCGACGTGCACGGAGATGAGCGTCCTGAAGGCCGCTTCGCCGCGCTCGATCTCCTCGCAGACGAGCGCCTCCGAGACGTAGTCGAGCCCGGCGCCGCCGTACTCCTCGGGCACGACGATGCCGAGCAGCCCGAGCTCCGCCATGCCCTCGATCGCCTCCATGTCGAGCCGGTGGGCGATGTCGTTCTCGATCGCACCCGGCAGGATGCGCTCGTCCACGAAGGCGCGGACGGTGTCCTGGATCAGCCGTTGCTCGTCGGTCAGCTCAAAGTCCACGCCTGGAGTCTATGGCGCTCGCGGAGCGTGGCCGCCGACCTGTGTCAGCTCGGCGCGGCGGCGGCGTGCTGGTCGCGCGTCCAGGCGGCGAGCAGGCCCCGGTAGTGCGCGACGAAGTGCTCGTGCTCGTGCGCCGGGAAGGTCGTCTGCACCGTCTGCACGAGCAGCCGGTCGAAGTCGGGGCCCTCCACGTACTCGACCATCGCCTCGTCGAGGTGGTCGAGGTGCTCGGCGCAGAACTCCACATAGCGCTCGACGCCGAAGTACTCCTGGGCCAGCTCGTGGTAGCGCGCGAGTTTTTCCTCGTAGGCGAGGTCGTCGCGGTCGCCGATGTCGAAGTACGTGCGCGTGTCCTGGTTGATGCGCATCCGCCGGCGCGTCACCGTGCAGAAGGCGCTCCACTTGACGAGCGCCTTGATCGCCCACGGGAAGTAGTAATGCAGCGAGGTGAGGGCGACGTCGGGCGAGGCGTTCGCATAGTCGATGGGATAGACCACGCCGTTCTTGACGAGCGTCTCGCACGAGTTGAATTCCCAGCGGAAGAACGCGTTCACGAGCCGCGAGATCGAGACGACCTCCGAGCCGATCTCGGGCGTGAGGAAGTCGTGGGCGACGCTGTAGCGGTCGTGAAGCGGGCGCGACGGGTCGTAGCGCATGACCATCGTCTCGGCTCCGATCGAGAGCGAGCGGACGAACACCTCGAAGCCCTCGACAGCCGCTTGCAGGTGCATGAGCCGCTCGCCGGACTCGTCGTAGACGCGCTGCAGCTCCTCCGGCGAGGAGACGCGCGTGACCCCGACCCACTGGCCGCCGTCGTACGGCTTCATGAACAGCGGGTAGCCGATCCCCTCGGCGATCGCGTCGATGTCGAACGGCGCGTTGTAGCGCGAGGCCATGTCCTCGAACTTCGCCGTCGCGCTCTCGAAGCGCACCGACCGGGGCGGGTCCTTGTGCGGGATCAGCCACGTCTCGGGGACGTGCAGGCCGAGCCGCATCATCGCGCAGTAGGCCGAGTGCTTCTCCATCGCCTGGAACGTGAACGGGTTGTTCAGCAGGTACACGTCGTCCATCAGCGCGATCTTCTTCAGCCACTCGCGCGGGACGTAGTACCACCAGGCGAGCCGGTCGATCACGAGCGAGTGACGCGGCGCGTAGCGCAGGTCGAACGGCTCGTTGACGACCCGTTCGCTCGTGAGGTCATGGCGCTCGCCGGCGTGGTCGATCGGCCCGACGCGGGCGAGCAGGTGCTCGAAGGCGGTCGGCCAGTCCTCCTCGGTGCCGAGCAGGAGGCCGATCAGGTGCGAGCGCACACGGCGTTTCTACCCAATCGGGCCCGGCCGCGCACCAGGTCAGGCGGCGACGAGGAAGCAGGCGTCGTGCGCGGACGAGGCCACGCGGCGCCGCCGCTCGACCCGCGCGACCTCGTCGAGCACGCACAGCGTCCCCTGCGACAGCGACGGCGTGAAGACGCGACCCCAACCCGCGGCCACGTTGTACGAGCCGAGGGGAAGACGCGCGGTCCGGAGCACCCTGCCCGTCCGCAGCGAGTGCAGGCGCAGCAGGCCGGCGTCGCCGCTCGTCACCTGCGCGAGCCCGCCGGCGAACACGAGGTGCTGCGGCGGCGCGTCCGCGGCGAGCCGCCGCAGGAGACGGCCGCTGCGCGCGTGGTACACGGCCAGCTCGCCCAGCTCGCCAGAGGTGAGCCACACCTGTGCACCGTCCGGGGCGAAGGCGACGTCGTGGGCGAGAGAGGGCGGCTGAAAGCTGCGCACATGCCGCGGGCGGCCCGGCCGGGAGACGTCGAGGACCGCCACCTCGTGCGCCTTCGACCCGAGCACGACCCACAGGCTGCGCCCCGAGGGCGAGAGCGACAGGTGGCGCGCAGGCCCGCCGACGCCTATCCGGCCGGTGATCGCGCGCGCCGCGAGGTCGACGACGGCCACCTCGCGCCGTTCGGAGTCCGAAACGTAGGCGTAGCGGTCGCCCCGTCGCGTCGCCACGTAGCGCGGCGCGGCGATGCGCCCCCGCACGCGCCGGCTCCGCAGTGTCGCCGCGTCGACGACCGTGAGCGCGCCGGCAGCCGTGTGCGCCACGAGCGCGCCGGCCGTCCAGCCGACGGTCTCGATGCTGCGAGGGCCGGGCAGCGTCGGGATGCGGCGGTAGATGCGGCCGGTGCGCAGCTCGACTGCGACGATCGCCGCCTCCTCGTCGGCGGTCACGAGCGCGAGCGCGGGCGCCGTGCCGCCGAGCCTGCGCGCGAACGCATCCGGATCGGTACGGAGCAAGAGCGGCGCCCCGGCGAGCGTGGCGAGGAAGGCGCGGCGACGCATGCCCAGAGTACGGGCCTGCGGGCCCTCGAGGTCCTCAGCAGAAGCGCGGCAGGTGGTGCGCGAGCTGCGCGCGCCAGGACGGCCAGTCATGCGGCACGTCGTGGCCCCACACATCCAGCTCGTGGGGAATGCCCTTCGCGCCCAGCGCTCCGGCGAAGGACCGGGTGCTCTCGAGCGCCCCGGTGGTGTCCTCCCACTGCCCCTGGCCGCAGACGAGGAGCAGGCTGGCCTGCCCGCGCAGCCAGTCGAGATGGTCGCCGTGCAAGTGGGCGACGTAGTCGGCCGGGTTGTTGAAGTAGAGCGCGTCTCCCCGTTCGCCCCAGCCGACCCGGCTGACGTCGTAGACGCCGCTTTGGCAGATCGCGAGCGGGAACAGGTCGGCGTGGCGCAGGCAGAAGTTGGCGGCGTGGTAGGCGCCGAAGCTTGGCCCGTTGACGATCACATCGGAGCGGCCGCCGCAGTCGTCTCGGATGAAGGGCATGACCTGGTTGACGATCCAGTCCTCGTAGGCGCCGTGCCGGTGTGCCCGCTCCTCCAGCGGCAGGTGCTGCGCCTGCCAGCTCTCCGAGTCGAAGCTCTCGACGCAGTAGAGCTTGACCCGGCCAGCCTCGAGCAGATCGCCGATCGCCTCGACCATGCCTCGCTCCTCGTACTGCCAGGCCGGGCCCTGCTCGGACGGGAACGCGAGCACCGGGCGGCCCTGGTGGCCGTAGGCGAGGACGGTGCCCTCGGCTCCGATCGCCGGTGAGTAGAGGCGAAGCTCGCGGCGGCTCACCTGACGCCTCCGTGCGACCCGGCGGCGGCGTCCGTCATGACGCGCGCGCGTGTGACTACGGGTCCCGACCCGCCCCCCTGCTCGGCGTCGAGCTTAGTTCGAAAGAGCGCACGCATGTGTGCCGGACTGTGACGGATGTGTGTCGGAATCGTCGCGGGACGCGCCGCAGCGCGACGCCGGCCGCGGGTTCGGGTGCCGGCCGCCCGTGCGGGTGCGGGCAGCCACCCGTATGGCGGCCATCCGCGAGGGAGCCCGCGTCGTGCTGCCCAGGTCCGCCGTGCAGCGAACGTGGTCTACGACCAGGCGCGCAGCAGCAGGTCGGGCAGGTGCGGGTCGAGCGTGTCCCGCCAGGAGACCCAGTTGTGGGCGTCGCGATGCTCGACCAGGCGCACGTCCCAGCCGGCATCTGCGAGCGCCCGGGCGACGGCGCGGTTGTTGTCGAGGTTCTCCTCGGCGGTGCCGACCGTGATCGTGACCGGCACCGGTGGCGGCGCTGCCCGCCCGCGCAGCACGTAGCCGACGAAGCGGGCGATGCGGCCGAAACGCTCGAACCCGGACTCGTGCTTGTCCCAGCGCTCCCGGAAGAAGCTGCTCGACTGGAGGAACAGGCCTGCCAGCGTCCGCGGATGCTGCCAGTGCGCGTGCAGGGCCGCGAGCCCGCCGAGACTCGCTCCCATCGCCACCGGCCGCGAGCCGTCCGTCGGCAGAGCGTCGACCAGCCGGGGCACGAGCTCTCCTGCGAAGGCGCGCGCGTAGCGGGCGGACGCCGAGTAGGTCTCGTTGCGCTCGACCGGCTGCACCAGGGCGGCGCGCAGCGGCGGCAGGTCGCCGAACGAGACCGCATGGTCGAGCAGTCGCACGAGCTGCGAGTACTCGGCGTACTCCGGCCCGTCGTGGGCGATGAGGAGCGGCAACGGCTCGCCGCGCTCGCTGTCCGCCGGCGCCCAGACGAGCACGCTGACGTCGGCCCGCAGACCGCGCACCGGCAGGGAGAGCTCCGTGACCTCGCCGGGAGGCGACTCGTCGTCGGAGACCCAGTCCGGCTCGAGGTACGTCGGCAGCTCGACCACGGACTTCTCGCCGAACGGCCCGGGAGCCCGGAGCGGATTGGCGGGGTCCGGGACGAGCCGTGACTCGTCTCCCCGCCGCAGCTCGAGCAGGTACTCCATGCGGTCGGCGTCACGCAGCCGCAGGTCGAGCGACCATGACCCGCGGCGCCGCGCGCGCGCGAACTCGACGCGCCGGGGCCGGAGGAGCTCGTGTGCGAGCGCGACGGACGTGAGCGTCCGCGTCGGATCGACGTAGCGGAAGGTCACCTCGTCCGTCCCCACCAGAGGACCGCGTTCCCGGACGGCAGCCACTCCGGCACGTTAGAGGCGTGTGCGTCTCCGCTGGGCTCCGAGCCGTCCGCGTTCGCCTTGCCGGAGCCGCCTGGAGGGCCCTCAGAACGAACACGGAGGAACCGCGTGCCCGGCGGCTAAACTCGCGCCGTGGATGCTGAGGCCGGGCTCCGCTCTCTGCCGCTGCGCCGACGGCGCAGCCTTGGCGTGCGCGCACTCCTCTGGGTCGTCGCGGGCCTGCTTGCCGCCGGTCTCGCCGCCACGGCCCTCGGGCTGGCCTTCGCCGGCTCGGCCGAGACGCTGCCGGAGGGCACGTTCATCGCCGGCGTCGATGTGGGCGGCATGGGAGCCGGCGAGGCCAAGACGCTCCTCGCCGAACGAGCGCAGCGCGTCTACGACGTCCCGATCACCTTTGCCGCCGGCGAGCGCCGCTGGCAGCTGACCGCCAGGAAGCTCGAGTTGCACGTCGACTGGGCCGCCGCCGTCGCGGCCGCGCAGCAGCGGGGCGACGGCTTCGGGCCCGTTCAGGGGCTCCGCCGGCTCGGAGTGCGCTTCTTCGGTGCAGAGGTCACGCCGCCGACGCGCGTCTACGAGCCGGCCCTCACCTTCTATGTCGACAAGCTCGAGCGGGCCGTCGAGCAGAAGCCGCGTGACGCGCGGCTGGAGCTGCGCGGGCTCACTCCCACGGCTGTCCGCCAGCGCGACGGGCTCGCGCTGCACCGCCAGGCGGCCGAAGGCGTCGTCGTCTCGGCACTCGCAGGCTTCTCCCGCGCACAGGTCGTGCCGTTGCCGGTGCAGGTGGAGCCGCCCGCGGTCACCGTCTCGGAGCTGGCACCTGCGCTCGCCGACACCCGCGTCGCTCTCTCGGAGCCGGTGCGCCTGACGCTCGGCAAGAAGCGGTGGAAGCTGCCGCGTTGGCGGGTCGCCCAGCTGCTCGCCCTGCCGGCCGACGGCGCCCGCAGCCTCGCGGTCGGCGGCCCCGCAGCCGAGCGCTACTTCGAGAAGCTCGGCCGGACGGTCGAGCAGGAGCCGGTCGACGCAGGCTTCGCCGTGCGGGCCAACGGCACCGTTGCCGTCGTGCCAGGCCGGCCTGGCCGCGAGCTCGACGTCGAGGCGACCTCGGCTTCGCTGCTCGCCGCTGCGCTCTCCCGCACGGCGCGGGTGGCGTCCGTGAGCGTCGTCGCCGCTGCGCCCGAGCGGACGACCGCGCAGGCGCAGGCCATGGGCATCCGCAAGCTCGTGGCCGGCTACGAGACCATCTACGGAGGCGACTCGAACCGGCTGCACAACGTCCGCCTGGTCGCGCGGATGGTCGACGGCGCCCTGATCGCCCCGGGCAAGACGTTCTCCTTCAACACCACGACCGGCGAGCGGTCGGCGGAGAAGGGCTTCCTGGAGGCGCCCGTGATCATCAACGGTGAGCTCCAGACCGGCCTCGGCGGCGGGGTGTGCCAGGTCTCGACGACGGTCTTCAACGCCGCCTACGAGGCGGGCCTGCCGATCGCGAGCAGGACGAACCACTCGCTCTACATCTCCCACTATCCGCAGGGGCGCGACGCGACGGTCAACTACCCCGACCTCGACCTCAAGTTCGTCAACGACACGGGCAAGTGGCTGCTGCTGCGCACGTTCGTGGGCTCGTCGTCGCTCGTCGTCAACCTCTACGGGACACCCATGGGCCGACGCGTGGAGAGCTCGACGGCCCCGCTCGTCGTCACCGGGCCGGCGCCCGTGAAGAAGATCCCGGATCCGACGCTCGAGAAGGGCAAGACGGTGGTGCAGGAGAGCGGCCAGCCGTCGCGCTCCACGAGCGTGACCCGCCGTGTCTTCGACCGCGAGGGCAAGCTCGTCTCGGAGTCATCCTGGTTCTCGTCCTACCGGGGCGAGTATCAGGAGGTGCGGGTCGGGACGAAGCCGCCCGCGAAGCCCAAGGCGAAGCAGAAGGCCGAGCCGGAGCCGGCCGCGGCCGCCTCCGCCGGCGCTACGACGACGCCGGGCCCGTAGACCAGCCCTCGGCCGACGCGATCGCCTCGGCGAGGTACGCGGGTGCACGGGTCGGCCTGAAGGTCGCCGCGTCGACGAAGGCATGGCCTGTCCAGCCGCTTGCGATGCGCCGGCCGTCGCGCTCGACCTGGTAGTCGAAGCGAAAGCGTGCGCCCCGCAGCTCGCCGCAGCGGGCGCCGATGACCAGCGTGTCGTCGAACCGCGCGGGCTGGTCGTACTGCACGTGCGCCTCGATCGTGAGGGCTTCGATCCCGCGTTGCCGCAGGCCGGGATACCCGCCGTCGAAGCGCGCGAGGTAGTCGATGCGCGCCGCCTCGAACCAGACCAGGTAGACGGCGTGGTGGGCGATCGCTTGCGCGTCCGTCTCGGCGAAGCGGACGCGGACCTCCGTGCGGAACCTGTACTCGCCGGTCATGTCGCAGGCAGCGTGGCGGTCGGGCTCATGGCCCATACTCTGCCTCGGCCCGGCCGCCGACGGGATGGACGTGCGGGGGCCGGACGACGGAGGGGATGCGCGAGCGCATGAGACAGGACTTCGATCGGCTCTTCCGGGCCGGAGGCGGGCCCCGCTCGGGGTTCCCGCGGCTCCCGACGATCACGGCCGAGGCGATGGTGGCCACCAGCCACCCGCTTGCGACCCAGGCGGGCATGCGCGCGTTCGCGGCCGGGGGGAACGCCGTGGACGCCGCTCTGGCGGCCGCCGCCGTGCTGCCCGTGGTCGAGCCGAACCTGAACGGTCTCGGCGGTGATGCGTTCGCGATCGTCCACGGGGACGGGAGCCTGCAGGGCCTGAACGGGTCGGGCCGGTCGCCGCGTGAGCTCGACGGCGGCGGTGTCGATCGCTATGGGGGGCGCTCCGTGACCGTGCCGGGGGCGGTGGCCGCCTGGTTCGACCTCGCCGAGCGGTACGGCCGCCTCGGCTTCGATCGGGCGCTCGGGCACGCTGCCGACCTGGCCGAGGGTGGCGTCGCCGCGACGGCGCGGGTCGGCGCGCTCTGGGCCCGGGCGGAGAGGCTCGGCCGGGCGCCCTTCCCGGCGCCCCGCATCGGCGCGCGCTACCGGCTGCCCGAGCTCGGCCGCACGCTCCGCCGGCTCGCGGACGAGGGGCCGGCGGCGTTCTACAGCGGCGAGATCGCGCGCGCGATCGCCTCGGTCACGTGGCTCGAGGAGACAGATCTCGCGGCCCACCGCTCCGAGTGGGTCGAGCCGCTGCGGCTGCCGTTTCGCGGCGTCGAGGTCTGCGAGCTGCCGCCGAACACGCAGGGGGCGGCTGCGCTTGCCGGCCTGGCGCTCGTCGAGCACGACGACACAGAGGATCCCGTCGAACGTCTCGATCGCCGTATCCGGGCGACGGCGGTCGGGCTGGCGGAGGCGTACGCCGTGGTCGGCGACGAGCCGCTTCCGGACGCCTTCCTCGATCGCGGCCGTCTGGAGGCCGTGCTCGCAGCGGGTGATTCCGGGCTCGCGAGCGAGCGCGCAGCGTTCGGCGACACGACCTACCTCTGCGCGACCGACGGCGCCCGGCTGGCGATCTCGCTCATTCAGAGCAACTACGAGGGTTTTGGCTCGGGGCTCGCGGCACCCGGGACGGGCATCCCGCTTCAGAACCGCGGTGCCGGCTTCGTCGAGGAGGAGGGCCACCCCAACCAGCTCCGGCCGGGCCGGCGGCCCTTCCACACGATCATTCCGGGGATGCTGCTCGACGGGAATCGGGCGACGCCGTTCGGCGTCATGGGGGGCCACATGCAGGCCCAGGGTCACCTGCAGGTCGTCGACGCGGTGACCGGGCTCGGCTTCGACCCGCAGTCGGCGCTCGACCGCGCCCGCTTCCGCCTCGACTCCGACGGCACGGTCGCCCTCGAGCCGGGCCTCTGGGAACACGCCGAGGCGCTCGAGCGCCGCGGGCACCGCGTCGTGCGCGCCGAGGAGCCGGGCGGCTTCGGCGTCGGCCAGATGATCCTCGACCTCGGCGAGTGCCTGGTCGGAGGCTCGGACGGCCGCGGCGACGGCCACGCTGCCGGCATCTAGCGCTTGAGCTGTGGCGACTGCCGTCGACGGGGAGACGACCGCAGGGTTGCAATCTACATATCAATCCTGCTATACATAGCAGAGTATGGAATATACGGAGCTCACCGAGAGGGTCGCCGAGCTCGAGGCGGAGATCGCGGATCTCCACCGCCGCCTCGAGCGCCTCGAGCGGCCTCGCCCTTCGCCAGCAAGCTCGCCCCGAGCGACTTCGCCTCCAGTGGCTTCCTCCGCCTCCTCGCGCCCCGCCGCGGCCACGCCGCGCCCTCGCCCGGCGCTCAGCGAGGCCGAGCGTGCGGTCGCGCAGCGCCGCGAGGCGCTCGACTTCGAACAGCTGCTCGGCGGGCGCGTCCTCGCCTGGGTCGGCGGCTCGGCGATCCTCGCCGGTGTCGTCCTCTTCCTGGCGATGGCCGTGCGCCGCGGCTGGATCGACGAGCCGACCCGCACCGTGCTTGCGGCGCTGGGTTCTGCCGGCCTCGTCGCCGCCGGCGCCTGGCTGTACGAGCGGGAGGGCCGCACCGAAGCTGCCCTGGCCGCAGTCGCCGCGGGCATCTCCGGCCTCTTCGCGACGCTGGTCGTCGCAACGCAGGTGTACGACCTCGTCGATCCCTCCGTGGGGCTCCTGGCGGCCGGCGTCGTGGGCGCTGCGGCCACGGCTCTCGCGGTTCGCTGGCAGTCACCCGTCGTCGGCGCGCTCGGTCTGCTCGGCTCGCTGCTCGCGCCGGTCCTCGTCGACGCGGGCACGGCCACGCTGACGCTCGCCTTCGCCGCCGTGGCCCTCACCGCCACGGTCGGCGTCGTGGTCTGGCAGCGCTGGAACTGGCTCGCCGTCGGAGCATTCGTGGTGTCCGCACCGCAGCTCGTGGCGTGGGGCGAGGGGGAGTACGACGAGCGGCTCTGGTTGACGCTCACCGCCCTGGTCGTCTTCTGGGCGCTCTATGCCGTTGCGGCACTCGGGTACGAGCTGCGGGCGGGGACGACCGAGGAGCTCCCCGGCGAGCTCGTGGCTGCTCCTCGCTGCCGCGGTCGTCGTGCTCGCCGGCGGCGGGTATGCAGCCCTCTCCGAGCTCGGCCACGACGAGGCTGCGGTCGCGTGGCTGGTCGCCGTCGCGGGTCTTCACGTGGCACTCGGTGCGGTCGCCCTCCGCCAGGGGCTCCACCGGGAGATCGGGTCGGTGCTGGTCGCGGCCGGGCTCGTGGTCTCGGCGCTCGCGTTCGCCGACGCGCTCGACGGGCCGGCGCTCGTCGCGGGCTGGGCAGTGCAGGCAGTACTGCTTGCCTATCTGGCGCGTCGCAGCGCGGCGGAGACTGACGGGCTGCCGTCGAGCGAGGCGCGGCTGACCGGCGCTGCCCTGGTGTATCTGGGGCTTGTCTTCGCCCATACGCTCGGCGTGGAAGCCGAGCCGCGGGCGCTCCGGTACGGCGTGCCCGAGCTGGACGAGGCCCTGGTCGCGATCGCGCTCGCCGGCGCGGCCGCCCTTGCCGTCGGCTGGCTGCGGCGCGAGGCCAGGCCCGATCTGGCCCAGGTAGTCGAGGCCGCCGCCGCCGCGGCGCTCGTGTTCGGCGTGTCCGTCGCGATCGTCGACCTGTGGGGTGTCGAGGGTGGCGGACAGCGGCAGCTCGGGCAGCTTCTGCTCTCGGCGTTCTGGACCACGGCCGGGCTGGCCGCGGTCGTCGCGGGGCTGGCGCGGGACGTCGCCCGGCTGCGCCTTGGCGGGCTGGCTCTGCTCGGCATCGCGGTGGCGAAGGTGTTCGCCTACGACCTGGCCGAGCTCGCGGAGCTCTACCGCGTCCTGTCGTTCATCGGGCTCGGGCTCTTCCTGCTCGCGGGGGCGTTCGCGTACGCCCGCTTCCGCAAGGTCGTCAAGGACGAGACATGAGCGCCGCGCGGGCGGTCACGGCTGTCGTCGGCGCCGCGCTGATGATGGCGACGGCGGCCGGCGCGGCGACCCTGGACCAGGGCGCGTTTCGCTACGAGCGCGCTCTCCCGGCGGCGGTCACGAGCGGGCGCGTGGCCTTCGAGCCGGACAGCGCGCTGCTCGCGCACTCGCGGCCCGGGCTCGCCGACCTGCGCATCGTCGACGCCCGGGGACGGCAGGTTCCCTGGCGCCGGGTTGCGCCCGAGGACGCCTCGGTCGCGCCTGGAGTGGTGCTCAACCGTGGCCGGCAGGGCACGGCCGCAGTCGCACTCGTCGATCTCGGCGAGCGACGGCGCGTCTATCAGCGCATCGAGCTCGAGATCCCCGGCAGCGACTTCGTCGGCGAGGTGGCGGTGTCGGGAGCCGATCGCCGCAGCGGCCGCTGGACGATGCTGTCGACGACCCGTGTCTTCGACCTCGCCGGCGCGACGCGAGCCCGCAGCACGACCGCGCTCGTGCCGCCGTCCGACTTCCGCTTCCTCGGCCTACGGGCCGAGGGCGTGCCGGCGATCGCAGGCGCCACGGCCTACGGGGAGCTCGAGCGGCCGCGGCTGGTCCGCCGCCGCCACGAGCTGCGCGCGACGGCGCCGGCCGGCCGCTCGGAGACGACGCTCCTCCTCGATTT
Source organism: uncultured Thermoleophilia bacterium (assembly GCA_963839815.1). GTDB lineage: Bacteria > Actinomycetota > Thermoleophilia > Gaiellales > Gaiellaceae > JACVRM01. The sequence goes on from CAWIWF010000006.1 coordinate 976,012, forward strand.
CGGCGTGCGCGGCGTGCCGGTCAGCCGGCTCGAGCTGCGCGCCGACACGCCGCGGTACGACCGTCCGGTGCGGGTCGAGGCGGGCGACGACGCCTCGTCACTCGCGCCCGTCGCCTCGGGCCGCGTGCGGCGGGCGCCGGGCGAGCTCTCGGCCGCGATCACGGTGGACAGCCGCTCGCGCTACCTCCGCGTTCGGGTGGAGAACGGTGACGATGCGCCGCTTCGGGGGCTGCGGGCGGAGACCTTCGGGCCGTCCTTCGCCGTCGTGGTCGAGCCGGGGCAGCCAGGCCCGCTGCGCGCGCTGTACGGCGCGCCTCGGATCGGCGCTCCGAGCTACGAGTTCGCACGACTGCCCGCGCAGCGTCCTGACCGGGTGCTCGCTCCCGCACAGCTTCCACCGGAGCGGGCCAACCCGCTCTTCGAGCCGCCCGCGGACACGCGCTCGTTCCTCGATCGTCACCGGTGGCTCGTTCAGCTCGCGATCGCGCTCGCCGCGCTTGTCGTCGGGGTTGCGGGGCTGCTCGCGCTCCGGCGCCGAGCGTGAGCGCCGAGCGCCTGGCGGAGCTGATCGCCGCCTCGCAGCCCTGCGTCGTGCTCACCGGCGCGGGCATCTCCACGGAGAGCGGCATCCCGGACTTCCGCTCGCCGGGCGGCCTGTGGGAGCGCTTCGACCCGCTGGACTACGGCTCGCTCGACTCGTTTCGGGCGAACCCTGCCCGCACGTGGGAGTTCTACGGGCCGCGCTTCGCGATGCTCACGCAGGCGGAGCCGAACCCGGCCCACCACGCGCTGGCCGAGCTCGAGCGAGCCGGTGTCGTCCAGGCGGTCGTGACCCAGAACATCGACCGGCTCCACGCGCGTGCGGGTAGTCGCGACGTCATCGAGGTGCACGGCTCCATCCAGACCTCGTCTTGCTCCCGTTGCGGGGCCGCCTACGAGCTCGATCACGTGCTCCCAGCGCTCGAGCGGGACGGGGTGCCTCGCTGCGACCGCTGCGGCGCGGTGCTGAAGCCCGACGTCGTCTTTTTCGGCGAGCTTCTGCCCCCGGCGGCGATCGACCGCGCCACCGAGCTCGCGGCCGGTGCCGGGCTGCTCCTCGTCGTCGGCTCCTCCCTCGAGGTCTACCCGGTGGCCGAGCTGCCCTCGGCAACGCTCCGCGGCGGCGGGAGCCTGGCCGTCGTCAACCGCGGGCCAACCGCGTGGGACCGTCGGGCGTCGCTGCGGATCGAGGGGCGCGCGGGCGAGGTGCTGCCGGCAGTCGCGGCCGCGCTCGCATAGGGGCGCGCCGAGCGGGAATAGGCCAAGATAGAGGCACTCGAGAAGGAGGACAGATGAGCCAGCTCAGCGAGACTGCGCGCGCGCTCGTGGCGCCGGGGAAGGGCATCCTGGCTGCGGACGAGAGCGACGGGACGATCAAGAAGCGCTTCGACTCGATCGGGGTCGAGTCGACCGAGGACAACCGGCGTGCCTACCGCGACCTGCTGTTCACGGCAGGGGGCGCCGAGGAGCACATCAGCGGCGTGATCCTCTACGACGAGACGATCCGCCAGCAGGGCCTCGAGGGGACGCCGTTCCCGAAGCTTCTCCAGTCCAAGGGCGTGATCCCCGGCATCAAGGTCGACAAGGGAGCGAAGCCGCTGGCCGGCGCGCCGGGCGAGACGGTCACCGAGGGGCTCGACGGCCTCCGTGGACGGCTCGAGGAGTACCGCGACCTCGGCGCGCGCTTCACGAAGTGGCGCGCTGTCATCTCGATCGGCGACGGCATCCCCAGCGAGTACTGCACCTGGGTGAACGCCCATGCGCTCGCCAGGTACGCCGCGCTGTCGCAGGAAGCAGGCCTCGTGCCCATCGTCGAGCCGGAGGTGCTGATGGACGGCACCCACACGATCGAGCGGAGCTTCGAGGTCACCTCACGGACGCTGCACGCCGTCTTCACGGAGCTGCGCGACCAGCGCGTCTCGTTCGAGGAGATGCTGCTGAAGCCGAACATGGTGCTGTCGGGCTATGCGTGCTCCGAGCAGGCGTCGCACGACGAGGTGGCCGAGCGAACGTTGCGCTGCTTCCGGCGGCACGTGCCCGCTGCGGTCCCCGGGATCGTGTTCCTCTCGGGCGGCCAGTCCGACGAGGATGCGACGGCCCACCTCAGCGCGATGAACGCGAGCGGCCCGCACCCGTGGGAGCTGTCCTTCTCGTACGGCCGCGCGCTCCAGGCGCCGGCGCTGAAGGCGTGGGGCGGCGAGCAGGGCAACGTCGCGGCCGGCCCAGCAGGCGTACCTGCACCGGGCGCGGCTGAACGGTGTCGCCCGCTCGGGCGGCTACCGCGCGGAGATGGAGCGGGAAGCCATAGCGGTGTAAGCCTGCAAGCCGTCTCGACCAGGGAGCCGGAGCTGTGTCCGGCTCCCCTCGAGCGCCTCCGTAGGTGACGCCGAGGCACCCGCGCGCGTTGGAGCTGCAGCCGGCGAAGCCGGGCATCCGCCGAGCCGAGGTGCTTGTACCAGTCTGTTGCAAGGGCTGACGTTCGTGGCAGCCGCGGCGACCGAGGTGCCGGGGGGAACCGGAGTGTCGCTACGCGCGTCCTGCCCGTTCAGGGGGTCGGAGGGGTGGTGGCGGGTGCAAGCGAGCATGCCCCGTCGCCGAAAGACGCGCGCCACGCCAGCGTGGCGAACCGAGGGTCTCCGGCGGAGCCGGGCTTCGCCCGGCTGGAGCCGCCGCACGCGCAGGCGCGTCTGACGAGCACGTCTCCACGGTGATCAGGCGAGCGAAACGGGAGAGCTAGAGGGGGGACCAGCTCTCGCCCCACTCGAAAGAGCGATGCCGCGTCTTCGCCGCGCCGTGCCGGCGACGACGACGCGGCGAGCGTCACGCCGCGGCGCGTCGGAGCGCACGCTCGGCCAGCACCTGGCGGCAGGCGGCGCACAGTGTGCGCTCGACCTCGTACGGGACGCCCTGGCGCTGGCGGAGCAGGTGCTCCTTGACCTCTGTGTGGCGGTGAATGCTCACCGGTGTCTTGCCCACAGGTCTCACGATAGATATGACGTCGGCTTACGCAAGGAGTTGCTTGAGTGAAATCTGCCGCAATCTTGTGAAAGTCCGGAGGGCACTCGGGGTGGGCGGCGTTGCGCTGCTGGCCGCAGCCGCGGCGTCGGCGCCGGCAGGCGCGCCCTCGGCCACCGCCGGCACAGCGGCGCCGGATGGTCAGCGCGAGCGGCCGCACGCCGCCACCGGTGGCGTCTGCGTCGCCGGGGCTCGCGAACGTGTGGGGACGGCGCGGCGGACGTGGGTGGCGCTCGCGACCGGCCCGCTGGCCGCGCGAGACCGCCTTGGCGGCAGGGTCGTCGCCCGCTTCGGCCGCGCGAACATCAACGACTACCCGACGCTCTTCGCCGTTCGGCAGCGCGCTCGTGACGCCTCGTGCCGGGTGGCCTGGTACCAGGTGCAGCTCCCGGTCCCCCCGAACGGGCGCACCGGCTGGATCCCCGCCACGGCCGTCACGCTCGAGCCGGTCACCACCCGGATCGTGGTCGACGTCTCCCGCCGCACGCTGCGCCTGTACGACCGGGGGCGGCTGCGCCTACGGGTCACCGTCGCCGTCGGCGCTCCGGGCACGCCCACTCCGACCGGGCGCTTCTACGTCAACCAGCGGCTGATCCCGGAGCGCACCGGCGGGCCGCACGGGCCCGCAGCGCTCGGCGTGTCCGCGTTCTCGGAGGTGCTGACCACCTGGGCGCAGGGCGGCCCGATCGCGATCCACGGCACCGACGATCCCCAGACGATCGGGCTCGCGCGCTCGAACGGCTGCATCCGGGTCGACAACCGCACCCTGCTGAAGCTGTTCGAGGCGACGCCCGCGGGGACGCCCGTCACCATCCACAGCTAAGGAGCCGGGGCGATAAGGTCTCTGCATGGCTCAGCGCAAGGATCTGCTCGCGCGTCTCTCGGACGCCGGCGAGGAGGCGATCGCGAAGGTCGGGGAGATGCCCGGGGCAGCCCGGCTGACCGGCGCCTTCGGGGCGATGCGCGACCGCATGGACGAGATGCAGAAGCGTCTGCGCGGGCTCGAGGACGTCGAGCGGCGCCTGGCTGCGCTCGAGAAGAAGGTCGACGAGTTGGCGAAGGCCAAGCCGAAGCCTCGGTCGGCGTCGGCTGGCCGCTCGCGCTCGTCCGGCGCCCGCAAGCCGGCGCCGAAAGAGACTTCCTCCTAGCGCGGCACTCGCACGCGGAGCGCGCCGGGGACGTTCTCGAAGGAGACCGGCGTAGTGCCCGGCTGCTCGCCGTCGAGCTCGATCGGCAGCGGCGTCGCGGAGTCGACGGTGACGCTCGCGCCGCGCAACAGCTCCGCCTTCGGGTGGGGGAGGTGGGTGCCGCGGTAGAGCTTCGGCAGCGTCCGCGCGAGGTCGACCTTGGTCACGTCGCCGATCAGGAGCACGTCGAAGAGTCCGTCGTCGGGCTGCGCTCCAGGACAGAGACGCATGCCGCCGTTGTGGAACTCCGTGTTGCCGATCAGCACGTCCTCCATCAGCCCCTCGCGGCGCTCGTCGCCGACGCAGACGCGCAGCGGCACGTTCGTCCAGCGCGCGAAGACCGCGAAAGTCGACACGAGCCCGGCGACCTTGCCGCCGAGCCTCTTCGAGGATCGGTTGAGCCGCGCCGCGACCGCCCCGCTCATGCCGACGCCGGCCATGCTGACGAAGTAGGCGCTACCGTCGGCGCCGTCGTCGCGCCGGTAGGAGACGAGGCCGGCATCGACGGGCCGGGCGGCGCCGTCGCGCAGGATCGCCAGCGCCTGAGGGTCGTCGGTGGGGATGCCGAGGGCGCGTGCGTAGTCGTCGCCGGTGCCCCGTGCCACCAGGCCGAGGTCGGGGAGCGGCCGGCGGCCGGCGCGCAGGAGCCCGTTCGCCACCTCGTGCACCGTGCCGTCGCCGCCGACGGCGACGACCAGCGCAGCGCCGTCCTCCGCTGCCTGGCGCGCGAGCTCGGCGAGCTGCCCGGGGCCGGCGCTCATCGCGACCTCGGGCTCGAGCCCGAGGTCCCGGGCCTGGCGCTCCAGCGTGGGCCAGCGGCGGGCGGTGGCACCGCCGCCGGACGCGGGGTTGACGAGGAAGACGGTTCGCCCGCCCGCGTGGCTCGACCGAGGGCTCGCCGCTGAGTCGGGGGGCTGGCTCATCCGCCTGGACGCCGGCGTGCTCCAGCCGCTAGTCGGGGACGGCGAGCTGGGAAGCGTGCAGCGCCGCGCGTGCCTCGTCGAGAGCGCGCTCGCGCTCGGCACTAGCCACGGTGGCCGCCCTTCTCCGGCGCGGTCACGGTGGCAAGTGCCAGCTCGGTCATCTCGTCGACTGCGCGCCGCATGTCCTCGTCCGAGATGCGCACGAACTCGCCCTCGACGACGACGTCGCTGACGATCAGCAGGCAGCCGGCCTGGATCTTGCGGAGCGCCCCGACCGTGTACAGCATCGCCGCCTCCATCTCGACGGCGAGGATGCCGCGGTCGGACCAGCGTCCGTACTGGCCGCTGTCCGGGTTGTAGAAGACGTCGCTCGAGACGATCGGACCGACGCGCACCTTCTTGCCAAGCTCCTTGGCCGTGTGGACGGCGCCGTGGACGAGCTCCCAGTCGGCGGTGGGCGCATGCGGCTCGCCGCCGATCAGATGCGTTGCTGTCGAGTCGGCGGGCACGGCCGAGATCGCAACGATGAGGTCGCCGATCGCAAGGTCGGACTGGAGCCCCCCGCACGTGCCGACGCGCAGGATCCGCTTGACGCCGAGCTGGATCAGCTCCTCGATCACGATTCCCGCCGAGGGACAGCCCATTCCCGAGGCCTGCACCGAGACGGGGCGGCCGCGGTACTGGCCCGTGTAGCCGTAGAGCGCCCGTTCGCCGTTCACCTCGCGGGCGTCCTCGAGGAATGTCTCGGCGATGTACTTCGCTCGCAGGGGGTCGCCCGGCAGCAGGCAGGCCTCGGCGTAGTCGCCCGGCTCGGCGCGCAGGTGAATCGGCACGGCGAGACCCTAATGGAGCGCCGAGGCGACCGGCCGGCCGAGGTGTGGCCGGCCGGCCGCCGCGATCTACGATCCGGCGGTGACGGAGCTCGTGGAGCCGACGCTCGACCAGGTGCTCGCGTTCTGTGCGGAGGATCCGATCGAGCGTGTCTTCCTGGAGGACGCGGCGCGGCGGCGGCTCGGCCGCTATCGCGGGCTCGAGCGCGGCGGGCGGCTCGAGGCGTTGTGCCATCTCGGCGCCAACCTCGTGCCTGCCGGCGACGGGTGCGCCGGGTTCGCCGATGCAGTCGGCGGCGGCGGCGCGCGCATGCTGATCGGCGAGGAGGCTGCAGTTTCCGAGCTCTGGGCGGTGGCGCGCGACGTGCTCCCGGCCGCGCGTGAGGACAGGCCAGGCCAGCCGGTCTTCGTGATCGAGGAGGCGCCGGCGGCCGCCGACACGGGGCTTCGTCCCGCGACGATGGCCGACTTCGGGCGGCTCGTGCCCGCGTGCGCGGCGGCCCACGCGCTGGAGCTCGGCGTCGACCCGCTCGTCCGGGACGGCGACGCCTTTCGCTGGCGCACGCAGACGCAGATCGAGGAGGGGCGGTCCTGGGTGTGGCTCGAGGACGGCACCATCCTGTTCAAGGCGGAGGCCTCGGCGTGGACGCCGCGCGCGGTGCAGATCCAGCAGGTGTGGGTCGACCCGGCGGCGCGTGGGCGCGGCTACGGCAGGCGGGGGATGCTCGACCTCTGCCGCCTCCTGCTCGAGCAGGTGCCGACCGTCTGCCTGTTCGTGCGGAGCGACAACGAGGCGGCGATCGGCCTCTACGAGGCGATCGGCATGCGCCGGACGAACACCTACCGCTCGATCCTGTTCTAGCCGGCACCGGGGCCGGGCCGAATCGTTCGCCCGCGCCTCGGAGAGCGCTAGCTCGAGGGGCAGGCTGAAGCCTGTTCCTCACCTCGCGGGGTCAGGCTTCCGTACGCGGTCGACTCACGCAGAGCGCTGTCCGAAGGTCGCGATCGTCCAATGGCGAGCGAGCGATGGCGCACCTGCCGGCCTCAGCCTGCGAACGAGCTCGTCGCCGCTCGCAGGTCAGCTTGATGCCTTGGACTAAACGCAGGCGCCGCGTCAGCCCGACGCGATCGCCTGGGCCGCCACGGACGCGCCGGTTCTGAGGACGATCCCGGGGAGCGCCTCGATGTCGGCCCGTGTCGTCCGGAAGTTGACGACGCAGGCGCGGAGCCAGTAGCGGCCGTCTACGACCGCGTTCGAGACGAACGCCTCGCCGCCCTGCTGCAACCCGGTCACGAGCTCGGTGTTGAGGCGGTTGAGCTCCTCCTCGTCGGTCACGCCCTCGGGCACGTAGCGGAAGGTGGCGATGCTGAGCCCGCCCGGGCCGCGCTCGAGCTCCGGCTCGGCGTCGACGCAGGCGTCCAGGTGCCGTGCGAGCGCGATGTCCTCCTCGATCAGCCGCGCGTAGCCGGCGCGACCGAGGTGGCGCAGCCCGAGCCAGACCTTCAGCGCGCGGAAGCCGCGGGTGTTCTGCGGGCCGTACTTGTAGTAGTGGAGCTCCTCCTCGTCGAGGCGGTAGTAGGGCGGCGTGTAGTCGAACGCCGCGAGCAGGTGGTCGCGCTCCCGGACGAGGGCGCAGCCGGCCTCGGCGGGCATGTACAGCCACTTGTGGGGGTCGAGCGCGAGCGAGTCGGCCTCGTCGAGCGCGCGGAGATCGGCGGGAGCCTCGGCTGCGACCGCCGCCAGCGCTCCGTAGGCCCCGTCGACGTGGAGCCAGAGATCCTCGGCCCGGCAGAGCTCGGCGATGGCCGCGATCGGGTCGACGGCGCCCGTGCTGACGGAGCCCGCCGAGGCGATCACCAGGAAGGGCTCGTCGCCGGCCGCCCGGTCGGCGCCGATCGCGTCCCGAAGCGCGTCGACGTCGAGGCGCAGGTCGCTGTCGGTCGGCACCCAGTGGATCGCCTCGGTTCCGAGCCCGAACATGTCGGCGGCCTTCTGCACCCACGTGTGTGTCTCGCCCGAGCAGTAGAGGCGCAGGCGGCCGGCGCCCGTTCCCTGCGCGCGCACGTCCCACGGCGCCTTTGCACGCCGCGCGGCGAGAAAGCCGACGAAGTTGGCCATGTTGCCGCCGCTCACGAGCAGGCCGCCGCAGTCGGGGCGGTAACCGACGAGCTCGGCCAGCCAGCGCACCGTCTGCCGCTCGATCTCCGTCGCGACCGGCGAGAGCGTGAAGCCGCCGAGGTTCGGGTTGACTGCGCTTGCGAGCAGGTCGGCGAGCGCGGCGAGCGGTGACGGCGCGCCGATCACGTAGCCCATGAAGCGGGGGTGACCCGTGAACAGGGACTGCTCGAAGAGGAGGTCGGTCGCGTCGCGGAGAACAGCAGCTGGGTCGGCGCCGTGCTCCGGCAGCGGCGCATCGGCACCGAGCGCGGCCTGCACCTCGGCCGTCGACCGGCCGGGCGTCACCGCCAGCTCCGACGGGCTCTGCAGCTGCTCGAGCAGACCGGCGATGTCGTCGACCAGCCGGTGCCCGAGCTCGCGGAACTCGGCCGGCGGCAGCTCGGGGGCGGTGCGCTCGTTGCGGGGCTCGCCCACGCCTCGACTCTACTCTTGGCGCCGTGGAGTCGGGATTCCTCGTCCGTCACGCGGAGACGGAGGCCAACCTGCGCGGGTCGGTGAACGGCGACCCGGCCTCGCCGTGTCCGCTCTCGCCCGAGGGAGAGGAGCAGGCACGCCGGCTCGGCGAGCGGCTCGCCGGCGTCCCGATCGACCTCTGCGTGACGTCCGAGTTCGAGCGCACCCGGCGGACGGCCGGGCTCGCGCTGGCCGGGCGCGACATCCCGCTCGAGGTCTGGCCCGAGCTCAACGACCCGCGCTTCGGCCGCTACGAGGGCGGCCTGCTCGAGGACTACCGCGCGTGGGCGTCGGCGCACGGGTCCGGCGATGCGCCGCCGGGCGGCGGCGAGAGCCGCCGAGCCATCGTCGCCCGCTACGCCGCCGGCTTTCGCCGGCTGCTCGAGCGACCCGAGGAGCACCTCGTCGCCGTCGCCCACTCGCTGCCTGTCGCCTACGTGCTGGCCGCTCTCCGCGGCGTCGACCCGGCCCCGCGCGCCGAGCTCGTTCGCCACGCGCACCCGTATGCGGTCTCGGCGGCGGAGCTCCGGGGCGCAGTCGAGCGACTCGAGGCCTGGTGCGCCGCCCCGACCTGGTAGCGCTGCTCGGCCTCGCGCTCGCGGCCTGGATCGGCCGCTGGGCGCTACTGGAGCTTGCCTCGTACCTCCACCGCAACCGGGTCCCGGAGGGCCCGCTGCCGCGCGAGTCGCCGCACCCGCCGGGTCACGTGCCCGGCGCGTTCGACTCGTAGGCGCGTGGCCACGACAATGTCCGCGATGGACAGCGGGCGCGCGCTCGTCTCGGTCATCTACGCCGACCTCGTCGGTTTCACGTCGCGCTCGCACGCGGCCGACCCGGCCGCGATCCGCGCGATCCAGCGCCCGTTCCACGCGCGCGTCAAGCACGAGGTCGAGCGCCGCGGCGGGCGGGTGGAGAAGCTCATCGGCGACGCCGTCGTCGCCGTGTTCGGAGCCGAGGGCGCCGATCGCAACGACGCCGAGCGGGCCGTCCGCGTGGCCCTGCGCATCCCCGAGCTCGTCGACGAGATCAACGCGGCCCAGGGGCTCGACCTGGCCGTCCGCGTCGGCGTCAACTCGGACGTCGTCGAGGTGACGGGAGACGGCCACGCCGAGGGGGTCGTCACGGGCGACGTCGTCAACGTCGCCGGCAAGCTCCAGAGCGCAGCAGTGCCGGGCGGCGTTGCGGTGTGCCAGACGACCTACGAGCAGACCTGCGCGCGCTTCCGCTACGAGGCGCTCGACCCGGTCGAGCTGCCGGGCCAGGTCGAGCCGGCACCTGCGTGGCAACCCGCCGCCCGCCGTCGGCGAGCCGCGACAGGCACGTCGGCGCCGATCGACGAGGCCGAGCCGGAGGGCGCCGAGGAAGTGCGCCAGGTCTCGATCCTGTTCGCCGACCTCGTCGACTTCTCGCTCCGATCGCACAGCTCGGACTCGGAGGACATGCGCCGGCTGCTGCGCCCCTATTTCGTGGCGATGAAGCGGGAGATCGAGCGCTACGGCGGCAGCGTCGAGAAGTTCGTCGGCGACGCGGTCATGGCCGTGTTCGGCGCGCCGGTCGCCCGCGAGGACGATGCCGAGCGCGCCGTCCGCGCCGCGCTGCGGCTGCCGGCCGTGGTGGTCGAGCTCAACGAGGACGACGCCTTCCGGGAGGTTGCGGTGCGCGCGGCGGTGAACTCGGGCGAGGCGGCGGTCGCGCTCGAGGCGCGCTTCGAGGAGGGGGAGGGGCTCGTCACCGGCGACGCCGTCAACACGGCCGCTCGTCTGCTCGGTGCCGCGCCGGTCGGAGCGGTCGTCGTCGGCGAGTCGACGCAGGCCGCGACGGCCGGCTTCGTCGACTACGAGGCGCTGCCGCCGCTGCACGCGAAGGGCAAGCCGGAGCCGCTGGCGGTTTTCCGCGCGCTCGCTGCCAGGGAGAACGGCTCTCTGGCGCAGGCGGCGGTGCGTCAGCCGCCGTTCGTCGGCCGGGGCCAGGAACTCTCGCTGCTGAAGGGGACACTCGCCCGCGTGCTGTACGAGCGCACGCCGCAGGTGGTCGTGCTCACGGCGCCGGCGGGCACCGGCAAGAGCCGTCTGGTTTCCGAGTTCAGCGGCTACGCAGCCGCCGCCGAGGAGTCCGTGCTCTGGCATCGCGGCCAGTCGCTGCCGTACGGCGGGCTCGCGTTCTCCGCGCTCGGCGACCTCGTCAAGAACGCCGCCGCGATCCTCAAGTCGGACGGGGTGGAGGACGCCGCCGAGAAGCTTGCGGCCGTCGTCCGAGCGGTGACGACCGACGACGCGGAGCGCGAGCGGCTCCAATCTGCGCTCGCGCCGCTCGCGGGCACCGACGCCGAGGGTGAGCCGCAGCTGGCGGGCTGGCTGCGTTACCTCGTGCTCGGCGCGATGCAGCGCCCCGCCGTGTGCCTGCTCGAGGACGCCCAGTGGGCGCCTCCCCCGGTCGTCTCGTTCATCGAGCACCTCGCCGACTTCGCAAGCGGGCCGCTGCTCGTGCTGGTCACGTCTCGGGAGCCGGTCACGTGGGGGCGGGGTCGCCCGAACGTGACCCACGTCGACCTGCCTCCGCTCACCGACGAGGAGGTCGGCCGTGTGCTGGCGGGACTGGGCGCCGAGGGGGTCGAGCCGACGCAGGCCGGCGGCAACCCGCTGCTCGCAGTCGAGCTCGCCCGCCTCGCCCGCGACGTTCCCGGGAGCTCGCTGCCGGCGGCGCTCGAGGACGTCGTGGCGGCACGGCTTGAGGTGCTGGAGGATCCGCAGCGGCGCGCACTGGCGGCGGGAGCCGTGGTCGGCCGCAGCTTCTGGGCGGGTGCCGTGGGAGCCGTAGTCGGCGCCGGTGTGCAAGACGCCTGCCGGCTGCTCGACGACCTGGTCGCCCGCGAGCTCATCCAGGGTGCCCGGGTGTCCACGGTCGCGCGTGAGGCCGAGTACGCGTTTCTCCACCCGTCCGTGCGCGAGGCGGTCTACGCGCGGACGGACGAGCGGGAACGGGCCGCCGCGCACGAGGCGGTGGCGGGCTGGCTCGACCGGGCGCTCGGCGGCCGGCCCGACCACGGCGCGCTCGCCCACCACCATCGGGCTGCGGCGGCTACGTGAGCGCTGGGCCGGCCGAGATCCGGGGGCGCGTCCAGGCGTTCGTGCGCGAGCACGAGCTGATCCCGCCGGGCGGGACGGTGACCTGCCTCGTGTCCGGCGGCCAGGACTCGACCTGCCTCTGGCACGTGCTCGGGGCGCTCGGCTACGACGTCCGGGCCGTCCACGTCGCGCACGGGCTGCGCGGTGCGGAGTCCGAGGCGGATGCCGCCTTCTGCCGCGACGTCCTGGGCGCGGAGATCATCGACGGGCGCCCGACACGTCGACGGCACGCGCGAGCACCGAGCTCGTGGCTTCCAGCCACACCGTGCCCGGGAACCGGATCGCAGCGCCGCTGCCGCACCCGACAGTGTCGCGCCGGCCTCCGGCCCCGGGGACGACGCGAACACGCGCGCCACCGAGGCGGAGCTGCGCGAGCTCCGCTACCGGCTCACGGAGGGGCTGGCGCTCCGCGCGACCGGGCACACCGCCTCCGACGACGTGGAGACGGTGCTCTTCCGGCTCGCGGCCCGCGCCGAGCTCGCCAGGATCCAGCCCCGTCGCGCCGACGGTGTCGTCCGCCCGCTGCTCTCGCTCTGGCGTGACGAGACCGAGGCGTACTGCCGGGCGGAAGGCCTCCGGTTCCGCGTCGACTCGTCCAACCCGGACACGGCGCGCGGGCTGATCCGCGACGAGGTCCTGCCGCTCCTGCGGCGCCTGCACCCGGCCGCCGAGCGGAACCTGCTCGCTGCCGCCGCGCGCCGGCGACGGCTCCCGAGACGAGTCGAGGACGCCCTGTTATCGTTGCTCGCCTCTCGTGAGGGGTCGCACCGCATCGACCTTGGCGCCGGTGTCCAAGCCGTACGCGAGTACGACCGGCTCTGGCTCGAACAGGGCCCGGTTCCGCTCGCCGGCATCGTGCGCTGGGGCCCGTGGACGATCCGCTCCGACGAGCCCGGCCTCCACGTGCGCGGCTGGCGCGCGGGCGATCGGCTCAGCGGGCGCTCTAAGAAGGTTCAGGACGTGTTCGTGGACGCCAAGGTGCCCCGCTCGGAGCGCGACGCCTGGCCGCTCGTGGTGCGCGGTGACGCGGTCGTGGCTGTGCCGGGAATCGTCGACGCACCCGGGGTCACGGCCGTGCGAGACGCAGACGGGTTGCCTTAGGGTGGAACGGGGCGTGAGATGAGCCAGACCGAGCTGACCCGGGCAGTCGCGGAGGTCCTCATCGACGAGGACACGCTCTCCGGCCGCATCGCCGAGCTCGGCGACGAGATCTCCGGCGACTACCAGGGCGGCGACCTACTGCTGATCGGCGTCCTCAAGGGAGCCGTGTTCTTCATGGCCGACCTGATGCGCCACCTGCGTGTGCCCTGCGAGATCGACTTCATGGCGATCTCGAGCTACGGCGCCGCCACCGACTCCTCGGGCGTCGTACGCATCCTCAAGGACCTCGACATCAACATCCGCGACCGCCACGTGCTGGTCGTCGAGGACATCATCGACTCCGGGCTGACGCTCTCCTACCTCATGCGCAACCTGAAGGCCCGGGAGCCCGCGTCGCTCGAGGTCTGCGCGCTGATGACGAAGCCGGACCGCCGCGAGATCGAGGTGCCCGTGCGCTACGTCGGCTTCGAGATCCCGAATCGGTTCGTGATCGGCTACGGCCTCGACTTCGCCGAGCGGTACCGCAACCTGCCCTACGTCGGCGTGCTCGACGAGAGCCTCATACCCGAGCTGATCTAGCCGGCCGGGCAGGCGGAAGCCCCGCATCTGCAGGGATTCTGGGTGAACCGCCAGGCAGGGCGGGACGAACCCACACTGCTACCCTGCGACGGAGGCCTTCGTGAATCGCTTTTTCCGCAGCGCGCTCTTCCCCCTCATCGTCATCGTCCTGCTCGTCTACCTGGCGAGCCAGACCTTCATGGGGGACGACGAGAAGAAGGAAGAGCTGACGACGTCCCAGCTGATCGCGACGGTCGAGGACAAGCCGCGCTCGATCAGCGAGGTCATCTTCGTCCCGAACAAGCAGCGCGCGGACGTCACCTTCGCCGACGAGCGCAAGGCCTCCGTCCACTACGCGACGCCGCAGGCACAGGACCGGCTGCAGACCAAGCTCGAGGAACAGAGCGTCGCGTTCGACTCGAAGGGCGTCGGCTCGTCGCCCTGGTGGGGAATCCTCGGCACGCTGCTGCCGTTCATCATCCTGATCGCCTTCTGGATCTTCCTGATGAACCAGATGCAGGGCGGCGGCTCGAAGGTGATGAGCTTCGGCAAGTCGCGCGCGAAGCGGATGACGCCCGACTCACCAAAGATCGGCTTCAAGGACGTCGCCGGCGTCGAGGAGGCCGTCGAGGAGCTGCACGAGATCAAGGAGTTCCTCGAGAACCCGAAGAAGTTCCAGGCGCTCGGCGCGCGCATCCCCAAGGGCGTGCTGCTCTACGGGCCGCCCGGCACCGGCAAGACGCTGCTCGCACGCGCGGTCGCCGGCGAGGCCGGGGTGCCGTTCTTCTCGATCTCGGGCTCCGACTTCGTCGAGATGTTCGTCGGCGTCGGCGCGTCGCGCGTCCGTGACCTGTTCGAGCAGGCCAAGCAGAACTCGCCGTGCATCGTCTTCATGGACGAGATCGACGCCGTCGGCCGCCACCGCGGCGCCGGGCTCGGCGGCGGCCACGACGAGCGCGAGCAGACGCTCAACCAGCTCCTCGTCGAGATGGACGGGTTCGAGCTGAAGGACAACATCATCCTGATCGCCGCCACCAACCGGCCCGACATCCTCGACCCGGCGCTGCTGCGTCCCGGCCGCTTCGACCGGCAGATCGTCGTCGACCGGCCAGACCGCAACGGGCGCCGCCAGATCCTCGAGGTGCACGCGAAGGGCAAGCCGCTCGACGCGTCGATCGAGCTGGACACGCTCGCCGCCGGCACGCCCGGCTTCACGGGCGCCGACCTGGCGAACCTCGTCAACGAGGCGGCCCTGCTGGCTGCGCGGCGCGGCAGGAAGACGATCGGCCAGGATGAGCTGGAGGAGGGGATCATGCGCGTCATCGCCGGTCCCGAGAAGAAGACGCGGCTGTTCTCCGAGCACGAGCGGAAGGTCACCGCCTACCACGAGATGGGCCACGCGATCGTCGGTCACTACCTCGAGCACACCGACGACGTGCACAAGATCTCCATCATCAGCCGCGGCCAGGCGCTCGGCTACACGATCTCGCTGCCGCGCGAGGACCGCTACCTGACGACGAAGACCGCACTCATGGAGCAGCTCGCGATGACACTCGGCGGGCGCGCCGCCGAGGAGCTCGTTTTCCACGAGATAACGACCGGCGCGGCCAACGACCTCGAGAAGGTCACCTCGACCGCCAAGCAGATGGTCATGCGCTTCGGCATGAGCGAGAAGCTCGGCCCACGCGTCCTCGGCCGCAACCATGACATGCCGTTCCTCGGCCGCGAGATGGCGGCAGAGCCGGACTACTCCGAGGAGATCGCGCGCGAGATCGACGATGAGATCCGCCGCATCATCGAGGAGTCGCACCACCTGGCCCTCCGCGTCCTCGAACAGCACATGGACGAGCTGCACCGGATTTCCGGCATCCTCATCGAGCGCGAGACGATCGACAAGGACGAGTTCGTGCAGCTGCTGGCAGGCGTCGACGAGGCCGAGGTGTTCGGCGACGAGGCGCCGCCTGCCGAGGCGGAGACGCCGAAGGAGAAGGAGCGGCGGCGCGTGCCCAAGCCGAAGCCCTTCCCGCTCCCGGGCGCGACGATGCAGCCGCCGCCCGAGCCCGAGCCGTCGCCGTGACTGCTCGCCGCGACGCCTTCGGCGTCGCGGCATCGCGCCTTTCGAGGGTGGAACGGCGTGTTCCCCCCTCGAGCTCCCCCCTCCGGCTCGCTGCGGCACCCCGGTGACGCTCTAGTCAGACGCGCCTTCGCGCGCGGTGGCTGCGCCGGGCGGGGCCCGGCTCCGCCGGGACTGCGGCGCCCTGGTCGCCGCGCTTGCCGTGCCGCGCGCCCTCCCGGCGCGGGGCATGGCTCGCTCACACCTGAAAGGCTGAAGGCCTAAGTCAGACGCGCCTTCGCTGAAGTGGCTACTCGCTCACGCCGCCGGCGGCGGCAGGTTGACTCGCGGCGTTTCCGGATAGAAGGCAGAGGTGCGTTGGCGCCGGGCACGCGGGTCGGGGACGATCGAGGATCGCCGTGGGATGGGCGGCGCCGGGCTGCCGATCGGGGTCGGCGGTGGCGGGCTCGGCCTCGTGCTGCTCGTGCTCTACCTGTTTCTCGGCGGAGGAGGGGGCGGGGGCGGTTTCGACGTGCCCGCACCCGGCGGCTTCCCGAGCGCGCCGCCCGCGCAGGGTCGCGGTGTCGAGGCGACCGAGTCCGACCAGGACGACTTCGTCAAGGCAGTCCTGGGCGACGTCGAGGTCACCTGGCGCGGCATCTTCAAGGGCGCCGGCCGCCGCTACCGGCCGTCGCCGCTCGTTCTCTTCACCAGCGCCACCCAGACGGAGTGCGGCCTCGGCTCGGCGCAAACCGGCCCCTTCTACTGCCCGGCCGACAGCAAGGTCTACATCGACCTGAGCTTCTTCCGCGAGCTCCGCAGCCGCTTCGGCGCGCCCGGCGACTTCGCCCAGGCCTACGTGATCGCGCATGAGGTCGGGCATCACGTCCAGAACCTGCTCGGGATCTCGGATCAGGTCCGTCGCGAGCAGGCCCGCAAGCCCGGTGATGCCAACGAGCTCTCGATCCGGCTCGAGCTGCAGGCGGACTGCTTCGCCGGCGTCTGGGCGCACAGCGCGTACCGGGCGAACCTGCTCGAGCAGGGCGACCTGGAAGAGGGTCTCGACGCGGCCGCTGCTGTCGGCGACGACCGCATCCAGCGCGAGGCGACCGGGCGCATCGACCGCGAGCGCTGGACGCACGGCTCGTCGGACCAGCGCCGCAGCTGGTTCCGCCGAGGCTTCGACGGCGGCGACCCGAACAGCTGCGACAGCTTCGCGGCGACATCTAGCGACGTGAGCGCGCCCGTCCAGCTCTGGTCGGCGCGCGAGTCGCCGCACGTGGGCATGCTCGAGCTCAGCGAAGCGCAGAGGCGGCGCTCGGAGTTCGTGTGCACCGCCTCGCTCGAGATCGACGGAGAGCGCTCGTCGATCGGGCTGGACATGATCAACCCGTATCTCCACGACATGGCCGGGTTCTTCGAGGAGCTTGCTGCGGTGCCGACGGCTGGCACGACGTCAAGTGCTGGGAGTCCGAGTTCTCAGAGATGACGGTGTGGATGCGGAACAACGGGCAGGGCCTCGTCGCGGTCGACGTGATGATGCGGTGGCCTCCCCGGTACGAGGAGGAGCGAACCGGCTCGTTCCTCGCAGATGCGGCAGAGCTTCCCCGCTTCTCGAGTCAGTTCCTCCTGTCCGCCCGCCTCGAGCGCGGCGAGCGCTTCACGTTCTTCGGCGATGCGGGGAAGCGCACGCTGCCCGGGGTGGGCGATCGAGCTCCCGATGGAGTGAGCCTCACGGCAGGCGTGGCCGAACCACGCTGCGGCCGACGGAGCGCCGCGTCTTTACATGGACAGTCCATGTAAAGAGGCAGCCGGGCCGACCACGGCGCTGTCACCGAGAGTGATCCCGGCGAGCGTGGCGACCGCGGTGCGGCGGGCAGCGGGTCAGTCCCCGTGGGGACAGACCCTGCGCTCGCGGTAGCCGTTGCGGTTGCGTCAGTGAGCGAGCCATGCCCCGCGCCCGTGAGGGCGTGCGGCACGGCGAGCGTGGCGACGCGGTGCAGCTGTAGCGCAGGTAGCCGTTGCCGTTGCGGCAGTGAGCAAGCCATGCCCGCGCGAGGGCGCCGGCACGGCGAGCGTGGCGACCGCGGGCAGGGCGCGCAGAGCGGCCTGCGGCGCGAGCGCGCGCCCGGCAGGTGCCGCCGCGGTCGTCTCGGCGGAGCCGGGCCGCGCCCGGCGCAGCGACGACGCGCGCAGGCGCGTCTGGCTAGTGCGAGACGCCGACGCGGAGTCAAGCCCCTCGCAAGGACATGCCCTGCAGCGCCGTCGCCGCATTGACAGGCCATGCCCCGCGCCCGCCTTCCCGGCTGAGGCGGGCTTGGCCCGCCGCAGCTACGACGCGGCTCCGCGCGTCATTAGACGAGGGGGCCCACGGGGGAAACCGGGTTTCCCCCGTGAGTCATCGAGGGGGGAACACGCCGTTCCCCACTCGAATGGAGCGGCTTCACGACGCGACGCGTTCTGAAGCCGCGGTCTCCCAGTACCGGTTGAGCGCGCCCTGCACCTTGAAGAACCAGACGAACGTCCCGATCACGAGCAGGAGGTTCCAGAGCCCGGTCGTGCCGCGCACGGGCGGCTCGCGCCCGTCCTGCTCGTACATCTGGCGGATCTCGGACGGGATCACGAAGACGGTGACGATGCTGACGACGAGGTAGATGACGAGCCCGACCACGCCGCCGACGCCGTTCCCCGAGTGGCGCTTGACCTCCTCGTGGGTCTTGTACGTCCAGTAGATGCCGTAGATCCCGAAGGTGACGATGAAGAGCAGGATCGAGAGGCCGATCGAGCGCGGCTTTCCGAGCGGGCCCGGGTTGCCGCGGGCGTCGACGGGAGCATCCATGCCGCGGGATTCGGCGCGCGCGCCGAGTAGCCTTCCTGCCGTGCGGGCGTCGTTCGTGGAGCGTTTCCCTCGCCCCTCGGTGATGGGGATCGTCAACGTGACGCCGGACTCCTTCTACGACGGCGGCAGCAACCTCGACCCAGGCGACGCCGTTGCGACGGCTCGGCGGCAGGTCGAGGAGGGTGCCGCGATCGTGGACGTCGGCGGCGAGTCGACGCGCCCCGGCTCCGACGGTGTCTCTCTCGACGAGGAGCTCCGCCGCGTGCTGCCCGTCCTCGAGGCGCTCGGCGGCGACGTGCCGGTGTCGATCGACACGGCGAAGGCCGAGGTGGCCCGGCGGGCGATCGCGCTCGGGGCCGAGCTCGTCAACGACGTCACCGCTTTGCGCGCCGACCCCGAGCTCGCGGGGGTGGTCGCCGAGACCGGCGTGGACGTATGCCTCATGCACATGCAGGGCGAGCCGCGCACCATGCAGTCTGCTCCCCGCTACGACGACGTCGTCGCCGACGTGAAGGCGTTCCTCGAGGAGCGGCTACGCGTGGCGGTCGACGCCGGCATCGCCGAGGATCGCGTCGTGCTCGATCCCGGCATCGGCTTCGGCAAGACGGTCGAGCACAATTTCGAGCTCGTTCGCCGGCTCGGCGAGCTGGGGGCGCTCGGCCGGCCGCTGCTGGTCGGCTTCTCCCGCAAGAGCTCGCTCGGCCGCATCCTTGGCGATCCGGAAGCTCGGAGCGGGCCGCTGTCGGCGAGCCTCGCGGTCGCCGTCGCCGCCTACGAGCGTGGCGCCCACATGCTCCGCGTCCACGACGTGCAGGAGCACGTCGAGGCGCTGGCCGCGGCGCGAGCCGTGGTGGCCGCATGACGCTGACGCTCGAGCTGCACGGGCTCGAGGTGCCCGGCCGCCACGGCGTGGGCGACGCGGAGCGCCAGCTGCTGCGCGTCTTCCGCTACGACCTCCAGCTCGAGGTGCCCGACGCTGCGCTCTCGGACCGGATCGAGGACGCCGTCGACTACCGCGAGATCGCCGCCTGCGTGAGGGACGTCTCGGACGGGCGCTCCTACCACCTCGTCGAGGCGCTCGCCGCCGCGGTCGCCGACGCGATCGTCGAGCGCTTCGGCGTCGACTGGGTTCGGGTTCGCGTCCGCAAGCCGGCACTGGTCGTCTCGGGGCTGCAGCTGGCCGAGTCGGCGGCCGTCGTCGAGCGGGCGCGCTAGCGGGTCGTCAGCGTCAGCGTGTAGCTCGCGCGCCGTGCGGCGCCGCGGCCGAGCCAGACGTCGACGTAGACCGTGCGCGGTGCGCGCAGGCGATTGCGATACACGATCCGCTCCGTCCGCGTGCCGGCGCGGTTGCTGACGCCGAGCCGCTGGCGGGTGGCCGTCGCGCCGCGCGTGAAGACGGACTTCGTCCCGGGGGCCCACAGCGTCGCCGCCAGGTTGGTGCTCGGTCGCAGGGTGACCGTCAGCGTGCGCCCGGGAGGGATGACCGCGCGGTAGACATCGGCCGGGTCCTCCCAGCCGTCGATCGTGGCGCGGATCTGCGCCGTGCGCTTCGTCCGGGTCAGGAGCGGCGTGGTGCCCGAGCGGAACGTGCGGCTGGGCACGATCTGGTCGATGTCGTCGTTCGGCTCCTGCGGGTCGATCTCGCCGGCCGGCGCGATCAGTGCCGCCGGGATGTCGAGGACGCCGAAGCCGGTGCGCTGATCCCATCCCGGCGGGCCGACGTCCCGCGCCGAGGCGCGCAACACGTCGGCGACCTGTCCCGCGTTCAGGTCCGGCCTGATCGTCCAGACGGCGGCCGCGGCGGCGGCGACGATGGGCGTGGCGAAGCTCGTCCCGCTCACGAGCTTCCAGGTATTCGGGTCAGACGGATGCTGCACGGGGATGCTCTCGCCGGGGGCCGCAAGGTCGACCGCGGGGCTGGTACTCGAGAACGCCGATCGCAGGTCGTCGGGGCCGGTCGCAGCCACGGTCAGGACGTGCGGCAGCGAGGCCGGGTACTCGAGCGGGCTGCCGCGCTTCCCCTCGTTGCCGGCAGCGGCGACTACGAGCGCACCTCGGCGGGCGGCCGCGACGACGGCCTCGTACTCGCTGCGGGAGTAGGCCGTGCCCGACAGGCTGATGTTGATCACCGTCCGTCCGGCTGTCGATGCCGCGTGGATGCCGCGGACCACGTCACTCGTGAGCGGCGCGTCGAACGCTGCCCGGACGGAGTAGCTCCGGAGGAGCGCCTGCGGATAGATGCCGAGGGCCCCGACGCCGTCCGCGGGCGCCGCGGCGACCGAGGCGACGTACGTGCCGTGATACGCCGGGCTGTTCCACGCCACCGCGGGGTGCGGGTTGAGCAGGGCGGTGCCGGGCCTGGCGCGAAACTCGACGTGTGTCGTGTCGAGCCCGGAGTCGACAACGGTGAGCGGCACGCCTGGGCCCGGGGGCGTGAAGCGGTCGGCGCCGACGCGGTACAGGTGCCAGCCGAGCTCGGGCGTCGCCAGAGGATCGCCGGCGCCGAGACTGGAGGGCGACACCGGCCGGTCGGGCTCGACGTAGCGCAGCAGCCCGGCTCGGCCGAGCGCTGCCGTGACCGGTCGGACGCGCGTCGCGGGCACGCGCCAGACTGCGAGCTCCGGGGCGAGGCGCTCGGCGCCAGCCGTGCGAAGCAGGTCGCGGGCCGCGGCCGAGTCCGTCGCGCCGACCAGCGCCCAGGACGTGCCGGCGTTCGACCCGTCTCTGTCACGCGCCGAGGGCTTCGAAGCGGCGGCGCCGGCGGCGATCGAGAGCGCTCCCGCGCACACCGCGACGAGGAGGAGTTGTCCCCGTCGCATACGCTGATCACTGTAGCCGCGATCGCCTATATCGGCCTGGGCTCGAATCTCGGCGAGCGGGAGGGGTTGCTGCGCCGCGCGCTCGAGCAACTCGACGCGACGCCGGGCATCCGGCTGCTCGCGACTTCGCGCTTCCGCGAGACCGATCCGGTTGGCTTCACGGAGCAGCCGCAGTTCCTCAACGCGGCCGCCCGGGTCGAGACGACGCTCTCGCCGCGGGAGCTCCTGGACATGCTGCTCGGCATCGAGACGGCGCTGGGACGGACGCGGGACGGGCCGCGCTTCGGCCCGCGCACGCTGGACCTCGACCTGCTGCTCTACGGCGACGAGCAGCTGGCAGAGCCGGGACTCACGATCCCGCACCCGCGCCTGGCCGAGCGAGCCTTCGTGCTCGAGCCGCTCGTGGAGCTCGCGCCCGGGCTCGTCGTTCCCGGGCGCGGCTCTGTGGAGACTCTGCTGGCCGCTCTACAATGAGCTCGTGACCGTCGCGGCCACGATCCACCCCGTGGACGGGGACAGCTGAGATGTCGCACCTCGACGAGCTCGACGAGTTCGAGGCCGAGCTCGAGCTGCAGCTGAAGAAGGAGTACACGGCCGTCTTCAGCCTGTTTCGCTACTGCGTGCTGACGCAGGACTCGACCTATCTCTGCAACAAGCTCGACCTCAACTACGTGCCCCAGCCGAGCTACCCGTTCTTCCACCTGCGCATGGAGGACGTGTGGGTCTGGGACAAGAACCGCCCGACCCGGATGATCCCGCGCGCCGAGATCTACACCTCGAGCGATGTCACGGTCGAGGAGCTGCGCGGCGAGGGCGAGGAGTCGAAGCTCACTGCCGAGGCGCTCGCCGAGAAGATCGGCGAGTCGCTCTCACCCGAAGACGACTAGCTCCCGCCTGCCCTCTCGAGCAGGTGCCTGACCGACTCGTCCGAGGCGAGGTCTGCCGGACGCGTGCCGTCGTCCATGGCCAGCGACGGGTCGGCTCCGCGGTCGAGAAGCACGCGTGCGAGAGCGACGTTGCCCGACTGCGCCGCAGTGTGGAGGGCCGTGAACCCGCCTTCGCCCCGTCCGTTCGGGTCGGCCCCCGCGTCGAGCAGCGCGGCTGCGAGCGCCGTCGAGCCGACGAACGCCGCCGTGCCGAGCGGCCGGACGCGGGCGATCGACCCGGTCGAGAGCGCCTCCACGTCGGCGCCGTGCTCGAGCAGAGCCTGCACTGCCTCCGGCTGGCCGCCGAAGATCGCCAGGTGGAGGGGGGTGAAGCCGTCCGGGGCTCGGGCGTGGGCCTGGGCCGGATCGTCGGTGACGAGCGCGCGGAGCCGGTCGACGCGTCCGAACGCGGCCGCATCCCACACCGAGAGCGTCTCGTCCGGGCCGAGGAGATCCCGTGCTCCCTTCGCATCGCCGGCGTACAGCGCCTGCAGGGCCTCGCTCATCGTCTGCTCCTGTCCTCCGAGTAGTTAGGTAGCCTACCTATCAAAGTGAGGTCAGAAGTACAAGCCGTATCCGACCTGCTGCACTCGGCGGCGATCCACCTGCTGCGCCGCGCGCGCTCCGAGGACGGTGCGACGGGTGTCGGCCCGGCGCGGCTCTCCGCGCTGTCGGTGGCTGTCTTCCGCGGGCCGCTGACCGTCGGTGAGCTCGCGAGCGCCGAAGGTGTCCGCTCCGCGACGATGAGCGGGATCGCCAACGGGCTGGAGCGGGAGGGGCTCGTCAGGCGGAGGCCGCACCAGACGGACGGGCGCGCCGTGCTGATCGAGGCGACGGACGAGGGCCGCCGCGTGCTGGCGCGGGGACGAGCCCGCCGAGTCGACCTCATCGCCGACCGGCTGGGCGACCTGCCGACCGCCGAGCTCGAGACGCTCCGCCGGGCGGCCGAGCTGCTCGAGGAACGGTTCGCTGCTCAGCCGTGGCGCCCGGTGGAGCGCTAGTCGACCGCTGGGCCGCGCCGTATCACGCTTCCGGCTCTCCGACGCGGCGCGCGGTCGTCCGTCGAGGGCTTCCGCGGCGCTGACGAACGGCCTGACCGCTTCAGCATGTCCGCGCGGGCCATGTCTGCCGCGGACATGTCTGCTTCGACCCGTCTCCCCACCCTGGGTGGGGGGTTGTCTCCACCCTCGTGACCCGGGGCGGACGCTAGCGGCCGAGCCGTGCCGTGTCTGACACAGGAGTGCGCCGATCCTGTGCCGGTCCCGACCGCGCGTCAGTAGCCTGCGCCCGTGCTGCTCGCCATCGACGTCGGCAACACCCAGACCGCGCTCGGGCTCTTCGAGGGCGAGCGCCTCTCCGAGCAGCGGCGGATCGCAACCGAGGCGCACCGCACGGGGGACGAGCTCGGCGCGCTGCTGACGCGCTTGGTGCCGCTCGACGCCGTCCACGGCATCTGCCTGTCGTCGACGGTGCCTCCCCTCGTCGCCTCCTACGAGGAGCTCGCCGCCGAGTGGGCCCACGCACCCATCCTGGTCGTCGGGCCGGGGACGCGGACCGGCATCCCGATCCGCTACGACGACCCACGCGAGGTGGGGCCGGACCGGATCGCCAACGCTGTCGCCGCTCGAGAGCGCCACGGCGCGCCCTGCATCGTGGTCGACTTCGGCACCTCGACAAACTTCGACGTCGTCTCGGCCGCCGGCGAGTACGTCGGCGGGGTGCTCGCGCCAGGGGTCGAGATTTCCATGGATGCGCTCTTCGCCCGCGCCGCCCGCCTCTTTCACGTCGAGTTCGTCGAGCCGGAGACCGTCATCGGCAAGACCACCGCTGCGGCGCTGCAGTCGGGGCTCGTCTACGGCTTCGCCGGCCAGGTGGACGCAATCGTCGAGCGCATCCGGGCCGAGCTCGGCTCGACCGACGCGCCCGCCATCGCAACCGGCGGCCTTGCAGGCCTGATCTCCCCGCATTCGAGCACAATCCAGTCGGTCGACCCCGAGCTCACGCTGCACGGGTTGCGGCTGATCTGGGCGCTCAACGAGGCCGACCGGCCCGGCCATTGACGCACGTCACGCCGGGGGCTACGATTCCCGGCCGCGGTTAGCCCCGCGTTCATCTTTTTATGGGCTTGGAGGGTCACGTGAAGGAAGTCGTCCTAACCCCCGAGGGGTACGAGAAGCTGAAGCAGGAGATCGAGCTCCTCTCGGGCGAGAAGCGCCGTGAGGTGGCGGAGCGGATCCGCATCGCCCGCGAGTTCGGCGACATCGCCGAGAACGCCGAGTACGACGACGCCAAGAACGAGCAGATGATGCTCGAGCACCGGCTCGCGACGCTCGAGGAGCGCCTGCGGGCGGCGCGCGTGATCGACACGTCCGAGATCACCGCCGACGTCGTCTCGATCGGGGCCACCGTGCGCCTGCGTGACGTCGACGCGAACAAGACCGTCGAGTACCAGATCGTCGGCTCGGCCGAGGCCAATCCCGCCGAGAACAAGCTCTCGAACGAGTCGCCTGTCGGCAAGGCGATCATGGGCCACAAGAAGGGCGAGACCGTCGAGGTCGCTGCCCCCCGCGGCTCGCTCAAGTTCAAGATCCTGGACATCAAGGCCGCCTGAGCCTCCAGCCGGGCCCGGGCCGATGGAAGCACCCGGGCCCACTGCGCGCTCGGAGAGCCGGATGAGCGGCTACGAGTCGGCGTGTCGCCACGTGCCGGCGAGGGCGGAGACGCGGTCGGCGCAGCTGTCGCTGTCTGCCTTCACGTCCAGCGTGTCGCCGTCACGGCTCCAGGTGTAGATCGCGCCCTGCGGGATGCTGGGGCCGCAGAACGCGCCCTGCTGTGGGTTGATGTAGTCGGCGACGTCGAAGTTGCCGTCGGGCGACGCCGTGAGTCTCTGCGAGACGGTGAAGTTGTTCTTCAGGTCGATCAGGGCGAACGAGGTCTGGTCGATCACGAGGCGTACGGGGCCGGGCGGCGTGGCTTCGAAGCCGGGGTCGAGCTTGCGGAAGTGCGCCGTCCGCTCGACGTCCGCCGGCGTCACGGTGCGCTCCCAGCTGCCGACCAGCTCATCGGTCACGGGCGTGGTCTGGGCCGACACCCGTTGGGCGTCTCCCTCGTCATCACCGCCGCAGGCCACCGCTCCGCTCGCGAGCAGCGCAGCTGTCAGTACCAGTGTGAGCACGCGGGTCATACCGCTCCTCCTCAGGTCGAATGTCACTGCGCTGCCCACGGTGCGTCGCGTGGGTCAACGCGCGCCCACCGGCCGGTCAACGGGAGCCCACAGGGCCATACTTGCCGCGATGCCGCTGGAGTTCCTGGTGCTCGGCTCTCTCGAGGTGCGAGAGGGCGGTCGAACCGTGCCGCTCGGTCGTGGGAACGAGCGGGCGCTGCTCGCGCTGCTCCTCCTGAACGCCAACGAGCCGGTCTCCACCGAGAGGCTCGTGGACGAGCTCTGGGGTGAGCGGCCGCCTCCGACCGCCGCCAAGATCGTCCAGAACTACGTCTCGCGTCTTCGCCGGGCACTGACGTCCGCCGCCCCGGAGGAGGAGGGCCGCCTGCTGACCCGCGAGGCTGGCTACGAGCTGCGGGTCGCGCGCGACGAGCTCGACGAGACGCGCTTCGAGGATCTCGTCACCGCCGGCCGCGCCGCGCTCGGAGCCGGTGATGTCGAGCGCGCCGCGGCTGATCTCTCCCGGGCCCTGGCGCTCTGGCGAGGCCGTCCGCTGGCCGAGTTCAGCAACCACGAGTTCGCGCAGGCGGCGATCTCCCGGCTCCAGGAGCGCCGGCTGGTGGCGCTCGAGGAGCGGATCGAAGCGGACCTCCTGCGCGGGCGCCACGCGGATGTCGTCGCCGAGGTCGAGGCCCTGGTCGCGGAGCATCCGTTTCGCGAGCGCTTCCAGGCGCAGCTGATGCTCGCGCTCTACCGCTCCGGCAGGCAGAGCGATGCTCTCGCCGCCTACTCGAGCGCCCGTCGGACACTGGCCGAGGAGCTTGGCCTCGAGCCGGGGCCCGAGCTCCGCCGGCTCGAGCAGGCGATCCTCGTCCAGGACGAAGGGCTGCTGTTGCCGGCGCGCGAGCGTGCGGCCCCTCCCCCGGAGCCGCCGGCCCACCGTGTCGCAGACCGCACGCCGCGTGCGTCCAGGCTCCGCCTCGCGGGGCTGGCCGCCGTCCTGGCGGTGGCGATCACGGCAGGGAGCGTGGGACTTGCGCTCGCACGGCGGGACGCGAGCCCGAGCAAGGAAGCCTCCGTCTCCGCGAACTCGGTAGCGGTGATCGATGCTGAGACCGGCGAGGTGGAGGCCGAGATCGCGGTCGGTCAGACGCCCACGAGTGTCGCCTTCGGGGGTGGCGCGGTCTGGGCGCTCAACGCCGACGACCAGACCATCTCCCAGATCGACGTCGGGACGCGCCGCGTCCGACAGTTCGGCGTCGGTGAGACGCCGACTGACCTCGCGTTCGGAGCCGGCGAGCTCTGGGTCGCGCGAGGCGAGCGCCCCGGCACACTGGTTGGACACCCCGTCGCGACGAGCCTCGCCCGCGTGGACCCCGCCCTGGGGGACGTCCGAGCCTCGGTCGAGCTGCCGGTCGGGGCCGGATCGGTCTCCAATGCCGTCGACAACCACGTCGCCGTCGCCGGCGGCACCGTCTGGGCGCTCAACCCCGACTCCTCGCTCTCCCGCATCGAGGCACGCTCTGGACGAGCCACGCACATCGGAGGCGTGCGCGCCGTGGCAGTCGCCGCCGACAGGCGCGCCGCCTGGGTGCTGACCACCGACGGGTCGCTCGTCCGTGTCGACGCGCGGACACTCAAGGTCGGGCGCCCGATCCGGGTAGCGGCCACCACGCTCGGCGACATCGAGCTCGGTGCGGGGTCGGTATGGGTGAGCGCGCCGTACGACGGCGTGGTCTGGCGCATCGATCCCGGGCCGCCGCTCGTCATGAAGACGATCTCCGTCGGCCCAGGTGTCGACAAGCTCGCCTTCGGTGAGGGTGCGCTCTGGGCCGCGAGCGGCCTCGTCGGCCGCATCTCGCGCATCGACCCTGGCAGCGACAGCATCAGCGCGACGGTCGCGGTCGGCAACACGCCGCGAGGTCTCACCGTGGGCGACGGTCGGATCTGGGTCACCGTCGGTGGCTCAGCCGGACGGATCGAGGCGGCTGCTCGCTCCGGCGCAACGACGGGCGTGCGGCCGATGCCCGACTCGTTCTGCGGCGGGCTGCTCGCCGGCACCGGGAGGTCTGACGTCCTCATCGTCTCCGATCTGCCGCTCCAGGGCGGCAGTGCGTTCCCGACCCTGCAGATGAGCCAGGCCGTTGCGTTCGTGCTGCGCCAACACGACTTCCGCGCGGGCCGTTACCGCGTCGCCTACCAGTCGTGCGATGACTCGACCGCGCAGACGGGAATCTTCGACGCGGCCAAGTGCGCCTCGAACGGCTCGGCCTACGGCGCCAATCCCGACGTCATCGGAGTCGTCGGGCCCTTCAACTCCGGTTGCGCCTTCGCCCTCATTCCAGCGGCCAATGCGAGCCCCGGGGGAGCGCTGCCCGTCGTCTCGCCGACGACGTCGATCGTCGGCCTGACGAGACCCGCGCCGCGCGCGCCGCGTCAGGCGTTGGCGCGGCTGTACCCCACCGGTCGCCGGAACTACGTTCGTCTCTCGCCGACAGAGGACTACGAGGCCGCGGCAAACGCCATGCTCGCCCGCCGCCTCGGGCTGCGGCGCCTGGCCGTGCTCCACGACGGCGACGAGCTCTTCGGCGTCCCGCGCGCCGTCTACTTTCGTCGCGCGGCGGCGCGACTGGGACTGCGGGTGGTCAGCAACCGTCGCTGGGACCCGGGGGATCCCGGCTATGGGCTCCTTGCGGCGACGGTCGCGAGGAGCCGCCCGGACGGCGTCTTTCTCGGCGGCGGGCTCTACACCAACGGCGCACAGCTCATTCGCGACCTCCGCGACGAGCTCCCCGCAGGCGTCCCGATCCTCGCACCCCAGTTCCTGCCCGTCGCCGCCCTCGTGGAGGAGGCGGGGGAGGCGGCGCTCGGTACCTATGTCAGTCTTCCCGGCGCGATCCTCGAGCGGCTGCCCCCTGCCGGAGCGCGTTTCGTCCGTGAGTTCGGCTCCCTCCAGCCCGCCGGCCGAGTGCAGATCTCGTCGGTGTACGCCGCCCAGGCGACCGAGTTGCTGCTGGCAGCGATCGCCCGCTCGGACGGCAGCCGCGAGTCCGTCCGTCGGCAGCTCCTCGCCGCGCGGACGACCGACGGGATCCTCGGCGACTTCCGGATCACCTCCAGCGGCGACACGACGCTGCAGGAGGTGACGCTACTCAGAGTCGTTCGCGGAGGCGGCGAGCAGCGCCTGGCGAGCTACGAGGGTGCCCGCCTCGTGGCCCGGCTGGTGCCGCCGCGGCGCCTCGTCGAGTAGCCCTGCCCGGACTCGCCGCCTCATGGCCGGCCTGACGCGCACTCCGCCCGTTGCGGAGGGCCGAGGCGCCCCGGCCCTCCGCCCGCAGGCGCTAGAGCGAGGGGAGCGTCGGGTGCGCGTCGTGCCGGTGGTGGAGCCCGCGTCCGAGCAGGGCGGCACCGAGGAGCAGCGCCGCGATGCCGGCGGCTCCGCCGGCGTCGACGGTGGCGTCGCCCCAGTCGAAGCCGCGTCGCGTGACGACGACCTGGACGGAGGCAGGCGAGTCGATCGGCCCGAGCGCTCGGGAGAACGCACGGTCGTCGGGGCTGCGGCTGAGCGTCGCCGAGCGCTCGAGCGCGGGTGCGCGGGCGAACGAGCGGTCGTCGGGGCTCGTGGCGGCGAGCGCGGAGGGAAGGGCGAGCGCCGTGAAGGCCAGGAGGGCGCCGCCGAGGCTGAGGATCCGTGCGAACACTGTGACTCCTCTCCGGGTCGACCGCCCTGTGCGGTCGGCGTGCACCCACCGTGCGTGGCGCGGGTCACTGCTCGTCCACGTCGCGGTCACGGCCCGGTGACGGCGAGCCACCGAGGGCACGGTCGACTCTCTCGCACGCCTGCTGCGACGAGCCCGGTGGCGGCAGCCCCTAGACTCGCCGCCTGATGGCCGGCCTGCCGAAGCGCTTCCCCGATCGCGTCGACGTCGCCTCCGTGCGCGCGGAGGCCGAGAGGATCGAGCCAGGCCAGGAGGGTGAGGAGCCGCGCCGGCTCGCAGGCCGTGTGATGGCACGCCGCGACATGGGCAAGCTCGTGTTTCTCGACCTCGTCGACCGTACAGGGCGCATCCAGCTCTTCTGCCAGCCGGCCGAGCTCGGCGAGCTCGACGTCTCGCTCGGCGACCTTGTGGGCGTCGAGGGCCCGGCGATGCGGACCCGCCGCGGCGAGCCGTCACTGCGCGTGCGCAACCTCGAGCTGCTGGCCCGCAACACGCGGCCCTTGCCCGACACGTTCCACGGGCTGCAGGACGTCGAGCTCCGCTACCGCAAGCGCTACCTCGACCTGCTGATGAGCGAGGAGACGCGCGCCGACTTCGTGCTGCGCTCTCGCATGGTCACGGCCATCCGCCGCTACCTGGACGCCCATGGCTTCGTCGAGGTCGAGACGCCGGTGCTCCAGCCCCGCTACGGGGGCGCCTTCGCCGAGCCGTTCGTGACGCACCACAACGAGCTCGACCAGGACCTCTACCTGCGCATCGCCACCGAGCTCTACCTCAAGCGCCTGATCGTCGGCGGGCTCGAGCGGGTGTACGAGCTCGGCAAGGACTTCCGCAACGAGAGCGTCTCCTACAAGCACCAGCCGGAGTTCACGATGCTCGAGTGGTACGAGGCCTACGCCGACTACCGCGACACGATGGCGCGGATCGAGGAGCTCGTCGCCCAGGTGGCCGTCGAGACGGTCGGCGGCACCCAGGTGTCCTTCCGCGGGCACGAGCTCGACCTGGCTCCGCCGTGGCGGCGGCTGAAGCTCGTCGACGCGCTCGAGGAACAGGGCCTCTGGACGCGCGAGCCCGCCGAGCTGCGCGCCCGACTCGAGGAGCGCGGCACCGATACCGGCGCCGACCGCACCTGGGCCCAGCTCGTCGACCACGCGCTCAGCGCCTACGTCGAGCCGTCGCTGATCGAGCCGACGATCCTCCACGACTACCCGGTGGAACTGTCGCCGTTCGCGCGGACGACGGACGAGGACTCGTCGATCGTCGAGCGCTTCGAGTACTACGTCGCCGGCATGGAGCTCGGCAACGCCTTCTCCGAGCTGAACGACGCCGACGAGCAGGCGGCGCGGTTCGCGATGCAGGCCGGCGAGGGCGAGGGCGGCAACGTCGAGGCGGAGCCGGGCGACCCTGACTACGTCGAGGCGCTCTCGTACGGCATGCCGCCGACGGGCGGTCTCGGCCTCGGGATCGACCGGCTGGCGATGGTGTTGTCGGGCCGCGAGACCATCCGCGACGTGATCCTCTTCCCGGCGCTGCGCGAGCGTCCCTGAGCGGAGCCGGCTCGGCCGGCCGCGTCTGCGCTACGCGCCGCCGCGAGCGAGCCGGGGGCGGGCGCGAAGCAGCCGCCGGCGCGGCTCGGCGGCCTCGCCCGGCGGCGGCAGCCGGTGCACGGCGTCGGCGCCGAAGAGGCCGGTCGCCACGCGCTCCGAGAGGTCACGGACACGGCCGAGGGTGGAGCGGTAGAGCTCCGGCGGGCCGCCGAGCGGGTCGGCGAGCTCCGGCGGGGGCTCGTCGCTGCCGCTCCGCAGGGCGTCAGCGGCGGCGACCGCCTGGCGTGCGCGCTCGACCGGGTCGCGGCCGGGCGGACGGCCGGCCCGCTCGAGCAGCGTTACCAGCTCGCCCATGGTGAACGTCCGCTCGCGGTGCGCGTGGGCGTCGACGACCGCGGTGGCGACATGCCGTCGCTCGAATCCGATCACCAGGTCTGCTCCGCGCAGGTCGCGGCGCAGGACGCACTGGGCGCGGTGCGCGCTCAGGTCGAGCCCGAGCGCAGCCGCCGTGTCGATGGCCTCAGGCAGCGCCGGCACGTCCTCGCCCAGCTCGAGGACGCCGGCCGAGGAGACCGACACCGGGAGGGTGCCGAGGAGCGCGCGCAGGAACCCCTCCGCGGCTGGACTGCGCACGCGGTTGCCCGTGCAGATGACGACGATCTCGAACGCCCGCGCGGCGACGGGCTCAGGCCGCTCCACCGGGCCGTAGCGGGACGTGATCTCGTGAGCCAGCTCCTCGAGCTCGTCCAGGCGGCGGAAGAACTCACCGATGAAAGCCTCCGGTTCGTCCGCCACGCGATCCACATTACCCCCGTCGTTGCTGGTCACACCGGTCATCGGATGTGGCCCTCGCGCATGCCGAGCAGCCGCTCGAGCCGGAGCTGGCGCGCTCGCACGAGCGGCCCCACGACGCGGGGAGCGGGGGCCATCACGCGCGCCTTCCACCGCAGCATGCGCTCGCTGGGAACGAGTGTCGTGGCGGCGCTGTAGGCGCGCGCGGCCTCGCGGTAGCGGCCCTCCCTGAGCGCCCGGTCACCGTCGCGGGCGAGCTCGCGCGGGCTCGGGCCCTGCAGGCGCCGGCGGACGTAGGTGAGCTCGTCCGGGAGCAGGTCCTCCCGCTCAGCCAGCTCGCGGTACACAGCCTCGACGTCGGCGTCCATCGCGTCGCGGGCCGAGGACAGGCTCTCCGTCCCCCAGCGATACAGCGACAGCGGGCGTGGCTGCAGCGACACGCGATGGCCGGCCAGGATGGCGCGGAGCCAGAAGTGCCAGTCCTCCGCCCGGCGGCGCTCGACCGGGAACGAGCCGATCTCGTCCGCCAGCGCCCGCGGGAAAAGCGAGAGCGGCGAGACGAAGTTCTGCTCGAGGATGGCGCGCCGCTGGTCGCGCGGAGCCGGGAAGCCGCCCTTGTACCGCGTTCGGGCCGGATGGATGCCGCCGGGCAGGAGCCAGTACGAGTTCGCCGTCACGATGCCGCCGCGCTCGTCCCACAGGCGTACGAGGGCCTCGACGTGCTCGGGAAAGAGCATGTCGTCGGCATCGCAGAACGCGATCAGCTCGCCCCGGGCCTCGGCGAGGCCCCGGTTGCGGGCCGCGGCGACGCCACGGTTCTCCTGGCGGACAACGCGAACCGCGCCCTCGTGTGCCGAGGCGATCGCGGCCGTCGCGTCGGTCGAGCCGTCGTCGACGACCACGAGCTCGAGGTCGGAGTACGTCTGGCCGAGCACGGACGAGACGGCGGCGCCGATCGTGCGGGCCGCCTGGTACGCGGGCACGACCACGGACACGCGCGGCGTCATGGCGCCAGTCGCCGGTAGGTGCGCCCGTACGCCTCCACCATGGCATCTTCGGTATGGCGGGCGGCTTCCTCAAGCCCGCGCGCCGCGAGCGCGCCCCGCAGCTCGGCGTCCTCGAGCAGTCGCCGGACAGCGCCGGCGAGCGCGTCCGCGTCGCCGGCGGGCACGAGCAGCGCCGTCTCGCCGTCGTCGAGCAGCTCGCGGACACCGCGGACGGCCGTCGCGGCGAGCGGCGTGCCGGCGGCCATCGCCTCGAGCGCTGCGAGGGGCAGGCCCTCCGAGGCTGAGGCGAGCACCGCGACGTCGGCCGCCCCCAGCAGCGCGCGGGCGTCCGCTCTCGCGCCGGCGAGGACGACCCGGTCCGCCACACCCGTCTCCCTCGCCATCGCCTCGACATCGCCGCGAAGCGGCCCGTCGCCGACGAGGAGCAGCGTGGCGTCCGGGACGCCGGCCAGGGCGCGCACGGCGAGCACCGGATCCTTGGGCGGGTTGAGCCGGCCGACCGAGACGAGCAGCGCTTTCCCTGCCGGCACGCCGAGCTCGCGCTCGAGTGCAGCGCGGTCGGCCGCGGCGGGAGCGGGGCCGACGCCGTTCGGGATCGTCTCCGCAGGCTCGAGCCCGGCCCCGCGAAGCCCGGCTGCGACCGCGGGGCCGCAGGCGACCACGTGCAGGCCCGCCAGGCGCAGGAGCCGGGACGCCGCCCGGTAGTCGGAGTCCGGCACGCCGTGGATGCTGGCGAGCGCCGGTACCCGGCGGCCACGGGCGGTCGCGATCCCGCAGGCGAACGCGACGGCCGGGTTGTGTGCGTGCACGACATCGGGGCGAAAGGCCCGCAGCGCCCGCTCCACCGCCAGCACCGCAGCGGGCACGCGTGACGGGCGGCGCTCGAGGAGCGGCAGGTCGTACCGCTGGACGCCGGCCGGGAGCCCGGCCGCCAGCGGCCCGTCCGCTGCCGCCAGCGCGACGTCGTGACCCTGAGCGCGAAGGTCGCGCGCGAGCGCGAGCGTGATGCGTTCGGCCCCGCCGACGCCGAGCGCCTGAATCGCCTGCAGCACCCGCACGACGGCCTACGCCAGCGCTTCGCGGTAGAGCGCGACCATGCGGCGCCCGAGCACGCCGGCCTCGAACTCCTCGGCGACCCGCCGGGCGGCCTCCCGTGCCAGGCGCTCACGACGGCCGGGATCCGCTCCGAGCGAGTCGAGCGCCTGCGCGAGCGCATCGGCGTCGTCGACCGCGATCAGCAGCCCGGACTCGCCGTCGACCACGAGCTCGGGGACGCCGCCGACCCGAGTCGCGACGGGAGGCACGGCCGCCGCCATCGCCTCGAGGAGCGCCATGGGCAGATTCTCGTCGCGGGAGGGGAGAACGAACACGTCGAGCTCCTCGAGCCGCTCGCGCACGTCGTCCACCCGGCCGTGGAAGTGCGCGTCGAGACCGAGCCCGCGAGCGTACGCCTCGAGCTCGCCGCGCAGCGAGCCGTCCCCGAAGATCTCGATCCGCACCGGGCGCTGCACGCGCGCGGCCGCATCCAGCAGCACGTCGACGCCCTTTCGGTGCTCGAGGATGGCGGCGGTGCCGACCACGAGCGGCTCGTGTGCGGGAGCGGGCTCGCGGCGCCGCACGTCGATCCCGTTGGGGACGACGCGGAGCCTGCCGGCCGGGAAGCGATGGGCGGCCAGGAAGTGGGCTACCGCCTGCGAGGGCACCACGACCGTGCCCAGCAGGGCCAGCGCCGATTCGATCGCCAGATAGCCGTGGAGCAGCCACGCGGCGTGCGCGCGGGAGGTCTCGGCCGGCCGGCCGTCCACCAGACCGGCGATCTGGTGCGGGAGCCCGTGGTAGGTGTGGAAGACGGCGGCGCCGCGGGTCTTGGCCGCCGGGCGGACGAGCAGGCCGGAGCGCCGGTCGTGCGTGTGCACCACGTCGGCGTCGGCGAGCAGCGGCCAGATGCGCCCGGCAGCGGCGACGTCGGTCTTGTGCCGGAGCGGGATGACGCTGGCGCCGGCCCCTGCGTCGCGGAACCAGGCGGCGACCTCCTCGGTCGCGCAGACCACGTGCGGCTCGACGCCGGCCGCCATCACGGCGGGCACGAGCGTCCGCAGGTGCGTGACCGGGCCCGCCTCCGGGATCGACGTGACGTAGAGGACCTTCACGCCGCCGGCGCGCGATCCTCGCCGTCTTCGCCCTGGCGCCAGAGCGCCGTAGCCAGGGCGCCGAGCAGCCAGAAGGGCGCGTAGTACTGCTCCGACAGGAACACCGCCGAGACGCAGGCGACGACGAGCGCCGTGCGCACCGCGGCCGCCAGCCCGGGCGGCCCGAGGCCCCGCCGGCGGGCGCCGCCGGCACGCAGGAGCACCATGCCGAGGTAGAGGAGGAAGACGACCATCGCCGCCAGGCCGAGCTCCGCGGCGACATCGAGGTAGGCGTTGTGGACGACGCCGATGTTGCTGGTGCCGGGCGGCCGTCCGGTCTCCTCGAGGTAGTGGAAGCGGAAGTTCCCGGGTCCGACGCCGAGCGGGTGCTCGGTGGCGAGGCGGGCGGCCGCCGACCAGGCGTCGAGCCGGGTGTCGACGTTCGCGGTCGCGACCTTCTGCTTGGCCTGGAAGCCGGTCTCGACCTGCTCCGGGTTGGCGCGGACGAGCAGCGAGGTGCTGACGACCGCGACAGCGACCACGGAGACGATGACGAGCAGCTGGCCGCGGCGCTCCGTGAGCACGTGCCAGATCAGGGCGGCGGCGAGGCCGACCAGCGCCCCGCGCGAGAACGAGAGCAGGATCGCAGCGCTCATGGCCGCCGCCAGCGCGAGCACGAGCGGCCGCCAGCGCGGCCGGTGCAGCAGCCAGAGCGTCAGCGGCAGCGTCGTAGCGAACATGTAGGCCATGTCGTTCGGATCGCCGTAGGGCAGCCGCGCCTGGGTCGAGCGCTCGGACAGAAACTCGTCCAGCGCCATCACCGCCGCCAGCCCGCCCGCGAGCGAGAGCACCCAGACGATGCGCCGCTGCAACCGCGCGTTGCCGACGAACTGGCTGATGACGACGTACAGCGCGGCGAAGCTGGCGTAGCGCAGGGTCGTGGCCTTGGCGGCGCCGAACTCCTCGGCGAAGAGCGTCGAGACGAGGGCGAAGCCGAGCAGGCCCAGGACGGCTAGGTGGCTGCGGTCGACGTGGAGGCGGCGGCCCGACGTCAGCGCGTAGAGGGCGAAGCTCGTGAAGCACAGCCCACCGGCGAGCTTCGTCACCGTCAGCTGGGGGTTGCTGCTCAGCTGGAACGCGTCCTCGAGCGGTGCGGCCGCCACGAGCAGCAGCACGGCGATCTCCACCCGGGCGAGCGCGACGACGACCACGGCGAGCCCGGCGACGGCCAGCAGCAGTGTGCGCGGCTCCTCGGCCGCGACAAGGGCGAGCGGCGCTGCGAGGGCTGCCAGCGCGATCGTGGCTGCGACCGCGATCCCCGGACGGTCCTCGGCCGCTCGTGCCGCGGCGCTGAGCCCGTTCGCCGCCATGTGCCGTCCCGCCTAGAGCCGCGCGAGGCGGCGGCGCGAGCTCTTGCCGCTGCGGCGTGACCCGTTCGGCGAGTCGGTGGGCCCGTAGTAGGCCGACCGGGTGGGTGAGCGGTAGTTGTTCAGCACGATCGCCGTCGGCTGGACGGAGATGATCGAGAGCCGCTCGACGGCTGTGCGGAGCTGTCGCCGCGTGGTCGTGTCGGCGCTCGCCACGATCAGGGTCGCCTTGCCGAAGCGGGCGGCGATGCGCGCGTCCGAGATCGGCACGAGCGGCGTCGTGTCGAGGATGACCATGTCGTAGCTGCGCTCGAACTGGTGCAGGAGGCCCGGCAGCTCCGACATCAGCAGCTCGCCGGGATCCTCGCCGAGCCGCCCGCCGGTGATGAAGTCGAGCGTCTCGAGGGACGTATGGCGAATCGCCGACTCGACCGGATGCCCGCGCAGGATCTCCGACAGGCCCGGCGTGCGCTGGACGTTGAGGAGCTCCGAGACGCGACCCTTGCGCAGGTCGGCGTCGATCAGCAGCGTGCGGGCGCCGGCGCGTGCGAACGAGACGGCGAGGCCGAAGGAGACGGTGGTCTTGCCGTGGCTCCCCTCCGGGCTCGTGACGATGATCGAGCGGAGGTTCCCCTTCGTGAAGAGCAGGTTGGTGCGCAGGTCGCGCAACGCCTCCGACACGACCCGGAACTTCGGATCGGCGAGGTCCTGCGCGGAGTGCACGCGCGCCAGCTGCGGCTCGTTGGGGATCTCGGCGAACGAGGGGACGCCGGCGATCCGGGCGGCGGCCTCGGGCGTCTCCACCTTCGTGGTCAGGTTCTCGCGTAGGAGCGCGGCGCCGACGCCGAGCGCGACACCGAGCAGGATCGCGACCGCGAGCGTCATCGCCGCGCGCGGGAAGACCGGGTCGACGGGCCGCTGCGGGCGGTCGAGCTGGGTCAGCTGCACGTCCCGGATGGCGAGCTCGCCGCCGGCGGCGCGGGCGAGCAGCGCGTCGGTGACCGCCTGGGCGGAGTCCTCCGCCGCGTCGCGATCGGAGCTGCGGGCGACGAGCTTCAGGATGCCCGTGCCCTCCGTCGTGCGAACCGAGATGTCGGCGAGCGCTTCGTTCGCGGGCAGGCGGCGCGCAGCGCTCTCGAGCGTGATCCGCGCCGTCGCCGCGTCGGCGTACGTGGGCGTGATGTTGTCGATGACGTTGTAGAGGAAGATCGAGTTCTCCGCGTTCGTCGGCTGCAGCACGAGCGTCGAGGTCGCCTCGTACTGCGGCGTGACGATCCGCAGGCCGCCCACCGCGGCGCCGACGGCGATGATCGTCACCGCGAGCACGATCAGCTTGCGGCGCCACAGGACTTCGAAGAATTCGTTCAGGGTCATCGAGGGGGCCACACCCGGGAAATCGTCCGCTCGGCGGGTGAGCTTGAGCAGAATAGCCGCCCATGGCTGCACGCAGGCGACTCGTTCTTGGCTCGCAGCCGCTCTCGGCAGGCGTTCCGCAGCATGTGCGCGACCTGGTCGACGGACTCGATGCGGCCGCCTGGGAGGTCCATGTCGCCTGCCCGCCGGCCTCGACGCTTTGGGCTGCGCTCCAGGGCAGGGAGGAGGTGCGGCTGCACCCGCTCGGGCCGTCGCGGCGGCCGTCACCAGGGGACGCAGCGTCCCTGGCACGGCTCGTGCCGCTGATTCGGCAGGCGGACGTCGTCCACGTGCACTCGGCGAAGGCGGGCTTCCTCGGGCGGCTCGCGGCCGCGCTCGCGGGTCGGACTCGTCGCTGCGTCTATACGCCGCACGCGTGGTCGTTCTGGGCGGCCTCCGGTGCCGAGGCGGCGCTCTATCTCCGGCTGGAACGCCTCGCCGCACGCTGGTGCGCCGCGATCGTGGCCGTGTCGGCCGCCGAGCGCGAGGCAGGTCTCGAGGCCGGCGTGGGGCGCCCCGAGCAGTACCGCGTGATCCCGAACGGGGTCGACCTCGCCCGCTTCGGCGTGCCACGGGCGCCGGTCCGTGGGCGGGTGCTCTTCCTCGGCCGGCTGGCTCCGCAGAAGCGTCCCGACCTCGCGCTCGCAGCGCTCGGGCAGCTGGCGCGGACGGATGCGGAGCTCGTCTTCGCGAGCGACGGGCCCGATCGTGTGGCACTCGAGCGGAGCGCGAGGGAGCTTGGCGTGGCCGACCGGGTGCAGTTCCTCGGCTATCGCGACGACGTCCCCGAGCTGCTGGCCGGGGCCGCCTGCGTGCTGCTGACGAGCGACTACGAAGGCCTACCGCTGACGGTGCTGGAGGCGATGGCGGCGGGCGTGCCGGTGGTGGCCACACGGGTGGGCGGCGTCGAGGAGGCGCTCGGCGACACCGGCATGGTGGTCGAGCGCGGCGACGCCGGCGGGATCGCCGCGGCGCTCGCTCGGGTGCTCGGTGACGAGGGCGAGGCGGCGCGGCTCGGTGAAGCAGGCCGCCGGCGAGCGCGCGAGCGGTTCTCGCGCGAGCGGATGGTGGCCGAGACGGTGGCGCTGTACGAGGAGCTGGCAGGGGCATGAGCGGCCCGCGCACACCTGCTCAGCGAGGCAATCCTCGTGCCCGCTGCCGACACCTTTCGGGGACAGTCCCTGGGCCGCTGGGCGAGCGGTCGGCGCTCGACCGGTCGCGGGCTGATCGTCTCAGAGTCGGCAGCCGGGTCATGTCCGCGACGGACACGTCTCAGGGACAGTCCCTTGGACACGCCCTGACGGGACCGTGGCTGGGCCTGCGCGAGCCTGCGGTGCGGCGATGAGCGAAGGCCCCAGCCTGTGGCTCGCCGGCTGGTCGGACAGCGAGGACGAGGACTTCCGGGTGGCGGCCGCGGAGGCAGGCGTCGACGCGGCGGTCGCCCGTGTCGTGCCGCTCGGCCCGACCGTCGGCACGCGGCGGCACCGGCTGCGCAGCTGGCCGGCCTACGTGCGCCAGGCCGCCCGGGCCGCGCGCTGGCCCGGCCCCGTCGTCGCCTGGGATCCCGTCGCCGGTGCGCTGGCGGCGCGCCTGCGACGCCGGCAGGGCCTCGTGGTGCTGAACCCACTGCTCGAGCCGGGTGCGCCGACCAGGCGGCAGCGCGTCGTGGTGGCCGGGGCGGCGCGCGCCGACCGTGTGCTCTTCTTCAGCCGCCGGGCCGCGAGCGAGGCCGTCGGTCTCGGGATCCCGCACGAGCGCGTCGGCTTCCTGCCGCTCGGCGTTCGCGCACAGCGCGAGCAGTCGGCTCCGCCGGGCGCTCATCTGCTCGCCGTCGGCCGCGAGCGCCGCGACTGGGAGACGCTCGCCCTCGCCGCGCAGGCGCTCGACGTCGAGGTCCGCGTCGTCGGCCCCGACCGCGTCCCAGCGCCGCTGCAGCTCAGCAGCCCTGTCGGGCGCGACGAGCTCTTCGCGCTCATGGACGCCGCGGCCGCAGTCGTCGTCCCGCTCGCCGACGATGCTCGTACGGCGGGACAACTCGCGGTGCTGGACGCGTACGCCGCCGGCCGGGGGGTCGTCGCCACCCGGAACCCCGGGACCGAGGATTACGTCGACGACAGCACCGGCCTGCTCGTCCCGCCGGGCGACGTCGAGGGACTGCGCGCCGCCCTCGCCCGCGCGGCCGACCGGGCCACCGCCGCCGCTTGGGGCCAGGCCGCTCTGACCGCGGCGCGCGGCCCACTGGCGCTGGCACGTTTCGTCGCCGCCGCAGACGCCGAGGCTCGAGGGGAGCGCCGCGCCGAGCCGCCTGCGGCGCGCCTGGACGAGCCTCCGGCCGCGACCCAGACGGAGTAGCGCCTCGAGTCGAGGCGGCCCGCGGTCGCCCGTCACCGCGACCGACAGGAGCCGTCGGGGCCCCTCTCCGGGTGCAGCCTGAGCCATGCCCGGTGCGATCCCTCGATCGAGCGTCCCTCCCGGGAGGGATCGAGCTGCGGCGGTCCTTGCCGACCTCAGTCCTAATGCTGCTGCGA
Organism: uncultured Thermoleophilia bacterium; assembly: GCA_963839815.1. Lineage (GTDB taxonomy): Bacteria > Actinomycetota > Thermoleophilia > Gaiellales > Gaiellaceae > JACVRM01. Next base: position 1,015,724 of record CAWIWF010000006.1, read on the forward strand.
CGCCTCGCTGTGCTCATTTCCCTCGGCGTCGCGGTCGGGGTCGGCCTGCCCGGCACCGCGGCGGCCGCGCCGGCCGTCGCCAACGTCGGGACGACGCGCATCTGCACCGGCTGCGCCGCCGGGTCAGGCGACCTCTCACGCTACGGCTACGTCACGCTCCACGCCTGGGAGCACGGGAGGATCGCCGCGATCAAGCGTGCGAACCCCGCGGTGAAGGTGCTGGTCTACAAGGACATGGCTGCGACCCAGGCGTATGCGTGTCACGGCGGTCGCGACGAGCCGTTGCTGTCGAGCGGCATGGGCTATTGCTGGACGCTGGCCAACCATCCCGACTGGTTCTCGGAGGACGAGTCCGGCCGGCGCGTCGAGTGGCACACCTGGCGTGGCAACTGGCAGATGGACGTCGGCTCGCCCGACTATCAAGCCCAGTGGGCCGCGAACGTGCAGTCCGAGCTGCAGCGCTACGGCTGGGACGGGGTCGTCGTCGACGACGTCAACGTCGACTACCGCCCCCACGTCGGCAGCCGGGCGCTCCGTGAGTACCCGACGCAGCGCTCCTACCAGGCGGCCACACGCTCCTTCCTCGCACACGTGGGGCCGCGGCTCACGGGTGCCGGCTTCCTCGTCATCCCGAACATCCAGGCGGACCCCGTCCTCGCCGACGACGACCTCTGGGCCGACTGGATCCAGTTCACGTCGGGAGGGACGCGTGAGTACTGGATGAAGTGGGGGTCCGGTGCAGACGGCCACTACGGCGCGGGCGGCTGGAGCGACCTGATGTCGGTGTTCGAGACCGTGCAGCGTGCCGGCAAGATCTTCCTCACGACCACCACCGCGCCTGCGAGCGACGTCCGCACGCAGCGCTGGGGCCGAGCGAGCTTCCTGGTCGGCTGGAACGGCGGTCCCTCCGCCTTCATCTTCGACCCCAACGCCGCCGCCGACCCCTGGACGAGCGAGTGGACGGCCGACATCGGCCGCCCGCTCGGCCCCCGCGCGCGCATCGGAGCAGACGTCTGGCGGCGTGCCTACAGCGGCGGCGCCGCGCTTGTCAACATCTCCGAACGGTCGGCGCAGACGGTCGAGCTCGGTTCGTCGTACCTGACTCCGGAGGGGCTGCCCGTGACGGAGATCACACTGGCGCCCATGTCGGGCGTCGTGCTGCGCTTCGCCCCCGGTGCGGCGCCGCCGGCGTCCGCCGCTCCGAACCGAGTCGTGACGGCGCGCCGGCAGGCGAAGTCGAGGCGTCCCGCGAGCCGCGTGTCGCTCGCCGCCCAGCCTGCCGTTCGCGGCAAGGTGCACGCGAGCCAGGCGGCCTGGCGCGTGAGCGTCTACCTGAAGGCGGGCCGTGGCTGGAGGCTCTTCGCCCGTGTCCGGACGCAGGCGGACGGCCGCTTCCGGGTCGCAAAGCCGATCAGGGCCAGGCGCGCGCTCCAGGTGCGGGCCGTCGCCCGCGTCGGCCGGAGCTGGGTCAGCTCGCCGGTCGTCGAGTACACGGCCTAGCCGCTCGCGTCGGCTCATCGCCGCACGGGACAGGCCGGCGGCGCTCCAGAGGCCCGGTTGCTCAGCCGATACTGAGCGCTGTGAGCAAGGCCACACTCGCCGTCGCGACCCGTGACCGCCCCGAGTTGGTCGCGCGATTCCTGCTCCCGCTGGCGCGTACCGCGCAGGAGCGAGGCTGGGACGTGCTCGTGGTCGACCAGAGTGGAAACGGACGCACGGCGGAGCTGGTGGGCTCCGTCGGCGGCGTGCGCTACCTGCGCAGCGCACCCGGCCTCTCGCGGGCGCGCAACGTCGCCGCACGTGAGGCGACGACCTCCGTGATCGCCTTCTGTGACGACGACGTCGTCGTAGGCGGGTCGTGGTTCGACGAGGTCCTCCGTCTCTTCGAGCAGCACCCCGACGCCGGCGCGGTCTGCGGGCCGGTGGTCTCGAAGACGGGCAATCCGCTCCCCGGAGTCCCTCCGGCGGTCTACCGCTGGCCGACGCATCCGTTTCGCCTCGGCACCGGCGCGAACATCGCCGTTCGCCGGGAGGCGCTCGACGCCGTCGGGCTCTTCGACGAGGACTTCGGCGCAGGTGCTGTCTTCCACGCCGCGGAAGAGACCGATCTCCTGTACCGCATCCAGCGGGCCGGCTGGGCGATCGTGTACTCCGCCGGCCTCGAGATCGTGCACCACGAGTCGCGGACGGTTCGCGACGAGCTGCGCCTCCACTACCGCTACGGCTACGGGGCCGGAGCCCAGGTCGCCAAGCACGCGACCGCCGACCCCCACGCGCTCCGGTTCGGCGCCGCCGAGGTCGCCCACCACGTCCTCTGGCTCGGACGCTCGCTCTTGCGCGGCCGAGTCCGGGCGGCATCGCACCAGCTGCCCTTCCTGGCCGGCTTCGCCGCGGGTTTCACGCGGCGGCGGTTCAGGCGTCAGCCGCGGGCCAGTCGCTCGTAGAGCTCGACGAGCGGCTGTGTGGCGGCGGCCGGGGCGTACAGGCGGGCGAACGTCGCCGCAGCGGCAGCGCCGCGGTCGCGCCGCGCCTCTGCGTCGCGGAGCAGCTCGGCCGCCGCGGCGGCGAGCGTCCCGGCTGCGTCGGCGACGACGACGCCGCCGCTCGGCTCGACTCCCTCGGCGCCTGCTTCTGTCGTCACCACCGGGACGCCGCTCGCGAGGGCTTCGAGCACCTTGACCTTCATGCCGCTGCCCCGCCGGAGCGGGAAGAGCAGCACGGAGAGCCGCCTGAGGAAGGCCGCGGCAGAGGGGATCTCGCCGAGCACGCGGACTCCATCGCCGGCGAGGCCCAGCGTCTCGGTGCCGCGCCCCGCGACCAGCAGCTCGGCCTCCGGGACGTGCCGGCGCACGAGCGGCCAGACGTCGCCGGCCAGCTCTCGCATCGCCGCGGCCGTCGGCGGCCACGCGGCAGTGCCGACGATGCCTGCCGTCGGCGGCCCGTCCAGCGGCGCCCGCCCGTACGCCGAGGGATCGAGCGTCAGCGGGACGAGCACGATCTCGGCGTGGGGTGCCTGCCGGCGAAGCTCGGCAGCGATGAGCGGCGAGCTGGCGACGAGGTGGCGGTGGCGGCGGAGCGCCGCTCGCTCGGCCCGCCGGAACTCGACCACGTCGCGGAAGTGCCGCCGCCAGGGCGGGCCGAGCGGCCGGTCACGACGGACGAGGTAGTGCACGTGCAGGATCGACGGCACTCGGACATCACGGGCCGACGGGGCGGTCTCGACCTCCTCGAGGTGGACGACGTCGGCTGCTCGTGCCAGCTCGGCGACGCGGTCGGCGAATGCGCCGGCGAGCTCGCTGCGAGGGCGGCGCAGCGCGTCGAGACGCGACTGCCAGGCCGGCGCCGGAGGCACCGGCACGACCTCGACGTCAAGACCGTCGGGGAGGTCTCCCGGGACCGCGAAGTGGCGCCGTGCGGCCACGGCACGAACGTCGAGCCCGTTGGCGGCCAGCCCGCGGAGCAGGCCGAGCGCCGTCTTCCCCGCGGCACCGCCCTCCAGGAGGGGCGGCTGCGTGAGCACGACGAGGATGCGCGGGCCGCTCACGCCCAGCCGCTCCAGTCGGGGCCGAGTCCCGGTTCCGACAGCCAGCGTCGAGCGAGCTGCATCGTTGCGGGCTCGTCTGCCGGCTCGCCCGCCACGGCGGCGACGCGCTCGACGTGCGCGGAGTCGAGCGCGGCGTACGAGAGCCAGAGCAGCGTCACGAGCGGGCCGACGGCCCCGGCCGGCACGCCGGACGCCGCTGCCGCCTCGCGCGTCAGGCGGAAGGCGAGGCGGGACGACGGAAGCTCCCCTCGCCAGAGGCGGACGAAGTGCTCGGCGCGCTCGTCCTCGGAGCTCACGCGATCCGCGAGCGCGAGCGCGTGCGTGAGGAAGTAGAAGAGGTCCCAGAGCGGCAGACCGTCCGGGCGCGCGGACTCCCAGTCGACCGCGGTGAAGCCGGTGCCATGGACGAGCAGGTTGTCCGGCGACAGGTCGCCGTGCTGGAAGACCGCGGCGAGCGGCGGTAGCGCGTCGACGAGCTCCGCGGACACGCCGTGCGACGACCACCGGGGTAGGACAGCGCTCGCTAGGCGACGCCGCTCGGCCACCAGCGCGTCCGGCGAGGTGGCGGTCTCGCGTGCCACCGCCACGATCCACGAGGCGATGCGGTCGACCGCCGCCAGACGCTCGTCCCTCGGCGCCCCTGACTCCAGCAGGTCTCCCAGGCGCCGGCCCGGCGCGGCCGTCTCGACGGAGGCGTGCAGCCCGGCGACCTCGTAGCGGGCGATGAGCCTGGGCGCGTGACTCGCAACCAGCCCGCCCGCCTCCTCGGCCAGCCGCAGGCCGCGCTCGTCGTCCTCGAAGAGATGGGCGATCCCCGGCAGGCGCGCGAACTTCACCACCCACCCGGGCTCCCGCCCGGGGCCGAACAGGTAGTAGGCGCCACGGGAGAAGGGGTGCGCCCAGCGCCCGAAGGCCGCGAAGGAGGCCGCGTCGCGCAGGCCGAGCAGCTCGAGCGCGGGCGCGACGACGAAGGGAGGGCCTGCTGTCTGCGAGCCCAGCGCCGTGGGTGCACGGCCCGGAACCGGCAGACCGTGGGCGAGAGCCTCCCGTGCCAGCGCGGTCCGGGCCCGCGTCAGTCGTGAGCGTCCCGGGCGCCAACGCCGCAGCGCGTAGCGCGTCGCGCGGCGGTCACCGAGGGGGAGCACCAGCTCCGGCCGGTCGGCGTCGGGCAGAGGCTGGACGAGCGATGCCGTCCAGCCGGCGCGGCGGAGCGCCAGGGTCGACCGTGCACCCTCGACGACGAGCATTGCGGGGTTCAGGTCGAGTGCGGCGTCCCGGAGGTTCGCGGGGGCGACAACGAGGTCGGGCGCGGCGGCGCCGCGGGCGGTCGTCGTCTCGACGCCGGCCTGCCGCAGGCCCTCTGCCCACGCCTCGAGGCCGCCGAGCACGACGGCCGTGGCCGCCGCCTGCGGCAGCGCGAAACGCACGTCGGCGCGCCGAAGGCTCACCGGCCGGGCATCGGCTTGCGGACGCGCGAGCGACCGGTCTCCCGCTCGCGCCGCTCGAGCAGCCGTCCTGCAGCGCCTGGGAGGGCCGCTGCGATCCCCGCCTTCAGCCGCGTGCCCGCAGCGAATTCGCGGCTCAAGGCGATCGTCCAGGAGCGGGCCCGTGCGTCTGTTGAGCCGTCGCGCAGTGCCGCCTCCGCCTCGGTCAGGAGGGCCGTCTGGCGGTGGCGGGCGAGGGACGCCTCGAGCAGCGACCGCCGGTGGTCGTCCACCTGCTCCCCGGCCAGGACGCGCTCGAGCGCCTGCACGCAGTCCCAGGTGCCGCGCACCTGGTCTGCGCTCGTGCCCCTCTCGTGCAGCCGGTAGCGGTAGAGCGGCTCGTCGACGAGGCCGATGCGGGAGCCGGCGAGGACGAGCCGCAACCAGAGCTCCCAGTCGTCGCCGCTTCGCAGCTCTTCGCTCAGCCCGCCGGCGGCCCTGAACGTGGCCCGGCGCACGGCGGCGGCGCCGAGCACGGCGCTGTCGCTCGCGATCACGCCGGCCACCTGGTCGTCGACGGGAAATCGCGCGACATCGGGGTAGTAGCGGCCCACCACCCGGCCGTCGACCTCCAGGTCGGCGTTCGTCGTCAGCACGTCGAGGTCCGGGCGAGCCGCTGCCAGCTCGCCGAGTGCCTCGAGCCGCTCGGGGTGGTACGCGTCGTCGGCATCCAGGAAGGCGACGAAGTCCCCCGACGCGGCTGCGGCGGCCGTGTTCTTCGCGCCGGCCTCACCGCGGTTCTCCTGGCGGATGAGGACGATCCGGTCGCGGTACGGCACGAGCGCGCGGCTCAGGTCGTCGGTGGAGCCGTCGTCGCAGACGATGATCTCCGCCGGCGGCACGGTTTGCGCCAGCGCCGACTCGAGCGCGTCGGCGATCGTGCCCGCCGCCTGGTACGCGGCGATCGCGATCGAGAAGCCTGGCGGCGCCGCGAGCGGCTCGACGCGACCCGGCGGCGGCGGGGCGAGGATCGGCCTTCTGGTCACGACGTCCATGCCGCCGACTCGCCCCCTGCGCGCAGCTCGTAGCGGAACACGGCGCCGAGCACTCGCCCGAGCAGCGGCAGCTGGGAGCGGTAGGCCCTGCACGCAGCGAGCTTGCGCCGCTGGTCGGAGATCCGCGCGCCGAGGGGCTCCCACCGCACCGGGGGCGGGACGCGGTCCGGCTCGGGCGATGGGCCGTCTCCCGGCGCAGCGGTCCAGAGGGCGGCGTACGGCTGCTCGACGTAGACGGCTGTGCGCCCGGGCTCGAAGGCGCCGTCGAGCACGCGCCGCAACCACCGGTGGTCGTCGTTCATGAGCGGAAAGCCGGGCAGCAGCACGGACGCCGAGCCGACGGCCTCGACGACGGCCGCCCGCACGGTCTCCTCGCTGCCGCCGCGCGGGTACTGGTGGTCGGAGAACGGCAGCCAGATCGGTCGCGCCCCCAGCAGCCGGCATGCCTCTGCATCCTCGCGCTGCCGTTCCCGTGCTGCCTCGCCGGCCGTGCCGAAGCCCGCCTGCGCGTCCCACTCGCCGGCGGGCACGTCGGAGCGCGGGTCGCCGGCGAGCACCGTCAGGACGACCGGCTGGACCCCGTGCCGCCCGGCCCGTGAGATGGCAGCGCCGAGCGACAGGACGGCGTCGTCCAGATGGGGCGAGACGATGGCGACCTCGCCCTCGAGCGTCCGGCGCCCGCGGCCGAGCCCGAGCCAGCGGACGGCGCCCGATGCCTTGCTTCGGGTGATGCGCACGTCCCCATGATCGCGGAGTCGTCGGCGTGCTCTCCTACTGTTCGCCGATGGCCACGACCCCTCTCGCCCTGGAGCCGCTCACCGGGATCGACGAGGTTCGCGATGAGTGGGCGGCGCTCGCGCTCGCCGCCGGGAACCTGTACGCGACACCGGAGTGGGGCGAGACCTGGCTGGCGCACGTCGCGACCGGGCTGGCGCTGCGGCTGCGGCTGTTCGGCGCGCGGGACGCGAGAGGCGAGCTGGTCGCGGTGATCCCGCTCGTCGTGGTGGCGGGCAGGCATGTGCGGAAGGCGCGTTTCCTCGGCTTCGGCCCGGCGAACCAGCTCGGCCCGGTCGCGGCTCCTCCCGACGGCGACGACGCCGTCTGGGCGTTGCGCGCCGCCCTCACCGCGACCCGAGGCGAGTGGGATCTCTTCCTCGGCGAGAACCTGCGCGGCAGCGGCTGGGCCGGCAAGCTCGGGGCGGCCACCGTCCTGCAGCAGGAGAACCCGACTGCGCGCGGCCCCTGGCCGACCTGGGACGACTACCTGGCCTCGCGAAGCCACAACTTCCGCAGCGACCTGCGCCGCAAGGAGCGGCGACTGCGCGAGCAGGGGCTCGTCTTCCGGGCGGTCGCCGAGCCGTCCCGTCTCGAGGAAGCCCTCGACGTGCTGTTTCGCCTGCACCGGGCGCGCTGGGGCGACGACGCTTCGATCTGGTTCGCCGGCCAGGAGCCGTTCCACCGGGCCTTTGCGCGGACGGCGCTCGACCGCGGCTGGCTCCACCTGTGGCTACTCGAGCTCGAGGGCGAGCCGGTCGCCGCGTACCTCGGCTACCGGTTCGGGGGGACGGAGCTCGTCTACCAGTACGGGCGCGACCCCGCGCCGCGGGCGACGTCGCCCGGCCTGGTGCTGATCGGCCATGCGGTGCGGGAGGCGTTCGCCGCGGGCGCGAGCGCGGTCGAGTTCGGCCCGGGCCCACAGGCGTACAAGTTCCGCTTCGCAACCGACGATCCGGGGCTCGAGACGGTCGGTCTGGCGCAGGGCCTGCGCGGCCGAGCGGCGCTGCTGGCGGCGAGGCGGCGCGCGTGAGGCGGGAGGTCGGTGTGACGCAGCTGCGGCGTCTGGGTCGGCGGCTGCCCCGCACGCTCCGGGAAGCGGTGTGGCGCCGGACGCTCGCACGCCGCTCGCGCGTCCGCTGGGGCAACCTCCGCCGGCGGGAGCCGTTCAGCCGGGTATGGGGGACCGACCGCGGCATGCCCGTGGACCGCGTCTACATCGAGCGGTTCCTGCAGGAGCATGCCTCCGACGTCCGCGGCCGCACGCTCGAGATCGGCGGGCCGCTCTACACGTCGCGCTTCGGCGGCGACCGCGTCGCCAGGGCCGAGGTGCTCGACATCGACCCGGAGAACGAGCTGGCGACGATCCGCGGCGACCTCGCAGACCCTGCGACGCTCCCCGAGGGAGCCATCGACTGCTTCGTGCTGACCCAGACGCTGCAGTTCATCCCGGACGCGGAGGCGGCGCTGGCGAACGCGTACCGCTGTCTCGCGCCCGCGGGGGTGCTCTTGCTGACCGTGCCGTCGCTTTCGCAGCTGCGGGCCGGGGGCGAGGATCTCTGGCGCTGGGCGCCGCGCGGAGCGGCGGAGCTCGTGGGCCGCGCGCTCCCGGACGAGGCGGAGTCGATCCTGCAGGCGCGGGGCAACCTCCTCACCTGCCTGGCGTTCCTGCTCGGGCTCGCGGCCGACGAGCTCGACTCCGCCGCGTACGAGCACGACGACCGTCAGTACCCGCTGGTCGTCTGCGCGCGCATCCGCAAGCCGGGCTGACCAACGCCGCTTACCGCCGGGCCGCTCGGATGACGACGAGGCCGGCAATCCGCCCCACCCGCCTGCCGAGCCTGCCGCCGATTGCCGATTCGAGCCAGGCGGCGTCGCCGGCCGTCAGCACGCCCAGCGCGAGGGCCGCTCCGCCGTAGAGCAGCGATCCCGCGAGGAGGCCTGCGAGCACGCCTGCCGCTCCGCCGACTTGCTCGACGAGCAGCCAGGCCGCCACGCCGCCCAGGCCGGCGGCGACGACGCTCGGCACGATCGAGGGCAGCCACCACTCGCCACGGCCGACGACGTAGGCGCTGACGGCCAGCAGGAGGAGTGCATGCGTCGCCTGGCCGCCGGCGTTCGCGAGGGCGGCTCCACTCGCGTCGAGCGCGGGGATCAGGGCGAAGGCAAGCCCGATGTCGACCGCCGCAGCCACCGTGTTGGCGACCAGCGTCACGCGCACCCGGCCGAGCCCGGCGAGGTGAGCACCGGCGAGCGAGGACAGCGCGATCAGGGGGAACGCGGTCAGCAGGATTCGCAGCGGTGACGCGACTCCCGCGTACTCGCTCCCGTAGACGACCGCCACGAACTCCGGGCCCAGGGCGATCGCGGCCGCCGCGAGCGGCAGCGTCACGACGAGCAGGAGGCGGAGCGCTCGCGTGAAGCCCGAGCGGATGCGGTCGTCGCGCCCGGCTCCGAACAGCGTCGCGAACGCTGGGGCGATCGTGCTCCCGAGCGCGGACGGCACGAGCCGGAGCGCCGTCACCAGGGAAAAAGCGATCGAGTAGAGGGCGATGTCCGCCTCGGTCGAGTACGCCTTGAGGAAGAAGAACTCGGTGCGCGCTGCCACCACCTGCTCGACGAGGACGCCGAGCCCGGCGACGAGCGCGTAGTTGGCCACGCGCCGCTGCAGCGCTCGCGTCCCGGCCGGCTCGACCGCGGGCGCGGGGCCGAGCGCACGGCGCGCCAGGGTGCCCGTCCAGGCGAGATTGGCGATCCCGGCGACGACCTCGACGGCGAACATGCCGGTGATCCCACCCCCGGCCCAGAGGACGAGAGCTGTGGCGATCGTGCTCACGAACCCGGTGCTCAGCCCGACGATGGCCGCTGCCCGGATCCGCTGCAGGCCGATCAGCACGGCCGTCGGCACCGTGTGCAGGATCGTCAGCGCCGAGACGAATCCCGCGAGCGCCCAGGCGCCGGTCGGCTCCGCTCCGGCGAAGGCGAAGGCTCCCAGGATGGCGGCGGCGGCGATCGCGGCGACTGCTTCCACGCGCCACGCCCAGCGCAGCAGGCTGCGCAGGAGCTCCGTGCGGCCGGCCCCGACCGTCTCGCCGACGTGCCGCATGACCGCGACGTACATCGAGCTCGAGAGCAGGGTGGCGAGGAGGATCGCGTTGAGCGCGATGAAGCTCTGCTGGCCGAAGTCGTCCTTGCCGAGAAACCGCGCGGCGACGATCGAGGTGATCGCCGTGTAGAGCTGCGGGATGCCGTAGCTGGCGAGGTACCACGTGCCGCCGCGCAGGACGGAGCTACTCGTGGTTGCGGCGGCGCCGTCCGGCTCGTCCACCGGATCTGCCTGGGGATCGCCGGAGGTGCTCGTGGCCGGCCTCGGGCCGCTAGGGCGCCGGCTCCGGCACGCCCGACGACATGTGCGTCGCCACGACCTCCGTGAGGATGTCGTCGAGCGTGACCGTCGGCTGCCAGCCGATCGCCGCGTGGATCTTCTCGATGGCCGGGATGCGCTGGAACATCTCCTCGATCCCCTGCCCGTAGACCTGGTCGTACGGCACGTACACGAGCTCTGAGCTGCTCCCCGTGACCTCGAGCACCCGCTGGGCGAGCTCTCCGATCGTGATCGGCTCGGTCGAGCCGACGTTGTAGATCTCCGCGGAGGTTCCCTCGGCCTCGAGCAGCCCGTGCAGGCCGCGCGCCGTGTCGCGCACGTGGCAGAAGCAGCGGGTCTGGGTGCCGTCGCCGTGGATCTCGAGCGGCCGGCCCGCGATCGCCGCCTCGATGAAGCGGGGGATCACGTTGCCGTAGCGGCTGCTCTGGCGCGGCCCGACGGTGTTGAAGAGCCGGGCGATGACGACGCGCAGGCCGCGCTCCTCGTGCAGCGCGAGCGCGAGGAACTCGTCGAGTGCCTTCGAGTCTGCGTAGGCCCAGCGCTTGGCGGTGGTGGGCCCGTAGATGCGGCGTGCGTCCTCTCGAAGCGGCTGCTGCTCGAGCGGATGGTCGCCGGCGACCTCGGAGCTCGACGCCACGAGCACGGGCTTCTCGAAGCGCGCGCAGTACTCCAGCACCGTCTCGGTGCCCTGCACGTTGGTGAGCAGCGTGCGGCCGGGCTGCTCGACGATCAGGCGCACGCCGACGGCTGCCGCGAGGTGCCACACCGCGTCACACTTGAAGACGAGCTCGCTGACGACCGACGGGGCGAGCACCGACTCGACGACGAGGTGGAACCGCGGGTCGTCGCGCAGCGCGGCGACGTTCTCGACCGAGCCGGTCGAGAGGTCGTCGAGCGCGTACACCTCCCAGCCCGCCTCGAGCAGCCGCTCGGAGAGGTGCGAGCCGATGAAGCCGGCGCCGCCGGTGACGAGCGCCTTGCCGGGAGCGGTCACGGCGGCAGAGCCTACCCGGGGGTGCCGCCGGTCCTCGTCCGCCGCAGCGCGGCGGCGATGCGCTCGTCGCGGGGAGAGAGGCGGCCGGCGGCCTCCAGCTCGCGGAGCGCCTCCTCCCGGCGGCCGGCGTCGAGGAGGGCGAGCCCGAGCAGGTAGCGGACGGCGGCGGCCCGAGGCTCGCGCTCGGCGGCGTCCGCGAGCGGCGGCACCGCGGCGGCCGGGGTGCGGGCCAGGGCAGCCTCGGCGAGCAGCGGCTCGGTCGAGAGCGGGTCGAGCCGGCGCGCCCAGGTCAGCTCGCCGCGGGGGTCTGCCACCGAGCGGCCGGCGGTGTCGGCGGTGATGCGGGCGGAGAGCCAGGGCGGTGCGAGCAGGAGCACGGCGGCCGCGGCGACGACGACGGCGCCGGGAACGGCCGCGCGTCTCGCCAGGTCGGGGGGTCCGGCGCGGGCGATGCCGGCTCCGACGAGCAGGAAGAAGGGCAGTCCCACGGCCGGGAAGGTCCACGTCCAGTCGCCGGCGGCGTGGACGAGCCAGTAGACGCAGGCGGCGAGGATCCCGGCGGTGACGAGGTCGCTGCGCGCTCGTGCCGCGACGAGCGCGAGCGGCGGCAGCAGGGCCAGCGCGAGCAGCGCGAGCCCGACCAGACCCAGCTCGCTCGCGACGTCCAGCGGCAGGGAGTGCGCGCGCCGCGGCGTCTCGTCGCTGCGTCCCTCCTGCAGATAGGCGACGTACCAGCCGCGCGCGCCGATGCCCGCGACCGGGTGCTCTCGGAACTCGCCGAGCGCGACGCGCCAGAAGTCGTAGCGGTTGGAGCCGAGGTTGACGAGATGACTGGAGCCCTCCTCGCGTTCGGGCATCGACTTGAAGTCGCGCCAGCGGTCGCCCGCCCAGCCGCCGGGGTCGTCCACCCGTGCGAGAGAGGCTGCGGCGCCGGCGACGATGGCCGCCACCAGCACGACGGCGGCTGCGACACCGGCCGCGCGGCGGAGGCGTGCCGAGAGCTCGACGCGCCGGTCGAGCAGCGCGTAGGCCGCGCCGAGCACGAGTGCTACGACGGTGAGGACGAGCACTCTCCCGCCCGCCTCGCGTGCGGCGTCGGTCAGCGCTTCGCCCTCGCCGCGGCGGCGAAACGGCTCCGTCAGCGGCGTGTAGGAGAGGGCGACCAGGACCGCGGCGCCGAGCGTGGGGGGCACGAGGCGGAGGCGCGCCGGGGAGAGGCTGAAGACCACGATGGCCGAGACCGCAAGCGCGACGGCGCCGCCCTTGCTCTGGGTGAGGAGGCCGACCGCGAGCAGGGCGGTCGCCGCGGCGGCGGCCAGGGCGCGCACCGGCACCGGCAGACGCCGGGAGGCTGCGAGCGCGATGGCGGGCCAGAACGCCACGAGCACGGCGGCCGCCTGCGCGTTGACGTAGCCGATCGGCGAGGCGAGGCGGCCGAAGTCGAAACGGTCCGCCGGGCCGCCGCCGAACGCGAGGGCGAGCGCGACGGCCACTCCCAGGGCTGCGGCCACCGTGACCACCGCGCCGGTGACGAGCACCCGGCCCGCGGCCGAGCGCACCGTCAGTGCGGGCACCGCCAGCGCCAGCCCGTACGTGAGCGTGAGCAGCGCCTCGTCCCGCGCGAGCGCCGGCAGGGGCGACCACACGGCGGAGAGTGCCGTCCACGCCGCGAGGGCGGTCAGCCCGGCGATGCCCAGGAGCGCCGCCCGGCTAGGTCGAACGGCCAGCCCGGCTCCCAGCACGACCGCGACGAGGAGCGCCAGGAGCACCGCGTAGGGCAGCCAGTGCTCGGCGAGGATGCTCCCCTGCTCCTGCCAGGCGAGACCGGCGGCCGGCAGCGCCGCCAGGGCAGCCGGGAGGGCGAGCGCGAGGTCGCGTAGACGAGGGTCCGCGTGCGGCTCGCGGGCAGGCGTGGTGCTCACGTTCCTCATGCGATTCGGGTTTGCTGCCGATTCCTCCTGCAAATCACGAATCACTGACAAACGCCGTCGTTTCACTACGATGCGTTGAGGGGCAACTGCGGGAAAGGAGAAGTGCATGAGGAGGTTCGCACGGGGGGTGATCGTCCTCGTGGCAACGCTGCTTGTCGCCGTGTCGGCGGCATCGGCAGCCACGCCGACCCAGATTTACAGGGACTTCGAGGACAACGGGAGGCTTGACGGCCGTTATTCGGTCGCCGATCTTCGGGCAGCACTCCAGAACCCATCGATTCAGGGCTATGGCAAGCCGACGCTCGTGCCTGAGATGCGCCGGGAGATCGACCGTGAGCTTGGCGAGCAGGAAGGCGTACGCACGGTTCGCAAGCGGGCCGGTCTGCCGTTCACGGGCTTCGACCTGGCATTGCTGACGGTCGGCGGCGCGATGCTGCTGGGCGTCGGGCTCGGTCTTCGCCGCGTCGCGCGGGCGAAGCGCTAGCCAACGCACCACGTTCTGATGGGGCCTGACTGCTCGCCGGGAGGTGGGGGCATCTGACGTCGCTGCCGACGACCACCAACGACGCCGCTGTCACACAGCTGCAGGCGCTGCGCGAGCGCGCCACGGCGCCCGTCAGGCTGCATCCGAACGCGTTCTGGGGGCTCGCGTCCCTCTCGGTCGACGTGGCGATGCTCGCGGCGGCGGCGGCAGCCACCGTCGTCGGCGCGCACCAGGCCGACCTGCCGAGCGCGTCCGTCGGCTGGCTGGTCGTGTTCTCGGTTCTGATCCTCGTCTTCGCGCGGCTCCGAGGCATGTACACGCCGCGCTTGCGGCTGGACGTGCTCGACGACCTGCGGGGGGTCGTCACCACGACCGCTCTCGCAGCCATGGTTGTCCTCTCGGCGCGCGTCGCTCTGGCCGACGGGGGGCTCCTGGCGGCCGAGACCTTCCGGCCCTGGGTCTTCGCGACCGTGTACCTCGGCGCGGGGAGGGCTGCGCTCGCGTGGTCGCAGTCGCGGACGCGCGCCCTCGGCGAGACGGCGCTGCCGACGCTGATCATCGGTGCCGGCCAGGTCGGCCGGCTCACCGCCCGCCGGCTGCTCGAGCACCCGGAGCTCGGCCTGAAGCCGATCGGCTACCTGGACAAGGAGCCGATGGACGCTCCCGGCGGCCCGACGCTGCCCGTGCTCGGGGCCAGCTGGGATCTCGACCGGCTGGTGGAGGATTACGGCGTCAAGCACGTCGTCGTCACCTTCTCGACGGCTCCCCACCACGTGCTCCTGCGGCTCGTGCGCCGCTGCGAGGAGCTCGGCGTCGACGTGACCTTCGTACCCCGCCTGTTCGAGCAGGTAGGCCAGCGTGTCACGATCGACCATCTCGGCGGCCTTCCGCTCGTCTCCGTCGAACGCGCCAACCCGCGCGGCTGGCAGTTCGCGATCAAGTACACGGCCGACCGGATCGTCGCCGCGTTCGGTCTCCTGCTGATCGCGCCCGTGCTCCTGACCGCGATGCTCGCCGTGCGGCTCTCGCTCGGCCGGCCGATCTTCTTCCGGCAGACGCGTGTCGGTCGCGACGGGCGGCCGTTCGAGATGCTGAAGCTGCGCACGATGCGTCCGCAGCGCGACGGCTCCAACGTCATCGAGCCGGAGTGGCTCCCCGCCGACGTGGCTCCGGGCGGCATCGAGGGCGACGACCGGCGCACCCGCGTCGGCGCGTTCCTGCGCCGCACCTGCATCGACGAGCTCCCGCAGCTGATCAACGTCGCCCGAGGCGAGATGAGCCTGATCGGCCCGCGCCCCGAGCGGCCGGAGTACGTGGAGTTCTTCGCCGAGCGCATCTACCGCTACGGCGACCGGCATCGCGTCAAGGCCGGCATCACCGGCTGGGCGCAGGTGAACGGCCTGCGGGGCAAGACGTCGCTCTCCGACCGGGTCGAGTGGGACAACCACTACATCGAGAACTGGTCGCTCTGGCTCGACGTCAAGATCGGGCTGTTGACGGTGCTGTCGGTCTTCCGCATGTACCGCACGACCGAGTAGCGCCGCCCGCTCCCGGGACGGCCCGGCACGACGCGGGAGCGAGCTCGGGTCGGGACTCGCCGGCCGGAGACTGCGACCAGCGCCGAATCCCTCCGGAAGAGCCGGTGCGGCCGGCGAGCCGCCACATCCGAGGCCGCCACATCCGAGGCGGCTCGACGGACGCGTCCTCTGGGGCCACTGCCTCAGCCGGCCCGTGCCTCAGGCAGCCACCGTCGCGGCGGGCCACCGTCCCGGGGGGCCACCGTCCCGGGGCGCCACTGTCCCGGCGAGCACACCCCGCCCTCCCAGAGGGGATGCGACCTCCACCACCCGCCCGTCGCCGACGGTATCGCGGCGAGTCGCACCTGTCTGTCACGCGGGCGTGCCAGAGCTGTCACGACTTCTCCACACGCGCCGGTGAGCAAAAGCCCCTGCTCGTTTCGGGGTGGAGGAACCGCGCCTCGGCGCCGAAAAGTAGGAGCAGACCTGCGAGCTACACTGAGACCACCTTCGACCGCGGCCGGCGAGTCGGTCGCGAGACACCGATGAAAGGGGGCTCGAGGGTTTTGTTCGAACGCTTCACAGAACGGGCTCGACAGGTAGTCGTCCTCGCCCAGGACGAGGCGCGCGCGCTCAAGCACAACTACATCGGCACCGAGCACATCCTCCTCGGCCTCCTGCGTGAGGAGGAAGGCCTCGCTGCGCGCGTCCTCGAGTCGCTCGACATCACGGTCGAGGAGGTGCGCGCCCAGGTGGCGCGGATCGTCGGCCAGGGCGACGAGGTCACGACCGGACAGATCCCGTTCACCCCGCGCGCGAAGAAGGTGCTCGAGCTCGCGCTGCGCGAAGCGCTCTCCCTCGGCCACAACTACATCGGCACCGAGCACATCCTGCTCGGCCTCGTGCGCGAGAACGAGGGCGTGGCCGCGCGCATCCTGCTCGACTTCGACGCCGACGCGGAGAAGATCCGCAACGAGATCATCCGCATGCTCTCCGGCCCCGGCCGGCGGCAGCAGGGCGGCGGCGGCTCCGGCGAGGGCAAGTCGAAGAGCTCGAAGCTGCTCGACCAGTTCGGCCGCAACCTGACGAAGCTCGCCGCCGAGGCGAAGCTCGACCCGGTCGTCGGCCGGCAGAACGAGATCGAGCGCGTGATGCAGATCCTGTCGCGCCGCACGAAGAACAACCCGGTGCTGATCGGCGAGCCCGGCGTCGGCAAGACCGCCGTCGTCGAGGGTCTCGCCGCGCGCATCTCGACCAACCAGGTGCCCGAGCTGCTCAAGGGCAAGCAGATCTACACGCTCGACCTGGCGGCGCTGGTCGCCGGCTCGAAGTACCGCGGCGAGTTCGAGGAGCGCCTCAAGAAGGTGATGAAGGAGATCACCCAGCGCGGCGACATCATCCTGTTCATCGACGAGCTGCACAACCTCGTCGGAGCGGGTGCCGCCGAGGGCGCGATCGACGCCGCCTCGATCCTGAAGCCGGCGCTCGCACGCGGCGAGCTGCAGACGATCGGCGCGACGACGCTCGACGAGTACCGCAAGTACCTCGAGCGCGACGCGGCGCTCGAGCGGCGCTTCCAGCAGATCCGCGTCGAGGAGCCGTCGACCGACGACACCGTCCAGATCCTGCGCGGCCTGCGCGACCGCTACGAGGCGCACCATCGCTGCAAGATCACGGATGACGCGCTGTCGGCCGCCGCCGTGCTCGCCGACCGCTACATCCAGGACCGCCACCTGCCGGACAAGGCGATCGACCTCATCGACGAGGCCGCGTCGCGGATGCGCATCAAGACGATGAGCGCGCCGCCGCGCTACCGCGAGCTCGAGGAGGAGATCGAGCGGGTCCGCAAGGAGAAGGAGTCGTCGATCGAGGCGCAGGAGTTCGAGAAGGCCGCCGCGCTGCGCGACAAGGAGCGCAAGCTCACGCAGAAGAAGCGCGAGCTGGAGGAGTCCTGGCGCGCGGAGGAGGCGACCGAGCAGCCGGAGATCGGCGAGGAGGAGATCGCCGACATCGTCTCCATGTGGACGGGCATCCCGGTCTTCAAGCTGACCGAGGCCGAGTCGCAGAAGCTCATCCGCATGGAGGAGGAGCTGCACAAGCGCGTGATCGGCCAGGAGGAGGCGATCGTCGCCGTCGCCAAGTCGATCCGGCGCGCCCGCGCGGGCATCAAGGATCCGAAGCGGCCGACCGGCTCGTTCATCTTCCTCGGCCCCTCGGGCGTCGGCAAGACCGAGCTGGCGCGCACGCTCGCCGAGTTCCTGTTCGGCGACGAGGACGCGATGATCCAGGTGGACATGTCGGAGTACATGGAGAAGCACTCCGTGTCCCGGCTCGTCGGCTCGCCGCCCGGCTACATCGGGTACGACGAGGGCGGTCAGCTCACCGAGGCCGTGCGCCGCAAGCCGTACTCGGTCGTCCTGCTCGACGAGATCGAGAAGGCGCACCCGGACGTGTTCAACATCCTGCTCCAGATTCTGGAGGACGGGAAGCTGACCGACGCCCAGGGCCGCCGCGTCGACTTCCGCAACACGATCGTGATCATGACGTCGAACATCGGCGCCGCCCAGATCTCGAAGAACCAGTCGCTCGGGTTCACGCTCGGCGACGAGTCGGGGCTCTCCTACGACGACATGAAGGATCGCGTGATGAGCGAGCTGAAGAAGGTCTTCCGGCCGGAGCTCATCAACCGCATCGACGAGACGATCGTCTTCCACAAGCTGACGAAGGAAGAGATCATGTCGATCGTCGACCTGATGCTCCGCCGCCTGCGCGAGCAGATGACCACGCACGAGGTGACGATCGAGCTGACCGAGGAGGCGAAGGAGCTGCTGGTCGAGAAGGGCTACGACCCGGCGATGGGCGCCCGGCCGCTGCGCCGCGCGATCCAGCGCCACATCGAGGACCCGCTCGCCGACTTCGTCCTCGGCCGCGAGCTCTCGCCGGGCTCGAGCATCGTGGTCGCCCGCAAGCCCGAGGCCGAGGAGGTCGAGATCGAGGTCATCCCGGGCGCGCCGCCCGCACCCGAGGAGAAGGTCACGGTGCCGGCCGAGGAGCCGCAGGCCTCGGCTGACGAGGAACAACCAGAGGAGTAGCACGCCTCACAGAAGCGCTCGCCGGACGGCGGCCCACGGGCCGCCGTCCGTGCGTTCGGAGGAGCTCAGTCGAGGTGCTTCGCCCAGGAGTGGGCGCCGCCCCAGTCGAGGACGGGCCGGCCAGGCGTTACAGCGGCTAGCGGCCACCCTCTGAGGGAGGGCTCGAAGCACGGCACGCCCGTCTAGCCTTGCGGCTCGTGCGCGCCCGAACGCTGACCGAACGACCCGAGTTGGCGGCGCTCGCCGGGGCCGTCGCGATCGCCTTCTCGGGGATCATCTTCCGGTACGCCGACGTCTCCGCCTCGACGGGCGCCTTCTTCCGCTGCCTCTACGCGCTGCCGCCGCTGCTCTTCCTCGCGCTCGTCGAGGACCGCCGCTACGGCCCGCGCCCGGCCAGGGCGCGCTGGCTGGCGGTCGCGGCCGGTGCCTTCTTCGCGGCCGACCTCGTCCTCTGGCACCACTCGATCGAGTTCGTCGGCGCCGGGCTTGCGACCGTGCTCGGCAACACCCAGGTGCTCATGGTCGGGTTGCTCGCCTGGGCGCTCCTGCACGAGCGCCCGTCCAACCGAGCGCTGGTCGGGATCCCGATCGCGTTCGGCGGCGTCGTGCTCATCTCCGGCGTGCTCGAGGACGGCGCGTACGGGGACGACCCGACGCTGGGCGTCGTGTACGGCGTGCTGACGGGGGTCGCCTACTCGGGCTTTCTGCTCACGCTGCGCCAGGGGAGCAGCGGGGGCCGCTTCGCCGGGCCGCTCTTCGACGCGACGGCCGCGTCGGCGCTCGGCTGCCTGGTCATCGGTCTCGCCGTCGGCGATCTCGACTTCGTGCCGGACCTCGAGGCACAGGCCTGGCTCGTCGTGCTCGCGCTCAGCGCGCAGGTCGTCGGGTGGCTGCTGATCGGCGTCTCGCTGCCGCGCCTGCCGGCGGTCGCCAGCTCGCTGCTGCTCATGCTCCAGCCGCTGCTGGCGGTGATGCTCGCGGCGCTGCTCGTCGACGAGACCCCCTCGCTCCTCCAGCTCGGCGGCGCGGGCCTGATCCTGGCCGCGGTCGTGCTCGCCTCGGCCCGGCGTCGCGCGGCCGCCGTTTCACCGCCTGCGACGGGGGTACCTGCTGGCGCGACCACGACTCCAGGAGGACAGTGATGGCGGATCTGACGACGCTCGACGAGAAGCTCGGTGAGGTCACCGGGCTCGCGATGGCCGCGCAGGACCTGACGAAGAAGGTGGCCAAGCTCGTCGAGGAGGAGGGCGAGCACGAGGAGCTCGTGCAGACGCTGGAGCGCATGCGCAGCGAGGCGGAAGAGACCGAGCGCCGGTGCACCGAGGTCGCCGACGCGCTCAACGGCAAGAAGACGGCCGTGCTCGAGAAGGCGCGCGAGACGAAGCAGGAGGCCGCCGAGATGGCGTCGGCCTACCTGGGCGAGGACGCCGACGCGCTTGACGGTTTCGAGTTCATGACGATGGCCGAGGCGGGCGAGGTCGGCCACTGGGCGATCGTCGGTCTGCTGGCGCGCAAGGCCGGCAGCGCGGAGCTCCAGGAGCTCGCCGAGTGGGCCCGCCCGATCCAGCAGCGGCACTTCGACGAGACGCTCGAGGGTTCGCTCACCCTGGCGAAGGCCGAGGACCCGCACGCCGTCGCCTAGCCGCGGCGACGGCTACAGAGCCGCATCGGTCGCGCTGCCCGCAGCGCGACCGATGTGCGCCCGCGTCACCGACTCGGGCTCGGGGCAACCGAGCAGCGCGAGCGAGAGCGCGATCTCGTCGCGGAGCAGCTCGAGCACGTGGCGGGCGCCTCTCTCCCCGCGGGCGCCGAGGCCGTAGAGGACGGCGCGGCCGGCCAGCGCGGCGGAGGCGCCCAGCGCGAGCGCCTTGAGCACGTCTCCCCCGCGGCGGACGCCGCCGTCGACCAGCACCTCGGCGCGATCGTCGACGGCCTCGGCCACCTCGGGGAGCGCGTCCAGGCTCGCCGCCACGCCGTCCAGCTGACGGCCGCCGTGGTTCGAGACGACGAGCGCCGCCGCGCCGTGCTCGCAGGCGAGCCCGGCGTCCTCGGCGGTGAGGACTCCCTTGACCACGAGCGGCAGCGGGCACACGCCGCGAAGCCACTCCAGGTCGCGCCAGGTCAGCGTCCGGTCGACCACGGCGCCCAGTCCGGGGCCGGAGTCGAGCGGCCGGTCGAGCGCCGTCGAGAAGTTCGGCAAGGGGAGGTCGGCAGGGATCTCGAACGACGTGCGCAGGTCGCGCTCGCGGCGGCCGGCGTAGGGGAGGTCGACGGTCAGCATCAGCGCCCCGTAGCCCGAGCCGGCGACCTCGTCGAGGAGGTCGCGGGTGAAGCCGCGGTCGGCCGACCAGTAGAGCTGGAACCAGCGGCTTCCGCCGGGCGCCGCGGCTGCGAGCTCGGAGGGACGCAGCGACGACAGCGTCGAGTGGCAGAAGACCGTGCCGACGGCGGCCGCCGCTCGTGCGCTCGCCGCCTCGCCGTCGGGATGCATCAGCCGCTGAAAGCCCGTCGGAGCGACGAGCAGCGGCATCGACACCGGCTCACCCAGCACCGACGTCGCCGTGCGGACGTCCGCGACATCGGCGAGCACCCGCGGCCGCAGCACCCAGCGGCCGAACGCGGCCCGGTTCTCCCCGAGCGTCCACTCGTCGTTCGCGCCGCCCGCGATGTAGCCGAAGATCGACGGCTCGAGCGCCTCCTCGGCCAGCTGCTCGTAGTCGGCGACGTTCACCGGCTCGGTCATGGCACGACTCTGGCACGAACCCGGCACACTCGGCGTCGGACCGCCTTCCTAGACTGGTTCGGCATGGCCAAGACGAAGGCAAAGCCGGCCACCCAGTTCGCCTGCACGGACTGCGGGTACTCGACCGGACGCTGGTTCGGCAAGTGCCCGAGCTGCGGCAGCTTCGGCACGCTCAGCGAGGAGCGTGCGGCGGCGGCCCAGGGTGCGGCGGCGGCACGCCCGCTGCTGCGGCTCGCCGAGGTCGTGGCCGAGGAGTCCGACCGCATCGCGACCGGGGTGCCCGAGCTCGACCGTGTCCTCGGCGGCGGCCTGGTGCCCGCGTCGCTCGTGCTCGTCGGCGGTGAGCCGGGTGTCGGCAAGTCCACGCTCTTGCTCTCTGCGCTCGCCTACGTGTCGCAGACGCGCCGGGCGCTGCTCGTCACGGGGGAGGAGTCGGCGGCCCAGGTGAGCCTGCGGGCTGTGAGGCTCGGCGGCGCCGAACGGGTCGAGATACTCGCCGAGACCGACCTGGACGCGATCTGCGCCACCCTCGAGCAGGAGCGGCCCGCCGTCTGCGTCATCGACTCCGTGCAGACCCTCTTCTCGAGCGAGGTCGGCTCCGCGCCGGGATCGGTCGGCCAGGTGCGCGAGGCCGCCGCCCGGCTGATGCGCGTCGGCAAGGCGTCCGGCGTCGCACTCTTCCTCGTCGGCCACGTGACCAAGGATGGCTCGGTCGCCGGGCCGCGGGTGCTGGAGCATCTCGTCGACTGCGTGCTCCAGTTCGAAGGCGACCGCTACCGCGCGCACCGCGTGCTGCGGGCGGTCAAGAACCGGTTCGGCTCGACGAACGAGCTCGGTGTCTTCGAGATGACCGGCGCAGGCCTGCAGGGAGTCCCCGACCCGTCGGAGCTCTTCGGCCGCACCGCCGACGGCGAGATCGGTGCAGCGGTCGCGTGCGTGCTCGAGGGGACCCGGCCGATCCTGCTCGAGATCCAGGCGCTCGTGTCGCCCACAGACCTGGCGATGCCGCGCCGGGTGGGCACGGGCGTCGACCCGAAGCGCCTCGCGATGATCGTGGCGGTGCTCGGACGGCACGCCCGGCTCGCGCTCGGCTCGGCCGACGTCTTCGTGAACGTCGCCGGCGGCGTGCGGATCGACGAGCCCGGCGCCGACCTCGGCGTGGCCCTCGCCATCGCGTCCGCGGCGCGAGGCGTCCCCGTTCGGGCGGCCACCGCGGCCTTCGGCGAGCTCGGCCTGACCGGGCGGTTGCGGCCGGCGACCCAGGCCGAGCGGCGGCTCGGCGAGTGCCAGAAGCTCGGCCTCAAATCGGTCGTCGCGCCGGCGGGCACGGAGCCGTCGGGGGGGATCGAGGTGCTCGTCGCGGAGACGGTGGCGCAGGCGCTGTCCGCGGGGCTCGACGCTGCCTCCCAGGATGCGGCCTGAGCAGGGCTTTTTCGGCTGAAGACCTGAAAGTCCCTGGAAACCATCGCATTTTCAAGCCGTTTTCGCTATACTTGTCCCTGTTCGCCGGCGGGGGCTGACCCGCCGGCGTCTTGGTGGAGTGACCGAAAGGGAGGACGGCTTGTTCGACGTCGGCGAGAAGGTGGTGTACCCGCACCACGGTGCTGGGACGATCGTGAAGAGAGAGAAGCGGACCGTCCTGGGTGAGGAGCGGGAGTATCTGACGATCCAGATTCTTCACAACGACATGACGGTCAACGTGCCGACCGAGAACGCGGAGAAGGTCGGCCTTCGCGGCGTGATCGACGAGGAAACCGTCGGCCAGGTCCTGAAGGCGCTGACCGGGAACGGCACCGTCATGCCGAAGAACTGGAACCGGCGCTTCAAGCACAACCGCGAGAAGATGAAGACGGGCGACATCTTCGAGCTCGCCGAGGTCGTGCGGAACCTGTCCCTGCGCGATCAGGACAAGGGCCTCTCGACCGGCGAGAAGCAGATGTTCGTGAAGGCGAAGAAGATCCTCGTCTCCGAGCTCATGTACGCCAAGGGCATGGACGAGGTGGAGACCGCCGACTGGCTCGACGGGGTCCTCGCCGACGCGGACAAGCCGAAGAAGCGCGTCAAGGCGACGGCGTAACCCGGCTGCCGCGGGGGTCGGTGGCCGCGAGCCACTACCGTTGACCCGTGTCCGTGTGGGCAGTGATCGTCGCTGCGGGCGAGGGCCGGCGCCTCGGGCTCGACCGCCCGAAGGCGTTCGCGCCGCTCGGTAGCCGCGTCCTCCTCGCCGAGAGCGTCGAGCGCCTCGAGGGATCCGACTGGATCGACTCGATCGTCCTGGTCGTCCCCGAAGGCTGGGAGGAGCCTGCGGTGCTCCTGGCCGAGGAGCTCGGTGCCGGCAAGGTGACGGCCGCGGTGGCCGGCGGCGAGACGCGAACCGCGTCGGTGCGGGCGGGCGTGGCCGAGGTGCCCGACGCGGCGACGGTGATCCTCGTACACGACGCCGCGCGGCCGCTGGTCTCCGACGATGTGATCGGGCGGGTGCTGATCGCCCTCAACGAGGGCTGGGAGGGTGCCGTCCCCGGCGTCGTCCCGGCGGACACGGTCAAGCGCGTGGCTCGGGGCGGCGTCGAGGAGACGCTCGACCGCGAGGCGCTCCGGCTCGTGCAGACGCCGCAGGCGTTTCTCGCCGGAGTGCTGCGCGAGGCCCTTGCGTCCGGGTCCGACGCCGGCGACTGTGCAGGCCTCGTCGAGTCACGCGGCGGTCACGTGGCGGTCGTCGAGGGCGACCGGCGGCTGCTGAAGGTCACCGATCCGCACGATCTGGCGCTCGTCTCGACCTGGCTCGGAGTCCAGCCCGCCGTGCCGATCGCGGAGGACGAGCTGGAGCTCGAGGAGGACGACGAGTGACCGCCACGACCGCTGCGTCCCCGCGCGGCGAGGCGGTCGTAACCGCCGCCCCGGCGGGGAGCCGGGCAATCCTCGCCGCGCCGCTGTCCGACCTCTGTCCGGCGCCCCTCGCGTGATCGTCGACTACCACATGCACCTGCGCGACTCGCAGGGTGACATCGACTTCCGGGTCGACGCGGTCGAGCGCTTCGTCGAGCGCGCCCACGAATGCGGTGTCGATGAGATCGGTTTCACCGAGCATGCCTACTACTTCCGCCAGACGCGCACCATCTGGGGCGATCCGTATCAGACCGAGCGCTGCGTGTACGACCTGGAGGAGTACGTCGAGGCGGTGCTGGAGGCCAAGCGGCGCGGCTTGCCCGTGAAGCTCGGGCTGGAGGTCGACTGGTGGCCGCCGCGGAACGGGGAGCTGGCCGAGCTCCTGGCGCCGTACGCGTGGGACTTCCTGCTCGGGTCTGTTCACTGGGTCGACGGCGAAGCGGTCGACTCGGGGCCGGGGCTCCCCAGCGAGGGACACGATGCGTACTTCGAGGCCGTCGGCGATCTGGCCGAGAGCGGCCACGTCGACGTCCTCTCCCATCTCGACCTGGTCAAGATCTTCGGCGTGCACCCAGGCGGGTACGGGAGGGTCGCAGAGAGGATCGGCCGCTCGGGCTGCGCTGTCGAGATCTCCACCGCCGGCCTCCGCAAGCCGGTTGGCGAGCTGTACCCGGCACCGCAGCTTCTGGACGAGCTGCGCAGGAACGGCGTCCCAATCACCCTCGCCTCCGATGCCCATGACCCGTCACTCGTCGCGCAGGACTTCGACGCTGCGCTCGCGCTCGCCGGCAGTGCGGGCTACGAGGAGGTGACCGTCTTTGACGGCCGCCTGGGCCGTCAGGCGCCGCTCGGATGAGCTACCGCGTCGGGATCGGCGTCGACGCGCACGCGTTCAGCGGGGCGAAGAAGCTCGTCCTCGGCGGCGTCGAGTTTCCCGACGAGCCTGGGCTCGCCGGCCACTCGGACGGCGACGTCGTCACGCACGCGCTGATCGACGCGCTGCTCGGCGCGTCCAACCTCGGCGACATCGGCTCGCTCTTTCCGTCGGAGGAGGACGCCTGGTCGGGCGCGGTGTCGCTCGACCTGCTCACTCGGGCCTACGCCGACGTTCAGGCTGCCGGTTGGCACCTCGTCAACGCCGACTGCATCCTGATCGGCGAGCAGCCCCGCATCGCCGCGCGGCGCGACGAGATGGCCGGCGGCGCTCGCCGCGGCGCTCGGGGTCGAGGCGGGCCGGATCGCCGTGCGCGCGACCACCACCGACCGGCTGGGCTTCACGGGGCGGGCCGAAGGGCTCGCCGCGCAGGCCGTCGCGCTCCTGGAGCGCGCGTGAAGCTCGTCCGCTACGCCGACCGGCCGGACCTCCTCGAGCGCCGGCACGCCGAGCTTTCGCTGGCGACGTTTCCCGAGTACATGCACCACAACGAGCCGGGGGCCCGCCACTGGGACGATCTGTACACGGCGCACCCGGACTTCCAGCTGGCGCTTCTCGACGGCGACGAGTTCGTGGCCGAGCTGCACTCGGTGCCGACGGCGTGGGATGGCAGCGATGAGGATCTGCCGGCGGGCTGGGACGAGGCGTTCCTGCGCGCGTTCGAGAGCGGGCGCGAGCCGGATGTGCTCTGCGCGCTCGCGATCTCGGTGCTGCCCTCCAGGCAAGGAGAGGGGCTCGCTGCCCGCATGCTGGACGCGATGCGCGAGGCCGCGGGGACGGCGGGCCTGCGCGAGCTGATCGCGCCGGTGCGGCCGACCCTGAAGACGCGCTACCCGCTGATCCCGATCGAGCGCTACGCGACCTGGCGGCGCGACGACGGGTCCCACTTCGACCCGTGGATCCGCGTCCACGAGCGCGTCGGCGGGCAGATTCTCGGCTGCGCGCCGCGCTCGATGCACATGGAGGCGCCGGTCTCCGACTGGGAGACCTGGCTCGAGTTCTCGCTGCCGGACGACGGCGACTACGTCGTCGAGGGCATGCTGGCCCCGCTCTACGTTCGCGATGGCGTGGGAACGCACCACGAGCCGAACGTGTGGCTGCGGCACGCGCTGCTCCCCTGACCTGCGCGGACAGGGGCCGCCGCGGACATGTCCAAGCCCCCGCCCTTGGGTGGGGAACCGGGCCACCCGCTTCCCGCCGGCGAGGCTACCGAGGAGATGCGCACCTGTCTGGAACGGGACGGTGTCGAGTCCGTGCCGACTGTTCCCCCGCGCCTGGGCGCGGGACGCTCCCCGGGCAGCTACTCCGACGGTTGTCTGCTCAGTGACGCCGGGTGACGGTCGGCGTTTTGGCCGGCGGAACCCTGCGTCTCGGCACCGGCTACCGGCGCCGACCCGGCCCCGTCGTTCTCAGGGGCGTAAACCGCGAGCCGCAGCACGTCGGGCCGGTGGTAGTGGCCCGCCGGGTCGAACCGCTGTCGCTCCTCCAGGAGCCGCACCGGGTCGAGCTCGGCGTACAGGATCCCTTCCTCGCCGAACAGCGGCCCGGCCAGGTACGAGCCGTCCGGCGCGAGGATCGCGCTGCCGCCGCGGCCGATCAGATCCTGGTCGCTCAGGAGCTCACGCAACGGGAAGTCCTCGGGGTAGCCGGCCGCCCGCTGGAAGTGGCACGGCGAAACCACGAAGCTGCGGGACTCGCGCGCGATGTGGACGAGCGTCGCCTGCCACTCGTCGTCGTCATCCGCGGTCGAGGCGATGTAGATCTCGACGCCCGACTCGTAGAGCGAGAACCGTGCGAGCGGCATGTAGTTCTCCCAGCAGATCAGGCCGCCGAGCCGGCCGATGTCGGTACCGATCGCCCGCAGCCCGCCACCGTCGCCCGGCCCCCACACGAGCCGCTCGTGGTTGGTCGGGACGAGCTTGCGGTGACGCTGTGCGAGGCGCCCGTCCGGTGCGTGGTAGAGGAGCGTGTTGTAGAGCGTCCCCGGCCGGGACGGGTCGATCTCGGTGACGCCGGTGACGAGCCACAGAGCGTGACGCCGAGCGATCTCGCCCAGCCGGTCGGCGGCCGGCCCCGGCACGGCGACCGACTCGCGCGCGAGCCGGGCGAATGCGGCCTTGGCCCGCCCGTCGCCCCAGCCCGCGAGCGCTCTGGCCCACACGGAGGACGGGTACGCGGGGATGAACGCCTCGGGGAAGACCGCCAGCCGTGCTCCGGCCGCCGCGATCTCGGCGCAGAGCTGGTCGAGCTTGTCGATCGTCGCCTCGCGATCGAGGATCACGGGCTCCACCTGCACGCAGGCCACTGTCACCGGCGCGTCCACGGAGCGATTCTGCCTGAGCCGGCCGCGTGTCCTACGCCGAGTCGCCGGGGAGGGCAACGAGTGCGCCGTGGCGGATGACGAGTCCGTCGAGCTCGAGCGCCGCCACGGCTTCCTCGTCGAGGGCGGCCAGGGGACGGGGCCCGGTCGAAACGAGGCGTAGCGCGGCGGCGCGGCGCTGCCGAAAGGAGCCCTCGAACCGGCTCTGGCGCCTCTGGGGCTCGTAGCGGTTGCCTGCGGAGGGGCAGGCGCCGGCGAGCGGGCAGCTGGCGCAGCGCGGGATGCGAGCGAGGCAGATGGTCGCTCCCAGGTCGAAGAGCGCCTGCAGGCTCCCGGGCCCGAACTCGTGCCCGGTGCGCTCGCGGATACGCCGGACGTTCGTGTCGACCGGCAGCACCGGCTCCCCGAAAGCCTGGTTGCGGATCGCGGCTGCCGTGTAGGCCCCGACCCCGGGAAGCGCGGTCAGGTCTGACGGCCAGCCCCGCTCGGCGACGATCGCGGCGGCCCGGTGCAGGTTGAGCGCCCGCCGGTTGTATCCGAGCCCCTGCCAGGCGCGGATCACGTCGGCCGCCGATGCCGACGCGAGCGACGAGGCTGTCGGCCATCGCTCCAGCCACTCGGACCAGCGGGGGACGACACGCTCTGCCTGTGTCTGCTGGAGCATGACCTCGGACACGAGGATCGCGTACGGGTCGCGTGTTCTCCGCCACGGGAGGTCGCGCCCGTGCTGCGCGTACCAGGCGAGGAGCTCCGTCTCCACGGCGCCGACGCTAGCGCGTGAGGCGGCGAGCCGGCGCCGCTCGGTCGCGTCGGCCGGCAGAGGGAGCGCGGTGCGAGGTGCGGCACCGCGGTCACGGCGACGGGCCGGTTCCGCGCGGGGAGCCCCCCGGAAGGCCGCGAGCCCGTCTCCCCACCGACCGGTTGCACACGCCGCGCCTGCACACTGTTTGTAGGGGCCATGTCCCTTCTGGCCAGGGGGTCGGAGGCGCCCGTGTCCTCCTCCCCGCTGCGAGCGTACTGACGCCGGGCGCACGTGTCCGTGCCGGTTCGGTGCCGAAAGACGCCCGTCTCGGAGCGCAGGCGGGGCGGCGGCGTAGCATCGGAGCGTGGTTCGTGTCCGCTTTGCTCCCAGCCCCACCGGCTCGCTGCACGTCGGCGGCGCACTCTCGGCGGTGGCCAACCGGCGCTACGCCGACGAGCACGGCGGTGTCCTCCTGCTTCGCATCGACGACACGGACGAGGCGCGCAACGTCCGCGGCGGCGAGAAGGCGATCCTTGCCGAGCTCAGGTGGCTCGGCGTGCGCTGGGACGAGGGCCCGATCCGCCAGAGCGAGCGCTCGAGCGCCCACGTCGCCGCCGCGGAGCGGCTCGAGCAGCAGGGCGTTGCAGTGCGCGAGCCCGACGGGTCGCTGCGCTTTGTCCGCGAGCGGCGGCCGACGCTGCTACGGCCTGACGGCACGGCGACGTACCACCTCGCCTCGGTCGTGGACGATCTCGAGCTCGGCGTCTCGCACGTCCTGCGCGGCAAGGATCACCTCGCCAACACTCCTCTTCACCGAAGCCTGGCGGAGGCGCTCGGTGGCACGCCGCCCGAGTACCTGCACCACGGGCTGATCGTCGGCGAGGACGGGCGGAAGCTGTCGAAGCGCGCGTCGCTGTCGTCGCTCGCCCAGCTGCGCGAGGCCGGGATCCCGCCGGAGGCCGTGCGCCGCTACCTGGAGGAGCTCGGCTCTCCGCGCGGTGACGTCCACTACGACGAGGCGCGCCTCCGTCGCCTGGCGATCGACATCCTCGCGGAGCTGGACGACGAGCAGCTTGCGCGCCGCTGCGGCGTCGCGGCCCGCTTCGCACCGGCGCTGCGTGGCGCCCGCGATCTGCGTGAAGCGCGCCTGATCGCCGAGAGCCTGACGACCCCGCCGGAGCCGCTCGCCGGCACCGGCGCCGGCGACGAGCCGACCCTCGAGCGCTTCCGCGAGCTGCGCGGCGGCGCCGGCGACGAGCTGGACGGAGCGGCGGCGAAGGCGATCGTGCGTGAGCTGAAGGCCGTCGGCGGCAACCTGAGAACGTTGCGGCGCGCGCTCACCGGTCAGGAGCGCGGCCCGGAGCTCTGGGCGGTGCTGGTCGCCCTCCCGCGCGACGAGG
Organism: uncultured Thermoleophilia bacterium; assembly: GCA_963839815.1. Taxonomy (GTDB): domain Bacteria; phylum Actinomycetota; class Thermoleophilia; order Gaiellales; family Gaiellaceae; genus JACVRM01. The sequence continues at coordinate 1,044,949 of CAWIWF010000006.1, forward strand.
CGCTGCGGAGGGTCGCCGCGTCGGAGTCGATCTCCTGACCGGCCGACTAACGTCCCGGGGATGCGCCTCTACAACACGCTGACTCGCCGCAAGGACGATCTGCCCGCCCAGCCCGGGCCGGTGCGCATGTACGTCTGCGGCCCTACGGTCTACGCGCGCGCCCACGTCGGCAACGCGCGGCCGTTCATCCTCGGCATGTGGCTGCGCTCCTGGCTGCGCGAGACCGGCTACGAGACGACGCTCGTCCACAACATCACCGACATCAACGACCGGATCTACGAGGCGGCTCCCGGTGCGAGCGCGGAGCTGGCCGAGCGCGCGACCGCGTGGTACCTCGAGGACACGGGCGACCTCGGCCTGGGCATGCCCGACGAGCTGCCCCGGGCGACCGAGATGGTGCCGCAGATCGTGGCCACCATCGAGACACTCGTCGAGAGCGGCTACGCCTACGCCGTGGAGGGTGACGTCTACTACCGGGTCGCCCGCTTCCCGGACTACGGCGCGCTCAGCGGCCAGCGACCCGACCAGGTGGAGGAGCAGGAGCCGAACCCGCGCAAGGAGGACGCACGGGACTTCGCGCTCTGGAAGGCGAACAAGCCGGACGAGGACACCTGGTGGGACTCCCCCTGGGGTCGCGGCCGCCCTGGCTGGCACATCGAGTGCTCCGTCATGGCCGAGGAGCTGCTCGGCCCCGCGTTCGAGATCCACGGCGGCGGGCTCGACCTCGTCTTCCCGCACCACGAGAACGAGATCGCGCAGTCACGGGCGCTCGGTCATGACTTTGCAGCCCTCTGGATGCACAACGGCATGCTCCGCTTCACCGACGAGAAGATGTCCAAATCGCTCGGCAACGTGATCACGCTGCGCGATGCGATCGACCGGTGGGGGAGGGAGACGCTGCTCGTGTTCTTCCTGACCGGGCACTGGCGCAAGCCGATCGACTACTCCGACGAGACGATCGCGGCGGCCGAGGCCCGCGCCGAGCGGTTCCGCGACGTCTTCCGGGCGCCGTCCGAGTCTGCGGGCGCGGACGCCTGGCCGAATTTCGCAGCCGCGCTCGACGACGATTTCAACACGCCCGAGGCGCTCGCTGCGATGCACGAATGGCGCGACCACGACCTGCTGCGTCGCGCGCTCGCGCTCTTCGGGCTCGACTCGCTGGCGCGGCAGGAGACGGCCCCGCCCGAGGTGCGCTCGCTGGCCGAGCAGCGCGCGGCGGCGCGTGCCGGCGGCGACTGGACGGAGGCCGACCGGCTGCGGGCCGAGATCGAAGGGCGCGGCTGGGATCGTGCGCGACGTCGCCGGCGACGGCGGCTACCAGCTCGTGCCGCGCTCGTGAGCGGCGCCGGCTCGGACCAGGTCTACGGGCGGCGGGCGGTCCGCGAGCTCCTGCGCGGCCGCCGCCAGGCGCTCGAGCTCTGGGCGACCGAGCGGGCCCTCACCGCCGAGCCATGGCTCCAGGAGGCCCGGCCGCGCGTGCAGGTCCGTCCCGAGCGCGAGCTGACGGCGGCCGCCGGAACGCGCGACCACCAGGGCGTGCTCGCCCGCGCCGAGCCCTATCGCTACGCCGATGCCTGGGAGCTCGCGGCCGCCGACCGGCCGCTCCTCGTCTGCCTCGACCGGGTCAGCGACCCGCGCAACCTCGGCGCCGTCTGCCGCAGCGCCGAAGGAGCGGGGGCAACCGGCCTCGTGCTGCCCGAGCACGGCTCCGCGCGGGTGACTCCCGTGGTCTGCAAGACCTCCGCCGGCGCGGTCGAGCACCTGCCGGTGGCCGTCGTCACGAACCTCGCCCGCTACCTCGACGACGTGAAGGGCCTGCCCTGTGGGTCTACGGCGCGAGCGCCGACGCAAGCAGGTCGCTGTGGGACACCGAGCTGGCCGGGGGCGCCGCGTTCGTGCTCGGCGCGGAGGGCCGCGGCTTGAGGCCGCTCGTGCGCAGGGCCTGCGACGACGAGGTCGCGATCCCTCTCACAGGTCGTGTCGAGTCGCTGAACGTCAGCGTCGCGGCCGCCCTGCTCCTCTTCGAGGCGCGTCGGCAGCGAACGGTGGCGGGCGTGCGCGAGGACGCGGCGGCGCCCGGCTCGTGAGCCCGGAGCCGACCCTCTATCTCTTCGACGGCTTCAACGTGCTGCGCGCAGGCGAGTTCGCCGACCCGGGCGAGCTGGTCGACCGGCTCGCCTCGTTCGTCGCGCTCCACGGTGCGCGTGGGGTGGTCGTCTTCGACGGCACCGGCAGCGACCGCACCGTCGGCCCGCTCGAGATCCGCTTCGCGCCGCACGCCGACTCGGTGCTCGAGCGCCTGGCTGCCGAGCACCGCGACCGCGAGCGGGTCTGCCTCGTCTCGTCGGACGCCGCCGTCCGCGGTACCTCCGGGCAGGAGGTGACCAAGCTGACGTCGAAGACGTTCGTCGCCGGCCTCGCCGACATCCCGCCCGCAGAGCAGCGGCCGCCCCGGCTGGGCGACCGGCTCGACGAGGCGACCCGGGAGCGGCTCGAGCGCCTTCGGCGCGGCGAGTAGATTCAACGCGGGACCTTTGCAAAAAACTTGTAACTTGGTCCGCATCCTGCTAAGTTGGCCCTCAACCTGAGGGTGAGGTATGGGAGGAAGGCCGGTGCCGACCCCCCTGTTCTCACCGGAGCGCGGACACCACCCCATGGCCCCTCGCCCAGCCACGAGCCCACGCCAGTACAGCCCGCGCACGCCGCAGCGCATCGCGCGCGAGCTCGAGGATCTGCAGCTTGCGATCAAGGCACGAAACGGCGACGGCACCGCCCTCGACGCCCTCATCCGGCGCTACACCGGCTTCGTCCGGCTCAAGGCCAGCTCGTACTTTCTGGCCGGCGGCGACGGCGAGGACCTCGTCCAGGAGGGGCTGATCGGCCTCTACAAGGCCGTGCGCGACTTCCGGCCGGACAAGGAGACGTCGTTCCGCTCGTTCGCGGAGCTCTGCGTCACCCGCCAGATCATCACCGCGATCAAGACGGCCACCCGCTTCAAGCACTCGCCGCTCAACACCTACGTCTCGTTCAGCCAGACGCCGGCCGGCCAGGAGTCGGACAGCGACTGCACTCTCGGCGACGCGCTGCCCGGCCCCGGCGTCGACGACCCGTCCGTGTGTGTCATCTCGACCGAGGAGCTGCAGAGCCTCGTCTTCTGCCTCGGCAGCGGCCTCTCGCGGCTCGAGGCCGACGCGCTCAAGCTCTACCTCGAGGGGTCGTCCTACGAGCAGATGGCCGAGCTCCTCGGCTGCGACACGAAGACGATCGACAATGCGCTCCAGCGCGTGAAGCGCAAGATCGTCGCCCACCAGCAGAGCCGCCAGGTCCTGCTGTAGCCGCCGGGCAGGGTCGGTACGCCGCTCGCGTACCATGGCTGCGCACGCCGGAGTAGCTCAGCTGGTAGAGCAACGCTCTTGTAAAGCGTAGGCCGTCGGTTCGAGTCCGACCTCCGGCTCCTGAGCGGTGCTAGCCGTGCGCCAGGGCGCGGTCGAGATCGGCCCAGAGCGCGTCGGGCTCCTCGAGCCCGACGCTGAGCCGGAGCAGGCCGGGTGGGACGCGGTCGCCCTCCCAGCGGTGGCGCGACTCGATCGAGGAGGCGATGCCGCCGAGGCTCGTGGCGTTGACGATCAGCTCCGTGGCCTCCTCGACCCGGCGCGCAGCCGCGGCACCGCCGACCACGTCGAACGACAGCAGGCCGCCGAAGCCGCCGCGCATCGCCTGTGCGGCGCGCTCGTCGCCGAGTCCCGGGTAGCGGACGCGCTCGACACGGTCGTCCCGGGCGAGCCGGCGCGCCAGCTCGAGCGCCGTCTCCGACTGGCGCCGCACGCGCAGCTCGAGCGTCCCCAGGCTGCGCAGCAGCAGCCAGGCGGGGTCGGCCGCGGCGCCGCTGCCGGTGCGGCTGCGGAACGCGAGCAGGCGCTCGTAGTCATCGTCCCCATGGCAGACGACGGCTCCGAGCAGGACGTCGGAGTGTCCGCCGAGGTACTTGGTGGCGCTGTGCAGCACGAGGTCGGCCCCGTGCTCGAGCGGGCGCAGCAGCACGGGGGAGGAGACGGTCGCGTCCACGAGGACACGGGCTGGGTGGGCTGCGGCGGCGGCAAGGTCGGGAAAGCTGAGCAGCGGGTTCGACGGCGCCTCGAGCCAGACGAGGTCGGCGCCGTCGGGCGGCGGCCCGGTCTGGTCGAACTCCAGCGTGCGTAGCCCCCAGCGGCCGAGGAGCTCGAAGAGGAGCGGCGTCCCGAAGTAGCACCCCTCGGCGACGGCGACGGTGGCGCCCGGCTCGAGCAGGGCGAGCACGACTGCCGTCGAGGCGGCGGAGCCCGAGCCGAAGAGCAGCGCGCGGCCGCCGTCGAGCTCCCCGAGCCGCCGCTCCGCCTCGGCGGCCACGGGATGCCCGTAGCGGGAGTAGAAGAACGTCTCGGGCTCTCCGTCCACGAATGGCCAGGTCGCCGAGCGGTCGAGCGGCTGCGGGCTCACGCGGCGATACTAGGCCGCATGGCGACTACCGAGGACCGCCCGGACGTCTCCGCGGACACGACCGGCGCCAAGCTCGAGCGGCTGCAGCGGCTGCGGGACGACGCCAGGCATGCCGGCAGCGAGCGCGCGGTCGAGCGCCACCGAAAGGCCGGCAAGCTGCTCGCCCGCGAGCGCCTTGAGCGGCTGCTCGACCCCGGTTCCTTCGTCGAGCTCGACCGCTACGTCCGGCACCGTGAGGCCAACTTCGGGATGCTCGAGCGGCGCCCCTACGGCGACGCCGTCGTCACCGGCCACGGCACGATCTTCGGGCGCAAGGTCTTCGTCTTCTCGCAGGACTTCACCGTGTTCGGCGGCTCCCTCTCGGAGGTGTTCGCCGAGAAGGTCTGCAAGGTGATGGACATGGCCGTCAAGTACGGCTGCCCGCTGATCGGCATCAACGACTCCGGCGGCGCGCGGATCCAGGAGGGAGTCGTCTCGCTGGCCGGCTACGCGGAGATCTTCTGGCGGAACGTCCAGGCCTCGGGCGTGATCCCGCAGATCAGCCTGGTCATGGGTCCCTGTGCGGGCGGCGCCGTCTACTCACCGGTGATGACGGACTTCGTGGCGATGGTCGAAGGGACGTCGTACATGTTCATCACGGGGCCCGACGTGGTGAAGACCGTGACCGGCGAGGAGGTCAGCTTCGAAGAGCTCGGCGGCGCTGCGACGCACGCGTCCAAGTCCGGCGTGGCCCACTTCACGGCTCCCGACGAGGAGGCCTGCCTCGACGATGCCCGCTACCTGCTCTCGTTCCTGCCGCAGAACAACCTGGAGTCGCCGCCGTACTTCGAGGCGACCGATCCATCGGATCGCGAGGACGAGACGCTCGACGCGATCGTGCCGGACAACCCGAACAAGCCCTACGACATCAAGGATGTGATCGGCCGCGTGGTGGACGACGGCGACTTCCTCGAGGTGCACGAGCGCTGGGCCGAGAACCTCGTGTGCGGGCTCGCGCGGCTCGGCGGCCATGTCGTGGGCGTCGTCGGCAACCAGCCCAAGGCGCTCGCGGGCGTACTGGACATCGACTCGGCCGTCAAAGGTGCCCGCTTCGTGCGCACCTGCGACGCCTTCAACATCCCGCTCGTCACCTTCGTCGACGTGCCGGGGTTCCTGCCCGGGACGGCCCAGGAGTGGGGCGGCATCATCCGCCACGGCGCCAAGCTGCTGTACGCCTACTGCGAGGCGACCGTGCCGAAGCTCGCCGTGATCACGCGCAAGGCCTACGGCGGCGCCTACGACGTCATGAGCTCGAAGCACATCCGTTCCGACTTCAACTTCGCGTGGCCGACCGCCGAGGTCGCGGTCATGGGTCCCGAGGGCGCCGTCAACATCGTCTTCCGGCAGGAGCTGCAGGACGCCGACGACGCCGAGGCGCGCCGGGCCGAGCTGATCGCCGACTACCGGGAGCGGTTCGCGAACCCCTACGTCGCAGCCGAGCGAGGCTACGTCGACGAGGTGATCGAGCCGCGCCGCACGCGTCCCGTGTTGATCGAGGCGCTGGAGACGGCGCTCACGAAGCGCGAGCCGCGGCCGCCCCGCAAGCACGGCAACATCCCGCTCTGACGTCCCCCGCGGGGCCGGCGCGGTCGGCAGAGCCCCTGCGCGCGGCGGCTCGCGCGGGAGGTCTGGGCCCGGCACCTGCGTCAGGGCAGCCCCCCGTGGGGGGCGAACCGAGGCCCCCACTCGGAACGCTAGACGGCGGGAACGCGCGCGTGGGTCACAGGATCGTCACGAGTCTGTGCCGATCGCCGCGCCACGCTCCCCGTGGTCGCCGGTGCGGCGCCGCGTCAGGCCAGGCCGGCTTCGGCGAGCGGCCGGCGGGCCCAGGCCAGGCGCTCGCGGTACCAGCCGCTTGTGATCGAGGCCAGGGCGACGCCGTACCGGGATGAGTGGATCATCCAGCCACCGCCGAGGTAGATGCCGCTGTGGTCGATCGCCGTCGCCGGAGAGCGCGGACCCGTGGGGCCGAAGAAGAGGATGTCGCCCGGCTGCAGCTTCGCGAAGCCAATCCGGCGCGAAACCGGAGCTTCGCCGGCCATCGCAGCGGCCGTGCGGCCGCGCAGCGTCGAGGCGAGCCGCTCGCCGCCCGGATACGCCTGCAGGCGGTAGACGCGCCACACGAAGCCCGAGCAGTCGAAGCCGCCCTTGACGGGCCGGCCGAGCGGAGCCTGCGGATGCTCGCTCGTCCCGGCCCAGACGTACGGTTGGCCGATCAGGCGAACAGCGGTCGTCAGCACCTGTAGCTGCCGCGGCGTCATGGTGGGGAGCTCGAATGCGGCCGCCGCCGTCTCGACGCCTTCCGTCTCCCAGTCGGACAGCCGCAGCAGTCGCGCCACGGAGTACGCTGCCTCCGCCCTCGTCGCCTGGTCGTTGGGCCCGAGCTCGATGTCGTCCTGGCCGTCGGGATGGTTGACGCGCAGGCCCAGCAGGCGAGCGACGACCTCGGTGCCGAAGCGTGCAGGAACGGGGAGGCCGGCGGCCCGCGCGCCCTCCGCGAAAGCGGCTGCCGACCTCGTCAGCCCGAGGGCGCCGACGAGGCGGGCGTTGAGCTGTGCGAGCGACACCTTGGCCGTGCTGGCCGTGCTCACGGCGCCTGCCGGGCGGCGCGTGACCGCTGCGACGAGTGCGTTCAGCTCGCCGCGGGTGATCGGGTCGTCGGGGCGAAACGACGCCGCATCGGCGCCCATCAGACCGCGACTGACGACGTACCGGATCTCCTTCTGTGCCCAGGACGTCTTGACGGACCGCGCCTCGACGGTTGCGGTCGCGACGAGGGCGACGACGATGCACGCCAAGATCGCGAGGGGGCGTCTCACTCCATGTCCATCGACTCCGGCGACGCTCCGGCCCTACCCTAGGTCGAGTGATCGACGTTCGTCCCGAGCCGGAGGACCTCGAGCGCCGCGCGCTGGCCGTGGCGCTCGACCGTCTCGGCCCGGCCGACACGCGCCCCGCGGCTGTGGCCTATCGCAGTGCCTGGCGCCGCGCGGCCCTGCTCGGCACCGCTGGCGTCCACGGCGAGCTCGGCTCACCGGCGCCGACCAGGCCTGTGCAGCGCCCGCTGCTCTCCGAGCGTTCCGGCCGCGCTGGTCCCCGGTAGCGGCGAGCCTGCGTCCGCACGCCGGCCCGATGACACTCGCGCAGCAGTGACAATGCGCGCCGTGCCGCCCTTCACCAAGGTGCTCGTCGCCAACCGCGGCGAGATCGCGGTGCGGATCTTCCGCACCCTCCGCGACCTCGAGATCGCCGCTGTCGCCGTCTACTCGGAGGCTGACGCCAACGCCCTGCACGTCGCCGTTGCGGACGAGGCGTACCTGCTCGGGCCGGGTCCGGCGCCGGAGAGCTACCTCCACGTCGGCCGGATCCTCGAAGCGGCCGAGCGCTCGGGCGCCGAGGCGATTCATCCCGGCTACGGCTTCCTTGCCGAGAACGCCGGCTTCGCGCGTGCCGTGGAGGCCGCCGGTCTGACGTGGATCGGCCCGCCCGCGGCCGCGATCGAGCTGATGGGCGAGAAGACGGCTGCCCGAACGCGGATGCAGGAGGCGGGCGTGCCGATCATCCCCGGCACGACAGCGCCGATCGCGGGCCCGGAGGACATCGCCAGGCTCGGCGAGGAGATCGGGTATCCGTTGCTGATCAAGGCCGCGGCCGGCGGTGGCGGCAAGGGGATGAAGGTCGTGCGAACCCCTGCGGAGGCCGGCGACGCGTTCGCCTCCGCCCAGCGCGAGGGCCAGAAGTACTTCGCCGACGACGCCGTCTATGTCGAGCGCTACCTCGAGGACCCGCGCCACGTCGAGGTGCAGGTGCTGGCCGACGCGCACGGCGGCGTCATCCATCTCGGGGAACGCGACTGCACGATCCAGCGCCGTCACCAGAAGCTGGTCGAGGAGACGCCGTCGCCGGCTGTCGACGCCGACCTGCGCGCGCGCATCGGTCAGATCGCAGTGGACGCGGCGCGCGCCGCCGGCTACCGCTCAGCCGGGACGATCGAAGGGCTGCTGACCAGGGACGGCGACTACTTCTTCATGGAGATGAACACGCGTATCCAGGTCGAGCACACCGTCACCGAGGAGGTGGCGGGCATCGATCTCGTCCGCGAGCAGGTGCTGATCGCAGGGGGAGCGCCGCTGTCGCTGAGCCAGGACGACGTCGCGCTTCGCGGCCATGCGATCGAGTGCCGCATCAACGCCGAGGATCCCTCGCGCGGCTTCCTGCCGACACCGGGGCGGATCGCGGGCTACCGGGAGCCGGCTGGGCCGGGCGTCCGCGTCGACTCCGGGGTCGCCGACGGATCGGAGATCTCGGGGCTGTACGACCCGATGGTCGCCAAGCTGATCGTCCACGGCGCCGATCGAGAGCACGCCCGCCTGCGGATGCTGCGCGCGCTGGACGAGTTCCACGTCGGCGGCGTCACCACGCTGCTCGGATTCCACCGCGCGCTGTTGCGCCACCAGTGCTTCATCGACGCCGGCACGTGTCACGGCGTCGTCGAGTCGGAACAGCTGGCGCAGCAGGCGGAGCAGTTGTCGCACGAGACAACAACGGTACCCGCCGGCTCGGACGGCGGGATGCGGGTGCGCTCGACGACGGTCGAGCTCGACGGGCGGCGCTTCGACGTCCGTGTGGCGACTCCCGAGCCCCCGTACGCGGAGCTGGCCCGCCGCCGGCGGGAGCGTGCTCGCGGTGCAAGCGCGCACGGGGGTCGCGACGCGGTTGTCAGCCCGATGCAGGGGACGGTGCTGAGCGTCCGCGTCGCCGAGGGCGAGGCCGTCGAGACGGGCCAGGTGCTCTGCATCGTCGAGGCGATGAAGATGGAGAACGAGGTCACTGCCCACCTGACGGGCCGCGTCACGGGCCTGTCCGTCGCCGAGGGGCAGCCAGTCACGACCGGGCAGGTGATCTGCGTCGTGGCGCAGGAGGCGGATGGCGGAACCGAGTAGACCGCTGTGCGCCGACATCTCGACCGAGGTCGGCGAGCCGCTCACAGCGACCGCCAGCCGCGTCGAGCACTGGCTGCTGATCGAGTATCCCGGTCTCTGGAGCCGTGACGTGCTCGGCGCGAGCCTGCTCCCGGCCGGAGTCAAGGAGCATCTGCGGGCCGAGCTCGCGCGGCTGCCGCACGCGCGCCTCCTGTTCGTCCGCCGGCCCGACCGGCGCGGTGCCGGGCGACGCCGCGTCTACCTCGGGCGCACGGGCGAGGCCGACGGGACCCTCGTCACGCTCGAGGTGGGCTCCTACGAGGAGCTCGCCGCGCTCGACGTGGCTGCGGCGCTCGAAGGTGGTGCGGGCGCCCGGAGGCTCGACCACCCGCTCCTGGTCGTGTGCACCCATGGCAAGCGAGACCGCTGCTGCGCGCGTTACGGCCGGCCGGTCTACGAGCGACTGCGCGAGGCGGCACCGGAGGAGTGGCTCTGGCAGTCGACCCACCTCGGCGGCGACCGCTTCGCCGGCAACCTCGTCTGCCTGCCGCACGGCCTCTACTTCGGCCGGGTGGGGAGCGAGACGGCGTGGGACATCCTCGACGAGTACCTGGCCGGGCGGATCGCCCTGAGCCAGTACCGCGGGCGCTCCTGCTACACGTTCCCGCAGCAGGCGGCCGAGCGGGCGATCCGCGATGAGACGGGACTGCGTGGCCTCGACGACCTCAGCTTGCTGACGTGCACGGAGCGAGGTGCGGGCGAGTGGCTCGTTCGCTTCCAGGCCGGCCGGGAACCGCGCGAGCTCCTGGTGCGGCGCGAGGAGGGGGAGCTCACCTATCTCACCTGCGACGCCACCACGCTGCGACATCCGCGCCGCTTCGTCGCCAAGTCCCTCAGCGGTCGCTAACGAGCCGGACGACGCCCTCGCGGACGAGGCGCCGAATCAGCACGAGCCGACCCTCGTCGTCGAGGGCTCCGGGGAGCTCGGCGGCGGTGAACGGATCGGTTGCGGCGAGAATTGCCTCGAGCTCCGGCCGCACGTGGGCCGGGAGCTGCAGCTCGGTGCCGTCGACGAGCAGCCCCAGCGACTCCTCGCCAACCGCGAGCCGCGTGTGCACGGGCCTCCGTTCGATCTCGGTCCCCGCGGTGAGCGTCTCGAGCGAGCGAAGCTGATCGAAGCCGTCGGCGAGGAGCGGCCGGCTGCGACGGGCAAGCCGCTCGGCCCGGCGACGGTCGACCTCGACCCCGTCGAGCCGCTCGGCGAGGGCCTCCAGCACCGTCTCCGCGTCGCCCGTGTCCACCGAGCGTCGGAACGCCAGGTCGTCTCCGGCCTCGTCGAGGGCCGCCCGGAGCGCGTCCAGCCAGGTGACGACGTTGACGCCCACCGTCAGGTGCAGCGAGTCGTCCGCGGACGTGAGCGCTTCGTGCAGCCAGCCGCGCGGCAGGTAGAGCGTGTCGCCTGCCCGCAGCGTCACATCGAGGACCGCCGGGCCGGGGCTGCCGAGCTCGGGGCGATAGCGCTGCGTGCGCAGGGGCAGCTCGAGGGCCGGCTCGTACACGAGCCAGCGCTTGCTCCCGGACACTTGGAGCACGAAGACGTCGTGCGTGTCGTGGTGCACCGGCAGGCCCTGCGCCTCGCGCGGCGTGTAGTACGCGTTGACCTGCACCGGGTGCCGCAGCTCGAGCTCGAGCGCGCGGGCGAACGCGGCCACCGGCGCATGGTTGATGTGCAGTGCCTGCAGGACGATGGTGGCTCCCTCGCTCCACTCTTCGAGGACCCGGCGCACGTCGGCAGTGCCAGTGAAGGGTCGGGGCCGCCAGGGGAGATCCTGCGTGTGCTCTCCCACCGGGCCGCCGGCCCTGACCAGCCTGAACCCGGGCGAGCGAATCGCGGTCGACGTGATCAGCCGCTCCGCCTCCTCCCGCGCGAGGATGTCGTCGAAGCGACCGGGTTCGCTCCGCGCGACGTGGAGCGGCGCGCGCTCCCATGCGTCGCGCAGGAACTCGTCCGCGGCGACCGGCTCGAGGCAGCGCGCGAGCGCCGCCCCTGCCCTAGCTGTCGCTGTCGTCTGCGTCGGCGTCGCTCGAGTCGGTGTCGGCGTCGCTCGAGTCCGTGTCAGCATCGGACGAGTCGGCGTCGGGATCGTCCTGGTCGGCGTCCGCCACCTGCGCCTGGGTCCGGCCGATACCGCTCGTCATCTCGTCGTCGGAGAGCGTCGTGCGCTCGTCGTTCATCGTGCCTCCTCGCTCGTCGGGAGCGCGAGTGTACTCGCCTCCGCCCGCCACGCGAGCAGGCGAGCTGTCCGCTTCAGAGCGTCCGCTGGTAGGACCGGAAGGCCCAGGTCGCAAACGCCGTGGTCGCGAGCGTGAAGGCGCCGAGGAGGCCGAGCGACAGTGCGACGAGCGCCCAGTTCGGGTCTGCGAGCACGGGCTCGCGGGCAGCGTCCACGGCCCACTGCACGGGATTGAGGCGGGCCGCGTACTGCATCCAGCGAGGGATCAGGTCGAAGTCGATCAGCATCGCCGAGAAGAACATGAGCGGCAGCCCGATGAAGTTGGCGACGGCGATCATCGTCGCCTCGCGGCGCGTGATCAGCGCAACTCCCTGCGAGATGCCGGAGAAGCCGGCGGCGACGAGCGCGCCGGCCGCCAGGATCGCGAGCCAGCCGTCGAGCCCGCCGTTGCCCGCGCCGAGCGCGAGCGCGACGACGAGGATGATCGCCCCCTGAATTACGCCTGTGATCGCCGCCCGCAGCACCTGGGAGAGGACGATGGCGCTGCGACGGGCAGGCGTGGCCAGGAACCGCTCGACGACGCCGCGGTCGAGATCGGTGATCATCGACATGCCGCTCCACGTGCCGCCGAAGAACGCCGTCATGATCACCACCGCGGGCGCGAGGAAGTCGATGTACGACTCGGTGTCGAAGCCGGGCAGCTCCACGATCCGCCGGAAGAGCTGGCTATAGAGAACGAGCCAGATCATCGGCTGGATCAGCATCATCACGATCCAGATCGGCTCGCGGGCCAGGTTGCGGGCCTGCCGGCCGACCATCCACCAGCTGTGCGCGAGCGTGTCGCTCACGAGCCCGCGGCGTCGTCCGACCGGAAGTCGCGGCCGGTGTAATGGAGGTACACGTCGTCCAGCGACGGTCGCGCGATCGTCACCGACGCGACGGGGATGCCGCGTGACTCGAGCGCGGAGAGGATGGCCGGCACGGCCTGGGCGCCATTGTCGGCGCGGGCGCGCAGATGCTGGCCGTCGACGGTCGTCTCGTGCACCGAGCGGATGCCTTCGACGATCCCGCGCGCGTCCTCGCCGGCACCGTTCGCCAGCTCGACGCTCACCGCATCGCCCTTGAGCGCACGCTTGAGCTCCTCGGGCGTCCCCTCGACGACCACGCGCCCGCGCGACACGATCGCCAGCCGGTCGGCGAGCTCATCGGCCTCCTCGAGGTAGTGGGTGGTGAGCAGGATCGTGAGCCGCTCGGCTTTGGCCAGCCGCGCGAGCTCCTCCCACATGGCAGCCCGCGCCTCCGGATCGAGCCCGGTCGTCGGCTCGTCGAGGAAGAGCACCTGCGGCCGGTGCACGAGCCCGAGCGCCACGTCGAGCCGGCGTTTCATGCCGCCCGAGTAGCCGCGGACGACGCGGTCGGCGGCGCCGGTCAGGTCGAAGAGCTCGAGCAGCTCGTCGACCCGCGCTGTGAGCTCGCGGCGGCCGAGCCCCTGAATCCGGCCCTGCAGCATCAGGTTCTCGCGCCCGCTCGCGTACGTGTCGACGCCGGACGCCTGCGCGACGTATCCGATCGAGCGCCGCACGCGGTTCTGCTCTCGCACGACGTCGTGCCCGGCGACCGTCGCGCGGCCGCCGTCCGGGCTCGTCAGCGTCACCAGGATGCGGACCGTCGTCGACTTGCCGGCCCCGTTCGGTCCGAGCAGGCCGAACACCTCGCCCTCGCGTACCTCGAACGAGACGCCGTCGAGGGCGGTCACGTCCTTGCCGTAGCGCTTGCGCAGGCCCTCGACGACGATCGCTCCCACGCGGCCCGAGTCTAGTCACGCGCGCGCCCCGCCCTGGGTGGGGGGCTGACCTCCCGCGTACCCGCGGCCGACGCTACCGACCAAGGCGTCACGTGTCTGTGCCGCGACCGTGACGAATGCGTACCAATCGCCGCGACGCCGGTCGGCCGGGCAGGCGTCCGCGGCGAGCGGAGGAGAGTCGGGGCGGGTCCTCGACCCGGCCGGCAGCTCCCCGTCAGTAGACTCGCGCGCCGGATGGATCTCTACGAATACCAGGGCAAGGAGCTCTTCTCGCGCTACGGCATTCCCGTCTCGGAGGGGCGGCTCGCGACCTCGCCCGAGGCGGCGCGCGCAGCCGCCGAGGAGCTCGGCGGTCAGGTGGTCGTGAAGGCGCAGGTGCTGACGGGAGGTCGTGGCAAGGCCGGCGGCATCAAGCTCGCCGACACGCCGGACGAGGCCGAGGCCCGCGCGCGCGAGATCCTCGGGCTCGACATTCGCGGGCACGTCGTGCGGCGCCTCTGGATCGAGCGTGCCTCCGACATCGCCAAGGAGTACTACCTCTCGGTCACCTTCGACCGAGGGGAGAAGAAGCCGCTCTTCATGCTCACGACCGAGGGTGGCGTCGACATCGAAGAGGTGGCAGCGACGAACCCGGGCGCGCTGGCCCGGCTGCACGTCGACCCACTGGAGGGGTTCCAGCCCTACCAGGCGCGCCGACTCGTCTACGGCGCCGGCATCGACGACCCGAACGAGCAGAAGCAGGTCACTCGCATCGTCGAGCGCCTGTACGCCGCCTTCGTCGGCAGCGACGCGATGCTCTGCGAGATCAACCCGCTCGTCGTCACACCCGACGGCGAGGTGAAGGCACTCGACTCGAAGTTCTCGGTCGACGAGAACGCGCTCTACAAGCACCCGGACATCGCCGAGATGCGCGACCCGGAGTCGGTGCCCCCCGAGGAGCGGCTCGCACGCGAGAAGGGCGTGACCTACGTGAAGCTCGACGGCGAGGTCGGCATCCTCGGCAACGGCGCCGGGCTCGTCATGTCGACCCTCGACGTGATCGCGCTCGCAGGGGGACGGCCGGCCAACTTCTGCGACCTCGGCGGCGGCGGCGATGCGCAGGGTGTCGTCGATGCGCTCGAGGTCATCACCGGCGACCCCCAGGTGAGCTCGATCTTCTTCAACATCTTCGGCGGTATCACCCGCTGCGACGAGGTCGCCCGAGGCATCCTGCAGGCGCTCGGCCAGATGACGATCACGCACCCGATCGTCGTCCGGCTGGACGGCACCAACGCGGAGGAGGGGCGACGCCTGCTCACAGAGGCCGGGGCGGCGGGGCTGCACGTGGAGCCGACCATGCTCGACGCCGCCCGCCGCGCCGTGGAGTTGACCGCGTGACCGACGTCTGGAGCCCCCGCGCCGAGGCGTATCACCGCTCGGCCGAGCATCGCGCCGGCGAGGATCTCGACCTGATCGTGGCCTGGTGCATCGACGCGCGGACGGCGCTCGACGTCGGCAGCGGTGCAGGTCACGTGGCGCGGCGGCTGCGGGCGGCCGGCCTCGACGTGGTCACGAGCGATCCCTCGCCCGGGATGCGGGCCGACGTCCTCGGCCCGGCGGAGCACCTGCCGTTCGCCGACTCGTGCTTCGACGCCGTTGTCACGCGGATCGCGGCCCATCACTTCGCCGACGTCCGGCGGGCGGTCGCCGAGCTCGCGCGCGTCGCGCGGCAGCTCGTGATCGTCGAGGACACGCTCTTCACCAGCGAGGCGGTCGAGGAGGCGGAGCGCCTGCGCGACCCCTCGCACGTGCGTTCGTATTCCGAGTCGGAGTGGCGCGGGCTGCTCGAGGCCGCGGGCCTGGAGATCGAGGAGGTCAGGCTCGTCCGCAAGCGCCACGTGTTCGACGACTGGCTGGCGCGTACGGGCTGCACCGGCGGCGAGGCCGACCGCGTACGCGAGTTGCTCGCCGAGCTGACCGAGCCGGGCGGCGAGGCCTGGACGGACACCAAGATCCTCCTCCGCGCCCGCAAGGAGACGAGCTGATGGCGATCATCGTCGATCGCGACACGCGACTGGTCGTCCAGGGGCTGACGGGCCGTGAGGGCTCCTTCCACGGTCTCCGCAACCGCGACTACGGCACCCAGGTCGTCGCAGGCGTCACGCCTGGCAAGGGCGGCGCGGACGTCGACGGCGTGCCGGTGTTCGACACCGTCGCGGACGCCGTCGCCGAGACCGGTGCCAACACGACCATGGTCTTCGTCCCGGCCCGTTTCGCTGCCGACGCGATCTACGAGGCGGTCGACGCCGGCATCGGCACGGTGATCTGCATCGCCGAGGGGCTGCCCGCGCACGAGATGCTCCAAATCTTCAACTACATCCGCCCGAAGGGGATCACGATGATCGGCCCCAACTGCCCGGGCGCGCTCTCCCCCGGCAAGGCCAACGTGGGAATCATCCCGGCCGAGATCTTCCGCGAGGGGGCGGTCGGACTCGTCTCCCGCAGCGGCACGCTGACGTACCAGATCGGGCACGAGCTGACCCAGCTCGGGCTCGGCAACTCGACCATCGTCGGCATCGGCGGCGACCCCGTCGTCGGCTCCTCGTTCATCGACGTGCTCGCGCGCTTCGAGGCGGACCCCGAGACGGAGATCGTGGTCATGGTCGGCGAGATCGGCGGCGACGAGGAGGAGAAGGCGGCCCGCTTCATCGAGGCCGAGATGTCGAAGCCAGTGCTCGCGTACATCGCCGGCTTCACGGCGCCGCCCGGCAAGACGATGGGGCACGCCGGCGCCATCATCTCGGGCACGTCCGGGACGGCACAGGCGAAGAAGGAGGCGCTCGAGGCGTGTGGCGTGCGGGTCGGCACCTCGCCGACCGAGGTCGCCCAGTTCGTCGCCGAGGTCGCCGGCGTGGCCTCCGCCTAGCGCACGGCGCCGCAGCGTCGGCACGACACACCGCCCGCGACCGCATCGCGCTACAACCGTGGATGCGCGCGCCGGTCGAAGCCCCGGCAGCGTTCGCGGACCGGCACGGACTCGGCACAGATCCGTCGCAGACACGTGCGCCCGCGCTCGATAGCGTGTCTTCAGGGACACCGGGGGTACCCCTGGGGGCAGTTGAGGCCAGGGCGGGCTCAGGGCGGCGAGGGCAGCGGCGGTTCGACCACTGCGGCGCCTAGACTCGCGGCGTGGCCACCATCTCGCTCGCCCGCGGCGTCCCGCCGCCGGAGCTTCTGCCGGTCGAGGAGCTCGCCGAGTGTGCCCGCGCGGCGCTGCTCGCCGAGGGCGACACCCTGCTGAACTACGGGCCCGTCGCCGGGTACCGACCCCTGCGCGAGTGGGTGGCCGGGCGGCACGGCGTCGACGCCGCCAGGGTCGTACTGACGCCCGGCTCGCTGCCGGGCCTCGCCATCCTGGCCCAGGAGCTGATCGCCGGAGGGCGCCGAGCCCTCGTCGAGGCTCCCTCGTATGACCGCCCGCTGCGCATCCTGGAGCAGCTCGGCGCGGAGATCACCGCGCTGCCGCTGCACGACGACGGCCTCGACCTCGATGCTCTTGCCGCCGAGCTCGACGGCGGCGGCCCGGCCTTCCTCTACGCCATCCCGACCTTTCAGAATCCGAGCGGTCGCACCTACGGCGAGACTGCGCGGCGCGAGCTGCTCGAGCTGGCGCGCGCCCACGACCTCCTCATCCTCGAGGACGACCCGTACCGGCTCGTCTCGTTCGGCGCCGAGCCGCCGCCGACACTGTTCGAGCTCGCCGGGGACGAGCGCGTGGTCTACGCCGCCTCGTTCTCGAAGGTCGTCGCGCCGGGGCTGCGCGTCGGCTACCTGATCCTGCCGGAGAGCCTCGTCGCCGCCGTCGAGGCGCGCGCGGTCGGCACCTACCTGTCTCCGGCTCTCGCCATGCAGGCGATGCTCCACGAGTTCCTCCGGCGCGGCCTGCTCGAGCCCAACCTCGAGCGGGCTCGGACCGTCCTGCGCGAGCGTCGCGACGCGCTCCTCGACGCGCTCGGGACGGAGCTCGGCCCGCGAGGCGCCCGCTGGAGCAACCCGGACGGCGGCTACTTCGTCTGGCTCGACCTGCCCGACGGCGTCGACGCAGCCGAGGTCGCGCAGCAGGCGGCCGCGGCTGGCGTGGCAGTCGTGAAGGGCGCCGACTTCTTCCCGCACGGCGACGGTGGCGGCTCGTCCCTGCGCCTCGCCTACAGCTTCGAGCCGCCGGACGCGATCCGGGAGGCCGTCGGGCGGCTAGCCGCCGCTGTGCCGGCCGCGGCGCCGGTATAGCTGGGAGAGCAGGACGCCCGCGAGCACGCCGGCCGCGAACCCGAGCAGCAACAGCCAGATGAGGCCCGTCTCGGCCGAGAAAAAGACGAAGTCGAGCCGCACCTCGTCGTCGTTCAGCACGACGAAGGCGACCAGATAGGCGACCACGGCCGCCAGCCCGATCAGGCCGAGCCAGAGCTTCGGCTGCCACGGAGCCGCACGTTCGCGAAGCGGTGGCGACTCCCGGCCCATCTGAGGGCCGATTCTACGCCGTGGGGTGCGCGGCCAGCGCGTCGGCGACGCGCGGGACGAGCCGCGGCTGCTGGGGACGGGCGAGCCTGCCGCGGGTCACGGCCCGAAAGGTCGGGCACGGCTGATCGACGAGAAGGGCGCAGAGGCCCATCTGGCGGAAATAGCAATCCTCACAACTTGCTCTGGGCCTTTTGCTCAAGGGTGATTTCGCTCCTGGGGGATGGGGGTCAGGACAAGGCGGGATCCTAAGGCCCACACGCCTGCCTGCAAGGGGGTCTGTGACCCTTCCTCCCGCAAAGAGCGAGGACTTTGGAATCCCCGGAAATCGCCGCTTTTCTAGCCGGCTGCGGGCAGCGTTGCCAGTGCCTGCAACGCCTGTCGAAAAGTCCTCACAGGCAGGACGCGGAGGTCACCCGCATGGCGCCGCGCCTCGGCCGCGTTATCCCCAGCCGGGACGAGCAGAACATCCACTCCCGCGCGTCTCGCGCCGATCGTCTTCTGCTTGACGCCGCCGACCGACCTCACGGTCCCGTCGAGTGCCAGCTCGCCGGTGGCGGCGACGCGACGGCCGCCGTCGATGTTGCGGCCGAGCTCCTCCAGGATGTCGAGCGCGAAGGCGAGCCCGGCGGAGGGCCCGCCGACCCGGCCCAGGTCGATGTCCACCTCGAGGGGCAGCGAGATCGTCAGCGCGGGTTCGATGCCGATGCCGACGATCGGGCGAGCGGCATCGTCCGGGCTCGCGACGGTGCTGAGCCGGATCGTCCGCACCTTCGAGCCGCGGCGGAGGCGCAGGCGCACCTGGCTCCCGACGGGCTTGCCACGGATCAGGCGGCCCAGCGCGGCAGGCGTGCGGACGCGCGAGCCGTCGACGGCTTCGACGATGTCTCCGGGGCGGAGCTTTCCGACCGCGGGCGTGGCCCGGAAGACGGTCGTGACAAGGACGCCCATGGCCGACGTCTCGACGTCGTACCCCGCCGAGCGCAACGCGACCGCAGCGGCGACCCGTTGTGAGCGCTGCATCGCGGCGAGCTCGGACTCCCGCCGTGCGTCCTCGTCGAGCCCAGGCGGCAGCACGTCGCCCTCGGGGACGAGCGTCGACCCTTCGTACAGACTCGGGAAGAAGCGCTCGAGGAGCGTCGCCTTGCGGACATTCACGGCGACGTAGTAGACGCCGCCGTCGTCCCCGGGCTTCTCGCCTTCGACGACCACCTGCGGCGCGAGCGGCTGCGCCCGTGCGGGCAGAAAGATGAAGTGGTCTGACGGGGTGACGTAGAGGATCGCGACGACCGCGATCGCGACGAGCCCGAGCACGGCGACGCGAGCCGGCGTGACGAGGCGTCGCACCCAGCGAGCATAGATGCGCCGGAGTGCCGAGCGGCGCGGGGAGAGCTAGCGTCTAGAGCAGGCCGCGTGTGAGGCCGCCGTCCACCGCGATCACCGTTCCGGTGACGTACGCCGCCCGGTCGGAAGCGAGGAAGCACGCGACGTCGCCGAGCTCGCGCGGCGTGCCGAGGCGCCGCAGCGGGATGCCGCGGAGATCCTCCGCGGTCGGCCCCTGGGGGTAGACCTCGGCGATGCGGGGAGTGTCGATCCGCCCGGGCGCGAGCGTGTTGACGGTGATGCCCTCGGGGCCGAGCTCGCGGGCGAGCGTCTTGGCCCAGCCGACGACGCCGGGCCGGACGAGGTTGGAGAGCGCGAGGTTGTCGATCGGGTCGCGGACGGAGCTCGACTCGACGTTGATGATCCGGCCGGCAGGGCTCCGGCGGAGGTGGGGGAGACAGAGCTCGGTGAGCCGGATCGCCGAGACGAGCAGCAGCGCCACCGCGGACTCGACCTGCTCGGCGGTCAGCCCGACGGCCGCTCCGCGCGGGGGGCCGCCGCTGTTGTTGACCAGGACGTCGATGCCGTTGAACGCCTCGACGGTGCGTGTCACGAGGCGCTCGGCGTCGCGCGGGTCGGTGACGTCGCCGCGGACGGGAAGGCCGCCGACCCGCTCGGCCTCGCGCTCGAGCGCCTCGCGCCCGCGCGCGAACATGACGACGTTGGCGCCCTCCTCCGCGAGCGACTCCGCGATCGCGAGCCCGATCCCCGACGAGGCGCCGCAGACGATCGCGGTGCGCCCTCTCAGACCGAGATCCATGGCTCCGCAGTCCGCGGGGTCTGTCCCCGCAGGGGCCTGACCCGGTTCGCGGTGCGCAGGGTCTGTCCCCGCAGGGGACTGACCCGGTGTGCCCCAGGGTGCCTACACGAGCCCGCGTGTGCTGCGTAGGCGAAGACGATGGCGGCCGGCGTCACCCACGGGTCAGTCCCCCGTGGGGACAGACCCTGACCGTCCGGCCCCGGGCACGCTAGGTGCTGAGGACGCCGACGACCTCGCGCACGGCGGCGGCCGAGGCGTCGAGGGCCTGCTGCTCGTCGTCGGTCAGCTCGAGCTCGATGATCTCCTCGACCCCGCCCGCGCCGAGCTTGACCGGCACGCCCATGTAGAGGCCGTAGATGCCGTACTCGCCCTCGAGGTAGGCGGTGCAGGGGAGGACGCGCTTCTCGTCGAGCATGATCGCGTCGACCATCTGCGCCGCCGCCGCGCCCGGCGCGTACCAGGCGGAGGTGCCGAGCAGGCCGACGAGCTCGCCGCCGCCCTTGGCCGTCCGCTTGACCATCGCGTCGATGGCGGCGTCGCTCGCGAGCTTGCGCAGCGGCACGCCGCCGACGGTGGTGGCGGAGACGACCGGCACCATCTGGTCGCCGTGGCCGCCGAGCACCATCGCGGTCACGTCCTTGACGGAGGCGCCGGTCTCCCAGGCGATGAAGGTGGAGAAGCGCGCCGTGTCGAGGATGCCGGCCATGCCGAGCACCCGCTTCTTCGGCCAGCCGGAAACGCTCTTGGCGACGTGGCACATCGCGTCGAGCGGGTTCGAGACGACGATCAGGATCGCGTCCGGCGACTGCGCGATCACCTCGCGCGTGACGGAGCCGACGATGCCCTCGTTGGTGGCACGAGGTCGTCGCGGCTCATGTCGCCGGTGCGCGGCACGCCGGCGGTGATGACGACGACGTCGGAGCCGGCGGTCTCCTCGTAGCCGTTCGACCCGGTCGACCTTCGGCTCGTAGCCGAGCACGGCGCCCATCTGGTCGATGTCGAGCGCCTTGCCCTGCGGGAGGCCCTCCTTGATGTCGACGAGGACGACGTCGGCGTAGTCGCGGCGCGCGAGCTCCTGCGCGCAGGTCGCGCCGACGTTGCCCGCGCCGACGACGGTGACCTTGCGGCGCAGCCGCGGCTGCTCGGAGAACGAGTGCTGTCCCATGCTGCTCATACGCGCACCCCCAGCTTGTCGATCATCGCGTCGGCGACCTCGCTCGTGCCGACCGCGCGTCGGGTCGTCGCGCGTGGGCTTCATGTCGTAGGTGACGCTCTTGCCCTCGCGGATGACGTCGGCGATCGCGCTCTCGAGCCGGTCGGCCGCGTCGCGCTCGCCGAGGTGGCGGAGCATCAGCATCCCGGAGAGGAGCTGCGCCATCGGGTTGACCTTGTTCTGGCCCGCGTACTTCGGCGCCGAGCCGTGGGTGGGCTCGAAGACGGCCACCTCGTCGCCGAAGTTGGCGCCCGGCGCGAGGCCGAGGCCGCCGATCATCCCGGCGCAGAGGTCGGAGAGCACGTCGCCGTAGAGGTTCGGCAGCACGAGCACGTCGTACTCCTCGGGCCGCTGGACGAGCTGCATGCACATGTTGTCCACGATGCGGTCGTCGAACTCGATGTCGGGGTTCTCCTTGGCGACCTCCGCGGCGACGTGCAGCCAGAGCCCGTCGGAGAACTTCATGATGTTCGCCTTGTGGACGGCCGTGATCTTGCGGCGGCCGTTCCGGCGCGCGTAGTCGAAGGCGAACTCGAAGATGCGCCGCGTGCCCGGTGATCGAGATCGGCTTGATCGAGATGCCGGCGTCGCGGTGGCGGAGCTTGCCGCCCTTCGACTCGATCCAGCCGATCAGCTCCTCGGCGTCGGCGGTGCCCTGCTCGTACTCGATCCCGGCGTAGAGGTCCTCGGTGTTCTCGCGGATGATGACAGGTCGACGTCGTCGAAACGGGAGCGCACGCCCGGGTAGGTCTTGCACGGGCGCACCTGCGCGTAGAGGTCGAGGTCCTTGCGCAGGCCGACGTTGACCGAGCGGAAGCCGCCGCCGACCGGCGTCGTGATCGGGCCCTTGAGCGCGACGCCGTCTGCGCGGATCGCATCGAGCGTCTCGTCGGGGAGCGGGTTGCCGCCGTACTGCTCCATCACGTCGGCGCCCGCCTGGCGCACGTCCCAGTCGAACTCGACGCCGGTGGCCTCGAGCACGCGGCGGGTGGCCTCGGTGAGCTCGGGGCCGGTGCCGTCGCCGGGGATCAGTGTCACCTGGTGCGCCACGGCCGGGGACTCTAGCGGCGCGCCCGCGCACCGGCGGCGGCAGAGCGCCGGCGCAGATGTGGCGGCGTAGAGAGCGCTCGTGAGGGGTACAGTCCTGCCGATGAGTGACTTCCAGCCAGGCCTCGAGGGTGTCGTCGCCTTCGAGACCGAGATCGCGGAGCCCGACCGCGAGGGCGGGCAACTCCGCTACCGCGGCGTCGACATCGAGGAGCTGGTCGGCTCGTACCCGTTCGAGCAGGTCTGGGGCCTGCTCGTCGACGAGTCGTTCGAGCCGGGGATGCCCGAGCCGGAGGACTTCCGAGCCGGCGACCCTGAGCGGCAACGCGCCGTCAGACCTCCAGTCCGCCCTGGCCGAGCTCTCGTCGACGTGGCAGCTCGGCAAGCTCGTGGACATCGAGCCGGAGCAGGTGCGCGAAGACCTGTCGCGCCTCTCGGCGGTGGCGATGGCGGTGGTCGCGCAGTCGGCCCGGCTCGCCGACGGCGAGCACGATCCCGTTGGCGACGACGTCGTCGCGCGCGGCACCACGGCGGCGGAGAAGTTCCTGCTGCGCTGGCGCGGCGAGGCAGACGAGCGCCACGCCAAAGCGGTCGACACGTACTGGATCTGCACCGCCGAGCACGGACTCAACGCCTCGACGTTCACCGCCCGCGTCGTCGCCTCCACCGGCGCCGACTGCGGCGCTGCCCTCTCGGCAGCCGTTGGCGCGCTCTCGGGCCCGCTGCACGGCGGCGCGCCGGCGCGGGTCCTGCCGATGCTGGACGCCGTCGCCGAGTCCGGGGACGCCCAGGCGTACGTCCAGGGGATGCTCGAGCGCAAGGAGCGGATCATGGGCTTCGGCCACCGCGTCTACCGCGCCGAGGACCCGCGTGCGCGCCTCCTCCGCCAGACCGCCCGCGAGCTCGGCTCGCCGCGCGTCGAGGTGGCCGAGGAGCTCGAGCGGGTCGCGCTCGACGAGCTCGCGGAAGCGTTATCCCGACCGTGTGCTGGCGACCAACGTCGAGTTCTGGTCGGCCGTCGTGCTCGACATCGCGGAGATCCCGCCCGACCTGACCCCGGCGATGTTCGGCTGCGCGCGGGTCGCCGGCTGGTCGGCGCACATCCTCGAGGAGAAGCGCACCGGCCGCCTGATCCGGCCGTCGGCCGAGTACGTGGGCCCCGGCAGCCGGCCTGCTCGGCCGTCAACGGCACGCGCGCGGTGCATTGACGCTCGCGGAGGCCGCGGCCCAGGCGGCCGAGCTGGTGGAGCGCGGCGCCGAGCGCGAGCTCTCCGACCTGCGGCGCAAGTGGGAGGACGAGCTCGAGGGCGCAGCTCGCAGCACGGACTTCCGCGAGCGGGCGGTCGCCTACCGGGCGATCGGCCAGTTTCGCTGGCGGCAGAAGGAGGAGCTGCTGCGGCGGGGGCTGGACGACGACAGCCCGGCATGCCGAGGGTCGGCGCTCGTCTCGATCGAGCTGCTCGCGCGCAACCACCCGGGGCTCGTGAACACGCTGCGCGCGCTGCTCCACCGGCTGCTGAACGGCGACGGGAACGAGGCGGTGCGGCGGCTCGCCGCGGTGTGCCTCGCCCACGGCTCTCCCGACCGCGACACGATCGTCCTGCTCGACCACGTGGCCGGGGACGACGAGCAGCCGAACGAGCTGCGCGCGGTCGCGAAGCGTGTGGCTCAGGCGCTGAAGCAGAAGCAGCGCGCCCGCTAGGCGGGTCAGCGGCAGCCGCAGCGGCCCTGGCTGACGGGCCTGCCGCAGCCGGGGCACGAGCGCTGCCGCCGCCACTCGAGCAGCCCCTTGTGGATGCCCGAGAGCGACATCAATAGGCCGACGCCGGCGGTCATGGCGAGCAGCGTCGCGAGCTGGGGGTCAAGCGGCGTCATCCTCCTGGTCCTTCGCCCGCGGCGAGGATTCGGAAACCTGCGCGCCCGGCCGCCGGCGCGCGTGCGGATGCGCCTGGAAGTAGGCCTCGTGACGCCGCTTGTCGCTCACGTGCGTGTAGAGCTCGGTCGTGCCGAGATCCGCGTGGCCGAGCAGCTCCTGGAGCGAGCGCAGATCGGCGCCGCCGTCCAGGAGGTGGGTCGCGAACGAGTGGCGCAGCAGGTGCGGGTGGACGCGCTCCGGCTCGAGCCCGGCGCGCGCGGCGAGGCGGCGGAGGATCAGGAACGCGCCGGCGCGGGTGAGCGCCCCGCCCTGCGCGTTGAGGAAGAGCTCGGGCCGGTGGCGGCGCTCCAGGTGGGGCCGACCGCGTGCGAGGTAGCGGCGGAGCGCCTCGGCCGCCTCGCGCCCGATCGGGACGATGCGCTCCTTCGAGCCCTTGCCGAGCGCCCGCACCAGCCGGTCGTCGAGGTCGACGCTGCCGCGCTCGAGCCCGACGGCCTCGCTGACCCGCAGCCCGGCGCCGTAGAGCAGCTCGACGAGCGCCCGGTCGCGAAGCTCGCGCGGCGTCGTGCCCGCGGCCGCTTCGATCAGCCGCTCCGCGTCGGCGGGGGAGAGCGTCTGCGGCAGGCGGCGCGGGCGGCGCGGAGAGGCGAGCGAGGCGGCCGGGTTGTCCGGCGCGCGGCCGACGAGGTGCTGGTGGCGGAAGAAGGATCGGAGCGCCGCGGTGCGGCGCGCGACCGTGGCGGCGGCGAGGCCCGCCTCGCGGCTCTCGGCGACGTAGCGCTCGAGCTCGTCGGTGGTCGCCTCGCCGGGAGGGCGGCCGAGCCACTCGGAGAAGGCGGAGAGGTCGCGCCGGTAGGCCTCGACGGTGCGCGGCGCCCGTCTGGCGGCGAGCAGAGCCAGAAAGGCGTCGAGATCGGCATCGCGCGGGCTGGGGGTCATCGCCCCGTCTGGTGTTCGGCGTGTGAGCGGTTTCGCCTTCGTGACCCGGCTCACGCCCTCCCACCCGTTTCGCGAGCACCGAGCACCGGCGCGCGCGATGCTGGCGAGTCCGACCCTGCCCGGCGAGAGCACTCCGCGGGAAGCGCGACTAAGCGGCGGTCCTCGGCGAGCGGGACACGATCGAAAGGGTCGTACGGACTGCGACATCCATGTCGACGGCGACGACGCGGCGGGGTGCTCGGCCTCGAGTTTCCGGCGGGCGCGAGCACGTTCCCGTCCGCGCGGGGTGAGAGCAGGCTAGGCCGCGCGGCCTATTGTCAAGTGGCGGCCTGCCGTGCAACGATCAGCAGAGGTGGGGCGTAGCGGCGAGGGGAGAGGATCAGGGCGGCTGGCCATGGCCACGCTCGGCCTCGGGCTGGTCGGCGTTCTGCTAGTGGCCGGCGTCCGGGCCCAGCCCTCAGCCCAGTGGCGTCCATCGCGGCCCGACGTAGCGTCGCACTTCGAGAAGCTCGACTCGAAAACTGCACGCCGTTGCCGAGGCGCGCCGCGCACACGGGGTCGCTGCGGCCCGCGCCGCCGCGGCCGGGCAGATGATTCAGCCAACCAGCCGCGGAATCAGGGTCATCGTCGAGCCGACGGGCTCCCTGGCTGGAGCCGAACGCGCAGTCATGAGCGCCGGTGGGACCGTCGAGGCGTCTGCTTTCGGCTTCGTGCAGGCCCGGCTGACCACCGATCGCCTCGTGGACGTTGCGAGCGCAGCGGCGGTCGCCCGCGTGCGCGCGCCCGCGCCTCGCGCGGCGGACGCTGTCGTCGACGGCGAGGGTGTCGACGCGATCAATGCGCGCGCCTGGCACGGCACGTACACCGGGGCGGGCGTGAAGATCGCGATCATCGACCTGGGCTTCGCGGGCTACCAGGCGCTGCTCGGCACCGAGTTA
The DNA here is from genome assembly GCA_963839815.1 of uncultured Thermoleophilia bacterium. GTDB lineage: Bacteria > Actinomycetota > Thermoleophilia > Gaiellales > Gaiellaceae > JACVRM01. The sequence goes on from CAWIWF010000006.1 coordinate 1,071,074, forward strand.
CCTGCAACGGTGACGACGGTCGCCGAGCCAGGCTGCGCCGGCAAGTTTTCAACCGGCGAGGATCACGGCACCGCCGTCGCGGAGATCGTCCACGAGGTCGCTCCCGGCGCCGAGCTCCACCTGATCTGCATCGACACCGAGGTCGACCTCGCACTCGCGGAGCAGTACGTGAAGGCGCAGGGCATCAGGATCGTGAACCACTCGGTGAGCTGGTTCAACACGAGCGGCGGCGACGGCACGGGTGGTTCCGGCACGCCGGATGCGATCGTCGCCGACGCGCGGGCGAACGGGATCCTCTGGGTGAACTCGGCCGGCAACCAGGGCGGGGCGCACTGGAACGCCACCTGGTCCGACCCGGATGACGACGGGGTGCTGTGGGTCACCAGCTCGGCGTACGCGGAGCCCGGCGAGACTGTCTGCCTGTTCCTGCGCTGGAACGCCTGGCCGTCCACGACGGAGGACTACGACCTCTACCTCTTCGCGCCGGGGGAACCTCACCCGGTCGCGTCGTCGACCGACTCGCAGGCAGACCACCCGGGGCCGCCGACGGAGGCCGCGTGCTACACGAACGAGACGGCCGCCGGCAGGTCGATCTCCATCCGCATCGTCAACTACAGCGCCTGGAGCGCGACCCGGCTCGAGCTGTTCGCGGTGGGTTCGCACTTCCACTGGTCGACAGGGATGAGCCTCACGGAGCCGGCCACCTCGCCGGCCGCGCTCGCCGTCGCTGCGGAGTGCGTCGCCGAGCGGCGCTTCGAGATCTACAGCTCCTACGGGCCGACCGTCGACGCGCGGCCGAAGCCGGAGGCGCTCGCCCCCGGTTCCGTGTCGACCGCGACCTACGGGCCCTCGTCCGGCTGCGAAGACGGATTCGCCGGAACGTCCGCAGCCGCGCCCCACGTCGCCGCGGCGGCGGCGCTGATCAAGCAGCGGTTTCCGACGCTCAGCGCGGCGGCTGTGACCGCCGTGCTTGCGGCCAACTCCGGCGTTTCGTCCGCGCTCCCGCACGACGCACCGGGTGGGTTGTTCCTCGCGCCGCTTACAGCTCTTCGGCAGTGGGCCGCGCACTCCCCAGGTCCGATCACTGTGAACGGCGACGGCACGTATCCCTGGCGCATCCCGAACATGGGAGGCGCCGGGAGGCTGTCGTTCTCCCCGGACGGGTCGAAGATGGTCTTCCGGCGATCGTTGACCGGGGGTAACGACGGAGACGTCTGGATCGCCAACGCGGACGGAACCGACCAGCGTCCGCTCACGACGGACAGCACGGTGGATTCGCAAGCGGTCTGGTCGCCCGACGGTTCCAAGATCCTGTTTGCGCGGGTCATGTACGAGCCAAAGGGGCTCTACACGATCAACGCGGACGGCACCGGCCAGACCAAGATCAGCTCGACGATGGGCTGGGATCCCGTGTACTCACCTAACGGCGCGAAGATCGCCTTGTCGGCCTGGGACGCCGGCCACCGCGACGTCTACGTCATGAACGCAGACGGCTCGGGTGGTGTCACCGCGCTCACGCTCGGTACGCCCTACGACGCGTGGGGCCCGACGTTCTCACCGGACGGCACGAAGATCGCGTACACGGGCGTGATCAGCAGCACACCGGGATCGACAAGCGATATCTGGGTCATGAACGTCGACGGCTCCGCGAAGACGAAGATCATCTCGAGCCCCTCCTACGACGCCTCTGCGACCTGGACACCGGACGGCGCCAAGATTGCCTTTCTGAGCGACCGGTTCGGCCGCACGCTCGACCTGATGCTCGTAGATCCCGACGGCTCTGGTGTGGAGAGGCTCACGCGCTACGTGACGGGCGTGCATGCACCTGTCTTCGTCCCAGTCGCGGCGACGACTCCGCTGAATCGTGTGCCGCCCGAAGTCTCGGGCGAGGCTCGCGTCGGTCGCTACCTCTCGGCAACCGGCGGAGCCTGGCACGGGCGGACGCCGCTGACCGTCACGAGCTTCCAGTGGGAGCGCTGTAGCGCCGCGGGCAGCGGCTGCACCGCGATCCCCGGAGCGACCGACTCGTTCTACCGGCTCGGCCCGGCGGACTACGGCGCCCGGTTGCGCGTGGTGACGACCGCCGCGAACGCGGCGGGCTCGGCGAGTGCTCCATCCCCCGTCTCGGGAGTGGTGGTCGAGCGCCGCCCCGGTCAACGTCACCCTGCCGTCGATCAGCGGCCCGGTGCAGGTTGGCAGAAGCGTCACGGCGAGCGCCGGCACCTGGGCGGGTACCGTCGGGCGTACCGAGACGAGCTACATGTGGCTGCGCTGTCAGGAGGACGAGAGGTGCGTGCCAACATGGCCAGGGGGCTTGGGCCCGAACGCGACGTTCCCGCGCCAGTCCGACCTCGGCTTCTCGCTTCGGGTCGTCGTCAGAGCGTCCAGCTTCACGCCCGCGGGATGGTGGGAGGGGACAACAGCCGCGACGTCCGCGGCCGCCACGGTGGAGCCGGGGATCGCGCAACCGCCGACCACGACCACCAGGCCGACCATACCCACGACGCCGACGCCGACGCCGACGCCGCCGGCCCACGTGTACAGGGACGGATCGATTCAGGTCTGGCCATGGGTCTCAGAGACCCAGGAGTACAAGCGCCCGATCAGGGTGGGCGACGACGTGACCTTCGACGTCTCGGTGTCGAACCACGGCAACGTCCCTCTCGCTGGGGTCAACGTGCTGTACCGGCCTCCCGCCGGCGCGCGGGTCGTCAAGGCGCCTCAGTGCACGATCGACGCCGTCGTGAGCTGCCAGCTGCGAACGCTTCCCCTGCTGGAGGTGGTGTCCGCGCAGATCGTGGTGCGCTTCACGCGGCCCGGCACGATCAAGAACGCGTTCCTCATCTCGCAGGCCCAGCAGGACGATGATCGCACTGACGATCGTGCGGTCGTGACGATCGAGGTGGCGCCGCCGACGGGCGTGCGCCGGACAGGAACGGCGCGCAACAACCTGATGACCGGCACACGCTTCGCGGATCTGCTTCCGCGGCGTCGGCGGCAACGACATCCTATGCGCGGCTTGCTCGGCGACGACTGGCTCGACGGTGGGGCGGGCCAAAGACTTCCCTCGACGGTGGAGCGGGGAACGACACGCTGATCGGCGGCGCTGGCAACGACCGTCTCACCGGCGGCGCCGGCAACGACACGATCCGCTGCGGCGCCGGCATGGACATCGTGTTCGGCGCGCAAGGCGACAAGGTCGCCAAGGACTGCGAGAAGCGGCGCTAGGCGGCCGCTCTCCGAAGTGGCGGCTCAGACCAGGCCACGGGCGCTTGTCGCTCGCTCGCTCACCGCGGTCGGGGCAGGTCCTTTCCGGCCCCGGGCGGCGCGGGTATCTGCCGACGGCGGAGGGCGGCTCTGCCGCCCGCAGCCACAGCGCGGCCCCGGCGCGTGACTTGAACGAGGGGGCCCACGGGGGAAACCGGGTTTCCCCCGTGAGAGCGAGCCCGCGGCGCCGCAGGCGCCGCGCGAGCGGCTAAGAGCGCGGATGCGCCCGGTCGTAGACGCGCCGCAGACGGCGGGCGTCGACGTGGCTGTACACCTGCGTGGTCGAGAGCGAGCTGTGGCCGAGCAGCTCCTGGATGACGCGCAGGTCGGCGCCACCCTCGAGCAGGTGGGTGGCGAAGGCGTGGCGCAGGCGGTGAGGGTGAGGCACGAGGCGCCGCAGGGTGCTCGTGTCGAGCCGCCGCCCGCGGACGGAGAGGAAGAGCGCGTCGTCGGCGCGCCGCGCGAGCTGCGGGCGGCCGTCGCGGAGGTAGCGGCCGACCCAGTAGGCGGCCTCCTCCCCCAGGGGGACGGCGCGTTCCTTGCCGCCCTTGCCGCGCACGCGCACGAGCTCCTGGTCGAACTCGACGTCGGCGAGGTCGAGGTCGACGGCCTCGCGGCTGCGAAGCCCCGCGGAGTAGACGAGCTCGACGAGGGCGCGGTTCCGGAGGCCGATCGGGTGCTCCGGCGCAAGGGCGTCGAGCGTCGCATCGACGTCGTCCGTCTTGGGCGCCTCCGGGAGTCGCCGCACGCGTCGGGGCGCGAACGAGGCCTCGGGTGCGCGCCCGGGCCCGAGCGCGTGACGGAGGAAGCCGCGCACCGCCGCCAGCTTGCGCGCGATCGTCGCCGGCGCGAGCTTGCGGGGCGTGCGACCGGGCCGGGCGGCGCCGAGCTCCGCCGTGTAGTCGGCCAGCGTCCGTGCGCTCACGCCGTCGAGGGTCTCGCCGCGGCTGCGCAGCCAGGAGCCGAACTCGGCCAGGTCGACGGCGTAGGCGCGGCGGGTCGCGTCTGCGAGGGGCGCGACGCGCAGGTACCTGTCGATGCTCGCCTGCGTGTCCACGAGAGAGACGTTCGCGGCACGGCTGCGCACGCCTGCCGGGCGGCGCCGCGGGCGGCAGCGAGGCTCGTAGACTCCCGCACCATGGGCGGAGCGTCGCTTCCGGTCAGGAGCGGGAACGGCGCCGCAGTGGCGTCGGCCTCGCTCGCCCGTGCTGCCGTCCTGCACCTGAAGTCGGCCCGCCGGCTCGCGCGGCCGCGACCGCTGCGGCAGGCGCTCGGCTCCGCCGACGACCGGCTCGTCTTCGTCGTCGGCAGCCCGCGCTCCGGCACGACCTTCCTGGCCGGGGCGATCGGGCGCGCGCCCGGCTTCGTCGACCTCGGCGAGGTCGCGGCCGTCAAGGCGGCCATCCCGGAGCTCGTGGGCCTTCCGGAGCAGGAGGCGGCTGCCCGTCTGCGGCGGCTGCTCGGACTGACGCGTGCGCTCGGCCTCGTCCGCGGCCTGCGCGGCGTCGAGCAGACGCCGGAGTGCGCCTTCCTGCTCCCGGCCGTGCGGCGTGCGTACGGGCGCGCCACCGTCGTCCACGCGCTCCGGGACGGGCGAGACGTCGTCTGCTCGCTGCTCGAGCGCGGCTGGCTCCGTGACGAGGCGACCGACGCCGACGACGCCGGCCAGCCGTACGGCGGGCACGCGCGGTTCTGGGTCGAGCCGGAGCGCGCCGACGAGTTCGAGGCAGCCGGCGAGGCGCGCCGCGCCGCCTGGGTCTGGCGCGCTTACGTGACCGCTGTCCGCGAGTCGGGGGTCGCGGTGCACGAGGTCCGCTACGAGTCGATGGCGAGCGATCCCGACGGCACGGCGGCGGCGCTCGGGGAGGCGCTCGACACGGAGCCCGGCCCGCTCGCCGGGGCTCTCGCCGACGCGCACGCCGGCTCGATCGGGCGCTTCCGCCGCGACCTGACGCCCGCGCAGCTCGCCGACGTGGAGGCCGAGGCCGGCCCGCTGCTCGACGAGCTCGGCTACGCCTAGACGCCCGAAAACGCCCGCCTGCAGGGGAATCCGCACGGTTGCCGCGGCAATTCGGGCGGCGGGTGCATAGCATTGCGCTCTTCGCGCACGCCCCGCGCGGACGTTTTCCACCGACGACGACCCGGGAAGGAGGGGCTCGTGGCGACGACGCTCGAACCGCACGCCGAGACCGGGCTCGGGGCCCACGGGCTCCAGCCGACCGGCCAGATCCACTGGCAGCCGACCACCGCCCTCCTCTACGACCACGCGCTCCGGCGCGGGGATGCACGGCTCGCCGAGGGTGGGGCGCTCGTCGTCGACACCGGCGTCCACACGGGCCGCTCGCCCAAGGACAAGTTCGTCGTCCGCGAGGCCGGCTCCGAAGATCGCATCTGGTGGGGAGACGTCAACGCCGAGATCTCGGAGGAGCACTTCGAGGGCCTGCGCGAGAAGGTCGCGGCGTACCTCGACGGCGAGGACCTCTACGTGGTCGACCTGTTCGCCGGCGCCGATCCCGCCCACCGGCTGGGCGTCCGCGTCGTCACCGCCAGCCCCTGGCACGCTCTCTTCGCCAAGACGCTCTTCATCGAGCCGACCGGGCAGGAGCTCGAGCAGCATGAGCCGGAGGCGCTCGTCCTGCACGCGCCGCCGGTGCAGGCGGTCCCGGCCGAGGACGGCACGCGCACCGAGACGTTCGTGGTGCTGCACCCGACCCGGGGCGAGGTCCTGATCGGCGGCACCTGGTACGCGGGCGAGATCAAGAAGTCGATCTTCACGGTCATGAACGACCGGCTGCCGCTCGACGGCGTCCTGCCCGATGCACTGCTCGGCCAACGTCGGTGACGACGGCGACGTCGCGCTCTTCTTCGGCCTCTCCGGCACCGGCAAGACGACGCTGTCGGCCGATCCCGAGCGGCACCTGATCGGCGACGACGAGCACGGCTGGGGCCCCGACGGCATCTTCAACTTCGAGGGCGGCTGCTACGCGAAGGTCATCCGCCTGTCCGCAGGAGGCCGAGCCTGAGATCTACGGCACGACGCAGGCCTGGGGCACCGTGCTCGAGAACGTCGTCGTCGACGAGCGCGGCGTGCTCGACCTCGACGACGACTCGAAGACCGAGAACACGCGCGCCGCCTACAAGCTCGAGCAGATCGCCAACGCGCTGCCGGCCAAGCGGGCCGGCCACCCGAGCACCGTCGTCTTCCTCACCGCCGACGCGTTCGGGATCCTGCCGCCCATCGCGCGCCTGAGCCGCGAGCAGGCGATGTTCTACTTCCTGTCGGGCTTCACGGCCAAGCTCGCCGGCACCGAGATCGGCGTCACCGAGCCGCAGCCGACGTTCTCGGCCTGCTTCGGCGCCCCGTTCCTGCCGCAGCCGCCATCGGTCTACGCCGGACTGCTCGGGGAGAAGCTCCGCGAGCACCACGTTGCCGTCTGGCTCGTCAACACCGGGTGGACCGGCGGGCCGTTCGGCGAGGGCCAGCGGATGCCGATCGCGGCGACGCGGCGCATGCTCCGCTCGGCGCTTGGCGGCGAGCTCGACTCGGTCGAGTACGGGCCGGATCCCGTGTTCGGGTTCGAGGTGCCGGTCGACGTGCCGGGCGTGGACGCGACGCTGCTCGACCCGCGCTCGACCTGGAGCGATCCCGACGCATACGACCGCAAGGCGCGCGAGCTCGCGCAGATGTTCCGCGACAACTTCGAGCGCTTCGACGCGGCGCCCGAGATCGCCGCCGCCGGCCCGCGCGCCTGAGGCCGTCCTCGCAGCGACTGATACGAGGCGGTCGCCAACCCCTATCCGATAGCGTCTTTCCGTAGTGGAGGCGAAGCACGACGTCCTCGTCGTAGGTGCCGGCTGCGCGGGGATGCGCGCCGCGATCGAGGCATTCGACGCAGGCGCGGACGTCGCCATGATCTCCAAGATCCACCCGACCCGCAGCCACTCCGGCGCGGCCGAGGGCGGGATCAACGCCGCGCTCGGCAACGCGTCCGAGGACGACCCCGAGAAGCACGCCTTCGACACGGTCAAGGGCTCCGACTACCTCGGCGACCAGGACGCGATCGAGATCCTCTGCCAGGAGGCGCCCGAGGACGTCTACCAGCTCGAGCACTGGGGGGCCGTCTTCTCGCGGACCGAGGACGGCCGCATCGCGCAGCGCCCCTTCGGCGCCGCCGGCGAGCCGCGCACCGCCTACGCCGCCGACATCACCGGCCACGTGCTCGTGCACGTGCTCTACGAGCAGGTGCTGAAGCGCGACATCCCCACGTACGAGGAGTGGTTCGCCTGGAAGCTGGTCGTCGACGACGACCGCTGCCAGGGCGTCATCTGCTGGGACCTGCTGAACGGCGGCCTCAAGGTGATCGGCGGCGAAGACCGTCATCCTCGCCACCGGCGGCGCGGGCCGGCTCTACACGGGCACCACCAACGCCTACGCCTGCACCGGCGACGGCATGTCGATGGCGCTGCACGTCGGCGTGCCGCTCACGGACATGGAGATGATGCAGTTCCACCCGACCACGCTGGCGCCGACAGGGGTGCTGATCACCGAGGGCTGCCGCGGCGAGGGTGCGTACCTGCTCAACTCGGAGGGCGACCGCTTTCTCAAGCGCTACGCGCCGAACGCGATGGAGCTCGCCAGCCGCGACGTCATCTCGCGCGCGGAGCAGACCGAGATCGACGAGGGGCGCGGCGTCGCCGGCAACGTGCTGCTCGACCTGCGCCACCTCGGAGCCGAGCGGATCCTCGAGCGGCTGCACGGCACCCGCGAGCTGTCGATGGTGTTCGCCGGCGTCGACCCGATCCACGAGCCGATCCCCGTCCGGCCGGGCGCCCACTACCACATGGGCGGCGTCGACACGGACGTCTGGGGCCAGACCTCGCTCACCGGGCTGTACGCGGCCGGCGAGGTCGCCTGCGTCTCGGTGCACGGCGCCAACCGCCTCGGCGGCAACGCGCTCATGGAGACGATCACGTTCGGCAAGCGCGCCGGCGCCCACGCCGCCGACTGGGCGATGAGCAACACCACGGTCACGGTGCCGCCGTCGGTCGAGGCCGACAGCCGCCGCGAGCTGCAGGAGCTGCTCGACCGCACCGAGGGCGAGCGGCCGTGGCAGATCCGCGACGAGCTCGCCGAGACGATGCACGTCAACTTCGGCGTCTTCCGGCGCGAGGGCCAGATGCAGGAGCAGGCGAGGATCGTCGAGCGGCTGCGCGAGCGCTACGAGCGGGTCGTCGTCGACGACAAGGGCACGCTCTTCAACAACGACCTGACGCAGGCGCTGGAGCTCGGCTTCCTGCTCGACCTCGCCGACTGCATGCTGGTCGCCGGTCTCGCCCGCAAGGAGAGCCGCGGCGCCCATGCACGCCCGCACGACTACCCGGACCGCGACGACGACAACTACCTGCGGCATACGCTGACGACGCTCGACGACCGAGGACGACCGCAGCTCGACTGGAGGCCGGTGACGATGACGAAGTGGCAGCCGCAGGAGCGCACCTACTGATGGGGGAGACCCGCTGATGGCAGCCGACGCCACCGCCCACGCGCCGGCCGCGACGATGGACGTCGCGCTCAAGGTCTGGCGCTACGACTCCCGCTCCGGCGAGCGCGAGCTCGAAGACGTACGAGGTCGAGGCGCCCGACTGGGCGACGCTGCTCGACGTGCTCGACATCATCAAGGACCGCCACGACGGCACCCTCGCCTACCGCAAGAGCTGCCGGATGATGATCTGCGGCTCCTGCGGGATGCGGATGGACGGCGCCGCCGTGCTCGCCTGCCGGACGCGCATGTACGACATCGTCAAGGCCGGGCACGTGCCGGTGATCTCTGCGATGGGGAACCTCCCGATCGTCAAGGACCTCGTCGTCGACATGGAGCCGTTCTGGGCCAAGCTGCGCGCGATGAAGCCGTGGCTGCAGCCCGGCTACGAGGAGCCGCCGGAGAAGGAGTGGCGCCATCTCGCAGGAGTCGATGAACGTCATCCACAAGGAGGCGCTCTGCATCCAGTGCGGCTGCTGCGTCTCCGAGTGCAACTCGATGGAGTCCGACCCCGACTTCCTCGGCCCGGCCGCGCTCGCGAAGGGGATGCGCTTCGTCGGCGACCCACGCGACCAGGCCCACATCGAGCGGCTGAACGAGTACAACGGCGAGCACGGCATCTGGGACTGCACCCGGTGCTACTTCTGCAACGAGCGCTGCCCGAAGGGCGTCGACCCGCGTGACGCGATCGCGAAGCTCGGCGCCGAGTCGATAAAGCACGGGATCGACCACGACATGGGCGCCAAGCACGCCAAGTGGTTCGTCACCTCGGCGAAGACGACGGGCTGGCTGCGCGAGACGGAGCTCGTGCCGAAGACGCAGGGTGTCGTCTCCGCGATCAAGCAGATGAAGTTCGCGATGGGCCTGCTGCGCCACGGCAAGGTGCCGCCGCCCTTCCCGCCGCACGTGGCGGAGGAGGTCGGCGAGGCGCGGGCGCTCTACGAGGTCGTCAAGCAGCAGGGCCGCGACGGCGCGCTCGGCCACGTCCAGGGCGAGCGGGCGCTGGCGCGGATCGAGCACACGGACGCCGGCGGCGCCCGCCGCGACGCGCCGGAGATCACGCCGGGGGAGGAGACGCCGCATGCCGAAGGCTGAGCCGAAGAAGATGGCGTACTACAAGGGGTGCCTGGCGTCGCTGTCGGCGAAGGAGCTCGACATCTCGACGCGCGCGCTCGCGCCGAAGGTCGGGCTCGAGCTGATCGACCTCGAGACGGTCACGTGCTGCGGCGCCGGCGACATCCACGAGGCCGAGCCGGACTACTACCTGCACCTGAACGCGCGCATCCTGGCCTACGCCGAGGAGACGGGCGCGGACACGCTGATGACGGTCTGCAACGTCTGCACGCTCAACCTGCGGCAGGCCAACTTCATGCTCCAGAACGACGACACGCTGCGCGAGCGCGTCAACGTCAACCTGGAGACGGTCGGCGTACCGCCGTACTCCGGCGGCGTCGAGGTCAAGCACCTGCTCTGGCTGATCGCCGAGGGGGAGGGCTTCGAGCTGCTGAAGCAGGCGGCGCACAAGGGGCTCAAGGGGCTGAAGGTGGCGCCCTTCTACGGCTGCCAGATCCTGCGGCCGTCGAAGCTGCTCGGCTTCGAGGATCCCGACCGGCCGTGGTCGCTCGAGGCGATCATCCAGGCCTGCGGCGGCGAGCCGGTGGACTACCCGGCGAAGATCAAGTGCTGCGGCTTCCCGATCATCCAGGCGCGCGAGGAGACGGCGCTCGGCGAGCTGATCCAGCCGATCGAGCAGGCGCTCGAGCGCGGCGCCGACGCGATGGTGACGCCGTGCCCGCTCTGCCATCTCTCGCTCGACGCCTGGCAGTCGAAGCTCGAGGCCTCGACCGGCCGCGAGTTCAGGCTGCCGATCCTGCACCTCGCGCAGCTGATCGGCGTCGCCGCCGGCTTCGAGGACTCGGAGCTGAAGTTCAAGCGGCACGTCGTCTCGGTCAAGCCTGTCGTCGAGAAGCTCCGGGTGTGAGCGCAGCCCTCCCGCCCCGGAGGGCGGGAGGGGAGGTGCGGCGGCGCAGGCGGGGGATGTGCCTAAGCGGTGATGCCGGCTGTCGCCGGTTCCGGGGCCAGGCCCAACTGGGTCATCATCGAGCCTGAGTCGACGTAGAAGTGGACGGTCTTGGGCGTGCCGTCGTCGGCGAACGTCCAGACGTCACAGAGCTTCAGCTCGACGGATCGCCCCGTCGCATCGATGCCGCCCATCGGCGTCATCAGCGTTCCCGTGTGCGTTCCGCGGCCGGTGAACTCGACCACGACGTGCTTGCCGGTCTCGATCACCGAGTCGATGGTGACCTTTCCGTCGGGGAACCCGTCCGCCCAGCCCTGGGCGAACTGCATCGCACCCTCACGGCCGGTGAAACGGGTGCCGCTACCCATGTCGATGAGCTCGGCCTTCGCCATGACCTCGGCGAAGCGGTCGAAGTCGCGTTCGTTCCACGCGTCGTAGGTACTCCGGGCGGTGCTTGCGTTCTGAGCCACGCTGCCTCCTCTCTGGCCCGCGCCGCGCCTCGTGCGACTGTACTCCTTGCGTCGCGTTCGTTACAAGCTGGCCGCACCTAGACTTCCGGCGTGGCCGAGACGAGAGTGGTAGGGCTCACCGGCGCGACGATCGACGTGGCCCCCTCGGTCTGCCACACGTGCGTCTGGTGGCAGTCGCGCCTCGGCCGTGAGGAGGACAAGCGCCGCTGGATCGAGCGGGCCGAGGACGCGTGGGGCAGCTGGGGCGCGATCTACCAGGACGACGACGGGCGCCTGCTCGGGTCGATGCAATTCGGGCCGGCGCCGCTCTTTCCGCGCGCCCGCGAGCTGCCGGGCGGCCCGCCGTCGGACGATGCGGTGCTGGTCACGTGCGCGTACCTCGTCGACCGCTCGACGCCCTGGGTGCTCCAGTCGCTCTTCCTGACTGCGATCGGGGAGGCGAAGGATCGCGGGGCGACCGCGGTCGAGGCATTCGCCTACCGCTACGCGGAGGGGGACTCGGCCTACGACCGCTTCCAGGTGCACAAGACGGTGTTCCCGCGCGACTTCCTCTCCGACTTCGGCTTCGAGACGGTGCGCTCGCTCGGCCGCGTCGAGCTGGCACGGCTCGAGCTGGGTGGGCTGCAGCCGGTCGCGGCGGGCCGGCGTGCCCGCGTGATCGGGCTGGTGAAGGAGGCGTTCCAGCCGGCGCCGGTGCCGCAGCGGCCGTAGTCGCCGCGCAGTCCGGCCCGGCGAGCCCTCGACCCCGGCTTCGCGCGTCCTTGGCGGACCCGTCCCGCCCCGGGGCGTGTCAACCCTCAGGTGTCTCTGAGACAACCCTCGCCGCCGGGAGCGGCCTCGACCCGGGTCGGGGCCAAACCCTCAAGTACCTCTGAGACCTCGCAGCGGCCTCCTCATGCGGGTTTCGCGGGGCGCGGCGCCCGAACCCTCAAGTACCTCTGAGACACTTGAGGGTTGGGTCGAGGGTTGCGCAAACCCTCGACCAGCGCCGGCTCCTCGTGGCGCTCGACCGGTCCGCTGTGGACGGGTCAGGCGGCCAGCGGCTGGCGGGCGAGCAGCGTCTCTGCGATCTGCACCGCGTTCAGCGCCGCGCCCTTGCGGAGGTTGTCCGCTGCCAGGAAGAGCGAGATCCCGCCCGTGGCGGCCCGGTCGTCGCGGATCCGGCCGACCAGCACCTCGTCGATGCCCACCGACTTGCCCGGTGAGGGGAACTCGTCGAGGCGGAGACCGGGCGCTGCCGCGAGCACCCCACGCGCCTGCTCGGCGGACAGCGGCTCCTCCGTCTCGACCCAGACGGCCTCTGCATGCCCGACCATCACAGGGACACGGACGCAGGTCGCGCTCACGGGCAAGGCGGGCAGCTCGAGAATCTTGCGGGTCTCCTCGCGCAGCTTGGTCTCCTCGTCGAACTCCTCGCCGTCGAAGTCCCAGTCCATCGCCAGGTCGTGGTCGTCGGGGCGCTCGCTGCGCAGGCGCTCCATCCGCCCCGCGCCCGCCCCGGAGACGGACTGGTAGGTCGCGACCCGCACCCGCGCGAGCCCTGCTGCGTCGTGCAGCGGCTTGAGCACGCAGGCGAGCGGGATCGTGCAGCAGTTGGGCACCGCGATCACGCCCTCGTGCTCGAAGGCGCGCTCGCCGTTCACCTCGGGCACCACGAGCGGGACGTCGGGGTCCATGCGGAAAGCGGACGACTTATCCAGGCAGACGGCGCCGCTGCGGACGGCGTGCGGCACGAGCTCACGCGAGGCACCGGCTCCGACGGCAAAGAAGGCGAAGTGGGCGTCGAGGCCGGCGAGTCTCTCAGGCGTCGCCTCTTCCACCCGTCGCCCGTCCAGCTGCGTTCCGGCCGAGCGCGCCGACGCTAGGAGTCGGACGTCGTCGTGGCCGCGCTCGCGCAGGATCCCGCGCAGCACGCCTCCGACGGCGCCCGTGGCGCCGACGACCGCAATGCGCGGGTGCTCAGGCACCGGCACCCTCCGGCGCCGAACCGTCCAGCTCGAACGCGGCGTGCAGCGCCTCGACGGCGCGCTCTACCTCGCCGCTCGGGATGTGACACGCGATCTTGATCGGCGACGTGGTGATCACCTCCGGCGCGATGCCGAGCTCGTCGAGCGTCGCGAACGCCTTCGCCGCGACGCCGGGGTGGCTCTTCATTCCCGCTCCTACCACCGACACCTTGCCGAGGTCGTCGCGCGCCGACCACGGCGCCCCGCAGCGCTCGAGCACCGTCGAGACGTCCGCATGGTCGTCGTCGGGCGCCGAGAAGACGATCTCCTGCCCGGTCTGCAGGATCGTGTCGACGTTCACACCGGCCTCGGCGAGCTCCGAGAAGAGCTGGGCGGCGCGCAGGCCCTGGACCCGGTAGAGCGTCTCGTCGAGCGCGTGGGTGACGCCCGAGATCATCGCCTTCTCCAGCATGGGATCGTCCTCCTCGACAACCCACGTCCCCTCGCCGTCAGTGAAGGCGGAGCGGACGTGAAGCCTGACCGCATGGTTGCGCGCGAACTCGACGGAGCGTAGCTGGAGCACCTTCGCGCCAGAGGCAGCCAGCTCCAGCATCTCGTCGTACGAGAGGGCGTGCAGCTTGCGGGCGCCGGCGACGATCCGCGGGTCGGCCGTGAACACACCTTCGACGTCGGTGTAGATCTCGCAGCGATCGGCGCCCAGCGCCGCCGCCAGCACGACGGCGGTCATGTCCGAGCCGCCGCGGCCGAGCGTCGTCACCTCGTGCGCCGTCGACACGCCCTGGAAGCCCGCGACCAGCACGATGCGGTCCTCGTCGAGTGCCTCGTGGATGCGGCGCGCGCGCACGTCGACGATCTTCGCCTTGCCGTGCGCCGTGTCGGTGACGATGCCCGCCTGCGAGCCGGTCAGCGAGATCGCCTGGTGGCCGAGATCCTCGATCGCCATCTCTGCAAGCGCGCACGAGATCCGCTCCCCGACCGAGATCAGCATGTCGAGCGCCCGCGGCTTCGGTCGCGCCGAGATCTGGTGGGCAAGGGCGACGAGCTCGTCCGTCGTGTGGCCCATCGCCGAGAGCACGCCGACGACGCGGTTCCCCTCCTCGCGGGCGGCCACCAGCCGGCGGACGACGCGCAGCAGGCGCTCCGTGTCGCCCACGGACGTGCCGCCGAACTTCATCACCACGGTGCCGACGCGCGTTGGCGGCTCGTCCCCGGCGAGCTCCGGAACGGCCTCGAACTCGGTGGCGGTCACGGCGGACAGTGTAGGGAGGGGTCTGGGCGGCCACGCCGGCTCGAGGTGGGAGCGTGGTCGACGCGCGCCGCCCCCCACGGGTGTTTCGGGGCTTTTCCGCACGCAACCGGGGCGGCCCGTGACGTGCGCGGTGGTAACGGGGTCTGGTTGGTGGTCTCACCCAGGCGCGCGCGGCCCGGTCTGCGAGCGCTCTTCCGGCACCAAGTTGGGACAGATCGGTGACGCGAGGCGTGGTACCAGGGTCTGACCCCGGTTCATTCGCGAGCGCACTTCCGGCACTAACTCGGAACAGTTCGGTGACGCGAGGCGTGGTACGAGGGTCTGACCCCGGTTCCTTCGCGAGCGCGCTTCCGGCACTGAGTTGGAACAGATCGGTGACGCGCGGCGTGGTACCGGGGTCTGACCCCACGGGGCGTCGCGGCGTCGATGCACCACGGGGGGCTCCGCTCAGGGCCTTTCTAGACTTGGCTGGGTGCGCGCCCTTGTGCTTGACGCGCCTGGGGAGCCGCTGCGGCGGCGCGAGTTGCCGGTGCCGGTGCCCGGCCCGGGAGAGGTGCTCGTCCGCGTCAGTGCCTGCGGCGTCTGCCGCACCGACCTGCACGTCGTCGACGGCGAGCTCGCCCACCCGAAGCTGCCGCTGATCCCGGGTCACCAGGTCGTCGGCCGCGTCGAGGGCGACGGCCGTCGGGTCGGCGTGCCGTGGCTCGGCTGGACGTGCGGCGAGTGCCGTTTCTGCGGCTCGGGACGGGAGAACCTTTGCGACGAGGCGCGCTTCACCGGCTACACGCTCGATGGCGGTTACGCCGAGTACGTGGTTGCCGATGAGCGCTTCTGCCTGCCGATCCCCGACGGCTACTCGGATGTCGAGGCTGCGCCGCTCCTCTGCGCCGGGCTGATCGGCTACCGCGCGCTGCGGCTCGCCGGTGACGGAGAGCGCCTCGGCCTCTACGGCTTCGGTGCCTCCGCCCACGTCATCGCCCAGGTCGCGCGCTGGCAGGGGCGCCGTGTCTTCGCCTTTACGCGAGGCGGGGACGCCGCAGCGCAGTCGCTCGCGCTCGAGCTCGGGGCCGAGTGGGCGGGCGACTCGGGCGGCCTCGCGCCGGAGGTGCTGGATGCGGCGATCATCTTCGCGCCGGTCGGCGCGCTCGTCCCTGCGGCGCTGCGGGCAGTCGGCAAGGGAGGCACCGTCGTCTGCGCGGGCATCCACATGTCGGACATCCCGTCGTTCCCGTACGAGTTGCTCTGGGAGGAGCGGGTCGTCCGCTCGGTGGCGAACCTCACGCGGCGCGACGGGGAGGAGTTCCTCGCGCTCGCCCCGCGGGTGCCCGTTCGCACCGAGGTGGACGAGTTCGCGCTGCAGGATGCAGGCCTGGCGCTCGATCGGCTGCGCGCGGGTGAGGTACGGGGTGCCGCTGTCCTGAGGGTCGCGAGCTGACTCAGCGCAGCGACTCGGCCACCTGCAGCAGGTCATCCCGGCCGACGTCGCCGGTGACGGTAACGACGAGCCGGTCGGTGAGCGCCCACACGTGCGGCGTCTCGTTCGGGTCGAACACGAGCTCACCGGTGACGCCCGCCAGCGCGCCCTCGCCGAACGTGACGGCTTCGGGCCGCCGCGAGAGGATCCCGACCGTGGCCGGGTCGATCCAGGCGCCGCGGTCGCCGACGAGCAGCCGCGTGGTGACGACGAGCCGGTCGAGACCGCGGCGGTAGCCGAGCGAGACGACGTTCCGCGAGGGCGGGTTCTGCCGCTGCTCGCTCCCGGTCGGGCGAGAACGAAGCGCTGCGGCGACCTCGGCGAGCTCGAACCCCTCGGGCAGCCACTGCGGCACGAGCGGCGCGTAGCCGACCTCGCGCTGGACCTCCGCGAGCGGGAGCCGGCGGAAGCCCATGTTGTAACTCGTCTGCTCCTGCCCGGCCCGAGGCTGCTGGCGGAAGCGATCCGGTGCTGGCGCCGAACCAGTGCGCAGGCCCTCGACCCGCCAGCCGTCCTGCACGCGACCCTGCCGGAGGCGCTGCACCCGCACGGGGATGGACGACTCGCGATCGACCGTGATCTCCCGTGTCTCGCCGGGATTGCCGGTCGGCGTCCGCAGTAGCCAGGCCGGGCGACCCTCGTACTCGGTCTCCTCGACGTCGGCGTCGCCCGCACGGGCGAGCGCTCCGACCACGGCGGCGAGATCGCGCTCGATCACCCAGGGTGACGCATCGGCATCGGGAGGGCCCGGCGCGATCCCGCGGCGGCTGACGAAGAGCGGGCCGTCCGAGTAGGTCTCCACGTTCCGGCGCGCGTCGTAGGCCAGGTCGCCGGCGTGGGTGACGCTGGTGATGCGGAAGCTCCCGTCGGCGGCGACGGTGAACCGCCACCGCGACTCCCCGCCGCTCTCCCGGTTCACGAAGACGCCCTCGAGCGCCTCGACCGAGGAGAGCGCCCGAGCCACCGCTGCCCTCAGCTCGGCGGCCGTTGCGACGCTCGACTCTCCCGGTAGGCCGATCGCCAGCGCAGCGATGCCCACGGCGGCCGCGGTCGCCGCGCCGGCCATGGCCAGGCGCAGGCGGTGCCCGCCCGGCCACGTCAGACGGCGGTGGGGCCGCTCGAGCCGTGCCCGCAACTCGCGCTCGAAGGCGGGCCGGTGAGATGGGACGGGCAGCGCCCGGAGCTGTGCCCCGAGCTCGTGGTCGCGTTCGGGCGTCTCGATCATCGGTGCTCCAGCTCCTCTCGGTCTTCGGTGAGCGCGGCGCGAAGTGCGGCCCGCGCCCGGTTCAGGCGTGACCCGACCGTGCCGGCCGGAATGCGCAGCACCTCGCCGGCCTCGGCGTAGTCGAGCCCGTGGGCGTCGACCAGTAGCACCAGCGCCCGGAGCTCGGGCGGGAGCGTCGCGAGCGCGGCGGCGAGGTCGAGCCGCGCGATCGAGGCGCCCTGCTCGTCGCTGCCGGCTGCGTCCGTGTCCGCGATCGGGACGTTCGGCCGCCGCCGGCGCAGCTCGTCGAGGCAGGCGTTGTAGACGATGCGGTACAGCCAGGTGCGGAGCGACGAGCGGCCGCCGAACGAGGGCAGTGCCCGGAAGGCTTTCGCATAGCCCTCCTGCAGCGCGTCGTCCATCGCGTCGGGGTCGTGGAGCAGCCGAAACGCGAGCGCGCGGAGCCCGTGGTCGTGCTCCGCGACGAGGGCGAGGAAGGCGTCGGCGTCACCGCCTCGCGCTCGCGCGAGCTGGGGTTCGGAGGATGGCTCGGCCGACCGGTTCGCCACTGCTTGCACACAGGGTTAGACGCGGGTTGCCCGCCAATCCTTCACGACGCGGAGGCTGTCGGCGCCGGGCACTGCGTGTCCCAGGGACAGTCCCTCGGCGGGTGGGCTCGGGACAGTGGCCAGGGCCTGGCCCCGGACGTGTCTGCCGGGGCCAGCGGCTCAGGGACAGTCCCTCGGGCGGGTCCGCTCGGGACAGTGCCGCCGCGAGCGGCCAGGCGGCCCTACATGTCGCGGCGACCCGAGAGCGCGCGGCCGAGTGTGACCTCGTCCGCGTACTCCAGGTCGCCGCCGACCGGCAGGCCGCTCGCGAGCCGGGTGACCCGCACGCGGTCGCGGAGCCTGTCCGCCAGGTAGGCGGCTGTCGCCTCCCCGGTCATGTTCGGGTTCGTCGCGAGCACCACCTCGGCGATGCCGTTCGCTTCGACCCGCCGCAGCAGCTCGTCGATGCGCAGGTCGGCCGGGTCGACTCCGTCGATGGGAGAGAGCGCCCCGCCGAGGACGTGGTACAGGCCGCGATACTCGGCCGTGCGCTCGAGCGAGATGACGTCCACCGGCTGCTCGACGACGCAGATGACCGTGTGGTCGCGCCGGGCGTCCTGGCAGATGCCGCAGAGCTCGTCCTCCGTGAGGTTGCCGCACTCGCGGCAGAAGCGCACCCGCTCCTTCACGTCACCGATGGCCGCCGCCAGCGCGCCCGCCTCGTCCTTCGACGTGCGCAGGATGTGGAAGGCGAGACGCTGCGCAGTCCGCGTCCCGATCCCCGGCAGCCGCGTGAGCTGCGCCACGAGGTTGTCGACCGCGGGCGAGATCACGCCGGGAGCGTAACCGTCCCCAACGGACGTGCCGCGCGCGCCGATCGCCCTGACTACAGTCCGCGAGTGCCCTCGACCGCCCAGATCGACGCCTACGCCAAGCTGCTCGTCGAGGTCGGCGCCAACCTGCAGCCGGGGCAGGACGTCGTCGTCTACGGCTGGGTCGAGCATGCCCCCGTCGTCCGCGCCGTCGTGCGCGCGGCCTGGCAGGCCGGCGCCCGCTTCGTCGAGACGTTCTACGCGGACGACCACACGCGGCACGCCCTAGCGTCGTACGGCTCCGACGAGGCGCTCGACTGGACGCCGCCGCACGCCCTGGCGCGGCTTCAGGACTGGGCCGACCGCCAGGTGGCGATGATCCAGCTCATCGGCGATCCCGATCCGACTCTGATGCAGGGCCTGGATCCGGCCCGCGTCGGTCGTGCGCAGCCGAAGGAGCAGTACCGGCTCCTGCGCCGCCTCGGCAACGAGGGCAGGTTCGCCACCGCGATCGGGGCTTGCGCGACCGAGGGCTGGGCGCAGCAGATCTACGGCGAGCCGGACGTCGAGCGCTTGTGGCGGGACATCATGCACGCCGTTCGGCTGGACGAGCCCGATCCTGTCGTGGCCTGGCGCTCCCACATCGCCGAGCTCAAGGATCGAGCGCGCTCCTTGACGACCCGGCGGTTCGACGCGATCCGTTTCCATGGCAGCGGCACCGACCTCACGGTCGGGCTCCTCGATCGCTCACGCTGGATCGCCGGCACGACGACGACCGCCTGGGGGCAGGAGCACGCGCCGAACCTGCCCACCGAGGAGGTGTTCACGACGCCCGATCGCAACCGGGCCGAGGGCGTCGTGCGTGCCACGCGGCCGCTCACCTGGTACGGCTCTGTCGTGACGGGCCTCGAGGTCGAGTTCAGCGGCGGCCGCGCGACGAACGTGACGGCGCAGGATGGGGAGGCGTTCGTGCGCTCCCAGATGGAGTCGGACGAGGGTGCAGCGAGGCTCGGCGAGATCGCGCTCGTCGACGGCTCCTCGCGGCTTGCGCGGGGCGACCTCGTCTTCTTCAACGGGCTCTTCGACGAGAACGTGACCTCGCACGTCGCCTACGGGTCGGCCTACGTGGAGGCGGTCGAGGGTGGCGACGGACTCGACGCGGAGGCGCTCGCGAAGCTCGGCGTCAACCAGTCCGGCGTGCACGTCGACTTCATGGTCGGCGGGCCGGAGGTGGACGTGGACGGGCTCGAGAGCGGCGGCCACGCCGTGCCGATCATCCGCGACGACCGCTGGGTGCTACCGCCCGCGTAGCCGCCGAGCGGCGCCGCGTCCTACAGACCGGGGAGCCCGAGGCCAGGCGGCAGGTCGAGTCCGCCCATCGCTCCGCCGAGCTTCGACTGCGCCAGGCTCTCGGCCGCTCGCAGCGCCTCGTTGACGGCTGCCACGACCGTGTCTTCGAGCAGCTCGGCGTCGTCCGGATCGATCGCCTCGCGGGCGATGGTGATGTCGGTGATCTCGCCGGAGCCGGTGGCCTTGACGGTGACCATGCCGCCGCCCGCGCTCGCCTCGACGGTCTCGGCGGCGAGCTCCTCGCGCGCCTGCTCCATCTGCTGCTGCATCTGCGCGGCCTGCTTCATGAGCTGGTTCAGATCCATGAGCCGGCCAGCTTAGCGGCCGCCTGGCAATTCACCCGCGGTGAGGGAGTTGTTGGGGAGGCGAGATACCGCAGAAGGGGGAGACGCGGGGGACATGCGCGCGCTGGAGTGAGGGGTGTTCGATCACTCCCGGAGGGTCGGGCGACGGCAAGGAGGTCGTGATGTGCGGCTCGTGTGAGCAGGCAGGCAGGAAGCGCGGCTGGTTCTCCCCGGCGACGGCGATCGCCACGGTGTCGCTTCTCTTCGCGTTGACGGGGACGGCGACGGCCTCGGGCCTGATCACGAGCGCGCAGATCCGCAACGGCACGATCAAGGCGGTCGACCTCAGCAAGCAGTTCGGACGCAGCTCAGCCGCTCGCCGGCGCAGGCTGCGTCCCAGGCTGGCGAGCCCGGGCCTGCGGGCCTGCAGGCCCTGCCGGGCCGGCTGGAGCGCAGGGACCTGCCGGCGTGCAGGGTCCCGCCGGAGCGCCAGGCGCCGGGGGACCGCAGGGGCCGAAGGGCGAGACAGGTGAGCGCGGCGCGGCCGGGGCCCAGGGTCTGCAGGGACTCGCCGGGCTTCCGGGCCTGCCGGGGCTGCAGGGAGTTCAGGGACTGCCCGGCCTCGACGGCGCCAAGGGCGACACCGGTGCGACGGGCGCGATGGGCCCGCAGGGCGCCGTCGGCGCTCAGGGTGACAAGGGTGATCCGGGTGCGGCCGGCCCCCAGGGTGCGAAGGGCGACCAGGGTGACCCGGGTGCCGCCGGCCCCCAGGGTGCGAAGGGCGACCAGGGTGACTCAGGCGCGGCCGGTCCGCAGGGGCCCGCCGGCCCCCAGGGTGCGAAGGGCGACAAGGGTGATCCCGGAGACATGGGGCCGCAGGGGCCTGCCGGTCCTCAGGGCGACAAGGGCGATCCCGGCGCCAGCGGGCCGCAGGGCCCCGCCGGCGCGAAGGGCGACAAGGGCGACAAGGGCGATCCTGGTGTTCAGGGGCCGCAGGGGGCCGCGGGTGCGGCAGGCGCACAGGGCCCCGCCGGACCGCCTGGCATCAGCGGCGTCGAGGTCGTCACGGCCTCGAGCGCCACCAACTCGACCACGCCGAAGAGCGTCTCGGCGTCCTGCCCGGCGGGCAAGACGGCGATCGCCGGCGGCGCCGAGCTGGTCGGAAACTCGAACGTGCTCGGCTTCGCGTCCACCTTCCCGCTCGCCAGCGGCGGGCCGCCGAACGGCTGGACGGCGACCGGTCGCGAGATCTCGAACTTCACCGGCTCCTGGTCGGTGAAGGTCTACGTGACCTGCGCCGTCACGAGCTAGGCGACTCGTCGACCTCCCGGGCGCCGAGCGTCTCCTTCATCAACTCGAGGATGCGCTCCTCCCCCGCCGGCTCGTCGTCGGCGCTGGGCTCAGGCTCGCTGCCGCCGGCTCCCACCATGAGCTCGATGGACAGCCTGTGGCCGGTCACCTCGAGCAGGGCGTCGGCGAGCAGCGCCAGGTTCTTCGGCTCCTCGGCGAGCTGGCGATGGAAGGCGGCGGCCGCCGGGAACTCGACGGTGAGCGTCTCCTCGCGGAGCTCGACGGGCCGCGCCTCGCGGTAGACCGACGCGGCGGGAATGGAGCGCTCCTCGATCGCCGGCAGGATGCTGCGGTGCCAGGCGTCGCGGAGCTGGTCGAGGACCAGCGGCGGCCCGTTCGCGGCCGGCCCGCCGGGCTCTGACGCAGCTCTGGCGGGCGCGGGCGCCTCTTGCAGCTCGGTTGCTTTCGCGACCGGCTTGGGGGCGGCAGCGGCCGGTGGCGTGGGTGGCGGGGCACCGCCGCCTCGCGCCTCGAGCTGCTCGATCCGGTAGGCGAGCGACTCGCGCTCGAGGTCGGCGCCGGGTCGCGTCACCTTGACGAGCGCGAGCTCGAGCGGCAGTCGCGCGTCGCCACCCTGCCGCAGGTCGTCCACCGCCAGCGTCAGTAGGTCGCACAGCCGCACGACGGCAGGCTCGCCCAGCTGATTCGCCTGCGCGTGGAGCCGCTCGCGGGTCTCGCCGGTCAGCGGCAGCGAGTCCGGCACCTCGCCCATGTGCTGGACGAGCAGCAGTTGCCGGAGGTGCTCCAGCAGGTCGATCACGAAGCGGCCGAGATCCTGGCCCTGGTCGGCGAGCTCCTCCACGAAGGTGAGCGCCCCGGCTGTGTCGCGGTCGACGATGAAGTCGCAGAGCCGGAAGAGCGCCTCCTCCTCGACCGCGCCGAGCAGCTGCAGCACGTCCTGGACGCTGATCGTCCCCTCGGTCGCCGACGCGAGCTGGTCGAGCGTCGAGACGGCGTCGCGGAACGACCCGCGGGCCGAGCGGGCGACGAGCGAGAGCGCGGCGTCCGGCGCGTCGATGCCCTCACCGTCGGCGATCCGCCGCAGCAGCCGCACGAGCTCGGGCAGGCGCGGACGTGCGAAGACGAACGTCTGGCAGCGCGATCGCACCGTCGGCAAAACCTTCGCCAGCTCGGTCGTGCAGAAGACGAAGACGAGGTGCGGCGGCGGCTCCTCGATCAGCTTCAGCAGCGCGTTCCAGGCGGCGTCGGTGAGCTGATGCGCCTCGTCGAGGATGTACACCTTCGAGCGGCCCTCGACCGGCTGCAGCACGACGCGCTCGCGAATCTCGCGGATGTCGTCGATGCCTCGCTGCGAGGCGGCGTCCATCTCGATCACGTCGAGCGATGTGCCGGTCGCGATCGTCACGCAGGAGTTGCAGGTGTTGTCGGGGGTCGGGGTCGGCCCCTGCGCGCAGTTCAGCGCCTTGGCCAGGATGCGCGCGAGCGATGTCTTGCCGGTGCCGCGCGGCCCTGCGAAGAGGTACGCCTGCCGGACGGTGCCGGCCCCGATCGCGTTGCGCAGCGTTCGCACGACCGGCTCCTGGCCCACGACGTCGTCGAAATCCTGCGGCCGGTATTTGCGGTAGAGCGCCGTCGACATCGGAAGGAGAGCCTACGCGAGTCCTTACGGCCGTCATCGCGCCGCCCGGCTCGGATTGCCGCAATTTGCGCACCCGCGGTGGAGCGCCTGTGGTACGGCGCAACGCTCGAGCCGGAGGGGGAGCTCGAGGGGGAACCAGCGGTTCCCCCTTCGAGGAGAGCGAGCCGCCCAGCCGGCGGCGTCGCGCCGCCGCCGGCGACGGGGGCGCGCACTCCGGGCGAGGGTTTCTAGCTGGAGGGGGAGCTCGAGGAGGAGTCAGCGGTTCCTCTTCGAGGGAGCGGGCCGCCCAGCCGGCGGCGTCGCGCCGCCGCCGGCGACGGGGGCGCGCACTCGGGGCGAGGGTTTCTGGCCGGAGGGGGAGCTCGAGGAGGAATCAGCGGTTCCTCTTCGAGGGAGCGGGCCGCCCAGCCGGCGGCGTCGCGCCGCCGCCGGCGACGGGGGCGCGCACTCGGGGCGAGGGTTTCTGGCCGGAGGGGGAGCTCGAGGGGGAACCAGCGGTTCCCCCTTCGAGGAGAGCGAGCCGCCCAGCCGGCGGCGTCGCGCCGCCGCCGGCGACGGGGGCGCGCACTCGGGGCGAGGGTCTCTAGCCGGAGGGGGAGCTCGAGGGGGAACCAGCGGTTCCCCCTTCGAGGAGAGCGAGCCGCCCAGCCGGCGGCGTCGCGCCGCCGCCGGCGACGGGGGCGCGCACTCCGGGCGAGGGCCTCTAGCCGGAGGGGGAGCTCGAGGGGGAACCAGCGGTTCCCCCTTCGAGGAGAGCGAGCCGCCCAGCCGGCGGCGTCGCGCCGCCGCCGGCGACGGGGGCGGCGAGCGGTCTCCGCTACGATCGGCGGGCCCGGTCGCGCTAGGCGGGGAGCTAGCGGTTCCCTGTACTCGCAAGCCGCTCTAGCGGGGCTGAATCCCCTCCCGAGGGGGTGGCGTCTGCGGAATGGGCTCGCCGGCGCAAGCGTTGACGGTCAGGTCCCGCGCACTGGGAGCCTCCGAACCGCGTCAGGTCCGGGAGGAAGCAGCGCTAAGGAGTCTCTCCCAGGTGCCGTGGGTCGGCCTGACTCGAGCGAGCGCCGCAGGCACCACCGTGGTACGCGCCAACGACGGCGGGTGCGCGACCGGGCATCGACGCTCAACGCTCGATGCCACGGCTGGGTCTGGTCGCTCGAAGGGGACTGAACCGGTGTTGGGCGACGCCCCCTCACCGGAGGCCTCTCGGAGCCATGCGGGAGGTTGCAGCGGCTCACGCCTCACCGCGGCCTCTTTACATGGACTGTCCATGTAAAGGGTCTGTCCCCGCAGGGGACTGACCCGGTGTCGGCCGGCGCCGCGCGCAGAGAGGCGTCTCGCAGCGGTGGACGTCGGTTGAAGTTGCTCAGGCGGTGACCCATGCGTCTCTTTACATGGACTGTCCATGTAAAGGCGGGTCCTCAGCGCGAAACGAGACAGGTCTGTTTGCCTTCTCGTGACGATGGGAACTAGCATGAGACCGTGAGGGTCGGCGAGGTCATGAACGTCAAGTTGGTCACCGTCGAGCCGACCGCGACGGTGCAGCTGGCTGTCGCCCGCATGCTCGAGGAGGAGGTCGGCGGCGTCGCCGTCTGCGAGGACGGAGGCCGGCTCGTCGGCATCTTCACGGAGCGTGATGTGCTCCGGCTCGCCGGCGAAGGGCCCAACTTCCGCGAGGCTCTCGTCCGCGATGTGATGACGCCGCGCCCGGTGGCGCTGCAGCCCGACGACGACATCCTCGCGGCGGCCAAGTTGATGGGCGAGCGGCGCATCCGGCACGTCCCCGTCGTCCAGGGCGAGCACGTGCTCGGAATGATCGGCATCCGCGACGTGCTCGGCACGCTGATCGGCCTCGTCTGGCGCACCCATGACGAGCGCGCGCACGAGACGGTGCGCGACCTGCTCTCGCGCCGCTAGCTCAGCGCCCGCGCACGCGCCGGTAGAGCTTCCGCGCGGCGTCCGCGACCTGCCCGGTGCTGACCGGCCGCTGATGGCCGTTCCGCCAGCCGGCGCTGACGAGATACAGGTACCGCCCGTCGGTGAAGCCGACGTTGGTGCCGACGGTCTCACCCGACCGGAGTACGAAGCCTCGCGAGTTCGGGATGCCGACGACCCGGAACTGCTCGCCCCCGAGGATCGCGGCTAGCTGATGCTGCGCGCCGCGCGGCGATCGGAACCTCGCCACCACGCTGAGCGCGTCCAGGTCGCGGGCCTGCCAGCGAAACCGCAGCCGGATCCCGCCGGAGAACCCGTCGCGACGCAGGGTCTTGACCGAGCCCCAGCGTCCGGCCCAGGTGCGCGGGTTGCGAACCACGTGCGGCTTCCGCGTGGGCTTGAAGCCGAGGAAGTCGCCCGTGCGGAGCACTCGCGCCGTGAGCGGCAGCCCTGCTGTCTGCGTCGCCGACGAGGCAGGCGCCGTCCCTGTGGCCCCGCCCAGGGCCAGCAGCGCTACAGCCAGCGCCATGATCGATGCGCGTCCAATCCCCCTCCTCCGAGTCCTGCCGCTGCACGATGGCGCGCCCGACCGTCCCTGTCAACAGGCGGCGCGGAGCCCCCTGCGGGGCGGCGCGGAGCTCCCCGTCACCCTGGGCTACACTCGGCATCCGGCTGCTGCCGGTGCTCAGGGCGTGTAGCTCAGCGGGAGAGCGCCCGCCTCACACGCGGGAGGTCGCTGGTTCGATCCCAGCCACGCCCAGCTCAGCGCAGGCTTCCCGGCCGCCCGTCCGCTCAGGTGCCGGTCGCGGAGAAGTGCTGGTAGTCCTTGAGCGAGCGCCAGTTGCCGCCCCACGGCCAGCCGATCGAGGCAAAGGCCCGCACGACGGCGTCTCCCGGCAGGATCATCCCCGGCCGCTTGCGCCGCCGGTCGAGGTAGCGGCGGCCCTCCGGCGGCGACACGGTGCTGCCCTGGACGAACGGGTTCTCGCGCGGGTTGATGTCGATCGCGAGGCCGTACGCATGCTGTGACCAGGGCCCGCCCGGGGAGACGCGCCGGCAGTTGAACGCGGACGTGTTGTCGGCCGCCATCGAGCGGTCGTCGTCCGAGCCGTAGGCCTCGACGAGCCGCATGCGGCGGATCGGATAGCCGGCGGCGAACAGCTGGCGCATCACTCGCACCATCGGCCTGGCCGCGCCCGCCGCGACGATCAGCCGGCCCTGGCGCACACCCCCGTCGAGCGTCCAATGGCTCACCGTCAGCAAGCGCAGCGCGCTCGGCGAGACCGGGCAGCCCGGCCGCCACGAGGTCATCGTTGCCCGCAGGGACGCGGGGATCGGCGTGATCGTGCCTCTGAACGCAGGCCGCTTGGCCGTCGCCGCTCCCCCCGACGCAATCAGCAGCGAGGCGCCGAGCACGGCGGCGAGGGCGAGCCGGAGCGGGATCACGGCTTCCGAGTATGCAGGCTAGGGAAGAAAGCTCTCGGGCGGCCCGTCCTGAGGGGTAGACGATCCTCCCCGCGTGAGAGCACCCGTCCGTCCCGACGAGACGAGGACATCGTGGGGCTGAGAACACCAGTCGCTCGGGGCGGCCGTGCGCAGCGGCCGCCCCGTCCTCGTCCGCCGCGTCCCTAGCCGAACGAGGAGAAGATCGACAGCAGCGCCTTGAGCGGCGTGAGCGTCGGCGGGTTGGCCGTCGGCTGGCGCGTCACCTCGGCGGCGGCGCAGGCGCCAGTGTCGTTGACGGCGGCCTCGGGCGTGAAGATCGTCGCGCCTTCACGGGCGTTGATCGCAGCCCAGGTGCCCTGGAACAGGTCGGCGGTGACTGCGGCGCTGCAGATGTTGATCGCGAGGGCACCGGTCGTGATCGCCTGCAGGTCCTTCACCTGCTTCTGGAGCGTCTTGACCTGCTTCTGCAGTGTGACGACCTGCTTGGTGAGCTTCTTCTCGGTCGGGGTGAGCGCCGCGCCCGCCTGCGCGCTGAGCACGAGGCAGAGAGCGAGCACGACCCCGACGGACAGTGTCCGTCTCATTCGCGTGACCTCCAAAGGGGAGCCGACTGGCAGGCGGAGTGGTACCTGAGTGCAGGTCGCGCCGCAAGCGCCCCTGCTAGTTTCCGCGCCGTGGTGCTGGCCCTCTCGACGACGAACAAGATCGGGCTGCTCTCCGTCGCGCTCGTCTTCATCGCCTTCTCGCTGGCGGCGTCGTTCCTCTTCCCGCGCGCGAACCCGAACTTCCCGGGCCGTGGGCTGCGCGTCTTCATCGTCGTGACGATCGTCCTGACCATCGCGATGCTGGGTGCCGTCGAGGTGTTCGCCGTGGAGGACGAGGAGCCGCACGAGGAGTCGCCCGTCGCGGCCGAGACAATCACCACCGCCGAGACGACCACCGGCGCCGAGACCACCACCGAGGCGGAGACCACGCCGGAGGAGCCGTCAGGGTCGGCGGAGGCGGGAGAGGCGGTCTTCACCTCGGCCGGATGCGGTGCCTGTCACGTCCTCGAGGCCGCCGGCGGCGCCGGCGAGGTCGGGCCCAACCTGGACGAGACGCTCGCCGGCAAGGACGAGGACTACATCCGCGAGTCGATCGTCGAGCCGAACGCGGTGATCGCCGAGGGCTACCAGGAGGGGGTCATGCCGGCGAACTACCGGGAGCAGCTCGACGACGAGCAGCTCGGCGACCTCGTAGCCCTGCTCGCGCAGAGCTCCTGAGACGCGAACGCCCGTCCCGGAGCGACCGGAACGGGCGACGCGGATGCCGGATGAGGGGGGAGACCGGCTCTCTGAGCATCGGGTTGCCGGCGGCCCCGTAGCCTCCCTCGGAAGGGGGATCCGGCCCTCCGGCGAAGGGAGAGCGCGGCCGGAGCTGCGCTATTCTGGCCCTCAGGGAGAAGTGGCCGAGTGGCTGAAGGCGGCGCCCTGCTAAGGCGTTAGGTGGGGAAATCCCTGCCTCGAGGGTTCGAATCCCTCCTTCTCCGCTCACTCGCCCGCGACGCCGCGCGTCGCGGGCTTGTTCGCTTCACGGGGGAAACCCGGTTTCCCCCGTGGGCCCCCTCGTCGGTCTGACGCGCCGGAGCCGCGTGGTGCCTGCGGCCGGCGGAGCCGGCCTCCGGCGGAGAGCAGCCTCGAACACGTTCGGCGAGAGACTGCGCGTCAAGCGGACGCGCCGGGGACCGCGGTGCCTCCCGCGATCCACGGGCGGCTTTCGGCGCAGCCAGTCAGGGCTCGAGCCTTGTCGCCGGGCCCGTCTGCTCGAGCTCCTCCGCCCAGACGGCTTGCGCGCGTTCGTCGGGGTTCAGGTGACGGGCGCGGTCGGCGGCTGGGCTCGGTCGCGTATGGGCGAGGAGGACGCTGATCTCATAAGGCCTCTTCCCTGCGAGGGACACGGCGGCCGGGCTCGCGGCGGCCTGGTCTTCCACCGGTTCCACTCGGTCAGCGGTGATCGGCAGCGCTGCCGCCGATGAGAGCAGCGACCACTGTCCACTCGGGGCTCGAACGAGCGCCACGAGCACCCGGTCCCCGACCTCGACCCGCCTCGATCCGAGCTCGGCGTACGGCACGAGCTTGCTGTCCTTCGACCACCAGCCGTCGACCAGCACCGGGACGACCGAGCCGGCCCGCGCCGCGTCGGTTCTGCGCCAGAGCGTCGACTCCACGTTCATGCGCACGCGGCGCCCGACATAGCCCCCGTTCTCCGCGACATCGCCACTCGCCGGCAGCCGCGCCTCGCCGTCGACTCGCACGATCGAGACCTGATCAGCGAATCCCACCCAGTCTCTCAGCGTCTCAGAGGGCCAGCGCGGATAGGCGGAGCCGCGAACGAGAGCGTCCGAGGTTGGATCTTCGCGGGCGAGTACGCCTGCCACCACCGCAGCTAGCAGGCAGGTCGTGGCTGCACCCAGCAGCAGCGCCCGCAGGCGCTGCCCCGATCGACCCTCGTCAGTACGTCGCATTGATCTGCGCGACGCTGTGCGCGCCGAGGACGTACGGCGCGGGAATGGCGAGGCACTCGAGCGACTGGTCACTGTTGGCTCTGACCGGGGCCGCCTGCTGTCCGTGTGTGAGGCCGACCCCGTGCCCAAGTCTGTCACTGCTCCATCTCGCCGCGGACGGTACGTCGCGTGCGGCGCGCCCACAAGATGGCCAATTCGGGCATGTCCACGGTGGACGGCCCGATCGCGCCCGGCTCGGCTCGCTGACTCATGGCCTCGTCTGATGCCAGCACCACGTCGCTCGTCTCACTCCGTGGCGGAGTCGAGCGGCCACTCGAGGCGCACCGGCTTGTACTCGCCGGGCCAGTTGGCGTATGCCTCCCCGGGGTCGTCCGTGGCGGTCGCGACCGATGCGCCGTGCTTGGCGGCGATCTCGCTGACCGGGTAGTGCAGCTGCTCCTGCTCGGGGCGTGCGCCGATCATCAGGATGGCGCAGGGGCCGTCGCCGGCGCCGACGAAGATGTGGCGCGTGCCGGCCGGGCAGTGGACGTAGTCCCACTGGCGGAGCGGCCGCTCCTGCTCCTCGACGACGAGCAGGCACTCCCCGGCGAGCACGAGGAAGCCCTCCTGCACGCCCTCCGAGTGGTAGAGCGCGCTCGGCTCGCCCGGCCAGATGACATGGACGTTGACGCCAATGTCGCGAAACGGTGCCTCCCGCCCCTCGAGCGGGAAGACCGCGCCGCCCTTCTCCGCGTTGCGGGCCGCGAGTGCGTCGCCGAGGTTGAGGACGAACCAACCATCCGAAGTGATGTAGCGGCCGTAGGGGGTCTCCTCCGAGCGAGCTTCTTCGACGGGCATGCATCCTCCTGTGAGCGGGGTGGAAGCGGGAGTTCTCGCACATGGGCGGCGTCGCGCGAGTCAGCGTGAACTGCCGTAGGCGGTTCCGCGGTGCCGGATGGAGCGCACGACGACGCGGCCGGCGTGCTCGCGCCCTTTGAGCGTGTACAGGACGCGGTAGCTCCCGACTCGCGCCGACCAGAGCCCGCGCAGCTTGCCGACGAGCTCCTTGCCCGCGTACGGGTCGAGGCGGAGCGCGTCGAGCGTGGACAGAACTGCCTCGCGCACGAGCGGCGGAAGGCCGGTCAGATCGTCTTGCGCTCGTCGCGTCAGGAAGAGCTCAGGCAAGCCCGAGCTCGCCGCGGACATCATCGAGCGGGCTCAATCGCCCGGCCCGCACGTCCTGCTCGCTCTGGCGTAGCGCTTCGAGTGTTGGCTCGTCTGCGAGCACCTCGAGCGTCTCCTGGATCGCCTCCCACTCGGCCGCCGACAGCACGACCGCGGCCGGGCGGCCGTTGCGTGTGATCACGACGTGCTCGTGCCGTGCCTGCACGTCGTCCAAGAGCTCCGAGAGAGTGCCGCGGGCCTCGGAATCTCGATGGCTCAACTGTACATGAACCTGTACAGAACGTCGCCTCCAGGGCTCCGAAAGAGAACGTGCGGGCCTCGGTGAAGCGCGCAGCGAGCACTGCGGCCATGGCCCGAACTGTCCGATGCAGCCAGTGTCTGGGGCCAGGCCCGGGACGTGTCCGGTGGGGCCACTGTCTGGGGCCAGGCTCTGGACGTGTCCGGTGGGGCCAGGTCTGCGGCCAGGCCGGGCGTGACCGGTGCAGCCAATGTCTGGGGCCGGGCCCTGGACGTGTCCGGTGGGGCCACTGTCTGGGGCCAGGCCCTGGACAGGTCCGACGCGGCTCTTGCCGAGGAGCGGCGCGCCGATAGCCTGCCGCCGTGGAGGCGAGGGGCGTCGTCGAGGCACGCGGGCTGACGAAGCGGTTCGGAGAGCTGACCGCCGTCGACGCGATCGACTTCGAGGTTCGGCCGGGCGAGACGTTCGGCTTCCTCGGCCCGAACGGCGCCGGCAAGTCCTCGACCATGCGCATGATCGGCGCGGTCTCGCCTCGCTCAGGCGGCGACCTCTCGGTGCTGGGGCTCGACCCCGCCGAGCACGGGCCCGCGATCCGCGCGCGCCTCGGCGTCGTGCCGCAGCTCGACAACCTCGACTTCGAGCTCACGGTCTGGGAGAACCTGCTCGTCTACGGCCGCTTCTTCGGCCTGCCGAAGGCGACGGTCAAGGAGCGCGCCGACGAGCTGCTCGACTTCCTCCAGCTGACCGAGCGGCGCGGCTCGAAGATCGAGCCGCTCTCCGGCGGCATGAAGCGCCGGCTCACCATCGCCCGCGCGCTCATCAACGAGCCCGATCTGCTGCTTCTCGACGAGCCGACCACCGGGCTCGACCCGCAGGCTCGCCACGCCGTCTGGGACAAGCTCTACCGGCTCAAGCGGCGCGGCGTCACCCAGGTGCTGACGACGCACTACATGGACGAGGCCGAGCAGCTCTGCGACCGGCTCGTCGTCATGGACCGCGGCCGCATCGTCGCGGAGGGGTCGCCGCGCGAGCTGATCGCGCGCCACGTGCCGCGCGACGTCGTCGAGCTCCGCTTCGCCGGCGGCTCCGATGGCCACGCCGACCGCCTTGGCGACGTCGGCGAGCGAGTCGAGGTGCTCGCCGACCGGGTCCTGATCGGGACGACGGACGGCGACGCCACCGTCGAGGCTGTCCACGCCGCAGGCGTCGAGCCGGACAGCCTGCTCGTCCGCCGCAGCACGCTCGAGGACGTCTTCCTCGCCATCACCGGCCGCTCGCTGATCGAGTGAGCACGGTCGCCGCACCCAGCCCGATGGCGCGCGCCGGCAGCGTGCTCGCCTGGCACGCGCGCAGCTACCGGGCTGCCTGGCGCGGGACGATCACGACCGCGTTCCTCAACCCGCTGCTCTTCCTGCTCTCGATCGGCGTGCTGCTCGGGAGCGTCATCGACGAGCGCCAGCCCGACCTCGGCGGCCTCACCTACCTCGAGTTCGTCGCGCCCGGCCTGCTCGCGGCGACGGCGATGCAGATCGGCACGAACGAGGGCAGCTTCCCCGTCATGGCCGGCATCCGCTGGGCGCGCACCTACCACGGGGTCGTGGCGACGCCGATCCGCGTCTCGGAGCTCTACACGGGGCTGCTCGGCTGGGTGGCGCTGCGGATCCTCGTCGCGGCGCTGATCTTCACCGGCGTCGCAGCGGTCATCGGCGCGTTCGACTCGCCGCTCGCGGCGGTCGCGCCGCTCGGCGCCTTGCTCTGCGGGCTGGCGTTCGCCGCGCCGCTCGCCGCCCTCGCCGCCTACACGGAGGACAGTCAGGTGATGACCGGCGTCTTCCGCTTCCTGATCCTGCCGCTCTTCCTCTTCTCCGGGTCGTTCTTCCCGATCGAGCAGCTGCCGGACTGGCTGGAGCCGGTCGCGTGGGCGACGCCGGTCTGGCACGGCGTCTCGCTCTGTCGCGACCTCGCCTCGGGCAGCGTCGACGTCGCCGTCGCGCTCGGCCACGCGGGGTTCATGGCGGCGTTCGTCGTCGGCGGCTCGCTGCTCGCGGTGCGGCTCCTCAACGACAGGCTGCTCAAGTGAGCGACGTCGCCCTCGGCGCGCGCATCGTCCCCGGCCTGCCGCGTGGCGGCAGCCTCGCATGGCGGCTCGTCCAGCGGAACCTCGTCACGGGCCGGCGGCAGTGGCTGCTGATCTCGTCCGGGCTGTTCGAGCCGGTCTTCTACCTGCTGGGCCTCGGCATCGGCGTCGGCGCGCTCGTCGGCGACCTGACGTACGCCGGCGAGACCGTGTCGTACCGCGAGTTCGTGGCGCCCGCGCTGCTCGCCGCCGCGGCGATGAACGGGGCGGTCTACGAGTCGACGATCAACATCTTCGCCAAGCTGAAGTGGGGGCGGGTGTACGAGGGCGTGCTGGCGACGCCGCTCGGCGTCCGCGACGTGGCGATCGGCGAGCTGACGTACGCGCTGATGCGCGGCGCGCTCTACGCGGCGGCGTTCGCGCTGACGATGCTCGCGCTCGGGCTGATCGAGTCGGCCTGGGCGCTGCTCGCCATCCCGGCCGCGCTGCTGGTCGGCGCCGCGTTCGCGTCGCTCGGGCTCGTGGTCGTGACGCTGATGCGCTCCTGGGCCGACTTCGCCTTCATCGAGGTCGCCACGCTGCCCATGTTCCTGTTCTCGGCGACCTTCGTGCCGCTCGACGACTACCCCGAGGCCGTGCAGTGGCTGCTGCCGCTGACGCCGCTCTACCACGGCGTCGAGCTGCTGCGGGGCCTGACGCTCGGGACCGCCGGCGCGGGCTCGCTCCTGCACGTGGCCTACCTGGTGGCGCTGATCGTGGCCGGCCTCGCCGTCGCCGACCGGCGGCTCGAGCGGCTGCTGCTGAAGTAGCGGTCGCCGGTTAGGTGCTCGGCGCCGACCTCTGCGAGCGGGGTGCCGTCGTCGCACTTCACGGTGGCCCTCCGGGCAGCCTGTTGACGTAGGCCTGAACCTCGGCCCGACGAACGTGGTGCAGAATCGCGCAGTTGATGGGCTCACCGGCCTGTCGGAGCTCCTCGCAGGGGACTGTGACCATCCGGCTCGGGGTCTCGCCGGCCTCGCCGGCGTCGGCGTCGAGCAGGTGCCGCCCTCGGCGAGCGCTCGATGGGCGGCGATCGCGAGCGTCCCGTCCTCGTACACCCACCCCTTGTCGGCGAAAGGCTCGCAGTAGGTTCGGCGCACGTAGCGCTCGACTGCGCTGCGATCCGCGATGACCGCTGCGGGATCCGATCGGGCCACCAGGCGGTCGGTGCACCTATCGGCGGCCGAGCTGTCACTCGAATCGCCGTTGCAGGCCGAGCCGACCGCCGCCGCCAAGATCGCGGCGGTCACTACGGCGAGACTTGCTCTGCCAGCGGGAGCCATGGCCCCTTCTACTCACGGCACTCCGTGGGCGCAACCCCGGTCCGAGGCCGCCGCGCCGATGAATGCACAATTGTGTGAAAGTGCTACTGTGCGATCGTGCAAAAGGATCGAGCCACGTACAGTCTCGATCCCTCCCTGCTTCGTGCCGCCCGCATCGCCGCAGCTCGACAGGGCAAGCGCGAGTCGGAGCTCGTCGAGGACGCGTTGCGGAGCTACCTGGGTCTCGGCGTGCTGGAGGAGATCTGGGCGACCACACCGGGTGATCTGGACGGCAAGCAGGCGCTCGACGTCGCCGTCGCCGAGCAGCACGCCGCACGCCCCGGCCGTTGACCCGCGCCGTCCTCGACGTCAACGTCATCGTCGCCGCCGCTCTCAGCCCGACCGGAGCCCCTGCCGACTGCCTTCGCGCCCACGCCGATGGACGCTTTGAGCTGATCGTGAGCGAGCGGCTCCTCGGCGAGCTCGGCGTCGTCCTGGCACGAGAGAAGTTCCGGCGCTACGTCTCGCTCGATCAGGCAGAGCGCTTCGCCGGCGCGCTTCGTCGTGACGCCCTCCTCGGCCGTGACCCGGTCGATGCTCCTCCGGTCTCGCCGGATCCTGGCGACGACTACCTGCTCGCCCTTGCTCACGCGCACAGCGCTCACGTGCTCGTCACTGGCGATCGTCACCTGCTCGACCTCTCGCCGGCCGGGTTCCGGATCGTCGGCCCGCGAGAGTTCCTCGCGCTGCTTCCGACCTGAGCGTGCCGCCCTGCTCGGCGGAGGCCGGAGCGTCCCCTCCCCAAGGAGCCGTACGCCGCCTGCGGCCCGGCTACCCTGTGCGAGCCTCGGAGGGGTGCCGGAGCGGCCGAACGGGGCGGTCTCGAAAACCGTTAAGGGCGCAAGTCCTTCGAGGGTTCAAATCCCTCCCCCTCCGCTAGCTGTAGAGCCGAATCTGGCTCAGTGAGCCGGGTTCCGCCCTCGCGATGACGGTGGCGGAGCCCGCGAGCGTCATCCGCCTGAGTCCGCTGGAATCCGCCCGAGAGGGTGGCGGACTGGCGCGCAACTGGCGCGCAGGTGCCGCGTCGGCATCGGGCACGGCTCTTAGTCGCCAGACGGCGCGGACAAGGGGAGCAGGGCGAGCGGCATCATGCGTTTACATGATTCAACGACTCGACCTTGCTCGGGCGATCGCCCTCGTGCAGACGACGCCAGAACAAATCATCTTCGACACGAAGAGGGACTTCATTCCACCCCGAGACGAGAACGCTCGCGCGGAGTTCATCAAGGACGTCGTTGCCATTGCTAACGGCCTGGCGTTCGGAGACGGCAGCCCCGGCTACGTCATCTACGGCGTCGAGGCCAGCCGACCCGACCCGATCATCGGCGTGACGACCCACTACGACGACGCGAGCCTGCAACAGCTCGTGAGCTCGCACGTAGATCCACCGGTCGACTTCGTCTTCTACGACGTCGACGCGGGGCAGGGGCGCAAGCTTTCCGTCCTACACGTTGAGCCATCGAGGCAGCCGTTCCACGTCATCGTTAAGGACGTGGGCGGTCTCCGAGACGGGACGTCCTTCATTCGTCGAGGGTCATCGACGCGTGGCGTGCACCGTGCCGACTGGATGCGGTTGTGCCTCGGGGAGGGGCTCGCCCTACCTCGCAAAGAGACTGGAGCAATACGGTCAGAAGGCGAATCTCCTCGCCGCTGGAACAGCGCACGCCAAGCTGCTCGCGGAGCAGGAGGCCCAGCTCCGCCGTCAGATGGAGCAGATGGCAGGACTGCCACCCGGGTCGCTGGGGTAGTCACGGAACCGGCGGCGACCGCGCGGTAAAGAAAACACTGCGCTCGTGCATCTCTCTCGTGGTGTGATCGACGAGCAGGCGCTGGAACAGCCGTACCGCGAGCGTTACGTCGGGTACTGCAATGCGCTAGCGACGATCACCGGCAGCGCGGAGTCAGCACGTGACGCCGTGCACGAGGGATTCGCGCGGGCGTTGCGGTCGCGATCGCAGTTTCGTGGGGGCTCGCTTGCGGCGTGGGTGTGGAAGATCAGCGTGAACGCCGCGCACGAGCAGCGGCGCCGCGAGCGGAACACCACGAACGGCTCGGTCGGTGTCGCGCCGCTGGATCCGGACCGCCGTCCGCACGTCGCAGACGCAATCAGGCAGCTGCCGCCCCAGCGCCGGTTGGTGGTGTTCCTTCGCTACTTCGCGGGGTTCTCGTACAGCGAGATCGCGGAGGCGTTGGAGATCAGCGAGGGCACCGTCGCAGCCACCCTGTCGGAGGCGCGTGCTGCACTGAGAGAGCAACTCGAAGGGAGTCGACGTGAGTGACGTGTTGGCAGACGAGGTTCGCCGTCTCAGCGTGAGTTTCGAAGACGCTGACTGGGATGACGTCCGAAGGCGAGCGGGTCTTCGAGCATCGCGTCCGACTACTACACGGAGTGGTCGTGGCGCTCGGCGCGGCATGTTGGTCGCGGTCGTCGTGGTCGCGCTTGCGGTGCCCGCGCTCGCGCTCAGCGGGCGGCTCGACTCGCTCTTCAGCTTCTCCACGGAGGGAACCGAGGTCGATCCCCACACTCTGGCGCTGGGGACCGCCTCCGCGCTCGCGGACGTCGAGGCGACCAACACTGTGCGCCTGCTCACGATCCGCGATGGCGTGGCGTTTTACCTGGCCAGGACGCCTGAAGGTCGGCTCTGCCCATTCACAGGGCCTGCCAACCAGCCACGTCCTTCCTTCTCCGAGTTCGGATGCCTGGAGCCCGAAAGCCTCGGCTGACTTTCCGTCGCCCGGTCATCCAGTCATCGACCTGTCGCCGCTCTCCAGTTCGCTCGCCGACCCAGGCGTCTACGTGTCACAACTCAAAGGGTTCGCCGCCGACGGCGTCAAGACGGTCGAGGTCATCGGCCTCAACGGCGATGTCCTCGCATCCGCGCCCGTGATCGACAACGTCTACCTCGCGGGTCATGTACCCCCGCAAGGAGGCACCGCCGATCGCATCGGGCCCGGCTCGGCACTCGTCGCGAAAGACCACGATGGCAACACCGTGTGGGAGCGGGCGTTGGAGCCAGAGCCCGGCCCGCCGGGGTGAGTACAGCCGCCGAGCGTATCCCCCCGGGGTCGGTAAACACAACGGGTTGCGGGGCGGCCAAGCAGCCTGACCGGCGCTTTCATCAAAGAAATCCCGCCGAACTACATATTGATCGAAACGACGATTGAACGGCTTCAGCAAGCGTCCTGAAGGCGACTGATCACCGCTTCTACACGCCTTGTGATCACCGGGTCTCGCCTGGCATAGAGCGGACTGACGAGCACGTTGCATATGCGTCTCGCTCGCTGCGGCGCCATGAAGTGCTCCGCAACAACGCTCGGGATCGGGAGGTCGCCCCACCACGGCTCGGCTCGTCGATCGACCGCAAGCTGGTGCCGTGCATCGATCACAGACTCGTACCGACGGATGACAATGATTTGATCGACCCGCTCCCCAGGTTCGCTGAAGATCACGTCGGTCACGCCGTGGGCCGACGGGCCAAACGCATGCACGGGGTGGGCGTTTGGGAAGCCTGCGGCGCGAAGGGCTTGTAACGCTTCTGAGGTGTCGATCGGGTCGCGGTCACCGCTGCAAGCACTCGCGCCCAACACCATGACGAGCACGGAAGTCGCCGGGAGGAGATGTCGTCTCACGTGTGGTCCGACCTCACGCGCAAGGTATCTCGAATGAACACCACCGGCACACCCCGCAACCTGGTCCCCGCCACCACCGGCAACACCAACGCGGTGCGCCACGGCGTGCTCCCCCACGAGCAGGGGCTGCCTCTTGCTCGTCGGCTGCTAGCGGAGGGATTGGAGCGCGAACAAGAGCGCACAAGCTCCTGAACGAGCCAGCGGACTTGCCGTCGTTCACCTTCCGAGAGCACCTGGGGTTTACCCTGGCCGTACTTGGCCTCCCTCATCTTGCTCTCACTGGGGCCGCGTTCCTTCTCTGGGAACTCGTGACCTGGCTGACGTGATGAGTGACGACCGCCGCGCCGTGACGACCGCCAGGAGATGAGAATGAGCTCGTACACCGGCGGTTGCCTGTGCGGCAGCGTCCGAGTCGTGGCTTCGGGGCCGCCATACCGGGTCGGCCTCTGCCACTGCCTCGACTGCCGCAAGCACCATGGAGCCCTCTTTGGCGCCTCCGCGGTGTTCCCCGAGGACGCGGTGACGATCGAGGGCGAGACACGCGACTACGCGGGGCGGCACTTCTGTCCCCGCTGCGGCTCGTCCGTCTTCGCCCGCAGCGCGGACGAGGTCGAGGTGAGCCTCGGATCCCTGGACGCGCCCGACCAGCTGCGGCCGACCTACGAGCTCTGGACCGTCCGCCGGGAGTCCTGGCTGCCGCCGTTTCCGCTCACGCGGCGCTACGACCGCGACCGTGACACCACGGATCGCGCCGAGGAGTAGACGGCGGCGAAGGCGCCGTTTGTTCCTGGGACTACAGGCTCGGCAGGCGGCGAGGCCGGCTAGCGCAGCGAGTCGATCGGGGCGACCTCGACCAGCTCGGCGGCTCGGCGGGCCAGCTCCTCGTCGAGCGCGACCAGCGCGTCAGCCTGCAGCTTCGTGAGCGCGATGTACTCGGCGTCATAGGTCGACGCCCAGCCGAGCTGGTCGGCGACCTGCCACGCCACGCGCCGCAGGACGGCGTCGCCCAGCAGCCGCATCTTCATCGCCTGGAGACGCGCGAGGCGCTCCTGTGCGACCTCGGCGTCGAGCTCGCCGCGGTGAACGGCCTCGTGCATCAGCGAGAGGGCTTGCGACCGGATCAGCGTCGGCGCCAGCAGCTCGTGACTCGCGGACACCTCGCACTCCCTCGCTCGCGAGGTGCAGGGCAGCCTTGGCGTCGACGACGAACCTGGTCACGCACGACCTCCGGATCGGGGACGGGTCGACAGTAACCGGCGCCGGCACGCGGCTACCATGCTCCGGCCCGGAGAGGTGTCCGAGCGGCCTAAGGAGCGCGACTGGAAATCGCGTACCTGCTGAAAGGTGGGTCGCGGGTTCAAATCCCGCCCTCTCCGCTCGCTCGCCCGCGACGCTGCGCGTCGCGGGCTTGCTCGCTTCACGGGGGAAACCCGGTTTCCCCCGTGGGCCCCCTCGTTGGAGTGACGCGCCGCGCGCCGTGACTGCGCCGGGCTCAGCCCGGCTCCGTCGATTGGTGGCTGGCGTCGCGGCGCACAGGAGTGTCGAGACGGTGAGGGACGAAGCCAGAGCCGCGTTGTTACTGCGCCGGGCTAGCCCGGGTCCGTCGATGGGTGGCTGCCGAGCGACGACCTGGACTGTCGAGGCTCGATGCCGGATCGAGCTCGCTAGTCCTGGACTCTGGCGATCAGGTCGCCTCGGCGAAGGATCTTGGAGGCTGTGCCGCCCAGGCGCACGTCGTAGCCGGCGCCTTTCGGGAACAGCACCTTGTCGCCCGGCTCGACGCCGCCGGCGTCCGCGCCGACCGCGGTGACGATCCCGCTGCGGCAGCCTGCCTCCGAGGACGCCGGGATGATCAGGCCGGCGCGCGTCTCGGTCTCCTCGTCGACCGGCTCGACGACCACGAAGTCGTCCAGCGGTTCCAGCGAGATCGCGACCGGCTGTGGCTCGTCCAGCACCCTTCCGAGGATACTTCGCGGCAATGGCCGCAGAAGCTGTCGAGCTCGAGGTCGGCGATCGGATCGTTCGCGTCACCAACCCGGACAAGGTCTACTTCCGCACCGCCGGGCTGACGAAGCTCGATCACGTGCAGTACTACCTCGCGGTCGCCGACGGCATCGTGCGCGCGCTCTACGAGCGGCCGACCCAGCTCAAGCGCCACCCGGACGGCGCCGAGGGCGAGGCGATCTACCAGAAGCGCGTCCCCAAGCATGCGCCCGACTGGATCGAGACCGCGCGCGTCACCTTCCCCTCCGGGCGCCACGCGGACGAGCTCTGCGTCGACCGAGGTGGCGCAGGTGGCCTGGGCGGCGAACCTCGGCACCATCGACTTCCACCCGTGGCCGTCGCGGCGCGCCGACGTCGAGCACCCGGACGAGCTGCGCATCGACGTCGACCCGCAGCCCGGCACCGAGTTCGCGCGACGCCAAGCGCGTTGCGGCCTGCGTGCAGCGAGGTGCTCGCGGACATCGGCTACACCGGCTGGCCGAAGACGTCGGGCAACCGGGGCATCCACGTCGCCTGCCGGATCGAGCCGCAGTGGGGCTTCCGCGTCGTGCGGCGCTGCGCGCTCGCGTTCGCGCGCGAGGTCGAGCGGCGGCTGCCCGAGCTCGTCACGACGGCGTGGTGGAAGGAGGAGCGCGGCGAGCGGGTCTTCATCGACTACAACCAGAACGCGCGCGACCGGACGATCGCGTCGGCGTACTCGGTGCGCGCGCGGTCCGACGCGACCGTGTCGGCGCCGGTGACGCTGGGACGAGCTGCCCGACGTCGAGACGGAGGACTTCACGATCCCGACGATGCGAGAGCGCTTCGACCGGCTCGGCGACGTGCAGGCTGGCATCGACGACGCGGTCTGCGACCTGCGCGTCCTGCTCGAGTTGGTCGAGCGCGAGGAGGCGGAGGGCGTGGGGGAGGCGCCGTACCCGCCGAACTTCCCCAAGATGCCCGGCGAGCCGCCGCGCGTGCAGCCCTCGCGGGCGAAGAAGCGTCCGGGCTGATGTAAAGCAGGCTTGACATCGCTCTGGTGTCAAGCTAGCTTTACATCGGCATGAAGAACGACGTCCGCGAGCTGCGCACCGCGCGAGGGTTCTCCCAGGCGGAGCTGGCCGCGGCTGTCGACGTCTCGAGGCAGACGATCAACGCGATCGAGACCGGGCGCTACACGCCGTCGCTGCCGCTGGCCTTCGAGCTGGCGCGGTTCTTCGGCACAACCATCGAGGAGGTGTTTCACCCGAATGGCGATCACTAGGAGCAAATGGTTCCTCCCGGCGTTTTGCGTGGCGGCGGGCGCGGTGTCCGCGGTCGCGTTCCTGATCGGCGACGACCGGGAGAACGCGATCGGCGTGTTCGTGGCGCTGTCCGTGTTTGGCGGGCTCGTCCTGCTCGGCGGCCGCTTCGACCTCGTCCGCGGCCTGCGCGGCGACGGGCGCGACGAGTACTGGGCGCGGATCGACATCCACGCGACGGCGCTCGCCGGGCATGTCCTCATCGCCCTGATCCTCGGTCTGTGCATCTGGGAGTGGTCACACGGCCGCGACGGCACGCCTTACGTGTGGCTCGGCGGTGCGGCCGGGGTCGCGTACCTCGTCTCCGTCGGGTTGCTGCGTTGGCGGTCGTGAGCAGGTCGCGGGTACCAGGCACGGCTCTCGCGATCCCGTGCCCGCTCGCACTTGGCACCGAACTGGCACAGATTCGGCACAGACACGCGCGCCTTCTTTCGGTAGCGTCGACCGCCGAGGGCGGCGGGATCGGCTCCCCACCCTGGGCGGGGCGCGCGCGCGTCTATCTAAGGCGCCGCGCGGCCGCGCACGCGTCGCTGCGCCCGCCGGTCAGCCGGCCTTGTCGAGCACTGCCACGTAGATGCCGGCCTCGCCCTCGACAGGCGATGCACCTGCCAGCCGGTGCCGTCGACGAGCTCGCGCAACTCGTCCGGCGACACGATCAGGTAGTCGAACCACGGGGTCGCCAGTGAGCGATGGCGCACGCGCAGGCGCAGCTGGCCGCCCATACGCCCGCGCGACCGGTTGCGCTCGTGGTAGGCGAGGTGGCCCGGGTCGTCGGTCGCGTAGGCATCGCGCGTCTCGGCGACGATGCGGCCGCGCTCCGACGTGAGCTCCCGCAGGCGGGCGAGCATCGAGCGGGCCCGGCGCTGCCCCGCGAAGAGCCCGAAGTTGTTCCCCCACATGACGACCGTGTCGAAGGTGCCGAGCTCGGCTCCGACCTCCTCGAACGCGCAGACCCGTGCATCGCGAACGCCGCGCCGGCGGCACACCTCGACCGCGCCGGGCGAGACGTCGATGGCGACGACGTCGTGCGCGCGCTCCTGGAGGTGGAGGGAGACTCGCCCGGCTCCTGCCCCGACGTCGAGCACCCGGCCCCGCACGAACCGCATCGCCCGGCGCTGGTGTGCAGGCCAGCGCCGAAACGGCGCGAAGTAGACGCCTGGGCCGTCCGTTGCCTCGATGAAGCCGTCGTCGCGTTCGACGATCTCCTGCACGCGAGCCTTGCCCTCGAGGTGGCCGAGGAGGATGGCGCCGTACGCGTCCTCGTCCGGTTTCATCCCGCGAGGAGCGACTCGAAGGTCGGGTCGTTCGGGTTGCGCGGCGGCCGTACCTCGCGCCACGTGCAGTCGGCCGGGTCCTTGTCGTCGCGGAAGCGGAGCAGCCGCGTGCCGTGGCGGAACCGGCTGCCCTGCACCTTGTCGTACCGCACCTCGGCGACCAACTCCGGCCGCAGCGGCGCTCTCCTCCAGCTCGCCCGATCCCCCAGCGGTTCGGCTCCGAGAAGCGCCGCTCGGGTGCGTCCTTCAGCAGGGGCTGGACGCGGGCCAGGATCTCGTCGTGCCGCTTCGCGCCGACCGCGGCCGAGCCGACGTAGTCGATCTCGCCGTTGTCGCGATAGAGGCCGAGCAGCAGGGTCGCGAGGTGTGACGGGCTCGCCTTCCAGCGGACGCCGACGACGACGCAGTCCGCCGTCTTGTGCGGCTTGACCTTCGCGACCGCGTCGCGCGCTCCGGGCGGTAGGGGCGGTCGACCCGCTTGGCGATGACGCCGTCCAGCCCCGCCGCTTCGAACGTGTCGAGCCAGCCG
The DNA here is from genome assembly GCA_963839815.1 of uncultured Thermoleophilia bacterium. Lineage (GTDB taxonomy): Bacteria > Actinomycetota > Thermoleophilia > Gaiellales > Gaiellaceae > JACVRM01. Next base: position 1,113,644 of record CAWIWF010000006.1, read on the forward strand.
CGTGCTCGCTCGGGGTCGCGCGTGCAGGGCGACAGCCGGAAGCCCTTCGCGACGCCCTCGAGCTCCTTTCGCCGCGCCTCGAGCGGCTGCTCGTGCAGGGGCTCGCCGTCCCAGAGCAGCACGTCGAAGACGATGAACTCTGCCGGGATCTCGCCGGCCAGCTTGCGGATCCGGCTCTCGGCGGGATGGAGCCGAGTCTGCATCGAGTCGAAGTCGAGCACGCCGTCGCGCGCGATTACGATCTCGCCGTCCAGCGCCGAGTGGGCCGGTAGCAACTCGCCGAGCGGACGGAGCTCCGGGAAGTAGCGAAGGAGGGGCCGCTCCTTGCGCGACCAGAGCGCCAGCTCGCCGCCGTCGTTCTCGAGCACGCCGCGAAAGCCGTCCCACTTCGGCTCGTACTGCCACCCGTCGCCCTCCGGCAGCTCCGAGACGAGCTCGGCCTCCATCGGCGGGAACGGCACGTTCGGCCCCGGCATCAGCCGGCGTGGTTTCGATCGGCCATCTCGCGAAAGGCTAGTGGTGATGGAGCCGAAGCTGGACGGCCTCTGGCGGGTGCGAAGGACGGGCGGGCTGCTGCCGCCGCTCCCCGGGCTGCGCAAGCGCATCGCGGGTGACCGCGGCTGGACGGAGCTCGGCCCCCTGCGGGCGCCGTTTCACGTCGAGGGCGGCGAGCTTCGCTACCGGTGGCCGTTGCGCTGGCTCGTGGACGAGCTAGCGCCCGCAGGCGAGGGGTACACGGGGCGGGCGCTGCTGGCCGGCCGCGAGTACGGGCGGTTCCGCCTGCAGCCCGAAGGCGAACGAGAGGAGACGACGGTGACACAGCAATTCCAGGAGCAGCTCGTCCGCTACCTGGACGAGGCGCTCGCCATGGAGCAGGGCGTCGTGCGGATGCTCGACTCGATCATCTACGGAGTCGACGACCAGGAGGTCAAGGACGCGCTGCGGCACCACAAGATCGACTCGGAGCGGCACGTCGACCGGCTACGAGAGCGGCTCGAGGCGCACGGGCGCCCGCCGTCGTTGGTGCGGGAGGCGGGCGGGATCCTGGGCGCGATGATGAAGAGCGTGCTCGACCTGACCCGCAACGAGAAGGCCGCGCGGGGGGTGCGCGACGCGTACGCGACCGAGCACATGGAGATTGCGGCCTACCAGCTGCTCGAGCGAGTGGCGCTCCGAGCCGGCGACGAGGACACCGCCCGGGTCGCGCGTGAGAACCGCACCGACGAGGAGCGGATGGCCGCGTGGATCGCCGACAACTGGGATCGTCTCGCCGACATGGCCCTCGCGGAGGCAGCCCTCCGCGCCTGATCCGGCACTGCCCGCCGGCGCATCGCCAGAATCCCGGCATGCGCCGCGTCGCAGTCACAGGCCTCGGAGCCGTCACGCCCATCGGCAACGACGCGCCCTCGACGTGGCGCGCGGCAGTCGCGGGCGAGAGCGGCATCGACTTCATCCGCTCCTTCGACGCATCCGGCTTCCCTGTGCGCGTCGCAGCAGAGATCAAGGACTTCGATCCGGCCGACATCGTCTCGCCGAAGGAGGCCAGACGGCTCGACCGCAACGTGCTGATCGCGCTGGCAGCGGGCAAGGAGGCGATCGCGGATGCCGGCCTGGTCGGCTTTGACCCGGCGCGCGTCGGGATCGTCTTCGGCTCGGCGATCGGCGGCTTCCTCGGGATCATGGAACAGGAACAGGTGCTGCGTGAGCGCGGCCCCGACCGCGTCTCGCCGCACTTCCTGCCCAACGTCCTCGTCGACTCGGCGAGCGGCCAGCTCGCGATCTCGCTCGGGATCCGCGGCCCGAACTACGCCGTCGTGTCGGCCTGCGCGACCGGCTCCCATGCCGTCGGCGAGGGCGCCGAGCTGATTCGACGCGGCGACGCCGACGCCGTCCTCGCAGGCGGCACCGAGGCCTGCATGCATCCGCTGATTCTCGCCGGCTTCTGCGCGATGCGCGGTCTCGCGGCCGAAGAGGAGCATCCACCGCGCGCCTCCCGACCCTTCGACGCGACGCGTGCCGGGTTCGTGATGGGGGAGGGCGCCTGCGTGCTCGTGCTGGAGGAGCTCGAGGCTGCGCGCGCCCGCGGGGCACGCGTGTACGCCGAGGTGCTGGGGTACGGCGCTTCGAACGACGCGTACCACATGGCTGCGCCCGACCCCGAGTCGGTGGGCGTGGGCGAGATGATGCGTGCCGCCCTGCGCCGCGCCGGCGTCGAGCCGGAGCGGGTCGACTACATCAACGCCCACGGCACGTCGACGCCGCTCGGCGACGCCGCCGAGACGCGCGCGATCAAGGACGTCTTCGGCGATCACGCGTACCGTCTCGCCGTCTCGTCGACGAAGTCGGTCACGGGTCACTGCTTCGGCGCAGCGGGCGCGATCGAGGCGATGATGTGCACGCTCGCGATCCATGAGGGCGTGATCCCGCCGACGATGAACTACCGCGAGCCCGACCCCGAGTGTGACCTCGACTACGTGCCCAACGAGGCGCGAGAGGCGCGGGTCGACGTCGCGCTCTCGAACGCGATGGGCCTCGGCGGCCATAACGGCTGCGTCCTGCTTGGCCGCCTCGACGACTAGGCAGGCGGGGCGCGCACCGGCGGTGCGGTTGGGCCCACGTCAAGACGCAATGAGGGACGCTGGTCGGACGATGGCGCCGTGTCGGGTGATCGCCCTCGGGCGCGCAAGGCCCGTCGCCGTCGTCACGATCTTGGCTCACTTTCGGCACAGACACGCGCGCCGGACGCCCGTAGGCTCGTCGCGGGGAGGAGGCCACGGGTACCTTCGGCGCCTGTCCCCCGGGGCCATGTCCGTCCTCCCCTCGGCGTGTGGCAGGCGGCCGGCTGTGACGGCCGCTGTGACGAGCTTCGGTGGTCCTTCCGCGGCGGGGCCGCGGCCACCCACCTACCGGATCCACACGCTCAGACCCCGGCCAGCTCCGCCGCTCGCGTGACCGCTTCCGCGTCGAGCTCTGCCAACGATGCGAGCACGACGTGCGCCTCCGCGAGCGCCTCCTCGCCGGGTGGAAAGAGCGCGTTCGGCACGGCGATCACCGCCATCCCCGCCGCCCGCGCGGAGCGGATGCCGTTATGGGAGTCCTCCACTGCCGCAGCGGCCGCAGGCTCCACGCGGAGCCGGCGCGCGGCCTCCAGGTAGACGTCCGGCGCCGGCTTGCCGCGCGCGACCTCCTCTGACGACACCGTGACGCGAAGCGCGCCCGCCAGGCCGGATCCGGCCAGCGCCGCCTCGATCAGCGGCCGGTTGGAGGAGGACGCCAGCCCGAGCGGCCAGCGCTCGGCCAGTCGCTCGACCGCGGCGACCGCGCCGTCGATCAGCGGCAGCTCGTGCCGGTAGCGCTCGAGCATCCGCTCCACGACCAGGCGGTTGATCTCGGCAGGCGACTCCCCGAGCCCGATCTCGTCGTGCATGTAGGCCGACCACTCCGGCGAGCTCATCCCCATCATGTCCCGCTGCGCCCGCGCGTGCCAGCGCCCGCCACGCTCATGCGCAAGGGCCTCGCGCACCTCGTCCCACACCTGCTCGCTGTCGAGGAGCAACCCGTCCAGATCGAAGACGACCGCCGCGACGCTCATGCCGGCAGGTATGCGCCACGCACGTACGTCAGCCCCGGCTCGTCGCGGCCGAGCTCGATCGAGAGCACGGCGCCGATGAAGATGACGTGGTCGCCGGCCGCGTGCTCTCCGACCGTCGTGCACTCCAGCCAGGCGAGGGCGCCGTCGATCAGCGGCTCGGGCACGCCGTCTCGCTGCCGCACCGTTACCGACGTCCACGCGACGAGCGGCGGCATGCCGCTCCGCGCGAAGTGCTGCGCGAGCTCGGTCTGGTCATGGGCGAGCACGTTGACGACCCACCGGCCCGCGCGCCGGATCTGCTCGTAGATCGAGGACTGCAATCCGATGGACATGCCGACGAGCGGCGGCTCGAGCGAGAGCGAGACGAGCGATCCGACCGTGATGGCGTACCGCTCGCCGTCGAGGGCGACCGTGACGATGGCGACCCCGGCCGGGAAACGGCGCATCGCGTCGCGAAGCTCGTCGCCGCCGACCACGGCGCGATGATAGGCGCGGGCTCCGTTAGGGGCCGCGGCGACTAGCCGCAGCCGGGCGCGTTCAGGGCTCGCAACTTGACCTTCTGCTCCTGATCCCACACCGGGTCGTAGGTCGCCGGCGAGACGCCCTCCCAGAACATGTCCGGCATCACGCCGGGCCCCTGCACGGTAACGCGGTACCTCTTGCCCATCCCCGACGGGTTGCGGCCGTGCGGCCAGAGGCCGTAACAGAAGGCGCCGGATCCCTTGTGCGTGACGAAGCTGTTCTCGCGCCGCCAGCCCTTGCCGTAGCGCGAGTCGAGCGTGTCCACGTAGATGACCCGGCCGTAGCTGTCGGTGGGCCGGCCGTTGACGCCGGTGCCGAACCCGTAGATCGGCTTGCCCAGGTAGGTGAAGCGTCCAAACAGGGAGTGCACCTTCGCGTGCACCCAGCCCATGTTGACCTCGAACACGGGCAGCGGGCCCCGCCAGTGCGACAGCCACAACTCCGGCTCGCGCTGGAACGGCGTCCCGGCGAGCCCGTAGTTCGGGAGCGCTCGATACCAGCTCTGCAGCGCCCAGTAGGAGCCGTCGGGCGCCTTGCACGCGGCTACGAGCCAGTGCAGCTTGGGCCCGTCGTAGGCCTTGCAGCGGTTACGGAACGTCGCAGGCTTGATGCGAAAGCTCTTCCAGCCGCCGGAGTAGTCGAGCTTCAGCGCCACCTGCGGCCGGGAGCGCGTCGGCGCGATCGAGTTGATCGCGCCCCAGGCGAGCGTATGGTGCTTGCGCCCCCGCCGCACGTAGCTGACGAGCGCCTTGCCGTCCGCCGACACGGCCAGCTTGACCTGGGTGGCGCTGCGAGAGATCAGCTCGGCGCCGAGGGCCGGCGCGGGGACTGCGCAGACTGCGGCGAGTGCCGCCGCCGCGACCGGGAGGCGAGGTCGAAGCATGCGGGTTCGCATGCTGAACCCTTTCGGCAAAAAAGTGAAGCGGCCTGACCCTCGTCTCAGAAGCTGTCGCCGGCGAGCTCTTCCACGAGCAGCGAGCATGCGAACGAGCGCCAGGCGAGATCGGCGTCAGCGCGCAACTCGTCGACGGTGCTGTGCAGCATCTCCAGGTCGGGGGCCGCGTCGGCGACAGCGGCCAGTCCCGCGACCAGGGCGTCGCGGCGCGCCTCCGAGTCGAGGTCGTCGGCCAGCGCCCGTACCGCCCGGCCGTCCAGGTCGAGGTCGCGGTGCGGATCGCCGCCGGCGGCAAGCAGCAAGACGGCCCGCCGCCGGGCACCCTGGAGCTCGTCCTCCGGGATCGCGACGTCGGCGCCCGCGAGAAACGCGACCGCGACGAGGGCCTGGCCCTGGTCTCCCAGCGCGGCGTCGACCTGCTCGAGGACTTCGCGATCTGTGGAGGTCGGCATCGATGGGTGGTTGGCGGAGCCGTTCCGGCTCCGCCCGTTCAGCTTCGTCACGCGGTCGCCGTCGTTCCCTGCTCTCGTCCGAAGACGTAGCCGATGCCGACCATCGTCACGCCGAGCGCGACGTGCAGCCAGTGGTCAGCGGTGTTCGCGGGCAGCCAGTCCAGGCCGCCGATGATCCCCAGCAGGAAGAGGGCCAGATAGAGGACGCCGCCGCCGAGCATGTAGGTCCGCGAGCTGTCGAACGCCCGCGCAGCACCGAGCCCGACGACGCCGAACAGCAGGTGCACGACGTTGTGCAGGATGCTGACCTGGAAGACGCCGAGGAGCTCCGACGTGGAGTCCTCGCCGGCAAAGCTCAGGTCGTCGAAATCGCTGGTGATTCCCGGGATGAAGCCGAGCACGCCGACCAGCAGGAACACGACGCCGTAGACGAGCGTCAGCATCTGCAGGGGCGAGCGGCCACCCATGTCACGGTCTCTCATCGCTCCTCCGGCGATCGGGTTCGGGGGACTTCCCCGCACGACAACCGTAACGGATCTCCGCCCGTTCCTCGAATCATCGCTCTTTGCGAGAAACGGCACCATACGATTCACGCTGGCGAGACCTGGGAATGGAAGCCGCATGAGCCAGATGGAGATCACCACGCTGCTCGAGCGCGGCGACCACGAGGGCTGCATCGAGCTGAGCGAGTTCAACGAGTTCGCGGCGGCGCACGACCTCGACGAGGACGACGTGGATGCCCTGTATGAGCAGCTGCAGGAACGGGGCGTCGTGGTACGCGACGACTGCGGGCGCGAGCTCGACCGTCCGACATACGTCAACGGCGAGCTGGCGGCGGCGACAACAGACGCACTGCAACTCTTCCTGAACGAGGCGGGCCGCTACCCGCTGCTCACCGCCGAGCGCGAGGTCGAGCTGGCGAAGCGGGTCGAGCGCGGAGACAAGGAGGCGAAGGACCTCATGGTCAACTCCAACCTGCGCCTCGTCGTCTCGATCGCGAAGCGCTACCAGGGCCACAGCCTCTCCCTGCTCGACCTGATCCAGGAGGGCATTCTCGGCCTGATCCGAGCAGTCGAGAAGTTCGACTGGCGGCTCGGCTACAAGTTCTCGACCTACGCGACGTGGTGGATCCGCCAGGCCGTTCAGCGCGGCGTTGCCAACAAGGCGCGGACGATCCGTATCCCGGTTCACATCGCCGAACGGGAGAAGCGCATCGTGCGGGCGGAGCGCGAGCTCGCCGTCAAGCTCGGCCGGGCGCCCACCGACGGCGAGGTCGCGCGGGCCGCCAAGCTGTCGATGAAGCAGTACCGCGAGGTACGCGACGCCGCCCGGGCCGTCACGAGCCTCGACCGGCCGATCGGGGACGACGGCGACGCGTCGCTCGGCGACCTGTTCGCCGGCGAGGCGGCGTCACCCGAGGAGGAGGTCACCGTCAGCCTCGAGCGCTCGGCGCTCGCGCGTGCGGTCGATGCGCTGCCGGAGCGCGAGCAGCAGGTCGTCAAGTGGCGCTACGGCCTCAACGGCGACAGCGACCCGGCCTCGCTCGAGGAGATCGGCCGCCGCCTTGGTCTCACACGCGAGCGCGTCCGCCAGATCGAGACCGTCGCCCTGCGCAAGTTGGCCGAGAACCGCGAGATCGGCGCCCTCGCGGCGTAGCGGCGCGACCTACGGTCGCACCGCTCGCCTTCACAGGGGAAACCCGGTTTCCCCCGTGATCCCCCTCGCTCGTCAGACGCGCCGGGCCGCGTAGTGGCTGCGGCCGGCAAAGCCGGCCTCCGCCGATGGTCGAAGTCCCTGGCGGCCGTTTCCCCCGACCTCTAGGCCCTGCGGTCGTCGGCGGCGTCCTTGGTGGTGAGCGCGTGCGGCGCGGGGGAGGTCTTCGCTCCCCCGCGCGCGCAAGGTCTAGGCCGTCGCCTTCTCTCGCTTCGGCTCCGGCGCGAATGCTGACGCGGCCTCGCGGGCTGCCTCCGCTTGCTCGAGCTGGCGGTTGACGTGCGCCCAGTCGAGGTTGCGGAAGAACGCCTCCACGTACGCTCCACGCCCGTCCGGCGTGGCGCCGTAGTCGCGGACGTATGCGTGCTCGTACACGTCGACCGCGAGCACCGGAACCATGTTGTAGACCGCCCAGAGGTTCTGGGTGTCCAGGATGTAGTTGAAGAGCGAGCCGTCGTTGAGGTCGTAGCCGACGATCACCCACCCCCGCGCTGCGCGCGCAGCCTTGGCGACCGCCTGCTTCCACTCGGCGACGCCGCCGTTGAACTCCGTCTCGACGAGCTCGGCGAAGCGGCCGGTCGGCTCGCCGCCGTCCCCGCCGAGGTGCCCGAAGTAGAGCTCGTGGTTCTTGAAGCCGAGCAGTGCGAAGGTGTAGTCGACCGAGACGGCGCGAAGCTGCGAGTACACCTGGTTTCCCTCGATCTCGCCGTAGTCGAACTCCTTGAGCAGCTTGCGGCACTCGTTGGTCTTCTTCGCGTAACCCTCGTAGAGCTTGAAGTGATCCTCCATCGTCTCGCGGGAGATCCCGTCGAGCTCCTTGTCGAACGCCGGAAACCGCTGGGCCTTCACTTCATCCCACGGCATGGACACCTCCTTGGTCGCGTTGCCTGATCCTTCTCCCGATCGCCGGCGGGCACCCGCGACTGCTCAGGCGCGCTAGGCCGGCGCGAAGAAGGTCTCGTCGCGGCAGTCGTGGCAGCGTACCGAGCCGAGCCGCGCCAGGACGAGTGCGACGGGGGTGCCGCAGTCCAGGCAGGGGGTCCGAGGCGTGCGCGTGCGTCGCGTTGCGGGAGTGGTCACGATGACCATGCTCGGGTGGTGCCCGCCGCCGCGAAACTCAACCGTCCGACGTCGTCAACGTTCCTTGAGAGAGGAGACAGGACAGAACGCGCCCCGCGAGCCCGAGCCGGCGGCCCAGTAGGGTCTGCGGTTCCCCCGTGCGCTTCGGTCTTCGCATACCGCTGTGCGCCGGCGCGCGTGAGGTTGCGCGCTGCGTCGCGGCCGCCGAGCAGGCGGGGTTCGACGTGGCCTGGCTCCCCGACTCGCAGTTCCTCTGGCGCGACGTCTGGGCGAACATGGCGCTCGCTGCCGGGATGACCGAGCGGATCACGCTCGGCACGTGTGTCACCAACCTTGAGACCCGGCATCCGTCGGTGACAGCGGCGGCGGCGGTCACGATCGAGGAGCTCGCGCCCGGCCGGACGATCCTCGGTGTCGGCACGGGTGACAGCTCGATCAAGACGCTCGGGCTCAAGCCGACCAGGCTGGCGGCGATGCGCGACGGCATCGAGCTGATCCGCAAGCTGGCAGCGGGCGAGACGGTCGCCTTCGACGGCCGCGACATGCGCCTCCATGCATCCCTCGACCGGGCGCCGCCGGTCTATCTCGCCGCCAACGGCCCCAAGGCGCTGGCGCTCGCGGGCGAGATCGCGGACGGCGTCCTCACCGTGGCCGGAATCGCGCCCGAGCTCGTCGAGCGGCTGCGCGCCCAGGTGGCCGTCGGCGCGGAGCGCGCCGGGCGCTCACTCGACGAGCTCGACCTCTGCTTCGGGACGTTCTGTCACGTGACCGAGGACGAGCGCGAGGCTGCGCGCATCGTGAAGCCCTACGTCGTCGCGATGGCGCAGGTTGGCGGAAAGGAGACGCTCCGCTCGATCGGTATCGACATCGATCCGCCCGAAGTGGTCGGCGGGATCTACCCCGACATGTCACATGCCGAGGACTGGGACGAGGCGGCCGACGCGGCCGAGGAGTGGGTGTCCGACGACCTGGCGCTTCGCTACGCGGACGCGTTCTGCCTGGTCGGCAGCGCCGAGCACTGCCGGGAGCGGCTCACACGTGCGGCGCGTGCGGGCGCGACGAGCTTCTACATCCGCCACTTCGGCTCGTACACGCTGCCCGACGAGCTGCTCGGTGCCTTCGGCGAGCTGATCATCCCGGCGCTGGCGTGACGGTGTCCGAACCGGGCTTGCAACAGACTGTTGCAATCGAGAGGGGCGCGTCGGCGTGAGGATCGATGTCGAGCGGCTCTGGCGGTGGTTCGAGGCCTTCGTCGCCGCCGACACGCTGGTCGCGGACGGCGAGAACCGCGTCGACCCTCTCGATTCCAGGCTCGCCTCCTTCGCGCGCGAGGTGGCCGCACCCGCTTTCGAGGAGCTCGGCGGCGTGGTCGAGATCGACCGGCTCAACAATGCGGTCGTGCGCTTCGGGGAGCGCAGCGGCGAGGAGCTGCTGTTCCTCGCGTACCCCGCGATCCATCACGGCAACGAGATGCAGGACGGCCTGCGCGCTCGCCGCGTCGAGAGCGGGGACGGCCGCGAGCTCTGGGCCGGCCTGGGAGCGAGCCAGAGCAAGGGCGGGCTGGCGGCGATGTGCGCGGCCGTTGCGGCGGCCCGCGAGCGCGGCGTCGACCCGGCCGGGCGCGTGCTGCTCGGCGTCTGCTCCGAGGGCTCCTCCACGCACGCCAGCTCCGCGATCCTCTACGAGGGGCTTGAGCCGCTGCCCGCGGGCGCCGTGCTGACCGTCGGCACGCGCAACGCGATCTCGCTCGGCAACCGCGGCCGCGTGGACGTGGTAGTCGAGATCCACGGCGAGGCGACGCACTCGAGCGTGGCGGACGAGCTGGGACGCAACCCGATCCCCGTCGTGGCCGAGGTGCAGCGTCGCGTCGAGTCGCTCGAGCTCGACCCGCAGTCTCACCCGCTGCTGGGCCGACGTTCGATCCTGCCGTACAAGCTGACGTGCGGGCCGGTGGCGCCGCACACGATTCCGGCCTGGTGCCGACTCGTGCTCGACCGGCGGCTGCTTCCCGGGGAGGATCCGAGCGAGGCGATTGCGCAGGTCGAGGCGGCGCTGGCCGGCCTCGACGTCTCGGTCAGCCAGGGGGCGACGATGCTGCCGGCGCTGGTGGAGGAGGACGCCGCAGTCGTGCAGGCGCTGCAGCGAGGCGCCGAGGCCGAGCTCGGCCGGCGGCTGGAGACGATCTATCCCCGCTCGACGTTCGACGCCGGCTACTCGTGCTCGATCGGCGTTCCCACGGTGATGTGTGGCCCGCTGTCCGGTGAGCTCGACACGACAGGCGTCCTGGGCGACGACGTCGTCTCGCTCGACCAGCTGGTCGACGCAGCGACGATCTACGCAGGCGCGATCGCAGCCCGGTAGAGCCGACCCGGTCGTCAGGCGGCGGGGGTGAGATTCGAACTCACGGAGGACTCGCGCCCTCAACGGTTTTCAAGACCGCCCCGTTCGGCCGCTCCGGCACCCCGCCGCCTGCCGAGCGTAGCGCGGGTCCTGCCGCCGAGCCGAGAGACGCGCCCTGGCGTCCGGCGAGCGGTCTTGGCAATGGTGGTGTGCTCCTGGCTCCCTGGCGGAGGGCGGCTCCGCCGCCCGCAGCCACCACGCGGCCCCGGCGCGTGTGACCGACGAGGGGGCCCACGGGGGAAACCGGGTTTCCCCCGTGAAGTGAGCGCCGCCGCAGCGCGGCGCGCGAGCGGTGTCCCCCGTTCGAGGGACACAGCCGGAGCGAATCTCGGCTATGACGTGCGATGCGGCAAGTCCGCAGAACACTCACCCGGCCGGAGGGCGCCCAGCGAGGCGCCTTCCGCCGTTCTGGAGCCGCTTTCGCTAGCCGGCGAGGCGTGCCGGCGCGCCGAGCTCGACCAGGCACTCCGGCACCGTGACCGTGCCGCCTTCGTCCTGGAAGTTCTCTATCACCGCGAGCATTGCCCGCGCGGTTGCGGCCGTTCCGTTGAGCGTGTGAACCGTCGCCGTGCCCTTGCCGGCCGGCCGGTAGCGCACCTCCAGGCGGTTCGCCTGGTAGTCGGTCGTGTTCGAGCAGGAGGTGATCTCGCGGTAGCGCTCCTGGGACGGGAACCACGCCTCGATGTCGAACTTTCGCGCTGCCGACGCACCGAGGTCGCCCACGGCGACGTCGACGACGCGGTAGGGGATCCCGAGCTCGCCGACGAGCTCTTCCTCGATCGCGAGCAGCCGCTCGTGCTCGTCGCGCGAATCGTCCGGGGCGATGTAGACGAACATCTCGACCTTGTCGAACTGGTGCACTCGGAACATCCCGCGCGTGTCCTTGCCGGCCGCGCCCGCTTCGCGGCGGAAGTTCGTCGAGTAGCCGGCATACCGGCGCGGCAGCTCCTCGAGGATCTCGCCCATGTGAAGGCCGGCGAGCGCGACCTCGGAGGTGCCGGTGAGGTAGAGGCCGTCGCGCTCGTCGAGGCGGTAGAGGTTCGACTCCTCGGTGGGGAGGAAGCCCGTGCCGTACATCGCGTCGCTCGCGCACGAGCACCGGCGGCAGCACCGGCTCGAATCCCTTGGCGACCAGCCGGTCGAGGGCCCAGCGGTACAGCGCCAGCTCCAGCAGCGCCACGTCGCCGCGCCGGTACGCGAAGCGCGAGCCCGAGAGCCGGGCGCCTCGCTCCATGTCGATCCCGTCGAACGATGCGGTCAGCTCGAGGTGATCCTTCGGCGTGAACGAGAACGTCGGCGGCTCGCCGACGCGGCGTAGCTCGACCGCGTCCTCCTCGGCGACGCCGTCAGGCGCCGCGGGATCGGGCAGGTTGGGGACGACGGCGAGCAGGGTGTCACGCTCCTCGCTCGCGCGCGTTTGCTCGTCTTCGAGGCGCGACAGCTCCTCTTTGCGGGCCCTGAGCTCCTCGAGCTGCTCGGGTGTGGGCTTGCCCTTGAGCTTGGCTGCGCCGCGCAGCTCGTCGATTCGACCCTGGGGTGCACGCCAGCGGGCGTCGGCGTCGAGCAGCCGGTCGAAGTCCTCCGCCGCGCCGCGTCGCTCGAGTGCAGTCCGGTAGAGGTCGGGATCGCTTCGGGCCGCGCGAACGTCGATCATCGCGGCATCGTAGAGCGCCGGCGGCCGGCGGCTCGCGACGTGCCACCGAGTGCGGCGAGGCTCGGTGGTTCGGCCAGTTCGCGGCTGTCAGCCACGAAGTCGCCGCGTCGGGGCGCCACTTCGCCGAGGCTGCTTGCGCAGAGAGTTGAGTCGTGCCGGCGTGCGGCTAGCCGCTCGTCGCCTCGACCACATAGGCCGCGACGTCGTTGATCTGCTCTTCGCTCAGCTCGTCCGAGAAGGAAGGCATGGCGCCCTTGCCGTTCGTGACACGGTCGACGACGAGCTCGTAGTCCGGCTTGGCATCATCGAGGCTCGGGCCGACGGCGCCGCTGGCGCCCGCATCCTCCAGCACGTGGCAGCTCCCGCAGCCCGCGCTGGAGAAGACCTCCTTGCCGGCCTCCGGGTCACCCTCGCTCGCCCCGGGCTCCTCGGTCGTCGTCGCCGTGGTCGTCGTCCCCACGACAGTCTCCGGCAGCGCCTGCTTGTCGTCTTCGCCGCCGCAACCCGCGACACCTACCACGAGGGCGGCGAGCAGCAGAGGAAGAAGGGCGCGGGGCATGGCTCGCGCGAGTGTAACGAACGGGCCTCCGCGAGGCCGGTGCGCACCTCGCCGCAGCTAGAATCAGCCTCGAATCCCTCTTCTGCAAGGAGCGCCCTCTCGATGAAACGCAAGGCTTACGGTCGCGACACGGGTCTGTCGCTGCGCATGCTCTTCACGGGCAGCCTGCTGGCACTGCTCTACGTCGTCTTCGCCCTCGTCCTGATCCAGTTCTTCCAGGCCGGTTTCTGGCTCGGGCTCGTGATCATCGGGGCGATGGCGGTCTTCCAGTACTTCAGCTCGGCGAAGCTCGCGCTGCTCGCGTCGGGCGCGAAGGTCGTCGACCGGGAGCAGGCGCCGGCGCTGCACGACATGGTCGAGCGCCTCTGTGCAATGGCCGACCTGCCGAAGCCGAAGGTGGCGATCATCGAGTCGGACGTCCCGAACGCCTTTGCAACCGGTCGCAACCCCAAGAACGCCGCGGTTGCGATCACCACCGGCCTCTGGGAGCGACTCGACAAGCCGGAGGTCGAGGGGGTGGTCGCGCACGAGCTCTCGCACATCGCCAACCGCGACGTGCTGATCATGACGCTCGCCAGCTTCTTCGCCATGCTCGCCGGGCTGATCACGCGGATGGCCATGTACGCGGGCATGTTCGGCGGCGACCGCGACCGCAACGGCCCGCCGATCTGGCTGATCGTGTTCGTGGTCTCGATCGTGACGTACTTCCTGAGCTACATCCTCATCCGCACGATCTCCCGCTACCGCGAGTACGCCGCCGACCGCGGCGCCGCCCTGATCACCGGCGCGCCCGAGAACCTGATGAGCGCCCTGCAGAAGATCGCGGGGCAGATGACGGCGATCCCCAAGCGCGACCTGCGCGAGGTCGAGTCGATGAACGCGTTCTTCATCATCCCGACCAACCCGCACTTCAGCGCCCGCGACTCCTTCTCCGAGCTGTTCTCGACGCACCCGCCGCTCGAGAAGCGCCTGCGCAACCTGGCGAAGGTGGCACAGGACATGGGCCGCCCGGTCGACTTCTAGGCTTGGGCCTCACCGACGTCCTGTTCGGCCGGCGCAAGCTCAAGCGTGCGTCGACCGACAAGCTGTTCGCGCTCGCGACGGCGCAGGTCACGCTGGACGTCCAGGTCGGCCTGCTACCGGCGGGCTCGGCAGGCGTCGTCTTCAAGTCGCTCTCGGCCGGCGACTTCGTGCGCGCCGAGAACGAGCTCGACGAGCTGCTGACAATCGCCGCACGCGACACCGGCTCGCGGGTCGAGCGCAAGGAGGACGAGCTCGGCTTCGACTGGATCGTCGTCCGCGACAACGACTTCGAGGACCTGATCGCCACCGTGCACCTGATCGGCACGGAACTGCAGGCGCGGGGCTTCGGCGACCGGCTGCTGGCGGCCGTCTTCAGGTTCCGGGGTGGGGAGCATCCGCTCTACCTGATCTACGGCTACAAGCGCTCGGCGTTCTGGCCGTTCGTCCCTACCGGGGACAAGGAGCGCGACAACCCCCGTGAGCTCGAGCTTCAGGCCAAGCTCGACGGCGAGCTGCCGTTCGAGCCGGACACATCGCGCTGGTTCGCACTCTTTGACGCTCCGCTCTAGCCGCTGGCGCGGCTAGTCGCTTCGCTTCACGGGGGAAACCCGGTTTCCCCCGTGTGCCCCCTCGTTCGAGTGACGCGCCGGGGCCGCGCTGTGACTGCGCGGGGCGAAGCCCCGCTCCGTCGGACGGTGGCTGTCGAGTAGCGCGCTGGACTGTCGGGCCCTCCGTTCTCCAGCGGAGGCGGGCCCTGCCCGCCGCAGCTACGGCGCGGCCCCGGCGCGGGTGATCGACGAGGGGGCCCGTGGGGGAAGCCGGGCTTCCCCCACGCGAGCGAGCCGGCGCCGCTAGGCGCCGCGAGCGGGGAGGTCGGGGATGAGGCCGTCGTCCGAGAAGAGGGCGCGGGTCTCCTCGAGCGTCAGGTCGGGCGGCGGGATGACGAGGTCTGAGGGGGAGAGGTCCTCGTCGGGGAGCCGCCTGCCATCGCCCTCGACCAGCTTCGCCATCTGCGCGAGGACGCCGTCGAGCTCCTGCTCGTCGTCGCGCTCGAGTGCCGCCATCGCCTGGTCGTCCATCGTGTTCAGCCGGGCGACGAGGTCGTCGGACACCTCGTACTGGCCGCCGCCGCCCATCAGCCGGACGATCACTGCTCCAGCTCCTTCTTGCCGCCGCCCGCGCCGAGCTCGGCCTTCATCTTCGCCAGCTCCTGGTCGACCTGGGACTGCGAGGACAGCTGCGCCAGCTCCCGGTCGAGCTGCGTCTGGCCGCCGGAGGTGAAGTCCTCGAGCGTGCCCGCTTCGATCAGCTCGTCCACCGCCGCCGCGCGGGCCGTCATCTGCTCGGTCTTGTCCTTGGCGCGCTGGATGGCGAGACCCGTGTCTGCCATCTGCTCGCCGATCCCGGTCGCCGCCTCGCCGATCCGGACCTGGGCTTCCGCGGCCGAGTACTGCGCCTTGATGACTTCCTTCTGCGAGCGGAAGGACTCGATCTTGGCCGACAGCTGCTTCTCGCTCGCGACGAGCTTCTCCTGTTGCGCTTCCAGCTGAGCGACCTGCTGGTCGAGCCCCTGGAGCTGCTGCTGGGCGGCGCTCTTGCGCTCGAGAGCCGCGCGCGCGAGATCCTCGCGATCTGCGGCGAGCGCCTGCCGCGCCTGCTCGTCGAGCTTCACCAGGCTCTGCTCGAGCTGGCTCGACTGCAGCTGCAGCCGCTTCTTCGAGGTGACGACGTCCGCGACGCCGCGCTTGACGTTCTGGAGCAGCTCGAGCTGCTTCTCGTACGAGTAGTCGAGCGTCTCCGCCGGATCTTCGGCGCGGTCGAGCAGCTTCGAGAATTTCGCCTTGATCACGGTCGCGGCCCTGGACATCAACCCCGGCATGCGTCCTCCCTGGTCGTGAGCTGTCTAGCCTAGTCCCGGATGCTGGTCGAGCGAAGCATGCACCCCCGGTACCTGTCGAACGCCTACGTCGTCGCTGACGAGCGAGGGCGGAACGGCGCTGTTCGTCGACTCGGGGGCGCCTGTGGAGCCGCTGGTGGAGGCGGTCGAGCGCTGGCGCGTGACGCCACGGGCACTGCTGCGCACGCACGGGCATCACGACCACGTCGAGCACGAGGAGGAGCTCTGCAGCCGCTTCGGCATCGAGGTCGTCACCGGGCCGACCGAGGCGGGAGGCCTGCGCGTCGAGGCGCTGCCCACGCCCGGGCACGCCGACGACCACGTCGTCTTCGTCGTCAACGGCGAGGCGTGCTTCTCGGGCGACCTGCTCTTCCGCGATGCCGTCGGCGGCGGCGATGCTGCGACCGTGCAGCGCTCGGTGATGGAGCGGGTGATGCCGCTGGCCCACGAGATCCGCGTGCTGCCGGGGCACACGGACGAGACCACGATCGGCCGCGAGTGGGAGCAGAACCCGTTCGTCCGGTACTGGCGCGGCGCCGCGGGCCCGCTCGACGAGCCCTGCCGGGTCGGGGGAGACAGCGCGACGCTGCTCGTCTGGTCGCCCGACTACGACGGCAACGGCAAGGCGCTCGTGCGGCTGGCCGACGGCCGCGAGGCAATCGTCGGCGGCTCCCGCATCCAGCGGGACTGACCCAGGCGGACACGGCTCCTTCGGCCATCTTGCCGGGCGCCCGCCTGGGTAGCACACTCGACCCGTGGACGGCACCGCGGAACCGCTGGTGTACCGCGCCGAGGTGCTGGCTATTCTCGGTGCTATGGCCGACCTCGTCGTCGAGACCCGCCGGATCCGCGAGTTCCTCGAGGAGTCAGATGGAGAAGAAGAGGCAGAAGAGAACTAGACGGGAGATCAGCGAGCAGGCCCGGGCCAACGCCGAGAATTCGCCGATCGTCCGTGAGCTCCGCGAGCTGTACGCGCGCGGCAAGGCCGAGCGAGGAGCGCCGCCGCCAGGACGCGTCCGCGCGCTAGGACCGCCGACCGGCCCTCTACAGTGCCGCCGTGCTCCGGCTCGCGCCGCTCGCGCTCCTGACGTTCCTCGTCCTCGGTGCCGCCCACGGGTCTGCACAGGCGCCGGAGCCGAGCCGTCGTCGCCCGCTCGTTCGTCGCCGATATCGGCGGAACTGCCGGCAAGGCCACCTTCGCCTGGCGCGGTGCCGAGTGGATCGCCTACCGGCCGGCACCCGGCGTGGACGGGCAGCCCGTAGTCCAGGTCGGCGGGCTGACGCTCCTCGGTCTCTTCCCGCCGCCTGAGCGGGGCATCGGAGGCATCCAGCGGCGGACGTTCGCCGCGCGTCCCGATGCCTACTCGTTCGTCGGGGCGCGCTTCGGCGAGCCGGTCGACGTGATCCTCGGCCGCGCCCGCGCGGGGAAGCTCAAGCTGAAGGCGGCGAGACAGGGCGGCCGCCGTGCGCTCCACGCACGCATCGCGCTGCCGCCGAACGAGTGCGCCGGCCTGCCTCGCGGCACAGCCGCAGTCTGGCTCGACCGGGCGACTCTGCTGCCTCTGCGCATCGACTGGCGTCGCGGGCCGCAGGTCGACGAGACGGTCACGCTGCGCTACCGCCTGCTCAACCGGCCGGTGGCGCGGTCGCACTTCCGTCGTCCCGCGCTCGGACGCAGACCGTTTCGCATCGACCAGGGATTCCGCCGCTCCTCTCCGCAGGCGGCGGACGCAAAGGTGTCCTATCCGGCCATGCTGCCGGCGCAGGTGCCGGCCGGCTTCCGGCTGACGACGAGCGGCTGGGCGCCACGCTCAGGGATCACTGGCCCCGAGGGCTCCAACCCACGCTCGCGCCAGCTCTTCGCGGCTGTCTACCGGCGCGGCTGGGAGCGGATCGACGTGACACAGCGCCTCGCCGGTGGGCGGGACTGGCTCAACGACCCCTTCGGGTTCGAGTGCGGCGCGCTCTCCACGCAGACGGTCTCCATCGGCGGCACGCGCGCCACCTACGGCGAGGGGCCGGAGATCGTGCCTCACCTGTACTGGCGCAGGGGCAATGTCCTCTATACGGTGAGCGGGCCCTTCGCCCGGGCGACCCTCGTCGAGATCGCGGCGTCGCTCGAGCCGGTGAGCTGATGGCCTTCATCGTCCCGGACGAGATCGAGCAGTACGCAGCGGCGCACACGACGCCGCCGGGCGAGCTGCTGAGCGCACTCGCCGACGAGACGAGGTCGACGCTGGAGTGCCCGGGGATGCTGACGGGCACGATCGAGGGGCGCTTCCTCGAGCTGCTCGTGTTCGGCACGGGGGCGCGACGAGTCCTCGAGATCGGCACCTACTCCGGCTACTCGTCGATCTCGATGGCGGCCGGCCTGCCCTCGGGCGGTCACATCGACACGTGCGAGATCAGCGAGCGGCACGCAGCCGTCGCCCGTCGCTACATCGAGCAAGCCGGCTACGCAGACCGCATCACCGTCCACGTCGGTCCCGCGCTCGAGACGATCGCCGGGCTCGACGGCGACTTCGACCTGGTCTTCATCGACGCGGACAAGGAGAACTACCTCAACTACTACGACGCGGTACTGCCGCGGCTCTCGGAGCGAGGACTGATCGCGGCCGACAACACGCTCTGGAGCGGCAGCGTGCTCGACGAGGCCGACACCTCGGAGTCGACGCGCGCGATCAAGGCGTTCAACGACCGCGTCGTAGCCGACGAGCGGGTCGTCTGCGTGCAGTTGACGATCCGTGACGGCGTCACCCTGATCCGCCGCTCGTGACGAGGCTGTGCCTCGTCGACTCGCTCCACGGGGGAAACCCGGTTTCCCCCGTGTGCCCCCTCGCCAGCTAGACGCGCCGGAGCCGCGCTGTGGCTACGGCGGGCCAAGCGCGCCTTCGCCGGACAGCTGCAGCCCTGTCCACAGGCGAGCGGAACGCGGGGGCGAGTACCCGAGACCGGGCAGGCGCGCCCTCCCCGCGACTGTCATGTAAAGCCGGGAGGAGCTCCTCGCGACAGAGGACTATCCGCGCAGCGCAGGCGGCTGAGGCCCGGCGCCCTCTTGACATGGACTGTCCATGTAAAGACGCGCCGCTCCGCGAGCCAGCGGCGGGCCGACTTCACGCGGGCCGGGCGACCGCGACGGTGAGCCGGGCAGCGTCGGGCTCGTGGAAGCGGAGCAGCCCGGCGCCCTCCTCCTCGAGCTCCCTCCGCGAGCCGCGCGGAAGCGGCTCGAACGGCGTGATCGTCAGCCGCGCGCGGTCGCCGCTCCGCTCGACCTGCCAGCGTCCCGCGACCGCCCCGTCGACGAGGAACGTCGGCATCGACGGCGGCACCTTGATCGAGAACACGACCGGCCGGTACCGCTCGGGCAGGATCCCGGTTCGCCGTGCGTGCACGAGCAGCGCCGCATCCCACGTCGGCAGGAAGCGCACCGGCGCCGGCGTGTCGCCGGCCGGGAGGGGCGCCCGCGGTGCGTCGAGAAGCTCACGGCCTTCGCCGTCCAGGAAGCGGCGGAGCCGAAGCCGCTCGAGCACGGGCAGGAGCTGCGCCGCCGGCACTCCGGTGAACGCGCTCACGTCGTGCCGCGAGGCCGGCCCGAATGCGCCCAGGTACGAGCGCACGAGGTGCGCGAGCCCCTCGTCCGCCGATACCGCCGACGGGCCGAGCCAGTCCTCCGCGACGGCGTAGAGGCTCGCCCGCCGCCGCTCCCACGTCCCGCTCGGCGGCGCGCGGAGCAGGTCGAGCCAGAGGCCGACGTCGCCGTGCCCGAGCCGCTTCAGCTCCCGGTCCTCGAGCGCCCCGCCCGCGAACGCCCTCCTCGCCGCGGCCGCCCGCCGCCGCAGCACGCGCTCCGACACCGCGCCCTTCTGTAGCCGGAGCCACCACTCCCGCCGCGCCTGCCGGATGCCGAGTGCGAACGGCCAGTAGTCGCGCGCCGAGACGAGGTGGATCGTCGAGCGCATGAGCGTGCCCTGGACGACCACGCGCCGGCTCAGCGCCCGGTCGAGACCCTGGCGGCGGAACCCGTCCACGCACGACCATAAACGGATGTAGCCGTTCGGGGCGTACTGGTTCTGGATGCCGCCGAGTCGCTCCAGGGCGCGCGGAAGCGGCAGTCGCGGGCGTGTGAGCAGGAGCTGGCGCGCGAGCAGTGCCCGATTCAGCTCGCGCTCGCTCAGGATGCGCGTCATGCGTGGAACGCGGCGAGCGCCGCGGCCTCGTCCTTCAGCTCGCGATGCGTCCGCTGTGGGAGCGAGCGCGAACGGTTCCAGCTCGACGCGACCGTCCTCGACCGACCACGTGCCTGCGACGAGCCCGTCGACCAGGAACGTCGCCTGCACGTCGCCATTGCGGCGGATGACCGTGGCCCTGTGCTCCTCCGGCAGGATGCGGGAGCGGTCGTCGTGAGCGAGCAGCACGCTGTCCCAGACCGGCAGGAAGCGGACGGGTGCGGGAGTGTCGGCGGGCGGCAGTGGGGCGCGAGGCAGGTCGAGAAGCTCGCGCCCGCGCTCGTCGCGGAAGTGGCGGAGGCGAAGGCGCTGGAGGCCCGGCTCGAGCGCCGCGACCGGCAGTCCCGTCCACTGCGCGATGTCGGCCCGGGTCGCCGGGCCAAACGCGGCCAGGTAGCGCCGCACCAGCTGCTCGGCGGCGGCTGCTCCGTCGGAGCTCGGGGCGCCCAGCCACACCGGTGCGGGGACGAACCGGCTGCCGGCGGTGTTCGAGCGCCAGACGCTCCCCTCGGGCGTATGCACGAGCTCCGCCTCGGCGACGACCAGATGCCAGACGAGCCACGGATGGGGGTCGTACGCCGGGAGCTTCCCCAGCCCGAGCAGCTCGAGGAGCTCCGGCCGGCTGCGCGGGGCATCCGCGGTGAGCGCTCGTGCGGCCGCGGCAAGCTGCGGCAGCTCGTCGGCGATCCGCTCGCGCTCGACGCGGCGGCGAAGCGCAGCGACGCGCGCGCCACGGACGAGACCGGCGTAGGAGAGATAGTCGCTCGCGCTGACGTGATGGAGCGTGACGCGCATCAGCGTCGCCTTGACGACCCGCCGGGCCGAGATCGCGCGGACGAGCTGCTCGCGGCGGAACCCGCGCAGCCGCGTCCAGAGGGCGAGGTACGGCGAGGGCGGCCACTGCGCCTGCAGCGCGCCGAGCCGCTCGATCGCCGCCGGGATAGGCAGCGAGGCCCGTCGCAGCAGCAGCTGCCGGGCGAGCAGGGCACGGTTCAGCTCGCGGGTCGTGAGCACGCGTACCACACCGCCACGCTACTGCCCTTCCGCTCGCATCGACGAGGTTGGAGGCGTACGGCTCGACCAGGCTGGGTAGCGCCTAGAGGTGGCCGACTTTCTCGACCTCCTGCTCGACAACGACACCGCCCTCGGCCGGCTCGTGACCACCGGCGTCATCCTCGGCGCGACCCTGCTCGTCGGCCTCGCGCTGGCACCGCTCGTGACGAGGCGGATCGAGGATCCGTACGCCCGCTACCACCTGCGCAAAGCGGTGCGCTTCACGCTGTTCGCGCTCGCCTTGATCGCGGTCGCGATCGTCTGGCGTCCGTTCGCAGGCCGAATCGGCGTGGTCGTCGGGCTCGCAGCCGCCGGAATCGCGTTCGCCATGCAGGAGGTGATCGGGGCTGTGGCCGGCTGGTTCAACATCCTCCTGGGGCGCATCTTCAGTGTGGGCGACCGGATCGAGATGGGCGGCGTCCGCGGCGACGTCATCGACGTGACGCCGCTTCGCACCAAGATCCTCGAGATCGGCAGCGCTGCCGACGGCGAGGCATGGGTGAAGGGCCGCCAGTACACCGGCCGCATCGTCGCCGTCTCGAACAAGGCGACCTTTACGCAGCCGGTCTACAACTACACCGCGGTCTTCGAGTTCATCTGGGAGGAGCTGTCGCTGCCAATCTCGCATCACAGCGACTGGCAGCAGGCCGAGCAGATCATGCGCGAGGAGGCGATCCGCGTCTCGCGCTCGGAGGGCGCCCGGGATGCGATCGAGCAGATGGCCGCGCGCTACCCGGTGCCGCGGACAGAGATCGAGCCCCGGGTCTTCGTGCGCGCGACCGACAACTGGATGGAGCTGGCGGCGCGGTTCGTCGTGCCGGTGCGGACGGCGCGCTCGGTGAAGGACGAGCTGACGCGTCGGATCCGGGCACGGCTGGACGAAGCGGGGATCGAGCTCGCCTCCGAGACGATCGAGGCCACGGTTCGCTCCCGCGACTGAGCCGCGTCAGCCCTTGCGGTCGGGCCCGGCGCGCTCCAGCGTGATCCGGACGAGCACCCGCCGCTCGCGCCGCATGCGCTCACGGTAGTCGTCCCAGTCCGGCTCGTCGCCGCCGAAGCTCCGGTAGTAGTCGACGAGCGGCTCCATCGCCTCCGGCAGCGAGACGATCTCGGCCGTGCCCGCCACCTCCACCCAGTCGCCGAAGAACCGGTCGGTGAAGACGCACAGGTGCGCGCGTGGGTCGCGGCGCAGGTAGCGGGTCTTGTAGGCGGTCTCGCGCGTGCTGATCACGACGAGGCCCTCGGCGTCGAGCGTCGCGAGCACGGGGGAGAGCTGGATGCTCCCGTCGGGGCGCCGCACCGCGAGCACGCCGCGGTGGTTGGAGCGGATGAATTCGCGTGCCTCGTCGAGCTCCACCGGGCCACTATGACGGAGCCGCGGACGGCGGGGCCGCGCCGGGCAGGCGGCTACACTGCACCCGCCCGGGGCTATAGCTCAGTTGGGAGAGCGCCTGGATCGCACCCAGGAGGTCGCCGGTTCGAGTCCGGCTAGCTCCATTTCGTTGTCACATCGACAACGGGATTCATTCCGTCTCGCGAACGGCGAACACACGCCAGGCGTCTGGGATGCCTTTGAGCGCCCGCTCGCCGCGGTCTTCGAACCTCAGCCCCGAGCCTGCGACCAGGTCCTTGACAGTGCTCGAGACGAGAACCTCGCCGGGTTCGGCGAGCGAAGCGATTCGAGCTCCGATCGACACCGCCACCCCGACGATCTTCCCGTCACTGACCTCACACTCGCCCGTATGGACGCCGGCCCGGATCTCGAGGTCGAGAGCCCGCAGGGAGTCGACGATCGCGGTTGCTGCGTGGACGGCTCGCGCAGGGCCGTCGAACGCCGCGAAGAATCCGTCGCCGGCCGTATCGAGCTCGCGACCCTGGAAGCGAGCGAGCTCCCGGCGTACTGCCGCGTGATGCTGCTCGAGCAGCGTGCGCCAGCCCGTGTCGCCTAACCGGGAGGCGAGCTCGGTTGAGCCGACGATGTCGGTGAAGAGCACGGTTGCGAGGACGCGTTCGGCCACGCCGTGGTCGGTGAGCCGAGAGACGAACTCCCGCGTCGCTTCCATCGTCGCTGCATGCGCGTCATCGTCGACCCAGGTGTACTGGCCGTCGAAGGGCGGCAGTTCGACCACACTCGCTCCGCGGACTCGCTCGGCCATGTAGTACGCGGGCCCGGGCTGTGAGGGCCGCGGCAGGATGAGCGTCGGCACCCGGACGGCCGACAGGACGTCGCTGACGTCGAGCTCCTTGGCCGTTCGGAAAGCGGTCAGCGCTGCGCCCGGGCTGAGGCTGCGGCGCATGTGCCACACGAACCACTCGCGAAAGCTCTCGTCTTCGGCAACCTCGGGGGCCCACTCGCGCGCGAGATCCTCCAGGAACGGGCGCTCACCCCAGCCATTCCGAATGGCGGCGAGCCACTCACGCCAATCCTCCTCGCTCGATGCCCAGGGGTAGTCGGATGTTCGAGTCCCCTTCACTTGCGGGTCGAAGCACACGAGACCCGCGCAGCGTTCGGGATAGGTCGCGGCGAACAGCACGCCGATACCCGTCGCAGCGGCACCGAGCCAGATCACCGCGCTCTCGGAGCCGACGGCGTCCATGACCGCCCGGACGTCGTCCATCGCGGTCTCGGCGGAATGCACCTCGCGAACCCTGTCGGAGAGTCCAGTCCCCCGCTTGTCGAGCATCAGCAGCCGGCCGCATTCGGCGAGCCCCGTGACGTGACGAACGAGCAGTGGCTGGTCCCACGTGGAGACCAGGTCACCGGTGACTCCGCGTACGAAGACGACGTCGGCCGATCCGTTCCCGATCACTTGATAGGCGATCGCGACATTGCCGCTCCGGGCATAGCTGACGTCCGGAATCCGCACGAGAGGAGTCTCTCCGACCGCCGACCGCACCGCCACCTGTCAGGACACTCCCGGCCCGCAGCCGCCACCGAGGAGTTCGCAAAACCCGCGCGGCAGGTTTGAAAGCTGTCCCGTTAGGTCCACCTCACCCCTCCGGCGCGACCTCAGAGGCTGACGACCGCCTTCGAGCGGCAGTGGCCCTCGCCGAGGTACGCGAGCGCATCCCGCACCTGCTCGAGGCCTTCATAGCGCCGGTCGATGAGCGACTTCAGCGTCCCCTCCTCGAGCATCCGCGCGAGCAGCCCGAGGTCGTCGGGGTTGATCTTCGCGATGAAGAACACGGCCTTCTGGCTCCGGCCCAGAGCCGCCAGCCGCATGCGGATCACGTGGCCGAGCGGCCCGAGCAGCGCACCTGGCTTCGGCTTCGCGCCGACGATGACGACCGTGGCCGAGGGTGTCAGCACCCGCCGCAGCCGGCGCAGCGAGCGCGTGCCGGCGATGTCGATCAGCAGGTC
Source organism: uncultured Thermoleophilia bacterium (assembly GCA_963839815.1). Taxonomy (GTDB): domain Bacteria; phylum Actinomycetota; class Thermoleophilia; order Gaiellales; family Gaiellaceae; genus JACVRM01. Next base: position 1,138,071 of record CAWIWF010000006.1, read on the forward strand.
GTGGCGCTCGCCGAGCTCGGTGAACTCCTCCTCGGTGTAGTCGACGACGCGATCCGCTCCGAGCGAGCGCACTTGCTCGACGTTCCGCGTGCTGCAGACGGCGGTCACGCTCGCTCCGAACGCCTTGGCCAGCTGGACGGCGAACGACCCGACGCCGCCCGACGCACCGTTGATCAGGACTCGCTGCCCCGGCTGCAGCTTGCCGTGGTCGCGCAGGGCCTGGAGCGCCGTGATGCCGGCGATGGGCACCGCGGCCGCCTCCTCGAACGAGAGGTTCGCCGGCTTCAGGGCCAGGCGCACCTCGCGCGCGGGCGCGTGCTCGGCCCAGGCCGCCCCGGAGGTGCCGAAGACCTCGTCGCCGACCTTCAGGTGGCGGATCTCCTTGCCGACGGCCTCGACGTGCCCGGCGAGGTCGGAGCCGATGCCCGGCCGCTTCGGCCGCAGCAGCTCCTTCGGGCTGAAGACGCGGGCGAAGAGCGGCCCGGTGACGAGGTACCAGTCGGCCGGGTTGACCGATGTGGCCGCGACGCGGACGAGCACCTGGTCGTCAGCGATCGAGGGCACCGGCACCTCACGCAGGGCGAGGCGCTGCGGCGGCCCGTACTGCTCGAGCCGCAGGGCCTTCATCGTCTCGGGCGATCGCTGGTGTCCGTGTCGGCTGCAAGGCTGAGAGTGGCTGCTGATGCGGTCATGCTGGCTCCTAATGGTGACGCGCGCCACAACGGCCGCCGCATTCGACTACAGTGTAAGCGTACGGCGTAAGCCTATACGTACAGCGTAAGTTGTCAAGCCCCGATCCCGCCCCCGCCCCGTCAGCCGCCCGCGTGCCCCTGAGCCGCGAGCGGGTGATCGCCGCTGCCGTTTCGCTCGCCGACGAGAGCGGCATCGACGGGCTCAGCATGCGCAAGCTCGCCCAGGCGCTCGGCGTCGAGGCGATGTCGCTCTACAACCACGTTGCGGGCAAGGACGACCTGCTCGTCGGCGTGGTCGAGTCGGTCGCGGGCGAGATCGACCTGGCGCCCGGCGGCGACTGGAAGGCGGCGATGCGCACGCGGGCGATCTCTGCGCACGAGGTCTTGAAGCGGCACCCCTGGGCGGCCGGCCTGTGGATGACGACGCGGGGCTTCGGCGGGGCGCGCATGCGCTTCGCGGATGCAGTGCTCCGGGGTTTCCGTGAGGGAGGCTTCTCGGAGGCGCTCACGTACCACGGCTTCCACGTGCTGCAGAGCCACATCATGGGGTACTCGCTCTACGCGACGGGGCTGAGCTTCGAGGAGGGCGAGCTGGAGGAGTTGGCGGCCACGTTCCTCCGCGAGTTCGAGGAGGGGGACTACCCGGACCTGGCCGCGCACGTCCGCCAGCACATAGAGCCGAGCGACGAGCATGCGGGCGCCTTCGAGTTCGGGCTCGACCTGATCCTCGACGGGCTCGAGCGCCTTCGCGACGGCGCCTAGGGCGGTCAGTCGCGAGGCCGGTACGCCGAGGGCCCGGCGATCACGACCCGGTAGCCGTCCGGGTCGCGCAGCCAGAGCTCGGGCTGCCTGGCGTTCGGGTTCTCGTGCACGTCGCGCTCGACCTCGGCTCCCGCGGCGCGTGCTCGCTCGACCGCGCCGTCGAAGTCGGCGACCTCGAACCAGACGAGGACGCCGTTGCCGAGCGGCGTGTCACCGTCGGCGAGCAGCCCGTGGTGATCCTCGACGTCGGCGGCGTGCAGCTGGAGCAGGATCTCCCCGCCGGCGACGATCTGCTCGTACTCGGCGCCGCCGTGCCCGCTGTCGGCGCCGAGCACCTGCTGGTAGAAGCGGCTCGACGCAGGCACATCGCGGACGACGAGCATCGGCTGCGGCCAGGCCCGAGCCATCATCCCTGCTCCCTGAGCCACTCGTGGAAGCCGGCGCTCGGGGCGTGAACGTTCAGGAGCCGGCAGGCGCGCCCGGCTGCGCCGAACGTGTGCTCGAGCCCGGGTGGCGCGGCCACGAACGACCCGGCCCCGAGCACGACGCGGTTGCCGCCGAGTACGAACTCGGCCTCTCCTTCCAGCACGTAGAACGAGTCGACGTGATCGTCGTGGGAGTGCGGGTCTGGTCCCACGAAGCTTGGCTCGAGCTCGAACTCGATCAGCGAGAGCTCGTCCCGGCCGATCTTGATCGTGGCCACCCGCTGCTCTGCGACGAGCCGCTCGCCCTCGCCGGCGTCGAGCAACACCGCCTCCGTGGCGGGCCGGCCGCTCCCCGGCTCGGCGTCTTCGCTGTCGAACCCCCCGGGCTCACCGCGATCGACAGCGCGCAGGTGCTCGGCGAAGTCGCCGTCGGGCGTGTGGAAGTTGAGAAACCGCGCGCGGGACGTGCTGCGAAAGCCATGGACGACGCCGGGCGGGGCGCAGACGGACGAACCCGGGCCGAGCTCCACCTCCTCGTCGTCGACGAGGAACGCGAGGCCGCCCTCGAGCACGTAGAACGAGTCCGCATGCCGCCGGTGGATGTGCAGGCCCGCGCCGGGCCGCGCGTCGGGGAAGAGCGACTCGGTGACGCAGAGCTCCGGCAGCCAGGACTTCAGCACGATGCGGCCGCCGAACAGGGACTCGCCCTCGCCGGGCCGGTGGAGGACGCCGCTCACTCGCGCGCGAGTATGCCGCGGCGGTAGCGGTCTGTCACCACGATGGGGTTACAACCGGCCTGGTTGCCCCCCCCGCTCAGTCCAGGCGGACCCGGGGGTCGAGCACGCCGTAGAGCACGTCGGCGAGCAGGTTGAAGACGATGATCATCGTCGCCGTCACCATCAGCCAGGCCATCACCGGGTAGGGATCGGCCGCCCCGAGCGCCTGGATGAAATACAGGCCCATGCCGTCGAGCGAGAAGACGGTCTCGACGACGATCGTGCCGCCGATCAACGCGCTGAAGTTGAGCGCGATGACCGTCACCAGCGGGATCAGCGCGTTCCGGAAGGCGTGCGCCATCGTCACCCGACGCTCGTTCAGGCCCTTTGCGCGCGCGGTGCGGACGTAGTCGGAGTTGACGACCTCGAGCATCGCCGTTCGCATGAAGCGCGAGTACGTCGCCACGCTCGCCACCATCAGGACGAGGACCGGGAGGACGAGATGCTGGGCGCGGTCGAGCGCGAAGTCGATGCCGGCACCGGGGTCGACATCGTTGAGATTCGCGATCGGGAGCACCCGGTGACCGGTCCAGTTGTAGATGTAGACGATCAGCACCTGCACGCCGAGCGCGATCCAGAACACCGGCGTGGAGAGTCCGAGGAAGCTGATGGTCGTGGCCGCGTAGTCGAGTACCGAGTACTGCCGCATGGCGGAGTACACCCCGAGCGCGATCGCCACCAGCACCGCCAGGATCTCCGCGACGAGGACGAGCTGCAGGGTGTTCTGCATCTTCTGCCAGAGCTCCGGCAGGATCGGCCGGCCGTCGATGATGGTGGTGCCGAAGCCGTCGGCGAACGCGTCGCCCAGCCAGTACCAGTAGCGCACGGGTATCGGCTCGTCCAGGTGCGCCTCCTCCCGGACCTTCGCGACGGTCTCGGCGGAGACGTTCGGCGTGATCGTGAGCCCTGCGAGGGGGTCGCCCGCCGAGACCACGAAGGTGAAGACGAGGAAGCTGGAGGCGGCGAGCACGAGGACGCTGTAGAGCAGCCGCCTGACGACATAACCGATCACGTGCCCTCACCAGCCCCCATAGTCCGTTGCGGACTATGACGACGAGAGCGCCGTCGAGTTAGGCGCGCTCCTCAGGCACATCGGCGTCTGATAGATACAGCCGGGGGAGAGACGACTGGAGATGCGCTCGCTCCGAGCGCGAAGGAGGAGAGGGAGATGGCTCTGCAGATCGGTGACACCGCACCCGACTTCGAGGCCGAGACGACCGAGGGGCGCATCCGCTTCCACGAGTGGATCGGCGACTCGTGGGCGGTGCTGTTCTCGCATCCCAAGGACTTCACTCCGGTGTGCACGACCGAGCTTGGCCACATGGCGAAGGTCAAGCCCGAGTTCGACCGGCGCGGCGTCAAGATCGTCGGCCTGTCGGTCGATGGCGCGGGCGATCACGCGGGCTGGGCGAAGGACATCGAGGAGACGCAGGGGCACGCGCCCAACTACCCGATCATCGCCGACTCGGGCTTCGCTGTCTCGAAGGCGTACGGCATGCTCGGCGCCGACGTTTCCGGCGACCCCGCCGACCGCACCGCGGTGGACAACCAGACCGTGCGCAACGTCTTCGTCGTCGGCCCGGACAAGAAGATCAAGCTGATCCTCGTCTATCCGATGACCACCGGCCGCAACTTCGACGAGGTGCTGCGGGTGATCGACTCGCTCCAGCTCACCGCGAAGCACAAGGTGTCCACGCCGGTGAACTGGCAGCCCGGCGAGGACGTGATCATCGCAGGCTCGGTGTCCGACGAGGAGGCGAAGCAGACGTACCCGGACGGTTGGCAGGCACCGAAGCCGTACCTGCGCATCGTCCCGCAGCCGAGGTAGGCAGGCCCGGTGGACCGGGCGCGACCGGCCGCTCAGGCCCGAAACTGCTTGCTGTACCCCGCGAGGTAGCAGGGCCGCGCCTGCCCGCCGGGGAGGACGGCGCGCACCAGCATCCCCTTCGCCACCCGGCTGCGGAACCGCGCCGACGTGATCGCGCCACCGGTCCCGGCCGGTCCTCCGGTGTCGGTGAGCGTCACCCACCGCACCAGCTGCCAGCGCCGCTGCAGGCGGTCCCACCGCTCGAAGCGAATGCGCTTGCGCCAGAACTGCGTCTTGCCGATCACCCACACGCTCCAGGCAGTCCGGGAGGCGACGGGCTGCAACTGCACGCGCGCCGGCTGCCAGACCGTCACCGGCTTGCTTACCTTGCCGTTCCAGACCGCGCGGAACGTCGAGGTGACGCCCGTGCTGAGCTGAATCGCCCAGCCGCCGCCGACGGAGACGTGAGCCTCCGCGAGGTCTCGGAACCGCTGCGGGTAGACGCCGCAGTCCCGCGTCTGGATCAGCACGGTCTGGCCGGGCTGCCCGGCTGCCACCGTTCCCTGCAGCGCACCCTGGCCGAGTGATCGGATCGTGACGGGGTCGGGAGCGGCGACGGCCGCGGCGGCAAGGATTCCCACCCCCGCCAGTACGAGCAGCCCTCTGCGCACACGCCGAGTGTAGGCCTGCTCGTCGGCAGCGCCAAGTCGTAGGATCGGGCGCGTGGGTGAGTCCGGCTATCTGGCGGTTGAGGGCGCCCGCCTCTACTACGAGGTCGAGGGCGACGGCCAGCCCCTGCTGCTCATCCACGGCGGGCTCGGAAGCCTGCGGATGTGGGACGAGCAGGTGCCGGTCTTCGCCGAGCGGTACCGCGTCGTCCGCTTCGACACCCGCGGGCTCGGGCGCACGGAGCTGGAGGACGTGCCCTTCTCGAACCGCGCGGACGCGATCGCACTCCTCGATCACCTCGGGGCGGAGCGCGCGCACCTCGTCGGCCAGTCGCGCGGAGGCATCATCGGGCTCGACCTGGTCATCGAGCATCCCGAGAGGTTCGCGTCCTTCGTCAGCGTCGCGAGCGGGATCGGCGGCTACGTCCCGGAGTTGCCCGAGGGGGCTGCGATGCCGCCGTGGGACGAGCTGGAGCGGCTCTGGGAGGAGAAGGACTGGTCGGCGCTCGCGGAGATCGAGACGCAGGTCTGGGTCGACGGCTGGGGTCAGCCGACCGATCGCGTCGATCCCGAGCTTCGCGCGCGCGTGAAGCAGTGGATCCTCGAGAGCTACCTGGCGGGCAAGCCGGAAGGCAAGCCGCTGCCGCTCGAGCCCGCGGCCGCCGAGCGGCTCGGCGAGGTGCAGGTGCCCGTGCTTGTCCTGGTCGGCACGGCGGACGAGGCGGGTGGCGTGGTCATGGGCCGCCACCTGGCGGCTTCCGTCACCGGCGCTCGCCTGGTGGAGCTCGACGGGCGTCGCCCACATGATCCACCTCGAGCAGCCCGCGAGGTTCAACGATCTCGTGCTCGGCTTCCTGGCCGAGGTCGACGCCGCCGGCTGAGGGCCTGCCCTTGGCGTCGACGCCGCGGCCCTGTACTGTCGTCGGCAGGAGGCGCCGACGAGCGGACGAGGACTGTGTCGCACCGCCGTGCTTGCTGCCCTTGGCGGTGCGCTCGTGGCAGCGCCTGGGCCGGCGGCCACGCCTGCGGCGAAGCGCAAGGTCGACAACTTCCCCGGCGGCCGCTACTTCGTCGTCGGCTGCGGGTTCAGCCACCGCAACAACGACGATCCGATCGTCTTTCCCGGCGAGCCCGGCAGGTCGCACAACCACACCTATGTCGGCAACCGCGAGGTCGACTTCACATCGACCGCCGCCACGTTGCGCGGCGGGCCGACCACCTGTGGCAACCCGGCCGACTCGTCGACGTACTGGACGCCCACGCTCTACGTCGGCCGTGAGCAGATCCCGCCCCTCGTGGCACTCGCGTACTACGTTCGCCGCACGACCACGTCCGTGGTGCCGATCCCTGCCGGCCTCAAGATGGTCGCCGGGAACCCGAACGCGAAGCGCCCCCAGAGCAAGGAGATCGTGTCCTGGAGCTGCGGCGGCATCCGCGGCCTGCCCCGGTACGCGGTGCTGCCGCGCTGCACCGGGGGTCGCGCGCTCCAGTTGCGCGTCAACTTCCCCAACTGCTGGAACGGCAAGACGCTCGACCTACCCGACCACGTCTCGCACATGCGGTACTCCAGCGGCGGGCGCTGCCCGCGGACGCACCCGGTCGCCATCGGGACGATCCGGCTGATCTTCTTCTACCCGCCGGTTCCCGCCAGTGCGCAGCTCTCATCCGGCCGCTATGCCGCACACGCCGACTTCATCAACGGCTGGGATCAGGACGTGCTCGAGTACATCTCGGCCGGCCTGAACTGAGCGCCGGGCCGTGCTCCCCCGCGGGGACGCACCACATCTCGTGTGGAGAGGAGCCGGTGGGGAGCGGCGCTTGGCCGCCCCCCACCATGCCGCCCTCGATCAGCCGAGGCTCGGCGTCAGCTCGATCGGGTTTGAGTCGGCCGCGCCTGCGTGAGCCGTGTAGTCCGCCACGGTCGCGACGTTGATGACCGTGAAGACCGCCGTGCCGGTCGCGTCGGTCAGCCCGGTCAGCGTCTCGACCGAGCCTCCCAGCGTCGTCCGCGTCAGCGTGACGGTCGCGTTGGGCAGCAGTTCCTGGTACTGGTCGTAGACCGTGGCCGTGAACAGGTGCGGCTGGCCGATCACGCCCACGTCCACGAGCAGGTCGTCCAGCGTCACGACGCTGGGCTCGGAGGCGCCGCTCGGGGCGGGGGCGGGCGCTCCCGGCGCGGGCGTCGTCCGCTCGACCTTGATGTTGCCGTAGTCGATCTCGTCGTCCGGCGTACGCGTGCCCGTGTCGTAGGTGCATCCGCTCTCGCACTCCAGGTAGAAGAGGTCGTGAATCGCCGTCTTCTTGTCGCCGCGATCCTGGACGCACACCCGGAAGCTCGCCGGCTGCTTGTTGAAGGTGCCCGTTCCCTCGAACTGCAGGGAGTTGGCAGCCTCGGGCACCGAGCCGCAGGGCTCGTCCACCGCGCCCATGGAGGTGAGCTGGTGGTGCGGGATCTCGAGCTTCACGCCCGCGGGCTTGTCGTAGAGCTTGAGATGACCCTTCCACTCGCCGGTCTTGGCGTATCGCTTGAAGTGGAAGTGGAACTTGATCCGTTCGCCCGCGTTGTCCGCGAGCCAACCACCACCGGACGTCTTGTCCCCCTCACCGGCAGGCGGCGGCGCGGTGTCCTTCGTGACCTTGACCTTCACCTTGGCCGTGTCGGTGCCACCGCGGTTGTCGGTGATCGTGTACCGGAACTCGTCGTCGCCCGTGTAGCCGGCGGCAGGCGTGTAGGTGACGGTTCCGTCGCCGTTGTTGGTCGCGGTGCCGTTCTTCGGCGCCGTCACGTCGGTCACGGTGAGGCTGTCGCCGTCCGGGTCGGTGTCGTTGGCGACCACATTGACGTCCACCGGCGTGTTGCGCGGCGTCGTCGCCGAGTCGTCCTTGGCGTCAGGTGCCCGGTTGGGTGCCGGGATCGAGCACATGCCCGTACCGGCGGCGATGTCCGCAGCGTTGGCGTTCCCGGTCCGCGTCGCCGGCGGATTGAGACCGCTCGCCCCGGCCGACGGCGGCGGTACCGGTCCGACCAGCGGCAGCTGCTCCGGCCCGGTCGACGTGTTCGGGTACGACAGCAGCGTCACCTGGTCGACGGACGCGCCGAGGTGGAGCGGCGACGACAGGAGCAGATCGGACTCGAACCTGAACCGAACCTGGACGTTGCCGCCCGGGTTGGCGAACTGCACCTCACGTGCCTCAGGCTCGTAGTCCGGGTACTCGTCGTTGATCCCGTCGATCGAGGCGGCCGTCGTCCAGTTGGTGCCGTCGTTCGAGTACTCGACGTAGACGAAGTCGAAGGCCGGCTCCGTGTCACGCGCCATGAAGAAGCGGACTGCGGCGGTCGCTCCCGAGAACGTCTGCGCGGGCGAGATGAGGCTCGTCGTGTCCTCGTCGCTGTACCCCTTGCCGACGGGATTGCCTCCGATCGCCACGTGAAAGCCGTTCGCGGACGTGTTCGCTCCCGAGGCCGTCCGTACCCACGATGAGTCGGGCCCGGAGAGCGTCGACGACTGGACCGTCCAACCCTCGTCCGAAGCCTCGAAGTCGTAGTACGAGTGCGACGTCGGCATGCCCAGATCCGAGTGCCGGTAGAAGTCGTAGCCGGCCCCGCCGTTCGCATCCGTCGTCGTCGCGCCGTTGCACGCCGCCGACCGCACTGCGAACTCGTACTGCTTCGCAGGGTCGAGCCCCAGCACCTCGACCTGGTGCACCTTCGTCAGAGCGGGGGTGCCGACCTGTGTCCAGGCTGACGTGCCCTGCTCGCGGAACAGCACGAGCGAGTTCGAGTCGACGTCGGTCTCCCACGTGACGGTCACGTCGTCGGAGCTGTGCCCGCCGTGGATCCCGAGCTTCGAGATGCGCGGCGCCGGTGTCGCCGGATCGCACGGCCGCCCGTCGGGATAGGAGTTCTGGCCGGTGAAGAGGATCAGCTTCGGGCGTTCGCTCGGGCCCCGCGAGCGGCGGTTGAACCCGAACTCCATCGAGTAGAAGCCGACCGCGGACGGCTGCGTCTCCCAGCGGAACGCCGCCATGCCGTTCGCGAGCGTCTCCCTCAGGGCTGCCAGGTCTCGGCAGGCGAACGTGAACGCGTACTTCTTGTAGGCGCCGTGCTTGTGCGTCGTCTCAGGCACGACCCGGGCGTCGGCGCTGGCGTCCTTGATCGCGTCGTAGTTCTGCGATCCCCAGCTCCCCTCGACCTCGGACTCGGCGAGCAGGTCGACGTTGTAGATCGGATCTTCCGTGTAGCGGTTGACCCAGTCGTGCGAGCTCGTGAGCTCGACCACCGCGCCGGTGATCGTGCTCGGGTCGAGCCCTGCGGTGCGGAAGGCGAACGCACCGAGGATGCCGGTGCCGTCGCCCGGATCGCTCGCGTACAGCTGCGTGCCCGTTCGCCACTGGGCGGCTCCGGCGATCGGCGCTGACGTCTGCGGATCCTCATAGAGCTGGCCGATGTCGCCCGCGTCTGCCTGGAAGACCGTGCGGGGGCTCGTGAGCGGGGTCGCCCGCGTCGCCGTGTTGGCCGCGGCAGCCAGGTCGCGCGCAGTGATCGTGACTGACGACGCCTGGCCGGGATCGAGCCCGGTGATCAGGATCTCGTGCTTGGTCGCGACGACTGGCTTGTCGGCGTACTCGGCCGATGTCTCGACCGGCCCCTCGGAAAGTCCCGGGAAGCCTCCGAGGCCCACGTTGTAGGAGTCGACGAAGGTGGTGGGCACGCCGTCGATGTCGACCACGGCGGTGGCCGTCGTCGGCTCGTTCGTCGCGAAGGTGAGCCGCGCGGTGTCGGCGCTGATCGTCTGCACCTTGACGTCCGAGATCACCGGCGAGCCCGCAACGTCGCGCTGGCGGGGCGGGCCGGGGACGAATGTCGGTCCGCCGACCGGCGAGATGTTGCCGCTCGCCGCCAGCGCGAAGCCCTGATGGCCGATCGCGATCGCGGTCGCCTGGACACTGATCGTGTAGGTGCCCGGAGCGGGGTTCGCGACCCGGATCCGCTCGGTCAGGTTCCGCACGTCGCGCGGAAGCGGTGCGTTCAGCGTCTCCGCGACGTCGACGCTCGGCATCGCGCGGCTGTTCATGTTGTTGCCGACGTAGGTGCTCCCGCCGGGGCCTGTGACGACGAGATCGAGGTTGTTGACCAGCCCCGGGGTACCCGCGGGTAGCGCGGGCGCGTCCGTCCAGGCGAGCGTGACGTCGAGGGGCTGCCCAGGTGCGACCTCGACTGTGTACGTGCGGCTTGCGCCAACGGCGCCCTCCGGGAAGGCCTCCGCGTCGGCCCGATAGACGTCTCGGTACCACGTGTTCGCGGGGTCGTTCGTGAAGTAGAGCGAGTTGTCGAGGTTGACGCGCCCGAAGCCCTGGCCGGCGGAGGGCCACTGGCCGTCCTCGGTGCGTGTGTTCCCTTCGTCGCCTGTGTAGAAGCCGCGCATGCGCTCGGCGCCGTTGATCAGCGTCGCCTTGACGAGCGCCGCGCTCGGGTTGTGCCGGCGAGCGGCAGCAGGAGCTCCGGCGGCGAAGCCGTCACCGCCGGCAGCCGCATACCCGTCGTAGAAGTACTGGCGGACCAGCGTGGCGAGGCCGGTGAGGATCGGGCCCGACATCGACGTGCCCTGGGCGACGTGGTACTCGTCGGTGCTGCCGCCCTTGCTCGACACGACGATCTGCCCGGGCGTGGCGAGGTCGACGCCGAAGCGGTCGTCGCCCGTCGGCCCGTGCGAGGAGAACGACGCCATCGAGTCGATCGAGACCATCGGTTGCCGCCCGTTGGCGGAGGCGCCGCTGGAGAGCTCGTTCTTCGCCACCGACGGCGAGCCGATCGAAAACTGCTCGGGGCCGGCGTTACCGGCGGAGACGACGATGGTCATGTCCTCGTGATCCCAGACGAACTCGTCGAGGCGGGCAGCGGAGCCCTCGTCGATGACCGGCGCCAGAAGCCCGTACGAGTTGTTGTGCGTGCGGGCGTCCTCGAGCGGCCGGTACTCGGTCGAGTAGTCCGCCGGGTTGCCGGTGAGACCGCTCGTCTCGGCGACGGCCGCGGGGTTTCGCGGGCGGTAGGCCTGCCGCCAGAGGTCGTAGTCGTCGGCCGGCAAGCCGCCGAGGCCGCCGCCGGAGTCGGCGATGTTCTGGTGGACGTGCATCGCTCCGGGCGCGAGCCCGTCCGACTCGGTGTGCGAGTTGTACGGCGGCTGGTCGCCGGTGACCGAGCCGGCCGTGTGAGAGCCGTGAGACGACTCGTCGTACATGTTCGGGCCGGTCTGGCCGAGGTCGAAGTAGGCGACGACCTTGCGGTGGTTCGTGCCGTTGTCCTTGATCAGGTTGATGGCGGCCGCCGATGAGCCCGACGAGGTGTAGATCGCCTGCTTGCAGCCGGTGCCGTCCGCGTTGCAGTCGCGGAAGCCGATGTGCGCCCGCCCGTTGAGGTCGTACGTGTAGTTGAGGCCGGTGTCGGCGACGGCGGCCGTCTGGCCGGCACCCGTCAAACGACCGGGCGCGGTCGCGGCGAACAGGTCCCGCACGCCGGTGTCGTTGACCCACCTGGCGTTGACGTTGTGCGGGACGACGCGCGGCTTGATCCCGATCCACTGGACGGCGGGAATGGCGGCGATGGCCGGGAGCTGAGCCTTGCGCGCCCGGATGTCGATCACGACGCCTGCGTCCTCGAGCACCTTGACGCCTGGAATCGCCTTCAGAGAGCGCAGGACCGAAGCCGGGCTCGGCTCGGTGGGGAAGACTCGGATGCGATACGTCCGCTGACCCGGCAGCGCCAGCAGTGCCTTCTTGCCCTGCGCGGCCACGGGGACGCGCCAGGCTGGCTGGTAGTAGCCCATCCAGCGGACCGACGGTGCCTGCTCGATGCGGTGTCGCTGCGGCGGTGTCGCGCGCACGACGTACGTGTCGCCGGGGATGACGCCGGCGATGGTGCCGCCCGCGCTGCGTACCGCGCGGAGGACGGCGGCGAACCGATGGTCGCGCACCTGTGTCAGCCAGTACTGGGGCTGCGAGCGGGGGAGCGTCACCTCGCTGCGCAGCGGGATCCCTGCTGGGCAGGCAGCTTGCCGGTGAGCGGATCGAAGCGCCCGGCCAGGAGCTCGATGACCTTGCTCTCGGCCTGGCGCTGCTGCTGCGCCCGTGCAGCGGGCGCTTCGCTCGACACACGCGAGCGTGAGGCCGAGATGCCTGGGCGCTGCGGGGCGGCCGAAGCGGCCTCCTGCGCGCCGGGGGCGCCGTGCTGACGCGCGCCCGGATCCGTGCCCGCCAGGGTGGCGAGCCCGACTGCGAGCGTCCCGGCTCCGGCGAGCGCTGCCGCTGTCCACACGGCAACGCGTCCAGTGAACCGCTTCATCTCCTACCTCCTCGTCCGTCACCACGATCCGTGGTGATCCACAGGCGACCTATAACACACCACCTGTAGGGGTGTCAATCATCTGCGGACCGAGGCTGGACGTCGAGGGGCCGGCGTGTGCCGGCCCCTCGGATGGTTCCTGGGCTGGCCCTCAGCCCCAGTGGCGACAGACGTCAGTCGTCATCTGACGAGTCATCGTCGGACGAGTCGTCATCGTCGTCCGATGAGCTCGTCGTCGTCGTCATCGTCGTCGCCCTTCTTCACCTTGATGGTCACGGTGGCCGTCGAGGTTCCGCCCTTTCCGTCCGCGATCGTGTACGTAAGCGAGTCGGGGCCGATGTAGCCCGTGTCGGGTGTGTACGTGACCGTCCGCCCACGGTCGATCCGCACCGAGCCGTGCGGCGGATCTGACGCGTTGGTGACCGTGAGAGCGTCGCCGTCGGGGTCCTTGTCGTTCTTCAGCACCGAGACGGTGACCGACCGATTCTTCTTCGTCGAGCCCTTGTCGTCGCGGGCCGTCGGCGCCCGGTTAGCCATGCCGGTGACGTCGATCGTCACCTTCGCCGTCGACGTGCCCCCGCGGCGATCCGAGATCGTGTACTCGAACGCGTCTGAGCCGACATAGCCCGAGACGGGCGTGTATGTGACCGTTCCGTCGCCGTTGTCGGCGGCCGTGCCGTGCGCGGGCTGCGAGACATCCGTGACAGAGAGCGGGTCGCCGTCCGAATCGGTGTCGTTCGCGATCACGTTCACCGTCACCGGGGTGTCGCGCTGCGTGGTGGCGGCGTCGTCCCGTGCGATCGGCGCCTCGTTGGGGCGCGGCTTGACGGTGACGGTGACCGTCGCCGTGTCCTGCCCGCCCCTGCCGTCCTCGACCCTGTACGTGAACGAGTCGGTTCCGAGATAGCCGTCATTCGGCGTGTACGTGATCGTGTTGTCGGCGTTGACGCCGGCAGACCCGTGGGTCGGCTGGCCCGTCGGGCTCACGACGCTCAGGGGGTCCCCGTCGGGGTCGCTGTCGTTGCCGAGGACAGCGACCGTTACAGGCGTGCTCTCGATCGTGTCCGCGCTGTCGTCCATCGCTTCCGGAGCGCGGTTCGGCCGCTCACTGACCGTTACCGAGACCTCGGCCGACGCGCTGTGCTCGCCGTCCGAGATCGTGTAGGTGAACGTGTCCACCGGAGGGCTCATGAACCCGGCCCTCGGGGTATACGTGGCGGTGCCGTCGTTGTTGTTCACGACCGAGCCGTTTGCAGGCTGCGTCACGCCGGTGACCGTGAGATCGTCGTTCTCCGGGTCGGTGTCGTTGCCCGTGAGGTCGATCGTGACAGCGGTCTCCTCGATCGTGCTGGCCGAGTCGTCGTTCGCGACCGGCGGCCGGTTGCACGCCACCGGAATGCCGGTGACCTCGACGTCGTCCACCCACCAGCCCATGCCGGGCAGGGCGAGTGGGCCGAACTCGTCGGTCGCCAGTCGCAGCCGGAAGCGGACGTTCTCGCCGGCGAGTGCCCCGACGTCGACGACCACCCGTTCCATCGGTGCGAGCTCGGCGTCGAGCGGCCCGCCGCTCCATGCGTTCCGGCCGGCGATCGGGCTGCCGAAGTCGGTTGCGATCGAGTCGTTGTAGCCGCCCTCCAGGAAGAAGGCCCCGGCGTCGACGACGTCACGCCACGCTCCGCCGTCGGTGCTCACCTCGAGGACGCCGCCGTCGAAGCCCGGCTCGAAGTAGAAACGATGCCAGAAGGTCAGTCGGCTGGCCGCGGTCAGGTCCTGTGCCGGCAGAACGAGCCTGTCGTCCTTCAGCATGACCGTCTTGGCGTCGCTGAACCACGAGTGGCTCGGGCTGCTGGCGCCGAGGTCGTCGACGACCGCCCACGGATCGCTGAGCGGCGACTCGTTGACGTCGGTGTCGACCTCCCAGCCCTGCTCTGCGCCCGGCTCGAGATCGTCCGAGAACGTCTCCGTCGGGCAGAAGGTCGTCACGAGGACGATGACCGACGTCGTGCTCGAGGTCCCCCTCGTCGGTGACCCGCAGCCGGGCGCGGTAGCTGCCCGCGACGTCGTAGCGTCGCGACACCTGCGCGCCCACGGCGTCGTAGATGCCGTCGTCCTCGAAGTCCCACTCGTACAGGAGGTCGGCCGGCGCTGTGTGATCGTCCGTTGAGCTGCTGCCGTCGAAGGCGATCGACTCGCCCTCGCGGATGGTCGCGCCCGCCGGCATCGTGCTGATGCGAGCGACCGGCGCCAGGTTGCCCGATGGGCAACCACCCTGCAGTGCGTAGCTCGTCGCGCCTGCGCCGTTGGTGGTGTTGTCGACGTTGAGCGTCAGCGTTCCGGGGACGCCGGGGCCTGCCGCGCCGGTGATCGCGGTGAGCTGGTCGCCCGCCTGGGGGATTCCCAGCCTGCTCGCGGCGAGGGTGATCCGGATCGTGCCGTCCGGCTTCCACCTGCCGGCATCGGCGTGCCGAGCACCGTGAAGGTGTCGTCGCGGCGGAGTCGATGGTGCCGTAGACGAAGGTCGGCTCGTGCGTTCGGGTCGGGCCCGCGGAGCATCTGCACGAACCAGGTCACGGTTCAGGCTGGCCCGGGCTCTTGAAGGCGATCCGCCAGTGGGACGTCGTCGGCAGCGGGTCGAGCGAGCGACCTTCATGCGGAAGACGAGGTTCGGGATCGGATGTCCGGCGAAGGTCGGATACAGGCCCGACGTGCCAACCTCGCGGATGTCGTGCGGCGGCGCGACGTCGACCTCCGACGGGTCGGTGCGCACGCTCTCGGCGAGCACGCACGGCGGGTCGACGTCGCCGGCGTCGATGCGCACGGCGAGAGGCATCCGCGTCGCCGGCAGGGTCGAGCGCGGTTGTCCGGGGTGGAACGGCTTCAGGGTGACGTTCCGAACTGCCACAGCGCAACGGCCATGCGAGCGGTCGCATCGAGGGCGACCGTGATCTCGGCGGTCTCGCCCGGTGCGAGCGTGATGGTCGCGGGGCTGACGGAGACCGTGGCGCCGGCGGGCGCCGTCGCGTCCCGTGTCCCACGTCGTCGGCGTCGGCGCCGCGCTCTTGACCTCGCGGGTCCAGGTGCAGCTCGGCCGGCAGTCGTGGTTGGCGAGGCTCGGCAGGTTCAGCGTCTTCGGGTCGCCGCCCGTGAGCGGGTTGGCGTTCGCGTAGTCGCCGTGGGACTCGTCGAGGACGAGCCCGGTTCTGCCGGCGCGGCGCAGCTCGATCCGGCCGCCGCCCATGTCGAACGGGTCGGCGGGCGACGCGCCGTCCTCCTTGAAGACGCGGTGAGTCTCGGAGCCGTCGCCGGGAAGCGACGTGAACGCTGTGGTCATCAGCGCCGAACGGACCTCGTCCGGCGTCCAGGACGGATGCAGCGCGCGGATCGGGTGGCCGCGGCCCGGCGGCGTGCGGGCTCGACATCGAGGTGCCGCTGATGACGCCGTACTGCGGCGCGGGGCCGGCCTGGTCGCTGAACGCGGCGAGGATGTCGACGCCCGGCGCCGTCACGTCCGGCTTGATCACGTCGGGCGCAGCGTTCGGCCCGCGCGAGCTGAAGGACGCCATCGAGTCGCCGTGGGCCGGGCTCACGTCGAGCGTCGTCCCGTGGATCGTGCCGGTGTGCCCGCTGCCGGACGCGAGCCAGGCCTGAGGGTCTGACCCTTCGCATACGAGATGTGGACAGCCGGCAGGACGTGCGCATCGCCGACGAGCGAGTCGCCGCTCGCGGCGTCGTTGACGAGCACCATGCCGACGGCGCCGCGGTCCTTGACCACCTGGCCCTTGGCGACGCGGCCGTACGTGCCGCGCTCGCAGACGACGATCTTGCCCGAGAGCTGAGCCGGCGTGAAGGGGTTCGTGGTCGGGCTGGCTCCGTCTGCCGCGAGCGCGCCGTCACCGCAGAGCGGATAGCCGAGAGAAGCGGCGTCGACGATCGGCGCCGGCCCCACGCCCGACGTCAGGCTCTTGCCCGGGATGTCGGCGGGTGCTGGTGTATCCCCGCCGCCGAGGCTCTCGAGCGCGTTGACGAGCTTGCGGTCATGGGTCGACGCGCCGACCGACATCAGCCACGGTGAGTTCGCCGGTGAACCGACGCTGCCCGCGCCGGGGCCGTCGTTCCCGGCCGAGGCGGCGACGAACACGCCGGCGGCGCGCGCGTTCAGAAACGCCTGCGAGTCGGGATCGGCCCACGGGTCGGACGGGCCGCTGCCGATCGAGAAGTTGACGACGTCCACCATGTCGAGCGTCGCCTGGTTGATCGCCGCCACCAGGGCGGAGATGAGGCACTCGCCCGCGGGTGCGGTGAGCCCCACGCACGCCTTGTACGAGATGACGCTGGCATGCGGGGCGACGCCCGAGATCTTCCGGTTGACGGTGATGGTCGGCGCCACGAGCGACGCGTCGAGCACGTTGCCGGCCGTCGTGCTGGCCGTGTGGCTGCCATGGCCGTTCTCGTCCTCGCCGGTGCCGACCGGCGTGAAGTCGTAGACGCCGATGAGCTTGTCGTTGCAGACCGGGAGCCCGGTGACGGGCGCGCAGATGCCGTAGAACTGCGGCGCGCGCGGGTTCGTGTGGTTGTAGCCGTCGCCACCGACGTCCGCGAAGGACGGGTGGTTGGTGTTAATGCCGGTGTCGATGACGCCGACGACGACGCCCTCGCCCTTCGTGCCCGGCAGTCCACCGGTGGCGCCGCCGCTCCAGACGCCGGGTGCGCCGATCCAGGCCGGGCCGTTGTCCGTCTGCAACCGGCGCGGCGTGTCCGCCGAGACGTCCTCGACGCCGGGCAGGGAGCGCACGGCGCGCGCCTCGGTGTCGGACAGCTTGACGGCGAAGCCGTTGAGCGCCGCCTGGTAGCGGAAGTTCACGGCCGGGCTCCGCCCGAGCACCGTGGACATCGAGGCGAGCAGCGAGTCCTGGCGCGCGTTCAGGTACGCGAGGTAGGCAGTGCTCGCCCGGGAGCTCGGGTCGAGCTTGCGCGCGCCCGTGACCTCCGGGCTGGTGGCGGCGAGCCCTGCGACTTCGCCCGTGTAGGTCGCGAGGGGCGCATCGGTGCCGACGACGATGAACGTCGTGCGCTCGGACGCGGACTGGGCGTGACCGACGAGGGCCACGAAGGTCGCGACGACGGCCGCCGCGGCTACGAGCCAGCGCCTGCGCGCCAGCGCCGTCGATGAGTGTTCCCGGTGACGCTGCATCTGCCTCTACCTCCTCGTCCTCGACCACCACAGACAGTGGGGGTCAATGTGCCGGCGACCGTAACACTCTCTTGACACCCTTTCAAGTGGTGGTGTACTCGTCCTGCACCACCTGGGGTTTCGCTCGTGGACGAGGGCAACGGCTGAACAGGAGGACGAACGCAGATGAAGCCGCTACGGGCTCTACGCGCTGGCGGCCCTGCGCGGTTCTTCCACCGGGTAGACTGACAACGCTCGACCTCTGGTCGAGGTAGAGGTAGAGGGCGCAGGCGCCCCGCAGTGACACGGCCGGCCGAGGACCGTGCTGGCTGCCGCGGTCTAGGCGCGATTCACCCATGCTGGGGGATGTCGCCCGCTGTTTTCGCCACACGATGCGATGCGTCCGGTCTATGGGGGAGTTCGGACGTGGCACGACGCACTCAGGCCATCCGGGACGACGCGAGAGCGCCGTTCCCCGGTGGGGTCAGAACCGGACACGCGTCGGGCTGCGATCCGGAAAGGGGGAGTTAGGAGTGCTGAGCACTTCGAAGCATGCGCTGCTGCGGCTGGCCGTCGTGATGACGTCCGTCGTGGCCGTTGCTGCTGTTTGGTCGGGTGCGGCCTTGGCCGCGGACGGGACGCTCGAGGTCTGCAAGTCGTCGCTGAACGGCATGGCAGGCAAGACGTTCCAGTTCTCGATTAGCGGCGGCAGCACGATCTCGGTGAAGGGTGGCCGCTGTTCCGGGCCCGATGCAGCGTTGCCGGCGGCAACGTGACCATCACCGA
The DNA here is from genome assembly GCA_963839815.1 of uncultured Thermoleophilia bacterium. Taxonomy (GTDB): domain Bacteria; phylum Actinomycetota; class Thermoleophilia; order Gaiellales; family Gaiellaceae; genus JACVRM01. The sequence continues at coordinate 1,156,496 of CAWIWF010000006.1, forward strand.
GACGCTCGCCGGTACGGATGTCGCTGCTGTGCAGGTTCGGCCCTCGAGCCGCCTGATCAGCAGCAACCTGCTCTGCCGGCCAGGTGGTCGTGAACGTCCCTTCGGGGTCGACGGCCGCCAACGAGACGCGGGTGACGTTCGTGAACCAGCCCGCAGGTGGCACCAAGGGTGACCTGAAGATCTGCAAGCTGAGCGAGACGCCTGCGTTCTGGGGCCGGCAGTTCAGCTTCACGGTCAACGGTGGCCCGGCGTTCAGCACCGAGGCCAACCCGGCGTTCGAGGATCCGGCGCACTGGTCGTGCCGGCTCGCCGGCTCGTATCCGGTTGGCTCGAAGGTGCGCGTGCAGGAGCTCATTCCGGCCGGTGCCGAGATCGCGTACATCGACAGCGATCCGGCCGACCGCCTGCTCGACTTCGACACCAACGCGGGAACGGCTGACGTCCTGATCGGCTCGGGCATGACCGTCGTCCTGTACGACAACGAGGCACCCGCGCCCGAGGGGCAGGGGTGGCTCGAGGTCTGTAAGGATCGCGCCAAGCTCGGCTACCACGACTACGACTGGGATGTCGAGGGACCGTTCGACTTCCTCGTCACGGATGCGGCCGGCTCCGAGTACGAGCTGACCATCCTGGCCGGCCAGTGCTCGGCGCCGATCCAGGTCGCCGCAGGCATCTCGCGGGTCGAGGAGCTCCATCGTCCGGGCTTCGACCTCGTGGACGTCTTCACGATCCCCGAGGACCGGCTGCTCGACGTCAATCTCATCAATCGGACGGCCGATGTCGAGGTTCCGACGTCGGACAACCCGAACGACGAGACGCAGGTCCACTTCGTCAACAAGGCGCAGCGGGCCCAGCTCAAGCTCTGCAAGGCCCTCGGGCCCGGCAGCAGCGCACTGATCGGCGAGACGTTCGAGTTCGACGTTTCCCCGAACCCGAATGGGTCGGGCGCGCCGAAGATGATCATGAACGGCTACCGCATCAAGGCGGCGTCGTCGACGCAGTGCATCATCATCGGCGACTACGTGATCGGCACCGAGGTCACGATCGACGAGAACCTCGACGCGTACCCGTACGTCCGTGCGACGGGCGAGGGCACCTACACGATCAAGCCCGGCATCAACACCGTGACGATCACGAACCAGGCTCTCGGCAAGCTCGAGATCTGCAAGTTCCTCAAGGAGGACGTCCCGGCCGACAAGACGTTCTACTTCAGGATCGACGGTGGCCCGAAGCTCGCGGTGCGTGCGTACCGCTGCTCGCAGCCGCAGCTCGTGATCCCGGGCTCGCACACGGTCACGGAGGAGTCAGATCCGGACTACGAGCTCGATCCGAACGCTCCGGGCAACGGCATCGTCGTGACGCCGGCAGTCGCCGAGCAGAGCAGGAACCTGCTCGCCCGCTCGGTGACGGTGCACGTGCCGTACGCCGGTGCCTACGGTGACGAGGTGCGGGTCGACTTCTGGAACCGGATCCGCCGCGGGCAGATCAAGGTCTGCAAGCACGTGGAGTCGGGCTCGGTCGACTCGATCGGCGACAAGGAGTTCGAGTTCACCATCAGCTCGAACAACACGAAGCCGGTCGTCGACACGGTCGGTGGCTTCCCGACGCCGTTCGTCCTCAGGGGCGTTCGGAACGGCGAGTGCCGCCTCGTGCCTGACGGCTCGACGGGCGCTCCGCGCAACGTGCCGGTGCTCAAGAGCGACGGCTCGCGGACGACGATCACGGTGACGGAGACGAGTGGCGCCGGCTACATGGTGTCCGACGTCACGCTGCAGGGTGGCAGGAACCTCAATTGGACCAGCGGCAACACCGCTTCCTTTGACCTGTACCCGAACACGAACACGATCCACTTCACGAACAAGGCCACGCCGAGCAACTAGCGCGGCCAGAGAGGCTGCCGACCGGTTCTGACCGGCGGCACCTACGGATCGAGAGGCGAGGCCCCCGGCAACGGGGGCCTCGCCCATTTCTACGCCGCCGCGTTCGGCCACCTATCCGAGCTAGGGCACGGGTTCACCCACTGTGGGGGATAGGACATCCCCCACAGTGAGGGAGACAATCGCCTTCCAAGCTCGACCTGGCCCGCCTGTGCGTACCCGGTCGAGGTCACACTAGGCGAGAGGAGAACCTTGCAGATGAGACGGTGCTCGATGCTCGTGGCGGCCGCCGTCGTCCTGGCCACCGCCGCAGCGCAGCCGGCACTCGGCGCGCTCCCGGACGGAGCGGCGGGACCCTGGGCGGACTCTGTCGTGTCGTTCAATCAGGGATCAGTCAACCCCGGCGGCTTCCTCCCGGGGCGGAGCGACCCAACGGCGGCGTTGGGCCCGGCGGAAGCGCCGGCGGGGAATGATCCGAGCCCTGTTCCCGGCACGTTCGTCAGCCTTGGCTTTCGAGGATCTCTGACGCTCGGCTTCGACAACCCGATCTGTAACGGCACCGGGGCCGACCTCGCAATCGAGGTGCGAGAGATAACCAGGGATCCTCCGGGCGGCCCGCCCTACCCGCTCGAGCGCGTCGAGGTGTACGCGAGCGAAGACGGGGTCACCTTCCACTTCGCCGGCACCGTCACGAGAGACGACTCCGTCGGCATGCCGGCGGCCATCTCGGTGGCGAACTTCGTCCGGCTCGTCGACATCAACAACCAGGCCGACTTCGCCTTCGACCCGAACGCGGACGGCTTCGACGTCGACGGCGTCAAGGCGCTGAACACCACCTGCCCCACGGGCAAGCTCGAGATCTGCAAGTCCGGAGCGAATGGCCAGTACTCCAAGCCGTTCCAGTTCAGCCTCAACGGCGGTACGCCGTTCACCGTGCGTGGTGGCCGCTGTACGGGGCCGATCACTACGCGGCCCGGCCTCAACACCATCGAGGAGTCGCCCACCGTGCCGCCGACCGACGTCAGCGCAATCGCGGTCAGACCGAGCGCGCGCCTAATCGCCGAGGACCTCCCGAATCGAAAGGTCTCGGTGAAGGTCGTCACTGGCTCGACGGCCGCCAGCGAGACCAAGGTCACGTTCACCAACGAGCCCGGGGGCGGGGCGACGGGTGAGCTCAAGATCTGCAAGGTCACCAACACGCCGTCGCTGCTCGGCAAGATGTTCAGCTTCCGCGTCAACGGCGGTCCGCTGATCAGCACCGAGGCTGGCCCCGAGCCCGTGCCGGCGCTGTGGTCCTGCCGCCCCGCCGGCACCTTCCAGACCGGCTCGCGCGTGACCGTGCAGGAGATCATCCCGGCGGGCACAGTGGTCGACTACATCGACACCGATCCGGCCGACCGGCTCGTCAGCCACAACCGCGACACCGGTACGGCTGTCGTCGAGATCGGCGGTGGCCAGAACATCGTCATCTTCGACAACGAGGCAGTCCCTCCGGCTCAAAGCGGCTACATCGAGATCTGCAAGGACGCGGCTCGAACCGGGCCCAACTACACGCCCGACCCGGAAGTCACCGGCCTCTTCACGTTCACGGTGGCACCGCCGGAGGGCAACCCCTTCCAGGTTTCCACCTATGCCGGCCAGTGCACGGCGCCGCTCCAGGTCGCGGCCGGTGTGGTGCGAGTCACAGAGCACGCGCGGACCGGGTTCACGCTGGTCGACGTCTACACGATCCCCGACACTGCGCTGCTGTTCGACAACCTGATCAACCGCACGGCCGACGTGGAGGTTCCAGTCGCAGACAACCCGATCTACGAGAGCCAGGTGCACTTCGTCAACGCTCGTGACCGTGCGCAGCTGAAGGTCTGCAAGGAGCTCGGCCCCAACAGCAGCGTGCTCGCAGGTGAGACCTTCAACTTCGACGTCGTCGACCTGGACGCGTCTCCGTCTCGTCCGCTGAGCGTGTCCGTGCTCGCGCCCGGCTGCAAGGTCGTGGGCGATTACCCGGTCGGCCACAGGGTCCAAGTCACCGAGCAGGATCCAGGCCCGTACATCTCCCGCTCGGGCGAAGGCACGTCCACGATCCAGCCCGGCATCAACACGGTGACGATCACGAACACGGCGCAGGGGCTGCTGCGCATCTGCAAGGCGACCGTGCCAGGCATCACCAACCAGCCGACGTTCCGTTTCCGCATCGACGGCACCGGCCCGTACATCCCCGTGAAGGGAGGAGCCTGCTCGCCTGCGATGCCGGTCTCCGTCGGCGACCACACGGTCACCGAGAGCATGGAGGCCGACTACGAGCTCGACCCCAACGGGCCCGGCATGGGCATCACTGCGACGCCTCCCAGCCGTGAGCAGTCGAAGAACCTCGGGACGCGGTCGATCACCGTGAGCGTGCCGTACGCGGATGACGGGGAAACGCGCGTCGACTACACGAACCGGATCCGCCGCGGCGACATCATCATCTGCAAGAGCCGTGACTCGACGCCGGCCGGTCCGTATGACTACGACGTCTGGGTCGACGGTCAGGGCGTCCCCTACGCGGTCCTTGGCGTGACTGTCGGAGGCTGCTCGGCTCCGAGCGGCCCCTTCCCGGTCCTGCGTGCCGACGGCGAGCGCACCCAGGTCGAGGTCATCGAGCGGGCCGGCCCGTATGTGGTCACGAGCATCACCTGCCCAGCCTGCAGGCCGGCGTCGAACTCGCCGCCCGCACCGGTGACGAACCCGGACGTCACCCTCCGCTACACCCGGTTCAGCCTCGCTCCGGGAACGAACACGGTCACGTACACGAACCGAGCAGTGCGGTAGGCCGGCCCCGACCCGCTCGACCGCCGAGGGCCCCGACATCGGGGCCCTCGGCGTCTTTCGCGCTCAGAGGAATTCCCCCAGGGCGGGGGATAGGAGCGGCCGCGCTGTCGCGAGACAATCTCCCTACCGCTCGGGGGAGGGGCACGGACGCTGCGAAGCGGCCTCGCCTCCTCCGCTCGGGGGAGAACGTCAATGGGGAGAGCGGAGGGAGGAGCTACATGAGACGCGGCACGATCCTTGCGGCGGTCGTGATCGCCTACCTAGGGGTGGTAGGTCCGGCGCTCGCGGCCCCGCCAGATGGTGCGGCGGGACCATGGGCCGATTACGTCGTTTCGGCAAACCAAGGCATTGCAAATCCGGTCGGGGGCTTCCTCCCGAACCGCAGCGACCCATCGGCAGCGCTCGGGCCGGCAGAGTCGCCACCCGGGGACGAAGTCGTCATTCCGACGGGGTCGTTCTACAGCATGGGCTTCGGCGGCTCGCTGACGCTCGGCTTCGAGAACCCGATCTGTAACCAGCCGGGCGTGGATCTCGCGATCGAAGTTCGCGAGATCACGAAGCTTCCGTATCCCGTCGAGCGGGCGCAGGTGTACGTGAGCGAGGACGGGGTCACCTTCCTGCTCGCAGGCACCGTCAGTCGCGACGACACGGTGGCGATGCCCGCGGGCATCACGGTTGCGAACTTTGTGCGCCTGGTCGACGTGAACGCTCTCGCGGATTACGCCTTCGACCCGAACGCCGACGGTTTTGACGTCGACGGGGTCCGGGCGCTGAACACCACGTGCCCGACCGGCAAGATCGAGATCTGCAAGGCCGCGTCGAACGGCAATACGAACAGGCCGTACCAGTTCACGCTCAACGGCGGCGCGCCGTTTACGGTGCGAGGCGGCCGGTGTAGCGGCCCGATCACCACCCGTCCGGGCCTGAACACCGTCGTCGAGCTGCAGTCGGTGCCTCCGACCGATGTGAGCGCGATCTCCGTCCGTCCGAGCAACCGGGTCATCAGCCAGGATCTGCCGAACCGAACGGCGGTGGTCAAGGTGATCACCGGCTCCACGGCCGCGAGCGAGACCAAGGTCACGTTCACGAACCAGCCGGCCGGAGGCACGACCGGCGACCTGAAGATCTGCAAGGTGAGCGAGTCGCCGCAGTACTGGGGCAGGCAGTTCAGCTTCCGCGTGAACAACGGCCCCCTCTTCAGCACCGAGGCCAACCCGGCCTTCGATCCGCCTGGTAGCTGGACGTGCCGGCTCGCCGGGACGTTCGCGGTCGGCTCGAAGGTGACGGTCAAGGAGGAGATCCCGGCCGGCGCCGAGGTCGCGTTCATCGACAGCGATCCGGCCGACCGCCTGGTCGACTTCGACACCAACGCGGGCACTGCGACCGTGACCATCGGCTCGGGCGCCACGATCGTGCTCTACGACAACGAGCCGATCCCGCCCGCGCAGGCCGGGTACATCGAGGTCTGCAAGGACGCCGAGCTGATTGCGTACGCCGAGGGCCCGACCGACGGCGGGCGGCTGCCCATGCGGTACGAGCCGGACCCCTACGTCAAGGGGCCGTTCACGTTCACGATCAGCCCGCCTGACGGCAGCAGCTTCGACGTCGAGGTCGGCGTCGGTCAGTGCACCGCTCCGCTCCTCGTCGCTGCCGGTGTCGTCCGGGTGACCGAGCACGCGAAGGCGAACCACACGCTCGTCGACGTGTACACGATCCCCGAGGACAGGCTGCTCGCCAGCAACCTGATCAACCGCACTGCCGATGTCGAGGTGCCTGTCTCGCCGAACGTGAACGACGAGTCGCAGGTGCACTTCGTCAACCGGCGCGACCGCGGGCAGCTGAAGATCTGCAAGGCCCTCGGGCCGGGCAGCGAGGCGCTTTCGGGCATGCGGTTCGAGTTCTGGATCGCGCAGCTCGGCGACGCCTCGCTCATGAACTCGGTCGCGAACTGGACCGAGATCACCGCGCTCGCCGGCTCGACCCAGTGCCGGATCGTCGGCGACTACCCCGTCGGCAACCAGGTGACGGTCGACGAGAGCGATCCCGGTGAGTACGTCGACGTCGCCGGCGAGGTGACCGCGGCAAACCCGCTGACCATCGCGCCTGGGATCAACACCGTGACGATCACCAACACGGCCGTCGGTCTGCTCGAGATCTGCAAGGCGGCTGTGCCTGATCTTCGTGTCCAGCCGACCTTCAGGTTCAGGGTCAACAACGGCGGCATCATCAGCATCCGAGCGGGAACCTGTAAGCCGCCGATGCGAGTCGCGGTCGGCGAGTACACCATCGTCGAGATGGCCGAGATGAACTACGAGCTCGATCCAAACGCGCCCGGCGGCGGCATCGTCGTCACGCCGCCCGGTCAGGAGGTCAGCAAGAACCTTGCGCTCCGGACCGTACGCGTCCGCGTCGACTACGGCGCCGGCGGCGAGACCCGCGTCGACTTCTACAACCGGATCAAGCGGGGCCAGGTCAAGATCTGCAAGCAGGTCTCGCCTGGCTCGATGGACGCGCTCGGCATGACGAACTTCACGTACACGTACTTCGCCAACGGGGAGCAGAGCACTGCGGTCGGGCAGAGCATCCGGCACGGCGAGTGCGTGCTGATCACCGATCCGCGGACCGGCGGGCCACGGGAGTTCCCGATCCTCCAGCCCGGCGGTCAGCCCACCACGGTCACGATCGACGAGGACCAGGCGACCTTCGGCTCCGGCATCGTCGTCGCGTTCACCTACCAGGGATCGGGCGGCACCGACGGCGGCAACCCGTGCTCCGGCACGATCACGATCGATCCGCTCGGGGCAGGCATGAACCACGTCACGTTCATCAACTCCAAGGACAACTTCTCGTGCGTCGGTGACTAACCGACCGTCCTGCTGACGTGCTCCGACGAGGGCCCCGGATTCCGGGGCCCTCGTCATTCACCCCCTGCGCTTGCATCCCGCCCGAAGTCGCACAAGATGAGGGAGAGGACTGGGGTTGCGGAGCAGCGTGCGCTGCTCCGAGAGGGAGGTCGGTGCAAGGACACGTGCGCGTGAGGCTGACGCGAGCGGCGTTGCCGGCGATGCTGGCGGCGGCCGCGTTGCTCTGGGCAGAACCGGGCGCGGCCGCCCGGTCGAGCGGTGGGACGATCGACGTCTGTGCCGCCGCCGATCTCGGTGCCTCCGGCGCGCCGGTCCTCGCCTCGCTCAACGGGGGTGCACCCTTCGCGATCCAGGTCGGGCGGTGCACCGGGCCGCGCCCGGTGGCTCCGGGCACCATCGACGTCGCTCTCGTGTCCGAGGCCGCGGTGGGGGTCGTCGACGTTCGCCCGGCGTCGCGACGGCTCGCGACCGACGCCGTTGCACGGACCGCGACCGCTGGCGTTCCCGGCGGCTCGACTGCGGCCACGCGCACGATCGTGACCTTCGCGGCGACGCCCCTGGGGATCGGTGGGCCGGGGAGCGGCCAGGGTGCGATCGAAGTATGCGCGTCGGCTGACAACGGGATGGCCGACCGTGCCTTCCAGTTCGCGCTCAACGGCGGCGCGTCGTTCAGCGTGCTTGGCGGCTCGTGTAGCGGGGAGCTCACCACGCGGGCCGGCGCCAACCTCGTCCAGATGCTGTCGTCGGCCACGGGTCAGGTCACGGCGATCGACGTCTCGCCGTTCGGGCGGACGGTGAGCCTCGATGCCGGCGCGCAGCGCGTCGTGGCGCTCGCGCAGCCCGGGCTGGACGGCCTTGCTCCCACGCGTGTGACGTTTACCGTTGCACCGCCTGGCGGAGGCTCGGGCACCGGCGACCTGAAGATCTGCAAGACGAGTCGCACGCCGTCCTTCCAGGGACGGCCCTTCTCGTTCTCCCTCAACGCCGGCCCGGCTTTCAGCATCGAGGCCGGATCGTCGGAAGCACCCGTGTGCAGCGCGCCTGTGACCTACGCGGTCGGGACGCGCGTGGTCGTCCAGGAGTTGGCAACCACCAACGTCGTCGTCGACTCGATCGCAGTGTCGGACGGGCGCGGCAGCGACGTCGACCCGGCGAGGGGGGCTGCGACCGCCACGGTCGGCACAGGGACGACGGTGGTCACCTTCGACAACGAGCCGTCGCCCGTGCCGCAGATGGGGTACGTGGAGGTCTGCAAGGACGCGGAAGGCCCCGACGTCACCGGTCTCTTCGACTTCGTCATCACGGCACCCGGGTTCAGCCGGACGGCCGGCGCGTATGCCGGGCAGTGCACCGGGCCGATCGAGGTTCCTGCCGGCTATGTCGCCCTCGAGGAGCTCGCCCGGCCAGGCTTCGAGCTCTACACCGTCGCCACGGAGCCGTCGACGCGCCTGATCGAAGCCAATCTGATCAACCGGACGATGACGGTCGAGGTGCCGGCCGGCGATCCGTCGACCGAGACCCAGGTGCACTTCGTCAATCGCGCGATCCGCGGACAACTGAAGGTATGCAAGGCGCTCGCGGCCGACAGCGGCGCACTCGCCGACCAGGTCTTCCTGTTCGACGTCACCCGTCACGTGGATGCGCCTCAGCCCGGGCCGGTCGAGCGGGCGCGCGTGCGCGCGACCGCTGCCACGACTCAGTGCGTCATCGCCGGTTGGTATCCGGTGGGTGAGATCGTCCGCGTGGACGAGGTCTTCGCCCAAGACCTCGCGGCGGGCGACTCGGACGCCGCCGTGGCCCAGTCCGGCGTCTACGTCGACGTCTCGGGAGAAGGAACGTCGACAATCGCTCCCGGCATCAACTCGGTCACCGTCTCGAACCGCGCCGTCGGGCTGCTGACGATCTGCAAGGCCCGGGTGCCCGAGATCAACGGGCAACCACTCTTCCGCTTCCGGATCGACGGCGGCGGGATCACCACCGTGCGCTCGGGTACCTGCACCCCGCCGTCGCGAGTGTCGGTCGGTGCTCACACGATCGTCGAGATGGCCGAGAACGACTACGAGCTCGACCTCGCGGCGGCGGGTGCCGGCATCGACGTCTACCCGGTCACCCGCGAGGTGGCGCGGAACGCCGGGCTGCGCACCGTCACGGTGTCGGTTCCCTACGGAGCCGACGGCGAGACGCGCGTGCTGTTCGCGAACCGGGTCAGACAGGGGGCGGTGAAGGTGTGCAAGCAGGTGACACCGGGATCCCTCGACTCACTCGGCAGCCGGAGCTTCGGGTTCACGGTGACGATCGGAGGCAGCGCCCACCGAATCGAGGGGATCCGCCCCGGCGAGTGTTCGACGCCGCTACCCGCAGAGCCGATTCTTCACCCCGACGGTACCGCGCGTGGCGTGGTGGTCGTCGAGGACGGCGCCGGGCCGGGTGGAAGCTGGGCCGCCCAGGCGATCGCCTGTAGCGGCTGCCGCGCTTCGATCGCGACCGACCTCATCGCTGGAGAGGTCCGGTTCACCCTTGCGCCCGCCACCAGCGCGATCACGTTCACGAACACCGCCCGGGGCTAGCTTCGACTTGAAATAGCGGGTGGCTCCCGCTAGACTCCCGCGACGGCGGTTTCGCCCTGCCCGAAAACGGGAATCCGCCAACGGCGCTCAACGTTAGAACTGGGTAGATCGCCGTCGATGAGCGCCCCTCCCCCGCAGACGCGCTCTCGACGGCGGTTCCGACTCACGAGACGCAGGCCGACAGGGCCCGCGCCGCCCCCGCCCACACGAAAGAGGAACGACTTGAACGCAGCAGTACAGCCACAGCTGACTCTCCGCACCGTGACGTGTGCCGCCTGCGGCACCGTCTGGCAGCTCCAGTCGACCGGCCTGCCGGCCACGGTCGACGTGTGCGCCGCGTGCCATCCGGCGTACACCGGGGAGGAGCGGAGGCAGACACGGGGAAGCCGGATCGAGCGCTTCGAGCGCCGGCGGCGACTCACGGAGGAGCAGGCATGACGACGACGATGAAGGAGGAACGCCAGATTTCCCCCCAGTACGAGACGATCGACCGTTTCCTCGAGGAGACGGAGGAGCGCGGCACTGTCGCCCAGGCCGAGCTCGAGGCGCTCGCCCTCGAGCACGATCTCGACGAGTCCGAGCTCGCAGAGCTGACCCAGGAGCTCGAGGCGCGCGGAGTGGAGCGGACCGAGTCCGAGCCCGACGATGAGCCCGCCGAGCGGGTCGTCCCCGGCCTGGACCTGAGCGTCGAGCCGAGCGGCACGACCGACTCGCTTCAGCTCTTCCTGAACGAGATCGGCCGCCACGAGCTGCTCACCGCGGCCGAGGAGGTCACCCTCGCGAAGCGCGTCGAGCGCGGCGACGCGGCGGCGAAGGAGCGCATGATCAACTCCAACCTGCGTCTCGTGGTCTCGGTTGCCAAGCGCTACCAGGGGCACGGCGTGCCGCTCCTCGATCTCGTCCAGGACGGCGTCATCGGTCTCAACCGCGCCGTCGAGAAGTTCGACTGGCGCCGCGGCTTCAAGTTCTCGACCTACGCCACGTGGTGGATCCGCCAGGCCGTGCAGCGCGCGGTGGCGAACCAGGCGCGGACGATCCGCGTGCCGGTGCACGTTCACGAGCGCCGGCAGAAGCTCGCCCGCGCCGGTCAGCGCCTTCAGATCGAGCTCGGCCGCAAGCCGACGATCGAGGAGCTCGCCCAGGCCACGGGCCTGCGGCTCGACCACGCCGAGGAGGCCATGGAGGTCGCCGACGCGTCCGTCTCGCTCAACCAGGCGGTCGGAAGCGACGGCGACGGGGAGCTCGGCGAGCTCTTCGCCGACCAGTCTGCGGTCGACCCCGAGGAAGAGGCGTCCGAGTCGTTGCGCCGCCAGGCCGTTCGCGACATCGTCACCCGCCTGCCGGAGCGCGAGCGGCGGGTCGTGGAGCTGCGTTTCGGACTCGCCGACGGCGAGCCGTGGGCACTCGAGGCGATCGGCCGTGAGCTCGGCATCACGCGCGAGCGGGTTCGCCAGCTCGAGGCCACCGCGCTCCGCAAGCTCGAGCTCGCCCTCGCGGGCGAGGACGTCGAGCTGGCCGCGGCCGCCTAGCCGCTTCCCTCGCGCCGCTACGCGGCGCGTCGGTCGCTTCACGGGGGAAACCCGGTTTCCCCCGTGGTCCCCCTCGTTCAAGTCACGCGCCGGAGCCGCGCGGTGCCTCCGGGCGGCGAAGCCGCCCTCCGGCGATGGAGGAACAGAGGCTGGCTAGGCTGGGTGTCGTGACGCTGTCGGTGAGATCGCGCGAACGTCCGCTCGCCTGTGCCGGCTCCGCCATGGCCATGAAGTGCGCGAACGCCCGCAAGGAGGGGGCTCACGGGGGAACCAGGGGTTCCCACGTGCTCTCTCGGTGAGATCGAGCGATTGGCGGCCGGAGCCGGGTTCATCCCGGCGGGAGGCGAGCTGACCTTGGGGCAACGGCTGGCTCACCCCGCGCAGGGCCGGCTCCGCCACCGCCATGAAGTGCGCGCACGCCCGCAAGGAGGGGGCTCACGGGGGACCGGGGTTCCCCCGTGCGAGCGAGCGGAGCGACGCGTGAAGCTGGAGGGCATCCACCACATCACGTGCATCACGGCCGACGCGCCGCGGAACGTCGACTTCTACGCGCGCGTCCTGGGCCTGCGGCTCGTCAAGAAGACCGTCAACCAGGACGACCCCACCGTCTACCACCTCTTCTATGCGGACGAGCGAGGCTCGGCCGGCGCCGACATCACCTTCTTCGAGTACCCGGGCGCGCCACGCGGCCGCCCCGGGCCGGGGATGGTTCACCGGATCACCTGGCGGGTCGGATCCCAGGAGGCCCTGGCGTTCTGGGCAGAACGACTCGGGAGCGAAGGCGTCGAGTCGCACCGGGCCGACCGGCGTCTCCGGTTCGTGGATCCCGAGGGGTTGGAGCTCGAGCTGGCGGTTGTCGAGACGCTCGACGAGCCGCTCGTCGCGGAGCACCCGGACGTGCCCCCGGAACATGCGCTGCACGGCTTCGACGGAGTTCGGGCCTATGCGGTCGAGCCGAACGCAAGCGCTCGCTTCCTGCAGGACGCCCTGCTCTTCGCAACCGCTCGGCGAGTCGACCTGGGAGGCTCGCGGCGGCGCCCGAGGTGGGCTCTACGCGTACGACCCCGCGCCATCCGAGCGCGGGATCGGGGGCGCCGGAACGGTGCACCATGTCGCCTGGTCGTCGCCCCCAGAGCAGCATGAGCACTGGCGGGAGCGGGCGGCCCGCGCGGGTGCGTCGCCGACCCCGTGATCGACCGCTTCTACTTCCGGTCGATCTACTTCCGCGAGCCGAACGGCATCCTCTTCGAGATCGCGACACTCGGGCCGGGTTTCACCGCCGACGAGCCGCTCGAGACGCTCGGCGAGCGCCTGTCCCTACCGCCCGCCTACGAGCACCTGCGCGACCGGGTCGAGCAGGTGCTGACCCCACTGCCCGACGTCCGGGCGGCGCGTCGCCGGTGACGCTCGCCGTCCATCGCCGCGAGCCGGACGGGGATGCCGCGGGGCTGCTGGTCCTCTTCCACGGCCGCGGCGCCGACGAGCTCGATCTCGCGCCGCTCTTCGACGTCTTCGATCCAGGCCGGCAGCTCCTGTGCGCCGCGCCGCGCGGCCCGCTCGCGCTGCCGCCGGGCGGCGCGCACTGGTACGTCGTGCGCGACATCGGCTTCCCCGACGCAGCCACGTTCGGGCGCAGCTACGCGCTCGTCTCGGCCTGGCTCGACCAACTTGCCGCAGAGACGGGCATCGAGCCCGGGCGAACGGTGCTCGGCGGGTTCTCACAGGGCGCCGTGATGACCTACGCGCTCGGGCTGGGAGCCGGGCGACCTCGACCGGCGCTGCTTGCCGCGTTCAGCGGCTTCATCCCGACGGTCGCGGGCTGGGAGCTCGACCTCGAACCGCCGCTGCCCCCCGTCGCGATCGGCCACGGTGCCCTCGATCCGGTCATCGGCGTCGAGTGGGGCAGGCGGGCGCGAGCGACGCTCGAGAGTGCAGGCGCCGAGGTGGTCTACCGCGAGTCGCCGCTGCCCCACACGATCGACCCGAGGTTCGCGGTGGAGGTCGCCGCCCTGGTGGAGCGTGCCCTCAGCGGGAGGCCTGCCGGCAGGGCATGAGCCTCGACGGACGCCGGCACAGCGCGAAGGACGGGGCAGACCCGAAGCCGCTGCGCGCCGTGGTTGCGGAAGACGCGGGCTTTCTCCGAGATGCGATCGAGGCTGCGCTCAGCGCCGAGCACGTCGAGGTCGTGGCGCACGCTCGCAGTGCCACGGAGCTGCTGGGGCAGGTGCGCTCCTGCTCCCCGGACGTCGTCGTGATCGACTTTCGCGAGGCGGACACGAGCCAGGGGATCGCCGCGGCGGCAGCTGTTCGCGCCGAGCATCCCGGTGTCGGGGTCGTGGTTCTCGCCGAGCACGTCGACGCTGCCGGCGCCGGTGAGCTGCTCCGCCCCGGCGCGGCGGGCATCGGGTACCTGCTGAAGGACCGCATGGACGGCCTCGACGAGCTCGTGCGCGCGATCCGCGACGTCGGCACCGGCGGCTCCGTCGTCCACGGCGAGGTGGCCTCCTCGCTCGCCGGCGCAGGCGGCGACGCTCTCACGAAGCTGACTCCACGCGAGCTCGAGGTGCTCGAACTGCTCGCAGCTGGCATCTCGAACGCCACGATCGCCCAGCACCTCGTGGTCACGACCCGGGCGGTCGAAAAGCACGTCGCCGGGGTCTTCCGCAAGCTCGGGCTCGATGCCGGCGACCGGAGCCTCGACCGCCGTGTCACCGCCGCTCGACGCTTCTGGCGCGCGTCAGGCCGAAGTCCGTAGACCTCGCGCCGTCAGCGCGTGGCGCTCAGCGCCGCTCGCGCTCGACGAGGGCGCGACGGGCCGCGTCGTCGAACGAGGTGAGCTCCACCGGCACGACTCGGCGGATGGAGTCGTCGCGCGCCACCGTCGGATTGCGTAGCCCCTCGACCAGCGGGCGGGCCACGGACGCCTTCACGGGCGTCACGAGATGGAGCCAGTACGACGACAGCCGGGGAGTCAGGAACGGCACCTCGACGATCAGCGGCCGCTTCCCGCGCAGGCGGGCGATTCGCTCCATCATCTCGCCGGTAGGTCATGACGTCAGGCCCGCCGACGTCGAAGGTGCGGCCGAGTGCCTCCTCGCGACCGAGCACGCCCGCCAGGTAGGCGACGATGTTTTCGAGCGCGATCGGCTGCGTCTCGGAGGTGACCCAGCGCGGCGTGATCATGCCCGGCAAGCGGTCGACGAGCGCGAGGATCGTCTCGAACGCCGCGCTGCCCGCGCCGACGACCATCGCTGCGCGCAGCGTCGTCACGGGAACGGTTCCCGCCGCGAGGATCTCACCCGTCTCGCGCCTGCTCTTCAGGTGCTCCGACAGGTCGGGCGAGTCGTCCCCGAGGCCGCCGAGGTAGATCAGCTGGCGGACGCCCGCCCGCTCCGCCTCGGCGCGCACCGTCTCCGCCGCCCGGCGGTCGCGCGCCGCGAAGTCCGGCGAGCCCAGGGAGTGGACGAGGTAGTAGGCGGCATCGGCCCGCTCGAGGGCACGCGCCACGGTCGCTGCGTCGGTGACGTCCCCGGTGACCCACTTGACGCCCTCGAGCGGCTCTTGCGGGCTCCTGGAGACGGCCACGACCTCGTGCTCGCGAAGGGCCGGGACCAACGCCTGCCCGATCGTCCCAGTGGCTCCGAAGACCGTCACCCTCACGGTGAGCCTCCGGCGAGCAGCCGGTAGAAGTAGCGCCGGCTCACGGCGAGGTGCAGCCGCCGCTGGACGAGGCTGTAGAGGACGCCGCTCCAGCGCGGGCCGCCGGGCCGGGCGGCGAGTCGTGGATGAAAGCCCATGATCGTCGACGAGAGCGCCGGCGCGGGCCCCTGGGTCTGCACGAAGGTGATCGATCCGCCCGCACGCCGAGTGAGCATCCCGCCCAGGATGTCGTACCGGCAGCGGACGCCGTCGGGTGAGACGTCGGTCGCGGGCGCGTCGAAGCGCAACAGATCACGACCCAGCGCCCGCAGCACGACGCCGTCGCCGCTCCGCCGCGCTCGCACGAGCCCGCGCGTGACGTGCTCGACGGTCAGCCAGTACGCCTCGCCGAGCTCACGCGCGCCCTCCTCGCTCAGCTCGACGACGGGCGAGGGCACGTGCACCAGCTGCTCCGACTCGACCGAGCCGTCGCCGGCCAGACGTTGCGTGGACTGCCAGCCCTCGAGGACGTTCGGGGCGGGAGCCGTCTTCTGGATCGATCGCGCGCGCACGGGGCCTCCTCGGCCCGAGGCTAGCGGCGGCGACGCAGAGCGCGGAGCGTGACGCTCGGGTGGTCGGGGTCGGCGGCGAGAGGCTCCTGGTGCCAGTCGCCGAGCTTGGCGAAGAACGTCTCGGCGAACGGCCTGCCCGGCTCCGCCAGCAGCACGGCACCGTCCGTCACCAGCCGTGGGAGCAGTGCCGTCAGGAGCGGCACGTTGCGGGCCTCGTAGAGCAGGTCCGCGGCGAGCACCCAGTCCCACGGGCCCTGCTCGACCAGATCGCCTGCGTCAGCCCATGGTGCATGCATCGTCGCGACCCGGGTACCGTTCCCCCGGGCGTTGCGGGCGACGAGCTCGAGGGCATCCGGCGACCAGTCCGTCGCCGTCACGTCGCCGCCGGCAAGGGCCGCCGCGATGCTCGGCAGGGCGAGCCCGCACCCGAGCTCGAGCACCCGGTCGCCCGGCCGCACCAGCTGCTCTGCCGCCCGGGCGAGCGCGACACCGCTGGGCCACAGCTCGGCCCAGTACGGCAGGAACTCGTTGTGGGCGAAGGCGTCGTCGTCGATGAGCGCGGCTGCGTCCGGGGGGTGCCGGACGGTCAGGGAGCGCTCAGCCAGGGGCACGCGGCTAGTCGTCAGGGCGAGCCTCACGACGGAAGCGTTACCGCGCCGACCGTCCGCGCGGAGGCCGGTATCCTCGCTGCATGGCCGACGAGACGAAGTTCCTCCTGCCCGAGTCCGCGATTCCTGAGCGCTGGTACAACGTCGCCGCGGACATGCCGAACCCGCATCAGCCGGTGCTCCACCCGGGCACCGGAGAGCCGGTTGGCCCCGACGACCTAGCGCCGCTCTTCCCCATGGAGCTGATCGGCCAGGAGGTCTCGGAGGAGGCAGAGATCCCGATCCCCGAGGCTCTGCGCGAGATCTACGCCCTCTGGCGCCCGACGCCGCTGTACCGCGCGAGGCGTCTCGAGCGGGCGATCGGCACCCGGTCGCGCATCTTCTACAAGTACGAAGGCACGTCGCCCGCCGGCAGCCACAAGCCGAACACCGCCGTCGCCCAGGCCTACTACGGCAAGCAGGAGGGGCGCACGCGCCTCTCGACCGAGACCGGCGCCGGCCAGTGGGGCAGCGCGCTCGCGCTCGCGTGCAACCTCTTCGGGCTCGAGTGCAAGGTCTACATGGTCAAGGTCTCGTACCACCAGAAGCCGTACCGGCGCGTAATGATGGAAACCTGGGGCGGCTCCGTCGTCGCCAGCCCGTCGGAGGAGACCAATGCTGGCCGCGCGGTGCTCGCGGAGGATCCGGAGACTCCGGGCAGCCTCGGCATCGCCATCTCAGAGGCCGTGGAGGACGCGGCCACCCGCGACGACACGGCGTACTCGCTCGGCTCGGTGCTGAACCACGTCCTGCTCCACCAGACGGTGATCGGGCAGGAGGCAATCGAGCAGATGGAGCTCGCAGGCGCCTTCCCGGACGCGGTCGTGGCCTGCGTTGGCGGTGGCTCCAACTTCGCCGGCCTGACCTTCCCGTTCATCCGCGAGAAGATCGCCGGCCGTGACATCGAGGTGCTCGCGTGCGAGCCCGCCGCCTGCCCAACTCTGACGCGCGGGCCGTTCGCCTACGACTTCGGCGACACCAAGCAGCTCACTCCGCTCGTGCCCATGCACACCCTCGGCCACGACTTCATCCCGCCGGCGATCCACGCGGGCGGTCTGCGGTACCACGGTGTGGCGCCGCTGATCTCTCAGCTCGCGCTCGACGGGATCGTGCGCGCCGAGGCCTACCGGCAGACCGAGGTGTTCGCGTCGGCGATCGAGTTCGCCCGCAGCGAGACGATCATTCCCGCGCCCGAGGCCGCCCACGCCGTGCACGGCGCGATCCAGCTCGCCCGGCGCGCCGACGAGGAGGGCAGGGAACGGACGATCCTGTTCAACCTCTCAGGGCACGGGCACTTCGACCTCGGCGCCTACGACGCCTACCTCTCCGGCCAGCTCGAGGACTTCGAGCTGCCCGAAGAGGCGATCGCCCGCGCGCTCGAGGCGATCGAGCCGCTGCCCAAGCCGGCGACGCTGCCGGCGTCCTAGCTAGACGGGCCCGCCCGGGCGGTCGTCCGGGGTCTCGGGCTCGCCCATGCCCGACTCGCCGGGTGCGCCGTAGCCGCTGCCTGCGGTGGACGCTGCCGCAGACGGCATCGGCTCGGACGCCGCAGCCTCCGGTGCGGACACGCCGCCCGCGTCTCCCGTGCTCATCTCGGAATCGGACGAGTCGCCCTTGAGCTTGGCCAGCAGCTTGTCCAGGATTCCCATCACAGACCTCCTCGTACAACGTGGTTGCCGAAGGCCGGAGTATCGACTATCCCGCAACCGGCCGTCCAGCCTGCTCAGGCCGGGCGGTGGCCGACGACGTGCGAGATCGTCCGGCAGCCGGGGCACGCACCCGCCCAGGACTCGCCGGCGAGGAGCGACTCGATGCGCTCGGGCAGCGGGGGCAGCTCCACGCCTCGGGCGTAGGCCTGCTCGGCCCTCCTGGCGCGACCGCGTCGCCGCCTGGGCCGACGAGGCGGCGGGCTCCCGTCTGTACGGCGGCATCCACTTCCGGACGGACAACGTGGCGGGGCTCACGCTCGGCCGGGTGGGCCGGGAGGTGCTGCGCGCGCTGGACCGACCCGGCGCGATCCTGCCCCGGTAACGGCCGCTTTAGCTCACCAGGCCGTCTTCCGCATCCGCCGCGCGAAGCGGCGCCGCTCGCGCCTTGCCTCGGCGCTGAGCCGGGCGTCCTGCCTGATGGCGAGCGCCTTCAGCTCCCGCTGCAGCTTCAGGTAGGAGTCCCAGCGCTCGGGCTCGAGCGTCCCGTCGCCGAGACCCGCGAGGATCGCGCAGCCGGGCTCGGTGCGGTGCTCGCAGTCGGAGAAGCGGCACGAGGCCGCAAGCTCGGCCACGTCGGCGAAGGCGCGCTCGAGGCCCTCCGCCGAGTCCCAGAGCTGCAGCTCGCGCATGCCGGGCGTGTCGAGGAGGAGCGCGCCGCCGGGAAGCGGCACCAGCTCGCGATGACTGGTCGTGTGGCGGCCCCGCTCGTCCTCGCGGACGTCGCGCGTCGCCAGCAGCTCCTCGCCTGCGAGCCGGTTGACGAGCGTGGACTTGCCGACGCCGGAGGAGCCCAGCAGGGCGACCGTGCCGCCTGGAGCGAGGTAGGGCTCGAGCGCCTCGAGGCCCTCGCCTGTGACGGCGCTCGTGACGTGGACGTCGACGCCGAGCGCGACCGTCTCGATCTCGGCGAGGTCGTCCGCGTGGTCGGGATGCAGGTCGGCCTTCGTGAGGACGACCACCGGCCGGGCGCCGCTCTCCCAGGCCGCGGTCAGGTAGCGCTCGAGCCGGCGCGGGCTGAGGTCGCGGCCGAGCGCGGCGACGAGGAACACCGTGTCCACATTCGCCGCCACGACCTGCTCCTGCGTGCGGTCGGAGACGCCGGAGGCCTCCTTGCGCAGGAACACGGTGAGCCGCGGCAGGACGGCATGGATGGTGGCCGAGCCGTCGTCGCGCAGGTCGGCGGCCACCCAGTCGCCCACGGCGGGGCGGTCGACCGGGTCGGAGACGTGGTTGAGCCTGCCCGCGCGTTCGGCGCGGTGCTCACCGCTAGCAGAGAGCAGGCGGTAGAGGCCGTGGCTCTGCGTCGCGACCCGGGCCGGCTCGAGGCCGGCGTCGCGGTGTGGCCCGAAGGCACTGTCGAAGTGGTCGCTCCAGCCGAGGGCGGCGAGAGCGTCGGGGCTGCTTGGCACTGGTGGTCTCCTCTCAGACGGAACAGGACGCCTCCGCGTGCGGAGGCACGGCACGGCCCAGTGCAGGGCGCGGTGTTCCGGAGAGCCGCCGGGACTAGCTCGGCGCGTGCGCCCTGCGACGGGGAGCCGTGGGTGCAGTCGTCGTCATCACGTCGCTCCTCCTCTCGTCGCGGGCTTGACCCTCACAGGGTACGGGACAGGCCCGCGGAGGGCAAACAGGTCAGCCGAAGATCCAGATCAGGAGGGCGACCGCGATGATCAGCCCGGCGACCGTCCACACGAGCGCGGCGACGCCGCCGATCACGGCGAACGGCGAGTACCAGCGCCGGCCGCGTGCGACCTGGCGTGCCTCCTGCTCGACCGAGTCGCCGGGATCGTCCACGGCGGCAGGATTCCAGATCCGGGCCCTCGGCGAAACCTCCGCCTACGCCGACGGCGGACGCAGCACCGCGAACGGGTCGGTCACCTCGAGCTCGCGGGAGCGGAAGGCGAGCACCGCGGCCGGCCTGCCGCCGGTGCGGCCGGGGGCGCGCCGCTCGCCGGTCGGCTCGAGCAGGCCGCGGCGGAGCAGCACGCGCTGCAGGTTGGTCGCCGACACCGGGTAGCCGAGCGCGGCGGCGTAGATCTCGCGCAGCTCGGACATCGTGAACGCGGCCGGCGCGAGGGCGAAGCCGACGTTCGTGTACGAGAGCTTCGCGCGCAGGCGCTCGCGCCCGGAGAGCGTGATCGCCTCGTGGTCGAAGGCGAGCGGCGGCAGGTCGTCGACCGGGTGCCAGCGCGTGTCGGCCGGCACCTGCGGGTCGGCGACCGTCGGGACGAGGCCGAGGTAGGCGGTCGCGAGCTGCCACTCGCCGGGATGGCGGTCGGGCGCGCTGCGCGTCTCCAGCTGCTCGATGTGCGCCAGCTCGCGGACGTCGACCTTGTGGGCGAGGTGCCGCCGGATCGAGTCCTCGAGCGTCTCGCGCTCGCCGAGATAGCCGCCCGGGAGCGCCCATTGCCCCGCGAAGGGGTCGCGCGCCCGCTCCCAGAGCAGAGCCGAGAGGCGGCCGTCCCTGACCTGCAGGACGACCGCGAGCGTGACGTGGGTGGGACGGGTGCGCATCGCTGCTCGGATCTTCGGTGCTAGAGTGGGCCGGAGGTTTTCGACTCTGAGGCGAAAACCTAGCTGATGCGACCATGACGAGCGCCGCCGCAGCCGCCCCCGGGACTCGCCTCGACGTCGAGGACGTCCTCCGGCGCGGCGGTCTCTCGCGCTTCCACAAGCGCGCCATCCTCGTCACCGGCGGCGCCTGGACGTTCGTCGCCATGGAGATCCTGCTCGTCGGCTTCGTCGCCCCGATCTTCTACGGGCTGTGGAACCTGAACGGAACCTGGCAGGGGCTTGTCAACAGCGCCGCGCTCGCCGGCTCGCTCGTCGGCAGCCTCGTGCTCGGGCGGCTTGCCGACCGGGTCGGGCGCCGCGGCATCTTCCAGGGGGCGATCCTCTGGTACGCGGTCTTCACCGCCCTGACCGCGCTCGCCTGGGGGCCGTGGTCGATCATGGCGCTGCGCTTCCTCGCCGGTCTCGGCCTGGGCGGGATGCTGGTGGTCGATCCGTCGCTCCTGGCCGAGTACCTGCCGCCGCAGCGTCGCGGGCGCCTGCTCGTCCTGCTCGACTTCTTCTGGCCGGTCGGGCTTCTGCTCGCGACCGGGCTCTCGTACGTCTTCCTCGAGTTGATCGGTGGTGACAACGCCTGGCGCTGGCTCTTCCTCGCCGCCTCGTTCCCGGCCTTCATGGCCTTCGTCGCCCGGCTGACGCTGCCGGAGAGCCCTTACTTCCTCGCCCGCAAGGGGCGGCGGCGCGAGGCGGCCGACGTACTCGAGCAGATCACCGGCGAGCGCGTCGACGAGGACACGATCGAGGCGCAGCCCGAGCAGCGCTCGTCGTTGCGCGAGGTCGTCGCGCCGGGGCTGCGCCGGACTGCGGCGATGATGCTCGCGGTCTGGATCGCGCTCAACATCTCGTACTACGGGCTCTTCCTCTGGCTGCCGTTCGAGGTCAAGCTGAGCGAGTTCGAGCTGAACGTCTACGCCGTGCTCGCGCTGTCGGCGCTGTCGCAGTTCCCCGGGTACCTGGCGGCGCTGTGGCTCGTCGAGAAGGTGGGGCGCAAGCCGACGCTCGTCACGTTCCTGCTGCTCGGCGGCGTCTCCGGGCTCGTCTTCGCGCTCGCGGACACGCGCGAGCTGTACGTCGGCGCCCTCTTCTTCGTCGGCTTCTTCAACCTCGGCGCCTGGGGCGCGGTCTACCCGTACACGGCCGAGCTCTTTCCGACCCGGCTGCGCTCGACGGCGTTCGGCCTCGTCGAGGGGGTGGGGAAGGCGGCGGCCATCTCCGGCCCCTACATCTTCGGCGCCCTCCGTGACTGGACGGGCGGTTCGACCTGGTCGCTGCTCTTCGTCGCCTTTGTGATGGTGGGCGGCGGGGTGGTCGCGTTCGCGCTCGGGCGCGAGACGCGCGGCGAGCGCTTCGCCTGACGTCTAGGCGGAGCTCGGCTCGGCGGCGAGCCGGCGGCGCTGCTCGCGCGCGGGCCGGGTGGCCCGGGCGGTGCCGGTGACGATCAGGGCAACGCCGACCACGATGACGGCGCCGGCGACGAGGGTGCGAAGGGCGAGCGACTCGCCGAGCAGGAGCCAGCCGAGCAGCACCGCGACGACCGGGTTCACGAACGCGTAGGTGGCCACGAGCGACGTGGGCGCGACGCGCAGCAGCCAGCCGTAGGCGCTGAAGGCGACGATCGAGCCGAAGACGACGAGGTAGGCCCAGCCGCCGACGGAGCGGGCGCTGAGCGCGCCGACGTCTCCGAGCTCTCCGCTGAGCGCGGCGGCGACTGTGAGCACGGCGCCGCCCGCCAGCATCTGCATCGAGGCAGCGAGCAGGATCTGGGCGGGCAGCGCTGCACCGCGCGCCAGCAGCGTGCCGATGCCCCAGCTCAGCGCCGCCAGCACCAGCGCGACCGAGCCGATCACGTCGGTCCCGCCGGTGCCGCCGAGATCGACCAGCAGAGCGATCCCGCCGAAGCCGAGGGCAAGCCCGACCACGCTGCGGCGGTCGAGGCGGCGGCCGAACACGAGCCGGTCGAGCGCGGCGATCCAGAGCGGGACCGTCGCCACGAGCAGCGCCGCGATCCCCGAGGGCACCCGCTGCTGCGCCCAGACGACGCCCCCGTTGCCGAGCGCCAGCAGCGGCGTGCCGGTCAGTGCCGCCGCCAGCCAGTTGCGGCCGGTCGGCCGCACGGCGCGCGCCGAGGTGGCGCGCATGACGACGTAGAGCAGGGCTCCTGCGGCGAGGAAGCGGGTGCCTGCGAGCAGGAGCGGAGGGATGGTCTCCAGCCCGAAGGCGATCGCCGTGTAGGTGGAGCCC
Source organism: uncultured Thermoleophilia bacterium (assembly GCA_963839815.1). Lineage (GTDB taxonomy): Bacteria > Actinomycetota > Thermoleophilia > Gaiellales > Gaiellaceae > JACVRM01. The sequence goes on from CAWIWF010000006.1 coordinate 1,179,517, forward strand.
CAGACGACGTAGACGATGGCGAGCCCGCCGGCGACGGCCAGGCCGCGCGTGCCCGGCGCGAGTGCCACGGGCCGCCTAGAGCTGACGCCCGTCGCGCCGGGAGTCTGCGCCCGCTATCAGGGCGAGCGGCCCAGTCAGGAGGAGGAAGGCGAGGATGAGGATCGTGCCGGTCATGCACCCAGCATGGCTGTCGGGATCTATTACGGCAAATCGAGTATCATCTGGTATTGATCATGCAGCCTGATAGATGGCATGGAGTCGAGCTGCGGCATCTTGCCGCACTCCGGGCAATTGCGGAGACCGGCACCTTCGGTCGCGCAGCGGCGTCCCTCGGCTACACCCAGTCGGCCGTCTCGCAGCAGATCGCGTCACTCGAGCGCGCCGTCGGCGAGCAGCTGATCGAGCGCCCCGGCGGGCCGAAGCCGGTGTCGCTGACCGAGGCCGGCCGGCTGCTGCTCCGCCATGCGCAAGCGATCGTCGCGCGGCTCGAGTCCGCCAAGGCCGACCTGGAGGCGCTTGCGGCAGGTGAGGCCGGGCCGCTGCGCGTCGGCGCGTATCAGAGCATCGGCCAGCGGATTCTCCCGGCGGTGATTCGCCGCTTCAGCGCCGACTGGCCCCGCGTCGACCTGCGCATCACCGAGGCGAGCGTCGACCAGGAGCTCTTCGACCTGATCGAGCGCGGCGAGCTCGACCTGACGTTCGCCGACTACAGCCTCTGGGAGGGGCCGTTCGAGACCACCGACCTCCTGCGCGACCCGTACGTGCTGCTCGTGCAGGCCGACTCGCCGCTCGCCGCGCGTTCGACCGCGCCGAGGCTCGCCGAGATCGCTGAGCTGCCGCTGATCGGTTTTCGCCAGTGCCGGTCGATCGCGATCCTCCAGTCGCACTTCGAGGAGCGTGGGCTGAGGCCGGAGTACGTGTTCCGTTCGGATGACAACGGCATCGTCCAGGCGATGGTGTCGGCCGGCCTCGGCGTCGCGGTCGTGCCGCGGCTGACGGTCGACCCGCATGATCCGACCTGCGTCGCGCTGCCGCTCGAGGGCGTCGTCCCGCCGCGGCGGCTGGTGCTGCTCTGGCATCGCGACCGCTACCGTTCGCCCGCAGCGCGTGCGTTCGCAGAGGTCGCGGCCGACGCCTGCCGCGCGTTCGGCGGCGAGACGGTCGCGGCGGCGTAGGCCGTCGCCCGCCGCGTCTAGGCTGGCCCCGTGGGCGTCACCGTCTGCGACGTCGGGCCGCGTGACGGTCTCCAGAACGAGCCCGACGTGCTGGCGCCGGCGACGCGCGCGGAGCTGATCCGTCGCCTCGCGGCAGCCGGAGTTCCCCGCATCGAGGCGGCGAGCTTCGTGCGCGCCGATCGCGTGCCCCAGATGGCCGGGGCGGAGGAGGTCGTCGCGGCGGCCGAGCCGGTTGGGGGCGCCGAGCTGTCGGGCCTCGTCCTCAACGAGCGCGGCTACGAGCGCTTGCGCGAGACCGGTCTTCGCCGGGTCAACGTCACGGTGGCGGCCACGGACTCGTTCAGCGAGCGGAACGCCGGCATGCCGGTGCGCGACGCGCTCGCACAGCTCGGCCGCGTGCTCGATCGTGCCGCCGCGGACGGGCGGCCGTCGACGGCCACGGTAAGCGTCGCTTGGGGTTGCCCCTTCGAGGGAGCCGTGGACGAGGGTCGCGTCGCCGAGGTGGCCGAGGCGCTCGCCGCCGCCGGCGCGGACGAGCTGGTGCTCGCGGACACGATCGGCGTCGCCACGCCGACGCCGGTGCGGCGGCTGACCGCACGGGTCGCCGCGCTCGGACGGGTTACGGGCGGCCACTTCCACAACACGCGAAACAGCGGCTACGCGAACGCGCTGGCGGCACTCGAGGCGGGCGCCACCGTGCTCGACGCCTCGGTGGGCGGGCTCGGCGGCTGCCCGTTCGCGCCGCGCGCGACCGGCAACGTCGCGACCGAGGATCTCGTCTACCTGCTCGCGGGAGAAGGTGTCGAGATCGGCATCGACCTGGCCGCGCTGACCGAGGTCGCAGCCTGGGTCGCCGGCCTGCTCGGCCGCGACCTGCCGGGGCAGCTGTACCGCACAGGCCCCGCGGAATAGGGTCTCCGAGCCGCGCGTTTGTCCGCCGCAGACCCCGCCGAGAGGAGCCGTCGCATGTCGCAAGCCGCCCCCGACCCCCGCCGCTGGAAGGCGCTGGCGCTGCTGTGCGCGGCCTTCTTCATGGTCGTCCTCGACATCGCGATCGTGAACGTCGCGCTGCCGTCGATCGGCCGTGACCTCGAGTTCGCCGAGGACAACCTGCAGTGGGTCATCACCGCCTACTCGCTGACCTTCGGCGGCTTCCTGCTGCTGGGTGGCCGCGCTGCCGACCTGCTCGGCCGGCGCAACCTGTTCATGATCGGGGTGGCGATCTTTACGGCCGCCTCGCTGCTCTGCGGGCTCGCGACGGACGACGTCATGCTGATCGCGGCACGCGCGATCCAGGGGTTCGGGGCGGCGCTGCTCTCGCCGGCCGCGCTCTCGATCATCACGACGACGTTCACCGAGGGCGCCGAGCGGAACAAGGCGCTCGGGGCCTGGGGCGCCGTGGGCGGCAGCGGCGCCGCGGCGGGCGTGCTCATGGGCGGGGTGCTCACCAAGTACCTGGGCTGGGAGTGGATCTTCTTCGTCAACGTGCCGGTCGGGCTGGCGGCGCTCGCGCTGACACGCCGCCTCGTGCGGGAGAGCCGCCGGGAGGACGTGTCGCGGAGCTACGACCCGCTCGGCGCTCTGCTGGCCACCACCGGCCTCGTCCTGCTCGTGTACGCGATCTCCGAGGCGCCCGACGTCGGCTGGGGCTCCGCACGCACGGTGCTGCTGCTGATCCTGGCCGTGGCGCTGCTCGCGGCGTTCATCGTCGTCGAGCTGCGACACCGGGCTCCGCTCGTTCCGCTCGGCATCTTCCGCAACCGCCTGCTGAGCGCCGCCAACGTGGTCGCCGTGCTGCACGCGGGCGGGATCTTCGGGCACTTCCTGCTGCTGACGCTCTACATGCAGCAGGTGCTCGGGTTCTCGTCGCTCCAGACAGGTGTCGGCTTCCTGGCGACGGCGGGCACCGCCGTGGTGTTCGCCGCTCCCGCGCAGGCGCTCTCGACGCGGTTCGGGCCGAAGCCGGTGCTGGTCGCCGGAATGCTGCTGCTCGTCGCGGGGATGCTGTGGTACACGCAGATCTCGACCGACGGCACCTACGTGGCCGACCTGCTGCCCGGGTTCGTGATGGTGGGGATCGGCATCCCGTTCTCGTTCATCCCGATCAACATCGCGGCGCTCGCCGGCGTGGAGTGGCACGAGGCGGGACTTGCGTCCGGGCTCATCAACACGTCGCAGCAGATCGGCGGCGCAATCGGCGTCGCCGTGATCTCGACCGTCGCGTTCACGCACGCCGAGACGCTGCTCGGACAGGGCGACTCCCCGCCGCTCGCCTTCACGGGCGGGTTCGCGTGGGGCTTCTGGGTCGGGTTCGGGCTCTGGGTGGCGGCGACGCTCGCGGCGATCGCCCTGATCCGCCGCGAGGAGGTGCCGGCCGAAGCGGCCGAGGGCCCGGCGATGGTCTAGCCGGCCGCGGTTACGCTGGCTCGCGTGACCGAGACAGGCGTGAACCGGCTGGCCGCCGAGACGAGCCCGTACCTGCTCCAGCACGCGGGCAACCCGGTCGACTGGCTGCCCTGGGGCGAGGAGGCGTTCGAGCGGGCGCGGCGTGACGACCGGCCGATCCTGCTCTCGATCGGCTACTCCGCCTGCCACTGGTGCCACGTGATGGCGCACGAGTCGTTCGAGGACGACGAGACGGCGCGCCTGATGAACGAGCTGTTCGTCAACGTCAAGGTCGACCGTGAGGAGCGTCCGGACGTCGACTCGCTCTACATGGACGCCGTCGTCGCGCTGACCGGGCACGGGGGCTGGCCGATGACCGTGTTCCTGACGCCGGAGGGGGAGCCGTTCTACGGCGGCACCTACTACCCGCCCGAGCCGCGCCACGGGATGCCGGCGTTTCGCGAGGTGCTGACCGCCGTCGCCGAGGCGTACCGGGAGCGGCGTGAGGCGGTGGGGCGGTCGGCGGCGCAGCTCGTCGAGGCGGTCCGCCGCTCGGGCGAGGTGCAGGCGTCCTCCGAGCCGCTGACCGAGGCGGTGCTGCGCGAGGCGGTCGCGGCGCTCGGCCGCTCGTTCGATCCCGAGTGGGGCGGCTTCGGCGGTGCGCCCAAGTTCCCACCCGCCTCGGCGCTCGAGTTCCTGCTCCGCGCGCACAGGCGCTTCGGCGACGACCTCTCGCTCGCGCTGGCGACGCGCACGTTGGACGGGATGGCGCTCGGCGGCATGTGGGACGAGGTCGGCGGCGGCTTCCATCGCTACTCGGTGGACGCACGTTGGCTCGTGCCGCACTTCGAAAAGATGCTGTACGACAACGCGCTGCTCGCCGGCGCCTACCTGCACGGCTGGGCCGTCACGGGGGAGGCGCGCTACCGCGAGGTGGCCGAGCGCACGGTCGAGTACGTGCTGCGCGAGCTGTCGCTCGACGAGGGCGGCTTCGCCTCGGCCCAGGACGCCGACACCGACGGGGTCGAGGGGCTCACCTTCACGTGGACGCCGGACGAGCTCGCGGCCGAGCTTGGGGAGGGGCGCGAGGAGCTGCTGCAGCCGTTCGAGCACGGCCGCTCGATCCTGCGCGGCCGGCTCACCCCCGACGAGCGCGCGCGGCTGCTCGCCGTGCGCGAGCGGCGGCCGCAGCCGGCGCGCGACGACAAGGCGGTCGCGTCCTGGAACGGGCTGATGCTCGCGGCGCTCGCCGAGGCGGCGCTGCGGCTCGAGCGCCCGGACTGGCTCGCCCGCGCGCGCCGGCTCGCGGAGTTCCTGCTCGGGGAGGTGTCGACCGGCGACGGGCGGCTCGCGCGGACGTTCCGGGCCGGGCAGGCGAAGCATGCCGGCGTGCTCGAGGACTACGCCGACGTCGCGAACGGCCTGCTCGAGCTGCACGCTGCCGACGGCGACGGGCGCTGGCTCGAGGAGGCGCGGCGGCTGGCGCTGCTCGCGGTCGAGCTGTTCGCCGACGACGAGCGGGGCGGGTTCTGGCACGGGTCGAGTGAGGGCGAGCAGCTTGTTGCGCGCAAGAAGGAGCTCGACGACCACCCGACGCCGAGCGGCAACGCGATGCTCGCCTACGTGCTGCTGCGGCTCAGCCGCATCGACGGCGACGCCGAGCTCGAGCGCCGGGCGGTCGGTGTGCTGCGGCTGGTGCGGGGCGGGCTCGAGCGGGTGCCGTCAGCGTTCGGGCATTCACTCGTGGTGCTGGATCTCCACCTCTCGCCGCCGCGTGAGCTCGCGATCGTGGGCCCCCGCGGCGAGGAGGCGACGCGCGAGCTCGCCCGGGCGGCGCTGGCGCGGTGGCAGCCGGATACGGTCGTGGCCTGGTCGGAGGGGCTCGGCGACGAGCGGGCGCAGGGCGTGCCGTTGCTTGTGGGCAAGGACACCGTGGACGGCCGCCCGGCGGTCTATGTGTGCGAGCGCTTCGCATGCCTGGCGCCCGTCACCGACCCCTCTGCACTCGCCGGGACTCCCGCCGCCTAGCCCCTAGGCCAGATCCGGCAGGGTCATGTCCCGCTCGGGGGCCCGGCCCACCTCCCGGTTCCACCGTCGCGAGGACGGACGGACGGACGGCGGTCGGGTGCCGGTTCAGTGGCGAATGTGTGCCGGTGACGAGGCTGGGTGCGGCCGCCCAAGCCCGAGCGGCCGCGGCGCAGGACCGTAAGCTCTCCTCATGCGGTGGCGGGAGAGCCTGGCACGGGCGACCGGTGGTGCGCGACCGGATGCCGGCGACGCCCTGGCTCTCGTCGACGCGCCGGTCACGACGATCTGCGAGGCGGCGCGAGCCGTCAGGGAGCGTGGCCGCCGGAGTGGACTCGTCACCTACTCGCCGAAGGTGTTCATCCCGCTGACGAAGCTCTGCCGCGATGTCTGCCACTACTGCACGTTCGCGCGGCCGCCGCGGCGTGGCGAGCGGGCGTACATGTCGGAGGAGGAGGTGCTGGGCGTCGCTCGCGCGGGCGCGGCAGCGGGCTGCCATGAAGCGCTCTTCACTCTCGGCGACAAGCCCGAGAGGCGCTACCGGGCAGCGCGGGACGAGCTGGCGGCGCTCGGATGTGAGACGACGCTCGAGTACCTGGCGCGCTGCGCCCGGCTCGTGCTCGACGAGACCGGGTTGCTGCCGCATCTCAACCCCGGCGTGCTCTCGCGCGGCGACCTGCTCGCCCTCCGGCAAGTGAGCGTCTCGCAGGGGCTGATGTTGGAGACGACGTCGGCGCGGCTGTCCGCGCGCGGCGGCCCCCACTTCGGCTCGCCCGACAAGCTGCCGGCCGCACGCCTGGAGACGCTGGAGGCCGCCGGCGAGGCGAAGGTGCCCTTCACGACCGGAGTCCTGATTGGCATCGGCGAGACGCGCGCCGAGCGGATCGAGGCGCTGCTCGCGATCCAGGCTGCGCACGAGCGTCACGGGCACGTGCAGGAGGTGATCGTCCAGAACTTCCGCGCCAAGCCCGGCACGCGCATGGCGGGCCACGCGGAGCCGTCGCTCGACGAGCTGCTCTGGAGCGCCGCCATCGCGCGGCTGATCCTCGGGTCCGAGGTCAGCGTCCAGGTGCCGCCGAACCTGAGCTACGCCGGGTTCGGCCGGCTGCTCGAGGCCGGCATCGACGACTGGGGCGGGATCTCGCCCGTGACCGTCGACCACGTCAACCCCGAGGCCCCGTGGCCGGCGATCGCGGCGCTCGATCGGGCGACGCGCGCGGCGGGCCTCGAGCTCGCGCCGCGGCTACCCGTGTACCCGGCGTACGTCCACGATGCCGCGCGGTGGCTCGACGACGGCGTCGTGAACGCGACGCTGCGCCGGTCGGACGCAAGCGGGCTCGCGCGCGGAAAGGCGTGGTCCGCTGGCGCGGCGACGCCCGTGCCGAAGGCCGAGGCTGATGCACTGCTCGGGCGCGAGGAGGGTGCTCCACGCCGCCGCCCGACTCCCTCCGAGCCACCGCCGTTCGGTAACGCCAGGCTGGCGCACCCGTCCGCCGGAGAAATGTCCTCAGGCTCCGACTCGCCGCCCCAGGCCGAAGGCGCCCGGAGCCTCCTCCCCGCTGCGAGCCTAGCCGGGAAGGACGCACACGTGGGTGCCAGATCTGTGACGACTCACGCGCGGACGGGGGTGGGGCGGGCGCTCGCGAAGGTCGAGCGGGGGGAGGAGCTGGGCGAGGACGATGCCGTCTCCCTGCTCGAGGCGCGCGGGCCCGAGGCGGCAGCTGTGTGCGCGGCCGCGGACGACCTTCGACGCCGCGTCAACGGCGACGCCGTCACCTACGTCGTCACGCGCAACGTCAACTACACCAACGTCTGCTACTTCCGGTGCGGATTCTGCGCCTTCTCGAAGGGCAAGCTCGCGGCCAGCTTGCGTGGCCGCCCCTACCTGGTGCCGAACGCGGAGGTGGTGCGCCGCGCCGAGGAGGCGTGGGAGCGCGGCGCCACCGAGATCTGCCTGCAGGGCGGGATCCATCCCGGCTTCACCGGCCGGCACTACCTCGACGTGTGCAGAGCGGTGAAGGAGGCCGTGCCGGGCCTGCACATGCACGCGTTCTCGGCGCTCGAGATCTGGCAAGGCGCGGCCACGCTCGGGCTCCCGCTGGCGCGATACCTGGCCGAGCTGCGCGACGCCGGGCTCGCCTCGCTGCCGGGCACCGCGGCCGAGATCCTCGACGACGAGGTTCGCCGGATCATCTGCCCGGACAAGGTCACGACCGAGCAGTGGCTGCGGGTGCACGAGACCGCGCACGGAGTCGGACTGCGCTCGACGGCGACGATCATGTTCGGGCACGTCGAGCGCCCGGTCCACGTCGCCCGCCACCTGCTCCGCGTGCGCGACCTGCAGCGGCGCACCGGCGGCTTCACGGAGCTCGTGCCGCTGCCGTTCGTGCACATGGAGGCGCCGATCTACCTCAAGGGCCGCGCGCGCCCGGGGCCGACCTTCCGCGAGGCGATCCTGCTGCACGCGGTCGCGCGGCTCGCTCTCCACCCGCACATCACCAACATCCAGGCCTCCTGGGTGAAGCTCGGCCTCGACGGGGGTCAGGTAGCGCTGCGGGCCGGCTGCAACGACCTCGGCGGGACGCTGATGAACGAGTCGATCTCGCGCGCGGCCGGTGCCAGCCACGGCGAGGAGGTGCCGCCCGAGCGCATGGAGGAGACGATCCGTGCGATCGGCCGCGAGCCGCGGCAGCGGACGACGCTGTACGGCGTGCCTCCAGCAGGCCAGGTCGAGCGCTCCTTCGGTGCCTCACCGCTCAGCCCGCCCGTGAACCCGCCGGTGAAGGACGCTCGCCTCGTCGCGCCGCCCCGGCTCGTGCGGCCGGGGCTCGCCGCCGACTAGCCGACCTCGACCGCGAGCAGGTCGTCGAGCGTCTCGCGCCGCCGCGCCAGGCGCGCCTCGCCGTTGCCGACGAGCACCGCAGCGGGTCGAGGGACGCCGTTGTAGTTCGAGGCCATCGAGAGCGTGTAGGCACCGGTCGCCGCCACCGCCAGCAGGTCGTCGCGGCGCGGGGCGGGGAGCGGCACGCGCTCGGCGAGCACGTCGCCCGACTCGCAGTGCTTGCCGCACACGGTGTAGAAGCCGTCGGGCTCGGACCGAGGGCGTCCGGCGAGCACGACCGTGTGGCGGGCGCCGTAGAGCTGCGGCCGCGGGTTGTCCGACATGCCGCCGTCGATCGCCACGTACGTCGTCGCCTCGCTGGCGCGCTTGACGACGCCGACGCGGTAGAGGGTGACGCCGGCGGGGCCGACCAGCGAGCGGCCGGGCTCGAGGATCACCCGCGGTGCGGGCAGGTCGTGCCGGTGCCACTCGTGCTCGAGCCTGCCGAGCAGCGCCGCAACGAACTCGCCGATCGCGGGCGGCCGCTCCTCCTCGACGTACTGGATGCCGAGCCCGCCGCCCAGATCGACCACCGCCGGCGTCCAGCCGAGCTGCTCGCGGCAGTCGGCGGCGAAGGCGGCGAGCCAGTCGACGCTCATGCGCGCGGCCAGCGAGTCGCGCAGGTGGGAGCCGAGGTGCAGGTGCAGCCCCGCCACCTCGAGACCGGCCTCGCGGGCGGCACCGACGGCCTCGAGCGCGTCGTCGGGCGGCAGGCCGAACTTGGAGCCGTGGTGGCCGGTCCGCACCGCGTCGTGGGTGTCGGCGTCGATCCCCGGCGTCACTCGGACGAGCACGGGGCCGGCGCCTGCCGCTGCAGCGCGCCCGATGTCGTCGGCGGCGTCGACGACGAGGTAGCCGATACCCGCCGCTGCAGCGGCCTCGATCTCCTCGTCCGCCTTGTTGTTGCCGTGGAAGACGATCCGGGCGGGGTCGACGTCGGCGCGTAGCGCGTACTCCAGCTCGCCGGCGGTGGAGACGTCGGCGCCGAGGCCCTCGCCGGCGAGCAGCCGCAGCACGGCCAGGTTCGGCAGTGCCTTGACGCTGTAGGCGACGAGCGCGTCGGGCGCGGCTGCGCGGTAGGCGCGCGCGCGGTCGAGCAGCGTCTGCTCGCAGAGCACGAGCAGCGGCGTGCCGAAGCCGTCCGCCAGCTCGCTCGTGCGTACGCCGCCGAGGGTGAGCTCGTCGCCCTCGAGCGCGGCGGTGTCAGGAAATGTCGGGAGCACCGAAGCGCATTGTCGCCTCGGCGAGCGCCTCGCGGACGCCTCCGGGGCCGGGCGCGGCGCGCGGCCGCGGCGGGACACCGGCGAACGAGCCGTCCCGCACCTGGGTGGCGACCTGCTCGTGGGCGTCGCGGAAGGGCGTGCCGGCGGCGACGAGCGCCTCGGCGGCGTCGGTCGCCGTCAGGAGCGGGTCGGCGCAGGCCGACGCCAGCCGCTCGGCGTCGAAGTCCAGGCCCGCGATCAGGACGCCAAGCGCGGGCAGTGCGAGGGCGAGGTCGCGCCGCGCCGCGAAGACCGGCGTCTTGTCCTCCTGCAGGTCGCGGTCGTAGGCGAGCGGCAGCCCCTTGACGACGGCGAGCAGCCCCGCCAGGCGCCCGAGCGCCGTGCCCGCCTTGCCCCGCACGAGCTCGGCCACGTCCGGGTTGAGCTTCTGCGGCATCATCGACGAGCCCGTCGCCGCCTCGGCGGGAAGCCGCACGAACGCGAACTCGGCCGACGCCCACAGGCAGAGCTCCTCGCCGATCCGCGAGAGGTGCGAGAAGAGCGTCGCGCACGCGTAGAGGTAGTCGAGCGCGAAGTCGCGGTCGGCGACGGCGTCGAGCGAGTTGCGCATGCCGTTCGCGGGCTGGGGGAGAGGGAGCGTCGAGCCGGCCAGCGCGCCGGCGCCGAGCGGTGAGGGGGCCGCCTGCCCGGCCGCGAAGCGGAACCGGGCCCGGTCGCGGTCGAGCATCTCGGTCCAGGCGAGCAGGTGGTGGCCGACGGTGACCGGCTGGGCGCGCTGCAGGTGCGTGTACCCGGGGAGCGGCGTCTCGGCGTGCTCGCCGGCGCGGTGGAGGATCGTCCGCGCCAGCTCCTCGATCGTGCCGACGGCCTCCGCGCACGCGTCCTCGACGTAGAGGCGCATGGCCGCCGCTACCTGGTCGTTGCGCGAGCGTCCTGCGTGGAGCTTGCGGCCGAGCTCGCCGAGCTCGCGCTCGATCGCGGAGTGCACGTCCTCGTCGCCCGGTTGCAGGTCGGCCGAGCCGATCCGGGCCAGCCCGGCCTCGATCTCGGCGAGCTCGGCCGCCGTCAGCAGTCCCGCAGCCTCGAGCCGCCGCGCGTGCTCGAGGCTCGCGCGGCGATCGTAGGGCAGGAGCTCGGCGTCGTCGGCCGCGAGGAACGCCCAGACGCGCTCGTCGAGCGCGGTGCCGGTGCGCGCCCCCCAGACGGTCACGCCACCGGCGCCTGGGCCCGGCCGCGCGCGGCGGCGAGCCTGGCCTCGAGCCCGAGCAGGGCGATGAAGCCCTCCGACGCCTCGTGCGGGAACGTCTCGCCCTCGCCGTAGGAGGCGAGCGACTCGGCGTAGAGCCCGTTCGGCGAGCGCCGGCCGGTGACGATCGCGGAGCCTGCCTCGAGGCGAACACGCACGTCGCCCGTCGACGAGCCGCTGCGTCTCGGTGAAGAAGGCGTCGTAGGCGACCCGCACAGGGCTGAACCAGAAGCCGTCGTAGACGAGCTGGGCCCACTTCGGCTCCAGCTCCCGCTTGGCGTCCGCCTCCGCCTTCGTCAGCACGAGATCCTCGAGCGCCGCGTGCGCCTGCATGAGCGTCAGCGCCGCAGGAGCCTCGTAGAGCTCGCGGCTCTTGATGCCGACGACCCGGTTCTCGATCATGTCGATTCGGCCGACGCCACGCTCGCCGGCAAGCGCGTTGAGCTCGGCGACGAGTCGTGCGAGCGGCAGCTCCTCGCCGTCGAGCGAGACGGGGAGCCCGGCCTCGAAGCCGACGACGACGTCGAGCAGCAGGGGCGGCGGCCGACGGGGCGACGGTCAGCGCGAAGGCTTCCTCGGGCGGCGCTGCCCACGGGTCCTCGAGCACGCCGGCCTCGATCGCGCGGCCGAACAGGTTGTCGTCGATCGAGAAGGGCGACTCGGGCTTCGCCTCGACCGGGATGCCGCGCTCGGCGGCGTAGACGAGCTCCTCGTCGCGCGTCCAGGCCCGGTCGCGGAGCGGGGCGACGACCGTCACGCCGGGGTAGGTCGCCTTGAACGCGAGCTCGAAGCGCACCTGATCGTTGCCCTTGCCGGTGCAGCCGTGGACGACCGCGTCGGCGCCGAGGTCGCGGGCGATCGCACCGATCGCCTCGCCGATCACGGGCCGCGAGAGGGCCGACACGAGCGGGTACTTGCCCTCGTAGAGCGCGTTCGCGAGCAGCGCCTTGGCGACCTGGTCGCTCGCGAACTCATCCTTGCGGTCGAGCATGATCACGTCGTCGGCGCCGGCGGCGTAGCCGCGAGAGACGGCCGGCTCGAGGTCGCCGTCCTGGCCGACGTCGACGAGCACGGCGATCACCTCTTCGTAGCCGTAGTCCTCCTTGAGCCAGGAGATGGCGCAGCTCGTATCGAGCCCTCCTGAGTACGCGAGCACTGCCTTGGTCATGGGATGGCTCCTTTGATTGGATCGTCTGAGAGCGAGGGCGCGTGGCCGCCGGAGCCGGGCTCTGCCCGGCGGGAGGCTCGCTGCGGAGGAGCAACGGCGGAAGCAGCGCTCCAGGGGCCGGCTCCGGCTTCGTCCGAAGGGCCGCCCACGCTCGCAAGGAGGGGGTCAACGGGGGAACCAGGGGTTTCCCCGTTCGAGAGGTGGTGGGTGAGCTCTTCGGCTAGCTGGGCGCCGGTCGTTCCTTCGCGGGCGGCGATGAAGATCGTGTCGTCGCCCGCGACTGTGCCCGCGATGTCATGCAGCCCTGCTGCGTCGAGCGCTCGGGCTAGCGCGTTGGCATAGCCCGGCGGCGTGCCGATCACAAGCAGGTTCCCGGTGGGCGTCAGCGCGAGCGCCCAACGGCGCAACGCAGCGGTTAGCTCGCTCAGTCGATCGAGGTCCGCCGCGCCCGGCAGCGCATAGGCGAGCGTGCCGTCGCGGCCGCGCACCTTGACGAGCCCGAGCCGGGCGATGTCGCGCGAGACCGTCGTCTGCACGGCCTCGATGCCCTCCTCGCGCAGCGCTGCGGCGACCTCCTCCTGCGTCGCCAGCTTGCGCTCCTGGACGAGACGGAGGATCGCCCCCTGCCGGTCGAACTTCGTCATGCCCGCCCCTCGCCGCCGCGGGCTCCCGCCGGGCGGAGCCCGGCTCCGCCCGCGGCTGTCGCCGCTGCGTGCACGGTGCTCTCCGGGCCCGTGCTCCTCTGCACTGTTCCCTCCGGCCCCGCACCCGCAGCGACGACCGAAAGACGGGCTGGAGCCTGCGCGACGCCCGGTTTCATGCCCACCCCTCGCCGCCGCGGGCTCCCGCCGGGCGGAGCCCGGCTCCGCCCGGCTTCACGCCAGCACCTCATCGAGGATGGTCAGCGCGTGATCGGCCTCGTCTGCGGAGAGAGTCAGCGGCGGGGTCAGCCGCAGCGCGTGATCGCCGGCGGTGCCGACGAGCAGGCCGCGCTCCAGGCAGGCGTCGACGACGCCCGTGGCCGGCCGGTCGAGCTCGGCGGCGAGCAGCAGCCCGAGCCCGCGCACCTCGGTGACGGCTCCCATGCGCGCGAGGCCGGTGCGGAGCTGCGAGCTGCGCTCGCCGACGCCCGCGAGCAGCGCGTCGTCGACCGTGTCGCAGACGGCGCACGCCGCGGCCGCCGCGACCGGGTTGCCGCCGAAGGTGGACGCGTGGTCGCCGGGCTCGAAGCCGGCCGGCGCGTCGTCGGCGACGAGCAGGCACCCGATCGGCAGCCCGTTGGCCAGTCCCTTCGCCAGCGTGAGCGCGTCGGGCCGGACGCCCGCCTGCTCCCAGGCGAAGAAGGTGCCCGTGCGGCCGACACCCGTCTGTACCTCGTCCAGGATGAGGAGGGCGCCGTGCTCGTCGGCTATCGCCCGTGCGGCGGCCAGGAACTCGGGCGTCAGCGGCCGGACGCCGCCCTCGCCGAGTATCGGCTCGAGCACGACTGCCGCGGTCTCGCGATCGACGGCCGCGCTCAGGGCGTCGGCGTCGTTCGGCTCGACGAAGCGTGCCCCGGGCACGAGCGGCTCGAAGGCGTCGCGCTTTGCGGGCTGGCCCGTGATCGAGAGCGTGCCCAGCGTCCGCCCGTGGAAGGAACCGTGCAGCGCGACGAAGCCGGCGCGCTCAGTTGCCTTGCGCGCGTACTTGAGCGCCGCCTCGTTGGCCTCGGCGCCGGAGTTGCAGAAGAACGCGGAGGCGCCGCCGAAGCGCTCGGAGAGCCGTTCGGCGAGGGCCTGCATCGGTTCCGTCCAGTAGAGGTTGGACACGTGCCAGAGGGTCTCCAGCTGCTCGCGCGCGGCCGCGAGGGGCGCGGGGTGGAGGTGGCCGAGGCCGACGACGGCTATCCCGGCGAGGAGGTCGAGGTACCGGCTGCCGGCGTCGTCCCAGACCCAGGAGCCTTCGCCGCGGACGAGCGTCACGTCGAGGCGGGCGTAGGTCGGCAGCACGGCCGGCGGCAGCGTCGCCTGCGTCATCCGGACACCGCCGTCTGGCCGATCTCGGCGGGGACGCCGAAGCGGGCCGCGCTCACCGCCGCACGGAGCTTGGGCAGGATGCCGCCCTCGAGCTCGCCTCGCTCGAGCAGCTCGACGGCTTCGTCGGCGCGGATGCGCGAGACGACCGCGCCGGCGAGCAGCAGGCCGGGCACGTCGGTCAGGAAGAGGAGCCGCTCGGCGTCGAGGCCGACCGCGAGCGCGGCGGCGGCCTCGTCGGCATTAACGTTGAGCGGTCCCTCGGCGAGCGGCGCGATCACGGGCACACGCCCGGCGGCCAGGGCGCCGAGCACCGCGGCCGGAGCGCAGGGCTCGGGGTCGCCGACCTCGCCGAGGCCGGGGATGCGCGTCGCCCGCAGGCCGATGGCGTCGCCCCAGAGCGGCAGCGCGAGCGGGCGCAGCGACGCGCAGACGGCCGCGTTGACGGCAGCCATCGACTCGCGCACGACCTCGAGCGCCGCCGGCGAGGTCACCCGCCGACCGCCGACGAACTCGATCGGCAGGCCGCGCCGCGACATCTCGGTGGAGATCTGCGGGCCGGCGCCGTGCACGACGCACACCGGCCGTCCGGTCGCGATCAGCTCCCGCACGATCGCAGCGGCGTCGGCGGCGACGGCACCCCCGCACTTGACGACGACGGGCTGCGCGCTCACGAGCGGTACTCCGCGTTGATCCGGACATAGTCGTACGAGAGATCGCTCGTCAGGTAGCTGGCGCTGCCGTCGCCGAGGCCGAGGTCGAGCTCGATGCGGCACTCGCTGCCCTCGAGGTCGGGCTCGGCACCCTGCGGCGCGCCCGCGTCGATCACGGTCGAGCCGTTGAAGACGAGGGTGAGCCGGTCGAGATCGACCTGCGCGTAGCCGCCGTTGTAGGGGGCCGAGCCGGCGGCGGCCAGGACGCGGCCCCAGTTGGCGTCGCGCCCGAAGAGCGCCGTTTTGACGAGCGGCGAGGTGGCGATACGGCGGGCGACGGCCTTCGCCTGCGCGCGGTCGATCGCGCCGCGGACGTCGATCGCGGCCAGGAAGGTGGCGCCCTCGCCGTCGGCGACGATCTGGCCCGCGAGCTCGCTGCAGACGGCGGCGAGCACCTCGGCGAACGCGTGGTCGGTCGCCTCCGTCCGCTCGATGCCGCTGGTGCCGTTGGCGAGGAGGCAGACGGCGTCGTTCGTGGAGCACTCTCCGTCGACCGAGATGGCGTTGAAGCTGTCGTCGACGGCGGGGCGGAGGAAGGCGGCAGCCTCGCCCGGCGCCAGCGGGTAGTCGGTCGTGACCACCGCCAGCATCGTCGCCAGGTCCGGATGAATCATCCCCGAGCCCTTGGCCATGCCGCCGACGGTGAAGCCGTCGCGGGAGACCGCTGCCTGCTTGGTGTGCGTGTCGGTGGTGAGGATCGCCTCCGCGGCGGCCTGGGCGCCGCCGGCGGCGAGCGCTGCGGCCGCCTCGGGCAGCCCTGCGCGGATGCGGTCGAACGGGAGTGGCACGCCGATCACGCCCGTGGAGAGCACGATCACCTGCTCGGCGTCGAGCCCGAGCAGCCGCCCTGTCTCGGCCGCGGTCGCTCGCGCGTCGAGCTCGCCGCGCATGCCGGTGGCGGCGTTGGCGTTCCCCGAGTTCGCGACGATCGCCTGCGGCTCGGCGAGCTCAAGGTGCTCGCGGGAGACCTTGACCGGCGCGGCCTGGACGCGGTTGACGGTGAACATCGCCGCTCCGACCGCCGGAACGGTCGAGCGCACGAGCGCGAGGTCGAGCGCCTGCTTGCGGATGCCGCAGTGCACACCGCTCGCGACGAACCCGCCCGCAGCCGTGACGCTCACGAGCCCACCGCCCGCAGCCCCGCCGATGTTGCCCCAACTGTTCCCAGGGGACCCCCGGGATCCCTGACCGAACCGTACCGAGAAGAGGCGCACGGATCTGTGCCGGCTCCGTGCCGAATCGGTGACGTCATACGAGCACTCCCGCGAGCCGGAGGCCGAGCGTCTCCTCGATGCCGAGGGCCAGGTTCGCGTTCTGCACGGCCTGCCCGGCGGCGCCCTTGCCGAGGTTGTCGATCGCGCACACGACGACGGCGCGGCCGGTCGCCCGGTCCTGGAAGATCGCGATCTCGGCGGCGTCCGTGTGCTGGACGCGCGCCAGCTCGGGCGTCGCGCCCTCGGGGAGGACGCGGACGGCGGCGGCCGACCCGTAGGCGTCGAGAAGCCGCTCCTGCAGCTCCGCGAAGGGGCCGTCGACGTAGCAGGTGACGAGCAGGCCGCGCCGCACGGGCAGGAGATGCGTCGCGAGCGTCACCGGCAGGCCGAGCGCCTGCTCGATCTCAGGCGCGTGCTGATGGGCGCCGACGCGATACGCGGACACGTTCTCGAGCACGAAGCCGGCGTGGGAGGAGTCCCGGAGCGACCGCCCGGCGCCCGAGACGCCGGACTTCCCGTCGACGATCACCGAGCCACCCTCGATCGCGCCCGCGAGCGGCGCGAGCGCGAGCAGCGCCGCCGTGGCATAACAGCCCGGATTGGCGACGAGGCGGCCGGTCGGGGCGCCGAGCTCCGGCACCGCGTACTCCCACTCGGCCAGCTCGCCGGCGCGCGGGTGCGTGAACCCGTACCAGGCGTCGTAGAGCGACGCGTCGCGCAGGCGATGCGCGCCGGACAGGTCGATGACGACACCCGCGGCGGGCGCCGGGAGGGAAGCGGCCTCCTCGTGACCCAGGCACCAGAACTGGACGTCTGCGCCCGCCGCGAGCGCCTCCTCGTTGGCGACGAGCCCCGGCAGCTCGCCGTTGAGCCGCACGTCGAGAGCCGACGCAGGCTCACCTGCGTGCGAGTCGGAGCCGAGCGCGACCAGCTCGAGCTCGGGATGCGCAAGCACCCGGTCGAGCGTCTCCTGCCCGGTGTACCCCGAGCAGCCGATGATCGCGGCCGTCGCCATGCTGCATAGTATGCAATACTCCGCGTGTTATGCAAATGGACGCGCAGCTGGTGCTCGAGGACGGCACCGTCTTTCCGGGGCGGAGCGTGGGCGCACCCGGGGTCGCCGCCGGCGAGGCCTGCTTCACGACCGCCATGGCCGGCTACGAGGAGGCCGTTACCGATCCGAGCTACGTCGCCCAGGTGCTGTGCTTCGCGTACCCGCTCGTCGGCAACTACGGCGTCGACCTGCGCCGGCTCGAGTCCCCTCGCGTGCAGACCGAGGGCGTGGTCATGCGCTCGGCGCGCCCGGCGTGGGCCGCCTGGCTGCGGGAGCAGGGCGTGGTCGCGCTCGACGACGTGGACACCCGCGCGCTCGTGCGCCGCATCCGCCGGGACGGGGTCGTCCGCTGCGCGCTCGGCACGGCGCCGCCGGACGAGCTCCACGCGCGCGCGCTGGCCGAGCCGCCGATCGACGGCAGGCCGCTCGGCCGCCCGGTGGGGATCTCGGAGCCCTACCAACTCGGGAGCGGGCCCCGCGTCGTAGTCCTCGACCTCGGCTGCAAGCGCTCGATCCCCGTCCGCCTGGCCGCCGCCGGCCTCGAGGCGCTCGTCGTCCCGGGCGACTGGGACGCGGGCGCGATCCTGGCCGAGCGGCCGGGCGCGGTGCTGATCGCCAACGGGCCCGGCGACCCCGCCGTCCTCGACGGCCCCGTCGGCGTCATCCGCGACCTGCTCGGCGAGGTGCCGCTCTTCGGCATCTGCCTCGGCCACCAGCTGCTCGGGCTCGCGTTGGGCCTCGAGACCTACAAGCTTCCCTTCGGGCACCGCGGCGCGAACCACCCGGTACGCGAGCTCGCCACCGGTCGCGTGCTCGTCACCGTGCAGAACCACGGCTTCGCCGTCCGCGCCGAGGACGAGGACGTCGTCTCGCACGTGTCCCTGAACGACGGCAGCATCGAGGGCCTCGCCGGCGACGGCTTCGCCAGCGTCCAGTTCCACCCCGAGGCGGCGCCAGGCCCGCTCGACGCCCTGCCCTTCTTCGACCGGATCGCCGCCGCGTGCCGAAGCGCACCGACCTTCGCTCGATCCTGATCATCGGCTCCGGGCCGATCCGCATCGGCCAGGCGTGCGAGTTCGACTACGCCGGCGCCCAGGCGTGCCGCGTGCTGCGTCGCGAGGGCTACCGCGTCGTGCTCGTCAACTCCAACCCGGCGACGATCATGACCGACCCCGAGTGGGCCGATGCGACCTACCTCGAGCCGCTCGACGCCGAGACGGTCGCGGAGATCGTCGCCCGGGAGCGGCCCGACGCGCTGCTGCCGACGCTGGGCGGTCAGACCGGGCTCACGCTCGCCACCGAGCTCGCCGCCGCGGGCGTGCTCGACCGCTACGGCGTCGAGCTGATCGGCGCGGACGTGGCCGCGATCACCCGCGCCGAGGACCGCGAGGCGTTCCGGGCGACGATGCGCGCCGCCGGGCTGGACGTGCCCGAGAGCGTCATCGTCTCGTCGACGGCCGAGCTGCCGGAGGACTTCCCACTCCCGGCGATCGTCAGGCCCGCGTTCACGCTCGGCGGCGGCGGCGGCGGCATCGCCTTCGAGCGCGCCGCGCTGGCCGCGACCGTGGCCGAGGGCCTGCGGCGAAGCCCGATCGGCCAGGTGCTCGTCGAGCGCTTCCTCGAGGGTTGGCAGGAGCACGAGCTCGAGGTCATGTCGGACGCCGGCGGCAACTGCGTCGTCGTCTGCTCGATCGAGAACCTCGACCCGATGGGCGTCCACACCGGCGACTCGTGGACGGTGGCGCCGCAGCAGACGCTCGCGGACGCCGACTACCAGCGCCTGCGCGAGGCGGCCTTCACCTGCGCGCGCGCCGTCGGCGTGGCGACGGGCGGCGCCAATGTCCAGTTCGCGTACGAGCCCGCCGGCGGCGACCTGCGCGTGATCGAGATGAATCCGCGCGTGTCGCGCTCCTCGGCGCTCGCCTCGAAGGCAACAGGTTTCCCAATCGCGAAGCTCGCTGCGCTGCTCGCCGTCGGCTACACGCTCGACGAGCTCCCGAACGACATCACCGGCCAGACGACGGCCGCGTTCGAGCCGGCGCTCGACTACGTCGCGGTCAAGGCGCCGCGCTTCGACTTCGCCAAGTTCCCCGGCAGCGAGGCCGTGCTCGGCAGCGAGATGCGCGCCGTCGGCGAGTCGCTCGGGCTCGGGCGCACGTTCCCCGAGGCGTTTCTGAAGGCGCTCGATGGGCGCGAGGGGGCGCTCGAGGTCGACCTCGCCCGTCGCGGGGAGCCGGTCCCGGGGCGCTGGGAGTCGCTGCTCGAGGCCGCGCGGCAGGAGCTCGACCTCCCCGGCATCCACCGCTACTGGGCGGGCGAGCTGCGCGCGATCGCCGAGGCCGAGCGCGAGCTCGTGGCCTCGCACGACGTCGCCGCGGCCAAGCGGTTCGGGCTGCCCGACGCGCGGATCGCGGCGCTCCTCGGCGTGCCGGAGGCAGAGGTGCGCCGCCGCCGCCCGCCCCCCGGCCGGCTCGCGGTCGACTCCTGCGCCGCCGAGTTCGAGGCGCAGACGCCGTACTACTACCTCTCGTACGAGCAGGCCGACGAGCCGGCGCAGCCCTCGGGACGCGCCGTGGTCGTGCTCGGCAGTGGCCCCAACCGCATCGGCCAGGGCATCGAGTTCGACTACTGCTGCGTCCACGCAGCGCAGGCGCTTCGCCGCCTCGGCTACGAGGCCGTGCTCGTCAACTCGAACCCGGAGACGGTCTCGACCGACTACGACACGAGCGACCGCCTCTACCTCGAGCCGCTGACGCTCGAGCGGGTGCTGGACGTGTGCGAGCTCGAGCAGCCGCTCGGCGTCGTCGTCTCGCTCGGAGGCCAGACGCCGCTGCGCCTGGCGCCCGGCCTCGCGGCCGCCGGCGTGCCGCTGCTCGGCGACCCGCTCGGGGCGATCGACGCCGCCGAGGACCGCGGCCGCTTCGCCGCGCTGCTGGACGAGCTCGGCCTGCGCGCGCCGGCCTGGGGCGTCGCCGCCGGCAGGGACGAGGCGCGTGCCCTCGGCGACCGGCTCGGCTACCCGGTGCTCGTCCGGCCGCACCACGTGCTCGGCGGGCAAGGGATGCGCGTCGCGCGCTCGGCGGCCGAGATCGAGCTGGACGAGCCGTGCCTCGTCGACCGCTTCCTCGAGGGCGCCCTCGAGCTCGACGTCGACGCCCTCTGCGACGGGGAGGGCGCCTGGGTCGCAGCCGTGCTCGAGCACGTCGAGCCGGCCGGCGTGCACTCCGGCGACTCCGCCTGCGTTCTCCCGGCACCGTCGGTCACGCCGGCGCTGGAGGAAGAGATCCGCGCGGCGGCGGCGGCGATCGCCCGCGGGCTCGGCGTCCGCGGGCTGCTCAACCTGCAGCTCGCGCTGTACGACGGTGAGCTCTGGGTGCTCGAGGCGAACCCACGCGCATCCCGCACCGTGCCTTTCGTCGCCAAGGCGACCGGACTGCCGCTCGTGGAGCACGCCTGCCGGCTGCTGCTTGGCGCGTCGCTCGCCGAACTGGAGCTGCCGGAGCGTGTCGAGCCGGCGCGCGCCTGGGCCAAGGAGGCGATCTTCCCGAGCGAGCGCTTCCCCGGCGCCGACGACCGCGGCCCCGAGATGCGCTCGACCGGCGAGGTGATGGCATCCGGCGCCGACGTCGGCGCCGCGTATGCGCGCGCGCTGCGCGCTGCGGGGCGCATGCGCCGCGGCGGCCGGCTCGGAGCGCCGCTCCAGCAGGTCGGCTGAGCGCGTGCGACCATGCGCGCCGATGGCGCGCGGCCCGCACTACTGGCTGTCGGTGCCCGAGCGGGCACTCCGGTCGCTCGCCGCGCTCGTCGGCGGCACCGCGCACGAGACCGCCTCGCTCGTGCTGCCGCGTTTCCTGCGCCGCTCCCGCCTCTACGAGGCGACTGCCAAGAACCTGCTGCGCGTGCTGGTCGAGGGAGTCGGCGCCGTGGAGGGGGCGACCACGGCGGAGGCCGGCGCGCCCAAGCCGCAGGAGCTGGCGAAGCGCAAGGCGGCGGGCAACGTCGTCGAGCTGGGCTCGATCGCCGCCTTCGGCTTCTCGCCGCTCTGGCTGCTCGCCGCCGCCAGCGACGTGCTGCGCGGCTCGCGCGTCTACCTGGACGCGCTCGTGACCGAGCTCAAGGAGGCCGGGGTCGTCTCGGAGGAGCTCGAGGCGGGCTCGCTGGACGAGCTGCTCGGCGCGCTCGAGGGCGGCGCCGGCACCACCGCCAGGCTGATCGACATCCCGCCGCTCGAGCTCGCCGCGCTCCGCCGCTCGGTGGACGATCTTCGCGGGCACGCCGGCGAGCTGCCGACGCCCGGCGAGCTGGCCGCGGTCTACACCGCCTTGCGCCGGACGGCCGAGCGGGAGCAGCGGCCGCTGCTCGAGGTCTCGGCGGGGGTGGGCATGGCCTTCGTCGCCTCGGCGCGCGAGGTGGGCCGGGAGCACGTCGCCAAGCCCTACGCCGAGGACTGGCAGCCGCTGCGCCGGGAGGGGTTCGCCGCCTACGCGCGCCGGGTGGCGGCCCCGTACGCGCGCGCCATGCAGTCGCACTGGGAGGAGGAGCGGCCGACCTATACGGAGCGGGCGCTCGGACGCCTCTCCCGCGACGTCTGACGGGATGACACCCGCTGGGCACGTTGCTAGGATCGGCGCAGTGCACGGACAGCTTCTCGTGTAGCGCAGGAGGCGACGCGGCCACGCCGCGGTAGCTTCCCCCGGGCCTCTCGACGAGAGGCCTTTTTGTTGCCAGGAGGACGACATTCACCCGTACGACGCAGAGACGATCGAGACGAAGTGGCAGGCGGTCTGGGACGCCGAGGGCGCGCACGAGGTGCCCGACGGGCCCGAGGGGCCCCGGTCGTACGTGCTCGAGCAGCTGCCCTACCCCTCAGGGACGCTGCACATGGGGCACCTGCTCGTCTACACGATCGGCGACGTCGTCGCGCGCTTTCGCCGTCGCCAAGGGCTGACCGTGCTGCACCCGATGGGCTGGGACGCGCTCGGCCTTCCCGCGGAGAACGCCGCCATCGCGGGCGGCGGCCATCCGCGCGACATCGTCGCGAGGAACATCGAGCACATCCGCCGGCTAATGCGGCGGCTCGGCTGGTCGTACGACTGGCGACGCGAGCTCTCGACGGCCGATCCCGAGTACCTGCGCTGGCAGCAGTGGCAGTTCCTCCGCTTCTTCGAGCACGATCTCGTCTACCGCAAGGCCGCGCCGGTCAAGTGGTGCCCGAAGGATCAGACCGTGCTGGCGAACGAGCAGGTGCACGACGGCCGGTGCGAGCGGTGCGGCACCGAGGTCGAGTCGCGGTTGATGGAGCAGTGGTTCTTCCGCACGACCGCGTATGCCCAGGAGATGCTGGACTCGCTCGAGGAGATCGACTTTCCCGGAGCCGATCGCGGCCCGCCAGCGCAACTGGATCGGCCGCTCCGAAGGCGCCGAGATCAGGTTCGACCTGGAGGGGTTGGACGACGAGGTCGTGGTCTTCACGACGCGACCCGACACGCTCTTCGGCGCGACCTTCTTCGTGCTCGCGCCCGAGCACGAGCTGGTCGAGACGATCGCGGCCGCCTCGCCGCACGGGGACGAGATCCGCGAGTACGTCCACCGAACGGCCGCGAAGACGACGCAGGCGCGCGCTGCAGGCGACGAGAAGACAGGCGTCGCGACCGGCATCGACGCCGTCAACCCGGTCAACGGCGAGCGCATCCCGGTCTTCGTCGCCGACTACGTGCTGCCCGACTACGGCACGGGTGCCGTGATGGCGGTGCCGGCGCACGACGCGCGCGACTTCGCGTTCGCCCAGGCGCACGGGCTGCCCGTTCGTCACGTCGTCCGCCCACCCGGCGGCGAGGTCGACGAGGAGGCCGCGTACACGGAGCACGCCGAGGGAGAGGCGCTCGTCAACTCGGGCGATTTCGACGGTCTCCCCGCGCCGGAGGGTGGCCGACGGATCGTTGAGGAGCTCCAGCGCGCCGGCAAGGGCCGGTTCGCGGTCAACTTCCGGATTCGCGACTGGGGCTTCTCGCGGCAGCGCTACTGGGGGAGCCCCATTCCCGTCGTGTACTGCGAGCGGGACGGCATCGTCGGACTGCCGGACTCGGAGCTGCCCGTGCTGATCCCCGACGTCGAGGAGTACCGGCCGATGGGCAAGCCACCGCTGGCGCAGGCAGAAGACTGGGTGCGCACGACCTGCCCGCGCTGCGGCGGCCCGGCGGAGCGCGAGACGGAGACGATGGACACGTTCGTCGACTCGTCCTGGTACTTCCTGCGCTACTGCGACCCCGGCAACCGCGAGGCACCGTTCGACCGGGCAAAGGTCGAGGCGTGGAACCCCGTCGACGTCTACGTCGGCGGCTCCGACCACGCGACGATGCACATGATCTACGCGCGGGCCTGGATCAAGGCGCTTGCCGACCTCGGCTTCATCTCGTTTCGCGAGCCGTTCGCCCGCTTCTTCATGAACGGCTGGGTCACGACGGGCAAGGTCAAGATGTCCAAGCGGGCGGGGAACGTCGTCGGTCCCGACCACTTCGTCGACCGCTACGGCGCGGACGCCTGCCGTCTGAACATCCTCTTCCTAGGCCCCGCAGACCAGAACATGGAGTGGACGGAGACGAGCGTCGATGGCATGGCCCGTTTCGTGCGGCGGCTCTGGCGCGTCGTGCACGAGGTCGCCGAGGGCGCCCCTGCGAGCGGCGCGGCCGGCGGCGGCGCGCTGGCGCGGAAGGCGCACGCGACGATCGCCAAGGTCACCGACGACGTCGGGCGTCGCTTCGCGTTCAACACGGGGATCGCGGCGATCATGGAGCTGGTCAACGAGCTCTCGCGCGAGCCGAACGGGCCCGATTCGCGCTTCGCGGCGGAGACGGCGGTGTCGCTGATTCAGCCGTACGCGCCCCACGTGGCCGAGGAGCTGTGGGAGCGCCTGGGGCACGAGAGCCTGTGGAAGCAGCCCTGGCCGAGCGCCGACGAGGCGATGCTGGAGCGGGCGACGTTCGAGCTCGTCGTGCAGGTGAACGGCAAGCTGCGGGACCGCTTCGAGGTGCCGGTCGACCTGCCCGAGGACGAGCTGATCGAGCGCGCGAAAGCATCCCCCCGGGTGCAGGCGCAGCTGAACGGCAAGCAGGTGAAGCGCGCGATCGTCGTGCCGCGAAAGCTCGTCAACCTGGTCGTCGGCTAGCGGATACCCGTATCGATCGAGAAGTCGAGGCGGGCGAGGCGACGAGCCGGCACGACGACGTACGCGGGCCCGATGCCGCCTGGGCCCCAATCGAGCTTCCTCACCATGTAGCGGCCGGGTGCGAGCCGCACGCGGTAGCGGCCCGTCCGATCGGTGCGCACGCGAATGGTCCGGTCGCCCCTCGCAAGCACGATCGTCGCGTTTGCGGCGGGTTCATCACAACGCTCCGCGGGCAGGCAGACCGGAGAGACCGGGCCGCGCATGACCAGGCCGTAGAGGCCGCCCGACGGGCGGCTGGGGGCGGGCTCCGCAGCCGCCGCAAGCGCGACCGCGACCATGGGCACGAGACCGGAGACGGCGACGCCCTTCACGCATGCTCCAGGAGCCGAGCGTCGGCTCGCCGGCGGGCGGTGCGGATGGCGACCGCCCCGGCGGCCGCGAGCAGCGCGAACGGCGCGGCGACGATCAGCACGTAGAGGATCCAGGCGACCTCCTTCGCCAGCACGGCGCCTGCGTCGCGTGCGGCCCGCTCGATGCGCCCGGGCGCCGGCGTAGCCGCGGCGGCATCCTCGGTCGTGAGCGTCAGCGTCACGGTGGCGAAGGAGGCGCGTCGCGCGAGGGTGGTGCGCGCGGCTCGTGTCTCCGCTGCCTGGCGCTGGGCGCGGGCGATCCTGGCTTCGAGCCGAGCGCGCTCCGTAGCGGGGACGTCGGTCGCTGCGAGACGGGCGCGCAGGTCGGCGATCTGCTCCTGCAGCGCGAGCAGCCGTCGCGTGTGCCCGTCGAGCTGACCCTGGACGTCGCGGATGGCGACGTCCTGCGCGGCCAGCGTGCCGAGCTCCGACAGGCGCTGGACGGCGGTCTGGACCGAGCGCACGGGCACGCGCAGGACCAGCTCCGAGACGCCGTCAGTGCCGGGCGCGGCGAACTCGGCCGAGACGACGAAGCCACCCCAGCCCCTGGTCAGGCGGATCGCCTGCTGGGTCGCTTCGGAGAGCCGCTCGAGATGGGGGACGCGCACGGTTAGGGAGGCGCGGTAGTCCTGCGCCCGACCCTTCGCGGGCGGCAGCGCCTGCCCGCCCTGCTCGCCGCTCGAGCGGGCAGTGTCCGGCGCCACGGCCTCGGCGTCCGCGGGTGCCGGTGCCCTGAGCGCGCCTGCGCTCTCGTCGGTCTCGAAAGGCCTCGGTCTGGGCGGGCGCGGCCTCGCGCGTCGGCTCGAGGGCGCTGTCGACACCCTGGACGACCGCGACGGCCAGGAGCGCGGCCGCCGTCACCGGGGCGGCGACGAGCGTCAGCCGCCGCAGCGAGAGCCGCTCGCGCAGCGTCGGGGGCGCCGCCGGTTCGGCGCCCGCGAGCTGCTCGATGCGCAGGCGCAACGACTCGGGGGCGGCCGGCGCAGAGACGCGCAGCTCGTCGAGCAGGGCCTGGTGATCAGGTGCGGGCATCGTCCATCTCCTCCTGGAGCTTCTTCAGGGCTCGGCTGAGCCGCGTCGTGCAGGCGGTCGCGCTGATCCCGAGCACGCGGGCGGCGGCCTCCGTCTCCAGCTCGAGCACGACACGCAACGCGATCAGCTCGCGCTCGGCCGCGGAGAGACGCGCCAGCGCGGCCTCGAGGGCGGGCGAGAGACCGGGCAGAGGCGGTGCCGGACTGGTGTGCGCCTCGTCCCGCGCGTAGCGGTCGTCACGCCGCCGGCGGCGCTCCTCGGCGCGGAAGTGGTCGAGTGCCGTGCTCCGCGCGAGCTGGCAGAGCCAGGTGCGCGCCCCGCCGCGCCGCGGGTCGAAGCGGTGCCAGCTGCGCAGTGCCCGCTCGAACGTGTCGGCTGTGAGGTCTTCGGCCAGGGCTCCGTCCTTCGTGAGGTAGATCAGGTAGCGGTAGACGTCGTCGAGGTGTGCGGCGGCTGCAGCCGCGAACGTGGGCCGCGTTGAGTGCTCGTCGGGCCGGGGGGCCGTCAGGGTCTCGACTGCGCTCACGCCTTCTCTATACGCCCCCGGCCGGTCGTCGATCACACGCCAGGGCGCCGATCGGTGTCAGATCGCCGGGTGCCGCAGTTTCGGCACGAACTCGGCACAGACGCGTGACAGGTTCACGGGCAGCATCGGCTTCGATGCCCTCCTGGCTCACCGTCTCGAGGCGCCGCGTCCTGGCGGCCTCGATCCTGGGCGTGCTGGCGCTCGTGCTCGCGACCCGCCAGCTCGCCGACGCCCGCGCGCCGGCGGCCGAAGCGGTGCCTGTCGAGGCGGTGCAGGTCGAGGAAGCGCCGCCCGCGCGACTGACGGTGCACGTGGTCGGAGCGGTGCGCCGTCCTGGCCTCTACCGGCTCCAAGAAGGCAGCCGGGTGGCGGACGCAGTCGGCCGGGCCGGCGGTGCCACGCGGCGTGCCGACCTGGCCGGGCTCAATCTCGCCGCCCCGGTCGCCGACGGGTTGCAGGTCGTCGTGCCGCGCCGTGGCGCCGGAACTGCCGCGGGCGCGGCCGGGGCGGCCGCGTCAGGCGGGCCCGTGCACCTGAACACGGCCACGCTCGAGCAGCTCGATGCGCTGCCCGGGGTCGGGCCGGTGACGGCGCAGAAGATCGTTCAGTACCGCGAGCAGCACGGCGGCTTCGCCTCCGTGGACGATCTCGACGCCGTGCCCGGCATCGGCCCGGCGCGGCTCGAGACCCTGCGAGAGCTCGTCGCACCATGACCAGAGGGCGCCTCGAGGCGCGGGCGGGGCCTCACCTGGCACTCGCGTCCCTCAGCGCCGGCCTGGCGGCAGCCACGGGGTTGCGGCCACCGCTGATCCTGGGTGCGCTGGGACTCGGCCTGGCAGGGACGGTCGCCGTCCTCACGGGCAGCCGGTTGCCGGCCCTCTGCGCCGCGTTGCTCATCGCCGGGCTGACCTGGGGCGGGGCGCGGCTCGACGCGATCGACCGCAGCCCGCTCGCTGCCGAAGTCGGCCGCGCGGCCCCGGCGACGCTCGTCGTCACGGGCCCGGCCCGACGGACGCCGTTCGAGCTTCGCATCCCCGCAACGGTGCGCGAGTTTGCCCGACGGCGGGTCAGCGAGCCGGTTCTGCTGACGCTGCCGCTGGGCCGGTCGCCGCCGCAGGGCGCGATCGTCGAGGCGATCGTGAGCGTACGAGCCCCGAAGCCGGCCGACGGCAGCTTCGACGAGCGCGCGTACCTGCGCCGGCGCGGCGTGCACGTCGTGCTGCGGGCCGAAGCTGTCCGCGTCGTCGGGCGGCGCGGAGGTCTTGCAGGCCTCGCCGACCGTCTCCGGGCGCACATCGCGGCGACGATGGCTCCGGGTCTGCGTGGCGAGCGCCGCGCCGTCGTGGCAGGCATCGTGCTCGGCGAGGACGAGGGCCTCACCGACGAGCTCGCGGACGCCTTCCGCGCCTCCGGGCTCTACCACCTGCTGGCGGTGTCGGGGCAGAACGTCGGCCTCATCGTCGGCGGCGTCATCGTCATCGCCTTGGCGGCGGGGGTCTCGCGCCTGGTCGGCGAGGCTGCCGCCATCCTCGCCGTCCTGGGCTATCTGGCCGCCGTCGGCTGGCAGCCCTCGGTAGTGCGGGCCGGCGTGGCAGGCGTGCTCGCCTCGCTCGCGTGGCTCGCGTCGCGGCCCAGCGACCGCTGGTACTTCCTGCTCGCCGGGGCCGCCGTCCTGCTCCTCTGGAACCCCTACTCAGCGCTCGAGCCCGGCTTCCAGCTCTCCTTTGCTGCGGTCGCCGCGATCTTCGTCGCGGTGCCGCGCCTCGGCCGGCGACTCGAGGGTTACCCGGTGCCGCGGCGCACGGGCGACGTCGCGGTGGTGTCGGTCGCCTGCGGGCTCGCGACCGCGCCCGTCCTGCTCTGGCACTTCGACTCGGTGCCGGTCTACTCCGTGCTGAGCAACCTGCTCGCCGCGCCCGCCGTTCCGGCACTGCTCGGCAGCGGGCTGATCGCGGCCGCGGTGCACCCGGTCTGGCCCGGCGCCGCTGCGGCGCTGGCCGTACTCGAGGGCTGGCTCGCGGGCTATCTCACGCTCGTCGCGCGCCTCGTCGGGGGCCTCCCGCACGCCGAGGTCGGAGCGGCCGCGGCACTGGCCGTCGCCGCGGTGGCGCTGGCGGGGGTCGCGACGGTTCGGCGGCGCGGCCCCCGCGGCCTGCTCGTGCTGGCGGTGTCCACCTGTCTGGCGATCGCGGCCTGGCAGCTGTGGCCCTCGCCCGCCTGGCCGCCGCCGCCCCAACCGGGGCTCCGAGTGACCGCTCTCGACGTCGGTCAGGGGGACGCCATTCTGCTACAGGCGCCGGGTGCGGCCGTCCTCGTCGATCAGGGACCGCCCGAGGCCAGGGTTGCGAGCCAGCTGCGTCGGCTAGGCGTCCGCCGCCTGTCGCTGCTCGTGCTCACGCATCCGCAACGCGATCACGTCGGCGGTGCGGCGTCGGTGCTGCGCTCGCTCGCGGTCGACGCGGTGCTCGACCCCCAGATCGACGCCCCGAGCCCGGAGCAGCGCGACGCGATTGCGGCCGCGCGCAACCGCGGCGTCCGGATCCTGCCCGCCCGCGCCGGCACCACCATCCGGCTCGGCCGTCTCGTCCTCCGGCTGCTCTGGCCGGCGGAGGCGGGCATGCGGGTCGCGGATCCCAACGACGCGGCCACCGTGCTGCACGCCTCCTACGGTGAGGTCGACGCGCTCCTCACGGCGGATGCCGAGTCGAACGTGACGCTACGGCTGCCGCTTCGCGATGCGGAGATCCTCAAGGTCGCCCACCATGGCTCGAGCGACGAGCGTCTCGGCGATCTGTTGGATCGCGTCCGGCCCCGAGTGGCACTGATCTCGGCGGGGGCCGGCAACAGGTACGGCCATCCGGCACCGTCGACGCTGGCGACGCTGGCCGACGAGCCGGGCGTGGCCGTCTACCGCACTGACCATCACGGCCGCGTCTCGGTCGATACCGACGGCACCCGGCTGTGGGTCCGGACGGAGCGCGAGTAGGCTCTCGGCGGATGGCCGCGGAGCCGCTCAAGCCCGTCTATCTCCTCACCGGCGGCGATCGCCCGAAGATCGACCGGGCCCTGGCCCGGCTGCGAGCACGCTTTCAGGAGAGCGCCGTCGAGCATCTGGATGGGGAGGCGACGTCGGGCGAGGAGACCGTCGCTGCCTGCAACGCCCTCGGCCTGTTCGGCGGCGGAGGCCGGCTCGTGATCGTTGCCGGGATCGACCGCTGGAAGGCCGCCGACGTGAAGGCCGTGACCGCCTACGCCGACGATCCGACCCCCGAGACGGTGCTCGCGCTCGTCGCCGAGGGGATCAAGCCGGATGCGCCGCTCGCGAAGGCGGTTGCGAAGGCTGGTGACGTGCTCGCCTGGGACGTCTCCAAGCGGCGCGTGCCGGGCTGGGTTGCCGAGCAGTTCAAGCGGCTCGGGATCCCTGCGGACCGGGCCGCCTGCGAGCTCCTGGTCGAGCTGGTGGGCGAGAATCTGGGTGAGCTCGAGGCCGAGATCGAGAAGCTCGCGACCTGGTCGGCAGGCGACCCGGTCGGCTCGCGCGAGGTCGAGCTGCTCGCCGTCCACACGCGCGAGCTGCCGTCGTGGGGGCTCTCGGACGCCTGGGGCTCACGCGAGGTCGCCGACGTGCTCAGCGCCTACGACGCAGACGTCCACCGGATGGAGCCGTTTCTGGTCGGCGCCCGGCTCGCCTCGCACGTGACCCTGGTGCGGCGTGCGCAGCGCCTCGCCGAGGCGGGGAAGCAGACGAAGGAGATCGCGAAGGAGCTCGGCGTGCACGAGTTCCGGGTGCGCAAGGCGCTCGCGCATGCGGATCGCTACACGCCGGATGAGCTCGACGCGGCCCTGGTCAGGCTGGCCGGGCTCGACGCGGCGCTGAAGGGCGGTAGCAGGCGCCCGGCTGAGCTCGAGCTCGAACTGGCGCTCGTCGACGTGACGCGGCCGCGCGCTGTCGCGACTGCCTGACTAGCTCTTCGGCGTGACGAGGCGCGCCGCTTGCGCCTTCTTGCGCGCGGCGAGGTTGCGGTGGATGGCGCCCCGGGCGGCTGCCCGGTCGATCCACTGCTGGAGCCGGCGGTGCTCGTTTGTGACCTGCGCTTCGTCGCCGTCCTGGACGGCGGTCTCGAGACGGCGCGTGAGCGTCCTGATCGTCGAGCGGTAGCGCAGGTTCTCGATCCGCTCGCGAGCGGCGGTCCGGACGCGTTTTCGCTGTTGCTTGATGTTCGCCATGGCGTGAAAACGCCCGCACTGGCGGGCTGCGGGATGGTACCAGAGCCTGTAGGCAGCCGTCCGCGGCGGGCCGCCGGCGGGGTTCTGAACGCCGCGCTGCCGGCCCAGGTTGCTGCACCGCGGGGCGGGCAGCGCGGGCACGCAGTCCCTGGCACACATCCGGCACGCTCCCGCTACACCCGCGTGCGCGGATCGCGAGTACCGTCAGCACCGGGGAGGGGGAGTGGTGGCCTCCCGGCGGCCCCGTCTCGAGAGGGCAGGTCCGCGCGGGACGGGGGGTGGCTCCCCGGAGCAGCGCTCAAACGGCCACGGGGCGTCTCGCGACGGAGTCTGACGGCCTGGGGCCTCCCTATACTCGCGCGCAATGGAGGCTCGGGCCAGGGAGCGGCCGCTCGCCTGGTCGACGGCGGTCTTCTCGCTTGCGACGGCGCTCTCGCGGGTGCTCGGGCTCGTGCGCGAGATCGTCGCCCGCTACTTCTTCGGCACCGTCGGCGCCATCAACGCGTTCGAGGTCGCCTTCCTGATCCCGAACACGGTCCGAGCGCTCGTGGCCGACGCTGCGCTCTCGGGCGCCTTCGTCCCCGTCTTCAGCGAGTTGCTCGAGCGGGGAGAGCGGGCGCGGGCCTGGCGGGTCGCCTCGAGCCTCTTCTGGCTGATGCTGCTGGCGCTGAGCGGCATCACCGCGCTGTTCATCCTCACGGCGCCCTGGGTGATGGCGGCCTTCGGCTACGGCTCGCTCGCGACCGGCCTCGCGCGCGTCCTCTTCCCGATCGTGGTGCTGCTCGGCCTGTTCGGGATCCTCGTCGGCATCCTCAACAGCTACGGGCACTTCGCCGTCCCGGCGCTGACCCCCGTCTTCTGGAACCTGGCGATCATCCTCGGGCTCGTCGTCGGCGTGCCGCAGGCCGACGGCGCCGACGCCGAGCTCTACGTCTACGCCGTCGCCATCCTCGTCGGCACAGTCATTCAGCTCGTCTTGCCGATCCCCTGGTTACGGGGTCGCGACGGTCGGCTCCACGTGGTCATCGACTGGCGCGACCCGGCCGTCAGGCGCACGTTCGTGCTGATGCTGCCGATCACGATCGGCCTCGGCCTGATCAACATCAACGCCGTCGTTGACACCTTCTTCGCCGCCCGGCTGATCGACGCGAACCAGGCGCCGAGTGCGATCAACGCCGCATTCCGCCTCTACATGCTTCCGCAGGGGATGTTCTCGGTGGCCGTCGCGACGGTGCTGTTCCCGGCGCTCTCCCGGCTCGCGACCCGTGCCGACATGCCGGCGTTCAAGGCCACGGTGTCGGTCGGTGTCCGCCAGATCGCCTTCCTCCTGGTGCCGGCGAGCGTCGTCTCTGCCGTGCTGGCCGAGCCGATCGTGAGGCTCGTCTACCAGCGCGGCGAGTTCACTCCCGACCAGACGCCCGTCGTCGCCGGCGCACTGGCGGCGTTCTCCCTCGGGCTCGTCTTCAACGGCTTCATGTTGATGCTGATCCGCGCCTTCTTCAGTCTCCAGCGCCCGTGGCTGCCGACCTGGGTCGCACTGGCCAACCTCGGGCTGAACGCCGTTCTCGACGCCGTGCTCTATCCCGTCGGCGTCTGGGGGCTGCCGCTCGCGACGTCGCTCGTGAACATCGCGGGGACGGCAGCGTTGCTCGTGCTGCTGCGCCGCGAGATCGGCCCGCTGGACTTCCGCGCCACTGCATCGGCCACCCTGAGGATCGCCGTCGCGAGCGTGCCGCTCGCGGGCGCCGCGCTTGTCGTCTGGTGGGGGCTCGACGAGGCACTCGGCCGCTCGTTCGTCGCCCAGCTCGTGTCCGTCACGGCCGCCATCTTGGCCGGTGGCGCCGTCTACCTGGCGGCCTGTCGGGCGCTCGGAGTGCGCGAGTTGCAGGCGCTACTCTCACTTCGGGGTCGCTTCGGCCGCTCCTGAGCACCCATGGACCAAGACCGCATCCGCAACTTCTCGATCATCGCGCACATCGACCACGGCAAGTCGACGCTCGCCGATCGCATCCTGGAGGTGACCGAGACCGTCACCGGCCGTGAGATGCGCGCTCAGCTCCTCGACTCGATGGAGCTCGAGCGCGAGCGCGGCATCACCATCAAGGCGCAGGCCGTGCGCGTGACCTGGCGCGGTCACGAGCTCAACCTGATCGACACGCCCGGGCACGTCGACTTCACCTACGAGGTCTCCCGCTCGCTGCAGGCGTGCGAGGGGGCCGTGCTCGTGGTCGATGCCGCCCAGGGGGTCGAGGCGCAGACGGTCGCGAACGCCTACCTGGCGATCGAGAACGACCTCGAGATCGTCCCCGTCGTCAACAAGATCGACCTGCCGCAGGCCGATCCCGACGGCGTTGCGGCCGAGATCGCGGCGCTGATCGGCGAGCAGCCTGGCAACGTGATCCGGGTTTCGGCGAAGACCGGAGACGGCGTCGCCGACCTGCTCGACGCGGTCGTCGAGCGCATGCCGTCGCCGGTGGGCGATCCGGACGGGCCGGCCCGCGCGCTCGTTTTCGACTCCTCCTACGACCAGTACCGCGGGGTGGTTGCGTTCGTGCGGGTCGTCGACGGCAGCTTCCGCCCGCGAGAGCGCCTGCGGGCGATGGCACAGGGCACGCGCTTCGAGGTCGAGGAGCTCGGCTTCTTCTCGCCGACGATGACGCCCGCCGACACGCTCGGCGCCGGCGACGTCGGCTACGTGATCACCGGCCTCAAGGACGTCAGCCGTCTGCGGGTGGGGGACACGCTCACCGCGGAGAGCCGTCCCGCCGAGGAGCCGCTGCCGGGCTACAAGGACGTCAAGCCGACGGTGTTCGCAGGGCTCTTCCCGACCGACTCCGACGACTACCCGGAGCTGCGCGACGCCCTCGACCGGCTGAAGCTGAACGACGCCGCGCTCTTCTACGAGCCGGAGACCTCGCAGGCCCTCGGCTTCGGCTTCCGCTGTGGCTTCCTCGGCCTCCTGCACATGGAGATCGTGCGCGAGCGGCTGGAGCGCGAGTTCGACCTCGACCTGCTCGTGACCGCTCCCAACGTCGCCTACCAGGTCGAGTCGCGCACCGGCGAGATCGTCGAGGTGCACAACCCGGCCGAGATGCCCTCCGAGCTGGAACGCGTCGAGGAGCCCTACATCAAGGCGTCGATCATCGTCCCGAAGGAGTTCGTCGGCGCTGTGATGGAGCTCTGCAACGATCGCCGCGGACGCTTCGACCACCTGGAGTACCTCTCGGAACAGCGCGTCCATCTCACCTACGAGCTGCCGCTCGGCGAGATCGTGCTCGACTTCTACGACCAGCTGAAGTCGCGCACGCGCGGGTACGCGAGCTTCGACTACGACCTGGCCGGCTTCCGCGAGGGCCCGCTCGTCCGCGTCGACATCCTCGTCGGCGGTGAGCCCGTGGACGCGCTCTCGCTGATCATCCATCGAGACAGCGCCTACGCACGGGCGCGCGCGCTCGTCGAGCGGCTCAAGAAGGAGATCCCGCGGCAGTTCTTCGACGTCGCCATCCAGGCGGCGATCGGCTCGCGGGTGATCGCGCGCGAGACCGTCAAGGCCAAGCGCAAGGACGTGTTGGCCAAGTGCTACGGCGGCGACATCACCCGCAAGCGCAAGCTGCTCGAGAAGCAGAAGGCCGGCAAGCGGCGGATGAAGCAGGTCGGATCGGTGGAGGTGCCGCAGGAGGCGTTCCTGGCAGTTCTCAACCTGGGGGACGAGGGGCGATGAGAGCCCGGGGCGCGCAAGCACAGTGCGTCCGAGCGGACGCGCGCGTCGTGCTCGCTCCCGCCGGCACGCCGGAGCCCGCCCGGTGAGCGGCGTCCGCCACCTGTACGTCCACCTGCCCTTCTGCGCCCACCGCTGCGGGTACTGCGACTTCGTCACCGCCGTGGGGCGGCACGAGCAGCATGGCGCCTATGTCGACGCCCTGCTCGCGGAGCTCGAGCTCGAGCGACACTTGCTCGACCCGCAGCTCGAGACCGTGTTCCTCGGCGGCGGCACCCCGACCTTCACAGCACCGGCGGAGCTCAGCCGACTGCTCGGCAGGCTCCCTGCGGCCGGGGAGCTGACGGTCGAGGCGAACCCCGAGACGGTGACGGCGGAGCTCGCGGAGCTCCTGCGAAGGGCGGGCGTCAACCGCGTCTCGCTCGGTGCTCAGAGCTTCCAGCCGCATCTGCTCGCGACCCTCGAGCGCCGCGCCTCGCCGGCTGACATCCGGAGCGCCGCCTACGCTCTACGCGATGCCAATGTTGACAACATCTCGCTGGATCTCATCTATGGCATTCCGGGTCAGAGCCTCGCCGACCTCGAACGCGACCTGGACGCGGCGGTGGCGCTCGAGCCCGAGCACCTCTCCTGCTACGAGCTCGAGGCCAAGCCCGGCACCCGGTTCACGCACGCGTACGGAGGCGAATTGGCCCGGCAGGCTGCGGCGCTCGAGGGCTACTTCGAGCGCGTGGTGGAGCGGCTCACCGGTGCGGGCTACCGCTGGTATGAGACGGCCAACTTCTGCCTGCCGGCGCAGGCCGCCGGCGGCCGAGACCTGCGGGCGCAGCACAACCTCGGCTACTGGCGCGGCCGCGACTACCTGGGGATCGGGGTCGGCGCGGTCTCCACCGTCGCCGGCGAGCGCTGGCGCAACGCTTCCAGCATCGGCGGCTATCTCGGCTCGCTCGCCGCCGGGCGACGGCCGGCGCGCGAGCACGAGTCGCTCGAACCGGCCACCCAGGCAATCGAGCGGGTCATGCTCGGCCTGCGGCTCGACGAGCCGCTGCCGCTCTCAGGCCTCGAAGGGGCACTCGATGCGCGTGCCCTCGAACGCGTCGCTCGGCTCGGCCTGGCGCGCCGCGAGCGCGACGAGCGCGACCGCGACGTGCTCAGCCTGACGCGCCGCGGCCGCCTGCTCGGTGGTGGCGTCACGGCCGAGCTCGTCGCCTGACCTGGATGGCGTTTCGCCTGCACACACGTACAATTCATCGATGACGACAGCGAGCGCCGTCCTGAGTGAGCGGCAGCGCCACATCCTCCGCCGCGTGGTCGAGGAGTACGTCGTCACGCGCCAGCCCGTCGGGTCCAGACATCTCGTCGAGCGTGGCGGGCTGGGCGTCTCACCGTCGACCGTCCGCGCCGAGCTGGCCGAGCTCGAGGCGCGCGAGTTGCTGACCCACCCGCACACCTCCGCCGGCAGGATCCCCACCGAGCGCGGCTACCGGCTCTACGTGGACGACCTGCTCGGGCAACTCGGCCGTCCGACCGGCTTTCCCCTCGACCTGACCGCGGTCGGCGGCGAGGTCGACGACACGCTGCAGGCAGCCACCGAAGCGCTGTCGGGCCTGACGCGGCTGCTCGCGCTCGTCTCGGCGCCTCCGCTCGACGCGGCCGCGGTCCGGCACGTCGAGGTCCTCACGCTGCAGCCGCAGCTGGCCATGGTGGTGGTGATCACCTCGACGGGCGGGGTCAGCAAGCGGGTCGTCCAGTTCGAGGGCGTGCTCGACCCCGGCCTGCCGAAGTGGGCCGGCGACTACCTCAACGACCAGGTGATCGGGCTCAAGCTCGGCACGCACGCCCTGCGCCAGCGCTTCGACGACCCCTCCCTGTCGCCGGCCGAGCGCGAGTTCCTCGCCGAGCTCTGGCCGGCGTTCACCGGGCTCGCCGCAGATGACCGCCGCCTGTTCGTGGGTGGCGCCGCCGAGCTCCTGAACGACCTCCGCGCTCGAGGACTTCGCCAGCTACCGCAGCCTCCTGGAGGTGCTGGAGCGGCGGGTCGCCCTGCTCGACCTGCTCGCCGGCGTCTTCCAGCCCGGCCGGCCGGTGGTGCGCGTCGGACCCGAGCTCGACCATCCCGGGCTCGAGGACGTGTCGCTCGTCGGTGCCGCCTACGGCGTCGCCAACCGGACTCTCGGGGCGGTCAGCCTGCTCGGGCCGCTGCGGATGGACTACGCGACCGCAATCCAGTCGGTTCGGGCCGCCGCGACGGAGCTGTCACGCTTTGTCGAGTCGTACTACGACGAGAACTGACGCCGCTCAGCGCAGGGCAGCCTGGTTGCGGATGCCCATGCCCCCGAGGGCGACCATGCCGAAGCGGCGGTAGAAGGGCTCGAGCTCGGCGTCACAGGACAGATCGACCATGTACAGGTCGGCGAGGGCGTCGAGCAGCCGGCGCACCAGCTCGCTCCCGATCCCGCGGCCGCGGTACGCGGGCAGCACCTCGAGCAGCGGGATCGAGGCACTGAGGACGCCGTCGCCGTTCGCCGTGACGAACCCGACCACTCGCCCGTCTCGCCGCCGCGCCAGGAGCACGTGGTCGCTGCCTCGCAGGAGGGCGAGATGCCGCTTCGGGGAGGGTGCGACCGGCCATCCCTCGAAGAACCCGCTGAGCTGCTCCAAGCGGACGTCGCTGACGCTCGTCTCGTAGCGAATCTCGTCGCCGTGCACGGTGGGCGGATCGTACGCCCGGCGGTGCGTCGAGTGCGCCGGGGCGCGGCCCGGGACCGGCCGTGCACGGAGCTACGCTTCGACTCGTGGCGACCACCGAACGCGACTACTACGAGGTGCTCGGCGTCGCGCGCGGCGCCGAGCAGGCAGAGATCAAGCGTGCCTTCCGCCGGCTGGCGCGCGAGCTCCACCCGGACGTGTCCGACGCGCCTGACGCCAAGGAGCGCTTCGCCGAGCTGGCGGAGGCCTACGAGGTGCTGTCGAAGACCGAGACGCGCGAGCTGTACGACCGCTTCGGTCACGCGGGCCTGCGGGGCGGCGGCTTCCAGCCCAGCCACTTCGACCTCGGCAACCTGGCGGACATCTTCTCCGCGTTCTTCGGCGACGACCTGCTCGGCGGCCGGGGCGCGCGCCGCGCGCGGGGTGCCGACGTCGCCGCCCGCGTCGACATCAGCCTGCGCGAGGCGGCGAGCGGCGTCACCACCGACGTGCCGTTCCCCGTCTCGCTCACCTGCACCCACTGCGACGGCGAGGGCGCGGAGCCCGGGACGCTCGTCGAGCGCTGCGCGACCTGCGGTGGCGCCGGTCGCGTGAGCCAGGTCTCACGAAGCGCCTTCGGCGAGTTCGTTCGCACAGGCGCGTGCCCAACCTGCGCCGGAGCGGGCCGGCTGATCTCGCAGCCGTGCAGCATCTGTGACGGGGAGGGCCGCGTGGTCGAGGAGCGCTCGCTCGAGGTCGACATCCCACCCGGGATCCACGACGGGCAGCGCATCCGTCTGGGCGGCGAAGGCCATGCAGGCGTGCTCGGCGGGCGCCCCGGCGACGTCTATGTCGATGTGCACGTGCGCTCCGACCCGGACTTCGTGCGTCAGGGCGACGACATCTTCTCGACCGTCTCGCTGACGATGACCCAGGCGGCGCTCGGCACCACGGTCACGGTGCCGACCCTCGACGGCGAGTCCGAGCTGCGCTTCGAGCCCGGCACCCAGCCAGGCCAGGTGACCGTGCTGCGAGGGCGCGGCATGCCGGTGCTCCAGGGGTTCGGCCGCGGCGACCACCGCGTGCTCGTCAACGTCGCCGTCCCGCGCCACCTCTCCGCCGAGCAGCGCCGGCTGCTGGAGCAGTTCGAGCAGGGCGAGCGGCCCGAGACCTACGAGGAGGACGAGGGCTTCTTCGACAAGATCAAGAGCGCCTTCCGCTGACGGAGCTCGTCCGCGCCTCGGTCGTCGTGTCTGCGGCGGACGCGGAGGCGCTCGTCGCGCGACTGCTCGAGCTGGTGCCTGCCGGCCATGAGCTCGTCGAGCGGCCCGACGGCATCGAGATCGCCGTCTACGTGCCGCCGTCCGAGCTTGCGCGCGTGCAGCAGGAGCTGCCACCGCTCGAGACTGCGCCCGTCGAGCCGGGCTGGCGGGATGCCTGGCGGCGCTTCCACCGGCCCGCCGTCGTCGGCTCGCTCTGGATCGGGCCCCCGTGGGAGCAGCCGCCGGAGGAGCTCCAGGCGGTGGTCATCGACCCCGGCCGTGCCTTCGGCACGGGCGCGCACCCGACCACTCGGCTCTGCCTCGACCTCGTGCAGAGCCTTCCCCGCGGCAGCCTGATCGATGCCGGCTGCGGCTCCGGCGTGCTCGCGATCGCTGCCGTTCGGCTCGGATTCGACCCCGTACTCGCCCTCGACGTCGATCCGGACGCCGTCGAGGTCGCTCGCCGAAACGCGGAGGCCAACGGTGTCCGCATCGACGCCCGCGTGGCGGACGCGACGACCTCGCCCCCGCCGGCCGACGTCGTCGTGGCGAACATCGAGCTTGCCGCCGTCGAGCAGATCGCCGCGCGGGCGAGGGCCGGCCTGCTGGTCACCTCCGGGTACCTGGCCGAGGACATCCCGGTGCTCCGGGGCCGGCGGCGCCTCGAGCGGCGGCTGCTCGACGGCTGGGCGGCCGATCTCTCGGCTCCGCAGTAGCATTCGGCCGACCGTGGCGCGCTTCTCGGTCACCTTCCTCGGCTGCAAGGTCTCGCACACGGACGCGCAGGCACTCCGGGAGCGATTGCTCGCCGACGGACACGTCGAGTCGGGAGACGGTCGCGCCGAGGTCGCCGTCGTCAACGCCTGCTGCGTCACGCACGAGGCGGTGCGCAAGTCCCGCAAGGCTGCCGCCCGGGCGGCCCGCACGCACCGTCGCGTGTATGTCACGGGCTGCGGCGCCAACCTCGCCGGAGCCGCGTTCGAGGCGCTCCCCGACAACGTGGTCGTCGTCGCCCGTCCGAGCGAGGAGACTCCGGCGGCGGTCGCCGGGGACGTCGGCGCCGTCGCCTGCGTGCAGGCCGAGAGCAGGCTCGACCGCGTGCGAGCGTTCCTGAAGGTGCAGGACGGCTGCAGCTTCTCGTGCAACTTCTGCGTCGTCCCGCTCGTCCGTGGGGCCTCGCGATCCCGCTCCGCCGACGCCGTGCTCGCCGAGGCGCGCCGCCGGATCGGCCAGGGACACCGCGAGCTCGTCCTGACCGGGATCAACCTCGGCTGCTACCGCGACCGCGAGCGCGGCTACCGCCTGCCGCGCCTGATCCGGGAGCTCGGCGCGCTGCCCGGGCTCGCCCGGCTTCGGCTCTCGTCCATCGAGGTCAACCACGTCGACGACGAGCTCCCCGGGCGCTGCGCGAGACGCCGGTGGTCGGGAGGCACTTGCACGTGCCCCTCCAGTCGGGCGACGACGACGTGCTCCGCTCGATGGCGAGGCGGTACCGGGTGTCGACCTTTCTGCAACGCGCCGAGAAGCTCGCCGACTTCAACCTCACGACCGACGTCATCGTCGGCTTTCCGACGGAGGACGAGCGGGCGTTCGAGCAGACGCTGGCCGCCGTTCGCGCCGCGGGCATCACCAAGGTTCACGTCTTCCCGTACTCGCCCCGTCCCGGGACGGCGACGGCGGCGACCGACACCGTGCCGGCGGCCGTCAAGCGCGAGCGGAGCGCCCGCCTGCGCGCGCTCTCGCACGAGGCGTGCCTCGGCCGCTGGCGCACGAAGATCGGCGCCGACGACCTCGTGCTCGTCGACCGGCCGGGCCGCGGCTACGGCGACGACTACTCGCCGTGGCTGCTCGACGAAGAGGCGCCCGTGGGAGCGCTTATGCCCGTGCGCGGCGCGGCGGTCACCGACGACGGCGTCCTGGCCGCCTAGCAGTGGGCGCCGACTGTCTCTTCTGCCGGCTCGTCCGCGAGGGCGATCACGTCCGCCGCGCCGACGGGTTCGTCGCCATTCGCGACATCGCGCCGAAGGCCGACGTCC
The DNA here is from genome assembly GCA_963839815.1 of uncultured Thermoleophilia bacterium. GTDB lineage: Bacteria > Actinomycetota > Thermoleophilia > Gaiellales > Gaiellaceae > JACVRM01. Next base: position 1,219,677 of record CAWIWF010000006.1, read on the forward strand.
ACCTGCTCGTGCTCCCCGAGCGTCACGTGGAGACCTTCCGCGACGTCGGCGAGTTCGGGCCGCAGGAGGCGAAGGCGATGCTCGAGTTCGTCGCCGAAACGGCTCGGGAGGCGGGGTTGGAGGACTACCGGGTGGTCGTCAACGTCGGCCCGGGCGGTGGCCAGACCGTGTTCCACCTGCACTGGCACGTCCTAGGCGGGAAGATGGAGGGGATGACGGCATGACACTCATCGGGCGCATCGAGGACGAGCTCACCGACGCGATGCGCGCGCGGGACACCGAGCGACGGGACGCGCTGCGCCTGATCCTCAACAGCCTGCGCTCGGCGGAGAAGGATCTCCAGCGTCCCCTGACCGAGGGCGAGGAGCTGCAGGTGCTGCAGCGTGAGCGCAAGAAGCGCATCGAGGCAGCCGAGACGTTCCGCGCCGCCGGGAGGGAGGACGCCGCCGACGCCGAGGAGGAGGAGCTGGCCGTGCTCGGGGAGTTCATGCCCGAGCCGCTCTCGGACGAGGACATCGAGGCGATCATCGACGACGCGATCGCGGAGAACGGCGCTACGAGCATGCGCGACCTCGGCCGAGTGATGGCGGACGTGATGCCGCAGATCGCCGGCCGGGCCGACGGCGGCGCCGTCAGCCAGCTCGTCCGCGAGAAGCTCGCCTAGCCGCGCCGCTCCCGTCGCAGGTCTGCGCTTCCACGGTGCTGCGCGGACATGTCCGGAGCGGACAGGTGGGCGCAGGTGCCCGTGTCCTCCTCCCCGAGGCGAGCGTATCGGTGGCGTGCGCGCGGGTGTGTGACCGCTCTGCGCCGAGTGTGTGACGGCGGCGGCCGTACTTAGACTGAGGCCGGTGCGGGAAGTGCTGGCTGTCTCGAACGACGTCGCCGCCGAGCTGGCGAGCGTCGGCGACGGTGTGCTCGGGGTGCTGCGCGAGCGGCTGCGCTGCACGATCCTGCTGCGCGGCAACCAGCTGACGCTCGAGGGCGACGAGGAGGGCATCGCCGAGGCGCGCGGCGTGCTCGACGAGCTCGTGGAGCTGGTCGAGGGCGGACACGAGCTCGGGCCTGGCACCGTCGACGCGGTGCTCGGCGTGCTGGAGCAGGGGGCCGACGTCCGCGCCGTCTTCGAGGACGTCGTCTGGCGGCACCGCGGCAAGAAGATCGCGCCGAAGACGGTCACCCAGAAGCACTACGTGGACGCCATCCGGCGCGACACCGTCACCTTCGGCATCGGGCCTGCCGGCACGGGCAAGACCTACCTGGCCATGGCGCTCGCCGTGGCAGCGCTGTCCGAGCGCGAGGTCGGCCGCATCATCCTCACCCGCCCCGCGGTCGAGGCAGGCGAGCGGCTCGGATTCCTCCCCGGCGACATGCTCGCGAAGGTCGATCCGTACCTGCGCCCGCTCTTCGACGCGCTCTACGACATGCTCGACGCCGAGAAGCTCGCCGCCTACATGGAGCGCGGCACGATCGAGGTGGCGCCGCTCGCCTTCATGCGGGGCCGGACCTTGAACGACTCCTTCATCATCCTCGACGAGGCCCAGAACACGAGCCCGGAGCAGATGCAGATGTTCCTGACCCGGCTCGGCTTCGGCTCCAGGATCGTCGTCACCGGCGATGTCACCCAGGTCGACCTGCCGCGCGAGCAGGCGTCCGGGCTGATCCACGTGCAGGACATCCTCGGCTCGGTCGACGGCATCTCCTTCGTCGGCTTCACGCACAAGGACGTCGTCAGGCACAAGCTCGTCCAGCGGATCGTCGAGGCGTACAAGCACCACACCGAGGAGACCGGCACGGGCCGGAGCCGTTGAGCGTGGCAGCGCTGCTCGTCGAGGTCGAGAATGGCAGCGGCACCGAGGTCGACGACGGACGCCGCCACCGAGTTGGCTGCACACGTCCTGCGCGCCGAGGGCGTCGACCACGGCGAGCTCGGCATCCAGTTCGTCGCCGCGGACGCGATGCGCGCACTGAAGGCCGAGCACCTGGGGATCGACGAGGTCACTGACGTGCTGTCGTTCCCGATCGACGGCCGCGAGAAGCTCCAGGCGGGGCTGCCGCGGCAGCTCGGAGACGTCGTGCTGTGCCCGGCGGTCGTCGGAGAGGCCTGGCGGCGGCCGCTCGTGCACGGGCTGCTGCACCTGCTCGGCTACGAGCACGGCGACGAGATGGAGCGGCGTGAGCGCGCCTACGCCGCCGATGCGGGCCCGTGAGCGCCGACCGCCGCGCCCCCTCGGTGCTGCACAGCGTCAACTTCGCCTTCGAGGGCGTCATCCACGTGCTGCGGACGCAGCGCAACATGCGCATTCACTTCGCCGTCGCGACCGCCGTGCTGATCGCAGCGCTGGCGACGGGCGTGGAGCGGCTCGAGCTCGTCGCGCTGCTGCTCGCGATCGCCTTCGTGCTGATCGCCGAGATGATCAACACTGCGGTTGAGGCGGCGATCGACGTGGCCACGACAGCGTTCGACCCGCTCGCGAAGCTCGCCAAGGACATCGCGGCCGGCGCCGTGCTGATCGCGACCGTGAACGCGATCGCCGTCGGCTACCTCGTCTTCTCCGAGCGGATCGTCAACCGCTCCTCGCGGCTGATCGACCGGCTGCGCGACGCGCCGGCAGAGCTGACGCTGGTCGCGCTCGTGCTGATCGTGATCGCCGTGATCGCGACGAAGGCCTATACCGGACGGGGGACGCCGCTTCGGGGCGGCCTGCCCTCGGGCCACGCAGCCGTCGCGTTCGGCGCCTGGATGGCGATCACGAACATCGTCGGCGACTCGCGCCACTGGTTCCTGATCTCGACGCTGGCGTTCATCATGGCGGTGCTGGTGGCACAGACCCGCGTCGAGTCGGGGATCCACTCGCTGCTCGAGGTGACTTACGGCGGCGTGCTCGGCGCTCTGCTGACGCTCGTCCTCTTCCAGGTGTTCGCGTGACCCACGACGAGGAGCTGCTCGCCGCCGCGGACGCCGCCGCCGCGTCCGCCTACGCGCCCTACTCGAACTTCTCCGTCGGGGCCGCCGTGCGGACCCGCGACGGCCGGGTGCTCACGGGCGTGAACGTCGAGAACGCCGCCTACCCGCTCGGCATCTGCGCCGAGAAGGCGGCAATCGCGCGGGCGGTGGGCGAGGGCTGCCGGCCCGGCGACCTCGAGGCGATTGCGATCACGGCCTCACCCTGCGGCGGCTGCCGCCAGTGGCTCGCCGAGTTCCGCCTCGCGGCCGTCACCTACCGGCGCGCAGGCGGCGAGGTGGTCACGCTCACGCCCGACGAGCTCCTCCCCGACACCTTCGAGCTATGAGGAGCGGGTTCGTCGCCGTCGCGGGCCGACCCAACGTGGGCAAGTCGACGCTCGTGAACGCCCTCTGCGGCGGCAAGGTCGCGATCGTCTCGGACAAGCCGCAGACCACCCGCCGCCGGATCTTCGGCGTCGCGACGGCCGAGGACTGGCAGCTGGTGCTCGCCGACCTGCCCGGCTTCCAGCGACCGCGCGACCCGCTGACCGAGCACATGCAGCGCACCGTCGACCGTGCCTTCGAGGACGTCGAGGCGGTGCTGCTGGTGCTGAGCGCCCGCGAGCGGATCGGCGCAGGCGACCGCTTCGTCGCCTCGCGCGTCTTCGGGCTCGGCGTGCCGGTGGTGATCGCCCTCAACAAGGTCGACCGGCTCAAGCCCGGGCACATCGCCTCGCAGATGATGGTCGGGGCGAAGCTCGGCGAGTTCCACGCGCTGCATCCGGTCAGCGCCAAGACGGGCGACGGCATCGGCGAGCTGCGGGAGGAGCTCGTCGGGCTGCTCCCCGAGGGGCCGGCGTACTTCCCCGCAGACCAGCGCACCGACCTCACGCCGGAGGAGCAGATCGCCGAGCTGGTGCGCGAGCAGGCGCTGCGGCTGACCCGCGACGAGGTGCCGCACGCGGTCACCGTCGAGGTCACGGAGATCGAGGAGCGGGCCGTCCGGGCGAACGTGCTCGTCGAGACCGATTCGCAGAAGCAGATCCTGGTCGGCAAGGGCGGCTCGATGATCCGCGAGATCGGCACGCGCGCCCGCCCGGAGATCGAGCACCTGCTCGGGCGCACCGTGTTCCTCGAGCTGCAGGTGAAGGTCCGCCCCAAGTGGCGGCGCGACGAGAACCTGCTCGAGCGGCTCGGCATCTGAGCGGCCGCGCGGGCGGGCACAAGCCTGGGTCTAGACTCCTCCGTATGGCCCAGGCGCCGGCACTCCCGGGCGGGTTCGAGCTTCCGCTCGAGCCTCGGCTGCCGCGTGTCGGCTCCATCGACGCCGTCGCGCTCGAGGAGCGCGCCGCCTCGCTCGCCAAGCGCTCGATCAAGCGCGAGTCGAAGCTGCAGGCGCTCGATCTCGCCATCCGCACGATGGACCTGACGACGCTCGAGGGTGCCGACACCGTCGGCAAGGTCACGGCGCTGGCGACGAAGGCGCTGCGCCCCGATCCCGCCGACGCCAGCATCCCCTCGGTTGCCGCCCTCTGCGTCTACCCGAGCCTCGTGCCCGCTGCGGCCGAGCGTCTCCGCGGCAGCTCGGTCAAGGTCGCCTCCGTCGCGACCGCCTTCCCCTCGGGCCAGGCGCCGCTCGACGTCAAGCTCGCCGACACGCGCTACGCCGTCGAGGCGGGCGCGGACGAGATCGACATGGTCATCGACCGCGGCGCGTTCCTCTCCGGTCGGTACGCGAAGGTCTACGACGAGGTCGTCCGCGTGAAGGAGGCCTGCGGCGAGGCGCATCTAAAGGTGATTCTCGAGACCGGCGAGCTCGGCACCTACGACAACGTCCGCCGGGCGGCGCTGCTCGCGATCGCCGGCGGCGCCGACTTCGTCAAGACGTCGACCGGCAAGGTCTCGCCCGCGGCGACGCTGCCGGTGACGCTCGCGCTGCTCGAGGCGGTGCGCGACGTGCACGACGAGACCGGGCGGCGCATCGGCGTGAAGGCCGCCGGCGGCATCCGCGTCGCCAAGCAGGCCGTGCAGTACCTCGTGCTCGTCCACGAGACGCTCGGGCCCGACTGGCTCACGCCCGACCTCTTCCGGCTCGGCGCCTCGTCCCTGCTCAACGACGTGCTCGCGCAGATTCGCAAGGAGAAGACCGGCCGCTACCAGAGCCCGACCTACTTCACGGTCGACTGATGGCGAGGGTCTGGACGCACGGGGTGTGGACCGTCAAGCCGGGCAAGGAGGACGAGTTCGTGGCCAGGTGGCGCGAGTTCCTCCCGATCGTCGACCGGCTCGGCGGGAGGGGCGCAACGCTGCTTCGAGACCGCGAGCGCCCGAACCAGTTCCGCAGCTTCGGCTCCTGGCCCGACCTCGAGGCCGTCGAGCAGCTTCGCGCCGAGATCTTCCCGGTGATCGAGGAGATGGACGATTTGCTCGAGTCGTTTGAGGCCTTCACCCTCGATGGGGTGCACGGCGATGAGTGACCTCGACCGCCGCCGCGAGGCGCATCCCGTTCCGACCTCGTGGGACTACGCGCCCGCTCCCGAGGCGCGCGACATCGTGCGCATCCAGGAGCGCTACGGCCTCTTCGTCGGCGGCGAGTTCGTCGAGCCCCGCTCGGGCGACTACTTCGCCACGCTCGACCCGTCGAGCGAGGAGCCGCTCGCGGAAGTCGCGCAGGCAGGCCCCGAGGACGTCGATGCCGCGGTCACGGCCGCCCGTGACGCCTACGCGAACGGCTGGTCGGAGCTCGCGGCCTCCGAGCGCGCGAAGTACCTCTTCCGCATCGCGCGCATCCTCCAGGAGCGCTCGCGCGAGTTCGCGGTGCTCGAGTCGCTGAACGGCGGCAAGCCGATCAAGGAGTCGCGAGACGTCGACCTGCCGTTGGCGGCGGCGCACTTCTTCTACTACGCGGGCTGGGCGGACAAGCTCGAGTACGCGTTCCCGAACCGCCGCCCGCAGCCGCTCGGGGTGGCCGCGCAGATCATCCCCTGGAACTTCCCGCTGCTGATGCTCGCCTGGAAGATCGCGCCGGCGCTCGCGACCGGCAACACGGTCGTGCTCAAGCCCGCCGAGACGACGCCGCTGACCGCGCTCCTCTTCTGCGACGTCGTCCGCCAGGCAGGGCTGCCGCCGGGGGTCGTCAACATCGTCACCGGCGACGGCCGCACCGGCGCCGCGCTCGTCAAGCACCCGGATGTCGACAAGGTCGCCTTCACCGGCTCGACCGACGTCGGGAAGGCAATCCAGCGTGAGCTCGCGGGCACGGACACGAAGCTGACGCTCGAGCTCGGCGGCAAGGCCGCGAACATCGTCTTCGACGACGCCGCGCTCGACCAGGCGGTCGAGGGCATCGTCAACGGCATCTACTTCAACCAGGGCCACGTCTGCTGCGCCGGCTCCCGACTCTTTGTGCAGGAGTCGGTGTACGAGCCGGTCGTCGAGAAGCTGAAGCGGCGCATGGGCACCCTGCGCGTCGGCGACCCGCTCGACAAGAACACGGACGTCGGCGCCATCAACTCCCGCCAGCAGCTCGAGAAGATCGAGGAGCTCGTCCGCTCGGGCGAGGAGGAGGGTGCCGAGGTCTACCAGCCGCCGTGCCGCCTGCCGGAGCGCGGCTACTGGTTCGCGCCCACAGTCTTCACGAACGTGGCCCAGAGCTACCGCATCGCCCAGGAGGAGATCTTCGGGCCGGTGCTGTCCGTGCTCACATTCCGCACGCCCGAGGAGGCAGTCGAGAAGGCGAACAACACGCCCTACGGGCTCTCAGCCGGCGTCTGGACGGAGAAGGGCTCGCGCATCCTCTGGATGGCGCAGCAGCTCCAGGCCGGCGTCGTCTGGGCGAACACCTACAACCGCTTCGACCCGACGTCGCCCTTCGGCGGCTACAAGGAGTCCGGGTTCGGGCGCGAGGGCGGCCTCCACGGGCTCGAGCCGTACGTCGAGTTCCCCGAGAAGCCGGCGATCGAGGGCGGATGAGCACCGAGGCGAACAAGGCGCTCGTTCGCCGGTTCTACGAGGAGGTTTGGGGTCGCGGCCACCGCGCTGTCGCCGACGAGGTGTTCGCCGACGAGTACCTGCGTCACGACTTTCGCGGGGGCGAACCGGAGCCGGGTCCGGCCGGGCAGAAGCGAATCGCCGCTGAGTTTCGCGCGGCCTTTCCGGACCTGCGCTGGGAGATCGACTTCGTGATCGGCGAAGGCGACCTGGTCGCCGGCCGCTGGACCACATCCGGGACACATCGCGGCGCCTGGGCGGGTGTCGCGCCGACGGGGCGGCCGATGCGGTTCTCGGGCCTGAACGTCTTCCGCCTCGAGGACGGCAAGGTCGTCGAGATCTGGAACCACCAGGACGACCTCGGCCTCATGCAGCAGCTGGGGCCGGGCGTCTACGCGGGTGCCGCCACGTGAGCCGTCTCCCAGTCAGGAAGACGTACAAGCTCTACCTCGGCGGCGCGTTCCCGCGCTCGGAGTCGGGGAGGACATACCTGGCCGAGGGGCAGAACGTCGCGCGCGGCTCCCGCAAGGACATTCGCGACGCGGTTCGCGCGGCGCGCGGCGCGCAGCCGAAGTGGGGGGCGATGACCGCCTACAACCGCGGCCAGGTGCTGTACCGGGTCGCGGAGATGATGGAGGCCCGCGTCGCCGAGCTGGCCGAGCTCTGCTCGGGAGAGGACGAGGTGGCGCGCTCGATCGACAGGTTCGTCTGGTACGCCGGCTGGGCCGACAAGTTGGCGCAGGTGCTCGGCTCGTCCAACCCGGTGGCGGGGCCGTACTTCAACTTCACGCTGCCCGAGCCAACGGGGGTCGTCGGCATCGTCGCGCCGGCCGAGCCTGCACTGGAGGGGCTCGTCTCGCGGCTGGCGCCCGCGCTCGTGGGCGGCAACGCCGTCGTGCTGATCGCCTCCGAGCAGCACCCGCTGGCCGCGATCGAGCTCGCGGAGGCGCTCGCGACCTCGGACGTCCCCGGCGGCGTCGTCAACATCATCACGGGCCTGCAGTCCGAGCTGGCCCCGGTGCTCGCCTCGCACATGGACGTGAACGCTCTCGACCTGACCGGCGCCGACGGCGGCGCGGACGAGCTCGAGCGGCTCGCGGCCGAGAACGTCAAGCGCATCGTGCGCGGCGCCCGCGACGGCCAGAGCCCGTGGGAGGCCGCCGCCTTCCTCGAGCTGAAGACCGTCTGGCATCCGCTCGGGCTGTAGCGTCGCGCAGGTCTTCGTCCCTGATCTGTCCCTAGCGGACCTGTCCGCGGCGGCCGGAGTCGAGGTGCCCCTGTCCTCCTCCCCGCTGCGAGCGTATCGAGACGCGGCGCGCGGATGTGTGCCGGCTGCGTCACGAAAGCGTGCCGATGCGTCCAGCCGGGGCGCTCGCCCACGCCGACCCCGCAGGCGCTCGGGAACGAGCCGGCTCGCGGGGCGGATCAGCCGACGCGCGTCGATGCCACGATCGCCTGGCGGAACCGCCCGGCCTGCGGCGGTGACGCCAGCGCGAAGACCGGCACCGCGCGGCCGCCTGCAAGCGTGATCGAGAAGTAGTCGCCGAGCATCCGCCCCTGCACTGTCCTCGCCATCCAGCCGAGCCGCATCGGGCGGGCGATCAGGCTGTGCGTCTGCCAGCTGCGCCCGCCGTCGCGCGAGTCTGCGTAGCGCACGTCGACCCGGCACGTCGCCGGCGAGCAAAAGGGGTCCGGCATGCGGTGGTAGACCAGGCTGAGCCGGTGCGGGCCGCCGCGGCCGCCGGCGACCGCAAGCGCGGGCAGGAAGAGCTCGGCCGTCGACGCTGCGGGCACGAGGGGCAGCCGGCGCGGCACCGACCAGCTCGCCCCGTCGGCGGAGCTCGCCAGCACGACGTCGTTCGCCGGGCACGAGTCTCCGCGGCGGGCGCAGTCGTGCCACACGGCGTACACCGTTCCGTCGGCCGCGACGTCCGCGCTCGGCAGGGGCGGCGCCCGCATCCCCGGCACGCGCCGAGAGTTGCTCGTCGAGACGACCGTGGGTTGAGTGAAGGACAGGCCGCCGTCGAGCGAACGCGCGCTGACGACGTTGCGGTTGTCGAGGTAGACGAGCACCAGCGACCCGTCAGGCCGGGGCAGCGGTAGCACGCCGACGCCGCCGCCGGCCGCCGAGGGCGGAACCAGCGCTGCCGACCCCCAGGAGCTGCCGCCGTCGAGCGAGACCTGGGTCGCGATCCGCCGGCCCGGCAGCTCGGTGTACGAGAGGTAGCAGCGCCCGTAGTTGGGACTCGCCTGCCACGCGTCGCAGGCGATCCACTCCTTGTCGTAGGCGAGCTCGTCGGCAGAGGAGCTCGCCGCCACCAGCGGCAGCTCCCAGACGAGGCCGTCGCGCGAGCGGCTCACCAGCAGCTCGGTGCGGCCGGGGGAGACGGCGAGCGTCGACGCCAGCCAGACGGCGTGGGCCGCGTCGTAGCCGACCACCGGGTCGCTCACGCGGACGGCGTCGCCGGCGGGGCGCGAGTTCCTGCCGACGCCGGGGAGCCGGCCCTGGCGCCAGCTCGTCCCGCCGTCGCGCGAGGTGGCAAAGCCGATGTCCATCGCGCCACCGTCCGTCCTGCGTGCGACCTGGAACACCGTGACGATCGTCGAGCCCCAGGCGTGGCTGTCCGGCTCTGCCTCGGTGGCATGCTGGCCGTCGCCGCCTGTGAACGGGTCGCGCGAGAGGCGGCGGGTGACGATCTCGCAGTCGCGTGCGGCGACGTCGAGCTCGTCGATCGAGACGACGTCCCTGCCGGGACCGCATCGGGCGAGGTCGCGCGTGCCGTCGGTCTCGAGCGAGATGCGGTCCGCTCCGGCGCCGCCGTCGGCGACGTCACGGCCGCGGCCGCCGTCGAGGAAGTCGGCGCCTCCCCGTCCGAGCAGCAGGTCGCCTCCGGGACCGCCCAGGATGATGTCCGCGCCGGCGGTTCCCGTCAGGCGCTCGGCGCGCGCGGAGCCGCGGATGGTCGCGGCCGAGGCGGCCGACGCGAGGACGGCGAGCGCGAGCGCCGCAGCGGCGGGGCGATACACCTGGCGAGGGTACCCGGGCACGACGGTACGATCGGCGGGCTCATGCGGGAGGAGCGGCGATTCAGCCAGGTGATCGCCGAGGGGGATGGCATCTCCCTCGTCGTCGCCGCCGACGACCCGGCCGCCGTGACCGCGGCCGAGTCCGGTGGCGCGGATGCGCTCGCCGTCCGGGCGGCCCCGACGGCTACGACCCCGCTGCCCGTCCTCTTCCGCGCCGGAGACTCGCCGGACGTCGCCCTGGCCGCGGGCGCCGACGCGTGGGTGCTGCCCGCGGAGCGGACCGGCGAGGACGAGGAGCTCGACCGCCTCTACGCGCGCGCCTTGGAGAGCGGCCTCGACTGTGTCGTCGAGGTGTTCGAGGAGGAGCAGCTCGAGCGGGTCATGGTCCGGCTCGACCCCGAGGTCGTCCTGCTGTCGAGCCGGCGCAGCGGCGCCGCGGAGCAGCTGGAGCGCGTACTCGAGCTCCTGCACGACCTCCCCGCCGGCAAGCTGGCGGTCGCCGACCTCGACGGCGTCGATCGCCCGACGCTCGGCGAGCTGGAGCGGGCCGGTGTGGACGCCGTCATCGTCGCACCCCAGACACTCGTCGAGCTCGCCTCGTAGGGCGCCGCCCAGCGTTTCCCGCGGGCTCCAACGGCGAGTACCGTGTGTACCGCGATGTCCCGCCCGACCCGTGCGCTCGCCCTCGTCACCGCCGTCCTGGGCGGCGGCCTACTGCTCGCGACCGGCTGCTCCGGCGACGACGGCGAGCAGGCGAGTGCCGCCCGGCCGTCCGGGCCGCCTGCCTGCCCGCAGGCCTGGAAGGCAGGCTGGCAGGAGCTTGCCAATCGCGTGGGCGCACCCGTGTTCTGCCCCACGTGGATGCCGAATCCGCTGACAGCCGAGATCGGCGGCGAGTGGGACAACGGCGTCTCCGTCGATCCCGACCGGAGCTATCTCGTCAGCTTCGTCTGGCACGAGGCGGGCAACGACGTCCACGTCAACCTGCGCGGCTACCCGGGCTCGACACGTCTCCCCCGCTGCGAGGACGTGCAGACCGTGGCGGGCAAGACGCATCGCCGCAGCGTGCCGTGCTTCTCCGATCCGCAAGGGTCGCGGACGCTCGGCCGCTTTCGGGTCACGCTCTACACCGCCAACCGCGGCGTCGACCAGTGGCACCTGCTCTACGCCTGGCGCCACGAGGGATCGCTCTACACGCTGAGCGAGCACGTCGCGCCGCCGTTCACGCTCGGTCGCGTGCACCAGAACCTCGAGCGGATGTTGCGGACGCTCGCGCTCGTGCGGCCTGCCGTCTGAGATGCGCTTCACCCGTCGTGAGGCGATCGCCGCGGCCGCGGCGGGTGCCGTGGGCGCCGCAGGCGTCTACGAGCTGGTCGACCGGCTGGCCGGCTCGCCACCGCGCCCTGAGGTCGGGCCACGTCCCCCTGAACAGCACGTGCTCGACGGGTTGCGGGTGGTCGAGGACGACGGCGTCGAGATCGTCGTACCGCCGCTCCACCATCAGATCCTGACCGGCGCGGTGGCGGTCGGTGCCTCGCGGACGGCGCTGGCCGAGGCCGCCGACGCGCTCGAGGACGCGCTCCTGCGCCTCGAGTCCGAGAACGAGCCCACGCCTGCAGGTCTCGGCGTCACCGTTGCCTGGGGGCTGCCGTACTTCCAACGGTTCGTGCCCGAGGCGGCCGCGGAGCACCTGCCGCTCGACCTGCGCGCATCGAAGAGGGAGGGCCCGCCGGTTCGCGCCCTCACCGACGCGTTTCGCTTCCCGAGCGACCCCGAGGACGTGATCCTCGAGCAGAACGACGTCGCCATCCTCCTGCGCAGCGACGACGCCGGACGTATCGAGTCTGCCGCCAAGCGCCTGCTCGAGCTCGAGGTGTTCCGGCCGACGAGCGTGCGCAAGGGGTTCGCCGGCGGCGGCTTCGAGGGCCGGCGGAGCCTGCCCAAGCGGATGGCCTTGGCCGCGGGCGTTCCCGGCGCGGAGCTGATCCCGGAGACGGCGGAGCTCTTCCTCGGCTTCACGTCGACCACGCTCGCCGGGCTCGGGCCGCGCCGGATCGCGAACCTGGAGACACTGGGGTACACCAATGCGCGCGGCGGCTACTTCGAGGGCGGCACCCACCTGTCGCTCTCGCACATCTTGGAGGATCTCGAGGGCTGGTACCTCAACTTCGACTTCGCCGAGCGCGTCGAGACGACGTTCCGCCCGCGCCTGTCGGTCCCGCCTGGCTCGGTGACGGTGGCCCAGGGCCCCGAGGACGTGGTGAGCGTCGAGCAGGTGCGCGCCGAGTTCGGCCGCTCCCGGCGGATCGGTCACAGCGGCGCCCTACAGACGACGTCACGGCTGCTCGAGGACGTCGTCACGCCGGACGGCACGCGGTACCCGAAAGGGACGGCAGTGCCGCACCGCGCGGATTTCAACACGCTCGACAACCCGTTCTTCTGGACGGCTGCCCGCGAGCGCGACGGCTGGAGCGAGCGCCCCGCAGCCGGCGTGCACTTCGTCGTGTTCAACCCCACGAGCGACGACTTCAACCGCAACCGCCTGGCGATGGACGGCGTCCTCCCGGACGGCACCGATCTCGGCTTCCCGGCGCGCGACCGGGGCCAGGGGCTGAACTCGGTGCTGCGCACGACCCACCGGCAGAACTTCCTGGTGCCGCCTCGGCGCCATCGCTCCTTCCCGCTCGCCGAGCTGTGACCGGCGGCGGCTCGTCGATCCCCGAGGTGCAGGCGCTGCTCCGCGTGCTCGCCGCCGGGCGGCGCTGCGCCGAGGTGGGGACAGCCTTCGGCGAGGGCGCGGCAGCGATGGCGGAGACCGCGCGGTCGGTGGTGACGGTCGAGGTCGACGCCGAGCGTGCGGCACTCGCGCGCGAGCGGCTGCGCGGCTGTGCGAACGTGGAGCTGCTCGTCGGCGACTGGCGGGAGCTGCTGCCGGCGCGCTGCCCGTTCGAGCTGCTCTTCTTCGACGGCGGCCGCTTCGCCGAGTCCGCGGACGCGATCGACCTGCTCGCTCCGGGAGGCTTGCTGGTGAAGGACGACCTGACCCCCGGCCGCCCCGGCCCCGACGCCGTGCGCGAGCTCCTGTTCGGCGACCCTCGGCTGGCCGCAGTCGAGATCCTGACGACAACCACGGCCGCCGCGGTCCTGGCCGCACGGGTTGCATGATCATCCGGCGCGCCACCGCAGCCGACGTCGCCGGCATCGTGCGGACGTTTCACGCGGCTCGCGCCGCGGCGACGCCCTGGCTGCCCGTCCTGCACACGGAGGACGAGGACGTAGCGCACTTTGGCGGCCACGTGCATGAGGCGGACGTACGGGTGGCCGTCGTGGACGGCGAGGTAGTCGCCTTTGTGGTTATCCAGGCGGGGCGCCTGGTCTTCCTCTACGTCGCGCCCGACGCGCAACGCGGTGGCATCGGTACCGCGCTGCTCGAAGAGGTCATGCGGGCACAGCCGGGCGGCTTCACGCTCTGGACGCACCAGCGGAACGAGCATGCCTGCCGCTTCTACGAGAAGCACGGGCTCCGCGCCGTTCAGCTTACGGACGGGTCGACGAACGAGGAGCGGCTGCCTGACGTGCAGTACGAGTGGCGCCCGCCTCGGCCTAGCCGAAGAAGGCCTTGGCCACCTCGTACCAGTGGGGCGGCACCGTCTTGAGCTCTCGTGTGGCATCGGCGAGCGCGACGTCGACGATGTCGTCGCCGTGCAGGGCGGCCATGCGTCCGAAGCGCCCTTCGTGCACGAGGTCGGCCGCCTTGAGGCCGTAGCGCGTCGCGAGCACGCGGTCGCGTGCCGTCGGCGTGCCGCCCCGCTGGACGTGCCCCAGGACGGTGACGCGCGTCTCGTAGCCGGTGCGCTCCTCGATCTCGCGCGCGAGCACGTCGCCGACCCCGCCGAGCCGCACGTGGCCGAACTCGTCGGTCGGCGCGTCCTGGGTGACGCTGCGCTGCTCGCCTGACTCGTAGGTGAGCTCGTATCCCTCGCTGACCACGACGATCGAGAAGTCCTTGCCGCGTTCGTGCCGGCGCTGCAGCTCGCGGCAGGCCTCTTCGACGCTGATCGGGTGCTCCGGGATGAGGATGACGTCGGCGCCGCCGGCGATGCCGCTCATGACTGCGATCCAGCCGGTGTGGCGGCCCATGACCTCGACGACCATGACCCGGTTGTGCGACTCGGCGGTCGTGTGCAGGCGGTCGATCGCCTCGGTACAGATCGCGACGGCGGTGTCGAAGCCGAAGGTGTAGTCGGTGGCGGAGAGATCGTTGTCGATCGTCTTCGGGACGCCGACGACGGCCAGCTCGTGCTCCTCGTGCAGACGCGCGGCGACCCCGAGCGTGTCCTCGCCGCCGATCGCGACCAGCGCGTCGAGGTGCTCGCCGAAGGTCCGGAGCACTGCGTCGACGCCGCCGTCCAGCTTGAAGGGGTTGGTGCGGGACGTGCCGATGATGGTGCCGCCGCGGGGCAAGAGACCCGAGATCTCGCGCGCGCCGAGCGGCATGAAGCGGCCGTGGACGAGCCCGGCCCAGCCCTCGCGCACGCCCACGACGTCGTAGCCGCGGGTGAGCGAGCGCCGCGCGACTGCGCGGATGACGGCGTTGAGGCCGGGCGCGTCGCCGCCGCCCGTGAGGATCCCGAGCCGGGTGGCCACGTGGGGAGTCTGCCTGCGGCCCGCCCAGCTTGTTGCACTCGCGGCACTGATCCGTCACAGATGTGCGCGCCCGATCTCGATAGCGTGGATCGCAGGGGGTGCGGGGCTCCCCCCACAGACGCGCGCGCGGCGCGCGGTGGCACGCCGGCTTCGCCCCCCTACCATTGGCGGTGGCCGAAGTGGCGGAACTGGTAGACGCGCCGGACTCAAAATCCGGTGTCCGTGAGGGCGTGTGGGTTCGAGTCCCACCTTCGGCACCTGGGCCGCGGCGCGCCCCTGCGCGGACGCGCCCCCTGTCCGGATCCGGCCGGTGCCCCCTGTCCGGATCCGGCCGGCGCCCGCTGGTGCGGCCCCCGGCTCGTCATGGACGAGGGTGGCGGTCGAGGCGATCGTTCCCGCCGCGCGCGGCACCGTCCGAGCCACCGGTCAGGCCTGGCCGGTTTGCGCCGGCGGCAACGCCTGGGCCGCGCGCTCGCGCGGGGACGGGCGCCGGTGACCGTTCCGCCTTGCAACTGTCCGGAGTGACACCGATACTTCCTCCCCTCGACAGACCAGAGGAACCACCCGACGGAGGAGGAGAGCTACGTGAGGAAACTCAAGTTCGTGGCGGCACTGGCGCTGGTGCTGGCCGCGTTCGGCGTGATCGCAGCCGGCTGCGGCGGCGATGACGACGATGGCGGCGACGGGGGCGGCGGGGCCGTCGAGGCACTGCCGTCAGCGTCATGCGGCCCGATTCTGTATGAGGGCGAGGGCGAGCCGGATGCGCTGATCGCCTCCGACTTCCCGCTCCAGGGCGCGAACCGGGCGCTGACGACCGAGATGGCATCGGCCGTCGAGTTCGTGCTCAAGCAGCGCAACTGGGAGGTCGGCGGAGTCAAGATCGGCTTCCAGTCGTGCGACGACTCGACTGCACAGGCGGGCTCATGGGACTCGGCCAAGTGCACCTCGAACGCGCGCGCGTACGCCGGCAATGACGCTGTCATTGGCGTCATTGGCCCCTTCAACTCCGGCTGTGCCAAGCTGATCATCCCGGTGCTCAACCGTGCGGGCGTCCCGATCGTCAGCCCCACCAACACCAACCCCGGGCTCACCGAGCCGGGGCCGGGCGCCGATCCGGGCGCGCCCGACATCTTCTATCCGACGGGCACGCGCAACTACGCGCGCGTCGTCTGGAACGACCAGCACCAGGGTGCGGCCAATGCGCTGATCGCCCAGGAGCAGGGCTACAAGAACGTGTTCATCCTCAACGACGCCGAGACCTACGGCCTGGGCATCGCGACCCTGTTCGAGCGGGCTGCGAAGTCGCTCGGGATCAAGGTCGCCGGCAACCAGAAGTGGGACAAGAAGGCGTCGAGCTACGAGCCGCTCGCAAACCGGATCGAGTCGTCCGGCGCGGACGCTGTCTTCCTCGGCGGCATCGTCTGCAACAACGGCGGCAAGCTGATCAAGGACCTTCGCTCCTCGCTCGGGGCCGACTTCCCGATCTTCGGGCCCGACGGCTGGACGCCGATCGAGGACGCGACCGTGAAGACGGCAGGCCCGGCCGCGAACGGCATGCTGATCAGCCAGCCTGGCGTGCCGATCGACCAGCTCAAGGGTGCGGGTGCCGAGTTCGCCTCGGAGTTCGAGGCGGAGAACGGCAAGCAGCCCGATCCCTACACGGCGTATGCCGGCCAGGCTGCAGTGGTGCTGCTCGACGCGATCGAGCGGGCCGCGGCCGCCGACCGCGAGCAGATCGTCGCCGAGCTGTTCAACACGGACATCAAGGACGGCATCCTCGGCGACTTCACCATCGACGAGAACGGCGACACCAGCCTCGGCCTCGTGAGCTTCTACCGGATCGAGAACGGCAAGCCCGTCTTCGTCAAGACCATCACCCCGGACATCACGCCCGAGGGCGACATCAACAAGTAAGCCCGGCGAGGGGAGGGTGCCCCGGCGCCCTCCCCTGCCGCACCGCCAATGACCACGCAGGCACGACGCGCCCCGTTTCCGAACCTCGCCAACAGCGTGCCGGCCGCGGTCGCGCAGGCGATCGCCGCGCTCCTGGTGCTGCTGCTGGTCGTCTGGCTGGTCGTCAACCTCGTCAAGACTCCCGACACCTTCTACAGCCTGTTCCTGATCGGGCTCACGAACGGGGCGATCTATGGTCTCGTCGCGCTCGGCTACTCGCTCGTCTACGGCATCCTCGAGCTGATCAACTTCGCCCACGGCGACGTCTTCATGCTCGGCGGCATGTGGGTCGCGACGATGGTGGCGACGTTCGGCCTCACCGCCGGCACCTCGGATGTCGGCCTCTGGCTGATGATCCTGCTGATGCTCGTCGCCGTGATGGCGTTCTGCGCGGTGCTCAACACGTCGATCGAGATCGTCGCCTACCGAAGGCTGCGAAACGCTCCCCGGCTCGCGCCGCTGATCACGGCGATCGGCATGTCCTTCATCCTCCAGAACGTCGGCCTCGTCTGGAAGGGCGCCAGGCCGACCTCCGTTCCCTCGCTCCTCCCACGCGGGGAGATGTTCGAGATCGGCGGGGTCGTCTACACGTGGGACAAGTTCATCGTGCTGCTGTTCACCACGCCCGTGCTGGTCGGGCTGATCTTCCTCGTGCAGCGAACGCGCCAGGGCAAGGCGATGCGCGCGACCGCCCAGGACCGTGACGCTGCGGCGATGATGGGGATCAACGTGAACCGCACGATCTCGTTCACGTTCTTCACGGCGGGCGCGCTGGCCGGCGCTGCGGGCCTACTGTACGCGCTCTACATCACCAACATCCGCTACGACGAGGGTTTCCGCCTCGGCCTGATCGCCTTCACCGCCGCGGTCGTCGGCGGCATCGGCAACCTGCCTGGCGCCGTCCTCGGCGGCATGCTGATCGGGATGATCGAGGCGTTCAACAACGGCCTCAGCTGGGTGACGCCTGGCAGCGACTGGACGACCTCGATCATCTTCAGCCTGCTGATCATCATCCTCGTGTTCCGGCCGGAGGGCCTGCTCGGCGAACGCACACCGGAGGGTGGATAGTGGCCCGGCGGCGACGCATGGACCTGCGCAGCCGTCCCGAGGCCGCGGCGCTCGGCAAGCAGTGGCGTCGCCTGCCGCCCTGGGCACAGCGCTGGGCCTGGCCGGTGATCGCGATCGGCCTCGCGGCCCTGTACCCCTTCTACCAGGACTCCCTCTTCACGATCCCGCTGCTCGGCCAGTTCCCGAGCGTCGACACCGCCGTGACGATGACGATCTTCATCATGATGGCGATCGGCCTCAACATCGTCGTCGGCTACGCGGGGCTGCTCGACCTCGGCTACGTCGCCTTCTACGCCATGGGCGCCTACACGGCCGCGTGGTTCGCCTCGCCGCACTTCGGCACGAAGACGACCTTCCACGTGGGCTCGACCGGCGTGAACCCGGAGGCCGCAGGCTTCCACATCTCGATCTGGATCCTGATCTTCGTCGCCGCGATCCTGACGGCCGTCATCGGGGTGCTGATCGGCCTGCCCACGCTCCGCCTGCGCGGCGACTACCTCGCCATCGTCACGCTCGGGTTCGGCGAGATCGTCCCCCAGGTGGCGCGAAACGGCGACAACCTCTTCGGCACCGGCTTCAACCTCACGAACGGCGCCCAGGGCATCAACCCGATCGACCCACCGGGTTTCGGCGAGAGGCTGGAGCGCTGGGTCGGGCTGCCGGCCGACTACATCACCTTCAACTCCAGCTTCCTGGGCACGGAGCTCGGAGGCGTCGAGGTGTTCTACTGGACGGCGCTCGTCCTGCTGCTCTTCACCGTCTTCTGCTCGCTGCGCCTGCGCGACTCGCGGCTCGGGCGCGCGTGGATCGCGATCCGGGAGGACGAGACGGCGGCCGCCGCGATGGGCATCCCGCTGATGCGGACGAAGACCTGGGCGTACGCCGCCGGCGCGTTCTTCGGCGGCCTTGCGGGCGCCTACTACGCGAGCTTCAAGAGCGGCACCTTCCCGGACGACTTCCTGTTCCAGATCTCCGTTTTCATCCTCTGCATGGTCATCCTCGGCGGCATGGGCAACATCTGGGGCGTGATCCTGGGCGGCGCCTTCCTCGCCTACCTGAACCAGGAGGGACTGGGCAACATCGGCGCCGAGATCAACTCGACGTTCGGCACCAACATCGACGTGCCGCTCTACCAGTTCGGCATCTTCGGCGCCATCCTGGTGATCGTCATGCTCTTCAAGCCGGAGGGGCTGATCCCGAGCGCGCGCCGCAAGGCGGAGTTCGAGGAGGGTGTCCACGACGAGCCCCTCTACGACGTGATCAAGTGAGCACGACGGCCTCCGACAGCGAGGGTGCGGCCGCCGCCGGGCGGCCCGGGGGAGACGTTCTCGTCGCCGAAGGGCTCCGAAAGGAGTTTGGCGGGCTCGTCGCCGTCAACGACGTCGACTTCACCGTCCCGCGCGAGTCGATCATCAGCCTCATCGGCCCGAACGGCGCCGGCAAGACCACGTTCTTCAACATGCTGACCGGCGTCTACAAGCCGACCGCGGGCCGCGTCGTCCTCGACGGCGAGAACGTCACCGGCAAGCCGCCGCACGCCATCACCCAGCGCGGCATCGGGCGCACCTTCCAGAACATCCGCCTGTTCGCGCTCATGACGGCCCGGGAGAACGTGATGGTCGGGATGCACTCACGCCTCAAGAGCAACATCTTCGGGAGCATCCTCCACACTCCGCGGCAACGCCGGGAGGAGCGGGAGGCGTACGAGCGGGCCGGCGAGATCCTCAGCTACTGCGGCCTGAGGCGAAACCACGAGAACTACGCCAAGAATCTGTCCTACGGCGACCAGCGGCGGCTCGAGGTGGCGCGCGCGCTCGCCACCGAGCCGAAGCTGCTGCTGCTGGACGAGCCGACGGCCGGAATGAACCCGCAGGAGACGGCGGACTTCACCTCCTTTGTCTCGCGTCTCCGTGACGAGCGCGGGCTGACGGTGCTCCTGATCGAGCACGACATGCGCGTCGTCATGGGCGTCTCGGAGCGCGTGACCGTGCTCGACTACGGCGAAAAGATCGCCGAGGGCTCCCCGCGCGAGGTACAGAAGGATGCGCGCGTGATCGAGGCCTACCTCGGCTCCCAGGCGGCGCAGGTATGAGCGAGACCGCGCAGCCCGGCGAGCAGGCGGAGCACACCGAGCCGCCGCGCGCCGACGGCAAGCCGATCATCCTCCAGCTGGACGACATCCACACCTACTACGGGTCGATCCACGCGCTCAAGGGCGTCTCGCTCGAGGTGCGCGAGGGTGAGATCGTCACGCTGATCGGTGCGAACGGCGCCGGCAAGTCGACGACGCTGCGCTCGATCAACGGCCTCAACCATCCGCGCACCGGCACGATCAGCTTCGAGGGGCGCGAGATCACGACTGCCGCTCCGCACGACGTCGTCAAGATGGGCATCTCGCAGTCGCCGGAGGGGCGCCGGCTGTTCCCGCGCATGAGCGTTCGCGAGAACCTCGAGATGGGCGCCTACCAGCGCTCCGACCACGCCGGGATCAAGGAGGACCTCGACCGCGTCTACGGTCTGTTTCCGCGTCTCCAGGAACGCTCGACCCAGCGCTCGGGAACGCTGTCCGGCGGCGAGCAGCAGATGGTGGCGATCGGCCGCGCCCTGATGGCACGGCCCAAGCTGCTCCTGCTCGACGAGCCGTCGATGGGTCTGGCGCCGATCTTCGTGGACAAGATCTTCGAGATCATCCGCGAGATCAACGACCAGGGCACGACGGTGCTGCTCGTCGAGCAGAACGCGCTGATGGCCCTCGACACGGCGGACCGCGGCTACGTCATGGAGACCGGGACGATCGCGCTCGCCGACGAGGCGCAGGCACTCAAGCGGAACGAGCAGGTGCGCAAGACCTACCTGGGCGAGGACTAGACCGACCACGCCTCCCGGACGGGTGTTGCCCCGTCGGACACTAGCCGGTCGAGGCGCAGACTCACCCACGCGCGACTCCCCTCGTCCGCGAAGACTCGGCCTTCGATCAGTAGACCGAACGGGCTGCCGGGAGTAGCGTCCTCGCCGTCCCTTTGAGGGAAGGGGCGAAGCGAGGGGTACGCGGAGGTTTCGGTTGCTGGTTGCGGGAGCAGGGCCGGGCGGCTCGTCGACGGAGTGCGCCCTTCAGGGTGCGGTAGCGCAGGGACGGTGCGCCGGGCTGGCGCGCGGCCGGCGGTCGCAAACGTCGTGAAGCAGGTGCCCGACCAGTTCACGCTTGCAGCCGAGTTCATCGGGCGGACGGCCGAGGCGTGGCGCCGGCGGGCGCTCGCGGCCGAGGAGGCGCTGGCGGCCGCCGAGCGCGACCGCGCCGGGGCGATCGCCCGTCTCGCCGAGCTGACCTCGATCCTTCGGCTCGACCTAGAGCGAGACGAGTCCCGCCACTGCGACTGCTGCTACCGCGCCCGGCAGACGCTCGCCGCTCGCCCGGCCGACGTGATCCCTTTCCGGGCGGTCGAGCATCCCTCCGGCCGATCGGCAGGCTCCTCCGGGCGGCCCGGCCGCTCGCGCCGCGCCGAGCACGACTAGGCGCGGGGTCGGCGCGGCCGTCGCAGCGCCTTCATCGGCCCCTGCTACAACAGGCCGGTGCGCGCGACCTCCCTCGCTGCGGGCCTGGCGCTCGCGCTCATCGGCGTGCTCGTCCCCGGGATCGCGGCGAGCGGGAGCTCGGAGGCGACGACGGCACCGGCACGGGAGCGGCCGAACATCGTCGTGCTGATGACCGACGACCAGACCGTCGAGAACACGCGGGTGATGCGGAACGTCCGCCGGCTGATCGCGAACCAGGGAGCCTCGCTCGAGGACTTCGTCGTCTCGTACGCCCTCTGCTGTCCGTCGCGGGCGACGCTGCTGAGCGGCCAGTACGCGCACAACCACCGCGTCCTCAACAACAAGCCGCCCTTCGGCGGCGTCAAGCGTTTCCACGCCCGCACCGCACTCCCGGTCTGGCTGCAGCGGGGCGGCTACCACACGGCGCACGTGGGCAAGTACCTGAACGGCTACGGGCGCACACGCCCGACCCAGCGTCCACCGGGCTGGAGCGACTGGTACACGACGGTCGACCCGTCCACGTACCGCTACTGGAACTTCACGATGAACGAGAACGGCAAGCTCGTTCGCTACGGCAGCGCCATGCGCGACTACGTCACCGACGTGGTGGCGCGGAAGTCGGTGCAGGTGATCGAGCGGGCTGCCAAGCGGCGCAAGCCGCTCTTCCTCGCCGTCGACTTCCTCGCACCGCACAGCGGTGGCCCGCTCGGGCTCGACGATCCGCCGCGCATGCTCACCCCGGAGCCGGCGCCGCGGCACCGCGACCGTTTCGTCTTCGCCACGCTGCCCTCGACGCCGAACTACGACGAGGAGGACGTGAGGGACAAGCCGCTCGGCATCCGCCGGCGGCCTCGGGTCGGCGACGCCACGGCGGTGTCGATCACCGAGAACTACCAGCAGCGGCTCGAGTCGCTCCTCTCGGTCGACGAGGCCGTCGCGGCGATCGTGCGCGCCCTGCGCCGCACCGGCCAGCTCGACAACACGTACGTCTTCTTCACGTCCGACAACGGCTACTTCCACGGTGAGCACCGCATCCCGGCGGGCAAAGTGCTGCCCTACGAGGAGGCGTTGCGCGTGCCGCTCTACGTCCGTGGGCCGGGCATCAAGAAGCGCCTGAAGCTGGAGCAGCTGACCGCCAACATCGACCTGGCACCGACGATCGCGGAGATGGCGCGCGTCAAGCCCGGCCGGATCGTCGACGGCCTCTCGCTGCTCGGGTTGCTGCGCACGGGCTCGTGGCCGTCCAAGCGCGAGAGCATCCTGATCGAGGGCGGTCCCTTCGACAAGCCGTCGCAGGAGTTCGCCGGCGTACGCACCTCTCGCTACCAGTTCACGGTCTACGGCAACGGCGAGCAGGAGCTGTACGACCTCGGCGCCGATCCCTACCAGCTCGACAACCGGGTCGGCGATCCGGAGTACGCGCGCCAGCTCGGCGAGCTCACGCGCGAGCTGGAGCGGCTGCGCTGGTGCGCCGGCCCTAGCTGCCGTCCCTGACCCGCAGCGGGAAGTAGGGCGGTGAGGGCAGGACGCCGAGCCGGAAGCGTCCGTCCGTCCGTCTGCGGGCCATCTCCACCGCCGCCCGGAGGCCGTGCGTCGGCACGAGTCCGAGCGAGCGCGCGACCGACGCGTCGCGCGACCCGGCGACGAGCACGGCGCCGAGTCGGCCCAGCGCCGGCTCGCACGCCCGCCAGTCGACGAACGGGAGCAGCGGGTGGCACGCCTGGCCGTCGCGGTAGGCGGCCAGGCCCCGCTCGTCGGATCCGGCGGCGGCCTCAGCCTCCAGCAGCGCCTGGGCGTCGGGGCCGTGTCGCAGTGCCTGCATGAAGATGCGGTACGGCTGCTGGCCGGGGTGCGGAAACCGCCGCCGGAGACGGTGGACGAGGATGGCGCTCCCTCCTTCGACCACAGGGAAGCCGCCGCGCCAGAGACGGAGCGCGAGGCCGAGGCCGAGGGTCGCCGCCAGCACCGGGTTGGGACGCTCGCGAGGAAGGTAGGGCGTCGTCTCGGGCAGGCCGATCAGCAGCGCGTCGAACGGCTCCTCCACCGCGAGGCCCCGCGCCTCGGTGCATCGGATGAGCGCCTCGGCGTGGGCCACCGAGGGCGGGCCTCCGAGCACGGCCATCGCGGTCACCTCGCGCGGCAGCCGCCCGACGAGCCGCAGGCGCATGGCCGACGGCAGGCGGGCGAACGCCCGGTTGAGCGGCGAGCGCGCCAGCCGCTCGGTCGAGGCGGGGTCGTGCGGGTAGCCGTGGAGCGCGCCTCGGAGCGAGGGGTTGTTGAGCGCGAGCGAGACGCCGTACAGCGCGACCCGTCCCGAGAGCGCCCGCTCGAGCGCGAGGGCGAGCCGCCAGCCCTGCGACGCGCTCGTCTCGAGCAGGGAGTAGGCCCCGGCGGCGCGGAGCGACTGCGTCCCCGAGGCAGCGACGAGCGCGCCCGGACCGCCGTGGAGCACGGACTCGGCGGCGGTGACGGTGACAACCACGTCGGTCTCCACCAGGTGGCGGTCGACTCGCAGGGGCACGTGGCCGCTCGTGCCCACGTCGACCAGGCCCTGGTCCTCGGCGTCGTGGACGTGCAGTCGGCCGCGGAAGCGGCGGGCGAACTCCGGCGACACCAGCAGCTCGCGCTCTCGTGGCCCCGGCCGTCGGGCCAGCCCCCCGGCGACGAGCAGCGTCTGGCGCTCGATCGGGATCCCGGCTGCCGCCAGCGCGTCCATCGTTCCCTCGATCGCGGCCTGGCGCGGGTCGAGCGTCGAGCCCGGCAGCGGCAGGGCAGGCAGCTCGACGACGACCGTGGCGCGGCCGCCGCGCGGAGCCATCGCGGCCAGCGGCCCGCCGGCGAGCGGGAAACGCAGAGCGTCGCGAACCGCCGCCCCGATGTCGCGAATGGCTGCTGCGGGTGCGGGAGGCCGCAGCACCGTGGCGCCGGGCGGCGTGTCGAGGAAGAGCACGCGCGTGCCGCCGAGCACCGGGACGCGTGTCACGGGATCGAGCGGTACAGACGCAGGAACGTCGTGCGGAAGCCGCGCCGAGGCCAGAAGCGCGACGCCTCGAGGTTCGTCACCCGCCAGTCGATCGCCAGCGCGGCGTGGCCTCGCGCCCGGGCCCAGGCAAAGGCCGTCTGCGTGAGTGCGCTGCCGGTGCCGGCGCCGCGCCGCTCCGGTCTGACGGCGATCCACGCGAGCAAGCCCGCCTCGCCGACCCCGGCGAGCCCTGCGTGCATCGACGAGGCGTCGCAGGGGGCGAGATAGAGCGCCCCGGTGATCGTGCCGCCCTCCTCGGCGACGTAGACGCTGCGCCCGGGCTCGGCGAGCAGGCCGGCGATCTCGAGGCGCACCTCGTCGAGATCGGGATCCGCCGGCAGGCCCGAGAAGACCGGCGCCGCCGCCTGGTGTTGCTCGAGCAGCGGGGCGAGCTCGACGAGCACGTCGAAGTCGACGTCGCCGGCCTCGCGCACGCCGGGCGCAGGCACCGCGTCGGCGGGCACGTCGGCGACGGCGAGCGCATGCTGCTGGCCGAAGCCGAGTCGGGACCATGCGTCCACGAGCGGGAGGTCGGCGGCCGGTACGACCGCGTAGTGCCGCGTGCGGCCCCCCTGCACCCAGCCGGCCGCTGCGGCGGCGTAGAGGTCGCGGATGTCCTCTGCCTCTCGCACGGCGTGGCCGGCCGCCTCGACCCAGACGTTCGGCCCCCACGTCTCGTCGTCCCGGGAGACGCCGACGAGGTACGCCACCAGCCTGCCCTTCCGGAGGCCGGCGGCGCCCGCCGCGCCCGGCCGGGCGAGCAGCGCCTCGACCTCGGCGGCCGCGGCCTCCGCACGCTCGTAGCGGGCGGCGAGCAGCGGCTCCGCCTCGCGATGCCGGCGGTGACGCTCGGCGAGGAGCTCGCCCGCGCCTGCCAGGTGCTCCCCGCCGAAGGGGACGATCTCGAGCGGCACGGCGGCGCACGTTAGCGCCCGGGGACGCGGGGGCCGTGCGGGCACCGGCGACTAGACTCGGCGCGTGTCGCCGAAGACGCTGACGGGCGCCGAGCTGCAGGTCGACGACGCCCCCGCGCGCGAGGCCGACCTCTTTCTCGTCGACGGCAACAACCTCGCCTACCGCGCCTTCTTCGCGCTGCCCGAGGAGCTCGCGACCAGCGAGGGTTTCCCGACCAACGCGCTGCTCGGCTTCACCAACATGCTCTTCAAGCTGCTGTCGGACTACCGGCCGAAGGGGGTCGCGGTGGCCTGGGACACGCGACCCGTGCACCGCGCGGCCATCTCGGAGGCGTACAAGTCCGAGCGGCGGCCGATGCCGGACCTGCTGCGCGAGCAGTTCCCGCACTTCCGCCCGATCGTGGAGGCCTTCGGCTACCGCAACCTCGAGTTCGAGGGGTGGGAGGCAGACGACGTCATCGCCACGCTCGCCACGCAGGCGGATGCGGCCGGCGTGAAGACCTGCGTGGTCTCGACCGACCGGGATGCCTTCCAGCTCGTCTCCGAGAACGTCTGCCTGATGATGACGCCGCGCGGCGTGAGCGACGTCCACGTCTACACGCCGGAGCGCGTCGAGGCCCGCTACGGCATTTCGCCGGAGCTCGTCCCCGACTTCATCGGGCTGAAGGGCGACACCTCCGACAACATCCCCGGCGTCCCCGGCATCGGCGACAAGACGGCCGGCCAGCTGATCGGCCAGTACGGCTCGCTCGAGGAGGTGCTCGAGCACGTCGACGAGCTAACGCCGGCGCGCTCGAAGGCGCTCCGCGAGCACGCCGACCAGGCGCGCGAGGCCAAGCAGCTGGCGACCATGCGCCGCGACCTCGACCTGGGCTGCGATCCGGCTGAGCTGGTGCTGGCTCCGCCCGACCGCTCGACGCTCAACGAGATGTTCCGCCGCTTCGAGTTCCGCAACCTGCTCGGCCGTGTGGACGAGCTGGAGGCCGCACTGCCGTCTGCGGTTCCGCAGCTGACGCGCGAGCGCCTTCCGTGGCGCGAGGGCGAGCTGCCTTCGACGGCTGGGCTGGCCGGCATCGCGGTGCTCGGAGACCGCATGGCCGTCGCCACCGAGGACGGAGTCACCGTGGCACCCCTCCAGCTCGACCGGATCCGCGG
This sequence comes from uncultured Thermoleophilia bacterium, assembly GCA_963839815.1. Taxonomy (GTDB): domain Bacteria; phylum Actinomycetota; class Thermoleophilia; order Gaiellales; family Gaiellaceae; genus JACVRM01. Next base: position 1,245,931 of record CAWIWF010000006.1, read on the forward strand.
AGCCGCGCTGGTCGCGCACGACGCCAAGGCGCAGGGCGTGCGGGCGAGCGAGGACACGCTGCTCGCCGCGTACCTGATCGAGCCCGGGCGGGCGACGTACGAGCTGGACGACCTGGCAGCCGAGTACGACGTCGACGTCACGCTCGACCCACCGGCGGAGGAGGAGACGACGGCGCTGGTGCGGGCGGCCGCCGTCCCGCTGCGGCTGATCGGTCCTCTGCGCGCTCGACTCGAGGAGCGCGGTGCGGAGCGGCTCTACCGTGAGGTCGAGCTGCCGCTCACCGGCGTGCTCGCCGACATGGAGCGGGTGGGCGTCCGCATCGACACCTACCGCATGGGCGAGATCACCGCGCGGCTCGCCGACCGGCTCGAGGAGCTCGAGGCCACCGCCTTCGAGCTCGCCGGCGGGGAGTTTCTGATCGGCTCGACGCAGCAGGTGGCGCGCGTGCTCTTCGAGCAGCTGAAGCTGACGCCGGGGCGCAAGGGCAAGACCGGCTACTCGACCGACACGCGTGTGCTGCGCACGATTCGGCACGAGCACGCGATCGTGGCCGTGATCGAGGAGTGGCGCGAGTACTCGAAGCTGCTGAACACGTACCTGGGCCCGCTGCCGAGCCTGATCGGCGAGGACGGGCGGCTGCACACGACCATCAACCAGACCGTCGCCTCCACCGGCCGGCTCTCGACGACGAACCCGAACCTCCAGGCGATCCCGATACGCACGGACCTGGGCCGGGAGATCCGTTCTGCATTCGTCGCGGAGCAGGGCTCGAAGCTGCTCTCGGCCGACTACTCGCAGATCGAGCTGCGCATCCTCGCGCACGTCTCGGGTGAGCCGAAGCTGCGGGAGGCGTTCGCACGCGGCGAGGACATCCACGCGGCGACGGCGGCCGAGGTGCTCGGCAAGGACCGGGCGACGCTGACGACCGCGGAGCGCTCGGTGGCGAAGATGATCAACTTCGGCATCGTCTACGGCATCTCGGCGTTCGGCCTGTCCGAGAACCTCGAGATCCCGCGCGAGCAGGCGCAGGAGTACATCGACGCCTATCTGGCGCGGTTCCCGCACGTCCAGGACTTCATCGAGCGCACGATCGAAGAGGCGGAGCGCGACGGCTACGTGACGAGCCTGCTCGGCCGGCGACGTCCCGTCCCGGAGATCCGCACCCGGAACCGGGCGACGCGTGCTCTCGGCGAGCGCCTGGCCGTCAACTTCGTGATGCAGGGCTCGAACGCGGACATCATCAAGGTGGCGATGATCGCCATCCACCGGCGCCTGCGCGATGAGGGCCGCAGCGCGAAGCTGGTGCTGCAGGTGCACGACGAGCTGCTGCTCGAGGTACCCGAGCGGGAGGTGAGCGCCGTGCGCGAGCTCGTCCGTGGAGAGATGTGCAGCGCCTACGAGCTCGACCCGCCGCTGGCCGTCGACGTCGGCGCCGGCGACGACTGGGCCGACGCGAAGCGCTAGATACGCCCCGATCCTCGCGGTTTCACCGAACGGTCTCCCCTTCAAGACATGGACGCTCCCGAGACCGAATAGAGTGGTCGTCGGCGTCCGGGGAGACGCCCAGGAGAAAGGGAGGGGACAGAGTCTCGATGCGCTGCCCGCTGCTGCGGCACGCGCCGTTCGGGCGCGATTACCCGGCTCCGCGCCTGCGGTGGCCAGCTCCGGGAGCAGCGGCTCTCCCACGACACGAGAGAGGGAGATTCAGCTGATGACGACACAGGATTGCTCGCCATGAGGCGAGCCACGCTGGTTCTGGCCCTCGTGGCCATGGTTGCGGGCGGTGCGGTCGCCGGCTCCGCGGGCTCGTCGGGCCCCAAGGACACCGAGAAGGAGATGAAGCCGCTGGTCGACCGGGCGGTGTTCTTCGCCGCCGACGGCCTGCGGCAGGACCTCGTTGCGAAGTACGGGAAGCACACGCGCGAGCTGCGCCACTTCCTCAAGCACGGCGCCTCGGCATCGGGAGGGGGCCTGCTCACTCAGGCGCCGCCCAACACGGGCGCCGGCTGGTACAGCCTCGCGACCGGTGCCTGGCCGGGCACACACGGTTCCACGAACAACACCTTCCACATCAACGGCCAGCCGTTCGGCAATCGGACGTCGGCCTTCGACACGAATGCGCTGCAGGCCGAGTCGATCGCCCAGGCAGCCGAGCGCGGCGGGCTCAAGGTCGCGCAGGTCGAATGGGCGGGCGGCCGCAACGCTGCCATCCAGGGGCCGACGATCGACTTCCGCTCCTTCCTCTCAGGACGAGGGGTCGCGACGAACTTCATCGGCGGTGGCGGCTTCCTGGACGACGTTCCGTTCATCACCTCGTTCGGGCTCCAGTTCGACCATCCGAGCGGGTACGCCGGCCAGGCTCCGTTCCCGGCAGCCGCTCCGAAGCCGGCGACCGGCTGGACGGGCAAGCTCCCGAAGAGCGACAGCCCGCCCATGGAGATGCGGCTGCGCGTGCTCGACTTCGGCGTCGACAAGTACGGCCTCAACGCGTACATCTACGACAGCAAGAAGGACAAGAAGACGGGCTACGACCGGGTGCTCTTCTCGCGGTCGAAAAACGCCGACGAGGCCGTCGCCGACCTGGGCAAGGGCGAGTGGGGGGACGTCAAGGTCACGATCCAGGGCGGGTCGCTCGACGGCAAGACGGCGGGCATGCTCGTCCGCGTCGAGGAGCTCAGCTCCGACCTGTCGCGCGTGCGCCTCTTCCACACCTCCGTCAGCCGCGCGATCGCCAGCTGGCCCGCGTGGCCAGGGGAGAAGGGCTTCAGCGGCGACTTCGCCGAATACCTGGCCCAGGAGTTCCCCACCTCGACGGCCGCCGACTTCGCGGTGCTCGAGGCGGGCATCGTCTCGGAGGAGACGTACGTGGAGCAGGGCCTCTACTGGAAGACAGCCCACGAGCCCATGCTCGAGTACGTCGCCAAGACCTACAAGCCGGACCTGCTGCTCGTCGGCATGCCGACCACAGACGAGTTCCAGCACCAGTTCCTCGGGCTCGTCTCGCCGACGCTGCCGAGCGGCGACCCCAATCCCGCCTACGACGACGTCGAGCTCGACGGCGTGCCCGACGGGCGCGTCGACGAGCGGGAGGAGTTCATCCGCACGGCATACGAGGAGGCCGACGACGTCCTGCACACGGCGCGCAAGCTGCTCAAGGGCGACCCGACGACCTTCGTCGCCTCCGACCACGGCTTTGCGCCGCAGTTCCTCGCCATCGACGCGAGCAAGCCGCTTGTCGACCTCGGGCTGCTCTCCAAGCCGCAGACCTCGAACTGCCGGCCAGCGTCGGGCGAGACGATCGGCAAGGCGAAGGCCTGCTGGGCGGGCGGTGCCGTGCAGATCTACCTGAACGTCGCCGGCCGTGACCCCGCGGGCGGCGGCTTCCAGCAGGTCGCAGCGGCCGACATGGCTGCCACGGTGGCCGCGGTGAAGGCGACCTACCTCGGGCTCGCCGACCCGAACGACTGGACGCACGACGGCTCGCCCGAGGGCTGGAAGATGATGGATCGCGCTTTCACGAAGGCAGAGGCGCGTGCGATCCCGAACGGGCCGGGGACGACGACCGACATGGCGCACCCGACGAGGACGGGCGACGTGGTCGCGTTCTCGTACCCGCCCTATCAGTTCGATGCTGCGACCCCCGGCGCGCTGGTCTCGCCGTCGCACTTCTTCGGCCAGCACGGCTACGTGCCCGACATCCAGAACCTCGCTGCGAACGTCAACATGCGGGCCACGTTCCTGGCGGACGGCAAGAAGATCGAGAAGGGCGAGGTCAGGGCCCGGACGATCGACCTGGCCCCGACGCTCGCGTTCATGCTCGGTATCCCTGAGCCGGAGCACAGCGAGGGGCGGGTGCTGCTCGAGGTGGTCAAGGGCGGCGACAAGTACACCCCGGTCTCGATCGTCGGGCTGAACGACTTCCACGGTCAGCTCGACCCGACGACCTTCGCGTTCGACGGTCTCAATCAGCCGGTCGGCGGCGCGTCGATCCTCGCCACGCTGTTCGATCAGGAGCTGGCCGCGCTGCCGGGGCCGGGGCTGATCCTGGCCGCGGGCGACAACGTGGGGGCCTCGCCGCCGAACTCCGGGCTGCTCGAGGATCGTCCCGCGATCGACGTCGAGAACGCGTGGGGGCTCGATGCCACGTCCTACGGGAACCACGAGTTCGACTACGGCGTCGCCCGGCTGCTGATGCAGCAGGCGCGGGCGGACTTCCCGTTCCTCGCGACGAACATCGTCGAGACCGCCACCGGCAAGCTGCCGCCCTGGGTGACGCCGTCCGTGGTCTTCGACGTCAATGGCGTGGAGGTCGGCGTGATCGGCGCCGAGCTCGAGAACACTCCGGAGCTGGTCTCTGCGGGCGCGACGGCAGGCCTGACCTTCCTGCCCGAGGCGCCCCGGATCGCCGCCGAGTCCGAGCGGCTGCGAAAGCTCGGCGTCGACGTCCAGATCGTGGTCATCCACCAGGGGACGAACCTCGGCCGCAACCCGGCCGGGGCCGTTGCAGGCGTGCCCTGGGAGGGGCCGATCCTCCAGATCGCCGACGAGCTCCAGCCGACGACGGTCGACGCGATGATCGTCGGGCACACGCACCGCATCTCCAACCTGATGCGGGGCGACATCCTCATCACCGAGGGCATCAACGCCGGCGTCAGCTACTCGGTGCTGCAGCTCATGGTCGACAAGAAGGGCGACGTCGCCTGGGCAGGCGGAGCGACGCGGATCGCCAAAAACCTCGGCGTCGCCAGGCGCGCCGACGTGCAGGCGATCGTCGACGACGCCAATGCCCAGACCGCGGTCCTCCGCAATCAGGTGATCGGCACGCAGGCGAACGACATCCTGCGTGACCCCGCCCGCCTCCACGAGTCGGAGATGGGCAACCTGGTCACCGACGCCATGCGTACGAAGTACCCGGGCGTCGACGCGGCGTACACGAACTCCGGCGGCCTCCGGGCCAACCTGCTCTTCGCGCCTCCGAGCGCGGGCGAGCTGCCCGGCGAGATCACCTGGGGCGAGATGTTCTCCGTGCTGCCCTTCGGGAACCGCACGGTGATCTTCACCCTGACCGGAGCGCACCTGCAGTCGGCGTTCCTGAACGGCTTCACCCCGTTCTGCAACCCGGGCTTCGCCGGCGGGACCGGGCGCTTTCCGCAGGTCTCCGGCCTGAAGGTGACGTTCCACTGCACCGGCCTCACGCCCGTCGTCGACGGCATCTGGAAGGCGCCGGCAGGGCCGGCGGGACCGCTGACGCCCATCGGGCCAGCCGACACCGTGCGGCTGGTGACGAACGACTTCATGTACACGGGCGGCGACGGCTACACGGCCTTCGCCAACGGCACGAACGTCGCGCAACCGGGCGACGACCTCCTGCAGGTGACGATCGAGTACGTCGCGGCGAACTCGCCCGTCGACCCGGTCGTGGAGGGGCGGATCGTCGGCCCCTAGGGCCGAGGGAAGCCACGCAGCTCAGCGGGGAGGGCCGGACTGCGGCCCTCCCCGCTCACCGCCGGGGAGCACGCCGCAGCAAGCGACGCCTGCGCCGCAGAGGGGCGCGAGGGGGTGTCGTTGGCCGGATTGCGGTGTTTTCGGCGGAGGCGACGCTTTGCTCGCCGCAGCCACGTCGCGGCCTCGGCGCGTCTGACTCGTAGGGGACCGGCGTGCCGCGCAGCGCTGGAGGGGGGAGCTCGAGGGGGGAACCAGCCGTTCCCGCCTCGAAAGCGAGCGACGCCTGCGCCGCCCAGCGGCGCGAGGGGGTGTCGTTGGCCGGATTGCGGTGTTTTCGGCGGAGGCGACGCTTTGCTCGCCGCAGCCACGTCGCGGCCTCGGCGCGTCTGACTCGTAGGGGACCGGCGTGCCGCGCAGCGCTGGAGGGGGGAGCTCGAGGGGGGAACCAGCCGTTCCCGCCTCGAAAGCCAGCGACGCCTGCGCCGCCCAGCGGCGCAGGCGAGCGAAATCCCAGGGCTATACTGATCGACCGCCTATGACCAACGACACGATCGATACCACCGAGCAACGAGCCGCTGACCAACGAGCCGACCCCGATGTCTGGGTCACCGGCGAGGACGGCGAGCTCGTCCCGAACTACGAGGGCAGCTTCCCGACTATCACCGAGGGCGAGGTCGTGCACGGCACGGTCGTCCGCGTCGACAAGGACGAGGTTCTCGTCGACATCGGCTACAAGTCCGAGGGGGTCATTCCTGTCGCCGAGCTGTCGATCCGCCGTTCGGTCAACCCGGCCGACGAGGTCAACGTCGGCGACGAGATCGACGCCCTCGTTCTCACGAAGGAGGACGCAGAGGGCCGGCTGATCCTCTCTAAGAAGCGCGCCCGCTTCGAGCTCGCCTGGAAGCAGATCGAGGGTGCTGCGGAGAGCGGTGAGCCCGTGATCGGCAAGGTGATCGAGGTCGTCAAGGGCGGCCTGATCCTCGACCTGGGCGTGCGCGGGTTCCTGCCCGCCTCGCTGGTCGACATCCGCCGCGTCCAGGATCTCGACGAGTTCCTCGGCCGCGAGCTGCGGTGCAAGGTGATCGAGCTCAACCGCTCGCGCAACAACGTCGTGCTGTCGCGCCGCGCCGTGCTCGAGGACGAGCGCAAGGAGCAGCGGCAGGCGATCCTCGACCGCCTGAACCCGGGCGACGTGGTTGCGGGCACGATCTCCAACATCGTCGACTTCGGCGCGTTCGTCGACCTCGACGGCATGGACGGCCTCATCCACATCTCGGAGCTCTCCTGGACGCACGTGAACCATCCGTCCGAGGTGCTCGACATCGGCCAGGAGGTCGAGGTCAAGGTGCTCGACATCGACCGCGACCGGCAGCGGATCTCGCTCGGTTTGAAACAGACGCAGTCCGATCCCTGGCAGCAGGTGCTGGACAGCTATACGCAGGGCGACGTCGTCGAGGGCAAGGTCACCAAGGTGGTCACCTTCGGCGCGTTCGTGGAGATCATGCCCGGGGTCGAGGGGCTCGTGCACATCTCCGAGCTCGCCGCGCACCATGTCGAGAACCCGCGAGAGGTCGTCTCGCAGGCCGACACCGTGCGCGTGAAGATCATCGAGGTCGACGCGGACCGCCGGCGCCTCTCGCTCTCGCTCAAGCGGGTCGAGGACGGCGCTCCCGTGCGCACGCCGGACGGCGAGCCGCCACAGCTCGATCTCTCGGAGGACGTGTTCCCTGCGGCAACGGCGGAGGCCGCCGCGGCGGAGGACGCGATCGCGCCGCACGGCGAGGCGGAGGCCCTTGGGGAGGAGCCGGTCGCGGCGCCGGAGGGAGCCGCCGACGAGCCGCCTGCGGACGATCTGGCGGTGGCCGAGGCTGCGACGGTCACCGAGCCGGAGCCGGCTGAGGTCGAGCCCGAAGCCGAGGTCCTCCCGGAGCCGGTCGCCGAGGCCGTCACCGAGGAGCCCGAGGCGGCCGCCGTGGAGGCGGAGCCCGAGGCCGAGGCCTCCCCGGAGCCAGTCGCCGAGGCCGTCACCGAGGAGCCCGAGGCGGCCGCCGTGGAGGCGGAGCCCGAGGTCGAGGCCGCGCCGGAGCCGGTCGCCGAGGCCGTCACCGAGGAACCCGAGGTGGCCGCCGTGGAGGCGGAGACCGAGGTCGAGGCGGTCGAGCCCGCGACGCCGGCGGTCGACGAAGGCGCGCCGATGGCAAGCGCCGGTCCCGACGCCGAGGCGTCTGCCGACGACGCCGATTCGCCGGCTGCTCCGAGTACCGACGACGACTCCTAGCCGAGCAGGTCGCCGGGAGCTCGGGCCGCCGCCTGCGGCCCTGATGTGGCGCGTGCCGCTCCACGCCGGGGCGGGAGCCCGCGGTGCGTAACGGCAGCCGCTCGAGGCCGATCTCCGTTGCCATCACAGGCGGCATCGGCGCCGGCAAGTCGACGGCCCTGCGCGCCTTCGCCCGGCACGGTGCAGCGACCGTCTCGAGCGACGAGATCGTCCATCACCTGCTCCGCGCCGACCCGGACGTGCGCCGCGCGCTGCTCGCCCGACTCGGCGACGGCATTCTCGGCCCGGACGGGGAGATCGACCGGGTGCGCGTCGGCGAGGTCGTCTTCCGCGACCGCGAGGCGCTGACCTGGCTCGAGGGGCTGCTGCATCCGCTCGTCGCCCAGGAGTACCTGCGCTGGCGTGACGAGCTCGGCGAGCTCGACCAGCCGCCGGCTGTCTGCGTCACCGAAGTGCCACTGCTCTACGAGTCGGGCGGTGAGGACCGCTTTGACGTCGTCGTGGCGCTGACCGCCTCGCCGCGACTTCGCGCCCGGCGGGGCCGCCCGGTTCCCGAGGAGCGTGACAGCCGCCTGCTCCCGGACGACGAGAAGCTGGAGCGGGCCGACTACGCGTACGTGAACAACCGCTCCGTGGAGGATCTCGATGCGTTCGTCGCAGACGTGATGTCTGATCTGCAGCGCCGTGACAGCACAGTGACTTGACAGTGACATCGTGTGATGTCATAGTGACGTCACGATGCAGCTGGGACAGATCATCGAGGCGCTCCGGAACGACCTCGTCGCCGTCGCGGCGGTGGGGGACGAGCGCACAGCGGGCATCGCCGAGCGGCTCAGCATCGCGCTCGAGGGCTCGCTCGGCCTGCGTCTCGTCGACGCGTTCGCGGCCGCTGCCCTGGAGCTGAACGCGCAGCTTCCGGGCGGGCATGTCGAGGTGCGCCTCGCCGGCCGCGACCCCGAGCTCGTCTATATCGAGGAGGAGCTCGCGGAGCCGCACATCCCCGCGGGGGCGGACGACGAGGCGCTCGCGCGCATCTCGCTGCGTCTCCCCGAAGCGCTCAAGCGCACCTGCGAGGAGGCGGCCGCCCGCGACGGCGTGTCGCTCAACACCTGGATCATCCGCGCGCTCGCCCGTGCCCAGAGTGGCGAGGGCGGGCGGCGCCAAGGCAAGCGGCTGACGGGCTACGCCCGCAGCTGAGAGGAGGAAGCATGTACCTGTCATCTCTCCACTACAGCGACTGGCGCGTCGACCGGCGGCCCGCCAGAGGTGCAGGCTCGAGGCCGGCGAGCCGCGCCGAGATCGACCTGCGCGTGGCGGCGATCCGCCGCGGCGGTCGCGCCCGATGAAGCGCACGTTCCCGACACCGGAGCCCGTCCGGCTGCTGATCGAGCTGCCGGCGGGGCGCGTCGAGCTCGAGACCACCGACAGCGGCGAGACCACCGTCGAGCTGGAGCCGCTGAACGGAGCCGACGCGTCCGCGCGCGCAGTCGAGGAGGCGACGGTGGAGCATCGTGAGCACGGCGAACGGCACGAGCTTCGGATCGAGGTCGGCAAGCGCCGCTCGTTCTCCTTCGGCCGGACGCCGGAGGTGCTCGTCACCGTCCGCTGCCCGCCCCTGACGACGGTGCAGCTCTCCGCGGCCGCCGCGGACGTGCGCGGCGTGGGTCAGTTCGCCGATGTCGAGATCAAGAACGTCTCGGGCGACACGTCGTTCACGGACATCGAGGGCAACGCGCGCCTGAAGGCGGTCAGCGGCGACATCTGGGCCGGTCGCGTGACGGGAGACGCCGAGGTGGGGACGGTCTCGGGAGACGTCCGCCTCGAGCATGTCGGCGGCGAGTGCACGGTTCGCACCGTCTCGGGCGACCTCTCGATCCCGGACGCCGTCTCCTCGGTGCGTGCGACGAGCGTGTCGGGTGACCACCACCTGGAGGCCGTGACCTCGGGCTCGATCGAGCTGCAGAGCGTCTCGGGCGACGTGCATGTCGGCGTCCGGCGTGGCACGGACGTCTGGCTCGACCTTAACTCGCGGAGCGGCGACGTCTCGTCGGAGCTGGACGAGAGCGACGGCCCGGGTGGCAGCGCGAGCGTCCAGGTGCGTGCGGCGACCGTCAGCGGCGACATCACCGTCGTGCGCGCGGCGGCGCGCGAGCCCGCGAACCACACCGCCTAGGCCCGCGGTCGGCGGAGGGGAGGACACATGCGACTCAGGCCGAGCGGTGGGCTCTGGCGCCACGGCGACTTCATGAAGCTGTGGTCGGCGGAGACGATCAGCCAGTTTGGCTCGCAGATCTCCGGTCTGGCGCTGCCGCTGGTCGCGATCCTGACGCTCGACGTGAGCGCGTTCGAGGTGGCGCTCCTCGGCGTGATCGAGTTCGCACCGTTCGTGCTGGTGTCGCTGCCGGCCGGTGTCTGGGTCGATCGCCTGTCGCGACGGCCGATCCTGATCGCGGGCGACCTCGGGCGCGCGGTCCTGCTGGTGACGATCCCGGCGGCGTACCTCCTCGACCTGCTCACCATCTGGCAGCTCTACGCCGTGGGCTTCGGCGTCGGAATCTGCACCGTCTTCTTCGACGTCGCCTATCAGTCGTACCTCCCGTCACTCGTCGCGCGCGACCAACTCGTCGAGGGCAACTCGAAGCTCGAGATCAGCCGCTCGGGCTCGCAGATCGGCGGGCCGGGCATCTCCGGCCTGCTCATCCAGGCGCTGACCGCCCCCGTCGCGGTGCTCGTCGACGCGCTCAGCTTCGTCGCCTCTGCGATCTTCCTGCTGCGCATCCGCACCGTCGAGGAAGCGCCCGCGCGGGCGGAGCGGGGCACCCGCGGGCCGGGTATGAAAGCCGAGCTGGCCGAGGGCCTGCGCTACGTGCTGGGCCACCGTCTGCTGCGCTGGATCGCGATGTCGACGGCGATCTTCAACTTCTTCGGCTCCGTCATGTGGGCGATCCTGCTCGTCTACGCCGTCCGCGTGCTCGGCATGAGCGCCGGCCTGATCGGCGTCGTCTTGATGCTCGGCAACATCGGCTTCCTTGCCGGAGCGCTGACGACGGGCAGGATCACCGCTCGGCTCGGGCTCGGGCCGGCGATCGTGCTCGGGGGCGCGCTCGGCAGCTCGCAGCTGCTGATCCCGCTGGCGCCGCAGAACGCGAACGGCGCGGCGGTCTTCATCGTCGCCGCCTCGCTGATCTCGGGCTTCGGCGTCGTGCTCTACAACGTCAACCAGCTCAGCCTGCGCCAGGCGATCACGCCGGAGCGGCTGCAGGGCCGGATGAACTCGGTCATGCGCTTCATCGTCTGGGGCGTGATCCCGCTCGGCACGCTCGCCGGGGGCGCGATCGCGTCGACAACGACGCTGCGGACGGCCATCTGGGTGGGCGCGATCGGTACCTCACTCGCCGCGCTGCCGCTCGTTCTCTCCTCGGTGCGGTCGCTGCGTGAGGTGCCGGAGCCCGACGAGCCCGTGACGGGCGCGGGCGAGGTGCTGCTTGGCCCCGGGCCGGCGCCGATCCCGGCCGTCGACGTGGAGCAGCCGTGAGCCGGAAGGAGCTGCTGCGCCACCCGGCGCTGCTCGGGCTGCTCGCTCGCGACGTCGTCTCCGTCACGGGCAGCCAGATGACATGGATCGCGCTGCCGTGGTTCGTGCTCACGACCACGGGCTCGCCGGCCCGCATGACCGTCGTCCTCGCCGTCGAGTCGGCGTCGCTGGCGCTCTTCGGCCTGGCCAGCGGCGCGATCGTCTCCCGTCTCGGCCCGCGTCGCACGATGCTGGTCGCCGACGCCGTGCGGGCGCCGCTGATCGCCGCCGTGCCGGTGCTGCACGCGCTCGACCTGCTCTCGTTCCCGCTCCTGCTCGTGCTCGTGGTCGCCGTGACCGCCCCCGGGCTGCCGTCGTACTCGGCCAAGTCCGCCCTGCTGCCCGAGCTCGTCGGCGAGGACGAGCGCGTGCTGGCGGAGGCCAATGCGCTCGTCCAGGCGGCCAACCGGGTCACGATGATCGCCGGGCCCGCGATCGGCGGCGCGCTCATCGCCGTCGTCGGCGCCACCAACGTCCTCATCATCGACAGCGTCACGTTCGTCCTCGGCTTCGCCTTCGTCGCGATCCTGGTGCCCGCGGTGAAGGCGGAGCTCGAGGCGAAGGAGCGGCGCTCGCTTCGCGCCGGCGTTCGCTTCCTCTGGCGCGACCGGCTGCTTCGGCCGTGGACGGCGGCGCTCGTGGTCTCGGACGTCGGCTGGATCGTCATGTTCGCGACCATGCCGGTGCTGGTGCTCGACCGCTTCGGCGAGCGGCCGGAGTTGCTCGGCTGGATCTGGGGGGCCTGGGGGCTCGGTGCGGTCGTCGGCAGCGTGGTCGCGTTCCGCATCGTCGGGCGCATCGACCGCCTGCTCGTCGCGAGCCTCGGCGAGATCGGCATGGTGGTGCCGCTCTGGCTGCTGCTGACGGGTGTGCCGCCGGGAGTGCTAGTCGCCGTCATGACCGCGTCCGGCCTTGCGAACGGCATCGTCAACGCGCCTCTCCACGCCATCATCCAGCTGCGGACGCCGCGCGCGTTGCGGGCGACGGTGATCGCCGTCGCGGTCTCGCTGACGGCGGGGCTGGGACCGATCGCGCTGGGGGCGGCCGGGCCTGTTCTCGAGTCCGTCGGCTGGCGGCCGGTGCTGGTCGGCCTGCTCGTCGCCCAGACCGTGGCCACGGTGGCGTTCACGACGGCTGGCCTGCGGGAGCGCGCGCGCCGCGTCGTGGTCGAGCCGCTCGTGCCGGCCGACGAGCGTGCCTGACCGTCTCCGGCGCTGGCGGCCCGCCGGCCTCTGGCGGCACCGCGACTTCATGCGCCTCTGGGGCGCGCAGACCGTCTCGCAGTTCGGCAGCCAGGTCACCTTCCTCGGGCTGCCGCTGGCCGCGATCGTCGTGCTCGACGCCTCCGCCTTCGAGGTCGCGCTGCTCGGGGCGCTCGAGTGGACGCCGTGGCTCCTGCTCAGCCTGCCGGCCGGCGCCTGGATCGACCGTGTGCGCCGCCGGCCGGTGCTGATCGCCGCCGACGTCGGTCGCGGGATCGTGCTCGCCTCCGTGCCCCTCGCGTATGCGTTCGACGCGCTGACGATCTGGCAGCTCTACGCCGTCGGCTTCCTGACGGGCGTCCTGACCGTTTTCTTCGACGTCGCCTACCAGTCGTACCTCCCGTCACTCGTGCGCCGCGACCAGCTCCCTGACGGCAACTCCAAGCTCGAGATCAGCCGCTCGGGCGCGCAGCTCGCCGGGCCCGGCCTCGCGGGGGTGCTCGTGGAGCTCGTCACGGCGCCGCTCGCGATCCTCGCCGACGCCGTCAGCTTCCTGCTCTCGGGTCTCTGGCTGACGCGGATCGAGGCCGAGGAGCAGGTCGAGGAGCCCGAGATGCGCCAGGGCCTGATGGCGGACATCCGCGAGGGGCTGCGCTTCGTGCTCGGCAACCCCTATCTGCGGCCCAGCATGCTGTACGTCGCCGTCTTCAACTTCTTCGCGCAGATCCTCGGCGCGCTCTTCCTCGTCTACGCGATCCGCCGGCTCGGGCTCTCGCCGGGAGAGATCGGGCTCGTGCTCGGCCTCGGCAACGCCGGCTTCCTCGTCGGGGCGATGCTCGCGCCGCGGATCTCCGCCCGGCTCGGCATCGGCCCGACGCTGATCTGGTCGGCGGCCGTGGGCGGGTTCTCGCTCTACCTGGTCCCGCTGGCGCCCCCCTCGAACCCAATCCCCTTCCTGCTCGCCCAGGGTCTCGTGATCGGCTTCGCGGTGGTGCTCTACAACGTGGCGGGGATCAGCTTCTTCCAGGCGATCACGCCCGACCGGATGCTGGGCCGGATGAACGCGTCGCGGCGTTTCGTCGT
>CAWIWF010000007.1:0-233265 GCA_963839815.1 uncultured Thermoleophilia bacterium
GCGCTACTTCCACGCGCCACTGATCTCCGCGGCGCCCGAGTGCGAGTTCGTACGTGGTCACCACGTCGGTCGAGCGGCGCGAGCTCGTGGCGGCGGAGCACCCGGCCGCCGCCGCATTCGACTCGCTGGAGGACCTGGCCGCCGCAGGTGCCGAGGCGGTCAGCATCTCCACGCCGGCGGCGACGCACTCAGAGCTCACGGACCAGGCGATCTCGCTCGGCCTCTCGGTCGTCTGCGACAAGCCCTTCGCGCTAGATCCGCCGGCCGCTCGCCGCTCGGTCGAGCTCGCCGCTGCGCGCGGCGTGACCCTGAGCCCCTACCAGAACCGCCGTTGGGACTCGGACTTCCTCACGGTGCGCGGGCTGGTCGATGACGGGACGCTGGGGGAGGTGCGCAGGTTCGAGTCGAGGTTCGAGCGGTACGCACCCGACAACGGACCCGGCGCGTCAGGCGGCGGGACGCTGCTCGACTTCGGCGCTCACCTCGTCGACCAGGCGCTCGTGCTGCTCGGGCCGGTGGAGTCGGTGTACGCGGAGGGCCGGCACCCGCGAGTCCGGTCTCGACGATGACGTCTTCGTTGCACTGAGCCACGTCAGCGGCGCGGTCTCTCATCTGTGGGGCAGCTGGAGCCAGCACGCCGCGGGGCCGCGGTTCCGGGTCACCGGTTCGGCCGCGTCGTTGGTGATCACGACCCGCAGACACGCAGGAGGAGGCGCTCGTTGCCGGCGAGAACCCGGCGACGGTCGACGTCTGGGGCGAGGAGGCGGCATCCGGCCTCGACCGTGTCTTCACGGCCGGCGGCTCGGAGCCGATCGAGCTCGCGCGCGGTGCCTGGGACACCTTCTACCCGACGTTCGCCAGGGCCGTACGCGGTGAGGGTCCGCCGCCGGTGGCAGGCGGCCGACGCGGTCGCCACCGCGGACGTGCTCGAGGCCGCAAGAGTCAGTGTCGCGAGTGGTTCGACGGTCCGCCCGGGAGCGGCATCATGACCGGCGGTGAGCTGCTCGACGAGCTGGAGGCAGCAGGAGGCGCGGCTCGTGTCGAGAGCTTCGACGAGCAGACGGCGTGGGACCTCGGCGTCGCTCTGCGAGAGGCCGGCCTCGCCGGTGCCCTGCCGATCGCGATCTCGGTCCGGCGCGACGGTAAGCGACTGTTCCATGCCGCGCTGCCCGGCGCCTCGGCCGACAACGACGGCTGGCTCGCGCGCAAGAGTGCCGTCGTCGACCGCTACGGACAGTCGTCACTTCGCGTCGGCGAGGAGTTCCGGGTCCGTGGCAGCTCGTTCGACGAGGACTCCCGGCTCGACGTGGCCGACTTCGCCGCCCACGGGGGAGCGTTCCCGATCCTTGTGCGCGGCACCGGCTGCATCGGCACCGTGGCGGTCTCCGGGCTGCCGCAGCTCGAGGACCACCAGCTCGTCGTCGACACGCTGTGACGCACCTGAAGATCCCCTGACCAGCAGCGACGCTGGTCAGGGGATGTAGGGGAGGTGGTGCTACTTCACCTCGGAGCGCATCAGCGACCAGAGGCCGAACGCCATGGGCGCGACCAGCCAGACGACGCCGGTGACGGCAAGGTAGGCCCACTGCTCGCCGTTCAACGATCCGTTGAACAAGGCGGCCTGGGCGTAGTTGAAGTCGACCCACGGCTGCAGGTTGGCGAACCAGTCCTGGGTTGCTGCGAGAACCTCGGTGATCGCCGTCATGCACACCGGCCACGCGCTCCAGATCTCGCTCGCGGACGTGCTCGTCCGCTGGCACCGTATGCGCGGCTTCGAGACCGCCTTTCTGACCGGCTACGACCACGCCGGCATCTCCACGCAGAACGCGGTCGAGAAGCACCTGACGGAACAGGGCACGTCGCGCCGCGAGCTCGGCCGCGATGCCTTCGTCGAGCGCGTCTGGGAGTGGCTCCACGAGTACGGGAAGACGATCATGGGCCAGTTCCGGCGAATGGGCGCGTCGATGGACTACCGCCGGGAGCGCTTCACCATGGACGACGACTACGTGCGCGCGGTCATGCGCTTCTTCGTCCACCTCTACCGCAAGGGCTGGATCTATCGAGACAACCGGATCATCAACTGGTGCCCGCACCACGAGACGGCGCTGTCCGACCTCGAGCTGGTCCACGAGCCGATGGACGACGCGCTCACCTACGTCCTCTATCCGTTCGCGGACGGCTCGGAGGGCGGCGTCACGATCGCGACGGCCCGCCCGGCGACGATCCTCGGCGACGTCGCGGTCGCGGTGCACCCCGAGGACGAGCGCTGGCGCGCCGCGGTCGGGCGCGAGGTCCTGGTGCCGTACGTCGAGCGCGCCGTGCCGGTGATCGGCGACGAGCGCGTCGACCCCGAGTTCGGCACCGGCGCGCTCAAGGTGACGCCGGGCCACGACCCGATGGACTTCGACATCGGCCGCGACCACGGCCTGCCCGAGCCGATGGTGATCGGTTGGGACGGGCGGATGAACGAGCACGCCGGCGACCTCGCCGGGCTCACCCAGGACGAGGCCGACGAGCGCATCCTCCGCTGGCTGAAGGAGCGCGGGCAGCTCGAGCGCCGCGAGGCCTACCGGCACACGGTCGCGCTCTGCGAGCGCTGCAACAGCCGCATCGAGCCGCTGATCTCGCTGCAGTGGTGGTGCTCGATGGCCGAGCTGAAGCGGCCCGCGCTCGACGCGCTGCAGACCGGCCGCGTCCGCTATCACCCGCCCTCGCAGCACCGCTTCGCGATCGACTCGCTCGAGAACGCGCCCGACTGGAACATCTCCCGCCAGATCTGGTGGGGGCACCAGCTGCCGCTCTGGGAGTGCCCCGACGGCCACGTGACCGTCGAGGAGACGGAGCCCGAGGCGTGTGCCGACTGCGGCTCGCGTGAGCTGATCCGCAGCGAGGACGTGCTCGACACGTGGTTCTCGTCGGCGCTCTGGCCGTTCGCCATCCTCGGCTGGCCCGAGGAGACACCCGAGCTCCGCGCCTGGTACCCCGGATCGCTGAACACGACCGCGCGCGAGATCATTCGCCTCTGGGAGAACCGGATGATCTTCTCCGGGCTCGAGCTCATCGGCGAGCGGCCCTTCGACGACGTCGTCATCCACACAACCGTGCTCGCGCCCGACGGCCGGCGCATGTCGAAGAGCCTCGGCACCGGCATCGACCCGTTGGAGCTGATCGCCCAGCACGGGGCGGATGCCGTGCGCTACGGCCTGCTGAAGATGTCCTCGAGCCAGGACGTCCGCTTCTCCCACGGCGTGATCGAGGAGGGGCGAAAGCTCGCGAACAAGCTCTGGAATGTGGCACGGCTGCTCGTCACCGGCGCAGAAGGGGTCACGCCCGCCTCACAACCGGAGGCGCTCGAGGAGCGCTGGATCGTGGCGCGGCTCGACGCGGCGCAAGCAACGGTCGACGAGGCCCTTGCGCGCTTCGACTTCGCGGAGGCGGTCGACACGCTCTACCACCTCACCTTCGACGACTTCTGCGACTGGTACGCGGAGGCGATCAAGCCGCGGCTCGGCGAGCCGGAGGTGCGCGGGACGGCGCTGGCGGCGCTCGAGCGGCTGCTGAAGCTCCTGCACCCGGTGATGCCGCACGTCACCGAGGAGATCTGGACGTCGCTCCCCGGGCGCAAGACGCGGCTGATCGTGGCGCCGTGGCCGGAGCGCGACGGCCGCTTCGCCGTGGACGCCGGTGCTCTCGACGCCGTTCAGGAGGCCGCGGCGATCTTCCGGCGGAGCGGCGCCTCGGTCGAGCTCGCCGAGGACGAGCGGCGCATCTTCGAGGCAGTGGTCAAGCCGGACCGCGTGCGATCGGACGGCGGCAGCGTGGCCGGGGAGATCGAGCGCCTGCGCAAGGAGGTCGCCCGCTCGGAGGGCATGCTCGCCAACGAGCGCTTCACGGCGAAGGCGCCGCCCGAGGTGGTCGAGGCGGAGCGCGAGAAGCTGGAGCGCTATCGCAGGGAGCTCGACCTCCTCGCCGGCGGCGGCTAGCGCTGCCGTCCTGCGCGCCGCGTACCCGATCAAGTGACAGTCTGTTACAAGGCTGGAGTGAACCGAGGTGCCAGTGCCGAAGGCTGAGTCGGCGCCGGCCTCGGCCACGGCCTGGGTGGAGGGCCTGTCGCCGTGGCCGGAGGAGTTCGGCCTGGAGCGCATGGAGGCGCTGCTGGAGGCGCTGGGCGATCCGCAGGCCGGGTTCACGGCGATCCACGTCGTGGGGACGAACGCCAAGTCCTCGACGACCCGGCTGACCGCACAGTTGCTGGAGCATGCGGGGCTCGCGACCGGCTCCTACATCTCCCCTCACGTGCGCGGCTGGAGCGAGCGGATCCAGCTGCGTGGCCGCGACGCCGACTTCGAAGCGGCCGTCCGGGCGGTCCGCGGGCCGGCGGAGCAGCTCGGCGCGACGCAGTTCGAGGTGCTGACCGCGGCAGCGTTCCGGGTGTTCGCGGACGCGGGCGTGGACGTGGCCGCCGTGGAAGCGGGGCTCGGCGGCCGCCTCGACGCGACCAACGTGCTCGACGCGCCCGTCGTCGTCCTCACCAACGTCGCGCTCGACCACACCGAGGTGCTCGGCGACACCCGCGAGGCGATCGCCCGGGAGAAGCTGGCGGTGGTCCGGCCCGGCGCGACCGTCGTGCTCGGCGAGCAGGAGTGGGAGCTGCTCGCGCGCGAGCTCGGCGCGGGTGTGATCGTCGCGGCCGGCCCGGATGCTGCCGGGCTCGCCCGGGGGGCTGCCGGGGCCTACCTGGGCCGTGACCTCGACGCCTGGCAGCCGGCGCTCGACCTGCCCGGCCGGCTGGAGGTCAGAGGCCGTAGCCCGCTCGAGATCCGGGACGGCGCGCACAACCCGGCGGGCGCAGCTCATCTCGCGCGGCAGCTCGCCGGGCCCGGAGATGCCGTCCTCGTCGTCGCCCTCATGGCCGACAAGGACGCCCAAGCACTGCTGCGCGCGCTCGCGCCGCTCGGCCGCCGGCTGCTCGCGACGAGCGCGTCGAACCCCCGCGCGCTCCCGGCGGAGCGCCTCGCCGAGGTCGCTCGGCGTCACTTCGCGGAGGTCGAGGCGGTGCCGGAGCCCGCCGCGGCGCTCGCACGCGCGCGTGAGCTCGCCGGCCCCGAAGGCGCGGTGGTGGTGACCGGCTCGCTGTACCTTCTCGCGGATCTCCATTCCGTCACGTAGAGCACGTACCATGAAGCCGCTCGTAGAGAGGCTGAGCGTCTTCGCGTTCGCGGCCGTCGTGATCCTCGCGATCGTCGGGCTCGCGTTTGCCGCCGGCTACCTCGTCGGGCAGCTCCTGCTCTGACCGGAGGTTCCCGTGTTTCTCGCAGCCACAGACGACGACAGCCTGTTCGGAGGACTCCGGGACTTCTTCGACTCCGGCAGCTGGGTGATCGTCCGCAACCTGGCGCTCTTCTTCGCGGTCGTCTTCTGGCTCGCCGTCGCCTACTGGGTCTTCAAGGACGCCCGCCGACGCGTCGAGGATCCCTGGCTCGTCGGCATGGCGACGGTGCTCGGGCTGGTGCCGCCGTTCGTGGGCGCGTTCATCTACATGCTCTTCCGGCCGCCCGAGTACCTCGAGGACGTGCGCGAGCGCGAGCTCGAGATCAAGGCGATCGAGGAGCGGCTCGCCGAGACCGACATGCACTGCCCCGTCTGCCGCGCGGCCATCAAGGAGAGCTTCCTCGTGTGCCCGGTCTGCACCACCAAGCTGAAGCAGGCCTGCGAGACCTGCAAGCAGCCCCTCGAGCCGCTCTGGCAGGTGTGCCCCTACTGCGAGACGCGCGTGGCCACGCCGGCGCCGATCGAGTTCGCGCCGACGACCGCCGTCCGCTCCGGCCGCCGCCGCCGCGCCTCCGAATAGCCGTCAGTAGAGTTCGCCGCCGCATGGCCTCCGAGAGCACTCTGGTCCTCGTCAAGCCCGACGCCGTCCAGCGCGGGCTCGCCGGCGAGATCCTCCGCCGCTTCGAGGCGCGCGGGCTGACGATCAGGGCGGCACGGCTCGTCCGCGTCGACGACGCCCTGGCCCGGGAGCACTATGCGGAGCACGTGGACAAGCCGTTCTTCGGCGAACTGGTCGAGTTCATCACCTCGGCGCCCACGCTCGCGCTGGTGCTCGAGGGGGAGGGCGCGATCGCCGTCGTCCGGACCACGATGGGGTCCACCAATCCCGCCGGGGCGGCACCGGGGACGATCCGGGGCGACCTCGCTCTCTCGATGCCCGACAACCTCGTGCACGGGTCGGACTCACCCGAGTCGGCGGCGCGCGAGGTGCGCCTCTGGTTCGGCGATGAGCTCGGCTGAGCTCCCCGGCTCGGTCGCCCGCAACATCGCCGAGTGGACCGCGACCAACGCGGCCTACACGGACGCTAGCGCCGGTCGCGCGTGGGCGAGCGAGACGTTCACCTGGGGGAGCTTCGGCGTCCCTGAGGAAACCGTCGGCGCGCTCGGCGACGTCGTCGGCCTGGACGTCGTCGAGCTCGGCTGCGGCACCGCCTATATCTCGGCCTGGCTCGCCAAGCGCGGTGCCAGGCCGGTCGGGGTCGACCCGACGCCCGCCCAGCTCGCGACCGCGCGCCGGGTGATGGACGAGACGGGCATCCGCTTCCCGCTCGTCGAGGCCGCCGCCGAGGCCGTGCCGCTGCCGGACGCCTCCTTCGACCTGGTCGTGTCGGAGTACGGCGCCTCGCTCTGGGCCGTCCCCGAGCGGTGGGTCGCCGAGGCGGCCCGCCTGCTCCGCCCGGGCGGTCGCCTCGCCTTCCTGACGAACTCGGTGCTCCAGTACCTCTGCATCCCCGACGTGGGCCAGGTGACCGAGCAGCTGCAGCGCCCACAGGCCGGCATGCACACCGTCGAATGGCCGGAGGCGCAGGGCGTCGAGTACCACCTCTCGCACGGCGCCTGGATCGCGCTGCTCCGCGAGCACGGGTTCGACGTCGAGGCCCTGCACGAGCTCTACGCCGCGGCAGGAGCCGAGGCACACGAGTTCTACGCGGACGCGACGCCGGAGTGGGCACGCCGGTGGCCGAGCGAGGATCTCTGGGTCGCGCGGAAGCGCCTGTGAGCGTCTCGCCGGCCCCGCCCCTGCTCCTCGCGTCGACCTCGCCGCAGCGGCCCGCCATCCTCAGCCAGCTCGGCATCCCGTTCGAGGTCGCCGCACCGATGTTCGACGAGCACGACGATCCCGGCGCCGATCCGCGCGAGCTCGTGCTGGCGCACGCGCGCGGGAAGGCGCTGTCGGTGGCCGAGGGTGCCGGCGACCGGCCAGTCCTCGGTGTCGACACCACGGTCTGCCTCGACGGCCGCGTCTACGGCAAGCCCGCAGGCCCGGACGAGGCCGTGGCGATGCTGGAGCAGCTCGCCGGCCGCACCCACTCCGTCGTTTCGGGCATCTGTGTGCTGACGCCCGGCTGGGAGGAGATCGGCGTCGAGGAGACGAGCGTCCGCTTCCGCCCGCTGACCGCGCGCGACCTTGGCCACTACGTCGCGAGCGGCGAGTGGCGGGGCCGGGCAGGCGGCTACGCGATCCAGGGGCTCGGCGGCGCCCTTGTCGAGCGGATCGAGGGCGACTACCTGAACGTCGTCGGTCTCCCGGGCGCGCTGCTGGTGAGCATCCTGGCGCAGCGGTTCGCCGGCGTCTACGGCTTCGGCTAGGAGGGAGTGACGGCTGCCGGCACGCCGGCGGCGGCGTCGACCGCCGCCTTGACCTCGTAGTACAGGGCGCGGCCCTCGTCGAGCGTGTCGCCGATCGCCGTCAGCCCGATCCGCCCGGCGACGGCCAGCGCGCTCACCATGTGAAGCACCACGCCCGTCTGGGTCTCCTGATCCCAGCCGAGCCCTCGCTCCGCGACGATGTCGAGCAGGTCGTCCGGCGTGAGCGAGCGGTACGCGGGCGAGTCCAGATGGTCGGTCGCTGCGTACCGCTTCAGGTCGCCCATGCGTGTCCGGTACTCGCCCGACAGCGGCTCGTAGGCGCCGTCCGTGAGCGCGGTCAGCGCGAACAGCGGATGGGTCGTGCCGCCGCAACGGAGGTTGATCTCCAGCGCGTACGCGTCCCAGCCCGCGTCGTGGCGGACGGCGGCGAAGTCGACCGACGCCCGGCCGATGACGCCCTCGCGGGCGAGCCGCCGCCCCACCTTCAGCCCCTCGGCCGCGATCTGGGCGGCGTACGCCTCGTCGGCCGGGAAGTGGCAGCCGAAGTACGTCTGGCCGTGCGGCCCACCGAGGACCTGGTCGTGCGTCGACATGATGTCCACCTGCCCGGCGGGGCTCAGGCGCAGCTGGACGCTCGGACTGCGGAACTCCCCGCCGACGATGAGCACTTCGACGATTCCTCCCTCGCCGTCCAGCGCCGTCAGGTAGTCGTCGAGGGTCGTCTCGCTGTCCTCGATCTCAATGCCGCGCAAGGGCTCGTCCGCCGGCGCCGCGAGATCGAGGAGCGCGTTGCCGAGCCCGCTCACGCCCTGGTCGAGCTTCAACACGGCCTGGGTCGCCCCGGGGGTGCGGCGGCGCAACTCGGCGATGGCGGCAGGCAGGTCGCGCCGGCCGTCGACATCGAGCCCGGCCGGGTGCGGCACGCCCTCCTCGAGGAAGACGCGTCGGCTTCCCTGCTTCGTCCCGAGCCAGTTGAGCGCCGGGTCCGACCCGTAGATCGGCAGCCCGAGGCGCACGGCCAGCTCCGCCTCGTCCTCGGTCATGCAGAACGGAAGGACGAAGGCGAGCTCGGGATCGCCGATCGACCCGCGGATGCGGCGTAGGGCGCCTGGCCGGGCCAGCAGCTTGCGCGTGAGCGGCTCGTTGCGGCCGTCCACGAGCGCGATGGTGTGAAAGCGGCTGCGTGCCTCCGCGGTGTCGAGCTGCGGGACGAGGCCGAAGTAGTAGTCGAGCAGCCGAGGGTGGATCGGCTGTGACGTGACGTACACCACCCGCGAGCGCGGCGCCTGCAGGAGGCTCAGCACCAGGCAGAGGTACCGCTCCTCGTAGGCGGGGAAGACGGGGACGAGGTGCTCGGGTACATCCAGGCTGACGGAGTGGACGACGACCACCGTCCGCTCGATGTCGCCGATCGACCGCAGCGTCACGTTCGGCCAGAAGCTGCGGAACCTGGCCTGCAGCTCGGTGAACGCAGCGTCCGTCATGGGTGGACGGTAACGACGGCGGATCCGAAAGGCGAGCCGTGCCCGACAGCCGTGCCCCCGCGCCACCACGGCCACCGGCGCCGATCGGTACCGTGACGGCCTGCGGCGCCTAGGCGGTCCCGGGCCGCGGCTGTAAACTCGCCTGCTCCTCATGGGTTTTCTCGACTACCTGAATGGGTTCGGCGGCCGCGACATGGCCGTGGACCTCGGCACCGCCAACACGCTCGTCTACGTGCGCGGGCGCGGCATCGTGCTCTCGGAGCCGTCCGTCGTCGCCATCGACCAGCGCACGGGCGACGTGCACGCGGTTGGCGTCGAGGCCAAGCGGATGCTCGGGCGCACGCCCGGCTCGATTACCGCCATCCGCCCGCTCAAGGACGGCGTCATCGCCGACTTCGACGTCACCGAGCAGATGCTCCGCCACTTCATCCAGAAGGTGCACCAGAACCGCTTCGCGCACCCGCGCGTCGTCGTCTGCGTCCCTTCGGGCGTTACCGGGGTCGAGAAGCGCGCCGTCGAGGAGGCGACCCTCTCCGCCGGCGCGCGCGAGGCGCACCTGATCGAGGAGCCGATGGCCGCCGCGATCGGGGCGGGCCTGCCCGTCTCCGAGCCGACCGGGAACATGATCGTCGACGTCGGCGGCGGCACGACCGAGGTCGCGGTCATCTCGCTCGGCGGCATCGTGGTTTCCCAGAGCCTGCGCGTCGGCGGCGACGAGATGGACGAGGCCATCGTCGGCCACGTCAAGAAGGAGTACAAGCTCCTGATCGGCCAGCAGACCGCCGAGGAGATCAAGCTCGAGGTGGGCTCCGCCTTCCGCATGCGCGAGGAGGTGCAGGCCGAGGTGCGAGGCCGCGACATGCTCACCGGCCTGCCGAAGACGGTGATCCTCAACTCCGAGGAGATCCGGGAGGCGCTCGAGGACCCGGTCAGCCAGATCATCGACGCCATCCGCTCGACGCTCGACAAGACGCCGCCCGAGCTCGCCGCCGACATCATCGACCGCGGCATCGTGCTCGCAGGCGGGGGCGCCCTCCTGCATGGTCTCGACGAGCGCCTCCGGCACGAGACGCATATGCCGACCCAGCTGGCCGACTCGCCGCTCACCTGCGTCGCCGTCGGCTCCGGGCGCAGCCTCGAGGTGCTCGAGGCGATCAAGAAGACCACGCGCGCCCGCGCGCGCAGCCGCAACGGCTACCGCAACTAGCCGCTGCGGGCGCGGCGCTCGGAAACGCCTGCAAGCTGCTGTAACCTGCCTGGCTCGTGCCACGGAACAGAAGCGTCCGGCTTGCCGCGCTGGGCGCGTCGGCTCAGCGCAGCGCCTCCTCGTCGTTCGGCTCCCGTGCCGGCGCGAGCTTGCGTCGTCGCGCGGTCGTCGTCGCGCTCGTCGCCCTCTCGCTCGTGATGATCACGGGCTACTTCCGCGAGTCCGAGAGCGGGCCGTTCCACGACCTGCAGGGCACCGCCGCGCAGGCGCTCGAGCCGTTCGAGATCGGCGCCGAGCGGCTCGCACGGCCCTTCCGCGACGCGTGGGGCTGGTTCGACGGCCTGCGCGACGCCAGGGCCGAGCGTGAGCGCTTCGAGGCGGAGCTCGAGGCGCTGCGCGCCCAGGTCGCTCGCGGCCAGGCTCAGCCGCCGCCCGCCGAGCCCATCGGCGGCATCGCGAAGAACGCGCCTGCCCCTCGCTTCGCCACCGACTTCGGCCTGCTTCGCGCGGAGGTGCTCTCGGAGAGCAGCCAGTACGCGCGTGAGGTCGTCGTCTCCGCCGGCACCAAGAACGGCGTTCGTCTCTACGACCCCGTGGTGAGCACGGGCAGCGGCGTCCTCGTCGGACACGTCTCGAAAGTGGCGCCCGGGACCGCGCTCGTGACGCTGCTGACGGACACCGAGAGCGCAGTCGCAGCCGAGGATCTGGGGTCGGGAGCGAAGGGTGTGCTGCGCGGCCGCGGCGCCGGCGACTCGTCGCTCGCCCTCGACCGCGTGGCCAAGCAGGAAGTCGTGTCGCAAGGGGACATGGTGATGACGTCGGGCCGGCTCTCCGGGGCCTCCCTGACCTCCTTCTACCCGCGGGCGATCCTGATCGGGAGGGTGCAGAGCGTCGATCAGAGCGACACGTACCCGTTCAAGCTCGTGACGGTCAAGCCGTTCGCCGACCTCTCCGACCTCGACGCGGTGGTGATCCTGCTCCGCAAGAAGCCGCTGCCCCAGGTGCCGTGACGGTCAACGCCGCCAAGGCCGCCGGCCTCGTCGTCGTCGCCGTCCTGCTGCAGCTGACGATCTTCGCCCCGGTCGACATCGCCGGCGGCGGCCCCGACCTCGTCCTGCTCGTCGTGGCGATCGTCGCCCTTCTTGCCGGCTCCGTCGTCGGCGCGCTCAGCGGGTTCTGGGCCGGCTTTCTGTACGACAGCGCCTCACTCGGCACGCTCGGCGTCAGCTCGCTGCTGCTCACGCTGGTCGGCTACTGGGTCGGCCGCTACGGCGAGACGAGTGCCCAGGACCGCGCGCACGCGCCGCTGCTCGCGGTCGGCTCGGTGACGGTCCTGACCGCGCTCGGCACGCTCGTCCTCCACTACACCCTCGGTGAGCCGACGTCCGCGCGCTGGCTGCTCTTCGACCGGCTGCCCTCCGAGCTCGTGCTCAACGTCCTGCTCGCGCTGCCGGTCTGGGCGCTCGGACGGCGCCTGTTCACGCCACGGGGCGTGACCGGGTATGCGCAGGAGGTGGAGCTCGTTGGCTAGCACCGGCTTCCCCGCACGGCCGCGGAGCTTCCTGCCACGCGACCCCCGCGTCGCCGAGCCCTACCGGCTGACGCCGCGGCTCGCGTTTCGCATCGGCATCCTCGGCGCCCTCGCGCTCGCTGCCTTCGCGATCCTGATCCTCCGCCTCTGGGCGCTGCAGGTGCTCTCCGGCGACGACTACCTACGCGTCGCCCGCGACAATCAGCTGCGCCAGATCCGCGTCGAGGCGACGAGGGGCCAGATCCTCGACCGGCACGGCCGCGTCCTCGTCGACAACACCAGCACGCCCTCGATCGTGATCGCACCGTCGGCGCTGCCGGAGAAGGGGCGCTACCAGGAGATGCAGCGCCTCGCGCGCCTCCTCGACGTGCCGCCGCGCGACATCCTCCAGAAGCTCGAGCGCCAGAAGGGCGACCCGCTGACGCCGATCGTCGTCCAGACGGACGTGCCCGAGGGGATCGTCGACTTTCTCGCCGAGCGGCAGGCCGAGTTCCCCGGCGTCGAGGTGACAGACACCCAGGTGCGCCGGTACCCCTACGGCACGCTCGCCGCCCAGATCCTGGGCAACGTCGGCGAGATCAGCAAGGACCAGCTGAAGGAGCTCAAGGGCTACCACCTCGGCGACCGGATCGGTCAGCGCGGGGCCGAGGCGGCGTACGACCGGTACCTGCGCGGCCGCTCCGGCCTCGCCCAGTTGCGGATCGACGCCTCGGGACGGCCGCGCGGGGCAAGGCTGCTCACAGCGCAGCCCGTCCCCGGCGACGCCGTGCGGCTGACGATCGACGCCCGGCTGCAGAAGGAGGCGGAGGAGGCGATCCAGTACGGGATCGGGCTGGCGCACCGAAACGAGAACTGGTACGCGAACGGGGGCGCGGTGGTGGCGCTCGACCCGCGCAACGGCGAGGTGCTCGCGCTCGCCTCCTGGCCGACCTTCGATCCGGGCGTCTACTCGAACCCGAACAAGCGCAAGGGGCTGCGGCCGCTGCTCGACCGCGAGGTCGCCGAGCGCCAGAACTTTCCCAACCTCAGCCGCGCGACCGCCGGCCGGTACCCGCCCGGCTCCACCTTCAAGCCGGTGACGGCGCTGGCCGCGATGCAGGAGGGTCTCCTGTCGCCCTACGAGGCGATCGACTGCCCCGCGCAGTACGTCCTGCGCAAGCCCGACGGCACACCCGTCCTGGGCGGCACCTTCAACAACTGGAACAACATCTCGTCCGGTCTGCTGACCCTCGCGCCGGCGCTCGAGCAGTCGTGCGACACCTACTTCTACGACATCGGCATGCGCTTCTACAACCAGCCGGGCGACCGCCACCCGCTGCAGGAGTGGGCCGCGCGCTGGGGCTTCGGCCACGCCACCGGGCTGGACGTCGGCGACGAGGACCCGGGGCTGCTGCCGACGCCCGAGTGGCGGCGCAAGACGTACTCCCACCCGGTCGACAAGCTCTGGAAGCCCGGTGACTCGATCCAGCTCGCCATCGGCCAGAAAGACCTGGTGGTGACGCCGCTGCAGATGACCTCCTTCTACGCGACGATCGCGAACGGCGGCAAGATCGTCCGACCGCACCTGCTCATGCACGTGGAGGAGCCGAGCACCGAGCGCTCGAGCCCTCTGGTGCGCCGACGCTACGCAGGCCCGCCCCCGCGCGACGGCAAGATCGACCCGTCGGCGCTCGCCGCCGTCCAGGATGGTCTCTTCGGCGCCACGCATGGCTCCAACGGGACTGCCTCCGCCGTGTTCAGCAGCTTCCCGGTGCCGATCGCCGGTAAGACGGGCACCGCTGAGAAGGTCATTCCCGACGTCGGCCTCGTCGACCAGTCGTGGTTCTGCGGCTATGGCCCGACGCAGCCGGTCGCTCGGATCGCCGCCTGCGTGATCATCGAGAACGGCGGCTTCGGCGGCGAGGCGGCGGCGCCGGCTGCACTCAAGATCTTCCAGCACTTCTTCGACGCGGAGGGTGGCAACCTGACTCCGGTGGCGGCCGACTGATGCTCGACTCCGCCTCCGCCCGCCTCCCCTCCCGCCTGCGCCATGCGCCCCGCTTCGATGTCACCGCGCTCGTCCGGCGGCTCGACTGGACGCTGCTCGCCGCCGTAGCCGCCCTCGTCGCCTACGGGGTCTGGGTGCTGGACGGCATCACCCGCGACGACGTGCCGGGGGACCCCGGCTACTACGTCACGCGCCAGATCACCTATGCGGCCGTGGGCGGCGTCGGCCTGCTCGCGGCGATCTTCATCGACCCGCACGTGTACCGGCGCGCCCGGGTGCCGCTCTATGGGCTGATGATCGGCACGCTGCTGGTTGTGCTCGCGGCCGGCGTCGAGGTGCGCGGCTCGCAGCGGTGGATCGAGCTCGCCGGGTTCCGCTTCCAGCCGTCCGAGTTCGGCAAGCTCCTGCTCGTCCTCTGCCTGGCGGGGTTCCTGGCCGACCGCGGCAAGCGGATCGCGAGCAGCCGGACGACGCTTGCCGCTGTCGGGATCGCCGCAGTGCCCACCGGGCTCGTGTTCATCCAGCCGGACATCGGCAGCGCGCTCGTGTACATCGCCGCGCTCGCGGGGCTGCTGTTCGTCGCCGGCACCCGCTGGCTCGACCTGACGTGGTTGTTCGCCGCCGCCGTGCTGACCGCCATCGTCGTCCTCTGGGCGGCGCCGGCGATGGGCGTCCAGGTGCTCAAGCCGTACCAGGTCGAGCGCCTGACCTCGTTCTACAACCCGAGCGAGAGCCCCGAGGGCGCGACGTACAACGTCAACCAGTCGATCATCGCGGCGGCATCCGGCGGCGTCACCGGCCGCGGAGTCTCGGGGGCCACGCAGACGAACTTCGACTATCTGCCGGAGCACGCCACCGACTTCGTCTTCGCCTCGCTCGCCGAGCAGCGCGGCTTCGTCGGCGCGGCGATCCTGCTCGCCCTCTACCTGCTGATCGTCTGGCGCGCGCTCAACGGCATCGCGGTCGCGCGGGACGCGTTCTCCGCGATCGTCGCCGGCGGCATCGCCGTCGCGCTGCTCTTCCAGATCGTGGTCAACGTCGGCATGACGATCGGGATGGCCCCGGTGACCGGGATCCCGCTTCCGTTCGTGAGCGCCGGTGGCTCGTCGCTGATCATGAACCTGGTCGCGATCGGGATCCTGCAGGCGATCCACGCGCGCGGCCGGGCCTCGGGCGCTCCGGTTCGCATCCGCCGCTGACCAGCGGCGAGATCGTTCTCCCGCCCTCGGAGACCCGTGAGCTCGAGGGACAGGCTTCAGCCTGTCCCTCACATGACGGCGGAGTCTCGATCTCGCCGCGACACCGGCCTCCGTGCGATCGCGACGTCAGGTGAGCGCAACGCCAACCGCCGAATCCGCTCCGAGGTAAAGCGGTGAGCGACGGCTGCAGGCACGGGCCGCGGAGCAGTGCGGCCCGATGAGTGAACCCCTTCGTGCTGTGCCGGCGAAGGCGGGCTTCGCCCGCCGCAGCCACAGCGCGGCTCCGGCGCGTCTGACCAACGAGGGGGCCCACGGGGGAAGCCGGGCTTCCCCCGTGAGAGCGAGGATGGCGCGCCGGAGGCGTGCCATCCGACGCGGGTCCTACCCTGCGCGGCGTCGACGAGGAGGACGGACGATGTCGGGCAAGCGCGAGGCGTACGAGGTGTTGATGATCGAGGAGGCGGACGCCTGGTTCGAGTACCTCGAGGCGACGTGCGAGAAGACGTCGGCGAGGTACGCCGAGGTCGAGCCATGGGCGTGGGCGCGCCTCAATCAGCGGCTGCGGCTGGTACGGCGCCGCCGCGAGAAGCTGCCGCCGGCGGCCGCCGCGTGACCGGGCGCCGCTGGAGCTGCTGCTTCGCGGCCGGGTCGCTGCGGAGCGTGGGGCGAACGGCGGGAGGAGGCCGGACGCCGTGGCCACCGACCGGGCCGCAGATCAGCGTGGCACGGGCGCGCGTCACCGTGTGGGCATGCCGCATCCGGCCCCCGGCCTGACGGCGGGAACCGAGACCGCCTCCTCGCTCGGCTCCGATCGCGCGGCGACGCGTGACGCCGATCCTGCCTGCGGGCCTGCCCCCGTGGGACGACGGGGGCCACTGCTAGCCTGTCGTCGGGCTATGCCAATGCTTTCCACACCCATCAGTCGCGCGCCCAGCGCCCGTTCCGTGGCTGCTCGTGCGCGCGCACACGACAAGGAGACCGCTTTTGCCTCTGCTCTGGTTCCGACGACGCAAGCAGGATCACCCGGCCTCAGAGCCGGTCGCAGCACCCGCAGCACCTGAAGCACCTCAGGCCGAGACATCATCTGAGCCGGCCGGCGAGCCGGGCACCGAGGCGGCGAAGAAGCGTCGCCGCGGCACCCGCGGAGGACGCAACCGCCGCCGGCCCGCAGGCCAGCGCGCCGACGGCGGCGCCCAGGCCGAGACCACCGACGACGCCAAGCGCGCCGATCGGAAGCCGGCCGAGGAGAAGCCGGCCGCGTCGCAGCGCAGCCGCCGCAACGCCGACCGGACCCAGCGCGAGAAGTCCGACCGCTCGCGCTCACGCAGCCGCCGTCGTGCGCCCACGCGCAGGGCGCCGCTGCCGCCCGCCAAGCGCGAGCTGCTGATCTCGGTCGGCATCTCCGAGCGCCGCGTCGCCGTCCTCGAGGACGACAAGGTCGCCGAGGTCTACCTGGAGCGGCCGGAGCGCCGCTCGATCGCGGGCAACATCTACCTGGGCACGGTCGACAACGTCCTGCCCGGCATGGAGGCGGCCTTCGTCGACATCGGCCTCGAGAAGAATGGCTTCCTCTACGTCGACGAGATCGTCACCCCCGAGCTCGAGGGCCGCCGTCACGGCAAGCGCATCCAGGACCTGCTGAGCCGCGGCCAGACGATCCTCGTCCAGGCCGTCAAGGACCCGATGAAGTCGAAGGGCGCCCGGCTGACCACCGAGATCTCGCTCCCGGGCCGCTTCGTC
This sequence comes from uncultured Thermoleophilia bacterium, assembly GCA_963839815.1. Taxonomy (GTDB): domain Bacteria; phylum Actinomycetota; class Thermoleophilia; order Gaiellales; family Gaiellaceae; genus JACVRM01. The sequence goes on from CAWIWF010000007.1 coordinate 16,790, forward strand.
GTCTTCGTCCCGAGTGGCGAGGGCTTCGGCGTCTCGCGGCGGCTCGAGGACGAGGAGCGCACCCGCTTGCGCGACATCCTCAAGAGCCTCGACGTCAAGAAGGGCGGGCTGATCGTCCGCACCGCCGCCGAGGGTGCTTCCGCCGAGGACATCGAGCGGGACTTCGACTTTCTGCTGCGCCTCTGGAAGACGATCGAGCAGCAGGCCAAGAAGGCCGACGGCCCGACGCTCATCTACCAGGAGGCCGAGCTCCCGCTCCGCGTGACCCGTGACCTCTTCACCGAGGACTTCGAGCGCGCGCTGGTGGACGACGACCGCACCTACAAGCGGATCGTCGGCTATCTCAAGAAGACCTCGCCGCACATGGCCGAGCGTGTCGTCCGGCACCGCCAGAAGCAGCCGCTGATGGAGGAGTTCGGCGTCGACGACGAGATCAAGTCGACGCTCTCCAAACGGGTCGACCTGCCCTCCGGCGGGTACCTGATCTTCGACTACGCCGAGGCCTTCACGGTCGTCGACGTCAACACCGGCCGCTTCGTGGGCTCCCGCTCCAAGACGTCGACCCAGACGCTCGAGGACACGATCACGAAGAACAACATCGAGGCGGTCAAGGAGGTCGTGCGCCAGCTGCGGCTGCGCGACATCGGCGGGATCATCGTCATCGACTTCATCGACATGGCGAACCCGAAGAACCGTGCCACTGTCGAGGAGACGCTCCGGCAGGAGCTCGAGCGCGACCGGACGAAGACGTACGTCGTCGAGATCTCGCCGCTCGGTCTCGTCGAGATGACCCGTCAGAACGTCTCGGACGGGCCGCGCGAGATCCTCGCCAAGAAGTGCCCGACGTGTGCGGGCGACGGCATCGTCATCTCCGAGACGACAGCGGCCGTCGAGCTCGAGCAGCGGCTGCGGACACTGGTTCGCGGCTCGCGCAGCAAGGCGTATCACGTCGAGGTGAACGCCCGCGTGGCCAGCGTGCTGATCGGCCCGGGCGCGCAACGGCTGGCAGCGCTCGAGGAGGCGGCCAAGCGCCGCTTCGTCCTCGAAGGGCGTGAGGACGTGCCGCTCGACCATCTAGAGGTGCTCGCCCACGGCGCAAGCGTGGACACCGAGCCGCCGCCGGTCGAGGAGGGCTCGGAGCTGAGCCTGAAGCTCGTCGAGGTCGGCCTCTACGACGCGAATGCGGGCGTGGGCAAGCACGACGGCCTCGACGTCTCCGTCGCCGGCGCGGCATCCATGATCGGCAAGAAGGTCAGCGTGCGCATCGAGCGCGTGCTGAACGGCATGGCGTACGCCACGCTGGTCACATCGGGCCGGCCCGCCATCGCACCGATCACCGCCGAGGCCGAGGCCGAGCGCCCGACCCGCAAGCGCCGGGCTACCAAGACCGAGCCGGCGGAGAGCACCGCGGTGAGCGTGGAGGACTCCGTCGCCGGCGACGAGGACGCTGAGGAGGCTGAGGAGGCTGAGGAGGCAGAGGCCCCGGTCGACGCGGTCGCCGATGAGCCCGAGGCCGACTCGCCTGACGACGGGCCGGACGAGGAGGGCGCGCCGGGCGCCGAGAAGCCGAAGCGAAAGACGCGGCGCGGCTCACGCGGCGGGCGCAACCGCCGGCGGAAGACGACTCCTGCGGGGGATGGTGCGCCCACTGCCGCCGGACCCGACGGCGTCGAGCCCGTCGAGAGCGCCGAGTCGGCATCCGACTCGACGGAGCCGGTGGCGGCCGCCGAGGAGGTCGCGTCGAACGGCCGCAGCGCACGTCGGCCGGCCGGCGCGCGCATCCATCTGCCGCCGTCCGGCCTGGGTACCGAGGAGGAGCTCTCCGCGAACGGTGAACCCAGCGCCGCGGCGTCCGAGAGCGCTCCGGCCGCCGACGCGAGTGATGCCGCGGAGGCCGACGGGGACGAGCAGCCGAAGCCGAAGCGCAAGACCCGGCGCGGCACGCGCGGCGGCCGCAACCGTCGCCGCAAGCCGGCCGGGACGACCGCAGAGCCGAGCGGCGAGCCGCCGCCCGCCGAGTAGCGCAGCCGCCTGGAGAAGGCCAGACCGCTGCTACACTCCGACCCTCGCGGGCATCGAGCCCGCGTTCTTTGCGTGAGGCGACCATGACGTACGCGATCATCCGAGTCGGCGGCAAGCAGTACCGCGTCAGCGAGGGCCAGCGGCTGCTCGTGGACCACCTCAAGCTCGACGCCGACGCGACCTTCACGCCCGATGTGCTCTTCGTCGGCGGCGACGGCGCCTCGGACTCGGCCAAGGTGACCGCTCAGGTGGTCGCACACACGCTCGGTCCCAAGATTCGCATCGGCAAGTACCGCAAGCGCACCGGGTACCGCCGCCACACGGGCTTCCGCGCCAAGCTCTCCGAGATCGAGATCCAGTCGATCGGCGCAGCCGGCAGCCGCAAGAAGCAGGCGCCCGCAAAGAGCGAGGCACCGGCCAACGCGAAGCAGCCGGCCGAACCGAAGGCCGAGGCGGCGCCCAAGAGCCTGCCGAAAGGCTACGAGGAGCTCACGGTTGCGCAGATCGGCGACCAGGTCGGAGGCTGGAGCGCCGCGCAGGTCGAGGCTGCGCTTGCCTACGAGCAGGGGCACGCGGCTCGCAAGGGTGCGATCGCGGCCCTGGAATCGGCGCTGGAGAAGGAGGACTAGATGGCGCACAAGAAGGGCCTTGGCTCGTCGAAGAACGGGCGCGACTCCCAGTCCAAGCGGCTGGGCGTCAAGGTGTTCGGCGGCCAGGCGGTCCAGTCCGGCTCGATCATCGTCCGGCAGCGCGGCACGCGCTTCCGCTCGGGTCCCGGCACCGGGATCGGGAGGGACGACACGATCTTCGCCAAGCGCGACGGACTGGTTGCGTTCCGGACGAGCGGCGAGCGCCGCTTCGTCAGCGTCGTCGAGCAGTAGCAGCAGTGCTCGCCGATCGAGCCCGCATCGAGGTCGAGGCGGGTCGCGGCGGCGACGGCGCGGTCAGCTTCCGCCGCGAGAAGTACGTGCCGCGGGGAGGGCCTGACGGCGGTGACGGCGGCCGCGGCGGCGACGTGATCCTGCGGGCCGACAGCGAGCGCCGCGACCTGTCCGCCTATCGCTCGCACCGGACGGTTCGCGCGCGCAGCGGCGGCGCGGGCGGCGGGGCCAACAAGCACGGCGCCGACGGCGAGGACGTCGAGCTCGTCGTGCCCGTGGGCACGCAGGTGCGCGATGCCGACGGCGAGCTCATCGCCGACCTGGCGCATGGCGATGCGCGCATCGTCGTCGCTCGTGGGGGTGGCGGCGGCCGCGGCAACCGCCAGTTCGCAACGCCCACCCGGCAGACGCCGCGTTTCGCCGAGACCGGGCTCCCGGGCGAGGCCGCCGAGCTCGAGCTGCGGCTGAAGCTGCTCGCGGACGCCGCGCTCGTCGGGCTGCCGAACGCGGGCAAGTCGTCGCTGCTGACGCGGATCTCGAACGCGCGACCCAAGGTCGCCGCGTACCCGTTCACGACACTGCAGCCCGTGCTGGGTACGGTCGACGCGCCGGACGGCCGCCAGCTCATCGTCGCCGACGTCCCCGGCCTGATCGAGGGCGCGAGCGAGGGCGTCGGGCTCGGTCACGAGTTCCTGGCTCACCTCGAGCGAGCGCGCACGCTCGTGCACGTGATCGACGCCGCTGGCGATCCTGAAGCAGCCTGGCGTGCCATCGACGCCGAGCTGGGCGCCTACGGCGCAGGCCTGGACGCCCTCCCGCAGATCGTCGTGCTGAACAAGACGGACCTTCTGCCCGAGCCGCCGGTGTTCGGCGTCGAGGACGAGCGGATCCTGCGCGTCTACGCGCTCTCGTGCGCAACCGGGAGCGGGGTGGAGGCGTTTCGGCGCGGTCTCTTCGAGCTCGTCCCCCCGGCCGACGTGCCGGGTGCGCAGACCAGCGCCGACGGCTTGGCCGACTTCCTCGTGTACCGCCCGCAGCCACGACGCCGCTCGTACCGCGTGCTGCGCACCGATCGCGGCTACCGCATCGCGGGCCGTCCGCCCGCCGACCCGGACGAGCTGGAGGCTGCGCTGCGTGCCGCGGGTGCCAGGACGGGCGACGAGGTGGTCGTGGGCGACGAGACGCTGGAGCTGAGCTGAGCGGCGCGCTGGAGGCGCTCTCGGCCGACGACGCGGTCGAACGGGCGCTCGGCGAGCGGCCCGTCGCCGTCGAGCCCGTGCTCGTCGGGGGCCACACCCGTGCGGTCCGCTGGCTCGTCGAGCTGGCGGATGGCACTCGTGCGTTCGTCAAGGCGGGCGACGGCTCGATGCTGCGGGTCGAGCGGGCGGTGTACGACGGTGCGACGGGACCGTTCCTGCCGCGGCTGCTCGGCAGCTACGCAGACGACGCCATGGTGGTGCTCGCGATCGAAGACCTCCGGGATGCGCACTGGCCGCCCCCCTACCCGGAGGATGCGACGCCGCTGCTCGCGACCGTCGCCGAGATCGCACAGACGCCGTGCCCGCCGGAGCTGCAGGCGCTCCCCGAGCGGGACGGGCTCGTGTGGGAGCGGATCGGCGCCGATCCAACCGCGTTCCTCGCGCTCGGCGCGTGCTCGCCCGACTGGCTCGAGCGCTCGCTGCCGGTGCTGATCGAGGCGGAGAGCCACTGGCAGCAGCAGGGGGACGACCTGGTGCACAACGACATCTGGAGCGGCAACATCTGCTTCATCGGCGCCACCCACCCCGTCCTGATCGATTGGGGCGCCGCCGTCCGGGCGCATCGCCGCGTCGATCTCGCCTGGACGCTCCTCCAGGTACGCATCTACGGCTGCCGCACCGAGCTCGAGTTCCCCGATGAGCCCGTCTATGCGGCGTATGCGTCGGCCGAGCTCGCCTTCGACGCCGCGAGCCCGCTGCCGAGCTGGGCCGCGCCCGGCTCGACCCTCCGCCTGGAGCAGGCACGGGACGTGCCGCCGATCCTGCGCTGGACTGCGGATGTGCTCGGCCTGCCCCCGCCGTCATGAGGGAGCCACGGGCGTGATCGGCCTGCTCGGCGGGACCTTCGACCCGCCGCACGTCGGCCACGTGGCGCTCGCGCGGGCGGGTATCCGGCACTTCGAGCTCGAGCGGGTGCTCGTAGCGCCGACCGGGCGCACGCCTGGAAAGGCGGTGGCCTCTGACCCCGAGGTCCGCATCCGGCTTGCAGAGGCCGCGTTTGCGGACGTGGCCGGCGCCGAGGTGTCCCGCATCGACGTCGACCGCCCACAGCCGGCCTACTCGTTCGAGACGGTCCGCTGGGTGCGCGACCGCTACGGGGAGCTGATCTTCCTCGTCGGTGCAGACCGCTTCGCCGACTTCCTCAGCTGGGAGCGGCCCAACGAGGTGCTGCGGATCGCACGGCTCGGCGTCGCCACGCGGCCGGGCACCGATCTCGCCGAGCTCTCCGAGGTGCTGGCGGCCGTCGAGCAGCCGGATCAGGTCTCGTTCTTCGAGCTCGAGCCGACTCCCGTCTCCTCCACGGAGATCCGCCGGCGCGTCGGCGCCGGGGAGCCGATCGAGGGCCTCGTGCCGCCCGCGGTCGGGCAGCTGATCGCCGAGCTCGGCCTGTACCGGGACGAGCCGGGCCCGGCGCTACACTGAGCCCGTCGCGAGGGGCACGGGACCGCTACTGACGCCACTGGAACACGCACGCCGCATCGCCGCTCTCGTTCAGGAGAAGCTGGCCGAGGACGTGGTCATCCTCGACATGCGGCCGGTCGCGATCTACACCGACTTCATGGTGATCTGCAGCGGCCGCAACGCCCGCCAGACCCGTGCGATCTACGACGAGGTGCACGACCGCCTCAAGCACGACGACGGCCTGCTGCCGCGAGCCGTCGAAGGCCAGAGCGGTGGCAGCTGGATCATCGCCGACTACCTCGACGTGGTCCTGCACGTCTTCACGCCGGAGACGCGGGACTACTACCGGCTCGAAGACCTCTGGGGCGACGTCCCCTCGGTGGAGGTCGGCGCGGCCGCGGTCTAGCTCCCGTTGTCCGTAGGGGCAACTACACTTGATCGTGATGCTCACGCCCGACCAGAAAGGCGCCATCGCCGAGACCGCGATCGCCGCTCATGCGACCCGCCTCGGCGTCGACGTCTATCGGCCGGTCGCGGAAGGAGGACGCTTCGACCTCGTCTTCGCGCTCGCCGATCAGCTCGTGCGCGTCCAGTGCAAGTGGGCTGTGCGTCGTGGTGACGTGATTGGTGTCCGTTGCTACTCATGCCGGCGCGCGAAGCAGGGCGTCGTTCGGCGCCGGTACACAGCCGCAGAGATCGATGCGTTCGTGGCGTACTGCGCGGCGCTCGACACGTGCTACTTCCTACCCTTCGCTACCTTCGAGCCGAGGTCGGTGATCCATCTGCGGCTTGCGCCTGCACGGAACAACCAGCGAGCGGGAATTCACTGGGCTCGGGACTATGAGTTCCGGGCTACACTGGCTCCAGATGGGGCCATAGCTCAGTTGGGAGAGCGTCTGGCTGGCAGCCAGAAGGTCGCCGGTTCGAGCCCGGCTGGCTCCACCTCAGAGGCCGCTCCCTGCGGCCTCTCTCTCTTCCGATGAGCGTCGATCTTCGGGCCGCGATGCCGTCCGACGCCGAGACGCTCTTTCGCATCCAGCGAGCCGCGTCACTGGCCGCGTTCGGGCACATGTTCCCGCCCGAGCGCCATCCGTACCCGGACGAGGCCGTCCGGGCCGAGTGGGCGATCAGGCTCGCCGGCGGGGAGATCGAGACGCTCGTCGGCCAGTACCGGGGCAAGACGGTGGGCTACGTGTCGTATGCGCCGGAGCAGCTCGTCTCGCTCTTCGTCCTGCCGGACGTCCAGGGCCTCGGCATCGGCTCCGCCCTGCACGATGCGGCGCTCGCCGCGCAGGCCGACCTCGGCGCTGCCGTGTGCCGGCTCTGGGTGCTCGAGCAGAACGGCCCTGCCCGCGGCTTCTACGAGCGGCGCGGCTGGTCACCCGACGGCCGCGAGCGGACGGCCACATACCCGCCGCACCCGCCGGAGCTCGGCTACTCGGTCGTCGTCCCCTAGAGGCCCCTGGCGCTCGCGCGCGGGGATGAGGCCACCCCGAGGCAGGGGTTGGTTTACGCGCTCGGTGTCCGAACACCGCGCGGGTAGGCTCCTGCTCCGTGGGGAGCGGAGGTGGCGCGATCGAGGTGCAGGGGCTCGAGCGCACGTTCAAGGACGTGCACGCGGTCCGCGGCATCGACCTGACCGTCGCCGACGGCGAGATCTACGGCTTCCTCGGGCCGAACGGCGCCGGCAAGTCGACCACGGTGCACATGCTCACGACGCTGCTGCCGCCGAGCGCCGGCAGCGCCCGCGTGGGGGGCTTCGACGTCGAGCGCGAGGGGCCGCAGGTCCGGCGTGTGATCGGCGCTGCGCTCCAGGAGGCGGCGCTCGATCCGCTGCTCACCGGCCGCGAGCACCTCAAGCTGCAGATGGCGCTGCACGCGATCGGCCGGCGCGAGCGCGGCGAGCGAGCGGCGGCGCTCCTCGATCGCGTCGGTCTCACCGAGGCTGGCGACCGCAAGGTGCGGACGTACTCCGGTGGCATGAAGCGCCGGCTCGACCTGGCGCTCGCCCTTGTCCACGAGCCGCGCATCCTCTTCCTCGACGAGCCCACGACGGGCCTCGACCCGCAGAGCCGCAGCGCGCTCTGGGAGGAGGTCGGGCGGCTCGCCAAGGACGAAGGCGTCACGGTCTTCCTGACAACCCAGTACCTGGAGGAGGCCGACGTGCTCGCGAACCGCGTCGGGATCATCGACAAGGGCCGGATCGTGGCCGAGGGCACGCCGGCCGAGCTCAAGGCGACGATCGGGCGGCCAAGTGTCGAGGCGGTGCCGGCCGAGCCGGAAGACCGCGACGCGATCATGCAGGTGCTCGAGCGCTACGGCGAGCCGATCGCCGCCGCCCGCGGCGTCGCCGTGCGGCTGCGGGACGCCGACCTGGGCCTCGCCGGCATCGTGCGCGCCCTCGACGCCGAGGGCGTTCACGTGAACGACCTGACGCTGCACGCGCCCACGCTCGACGACGTCTTTCTCGCCAAGACCGGGCGCCTCCTCGAGGGAGCGGCTGCCAACGGCCAGCCCGAGGGCGACTCGGAAGCGGCCGCGACCCGTTGACGAGGATCTTCGCCGGACAGGTCGGCAGCCTCGCCGCGCGGTCGGTCGTGCGGCAAGTGCGCCAGCCGGCGCACGTGTTCCCACCTCTGCTCTTCCCGCTCGCCCTGCTCGCGGTCAACTCCGGCGGGCTCGCCGCCGCAACCCGCCTCCCCGGGTTCCCCAGCGACTCCTTCCTCGCGTTCGCCCTCGCCGTCCCGTTCGTCCAGGGCGCGCTGTTCGCGACGCTGAACGGCGGCGCCGACCTCGCGCGTGACATCCAGACGGGGTTCCTGAACCGGCTCTCGCTGACGCCGATGCGCGGGTCGGCGCTGATCGCCGGCCAGCTCGCGGGCGTCGTCATCCAGGGTGTCTTCCAGGCGGTCGTCTACCTGGCCGTCGGCCTTGCCGTCGGCGTCCGGCTGGAGTCCGGCGTCCTCGGCGCGGGTGCCCTGCTGCTGCTCGCCGCAGTCATCGCGCTCGGTTTCGGCGCCGTCGGGACGTTCGTCGCACTGCGAACAGGCTCGGGAGAGGCGACCCAGGCGACGTTCCCGCTCTTCTTCGTGTTCCTCTTCATCTCCTCGATGAACATGCCGCGCGACCTGATCGAGATCGACTGGTTTCGCTGGGCGGCGACGGCCAATCCCGTCTCGTACCTGATCGAGGGGATCCGCAGCCTCATCATCGAAGGCTGGGACGGAGAGGCACTCCTGCTCGCGTTCGTCGTCGCGATCCTGTTCGCCGCCGTCGCAATCAGCCTCTCGGCCTGGTCGCTCAAGGTGAGGCTGACGCGCACATGACGCCCTCGGCGGCCCACCCGACCGGTGTCCGCTCGTTCCTCTCGGTTGCCTTCGGCCTGTCCTGGCGCGTGCTCTGGAAGATCCTCCGCAACCCGTCGCTGCTCCTGCCGCAGCTCGCCTTCCCGCTCTTCTTCTTCACCGCGTTCGCCGGCGGCCTCTCGCGCGTCGAGGACCTGCCCGGATTCACCTTCCCGGCGGGCTACACGGCCTTCCAGTTCGTCTTCGTCCTGCTTCAGTCAGCGGCGTTCGGTGGCGTGTTCACCGGCTTCGGGATCGCCTCCGACTTCGAGTACGGGTTCACGCGGCGCCTGTTCGTCGCGGCGCCCCGGCGCAGCGCCCTGGTCGCCGGCTACGCCTTCGCCGCGATCGCGCGCTGGTTCATCACCGCGGCGCTGCTCACCGCCGTCGCGCTCGTCGCCGGCATGGACATCGGCGGCAACGGGGTCGACCTGGTGGCGATGTACACGCTGGCGCTGATGGTCAACATCGCCGCGCTCCTCTGGGCCTGTGGCGTGGCGATGCGCATCCGCTCGATGCAGGCGGGGCCCGTGATGCAGCTGCCGGTCTTCCTGATCCTCTTCTTCGCGCCGGTGTACGTGCCGCTCGATCTGCTCGACGGCTGGTTGCACGCCGTGGCGACGGCCAATCCGATCACGCGCCTGCTCGAGGCGGGCCGTGACTTCATCGCAGGCGAGCCCGCGCACGCCGCGCTCGCCTTCGGGGTAGCCGCGACCCTCGCCCTCGTGTTCGCGCTCTGGGCGATGCGCGGCCTCCGCCGGGCGGAAGCAGCCGGCCCCTGACGCGCTAGCGTCCGACGACGCGGCTGAAGCGGCGCACGACCGAGTTGCCCGCGGCGCTCACTCGCACCGTGCCGGTGAGCCGGCGGCCGGCCGCCCAGGTCGGCACGGCCCAGGCGCATCGGGCGACGCCGGCCCGCAACGTCCGCTGGGTGCGGGGCACCACGTACCGGCCGATCCGGGCCGAGCAGCCGAGCTGCCCGTGCAGGGCCGCGCCGCTCCGGCGGGCGACCGTGATCGTCACAGCGAAGCGCCGGCCTGCGAGCGCCCGACGGGACAGGCGGAGTGTCGACGCAGCCAGGCCCGTCGCCGCGCGCGCCGCCACCGTTCTCGTCACGGTCGAATGCGCGCTGGTGGAGCCGGCGGCGTTGGTGGCGGTCACGACCGCGCGGAAGCGCGCGCCGACATCGGCGTTCCGCAGTACGAAGCGACGCGCGGTGGCTCCGTCGACGAAGGCGCACGCGCTCCGGACGCACCGCCACCAGCGGTAGCTGTAGCTCGAGGCGTCCCGCCAGGTACCCGTCGACGCTGTGAGGGCTCGCCCGGCGCGCGGCGTGCCGGCGACGGTCGGCGGAGCGACGCTCTGAGGCGGGACCGGCGCGACGGCTGCCGTTGGCGCCGAGCTCGCGGCCGTGGCACCGCCGCGGTTCGTGGCAGTCACGGCTGCGCGCAACGTGCGCCCGACGTCTGTAGACGTGACGACATATGTGCTGCCGGCGGCGCCGAGGGACGTACAGGCCGAGCCGTCCACATCGCACCGCAGCCAGGCGAAGGCGTACGCGAGGGGCCCGAGGCCGCTCCAGCCGCCGATGGTCGCGCTCAGCGTCTCGCCGACGCGCGCGCGGCCCGAGATCGCCGGCAGCCCGGTGTTCTTCGGTGCCGGGGGCGCCACCAGCGCCGTGGGCGCGGACGTCGCGGTCGTCCCGCCGCCGCCGTTGATCGCCGTCACGTCCACGCGGAGCGTGGCATCCACATCGGCCGGGGAGACCGCGTATGACTGGTCGAGCGCAGAGCCGATGTCGCTGCATGCGCCTCCGCCGGCGTCGCAGCGCCGCCACTGGTAGGCGTACAGCACGACGGCGGGGCCCGTCCAGGCGCCGGTCGTCGCGGTCAGCGTCCGGTCCTGCTGCGCCGTGCCAGAGATCGAGGGCGAACCTGTGTTGGTCGGCGCTGCGGGCGCCGGGTTGTGTCCCGCGGGAACGGCGCCCAGGGAGAGCAGCCCGGCGCCGTAGAGCGTGTCCCTGCCAGGCACGCCCAGGTCGGCCGTGCGCGCCTCGAGCTCCGCATGCAGCTGGGCCGGAGTTGAGGCGGGGCTCACCTGCTTGAGCAGCGCGGCGGCAGCGGCGACGTGAGGCGCCGCCGCCGAGGTGCCGAAGAACCCGGACACGTCGGCGCCGCAGTTCACGAACGGGCCTTGCGTCGCAGAGGAGACGCCGTCGGGGCCCGCCACATCAGGCTTCGCCACGGCCGGATCGAGCGTCGGCCCTCGCGAGGAGAACGGCTCGATGCTCTTGTCGGCCCAGCACACGGCCGTGACCGTCAGCACGCTCGGCGAGGCGGCCGGCTCGAGCAGGCTCCCCTCGGCGACCGCGATCCCGCCGGCAGCGGGCCGGACGAAGTCGTGCGTCGTGAAGAGGTCGAAGCGAGGCGTCACCGTTGCCGAGTAACGGCGGATCGCGAGGTACAGGTCGGGCGCGCCGCCCTTCATGGTGGGATTCGGGTTCGCGTAGCAGAGCTCTTCGACGGGGCTCTGGGAGCCAGATTGCACGTTCGTCGACCGCGCCACGAAGTCGGCGGGGGAGACCGTGCCCGGCGGGTAGAGGTAGAGGTCGTAGTCCTGGGCCGAGCCGGGCCAGTCGTCCCAGCGCAGATAGGCGCAGAGCTCCTCCCCCTGAGGCACGGCGACTCCGTTGCCCTCGAACACGACCTCGGGGGCGAACTCGAACTCGTGCCAGCCGTCCCCGTCGTCGTCCATGAACGAGCCGCTCCAGTGCCGGCCCGCCTCGTTCCCGGCGGCGTTGACCCAGAGGATGCCGTTCGCCCGCGCATCGGCGGCGATGCCGTCGGGGGTGGTGGGCCCGCCGGAGCCGTCGCCGCGCGCGGTGTTGTGCCAGCCGACCGAGTGGTTGACGATGTGCACGCCCTTTGACTTCGCGTAGTCCTTGGCCTGGGCGAGCGTCACGAGGCTGTCGGCGCAGATGAGGAGCAGGGCAGCGGCCGGTGCGACCTCGTGTACGACTTCGGCCACGGCCGTGCCGTGGTCGCTCGCATCTGCGTCGAAGCCGTCGGGGCCGCAGAAGTCCGCGGTGGCCACACCCGCCGGGAGCTCGCCTTCGTCCCGGCGCGCCTGCCAGCCGGCGAAGCCGACGTCGATGACGGCGATCTCGACTCCAGCGCCGCCGTTGCCGGCGGCGATCCAGTCATCCGCGCGCGTGCTGGCGACGCCCTCGCCCGTGACCGCAAGCGGTTGGGGCCGTGCGAGTGGCTCCACCGCGCGGACGTCCGGGTCGGCGGCGAGCTCATCGAGCACACCGGCCGGCACGCTCGCCTCGAGCAGTCCCTGGTAGCGCGCGTCGACCGCGCCTCCTGCGGTGCGGATCGCCGCAGCCGCGGCCGCCGGGTCGTCTCCGGCGTGAACCTCGACCTGCACCCGCCCGCCGGCCAGGTCCAGTCCGAGGCGGTTGGCAGCTGCGGCGTGATCCTCCGCACGTGCCAGGCGTGCGAGCGACGAGTCGAGAGAGGCAGCCTTCACGGCCGTCGGGGGCCGGTCCCGCAGCTCCAGACCGCCGGAGGGCTCGTGCGCCGCGGCACCGGTCGCGACGAGCGCGCAGGTTGCCAGCGCTGCCCCGACCGTGATCGGACGGCGCAGCGCCCCAGTGATGCGGCGTGACTCTCTGATCCCCATGTCCCCTCCCTCGCGCGCGCGAGGTGCCGCCCATTCTGCTCCCTCCCGGCCGCAGATGCCAACCCAAAGTGGTGCTCGGGCGCGCCTGAGGTCGCAGTCCGGCCAGAGCCGCCTAGACTCAGACAGTGATCGAGTCGGGGGAGCTCGCGGCAACGCGGATCGGCACGGGCCTGTCGGAAGCAGCGCAACCGGAGACGGCCGGCCGGGAGGCCGCCCGCCAGGCAGCGTCGAGCGTGGGGGCAGGCGGGGTCGACCTCGCCTACCTCTTTCTCTCTGCCGCTCACCTCGACGACGTCGAGGCGGCGGTCGCAGCCGTCCTCGGCGAGCTCGCGCCGCGGCACCTGATCGGGTGTGTCGCCGACGGGGTCGTCGGCCGCGAGCGAGAGCTCGAGAGCGGGCCCGGCGCCGCTGTGTGGGCCGCCCAGCTGCCTCCCGGCGCCGAGATCGACGTGTTCCACGCGACGTCGGTCGGCGGCGAGAACGGCGCGGTCATCAGCGGCGTCCCCCCGCTCGAGCAGCCGGACCTCGTGACGCTGCTCGTCGACCCATACACCTTTCCGGCCGCGCCGTTCCTCGCACGGCTCAGCGACGAGCAGCCCGGGCTTCCGCTCGTCGGTGGGCTGGCCACAGGGGGCCATCCCGGCGAGTCCGTCCTCATTGTCGACGACCGCGTCGTGACCGACGGCGCCGTCGGCGCGGTGGTCAGCGGCGCCCCTGTTCGAACCGTCGTCTCGCAGGGATGTGCTCCGATCGGACGCGAGGCGGTGATCACCGCCGCCGAGGGCAACGTCGTGTACGAGCTGGCCGGCAAGCCTGCCCTCATGCGGCTGCAGCACGAGATCGCGTCGCTCACGCCCGAGGAGCGAATGCTGGCGGCCCGCGGGGTGCTCGCCGGCCTGGTGATCGACGAAAACCGCTCCGAGTACGCGCGAGGCGATTACCTCATCCGCGGCCTGCTCGGCGCGGACGAGGACTCCGGCGCGATCGCCGTCGGCGAGCCGGTGCGCGTTGGTCAGACCCTGCGGTTCCACGTCCGCGACGCGGCGACCGCAGATCAGGACCTGCAAGGCGCGCTCGAGCGCGCGCTCGATGGCGGTCGCCGATCAGCAGGTGCGCTGCTCTTCACCTGCAACGGCCGCGGGGCAAGCCTCTTCGGCGAGCCTGACCACGACGCGCGCGTCGCCGGCGACGTGCTCGGCGCCGGAGCGGTCGCCGGATTCTTCTGCGCCGGCGAGATCGGTCCCGTCGGCGGACGGTCGTTCGTCCACGGCTATACGGCCACGCTGGCGGTCTTCCTCGACGAGCAGTGACGGCGGACGGCTCCCGCAGGGCGCGGTTGATCGGGATCAACCACGTTGCGCTGCCGGTCGGCTCCGTCGACGACGCGCTCGAGTTCTACGGCCGGTTCTTCGAGGTCGAGCTCCGGGGCCGGGTGCCGGGCATGGCCTTCGTGGACATGGGCGATCAGTTCGTGGCACTGGCACGGGAGGAGGGCGGGAAACCCGACCGTCACCGGCACGTCGGTCTCGTCGTTGACGACAAGGAGGGAGTGCGCCGCGCGCTGCAGGCGGCCGGGGTCGCCGTGCAGCCGTCCGGCGGCCTCGACTTCCGGGACCCCTGGGGCAACAACATCGAGGTCGTCGACTACCGCGACATCCAGTTCACGAAGACGCCGGCGGTGCTGCGGGCGATGGGGGTCCACGGGCTCGAGAAGCGGGAGGCGGCCCTGCAGGAGCTCCGCGCCAAGGGCATCGAGCCCGGCTAGTCCGGCGTCCGCCGGGCAAGCGCCGGGATAGCGGCGATCGCGGCGAGGAGGCACGCAGCGCCGAGCGCCAGCCCCGCGAGCACGTCGCTCGGATAGTGGACGCCCAGCGCGACCCGGCTCAGGGCGACGAGCGCGACGAGGAGCACCGTCGTGGTCACCACCACCGCGCGGCTCGGCGGATGTGGGCGGTGGAGCACGGCCAGCGCGAGGGCCCCGTAGACGGCGACCGACACGGCCGCGTGGCCGCTCGGGAAGGAGAAGGTCGAGAGCTCGAGCTCGGCGACCCGAAGTGGCGGGCGGGGCCGCTCGAAGGCGAGCTTCAGCCCGTTGGTCGCCAGTTGCGCAACCAGGTAGGCGACGACGATCAGCAGTCCGTCTGCCGGACGTCCGAGGCGCACCAGCAACAGGCTCGCGGCGAGCGCCACGACCAGCAGGAACACGCCGCCACCCGCCCTGGTGATCTGCGCCGCGACGGGGTCGACTGCGGCCGGCTGCTCGCGGTGCACCCAGCGGTTGACGTCGTCGTCCCACGCGACGACGACGGAGCCGGCCTCGACGGCGACCGCCAGCGCTGCAAAGAGAAGCAGCGCCACGGCGGCGAGCGCTCCAGCCGCGGTCGCTCGTCGCGCGGCTGGAGCAGGGCGGCGTGCGGTGCGGCCCCTGAAGGCGGCCATGGTCTGACCTTAGCGAGCGACGCTCGAGCCGCCGCACCGGTCCTGCGGCAGAAATAGTTAACGAAGCGAATGATTTTCGCTAAGCTGGTTAACGATATGACACCCACCACGCTCGTAGCCGATCCCGTCGCGCTCGCAAATCGACTGCGGCCGGTCCTGCTCCGGCTCAACCGGGAGCTGCGGCGCGAGGGAGCCGCGCTCGGCATCACCGGCGGCCAGGCGACGCTGCTCTGGCTGATCAGCCGCTCGCCGGGCGTCGGCGTCAACGAGCTCGCGGCACGCGAAGGCATCTCCGCAGCGGGCATGTCGGGGCACGTCGACCGCCTGCAGGCGGCGGGCTTCCTCACCCGCGTCCGCTCGACCGACGACCGCCGCCGCGTCGGGCTCGAGTTGACGGAGGAGGGACTGCGGGTGCTTCGGGCCGTTCGGCGCCGGCGCACGGAGTGGCTCGCTCAGCGGCTCGGCGGGCTGGCACCCGGCGAGCTCGAGATGCTCGAGGCGGCTGTCGCGCCGCTCACACGGCTGCTCGAGGACTCGCCGCCGGGCCCCGAGGGGGAGGTTCGGGCGTGAGCCCGATTCGCGCCGTGGGGGCGCGCACGTTCACGAGCCTGCGGCTGCACCGCAACTACAGGCTCTTCTTCAGCGGCCAGATCGTGTCGCTGTCCGGCACGTGGATGCAGAACACCGCGCTGGCGTGGTTCGTGGTGGAGCTCACCCACTCGCCCGTGGCTGTCGGCGTGCTCGCGTTCTGCCGCTTCGTCCCGTTCAGCGTCTTCGGCCTCCTCGCCGGCGTGCTGGCCGACCGCTTCGACAACCGGCGCCTGGTGATGTCCACGCAGGCGCTCTCGATGGTCGTGTCGGTCGCGCTCGCCGCGCTCGCTTTCTCGGGGCACGCCGAGGTCTGGCATGCCTACGTTCTCGCCGCGCTCGGCGGGACGGCGCTCGTCTTCGACGCGCCCGGCCGCCATGCGCTGACATTCCAGATGGTCGGGCGCGAGGAGCTGCCGAATGCCGTGGCGCTGAACGCCAGCCTCTTCAACGCATCGCGGGTCATCGGCCCCGCGCTCGGCGGGCTCGCGATCGCTGCGTGGGGCGTGGGGATCTGCTTCGCGCTCAACGCGATCAGCTTCCTGGCCGTCCTCACCGCGCTCGCGCTCATGCGGACGCACGAGCTGGTGGCGATCGACCGGCGCGAGCGTCCGACCCTGCTCCGCGGGGTGCGCGAAGGGCTCCGGTATGTCGCCGAGACACCGCGCCTGCGGGCGGTGCTCCTGATGACGGTCGTGCTCAGCACGGTCGGCTTCAACTTCCACGTGCTCGTTCCGGTGCTCGCCGCTGACACGCTCGACGTCGGAGCGAGCGTCTTCGGTCTGCTGTCGGCTGCGTTCGGCGCCGGCGCGGTCGTGGGGGCCCTTGCGACCGCGGCGCTCGGCCGGCCGAGCTTCAAGGTGCTGCTCACCGGGACGGCCGGCTTCAGCGTGGCGCTGCTGGTACTCGCCGCCCAGACGACCGTGCTCGCGTGCTCGGTGCTCCTCTTCTGCACGGGCTTCTGCTTCACGCTCTGGATGTCGAACACCCAGTCGATCCTGCAGCTGACCGCGCCCGATCACCTGCGCGGACGGGTGCTGAGCATCTTCCTCCTGGCCTTCGGCGGCCTCGCCCCCTTCGGCGGCCTCCTCGCAGGCTGGCTGGCAGACGTCGGGGGCACCGAGCTCGCCTTCTCGGTCGGAGGGGTGTCCGGCGTGCTCATGACCGCCTATGGGCTGCACACGCTCCGCCGCGGGAGCTTTGCGCCCGCGCCCCTCCTCGCCCCGGCCCCGCCCCCCTAGTCGGGTACTGAGGCGAGGACGGCGTCCCAGGCGACCTCGGACGCGATGACTGCGAGCGTGACCGGGTCGAGCTCGTCCTCGATCTCGCCGGTCGTGACCGCGTAGAGCACGTCGCCGTCGGCGAGGCTCTGGAAGGGCTGGATCGCCCGTGCCATCGAGGAGTGCACCTGGCGGCCGAGCTGCTGCAACGCGCGGCGGTCCAGCGCGTGGTTCGTGACGACCACGGTCAGCGTCGTGTTCCCCGGCGGGACGCGTGGCAGCCGCTCCTCGATGCCGTCGAGGAGGCGCGTGCGCGTGCCGGTGCCGTGATTCACGTGGCCGCGCACCACTGCCCCCTCACGGTCGACGATCGCACCGACGGCGTTCACGACTGTGAAGACGGCCACGCGCGTACGTCCGACCTGGCGGAACGCGCCGCCTTGGCCCGACGGCTCGCCGCGCTCGAGCCCGAACGTCTTGCCCACCGTCGCCGAGCGGCCCGCGCCGCGGGCGCCGAGCGGGAACACACCCTCCTGCGCTGCTCGGAGCGCTGCCCGGCCCAGGTCGCGATCCGGGTACACGGCCGTGTCCCGCGGGCCCCAGTCGAAGATGATCGCGCCGGAGACGAGCGGGATCTCCGTCCAGCCGGTGGCGTAGTCGCGCAGGGCGAAGATCTCGGCGGCCACGCCGGTGGCCGCCTCGAGCCCGTACAGCGAGCCACCGGCCAGGCAGATGGCGTGCACCCACTCGAGGCCGCCGATGGTGCCCGGCGAGCCGCCGCGCACGTCGACGGCGCACGCCGCGCCCTCCGGCAGGAAGCTGAAGACCGTGCAGCCGGTGGGACCCTCGTCGTACTCAGCGATGCCGATTCGCATCCCGGGGAGGTCGAAGCGGAGCTCCGGCCCAGCGCGGCCGGTTCGCGGCTCGAGCGAGGCCGAGTCGTTCGTCAGCCTGGTCACCGGTCGCGGACTCTACGCCACGCTTGCCGAGCGACCCTCGGCGCGAGAAGGTCGTCGGATACGACACGGAGGAGGCGTGATGGCCGAGGTCATGAAGATGCGCTGGGACGGCGTGACGCCCGCGCAGTACGACGAGCTCCGCTCGCTCGTGCGCTGGGAGAGCGACCATCCGGAGGGCGCGGTCTTCCACGTCGCGTGGTTCGCCGGCGACGGGATCAGGGTGATGGACGTCTGGGACTCTCAGGAGCAGTTCGAGCGGTTCCTACAGGACCGGCTGATGCCGGCCATTCAGCAGGTCGGCGTGGAGGGCCAGCCGGACATCGCCTGGTTCGACGCACATGCGGTGTACAACCCGCAGGCGCTGCTCGCGGGCGCGCGCCCCTAGCCGCCAGCCCCGCGGCGATGGGCCTGCGCCCACCCTCGCGGGCTACAGTGACCGCATGTCCGTCGAACGGCTGCGCAGCCTGCTCGAGCAAACCTTTCCGGAGGCCTCGGACCTGTCGGTCGTCGACCGCACGGGTGGGGGAGATCACTTCCTTGTCACTGTGGCGAGCAACCGCTTCGCCGGGCTCTCGCTCGTCGAGCAGCACCAGCTCGTCTACGGCGCCCTCGACGGGCCCCTGCACGACGGCACCATCCACGAGTTGCGCATCAAGACGAAAGGGGACTGATGGAGCTTCGCGACCAGATCCAGCAGCTGATCGAGAACGAGCCGGTGGCGCTCTTCATGAAGGGGACGCCGGCATTCGTGATGTGCGGCAACTCGGCCCGCGCGCTCGAGGCGCTTCGCAACGCCGGTGCGCCGGTGACCGCTGTCGACGTGCTGCCCGACCCGCGCTTCCGCCAGGAGCTCAGCTCCCTGTCCGGCTGGCCGACGATCCCGCAGGTGTTCGTGAAGGGCGAGCTGATCGGCGGCGCCGACATCGTCGAGGAGCTGGCCACGTCGGGCGAGCTAGAGCAGAAGCTGCGGGACGCGCTCGGCGACGATTACCGCGTCGCCCCCGACGAGCGCACCGTCGCCCTGGCGGCCTCCTAGCCTCGGGCCGGTCTCAGCGCCCGACGAAGAGGGTGATCTGCGTTAGCACCTCGGCCGGCGAGCCGGCTGCCGGTTCCTGATCGACGACCTCGCCGACCTCCTCGGCGGAGGGCGCCGCGGTCTCCCTGGTCAGGCAGGTGAAGTTCGCCTCGCGGCACCGGGCGCGCGCGTCGGCAGCGGCAGGGCCGGTGACGTCGGGGATCTCACCGGTCGGCCTCGACGCGGGCCCCAGCGAGACATTGAGGCGGACGGGGCTACCCTCGGCGAGCTCGGTGCCCGGGTCGGGATTCTGGGCGACGACCGTGCCGCGCGGCTCGTCGGACGGCACCGGGAACGTGTCGGCGACGAGCCCGACGTCGTCGACGGCCGCCCCCGCGCCGACGTGATCCTGTCCGATCGCATCCGGGACGCTGACCTGTTCTGGAGCCGTCGTGACGGTGGTCGTCGCGGCCTCCGTCTCGGTCTCGACGTCGGGCTCCGTCTCGGTCTCCACCGTCACCGTGGTGGTCGGCCTGGCATCCGTGCGCCCGTCCTCATCGTCGCCGCCGAGGAAGAGAAGGGCGAGGACACCGCCGAGCACGACGACGCCGAGCAACCCGAGCAGCCACCAGCTCTCGCGCCACCACGGCGGCGGGCGCTGCGGCCCCTCGGGCGACCGCTCCTCGATCACCTCGGTGCGCCGTTCGTACGGCTCTCCGGGCGGGCGAGGATCGCGTGGCTCGATCGGCTCGCGACCCATGCTCGGCTCGTGCCCGTCCGGGCCGATCCCTAACCGCCCACTCCGCGCCGAGGGCCGAAGGCGGTCAGCGGGCGCGTAGCCGCCGTCCGCTCCTCACCAGGGGTCGGGTCGGCCTGACGACGTGCTCTCGGTGGGTGCCGGACGACCACTCGCCGGGTGCATGAGGGGCCTCGTCGGGGGCAGTCGTCCGTTATCGGGGGCAGAGGGCTCCCGGCTTCCCAGCCGGCCGCAAGCCGGGTTGCTGCGGCGCCTGCGGATGACGGCGGTGCCCCGTGTCTGCAGATCCTGAGGAGTCCGTTTCCTCGCTGCGCTTTACGGAGACCGTGTCGAAGTGGTAAGCAACCACTTCCGAGTCTCGTGAGAGAGGAGTCTGGGTGGCCGAGGTCTCGTTCGACCAGGTAAGCAAGATCTACGCCGACGGCACCCGCGCGGTCGACAGGATCGACCTGGGGATCGAGGACGGGGAGTTCATGGTGCTCGTCGGCCCGTCGGGTTGCGGCAAGACCACCGCGCTGCGGATGGTCGCCGGACTCGAGGACATCTCGGAGGGTGTGGTGCGGATCGGGGAACGCGTCGTCAACAACCTGCCGGCGCGGGATCGCGACATCGCGATGGTGTTCCAGAGCTATGCGCTCTATCCACACCTGTCCGTCTACGACAACATCGCCTTCAGCCTCAAGCTGCAGAAGGTCTCGAAGGACGAGATCGAGAAGCGGGTCGTCGACGCGGCCCGGATCCTGGATCTCGAGCCGTTCCTGAAGCGGAAGCCGCGCGCCCTGTCGGGCGGCCAGCGGCAGCGCGTGGCCATGGGCCGCGCCATCGTCCGCCAGCCGCAGGCGTTCCTCATGGACGAGCCGCTCTCGAACCTCGATGCGAAGCTGCGCGTGCAGATGCGCGCCGAGATCAGCGGCCTGCAGCGCGACCTCGGCGTCACCACCCTCTACGTCACGCACGACCAGACCGAGGCGATGACGATGGGTGACCGCGTTGCGGTGATGCGAAAGGGCGAGATCCAGCAGGTGGACTCGCCCCAGGAGCTCTACGACCGCCCGGTCAACCTCTTCGTCGGAGGGTTCATCGGCAGCCCGGCCATGAACCTGCTCGAGGGGAAGCTGGAGCGCAGCGACGGCGAGCTGGACGTGGTGCTCGGCACGCAGCGGCTGCGCCTCGGCGACGAGACGCTCTCCGCGCGCCCTGCTCTGCGGAGCTTCGAAGGACGTCCGGTGATCCTCGGCATCAGGCCGGAGGACCTGGAGGACGCGGCACTGGCGGCCGACGCCAACGGGTCTCGGCTCACCGGCACGGTCACGCTGCGCGAGGCGCTCGGCGCCGAGATCATGGTGCACTTCACGGTCGACGCGCCACCCGCGCTCACGGAGGACGTCCGCGAGCTGGCCCAGGACAGCGGCGACGACAGGGTGGTCGAGGACCGCGAAGGCGCCCGGCAGACCACCATGGTCGGTCGCTTCGGCGCGCGCTCGCGCGTCAAGCCGCGCGAGGACATCGAGGTCGCGGTCGACACCCGCGCCCTGCACTTCTTCGACGCCGAGAGCGGTCTCGGCATCTACGACGACCAGGCGAAAGGAGCCGCATGACCAGCAAGCGCTGGGTCTTCCTGTTGTGCCTCCTCGTGGCCGCCCTCGTGGCCGGCTGCGGCGGGGATGACGACGACGACGGTGCCGCCGGGACGACCACCGGAGAGCAGGAGCAGGTCTCCGGTTCGGTCTCCGTGATGGGCATCTGGGTCGGCGAGGAGCAGAAGTCGTTCCAGGCGGTGATCGACGCCTTCAACCAGGAGCAGCCGGACGTCGAGGTGAAGTACAACCCGGTCGGCGACAACCTGCCAACGGTGCTCTCGACAGCAGTCCAGGGCGGCAATCCGCCCGACATGGCCGCGATCGCGCAGCCGGGCCTGATGACGCAGCTCGCGGAGCAGGGAGAGCTGAAGCCGCTCGACTTCGCGCAGCAGGCGGCCGTCGACAACTTCGGCCAGTCCGTGGTCGACACCGGCTCGGTGGACGGCACGTTCTACGGCCTGACCTGGAAAGCCAACAACAAGTCGACGGTCTGGTACAACGTCGCCGCCTTCGAGGACGCGGGCGTCGAGGCACCGGAGACCTGGGAGGACTTCCTCGCCAACGCGGAGACGATCAACGCGTCGGGGCTCCCTGCGTACTCGATCGCCGGCGCGGACGGATGGACTCTCACCGACCTGTTCGAGAACATCTACATCCGGACTGCGGGCCCCGAGAAGTACGACCAGCTCGTCAACCACGAGATCCCCTGGACGGATCCGTCCGTCAAGGAGGCGCTCACGGAGATGGCGAAGGTCTTCGAGAACGGGGACAACATCGCCGGCGGCACCTCGGGCGCGCTCCAGACCGACTTCCCGGGCTCGGTCGGGAACGTCTTCGCCGCCACCGCGAAGGCGGCGCAGGTGATCGAGGGCGACTTCGTCCCGGGCGTCGTCAAGAGCAAGCTCGAGCCCGAGACGGGCTACAACTTCTTCACCTTCCCCTCGATCAACGGCTCCGATCCCGCGGTGGTGGCGGCGGGGAACCTCTTCGTGACCTTCCGCGACACGCCTGCGGTGCGGGCGTTCGTCGAGTTCCTGACCAGGCCGGAGTCGGCCGAGGTCTGGGTCGGGCGGGGCGGCTTCGCGTCGCCCAACAAGAACGTCTCCGAGGACGCCTACACGGATCCGCTCCTGCGGGCCACGTCGGGGGCGCTGGCAAACGCCGAGGTCTTCCGCTTCGACCTCTCCGACCTCGTGCCCTCGGAGTTCGGCGCGACGGTCGGGCAGGGCATGTGGAAGCTGTTCCAGGATCTGCTCAAGAACCCGAAGAACGTCGACGGGATCGCGCAGCAGCTCGAGGCCGCGGCGAAGAAGGCATACGGCTAGCGCGTGAGCTCGAAGTCCGTAGCCGGCGTCCCGCCGGCCTACACGGAACCTGGCGCGGGGCAGCCCGGCGGCTGGCGCAAGCATGCGCTGGCCGCCGGCTTCCTCGCACCCGCGGTGTTCTTCCTCGGCGTGTGGATCGTCTACCCGACGATCCGCACGATCATCCGCAGCTTCTTCGACAACGACGGCGACTTCGTCTTCCTCGACAACTACGAGGCGATCTTCCGGAGCGACGTCCTGCTCACGGCGGTTCAGAACAACGCCATCTGGGTCGCCGTGGTGCCAGCCCTCGTCACCGCGATCGGCCTCATCTTCGCGGTGCTCACCGAGCGCATCCGCTGGTCGGTCGCCTTCAAGACGGCGGTCTTCATGCCGATGGCGATCTCGGCCTTCGCGGCCGGGATCACTTGGCGGATCGTGTACGTGCAGGATCCGGATCTCGGCGCGCTGAACGCGGGGATCCAGAGCGTGCGCGACGTCTTCGTCGAGCCCGGCGTGCTGCCGGAGGCGCGGCCGTCGAGCGACGATTTGACCGGGTCGACCGGGGCCGGCTTCACGACAGCCGAGGCCGTCCAGACGGGCGGCACCGCGCTGCTCGGGCTGACGGCCATCTCCCCGGACGAGGTGCCGGAAGAGGCAGAGGAGGCTCGGACACCCGAGCCGCTCCAGGGCGGCATCGCCGGCGTCGTGTGGCGAGACTTCAAGCCGGGCGGCGGCGAGGCGGGTGTCGTCGAGGCCGAGGAGCTCGGCATCCCGGGCGTCAAGGTGCAGCTGCTCGACGAGAGCAACAGCGTTGCCGCATCGGCGACGAGCGAGGCCGACGGCTCGTTCCAGTTCGCCGACGTGGCCGACGGCAGCTACCGCGTCCGCGTCGCCTCGCAGACGTTCGCGCAGCCCTTCGGCGGTGTGTCGTGGCTCGGCGAGCGCCTGATCACGCCGGCGGTCATCATCGCCTACATCTGGATCTGGGCGGGCTTCGCCATGGTCGTGATCGCGGCCGGTCTGGCGGCGGTGCCGCGCGACGTGATGGAGGCTGCCCGCACCGACGGCGCCTCGGAGTGGCAGGTGTTCCGGCGGGTGACGGTGCCCCTGCTCGCTCCCGTGCTCACGGTGGTCTTCATCACGATGCTCATCAACGTGCTCAAGGTCTTCGACATCGTGGTCGCCGTGGCGCCCGGATCCGTGCAGGACGACGCGAACGTGCTGGCGCTCGCGATGTGGCGTACGGCGTTCGGAGGAGCCAACAACTTCGGTGTCGGCTCGGCAATCGCCGTCTTCATCTTCGTGCTCGTGATCCCGGTGCTGCTCCTGAACATCCGCCGCTTCCGGAGAGAGGCGTAGTGGCCACGGTCGAGGCAGCAGACCGCGGGCCGGCAGTGATCGAGGAGACGACCGCTGCGCGGCTCATCCGCTGGGCCGGTACGACGCCCGTCTACATCGTCCTCATCCTGATCGGTCTCGTCTGGCTGGTGCCGACGCTCGGCCTCTTCCTCACCTCGATGCTCGCCCCGACCGACTTCCAGGAGGAGGGGTGGTGGCAGATCTTCTCGGAGCCGGCCAAGCTCACCTTCTCGAACTACGACGCCGTGTTCACGAACGAGACGATCACGTCGTCGCTCCTGACGACCGGTTACATCGCCGTCGGCGGCACGGTCTTGCCCGTGTTCGTGGCCGCCCTGGCGGGCTACGCGTTCGCCTGGCTCGAGTTCCCGGGTCGCGACTGGCTCTTCATCGTCGTGATCGCGCTGCTCGTGGTGCCGCTGCAGATGGCGCTGATCCCGATCTTCTCCCTGTACAACAGCTTCAGCCTCTACGACACCACGATCGGGCTGATCCTCTTCCACACCGCCTTCGGGCTGCCGTTCGCGATCTTCCTGCTGCGGAACTTCTTCATCGGCATCCCCAAGGACCTGCTCGAAGCGGCCAGGATCGACGGCGCCTCCGAGGTGCGGATCTTCCTGACACTGATCCTGCCGCTCGGGCTGCCCGCGATCGCCTCGCTTGCGATCTTCCAGTTCCTCTGGACGTGGAACGACCTGCTCGTCGCGCTGACCTTCGGCCGGGAGACGCAGCCGATCACGGTCGCGATCTTCTCCCAGCTGCGCGCCTTCGGCTCGAACATCGAGCTGATCGCGCCGGCGACGTTCGTCTCGCTGGCGATCCCGCTGGCCGTCTTCTTCGCCTTCCAGCGCTACTTCGTCCAGGGGCTGCTGGCCGGCTCAGTGAAGTAGATGGCGCGCGGTCGCGCCGACGCGCTGATCGCGCCGCACCAGCGCCTCAACCTGGCCTTCTTCCTCCTGATCGGCGTGATGGCCGCCCACGAGTCGGAGCACTTCGCCCAGGTCGTCCAGAAGGACCTGACGCGTGAGCGCTGCCCGGAGGACTGCCGCGGCCTGCTCGGGTTCGTCTTCGACGTCGAGTGGGTGCACTTCGCCTACAACTGGTCGATCCTGGCCGCGCTCGTCGCGCTCTTCCTCGCCTACCGGCTCTGGGAGCGCCCCTGGCGCGAGGCCGCACCGGCTGCGTGGCTTGCGCTCTTCGGCGGCATCTTCGTCGTGCAGGTCTACCACGTGGTCGAGCACGCGGCCAAGCTCGCCCAGTGGGTCGCGAACGGTGGCGTGTCGCCGACGCCCGGGATCCTCGGACGTCCCCTCGACCCCGCCCGTGGCCTCAACTTCTCGCTCGTGGAGCTCCACTTCGCCTTCAACACCGTGGTCTTCGCCCTCGTCGTCACCGCCTACTTCGGCTTCGGGTTCCACCGGCATATCGTCCTGTCGCGGCGGGTTCCGGCCTGGGCACCCGCGCTCGCGGCTGCCCTGCCGCTGCTCGGGGCATCCGCGCTCGCGTGGGCGACACAGACGCCGACCGTCCGGCTCGCCGCCGGCGTCCACCAGGGGCCGCTCGTGCTCGACCGCGCCCAGAAGCTCGTCGGCGACGAGGGCGCGGTCGTCCGCGGCGGCATCCGCGTCCTCGCCGACGGCGTGACCATCCGGGACGTCACCGTCAGGGGCGGCGAGAACGGAATCGAGCTGGACGGAGCGGAGGGCGTGGTGCTCGACGGCGTCCGCGTGGTCGGTGCCGAGCTCGACGGCATCTCGCTGCGCCGTTCGAGCGCGCGCATCTACGACTGTGTGGTCGAGTCACGTGGCCTGTACGCCCAGGGGATCGACATCTCGTTCTCGATCGACCTCGCTCCGTCGCTCGTCTCGGGGTGCCGGGTCACCGGCGGGCAGGAGGGCATCGTCACGCATTCGGCGCGCGTCGACCTGCGCGGCAACCACGTCTCGCGCACGACCATGCGCGGCATCACGGTGACGGAGATGTCGATGGGGCGGGTGCGGCGCAACCGGATCGAGGATGCGCTCGGTATCGGCATCTTCTGCGGCGACTACTCGCACTGCGAGGTGGAGCGGAACGTCGTCGTCGGCACCCGTCCCGATGCGTCCTCGGGTGACGGGCTGGCCGACGGAGTCGGCGTGCTCTCGCACTTCGGCGCGGTCGCCACCCTCCGCGGCAACGAGCTCGAGAGCAACCCGATGCCCACCATGGCCTGGGCGCGCGGCCGCTTCGAGTCGGGCGACGGCTAAGCGTGGCCACGGCAGACGCGGCCGCCCGCTGGCGGGACATCTGGGAGCGTGCCTGGCCGGCGAAGGAGACGGAGGCGATCGCCGCCTTGTACGCCGACGGCGCCGTCTACCGCTCGCACCCGCTCCGCGCCCCGGCCGCCAGCCCGCGCGCGTACGTGGAGGCCACGTTCGCGGAGGAGGAGCAGATCGAGTGCCGCTTCGGCGAGCCGATTGTCGCCGGGGAACGAGCCGCCGTCGAGTGGTGGGCGACCTTCGACGAGAACGGCAGGACGGTGACGCTGGTCGGCACGACGGTGCTGCGCTTCGACGCGGACGGCCTCGTTCTCGAGCACGTCGACTACTGGGTGCAGGAGCGCGGGCGCGCCGGGCTCTACGCCGGCTGGGGCCGGTCACAGCCACGCTGATCCGAGGGATTCAGGAGTGGCGGCTGCGCGGCCGATGGATGGGAGACAACGGCGCCCGCGGCGCGCCTCGCCCACCCTGGAGGTCAACCAATGCTGCACATGCTCGAGGCGCTCCGACGCCGCTCCCAGGATGACGACGGCCAGACGATGGCCGAGTACGGCGTCGTGCTCAGCGTGATCACGATCGGTTGCCTGGGCGCGATCACGCTGCTCGGCGGCAACATCATCGCCGCGATCGGCCGCGTCGCCGGCCTCATCCCGTAGCGGACCTGCGAAGCGCCGCTGCCGCGCTTCCTTCCGTGTCATCCGCGTACGGAGCGGTCAGAGCGACTCGCGGAGGGCATTCGCCGCGGCCTGCAGGCGCGCGCTGACCTCTGCGAGCTCGCGAGCCGCCAGGTCGATCCGCTCCTGCTGAGTCTCGGCCCGTGTCTGCTGGGTGTCGGCGCGCTCCAGGAGCTGGCGTTCCAACTTGTTCACGTGCCGCGTGAGGTCGGCGAGCTGGGCGGCGACGCTGGCAATGTCTTCCTCGGCCGTCATGGCACTGCCCGATTCTAGGCAGGGTGAGACACGCTCGCTGGTCGAGGCGCGGCCGACGAAGGCCGCTCGCTGGTCGAGGCGCGTCCCGACTATTCGACCGTCCAGGTGTCGCCCGCGTGGAGCAACGCCTCAAGGTCGCCGTCGCCTTTCGTCTCGCGGGCGGCCGCGAGCTGCTCGGCCATGAGCTCGTCGTAGACCGCGCGTTCGACGTCGCGGAAGATCCCGATCGGCGTCGGTCCGGTCGGCGTGTGCGACAGCCGTGAGAGTGCAAAGGCGAGGCTCGGGTGCTCGGCGTGCTCGTCGTGGACGAGCAGGGCCTCCTCGCCGACGTCGGCGACGTCGACGATCTCCAGCGTCCCGTCCGGCCGCTGGACGACGCCGCGCTCGCCTTCTGCCCCGAAGCGCACGGCCTCACCGTGGCGGAGCGGGATGCGGTTCGCGTTGACCTTGTCGTCGCGCACCGCGTCGAAGGCG
The DNA here is from genome assembly GCA_963839815.1 of uncultured Thermoleophilia bacterium. Taxonomy (GTDB): domain Bacteria; phylum Actinomycetota; class Thermoleophilia; order Gaiellales; family Gaiellaceae; genus JACVRM01. The sequence continues at coordinate 44,266 of CAWIWF010000007.1, forward strand.
CCGTCGTTGTAGACGTTGCAGTTCTGGTAGATCTCGACGAAGGCGGTGCCCTGGTGCGAGGCGGCCCGGCGCAGCACCTCGGTCAGGTGCTTGCGGTCGGTGTCGATCGACCGCGCCACGAACGTCGCCTCGGCGCCGAGCGCCAGCGAGAGCGGGTTGAACGGCCAGTCGAGCGAGCCCATCGGCGTCGTCCGGTTGAGCGTTCCGAGCGGCGACGTGGGCGAGTACTGCCCCTTCGTCAGCCCGTAGATCTGGTTGTTGAAGAGCAGGATGGTCAGGTTGACGTTGCGCCGCAGGGCGTGGATCAGGTGGTTGCCGCCGATCGAGAGCGCGTCGCCGTCGCCGGTGACCACCCACACCGACAGGTCGGGCCGCGAGACCGAAAGGCCCGTCGCGATCGCGGGCGCGCGGCCGTGGATCGAGTGCATGCCGTAGGTCTGCATGTAGTACGGGAAGCGGGAGGCGCAGCCGATGCCGGAGACGAAGACGATCCGCTCGCGCGCCAGTCCCAGCTCCGGCATGAAGGACTGGACGGCGGCAAGCACCGCATAGTCGCCGCAGCCGGGACACCAGCGCACCTCCTGGTCGGACTTGAAGTCCTTGCTCGTGAGCTGGACCACCGGGTGCCCGTTCCCGTTGCCGTCGCCGACGGCGTGCGTGGAGCCCCTGTCGGCCTCCAGCTCGTGGCCGCTCATCGCTCGTTGCCGCGCTTGAAGTTGCCGGTGTAGCGGGCCATCACCTGCTGCTCGCCCCCGCGCTCGATCTCCGTCAGGAACTGGCGAGCGCGATCGCCGCGCAGGGTGGTCACCTCCTTGCCGTTCCAGGAGATGAAGACCGTGTCGTCCTTGGCCGTTCGGTACGAGAACATCGTCATGTCGGTTCCTCCTCGAAAGAGCATGCGAGCGCCGTCAGATCCCTCTCACGACCGGGCTCGCCGATCGCAACGCGCAGCGTCCGGCCCGCCGGGTCGAAGTCGAAGTCCAGGAACGAGCAGCAGGCGCGCTCGACCTCGATCAGCCGCGCCACGAGGGTCGCGTCCACGCCTGAATCGAAGTGGACCAGGGCGACCCCGGGCATGCGCTCGACGCGGTCGACCGAGCCGCCGAGCATGCGGACACGGTTGGCCTGTGCGCGCGCCCCGGCCGGGGTGAGCGTGCAGCCTTCCACGAGGGGCAACGGCGTCACAGCAGCGCCTTCATCGCGTCGGCGAGCTCGTCGGAGCGGAAGGGCAGCCCGCGCACCTGGTTGTAGCCGACCGCGTCGACCAGGAACTCGGCGCGAACGAGCGTGAGCAGCTGGCCGAGGTTCATCTCGGGGACGAGCACGCGCCTGTAGCCGGCGAGCACCTGGCCGGTATTCCGCGGCAGCGGGTTCAGGTGCGTCAGATGGGCGTGGGCGACCTTGCCGCCCTCCTCGCGGATCCGGCGGACGGCAGCTCCGATCGGGCCGTACGTGCCGCCCCAGCCGAGCACGAGCAGGTCCTCGCCGCCCTCGGCGTCGAGCTCGAGGTCAGGTACATCGACGCCGGCGACCTTGGCCGCACGCAGCCGCACCATGTGATCGTGGTTGTCGGGGTCGTAGGAGACGTTGCCCGTGCCGTCTGCCTTCTCGAGGCCGCCGATACGGTGCTCCAGCCCGGGCGTCCCGGGGAGCGCCCAGTCGCGCGCAAGCGTGTCGGGGTCGCGGAGGTAGGGCCAGTAGTCGCCGTTGTGGTTCGTCTCGGTGGTGAGCGCGGGCGCGAGATCCGGGAGCGCGCTGACATCCGGCAGCCGCCACGGCTCCGAGCCGTTCGCCAGGTACGCGTCGGAGAGCAGGAAGACGGGCGTTCGGTAGGCGAGCGCGATCCTGCAGGCCTCGACGGCGGCCTCGAAGCACCCGCCCGGCGTCGAGGCTGCCACCACCGGTACCGGCGACTCCGCGTTGCGTCCGTACATCACCATCAAGAGATCGGCCTGCTCCGGCTTCGTCGGCATCCCTGTCGAGGGGCCTGCGCGCTGGACGTCCACGATCACGAGCGGCAGCTCCAGCGTGACGGCGAGCCCGATCGTCTCCATCTTGAGCACGACGCCGGGCCCGCTCGAGGTGCAGACGGCGAGTGAGCCGCCGAAGCTCGCCCCGAGCGCTGCTCCGGCCGCTGCGATCTCGTCCTCGGCCTGGAACGTACGGATACCGAAATGCTTCTGGCGCGACAGGTCCTCGAGGAGCGCGGACGCCGGTGTGATCGGATAGGCGCCGAGGAAGAGCGGCAGCCCGCTGCGGATGCTCGCGGCGACGAGCCCGAGCGCGAGCGCCTGGTTCCCCGTGATGTTGCGGTAGGTCCCGGGCCGGAGGCGCGCGGGGCCGACCTCGTAGGTGACGGCGAAGTCCTCGCTCGTCTCGCCGTAGGCCCAGCCCGCCTTGAACGCGCGCTCGTTGGCCTCGGCGATCTCCGGCTGTGGCTTGAACTTGCGCCGGATGTACTCGATCGTGCCCTCGGTCGGGCGGTGGTAGAGCCAGGACATCAGCCCGAGCGCGAACATGTTCTTCGAGCGCTCGGCCTCGCGCTTGGAGACGTCCACCTCCTTGAGCGCCTCGAGTGTCAGCGAGGTCAGCGGCACCGGATGGACGTGGTACTCGTCGAGCGAGCCGTCGTCGAGCGGGTTCGCCGCGTACCCCGCCTTCTCGAGGTTGCGTTCCGTGAAGGCATCGCGGTTGACGATCAGAGTGCCGCCTGCCGGCAGGTCGCGCAGGTTCGTCCTGAGCGCGGCCGGGTTCATCGCGACCAGCACGTCGGGCGCGTCGCCGGGCGTGAGGATGTCGTGGGAGGCGAAGTGGATCTGGAAGCCGGAGACGCCCGGGAGCGAGCCGGCGGGTGCCCGGATCTCGGCCGGGAAGTCGGGCAGCGTCGAGAGGTCGTTGCCGAGCATGGCGGTCTCGCTCGTAAAGCGGGAGCCGGCCAGCTGCATGCCGTCGCCGGAGTCTCCGGCGAAGCGGATGACGACCCGATCCAGCTGCTCGACGGGCTTTGTCGTCATCGACGGCCAGCGTAGCGGAGGCGAGCGCGGTGATCGTCGTGGTGACGGCGGTGCGCCTCGCGCAGGGTCAGGCCGAGGACGCAGGCAGCGAGGCAGGCCGTTCCGATGCTGAAGCCGGCCAGGACATCGGAGAAGTAGTGGGCGCCCAGGTACACCCGGCTGAACCCGATCACGACCAGGAGCAGGGCGACCGCTCCGACGACGCCCAGCCGCGCACGCCAGGTGCGCAGCTCGCGCAGGAGGATGAGCGTGAACGCGCCGTAGGCCGCAACCGAGGCGCTGGCGTGGCCGCTCGGGAACGAGAAGGTGCTGAAGGTCAGGTCGGGGTCGTGGAACGCCGGGCGAGGGCGCTCGATTGCCAGCTTGAGCGCGAGGTTGACGACCGTCGCGCTGCCGTACGCCATCACGATCAGCGCTGCGTCCGCCCGGTCGCCTCGCGACGCGAGCAGGGCGGCGGCGGCCAGCGTCACGGCGAACAGGAAGACGGTGCTGCCGGGGATCGTGGCGAGCTCGAAGAAGGCGACGAACGGGCCCCAGGCCTCGTGGTCGAGCCAGTGGTTGAAGCGCACGTCCCAGCGTGTGATCTCGTCGCGCCCGGCGACCCGCTCGACGAGGAACGCGAAGGCGAACAGGCTCGCGCTGAGGGCGGCCAGGGAGACCGACGCCTCCCAGCCGTAGCGCTCGTTCCAGCGCCGAGGCAGCCGCGCCAGCCACGCCATGCCCGACAGGTGGAGGCCGGTCTGGATCGCGCTCGCCGCGGCCGCCGGCACCCGCGCGAGGGCGCGCCGTGAACGCGGGTGCCCGTCCGGCATCCGCACGGGGCCCGGCAGATGTCGGCTCTCGCGTGCGATCGCCCTCCGACGATACCCCGGAGAGCGAGCTGCGGCCAGGGCGCGATCCTCGCCGGAGCGGCCGTTATGCTCGCTGCGTGACGAAGCTCGCCGAGATCATGCAGCGCGACGTGCTCGCCGTCGCCCCGGAGGACACCATCGGCCTGGCCGCGGAGGAGATGGCCTCGCGCGGCGTCGGCGCCTGCGTGGTGCTGGACTACGGGCGGCTGATCGGGATCCTCAGCGAGCGCGACATCCTGCGCGCGGTCGCCGGCCGGGTGCACTCGTCCGAGGCGCGCGTCCGGGACTGGATGACCGCGGATCCCGTCACGGCCTCCGAGTCCACGTCCACGGAGGAGGCCGCGCGAGTCATGATCGAGCAGGGCTTCCGCCACCTGCCGGTCGTCGAGGACGATCAAGCGGTCGGCATCGTCAGCATCCGCGACGTCGTCCGCTGGAGCGTCGAGAGCGACGCCGGCGGTTCGGTCGCGTCAGACTCGGCGCAGAGTTAGTCGAGCACCCAGCTGCCGCCGCGCATCAGCGCGACCGTCGCGCCGCCGGCGTCCACGCCGTCCACGTCCACCTCGGCGCTGCCCACCATGAAGTCGACGTGCACGCTCGAGTGGTTGACGCCGGCGCGCTCCCGTTCGTCCCAGCCCAGCTCCTGGCCGCCCGGGAGCGACTCCGGCAAGCCCTCCCCGTAGGCGATGTGCGAGGACGCGTTCTCGTCGAAGAGCGTGTCGTAGAAGGTCAGCCCGCTCGTCCCGACGCGCGAGCTCTCCTCGACGAGAGCGATCTCGCCGAGCCTGAGGGCGCCCGGGTCGCTCGCCATGTGCTGTCGCAGCACGTCGGAGCCTTCGTCGGCGTGGATCTCCACCGCACGCCCGTCCTCGAAGCGCAGCTCGATGCCCGTCACCAGCTGCCCGAGCAGGACGAGCGGCCTGGTCGACCGCACGACGCCCTCGGTGCGCGCTGCGTGGGGCGTGGTGAACACCTCCTCGGTCGGCATGTTCGGGACGTACGGATGCCCCCAGGCGGTCGTCGCGGCCGCGCACTCCCACAGCCCGCCCGGCAGCAGGCCGAGTGTCAAATCCGTGCCCGGCCCGCGCAGGCGCACGGCCTCGAAGCCCCGCCGGGTGAGCAGATCGGCTCGAGCCTTGAGGTGCTGCATGTGGTCGCGCCAGGCCGCAGCGGGGTCAGGCTCGTCGAGGCGCACGGCATGCGCGACAGCGCCCCACAGGCGCTCGAGGTCGGGCTCACCGAAGACGCGGCGTGCCCACGACTCGGTCGGGCCCGCGACGATCGTCCAGTTGACGGCGCCCTCGCTCACGAGGTCGAGGTAGGCGCGTCGCTCCTCGACCGGCTGCGAGCGCGCGAGCCGCTCTCCGTCGACCCCGTCGTAGACCGAGGGATCCGCAGGCGCGGTGACGCTGACGAGCGCGCCGCGGCGCTCGCCGAGCTCCACGATCTGCTGCACCCGGTAGGGCCGTGACCAGCCCAGCGCGTCCTCGGGCGAGAGGTCGGCGACCACCCGTCGCACGTAGGCATCGACGTACTGCACGTCGACGTACCGAGCACCGGCCCCGTACGCCGCGCGCGCCACCTCCCGTGCGAGCTGCGCCTGCTCGATGTCGGCGACCACGAGGACGTCCTGGCTCGGCTCGAGGTTGAGACCCACCTCGACGGCGAGACGCGCGTAGTCGGCCAGGAGCGAGCTGCCGTTCATGCTCGCTGCGCCGGTTCGGCCGGTCCACGCCGCGACCTGGGCGCCCGGCGCCCTGGAGGCAGAGACCCGCGAGGAGCTAGTCGCCCCAGTCGAAGTCCCGGGAGCGGCTCCAGAGCCCCTGGTCGCCGGCCGGTGCCTCGTACCCGTGGGCCTGCACGGCCACCAGGTGCTCGTCGAGGTCGACGATCGAGACGCCGCCGTCGAGGGTGTCCTCGATGCGGGCCTGCTCCTCGGTCTTGAACAGCGGGTGGTTCTCGAAGGGATCGATGCCCTTGTAACGGTCGAGCGGCATGACCGGCTCGAGCGGGGCGTTGCGCTCCCTCAGCCTCAGATGGTCCTCGATGATGTCGGAGAAGATGTTCGTCATGGTGTCGGCGGGCGAGTTCCCTCTCCCCAGGGGCGACCCGGCGGCGGATTGTAACCAGGTTGGTGGTCGGTATGCGAGCATGCAGCGCTCAGATGCCGCGCCCGCCCTTCATCCCCGTCCGCCGAATCGGCCCCCTCTGGATGGTGCTCACCGCGTGGGAGGTGTACAAGCGCCTGCCCAAGCCGGTGCGCCGCCGCCTCGTGCGCGAGGTGTCGAAGCACGGCCCCGCTGCGGCTCGCGCCGCCCGCCGAACGGCCGAGCGGGCCTTCGCCGAACGCCGCCGCCGAGAGCCCTAGCCGCCTACGCGGCGCTGAGGGCTTCGCGGATGATGCGGTCCTGCTCGCGCAGGTGCGCCGTCGGATAGCCCTCGCTCGGGCTCGCCCGCCAGGGCCGACCGACGTAGCGCAGCCGCACGCCAGAGGGAAGCGACTCCTCGAGGCGGTGGCGGATCGCCCGGTAGGCACCCATGTTCTGCGGCTCCTCCTGCGCCCAGACCAGCTCGTCCAGGCGTCCGTAGGAGGCGAGCAGCTGCTGGGCCTGCTCGGCCGGGAAGGGATAGAGCTGCTCGAGCCGCGCGACGGCGATGTGGCCCGCTCGTTCACGCAGCTCGTGCCCGGCGATGTCGTAGTAGAGCTTCCCCGAGCACAGCACGAGCCGTCTGACCCCCTCGCGATCGGCTCCCGGATCGTCGAGCAGGTGGTGGAAGTGCCCCTGAGCGAGCTCGTCGAGCGTGGCGGCCGCCTGGCGGAGACGCAGGAGTGCCTTGGGCGTCATCACCACGAGCGGCCTGCCCGTCCGGGCGAGCGCCTGGCGCCGGAGCAGGTGGAAGTACTGAGCCGCCGTCGTGCAGTTCGCGACCGTCATGTTCTCTTGGGCGGCGAGCTGGAGGAAGCGCTCGAGTCGCGCGCTCGAATGCTCGGGCCCTGAGCCCTCGTAGCCGTGGGGCAGCAGCAGGGTCAGGTTCGAGGTCTGCCGCCACTTGGAAAGCCCGGCGACGAGGAACTGGTCGATGATCACCTGCGCGGCGTTGACGAAGTCGCCGTACTGCGCCTCCCAGAGCACGAGCGCCTCCGACGCCGTCGTCGTGTACCCGTACTCGAAGCCCAGCGCCGCCGCCTCGGAGAGCGGGGAGTTCTCCACCTCGAAGGACGCGCGCGCGGCCGGCAGGTGCTGGATCGGGGCGTGCGTCGCACCGGAGGTGGCGTCGTGGAGCACCAGGTGGCGCTGCGCGAACGTCCCGCGCTCGGTGTCCTGACCCGTCAGGCGGATCGGGACGCCCTCGGTGAGGAGGGTTGCGAAGGCGAGGGCCTCGGCGTGACCCCAGTCGATCGTCCCCTCGTCGAGCGCACCCACGCGCCGCTCCAGTTGCTTCAGGAGCTTCGGATGGACCGTGAAGCCGTCGGGAGCGGTGATCAGCTCGCGGTTGAGGGTTCGCAGCGTCTCGGCCGGGACTGCCGTGCCGACGGCGTCCTGCTCGGCGTGCGGGATGATCTCGTCGCGCGACTTGGCCGGGATCGACTTGCCGAACGTCGCCTTGAGTTGGTCGTGGGCGGCCTTCAGGCGCTGCTGGACGCCCGCTGCGATCGCGTCGAGCTCCTCGGCCGTAACCACACCCTGCTGGACGAGCTGCTGCCCGAACTGGGAGAGCACCGACGGGTGCCCGGCGATGCGCTCGGCCATGAGCGGCTGCGTGTAGGCGGGCTCGTCCTGCTCGTTGTGTCCGAAGCGGCGGTAGCCGACGAGGTCGACCACGACGTCGCGGTGGAAGGTGGCGCGGTACGCGAGCGCGAGCCGGATCGCGGCCAGGGCTGCGGCGGGATCGTCGGCGTTCACGTGCATGATCGGGATGTCGAACCCCTTGGCGAGGTCGCTCGAGTAGTAGGTCGAGCGGCCCTCGGCAGGGTCGGTCGTGAACCCGACCTGGTTGTTGGCGATCAGGTGCAGCGTGCCGCCGGTCGAGTAGCCGGGGAGGTCGGCGAGATTGAGCGTCTCGGCGACGATTCCTTCGCCGGGGAAGGCGGCGTCGCCGTGAATCAGGACGCAGAGCGCGGCGTCGGGGTCGTGGCGGGCGATCCGCTCGGTCCGATCGGTCTGCTCGGCGCGCGTGCGGCCCTGAGCAACGGGGTCGACGAACTCGAGGTGGCTCGGGTTCGCCATCAGCGTGACGCCGATCTCGCCGCTGGCGGTCGTCCGCGAGGAGCGCATACCCAGGTGGTACTTGACGTCCCCGGTTCCGCCCTCCGGGTACGCCGTGACCGCGTCGATCGTCCGCTCGCCCTCGAACTCGCGCAGGATCGCCTCGTAGGGACGCTCTACCACGTGTGCGAGCACGTTCAGCCGGCCGCGGTGCGCCATGCCGAGCACCACCTGCCGGGCTCCGCCCGCGGCTGCGAGCTCGATCGCCTCGTCGAGCATCGGCACCATCAGGTCGAGCCCCTCGATCGAGAACTGCTTCTGGCCCAGGAATCGCTTCCGCAGGTAGGCCTCGAACCCCTCGACCTCGCTGAGCCGCTCGAGCAGGCGGCGCTGCTCCTCGGGCGAGAGGGGCTGGCGGTACCGTCCTGACTCGATCGCCTCACGCAGCCACATCCGTTGCTCGTGGTCGTCGATGTGCTCGATCTCGTAGGCGACCGTGCCGCAGTAGGTGTCCTGCAGCTCCTCCATGACCTCTGCGAGCGTCTCGCCGTCGACGTGGACGCGGAAGAGCGAGCCGGGGATGCGGCGTTGCAGCTCCGGCGTGAGCCCGAGACGCTTTGGATCGAGCGACGGGTCACCGGGAGGCTCCGTGCCGAGTGGATCGAGCCGGGCGGCGCGGTGTCCGTGGGTGCGGGTCGCGCGTACGAGCGAGGCGGCGGCGGCGACAGCACCCAGCAGTTCCTCGTCGGCAGCCGGCGGCGGCTCGGTGGACGCTGGCGTCGGGGGACGCGCGGGTGGAGCCTCGGTCGCCGTCGGGCGTCCGTTGCCGCCGTTGCTCAGCTCGAGCAGGCGGCCGAGGCCGGGTAGAGCCTCGATGAGTGCGGCACCGTCGCCCTGCTCGAAGAGGGCGCGCCACTCCGGCGGCACGGCCTCGGGGCTCTCCAGGTACTGCTCGAGGAGCAGGCCTGCATAGCCGGCGTTGAGCGCGTCGACATTGCGCATGTTCATGCGCCTTTTGTAGCAGTGGTGGCGTGAACGCGGGCTACCAGAGGGGCTTGTCGGCGAGGATCGCGTAGATCATCCCGAGAACCCACGATGCCGAGATGACACCGACCGCCCAGGCGGCGAGGCGGGCATGGCGGCCGCCGATGGCGACGGCGATCAGGGCGACGACGAGGGCGAACGGTGACAGGCGCACGGGCCGGTAGACGATCGCGATGACGCCGATCGTCAGTGCGACGGTGGCAATGATGCCGGCGACCGCGTCGGCGGGCCGGTCGCGATCGGGCGCCGCGGGCTGGCTCAGCTCGCTCACGGACGTCGCTCCCCTCGTGCGAGCGCGGCACGCGCGGCGAGCGGCCGGCGGCTCGCGCGCCCGTGGGGTCCGCCGCGGCGCGGCCGTGGCGAGCGAGTCGTCTGGGGCCGCCACGGCGCGGGCTCGGGGGGCGGGACGACGGCGGCGGGCTCGAGCGGGCGCGGCTCGGCGCGGATTGCGTACCAGACGACCGCGACCAGGTACACGATCGGCAGCTTCATGACGAGCATCAGGAAGACGATCTCGACCACGCGTCGGACAGTCTAGAGCAGCTCCGGCCTCATTCGTGAGGCGCGCCTCCCTCCCTCGGGGGATGCGCCGGGCCGGGCGCGTTTCCGATCCAGTGCGTGGCCCGCCGGACGCGTTGGGGGCCGCAGCCACACGCGCTCCGGACACAGCAGACGGGGTCAACGACGAAGGCGGCTCTCGGGCCGCCTTTCGTCTGCCTGCTCCAATCTCGATCGGGCCGCGAACCCTCCGTGTCAGCCGGCGAGTCGGACTGCGACCGGTCCCCAGATCGGCGAGAAGTGCGGGTTCAGCTCGACGGCGCGTCGAAACCACCTGCGGGCCTCGCCGTCGTCGCCCAGGCAGCGCGACGCCATTCCACGGCGGAAGTAGCGGCCCGCATTCTCCGTGCCGAGCCGGAGCGAGCGTTCCGCGTAGCGCAGTCCCTCCGCGCAGCGTCCGTTGCGGACGAGCGCCCAGCCGAGGACGTCGTCGGCCTCGATCGACGGTTGCCGGCGGTGCGCCTCTCGGGCTCGCTTCAGCGTGCGCGGGAGTTGCAGGCCGCGGTCGACCATGAAGGCGATGACCTCCGGGTCGGCGCCGCCGTGGTGACCACCCTTGCGCTCGAGCGCCTCGACGACCCGCCACTGGCGGCGAGCTTCCCCGCGGCGACCCTCGAGCCAGAGAGCGTTCGCGAGGGTGGTGATGAAGTGCGGCAACGTCACGGCCTCGGTCGTCCGGCGCGCGAGCCGGATCGCCGCCTCGGACCGGCCCGAGGCGATGTGGACGCGGGCGAGGCCGTCGAGTGCGGGCAAGTAACCCGGCAAGGCCCTGAGGGCCAGCGAGTACTCGTTGGCCGCCGCACGTACCCGGCCTTCGCCCCATGCAAGGTTGCCGAGCTCCACGTGGGTCCACGCGCTCGCCTCCGCATCCCCGGCGGCTGCGGCGAGCGCGAGGCGCATCGCCTCGGCCGCTCCGCCCCGGTCTCCGACCAGCTCTCGCCCGTAGGCGACACGTGCGTAGGCGGGTGAGCCCGGCTGCTCGGCGACGAGTTGCTCGAACGTCCGGAAGGCGGCGTCGTAGCGTCCCAGCTCGAGCTGGGCGTCGCCGATCACCGCCAGGGCCAGTGGCGTCTCGGGGTCGATGCGCTGCGCGCGCCGACCGAGGATCAGCGCCCGTCGGAACTCGTGGTGCGACAGCGCCACCGAGCCGAGGCCCAGCGTCGCGTCGAGATTGCCGGCGTCGAGCCGCAGCGCGCGGAAGTAGGCTTGCTCGGCCCGGAGGGTCAGGTTGCCGTCGCTCGTCTCGCGCGCGCGCAGCTCATACGCGCGGCCGAGCTCGACGAGACGGGCGGGCTGCGGGCTCCGGCGAACGGCTGCCTCGAGCCGGCTGATGGTCGTCGCGGTGCCGGCAGCAGTGCGCGCCTGCGCCGTGGCTCCGTCGGGCGACTCGTCCAGCGTGCCGCCGAGGAGCAGGACGGCGGCGGCCAAGGCCGCCGCCGTCACTGCGATGAGAGCGCGTCTCATCCTCGTCCCTCGCTACGGGTTGGTGTGCCCGTTGGGGTCGAGGTTGCGCCCGTCGTTGGGGAGGGCGAGGAACGGGAACTCCGCGGGATACGCCGCGTCGTTCGAGTTCACGCCGTCCCCGGCCCGGAGCTCCGTGTAGACGGGGCCGCCGACGACGCGCAGGGCGATGTCGGTGACGTCGTCCTTCGGGCGCCGGCCGTTGGGCCAGCCGGCGTTGTCACCGGCGAGCACCGTCAGCCGCTTCTGCTGTGCCAGCGGCTTCGGCTTCACGGATACGTCGAGCCGGAGCAGCTCCGCCGGCGTGTCGCCCGGCTTGTAGCGGAGCAGCAGGTCGACGAGGTCGGTGCGCCCGACCTGGGCAGCGGGAGCGCCGTAGACCAGCTCGAGGGCCGTCGCGAGCCGAGGGTTGAGGTAGTAGTCGAGGAACTGCGCCTCGTCCCCGGGCTCGGTGGCGTTCCACTTGTCCTTGTCCTTGGTGCCGATGATCAGCTCGTTCACGAGCGGGTTGGCGAGCCGCTGCACCTGCACCTTCTTCTGACCGGCGAAGTCCTGGTTGCGGATCACCAGGTTCGACCGGCTGGTCGACCCGTAGAAGCCGAGCTTCGGCGTCGTCGTCGTGTCGGGGTTGCGGCCGTCGGCGGTGAGCATCCGGGCCGGCACCTCGATTGCGATCGTGTTGACGTTGAAGCCCCCCAGCATGTCGACGCCGAACGGATTCGTCGTGTCCGACGCATCCTCGACGGGCGACAGCAGCGGGGTCGGCCGGCGGAGGTTCAGCGTGTCGAACGCGCCGCCCAGGTCGATGTAGAACGGATCCTCGGACTGGCCCGCGAACACCCGCATGCCGCCGAGGTTGTAGATGCCATCGCTGCGGAGCCCGGCGTAGTCCGGCATCGTGCGCGGGCCGACGTTGGACGGCACCGCGATCCGGTTCGACGTCAGGTTCGTGCGCCGCGGGAAGTAGCCAGGCCCGTCCTGCAGCATCTCGATCGAGTACTTCTGCCGCAGGCCGAGGCCCTCCGAGCCCGAGCCGTCGAGGCTCGTGATCGGCGGGACGGCCACGTACGACAGCGGCAGCCCGAGTGCGTCGACGACGCCGCGGATCTCGTTCTGGAAGCGGACGTTGAAGACCACGTCTTCCTCGCCGTCCATGTCGTTGTCGACGTTGAACGAGTAGACGACCGTCGGATCGAAGTTGTAGTAGTTGGGGCCTGCGCTGGGCTCCTGAGCCGGAATCACGTTCATGATCAGGACGACCCGCTCGTCCTTGCCGCTCTCATAGCTTCGGAACGCGAAGAAGTCCGTGATGTCGGCGCTGGGATCCAGCGAGATCATCGGCGCCTCACGGTGACTTGCGGCCGATGCCGTCTCGGGGCCGGGTCCTCTCACGGACGCCGCCACCAACGCGAGCAGGCCGCCGGTCAGCGCGAACGCGCCAACGAGCACCTTTCTCCTCATCCTGTCTCCTCTCCTTGTGGGAACTGACACGTGGCGTTCGCCGAAACCGGCGAATCGGTTCACCGCGCATCCCCCGTTGGAGGCATGCCACGTGAGCGGCAGGGGCCGATGGCCGAACTGTGGCTCCGAGGCTCTGGCCGCTCGTCGCGCTCCCGTTCGCCCTCGCGGGGCTGGCGGCGTCGCTCGCGCTGCGGCCGACGCAGCCGGCGGCTACGTCGCCTCGTGACCGTCTCGGTAAAGGCCCCGGCTCCGACGCCGCCACCGGCCGTCCCCCCGCCCGAGCGGCGGGTCGGCAGCCGGCCGACGCCCCTCGCCCGTTCGGCGAGCGACGCTCCCGCCCACTCGTACGTGGCCCGTGTCCGCCCGGGTGCGGACGTGGTCGTGCACTCGCGACCAGGCGGTCGCGTAGCTGCCGTGCTCGGGAGCAGCACCGAGTTCGGCACGCCGCGGTCGCTCGGCGTCGTCCGTCGCCACGGCCGCTGGCTCGGCGTGACGCTGCCAGAGCTCGGAAATGGGCGGCTGGGGTGGATCGACGCGCGTCAGGCGCCGATCGCGGTCCGCCCGACGCGAATGCGCCTGGAGGTCGACCTCTCGGCCCGGCGCCTCGTCGTTCGAGCGGGCGGGCGCATCGCGGGGACGATGCGCGTCTCGGTCGGCGCGGCCGGGTCACCCACGCCAACCGGCCGCTTCGCCGTCACCGACAAGCTGGCCGGAGCGCGCTTCAGCCCGGTGTACGGCTGCTGCATCCTGGCGCTCTCCGGCCGCCAGCCGAACCTGCCGGCAGGCTGGGCGGCGGGCGATCGGCTCGCTATCCACGGCACCGTCTCGGGCGGGCCGATCGGCGCGCCTGTCTCGGCAGGGTGCCTGCATGCCGCCGAGGACGACCTGCGCAGGCTGATGCGCAGAGTGCCGCTCGGGACCCCGGTCGTCATCCGCGCCTAACGGCGCGTTGTGACAGTCAGAGCAGGACGCTCGTGCTCACGAGCGCTGCGGTGGTGGCGACCGAGGCGCCGATGAAGAGAACCGAGGCAACGAGCTTCATGCACCGGACGATGGCACGCCCGGGGACGCCCGATCAATGGGCCGGACGGCCTATTCCGAGAGCCGATTGAGCCCATTTTCTTCGCACTTTGCGGATGTCTGGGGCGTATCGGGCGGTTGTCGGTTGCAGGCTCGCGCACCCGTTTGCAAGGGTGTGCGACCCCCACCGTCGATCGGGGCTCCTCTTGTCTTTTTCATACTGGCGCAGCCAACCGTTCGCGCGTTCGGTCGCCGTCCCTGTTCTCCTCGCGGCCGTCCTCTTCGCCCTCTCGGCGGAGGCCGTCGCGCACCCGACCGCCCCGCTTCGGGTCGCGCACGGGACTGTGACGATGCAGGCGGACGACACGCTCGAGCTCCGGCTCCACCGCGAGCTGAACACACTTCGCCGCCAGGCGGGTCTGCGGCCCTTGCGGTGGTCGGCAGCGCTCGAACGAGCGGCGACGCACCACTCACGCGCGATGGGGACGATCGGGTTTTTTAGTCACACGTCGGCGAACGGCGCCTCGTTTCGCCAGCGCGTCGAGCGGTTCTACCGCCGGCCGCCCGGCTGGCAGTTCTACGTGGTCGGTGAGAACCTCCTGCGAGGCCGGCCCGGCGTCGGGGCACGCACCGTGCTGCGACGGTGGCTCGGCAGCCCCGGTCATCGCAGGAACCTGTACGGACGCTGGCGAGACGTGGGATTCGGCGTCGTGCGCGTCCACGACGCGCCCGGGGTTTACGGCGGCCGGACGGTGGCGATCGTCACCGCCGACTTCGGTACGCGCGGCTGAGCCGGACGTCCCCTCGGCCGCCCCGCGGGCGCTCCGGCCTCACAGACGCCCCTGCGGGCCGCGGGCGGCCGCGTTAACGTCCAGCCGGCACAGCGACCAGGAGGCTGACATGTACGCCCGCATCACCACGATCCACAGTCCTCGCGAGCGGATGGACGACGGCATCGAGCAGGTACGCAAGGATGTGCTACCGCTGCTCGGCGAGATCGACGGGTTTCGCGGCATCATCGGGCTCGTCGACCGCAATGCCAACACCGGTTTGACGCTGTCGCTCTGGGACAGCCAGGAGGCGATGGACTCGAGCGACGCTGTCGGGACCCGGTTGCGTGAGCGTGCCGCGCAGGCGATGAAGGCCGAGACCGAGCCGATGGTGAACCGGTACGAGGTCGTGCTGTACGAGGTCGAGTCCGCGATCGGCACCCCGACGCAGTAGAGAGCCACGCGACGGCCCGCCGCCGCCCCTCCTGCTCGTGCGGGAGTGTCGGGGGCCGCGTGCGCGTGGCGCCGTCGGCGGCTGATGCGCTGGCGGCGTCTCTACACTTGAGGACGACCGCGGGGCGTTAGCTCAGTTGGGAGAGCGTCGGCTTTGCAAGCCGAAGGTCGCCGGTTCGAGCCCGGCACGCTCCATTCGACAGGACGCGTCGGGTGGATCCCCGACAGCGGTTGATGCGCGCCGGAGCGCCGCGGCGCCGCAAGCCGCGCGAGAGGCCGACCATGATGCTCGAGCGCAAGGTCGTCACCGTCCTCTTCGCCGACCTCGTCGGCTCGACGCAGATCGCCGCGGGCCTTGACCCGGAGGACCTCCGCGCGGTCATGAGTCGCTACCACGACGCCGTGGCGGGGGTGATCACGGCTCACGGCGGAACGCTGGAGAAGTTCGTCGGCGACGCCGTGCTCGCGCTCTTCGGCTACCCGGCGGCGCACGAGGACGATCCTGAGCGCGCGCTCAGGGCCGCCGTCGCCGTTCGCGACGCGGTGGCGAGGCTCGAAGGCAGTCTCGAGCTTCGCGTCGGCGTCACGACCGGGGAGGTCGTCGCCGACCCCGCGGCCGACGCGCGCGGCGACCTGCTCGTGACCGGGGATGCGCTTCACCTCGCCCAGCGTCTCCAAGCGGCCGCTGCCCCGGGCGAGATCCTCGTCGGCGCACGGACGATCGCGGACGCCCCAGGAGTCGTCGAGGTCGACACGGTCGGAGACCTCGACCTGCGCGGCCTGCCGGGGGTGACCACGGCGTACCGGGCCGTCGCACTCGCCGGAGAGCGTCCAGGGGACGGAGCGCCGGTCTTCGTCGGCCGGTCGCACGAGCTCGCACTGCTGCGCCTGCTCTACGACCGAGTCGTCGCCGAGAACCGCTCGCACTTGATCACGATCGTCGGCCCGGCGGGGTCGGGCAAGAGCAGGCTCGTCGAGGAGTTCGCGCAGTCGCTCAGCAAGGGGCCGGCTCCGCCGACCATTCGCGGTGGAAGCTGCAAGCCCTATGGCGAGGCGACCGTGCTCTGCCCGATTCAGCCGCTCGTCTTCGACGAGCTTCCGCCCGAGGTCGAGACCGAGGCGCTGGAGGTTGAGGCGTTCCTCGAGCTCGTCACCGACGCGCTCCGCCGGCTGCATGCCGAGTGCGGTCTCCCCGACGACGCGTGTGACCGGATCGCGCGGGTGGTGACCTGGGTCTGGCGGCGTGACGTCGAGCTCGACCCCGCGGCCGGTCGCGACGAGGTGATGACCGTCTGGCGCATCCCCCTCGAGGCGCGAGCGAGACAGGGCGCGGTGCTGGCGATGTTCGACAACCTGCAGTGGGCGGGGGAGGAGCCGCTCGACTTCGTCGAGTCCCTGCCGGCGAAGCTGGGCGAGCGACCCGTGCTGGTCGTGGCCGCCGGGCGGCCGGAACTGCTCGACCGCCGCGCGACCTGGTCGGGAGGTCGTGGCGACTCCACGCTCGTCGAGCTGGAGGGGATCGGCGACGGCGACGCCGCCCTGCTGATCGGCGAGCGGCTCGGCGGGCGCGCCGACGACGCGCTCGTGCGGGTCGTCAACGAGCGTGCCCAGGGCAACCCGTACTTTGTCGTCGAGCTGACGAGGTACTTGGTTGAAGGCGGCCATCTGGCCGAGTCGGACGGACAGTGGCGGCTCGAGGCCCCGGAGGACGAGCAGCGGCTGCCGGACACCGTCCACGGAGCGGTGGCGGCCACGATCGACCGGCTTCCTCCCGACGAGAAGCTCGTGCTCCTACTCGCCTCGTTCGCGGCCTATCACCGGCTCTTCTACGACGCTCCGATCCGCCGCATGGCGCAGACCGAGGGGCATGACGTGTCGGCGGCACTCGCGCGGCTCGTGGAGCGGGGGTTGATCACCGAGGAGACGCCCTACACGCTGGGTGCCTGGGGAGTCATCCCCGACACGGCCGCGTACAGCTTCACGACGGTGCTGTTGCGCGAGGTGGCGCACGACATGGTGCCTGTCCGGGAGCGCGCAGACCTTCATCTCACGTTCGCGGACTGGCTCGACGACGTCATGGCTGCCCGTCCCGAGTGGCGCTGCCTCGTCTGTCAGATCGAGGGCAGCCACCTGTATGAGGCCTGGCGGCTTCGCGCCGCCCGAGGCGACGATGACCGGGAGCTCGGCCGGCGAGCCCTCGACGCCTGCCTAGCGGCCGCCCACGAGCGAGCCGAGCTCGAGGCTTGGCGGGAGGCAGCCGCCGATCTGCGCCGGGCGGCCGAGATCGCCGCGGTGGTCGACCCGGGGCGGATGGCCCAGATCGCGGCCCGTCTCGAGGCGGTCACGCCGCGAGCCAACTCACTCGCAGTCGAGGCCGAGGAGCGGGTCCGGCCGAGCTGAGCCCGGTCGCCGGGCTCAGCCGGCCAGGAAGGCCTCGAGCTGGCGAGCCTCGTCCTCGAGCTCGCGCCTGAGGTCACGTGGCAGCCCCTCGAACGGTTCGAGCGTCACGCGTCCACCGGCGGCTCGCCAGGTGCCGGCGACGACGCCGTCCACGAGAAACGTCTGTGCGACGTCCCCGTTGGCGCGGATCACCGTCCTGCGGTACGCCTCGGGCAGCACGCGCGTCCGGTCCGCCCACGCGAGGAGCACGTTGTCCCACTTCGGCAGAAAGCGGACGGGAGCGGCAGTCTCCGCGTCCGGCAGCGGGGCGCCGGGAACGTCGAGGAGCTCCCGCCCCTGTTCGTCGCGGAACCGTCGCAGCGGCTCGAGCCGGTCGAGCGCCGCGTCGATCTCGGACATGCGCATCATGCTCCAGGCTCTGATGTCTTGGCGCGAGGCGGGGCCGAAAGCGGCCAAGTACCGGCGCAGGACATCGGCGCGGGCTTCCACCGGGACGTGCATGTCGGGTGGGTCGAGCGCGACGAACCGTCCCTCGGGGCGTGCGTGCCAGAGCGCCGTCTCGGGGTGGTGCACGACGTGTGCCTGGACGCGCGCAGCGCGCCATGCTCGCCGGGCGTCGATGCCGGTGAGCCCGTGCTCGCGCTCGAGCAGCGTGAGAGCCTCCGCGGTGGTGACCGGGCCGCCTGCCGCCAGCTCGCGCATCGACGGCGCGAGTCGCTTGGCGAGCGCCGACTCGAACGGGAAGTTCGTCTCGCTGAGCGCTGCCCTGAGCCGGTCGTAGTCCTCTCGGGTGACGAGGTGCAGCGTCTGCCGCATCACCGTTGCCTTGACGACGCTCGTGCGTGCGAGCGCGCGCTCGAGCGTCCCGCGGCGAAAGTCGGCGACTCGCGTCCAGATGCCGATGTACGGGGCGGGCGGCCATTGCGCCTGCATGCCGACCAACCGCTCGATCACCGTCGTCGCTGAGTGAGGCCTCCGTGCGAGGAGCAGTTGCCGCGCGAGCGTGGCGCGATTCAGCTCGCGCAGCGTCAGGACCCGCTCCGGCACGCGGCCACGCTAGCGGCGCCGCCCAAGAGGACGTCAGCGCTGCGCGAGCAGGGAAGCGCCCAGCAACTGGTGGCAGCGAACGAGCGCGCGCCGGTTCCGCTCCAGAGCGGCCGGCCCGGCTCTCTCGGCCCGCAGGCGCTGACGTTCCGCGACCAGCGCCTCGATCGAGCGCCGGAGCGACTCGATCGAAGCGCCGTGGGAGAGTGGCTCATCGCGGACGTTCACTACTCGTTAGACGAGCGAAGGGCGCGCGGCTTACGCGCGGGTCTGTAAGGAGTTCGCAAACGTGCATCGGGTCGGCGCCCGCCGTTAGAGGAGCGAGGCGGTCCCGGCGCCGGCAGTGCGTGCGCGCTCGCTCAGGAGGAGAGGGGAGCTCGAGGGGGGAACCAGCCGGTTCCCCCCTCGACTGGAGCGAGCCTCCCAGCCGGCGGCGTCGCGCCGCCGCCGGCGACTAGGGGAGGCGAGCAGTCTGCGCGGTGCGGTGTGGGCTCAGGAGGAGGGGGGAGCTCGAGGGGGGAACCAGCCGGTTCCGGCCTCGAGTGGAGCGGCGCCACGACCGCGAGACGCGGTCCTGGCGCTGCGGTCTCACGCGAGCCTCCCAGCCGGCGGCGTCGCGCCGCCGCCGGCGACGGGGGGGAGGCGAGCAGGCGTTGTTGGGCTCCGGAGGAGAGGGGAGCTCGAGGGGGGAACCAGCCGGTTCCCCCCTCGAATGGAGCGAGCCTCCCAGCCGGCGGCGTCGCGCCGCCGCCGGCGACTAGGGGAGGCGAGCAGTCACGCGGCTCGTTCGAGTCGTTCTTCCATGCGTGCCCGGGCGACGATCTTGCTCCGATCGCCGAAGCGCAGACGTGCACGCAGCGCCCGCTGTTCGTCCCAGAGAGAGGCGATGCGGGCGTCGAGATCCTTGAGCTCATCTGCGAGCTCGACCGTCCGGCCGGCTGCCAGCTGTCCGAACACCTCTCGGCGGCGCTGGCTGAGGAGCTCGATCTCATCCCTGATGATCTGAATGGTGTTCACATGTGGGACAAACGTGAGACGACGCCCGCGCATTCCCGCCCGGCCGGCACCACTCCTCGGCTTGACTTCTCCCTGCAACTCTGCAACGTTCGGCACGAGAGCGAGCAGTGGAGAAGGTGCACGGACTGGCCTCCAGGGGGAGGCCCTTCTCCTCACTGCTCGCTCCGCACGAGCAGGATCACCACGCCGATCAGCACGGCGAGCCCGAGCACGCCGGCCCCGATCGCGATCGCTTCGAGCAGGCCCGTCACGCGTAGCCCAGCGCGTCGAGCTGATCCTCGTCCATGCCGAAGTAGTGCCCGAGCTCGTGCAGCACCGTGATGCGGATCTCCTCGCGCAGCTCGTCGGGATCGGTGAACTCCTCCTCGAGCGGGCGGCGGTAGATCGAGATCGTGTCGGGCTGCACGGGCGGCTCGGCGCCGCGTTCCGGCAGCGGGACGCCGTGGTAGAGGCCGAAGAGGTCCGGATCCTCCGGATGCTCGTCCTCGACGATGACGGCGACGTTCCGAAGCGCGGCGGCGAGATGCGGCGGTAGCTCGTCGAGTGCAGCGCGGACGTGCTCCTCGAAGGTCGTGCTCACGCGGCTAGCGGGCGACGCTGGGCGAACAGCTTGACGGCGAGCATCCCGAACGCGAAGCCGCCGATGTGGGCGAAGAAGGCCACGCCGCCGCCGGCCTCTGGATGCTCCAGCGAGGCGTTCCCCGCCCAGAGCTGGAAGAGGAACCAGCCGCCGAGGAACCAGAAGGCGTGGATCTCGAGCAGGAAGAAGCCGATCAGCGTGAGCACGCGCGCCGTGGGCAGGATCAGCAGGTACGCGCCGAGGACGGCCGAGACGGCGCCGCTCGCGCCCAGGTTCGGGATGGCGGCCTCCTCGCTCGTCCCGTAGCCGAGCGTGATGCCCGACTGGAGCGCCGTCGCCGCGATGCCACCCAGGAGGTAGAAGACGAGGAACCTGCCGCGCCCCATCGCGTCCTCGACGTTGTTGCCGAAGATCCAGAGGAAGAGCATGTTCCCGAGGATGTGATCCCAGCTGCCGTGCATGAACATCGCGGTCAGCCAGGTGATCCACCAGTCCTCGCCGACCTGCTCGCAGGTGTTCTGGATCTCACACGGTTGGTATGCGAGCTCCCGCACCGAGCCCTCCAGGTCGGGAACCTGGTAGAGCAGCCAGACGGCGGCGTTAACGGCGATCAGGGCGACGGTCACCAGCGGAAAGCGGCGCGTCGGGACGTTGTCGCGGAGCGGGAGCACTAGCGGACGACCAGCGCCAGTAACGCCTTCTGGGCATGGAGCCGGTTCTCCGCCTGGTCCCAGGCCGCGGACTGGGGGCCGTGGAGGACGTCTTCGGTGACCTCCTCGCCGTAGTGGGCGGGCAGGCAATGGAGCACGATCGCCTGGGTGCCCGCCGCGGCGAGCAGCTGCGCATCGATGCCGTAGCCGGCGAGGTCGCGGCGGCGCTGCTCGGCCTCGTCGTCCTGGCCCATGCTCGTCCAGACGTCGGTGTAGAGGACGTCGCTCCCCGCGGCGGCCTGGTGAGGATCCGAGGTGAGCTCGACGCTGCCCCCGGATGTCGTCGCCGCCCGTTCCGCCGCGGCGACGACATCGGCGGGTGGCTCGTACCCGCTCGGCGTGGCCGCCACGACGCGCATGCCCGTCTTCGCGGCCGCGAGCATGAGCGAGGCGCAGACGTTGTTGCCGTCGCCGAGGTACGCGAGCCGGACGCCCTCGAGCCGTCCGAGGCGCTCGCGGACGGTCATCAGGTCCGCCAGCGCCTGGCACGGGTGTGCCCAGTCGGTGAGCCCGTTGATCACCGGCACGGTCGCGTGCTCGGCCAGCTCCTCGACGTCGGCCTGGGCGTAGGTGCGGATCATGATCGCATCGAGGTAGCGGGAGAGGACGACTGCCGTGTCGCGGAGCGTCTCTCCGCGGCCGAGCTGAAGGTCGCCGGCAGAGAGGTGGAGGGCGGTGCCGCCGA
The DNA here is from genome assembly GCA_963839815.1 of uncultured Thermoleophilia bacterium. Taxonomy (GTDB): domain Bacteria; phylum Actinomycetota; class Thermoleophilia; order Gaiellales; family Gaiellaceae; genus JACVRM01. The sequence continues at coordinate 65,542 of CAWIWF010000007.1, forward strand.
GCTGGGCGATGCCGACTTCGAACGAGACGCGGGTTCGGGTGGACGGCTTCTGGAAGATCATGGCGAGCGCTCGCCCGGGGAGAAGCTCATGCGGCTCGCGGGCCCGCTGCGCCCGCTTGAGCCTGTCGGCGAGATCGAGGACGGTGGTGAGCTCGTCGCGGCTCCAGCCGCCGATGCGGACGAAGTGGCGGCCCTTGAGGTGCCCCGGAAGGTCGCGCATCGGGGCGCGGATGCTACTCCACGTCAGACTTTCCAGTCATACGCTTAGGTTTTATCCTGCCGCAGCAAGCAATTTACGTCGTAGGAGGTGACCCGATGGCCACACTTGTTCGCTGGGAGCCGCTGCGGGAGGTGGCAACGCTGCAGAACGAGATGAGCCGGATGATCAACTCGGTGTTCGGTGGGGAGGCCAACGCCCACTCCCGGACCTGGGTGCCCGCCGTCGACGTCTGGGAGACGGACGACTCCATCGTCTACGCGTTCGATCGGCCGGGCATTTCCGAGGACGAGATCACGATCGAGTTCGAGGACGGCGCGCTCACCGTGTCGGGCGAGCGGGTGCGGACGAAGGAGGAGTCGCAGGAGCGCTTCTACCGCTACGAGCGGCGCTTCGGCTCGTTCTCCCGCACCATCGGCCTGCCGCCGGGCGTCGGCGAGGACGACATCAGGGCCGAGCACGGCGACGGCGTCTTGGAGGTGAACGTCGCGAAGCCGAAGGCTCCGGAGCCGCGTCGCATCCAGATCGCGAACGGCAGCGCCACGACGATCGAGGGGACGGCAAAGCAGTCCTGACGCCGTCGCGGTGCGGTGACATCGAGGGCGGCTTCGGCCGCCCTCGGTCATTCAGGGCTCAGGCCAGGGACTCGACGACGCCGGCGTCCTGGAGCAGCTCCCGCAGGCGCGAGAGCCCGGCGAAGGTGCGGCTCTTGATCGTCCCCAGCGGCTGTTCGAGCCGCTCCGCGACCTCCGACTGGCTCAGTCCGCCGTAGTAGGCGAGCTCGAGCGCCTGGCGCTGCTCCTCGGGGAGGCGGGCCAGCGCCTCCTGGACGGCGCGGCGATCGTCGCGCATCGCAGCTTCCTGCTCGGTGGCGCCTCCGACGGGGTGCTGCTCCGGCTCGAGCGGCTCGGTGCGCCGTCGCTGCTCCCGCCGGACGACGTCGACCGCGCGCCGGTGGACGAGGGTCAGTACCCATGTGCTCGGCTTCGCCCGCTCCGGCAGGAAGCTCTCGGCCGAGCGCCAGACGGCGAGGAACGCGTCCTGGACGGCGTCCTGGGCGAGGCCGTCGTCCCGGAGAATTCGGAAGGCGAGCCCGTACGCAACGCCGCCGAATCGGTCGTAGAGCTCAGCGAGAGCAGTCTCGTCGGCGCGGGCGATGGCCGCGAGCAGCTCCTGATCGGAGAGGTCGCCGGCGACTCCTGTCAACCGCACGCTGGTGGGCTTCCCTGCACCAGAAGGCCTTACCCCGAATCGACGAAGTGGAAACGGTTGCGCAACGCTTGTCAAACGGACTCCGACGCGAGGATAGGCTCGCCGGTCGGCGAGTCGACGCCTCCGTCGGGCTCGATCGTGACCGCCACGGTGGCGCCGCGGGGGACGGTCTCGGTGAGCGCATGGGCGCCGCAGTGACCGCCTCCCTCGAACTCGCCGGCGCGGTGCGGGCCGCCGCCGTCGATCACCCAGGCTTCGAAGGTCTTGCCGCTCGGCGCCGTGCCGAGCTGGCAGACGACGAGGGCCGCCGCGCCGTCGCGGGCGACGACCAGGCTTCCTTCGGCCCCTTCGAGCGAGATCCGCTCGGCGGAGGTGTCCGCGACGAGCGCAAGGGCCTGCTCCGTGGCGGCGCTCGCCGAACGCTCCTCGTCGAGCGTTCCGGTCAGCGACAGGTTCCAGATGCCCAGCGCCAGGGCTGCCACGGCCGCCACTGCGGCCACCGCCCCGAGCGCCGGCACCCGAAAACGCAACCAACGTGGGAAGCTGACGACGTTCGATCGCTCGTGGCGCCGCTCGGTGCGCGCGGCGTCGAGCAGGCGCGCACGGAGCTCCGGCGGCGGAGCGGTCTCGACGGCGTAGGCCATCGCGGCCGCCGTCTGGCGGAATGAGGTCACCTCGGTCGCGCACCGTGCGCAGTCAGGCAGATGGCGCTCGAAGAGGACGCGGTCGTCCTCGTCCAGCGCGTCCAGCGCGTACGGTGCGGCGAGCTCGTGGATGTCCGCGTCCATGAAATCCGAGTCGTCCCTGAGATCCGAGTTCTCTGCCATGTGCGGGGGATTCGTCGGTCGGCACCGATCGGTTCGCCCGCTAGAGCGAGGAGATCCTAGTACCCGCGTAGCCCGCGAGCGCTGCGCGCAGCACCGAGGCCGTCGTGATCAGTGCTTCCCGTCCGGTCGACTGAACGAACATGGCCGCCGACGCGAGCTTCGGGCCCATGGAGCCGGGTGGCGCGGCCTGCGCGAGCGCGGTCGCCTCCGCGGCTGTGAGTGTCCGGATGGGCTGTGCCGCCGCCGAGCCGAACTCTCGGTACACCGCGTCCACGTCCGTGAGGATGAGCAGGCGGCCCGCATCCAGCGACAGGGCGAGGAGCGCGCTGGCCGCGTCCTTGTCGATGACCGCGTCCACGCCGGCGAGCTGGCCGCCCGAGCTCCGTGAGACGGGAATGCCGCCTCCGCCGCACGCGACCACGATCATGCCCGCGGCGAGAAGGGCGCGGATCGCCGCCAGCTCCTTGAGCTCGAGCGGCAGAGGGGAGGGAACGGCCCGCCGCCAGCCACGTCCTCGCTCCTCGACCAGGTTCCAACCGCGCTCGCTGCGGAAGCGGCCGGCAGTGTCCGAGTCGTAGAACGGCCCGATCGGCTTCGTCGGCGCAGTGAAGGCCGGATCGTCGGCAGCCACGATCGCGTGCGTCAGCACGCAGGCGGCGCGGTGGCCGGCCTCCTGGAGCGCGAGCACGGCCAGAGACCCGATCTCGGCCTGCGTCTGGGCCACGGCGAGCCACAGCGGCAGGGGCGGAACCTGGTCGGCTGCGCGCTCCTGGCGCAGCAGCCCGTGGCCGACCTGAGGCCCATTGCCGTGCGTGAGCACGAGGGGCTCCTCGAGCAGCGGCGCGAGCTCTGCGATCGTCGCGCGCAGTCGCGCGAGCTGCTCGGCCGCCGTGCCGCGCTCGCCTGCACCCAGAAGGGCGTTGCCGCCCAGCGCGACGACCGTGGTCAGCGTGAGCTCCGTCGGCCGCGTGTGTGCTCGCAGGCCGCCGCAGCGGTCACACGAGCGCCGGCTGCCCGATCACGCCGTGGCGCCGCAGCACGCCGGCCAGGGTCGGCTCGCCGATCTCCTCGAGGCGGTAGCTGACCCGCCGGGCCCGTCCGTCGAGGTCGATGAGGCGCCGCAAGTCGATCGGCGTGCCGATGAGGACGACGTCCGCCTCGGCGCGGTCGATCGTCTCGCGCAGCTCCTCCATCTGGCGACGTCCGTAGCCCATCGCGGGCAGCAGCGGGCCGACGTGCGGATAGGCGGCGAACGTCTCCGCGATCGACCCGACGGCGAACGGTCGCGGGTCGACGAGCTCGGCGCCGTGCGCGCGGGCGGCCAGCACCGCGGCGCCGTAGGCCATCTCGCCGTGCGTGAGCGTCGGCCCGTCCTCGACCGCCAGCACGCGCTTGTCCCGCAGGTCGTCTCCTCCTCCCTCGACCTCGAACGGCGAGGCCGCGCGCACGATCTCGGCGCGTGGATTCGTGGCCTCGATCGTCGCGATCACGGCCGCGACGCTCTCTGCGGGGGCCGTGTCGACCTTGTTGACGACGCAGACGTCGGCCATGCGCAGGTTGGTCTCGCCCGGGTGGTAGCGAAGCTCGTGCCCGGCGCGGTGCGGGTCGACGACGACGATGTGGACGTTCGGCGTGAGGAACGGCGTGTCGTTGTTGCCGCCGTCCCAGAGCAGGACGTCCGCCTCCTGCTCGGCCTCAGCGGCAATGGCGCCGTAGTCGATGCCGGCGAACACGAGAGTGCCCTCCGCCAGGTGCGGCTCGTACTCCTCACGTTCCTCGATCGTGCAGTCGGCGGCTTCCAGGTCCTCGTACCGCTCGAACCGCTGCACGGCCTGGCGAGTGAGGTCGCCGTAGGGCATCGGATGGCGGAGCACGGCGACGCGCCGGCCGGATGCGCGCAGGAGCGCAGCCACGTAGCGCGTCGTCTGGCTCTTGCCCGACCCCGTGCGCACGGCGCACACGGCCACCACAGGGCGCTCGGACGTGATGGCGGTCTCGCGCGGTGACAGCAGCCGGAAGGCGGCGCCCGCCGCCAGGGCGCGGGAGGCGACGTGCAGGACGTGCTCGTGCGTCACGTCCGAGTAGGCGAAGACGACCTCGTCTGCGGCATACCGGCGGACGAGGGCCTCGAGGTCGTCCTCGGCGAAGATCGGGATGCCCTCGGGATAGAGGTCGCCCGCGAGGTCGGCCGGATACACGCGACCGTCGATGTTCGGGATCTGCGTGGCGGTGAAGCCGACGACATCGACCTCCTCGCGGCCCCGGTAGGCGACGTTGAAGTTGTGGAAGTCGCGGCCGGCAGCACCCGCGATGAGCACCCGCGTTCGCCTCATGCGGAGCAGAGACTAGGCAGCAGCGGCGGACGGAGCCGCGCCCGGCCCTGGTGGGCCGGGTTAGAGTCGAGCCGATGGCTCGCTTCCCTCAGGCGATGAACCAGCAGATCGGCCACGAGCTGGGCGCGTCCCAGCAGTACGTGGCGATCGCCGTGTACTTCGACGCCGAGACGCTGCCGAGCCTGGCCGCGCACTTCTACCGGCAGGCGGTGGAGGAGCGAAATCACGCGATGATGCTGGTGCAGTACCTGCTCGACGCCGGCGAGGACGTCGTCGTCCCGGGGGTGGAGGCGCCGCGGACCGGGTTCGCCGACGCCGCCGCGCCCGTCGCGCTCGCCCTCGAGCAGGAGCGGCGCGTGACCGAGCAGATCAGCGCGCTGACGGCCCTTGCGCGCGAGGAGAACGACCTCGTCGGCGAGCAGTTCCTGCACTGGTTCCTGCAGGAGCAGCGTGAGGAGGTCGCGAGCATGTCGACGCTGCTCGCCGTCGTCGAGCGAGCGACCGGCAACCTGCTCGCGGTCGAGGAGTTTCTCGCCCGGCAGCCCGTCGGCGATGCCGGTGAGGCGGTCGGGGCCCCGGCGGCTGCCGGCGGCGCGCTCTAGGCCGCGGCCAGCTTCTCGCGGATCCGCTCGCCGAGTGCCGCCATCTCGACGGGAGCGCCGGTGAGGCTTCGCAGCAGCTCGTCGGCAAGCCGCTCCTGGCCCTCCGACCACAGCTCGCGCAGCAACTCGCCCGCCTCCCGGCGGGCGAACCACGTGTTGCCGAACTCGGTGCGCAGGTAGTCGCGCAGCTGCGCCTCGGTTGCCCAGGAGCGGAGGTACTCGGTCACGTAGAGGCCCGGGTCGATGTCGAAGAGGTAGTTCTCGCGGCTCGGCCGGATCTTGAGCGCGTCGCCGAGGATCTCCACGTAGCGCTCGCGCATCGAGGCCGGATCGGCGGCCCGGTAGAACTCGAGCTCGTAGAGCAGCTTGGCCGAGTACCGGCGGGCGAAGTAGAGATCGAGCACCCCGCCCTCGGCGGCCAGCTCGCGTGGGCGCGAGACGTCGAGCCGCCGCTCGAGCCAGGCTGGCTCGCTGACGAGACCGTCGAAGAGCGTCGCCCACGCCTCCGTCACGGCTGCGTCGCCCATGCGCCGCGCCTCGATAGTGCGACCGGGATCGGTGTGCGCGTAGTGCTCGGTGTGACCGGCCTCGTGGAAGAGCGCGCGCCAGTCGTCGAGACCCCCGATCGGCTGGATCACGAGCATCACGCGGTCGGGCACCTCGATCGGCGCGCAGAACGCTCGCGGGCTCTTGTTCGGGCGCGACTCGACGTCGAGGTGCACGTTCTCCTGCGACCGGAGGTCAATGCCGAGATCGCGGAGCGTGCCCTCGAGGGCAGGCAGCATCCGCTCGGCGGGGAAGTCCGAGTCCCAGGCCTCGGCCCGCATCACGCGCGGGACGTCCCACGGGCCTGCCTCGTCGAGACTGGTGCCGGCCCGCTCGCGCAGGAGCCGGTCGGCGCGCTGCTCCCAGGTGCGCTCGGTCTCATCGAGGAGGGCGCGGCAGTCGTCGGCGAGTCGGTCGAGATCGAAGCCGAGCCGCCGGTAGAGGTCGGGGTAGTCGCCGGCGCCGAGTCGAGGCACGGCGTCACGGTGCGCCACGGCCGCGTCGAGCAGCACCGGGTTGAGGTGCTCGTCGCGGAGCGCCATCGCCGCCTCGTGGAGCCGGCGGCGGCGCGCCGGGTCGGCCTCGTTCGAGATCGCCGGCTGCACCATCCGGAACGGGATCGACTCGCCGTCGACCTCGACGTGCAGCTCGGCCTCGAGCTCGGCGACCCGCTGGAGCTGCTGCTTCGTCAGGTCGGTCAGGTGGCTCTCGCACGCCCAGCGGAAGAGCGCGCGCGTGCGGTCGTCGTCGGCCGCCTCGCCGATGGAACGGACGCGCTCGAGGTCGGTCAGCGCCGAGTGGCGCTCGTAGATCGGCTCCAGCTCGAGCGTGTCCTTGTGGCCCGCGTAGTGGAGGTACCACTCCTCCAGCACCTCGGCCTCGAGGCGGTCGGCCTCGCTGCGGTAGGCCTCCAGATCGGCAGTGGTCGGGGGGGCGCTGGCCAAGGCGCGCCGTAGGATAGCGGCGTGCCGGAGCTGACCCTCGAGACCGAGCGGCGGACGCAGGTCCTGGACATCACCGAGCAGGTGCGGGACGCCGTGGAGCTCGGGTCGGCGTCTGCTCTGCTCGTGTACGTGCCCCACACGACCGCCGGCGTGACGATCAACGAGCACGCCGACCCGGCGGTCGCGCGTGATCTCGAGCGGGCCCTCGAGCGCATCGTGGGCGACGGCTGGGGCTGGGAGCACATCGAGGACGGCGAGGAGAACGCTCCCTCGCACGTGCGGGCCATGCTCGCGGGACCGCAGGTGCTCGTGCCGGTGGCGGACAGCCGGCTGGCGCTCGGAACCTGGCAGGGGATCTTCTTCTGCGAGTTCGACGGGCCGCGGACGCGCAAGGTGCTGCTCACGGCTCTGGCGTGATCGAGGTCGCCGGGCTGACCAAGCGGTTCGGCTCGACGGTCGCGGTCGACGATCTCTCATTCCGTGTCGAGCCGGCGCGCGTGACCGGCTTCCTCGGGCCGAACGGCGCCGGCAAGACGACGACCATGCGGGCGGCGCTCGGTCTCGTGCGCCCGACCGCGGGCTCGGCGACGGTGCTCGGACGCCGCTACAGGGATCTCAGCGACCCGGAGCGGCAGGTGGGCGCGGTGCTCGAGGCCACCGCCTTCCATCCGGGCCGGTCGGGCCGCAATCACCTGCGCGTCGTCGCGCAGGCGGCGGGCATCGCTCTCACGCGCGTCGAGGAGGTGCTCGAGCTGGTCGACCTGCAGGCGGCCGCGAAGCGCCGCGCCGGTGGCTACTCGCTCGGCATGCGGCAGCGGCTCAGCCTGGCGACGGCGCTGCTCGGCGACCCCGAGGTCCTGGTGCTCGACGAGCCGGCGAACGGCCTCGACCCCGCCGGCGTCCGCTGGCTCCGCGATCTCCTGCGCGAGCTGGCCGGCCGCGGCCGCACGATCCTCGTCTCGAGCCACATCCTCGCCGAGGTCGAGATGATCGCCGACGAGATCGTGATCATCCATCGCGGCCGGTTCGTCGCGAGCGGCACCACGCGAGAGCTGATGGCGCGCGCGTCCGGCGGTGTGCGCGTGCGTAGCCCCGACGCCCACCGCCTGCGCGAGCTCCTCGCGCGCCAGGGTGCCGACGTGACAGAGACGGACGGGGCGCTCATCGTCTCGGGGTCGAAGCCGGACGCAATCGGAGAGCTCGCGGCGGCGAGCGGGATCGTCCTGCACGAGCTCACCGCGGAGCGCGCCACGCTCGAGCAGGCGTTCTTCGAGCTGACCGAGGGATCGGAGCCGCCCGCGTGAGGCTCGTCGGCTCGGAGCTGCTCAAGCTTCGCACTACCCCGCGGACCGTCGTCGGGCTGGTGATGCCGCTGCTCGCGATCGTCGTCCTCGGCACGGTCGGGAACATCGTGAGCTCCGACGAGCCGAGGCCGGAGTCGACGCTCGCGGACATCCTCGCCGTTGCCGGCTTCGCGGGCGTCATCGCCATGATCCTCGGCGTTCTCGTCGTGACGTGGGAGTTCCGGCACGGCACGATCACGGGCACCTTTTTGGTTGTGCCGCGCCGGGAGCGGGTCGTGGCCGCGAAGGCTGCAGCCGCGTCGCTCGCCGGTGCGCTGCTTGCCGTCGTAGCCGCTGGGCTCGGGCTCGCGATCGCCTACGTCTGGATCGGCGGCGACCCCGGCGTCTCCTTCGGCGACGTCTGGGGACGGGCGGCACGCATGGTGGGCAGCTCCGCGATCTACGGAGCGCTCGGTGTCGGCCTCGGCGCCATCGTGCGCGGCCAGGCGCTGGCCATCGTGCTGGGCTTCGTCTGGTTCCTGGTCGTCGAGCCGCTCGTGTTCGGCCTCTACGACGACGTGGGTCGCTACCTGCCTGGCCGGGTGCTGACGGAGCTCGCTGGCGCGAGCGGGGGCGACGTCCATCTGCCCACCGCGGCGGCTGTCGGGCTGTCTCTTGCCTACGGCCTGGCCCTCGTCGCCGTCGGCACGGCGCTCACCGTGCGACGTGACGTCGCCTAACCTCCAAGAATGGCGGCGCCGGTCAAGCTGGACGAGGAGGTCGATCTTCGAGTCGAGTCGCTCGCGTACGGCGGCAACGGCGTCGCGCGCCTGAACGGTTTCGTCGTCTTCGTCCGCCGAGGCCTGCCGGGCGATCTCGTGCGTGCGCGCGTGACCAAGGTGCGACGCAACCACGCCGAGGCGCTCGCCGTTGACGTGCTCGAGCCGGGCGAGGAACGCGTCGACGCGCCGTGCGCCCACTACCCGACTTGCGGCGGCTGCCGCTTCCAGGATCTGGCGTACGCGGCGCAACTGGGCGCGAAAGAGGCACAGGTGCGCGACGCGCTCGTACGGCTCGCGGGGCTCGCCGAGCCGCCGCTCGAGCCGATCGTGCCCGCCGAGTCGCCGTTCTTCTATCGCAACAAGATGGAGTACTCCTTTACGCGCACGCCGTCCGGCCCCGCGCTCGGCCTGCATAAGGCCGGACGCTGGGACGAGGTGCTGGAGCTCGAGCGCTGCTGGCTCACGACCGACGTTGGCAACGCGATTCGCGCCGTGGTGCGCGACTGGGCTCGGGAGGAGCGGCTAGAGGCCTACGACCAGGCCGACGGCACGGGCTACCTTCGCCATCTCGTCGTCCGGGAGGGGCGCAACACGGGCCAGGCGCTGGTCCAGCTCGTGACCGCGCCGGGTGAGCGCTTCGAGCCCGAGCACTTCGTCGATGTGCTGCGCCGCCTGCCGGAGGTGCGCTCGATCCACTGGTCGGTGAACGACACGCCGGCGGAGATCACGAACCTGCCGACCTCGCTGCTCTGGGGGGAGGACGCGATCGAGGAGCGGATCGGCGAGCTGCGCTTCCGGGTGCGGCCGAACGCCTTCCTGCAGACCAACACGGCGATGGCCGAGGTGCTCTACGGGCTCGCGGGCGAGATGGCCGGGCTGACGGGCGGAGAGACGCTGTGGGACCTGTACTGCGGCATCGGCACGATCGGGCTCTCGCTGGCCGCGTCGTCGCTGACAGTGTGGGGCGTCGAGGTGTCGGAGGAGTCGGTCGCCTGTGCGCTCGAGAACGCCGATCTGAACGGGATCACGAACGCGGCCTTCTTCGCGGGAAACGTGGGCCAGGTGCTGAGCGAGCTGCGAGAACGGACCGGCGAGCCCGACGTGGTGATCGTCGATCCGCCGCGGGCGGGTCTTGCGGGCAAGGCGCTGAAGCGGGTCGGCGAGGTCGGAGCCCCGCGGCTCGTCTACGTGTCCTGCAACCCGACGACGCTCGCGGGCGACGTCAAGCGGCTCGCGGACGACTGGGGTTACCGGCTCGAGCGCGCGCGGCCCGTGGACATGTTCCCGCACACGCCTCACGTCGAGACCGTCACGGTGCTCACGCGCTCGAGCGAGTAGCGATTCGCTCAGCACTCGCGTCTCGGGCGTCGAAGCCCGCTGGGGCTGCGCAGCAGACTCTCTGGTTGCGCCATGACGTCGGAAGGCACGTGGCTCCTTCAGGACGATCGCCGACGGTGTGGCCGACCGCCACGAGAGTCGTCCCGGGTGGCGTGGCACCGTCGGTTCGCGACGCCGTTGCTCAGTGGCTGACAGCCACAAGGTCCTGCGGCCCCGCTCGACGGCGGGAGTGCCTAGCCGCCGTCGGGCACGTGTTCCGAGGACGGGGAGTGCCTGGCGCCGCCGAGCTCGGACCGCCGGCCGCGCAGGTCGCGCAGGATCCGGTCGGCGTTGGCCACCAGGAACCCGATCGAGATTCCCGGCAGGGCCGGTAGACCCCCGACATCCCAGCTGACCGCGAGCGCCATCGTCGCCGCGAGCCCGAGCACCATCGCGATCCAGGTCCAGTTCACGCGCAGCCGCCAGCGTATGGCGGCGCCGAGGAAGAGCGCGAAAAACAGCAGGTCGGGAAGCCCGAGATTGGCCGAGCCCGCGCCGCCCGGCACCGGGAAGGCGAACGAGAGCGTGGTGAAGATCTCACGCTGCTCGGTGACGATGTGCCGCGTCGGCCCGCGCCAGACCGACAAGGAGTCGATTACGGGGATCATCGCCGCCACCAGGACGACCAGCGACAGGCGGTCGAAGTAGCCGAGGAACCAGAAGCCGACGGCTGTCATCGCCGCGAGCTTGGCGAAGTTCGCCGGCGTCTCGACGTCCCCCGCCTCGAGCGTGGCTGCCAGCACGCCGAGCGCGAGCGCGAGCAGCCCCAACCCGCGAGCGGTGCGGAACGGTAACGCCGCCCAGACCAGGACGAACACCGCCGGAATCAGCACGAGCGCGATGAGGAGCGTCTCGCCCCAGAGGGAGAGCGTCCCGAGCGAGTCGCCGAACGCGTAGTAGAGGGCGAGCGCGAGCCCGACGAACGCGGCGACCAGCCACCGTCTTCGCTCCTCGCTCGGCCACCGCAAGCGCATCTCGCCATTAGAGCCGACGGCGGCCGGGATCAGGTCGCCCGAGCGCGCGCGGTCCGTGCCCGGATCAGTAGGGCGGGAGCTCGGCCCACCAGGCCCCGAGCGCCTTGAAGCCGTTCCAGAATGCGGTCTTCGTCGCTTGCTCGTCGAGCGACTCGTCGATGTCGGGCACCACGAGCGCTTCGATCGTCGGCGTGAGCTGCTGCAGCTCCCCGGTCGTCTCGGCAAGCTCTCGGGCGAGTGGGAACCCGGCGGCGTTCAGAAACGCGCGTGCCCGCTCACCCATGACCACGACCAGCTTCGGCTGGACGATGTGCAGCTCGCGGAGCAGCCACTCGCGGGCAGTGTCGTCGGCCTCGCCGCCCTCGAACTTGACGCAGTTCGTGCCGTACACCTCCATCGGGTCGACCCGGAGCCGCTGGAGCGACTTCAGCAGTGCCTGGCCGGCGCGGCCGAAGAACGCGACACCCTCCTGGGCCTCCGAGCGCTGCGGCGCCCACTTGAGCAGCAGCACGTCCGCGAGGGGGTGCCCGGAGCCGAGCACGGGCGTCCGCTCGCCGGCTGCCCGCGTGATCTCGTCGCCGAGCTCGTTGATCTCGGCGATCGCCTTCTGCAGGTAGCGCTCGTAGATCTCGTCGCCTGAGGAGCTGACGCCCACCGGATCCTCTAGTTGCCTGCGCGGCGGACGGCTCCTGCCGGACCGCTTTGACGGGGTCGCACCCACAGTCTCTACGTTCGCGCTCTCGCTGCGTTCCCCTAGAGCGGGTCGCCCGCTCCGATGCGCTCCCGAACCTGTGCCATCCACTTGAGGCTCTGCAGGTAGGCGAGCGACTTCGGGCGCCGCAGCACCTCGGCGGTCGCGAGGCTCTGAAGGAATTCCTGCGGCCCGTCGAAGGCGCGCATGCGGAGGCCGCCGGTGCCGACCCCCTGCAGCACGTGGGCGTCCGAGCCGGCCCCCATCGTCAGCCCGTACTTGCGCGCGAAGCGGAGCGCCTCCTCGTTGAAGCTCTCGAACAGGAGCCGCGCGTTGTAGACCTCGAAGACGTCGATGTCCCCCAGGTGCCGGTGCAGCATGGCGGGATCCGGGATGGCATGCAGTCGATCGAAGGGGTGGGGGAGGTAGATGACGCCGCCCTGCGCCCGGATGGCTGCGATCGTGTCCGTGAACGACATCCCGCGCGGGATCTCCTCGCGCAGGAAGAGTCCGATCACCTCGCCCTGGTCGTCCGTCTTGATCTCCTCGCCCGGGATGACGATCAGGTCACGGCCGCGGGCGAGCTCGACCGCTTCCTGCGCGCCGCCGAAGACGTTGTGGTCGGTGACGGCGATCGCGCCGAGGCCGATCGCCTCGGCGTGGTCGAGCAGTTCGGCAGGCTCGACAGCGCAGTCGTGCGACCACGACGTGTGCATGTGCAGGTCGCAGATCAGCCAGTCGCGCTGCGCCCGAGCGAGCCGGACGTCGGCGCGCGGCGCTTGGCGACGAGCTCTTCGTAGACCGCGTCGAGCTCGGCGGCGACCTCGGCGAACGACTCGCGCTCGGCGTCGCGACGCGCCTCCTGGCCCAGCCGATCACGAAGCTCTCGATCCTCGGCGAGCCGCGCGACGGCCGCCGAGGCGAGCTCGGGCTGTTGGGCGAGGCCCGGAGGAGAGGCGATCGCGGCGCCTGCGGCCTTCGCCTCGAGGAGTGCCCGCGGTAGGCCCGTGGGCGAGGGGACGAAGATCGCGGCCTCGCGGAGCAGTTCGGCCCGCGCGGCGCCGTCACGCAGCGTCCGCACGTGGACCCGGCCTGCGAGCGCCCGCGGCAGCGGCGGGCGGCCGCTCAAGCGGTTTGTCCGCAGGAAGACGAGCTCCCAGTCGGGCAGCTCGCCGAGCGCGCGGGCGACTGCTCGGCCGAGCAGCCGCTCGCCGGCGCGCCACTCGGCGACGACCAGGCGTCGCTTGCGCCCGGCCGGTGGCAGCGCAGGGTCGACGCCGAGCGGCACGACGCGGAAGTCGCCGGGGAAGCGCTCGGCGGCAGCGGCGGCGGTGAGCGGCGAGGTCGCGACGAGCGCGTCGAGACGGGCGAGCAGCCGCAGGCGCTGGTTCCTGGCCGGCGGGATAGCGCGAGGCGTTCAGGCGAGAGGAAGGTGGCGACGGCGAGCGTATGAGCATCTCTCAGGGCCAGGTACGAGAGGCTCGGGAGCCCGGGCTCGAAGCCGTGGACGACGTCGTAGCGTCCGCGGCGCGAGCGCGAGGACGAGATTGGTGCGGACGCCGACGGGCACGCCGAGCGCGCTGCGTCGCGAGACGGGCAGAGCAGGGCCGAGCGCGATCACATCGGCGGCCAGCCCGTCCTCGAGCGCACGACGGCCCGCGATCAGGTCGCGAGCACGGTTCGAAGGGCGCGAGCACGGTGACGTCGTGCCCCCGCTTGCGCAACTCCGCGGCCACGCCGGCGACGTGCTCGTTCACGTCGTGCGGCTGCGACCAGGCAAACGGCGTGACGAGACAGACGCGTAGCGCCATGGGCGCCAGCGAGTCTATGCGTCGTCCCTGAGCGAGCAGGGCGCCAGAAGCACTACGAGCGCTCGTCCAGAACGGGACACGTTCGTGGGTAAAGACCCCTACGGCCGTGATGCACAGGGCACGACTCAGCTCACGGCGTTAGAGATCACGCGGACTGGGGTATGCGTCAGACACCACTGGGGATCGTGTCAAGAATGAGGAGGTTTTCCATGTCATCTACTGCGGCCCGGCGCAGACGACTTCCTGTCCGTCTCGCCCTCGTGCTGACGCTGCTGCTCGTCGCCTTCACGTCGAGGGCGGCGGCGCACGAGTTCGATCATCCAATGCCCTCGTTCTCGGCCAACGCGCCAGCCGGCACCGGCTTCAACAGCGGTGGGCCCGGCGCGCGCTGGGAGCTCGTCACGACGTTTCCGACGGGCAATCCGCACACCGACATCGACTTCTTCACCCAGGGCGGTGAGACCTACGCGGCGGTCGGAACTCTCGGGATTGGCCCGAACGGCGGCGGCCAGACGATTGTGCAGCTGACCCGCGGCGGGGCGGTCGCCCCGTCGTACGTGTCGAGCCAGCCTTCGGCCTCCTGTCTCAGCAACCCGGCGGCCGCGCTCGGCCTTCAGCACGACGTCGAGGCGACCCCGAAGGGCGCGACCATCCTCAACGCGCCGAACATGCTCGCCGTCCGCAAGGACGCCCAGCTGATCATCGACGCGACCGATGCCGAGGGTCGCTGCCACGACCAGGGTGTCGCGGGCTTCGTCGGAGCCCCTCAGGGCGGGCTCGAGATCGTCGACATCACCAACGTCCGCGACCCAGTCGAGATCGCCCTCACGAGCCACGTCGGGGAGGCGCACACCGTCAACGTCGACCCGAAGCGGCCCTGGATCGCCTACGCCGTCACATCCGACGCGGTGTCGGTCGTCGGCCGAAAGCGCCAGAACGAGGTACCCGGCTCCGGCGATCGCTGGGACCTCGACGGGTTCGAGGTCGTCGATCTCTCCTCGTGCATGTTCTTCCCGGCCGGGACGACGGTCGCCGAGAAGCGCACCCTCTGCCGGCCGACCGTGTACCGCTACCGGTTCCCGACCACGGAGATGGCCCTCGGCCATACGAGCCAGGGGTCGGTCTACGGCTGCCATGAGCTCGAGATCTACGCCAACGACCTGCTGACCTGCGGGTCGGGGAACGCGGCCATCGTGCTCGACATGGGCGGTGCCTTTGACAAGGCCGGCAAGCCGCGCGGCACGCCGCTCCCGTGCAACCTGCGCGCGAGCTCGTCGGTGGCGCCGTTCGGCACGGGGGCGCTCGTCACCGACTGCGTGATCGGCAAGAACGGGGAGAACCTCGACATCCCCACGTGGCTCGCCAGCGGTGCGCCGTCGCTCCAGGGCGTCCGTTATGTGGGCAGCGTTCACCACATGGGCCGGGGAGCCGGAGGAGCGGCGACCCCGACCTACAGCTCGGACCAGGACATCGACTTCGATCACGAGCTCGAGCTCTCCGGCTCCGGCCGGCTGATCCTCGCGACCGACGAGCGCGGCGGCGGCGTCGTTCCGCCGGGCGCGTCGTGCTCGCCTGGAGTCGACAACACGGCCGGGAACGGCGGCATTCACGCGTATCGGGTCAACGCCCTCGACACGACCCTGCCGTCGACGGCTGCCGAGGCATGGGAGCCGTACGCGCGCACCCCGGAAGGAGCGAAGGCGATCTACCGGGCGCCGATTCGGACGAAGCCGCAGACGTCGCTCTGCACGGCGCACGTCTTCCAGCAGATCCCGGGCCAGAACCGCATCTTCATGGGCTGGTACTCCCAGGGGACGCAGGTCGTGGACTTCACCGAGTACAAGGACGGGACGGTCCGGTTCCGCGAGGCGGGCTGGTTCATCCCGGAGCACGCGAACGAGTGGGTCTCTCACATCTTCAAGACCCAGCAGAACGCCAACGGCACGTGGACGTACTGGGGAGCGACCGGGGACTTCGCGCTGGGCGAGGCGGGCCGCAGCGCGATCGACGTCTACAAGGTGACGCTGCCCGCGCCGCCGGTTCCCGGAGCCAACAAGACCGTCCCGCCGCCCAAGCAGCAGGATGAGGAGTGCGACGAGGAGGACGGTGTCGAGCTGCAGGGGCCGTACAGCGTCAGCCCGGGCAGCCAGCTCCTCTACACCGTCACGTACCGCAACAACGGCCAGCGCAAGGACAAGGGCTGCAAGATCAAGCACGAGCTCGACGACGACCAGCGCCTGGTCGCCGCCGCCGGAACGACCTACGACCCGGTGAGCCACAGCCTCACGTGGGAGGTCGGCGAGGTGCCGGCCGGAGAGACGCGCGACCTGTTCGTCGCGACCGCCGTCCCGGACGTCGTGCCCCTTCACACGACGATCGAGAGCCGGGTCTCCTTCGCCGGTCTTCCGCCCGAGGCGTCGCCGTCGGCGACCCTCGTAACGGAGATTCGCTAGTCCAGCGGCGCTCGGGGCGGCGGCGCGACGTCGCCGCCCCGGGTCGCCGTCACTGCTCGGTCGACTGGGCGCACGACGACGCCCTCGTCGTTGCGCAGGACGAGCTCCTCGTCTCCCAAGCGAAGCGTGCGAGGTCGTCCCGTGACCGCTACGACCTCGATGCCGGCAAGACGTCCGAGCGGGCGCTCCCCCGGTGAGTCCGCGGACTCCGTATAGCGTTCGAGGATCGGTGCCAGCACCTCGCCGAGGACGGCCAGGATGAGCAGGACCGCGAAGAACTGCCAGCCCGTCTCCTCGTCGCGGAGTAGCACGGCGGTGAGGTCGCGGCGGCGAGAGTGGCGGCCGCGGCTGTCGCCGGGTAGAGCGTCCCGATCAGGCGCGGCGAGCTGAGCATCAGCCGGTTGGTGCTGATGAGCAGCAGGGCGAGCGTCCAGATCAGCGCGGTCCCGAGCACCTTCCAGTACCCGTCGCTCTCGTGCTCGACCCAGATCTGCTCGGCCCAGATGACGTAGCCGAACAGCGCGAGCACGATCCCGGCGTAGCCGACGAGCGGGGAGGCACGCCGGGCAAGCAGAGCGACCCCCGAGGTGAGCGCCGAGCCGGCGACGAACGTCGCGGCCAGGGTGGCGAAGATCTTCCCCTCGGTCTCGCCGAGGTCGCCGCTCAGGACGGCCGCGATGGCGACGAGCGCGGCGACCCCGGCCAGGGCCGCCGCACCCAGAAGGAAGGTCCGGCGTAGAGACACCGCTACGCCTTCGCGGTCACCTTGGCCGGCTTGCGCGCGTTCTCGCGGATGAACGTCTCGACGGCCTCGTAGGCGTCGTCGTCCGTGATCTGCTTCGGCGGCGACTTCATCAGGTAGGCGCTCGGCCCTTCGAGCGCACCGCCGAGCCCCTTGTTCAGGGCCAGCTTCGCGAGGCGCACCGCGTCGATGACGATGCCGGCCGAGTTGGGCGAGTCCCAGACCTCGAGCTTGAGCTCGACGTTCAGCGGCACGTCGCCGAAGCTCGAGCCCTCCATGCGGATGTAGGCCCACTTGCGGTCGGTCAGCCACGGCACGTGGTCGGACGGGCCGACGTGCACGTTGCCGGCGCCGAGGTCGTAGTCGAGCATCGACGTGACCGCGTTGGTCTTCGAGATCTTCTTCGACTCGAGGCGCTCGCGCTCGAGCATGTTGAGAAAGTCCGAGTTGCCGCCGACGTTCAGCTGCATCGTGCGGTCGAGGTGGACGCCGCGCTCGCGGAACAGGCTCGTCAGCACACGGTGCGTGATCGTGGCGCCGACCTGCGACTTGATGTCGTCGCCGATGATCGGCAGGCCGGCGTCCTCGAAGCGGCGCGCGAAGTGCCCGCCCTTGGCGATGAAGACCGGCATGCAGTTCACCATCGCGCAGCCCGCCTGGAGGATCTGCTCCGCGTACCACTTGGTGGCCTGCTCGGAGCCGACCGGCAGGTAGTTGACGACAACGTCCGTGCCCGTCTCCTTGAGGATCTCGACCACGTCGTCGGTGTCGCCGGGCGCCTTCTCGGTCACCTCGGACAGGTACTTGCCGATGCCGTCGTGCGTCATGCCGCGGGAGACGGTCACACCCGTCTTCGGCACCTCGGAGAACTTGATCGTGTCGTTCGGCGGCGCCCAGATCGCGTCGGCGAGATCGACGCCGACCTTGCCCTTGACGACGTCGAACGCAGCGGTGAACTCGATGTCGCGGATGTGGTAGCCGCCGAGATTGACGTGCATGAGGCCGGGGACGAACTTGTCGTCCGGCGCGTCCTTGTAGTACTCGACGCCCTGGAGCAGCGAGTTCGCGCAGTTGCCGGCGCCGATGATCGCAACGCGCACCTTCTCGTCGGAGCGGCGGTGGCCGTTCCGGCTTCCATTCGTGCTGGCCATCTGTTTCCTTCCCGTGTCGACGCCGAGGCGCTCGGCGAGCGTCTCGACGATGAGGTCATTTGTTGACCGCCGGCGCTCGGAGGCGCGGCGGCTCAGCTTCTCCTTGAGCTCGCGCGGCATGCGGAGCAGGACGTCCCCGGAGCGGCCCGGAGCGGTGCTACGGCGACCGCTGGGCGTGAAGGGGACGGCGAAGCGGGCGGCGAGGATCGAGACGGCGAGATCGTTGAGCCCCGTCTTCTGGCTCGCCACCTCCTCGGCCAGCCGCTCCTTGAGGGCGGCGGGGAGACGCACCAGCACGCCGCTGCGGTTCGTTGCCACGCAGTCAGGCTAGCAGGAGAGCTAGACGGCTGCTAGCACTCGAGTGCTAGCACGCGCTAGCGTGAGCGAAGCTGCGTGCGCACGCTCAGTACGCGCTGCAAGACGGTGATCCACGCGGTCGCTGCGAGCAGGTAGATCGCCCACTGAAGCGAGAGCCAGGGCGCCAGGATGAGACCGACCGAGATGACGACGACGCGCTCGGCGCGGCTGCCTATGCCGACGTCGCCGCGCAGGCCGAGCGCCTCCGCGCGAGCGCGGGTGTAGCTGACCAGGAAGGAGCCCCCGAGCGCGCCGATCAGAGCGCCGAGCGCGAGCTCGTTGCCGTCGCGCATGAAGATGAGCGCGATCGCCCCCAGCATGATGGCTTCGCTCAGGCGGTCCGTGGTCGAGTCGACGAAGGCGCCGAAGGGTGTCGCCCTCCCGGTGGAACGGGCGAGAGCGCCGTCGAGGATGTCCAGCACGCTGCCCGTGATGAACAGTGCCGCGCCGACCCAGAACGCCGCCAGCTCGTTGCGGTACTCGAAGTAGACGACGACCGATGCCACGGCGCAGAAGGTGACGCCGGCCGCGGTGAGCGCGTTCGGCGAGACAGGCGTGCGGCCGAGGTGCCCGACGCCGGAGGCGGCTGCGCGCCTGACACCGTCGATGTAGCCGCGCTGGATGCGGTCGAAGCCTCTGCGCGGCGCTTCGGCGCTCGGGTCGGGCGGCGGGGCGGCCGCACGTTCGCGGAAGCGGCGCCGCTGGCCGCGGCGGCCCGGCTGTCTCCGGGGCTCGGTCGCTCGGGGCATCCGGCCCAGGCTAGGCGAAGCGAGCGGACAGGCGCTCGCGCAGCGGCCTGCGGTACACGATGGCGCCGGCCACGGCTGCGACCAGGACGCCGGCGGCGATGTCGAGCCAGTAATGGTTGCCCGTCGCCATCACGACGATCCAGACCCAGACGGGCCAGGCCAGCCAGACGGCCTTGAGGATCCGCGAGCGTACGAGCGAGGCCATCACGAGCCCGAGGATGAGGGCGTCGGCCGCGTGCAGGCTGGGGACGGCCGCGTACGGGTTGGACGCCAGCTCGATCACCGCGCTGCCGTGCGTCAGCCCGCCGAAGCCGGCGAGCGAGTCCGCAAAGCCGTGGTCGGGAAACATCCGCGGCGGGGCTGTCGGCAGGAGCACGTAGCCGACGAGGCCCGTGACGTTGGCGAGCATGACCGTGTTCCGCAGCCGGTAGAAGGCGTCGTTCCGGCGCAGGTACACCCAGAGCAGCGTCAGCCCGAGCACCGTGAACTGGGAGCCCCAGTAGGTCCACGACGCCATCGCCATCAGCGCGTCCGAGCGGTGCAGGACGGCCTGGAGGTCCAGCTCGATCAGCGAGTGGAGCCGACGCTCGATGTCGATGATCGCGAGACCGTTGTCGAACGCCCTCCCCGGATCGCGGTCGGCGACGCCCCGGGCCACCTGGTAGGCGAGCAGGAAGCCGAACCAGAGTGAGAGCTGGAAGCCGAGGTCGGCCCACCCGCGAGGGAGGAAACGGCGTTCGGCGGGAGCGGCTGCGGCGGTCGTCGACATGGCTGGGAGCGCGGGCGAAGCAGACAGTGTAAATGAGACCGTTTGGTGCCCAGCGGCAGGATTCCTGCCGCCGCGGACGGCAGGCGCGCGGGCGGCGGCGAGCCTCGTGGCACCGTCCTCGCGCCCTGGCCGAGTTCGGTCTTGATCGGCGGAGGGCGGCTCTGCCGCCAGCAGCCACGACGCGCGCAGTCGCGTGTGCTCGACGAGGGGGCCCGCGGGGGAAACCGGGTTTCCCCACGGGAGCGAGACCGGGTGCCGCCTCGAGGCGGCGCCCGCGAGCGACTAGCCGCCGATCTGCGACATCGAGCGTGAGGCTCGGACGAAGCCCGGCTCGTTGATGTGGTGCTTGAGCTCCTTGTGGCGGACGGCCCAGCGGATCAGCTGCTCGAGCTCGGCGTCGGAAGCACCGTCGCGCAGGGGCGCCTTCAGATCCCATTCGCGCCGGGAGAAGAGGCAGGTTCGGAGCTGGCCGTCCGCGGTGAGGCGGATGCGGTCGCAGGTGGAGCAGAAGGGCTCGGAGACGGGGTTGACGAAGCCGATCTCGCCTGCCCCGTCGGCGAACCGGTACCGGCGCGCGGTGGAGGAGGGCTTCGCCGGGATCTCCTCGAGCGGCCAGCGCTCCTCGATGAGCGCGCGGATCTCGGCGCCGGTGAGCACGTCATCGCCGCGCCACGCCTTGTCGGCGTCGAGCGGCATGAACTCGATGAAGCGCACGACATAGGGCTTGCGCCGGGCGAGCTCCGCGAAGGCGGGTACCTCCGCCTCGGTGAAACCGCGGATGGCGACGCAGTTGACCTTGATCGGGCTCAGCTCGGGATGGGCCTCGGCCGCGGCGAGCCCTGTGAGCACGCGGTCGAGCGCATCGCGACGCGTGATCTCCGCGAAGCGGACGTGCGAGAGGGAGTCGAGCGAGACGTTGATGCGGCGTAGCCCGGCCGCGACCAACGGGGCGGCGTAGCGGTCGAGGAGCACGCCGTTCGTGGTCAGCGACAGGTCGTGGACGCCGGGAACCTCGGCGAGCATGGCGACGAGGGCGGGCAGGTCGCGCCGGGCGAGCGGCTCGCCGCCGGTCAGCCGCACCTCGTCGACGCCCATCGCGGCGAGGATGCGCACCAGGCGGGTGAGCTCCTCGAAGCTGAGCAGCTCGTCGCGGCCGAGCCACTCGAGGCCCTCCGCCGGCATGCAGTAGCGGCAGCGGAAGTTGCACTTGTCGGTGACCGACAGGCGCACGCTGCGGATCTCGCGCTCCCAGGAATCACGTAGCGGCTCCACGCGCTGAGCCTAGCGGGACACCGCTGGGCAAGTCTTGGACTGTCCGGTGGGGGCACGTCCCGGTTGGAGGTGTCTGGGGCCAGGCCCTGGACTGGTCTGGTGGAGGCACGCCTCTTTTGGGCGGTCCTCGCCACGCCCGGGGTTTCGTCTCATGAGCAGGGAGTTTCGCGAGCGCCCGCGTGCGGAAGGGAACCAGTGAACCGCGTTTTCCGACCGAGGAGGCTCGTTGTGAGTGAGTGGAAGGACAAGATCGAAGGCACGCTCAAGGAGACCGAAGGCGAGCTGACGGGCGACGAGGCCCGCGAGAAGCAGGGCGAGGCCCAGAAGAAGTGGGGCGACGCCCAGGGCACGTACGAGGACGCGAAGGACGAAGTCAAGGACCGCCTCTAGCCCGCGGCCAGCACGCCCGCGATCGCGTCGGCCAAGCGGCTCGTCGCGTCGCGGGCCTGCAGCAGGAAGAGCGAAGGCTCGGTGAGCTCGATCTCGAGCACCACCGGGCCTTCTGCCGTGGGCAGGAGATCCACGCGCGCGTAGAGCAGCTCGTCGCGGGCGAACGGGACGGCGTCGAGCGCGCGCCCGGCCACCTCGCGCTCGGCGGGTGTCGGTGTCAGCGGCGTGATCGTCTCGGCGAGGAAGAGCTCGCCGCCCGGCGCCTGCCCGGGGCGGAGCAAGGCCGCCTTCGCCACTGCGTGCGAGAAGGAGCCGCTCACGTAGACGAGCGCGCTCTCGCCACGGTCGTCGACCTGCCCGACGTAGGGCTGCACCATCGCCGCCCTGCCCTCCGCGTGGAGCGCGGCGAGATGTGTTCGCGCCCGGCCACTCTCCGCAGGGTCGTAGCGCGCGGTCTGCCTGCTGCCGGCAGAGACCGTGGGCTTGAGGACGAACGGAGCCGCCTGCTCGGGGAGCGGGTCGCCGGGATCGAGGAAGGTCGTCGGGACGACCGGGACGCCTGCCCCCGCGAGCTCGGCCAGGTAGCGCTTGTCCGTGTTCCACCGCACGACCCCAGCGTCGTTCAGCGCCGCAGGGAGGGCCTCCACCCAGCCGAGAAACTCGTCGCGCCGCTCCGCATAGTCCCAGGTCGAGCGGAGCACCACCAGGTCGAACCGCTGCCAGTCCACCGCCGGGTCGTCCCACACGGCGGGCTCGGCCCGCACCGCTCGGTCGCTGAGCGCGGCGATCAGCGGCGGCGCGTCGTCGTCGCCGCCCGGCACCTCGGCACACGTTGCGAGCGCGACACGCATGGCGGCGCAGGCTAGTCGCGGGCCGCGCTCCGCGGCCGCGCGCGCCGACCGCGTCGAGGCACTAGCGGCGCAGCGCGTACGCGACGTTGATCAGGGCGATCGCGATCCAGGCGACGATGACCCCGGCGAGCCCGACCGTGCTGCCTGCTGCGCCGGTGACGGGAATGCCGAGCGCAATCGAGCCAAGCGGCAGCCCGAGGTGGATCGGCCCCGGCGCCTGGCGCTCCGTCCGTTCCTCCAGGCGAGCGTCGACGCGCCGGTCGATCGCCGTGCCGACCCGCTCGAGGAAGCCGTCGACGAGGTGCGGCTCGAGCTCCGGCCCGAGCTCGCGGCGCGCCTCGAGCGCGCTGGTCAGCTCCTCCCGGGGGATCTCGCCTGCGGACACAAGCGAGTTATACGCCGCCTGGACCGCCGGTTCCAGGGCGCCAGACATCTGCTATAAAAGCACTTAGATTTTCTCAGCACAACCAGCGAGAGCAAGGAGCGAAGCGTTATGGCGAAGACCATCGGAATCGACCTCGGGACGACCAACTCCGCGATGGCCGTGCTCGAGGGTGGGGAGCCCACGGTCATCCCGAACGCCGAGGGCGGGCGCACCACCCCGTCCGTCGTCGCGTTCACCAAGGACGGCCAGCGGCTCGTCGGGGCGCCCGCGAAGCGCCAGCAGGTGACAAACCCGCAGTCGACGATCTTTTCGATCAAGCGCTTCATGGGGCGCAAGTTCGGCGAGGTCTCCGAGGAGATGAAGATCGTCCCCTATGAGGTCCTCGAGGGCCAGAACGGCGACGTCCGCGTCACGGCCGAGGACAAGGAATACGCGCCGCCGGAGATCTCGGCGATGATCCTCCAGAAGCTGAAGGCGGACGCCGAGGCCTACCTCGGCGAGCCCGTGACGGACGCCGTGATCACCGTCCCCGCGTACTTCAACAACGCGCAGCGCGAGGCGACCAAGGATGCCGGCCGCATTGCCGGCCTCAATGTCGTGCGCATCATCAACGAGCCGACCGCGGCCTCGCTCGCATACGGCCTCGAGAAGGAGTCCGACCAGACGATCCTCGTGTTCGACCTCGGCGGCGGCACCTTCGACGTGTCGGTGCTCGAGCTCGCCGAGGGCGTCTACGAGGTCAAGGCCACGAACGGTGACAACCACCTCGGCGGCGACAACTTCGACAAGGCGATCGTCGACTGGATGGCGGCCGAGTTCAAGAAGGATCAGGGCATCGACCTGGCCCAGGACCGGATGGCACTGCAGCGCCTCTACGAGGCTGCCGAGAGGGCCAAGATCGAGCTGTCATCGACGATGACGACGCAGATCAACCTGCCCTTCATCACCGCCACCCAGGAGGGCCCGAAGCATCTCGACCAGCAGCTGACGCGGGCGAAGCTGGAGGAATTGGTCGCAGGGCTGCTCGAGCGCACCGTCGGCCCGACAAAGCAGGCGCTCTCGGACTCCGGCCTCGAGGCCAAGGACATCGAGCACGTCGTCCTCGTCGGCGGCATGACCCGCATGCCGGCGGTGCAGGCGAAGGTCAAGGAGCTGATCGGGAAGGACCCGCATCGCGGCGTCAACCCGGACGAGGTGGTCGCCGTCGGCGCGGCCATCCAGGCAGGCGTGCTCCGCGGCGAGGTCAAGGACGTGCTGCTCCTCGACGTGACGCCGCTGTCGCTCGGGATCGAGACGAAGGGCGGCGTGTTCACGAAGCTGATCGAGCGCAACACCACCATCCCGACCAAGAAGTCGGAGACGTTCACGACCGCCGAGGACAACCAGCCGTCGGTGGAGGTGCACGTGCTCCAGGGCGAGTCGGAGATGGCCGGGTTCAACAAGACGCTCGGCAAGTTCCAGCTCGTCGGCATCCCGCCGGCGCCGCGCGGCCTGCCGCAGGTCGAGGTCTCCTTCGACATCGACGCGGACGGCATCATCCACGTGTCCGCCAAGGATCTCGGCACGGGCAACGAGCAGCGGATCCGCATCGAGGGCGGCTCGGGTCTGGAGCAGAACGAGGTCGAGCGGATGATCCGCGAGGCCGAGGCGCACTCGGACGAGGCGCACAAGCTGCGCGAGCTCGCCGATGCGCGCAACCAGGCGGAGACGCTCGCCTACCAGACCGAGCGCTCGCTCAAGGAGCACCGCGAGAAGCTCGATGCGGCGGACGCGGCCACGATCGAGGGCCGGGTCATGGAGCTGCGGCAGTCGCTCGAGAGCTCGGACGCGGGCGAGATCCGCGCGAAGACCGAGGAGCTGCAGCAGGCGTCGCAGAAGCTCGCCGAGGCGGTCTACGCCCAGGCGACGGCGCAGGCCGCCTCCTCGGGCGGCGGCAACGGCGGCGGCTCGGAGGACGAGGTCGTCGAGGAGGGCGACTACGAGGTCATCGACGAGGAGGCCAAGACCTCCTCATGAGCGACGGGCGTCACACGGACGAGGGGCAGTCCCCGACCGGGACTGTCCCCGCCGACGCGAGCGACCAGGGTCTGTCCCCGCAGGGGACCGACCCGACCGACGAGGCGGCCGCCGACCGGGACGGCGACCCGGACGGCGACCCGCTCGCGGCTGCCGAGGCGCGCGCGCAGGAGCATCTCGACGACCTGCGCCGGCTCGCGGCCGAGTTCGACAACTACCGCAAGCGCGTCGCGCGTGACCAGCAGCTCCTCGCCCAGCGCGCGTCTGAGCGGCTGCTGCGCGACCTGCTGCCCGTGGTCGACGACCTCGAGCGCGCGCTCGAGGCGGCCGAGCAGCACGAGGAGGCGAAGCTCGAAGAGGGCGTTCGGCTCGTGCACCGGGCGCTGGCGGACGTGCTCCGCCGTCAGGGGCTCGAGGAGATCGAGGCAGACGGCCGCTTCGATCCGCACGTGCACGAGGCGCTGCTCTCCCAGCCGTCCGAGCAGGAGGAGGGCACGGTGGTCCAGGTTGCGCAGAGGGGCTACCGCCTCGGTGACCTGGTGCTGCGCCCCGCGCGGGTGGTCGTCTCGGCCGGAGAGGGTGACGGTGGCGGCGACTAAGAGTCTCTACGACGTCCTCGGTGTCACGAAGACCGCGTCCGCCGACGAGATCAAGAAGGCGTACCGCAAGCTGGCGCGCGAGCACCACCCCGACCGCAACCCGGGCGACAAGGCCGCCGAGGAGCGGTTCAAGGAGGTGCAGGCGGCCTACGACGTCCTCTCCGAGCCGGAGCGGCGCACCCAGTACGACACGTTCGGCTCGGCGAACGGCCGTCCCGGCGGCGGCGCCGGCCCGGCCGGCTGGTCCGACAACGTCGACTTCGGGGACCTGGGCGACTTCCTCGGCGGCATCTTCGGCGGCGGCGGCATGCGCGGCGGCCGCGGCCAGCAGCGCCCGCGCGGCATGCGCGGCGCCGACCTCGAAGCCGAGGTCCGGCTCTCGTTCGAGGACTCGCTGCGCGGGATCGAGACACGCATCCCGGTCGAGGTGGAGACGGCGTGCTCCGAGTGCGGCGGCTCGGGCGCCAGGCCCGGCACCTCGCCCAAGATCTGCCCCGAGTGCAACGGGCGCGGCGTGCTCGCCGAGAGCCAGGGCATGTTCGCGCTCTCGCAGCCCTGCCCGCGTTGCCGTGGCAACGGCACGGTGATCGAGGATCCCTGCGCGCGCTGCCACGGGTCGGGCCGCGAGCGGCGCACGAAGCGCTACACCGTGAAGATCCCAGCCGGCGTCAAGGACGGCACCCGCATCAGGCTCAAGGGCAAGGGCGAGACAGGCTCGGCCGGCGGCGGCCCAGGCGACCTGTTCGTCGTCACCCGCGTCGAGCCGTCGCCGATCTACGAGCGGCGCGGAGCCGACCTGGTCGTGACCGTGCCCGTGACCTACGCCGAGGCGGCGCTGGGCGCGTCGGTCGACGTGCCCACGCCTGAGGGCGCGGTCTCGCTGAAGGTGCCCGCGGGATCGGAGGACGGCAAGCTGCTGCGGATCCGGGGCCGCGGCGCTCCCAAGCTGAACGGCACGGGTCGCGGTGACGTGCTGGCCCGCGTGCGCGTGACCGTGCCCAAGAAGCTGACGAAGAAGGAACGGGAGCTGCTCGAGGAGCTGCAGAAGGTGTCCCGCGAGAACCCGCGCGAGGGGCTGGTCGCGTGACGCTGACCGGACGTGAGCTGGCGGGCTTCGCCGCGATCGCCGCCGTCTTCGTGGCGCTCTACGCGCTCCTCGACCTGCAGCCCCAGAGCTGGCCGTCGTTCGGGCTGCTGCTGGCGTTTCTCGTCCTGCTGGTCGGCTACCGGGTTTGGCTCAAGCGGAGGCACGCCTGATGGACGACCGCCCGCGCTACATGATCTCGATCGCCGCCGAGCTCGTCGGCATGCACCCCCAGACCTTGCGCGTCTACGAGCAGAAGGGGCTCGTCCGGCCCAAGCGCACCTCCGGGAACACGCGGCTCTACTCGGAGCGAGATCTGGAGCGGCTCCGCCTGATCCAGCGGCTGACCACCGAGCTCGGGCTCAACCTCGCCGGCGTCGAGCTCGTGCTGCGCATGGAGGACGAGCTCAAGCGCGCGCAGGCGCGGATCGCCCGCCTCGAGCGCCAGCTGCGCGAGGAGGTGGCCGCGGTGCACAAGCAGTACCGGCGCGACCTCGTCGTCTACCGCCCGCCGGCCCCCCCGTCCCCGACCCGCCGCCGTGCCTAACGGGGCAAGTAACAGTCTGTTGCAAGCGCTGTCCGAGGAGCCATGGACTTCACCAAGCTGACGATCAAGAGCCAGGAGGCCGTCGCTGCGGCGCAGGAGCTGGCGCGCCGCGCCGGCAACCCGGAGATACACGCCGAGCACCTGCTGCTCGCGCTGCTCGACCAGGAGCTGCCGCGGACGCTCGTCGAGCGCGCTGGCTCGTCGCCGGAGACCATGCGCGCCGAGGCCGAGCAGCGGCTCGTCGCCCGCCCCTCGGTGCAGGGGGCCGAGAACCTGCAGCCCCAGATCTCGGGGGCCTTCCGCAAGGCGCTCGACCGCGCGTTCGATGAAGCGCGCACGCTCGAGGACGAATACGTCTCGACCGAGCACCTGCTCCTGGCGCTCGACGTGCTCCGCCGGGAGCAGGTCTTGCAGGCGCTGCAGGAGGTGCGCGGCGGCCAGCGCGTCACCAGCCAGGATCCCGAGGGCACCTACCAGGCGCTCGAGAAGTTCGGCCGCGACCTGACCGCGCTCGCGGAGAGCGGCAAGCTCGACCCGGTCATCGGCCGCGACGAGGAGATCCGCCGCGTCATCCAGGTGCTCTCCCGGCGGACGAAGAACAACCCGGTGCTGATCGGCGAGCCCGGCGTCGGCAAGACCGCGATCGCCGAGGGGCTGGCGCAGCGCATCGTCGCCGGCGACGTGCCCGAGGGACTGAAGGGCAAGCGTGTCTGGGCGCTCGACATCGGCGCGCTGCTCGCCGGCGCGAAGTACCGCGGCGAGTTCGAGGAGCGGCTGAAGGCGGTGCTCGCCGAGATCACCAACGCCGCCGGCGAGATCGTGCTCTTCATCGACGAGCTGCACACGATCGTCGGCGCGGGCGCCGCCGAAGGCGCCGTGGACGCCGCCAACATGCTGAAGCCGATGCTGGCCCGCGGCGAGCTGCGCGCCATCGGCGCGACGACGCTCGACGAGTACCGCAAGCACATCGAGAAGGACGCGGCCCTGGAGCGCCGCTTCCAGCCGGTGATGGTCGGCGAGCCCTCGGTGGCGGACACGATCGCCATCCTGCGCGGGCTCAAGGAACGCTACGAGGCGCACCACGGCGTGCGGATCCGCGACGCGGCGCTGGTCGCGGCCGGTGTGCTCTCCGACCGCTACATCTCGGACCGCTTCCTGCCCGACAAGGCGATCGACCTGGTCGACGAGGCCGGCTCCCGCCTGCGGATGGAGATCGAGTCGCAGCCGCTCGAGCTGGACGAGGCCGAGCGCCGCGTGCGCCAGCTCGAGATCGAGCTCGCGGCGATGGCGAAGGAGACGGAGGACGTGCGCGAGCCAGTGGAGCGCGCGCTGGCCGAGGCCAAGGGGGCGCGGGACGAGCTGGGCGCGCGCTGGTCGCGCGAGAAAGAGGCGCTGCAGCGCGTCGCCGAGATCAAGCGCCGCATCGACGAGCTGCGCATGGAGTACGAGCGCGCCGAGCGCGCCGGCGACTTCAACCGCGCCGCCGAGATCCGCCACGGCGAGCTGCCGCAGCTCGAGAAGGAGCTCGCCGAGCGAGACGGGCAGGTCGTCGACAGCCCGATGGTGAAGGAGGAGGTCGACGAGGACGACGTGGCCGAGGTCGTCGCGCGCTGGACCGGCGTGCCCGTGTCACGGCTGCTCGAGGGCGAGACCGAGAAGCTCATCCACATGGAGGAGCGGCTGCACGAGCGCGTCGTCGGTCAGGCCGAGGCGGTGACGGCGGTCGCCAACGCGCTTCGCCGCGCGCGCTCGGGCCTGCAGGATCCCGACCGGCCGATCGGCTCGTTCGTCTTTCTCGGGCCGACGGGCGTCGGCAAGACGGAGCTGGCGCGCGCACTCGCGGAGTTCATGTTCGACGACGAGCGCGCGATGGTCAGGCTCGACATGTCCGAGTACCAGGAGCGGCACACGGTCGCCCGGCTCGTCGGCGCCCCGCCCGGGTACGTCGGCTACGAGGAGGGCGGCCAGCTGACCGAGGCGGTGCGGCGGCGCCCCTACTCGGTCGTCCTGCTGGACGAGATCGAGAAGGCGCACGCCGAGGTCTTCGACGTGCTGCTGCAGATCCTCGACGACGGCCGGCTCACGGACGGGCAGGGCCGGACGGTCGACTTCCGCAACACGGTCGTGATCATGACCTCGAACCTTCGCTCGGCCGAGGCGATGCGTGACATCTTCCGCCCGGAGTTCCTGAACCGGATCGACGAGGTGATCGAGTTCCACCCGCTCTCGCGCGAGCAGCTCGGGGAGATCGTCGAGCTGCAGCTCGTGCGCATCCGCGACCGCCTCGCCGCCCGCGGCCTCGGCATCGAACTGACGGAAGGGGCGAAGGAGCTGCCTGGCCGAGACTGGCTGGGATCCCGCCTACGGCGCGCGGCCGCTCAAGCGGGCGCTCCAGCGGCTCGTCGAGAACCCGCTGGCGCTCAGGCTGCTCGAGGGGGAGTTCGCGGACGGCGACACCGTGCGGGTGGACGCCCGCGACGGCGAGCTCACGTTCGAGCGCGCCGAAGCCGGCGTCGCCGAGCCGGCGCGGGCCTAGAGCCCGGGAGCGTCGGGCAGATACTCGGCCTGCCCGGCCTCGGGCGGCGCGCCGACGATCACCACCACGGCGTCCGTGTCCCCGTGGTTCGCGACCTGGAGCGGCGTCGCCGGCTCGACCACGACGAGCACGCCGGGGGCGAGCTCGACCCGCTCGGCGTCGTCGCCCAGGTACATGGTCGGCTCGCCCACGAGGACGACGAAGAGCTCCTCCTGCACGCGCTCGGCGTGGCGGACACCCTTGGTGCCCGGCCCGAAGCGCCAGACGTTCGCGCGCATCTGCGCCATCGAGTCCGAGAGCCGCGCGACGGAGCGGTCTGAGCCGTCGTCGCGGCGCACCCACTCGAGCTCGCCGGGCCTGAAGACCGTGTAAGCCATGCGCTCCTGCTCCCCCCTCTTAGCGGCCGGGCAGGGAGCTTCGCGGTTTCCGTGCTCGCGTGCAACGGCCAAGCATCGGGGGTGGAGACATGCGACGCAGGAGACCACGCGACGGGCGTTCGGGACGCCCCCAGCTCGTGATCGCGTGCTTGTAGCGGTCGCCGCAAGGTTGTAGCGTCGACGCGGAACGGTTGGAGCCGCGCCCAACCTTTTGCGTGCGCCACGGCTCCTTACCACCGAGGAAGCGTCTGTCAACCGAAGAGAAAGAGGAGCCGATGAAGAGGTTCGGAGTGCTCGCTTTGCTTGCGTCACTCGCCGTGGTCGCCGCCGGGTGCATGGGAGGCGATGACGACTCGACAGCCCGGAAGGCGGCGATCGGGAGCAGCGCGCCGACCGCGGCGGACGCATCGCTCTCCATCCCCGCCATCCCGAACGCCGGGAAGGGGTTCAAGGTGAGCTCGTGGAGCTGGGGCGGCGCGATCCCCGTGACGGTTGCGTCCGCGACGTCAGGAGCCGGCGCCGGCAAGTTCGCGTTCGGAGATTTCGCGATCTCGAAGAACATCGACAACGTGTCCAACGATCTGTTCTCGACGCTTGCAAAGGGCCAGCTCATCGCGTCGATGACGTTCAAGGTCGGGACGGCGCTGACCTACACCTTCACCACGGTTTACGTCAAGAGCCTGAACCAGTCCGGTGACGGCGCCGACGGGAACGAAACCGTGGCGTTCGCCTACGGCAAGTTGTGCCTGGTGAACTCCGCGGCCGGTCCCTCGCCGAACGTTTGCTGGAACGCTGTTACCAACGCGCCCAACTGAGCTTGAGGGGCGGTTGACCTCAGACGGTGGGGGGCGACGCCCGCTCGGCGTCGCCCCCCATCCTGCTCAGTGCGAGCCCGATCGCCTGCTCGTTCGACATCGCCGCGCCGTCTGTCGTTGCGTCCCCGAACCCCCGCTCGCCGAGACGCTTGCGCACGCCTGAGAGCGTCGCCTCGCGCCGCTCGCGCTCGAGCGGCCACGCCTGCGCCCCGACGAGGGTTCGCAGCGCGTCCGCAGCGGCGAGCAGCCGGGCCGCGCGCTCGTCGTCGCCTGCAGCGATCCGTGCGGCGGCGTCGAAGCACTCGGCGATGCCGAGCCGGTCGCCGAGCTCGCGACAGAGCCCGATGCGCTCCGCCAGCAGCTCGTGTGCGCGCACGTCGTCCGCCTCCTCGAGCGCAACGAGCGCGCGGAAGTAGGTCGCCTCCGCCAGCCGGAGCTGGTCGTCGAGGCCGCGCGCCAGCGAGACCGCCTCGTCCAGGCTCGCCCGCGCCTCGTCCAGCTCGCCTGCGACGAGCGCGCGCCGGCCGAGGAGGCTCAGCGAGTTCGCGATGTCGCGCGTGCCTTCCGCCGCCCGGCGGATCGCGAGGCTCTCGCGGAGCGGCTGCCGGGCCCCATCGGCGTCGCCCAGCTCGGTGAGCGCCCGCCCGAGGCTCGCCAGCGACCGGGCCACCGCTGCCTCGTCGCCCAGGGAGCGCGCGGCCTCGAGACTCTCCTCGAAGAGCTGGTGCGAGCGCGCGTAATCGCCCTGCACGAGCGCGACGAAACCGAGCTCCCAGAGGCAGCGCATCGCCCCGTCGGCGTCGCGGAGATCCCGGAAGCGCGTGAGTGCACCTGCGAGCGCCTCCTGGGCATCGCCGTAGTCGGCCTGCAGCATCGCCAGGCGCCCGAGCCCGTACAGCGAGCGGGCGTGCAGCTCGGGCTGGATCTCGCCATCTGCCGCCAGCACGCTCTCGAGCCAGCCGCGCGGCTCCGAGAGCGTGCCGCGCTGTTCCCAGAAAGGGCCGAGGGCGACCGCCAGCCGCAACGCCTTCGCGTGCGCGCCCCGCTCGTTCCACCATGTGAACGCGACCCGCAGGTTCTCGTGCTCCAGCCCT
This sequence comes from uncultured Thermoleophilia bacterium, assembly GCA_963839815.1. Lineage (GTDB taxonomy): Bacteria > Actinomycetota > Thermoleophilia > Gaiellales > Gaiellaceae > JACVRM01. The sequence goes on from CAWIWF010000007.1 coordinate 97,328, forward strand.
AGCCGAAGCAGCCACTCGCGCTGGCCTGCGCCCCGCAGCTCCGGCTCGGCGCGCTCTGCCAGCGCGAGGAAGTACTCCGCGTGGAGCGAGCGCGCATCCAGGTCGGCCCCGCCTTCGCTGAGGCGCTCGAGCGCGAACTCACGAATCGCCTCCAACAACTCGAAGCGCAGCAGCTCGCCCGAGATCGTGCGGCGGCTGAGACTCTTGTCGATCAGCGACCCCAGCGGGCCCAGCGCCTCCCCTGCGATCGCTTCCGTTGCTTCGACGTCGAAGCCTCCCGCAAAGACGCCGAGGCGCGCGAGCAGCCGGCGTTCCTCCTCGCCAAGCAGGTCATAGCTCCACGCGATCGTCGCGTGGAGCGTCTGATGACGTCCGGGTGCGTCGCGCGAGCCCTCTCCGGCAGCGCCGAGAAGGGAGCTCTCCAGGCGCGCTGCTATCTGTGTCGGCGTCAGCACGTTGGTGCGCGCGGCCGCGAGCTCGATGGCCAGGGGCGACCCGCCCAAGCGCGCACAGATGCGCTCCATCGCCTCACGGTTGGCCCCCGTCGTCTTGAACCCGAGGTCGACCGCACGGGCGCGCGCGACGAAGAGCTCGATCGCGTCGTCGGGCGGAAGCGGACCGAGCACCAGCTCCTGTTCCGCCGCCACGCGCAACCGCTCGCGACTCGTTGCGACGACCTGAATGCGCGGAGCGGCTCGGAGCAACTCGGCGAGCGGCTCGGCGACGACCAGCACCTGCTCGAGGTTGTCGAGCAGGAGCAGCAGGTGCTTGTCGCGCAGCTCGTCCTTCAGCGTCTCGAGGGGGCCTTCGCCGGGCCGCTCGCGGAGCTCGAGCGTCTCGATGATCGCTGCGATCGCGGCGTCGGCACTCTGGGCATCCGCAAGTGGGACGAAGAACACCCCACTCGGGTAGCGATCCTGCAGCCTGGTAGCGAGCTCGATCGCCAGCCGCGTCTTGCCCGCGCCGCCGGGCCCTGTGAGCGTGAGCACGCGAAGCTCGCGACGCCGAAGCAACTCAGCCGCCTGATCCAGCTCGGGTTCGCGTCCGACGAGTGGCGTCGCGGGGGCAGGGATCTTGCTGGGGCGCGGCTCGAAAGCGGCGAGCGTCGCGAGCTGGCGCCGAACGCGGCCGACGGCTGCGCTGTCGCCGCCGAAGCGGCCGATCCGCCACTTGAGGAGGGCCAGCCGTGCGGCGAGGTTGTGCACCTGGCGCTCGTGGCGCCACTGCTCGAGCTGGCCGCTGCGAACGAGCTGCCACGCCTGCGCGGTCCGCCGGCGCAGGTCGGTGACCTCCGCTGCGTCCGCCGCCGAGAGCAGGCCCGACTCGGTCTCCTCCACGAGCTGCGCGCGGATGGTCTTCCCCTCGTAGCGAACCCAGAGCACCGCCGCGAGCAGGAAGACCGTGATGTAGACGTAGTCGAGCAGGCCGAGGACGATCGTCCAGCTGCGCGCGGCGTCGTGGACGACCGGCGAGACGGCGCCGCCGCTGGCCCACGCGGCTGCGGTGTCGAGCCCGTATCGGAGCGTCAGGCCGAGCTCGAGCAGCCCGTTGTTGGCCGCGTGGATGAGCACCGCCACCGCGAGCCCGGCGAGCGGGAAGACGACTCGCAGCCAGCGCCGTGCCGTCCAGGTCGCGAGCCCGAGACCCGCGCCGAAGGCGGCAGTGAAGATCGCGTGGTGAAGGACGGCCGGCCCGAAGAAGTCGCGCCGGTTGGTGAAGAGGTCGACCCCGGCGTCGAGCCCCTGCGTCTGCGCCGTGTCGAGGAAGAAGACGAAGTCCTCGGTCAGCGCGAAGCCGAGACCCACGGCGGCGCCGTAGACGAGCCCGTCGTTGAGGCCCTCGAAGACGGTCACGCCGAACCTGCGCGCGAGCAGCCGGAGCGGGATGACGGCGACGAGCAGCGCGGCACCCTTGGCGAGCTCCTCCACGATCGGCGCCGAGAGGGCGTCGCCGAAGACGATCTGCACGTTGCCGTCGAGCATTCCCTTGACCGCCCGGTTGCCGGCGATCGAGATGGCAGCCGCGCCGGTGGCTCCCCACAGCGCGACCAGGCCGATCAGGGCGAGCGGCTCGGGCTCGTAGCGGTCGAACAGCCTGACCGCGACGATGACGATCACCGCCTGTGCGATGGCAAGCGTCAGGTAGAAGGCCGGCTGGCTGACGGCGGCGATCACGGCGTGGCGCGCACGCAGGCGAGGAGCTGCGCGGCCGGGGTGCGAGCACAGGGCGCGGCGACGTAGATCACGCCGCGGCGGCCCCGGACGCCGACGGCCCGCCGCGCATCGACGCCCGCCAGCGCAGTTGCCGGCACCGTCGTCGTGGGCGAGCCGCAGGGTCGCCAGACGCCGCTGCCGAGCCGGCGGCCGGGCGCCGGCAGGCTCGTTCCCACGGCTCGCTCGACGTACCGCCTGCCCGCGAGCGTGAGGGTGGTGATGCAGCCGCCGGGATCGAGCGCAGCGTGGTGTCTCGTTCCCGATCCGGTCACGAGCCCGACGGCGGCCGCGGCCGAGCCGGCGGCGATTACCAGCACGAGGGCGGCGAGGGCGAGCCTGCTCGGCCGCGAGCCGGCCCGCCCGAGTACAGGCCGGGGCTGGGGAGGGCCTTCGTACAGGCGGAGGACGCGGGCGAGCTCGCCGTCCTCGAGCAGGGGCTCGCGGCTCACGGCGCGGCCCCTTCGGCGCGCCGGGTCACTGGTGTGACCTCGTGGCTCGCGAGCGTGTAGGCGAGGCGCCGGCGCGCCTCGTGCAGCTGTGACTTGACCGCGCCGACGGAGCAGCCGAGCGCCTGTGCCGCGTCGGCCTCCGAGAGGCCGGCGTGCAGGCGGAGCACGGCCACCGAGCGCATCCGTGCGGGGAGCCGGTCGAACGCATCCTTGAGCGCGGCCGCCTGCGAGTCGGGAGCGTGGGCGGCGAGCTCGTCGGTGATCGCCGGAGCGCGACGGAGAGCGAGCAGCCGCTCGCGCCGCGCCACCTTGTACGCGCGGAGCGTTGCGACCCGCAGCGCCCAGATCCGCACGGCCTCAGGATCGCGCAGGCCCCCGATCCCGCGCGCGATGTCGAAGAGCGCGTCCTGTGCAGCGTCCTCAGCGGCCGCCGAGCCCGAGCCGACGATGAGGCGAACCGTGCGCACGACGTCCGGCGTGAGCTCGCGCAGCAAGCGGTTCGTTGCCTCCGGATCCCCGGCCGCGGCAGCGCGCCCGATCCCGGGGAGTGCAGGATCCATCCGAGCATTCTCGTCCATAAGGATCGCCCGGCACGCGGAAACGTTCGGAGGCTTCTGCCCGAGCGGGGCGGAGGAGCCGGTCAAGAGGGCACACGCTCCCTGGCTGAGGAGCCGGGCACTCTGGTGGAGACCGCTTCGTGTCCCAGCTAAGGTCTGCGGCCATGGCGACGACGACCACCGGTGCCGAGGCCGTCGAGTGGGATCTCGGTGACCTCTACGCGGCCCCCGACGATCCCCGTTTCGGCTCCGACCTCGAGCAGGCCCTCGCCGACGCGAACGCGTTCCGCGAGCGTTACCACGGCAAGGTGGCCGGCCTCGACGCCGCCGCGCTCGCTGGGGCGGTGACCGAGCTCGAGCGCATCGAGTCGCTCGCCACGCGGGCGGGTGTCTACGCCGAGCTCCGCTTCACCGCTGACACGTCCGACGAGACGCGCGGCGCGCTTGCGCAGAAGGCGCGCGAGCAGGCGACCGCGGTCGAGACGCAGCTCCTCTTCTTCGACCTCGAGTGGGTCGGCGTCGACGACGATCGCGCCGAGGAGGTGCTCGCCGACCCCGCCCTGGAACGCTGGGCGAACCACCTCCGCTCCCTGCGCCGCTACAAGCCGCACGTCCTCACCGAGCCGGAGGAGCGGATCGACACCGAGAAGTCCGTCACCGGGTCGAGCGCCTGGGTGCGCTTCTTCGACGAGCTCGTCGCCGACCTGCGCGTCGACCTCCCGGACGGCGAGGTGCCCCTCGACGAGGCGCTGGCCAAGCTCACGCGGATCGGCGACCAGGACGAGCGCCGCCAGATCGCCGAGTCCGTCACCGGCGCGCTCGAGCCCGGCCTGCGCACCCGCGCCTACGTCCTCAACACCATCCTCAACGAGCGGGCGATCGAGGACCGGCTGCGCAACTACCCGCGCTGGATCTCGGCGCGCAACCTCTCCAACGAGATCTCCGACGAGGCCGTCGACCGGCTCGTCGAGGCGCTCACCTCGCGCTACGACATCCCGCAGCGCTACTACCGCCTCAAGCGAAAGCTGCTCGGCCTCGACCGGCTGTACGACTTCGACCGCTACGCGCCGCTCGAGGACGAGCCTGCGACCATCGCGTGGGATGACGCGCGCGAGACGGTGCTGCAGGCGTTTGCGAGCTTCGACGGGCGCGCCGGCGACATCATCGGCCGCTTCTTCGACGGGGCCTGGATCGACGCCGCCGTCCGGCCAGGCAAGGTGCAGGGAGCCTTCTGCGCCACCAGCGTCCCGGGCGTGCATCCGTACGTGCTCATGAACTACGCCGGCGAGCGGCGCAGCGTGCTCACGCTCGCCCACGAGCTCGGCCACGGCCTCCACGGCTACCTCGCCCAGGATCTCGGCCTGTTCAACGCCCGCACGCCTCTGACGCTCGCGGAGACCGCCTCCGTGTTCGGCGAGGCGCTCACGTTCGAGCTCCTGCTCGACCGCGAGGACGACCCGAAGGCCCGCCTGGCGCTGCTCACGGGCCGCATCGAGGACGCGCTCTCGACCACCTTCCGGCAGATCGCCATCAACCGCTTCGAGGACGCCGTCCACGACGTGCGCCGCTCCGACGGCGAGCTCTCGGTCGAGCGCGTGTGCGACGTCTGGGGCTCGACCCAGGCCGACCTGCTCGGCGACGCCGTCGAGATCACCCCGGGCTACCGCACCTGGTGGAGCTACATCCCGCACTTCATCGCCGTGCCGGGCTACGTCTACGCCTACGCGTTCGGCTACCTGTTCTCGCTCGCGATCTATCGCCGCTACGTGGACGAGGGCTCGTCGCTCGTGGAGCCGATCCTCGACCTGCTCCGCGCCGGCGGCTCGGCGCCTCCGGGCGAGCTCGCCCGGCGCGTCGGCTTCGACATCGAGGATCCCGGCTTCTGGTCGGCAGGGCTCGACGCGCTCTCGGTGCTCGTCGACGAGGCCGAGCAGCTCGCCGACGAGATCGCTGGCTCGTAGCGCCACCCGCCGGCGGACGCGGGACGAGCCGCTGCCGCCGCCGCTGCCGCCCGAGGTGCGCACCGTCGGGCAGCTCGTCGCCGAGTCGATTCGCTTCTACGGCCGCCGCTTCTGGGCGATCCTGCCGCTCGGGCTCGCCCCCGCCGTGCTCGACCAGGCGCTGACGGGGCGCTCGCAGGTGGCGTGGCTCGCCGCGATGTTCACGGGCGGCGCCGTGCTGCTGACGCTGGCGTACATCCGCGCCGCCACCGTCGTGCTCGAGCTGCGGCCGGGCAGGCCGGAAGTGCTGCGGGCGCTCGGGGCGGGCCTGCTCGCCTTCCTGCCCTTCCCGGTGCTGATGCTCGGCTTCGTCCTGCCGGGGCTCGCCTGGCTCGCCTTCGTCGGGCTCGTCGTGCCGGTCGTGCTGGCCGAGCGGCTCGGCGTGTGGGACGGCTTCCGCCGCGCGACCCGGCTCGCCCGCGCCGACTACGTCCACGCGCTCGGGTCGCTCTCCACGCTCGTGATCGTCTACTTCCTCACGCGCACGGTGCTCGTGCTGCTCCTGCGCGGCCAGGGCGACCAGACCGAGCGGATCGCCGTCTTCCTCGGTGACCTCGTCATCTCGCCGCTCCTCTTCGTCGGGAGCGCACTGCTCTACGTCGACCAGCGGGCTCGATTAGAGTCGCGGCGTCGATCCGAGGAGGCCTGATGCCCACGTACATCCTGCTGTCCAAGCTCACGCCTCAGGGGGTTCAGACCCTGCGCGCGAACCCCGACCGGCTGCGCGAAGTGAACCGCGACGTCGAGGAGCTCGGCGCCAAGGTCGTCCACCAGTGGGCGACGCTCGGGCCGTACGACTTCATCAATGTCGTCGAGGCCGAGGACGCGGCGGCGATCGCGCGCGTCTCGGTTGCGCTCGGCGCCCGCGGCTCCTCCACGTTCGAGACGCTGACGGCGCTCACGATCGACGAGTTCCTCGGCGCGATCTCGTAGCCCGCAGCGCTCCGCTAGCGGCCGGAGAGCTCGACCGCGACCTCGGCGGCGAGTCGGGCGTTCGCGACGATCAACTCACGGTTGACCGCGAGCGTCCGCCCTCCGCTGCGCTCGTGCAGCTCCGAGAGCACGCGCGGCGTGACCGCGCCGCCACGGACGCCGTCCGCGAGCGCACGGGACACCGCCTCCTCGATCAGGGCGTCGACGTCGAGGCTGGTGGGCGGCGCCTGGGCGAGCAGCAGGCCGTGGCCGCCGAGCGACCAGTGGGTCCGGGCGAGCTGCGCCGCGTCGGCGGCAGTGTCAAGACGAGTGGCGAGGGGCGGTCCGCCCGCCGCGGTGTAGAAGCGCGGCAGCGTGTTCCGTCCGCCAGCCAGCCACGGGCACGCCGAGCGTCTCCAGCGCCTCGACGGTGCCCTCGACGTCGAGGAGCGACTTGACGCCCGAGCAGACGACGAGCGCAGCGGTGCGGGCGAGCTCGCCGAGGTCGGCCGAGACGTCGGGCGGGGCGGGGAAACCGCGGTGGACACCGCCGATGCCGCCGGTCGCGACGACGGAGATGCCGGCGGCGCGGCAGGCCGCGAGCGTGCCCCCGACAGTCGTCGCGCCGACGGCCCCTGAGACGACACAGGCAGCCAGCTCGCCGGGGCCGGCCTTTCGCGCCGCAGCGTCGAAGCGCTGGAGCTCCTCCGGCGCCAGCCCCACTCGCAGCGCCCGATCGAGCACGCCGACCGTCGCCGGCACTGCCCCGGCCTCGCGCACGGCGTCCTCGCTCTCGCGCCCGACCTCGAGGCCGTCACCCGGCGGGAAGCCGTGGGCGATCAGCGTCGTCTCGAGCGCGACGACGGGCCGCCCGGCGGCGAGCGCATCCCGGATCTCCTCGCTGAGGACGAGCACCCTTGCCTTGTAACAGACTGTTACTTGCGCGGTGTCGGCATGGCGCCGAGCCGGGCGATGCAGCGGGCCGCCGCCGCGAGCGCGAGCTCGGGGCCGCCGACCAGGAAGCCGGCCGCCAGCGCGTCGCCGGCGCCCGTCGTGTCGACGACGTCGGCTGCCGGCGCCGGCAGGGCGCGTTCGCCGCTCGCATCTCGGACGACGATGCCGTCGGGCCCTCGCTTCAGCACCGTGGTGCGCGCGTCGGCCGGGCCGCCGAGCACCCGCTCCTCGTCCTCGTTGGCGAACACGACGTCCGGCGCGAGCTCGCCGAGCACTGCTCTCAGCCGGTCGGGGCCGAAGGCGTCGATGGCTGCCGCGGAGGAGAGGTCGACGCTGATCCGCGCGCCGAGTGCCTTCGCCGTGGCGACCGCCCGGGCCGCGGCGCCGTCGATCGGGCTCCGGTAGAGGCTGTAGCCCGAGAGGTGGAGGGCGTCGCACCCGGCGAGCCAGGCAGCCTCGACCTCGCCGGCGCGCAGGTCGGGAGCGACGCCGCGGTCCGAGAGCATCGTGCGGGAGCCGTCGGGGCCGACGAGCGAGACGACCACCCCGTTCCGACCCGGAGCGACCGGGCCGACGACCTCGACGCCGCGGGCGCGGAGCTCGCGCGTCGCGATCTCGCCGGCCGGGTCGTCGCCGCGCTTGCCGATGAAGCGCGCCTCCGCGCCGAGCGCCACCGTCCAGGCGGCGACGTTCGCCGCCTGCCCGCCCGCTCCCACCGCCGTCTCCGCGCGCCGCTCGAACGCCGGCGTGGCCGGTGCCTCCTCGGGCCGGACGATGACGTCCAGGAGCAGGTCGCCGAGGGTGCAGAGTCGCATGCGAAGATGCTGTCATGGAGCCGGATCGCGGCGCAGAGCGACTCCGCTCGTTCATCCTCGGCAGCCTGCTCGGGGCGTCGGCCGTGCTCGCGACGGCGCGTCGTCGCCGGCGCCGCGCCGGCCAGCGGCCCGCCGGCCTGGCGGCGTTCGAGGACGCCCCGTGCTACCGGGAGCTCGTGGACGCGGAGCGCTCGCGCGAGAGCTGATCGGCCGCCTTTCGCACCGTCACGAAGTTGATGTCGGCGTCGCCGAGATGGAGCGACTTGCCGGTAATCATCACGTTCGACGACAGCTCCAGAAAGCGGCCGGGCGTCACGACGGGCTCGAGCGTGCGCACCACGAGGAAGGGGCCGAACGTCTGCGCCTCGAACGTGGCAGCGGGACGTGGCACGCGCAGCTCGATCGTGTCGGCGGGCGCGAAGTTGTTCGTGTCGCTCGCGTCGAGCACCCAGACGCCGCGTCCCAGCGTGCCCGCCTCCTGCAGGGTGTCCAGGGCGAGCGCCGGGTCCGCCCGGGGAACGACCAGGCGCGAGACGCTGCGGTCGCGCTCCCAGGCGCCAAGGAAGAGCGGGTCGTAGCCGAAGAGCACGTCGTCCGGCCGGCCGGTCTCCGCCAGCCACGCGGAGGCGTCGGCCCGCGCGGCCGCTCTCGCGCCCGGCTCGCCCTCGAAGAGGAGGGGCGTGCGCCCGTGGGCCCACACCAGCTCCGCCGCCAGCAGCGCGACGAGTAGTGCCGGGGCGAGCACGCGCGACCTGCCGCCGGCCACCAGCAGCCCTAGGGCGATCAGCACCGCGAGGAATGGCAACGCGAAGATCAGGTGCCGCGACTCGGGTGCCGCCGAGGAGCCGAGCCGGGCACCGAGGAGCGCGAGCGCGGGCGTGGCGAAGACGATCAGGACCAGCGCGGCCGCGTCGCGTCTCGTCCGCCACAGCGCGACGAGCCCCGCCAGCGCGAGCAGGAGCACGGCGCCCAGCACCGGGCCCCACCCTGCGGTCGCGTCGCCGGCGGCGCGCGCCAGGTAGGCGAGCACGTCGATCGGCCCGTCGAGCCTCTGGCCGCCGCCGCCGACGCCGACCTCGAACCGGCGCGCCAGGACGAGGTCGCTGTACCAGAACGGCGTCCCGATCAGGCCGACGATCGCGAAGGCCGGTACCGCCTCCCGCAGCCGAGCGCGACGGAGCAGGACGTACAGCCCCTGCGAGCCCACGACGAGCGCGCCGTACGGGTGAGCCGCCACGGTGACGATCGTGGCCAGCCCCCAGAGCGTCCACCGGCGGGCGCCGCCGTGCTCGACGGCTCGCAGCAGCGCCAGGTACGAGAGCAGGCTGGTGGCCAGGAAGAGGCTGTACATGCGGGCGTAGATGCCGTGGAAGAGCAGCATCCAGCTCGCGCTGACGATCGCCGCGGCGCCGAGGCCCGCGGCGCGCCCGGCGAGACGCGCCCCGAGCAGCGCGACGAGCGGCACGGCCGCGACGGCCAGGGCGGCAGAGGCGAGCCGCAGCTCGGTCAGCCCGCCACCGAGCCCGCCGACGGCCCAAGCGATCAGGAAGTGCAGCGGCGCGCCGCCGCGCTCGCCCTGTACGGTCGCGAGCACGTCGAGCAGCGAGTCGTCCCCCACGAAGAGCGCCAGCGTCTCGTCCTCGTGCGGCGGCCAGGCGGTCAGGCGAGCGAGGAGGAATGCGGCGACGGCAGCCGCGCAGATGCCGACGCCGACGCGGAAGACCGCCTCGGAAACGCGCCTGGCAAGCGGGATGCCGCCGAGCACGCTGCTAGCGTGTGAGTGGTGCCTCTCTACGAGTACAAGTGCCCCGAAGGGCATGTCTTCGAGCTGTTTCACCGCATGAACGATGAGCCGCCGGAGGCCTGTCAGGTCTGCGGCCGCGGGCCGCTCGAGCGTGTCCTCTATCCCGTCGCGGTGCACTTCAAGGGCTCGGGGTTCTACGCCACCGACTACGGCCGCGGGAACAAGCGGCGAGACGGCGCGGGCAAGGACGGAGAGGGTGCCTCCACGGGCGACTCGAAGCCCAAGGAAGAGAAGAAGACAGAGACGCCGAAGCCCTAGTCGGAGAGCAGCGTCCGGCCCGTGCGGCAGCCGGCGCCGTAGATGTTGCCCGGCGGCGGCGGCTGCGGTGCGGCCAGCCCTTCGAACATGCGGATGACCTCGCGCAGGTCGTCCCCCTCCGGGATGATCGAGCCCGTGCTGGAGGCCGACCCGCCGAGGCGGCAGTGGAGCGTGCGGCCGTCACCAGCCCGGAAACGGCGCCAGCCCAGCGCGAGGAACTCGCCGGCCGACAGGTCGGTCGCGAGCGGCCGGGCCAGCGTGTCGCCCGTCCACGGCATCCTGAGCAGCGTGCCGACGCTCGTCATCTTGCTGGTCAGCGCCTGCATCACCTGCTGCTGGCGCGCGGCACGGGTGATGTCGCTCTCGGCCGGGTCCAGCAGGTTGGTGCGCACGCGCGAGTAGATGCGGGCGCGGCGGCCGTCCATGTGCTGCTTGCCCTTGCGGAAGCGCCAGCCCGGCCAGTCGGCGCACTGCTCGTTCGTCTTCAGCGGGCAGTCGAACTTGGACAGGATCGGCTTCGGCACGGTGACGTCGACGCCGCCGACCGCGTCGATCAGGTCGCGGAACCGGGCGAGATCGACGATGGCGACGTGGTTCACGGGCAGGCCGAGGTTGCGGATGGTGCGGATCGCGAGCGGCGCGCCGCCGATCTGGTAGGCGGCGTTCACCTTGTCGAACCCGTGACCGGGGATCTCGACGCGGAGGTCGCGCGGGATCGACAGGTAGGCGACGCGATTGTGGCCCGGGTCGCTGCGGACGAGCATGATCGAGTCCGTGTGGCGCAGGCCGCGCCGCGAGGCGATCGGCGCCGAGTCCGTGCCCAGCAGCAGCACGTGCGTCGCGTTCGTCAGCGCCGACCCGCCCTGGGGCGTGAGCGCGTTCCGTGCAGGGGCGCCGAGTCGCTCGTTGGCCGTCTCGACGCCGCTCTTGACCGCCAGATACGAGGCGACCGCCCAGGCCACGGTGGCTACGAGCACGAGGAGGACGACCAGCAGCACCCAGCGGCGCCAGCGGCGGCGGCGGGGCGGGCGCACGGGGCCAGGCCCGGCGTACTGCCGGGGTCGTGAGCCGTTGCGCTCGGCCGTCCGGCGCTCGGGCTGTGGCTGCGTCGGCACCTTGCCCTTGACGCGGCCGCCGCGATACACGCGGTACGGCTTGTCCTGCTGGGCCATGCGGCGGGTTATCGTAGCCGCGCGCGTGAGACGCCCAGCGTCACCCCTGCAGGCGCGTCCGACCCCGGGCGGAACGGGCTGAGCGAGCAGCCCGTCATCGGCGTCGACCTCGGCGGCACCAAGGTCGCGGCCGCGGTCGTTGCTCCTGGCGGCGACTTGCTCGCCCAGGTGGAGGAGCCGACACCACTCGGCTCGCAGCAGGAGCTGCTCGCGCGGCTCGTCGCAGTCGTCGAGTCACTGTTGGACGACCGCAGGGTGGCCGGGATCGGCCTCGGTGTGCCCTCGCGAGTCGATCAGATCGCCCGCCGGGTGGTCGCATCGGTTCACGTGCCGCTCGAGGGAATCGACCTCGCCGGCCTGATGAGCGAGCGCTTCGGCGTCCCGGTCGTCGTCGACAACGATGCGAACGCCGCCGCCTACGCGGAGTGGAAGCTCGGAGCCGGACGTGGTACGAGCGACATGGTCATGCTCACCCTCGGCACCGGGGTCGGGGGTGGCCTGGTTCTCGGCGGTGCGCTCTATCGAGGGGCACGCGGCGTCGGCGCGGAGCTCGGGCACATGGTCGTCGACGTCGACGGGCCGCCCTGCGGCGGCTCCTGCCCGGGGCGGGGGCACTTCGAGTCGATGGTCTCCGGGCGGGCAGCCGACGCGCGCGCTCGTGCCCTCGGCCTCGAAGACGGGCGCGCTCTCGTCGCGGCCGCGCAGTCGGGCGACGAGGCGGCGGTGCGGGAGCTCGCCGAGCTGGGCCGGCTGCTCGGCGCGGGGATCGCGAGCCTCGTCAACATCTTCGACCCCGAGCTCGTCGCCATCGGAGGCGGCTTCTCGGCCGCCGGCGAGCTGCTCCTCGCGCCGGCGCGCGAGTGGGTGGCGGAGCAGGCGCTGGAGCCGGCCGCGTCGGCGGTGCGGATCGAGCCGGCGCAGCTCGGGGCCGAAGCGGGGGTCGTGGGCGCCGGGCTGCTCGCGCTCGCGGCGTCCGGCTCGTGACGCTCGCCGTCTGCGCGACCCCGATCGGCAACCTCGACGACGTCACGCTGCGCGTGCTGCACGAGCTCGAGGCTGCCGACGTCCTTCTCTGCGAGGACACCCGCCACACCCGCCGGCTGCTCGAGCGCCACGGGATTCGCGCGCGCGAGCTCATGAGCTACCACCGGCACAACGAGGCGTCGCGCACCGAGGGTGTGCTCGCCCGACTCCAGCGGGGCGAGCGCGTGGCCCTCGTCAGCGACGCCGGCCTGCCGGGCATCAACGATCCCGGCGCACGACTCGTCGCCGCGGTGCGGGACGCAGGGTTGGCCGTGACCGTGCTCCCGGGGGCATCCGCGGTGGAGACGGCCGTCGTCGCGAGCGGCTTCACGGCCGAGGAGTACCGGTTCGCCGGCTACCTGCCTCGCGGGGCACGTGCGCTGGCCGCGTTCTGGCAGGCCCTCGCGGACTGGCCGCACGTGCTGGTCGCATTCGAGTCGCCACGGCGACTAACGGCCTCGCTCGCTGCTCTGGCCGAGGCGGCGCCCGAACGACCGGTCGCGGTCTGCCGCGAGCTGACCAAGCGCTTCGAGGAGGTCGTGCGCGGACCGGCGCTCGAGGTCGCAGCGCGGTTCGAGGAGGCCCCTCGCGGCGAGGTCGTGGTCGTCGTCGGGCCGGCGGTGCCGCGTCGTGAGCCGGGCGGCGACGAGATCGCGGTCGTGGCGGAGCTCGTGGCGGCCGGAATACCCCGGCGGAGGGCCGCCGAGCTGGTCTCGCAGCTGACCGGTCTAGCGGTCCGGACGCTCTACCGGCGCTCCCTGTAGCCACGTTTGACAACGGTCGGCGGCGCTGCTAGCGTCGGTACCCGTTGGCCATAGTGGCAACAGAGAGGAGGTGAGAAGTGGGAAAGCTTCTTGTCTGTGCGCTCCTGGTGTCTGGTGCAGTCGCCTCGCCCGCGTCTGCCTGGACGTGGCCGGTCGACGGCGCCGTCGTGGCGCCGTTCGTGACGGGCTCGAGCCCGTATGCGGGCGGTCAGCACCGAGGCATCGACATCGCGGCTCCAGACGGCACGCCAGTACGGGCTCCGGCCGCGGGCGTCGTGTCCTTCGCGGGGACGGTGCCGCAGGGCGGCAAGACGCTGACCGTCCGCACGGCCGACGGCCTCGCCGTCACGCTGCTCCATCTCGGCTCGCTCGCGGTGCGCCGTGGCGCCGTCGTGGCGGAGGGCCAGACCGTGGCCACCGTCGGACCGAGCGGCGACCCCGAGCACGACCGTCCGTACGTGCACCTCGGGATTCGCCGCGCTGACGACGAGCATGGCTACCTCGACCCGCTCAGGGTGCTGCCGGCGGCGACCGAGCCCGCGCTCCAGGCCGACCCCGAGGCCGCGGCGACCTCCGCGCAGCCGCAGCCGCCGCCCGACCCGCAGCTCGAGCTGGCAGGCTCACCCGCACCGACGAGCGCCGCCAACGTGAGTGCGCCTGTCGCCGAGCTGAGCGCCCACGTGCCCGCGTCACCCGCGGCGCATGCCGTCGCGGGCCCGGTCGAAGGGAGCAGCGCTGCCGTCGCCGAGGGCGCTGAGTCCACGACTGCAGCAACGCCGGTCCGCCGCTCGGCTCTGGCGCGGCGTCGCGCCGAGCACGGGCAGCGGTCGACAGCCTCGCCGGCCCGTGTCCCGGTGCCGGACGAGGCCGCTCCGCGGGAGCCGGGCCGAGCCGCCGACGGCGCGCCGCCCACGGTCGCGGTCGCCCGGCGCACGCTGCGCGCGTCGGCGCAGCAGACGTTCCGCGCGGACCGGGCCAGGCCACCCGGCCCCCGGGCTCCGCGCTCGGCGCCGTCCCGCGGCGACTCCCCGCTCGTCGCGGAGCACTCTGCGCCGAAGGTGGCGGTGCGAGCGAGTCAGCCTGGCGGCGGGCGGTGGTTGCCCGCCGGTGCTCTCGTCCTGCTCGTCCTCGCCGGTGTCGCCGGGCCCGCTCTGCGAGCGCGCCGAGCTCCGCCGGCCCGTCCCGCGGAGAGGCCGCTCGCCCGGTCGGTGCAGGCCGCCCCCTGCCCGCTCGGCAGACGGGCACCGGTTCCGCAGCCGTGCCGACACCGGGTTGAGCGGCGCGGGTGCGTGCCGCTCCGGCAGCTCGCCTCTGCGCGGCACCGCCGGCTGCCGCACGCAGCGCGGCGAAGGCGCACCCCAGCGCTCACGTGAGGCCGGTCCGGGCCGCTGCCTCCAGGGGTGGCGGCCCGGGCGCTCGTACAATGCCGCCTCCGACAACGGCCGGAGGAGCGAGTTGGCAGAGCGGATACTCGTCGCGGTCGCCTGGCCCTACGCCAGCGGCCCGCGTCACATCGGCCACGTCGCCGGCTTCGGCGTGCCGTCCGACATCTTCGCCCGCTACCACCGGCTGAAGGGCAACCACGTCCTGATGGTGAGCGGCACGGACGAGCACGGGACGCCGGTGATGGTCGCCGCCGAGGGGGAGGGGAAGACCTACCGCGAGCTCGCCGACTTCTACAACGAGCACATCCGCACCGACCTCCGCGACCTCGGCATCTCGTACGACCTGTTCACACGCACGACCACCCAGAACCACGCGCGGGTGACGAGAGACGTCTTCCGCACGCTCTGGGAGCACGGGCACCTGATCGAGCAGACGTCGCTCGGTGCTTTCTCCGCCTCGACCGGCCACACGCTGCCCGACCGGTACGTCGAGGGCACCTGCCCGATCTGCGGCTACGACGGCGCCCGCGGCGACCAGTGCGACAACTGCGGCAATCTGCTCGACGCCCTCGATCTGATCGAGCCGCGCAGCAGGATCGACGGGGAGCCGCCGGTCTTCAGGGAGACGAAGCACCTCTTTCTCGACCTGCCCCAGTTCAAGGAGCGACTCCACGCGTGGATCGAGCAGCAGGCGCACTGGCGCGCGAACGTCCGCAACTTCTCGCTGCGCTACGTCGACGAGCTCAAGCCGCGCGCCGTCACGCGCGATCTCGACTGGGGCATCCGAATCCCGGTGCCCGGCTACGAGGAGCTCGAGGGCAAGCGCATCTATGTCTGGATCGACGCCGTCGTCGGCTACCTCTCGGCCGCAGTCGAGTGGGCGGCGAACCGCGGCACGCCCGACGCCTGGCGCGAGTGGTGGCAGAGCCCGGACGCGCGCCACTACTACTTCATGGGCAAGGACAACATCGTCTTCCACACCGTCATCTGGCCGAGCGAGCTGCTCGGGTACGGCGACGGCGGCGAGCTTGGCGCCGGCACTCCGCTCGGGCTGCCGCACGACGTCGTCGCGACCGAGTACCTGACGATGGAAGGGCGCAAGACGAGCGCAAGCCGGGGCGTCGGCATCCTCGTGCGCGACTTCCTCGCGCGCTACGACCCCGATCCGCTGCGGTACTTCCTCGCGATCGCCGGCCCGGAGTCCCAGGACACCGACTTCACCTGGAGCGAGTTCGTGCGCCGGAACAACGACGAGCTCGTCGCCAAGTGGGGCAATCTCGCCAACCGCACGCTGACGAACGCCTACCGCAACTTCGGCGAGGTACCCGCGGCCGCCACGCTGACGAGCGCGGACGAAGCGGTGCTGCGCGAGGTCGAGGCCGGCTTCGCGACCGTGGGCGGACTGATCGAGGACGCTCGCTTCAAGGCGGCGATCACGGAGGCGATGCGTCTCGCCGGCGCCGTCAACGGCTACGTGAGCGACCAGGCGCCGTGGGCGCTGCTGAAGACGGATCGCGAGCGCGCGGCCACGGTGCTGAACGTCGCGCTGCGCTGCGTGGACAACCTGAAGGTGATCTTCACCCCGTTCCTGCCCTTCAGCTCGCAGCGCCTGCACGAGCTGCTGGGCTACGAGGGGCAGCTCGCCGGGCCGCTCGAGTTCCGCGAGGTCCACGAGGACGAGGGCGACAGCCATCAGGTCCTGACCGGCGACTACGCGAGCTGGGTGGGCGGCTGGGCTCCGACGACGCTCGCTCCGGGGCAGCGCCTGCTCGAGCCCGAGCCCCTGTTTCGCAAGCTCGACGCTGCCGTCGTCCTCCGGGAGGAGCTCGGCGACGACGAGCCCGCCCCGGCGTGATCGACACGCACGCGCACCTGGACGCGTGCGAGGACGCGCCGGCCGACCTCGTCCAGCGGGCGGCCGCCGCGGGCGTCGCGGCGATCGTCTCGATCGGAGCCGGCATCGAGTCCTGCCGGCGCACCCTCGCGATCGCGGCGGCAGAGCCGGCCGTGCACGCCGCGCTCGGCATCGACCCGCACTCGGCCGCGGCCGAGAACGGCCGGCTGGACGAGCTGCGGGCGCTCGTCGACGGCTCGCCCGCGGTCGCGGTGGGAGAGACCGGCCTCGACTACCACTACGGCCGCGAGACGGCCCGCGAGCAGCGAGTCGCCTTCGCAGGCCAGCTCGAGCTGGCGCGCTCGCTCGGCCTTCCCGTCGTCATCCACTGTCGAGCGGCGGTGGACGACACCGCGGCCGAGCTGCGGGGCTTCACCGGCACGGTCGTGCTGCACTGCTTCTCGGAGCCCGGCCTCCTGCCTGTCGCGCTCGAGCGGGGCTACTACGCCTCGTTCGCCGGCAACGTGACCTACCCGGGCGCGAGCGACCTGCGGGCGGCAGCTGCCGCGGTGCCGAGCGACAGGCTGCTCGTCGAGACCGACAGTCCCTACCTGGCCCCGCAGCCCCGACGTGGCCGCCCGAACGAGCCGGCCAACATCGCGCACACCGTCCGCGCCCTGGCCGAGGTGCTCGGCGAAGACCCCGGCGAGCTGGCGGCACGCACGGAGGCCAACGCGCGCGCGGCGTTCTCGCTGCCGTGACGCCTCTACCGCCCGCCCGTCGCAAGCTCGGCCAGCACTTCCTCGTCGACGAGAACATCCTCGGCGTCATCGGCCGGCTCTCCGAGCTCTCGAGCGAGGACGTCGTGCTCGAGATCGGCCCCGGCACCGGCATCCTCACCGCCTACCTCGCCGAGCGGGTCGCTCTCGTCCACGCCGTCGAGCTCGACCGCTCGCTGGGGCCGGGCCTCGAAGCTCGTTTCGGCGGCGAGGACACCGTCCGGCTCCTGTTCGGCGACGCGCTTCGCCTCGACCTCGCTGCCCTCGTCCCGGCCCCGACGAAGCTCGTGGCGAACCTTCCCTACAACGTCGCGACTCCCCTCGTCGCCGAGAGTCTCGGCGGGCTTCCGACCGTGCAGCACTGGTGCGTGATGGTGCAGCTGGAGGTCGCTCAGAGGTTCTTCGCCAAGCCGGCGACGAAGGCGTACGGCGCCGTTTCGGTGCTCGTGCAGCTGGCGACGGAGCGGACCGGCTTCCACGCGGTCTCGCGCATGGTCTTCCGTCCGCGGCCGAATGTCGACTCGGCGCTCGTCGCGTTTCGACGGCGCCGGCTCCCCGAGGGCTGGGACAGCATCAAGCGCCTGGTCGAGGGGGCCTTCGCGCATCGCCGCAAGACGCTGCCGAACTCGCTCGCCCTCGCGGGCCTCGCCGGGCGCGAGCACGCTGCGTCGGCGCTCGGCGCGATCGGAAGGCCCGCGGCGGCGAGGGCCGAGGAGCTCGCTCCCGGCGACTTCCTGGCGCTGCGCGACGCGCTCGAGCGGTGAGCCCGCGTCCCGCCGAGCCGCCGACGTCTTGCTCGCCCGGTGACGGGGAGACGCCGAGCCCGAGCCCGAGTCCGGTGCTCGCCGTGCCCGGGCCGTCGATCACCTGGTGCGCGTCAGCCCCGGCGCCAGGTTCTCACCGCCGCTGACGCACCGCCAGCCGACTGCATCGCCGCGAGCGCCGAGCCCCAATGAGAGAGGGCGCGCCTCTCGCGACGCCCGGACATGTCCGCACTGGACAGCTCCCTCGGGGCCGGCCGCGGGCCTCCCTCCGTGCTCGACGCTAGCGCGCACCGGCGCACGGATGGGTGACCGGAGTGTGTCGAGGTCGTGTCGAAGGGACGCGTCGCTCTCCATCCGAACGGCCTGTTACGAGCGCGGGCGGACCTCCCACTACAGTCCGCGCGATGCCGCCTCCCTCGCGGGCCTCCGCCACGGCGAAGATCAACCTCGCGCTGGTCGTCGGCGAGCTGCGGCCCGACGGTCTCCACCCGGTCGCGACCGTGCTGCAGCGGGTCGCGCTCGCCGACCGCGTCGCCCTCGAAGGCGCTCTGGCCCTTCGGGTCACCGGCTTCGACGGCGACACGCTGGTCCGTCGGGCGCTGAGCTCGCTGGGGGAGCGGGCGGGCGTGCGACCGACATGGCACGTGCACCTCGACAAGCGTGTCCCCGTCGCCGCAGGTCTCGGGGGCGGGAGCTCCGACGCCGCGACGGCTCTCCGCCTCGCGAACGACAGCCTCCCCGCGCCGTTGCCCGAGGCGGAGCTGCACGCACTTGCTGCGACCATCGGCGCCGACGTGCCCTTCTTCCTGACTGCCGGACCGCAGCTCGGGCAGGGCACGGGCACGGAGCTCACGGCGCTCCGCTTGCCCTCCGACTACTGGGTGCTGCTGCTCCTGCCACACCGTGCGGCGAAGGCCTCGACCGCCGCCGTTTACGGGGAGTTCGACGCGTCTGGTCGCGCGGCCCGCTTCGCCAAGCGCCGCGGGGCACTGCTCGAGGCGCTGGAGCGGGTCACCACCGCAGCCGACCTCGCCGGCCTCCCGCCCAACGACCTCGCCGACTCGCCGTACGCCGCCCGGCTGAGGGAGCTGGGGGCGTTTCGCGCCGACGTCTCGGGTGCCGGCCCCGCGCTCTACGGCCTCTTCCGGGACCGCGACTCGGCATCGTCTGCAGCCCGCGCCCTGGCCTCCCTCGGGCGCACCTGGGTGACGGTGCCAGCGTGGTACGGTTGAGCCGTGGTTCACGGCGCGCCCGAGCTCGAGCGGCGGCCGACCCTCGAGCACGGGACGACGCGATCGAGCCGCTGGCTGCGCGAGAACCGCGTCAAGATCGCGCTCTGGATCGCGGTCGTCGAGGGCATCCTGGTGCTTGTTGGGGTCGTGCCGCGGCTGGCCGCCCTCGCCGTCGCCCTGCTCGTGATCGCCGGCTACTTCGCGCTTGGCCGCGGCCTGGCGATGCCAGCCGCCCGCCAGACGGCCTGGATCGCTGCTGCCTCACAGGCGTTCGTCGCGCTCGTGCCGGTGCTCGCGATCATCCTCGGCACGCTCGCCCTGATCGCCGTCGGCCTGATCGCCGTTGTCGCCCTCGTTCTGCTGTTCGGCGACCGCCGGTGAGCGGCCCGCGTGGCAGACTGCCGCTGCGAGTGGGGCGTAGCCAAGTGGTAAGGCAGCGGGTTTTGGTCCCGCGATCCCAGGTTCGAATCCTGGCGCCCCAGCCATCTCACTGACACCCTCATGACGAAACTCGCCGCCGTCGTCTTGGCCGCCGGACTCGGCACGCGGATGCGCTCGGCCACGCCCAAGCACCTCCATCCGCTGCTCGGCCGCCGCATGGTCGACTGGGTGCTCGAGGCCGTGCGGCCGCTCGGCGCCGAGCCCCTCGTGGTCGTCGTCTCGAAGGAGACGCAGTCGGCGCTGGACGTGGAGACGACCGCGCTCCAGGCGGAGCCCCGCGGCACCGGGGACGCGGCCGCGTCGGCCCGGGACGCACTCGCCGGCTTCGACGGTGATGTCCTGGTGGCCCCCGGCGACTCGCCGCTGCTCACCAGCGAGCTCCTGAGCCAGCTCGTCGAGGCGCATCGCCGCGAGCGCCCGGCGGTGACGGTCCTCTCGTACGAGCCTCCCGGCGACCTGCCGTACGGGCGCATCGTCCGGGACGGCGACGGTGAGCTCAGCGCGATCGTGGAGGACGGTGACGCGACCCCGGAGCAGCGCGCCGTTCGCGAGCTCAACGCCTCGCTCTACGTGTTCAGCGCCGGCGATCTCTGGTGGGCGCTCGACCGGCTCGATGCCGGCAACGCCCAGGGCGAGCTCTATCTGACCGACACCATCGCCCACCTGGTCGCCGACGGGCGCCGTGCGCTCGTCCACCGCACCGAGGATCCGCGCTCGCCGGACGGTGTCAACACCCGCGCCGAGCTCGCCGCCGCGGCGGCGACGCTGCGCGACCGCCTCAACGCGGCGCACCTGGCTGCCGGAGCCGGCATCGTCGATCCCGCCACCACCTGGATCGAGCCCACGGTGACCCTGGCAGCCGACTGCGTCGTGCATCCGTTCACGGTGCTGCGAGGGGGAACGGCGGTCGGAGCGGGTGCCGAGGTCGGGCCGCACGTGGTCGCCGTCGACGCCGATATCGGTCCCGGGACACTCGTGGGACCGTTCTGTTACCTTCGCCCCGGCACGGTGCTCGGCGCAGGAGCGAAGGCCGGCACCTTCGTCGAGCTCAAGAACACCACCGTCGGCGAGCGCACGAAAGTCCCCCACCTGTCCTACATCGGAGACGCCGAGATCGGACCGGACTCGAACATCGGCGCGGGTGGCATCACCGTCAACTACCCGCACCGGCCGGGACGGGCCAAGGGCCGCACCCGGATCGGCGCAAACGTCAGGACCGGTGTCCAGAATGCGTTCGTGGCTCCCGTCGAGATCGGAGACGACGTCTGGATCGCCGCCGGCTCCGTGGTGACGGACGACGTGCCACCGGGATCACTCGCAGGCTTCCCACCCCGTCAGGTCACGAAAGAGGGCTATGTCTACGACCAGCGAGACGATTGAGCTGAGCCAGCTGCCGGGGCTGGAGCCGGCCGACGCGGGGCGAGCCCCTCGCGCCGAGTCGAATCCCGCTCACTTCATCGAGCGCGGCCCGCAGCGCCGCCTGATGCTCTTCTCCGGGCGCTCGCACCCGGAGCTCGCGGCGAAGATCGGCGAGAAGCTCGGCATCGAGCTCGGCGGAGTCACGCTCAAGACCTTCGCCAACGGCGAGGCCTACTGCCGCTTCGAGGAGTCGATCCGCGGCGCCGACGTCTTCCTCGTCCAGACGGGCTGCGATCCCGTCGACTCGAACCTGATGGAGCTGCTGTTCATGATCCAGGCCGCCCAACTGGGCTCGGCAAAGCGGATTACGGCCGTCATGCCGCTCTTTCCCTACGCGCGGCAGGACCGGAAGGCGCGGCCGCGCGAGCCGATCAGCGCCCGGCTCGTCGCCGACTTCCTGCAGACCGCGGGCGCCGACCGCGTGCTGACCATGGATCTCCACGCCGGACAGATCCAGGGCTTCTTCAACATCCCGGTCGACCACATGATCGCCATGCCGCTGTTCGCGACCCACTTCCGCAGCCAGGGGCTGATCGGCAACGACGTCGTCTCCGTCTCGCCCGACCCGGGCCGCGCCAAGCGGGCGGTCAGCTTCGGCGAGCTGCTCGAGGCGCCCTTCGCGATCATGCACAAGACGCGGCCCGAGCACGACCAGGCCGAGGTCACCGAGGTGACGGGGCGCGTGCGGGGCAAGGTCGCGATCATGGGCGACGACCGCATCGACACGGGCGGCACGCTCATCGCCGGCGCGCGGGCGTTGCGCGAGCACGGTGTGGAGGCCGTCTACGCGTTCGCGACGCACGGCATCTTCGCCGGCGACGCCCTCGAACGGCTCGCGGAGGCAGAGGAGATCGACGCGATCGCGGTCACCGACACCGTCCCGATCGACCCGACACGCCGGCCGGACAAGCTCACCGTGCTGAGCGTGTCCGGGCTGCTGGCCGAGACGATATGGAACGTCTTCTCGGACGAGTCCGTGTCGGCGATCTTCGCAGGCGAGAACCAGCTCTTCTGAGCGTTAGGGAGCCTCTGGCTCCCCCACGCCTCGTACCTCGCAGGGGCCGGTCGTGCGCGATCTCTGGGCGGAGCCGGCCTGTGCCGGGCGCAGCCGCCCAGCGGCTCCCGCGCATCTGATCGGCGAGGGCCCGCTGGGGAAGCGGGTTTCCCCGCGCCGGGCGCTACACTCTCCCGCCGATGGCCGAAGACCGCGTCACTCTGGAGGTCGCAGAGCGCGAGGAGCGCGGCTCCGCTGCGGTCCGGCGGCTCCGCCAGCAGGGCGTCATCCCCGGCGTGATCTACGGCGCGGGCCAGGACGGCTACTCGATCAGCGTCGCCGAGCGCGACCTGCGCCAGGCGCTGACGACACACCACGGTCTGAACGCCATCCTCGACGTGAAGGTCAACGGCGAGACGAAGCCCGTGATCCTCAAGGAGTACCAGCGAGATCCGATTACGGGGCGCGTCGCGCACATCGATCTTGTCGTCGTGCGGCTCGACCGGGTCATTCAGACGACCGTCGGAGTCGAGCTGATCGGCGAGTCCCCGGGTGTTCGCGAGGGCGGCGCCCTGCAGCAGGTGGCGCGCGAGATCACGGTCGAGGCGCTGCCACTCGAGGTGCCGGACCGCATCGAGGCCGACATCAGCGGGCTGGCGATCGGCGACTCCCTGCGGCTCGCCGACCTGCCCGAGCTGCCCGGCGTCCGGTTCGTCGACGACCCGGAGGAGACTGTCCTCGTCACGGTGACCGTTCCGACGAAGGTCGAGGAGCCCGAGGACGTGCTCGAGGAGGGCGAGGAGCTCGAGGAGGGCGAGGTTCCTCCGGAGGAGCGCGCCGAGGGTGGCGCCGACGAGGCTGCCGAGCCGGACGCAGATGCGGCCGGCGAGCCTGGCACCGTCGAGGGTTAAGCCCTGCGCCTGCTCAGGCGCCGCCGCCGCGACGAGGACGCGCCGCCACCGTCCCTCGACTTGCTGGTCGTCGGACTGGGCAACCCCGGCCGCCAGTACGCCGGCCACCGCCACAATGTCGGCCAGATGGTGGTCGAGGAGCTGGCCCGCCGCCACGACGGCTCGTTCCGCTCGAAGTTCTCGGGTCGCCTCGCCGAGGTGCGGATCGACCGACTGCGGCTCGCGCTGCTCGCACCCGAGACGTTCATGAACGAGTCGGGGCGCGCCGTCGTGCCGGCGATGCAGTTCTTTAAGCTGCCGGCCGACCAGGTGCTGGTCATCCACGACGAGGGCGACTTCGACCTCGGCCGCCTGCAGGTGCGGCTTGGCGGTGGTCTCGCCGGTCACAACGGGCTGCGGTCGATCGCCCGCCAGCTCGGCAGCCAGGAGTTCGCCCGGCTGCGCGTCGGCGTCGGCCGGCCGGGGCGTGGAGATCACCGTGACCTCGCCGACTACGTGCTGTCCGACTTCACGGCCGACGACGATGCCGGCGTGCTCGTGGCGCGGGCAGCGGATGCCGTCGAGAGCGTCGCTCACGATGGTCTCGAAGCCGCTCAACGGCACTTCAACTGAGCCCGGGGCTCACGCCGGGGCCCCGCGGTACCGCCTGAGCAGCGCACGTGCCTCTGGCAGTCCGCTTCGTTGCAGTTTCGCGACGGGGACGGCACACATCCGCGCGCCCCTCCTGAGTACGATCGTCGTGGGGAGGAGGCCACGGGCACCTGCGGTGCCTGTCCTCCGGGGACGTGTCCCGCGGAGACGGGCAGGACGTGCGCCACGCGCACTCGCTCGGGGCCGTGGGTGGAGGCACGAGACAGGCTGCTAGCGCCGGTTCCCTGCAGCCGAGGCGCGAGGAGGCGGCGTCGGGCTTCTGCTGCCGAGGCACGAGGAGGCTGCGGCGCCGGTTCATTCGACCGAGGAGTCCACTCGAGCGGCCGCGGTTACGATCCAGTCGCCCGAACGGCGCCGTTCGGGCCTTCGTCATGGACCGACCGGCCGCTTCACCGACCTCGACTCCCGCGCCCGGGACGGACGCGGCGGTGCTCCAGGCGCTCGCGGCCGAGCTCGCCGGCCACGAGCGCCTCGCAGCCTTCGCGGGCGCGCTCCCGGGCGGCCGCGCCCGCGTCTCCGAGCCGGCGCTGCCGCTGGTGCTCGCCGCTCTCCACATCCACCTCGGACGCGCCGTCGTCGCGCTCCTGCCAGACGACGCCGACGCACGCGACGCCGCCGAGGCCGCGGCCTGGTACCTGGGCGGCGACACCGTCGCGCTGCTGCCGAGCCGCGGCGTGCGCTGGGGCTCCGGGCTGGCGCCGCCGCCTCACCTTGTGGGCGAGCGGGCCCGGGCGCTCTCCGTGCTCGCGCGAGGCGGGCTCGTCTGCGCGTCCGCCCTCGCGCTCGCCGAGGGCGCGCCGCCCGCGGGGGCCAGGCCCGAGCCGCTGGGGCTCGAGGTGGGTTCCGAGCCCGGGATCGAAGCGCTGGCCGAGGCTCTGGCCCTTGCGGGTTACGAGCGCGTCGAGCGCGTCGAGGAGCGCGGCCACTTCGCTGTGCGAGGCGGGATCGTCGACGTCTTCCCGACCACGGGGCGGGATCCGCTTCGTGTCGAGCTGTTCGGCGACGAGATCGAGGCTGTGCGCGCGTTCTCGCCCTTCACGCAGCGCACGCTGCATCCGGTCGAGCACGCGGTCGTCTACCCGGCGGGCGAGCGTCGGCCCGACCCGGCCGAGCCGACCCTTCCCGACGACGGGGACGGTGGGATCGCGGCAGTTCCCGCCGACCTCGTGCCGCTGCTCGACCGGCCGCCCGACCTCGTCTGGCAGGCGGACGACGTGCAGGAGATCGTCGCAGAGGAGCTGGGAGGCGAGCTCGACCTTGCCGGCACCGCACGCCTCGACCCCCTGCCGCAGGGTCAGCCCGTCTCGTTCGAGGCCCAGCGGCCGGCGATCGCGGCGCGCGGGCTCTCCGAGGCGGAGCACGCGCTGGCCGGGCTCGTCCGCGCCGGGCTGCGCGTCGTCGTCGCGTTCCCCCACCGCGGCGAGGCGATCCGGACACAGTCGATGCTCCGCCGCATTACGGCCGAGCTCGTCGACGAGGGGAGCCGGCTTCCGACCGAGCCGGGGCTCGCCTTCGTCGTCGCCCCGCTCCGGCGCGGCTTCGTCTGGCGAGAGCTCGGGCTCGCCGTCCTGCCCGACACCCAGGTCTTCCGCAAGCGGCCGCCGCGCGCCGATGCCCGGCTCGGCCGCGCGCTGCAGTCATTCGCCGAGCTGCGTACGGGTGACTACGTCGTCCACGAGGACCACGGCGTCGGCAAGCTCATCTCGTTCGAGACCAAGGAAGTCGCGAGCGTCACCCGCGATTATCTCCTGCTCGCCTTCCGCGGCGAGGACCGGCTCTATGTCCCGCACGAGCAGATCGGCAAGGTGTCGCGGTACATCGGCGCCGACGGGCACTCGCCCGCGCTCTCGAAGCTCGGCGGCAAGGCGTGGGAGCTCATCAAGAACCGCGCGCGCTCCGGCGTCCGCGAGCTGGCCGGGGAGCTGCTGAAGCTCTACGCCGAGCGGCAGCAGGCCCCGGGCGTCGCCTACGAGCTGGAGCACGAGTGGCTCGCCCGTCTCGAGGCCGAGTTCCCGTATCGCGAGACGGAAGACCAGGCGCGGGCGATCGAGGTCGTGAAGGAGGATCTCGAGGCGCCGCGGCCGATGGACCGGCTCGTGTGCGGTGACGTCGGCTTCGGCAAGACCGAGGTCGCCGTCCGGGCCGCGTTCGCCGTCGCGGTCAACAGCCGCCAGACGCTGATGCTCGTGCCGACGACGGTGCTCGCGCAGCAGCACTGGAACACCTTCCGCGAGCGCTTTCGCGACTTCCCGCTGCGGGTCGAGATGGTGTCGCGCTTCCGCAGGCCGGCCGACGTCAAGGCGGTGCTCGCCGACTTCGCCGAGGGCAAGGTCGACGTCCTCATCGGCACGCACCGTGTGCTGTCGCGCGACGTGGTGGCGAAGAACCTCGGGCTCGTGATCGTCGACGAGGAGCAGCGCTTCGGCGTCGCCCAGAAGGAGCTGCTGCGCTCGCTCCGCCTGGAGCTCGACGTGCTCGCCCTGACCGCCACGCCGATCCCGCGCACGCTCCACATGTCACTGTCGGGACTGCGCGACATCTCGATCATCGAGACGCCGCCGGAGGGCCGCCGGCCGATCCGCACCTACGTGGGCGAGTACGACGAGGAGCTGATCCGAACCGCGCTCGAGCGAGAGCACGCGCGTGGGGGCCAGGCGTTCTACCTGCACAACCGCGTCGAGACGATCGACGACGCGGCCGCCCGGCTGCAGGAGCTCTGCCCCGGCCTCCGGTTCCTCGTCGCCCACGGCCAGATGCCCGAGCGCGAGCTCGAGCAGCGGATGCTGGAGTTCCTGCGCGCCGACGCGGACGTGCTCGTCTCGACGACGATCATCGAGTCGGGTCTCGACATCCCGGAGGCGAACACGCTGATCGTGGAGCGCGCCGACACGCTCGGGCTCGCCCAGCTCTACCAGATCCGCGGCCGCGTCGGCCGCTCGGACGTCGCTGCCCACGCCTACCTCTTGTATCCGGACGCGCAGGAGCTGACGCCGGAGGCGCGGGCGCGGCTCGCCACCCTGGCCGATCACACCGAGCTCGGCGCCGGCTTTGCGATCGCGATGCGCGATCTCGAGATCCGCGGGGCCGGCGAGCTCCTCGGCGCGGAGCAGTCGGGCCACGTCGCCGCCGTCGGTTTCGAGCTCTACGTCGAGCTGCTTGCCGAGGCTGTGGCCGAGCTGTCCGGGCAGCGACGGCCGGCCGCGCGCCCCGTGCGCGTCGACGCCCGGGTCGACGCGTACGTGCCCGCCGACTACATCCCCTCGGAGGCCCAGAAGATCGACCTGCACCGCCGGCTCGCCCTGTCGGAGACCGAGGACGAGCTGCGAGAGCTCCACGCCGCGGTCGAGGACCGCTACGGACCCGTGCCGGGACCGGTCGAGAACCTCTTCGCGATCCAGGAGGCGAAGCTGAAGCTGGCGCGCGTCGGCTCCGACTACCTCGTCTACCGCGACGGCAAGGTCACCGTCGGGCCGATCGTGCTCGGCTCGGGGGAGCTGCGCGACCTGCGTGCCGAGCTCGACACCGCCGTCTACACGGTCGCCCGGCGTGAAGTTTCGTTAAGGCAGGATGAATTTCAGGAAGCCCTGCGAATACTCGATGCTATAGTCCGCCTCCGCCAAGGGACGTGAACCGGACCGACGCCCGGGCGAACTACTTTGAATCTGATGAGACTCCGTACCTTGGTCATTCTCGCGCCGCTGGGCGCGCTCGCCTTCGCCGGCTGCGGCGGAGACTCCGGCGGGGTCCCCTCGAACGCGGTGGCCGTGATCGAGAGCTGCGACGCCTCGGTCACGAAGAACGACTTCAACCAGGTCCTGAACCAGGCGAAGACGAACTACGAGCGCAACAAGCGCAAGTTCCCCGGCGCCGGCACGCAGGAGTACCGCGCCGTCCAGAACCAGATCGTCAACTACCTGGTGCTGCGCGAGGGCTACATCTGCGAGGGCGAAGACATGGACATCGAGGTCTCCGACAAGGAGATCGACAAGCGCCTCGACGAGCTCGTCCGGCAGTACTACAAGGGCGACAAGAAGAAGTTCGACGAGGCGCTCAAGGAGCAGGGCGTGGCCGAGTCACAGCTCCGCTCCGAGCTGACGATGCAGATCTACCAGAAGAAGATCTTCGATCAGGTGACCGGCGAGGTGAAGGTCACCGACAAGGAGCTTGCCGAGTACTACGCGAAGAACAAGTCCCAGTACGAGACCCCCGCCACGCGCACCGTGCGGCACATCCTGGTCAAGAAGAAGGCGCTTGCGACCCAGATCGCGCGCCAGCTCGACAACGGCGCCAGCTTCGAGGCTTTGGTCAAGAAGCACTCGCAGGATCCTGGGTCGAAGAAGAACGGCGGCAAGCTCACCGACCTGGCGCAGGGTCAGACCGTGCCGCCCTTCGACAAGGTCGCCTTCTCGCTGAAGAAGGACGAGATTTCGGATCCGGTGAAGACGCAGTTCGGCTTCCACATCATCCAGGCGCTCTCCGCGGTCAAGCCGGCCGACACGAGCACGCTCGCCGAGGTCAAGGATCAGATCCGCGAGGTGGTCGTTCAGTCGAAGAAGACCGAGGCCGGCCAGAAGTGGGCCGAGGACTTCCGCAAGGATCTGCAGAAGGCCGGCGCCGTCGAGTACCAGTCCGGCTACCAGCCGCCGAAGACGGACTCGACCACCACGACCTCGCGGTAGTGCCCGCCCAGAGCGGCCTCGCCGGGGCCCTGCTCGAGCTGCAGGCACTCACCGAACGCCTGCGTCGCGACTGTCCGTGGGATCGCGAGCAGACGGCGCTCACGATCGTCCCGCACACGGTCGAGGAGGCCTACGAGGTCGCCGATGCGGCGCTTGCGGGCGATGACGACAAGCTGCTCGACGAGCTCGGCGACTTGCTCTTCCAGACGTACTTCCTGGCGCTGCTCCTCTCCGAGCGAGGAGCCGGCGACCTCGAGCAGGTGGCGCGAGGGATCCACGAGAAGCTCGTTCGGCGCCATCCGCACGTCTTCGGCGAGGGCGACGCCGACAGCGCCGGGGCCGTGCGCGTCCGCTGGGAGGAGATCAAGCGGGACGAGGAGGATCGCGAGGGGGTCTTCCATCACCTGCCGGAGTCGCTGCCGGCGCTCCTGTACGCCCGCAAGGTGCAGCGCCGTGCGGCCGCCGTGGGCTACGACTGGCCCGACGCCGCCGGCCCGCTCGCGAAGCTGCGGGAGGAGCTGGACGAGCTGGCCGTCGAGGTGAGGCGCGCCGGCGAGCCCCGCCCCGAGCGCGAGGCCGATCCCCGCGTCGCGGACGAGCTCGGCGATCTTCTCTTCACGGCGGTGAACCTCGCCCGGCGGCTGAACGTCGACCCGGAGCTGGCCCTGCGCGGAACGTCGGCGAGGTTCATGGCCCGGGTGGAGCGAGCCGAGCAGCTGGCGGCCGCCGCGGGCGAGACCTGGAGCGAGCTCGACCTCGAGGCGCAAGACTCCTACTACGAGCGAGCGAAGGAGCAGCTGTGAGCGCGATCACCGACGTCAAGGCCCGACAGATCCTCGACTCCCGCGGCAACCCGACGCTGGAAGCCGAGGTGTGGCTGGACTCGGGCGCGTGGGCGCGCGCGGCGGTTCCCTCGGGTGCGTCGACCGGCGTCCACGAGGCGGTCGAGTTGCGCGACGGCGGCGCGGCGTACGGCGGCAAGGCCGTGACACGCGCGGTGGCGAACGTCGAGGGTGAGATCGCGGCGGCGGTGCGCGGGCTCGACCCTTCGGACCAGGCAGCCCTCGACCGCCGGCTGCTCGAGCTCGACGGCACCGACAACAAGGGCCGGCTCGGGGCGAATGCGATCCTCGGCGTCTCGCTCGCGGCCGCGAAGGCGTCGGCCGCCGACCGCGGGGAGCCGCTCTGGCGTGCGCTCGGAGGGGAGGAGGCCCGGACGCTGCCGGTGCCGATGATGAACGTCATCAACGGCGGCGCCCACGCGCAGAACTCGATCGACCTGCAGGAGTTCATGGTCGTTCCGGCGGGCGCGGCGACGTTCGCCGAAGCGCTGCGGATCGGTGCCGAGACCTTCCACGCACTGAAGGCCGTGCTGTCGGAGCGGGGGCTGGCGACAGCGGTCGGCGACGAGGGCGGGTTTGCTCCGGACCTCTCCTCCAGCGAGGAGGCGATCGAGGCGATCCTCGAGGCCGCCGAGCGCGCGGGGCATCGGCAGGACGTCGCCATCGCGCTCGACCCGGCAACGACCGAGCTGTTCGACGACGGCCGCTACCGGTTCGAGGGGCGCGATCTGGACGGCAGCGGCGTCGTCGGCTTCTGGCGCGAGCTCGCCGGCCGCTACCCGATCGTGTCGATCGAGGACGGCCTGGCGGAGGACGACTGGCCGGCCTGGCAGGAGCTCACGCGCGAGCTGGGCGCGGGCGTCCAGCTCGTGGGCGACGACCTGTTCGTGACGAGCCCGGCCCGGCTACAGCGCGGCATCGACGAGGGCGTCGGCAACGCGATCCTCGTCAAGGTCAACCAGATCGGCACGCTCACCGAGACGCTCGAGGCGATCGAGCTCGCCCGGGCGAACGGCTATGCCGCCGTGATCTCGCATCGCTCCGGCGAGACCGAGGACACCACCATCGCCGATCTCGCGGTCGCGACCAACGCCGGGCAGATCAAGACGGGCGCGCCCTCGCGCAGCGACCGCGTGGCGAAGTACAACCAGCTGCTCCGCATCGAGGAGGAGCTGGGCGCCCGGGCCGAGTACCCCGGCTGGGACGCGTTCCCTCGCTCGCGGGGCTGAGCAGCTCGCCGGCGGGCTGGCCCAGCCCAGCGGCACGGCGTCACGAGCTGGTGACGAGACCGCGGCCCGACGAGGGCGAGAAGGCGGCCGGCGCCGAGATCGTTGGCGAGATCAGGACACGGACTCTGGCCCCCGCGAGTGCACCGTCCGCGAGTCGGATCGCACCCGTCTTGCGCTTCGGCTCTACCGGCCGCGCGTCACCTGAGGGCACACGGGGTGGGACTCATCCGACGCAGCGTGCTCGTGCCCCGGGCTCGGCACCGATGACCCGCCTTGCCGGCTCGAGTGCTGCCGCCGCGATCCCGAGCTAGTCGAGGAGGCTCTCCGGGACACGGACGACCTGGTCGACGATCGCGCCCCTGAACCGCTTGAAGACTCGCTGGCTGGTCGCGCCGGTGACCCGGTAGATCGTCACCGGCGCCGGCGTGATGTCGCCGTTGCCGTCGAAGCGGAAGCCCCCGAGGATGCTGCTGGCAACGTCGGTTCTCCGCACTTCCCGCAACACCGAAGTCCGGGTGCCATCCGAGCGTGCGATCGCGTCCAACGCAACCTCGGCCGCTTGCGCCGCTTCGGCCGTATAGGCGTCTGGAGATCCGCGCCGCTCCCGGGCGAACGCCTGGACGAAGACGAGGCCAGGCTCGTCGAGCTCGTCCAGGGGTAGGCCCGAGACGCTCACGAACATGCCGCGTGCCGCCGGCCCGGTCTGCCGGACGAGCTCCGGGATGGGGTGAAATCCGTCGCCGCCCATGATCGTGAGTCGGCTGCCGAGGCGGGCTCGCAGGGCACGAACGAGGCCGGCTCCTCCCTCGGAGAGCGTGCCGGCGAGAACAGCGCCGTCGGCCCCCGAACGGTGCACGCTCTCGGCAAGGCCCTCGTACCTAGTCGCATCAGGATCCCAGGTGCCAGAGCCCGCGATGCGCACACCGAGCTTCCGAGCTGCGCCGCGGAAGGCTCTCGCCAGGAGCGTGCCGTACGGCCCCCCGTCCTGGAGGACGTAGACGCTCTGCAGCTGCAGTCGGTTCGCGAGGACCACCTGGGCTGCACCCTGAATCTGGTCGGGCGGCACCAGGCGGAAGAAGCTGCGCTCGCCCGTGGGGTAGTCGATCCCCGGCTCACCCGCTTCGGCCCCCAGAGCCGCCCCGGGTCAGCCCCGGCCTCGTGTTGCCGGGGCTGATCATCACGCAGCGGACCTTCCGGCGCGCGGTTGAGAATCGGGATCTGCGCCGCCGCGCAGCCGGAGTACAGGTTCCCGATCACGGCGACGAGCCGTTCCGTCCGCGCGTACAGCCGTGCGTTCGCTGCGCACTTCTTCGCGAACGCCTCAGGGCTCGGGGTCTCTATCGAGTTGTCGCACGACTGATATCCGACCGTGTAGTCGCCGGCCTTGTACTCGCGGCGGCGCAGCGCGAACCGGATCGCGTCGGCCAGCGGCTGATTCTCGGCCCTGGTCTCTCCGTCCCCCAGCGTGAGATCCGAGGCGATCAGGACATCCGGGCTGAGGCTGCTCGACACGACCTCTCCGCAGGGGGGAACCGGCAGCGCGTCGCCGACGCCCTCCGCGCCGTCCCCGCCAAGGGCGAAGAGCGTCGCAGCCGCGGTGCCCGCCCCTGCCATCACCACCGCGCCGAGGATCGCGAGTCGCCGCCGGGTAAGCCGTTGGCGGCCCGCAACCGGCTCGCCGGCCACCACGTCGTACAGCCGCCGGGGCTCGTCGAAGCCCTTGAGGCGGACGCGGCCACGGTCGCGGAAGGAGAGACCGGGAGTCGTTCCAGCCAGCTGCCGGACGGAGTCGGACGCCACGACCTGGCCGCCCCGCGCAGCCGCCGCGATTCGCTGGGCCGCGTTGACGGCAGCCCCGAACGGATGGCCGCCTCGCTCGAGAACTTCGCCGGCGTTCAGGCCGATGCGTAAGCGCAGCTCGCGCTCCGGGCTCTCCCGCCCGCGCTCCGCCATTCGCTCCTGCACGGTGAGGGCACAGAGCAACGACTGGCGCGTCGACTCGAACGCGACCATGAACCCATCGCCGATCGAGTCGATGACCCGGCCGCCGTGTCGCGCCACCTCCTCGCGTACGACCCGGCGCTGCTCCTCGATCAGCTCCCGTGCGGCGACGTCACCCAGACGCGCCGTGAGGGCAGTCGATCCTTCGACGTCGGTGAACATGATCGTCGCGACACCTGCGGCGCCGGTGCGCAGCGCCTCGCGCGCAGCGTCGACCAGCTGCCGGCAGGTCGGGTAGCGCTCGTCCAACGTCTTCGCCAGCGCCTTCGCCCAGACCGGGACGAGCGCCGGGTAGTCGGGGAGGGCCGGCGGCTCTTCCTGCATGTGTGCCCAGAGCGTCTCGGCCTCCGTCTCGCGACGGAACGGCGGCTCCCCGGCCAGGCACTCGTAGAGGACGCAGGCGAGGGCGTAGCCGTCCGTGCGACCCTCCACGGTCTCGCCGCGAATCTGCTCGGGGGCGAGATACGCGAACGTCCCCACCACGTGTCCGGTTGCGGTGGAGGCTCCACCGAGCTGCTTGGTGAGGCCGAAGTCGGTGAGGTATGCGTGCTCGCTGCTGTCGAGGAGCACGTTGCCGGGCTTGACGTCCCGGTGCACGAGCCCCTCGTCGTGGGCGGCGTCGAGGGCCGCGGCCACCTGGGCGGCGATGCCGAGCGCCCGCTCGGGCGCGAGCGTCCCCTCGTCCGCGAGCAGCGCCCCAAGATCCTTTCCGTCGACGTAGCGCATGGCGATGAAGAGCTGCCCGTCGGCCTCGCCGGCCTCGTAGATCGGCAGGACGTTGGGATGATCGAGCGACGCGGCGACCCTCGACTCGCGCAGGAAGCGCGCGCGGAAGCGCTCTTCGCCGGCCAGGTCGGGCGAGATCAGCTTGAGCGCGACGGGGCGCCCGAGCTGCAGGTCGGTCGCGCGGTAGACCACGCCCATGCCGCCGCGGCCCACGAGCGCCTCGATGCGATAGCGGGCGAACGTCGAGCCGGTCGTCAGCTCCCACCCCCGCCTTCGCAGGAGACAAGCTCGGAGCACCCAGGGAGGGTGGCGCGGGGCGGCAGGTTCGTCTGGCCGTCTCGACCTTGCCGCCGTTCCGTGCGCACGATGATCGCGGACGCATCGGCGGCTCGCACGCGTTCGCGGTCTGGGACGTTCCCTCGCCGGCAGGGGCTCTGCCGTCGCTCCGGCGCGGGCGCCGAGACGACAGCACGACGCACGCGCCGCGGACCATGAGCCGCCGGACCTGCGTGCCAAGCACCTCGTTGCACGGACTCTCTCGAAGCCCTCTGACGGATCCCTCACCAACCCGAGACGCCCGCTGGCGCCGTACGCACGAGCCGCTACCTTGCACGTCGTGGAGGCATCTGTCCCGCGGCGGACGAAGATCGTGGCGACCCTCGGGCCCGCGTCCTCGACTGCCGAGGCCATCAGGATGCTGGCCGAGGCCGGGATGGACGCGGCCAGGCTCAACTTCTCGCACGGCACACGGGAGGAGCACGCCGAGCGAGCGCGCTGGTGCGCGAGGCGCAGCGTGAGCTCGGTCGCCCCCTGGCCGTGATCGCCGACCTTCAGGGGCCCAAGCTCCGCGTCGGCGACCTCGAGGAGCCCATCAATCTGGAGCGCGGAGGCGAGATAGTCGTCGTCGGCGGTGCGAGCGCGAACGGCGCCTCCGGCGAGCTGCCCGTCTTCCCGACCGTGCTCGGCGAGGTGCTGCAGCCCGGCCACGACGTGCTCATCGACGACGGCCGTGTTCGCCTGCAGGTGGCGCGGGTCGAGAGCGGACGCGCCACCTGCGAGGTGGTCGTCGGCGGCCTCGTCACGGCCCACCAGGGCGATGAACGTCCCGGGCGTGCCGTCTCCGATCCCGTCGCTCACCCGCAAGGACCTCGACGACCTCGAGTTCGCGCTCTCGCTGGACGTCGATTACATCGCGCTCTCGTTCGTCCGCTCGCCGGCTGACGTGCGCGACCTCCGCGACCTGCATCGAGCACGCCGGCTCGAGCGCGCGGGTGATCGCCAAGATCGAGAAGGCGGAGGCCGTCGACTGCCTGCCGGAGCGATGCTCGCCGAGGCCGACGCCGTGATGGTGGCGCGCGGCGACCTCGGCGTGGAGATGGCGTCGCCTCGGTGCCGCTCGTGCAGAAGCGCGTGATCGCTGCGGCGCATCGAGGTCGGCAAGCCGGTGATCACGGCCACGCAGATGCTCGAGTCGATGACTCGGCGCCAGCGAGCCGACACGGGCCGAGGCGAGCGACGTCGCCAACGCGATCCTCGACGGCACGTCGGCGCTCATGCTCTCGGGCGAGACGGCGATCGGCACGCTATCCGCTCGAGGCGGTGGCGTACATGGACCGGATCGCCCGCGCGGTCGAGCCGTCGCTCGGGTACCGGCACGAGCTGCCGCAGCCCGACGACGAGCCGTCCATCTCGGAGGCGGTGTCGAACGCCGCGTGCGATCTGGCAGAGGCCCTCGGCGTCAAGGCGATCCTCGTGCCGACGTTCAGCGGCCGCACCGCCTCGACGGTCGCGCGCCTGCGCCCGCGGCGGCCGATCATCGCGCTCACGCACCGCCCCGGGGTCGCCCGCCACCTGGCGCTCGAGTGGGGTGTGACGCCGGTGATCATCCCGGAGGGGAGCGACGTCGTCGATCTCTGGTCGCGTTCGCTCGACGGGGCGCGCTCCACCGGGCTCGTTGGCCCCGGCGACCTCACCGTGATCACGGCGGGGACCGCGGTCAACATGCCCGGCACCACCAACGTCATTCGCGTCGAGACCCTCTAGAAGGACGCACCGGCTTCGGGGCGAAGGGTGCGGCGTGCCGCCCCGCACCGCCCGCCCGTCTGCGCGTCGTCGCGCTCCCCGCCGCACGCGCGCTGCACGCCGCCTCGTGCCGCGGCTGACCGCCACCCGCCTCGCCGCCGCGCTCCTCGTGTTCGTCGGCTTCCTCTACTACCGGCCGATCACCTCCTATTTCGAAACGCGCGCCGAGCTCGAGCGGCGCACGGCGGAGGTGCAGGAGCTCCGCCGCGAGCGCCGCGAGCTCGAGCGCGGGCTGCCCACCGAGGGAGAGCCGGCGCTGGCGATCGAAGCGCGTCGCCTCGGGCTCGTTCGGCCCGGAGAGCGACTCTTCATCGTCGACGGCGTCACCAAGTGGCGCCGCGCGCACGTCCAGCGCGCGGCTCGCTGACACGCCTACGATCGGGGCGTGGACGACCGCCAAGTCGTGGCGCTCCAGCTCGGACGCGAGCCGCGGGCGCTCCGTCGCGTGGCCGTGCGCTGCCCGCACGGCAGGCCCGCAGTCACGGAGCAGGAGCCGTACGACCACGCCGGCGAGCCGTTTCCGACCACCTACTACCTGACGTGCCCGCATCTCGTCGCGTCCGTCTCGCGGCTCGAAGCCGCCGGTGGCGTCGAGCGCTGGAGCGAGGAAGCGGCGGTCGATCCGGCGCTCGCCGGCGACCTCGCGCGTGCCACCGAGCGGCAGCGCAGCATCCGTCGCGAGCTGGCTGGCTCGCGGCTCGGGCACGACGGCGGCGCCTCGCTCGCTCTCGGGATCGGCGGCACGTCGCACCCGGGGCGTCTCAAGTGCCTGCATGCACACGTGGCCTTCGCGCTCGCCCAGCCCCCGTACGAGCTGGGCGCGCGGATGCTCGCCGAGCTCGACCCGCTGTGGCCGGCCGGCGGCTGCTGCGTCGAGCCCCTGCTCGCCCGTGGCCGGCGAGCGAGCTAGCCTTCCGCGTTCCGTGGACGGGACTGTCGAGATCAGGCGGCGGGAGTGGGCCGAGGGCCACAGTCGGCTCGAGGCCCTGTCGCACGACGCCCGGCTCTATCACCGGCTCCGCGACGAGCTCGACATCGTCCTCGACGAGCTCCGGCGGCGTCTCGGCGAGAGGTTCACGCTCGAGGAGCTCGCGGGCGCGTACGACGAGGCAGACCGCTGGAGCCGCGAGGTCCTCGCGGAGCGCGGCGCTCCCGACACCCATCGTCGCGCCGCGCTGCTGGAGGACGCTGCCTTCCACCTCTACTCGCGCGGCGCGAGCGACTACCGGCCGTGAGCATGCGGCTGAACCTGCCGCCCGCGCCTGCCCACCGGCGCGGGCGAGGTTGGCTGCTGCGGGCAGCGGCCGCGCTGATCGCCGGCGCCGTCCTGTTCACGCTCGGCCTCGCGGTCGGCAGCGTCCTCGACGACAGCCCCGACCCCGATCAGAGTCCAACGCAGACGCTGGTGCGTACGCTCGGTCCTCTGCCGCTGAGCGCTCCGCCGACGGTGACGGTGACCGTGACGAGCCCCAGCCCGTAGCTCGAGGTTTCGGTCGCCTAGTCGCAGGTAACACTATCTTTAGGTAGATTCGTCGCGATGAGCTCCGAGCGCCCATCCCGCACCAGGCGACCCGTCCCCGTGAGCGAGCCGGACTGGCTGACGCTCGGTCAGGCGGCGAAGTTCCTGGGGGTCGCGCAGAGCACGATCCGCAAGTGGTCGGACGTGGGCAGGCTCCCTGCCTTCTATACGCCCGGTGGCCACCGGCGGTACCGGCGCAACGACCTGGACACGTTCCTGCAGCGGTCGGCGTCACCGGGCCGCGGCGACGCTGCGGGGCCCACGATCCTCATCGTCGACGACGACGACCGCATCCGCGAGTTCGTGCGCGTCAACCTCGAGATGGAGGGCTACACGGTGCGCGAGGCAAGCAGCGTCGAGGCCGGGCTGACAGCGCTCGAGGAGGAGTCGCCCGACCTGATCCTCCTCGACGTGATGATGCCGCAGGTCGACGGTTGGGAGATGCTGCGGCGCGTGCAGGAGCGCCACGGCGTCGGCGCCATTCCCGTCGTCATGTTCAGCGGCAAGGTCGACGACGAGACGCTGGCCGAAGCGGAGTCACGCGGCGCGCAGGCCTTCATCGGCAAGCCGTTCAACCCGCAGCAGCTGATCGAGTCCACGAAGCAGCTCATCCGCGTCTAGCGGTCGCCGCGGCGCCTCCGGCGCCGCGCGCTCCCGTCACGGGGGAAACCCGGCCCGGCCGCTCGCGACGCTCGCTCGCACGGGGGAAACCCGGTTTCCCCGTGGGCCCCCTCGTTGGTCAGACGCGCCGGGGCCGCGCTGTGGCTGCGGGCGGCGAAGCCGCCCTCCGCCGCTGGTAACGGCATGCAGGGGAAACGGAACCACAGGTTCCCGTAGGCGGACTCTCGGTCAGACCAGGCGAGCTGTCGCCGGAGCCGGGTTGATCCCGGCGGGAGGCCACCGACGAGAGGCAGCGTTTGCACCCCTGAGACGGCCGCCGGCTCCGCAGCGGCTAGAGCCGCCCGTGCCGCCCGCAAGGAGGGGGGCTCAGGGGGGAACCAGGGGTTCCCCGGTGCTGTTTCCCCCGTGGGCCCCCCTCGTTGGTCAGACGCGCCGGGGCCGCGCTGTGGCTGCGGGCGGCGAAGCCGCCCTCCGCCGCTGGGAACGGCATGCAGGGGAAACGGAACTGCAGGTTCCCGTAGGCGGACTCTCGGTCAGACCAGGCGAGCTGCCGCCGGAGCCGGGTTCATCCCGGCGGGAGGCCACCGACGAGAGGCAGCGTTTGCACCCCTGAGACGGCCGCCGGCTCCGCAGCGGCTAGAGCGGCCCGTGCCGCCCGCGAGGAGGGGGCTCACGGGGGAACCAGGGGTTCCCCGGTGCTGTTTTCCGACGTCTACTGAGGCCTCGTCGGCGGCGCGGAGGAGGCCGGCCGCGATGACGCCGATCGCAGCGACGAGCGCGATGAAGAGGCCGACGCCGCGGCCGTCGTTCGGTACGAACTCCTCCGGGATCGAGATCAGCCGGATCGAGGACGAAGATCGTCGCGATCGCGCCGAGGGCGATCTCGACCAGGCTGTCCGGCACGGTGGCAGGGAGCTCGATGCCGAGCTCGCGCAGTACCGCCAGCACCAGCACGGCGGCCCCGAGAACGAGCACCAGCTTGCCCAGGACGCCGGTGTGCCACCCGATCACCGCGATCGTCGGTCCGCCGTCGCCGCCGACGTACCAGCCCATGAGCGGCGAGAGCATGAGCACCGTGCCGGCGATCCAGGTCAGCCAGCTGCCTGCGCCGGCCCACACGACGGGTCGCCCTCCCAAGGCGGGCTCGACGTCGTCGTCGTGAGGCGAAACGTCGTACTCGGGCGTCTGCACGCCCGCAGTATGGGCATCTCGAGCGCGGGTTTCAGGGAGAGCGGAAGGACACCGGGCCGATCGGCCGCTCGCTGCGGCTTCGCGAGGCAGGCGCCGGGTGGTTCCCCCGAGGCCCGAGCTGACCCTGGCCGAGCGGTCTCGGCGCTAGAGGCCGAACAGCTCTTCGAGCTGCTGCCAGACCGTCAGCGACAGGTAGATGCTCAGCGAGACGAGAATCACGAGGACCAGGACGAACCGCAGTCTTGCGAGACGGCGCTCACGGTTGCGCTCGACGCGCGCGCGGCGCTTGGCTCGCTGGCGCCGGTAGGCGCGCTCGACGACGCTCGGATCGAGGATCGGGGGATCGTCGGGCACAGCGGCGGGTTGCCGTGCGGGCTGGGCCACACCGGAAGTCTAGGACGCGCCCCGGCCTGCTGCGCGGCCGAGCGGCCATACTCCAGGCAGTGGACGTACGCGAGCAGGCGGGCCAGGGCACGCGCGCAGGGGCCGCTCCGGCCGCGCTCGACGCCTTCGCGGGTGCAGCCGAGCGTCTCGCGGCCGCACCGACGCTCGACGAGGCGCTCGAGGCGCTTGCACGTGCACTTGCGGGCGCGACCCAGGCCGAGACGGTCATCGTCCGGCTCGCCGACGGCGCCTCGGGCAGGCTGGTCGCACGCGGTCTCGCCTCCGGATCGGCGGCGCTCGCTGCGACCCTCGAAGGCTCTGCGGTGGAGCTGCCGCGTCTGGAGGGCGAGCTCAGCAGGCTCGACGACCTGCCGGAGGACCTACGCAGGGTGGCGGAGCGTGCCGGCGGGGACGGCGTGCTCGTCGTGCCCGTGAACGCCTCCGGACGGCTCGTCGGGACGATCGAGCTCTTCCAGGCCGGGACAGCCTTCAGCGAGGGCGATCGCCTGCTCGCACGGGTGGCCGCGAGCCAGGCGGCGCTGCTCGCAGGCGGCGGCTCGAACGGGCGGGCGGCGCACGAGCCGGAGGCGCTCGACTCGCTTGGCGATGCCCTGGCCGGCGCGGCCGAGGGTGCGCGGCTCCGACGCGTGCTCACACGCCTCGCGGCCCGCGCCGCCGGGGCGAGGGCGGCGATCCTCTGGGAGCCGTCCGCAAACGGCGGAGGCCCTGTCGTGACTGCGTCACACGGGCTGCCCGCCGCGGTCGACCCGACGGCACTGGCGCCCGAGCCGCCGCCCCCGTCCGACCGCCACGTCGCCCGGGTGGAGCCGGCCGAGACGCTCCCGCTCGGCGCTCGCGCGCTGGTGACACTCCGGCTCGACACGCCGGCCACGCTCCAGCTGCTCCTGCCGGGGCCGCCGGACGACGACCTGCTCCGCGCGCTGACGCGATTCGCGGGCCGCGCGGGCCAGGCACTGAGAGCGAGCGCCCGTGCCGGCGCTGCGGCCGCCGAGCTGGGGCGGACACGCGCCCTGCTCGGCGTGGTCGGGCAGGCGATCGCGCAGCTGTCGCTGTCGCACACGCTCGAGACCGCGGTCGCCAGGGTTGGAGAGCTCCTCGGCACCGACCGCGTCGTGGTCTACCTCGGGCAGGAGCACCGCCTCCGGGCCGCCGCGGGGCGCGGGCTCGCCACAGCGGACGACGAGGTCGCCTCCGTGCTCCTCCGGCTGGCGCTGGGGCCCTACCGGGCTCGAGGGGCGGTCGTGGTCGACGACGCACTTCAGGATCCGAGCTTCGCGGGCGTCCGGGACGCGGTGAGCGAGGCGGAAGTGCAGGCGGCGGTGGCCGTGCCGCTCGTCGCGCTCGGCGACGCGATCGGCCTGCTCGTCGCCTATCTGCCCCGGGGCCGGACGCCGACGGAGGACGAGACGGCGCTCCTCAGCGCTCTCGCCGCCCAGCTCGGCGTCGCCGTGCAGAACGCGCGCCTGCACGAGGAGGCGAAACAGCTCGGCGCCGACCGCAAGCGCGCCCTCGACGCCGAGCGGCAGGCGGCGCGCCAGCTCCGGGCGTTCTACGAGGTGAGCCAGTCGTTCACCAGCAGCCTCTCCCTCGAGGACACGCTCGCTGCCGTGACGCGCACGGCCGTGACGCTCATCGGCGCCGACGCGGCGGTGATCCGGACGTACGACCGCCGCCGCAACCAGCTCGTGCCGCAGACCGTCCACATCGCGGACGAGCGGCTGCGCCCAGTGCTGGAGACGACCCTGGCGCGCCCGCACCGGCTCGACACCGACCCGAGCCGCCAGCTGGTCGAGGCCCGCCGGCCGGTGCTCCTGACGCCGTCGCTCGCCGAGGGGCTCGGCGGCGCTTTCGAGCTCTTCGCGCCCTTCCTCGAGCACGGCGCGACCGCCGCGGTCGTGCCGATCGCGACCGCAGGCGAGCTCGTCGCCGTGCTGACCGTGGTCTCGCTCGACGCCGAGCGGCCGATCGGCGAGGCAGCGCTCGAGGCGACCGCGTCGCTCGCCGCGCACGCCGTGCTCGCCGTCGACAACGCCCGCCTCTACCAGCAGCAGCGGCACTTCCTCGAGGCGATGCAGCACGCGCTGCTGCCGCGCTCCCTGCCGGATGTCGCCGGCCTGGAGCTCGGCCACGCCTACGAGTCGTCCGCGCGCCTCGAGGTCGGCGGCGACGTCTACGACTTCCTGCCGCTCGGGGAGACGAGCCTCGCGCTCATCCTCGGAGACGTCACCGGGCACGGAGTCGCCGCGGCTGCGGACATGGCGATGGCGAAATTCGTCTTCCGCTCGCTTGCCCGCGAGCGGGAGCATCCGGGGGCCCTGCTCGTGGCGGCGAACGAGGTCGTCGCGGCCGAGATCGAGGTCGGCAAGTTCATCACCATGGTGTGCGTCGTCGTCGACGGCGCGACGGGCGCGGTGCGGTGCGCC
This sequence comes from uncultured Thermoleophilia bacterium, assembly GCA_963839815.1. Lineage (GTDB taxonomy): Bacteria > Actinomycetota > Thermoleophilia > Gaiellales > Gaiellaceae > JACVRM01. The sequence goes on from CAWIWF010000007.1 coordinate 138,377, forward strand.
TCGGCCGGGCATCCACCGCCTCGCGTCGTGCGGGCCGGCGGCGTCGAGGAGCTTGGCGCCGGCGGTGTTGCCCTCGGGATCGAGCCCGGGCAGCAGTACGACGAGGAGACCACCGTGCTCGGACCCGGGGACGCCGTCGTGCTCTATACCGACGGCGTCGTGGAGGCGCGCTGCGAGGGAGAGCTCTTCGGAGTGGAGCGACTCGACGCGGTCCTGCACGAGCATGCGCGGCTGCCGGCAGCCGCGCTCGCCGCCACGGTGCTCGCGCGCACCCGTGAGTTCGGGGGCGGCGACCTGGTCGACGACTGCGCGGTCGTCGTCGTGAAGCGATCGAGCACGGCGAGCTGACGGTGGGGCCCGACGGGACGGCCCTGCGCGAGCAGGAGGCGGGCGACGCTACGCCTGCGGTCGCCGCGCGAAGCTCCGCGGCCGCAGTCGGCGGGCAGACGCGTGCGCTCGCGGTGCTCGTCTTCGCAGCGGGGGTCGGCTCGCTCGCGACCGAGATCGCCGCCTCGCGGCTGCTCGCGCCGTATTACGGCAACTCCACCATCGTCTGGGCGAACGTGATCGGGCTGGTGCTGGCGTCGCTGTCGCTCGGCTACTGGCTGGGCGGCCGTCTCGCCGACCGGCGCCCGAGCACACGCGTGCTCGGCGGGCTCGTGCTCGCCGCCGCGGTCGGCGTCGCCACCATCCCGTTCATCGCCCCGCCCTTCCTCGCCCGGTCGGTCGAGGGGCTCGACCAGGTGTCGGCCGGAGCCGCGATCGGCTCCTTCTTCGCCGTCCTGCTGCTGTTCGCGCCGCCCGTCACGCTACTCGGCATGGTGGCGCCGTTTGCGATCCGCCTCGCCGTCACCGATCTCGCGACCGCCGGCTCCGTCGCCGGACGCCTCTACGCGCTCTCGACGGTCGGCAGCCTGCTCGGCACCTTCCTGTCCGCCCTCGTCGCGATCCCCTTGATCGGCACCCAGCGCACGCTGCTGACGAGCGCGGCGCTGATCGCCATCGGAGGCTCGCTCCTGCTCGGCCGCCGCTGGCTCGCGGTGGCGGCCGGCATCGCGGTGCTGCTCGTGCTGCCTCCGGGCGCGGTGAAGGCCCGCGAGGGACTGATCTGGGAGCACGAGTCCCGCTACCAGTTCATCCAGGTCGTCGAGCGGGGCGATGTCCGCCGCCTCTACCTCGACGAGGGCATCGCGACCCACTCGGTCTGGCGCGAGGACACGGTCCTGACCGGGGGGATATGGGACACGTTCCTGGCCGTTCCGCCGCTCCTCAGCCGGCCGGTGGAGCGGGTCGCCGTTCTGGGGAACGCCGGCGGCACGACCGCTCGCGCCTTCGGCGTCTTCTATCCGGACGCCCGCATCGACGGCGTCGAGCTCGACCCTGACGTCACCGAGGCCGGGCGACGCTTCCTCGGCCTCGGCGACAACCCGCGGCTCGAGGTGCACACCGCCGACGCCCGTCCGTTCCTGCGCCGCACCGACGAGCGCTACGACCTGATCTTCGTCGACGCCTACCGGCCGCCGTACGTGCCGTTCTACCTCGCCACCCGAGAGTTCTTCGAGCTGGTGCGGGAACGGCTGCGTCCCGGTGGGATCGTCGCGCTCAACGTCGCCACCGTCCCGAGCGACCTCGGGCTCGTCCGCGGCATCGGCGGCACGCTCGCCCACGAGTTCCCGCAGGTGCTCGGCTGGCAGGCGCTGCGCTTCAACCAGCTCGTCCTCGGCCTGACCGAGCCGGTCGAGGGCGCCGAGGCTGCGCGGCGGCTCGCCCAGGCGCCGCGCGGGCTGCGGCAGCTCACCGACCTGCTGGCGACGGGCATGCGCCCGATCGACGCCCGCGAGGATCCGTGGACCGACGACCACTCGCCGGTCGAGTGGGTTACCGACCGGATGATCGTCGACTGGGCGTCGCGCGGCGGCGACCTGGACGAGCGCTCGCTGCCGACGGCGCCCTGAGCTCCGAAACCGGCCTCGACCCGGGCTACTATCAGCCTGTGAGGGGAACCCCGTACGTCCGCACCCTGCTGCTGCCCTCCCTCTTCGCCGTGGCGGCGATCGTCTCGCCTGCGGCTGCAGCGGACGAGCCGCAGCCGCTGCTCGTCCCGGAGGGCGTCACCGTGGGAGGCGTCGATGTGGGCGGTTACGCGCCCGGCGATGCCCAGCAACTCGTGCAGTCCGCCTTCGAGGAGCCGTTCCGGGTCGTCGTGGGGAAGCGCGCGATCCTCGTGTCGCCGCGCTCGCTCGGCGCCAGCCCACGCGTCGGCGCTGCCGTCGAGCAGGCGCTCGTGGCGTCCGAAGGCTCCGCCGTGCCCCTCTCGGTTCAGGTGAGCCGCGCCCGTGCTGCAGCCTGGGTGAGGCAGACGGCGCGCACGTTCGACCGCGCGCCGGCCGACCCACGCGTGGTGCTGCGCGGCCGGCACCCCTTTGTCACCAGGCCGCGCACCGGGCGCTCGATCCTGCAGGCGCAGGCGGTCGCGCAGATCTCGAAGGCGCTCGCCGCGAACGACCGCGCCGGCCTGACGCTGCCCGTTCGCACCGTGCAGCCCCGCACATCGCGCGACGGCGTCGGCCCTGTGATCGTCATCCGGCGTGGCGAGAAGCGGCTCTGGCTCTACCGCGGGATGAAGCTCTGGCGCACGTTCGGCGTCGCCGTCGGCACGTCGTCCTACCCGACGCCCGTCGGCCGCTTCTCGATCGTCGCCATGTGGCGGAACCCGTGGTGGTTCCCGCCCAACTCGCCGTGGGCGAAAGGCGCTTCCCCGGTGCCGCCCGGGCCCGGCAACCCGCTTGGCACCCGCTGGATGGGCATCTCGAGCCCGGGAGTGGGCATCCACGGGACGCCCGACCCCGCCTCGATCGGCTACTCGGCGTCCCACGGCTGCATCCGCATGCTGATCCCGCAGGCAGAGTGGCTCTTCAACCACGTGCTCGTCGGGACGCCCGTCTTCATCGTCCGCTGACCGCTCGCGTCGCCCGCTGACGCGGGCTCGCTCACGGGTGAACCCCTGGTTCCCCCATGGGCCCCCTCCTTGCCCGCTCGCGTGGATCGGATGTGTCCGGAGCCGGCGGCTCGCTCGGCGGTTCCCATGCTGCCTCTCCGCTGTTGGCCTCTCGCCGGAGTGAATCCGGCTTCGGCGGCGTGATGTTGGTGGTCTCCGACGGCGGCTTGAGGCGAAGCGTTGCTTCAGGGATGAGCCCCTGGTTCCCCCGTGGGTCCCTCCTTGCGGGGGTGGGCGGGGTGCCGGCGTGTCAGGAGCTCACGGCGGCTCCGCTGCTTCCTCTCCGCTGTCGACCTCTCGCCGGAGTGAGTCCGGCCTTCGGCGGCGACTGTGATGTCTCCAACGGCGGCCTCCCGCCCTGCGCGGGGCCTCGCCGGCTCTAGACTGGCCTGCGTATGGGGTCGAGGCTGAAGCTCGGCGCTCAGGTGCTGGCGCTGCTCCTCGTCGCCTCGCTGCTGGGGTTGCTCGGCTGGAAGGTCACCCACCAGGAGGGCGGGAAGCTGATCGAGTCCGTCGCCGACGGCGACCGGCCGGCTGCGCCGGGATTCACGCTGCGCAGCCTCGGCGGGGACGGGGAGATCGACCTCGCGACGCTGCGCGGCAAGGTCGTGCTCGTCAACTTCTGGGCCACCTGGTGCGACCCGTGCAAGCGGGAGCTGCCGCGGCTCCAGGAGGCCTGGTCGCGCTACCGGAACCGCGACGTCGTCTTCCTCGGCATCGACACACAGGACTTCGACGACGACGCGCGGCGTTCGCAGAAGCGGTACGGGCTCACCTACCCGAACGCCTACGACGGCGCCGGCTCGGTGCTCAAGCGCTACGGCGGGCTGCCGCTCCCGAAGACCTTCGCGCTCGACCGCGACGGCCGCATCGTCGGCTACCACTTCGGCGAGCTGGGCGACGAGGACATCTCGAGACTCGTCGAGGGTGCGCTCGGGAGCCCGGCATGAAGGTTGCGCTCGTCGTCGCCGCTCTGCTGCTGGTTCTGCCCGGTGTGGCGCACGCGAGCGAGGAACGGCCGACACAGAACGAGCTCGAGAGCGAGATCGTGTGCCCCGTCTGCGCGACCACGCTCGACCAGTCGGATGCCCGGATCGCGCAAAACATGAAGCAGTTCATCGCCGCGCGCATCGCGGCGGGCGACACGAAGAGCGAGATCGAGGCGAAGCTCGTCGCGCAGTTCGGCGAGAGTGTCCTTGCCTCACCGCCGCGGGAGGGCTTCAACCTGCTCGCCTGGCTCCTGCCGCTGGTCGCGCTCGCCGTGGCCGCGCCTGCGCTCGCGTACACGGCCTGGCGCTGGAGCCGCGGCCGCGACGAGGAGCCCGGGCCGGTCGAGGTCGACCCGGAGCTCGACGGCCGGCTCGAGCGCGAGCTCGCCCGCTTCGAGAGCTGACGGGCCGATGCTCGCGGCGAAGCTGCCGATCGCCTTCCTGGCGGGATTCGTCTCGGTCGTGACGCCGTGCGTGCTGCCGCTCGTGCCCGGCTACCTCTCGGCTGTCTCGGCCGTGGAGGCGGGACGTCTCGGGGAGCGCGGGACGGCCCGCCGGGTCGTGCGCGGCAGCCTGCCGTTCATCGTCGGCTTCACGGTCGTCTTCGTGGCCGTCGGTGCCGGGGCTGCGGCGATCGGACGAGTCGTCGACGCCGAGACCCGCGAGGCGATCGCCGGCTTCGTCCTCGTCGTGCTGGGGCTCGCGTTCATGGGCTTGCTGCCCGTGCCGGAGCGCATGGCGGTGCCCGGGCTCCTCGCCGGCGCGCGGCGGAGCGGCTCGGGCGTTCTCCTCGGCAGCGCCTTCGCTGTCTGCGCGGCGCCGTGCATCGGCACTGTTCTCGCGTCCGTGGTCGTGCTCGCCGGCGACGCCAGCTCGATCGCGCGGGGCGGGCTCGTGCTGCTCGCCTACTCGGCCGGTCTCGGGCGTGGCATTCATCGCCGCCGGCGTCGCGTTCACGCGGGCGATGGGCACCTTCCGCTGGCTTCGCGACCGCTTCCGCGTGATCCAGGCCATCAGCGGCGCGATCCTGGTCGCACTCGGGCTACTCCTGTTCTTCGACCGGGACTGGTGGCTACGCGTTGGCTTCGAGCGGCTCCTGGAAGCCCTCGGGCTCGCGTAGCGCGAGCGAGCCGCCGGCCACGACAGCGCGTGCGCGCTCGACGTCGCGCAGCAGCGTCGCCACCGCGACGCCCCGGTGCGCGGGCGCGTAGGCCTTCAGCCGGCGCGCCGCCTTCTCGAGCTGGCGCCCGCACCCGACCTGGTTGCCGCGCCCCGCCTGGTACCAGGCGACGACGACGTGCACGAGCCCCTGGAAGAAGTCGCGCTCGGGATCCTCGGCGGCACGCCATGCGAGCTCCAGCTCCTCGTGCGCGTCGAACCAGCTGCCCGCCCGCGCGAGCGCGAGCCCCCGGGCGAAGGGCACGTCGACCTCGTGCTCGCTCAGGCGCCGGCCCTCGAGCGGGTCACCGCGGTCGCGTCAGGCTTGTAACAGACTGTTGCAAGCCCCGGTGAGGCGGCCATCGCGAGAAACCTGTCACGGGCAGACGGCCCGGAGCTCGCTCAGGTCTCGAGCGGCGGGTTCTGGACGTTGTGCTCGGTCGCGTACTCGCTCGTCAGCTGGTTGACGACGTCGAAGCCTTCGCCGTACGCGTAGTTGATCTTCACGAAGGGCTCCCACTTGTCCGGCAGGGCGTCCTCCGGGAAGATCGCCTCGACCGGGCACTCCGGCTCGCATGCCCCGCAATCGATGCATTCCTCCGGGTCGATCACGAGGATGCGGTCGGCCTCGTGGATGCAATCGACGGGGCAGACGTCGACGCAGGAGCGATCTTTGATGTCGATGCAGGGCTCGGCGATGATGTACGTCATCGGCGGCCTATCCTACTGAGGACACCAGCTCCTCAATCAGTTGCGGCGCCCGCTCCGTCAACGCCGACTTCGCCACCACCTGGTCGAATCCGGCGGCGTGTCCCGCGCGCAGTCCCTGCGTGTCCGTGTGGTTCGTGAAGCCGAGAATCGGCACGTCCGGATAGGCGTCCGCGACCTCGTCGGGCTCGACGCGCGCGATGTCGGCGATGACGAGCTCCGGCGAGACGACGCTGTCGGTGGTCACGAACTCGTGCCCCGGCAGCGCGGCCTCGAGCTTGCCGCGGATGAAGAGGTCGACCCCCACCAGCAGGATCGTCGGCACGGTGGTGAGCGTAACACGGTTTCGGCCGGGATTACGCGGGCGCCAGCCGGGTAGCGATCCCCAAACGACACCGAGAGGAGGCGGGAGATGCCGCAGGATGCCTGGAGCGCGAAGCGAGAGCGCCAGTACGAGCACATCAAGGAGAGCCAGCTCGAGCAGGGCTCGTCGGAGGACAAGGCCGAGGAGATCGCGGCCCGCACGGTCAACAAGGCGCGCGCTCGCGCCGGGGAGGCGAAGAACTCGTCGCGCCTGTCCCGCGAGGACATGTCTTCCGGTCGTCGCGGCGGTCGGCGCTCGGGCACGGAGCGGGAGAAGGGCCAGACGCGCGACCAGCTCTACAACGAGGCCAAGAAGCTGAACATCGAGGGACGCTCCACGATGAACAAGGAGCAGCTCCGGCGCGCCGTCGACCGACGGAAGTAGCCCGGCGGACCGCCTTACCATGGACAGTCCATGGAAAGAGCGCGCGGGCTCGCGGGGCGGGCGTTTGGGGAGCCCGCTCCGCGGCTATGCTCCGGCCGCGATGCGGCCAAAGATCCTCGACCACGTTGCCCTCTGGGTCACCGGGCGCGACCGGATCGCGGACTTCGCCACGCAGCACCTCGGCATGCACGTGATCGATCGCACCGACGCGTTCACGCTCGTGGGCGCCGACGCACGCCGCAGCAAGCTGACGCTGTTCGACGCCGAAGGGCCGCGCGAGCGCGGCGCGCTCAAGCACATCGCCTTCCGCGTCAACGACCTCGACCGCGCGCTGGGCGAGCTGCCCTCCGACTGGCCGCGCCAGCAGGAGGACGGCGGCGTGTACTTCGACATCGCCGAGGGGCTGCGGCTCGGGCTCGTCCAGGGCGAGACCGAGGCCGACTACGACTTCGATCACGTCGCCCTCTTCTCGGCACAGCCGGAGGAGACGGCGCGCGCGTACGAGGCCTACGGGTTCCATGCCGCCGAGCCGCGCGACGGCGTGCCGCGCGTCGAGCTCGCCGGTGCCTTCGTCGAGTTCTGGCCGGGAAGCCCGGACGGCGGCGACAAGCCGCTGCTGAACCACCTCGCGCTCCTCGTCGACTCGGCGGACGAGCACGTCGAGTCCGCCGGCGAGCGCGGCATCGAGGTGCAGGACGTGGTCGACGCCGCCAACACGATCGCTGCGTTCCTCTGGGGGCCCGAGCGCGTTCGTATCGAGTACGTCGAGCACAAGCCGACGTTCTCGCTCAAGTAGCGGCGGCTCGTTGACGAGCCTCGTGGTCGCGGGCGCCGGCATGGCCGGCCTGGTCTGCGCAGCGCGCGCACGGGAGCTCGGCCTACGCCCTGTCGTCCACGAGAAGGGCGACCGCGCCGGCGGCTCGATGCTGCTCTCGAGCTGCGTGATCTGGCGCCACCGCACGCTCGCAGGCTTCCGCGAGGAGTGCCCGGACGGCGACGAGGCGCTGCAGGGGCTCATCGTCGAGCGGCTCGACGACGCGCTCGCCTGGCTGGAGTCGCTCGGCGCCGCGGCGACGCGACCCGAGACGGGCAACCCGCGCACCACCGGCAAGGGCTTCGATCCTCGTCAGCTGACCCGAGTGCTCGCCGCCTCGGCAGGGGACGTGCGCCTCGGATCGAGTTTGCAACAGTCTGTTGCAAGCTCGGAAGGGCCGCTCGTGCTCGCAACGGGTGGGTTCCAGGGGGGCGCGGAGCTCGTCGCCCGCTACATCACGCCGGAGCCGCTCGCGCTGCGGGCCAATCCGTGGAGCGCCGGCGACGGGCTCCGGCACGGGCTCGAGGCCGGCGGCGCGCTCACTGCGGGCACCGAGCAGTTCTACGGGCGGGTGATGCCGGACGCCCCCTTCCGCGAGGACGACTACGTCCCGCTCGCCCAGCTCTACGCGGCGAAGGCGCTCGTCGTCGACGGCGAGGGCGCGCCGGTGCTCGAGGGGCCGCCGACCTGGTCCGAGACGAACGTCGCCCAGGCGATCGCGCGGCTCCCGGGCGCCCGCGCCTGGTACCTGCTCGACGCCGAGGCGCTCGGCGACGCCGACGTCGCCACGCGGGTGGGGCGCGCCCGAGCCGCCGGCGCCCCCGTGCTCGAACGCGACGGTCTGCCGTTCGCCGCTCCGGCCGACATCCGCGTCGGCGTCCGCGTCCGGGCCGCGATCACGCACACGATGGGCGGACTGCGCGTGGACCGGGACGCTCGCGTCCTGCGCGAGGGCGGCGGCGCGATCGACGGTCTCTACGCGGCCGGTGTGGACGCCGGCGGCGTCTCGCTCGGAGGCTACTCGAGCGGGCTCGCGCAGGCGCTCGTGCTCGGCCTCGCCGCCGCCGAGCACATCGCAGGCTGAGCTAGGACGGCAGCGTCTCCAGAAAGGCGCAGCGGCGCAAGTCACCGGGGCGGGGCGACGGGCCGATCTTGGAGACGACGTACGAGGCGTCCTCGTCGAGCTCGAGCTTCGTGCCGACCTCCGGCACCTCGCCCTCGGCCTCGCGGAGCTCGTAGCCGGTCGTCTTCCAGACGAACAGGAGGTGGCCGTCTTCCGCCATGCGCCGCGGGATCTTACCGTGCCGTATAGGCGGGCAGGACGACGCGGACGGTGGTGCCGCCGTCGTCGCCGGAGTCGACGGAGACCGTGCCGTTGACCACACGCGCTCGCTCCTCGATCCCCTCCCACGAGCGCCGCCGCCGCTCGCCCGCGCCGTTGTCCGAGATCAGCGCCTCGACCCCGCCGTCGGCCGTCGGGGCCACCCGGACAGAGATGCGGGTCGGCGGCCCGCGGCGAAGCGACTGGTGCAGCAGCCTCGCGGACGATCTGGTAGAGCGACACCTTCGCCTTCTCGGAGAGCGGCTCGCCGTCGTCGACGTCCATGTCGATCCGCACCCGGTTGGAGAGGCCGAGCTGCTCGGCGAGGGCGTGGACGGCCGGGGCGAATCCCTGGTCGCGCAGGATGATCGGCTCCAGGGCGAACGAGAGGTCGCGCAGCGAGCGGATCGCGTCGCGCTGGCGCCGGACCACGCTCGCGAGCAGCTCCTGCGCCTGCTCGACCTCGCCGGCATCGAGCGAGCCCCGTACGGCGTCGAGCATGAGCGCGATGCCGGAGAGCGACTGGACGGGGCCGTCGTGGAGGGCGAGCGCGAGCCGCCGCCGCTCCTCCTGCTCGGCGGCGATCAGCTGGTCCGAGAGCCTGGCCGAGTCGGGCACGAGGCCGCCTCGCTAGTCGATCATCGCTTCGCGTAGCGCGATCGCGACGGCGTGGGTGCGCGTGTCGGCCTCGAGCTTCGTGAGGATGTGGCGGACGTGGCTCTTCACGGTCTCCTGGCTGATGAAGAGCCGCTCGGCGACGTCGGCGTTCGACATGCCGTCGGCGAGCAGCTGCAGGATCTCGCGCTCGCGCTGGGTGAGCATGTCGTCCTTGTCGCGGCCCGGGGAGGAACGCCGTCATCAGCGCCGGGTCGACGAACGTGTCGCCGGCGGCGACCTTCTCGATCGCGCGCACGAGCATCTCCCGCGGCGCCTCCTTGAGGATGTAGCCCTTCGCGCCCGACTCCAGCCCGCGGCCCATCAGGCTGCGCTCGCTGTACGCGGTGAAGATCAGCACCGCCGTGTCGGGCACCTTCTCGGTGACGAGCTTGGTCGCCTCGAGCCCGTCCATGCCGGGCATGCGGACGTCCATGATCACCACTCTGGGCTGCCGCCGCTCGGCGAGCGTGACCGCCGCCTCGCCGTCGGAGGCCTCCCCGATGATGCGGATGTGCGGGGCGTTCGAGAGCGAGATGCGGATGCCCTCGCGCACCACCTCGTGGTCGTCGACGATCAGGCAGGTGATCTCGGGCTTGCCGTCGTCGTCCGAGGCTTCCACGCCGGGGATTGTAGGGGTCGCGTCCTACGGCGCCCGGGACGGCGGTCAGACGGCGAGCGCCAATTGCTCCTCGCGGTGCAGCTCCGGCCGGATGGCGCGGCGGTCGCCGATCCCGTATCGGCTGCGTAGGCGCGCGACCGCCGTCCGCACGGGCTCGGCCTGCGCCTTGGAGAGGTAGGCGCCGCGCGCGTACAGCCGCTCGTAGCGCCGGCAGCTGCTCGGGCCAGTCGCGCGCCAGGTGCTCGAGGAAGTGCTCGCGCGTGCCGGGACGCAGGTAGAGCAGGTTCGCCCAGATGCCGGTCGCACCTGCGTCGCGCGCCGCCTTCACGACCTCCGCCAGCTGCTCGGGCCGGTCCGAGAGCCCGGGCAGGATCGGCGCCATGCCGACGTTGGCCCGGATGCCGGCGTCGACGAGCCGCTTCAGCGCCCGCAGCCGCTGGCGCGGCGGTGACGTGCCGGGCTCGGTCGTGCGCCAGACGTCTTCGTCGAGCGTCGGCACCGAGAAGGTGACGCCGACGTCGGCGCGCCGCGAGGCCTCCTGCAGGACGTCGACGTCGCGCACGATCAGTGGGCCGCGCGTGATCAGCCCGAACGGGGTGCGACGTCTCGGCGAGCGCCTCGAGGCAGCCGCGCGTCAGGCGGTAGCGGCCCTCGGCCGGCTGGTACGGGTCGGTGGCGGCGCCGATCGCGACCGACTCGCCGTGCCACGTCCGGCGCGCCAGCTCGCGCCGCAGGACCTCGACGACGTTGACCTTGACGCGGATCGAGGTGCCGTAGCGGTCGTCGGCCGGGCGGTCGGCGCGCAGCTCGAAGGCGCGGACGTAGCAGAACGTGCAGCGGTGGACGCACCCCATGTACGGGTTCAGCGACCAGTCGAAGGGCATGCCGCGGACGCGGTTCAGAGCCGATCTGCAGGGCTCTTCCCGGTACTCGGCACGCACGGCCCCAGTATAGAACGTCTGTTCGCCCGGCCCGATCGACCGCCGGGAAGGCGGTTATACTCAGGCGAGTTGGACGACGACCTCCCGCCTAGTACCCGCGCCCCTGGAGTCGGGGCGTGAGCGACCTCCTACGGACTCTCATCATTCTCCTGCTGGTCGCGGGGAATGCCGTGTTCGTCGCGGCCGAGTACGCGCTGGTGACGGCGCGCCGCGGACGCCTGCAGGAGAAGGTCAACCAGGGGACGCGCGGCGCCGGCCGGGCGCTGCTGCTGATGGACGAGCCCGTGCGCTTCATCAGCACGGTGCAGATCGGCATCACCGTCTTCGGCATCGCCATGGGCGCCGTCGGCGAGCCACTCATCTCCGGGATGCTCCCCGACATGCCGCGGGCGGTCTCGTTCGCGATCGCCTTCGCCATCCTCACCTACCTCAGCGTCGCCCTCGGCGAGCTCGTGCCCAAGGCGGTGGCGCTCCAGCGGGCCGAGTGGCTGGCCATCGCGCTCGCGCCCCCGATCGACGTGCTCGCGCGCCTTACGCACCCGCTCGTCTGGCTGCTCCAGAGGTCGGCGAACGCCGTCTCACGCCTCTTCGGCGTCAGCCCCGCGCCCGCCGGCATGACGCTGCACACGGAGGAGGACATCCGTCTGCTCGTCGCCCAGACGGAGGAGATCCCGGAGGCGGAGCAGGAGCTCATCTACAAGGCCTTCGACTTCGCCGACAAGGAAGTGCACGAGGTGATGGTGCCGCGGCCCGAGGTCGTGGCCATCTCCGTCGACCTGCCGGCCGAGGAGTGCCTCGCAGCCGTCATCGACTCGCCTTACACCCGCTACCCCGCCTATCGGGGGTCGGTGGACGAGATCGTCGGCATCCTGCACGTGCGCGACCTGTTCTCGGCGCTCTATGCCGATGGGATCGAGCGGGTCCAGGTGGAGTCGCTGCTGCGCCCCGCGACGGTGGTGCCCGAGACGAAGGACCTCGCCGCCCTGCTCGCGGAGTTCCGGCGCACGAACCAGCACATCGCCGTCGTGGTCGACGAGTACGGCGTCATGCAGGGGATCGTCACGCTCGAGAACCTGCTCGAGGAGATCGTCGGCGAGATCGAGGACGAGTACGACCTGCCGGACGAGGACTTCGAGCGCGTGGACGAGCACCGGATCCGGGTCGACGGCACGTTCCCGATCGACGACTTCAACGAGCAGTTCAAGCAGGCGCTGCCGCAGGAGGACTACCACACGGTCGCCGGCTTCGTCTTCGGCGAGCTCGGGCGGGCGCCGGAGATGGGCGACGAGGTCGTCTGGAACGGCCTGCGCTTCAACGTCGTCGAGATCGAGGGGCCGCGCATCGAGCGGCTCGAGGTGGAGTTCCTCGACGGGAACGGGCACGGCGTCGCCGCGCCGGTCGAGCAGATCGGCTGACCCGCCGCCACGGCGGCCTCTGAGTGCCGGGCCGTCATCGGGCGGCGTCTCTATCGTCGGCCGATCGCGGCCACGGCCCCCGCACTCGTGATGCGCCTCCCGATCGGGTTCGCCGGGGGCGCCGCGCCGACCTCGCGACCGCGTGGCGCGCCTCGCCCAGAGGCGCTCGAGCTGCCGGTCTCGACCATCGCCGGGGTCGGGCCGGTCGTGGAGCAGCGGCTTGCGGGACTGGGGCTGCGGACGATCGGCGACCTTCTCCACTACGCGCCCCGCCGCTACGAGGAGGCCGCGCCCGAACGGCGGATCGCCGACCTCTTCGGCGAGGAGGAGGTGGTGATCGCCGGCGAGGTGCGCGGAACGTCGGTGCGGCGCACGTCGCGGCGGCTGTCGCTCGTCCAGGCTCGCGTCGTGGACGGCAGCGGCGAGGTGACGGCCGTGTGGTTCAACCAGGTGTGGCTCGCCGACAAGCTGCAGCCGGGCACGCGCGTGCGGCTGCGCGGCTCGCTGCGCGGGCGCCGCGGCGAGTTCACGGTGCGCTCCTACGACCTCGACGGCGAGACTGCCACGGCCGACTACGCGCCGGTCTACGCCGCCAGCGAGGAGGTCAGCGTCAAGAAGCTTCGCGAGCTGATCGGAGCTGTCCTCTCGCACGCGCGCGATACGTGGGACGCGCTCCCTGCGGGCGTGCGCGCAGGTGCCGGGCTGCCGCTGCGGGCGGATGCGCTCGTTGCGCTGCACCGGCCGGCGAGCGCGGAGGAGGCCGAGATCGGCCGGCGGCGGCTCGCCTTCGACGAGCTGCTCGTGCTCCAGGTCGGCCTGCTGCGTCGCGGACGCGATCGCGGGGCCGCGCTGGCGGCTGCCCTGGCTCCCCCCGGCGGGCTGATCGACCGCTACCGCGCTGCGCTCCCGTTCTCGCTCACCGATGCCCAGGAGGCGGCGATCGCGGAGATCGACCACGACCTCGCACGCGAGCGGCCCATGGACCGGCTGTTGCAGGGCGACGTCGGCTCCGGCAAGACCGTGGTCGCGCTCTACGCGCTCCTGCGGGGGGTCGAGGCCGGTCGCCAGGGGGCGCTGATGGCCCCGACCGAGACGCTCGCGGAGCAGCACTTCCTGACCCTGGACGAGCTGTGCGCCGGCCTGGGCGTGCGCGTGCAGCTGCTGACGAGCTCGCTCTCGGCGGCCGAGCACGCGCGTGCCCGCGAGGGGATCGCGGCCGGGGAGGTGGACATCGCCGTCGGCACGCACGCGCTCATCCAGGAGGAGGTGGCGTTCGCGGATCTGGCGGTGGCCGTCGTCGACGAGCAGCACCGTTTCGGGGTCGAGCAGCGCCGCATGCTGGCCGGAGCTGCCCAGCGCGCGCCGCACCTGCTCCACATGACGGCGACGCCGATCCCGCGCACGCTCGCCCTGACGGTCTACGGCGACCTGTCGGTGAGCGAGATCGCGCGGCCGCCGGCGAACCGCAAGCCGATCGTCACGGCCTGGGTCACCGACGAGCGCTCCGCGGAGGCGTACACGCGCCTTCGCAAGCACCTCGACGTCGGACGGCAGGCCTACGTCGTCTGCCCACTGATCGAGGAGTCGGAGACGAGCGTCGCGCGTGCCGCCGAGCAGGAGGCGGAACGGCTACGCCGGGGCGAGCTCGACGGGTACCAGGTCGGGCTCCTGCACGGGCGGCTGCGCCCTGTCGAGCGGCGGGAGCTGATGGCGCAGTTCAGGGCGCGAGAACTCGACGTGCTGGTCGCGACCACGGTCATCGAGGTTGGCGTCGACGTGCCGAACGCGACGATCATGATCGTGCAGGAGGCCGACCGGTTCGGCCTCGCCCAGCTGCACCAGCTGCGCGGGCGTGTGGGGCGCGGGGCGGAGCAGTCGTACTGCCTGCTCATCTCGCGCGCGAAGGAGCTGCTGACCGACTCGGCCCGAGCGCGGCTCGAGGCGCTCGTCGCGACCACGGACGGATTCGAGCTGGCGGAGGCCGACCTCGAGTTGCGCGGCGAAGGCCAGCTGCTCGGGACCCGCCAGTCGGGACTCTCGGACCTGCGCTTCACGCGGCTGCGCAGCGACCGGCCGCTGCTCGAGCAGGCGCGGCGCGAGGCCGAGCTGCTGCTCGACTACGAAGGCCCGCTCGACGACGACGTGGCCCGTGTCTTCGGCGACGCGGACGACACGCCGCTGGCCTGATCCGTGGCGCACGTCACGATCGTCTGCGGGCTCGTTCGGAGGGCGGACGAGCTGCTCATGATCCGCCAGGCCGGGTCGGCGGAAGAGCCGTACTGGACGGTGCCGGGCGGCAGGGTCGAGCCCGGCGAGCGCCGCCACGCTGCGCTCCGCCGCGAGGTGCGCGAGGAGACGGGCATCGAGGTGGTGCATCCCGGCGCGCCCGCCTACCTCGTCGAGGTGGACGAGCGGCGCGAAGGCTGGTCGGCGGAGGTGTGGACGTGGGACGTCGCGCGCTGGCACGGGGACGTGGCGGCGGCACCGCCTGACCCCGACGGGCTCGTGCTGGAGGCGGCCTGGCTGCCGCTGGACGAGGCGTGCGCGCTCCTCGACCTCGTCAGCTGGCAGCCGCTGACGGCGCGCTACCTGCGCGGCGAGCTCGAGCCGGGCTCGCGCTGGCGGCGCGTCGTCGAGGCCGACGGGCGAGAGACGGTGGAGCGCGGCGGCTGAGTCGCGCGTCCGGAACCGCCGCCCGGCCCGTGGTGTACTGGGGGCATGAAGGCGCTGCTCGCACTCGCTGCCGGTCTGCTCGCCGCCGCCTCGGCCGGCGCGGTGCCGACCGGCGGGACGAGCCTGGCCATGCCGCGCGCGGCGCACACCGCCACGCTCCTGCCGTCGGGCCAGGTGCTGATCGCGGGCGGCTGCACGCTCGACGGCTGCGAGACCGACGGCCGCGCACGCACGACCGAGCTCTTCGACCCGCGGCGCGGGGGCACGGTCGCCGGGCCGAGGATGCTGACCCGACGCGTCGGCCAGGTCGCGGCCGGCCTCAAGGGCGGCTCCGTCCTGCTGGCCGGCGGCTACACCGGAGAGGGCCGCCTGCCGCTCGCCTCCGCAGAGCTCTACGATCCTGCCCGCCGCCGCTTCGTCGCCGTCGGCGCACTGAACGAGCGCCGCGGCGGTGCCACGGCTACTCGGCTGCGCGACGGGCGTGTGCTGGTTGTCGGCGGCTCGGACGGCGACCGGACGCTCGCGAGCGCCGAGCTCTACGACCCGCGCACCCGTCGCTTCGAGCAGACGGGCGCGCTCGCCGAGCCGCGTGCGGCACACGCAGCCACGCTGCTCGCGGACGGACGCGTGCTGGTCGCCGGCGGCTCGGACGACGATCGTGTGCTGGCAAGCGCCGAGGTGTACAGCCCCCGGACCGGCCGTTTCACCGGCGTCGGCCGGCTCCGCCTGGCCCGCCACAAGCATGCGCTCGTTGCCGTCGCCGGCGGTGCGCTCGTCGTCGGCGGCTCGGACGCGCGCGACTTCCGTGGACGGCGCGCGAGCGCGGAGCTCTTCGACGCACGCACCGACCGCTTCATCCGGCTCGTCCCGATGCGGGAGGCGCGCTTCAAGCTCGCGGACGCGGTCGTCCGCCTGCGCTCCGGCAGGGTGCTCGTCGCCGGCGGCGGAGCCCGGGACGAGATCTACGACCCGAAGCGGCAGCGGTTCACGCTCATCACCGGTCTCGGCGGGCCCTTCGCCTTCGCGACCGCGACCCGCCTGCGCGACGGCCGCGTGCTCGTCGCCGGTGGCTACGACGACCGGATCGCACCAACCTCCCACGCCCGGGTGGTCGCCGCGCGGTAGCTTCCGGCGCCGTGCGGATCATCGCCGGCTCCCGCAAAGGTCAGACGATCCGGGCGCCGCGTGGCCAGGAGACGCGGCCGACGGCCGACCGGGTGCGCGAGGCCGCCTTCAACCTGCTCGGCCCATTCGTCGAGGGCACCCGCGTGCTCGACCTCTACGCCGGCTCGGGCGCGATGGGTCTCGAGGCGCTGTCCCGCGGCGCCGCCCAGGCCGTGTTCGTCGAGATCGATCGCGACGCCTGCCGCGCGATCGAGCGCAACCTGGACGCGCTGCGGCTCACCGGCGCCGTCGTGCTCTGCGAGGACGCGGCGCGTGCCCTGGCAGCCGACGTCGCGGCCCGGCGCCGCTACGACATCGTCCTCGTCGACCCCCCCTACAGCCTGTTCTCCGAGGTGCAACCCGTTCTGTCGCGGTACCTTCCTGCCGTGCTCGCCCCTGACGGGACCGCGATCGTCGAGACGCCCGCGCGCGATGAGCCCGAGCTGCCGCTCCCGAAGCGGACCAGCCGGCGCTACGGCGCTGCCCGCCTGACCGTGTTCGAGGGCGCCGGTGAGTAGCAACGAGCCCGTCACCGCGATCTACCCGGGCACCTACGACCCGGTCACGTTCGGGCACCTCGACGTGATCCGCCGCGCAGCGGACGTGTTCGACCGCGTGGTCGTCGGCGTCGTCAACGAGCCGCGCCACAAGCAGGCCGTCTTCACGATCGACGAGCGCGTCGGCTTCATCCGGGAGGCGGTTGCAGACCTGACGAACGTCGAGGTCGACGTGTTCTCGGAGCTCGTCGTCGACTTCGCCCGCCGCTGGGGCGCCAAGACGATGGTCAAGGGGCTGCGCGTGATCTCGGACTTCGAGTGGGAGTTCCAGATGAACCACCTGAACCGCACGCTCGCGCCCGAGATCGAGACGATGTACGTGATGGCGAGCCCGCAGTACAGCTTCGTGTCCTCGAGCGGCGTCAAGGAGGTTGCGGCGTTCGGCGGCCGCGTCGACCAGTTCGTCCCGGAGCCCGTCGCGCGCCGCTTCCGCGAGCTCTTCCCGAACGGCCGGCCGGGTACGCCCGAGAACCCGTCGGAGTAGCGCCGCCGGGGCCGCCTGGGCAGGCGCTGCGCGCCGACCGGGTGTCTACACTCCGCACCCATGGACGTGCTCGTGCTCATCGACCGCCTCGACGACCTCGTGCACAACGCGAAGGCGGTGCCGCTCACCGACCAGGTCCGCATCGACCGGGAGGAGATCTACGAGATCCTCGACCAGATGCGGGCGACGATCCCCGAGGAGATCAAGCAGGCCCGCTGGATCGTCAAGGAGCGCCAGGAGATGCTTGCCGAGGCGAAGCGCGAGACCGATCGCATGGTCGGGGAAGCGCGCGAGCAGGCGCTGCGCGAGGCCTCGCAGACGGAGATCGTCAAGCTGGCCGAGCGTCAGGCGCAGGAGATCATCGAAGAGGCACGCCGCTCGGCCCGCGAGACGCGGCTCGAGATGGAGGACTGGGCCGACAGCATCCTCTCCACGCTCGAGGTCAACCTGGACAAGTTCCTCGGCGCCGTGCGCCGGGGCCGGGAGCGGCTGCAGGAACGCTCCCAGGAGACCGTCACGGCGGCTGTCACCGCGGCCCCCGACGACGGCGAGCTCGTTCCCTAGCGGCGACCGGGCTCCCCGACAGGCCGGCGCTACGCTGGCGGCGTGACCGCGTTTCTGAACCTGCACACGCTGCGGCTGCGCGCGGGGGAGCAGTACCGCGACCGGCACGAGCTGCCGCTCGAGCCGTTCGACCTCGGCGGCCAGCGGTACCTGCCGGTGCCGGAGACGGTCGAGGCGGAGGTGACCGTCACGAAGGCGACGAGCGGCACGGTCTTCGAGCTCGCGTTCCCGATCCGCTTTCACGGGCCGTGCTTTCGCTGCCTGGAGGACGCCGTGCTCGAGCTGGACGTGCGGGCGCGCGAGTACCAGGCGAACGATCCCGAGGGCACCGAGGAGCTGACGACCCCGTACGTCGTGGACGACCGGCTCGACCTCGCGGCGTGGGGGCGGGACGCGATCGCCGACCTGCTGCCCGAGCAAATCCTCTGCCGGGACGAGTGCGCCGGCCTGTGCGACGTCTGCGGGCGGAACCTGAACGACGAGCCGCACGAGCACGAGGCCGAGAGCAGCGACCCCCGCTGGGGTGCGCTCGCCGAGCTGCGCGACAAGCTCTAGCAGCTCGCGTCGAGCACGCTGCCGGCGTCGACTCTGGCGCGTGTCGTGACAGTCCCGTGACATGGACAGTCCATGTAAAGACGGACGCGGCGAGGGGTCGCTACCATTTCAGGCGGCGCCACGGCGCCCTCCTATGACGGACTAGCGCGAGCAGCCCCCAGACCACGCCGCCCGGTGGGCGGCGTCCGTCCGCTCGCTCAGGAGGTTCCGTCTTGCGTCTCGCGCTCGATGGCGTCACGAAGTCGTACGGCGCCCAACTCATCCTCGACGAGGTCTCGCTGGCCGTCGGCCCGCGGGCTCGCATCGGGCTCGTCGGCCCGAACGGCGTCGGCAAGTCGACCCTGCTCCGCGTCCTTGCGGGGCTCGAGCTCCCCGACACCGGTGCCGTCCGGCGGGCGCCTGCCGAGCTGCTCGTCGGCTACCTGGCGCAGGAGCGCGATCTCGAGCCCGACGAGTCGCTGCTCGCCTACTTCGCGCGGCGCACAGGGGTCGCCCGCGCCGAGCGCGAGCTCGACCGCCTGACCGCGGGGCTCGCGGGCGATCCGAGCCTGGTGGTCGCGTACTCGGAGGCGCTCGAGCGCTTCCTCGCTCTCGGCGGCGACGACCTGGGGGCCCGCGCCGGTGCCGTGTGTGCCGAGCTCGGGCTGCCCGTCGAGCTCGATCGGCCGCTCCGCGCCATGTCCGGCGGCGAGGCGGGCCGGGCCGCGCTCGCGGCGATCCTGCTCGCGCGCTTCGACGTCTTCCTGCTCGACGAGCCGACCAACGACCTCGACCTCGACGGGCTGGAGCGGCTCGAGCGATTCCTCGCAGGCCTGCCGGGCGGCGTGGTCGTGGTCTCCCACGACCGCGCTTTCCTGGACGCAACGGTGTCCCGCGTCGCCGAGATCGAGCCTAGGAGCCATCGGCTGCGCGAGTGGGCGGGCGGCTGGTCGGCGTATGCGGAGGCTCGCGACGCCGAGCGCGCGCGGGCCTACCGGGAGTTCGAGCAGGGGCGGGAGCGGCAGCGAGAGGTGGCAGCGTTGCTGGCGCGCCGCCGGCAGGAGGCGCGAACGCGCGGGTTCATGCTCGGCGAGAAGTCGGGCGGCCAGGACCGGCGTGGAACCCACGCGCTGATGACGAAGGTGCGACAGGCCGAGAAGGCGCTGGAGCGCGTGGACGCCCCGGACAAGCCGTTCGAGCCGTGGCAGCTGCAGCTCCGCCTCGAGTCCGGCGAGCGGCCGGGCAACGTGGTCGCGGCGCTCGAGGGGGCGGTCATCGTGCGCGAGGAGTCGGGCTATCGCCTGGGTCCCGTCGACCTCGATATCGCCTGGGGCGAGCGGATCGCCCTCACGGGCAAGAACGGCAGCGGCAAGTCGACGCTGCTCGGGGCGCTGCTGGGCGAATTGCCGCTTGCGTCGGGCCGCCGCGTGCTCGGCCGGCGAACCGTGATCGGCACGCTCGACCAGCGCCGGGCGGCGTACGCGAGCGTCGACCCGCTGCTGGACGTGTTCACGCGGCGCAGCGGGTTGGCGGCTGCCGAGGGGCGCTCGCTGCTCGCGAAGTTCGGCCTAGGCCCCGAGCACATCGGCCGGCCCGCCCGCTCGCTCTCGCCGGGCGAGCGAACGCGCGCGCAACTCGCCGAGCTGCAGGCGGCCCGGGTGAACCTGCTCGTCCTCGACGAGCCCACCAATCACCTCGACCTCGAGGCTGTCGAGCAGCTCGAGGAGGCGCTGGCCGGCTACGACGGCAGCCTGGTCGTCGTGTCGCACGACCGGCGCTTCCGCGAGTGCCTCGCCACCGACCGGGAGCTGCGACTGCCGCTCTGAGCTGGCAGCCGCGGGCGCTCGTCGTCGGTCGGGCGCGCCGCCTCACACGTCCGCTCGCGCCGGCCGGCGCGTCCGAGGAGTCCGCCGTGCCCGCGCGCCGCGCGCTCCCGCCGCCGCGTCGACGAGGCGCTGTGACGCACAGACCGGGGATCTCGGCCCGACCCGTCCACGGGCCACCTCCGCACCGGACATGTCCGCAGAGGACATGTCCCCTGGGCCGGCCGCGAACCTCCCTCCGTCCTCGACGCTAGCCGGGAGAGGCGCACCCGTGTGTGACGGTCGTGTGCCAGGAGTGCGCCGGCAGCGTCCCGCGAGTGTGCGAACCGCGCCGGCGTGGGTTTTCCCCGGGCTTCGGCAGCTTCACCCCGAGGGCAGGCTGCCGCGCGCCAGCCTGACCGCGAAGCCGCACCCTGGCCGAGCGTGGCTATACTGGCGCGCTCTCATGGCCGTCCCCAAGCGGAAACAGACCAGTACGCGCCGCGACAAGCGTCGGGCCCAGCACCGCCTGGAAGCGCCCCGCGTGAACATCTGTCCGGTCTGCAACCAGCCGAAGCGGCCCCATCACGTCTGCCCCAACTGCCGCACGTACCGCGGCCGGGACATCGAGCCGCTGCCGACCGCGGCGCCGTAGCGCGCCTGGCCCGCCGCGCGCCCTGTTAGCATCGCGCCTCCCCAACGACGAACAGCAGGAGAGATCACATGGCAGCGTCGCGCGAGGAAGTGTACGAGCGGGTCAAGGAGGTGCTCAGCGAGCAGCTCGGTGTGGACGAGAAACAGATCGCCGAGGAGGCGTCGTTCCAGGAGGACCTGGACGCGGACTCACTCGATCTCGTCGAGCTGATCATGGAGCTCGAGGACCAGTTCGGTATCAAGATCTCGGACGAGGACGCCCAGAAGATCACGACGGTCGGGCAGGCAGTCGACTACGTCACGTCGCACCAGTAGCGGCTCGCTCGGCGCTCTCGAGCGCCTGATCGACGCTCTGCCTGCGAGTCGGCTCGACCACGTCTTCACGCACTCCTCGTGGGCGCCCGACCGGGCGTCGTCGTACGAGCGGCTCGAGTTCCTGGGCGACAGCGTGCTGGAGTTGTCCGTCGCCCGGGCGCTGTACGACCGCTACCCCGACTTCAGCGAGGGCCGGCTCGCCAAGATCCGCTCCCACGTCGTCTCGCGCGCCAGCTGTGCCGTCGTGGCGCGGGAGCTCAAGCTGGGGGACCGGCTCGCTGAGCACGGCGCCGAGGTCGCACCCGAGGAGCTCGAGCGGCTGCGACGGAACCGCAACGTCCTGGCCGCGCTGCTCGAGGCCGTGCTCGCGGCGCTCTATCTCGAGCATGGTTTCGATGCGATCCGGGAGGCGGTCGTCGCCGCCTTCGCCGGTCGCATCGAGTACGCGCTGACGAGCCACGTCGACCACAAGACCGAGCTGCAGGAGGCGCTGGCGCGGCTCGGCCGCTCGGTCTCGTACGCCGTGCTCGAGGTGGAGGGCCCGCCGCACGACCGGCAGTTCACGTGCGCGGCCGTGATCGAGGGCGAGCAGGCGGGGGTCGGGAACGGCGCCTCGAAGAAGGCGGCCGAGCAGGAGGCAGCCCGGCAGGCGCTCGACTCGCTCGCCGCGGAGCTTGCCGCCGCCGACGCCTGAGCCGGTCTTCGGCGTCCGCAGCGGTCGCTAGCGTCCGCCCGGCCCGCCCGTGCGCGGCGCTCTCGGCATGCATCTCACTGCGATCAGGCTCAGAGGCTTCAAGAGCTTCCCCGACGAGGCGGAGGTGCGGCTCGAGCCTGGTGTCGCCGTGGTCGTGGGCCCGAACGGCTCGGGCAAGTCGAACGTCGCCGACGGGCTGCTCTGGGCGACCGGCACGCTGAGCCCCAGCGAGTTGCGCGCCGAGAAGCCCGACGACGTCATCTTCGCCGGCAACGACGAGCGGCAGCCCGCCCGCTGGTGCGAGGTCGAGCTGCGCTTCGACAATGCGGACGGCGGCTGGGCAGAGCTGCCGTACAGCGAGGTCTCGGTCTCGCGCCGGCTGCACCGCGGCGGCGAAGGCCAGTACCTCGTCAACGGGTCGACCGTGCGTCGCATCGACCTGGTCGAGCTGCTCGCCGACGTCGGGCTCGCCGGCGGCGTGACCGTGATCGGCCAGGGCAAGGTCGAGGAGATCCTCGGCTCGAGCCCGGCGGAGCGGCGCGCCATGCTGGAGGAGGCCGCGGGTGTCGGCCGCTTCAAGCGCCGCCGCCACCGCGCGGAGCTCAAGCTCGCGCGCGTCGCCGCCGAGGTCACGCGTGCCCGCGACGTCGAGGCCGAGGTGCAAAAGCGCCTGCGGCCGCTGGCGCTTCAGGCCAGCGCCGCGGAGCGCGCCGAGCGGCTCCGCGGCGAGGTGGAGACCCTGCGCCGGCAGCTCGACGCCTTCGATCTCGCGGGAATCGAGGGTCGCGCCGCAGGCGTCGAGGAGCGTCGCGCCGCTGCGGCGCTGGAGCGGCGCCACCGCGACGAGCAGCTCGAGGGCGTGCTCGCCGAGCGCAACGGGGCCGAGGAGGAGCTCGCGGATGCGTCCGGCCGGCGCGAAGATGCGAACGCGGCCCTCTATCGCCTTCGCACGGCCGCCGACCGGCTCGAGCTCCGGCGCGAGACGGCGGCGGCGCAGGCAGCGGACCTCCGCGGCCAGCTCGAGCTCGCGGCTGCGCACGCCGGAGGCGCCGCGCAGGCGCGGCAGAACGCCGCCGGCGAGGCAGCGGTCGCGGAGCGCGCCGCACAGGAGGCCGCGCTGGCTCGAGAGTCGCTCGCCGGCAGGCTCGAGCTCGCCCGTGAGCTCCTCGCGGTCGTCGACCGCGCCCGAGCCGAGCGGGAAGGGCTGCTGCCGGCCGCACGAGCTCTGGCGGAAGCAGGAGAGCGGCTGGCGCTCGGTCTGCTGGTGGTCGACGACGGCTACGAGCGCGCGGTCGCGGCGGCGCTGGCCTGGCGCGCCGGCGCGCTGGTCGCCGACTCGCACGAAGCGGCACTCGAGCTCGTGGAGCGGGCGCGTGCCGGCGGTCTCGGGCCCCTGGGCGTCATCGTGCCGGGCGCGACCACCGTCGAGCCCGGCTCGGCCCCGCTCCCCGAGGCGGAGCCGCTCGCTGCCCACGTCCGCCCGCGGCCCGGTGGCGAGGCGGTCGCGTCGCTGCTCGCCGGCGTGTGGCTCGTCGAGCCAGCCGACCTGCTCCGGGCCAGCGACGGGCTGGTGGTGACGCGGGAGGGTCACCGGTACGACCCGGCCGCGGGGGAGCTGCTGTTCGCCGGCGAGACGGCCGAAGCCGTTCTGCTCGAGCTGGAGGCTCGGCATCGCGCGGTGGCAGCCGACGTCGAGGGCCTCGCGCAGGCGCTCGAGTCTGCGACCACAGCAGAGGGTGAGGCTGCCGAGCGCGCGCGGGCTGCGGCCACGGCGCTCGCCGGGTTCGGCCCTGTTGTCCGGACGCTCGATCCGGAGCTCGTCCGCCGCCTACTCGCGGTTGCCGAGCGTCTCGACCGGGAGCTGGCAGCCGGTCTCGCGGTCGCGGCGCGCGTCGAGGCCCCACTTCGCGCTCGCGCCGACGCCGGCGGCGAGCGAACGCGTGAGCTCGCGGAGACGCTCCGGACGCTCGGCACGCGTGAGGCGGAGCTGCGCCGCTCGGCGGCCGAGAGCGCGGCCGCCCAGGGCGCCCACGACGTCGAGCTGGCCCGCCTGCGCACCGAGGCGGAGGAGCTTCGGAGGCGGCTCGGCGACGAGCTCCCCGAGCCTGCCGAGGGCGACGCAGACCGCGACCAGCTCGCCGAGACGCTCGCTCGTTCCGAGCGCCGGCTGGAGCTGCTCGGACAGGTCAACCCGTTCGCCAAGCAGGAGTACGAGGCCGAAAAGGAGCGGCTCGGCGAGCTCGTCGAGCAGCGGGAAGACCTCGAACGGAGCCTGGAGGAGCTCGACCGGCTGCGTGCCGAGCTCACACGGGAGGTCGAGTCGCGTTTCGCCGCCACCTTCGCCGCCGTCCAGGAGCACTTCGCCGAGGTGGCGGCCACGCTCTTCCCCGGCGGCGAGGGCCGCCTCAAGCTGACCGAGCCGGACGGTGACGACGACGCGGCCGAGCCTGGCGTCGAGATCCACCTGCGCCCGGCCGGCAAGCGTGTGACGCGCCTGTCGCTGCTCTCGGGCGGCGAGAAGTCGCTGGGCGCGATCTCGTTCCTCTTCGCCGTCTTCCTCGCCCGGCCGTCGCCCTTCTACCTCCTCGACGAGGTCGAGGCAGCGCTCGACGACACCAACATCGGCCGCTTCGTCGAGCTGCTGCGCCGCTACGCCGACCGCGCCCAGTTCATCGTCGTCACCCACCAGAAACGCACGATGGAGGCCGCCGACGTCCTCTACGGCGTCACCATGGGCCCCGACGGCGTCTCGCAGATCGTCTCGCGCCGCACCCCGAGCGCCCCGCCCCTCGCCGCCGCCTCGTAGCCCCGCGCCTGGGGAACGATCGTCTCGCACTCGGCACAGTCCGGTCACTGACACGTATGAGCGTCATCGCTACCGTCGTCGACGGGCGGGTGGTGGAGGCGCTTTCCCCTCGGGAGGGTGGGGCCTGCGTGCGCCGCGGCGTGGATATGTCTAGCGTGGGCCTGTCCGGAGTGGACACCTCCGGGCAGGAACTGTCCTGGAGGGCACAGGCCGCAAGAGGCTCCGGGTGGGAGCGCCGCGCCGGGCCGCGTTCTTCAGTCAGCGGCGAGCGTGGCCGCGAGTCGCCTCGGCGCCTTGAGCAGCCAGGCGTCGATGAGCCGCTCGCGCACGTCCTCCTCGGATGCGTGCTCGAGCCAGATCAGCAGGTAGGCGGGGGAGCGCTCGAAGTGCGGCGTCAGCCGGTATGCCGACGGGTTGGACTCGACGAGAAACGGGCGCTCCTCCCGGTCGCAGCGCGCCCAGATCGCGCCCGGCTCGCGGCTCGTGCCGGCGAACGCCTTGCCGCGCACCTTCAGGCTCGGCCTGCCCCAGGAGGTGCTTTCCTCGACCTCGGGCAGCTCGCGGGCCAGCTCGACCACGCGCTCCCACGTCAGCACGAGGAGGAGGCTACCGTTGCGCCGTGTCGCGAACCTGGAACGACCTCCTCGGCGAGGCGAACGGCGCGCCGGAGACCGAGGAGCGCCGCTCCGGCCTGTTCGGGCGCCTGCGGGACTCGCTCTCGCGGAGCCGCCAGGCGCTGACGGCCGAGCTCGCGCTCGGCTCGTTCGACCCGGCCGACGAGGAGGCGTGGGAGCGCCTCGAGGAGGCGCTGATCATGGCCGACGTGGGCGTCCCGGCGACCGCCGAGCTCGTCCGCCGGCTGGAGGCGCGCGGGGTCGACGGCGACCTCGGGCCGGCGCTCGCAGAGGAGATCGAGCGGCTCTTCGGCGACCCGGGAACGCTCGGCGTCGGTGAGCACCCCAGTGTCGTCCTGGTCGTCGGCGTCAACGGCACGGGTAAGACGACCACGATCGGCAAGCTCGCCCAGCGGCTCCGCGAGCACGGGCGCTCGGTCATCCTCGCCGCCGCGGACACCTTTCGTGCCGCCGCCGAGGAGCAGCTCGAGATCTGGGCCGAGCGCGCCGGCGCAGACTTCGTCGGCTCCGAGCGCGGCGGCGACCCTGCGGCCGTCGCCTACGACGCGATCGAGGCCGCACGGGCGCGCGGCCGCGACGTCGTGCTCGTCGACACCGCCGGCCGCCTGCACACGCAGACGAACCTGATGGACGAGCTCGCGAAGGTGCGCCGCGTGATCGAGCAGCGGCTCCCGGGCGCGCCGCACGAGACCCTGCTCGTCGTCGACGCGACCACGGGCCAGAACGGGCTCCAGCAGGCGCGACTCTTCCGCGATGCGGTCGGCGTCACGGGCGTGGCGCTGACGAAGCTGGACGGGTCCGCGAAGGGCGGCGTCGCCGTTGCGATCGCCCACGAGCTCGGGCTGCAGGTCAAGCTCGTGGGCGTGGGGGAGACGCTCGACGACCTGCGTCCGTTCGACCCCGGCGACTTCGCCCGGGCGCTCGTCACCGGCTGACGCCCGGCGCGCGGTCGCCGCATGCTCACCGCGAGCTAGCTCATCGTCACCCGATACTGGCCGACGCCGCCGGGATTCTCGACGTCGATGGTCGCCTCGAACGTGAGCGTGACGTCGTAGTGCGCCGGCTTCGGCCAGTCCTTCTGCTCGATCTGGCGGATGGCGTCGTCGATGGCGTCGTCCCAGTAGTCGTGATGGGGGCGCTCCTTGACGCCCGTGGCTCCAGGCCCGTTCACCTCGCCGGTGACCGGATCGGGGAGCCGCCTGCTCGGAAGTTGGACATGATCTCCCTCCTCTGTCGTGGGATCGGGGCGACGATACTCCTGGCAACCCGGTCCCGGCTAGGGGGCGACGGTGGAGGGTGCCGTCTCCAGCGCTCGCTGCGCGGCCGTGTTTCCCTTCGCAGCGAGCAGCGTCCGCGCGTCCTCCACAGCACCGGCCGCGTCGGTCGAGAGGCCGGCGCAGGCTGCCGCCTCGGCACGCGCGAGCGCCGCCTCGGCCCGCAGGTTGAGCGCGTCCGTGCCGTCTGCGAGCTCGGTGGCCCGCCGTGCGTGCGCCGCGGCCACCTCGTCCTCACCGCGTCGCGCTGCAATGCGGGCGAGCGCCGTGGAGGCATGGACGAGCGCGGCGACCTCATGCGGGTCGGCGGCGGCCGCGTCGCCGGCGGCTTGCTCTGCGTCGTCGAGCCGGCCCTGCGCGAGCAGGGCGTTCGCGAGCAGCGCCTGCGTAAGGGGGTTGGCGCCGTACGCCTCGAGGATCTCTGCAGCCTCGCGCAGGTGCCGTTCTGCTGCCGTCGGCGGCCCCCGCCGCGAGCTCGGCCTCGCCGGCGACCTGGCAGAGGCCGGCGATCGCGAACCGGAGACCGAGCTCCTCGTAGAGCCGTCGAGCCTGGACGGCGCGCTCCCGTGCCTCGCGGCCACGGCCGAGCATGGCCAGCAGGCCGCAGCAGGCGACGCCCACGTGCGCCTCGAGGGGCCGGCTCGCCCGCTCGGCGAGCATGGCCTCGCAGCGCTCGAGCGCCTTCGGAGCCGGCGTCGGCCCCCAGAGCAGCGCCGTGCAGAGCACGTCGGCGATGCGCGTCTCCTCGCGTGAGTCGCCGGCGCGCCGCGCGTGCGCCAGGGCCTCCTCGGCGGCACCGGCCGCCGCCTCGAACTCGCAGCGGACGATGTTGACCCACGCGAGACGCCGCCCGGCGCGGGCGACCCCGAGCTCGTCGCCGAGTCGTGTGAACGCCTCACGCGCCTGCGTGGCGGTCGCCTGAACGTCGTCGAGCCCGGCTCGACCGCGGGCCTGCGCCCGGACCGTCTGCTCGAGCACGCCGTGCCAGTGGAGCGCCTCGCTGCCCGTCGCCGCCGCGGCCTCGACGACGGACGCGAGCAGCTCCTCCGCGCGGTCGATCTCACCGGTCGACCAGAGCGCGGCGCTCAGGTCGAGGAGGAGCTCGGGCAGCTCGGGCAGGTCCGGAGGAGCGTGCGCGACGGCGCGGTCGAGCAGGCTCAGCCCGGCCGGCAGGTCTTCGCGGGCGAACGCGCGGCGTCCGGCGGCTCCGAGCCGCTGGGCTGCGCGCAGCGCCAGGCGCGCGGAGCGGTCGTCTGCGGGTGCGAGCTCCAGGCGCAGCCGGCGCGCCTGCTCGAGGTGGTAGCCGACGAGCTCGTCGGGCGCGGCCTCGGGTGCCGCGTGCCGCTCGAGCCAGTCGGCGAGCCACTCGTGGAAGAGCGCTCGCGCCTCCTTCGGCGTGCCGTCGTAGGCGGCGTCACGGATCAGCCCGTGGCGGAAGCGGAAGCGGTCCTCGCGCGAGGGGCCCGGGTGGGCCTGGATCAGTTCCTTGCGGGCGAGCCCGAGCAGCACGCGGCCGACGTCGGGTCGCAGCTCGGGCGGGCACAGGTCGGTGACGGTGCGGCGGGCGAACTCGCGCCCGACGATCGCAGCCCGCTGCAGGACGGCGCGCTCGTCGGCGTCGAGGCGGTCGAGCCGCTCGGCGAGGAGCGCAGCGATCGTGGGTGGGACGACCACCTCGCCCGTGGCGGCGAGCGCCGCCAGCTGCTCGACGTAGAGCGGGTTGCCCTCGGCGGAGGCCAGCACGCGCTCGCGTTCGGCGTTCGTCGAGCTCGGCGCCGAGCCCCGTGAGGAGCTGCTCGGACTCGGCGGGCGGCAACGGCTCGAGCATGATCGTCTCGGCTCGCTCTCGCGGAGCCGCCCAGCCGGAGCGGCGGTCGAGCAGGTCCGGCCTGGCGACGCACAGGAGCAGCACGTGGCCGCAGCTGATCCACCCGTGGAGGTACTCCACGAGGTCGAGCAGCGTCGGCTCGGCCCAGTGGACGTCCTCGAAAACGACGAGAAGCGGCTGCTCAGCCGCAAGGCTCTCGAATAGCCGCCGCGCCGCCCAGAAGACGTCGTCCACCGCTGCCGGGTCGGCCCCTCCGAGGGCCCGGAGGCGCTCGAGCACGAGGTTCCGGTCGTCCGCCTCCGCGAGCGCCGTCTCGAGCGTGCCGTCGGCGTCGAGGGAGCTCACGATCTCGGCGAGGGCCCAGAAGGTGATGCCGTCGCCGTACGGGAGGCAGCGGCCGGCGAGGACGCGGGTGCGCGGCGCGACCGCCCCGGCGAGCTCCTCGGCGAGCCGTGACTTGCCGATGCCGGCGGGCCCGAGCAGGGTGACGAGCCGGCAGGCGCGCGTCGCGGCGACCGAGTCGTGGGCGGCGTGCAGTCGTGCGAGCTCCGCCTGCCGGCCGACGAGCGGCGTCTCGGTGCGGCGGGCGACTCCGCGTGCGCCGGCCTGCACGCGGTCGACGCTCCAGGTCGAGACGGGCTCGCGTTTGCCCTTGACCGGGAACGTCTGCAGGGGGCCGGACTGCACGGCGTCCTTCACGAGCGGGTAGGTCGCCTTGCCGATCAGGATCTGGCCCGGCGCCGCAGCCTGCTCGAGCCGCTTGGCCAGGTTGACGGCTGCGCCGGTGACGAAGGTGCCGCCGCCGCTCGGGTCGCCGACGACCACCTCGCCCGTGTTGACGCCGATCCGGACGGCGAGCCTCACCCCGAAGGACGGCTCCAGCTCGTCGTTCAGCTCCGTGAGCCGCTCGAGCAGCTCCGAGGCCGCGCGGACACCGCGCAGCGCATCGTCCTCGTGGACGTGCGGCACGCCAAAGACGGCCATGACTTCGTCGCCGATGAACTTCTCGACCGTGCCGCCGTGTCGCTCGATGACCGCGCGCGCCTCGGTGAACCAGCGGCCCATGACGCGCTGCAGCGACTCCGGGTCGAGCTGCTCCCCGAGCGGCGTCGAGTCGGCGACGTCGCAGAAGAGGATCGTGACCGTCTTCCGCGCCTGCACAGGCCGAGTCTAGGCCCCTGTCGGGCATGCCCCAAGTCACGGAGTCATCGAGTGGCCGCCCGGCACACACGCCCGGCCGAGCCGGGGAGGGGCCGCTGCCGAGCCCGGTGCCAGCGCTCCGCGCGCCGGGCCTCGCGTGCCTGCACAAGGCGCGTATGCCTGTGTCCGATGGTGGAGGTTCAGATACCTGCTGACCGCGGGCCTGGACGCGGTCCCGAGCGCGGTCCCTCAGGCGCCGCCGCTGCGCTCGACCGCGAAGGCGATGTTGACGGTCGTGCGGTACTCGGTGATGCGGCCGTCCGCCACCTCGGCGCTCATCGAGATCACGTCCGCGCCGGTGATGCCGCGGATGGTCTTCGCGGCCTCCTGCACCGCCGCGTCCGCGGCCTTCGCGAAGCTCTCGGGGGACGAGCCGATGATCGTCACGACCTTGGCAACGCCTGGCATCTGGGCTCCTTCTGTCGGTGGTCTCGTCGGTCGCAGAGCCCGAGCGCGTCGAGGTCCACAGCCGCCTGCGACCTACCCGCCCCCGATCCCCGTCACACATCTGGCGCGCTTCTGGCACACACCCGTGCGGCTCGTCGCGGTACCGTCGGAGACGGGCGGGTGGTGGAGGTCGTCTCCCCTTCTGGGAGGGCGGGGCAGGTCTCGCTGACCTGTCCGTTCGGGACACGTCTCGTTCGGCCGCCTTCCTCGGTCGAGGGAACGGCGCGAGGCGGGGTCGCCGTTCCGGCGCTGCCCTGAGCCGGGGCCGGATCGGGGCGCCGTACACTTGTCCGACCGTGTTCGACACCCTCTCGGACAAGCTCAGCGCCGCCCTCGGCGACCTTCGCGGGCGCAGCCGCCTCGACGAGGAAGCGATCTCCCGCGCGATGCGCGAGATCCGCCTGGCGCTGCTCGAGGCGGACGTCAATTTCCGGGTCGTCAAGGAGTTCGTGGCCAAGGTCCGCGAGCGGGCGCTCGGCCAGGACGTGCTCAAGAGCCTCTCTCCCGGCCAGCAGGTCGTGAAGATCGTCCACGAGGAGCTCAGCGAGCTGATGGGCTCGGGCGACTCGCGACTCGCCTTCACCGGCCGGCCGCCCACCGTGGTGCTGCTCGTCGGGCTGCAGGGCTCCGGCAAGACGACCGCCGCCGCCAAGCTGGCGCTGCTCCTGCGCCGCGACGGCAAGTCCCCCGCGCTCGTCCCCGCTGACCTGCAGCGCCCCGCAGCCGTCGACCAGCTCGAGCAGCTCGGCAAGCAGATCCAGGTTCCCGTCTACCGCGGCGCCCACAGCGACCCGGTCAAGGTCGCGGCCGCCGGAGTCGAGCGCGCCCGTGCCGAGGGCCGTGACGTCGTCATCGTCGACACCGCCGGGCGCCTGCACGTCGACGAGGAGCTGATGACCGAGCTGCAGAGCATCCACCGCGCCGTCAAGCCCACCAACGTCCTGCTCGTGCTCGACGCCATGACCGGCCAGGAGGCGGTCCGCGTCGCCGAGTCGTTCCAGGAGCGCGTCGCATTCGACGGCGTCGTCCTGACCAAGCTCGACGGCGACGCTCGCGGCGGCGCGGCCCTGTCCGTGAAGGCCGTGACCGGGCGCCCGATCAAGCTCGTCTCGATCGGCGAGAAGGTCGACCAGCTCGAGTACTTCCACCCGGACCGGATGGCCTCGCGAATCCTCGGCATGGGCGACGTGCTGACGCTGATCGAGAAGGCCGAGGCTGCCGCCTCCGAGGAGGAGCAGGCCGACATGGAGCAGCGGATGATGCAGGGCGAGTTCACCTTCGACGATCTGCTGACGAGCTACCGCATGCTCAAGCGCATGGGCTCCTTCAAGAGCGTGCTCGGAATGATCCCCGGCATGGGCAAGCAACTCCAGGGCGTCGACGTCTCCGAGAAGGACATGGCCAAGGTGGAGGCGATCGTGCTCTCGATGACGCCCAAGGAGCGGCGCCTGCCGCACCTGATCGACCTCTCGCGCCGCCGCCGGATCGCCGCAGGAAGCGGCACGTCGATGGAGCAGGTCAACCAGCTGATGACCGCCCGCAAGCAGATGGCGAAGATGATGAAGGGGCTCGGCAAGGGCAAGCTGCCGTCGCTGCCGGCCGGCATGGGGCTCCCGGGAGCGAGCGCTGCGGGGCTGCCAGGCGCAGGCGGCGGCGTCGCCGGCGCTACCCTCACGAGTCGCCCCGGACACGGGGGCACCAAGCGCAAGTCCAAGAAGCGCAAGACGAGACGCAGATGACGAGAGAGAGGATGGTTGGATGGCAGTACGGATGAGACTGACCCGCGTCGGGTCGAAGAAGAACCCGATCTACCGCGTCGTGGTCGCCGACTCGCGCTCGCCGCGCGACGGCAGGTTCATCGAGATCGTGGGCCGCTACAACCCGCAGCACGACCCGTCCCTCATCGAGTTCGACGAGGACAAGGTGCGCGACTGGCTGGGCAAGGGCGCGCAGCCCTCCGAGTCGGTGCGCCGCCTGCTGAAGACGCAGAACCTGGCTTGACCGACGACCTCCTCGTCTTTCTCACGCGCCGGCTCGTGGACGAGCCCGACGCGGTCCGGGTGGAGCGCGTGGAGCGCGACGACGCCGTCGTCCTGCAGCTGCACGTCGCCCCGGACGACGTCGGCAAGGTGATCGGCCGCAAGGGCCGCGTCGCCCGCGCGCTCCGCACCGTCGTGCGGGCCGCCAACGGCCACCTCGCGAAGCGGGTCGTGCTCGAGATCGTGGAGTGAGCGACCACGACTGGGTGGCCGTCGGGCGCGTCGGCCGCCCGCACGGCATCAAGGGGGCGTTCGTCGTCGAGCATCCGAGCGCGGCGCCCGAGCGGCTCGCCGAGGGTGCCGTCCTGCACGTCGGCGGCGAGCCTGCCCGCATCGTCGAGTCGAAGCGCGCCGGCGGGCGCCCGGTGATCCGCCTCGACCGCGAGGTACCGCGCGGCAGCGAGCTCTGTGTCCGCCGTGCTGAGTTGCCCGAGCCGGAGCCCGATGCCTACTACGTCTTCCAGCTCGTCGGCCTCTCCGTGCGCGAGCAGGAGGGTGCCGAGCTCGGCCGCGTGCAGGACGTGGAGCCCGGCGTGGCGAACGACGTGCTCGTTGTCGACTCCGGCCTGCGCCTGCCCCTCGTCGACGCCTGTGTCCTCGAGGTCGACCTCGAGCGCGGCGTCGTGGTCGTCGTGCCCGGCTTCGCAGACGGTGGGTAACCTCGTCCGGCCGCCGTGCAGCTCGACATCTTCACCCTTGTCCCGCACGCCTTCGCGAGCGCATTCGACCTGCGCCCGCTGGCATCCGTGCTCGGCGGCGAGCTCGAGGTGCGCATCTTCAACTACCGCGACACGACACCCTTGCGGGCAGGCCAGGTGGACGACGAGCCCTACGGCGGCGGCGCCGGCATGGTGCTCCGGGTGGACGTCGTCGCTGCGGCGCTCGACGCCGCCTACGGCGAGACGCGTGAGCACCGGGTGGTCGCACTGAGCCCCCGTGGCCGGCAGCTGACACAGGCGGTGGTCGAGGAGCTGGCCGCCGAGGGGCGCGTCACGCTGCTCTCCGCCCGGTTCGAGGGCTTCGACGAGCGGGTGGTCGCGCACCTCGCGACCGACGCGATCTCGATCGGCCCCTACGTCCTCTCCGGCGGCGAGCTGCCGGCGATGGTGATCGTCGACGCGATCGGCCGCCGACTGCCCGGCGCGCTTGGCAACGAGGCCTCCGGCGTCGAGGAGAGCTTCTCCGCCGAGCTCGAGGGCGGGCTCGAGTACCCGCACTACACGCGCCCCGCGGACTTCCGCGGCTGGCAGGTGCCGGAGGTGCTGCTCTCGGGCGACCATGCGCGCGTCGACGCCTGGCGGCGTGAGCAGAGCCGTGTCGGGAGCGCAGCGTGAGAGGGCCCGTCGACCGTCTGACGGCTGGACTGCCGAGGCCGTGGCGGGTTGCCGTGGACTGGATCGTGACGATCGTCGGCGCCGTCGCGATCGTGCTCGCCGTCAAGGCCTACGTGATCAACCCGTACCGCATCCCGTCGTCGTCGATGGAGCCGACGCTGCACTGCGCAAGGCCGGGGCTCGACTGCGAGGCGCGCTTCTCCGACCGGGTGCTCGCGAACCGCTTCCTCTACCACTTCACCGACCCGGACCGGGGCGACATCGTCGTCTTCCACACGCCCGAGCGCGCCCGGCAGCAGTGCGGCGCCGGCGGCACGTTCGTCAAGCGGATCGTCGGCCTTCCGGGCGAGGTCGTGACCGTCCGCGAGAACGGCGCCGTGCTGGTCGACGGCGAGCGCCTGCGCGAGGGCTACGTCAACGGCCGCGGCCAGGGCGGCACGCCCGGACGGTGGCCGGTGCCGCAGGACCACGTCTTCGTCATGGGCGACAACCGCGGCCAGTCGTGCGACTCGCGCGTCTGGGGGCCGCTGGACGAGGATCAGCTGATCGGCAAGGTCTTCGCCGTCTACTGGCCTCCCGCCCGAATCGGCATTCGGTAGGAGCGGCGTGCGCAACCCGGTCGACCGGCTGACCGCCGGCCTGCCGCATCCGTGGCGCGTTGCCGCGGACTGGGCGGTGACGATCGTCGGCGCGATCGCGATCGTGCTCGCGCTCAAGGCCTGGGTCGTGAACCCGTACCACATCCCTACGTCGTCGATGGAGCCGACGCTTCACTGCGCGCTGCCCGAGCCGGGCTGCGTCGCGGGGCGCTCCGACCGGGTGCTCGCCAACCGCTTCATCTACCACTTCACCGATCCCGGCCGGGGCGACATCGTCGTCTTCGAGACCCCGGTTCGGGCCCAGGAGCGCTGCGACGTTGGTGGCACTTTCGTGAAGCGCATCGTCGGTCTCGGCGGCGAGACGGTGACCGTGCGCCAGGACGGCTCCGTGGCGATCGACGGGAAGACGCTCGACGAGTCCGGCTACCTGCCGCTCGACCGCCAGAGCCCGCCCGCCGGTCGCTGGCAGGTGCCCGAGGGCAGCGTCTTCGTCATGGGCGACAACCGCGACTCCTCCTGCGACTCCCGCGTCTGGGGGCCACTGGACGAGGGCCAGCTGATCGGCAAGGTCTCCGCCGTGTACTGGCCGCCCAGCCGAATTTCGCTTCGCTAGCGCTCGCTGCGTGGGGGAAACCCGGTTTCCCCCACGAGCCCCCTCGTTGATCAGACGCGCCGGGGCCGCGGAGTGGCTGCGGCGGGCCGAGCGCCCGCCTCCGCCGGCAGAGGCGAGAGGCCACCAGCGTTACCGCTGCGGGCTCGTGGCGGTTGCTGCATGAGGTAAACCCGATCCCTCGCGCGGGCTCCTCGTTGATCAGACGCGCCGGGGCCGCGGAGTGGCTGCGGCGGGCCGAGCCCGCCTCCGCCGGCAGAGGCAGGAGGCACACATCCCGTCTGCCCCGCGGGCTCGTAACGGCGGCGGCTCGACAGGTGCGTTGCTACGATTGGCACCCGGCCTCGGGCCGGTTCTTTATGTCCAGGATCATCGAGAGCCTCGAGAAGCGCCAGCTGCGCACGGACCGTCCGGTTTTCAAGGCCGGGGACACCGTGCGCGTGCACTTCCAGGTGATCGAGGGCCAGCGGCGCCGCGTGCAGGTGTTCGAGGGGATCGTCATCAAGCGCCAGGGCGGCGGCGTCCGCGAGACCTTCACGGTCCGCAAGCAGTCGTTCGGCTTCGGCGTGGAGCGCACGTTCCCGCTGCACTCGCCCAAGATCGAGCAGATCGAGGTGCGGGCGATCGGCGACGTCAACCGCGCCAAGCTCTACTACCTGCGCAAGAAGGTCGGCAAGAAGGCCCGCGTCCGCGAGATCCGCGGCCCCCGCGGTGTCACCGTCGTGCAGCCGGCCGCGGAGGTGGCCGAGCCGGAGATCGAAGAGCCGGCCGCGACGGCGGAGCCGGCGGAGGCCGAGGCGAAGACCGAGGCGGCGGAGGCCCCCGCGGGTACGCCGCAGGCGTCGGGCGACGAGCCCGAGAGCGAGACCGGCGACGCTGCGGAGTCCGAGCGCGCCGAGGTCGAGCAGACCGCCTAGCGGCGCGCGGCGCCCTCCTCTGTCACGACTCTGTGCCGCCTTCGGGCGGCAGCGTCCCGCCCGGGTATCCTCGCCCCCCGTGGCACCTCGCCCCGGGCACCGCCTCCTGCGCTTCGACAGACGTCTCGGCGCCCGCTTCGTCGCCGGTGCCGACGAGGCCGGCCGGGGCTCGCTCGCCGGGCCGCTCGTCGTCGCCGGCGTGCTCCTCGACTACGAGTGCCTGCGCGACCATCGCGTGCGGCCGCTCGCCGACCTCAACGACTCGAAGCAGGTCTCCCTCGACGACCGCGAGCGCCTGTTCCGGGCCGTGCTCGGCTGCGCCGCCCGTGTGAGCGTGCACGTCTTCCCGCCCTGGCGCATCGACCGCGACGGGCTCCACCGCTCCAACCTCGCCGGCCTGCGCGCCGCGCTGCATGCGCTGTCGCCGCCGGCCGAGGCCTGCCTCGTCGACGGCTTCCGGCTCGGGCCGACCGCGCCGCCGCACGAAGCCGTCGTCGACGGGGACGAGCGCTCGGCCGCGATCGCAGCCGCCTCCATCGTCGCCAAGGTCGTCCGCGACCGCGCCATGCGGCGCCTGGATGCCGTCTATCCGGCCTACGGGTTCCGCTCGCACGTCGGCTACATCACGCCCGAGCACTCCGCAGTCGTCCGCCGCCGCGGGCCGTCCGCGATCCACCGGCGGTCGTTCCAGGCGCTCTGCTACGCCGGTGTCGCAGACGCGGACGCGGCCTAGCGGCGAGTCGACCCGCGCCGCCGGCTCCCGGGCGGAGCGGCGCGCCCGGCTCCACTACCGCCTGCGCGGCTATCTCGTGCTCGACGCCAACGCCTGGGCAGGCGGCAACGAGCTCGACCTGGTGCTCCGCCGCGGCCGCACGCTCGTCTTCTGCGAGGTGAAGCACAAAGCCGGCGACCGCCACGGCGACCCCGCCGAGATGGTCGACGAGGAGAAGCAGCGGCGCCTGCGCCGCGCCGCCGACGCCTGGCTGGCGTCCCGCCGCGACCTGGACGACCTCGACGTGCGCTTCGACGTCGTCGCCGTCTCGCCGCGCGGCGTCGAGCGCATCACCGACGCCTTCTGATGAGCGAGCCGACCGTCCGCCGCGCCGAGTCGCGCGACATCGACGAGCTCGTGCAGATGCGCTCGGACTTCACCTTCGAAGATCCAGAGGCCGACCCGGAGGCCGCCCTCCCCGGCTACGAGAGCGACTGCCGCTCCTTCCTCGAGCGCGCGCTCGCCGAGGAGCGCTGGCAGATCTGGGTGGCGGAGATCGACGGGCAGCTCGTCGCGCACCTCTACGTCGCGCTCGTCGACAGGGTGCCGCGCCCCGTCCGCGAGCACGCGCGGATCGCCTACCTCACGAACGTCTACACCCGCCCCGGGCATCGCGGACGCGGCATCGGCGGGCGGCTGCTCGAGCGCGCCCAGGCCGCTGCACGCGATGCC
Organism: uncultured Thermoleophilia bacterium; assembly: GCA_963839815.1. Classification (GTDB taxonomy): domain Bacteria; phylum Actinomycetota; class Thermoleophilia; order Gaiellales; family Gaiellaceae; genus JACVRM01. The sequence goes on from CAWIWF010000007.1 coordinate 175,319, forward strand.
GGCGCCGAGCTCCTCCTGGTCTGGCCGGGCGAGGAGAGCGTGCGCTTCTACGAGCACCACGGCTTCGGCGACGCCGGCGCGCCGCTCGTGTGGCATGCCGACGGGCACCCATGAGCGCTCGCCCTGCCGCGCCGCCGTATCGCAACGAGGGGCCGCACGCCCTCTGGCACGTCAGCGAGGACGACTCGATCCGGCACTTCCGCCCCCATCGGGCTGCCACCCAGGTCGAGCCGGAGGCGTATGTCTGGGCGATCGACACGCGCCACCTGCCGCTGTTCTGGTTCCCGCGCGAGTGCCCGCGCGGCACCTTCTGGGCCGCGCCCGAGACCGCCGCCGAGGACGTGGCGCACTTCCTGCCGCGCGCGGACGCCCGGGTGCACGCGATCGAGGAGGGTTGGCTCGCACGCATGCGAACGACACGGGTCGTCGCCTACCGGTTGCCGGAGGCGAGCTTCGAGGAGCATCCCGGAGTCGGCGGCTACTGGGTCAGCCGAGAGCCCGTCGAGCCGCTCGAGGTCGTCGAGCTGGGCGACCTGATCGGCCGTCATGCCGACGCCGGGATCGAGCTGCGGGTGCGTCAGAACCTGTGGCCGCTCTGGGACGAGATCGTGGCCTCGACCCTCGAGTTCAGCGGCATTCGCCTCCACAACGCGCTGCCGCGCCCATAGGGAACGGCCACGCAGCGGCGAAACCCCTCCCGTGGCGCAGACGCAGGAGGCGCTCTACCGAGAGCTCGACCTCGAGCTCTCCTGGTCGGAGCAGGAGCTGCCCGAGCGGGAGCGGACGAAGCACGTCCACCGGCTGCACCCGTACCTCGGCAAGTTCGTGCCCCAGCTCGTCGAGACGTTGCTCGCCCGCCACGTGCGCGCCGGCCGGCCCGTGCTCGACCCGTTCGCCGGCTCGGGGACGACGCTCGTGCAGTGCCTCGAGAGCGGCCACCCGGTGGCCGGCGCGGACATCGCCGCCTTCAACTGCCTGCTGATGCAGGTCAAGACCTCGCGGCCGAACCCCTTCACGCTCGAGCGCGAGGTCCGCAATGCGCTCACGCGACTCGAACAGGCGGAGGCCGGGGCGGACGGGAGCGAGTACCTGCGCGAGTGGTTCGCCCCGCGCGCCCGCGGGGAGCTGCTCGCCTTTCGGTCGCTGATCGGCGACTACGAGCACGCCGACGTGCTGCGGGTCGTGCTCGCGCGCGCGGCGCGCTCGGCCAGGCTGACGACGCATTACGACCTCGACTTCCCGCGGACGCCGCAGCGGGAGCCGTACTGGTGCCACAAGCACCGCCGCACGTGCCGGCCGGTCGAGCGCGCGTCCCACTTCCTGCGCCGCTACGGGCTCGACACGGTCGAGCGGATCAAGGCCTTCGCACGGCTGCGGGCTCGGGGGGCGGAGGCGCGGGTGCTGCACGGCGACGCCCGGGAGCTCGACCTCGGCGGTCCCTACGCCGCCGCGATCACCTCGCCGCCGTACCCCGGGCTGATCGACTACCACGAGCAGCACCGCTATGCCTACGAGCTGCTCGGTCTCGACGATCGCCGCGAGCACGAGCTCGGGGCCGCAGCCAGAGGCACGAGCCGCGCGGCGCTGGCCGCCTACGTCGAGGGCGTGGCCGCCGTGCTCGCCCGGGCCCGCGCGGCGATCGAGCCGGGCGGCGTGCTGGCGATCGTCGTCAACGACCGCCGCGGCCTCTATCCGGAGATCCTCGAGCGGGCAGGCCTCGAGCTGCAGGCGCGGCACCAGCGGCACGTCAACCGGCGGACGGGCCGCCGCTCGGGCGAGTACTTCGAAGACGTGCTGATCGCCCGCTAGCGCAGCCCGAGCGCGTCGAGGCCGGCCCAGGCGAGGCCGGCGTCGGTCAGCTCGCCTCGCCGCAGGTGCTCCCGGAACTCGGCGAGCGGCATCAGCACGACCTCGATGTGCTCGTCGCCCGCGTCGGGCTCGGCGACGCGGGTGCAGCCAGTCGCGACGAAGCCATGCCGCCGGTGCGCCGAGTAGGCGCCCGCCCACTGCGAGCCGATGGGCGTGAGCTCGCCCTCGTACCCGGTCTCCTCGAGCAACTCGCGGCGGGCGGCGGCGAGCGGGTCCTCACCCTCGTCGACGACCCCGCCGGGCAGCTCATCGAGGACGCGCTGCGGGCCGGGGCGAAACTGGCGCGCGAGGATCACCCGCTCGTCCGCGGTAGAGGCCAGCACGGCGACCGTGTCCGGGTTGACGATGACCTCGTAGTCGGCCTCGGCGCCGTCCGGGAGCCGGTACCGGCGGCGGACGATCCGCCGGAAGCCGGCGTAGACGACGGACTCGGCGAGCAGGTGCCAGGCACGCACGTGGCAGAGTCTTCACGCTTTCGGCACAGACACGCGCGAGAGTGCTCCGTAGCGTCGGCCGAGTGCTCGCGCGCGTCGTCACCCATGCGCTCGTCGGTCTCGAGGCTCGCCGCGTCGAGGTCGAGGCGCACGTCCAGGGCGGCGTCCCGGGGTTCGCGCTCGTCGGCATGGGCGACCGCGCCTGCCAGGAGGCCAAGGAACGCGTCAAGAGCGGCATCGTCGCGGCCGAGCTCGACTGGCCCCGTCGTCGCCTGACCGTCAATCTCGCGCCGGCGGCGCTGCGCAAGGAGGGATCCGGGTTCGATCTCCCGATCGCGCTCGCGCTGCTGGCCGCCACGCGACAGGTGCCGCGTGACCGGGTCGAGGAGCACGCAGCGCTCGGCGAGGTGGCGCTCGACGGCCGGATCCGACCGGTGGGTGGCACCGTCGTCGCGGCCGAGGCGGCGAGGCGGAGCGGCCTGCCACGCGTGCTCTGCGCGGTCGAGAGCGCTGCCGAGGCGGCGCTCAGCGGCGTCGACGCAATCCCGGTGGCACACCTGGCCGAGGCGGCCTCGTACCTGCGCGGCGAGATCGACATCGAGCCGTGCGCACCGCCGATCGGCGACGTGCGGCCGCCTCCCTACCCGGACCTGGCCGACGTGCGCGGCCAGGAGCGCGCGCGGCGTGCACTCGAGCTCGCTGCTGCGGGCGGCGCACAACCTTCTGCTCGCCGGCCCCCCCGGCACCGGCAAGACGATGCTCGCGCGGCGGCTCCCGGGGATCCTGCCGCCGCTCCGCTTCGAGGAGGCGCTGGAGGTGACGCGGATCTACTCCGTCGCCGGCCTGCTGCGCTACGGCCAGCCCCTCGTGAGCACGCGCCCGTTCCGGGCACCGCACCACAGCGCCTCGATGCCCGCCCTCGTCGGCGGCGGCGGCCGCGGCCTGCGGCCCGGCGAGGCCACGCTCGCCCACAACGGCGTGCTGCTCCTCGACGAGCTGCCCGAGTTCGCCCGCCCGGCGCTCGAGGCGCTGCGCCAGCCGCTCGAGGACGGCTCGATCGCGGTCGCCCGGGTCGAGGGCAAGGCCGTCTTCCCCGCACGCTTCCGGCTCGTCGGGACGATGAACCTCTGTCCCTGCGGTGCGCGCGGCGACGCCAGGCTCGAGTGCACGTGCTCGCCGCAGCGGCTCGCCGGCTTCCGGGACAAGCTGTCACGGGCGCTGCTCGACCGCTTCGACCTGGTCGTGACCGTGCCGCGCGCGCAGGCGGAGGAGCTCGCGGCCGCGGGCGGTGAGCCGTCTGCTGCCGTGCGCTCGCGCGTGGCGGCGGCGTCCGAGCGGCTGCTCGCCGCGCGCCCGGGGCGGACGACCGGCGCCGACGCGCTCCTCGACCGCGCCGTCGAGCGGCTGCCGCTGTCCGGGCGGGGGCGCGCACGGGTCGCCCGGCTCGGTGTGACGATCGCGGCGCTCGCCGGCGCAGACGCGGTCGAGGAGGAGCACGTCGCCGAGGCGCTCGCCTACCGGCCGCCGCGGGAGCTGGCGACGGCGTGAGCGAGCTCGCGGTCGCCGCCTACGCCGCCGAGAGCGGCGGGCACGTGCTGGAGGCGCCGCGCGATGCTCGCTTCCGTCGCTTCCTGCGCGACTTCGACGAGGAGGCCTACTCCGAGCGGCTGCGCTCCCTGGGCGTCGAATGGCTCCCTCGCTCGTCCGAGCTCTTCCCGCACGCGCTCGCCGGCATCTTCGACCCCCCAGGCGGACTCTTCCTGCGAGGAGCCGCCGCGGCCGGCGTGCTCGGACGCGCCCGCGGTGGGGGTCGTCGGTGCGCGAGCGTGCTCGCCCTACGGCGCGCATGTCGCACGGGGGCTCGGGCGGAGCTGGCCCGGGCGGGCCTGGTGGTCGTCGAGCGGGCTCGCGCGCGGAGTCGACGGCGAAGCGCACCGTGGCGCGCTCGAGGGCGGCGGCGTGACCGTCGCCGTGCTCGGCTGCGGGATCGACCGCGACTATCCGGCGTCGCACGCGGAGCTGGCCCGCCGCATTCGCGAGACGGGGCTCGTCGTCTCGGAGTACGGACCCGGCGTCGAGCCGGCACCGTGGCGCTTCCCCGCCCGGAACCGCATTGTGGCGGGTCTCTGCGCCGTCACCGTCGTCGTCGAGGCGCGCGAGCGGAGCGGCGCGCTCATCACCGCCGACCTCGCGCTCGAAGAGGGGCGCGAGGTGTTCGCGGTGCCGGGCGAGATCACCTCGTCGCTGTCGAAGGGGTCGAACCGGCTGCTGGCGGTGGGCGCCACGCCGTTGCTGGACGCGATCGACGTGCTCCGGGCATTCGGCCTGGAAGGGCCCGTTGCCGATCCTCCGCCCGCCGACGGCCCTGTGGGCGCCGTGCTGGCAGCGCTGGCGGACGGCCCGCGAGGGGCGGACGAGCTCGTCGCGGCGACCGGCCTGGACGCCGCCAAGGTCGCCGCGGCGCTCAGCGAGCTGGAGCTGCTGGGCCTCGCTGCAGAGGGACATGGCCTCTTCCGTTGCCAGGTCGGCGCGTGAGGACCACTAGCATCGCCCTCCGTGAGCACCCCCTACTGGCTGGACGAACCCGCGCCGCCCCTGCCCCCGACGCGGCCGGACGGCGAGCCGGACGTGGTGGTCGTCGGCGGTGGCGTGACCGGGTGCTCCTGCGCGCTCACGCTCGCGCAGGCCGGCGTGCGCGTGCGCCTCCACGAGGCGCGCGCGATCGCGTCGGGTGCCAGCGGCCGGAACGGCGGCTTCGCCCTGCGCGGCGGCGCGGGCCCCTACGACGAGGCGCGGCGGGACCTCGGCCGGGAGCGGGCTGGCCACCTCTGGGAGCTGAGCGAGCGGGCACTCGAGCGCCTGGCCGAACTGGCGGGGGATGCCTTCCGGCGCACCGGCAGCCTGCGCGTCGCCGCGAGCCGCGAGGAGCGGGACGCGCTGACGCGCGAGTACGAGGCGCTGCGCGAGGACGGCTTCGCGGCCGAGTGGCCGTCGCTGCCGGCTGCCCTCGAAGGTCGCTTCCACGGAGTGCTCCGCCATCCGGGCGACGGCGCGCTCCAGCCCGCACGGTGGGTGCGGCGGCTCGCCGTGCTGGCCGCCGAGGCCGGGGTGGACATCCGCGAGCACAGCCCCATCGAGTCACTGGACGAGCTCGGCGGCGCCACGGTCGTCCTGGCCACGGACGGGTACACCCACGGGCTCGTCCCAGAGCTCGACGCGCTCGTGCGCCCGACCCGCGGCCAGGTCGTCGTCACCGAGCCGCTCGGCGAGCTGCTCTTCCCCTGCCCGCACTACGCCCGAGAGGGCTGGGACTACTGGCAGCAGCTGCCGGACCGCCGCCTGGTGATCGGCGGGCGCCGCGACGGCGCGCTCGAGGTCGAGTACACGCGGGTCGAGGAGACGACACCGGCGATCCAGTCGCTCCTCGAGCAGCTGATCCACGACCTCGTCGGCAAGCTGCCGGCGGTGACCCATCGCTGGGCAGGCTTGTTTGGCACCTCGCCCGACGACGTGCCCCTGGCCGGCCAGCTGCCGGGCCGCGATCGCGTCTGGGCCTGCGTCGGCTACTCAGGCCACGGCAACGTGCTCGGCCTCGCCTGCGGCGATCTGGTTGCCCGCGGGATCCTCGGTGAGCGCCGGCCCGAGCTTGCGCTCTTCGACCCTGGCAGGCTGCTGCCCTAGGCCGTCTCCGGCGGCGTCACCGAGTCGTCGCTCTGGAAGAGCGAGAAGCCGTTTCCCTCAGTGTCCCAGCACTCGGCGGTCCAGCCGACACCGGGGATCGGACGCTTGGCGTCCGCACGCCCGCCGAGCCGGTGGACCCGCTCGAGCTCGCGGTCGATGTCCTTCGCCTCGAAGTAGACGACCAACCCTCGCTCGCCGCCCTGGGCCGGGTAGATCGCGCCGCCCGGATCGCCGTCGAACATGTGGTACTCGATCGGCCCGTCCCAGTCCTGGAACTTCCAGCCGACGAGCTCTCCCCAGAACTCGCGCGCACGGGTCGTGTCGCCGGCGGGCAGCTCGAGATGGACGATCTTCCCCTTCATCGGCTCCTCCTCGTCGTGGATACAGTCGATTGTGACGACGGACGGTCACCGGCGGCAGTGTCCGCGGGCGAGCACGCCCGGCACACTCGCCTCCATGCCCGGCGCGACGGCGACGAGCGGTTCGTCTACGGCCGCAGCGGCTCTGCGAGAGGGGCTCGAGCTCCCGGGCTGCGAGGTCGAGTCGTTCTCGCGGCGTTCGCGACCGTCTCGGCCCGCCGCGGCTCGGCGGGCACCGGGCGCTCGGTGCCCGCGCCGAGTACGCGCTCGCTCGGCGTTCGGGGCCGGTCGTGCGTCGCCGGCGCGACCCGCCGCGGACTAGAGCTCGATCCGCTGGACGTCCGTCAGGGCCCCGGCCTCGAGCGCCCGCAGCGCGGCGATCGCCACGGCGAGATCCTGGATGGCGAGCCCGGTCGAGTCGAACGCAGTGATGTCGTCGGCCGACTCCCGTCCCGGCGCCGTCCCCGCGAGCACGTCGCCGAGGAGGCCGACCTGCTCGCGGCCGAGCAGCCCGGCCGTGACCGCGCCGGTGAGGTCGCCGCCGTGGCTGGCCTGCTCCCAGTCGTCGCAGAAGGCGAGCACCCTCGCGAGCTCTGCGGGCGCGATCTCGGCCTTTCCCGGCCCGTCGGCGCCCATCAGGCTCACGTGCTGCCCGGGCCGGAGCGAGCCCTCCGGGAAGAGCACCTCGTGGCCGGGGGTGACCGTGACCACGATGTCGGCCGCGAGCGCGACATCGGGGGACCGGGCGACGCCGGCGCCCAGCTCCGCGGCCGCGGCGGCGGCTGCACCCGAGTCGACGTCCCAGAGCAGCACCTCCCGCCCCCGCTCGACGAAGGTGCGAGCGGCAGCGCGGCCGTTGACGCCGGCGCCGATCACAGCCGCCGGGCCGGCGTCCGCGCGAGCGAGCGTCTCCGCCGCGAGCACCGCCGCCGCGCCCGTGCGGAGCGCGGTGATCGCGCCCGTGTCCATGACTGCGCGGAGCGAGCCATCGGAGGCGTCGGACAGCAACACGAGCCCCGTGACCGTCGGCAGTCCCCTCGCCGGGTTGCCGGGGAACGAGGTCACCCACTTGAGCAGCGCGTAGCCGCCGCCGAGCGCCGGCATCGCCCGGAAGTCGCCAGCCGGGTAGGCCGGGACGTACGTCTTGGGCGGCATCGTCCACGCCCCGCGGGCGTAGGCGACGAAGCCGTCGCGCACCGCGTCGACCGCCTCGCTCGGGCTCACCGCCGCGACCACGTGGCGTGCGCTCAGGAACGGGATTGCCGTCACAGATCTGACCCACTCGCGCTACACACGCGTGCGCCGCCCTCGAGTAGCGTCGGGACCGGAGGGAGGCTCGCGGCCGGCCCCAGGAACATGGCGGTGGGGGACATGTCTCGCGCAGACAGTGCGCGGCCGCCGACCCCCGCATACCCTCTGCCGAGCTGCTCGGTCGTTCGCGCGGCGGCTGCCGGTCCCGTCACCGCCCGGGTCAGACGCTCTTGACCGCGTCGACGAGCTTGGCGACCGAGTCCTTCGCGTCGCCGAAGAGCATCGCCGTCTTGGGGTCGACGTAGAGCGGGTTGTCGACGCCGGCGAAGCCCGGGCTCATGCCTCGCTTCAGTACGACGACGCTTCTGGCCTGGTCGACGTCGAGGATCGGCATGCCGTAGATCGGGCTCCCCGGCGAGTTCCGGGCAGACGGGTTGGTGACGTCGTTGGCGCCGATCACGAGCGCGACGTCCGTCTGCGGGAAGTCCGGGTTGATGTCGTCCATCTCGTGCAGCGCGTCGTAGGGCACCTGCGCCTCGGCGAGCAGCACGTTCATGTGCCCGGGCATGCGGCCCGCGACCGGATGGATCGCGTAGCGGACGTCGACGCCGCGCCGCTCGAGCTCGTCCGCGAGCTTGCGCACGTCGTGCTGGGCCTGCGCGACCGCGAGCCCGTAGCCCGGCACGACCACGACGCGCTTCGCATAGGCGAGCATCACCGCCACGTCGTCCGGCGTCGTCGCCCGCACCGCGCCGCCGTCGCCGTCCGGGCCCGCGCCGACACCTGTCACCACCTGGCCGAAGGCGCCGAAGAGCACATTCGCGACCGAGCGGCCCATCGACCGGGCCATCATCAGCGTCAGCAGCGTGCCCGAGGCGCCGACGAGCGTGCCGCCGATGATCAGCGCGTTGTTGTCGAGCACGAAGCCGGCCGCGACGCCGCTCAGCCCCGAGAACGCGTTCAGGAGTGCGATCACGACGGGCATGTCCGCACCGCCGATCGGGATCACGAACAGAACGCCGAAGACGAGCGCCGCCCCGACGAGCGGGATCAGCCAGACCCGCTCCTCCGTCACCCCCGCCACGGCGGCAAACAGCACCGAAGCTGCCAGCACCGACCCGTTCACCGCCTGCTGGGCGGGGAACGACACCGGCCGTCCCGAGACCAGCTCCTGCAGCTTCGCGAACGCGACGACGCTGCCCGACAGCGTGACGGCGCCGATCAGCGCCGAGGTGAGGCTCGCGATCACCTCCTGGCCGCCGACGCTCCCGGGGAGCGGCGCCAGCCGGTGGAACTCCGCTGCCGCCACCAGTGCCGCCGCGCCGCCGCCGGCGCCGTTCAGCAGCGCCACCATCTGCGGCATCGCCGTCATCTTCACGTAGCGCGCCGCCGGCACTCCCAGCACCGCGCCCACGGCGAGCCCCGCCAGCACGAGCCAGTAGCGGTTCACCTCCGCCAGGGTCAGCGTGAAGATCACCGCCACCACCATCCCGACAGCCGCGAGCCGGTTGCCGAGCCGGGCGGTACGCGGGTCGCCGAGCATCTTGATGCCGAGCACGAAGCCCACGGCGGAGACGACGTAGGCAAGGTTGACCCAGTTCTCGGAGAGGGCGAAGCCGACCGTCACCGGTCGTCCTCGGGCTCGCGCCGCTTGAACATCTCCAGCATCCGGTCGGTGACGAGGAAGCCGCCGACGACGTTGATCGTCGCCAGCACGAGCGCCGCGAACGCGAGCACCTGCTCGAGCACCGAGTCCGAGGAGCCGGCGACGAGGATGGCGCCCACGACGATGATCCCCGAGATCGCGTTCGTGCCCGACATCAACGGCGTGTGCAGCAGGGTCGGCACCCGCGAGATCAGCTCGAAGCCGAGGAAGACGGCGAGCGCGAAGATGGTCAGGCTGGCGATCAGCTCAGCGTCCATCGCACCTCCCAGGGCTCATACCGCGACCGCCTCGCGCGTGATGCAGGCCCCGGCCGTTATCGGATCGTCCCAGTCGAGCGCCAGCTCGCCGTCGGGAGCGAGATGCTGCAACAGCGCCAGCACGTTGCGGGAGAGCAGTTGGCTCGCGTGCGCGGGCATCGCGCTCGGCAGGTTGAGCAGTCCGACGATGCGCACGCCGTCGGCGTCGACCTCCTCGCCCGGCCGGGTCAGCTCGCAGTTGCCGCCCGCCTCGGCGGCGAGGTCGACAATGACCGAGCCGGTGCGCATCCCCCGCACGGCGGCCGCCGGGATCAGCGTCGGCGCCGGGCGGCCCGGGACGAGCGCGGTGGTGATGACGACGTCGAACTCCGGGATCCGCTCCTCGAGCGCCGCCTGCTGGGCCGCCTGCTCCTCTGGCGTCAGCTCGCGCGCGTAGCCGCCCTCGCCCTCCGCGCTCACGACACCGAGATCGAGAAAGCGGGCGCCGAGGCTCTCCACCTGCTCGCGCACGACCGGCCGGACGTCGAACCCCGAGACGACCGCGCCAAGCCGGTGCGCAGTCGCGATCGCCTGCAGCCCGGCGACGCCGGCGCCTAGCACGAGCACCTTGGCGGGCGGCACCGTGCCGGCGGCCGTCATCAGCATCGGGAAGAAGCGGGGGAGCCGGTCGGCTGCGATCAGCGCGGCCTTGTAGCCGGCGACGGTGCTCTGCGAGGAGAGCGCGTCCATCGACTGCGCCCGCGTGATCCGGGGGATCGACTCGAGCGCGAAGGCGACGACGCCGCGCTCGGCCAGAGCCCGAGTGGTCTCGGGGTCGGTCAGCGGCTGCAGGAACCCCACCAGCACGGAACCGTCGCGGAGCTGCGCAACCTCCGCGGCCGAGGGCTTCGCGACGCGCGCAACCGCGTCGGCCGCGTACACCTCGTCGGCGCCGGACACCTGTGCCCCCGCCGCCTCGTAATCCGCGTCGGGGAAACCCGCGGCGACTCCGGCGCCGCGCTCGACGACGACGGAGAACCCGCCGCCGGCCAGCCGTCCGGCCACCTCCGGCACGAGCGCCACGCGGCGCTCCCCCGGCGCCGTCTCCCTCAGCACCCCGACCTTCATCAGAGCCGAACTCTAGAAGGTGGGGCCCCGCTGCTTCGGTCGAGCAGCAGCACGAAGCCGGGGAGGAGACGCTGCGGTGCCGCGCGGGACCTGCGGAGCGGCCTTTACATGGACAGTCGATGTAAAGAGTCCGCTGGCCGTGCCCAGCGCACGGCGCGGGGCTGCACATGCCTGAGCGCGAAGCCGCTCAGCCTGGGCGAGCCGCAGGCCCCGGCCAGCGATCTGTCGCATCGCGAGCGATCCTCGGCGCGTGCGCAATTCGCGCCTGCGGGCGCACCCTAGAATCGCGACGGTGCCGTTCACGCTCACGAATCTCAAAGCGGATGTGGAGGACATCGGATTCAGGTTCAACGGTGCGCCGGAGCTCGAGTTCCGCGCCGCGACCACGGCGCTCCAACTCCAGCAGTCCGCGCTCGGCTACCAGCGCCTCCCGCCCGGCTATCGCTTTCCGTACGGCCACACGCATAGGACGCAGGAGGAGGTCTACGTGGTCGTGCGCGGCAGCGGACGGATGAAGCTCGACGAAGAGATCATCGATCTCGCACAGTGGGACGCGGTGCGAGTCCCACCCGGTACGTGGCGGGGCTACGAAGCCGGGCCGGACGGCCTCGAGATCATCGTCACCGGCGCCCCGAACCTGGGCGAGGATCCGCGCGAGGACGTCGAGGGGCAGCGCGACTGGTGGGCCGACTGATCGACCTCAGCGAGAGCGAGAGCGGGAGACCGGCTGTGCGACCCTCGACTGGGTGATGCCTCAGCCGGCGGCGTCGCACCGCCGCCGATCTCGCAGCCAGAGGGGGAGCTCGAGGGGGGAACTGGTTCTTCCACCCTCGAATGAAGTGAGCCTCCAGCGGGCGGCGTCGCGCCGCCGCCGGCGATCAGGAGGCAAGCGGTATCAGCAGCAGGAGGAGCGAGGGGGGAACCGTGCTGTTCCCTCGGGAGCGAAGGAGCGGCGGTCCGAGGCGCTCCCGGGCGGGGGGGAGCCCGACGGCTGTTCCCCCTCGGCAGAGCGAGGCCTCCAGCCGGCGGCGTCGCGCCGCCGCCGGCGACTAGGGAGGCGAGTGGTCTCCGAGGCGAGTGGTCTCCCGGGCGGGAGGGGGGAGCCCGAGGGGGGAACCGTGCTGTTCCCCCCTCGGCAGAGTGAGGCCTCCAGCCGGCGGCGTCGCGCCGCCGCCGGCGACTAGGGAGGCGAGCGGTCTCCGAGGCGAGTGGTCTCCCGGGCGGGAGGGGGGAGCCCGAGGGGGGAACCGTGCTGTTCCCCCCTCGGCAGAGTGAGGCCTCCAGCCGGCGGCGTCGCGCCGCCGCCGGCGTGAAGGGAGGCGAGTGGTCTCCGAGGCGAGTGGTCTCCCGGGCGGGAGGGGGGAGCCCGAGGGGGGAACCGTGCCGTTCCCCCCTCGGCAGAGCGAGGCCTCCAGCCGGCGGCGTCGCGCCGCCGCCGGCGTCCCAGGAGGCGAGCGGTCACACCTCGAGCTTTGAGCGGGTGCGCCGGATCACTTCGTCGGTGAACTCGGTCGTGCCGGCATGGCCCCCCAGGTCGGCTGTGCGTACGCCCTCGGCGACGGCCTCCAGCGCCCCCTCGCGAATCGCCCGAGCGGCCCGCTGCGAGCGCTCGTCGTCGCCGTAGCCGAGCAGGGCCGCTCCCGCCAGGATCATCGCCAGCGGGTTGGCCACGTCCTTGCCCTGGAGCGACGGCGCCGTTCCATGCGCTGCCTCGGCGACGACGGTCTGCAGCACGAAGTCGTCGTCGAAGGCGACCAGCCTCGACTCGGCGCCGGCGATCGAGCCGAAGAGCGGCAGCACGAGGTCGGAGAGGATGTCGCCGTCGCGGTTCAGCGCCGGGATCACGAGCGGGGCACCCGAGGCGCGCAGAAGCAGCGCGAAGGTGGCGTCGATCAGCTGCGGCTCGTACGGGACATCCGGGTGGCGCGCAGCCGCCGCGTCCATCTCCTCCTTGAGCATGCCCTCGTAGACGGGGCTGACCGTGTACTTGGGGCCGCCGAAGACCTTCGCCCCGGTCCGCTCGGCCTCGCGGAAGGCGAACTCGGCGACCGAGCGGCAGATGCGGCGCTCGATCCGCTCGGTCCGGAACGCGACCTCGTCGTCGCCGGATCCCTCGCGCCACTCCGTCGCCCCGTAGGCGTCGCCGACGGCCATGCGCACGACCGAGATCGGCTCGTGGACGCCGCCGAGCGGCGCGACGCCCGGGATCCGCCGGCCGGTGCGGATGATCACGCGGCCGCCGATCTCCTCGCGGAGAATCCGGTTCGGCGAGCCCACGTCGCCGGCCGTCTCGGGCGTGACCGTCGCCGCCTTCAGCCCGAGCCCGGTCTCGCGGATGCGTGCGGCCGCCTCGTGCACGATGGCGTTCGAGGTCGCCCGGCGCGATGCCAGCGACAGGTCGAAGCGCTCGAACGCGACCTCGACACCGGTCACCTCAGGGTCGAGCGCGCGCAGCGCCTCCTCGAGCAGCTCCTGGCCGGTCTCGTCCCCTTCCAGCACCACGATGGTCGTCCCGGCCACGCCGCGCGATTGTAGTGGGGGTTTCGGCAGGGGCGGCTCGTGGCTAGAACCCGCGGATGGCGCGGAAAGCAGGCTGGCGGCGGGAGGGCTCGCGCCGCCACTTCCGCTACGTCGATGCGAAGGGCAGGCGCATCACCGACCCCGGCACGCGCGCGCGCATCGAGGAGCTGCGGATCCCGCCCGCCTGGAAGGATGTGTGGATCTCGCCGCGGCCCCGCGCCAAGCTGCAGGCCACCGGGGTGGACGCGGCCGGGCGGCGGCAGTACCTGTACCACGCCGACTATCGCGCGCAGCAGGAGCAGGCGAAATTCGACAAGCTGGTGCGCTTCGCCGAGCGGCTGCCCGAATTACGGGCGGCGATGGTCGAGCACATGGAGCTCGCCGAGTGCGAGCGCGAGCGCGTCTGCGCGATCGCTCTGCGTCTGATCAACCTCGGATGGTTTCGCGTCGGCTCGGACCGCTATGCGCGCGAGTCCCGTACCTACGGCATTACCACGTTGACCAAACGGCACGTCGTCGTGCGAGGCAGCCGCATCACGCTCCGCTTTCGCGGCAAGCACGGCGTGCTGGTTCGCAGCCAGGTCGTCGACCCGGAGCTCGCGGCGGCCATGCGCGAGCTGCTGGCGCTGAAGGGCGGCGCCCGCGTCTTCCGCTTCGAGAACGAGGGCGAGCTCTACAACCTCACCGGCGCGCGGCTCAACGACTACGTGCGTGCCTACCTCGGCGACGAGTTCACCGCCAAGGACTTCCGCACCTGGGGCGGCACCCTGATCGCGGCTGTCGCGCTCGCCGAGAAGGGGCCGGTCGAGACGGCGACGGAGGCCAAGCGAACGATCGCCGCGGTCATGCGGCGCGTCGGCGAACGGCTGGGAAACACGCCCGCAGTCGCACGCAGTTCCTACGTCAGCCCGGCCGTGATCGAGCAGTATCTCGACGGTAGGACGATCGACGATTTCCGTCCGCGTCACCTGCGCGTCGTCGGTGCCCGCGATACCGGTCTCGATCGAGAAGAGCAGGCGCTCGTCAGCCTGCTGCGGTCGTGGCGCATTCGCCGTGCGCTCGCTGCGTAAAAAACAGGACGGGGCTTTTTCGTTAGGATCGAGCAAAGGCACAGCCCCCGAAGGAGGAAAAGTTGGCACGAAAGACCGTCCTCGTCTGCGACAAGTGCGGCACGGAAGTCGGAGACAACAAGGGCGCGATGATGCGCCTGACGTATTCGGACGCGAGGCGCGGCGCGAAGGCCGCCGACCTGTGCGACGACTGCGCCGCCAATCTGCCGGGACAGGCAGTTGCGCGCCGCGGCCGCAAGCCGAAGTCGATGGCCGCCGCCTAGGCGCTGTCGCGGTCTCTCCGGGTCGCGGCTCGAGCCGCGACCGCCGGACGGGCGCCTCTCGGGGCGCCCGTCTCGCTTTTCACGCTCTTTGGAGGCTCCACGCGGCGGGCGGGCCGGTGCCGTCGGACCTCGACACTACGATGGATCGATGGCCCTCTCGCTGGTCGTTGGGCCGGCGAACGCCGGCAAGGTCGCGCTGCTGCTCGAGCGCTACCGGGACGCGCTCGACCACGATCCGTTCCTCATCGTGCCGACCGGGTCGGACGTCGAGCGCGCCGAGCGGGATCTCGTGTCGCGCACCGGCATCCTCGGCGGCACGATCGGCACCTTCGCCGATCTCTTCGAGCGCGTCGCGCGCGGCGGCGACGCGCGTCCGGCGGTGACCGACGTGCAGCAGGCGCTGCTGCTCCGCTCGGCCGCCGCGGGTGCGTCGCTGAACGGGCTGGCCGCGTCGGCTCGCTCGCCGGGATTCCTGGACGCGCTCCGTGAAGCGGTGCGAGAGCTCGGAGCCGGGCTCGTCGAGCCGCCCGAGGTCGGCGGTGACCTCGAGCGGCTGTTGCTGGCCTACCGGGCGGAGCTGGATCGCATCGAGCTGTGGGACGCCGACCGGCGGCGCGCTCACGCGGTCGAGCGGCTGCGGAGCGACCTGGACGCGTGGGCCGGCGAGCCGGTCTTCGCGTACGGGTTCGAGAGCCTCACCGCCGCGGAGTGGGCGCTGCTCGAGGCGCTGGCGGGTCGCACGGAGGTGACGGTGTCTCTGCCCTACGAGCCGGGCCGGCCGGCCTTCGCGGCGCTTCGACCCACCGCCGAGGCGCTGGCCGCGCTCGCCGACGGGCGGATCCAGGAGCTGCCGCCCGCGTTCGGCGACGTCGCGCATCCCGCGATCGCCCATGTCGAGCGACACCTCTTCGCCGACGAGCCGCCGCCCGCCCCGCCGATCGAGGGGGCGGTCCGCTTCTTCGAAGGCGCGGGTGTCCGCGGCGCCCTCGAGCTGGTGGGCGAGGAGATCATCTCGCTGCTGCGAGCCGGCTGGGCGCCCGACTCGATCGGCGTGGTCTGTCCCTCGCCCGAGCGCATCCGCGCGCCGCTCGAGACCGCCTTCGGCTGCCTGGGCATCCCCCACACCGTCGAGGCGCCCGAGCGGCTGCCGGCGACGGCGTACGGGCGGGCGCTCGTGTCCCTGCTCCGGGTCGCGTGGCTGGGCGCCGGCCGCCGCGAGCTGTTCGCCTACATGCGCTCGCCCTACTCCGGCCTCGCCCGCTCCCACGCCGACTACGTCGAGGGCCGGCTGCGCGGGCGCGGCATCGCCTCGCCCGAGCGGGTCGAGTCCGAGACGGAGGCGCTCCGCGGCGCTCGCCTGTCGGCGCTGGACGCGCTCCGCGAGGCCGGGTCGGCGGTTGCGGGGACGCGCGAGGCGGCGCACGCGCTTCTGCGCGCGGCGCACGGGCTCGAGCGGCCGCCGGTCGGGGAAGCCGCACGCGCCGACCTGCGCGCCCACGACGCCGTCGTGCGCCTCCTGGAGGAGCTGGACGGCTGGGAGCGCCTCGGGGGAAGGCTCGGCCGCGAAGACGTCGTCGAGGCGCTCGAGCGGGCGACGGTGTGGGGAGGGCGGCGCGCCGAGCGCGGCCGGGTCGCCGTCGTCGACCTGCTGCGCGCCCGCACCCGGCGCTGGGACGCGACGTTCGTGCTCGGGCTCGAGGAGGGCAGCCTGCCGCGCCGCACCGTGTCCTCCCCGTTCATCGACGACGAGCTCCGGCGCCGGCTGGGAGCGCGGCTCGAGCGTCCGGACGGGGTCAGCCGCGACCGGCACCTGTTCTACACGGCCTGCGCTCGCGCGACCAGACGCCTCTACCTGGTGCGCGAGGCGGCCACGGACGACGGCTCGCCGCGCGAGCCCAGCGCCTTCTGGGAGGAGGTCGCTGTCCTCTTCGATCCCGACGACGTCACCCGCTGGACGCGCCGCCGCCCGCTCTCCGCACTCACCTGGCCGCTCGAGGCGGCCCCGACCGAGCGGGAGCGGCTCCGCGCGCTCGCCGAGCTCGCGGCAGGCGCCGACGGCCAGTCGCAGGCCCGTGCCCTCGCGCGGGCAAACGGCTGGGAGCGCCGGCTCGAGCGCGCGCTCCGCGCCCAGGAGCGGCGCACGCGGCTGACCCATCCGGCGGTGCTGTCCTTCCTCGGCGCGCGAGCCACCTTCAACGTCACCGAGCTCGAGCGCTTCGCCGACTGCTCGTCGGCCTGGCTGTTCGAGCGGCTCATCGATCCGCGGACGATCGACGCCGAGGTCGACGCCAAGCTGCGCGGCTCGGTCGCCCACACGACGCTGAACCGCTTCTTCGGCGGTCTCCGCAAGGAGCTCGCGGCCGAGCGTGTCGACGCCAGCAACGTCGAGGCCGCCGTGGACTACCTGAACGCCTGCCTCGACGAGGCGGTCGGCGGCGTCCGCATGGAGATGACCGACCTGCAGCGACGACAGCTGCACGCCGGCCTCCAGCGCGACCTCGAGGCGCTCGTCCGCGACGAGGCGGCCTCCGAGAGCGGTCTCGTCCCGGATCGCTTCGAGGTCGGGTTCGGCGGCGAGCGCTCCTCCCTCGGCGGGCTCGATCTCGGCGACGGCGTCATGCTCTCGGGAAAGATCGACCGCATCGACGTGCGCCCGTTCACCGCGCGCGCGATCGTCCAGGACTACAAGTCGGGCAAGACCGCCCACTCCGCGCGCGAGATCGAGCGCGACCTGCGCCTGCAGATCCCGCTCTACATGCTCGTGCTGCGCGACCTGGTCGGGCTCGAGCCCCTCGGTGGCGTGTACCGGCCGCTCGCGGGCGACCGCAAGGCGCGGGGGCTCCTGCGGGCCGAGGCGGCCGACGACCTGCCCGGCTTCGTCCGCGGCGACTACCTCGACGAGGACGCCTTCTGGACGCAGGTCGAGGGGGCGCGCACCGGGGCCAGGGAGCTCGCCGGCAGGATCAGGACGGGCGACGTGCGGCACGATCCCCGCGGTGGCGAGTGCCCCGCCTGGTGCCGGCTCTGGTCGATGTGCCGGGTGAGCCGGACGTGACTCTCTCGTGCTCGGCTGGCGGCAGCTGGAGCCGGGCGGAGCCCGCCTGCGCCGCCGCCTCGGGCCGCTGCCGGCACGATGCTCTCCGGGGGGTGCACCGGCGATGAGCGTCACCGAGGCTCCCGCCGGCGTGCGCCACGCGCCGAACCCCGAGCAGCAGGTCGCGATCGAGGCGCAGGGCGAGGTCTTCGTCTCCGCCGGCGCAGGCACCGGCAAGACCGCGGTGCTCGTCGAGCGCTTCGTCCGCGCCGTCTGCGACGAGGGAGTCGACGTCGAGTCGATGCTCGTCCTCACGTACACCAAGCGCGCGGCGGGCGAGCTGCGCCACCGCATCCGCACCGAGCTGCGGGCGCGTGGCCGGTTCGACCTCGCGCGCGAGCTCGACGGCGCCTGGATCTCGACCATCCACGGCTTTTGCAACCGGCTGCTCCGCGCGTATCCGTTCGAGGCGGGGCTCGACCCCCGCTTCCGCGAGCTCGACGAGGCCCAGGCGGCGGTCCTCCGGAGCGAGGCCTTCGACGCGGCGCTGGCGGAGTTCAGCGCGGCGGACGACTCCGACCGCCTGCGGCTCCTCGCCACCTACGGCGCCCCCGGGCTGCGACGGATGCTCACGGGGATCTACGAGACGCTGCGCTCGGCCGGCCGCGAGCTCGTCCTCGAGCTGGGGGAGCGGCCGCCGCTCGAGGCGCGCGTGCAGGCGCTCGCCGAGGCGGCGCGGTGCCTGGCGGAGGATCCGGGCGCGACCGAGCTGGCGAGCGCGTCGGCCGCCCGGCTCGCGGAGATCCTCGGGCGCTCGCCTGCAGCCGAGCAGCTGCTCGACCTGAGCCCCCACCGCGCGCGCGGCGAACGCGCCGCGAGCTACGAGGAGGCGCGCAAGGCGCTGGAGCAGGCGGCGCTCGACGAGGTCGCGATGCGAGACCGGGACCTGCTGCAGGTGCTCCTCGACGGGTTCGGGCGCGCCTACGACGACGCCAAGCGGCGCGAGTCGGCGCTCGACTTCGAGGACCTCCAGCTCGCCGCCCGCGACCTGCTGCGCGAGCATCAGGGCATCCGTCAGCGCGAGCAGTTGCGCTTCCGGCACATCGCCGTCGACGAATTCCAGGACACCAACCAGCTCCAATGCGACCTGCTCGACCTCGTCTCGGGTCGCCGGCCGCCGCTCGCTCCCGCCGGGGAGAGCCCGGCTCCGGCGCCCTCTGCCGCCGACGGGCCGACGCCGCTCGCAGAGGTCTTCTACGTGGGCGACGAGTTCCAGTCGATCTACGGCTTCAGGCACGCCGACGTCGGCGTCTTCCGAACGCGGCGCGCGGAGGCGGGTGGAGGGCTCGCGCTCACGCGCAACTACCGCTCCCGCCCGGAGGTGCTGGCCGCGGTGAACTACCTCTTCCGCGAGGAGTTCGGCGACGAGTTCCAGCCCCTGGCCGCCTCGGGCGAGTTCCCCGACCCGGTGTTCGGGCACCCGGTCGAGTTGCTCGTGACCGACAAGGCTGCGCACCCCGAGGGCCTGCACTGGCGCCGCTCGGAGGCGCGTCACGTCGCGCGGCGCGTGCGCGAGCTCGTCGACGCCGGTGACGCGACCGCAGGCGAGATCGTGCTGCTCTTCGCCGCCGGCACCGACGCCGAGTGGTACGAGCAGGAGCTGCGCGCGCTCGGCCTGCCTACCTACCGCGCGACCGGGCGCGGCTACTTCGGGCAGCAGCAGGTGGTCGACCTGCTCGCCTACCTGCGGCTGATCCACAACCGCTACGACGACCAGGCGCTGGTGACGGTGCTCGCCTCGCCGTTCGTGGGCATCTCGAACGACGCGCTCGTCCTTCTGCGCCGCGCCTCCCCGAAGCGGCCGCTGTTCGTGGGTATCGAGCGCGGTATCCCGGACCTGGACGCGGAGGATGCGCGGCTGGTCGCCGCCTTCAAACAGCGCTACGAGCGTCTTGCGGGCGCGGCGCCGCGACTGTCTCTCGAGCGGCTGTGCGAAGCGGTCGTCAGCGACCACGACTACGACCTGGCCGTCCTGGCCCGCTGGGACGGCCGCCGCCGCTACGCGAACATGCGCAAGCTCGCGCGCATGGCGCGCTCGTACGAGGAGCTCCGCGGCCGCGACATCGAGGGCTTCCTCACCTTCGTCCGCGACCAGGAAGCCGTCGGCGCCAAGGAGCTCGAAGCCGTGGCCGAGGAGGAGGGTGCGGACGCCGTGCGGCTGCTCACGATCCACGCCGCCAAGGGGCTTGAGTTCAAGGTCGTGGTCGTCGCCGACGCGGGCCGCGACCGCGCGGCGCCGTCCCCGGACGAGATCCTGGCGCTCTCGGACGGCCGCTTCGGCTTCCGCATCGTCGACCCCGCCACCAGCGCGCGCCGCGCTGCGTTCGCCTACGAGGACGTCAAGCGCAGCCGCGAGGCCGAGGAGCGGGCCGAACGGCTGCGGCTCTACTACGTGGCGATGACCCGGGCGATCGACCGCCTGATCGTGGCCGGCTCGGTCGACTTCGCGAAGGTGGATGAGTCGACACCGATGGGCTGGGTGCTCGGCCGGCTGGACGCGGCCGAGGAGCTGGAGGCGGGCGGTGGGGCGCCGGTGGAGCTCGAGCGGGGCGGGGCGACCCTGCTCGTTCGCGTCGACCGCGACACCCCCTCGGCAGGCGTCGAGCCCGATCCGCTCCCCGTGGAGGCTGCCGGAGAACCGGGTCAGCTGGCGCTCTTCACGGACGCCGGCCCGGCGCAGCAGCCGGCCGCGCTGGTGCTGCCCCCGCTAGCGCCTGTCCCCGAGCCGCCGCTCCACACTGCCCGGAAGCTCTCCTTCACCGCGATCGCGACGTTCGAGCGGTGCTCGTACCGGTACTTCGCCGAGCGCGTCGTGGGCATGCGGCCACGGGACGAGGGGGGCGGCGAGGTCCCCGGGCGCGCGGGGCTCGGTGCCGCCGAGATCGGCAGCGCGGTCCACCTCCTACTCGAGACGATCGACCTCGGCTCACCGGCGGTTCCCGACGGGCTCGAAGGGGTCGTGCGTGCGTCGTGGCCGGCCGCCGCCGACCCGGACCTCGAGCGCATCCGGGAGCTCACGGCGGCGTACTGTGCGTCGCCGCTCGCCACCCGGCTCGCCAGCCTGCCGGACGTGCGGCGCGAGCTCCACTTCACCTTCGAGCTCGACGGCGTGCTGCTGCACGGCTACCTCGACGTCGTGCAGCGCTCGGACGGCCGTGCGCTCGTCGTCGATTACAAGTCGAACCAGCTCGGCGATGAGGATCCGGGGGCGATCGTGGCCGCCGAGTACCGGCTTCAGCGGCTCGTCTACGCGCTCGCCTGTCTCCGGGAGGGTGCCGAGGAGGTCGAGGTCGTCTACCAGTTCCTGGAGCTGCCGGACGCGCCCGTCTCTGCGACCTTCTCGCAGGCGGACGTGCCGGAGCTCGAGGCCGAGCTGCGGCAGGCGATCCAGGCCATCGAGGCAGGCGACTTCCGCCCCACGCCGAGCGAGCGCGCGTGCAGCGGCTGTCCGGCCCTCGACGTGGTGTGCGCCGGGCCGCGGCTGCGCCTGGCGTCGACGGCCGCCGCCTGAACGGGCGTCTCGCTTCGTGACTCGCTAGAACACGCGCATGCGGGTCGCAGCGCTCTACGACGTCCACGGCAACCTGCCGGCCCTGGAGGCAGTGCTGGCCGAGCTCGAGCCGGAACGGGTGGACGCCTACGTGTTCGGCGGCGACATCATCGCCGGCCCCATGCCGCGCGAGACGCTGGAGCGCGTGCTGTCGCTTGGCGACCGCGCTCACTTGATTCGCGGCAACGCCGATCGAGAGGTCTGGGAGGCCCGCGCGGACCGCGAGACGCGGGCTCGGGGGATGATCGACACGACGCTCGGCGACCAGCTCTCGGACGAGCAGGCGAGGCTGCTCGAGGGCCTCCCGCTGACGGTCACGCTCGACGTGGACGGCCTCGGGCCGACCTGCTTCTGCCATGCGACACCGCGCGACGACGAAGAGGTCTTCACCGAGCGCGACCCCGACGACGTCGTGGCCGCGATCCTGGAGGGAACCGAGGCGGTGGCGGTCGTGTGCGGCCACACGCATCTGCAGGTCGACCGTCGCGCCGGGCCCTGGCGGGTCGTCAACGCGGGCAGCGTCGGCATGCCGAACGACGCCGTCGGCGCTCACTACGCGGTGCTCGGCCCTGACGTCGAGCTCCGGCAGACCGACTACGACCGGGAGGAGGCGCGGCGCAGGTTCGCGGAGGTCGCCTGGCTCCAGAGCGGCGACGTCGAGCGGAAGCAGGGGTTCCTCGACGGGTTGTTCCAGGCGAACGACCGGGACGAGGTGCTCGACTTCTTCGAGCAGATGGCCGCGCGCCAGCGTGGCGCGTAGCTACGTCCGGGAGGCGCGCCGCCCGGTCGGCCGGCGCCGCGACCGGATCCGGCCCATCGTCGCCCGTCTCGCCGTGGAGCACGCCGACGCTGCGATCGCGCTGCGATTTCGGTCGCCGCTCGAGCTGCTCGTGTCCGTGATGCTCTCGGCACAGACCACCGACGTGAACGTCAACCGCGTCACGGAGCGGCTGTTCGAGAAGTACCGGCAGCCCGCGGACTATCTGGCCGTGCCGGCGGAGGAGCTCGAGCGAGACATCTTCGCCACCGGCTTCTACCGCCAGAAGGCGAGGTCGCTGCGCGGCACGATGACGCTGCTCCTGTCCGAGCACGGCGGCGAGGTGCCGCGGCGCCTCGAGGAGCTGGTGCGGCTTCCGGGCGTGGCTCGCAAGACGGCGAACGTGGTCGCAGCCGAGCTCGGGCACGCGCAGGGGATCGTCGTCGACACACACGTCCGACGGCTCTCGCAGCGCCTCGGGCTCACCCGCCAGGAGGATCCCGTGCGCATCGAGCGCGATCTGCAGCGGCTCGTCCCGCGCGCCGACTGGGCCAGGTTTCCGCACCTGCTGATCTGGCACGGCCGGCGCGTCTGCATCGCCCGCGCGCCCCGCTGCGCCGAGTGCGTGCTCAACGACCTGTGCCCTGCCAGCCGGGTCGACGTGACGCCGGCATTCCGGCACACATCCGGCACGGAGGTGTGACACTTCCCGGCGTACTCTTGGCCCCCACCCTGAGGGCGGGGGGTGGGAGTGGGGTGGGGTGCTGGCCTTGCCGGACCGGTTCCGAGGGGACGTGTCCTTGCCGGCCGGTTGTCTGTCGAGGCACGCCCTGCCCGGCCCGGGTCGCAGCACCCCGTGCCGAGAGAGCGCCCACGCCGCACCGGAGGGTGGCCGCGAGTCCTCGCCGCGCGAGCGTGTGCCGACTGCCCGCCCGCCGGCGCTCTGCTCAGCCGACGACCGAGTAGCCGTACCTGGAGCTGACGAGCTGCCCGCGATCGAAGCGTTGGGGGTCGAACAGCGAGAGGTCGAAGGCGTCCCAGGCGCCGTGGGCGATCAGCCCCGACAGCGCGAGGGCGATCGCCGGTGCGAGCTTGAAGCCGTGACCCGAGAGGCCGGCCGCGACGTAGAGCCCGCCGGCCGCCGGCACAGCGCCGACGACGGGCTGCCAATCCGGTGTGACGTCGTAGACGCCCGACCAGGCGCCGCGCCAGTGCCCGCCCTCGAGGCCCGGGAAGCGCTTCGTGAGTGAGCGGACGAACGCCTCGAGCACCTCCGGCTCGGCTCCTTCGGGGCAGGCGTTCGGATCGATCGGGGTGTCCGTGTGCCCCGGGTCGAGCGTCCCGACCTCGAGGAACGGTCCCTCCGCCTGCTTGACGTAGAACTGGAGCGGGCCCAGATCGGCGACGGCCGGCAGTGTCGCTCCCCAGCCGTCCGGAACGCGATAGCGGCCCACCTGGGCCCGGGCCGGCACCATAGGGAGGCGGAAGCCGCTCGGCGCGAGCAGACGCGGCGACCACGGTCCCGCGGCGATGACGATCGCGTCGGCCCGGATCGAGCCGGCGGCGGTGTGCACGATCCCGTCCTCGAGCCGCTCGACAGGCACCTGCTCGGCGACCACCGCGCCGTGAGCGGCGGCGGCTTGGGCGAACGTCGCCGCCGCCGCGTAGGGGTCGCAGTGGCCCGCGCGCGGCTCCCAGCACGCCGCCGCCACCCCGTTCGCGTCGATGCGCGGCTCCATCGCGCGGAGCCCCGCCGGGTCGAGTAGCTCCAGCTCCGCACCCTCCGAACGGCCCATGGCCACGTTCTGCTCGAGCGCAGCCCGATCCTCGACGCCCACGAGCCAGAGGACACCCGTCTGGGTGAACGAGCCCACCGGCCCGAGGCCGTCGGCGCCGTCGCGGTACACCTCGAGCCCGTGCCCGGCCATGCGGACGAGGAGCGGCTGGGAGTAGTGGGCACGGACGATGGCGGTCGAGCGGCCTGTCGGCCCGGAAGCGATCCGCTCACGCTCGAGCAGGATCGTGCTGAGCCCGCGCCGCGCCAGGTGGTAGGCGAGCGAGGTTCCGGTGATGCCGCCGCCGACGACGACGGCGTCGGCTCGCTCGGGGAGCGTCATCTCAGCCGGGGGTCAGCGCGACGAGCAGGCCGCCGTCCTCGTCGTACGCCGGAAAGAAGTCTGCGACGACGCGCTTGCGCGTGCCGGCGCGGGTGCGCAGCTCGAGCCGCTCGCCGAGGCGCCGCACCCCCCACTCGAGCACGAGTCGGACTGGATGCTGCTCCTCGTCGAAGCCCCGGAGATCGAGGCTCTCGACGACGTCGCGGCCGAGCAGCTCGCTCTCGGAGAACCCTGAGAGCTCGAAGATGCCGCGGCCCGTGGCCAGGACGCGGGCGGTTGCGTCGCAGACGAGGAGCCCGGTGGTCGGGGCCGGGTAGTAGTCGTCGAGCAGCTCAAACAGGAAGCCGAACCCGCAGCGCGCGCACGACACCGCCTGCCGGGTGAGCCCCTCGCGCCCGTCGTGGTCGATGGAGCGCTCCTTGCAGTTCGGGCAGATGAAGAAGGGCACGGCGGCCGATCGTAGCGAGGGCTTCCTGGGCTAGACGCCGGCGGCTTCGGGGCGCGGCGCGGTGAGCGCCTGGCCTTCGTGGCCCTCCTGCGCGGCGAGCCAGCGCTCGGCGTCGAGCGCCCCCATGCAGCCCGATCCGGCGGCGGTGATCGCCTGCCGGTAGACGTGATCGACGACGTCGCCGACCGCGAAGACACCCGGGACGTTGGTGGCGGTGGAGCCCGGCTCCGTCACGAGGTAGCCGGCCTCGTCGTGGTCGAGTTGCTGCAGGAAGAGAGCCGTGTTCGGGTCGTGTCCGATCGCCACGAAGAATCCCTGTGCCTCGAGCTCGGTGACCTCGCCGGTCTCGGTGTCGCGGAGGCGCACGCCGGTGACGCGGCCCTCGTCGGTGCCGAGCACCTCCTCGACGATCGCGTTGGTGAGGAAGCTGATCTTCTCGTTGGCCTGCGCACGGTCGAGCATGATCTGCGAGGCCCGGAACTCGTCGCGGCGGTGCACGATGGTGACGCTCGAGGCGAACTTGGTGAGAAACACCGCCTCCTCCATCGCCGAATCGCCGCCGCCCACGACGACGACCTGCTTGTCACCGAAGAACGCGGCGTCGCAGACGGCGCAGTAGGAGACGCCACGCCCCTGGAGCTTCGCCTCGGACTCGAGGCCGAGCTGCCGTGCCGTCGCGCCCGTTGCGACGACCACCGAGCGGGCCGTGTACTCGTCGTCGCCGACCCAAACGCGCAGCGGCTGCGAGGAGAAGTCGATCCTGGTGACGTCGTCGGTGACGAACTCGGCTCCGAAGCGCTCGGCCTGGCGGCGGAAGTCCTTCATCATCTCGGGCCCGAGCACGCCCTCCGGGTAGCCGGGGTAGTTCTCGACGTCGCTCGTGATCATCAACTGGCCTCCCCAGGCGAAACCCTCGATGACGAGCGGCTCCAGGTTGGCACGCGCGCTGTAGAGCGCTGCGGTGTACCCGGCGGGACCGCCGCCGATGATGATCACGTCACGGGTTGGGTTGTCGCTCATGCGTCTCCTCTACACAGGTCTTGGCCACGCGCGTCCACGGCGTGGGCCCTCACCGTAGTGAACGGCGCGGACGGTCGGACTGTTCCCGCCGTCGCCCCTTGCGAACCCCCGGGAAGGGGCGCCCGGCCGGCACGGTTTCGGCACGATTCCGCGTCCCACGGGTGCGCAACTCCCGGGTAGCGTCGAGACCGGAGGGAGGCCCGCGGCCGGCCCCCGGGGAGGCCCCCGGGGACATGGCCGAAAAGGACGGGGCTCGGCGCCGCCGGTGAGGCGGTGCCGGCGTCCGGCGTGACTAGGCGACCGGCTCGCCGCAGAGGTAGAGCGCGTCGCCTCGATGCTCGGCGTGGCGTGAAGGGACGTGCGGCTCGCGCTCCCCCGGCCGAAGCAGATGCTCGACTCGAGTGCGGCGGGCCATCAGCAGCTCGGCGATCAGCCGGCGATGGCAGTCCTGCCAACGAGTCTCAGCGCAGAGAAGGCACAGCGGCTCCGGCTGGCCGAGCTCGGAGGAGAGCGCGCGCTGCCACTCGGGCAGGGTCATGCGCGCCGCGTAGCTCGCGAGGGCGGCCGGGCGGACACAGGCGAAGCGCTCCTCGCCGGCCTCGCCGCTTCGGAGACCGCCGAGCGCCTCCGCGTGGCGGTAGGCGATCCCCGCGGCGGCGGCGCGCTCCGCCAGCGCAGGGCCGTTGTGCTGTGGGTTGCGGCGCGAGCCGGGGAAGCGGCGCACGTCGACGAGCGTTCGGACGCGCATCTCTGTGAGGCAGGCGAAGAGCTCGTCGGCGCTGCGCCGTCCGTGCCCGATGGTGAAGACGACCACGCCACTAGCGTAGGGGCGTGCGTCGGGCGACTTAGAATCGCCGGTCGGCGAGACCGTCGACTAGAAAGGGAGAGTGGTGGCGAGCACGATCAGCTGGGACATCCTGCGGCAACTCGCTGCGTTCCGTGCCGAGCAGGGCTGCGCCGTCAGCCTCTACGTCGACCTCGACCCCAGCTCGGCGCCGACGGCCGGCGACGCGATGACCCGTGTGCGCTCCCTCCTCGACGAAGGGCTGAAGTCTGACGGAGCTGCCAGCAGCGACCTCACCCACGACCAGCGCGAGGGGATCAAAGGCGACTTCGAGCGGATCCAGCGGTTCTTCGAGGACGAGTTCGACCGGGACGGCGCCCAGGCGCTGGCACTCTTCTGCGCCGGGCTCGACAAGCTGTGGCGGACGCTGCCGCTGACCGAGTCGGTGCCCGACCAGATCCGGGTCGCCCGAGAGCTTCACCTGACGCCGCTCGTCCCGCTGGTCGGTCGCGGCGACGGGGCGATCGTGGCGGTGGTCTCGCGGGAGCAGGGCCGCCTCTACCGGCTGCGCGACGGGCGCCTCGTCGACGTCGCCGACCTCACCGAGGAGCAGCCGGGGCGTCACGACCAGGGTGGCTGGTCGCAAGCTCGCTACCAGCGCCACATCGAGAACCTCGTGCACGAGCACCTCAAGTCGGTGGCGCTCGAGCTCGCGCAGCTCGTGCGCCGCGACCGGTCGGTGCGGGTTGTGCTCGTCTGCCCTGACGAGCTGCGCGGCGAGTTCGAGGACGCCCTCCCGACCGAGGTGCGGAACGCAATCGTCGGCTGGACGCAGGCCGATGCCCACGCGACCCCCTCCGAGCTGCTCGAGGTGGCCTCGCCCGAGCTCGAGCAGGCGAGCGCGCACGAGGAGGAGCGGATCGTCGAGCGCTGGCAGGAGGAGGCCGGTCGCAGTGGGCGCGCCGCCTCGGGCTGGGCGGAGACCCTGGAGGCGGCGTCCGACGGCCGCGTGGAGCTGCTGGTCTTCACCGTGGCTGCCTCGAGGTCGGCATGGCAATGCCCCGCCTGCGGGCGGGTGAACACGAGTGGCGGCCGCTGTCCGCTCGACGGCACGGAGATGGAGGAGCGCGCGGACGGGCTCGACCTGGCCGTCCACCAGACGCTCGTGCACGGCGGCGCCATCAGGGCGCTGCGCTCGCGGCAGGAGCTCGATCCCGTCGAGGGGATCGGCGCCCTGCTGCGCTTCTAGGCCGCGTTCGACTCGGGCAGCTCAGCCGTCTCGGCGGGTGCGACGAGCTCAGGCGCCTGCGGCAGCTGTGGCGTGCGATCGACCGGCGCGAGCTCCGCGAGCTCGCCGCTCGGGACAGCGCCGTGCTCCTTGAAGCGGCGGGCGGTCACCAGGACGCGGCGCTCCAGCGAGCCGAGCGTCTCGTTGTAGGCCCTCACCGAGCCGTCAAGTGAACGGCCGAGCTTCGCGAAGTGGTCGCTCATCGTCGAGAGGCGCGTGTGCAGCTCACGACCGAGCTCGCTGATCGTCCGCGCGCTCTCGGCGACCTGCTCCTGCCGCCAGCCGTAGGCAACTGCGCGCAGCAGTGCGATCAGCGTGGTCGGCGTGGCGAGGATGACCTGCTGGGAGACGCCATCCTCGATCAGGGTCGCGTCGTGTTCGAGCGCAGCGCTGAAGAAGGGCTCGCCGGGGAGGAAGAGCACGACGAAGTCGGGCGTGGGGTCGAACTGTCCCCAGTAGCTCTTGGCGCTCAGCTTGCCGATGTGGTCGCGGATCTGCCGGGCGTGGTCGAGCAGCTTGAGCCGCCTGGTCTCGTCGTCCTTGGCCTCCAGCGCCTCGAGGTACGCGAGCAACGGCGCTTTGGCGTCGACGACGACGTTGCGGCCCCCGGGGAGCTTGACGATGAGGTCGGGGCGCAGGCGCGTGCCGTCGGCGGTCGTGGTCGTCTGCTCGACGAAGTCGCAGTGTCCGAGCATGCCGGCCATCTCGACGACGCGCTTGAGCTGGATCTCGCCCCAGCGGCCGCGCACGGTCGGCGAGCGCAGGGCGGTGACGAGGTTGCCTGTCTCCTGCCGGAGCTCGCGCTGACCCTCAGCCAGTGCGCGCACCTGCTCCGTCAGCGTGCTGTACGCCTGTGTGCGCACCTGCTCGAGGCCGCGGATCTGGCCGTCGACCTTCTCGAGCGACTCCCTGATCGGCGCGACGAGCGCACTGACCGCCTGCTGGCGCTGCTCGAGATCGCCGCGCGCCTCCACCTGGTAGCGCTCGAGGTGCGTGCGCGCCAGCTCGAGGAAGGAAGCGTTGTTCGAGCGCAGCGCCTCGGCCGAGAGCGCCTTGAAGCTGTCGCCGAGGTCGGCCTTCGCGCGCTCGAGCAGGGCGACCTTCTCCTCGAAGCCCGTCCGCTCGTGCTCGAGCCGGGCCCGCAGCGCCGCGAGCGAGGCGTCCGCGCGAAGGCGCGCGAGCAGCCAGGCGCAGCCTCCTCCGAGGGCGATGCCGGCGACGAAGATCACGAGCGCGGTCATGGACCTGAGAACGGTAGGGAGGGCGTCGGACGGCACGCTTCGGCGCTCCGGTGAGAGCAGGGGCCGCTGCTACCATCGCGCGCTGCATGGCCAAGAAGCCCAAAACCCCTGCACCTCCTCGGGTTCAGGCGCCGCAACGCCGTTCCGGCACACGGCCACCCGCCCCGGGGTCGGGCGACAGCCGCCGCACACTGATGCTCGGCGGACTCGCCGCGGCCGGCGTCGCGGTGCTCATCGGGGCCTTCGTGTTCCTCTCCGTCGGCAACGACGACGCCCTCGCGAACGACGAGAAGGTTCGCGAGGCGATGGTGGCGGCCGGCTGCACGTTCGAGAGCGAGGACGCGAAGCCGTTCAAGGACGAGCAGGTGCACGTCCCGGAGGGCACAACGGTCACCTGGCCGACGGACCCGCCGGCAGGTGGTCCGCACTACGGCGAGACCGCGATCTGGGGCTTCTACACCGATCCCGTCGACCCGCGGTACATCGTCCACAACCAGGAGCACGGCGGTGTCGTGCTCTGGTGGGGGCCCAAGACGCCGCAGCAGACGGTCGAGGAGCTGCGAGCCTTCTACGAGTCCGACCCGCTCTCGATGTTCGGCACCCAGAAGCAGAGCCTCGGGAGCAAGGTCGGGATCACGGCGTGGACCGGCGACCAGGAGCGCTACGGCAGCGAGGAGAACTACTTCGGCGTCGGCAAGGCGGCTCGCTGCGACGAGTTCGACCGCGACGCCTTCAAGACGTTCCGCGATGCCTACCGGGGCAAGGGCCCCGAGCCGGTGGACGTGGACGTCAACCAGCCTGGCACCTGAGCCGCGCCCACTCCCCGCCGCCGGTGCGCGGGCGCTGTGGGGCTAGGCTGGGCTCGGCTCTGGCGTGCCGCTGCGTGTGCGAGCCCGGAGGGGACAGTGTTTGGTCACACGGCCCCGGAGAGGATCGTGCGCGGAGGGGTGCGAGGTGGCCGCGGAGGCCGGCTGCGCCGGCCGCAGGGGCCACCGGCCGGTGCGCGGGCTGCCGGCGGTGGCTCGGGCTAGGCTGGGCTCTCGTGCTCTGGCGTGCCGCTGCGTGTGCGAGCCCGGAGGGGACAGTGTCTGGTCACACGGCCCCGGAGAGGATCGTGCGCGCAGGGGTGCGAGGTGGCCGCGGAGGCCGGCTGCGCCGGCCGCAGGGGCCACCGGCCGGTGCGCGGGCTGCCGGCGGTGGCTCGGGCTAGGCTGGGCTCTCGTGCTCTGGCGTGCCGCTGCGTGTGCGAGCCCGGAGGGGACAGTGTCTGGTCACACGGCCCCGGAGAGGATCGTGCGCGCAGGGGTGCGAGGTGGCCGCGGAGGCCGGCTCCGCCGGCCGCAGAGGCCACCGGCCAGTGCACGAGAGCTGTGCCGGGGTGGCGAAATCGGTCATACGCGCCCGACTTAAAATCGGGTGTCCCGCAAGGGGCGTGAGGGTTCGACTCCCTCCCCCGGCACCTTGCAGGCGGCGTTCTCCACACGGCCGTCAGCATCTGCTCACATCGCTGGACAGGACCCGAGCCGCCACGGCAGAATCGCCCCCGTGCCTGCGGCGGAGAGTGCGGCGCGCATCCGCGTGCTGCTCGTGGATGACGACGTTACGTTCCTCGCGGCCCTGTCCGAGCTGGTTGCCAGGCTGCCCGAGCTCGAGGTCACCGGAGCTGTTTCCGACGGCGTCGCGGCGCTCGACCGCGTCGAGTCGGAGGAGCCCGATGCCGTCGTCATCGACCTGCACATGCCATTGCTCGACGGAATCAGCACCGTGGCCAGGCTGCGACGCGACCGCCCCAGCCTCTGCCTCATCGCCGTCACGGGCGATCCCGCGCCGGAGCTTCGCCGGGCGGCGCGCGAGGCAGGCGCCGACGAGGTGCTGCTGAAGCAGGAGCTCGTCGACGGGCTCGTCGGCCGGATCCGCGAGACGCTCGCCGCCCACCGGACACCGACCTAGTCGCGCGACAATGGCGGCGTGCTCGTGCTGCTCGCCGTACTGGCGGCGATCTTCTGGTTGCCGTCCCCCTGGGGTGTCATCGCCGTCGCAGCTGCCGTGGTGCTCGACCTCGCCGAGCTCGCGGTGGGGTTCTGGTACACGCGCCGCCGCCGCCCGCAGACCGGCGCGGAGGCGCTGCCGGGGGCGATCGGCCGGGTCGTCTCGCGCTGCGACCCCGTCGGCCGGGTGCGGCTCGCCGGGGAGCTCTGGCAGGCGCGGAGCGAGGTGACCGTCGAGCCGGGCGACGAGGTGCGCGTCCTGCGCGTCGACGGCGAGCTCACCCTGCACGTGGAGCCGGCCGACAGCGGCTGACGGTGCGTTCCTGGGGCCGCGGGGCAGGTCGGGGAGCGCACTAGACTCCCGGCGTGGCGAAGGTCGAGCACGGGGCCGCGACCGACCTCGAGTGGGACTCGCCGCTCTTTCGCACGGCGGTCACGCAGCTCGAGCAGGCGCTGGCCTTCGCGGACGTGGACGAGACGATCGGGCTGCGGCTCCGCTATCCCGAGCAGGCGGTGATGCTCAGCGTGCCCGTCAAGCTCGACGACGGCAGCGCCGCCGTCTATCCCGCCTATCGCGTGCAGCACTCGAGCGCGCTCGGCCCGACGAAGGGCGGGATCCGCTACGACCCCGACGTCGACCTCGGCGAGTGCGCGGCCCTGGCGATGTGGATGACGTGGAAGTGCGCGCTCCTGCGCCTGCCGTACGGGGGCGCGAAGGGCGGCGTGCGCTGCCCGGCACGCGAGATGTCGACCCCGGAGCTGATGCGCCTGACCCGCCGCTTCACCTCGGAGCTCCTGCCCTTCATCGGCCCGCAGCAGGACATTCCCGCGCCCGACATGGCCACCAACGAGCAGACGATGGCCTGGATGATGGACACGTACTCGATGCAGGTCGGACATGCGGTCCCGGAGATCGTGACCGGCAAGCCGGTGTCGATCGGTGGCTCGGTCTTCCGCCACGAGGCGACGGGCGCCGGCGTCGTCATGGTCACCGAGCGCGCGTGTGCGAGGCTCGGCCGCGAGCTCGCGGCGCAACGCTGTGTTGTCCAGGGCTTCGGCAACGTCGGCGGCATCGCGGCGAGCGAGTTGGCCGAGCGCGGCGCGACGGTCATTGCCGTCTCGGACGTGTCAGGCGGGCTCGTCGACACGCGCGGGCTCGACGTGTCTGCCCTCCACGACTGGATGCGGGAGCACGGAAGCCTCGCCGACTACCGCGGCGCCGAGCGCATCTCGAACGCGGAGCTGCTCGAGCTGCCGTGCGACCTGCTCGTCCTCGCCGCCCGCGAGGATCAGATCACGAGCGAGAACGCCGAACGGGTGGAGGCGGCGCTGATCGCGGAGGGTGCGAACGGGCCGACGTCGATCGAGGCGGACGCGATCTTGGCCGATCGCGGCATCCTGGTCCTCCCGGACGTGCTCACGAACGCCGGTGGCGTCACCGTCTCCTACTTCGAGTGGGTGCAGGACCTCGGTCGCCTCTTCTGGACGCGCAACGAGATCCGCGCCCGGCTTGCCGACAAGCTGCAGGATGCGTTCGACCGCGTCTGGAGCCTCTCGGAGGACCGCGGCCTGACACTTC
This sequence comes from uncultured Thermoleophilia bacterium, assembly GCA_963839815.1. Taxonomy (GTDB): domain Bacteria; phylum Actinomycetota; class Thermoleophilia; order Gaiellales; family Gaiellaceae; genus JACVRM01. The sequence goes on from CAWIWF010000007.1 coordinate 207,662, forward strand.
GCTCGGCCGCCCTGATCGGAGGCATCCGCGAGGTCGCGGCGGCGATGGAGTCGCGAGGGTTTTACCCGTGAGGGCGCGCGACGCCATGGTGAACGATCCACGGGCCCTGCCGGTGGAGGCGACCGCGCAGCAGGCGGGCGTGCTGCTCGCCCGCCCCGAGGTGCGGGCCGTCTTCGTCTGCGAGGAGGGCGGCCGGCTCGTCGGCGTGGTCACGCGGAAGACGCTCGTGCGCGAGGTGATCGCACCGGGGCGCGACCCGCTGACCGCGACGCTGGGCGAGATCGGCGAGCCGCCGCACTGGACGATCGAGGGCGACATGCCGGTGGAGGACGCGTTTGCGTTCCTCGAGGAGCACGACGCCGAGCGGGTGCCGGTCGTCGAGGACGGCAGACTCGTCGGCGTCCTGTCACGCAGCGTGCTCGGGCGCCGGCTCGCCGAGGACGAGCCGGGCGTCGAGGCGCACGGTGCCGACGGCTAGCTGACCGTCACGTGCACGCGCTGCGGCGCCATGTTGGCGTAGCCGCCGAGGTTCCAGGCGGGGTCGGCCGGCTGCTCGTTGCCGCCCTCGTCTCGGGCGCGGCACATCAGCACGTGCTCGCCCGGCTCATCGGCCCGCCAGGTGAACCGCCACCCCACCCAGGCATGAGGTGAGTCGAGGTCGCGCGCGACGTCTGCGGTCCCCCAGCTCGCCCCGCCGTCGGTGCTCACCTCCACCGCCGCCACCGGGGCCAGCCCCGACCAGGCGCGGCCAACGAGCTTCACCTCGCCCCGGTGCACCGTGCGCCGCCGCGTGAAGAACTCAGGGATGCCGGGCGGCGCCATCAGCGCGCGCGGCTGGATGCGGGTCAGGGGCTCGCCTTCCTCGTCCTCCTCCTGCCGCATCCGGTAGGACGTGCGCATCTGGTAGCCGCGGAAGGGCCGGTCGGCGACGGTGATCTCGCCCAGCCACTTGACGCTCGCCATGCCGTACCAGCCGGGAACGACCAGTCGCAGCGGGTAGCCGTGCTGGGGCGGCAGCGGCAGCCCGTTCATCTCCCATGCCAGCAGCACGTCCGGCATCAGCGCGTCGTGGAGGCCCAGGCTGCGGGCGTAGGACTGCTCCTCGTCACCTTCGATGCCACGGTCGAGGCCGGTGAAGACGACCTCGACGGCCTCGGGCCGAAGGCCGGCCTCGTCCAGGACCGTGTGCAGTGGCACGCCGCCCCAGCGCGCCGTCCCGACCGCCTCGTGCAGCCACGGCTGGCTGAGCGGTCGGGGAGCGAAGCGGGCCCGGCCGTTCCCTGCGCACTCGAGCGTCACCGCGCGCTCCACCACGGGGCGTTGCTGAAGGTCGTCCAGGGAGAGCTCGAGCGGCTGCTCGACGGCGCCGCCGATCCGCAGCCGCCAGGCGCCAGCGTCCACGACCGGGACGTCGTAGTGCACGAGCAGGTAGTGGAGGCCGGCAGGCGTGATCGGGTAGCGCAGCGCCTCGAGCGGCATGCCGTGGTTCCGGGCGGCGAGCTGAAGCTCCTCGAGCGTGACGTCGGGCGTCGTCGCGAGCGGCACGTCGCGAACCGTACCGCTCCCCACGGGGCCGCTCCACCTGCCGCGAGAGCAGGAGTAGGCTCGGCGCGTGCTCTACCGGCCCGAGATCTTCGAGCCGCTGACGGACACGCCCTGGGCGGCGGCGCCGGCCCGCGACCGGATCGCCTCCGTGATCGCCGACACCGAGGCCGCGTTCACGCCCGCGGGCCTCTGGCCCGCCGACGTGTGGGATCAGTGGACGTCGCCGGCGCCGCTCACGAGCCTCTACGTCGGTGCGGCGGGCGTCGTCTGGGCGCTCGCGCGGCTCCGCGAGCGTGGCTATGGCGGGGGGCAGCTCGACCTCGCCGCGGCGGCCGGGCAGACGCTCGAGGCCTGGCGCGTGGAGCCCGACTTCCCCGCGGACGTCGAGCTGCCGCGCGAGGCGCAGTCGGCGCTGCTCGCAGGCGAGGCTGGCGTCCTCCTGGTCGCGCACGAGCTCGCCCCCAGCGGTGCCCTGGGAGACGACCTGCATGCGCGCGTGCGCGAGAACGTCGCCAACGAGGCGCGCGAGCTGATGTGGGGCTCGCCCGGAACGATGCTGGCGGCCCGCGCGATGCTTGCGGCGACCGGCGAGGCGCGCTGGCGCGACGCGTGGCTCGAGAGCGCGGCGGCCTTGCTGCAGGCGCGCGATGCCGACGGGCTCTGGATGCAGAGTCTCTACGGCGACGAGCGGCGGAGCCTGACGCCGCCGCACGGGCTCGTCGGCATCGTTGCCGAGTTGCTCGCCGGCGAGGCGCTGCTGGCGGGGGAGACCCGCGATGAGCTCCGCCGGACGACAGGGCGGCTCCTGGCCGAGACGGCCGTGGTCGAGGACGGGCTGGCGACGTGGCCGCTCGCGTACGGGCGCGGGCTCGTCGCGGGCGACGGCGAGATTCGCCTGCAGTGGTGCGGTGGGGCGCCGGGAATGGTGATCGCGGCGGCGTCCTACCTCGACGAGGAGCTGCTCCTCGCGGGCGCGGAGCTCGTCTGGCGCGCGGGCCCGCTGGGGCTCGAGAAGGGGCCGTCGATCTGTCACGGCACGGCCGGCAACGGCTACGCGCTGCTGAAGGCCTGGCAGCGCACGGGTGACGAGCGCTGGCTCGAGCGCGCCCGGTGCTTCGCCGTCCACGCCCTCGACCAGGTCGAGCGGCTGCGTGGCTCGCGGGGCCGCGGCCGCTACTCGCTGTGGACGGGCGACGTGGGCGCCGCCCTCTTCGCCGCCGACTGCCTCGACGAGCGCAGCGCCTATCCCGTCACCGACGCGTGGCGCTGGTAGCGGCGTCTCTCAGCGCGGCGCCGTCCGATAAACATGGTCAGTCCATGTAAAAGACGCGGCGCCGAGCCGACCGAGACAGCTCCTTACGTGGACTGTCCATGTAAAGCTGAAGCGCCGCCGTGAGCGGCGGAGGCCAGCTTCGCCGGCCGCAGCCACCCCGCGGCCCCGGCGCGTCTGACCGACGAGGGGGGCCACGGGGGAAGCCGGGCTTCCCCCGTGAAAGGGAGCTCGCGCCGCGCCAGCGGCGCGGCGACCGCTAGCAGCAGGTGTAGGCGCCGGGCGGCGCGTCGCCCTCGACGGGCTCCGGCAGCTCGGCCGCCGCCAGGGCGATGCCGTCGAGGATGTCGCGTTCGCTGACCTCGAGCCCGTCGAGCCCGAAAGAGGCCAGCGTCTCGCGCAGGATGATCCCGCCGGCCACGATGACGGGTGCCCGCTCGGGCTCGAGCGCGGGCACCAGCCGCCGCTCGGCGAGCGGGAGGGACGCGAGCCGCTCGAGCTGCTCCTGCACCGCCTCGCCCGACAGGACGTGTCCATGGACCCGATCCCTGTCGTACGCCTGCAGGCCGAGGTCGAGCGCAGCGAACGTCGTGATCGTGGCCGCCACGCCGACCGCGCGCCGAGGCAGCTCCCGCAGCTCGGCCGGGACGCGCTCGGTGAGCAGGGAGCGGACGGCGCCCACGCAGTCGGCCAGCTCGTCGGGACTGGGGGGATCGGAGCCGAGGAAGCGCTCGGTCATGCGTACCGATCCGAGATCAACACTGGCCGCCGCCCGCACGCCGTCGCCGTCTCCGACGACGAGCTCCGTCGAGCCCCCGCCGATGTCGACCACGAGGGTCGGCTCGGTGAACGATCGCCCGGCGCCGACTCCGCGGAAGGCGAGCACGGCCTCCTCCTCGCCGCTGACCAGGCGCGTCGCGAACCCGTAGCTCCACTCGATCTCGCCCAGGAAAGCTTCGCCGTTCTCCGCGTCGCGCACCGCGCTCGTGGCGACGAGCAGCGCCCGCTCGGCGCCGAGGGACTCGAGCGTGCGCCGGTAGTCCGAGAGGCAGTTGCGGACCCGCGCGACCGGCAGGGGCAGCAGGCGCCGGCGGCGGTCGACTCCCTCGCCGAGTCGCGTGATCCGGGACTGGCGCACGACCTCCTCGAGCGACCCTCGCTCGATGTCGGCCACGAGCAGCCGCGTGGTGTTCGTGCCCTGGTCGATCGCGGCCACGCGCATAGACGAACCCTAGCCCGCTCTTTGATACCACTGACCGTGGTGTAACTTTCGAGCCTTCGGGTACACCTCCTCCTAGATGGTCGTCACCGAAAGGAGCCGTTGCTCATGAGAACGGAGTTTTCGCCTACCGCCGCTCCCAGACTCCTCGCCCGGGCGCTCGCCGTCGTGGCCCTACTCGTCGCCGGAGTGCTGCCGGGGGTCGCCTCTGCAGGCTCCTCCGAGGAGCCCGCCATGAGGGTCGACAAGAAGCTGAAGGTCGACTCGGTCTGCTTCACCGTCACCAACCCGAGCCTCGGCAAGAGCACCCTCTACGGTCAGCGCTACGTCGGCGGGCAGACGGCGGCCAACGCGCCTGCGATCGTGCTCGTCCACGGCATCGCCTCGTCGACGGCGAACTGGGACTTCACGCCGACGTGGTCGGTGGCGCGCGGCCTCGCCGCCAAGGGGTACGTCGTCTTTTCCTACGACCGGCTCGGCTACGCGAAGAGCAGCTGGTTCGAGCAACCGGGCGGCGGCTTCATGATCACGACCTCGGCCCACCGCGACATGCTCCACGACGTCGTCGGCGCAGTGAAGAGCGGCGGCTACGCCACCACCGCCGGCGGCGACTGCTCGAGCCCGCAGCAGCCGAGCACGATGCAGAACCGGACGGTCGTGATCGCCGGTCACAGCGCGGGCGGCTGGATCGTTGCCGGCTACCCCGGCAAGTACCACGACGTCGCCGCCATGATCCAGACGGCGATCAAGGGGTCGGCCGGGCCGTCGAACCCGGCGAACGACCACGGCGACGACCCCGGCCCGTCGCAGGGCGGGCACTTCGACCCGAACCCCGAGCACCCCGACTACTTCGACTTCTTCCACGAGCGCGCCGACTGCGAGGCGTTCAACACCTTCCCACCCGCCATCCTCCGCTCCGTCGTCGACGTCGCGTGCGCGCCGCCGTTCATCCCGTCTCCGTACGGGGAGATCGCGGGCATCGGCGAGATGTACGCGGAGAACGACCTCTACATCAGTCGGATCGGCCCGTCGATCCCGGTGCTGCTGACCTCGGGCGACCACGACACGACCGCGCCCCCTCCGACGCCCGCGACGACCTCGACTACTACCGGGCCAACTGCGGCTGCGACGTGTCCCAGTGGATCATCCCGGACACCGCGCACCTGTTCATGGTTCACCGCTCGCTGCCGGCCTGGATCGACTACGTCACGAGCTGGCTGACCTCACGCGGGATCCCGCCGGCGCGTCGCTAGGTCACGCCGGCGCCGGTCACGGGCGACAGACCGCCGCGCCGCCGAGACGCGATCGCCTCGGCGGCGCGGAGCGCCTGCGCGGTCAGCCAGAGCAGTGACAGCGCCAGCAGGATGCCGGCCCAGACGAGCTGTCTTCTGAGCCTGCGCCTCACGCGGTCGCCGCCTCGCCCGGGGCGGCCGGCGTGTACGTCGGCCGGTAGCCGATCAGCCGGCCGAGCCACGACCCGGGGATCAGCCCGGCCCGCTGCATCCACACCGGCGGGAACGGCAAGCGCACGGTGTCGAAGGTCTCGCGGGCGATCACGGCGAGCCGCAGCGGGTTCGGCAACCCCTTGCTGTTCGTCTTGCCGTCGGCCGCGAGCGCGAACATCGTCTCGAGCAGCTGCTCGAACTTGAGCGCCGGCCGCACCTCGCACACGAAGTGGACCTCCTCGGCGCCCGAGTTCCAAAACTGGTGGCGCATGCCCGCCGGCACCAGGATGCGTGAGCCCGGCCCGGCCGGCAGCTCGTCCTTGCCGAGCCGGAACATGAGCTCGCCGCGGAGGATCTCGAAGCGCTCGTCCTGCGACGGGTGCACGTGCGCCGTCGCGACGAAACCGCTCGGCTGCACGAACGCCTCGAACACGACCGCCTCGCCGCCGGTGTCCGCCGACGTCTGGCGGAACACGAGCCGCTCGCCGGTGACCGGGTTCTCGATGGTGTCGCCTGCACGGATCATCCCTTGCTCCCTTCGCTCGCTTGACCTGTGCTGACGACGATCGGGCGGCGCGCTTACGATTGGCTTACTGCGGCCTTACGGCATGGCTTCCGGGGACGAGGGGACACGCATCGAGTTCGGGCTGCTCGGGCCCGTCTCGGCCCGTGCCGTCGGCGAGGAGCTACCGCTCGGCGGGCCCCGCCAGCGCGCGCTCCTCGCACTGCTCCTCCTGAGCGCCAACGAGGTCGTCGGTCGTGACCGGCTGGTGGACGGGCTCTGGGGTGAGGACGCGCCTGCGACTGCCGCGAACGCGCTTCAGGTGGCCGTCCACGGGCTCCGCCGGGCGCTCGGAGCCGACAGGATCGCCACGCGCGGCACGGGTTACGTGCTCCGCGTCGAGGCGGGCGAGCTCGACCTCGCCCGCTTCGAGCGCCTCGTCGCGCGCGCCCGCGGCGAGGAGCCCGCCGCGGCAGCCGCGTCGCTCGTCGAGGCGCTCGAGCTGTGGCGCGGCCCGGCGCTTGCCGACGTGCCGACGCGCCTTTTGCCGGGCCGGCGGCGGCCCGCCTCGAAGAGCAGCGGCTGGACGCTGTCGAGCGGCACGCGGAGGCGCAGCTCGCCCTCGGCCGGGGGCCTGAGCTCGTCGGCAGGCTCGAGGAGCTGATCGCGCGGCACCCGTTCCGCGAGCGGCTACGCGGGCAGCTGATGCTCGCGCTCTATCGCGCAGGCCGCCAGGCGGAGGCGCTCGAGGCCTATGCCACGGCCCGCCGGGTGCTCGTCGAAGAGCTCGGCATCGACCCGAGCCCGGAGCTGCAGGAGCTCGAGCGCGCGATCCTGCGGCAGGAGCCTGCTCTGGCCCCGCCTCCGGCCCGGCCCGGCGGCAGAGGCCGGCGCCCGGCTGCCGGTGCCCGCGACACGGCTGGTCGGGCGCCGGCTCGAGCTCGCGGCGGTGACCGCACGCCTCCGCGACCCCGGTGTCCGCTTGCTGACGCTGACGGGCCCTGGAGGGACGGGCAAGACGCGGCTCGCGCTCGAGGTCGCACGAGAGCTGCTTGCGGAGCATGACGACGCGGTCGTTCGTCGATCTCGCCCCGCTCGCCGACGCCGCCCTCGTCGTAGGAGCGATCGGGGAGGCACTCGGCGTCCGCCCGGAGCTCGCCGGCGTGAAGGAGCGCGTGAGCAAGTCCGCGCTGCTCCTCGTGCTCGACAACTTCGAGCACGTGGACGCCGCCGCGCCGGTGGTCGCGGAGCTGCTCGCGGCCGCGCCCCGCTTACAGGTGCTCGTGACGAGCCGCTCGGTGCTGCATCTCGCCGGCGAGCACGAATACCCCGTACCCCCACTCGCCGCCGCCCGCGGCCGGCTCCGAGCTCGACGTCGACGCGCTCGCCAGGCAGGAATCGGTGGCGCTCTTCCTGGCGCGGGCGGCCGCCGTCCGGCCCGGCTACGAGCTCACGCGTGGCGACGCTGCCGCAGTTGCGGGCATCTGCCGCACGGTCGATGGGCTGCCGCTCGCGCTCGAGCTCGCTGCGGCGCGGGTCAAGCTCATGGCGCCAGACGAGCTGCTCGAGCTGCTCGGGGAGACGCCTCGACGTGCTCGCGGGCGGCCCGCGCGACGCGCCGAGCCGGCAGCAGACGCTTCGCGCCACCATCGACTGGAGCTACCGGCTGCTCTCACCTGACGAGGCGCGTCTCTTCCGCGGCCTCGCCGTCTTCGCGGGCGGTTGGACGACCGATGCGGCATCAGCGGTGTGCGGCGCCGAGCTGGACGACCTGGCGGCGCTCCTCGACAAGAGCCTCGTCGGGCACCTGGAGAACCGCTTCCACATGCTCGGGACGGTGCGCGCGTATGCGCGCGAGCTGCTCGAGGAGAGGCCGGAGTGGGCGGACGTGCGACAGGCCCACGCACAGTTCTACCTCGCATATGCGGAACGTCACGCCCCCGCCCTCCGCAGCGAAGGAGCCGAAGGCGCGATCGAAGGGCTCGAACGAGAGCACGACAACATCCGGGCTGCGCTCGCGTTCCTGGCCGAGATCGACGCCACCGACGCCCGGCTCAGGCTCTGTCGAGCGGTCGGGAGGTTCTGGTACATCCGCGGTTACCTGGCCGAGGGGCGAGCCTGGACGGAGGGCGCGCTGGCTGGCTCGGGCAGCTATGAGCCCGCCGTCCGCTCGGCCGGCCTCCGCACAGCCGGCTTGCTGGCGTGGAGGCAGGGTGACTACGTCGCCGCGGAGGCGTATGGAGAGGAAGCGCTGGCGCTCGCCCGCTCGATCGGAGATCGGGAGGAGGAGATGATGGCGATCAGTGGCATCGGGGCCTCGGTGCAGTCACGCGACGACCGAGAGCGGGCCCGCTCGCTGCAGGAGGAGTACGCCGCGCTCGCCCGTGAGCTCGGCAACGCACACTCGCTGTCGATCGCTCTCAACAACCTCGCCTGGATCGACCTCGAGAACAGTGATCTGGACGCTGCCTGGCGGCTCTACCTGGAGAGCCTCGAGGCGGGGCGAGAGGCCGGGTCGAGCGAGCTGCAGGCGTTCGCCCACCTCGGCCTCGGCTTCGTCGCCCGGCGGCAGGGCGCGTACAAGCTGGCGGCGGAGCATGCCGCGCGAGGCCTCGAGCTCTTCGCCGAGCTCTCGTTCCTCGAGCGCATCGGCTCGTCCTACGTCGACCTCGCCGGTCTTGCCCTCGAACTGGGGGAGAGCGAGACCGCTGCTCGCCTGCTCGGGGGCGCGGCTGCGCTCTGGGCGGCGGCAGGCGTGGCCGCCGACCTCCACGAGCGCAAGGCCGCCGAGGAGACCACTGCCGAGCTCCGAGCCGCGCTCGGGGACGAGCCGTTCGACGCCGCGTTCGCGCTGGGCCGTGACGCCGACTCGCCCACGCTGCAACGGGAGACGATCGCCCTGGCTCGTCGCTGGGCGGCCGAGCTCGGGGAGTAGCGGTGTTGCGCCCGCCGCGCGGGCCGGTGCCCTCGAGCCCGCGCTATACTGGACGCCGCGACGCGGGGTGGAGCAGTCAGGTAGCTCGCCGGGCTCATAACCCGGAGGTCGCAGGTTCAAATCCTGCCCCCGCTACTCAAAGGGCCTGCAGGCGCGGGCCCTTTGTCGCTCTTCGGACTATCGCTCCGGGCGCCAGCCCGTCGCTTGCCGGAAGCGCTCGCTCGAGACCGGGCCGTCCCGGCAGACGTTGTACACCCCGCTCGGTGCCCCGAGCGCGCGCAGCAGGGCGTCGGCGGCGTCGGCGACGTGCAGCGTGGCCCCGAGCGAGTCGTCCGGCGATCGAGGCCAGTGCCGGGCCCGTCGAGAAGGCCGAGTCGGAGCACGACTCCGCGGCGCCCGGCAGCGGCGAAGCGGGCGGTCTCCAGCTCGGCGGCGAGGGCCGAGCGCAGGGGGGTGGCACCTCTCCCAGCCGGGTGCTCTCGTCGAGCGGCCCCTCGATGTGCCCGTAGAGGAAGGTGACGGGGGTTGCACGTAGGCGGGACGGCGGCGGCGAGCGCCGCGTCGACGAGGGTTCGCGCTGCCTCGGACGCGGAGCCGGTCGTTCTCGCGCCAGGCGTCCGGCTCCTGCTGCCGGAGCCAGGGCGGGATACGGGTCGCGAGGTGGAGGATCGCGCCGGCTCCCACAACGGCGGCGGTGACCTCAGCCGGGTCGAACAGGTCGAGCTCGTCTGGCCGGGGGCGTCCACGTCGTGTCCCGCGGCCGCCGCGAGCGGCCGCAGCCTGCGGCCGAGCACGCCGGTGCCGCCCGTGACGAACAGCCGCGTGGCCGGCGCACGCGTGTCGGACCGGCCGGCTTGCGCGCCACGTAGGCGAACCGAGACAGGCGGCGCTCGCCGGCCAAGGTCGCGACCATGGCCAGGAAGCGCTGCGTGGCGGCATGCTCCTCTGCCCCTTCTCGGCGGGCGAGGTCCGCCGCGCGGCGCTCCCGCGCGGCGTGCCACGCCGTAGCAGTTCGGGCCGTCGCGTCGGTGACGTCCTCGATCCGCTCGACGACGAAGCCCGCGTCTGTGAGCAGTTGCTCGTCGAGGCCGGGCGGCGTGAGCACGAACTCGCCCATCGCGCCGCCGCGCACGATCATCTCGTCCCGCCGAAGCAGCCCCGTGACCGTGACCGGGTCGGTGAGGAGTGCCCGGCCGCCCGGACGGAGCAGGCGATGCCAGTCGCGCAGCACGGCGCCCCGGTCGTACAGGTGGTTGATCGCGTCGACGCAGATGACGGCGTCGAACGACGCGTCGGCGAAGGGGAGCGGCCGCGCGGCGTCGGCCTCGACGAAGCGCGCGCGGCCTGCGAGGTCGCGCTCCGCCGCCGCAGCACTCGCCGCCGCGATCCCCGCCGCGTTGAGGTCGACGCCGATGATCCGGCAGCCGGTCTCCGCCGCGGTGAACAGCGCCGGCCCGCCGGAGCCGCTCGCCACCTCGAGCACGTCGCTCGCCGGGCCGAGCTCGAGCCAGCGGCAGAAACGGCGCTGTTCGTCGGCCGTCAGCCAGGAGTTCTGGCCGATGTCCTCCCCGAACGCCTCGGCCCGGATCGCGCCGTAGAGGTCGTCGCCGAACCGGCCGTAGGCCGTGTCGTAGAAGCGCGTGCCCTCCTGCTCCGACACGCGCCGACTCTCGCACACCGCGGCGAGGTGGTTCTCGCGACTGAGCAGCTAGTCGCGCACCGCAGGCTCTCGGCGGCACCGGATGACGTCGGGCTACCGCTCAGGTCACCCCGCGGCCCGGCGGTCGAGCTCGGCGACGAGGCGCTTTGGCGCCACGATGCGGTAGCTCTCCTCGATCCAGTCGCGCAGGACGTCGGCGGCAAGCTCGCCGGCGTCGAGTGGCACCGTCACCCAGCCGGCGCGGCCGAGCCCGTATCCGGTCGGTCGTGCGCCCTCGACGGACATCGCGTGCCCGTGCGACTCGTCGAGCTTGACGGTCAGCAGTGGGCCCGCATCCGGCCGGTCCGAGCCGAGGAAGGCGAAGATCTTGCCGTTCACCTTGGCGACGGGGTCGCCCCACGGCCTGTCCTCGCCGGCGCCTGGGAGCGACAGCGCGAACCGGCGCAGCTCATCGCGGACCGTGGCCACCGGCTCCGAGCCTAGGCGGCCGGCCCCCCTCTGCGCGACCGCTCGTGACTGGCAGTCTTGACGCGTGCCCGAGCTCGCCATCCGCCTGCGCGGCGTCGTCAAGCGCTACGGCCCGATCACCGCCGTCGACGGCCTCGACCTCGACGTTCCCGAGGGGACATGTGTCGGCCTGCTCGGGCCGAACGGGGCCGGCAAGTCCACCACCATGCGGCTCCTGACCGCGCAGGCGATCGCGGACGAGGGCGAGCTGGAGCTGCTCGGTTTCGAGCTCCCCCGCGAGTCGAAGCAGGCGCGTGCCCAGCTCGGCGTGACGCCGCAGCTCGACAACCTCGACGTGACCCTGACGGTGGCGCAGAACCTGCTCGTCTTCGCCCACCTGTACCGCATCCCGCGGTCGGAGCGCCGTGACGCGGTCGAGCGGGCGCTCGTGCGCGCGAAGCTGGTCGACCGGCGCGGCGACCGCGTCGACAAGCTCTCCGGCGGGATGCGGCGACGGCTGCTGATCGCACGCTCGCTCATCCACCGCCCGCGGCTGATCCTGCTCGACGAGCCGACCGTCGGTCTCGACCCGCAGGTCCGCCAGGAGCTCTGGGCGCTGATCGACCTGCTGCGCAGCGAGGGCTCGACGATCCTCATGTCCACGCACTACATCGAGGAGGCGCAGCGGCTGGCCGACTCGGTCACGATCATGTCGCACGGCAAGGCGGTCGCCGCCGGGCCGCCGTCCGAGCTCGTGCAGGAGCACGCCGGCCGGGAGGTGCTCGAGATCTACGGACCGCCGGCGCGTCTGGCCGAGGTCGAGGCGGAGGCGCAGGCGCAAGGGCTGCGCACGCGGCGAACCGGCACCAGTGTCTCGGTGCTCGGCCTCGACGGCGCCAACGGCTTCGCGGGCGACGGCGAGCGGCGGCCCGCCAACCTCGAAGACGTGTTCGTGCTCCTGACGGGCGAGGAGATCGGCTGATGGCCGTCGCGACCGCACGCCAGCGCCGGCTCGGCCGCCTCGAGCGCGCCGCCATCACCGGCGTGCTCGTGCGCGAGGCTGTCAACTTCTCCTCCTACTGGCGCTCGGCGTCCTTCTCCTCCACCGTCGAGCCGACCGTCTACCTGCTCGCGTTCGGCTTCGGGTTCGGCTCGCTGGTGAGCCGGATCGGCGGCTACGAGTACGTCGAGTTCGTCGGCACCGGCACGGTCGCGACCGCCGTGCTCTTCTCCAGCGCGTTCCCCGCCATGTTCGGGACGTTCGTCAAGTACCAGTTCCAGCGCACGTACGACGCCATCCTGGCCGCGCCGGTCGACACCGAGGAGCTCGTCACCGCCGAGGCGCTCTGGATCGCGACCCGGGCCGGGACGTACGGCTGCGTGCCGCTGCTGGTGGCGATCGCCTTCGGCCTCGACCCGGCCTGGAGCATGCTCGTCGTGCCGGGGATCGCCTGGGTGGCCGGCTTCGGCTGGGCCTGCTTCGGGATCGCGATCGCCGGCTTCGCCAAGTCGTTCGAGAACTTCAACTACGTCGTCAGCGCGGTGCTGACCCCGCTCTTCCTCGTCGCGGGCACGTTCTTCCCGCTCGACCGGCTGCCTGAGTGGGCGCAGGTCCTCGGCAACGTCAACCCGCTTCACCACTGCGTCGAGCTCGTCCGCCATGCCGCCTTCGGCTGGGAGGGCCCGACCGACCTGCTGCGCCTTGGCGCGCTCATCGTGTTCGGGCTCGTCGTCTGGCGCGTCGCCATCCACGCGATGACGCGCAAGCTCATCGACTGACCTGCGGCCTTCGCCGTACGCTTCACTCGTGCCGGTTTGCGCCAACTGTGGGCAGGAGAACCCGGAGGGCTTCCGCTTCTGCGGGTCGTGCGGTGCCGAGCTCGGCGCCGGCCCGGTCCCGGAGCGGCGCGAGGAGCGGAAGCAGGTCACCGTCGTCTTCTGCGACCTGGTTGGCTTCACCGCCCGCTCGGAGCGGCTCGACCCGGAGGACGTGAGCGCGACGCTTGCGCCGTACCACGCTCGCGTCCGGGCTGTGCTCGAGCAGTACGGCGGCAGCGTCGAGAAGTTCATCGGCGACGCCGTGATGGCGGTGTTCGGCGCTCCTGTCGCGCACGAGGATGACCCCGAGCGTGCCGTCCGGGCCGCCCTCGCGATCAGGGACGAGCTCCGCGAGGACGGCGACCTGGACGTCCGCCTCGCCGTCAACACCGGCGAGGCACTGGTGCGGCTGGACGCGATCGCGCAGGAGGGCGAGACGCTCGTCACGGGCGACGTGGTCAACACTGCCGCGAGGCTTCAGGCGGCTGCGCCGGTCAACGGCGTGCTCGTCGGCGGGGCCACCCACCGCTCGACCGAGCGTGCAATCTCTTACCGGCCGGCCGAGCCGGTGGTCGCCAAGGGCAAGGCCGACCCGATCAGTGTCTGGGAAGCCCTCGAGGCGCGTGCCCGGTTCGGCGTGGACGTACGCCAGCAGGGCCGGACTCCGCTGGTGGGGCGGGAGCGCGAGCTCGAGCTGCTCTGGGGGGCGCTCACCCGGGCGCGAGAGGAACGCGAGCCCCAGCTGGTGACGCTGGTCGGCGTCCCGGGGATCGGTAAGAGCCGGCTCGTCTGGGAGCTGTTCCGGCGCACGGACGCGGAGCCGGAGTTCGTCACCTGGCGGCAGGGCCGGTCGCTGCCCTACGGGGAGGGAGTCAGCTTCTGGGCGCTCGCCGAGATGGTCAAGGCGCAGGCGGGGATCCTCGACACCGACTCGGTCGAGCAGGCAACCGAGAAGCTCGAGGCTGCCGTACGGCAGGTCGATGCCGGCGGCGACGAGGCCTGGCTGCTGCGGCACCTCAGGCCCCTCGCGGGGCTGGACGCCGGGGCGCCGCCCGCGGAGGCGGGGGAGTCCGCCGGCGCCTGGCGCCTCTTCTTCGAAGCGCTCGCCGATCGCACGCCGCTCGTGCTCGTCTTCGAGGACCTGCACTGGGCCGACGAGGGTGTGCTCGATTTCGTCGACGAGCTCGTCGATGCGGCTCGCGGTGTGCCCCTGCTCGTCGTCGCGACCGCACGGCCCGAGCTGGGCGAGCGCCGTCCCGGCTGGGGTGGGGGGAAGGCGAACGCGCTCACGATCTCGCTGCAGCCTCTGTCCGAGGAAGACACCGCACAACTCGCCCACGACGTGCTCGGCCGGGCCGCGGTGCCGGCGGAGCTGCAGGCACAGCTGCTCGCTCGGGCGGGCGGGAACCCGCTCTTCGCCGAGGAGTTCGCCCGCCTCGCGGCCGAGAAGGGCGCCGGGGCCGAGCTGCCGGACACGGTCGGGGCGCTCATCGCCGCGCGGCTCGACGCGCTGCCGGCGGGCGAGAAGGAGCTGCTCCACCGCGCCGCAGTCGTCGGCAAGGTCTTCTGGGCCGGCGCGCTCGGGGACGTGGGCAGCAAGGAGCGGCTGAGCGCGCTCGAGCGCAAGGACTTCATTCGCCGCGACCGGCGCTCCTCGGTCGCCGGCGAGAGCGAGTACGTCTTCCGCCACATCCTCACCCGCGACGTCGCCTACTCGCAGATTCCGAGAGGGCGGCGCGCCGAGCTCCACGAGGCCACCGCCGGCTGGCTCGAGTCGCTCTCACCCGACCGCGCCGAGGACCGGGCCGACATGCTGGCGCACCACTACGGCAGCGCTCTCGAGTACGCGCGTGCAGCCGGAAGGAGCGTGGACGGTCTCGCCGATCGGGCCCGCCGCGCATTCCGGGAGGCGGGCGACAGGTCGGCGTCCCTGTCTGCGTTCCAGGCCGCCACCCGCCACTACCGCGCCGCGCTCGAGCTGTCACCCGAAGACGAGGAGCGCGCCGCACTGCTGCTCGCCGCCGGCCGCGCAGCGGCCGAGAGCGACGCTGGCGAGCAGGAGCTGGAGGAGGCCGCGACGCTGCTGCTGCGGCAGGGGAACCGCGAGTGGGCGGCAGAGGCGGAGGCGGTGCTGGGCGCCGTACTGTGGCGGCAGGGCGACCAGGCGCACTCACACGAGCACTACGCGCGCGCCGAGGCACTCATCCAGGGCTTGCCGGACTCACCCGTCAGGGGGTTCGTCGTCGGAATGCTCGCCGGGGTGGCGATGGTCTCGGAGGAGTCGGAGCGTGCGCTCGCGCTCGCCGAGGAGGCTGCGCGAATCGGAGCCGAGCTCGGGCTGAACGACCTCCGCATCCGGTCGCTGACGACCATGGGCAGCGCCACGTTGCGGGGGGCCAGGGACGACGCGATCGCGTACTTCGAGCGGGCGCTCGAGCTCGGCCGAACGTCGCCGACGCCGGCGGTGATCCGAACCTACTCGAACTTCGCCACGGCTCTGACCAGCTTCGGCGAGCTGCGGCGAGCGGCCGAGATCCAGCGCGAGGGTCTCGCCCAGGCAGCACGCTGGGGTGAGACCTCGATGACGCGCTGGCTGCGCGGACTGGCGGCCTGGTCCTCCTTCGCCGTGGGCGAGTGGGACGAGGCCCTGCGGTTGGCCGAGTCCTTCCTGGACGAGGTGGAGCGGCGCGGGCGCCACTATCTCGAGGGGGGCAACCTGGTCGTCAGGGGGGCGATCGGCCTCGCGCGCGACGACGTGCGGGGCGCCCTCGAGGACTCCGCGGCGGCCGAGGAGCTGGCGCGCCAGGTCACCGACCCGCAGGCCGTCTACCCGGCTTTGGGCTTTCGGGCCGAGGTGCTCTTCGAGGCCGGGCGAGAGACCGAGGCCGTGGCCCTGGTCGACGAGCTGCTCGCGCTCTGGCAGGCCGATCCGGCGGCCCCGATGTACGGGGGCGAGCCAGTCGCCGCCATGCTCTGCCATCTGGGGCGCGAGCAGGACATCCAGCCGTTGCTCGAGTCGCGGCGTGCGCAGGCGGAGCGGATCCCGTGGGCCGCGGCGCTGATCGCGATCGCGGAGCGCCGCTTCGTCGACGCCGCCGAGATCTATGCGGGCATGGGCGCGGAGACCCTGACGGCGCGCACGCGTCTGCACGCAGCCGAGGACCTCGACCGGCGCGGGCAGCGCGAAGCGGCGCAGGAGCAGGCGAGCCGGGCGCTCGTGTTCTTCCGCTCGGTCGGCGCCAGCCGGTACGCGCGCGGGGCCGAGGCGGTGCTCGGAGCCCCGAACCGACGCGCGTCCGCGGGCTCCTGACGCCGCGGCCGAGCCTCTAGGCTGGCCCGGTGCGGACGCGGACGATCGCGGGTGTGCTCCAGGTCGGCGTCGTCGGGCTCGGCTGCAACAACTTCGGCGGCCGCATCGACGAGGCGGCGTCTCGGGCGGTCATCGACGCGGCGCTCGACGCGGGCATCACGCTCTTCGACACCGCCGACGTCTACGGCGGGGGCGGCGGCAGCGAGGAGATCATCGGACGGGCGCTCGGCGGCCGGAGAGACCGGGTCGTGCTCGCCACGAAGTTCGGCTGGAACCGTGCCGAAGGTGGCGTCGCCCGCGGCTCCCGCGCCCACGTCCGCGAGGCGGTCGAGGCCTCTCTGCGGCGCCTCCAGACCGACCGGATCGACCTCCTCCAGTACCACCGCCCGGACGGCGTCACGCCGGTCGAGGAGACGCTCGGCGCTCTCGACGAGCTCGTGCGGGAGGGGAAGGTGCGCGCTATCGGCTCGTCCAACTTCACGGCCGCACAGGTCGCTGAGGCACACGCGGCGGCGAGCGAGCAGCGCCTGACGCCGTTCGCCACCGAGCAGAGCGAGTACTCGCTGCTCGCGGCGCGGACGTCGAGGCCGAGCTCCTGCCGGCCTGCAGGCGGCTCGGGATCGGCTTCATTCCCTACTTCCCCCTCGCCGCCGGCCTGCTCACCGGCAAGGTCGGCCGCGACCGGCCGCCCGCGGAGGGGACTCGCCTGCACGGACGCGAGCTCGACGAGGCCGACCTCGAGCGGGTCGAGCGGCTGAGGGCCCTCGCTGCCGAGTGGGGGGTCTCGCTGCTCGAGCTGGCGATCGGCGGGCTCGCCGCCGAGGAGGGCGTCGTCTCGGTCATCGCGGGTGCGACGAAGCCGGAGCAGGTGCGTGCCAATGTCGCTGCGGGCGGCTGGGAGCCAACCGTCGACCAACTGGCGACACTCCGGGAGACCTGAGCCACCGTGTGCTTCGAGCTCGACTCGCGGCCGCCGATCCCCGTCGTCTCCGGCGCGGCGATCTCCCACGACGAGCTGGTGCTCGAGGCGGGGGACGGCAACCGGCTCGCGGCGTTCGCGGCCCTGCCGGACGAGGCGAGCGGGAGCGGCATCGTCCTGCTCCCGGACGTGCGCGGCCTCTACCGCTTCTACGAAGAGGTGGCCCTGCGCTTCGCCGAGCGCGGCCACGCCGCCGTCGCCATCGACTACTTCGGGCGCACGGCCGGCCCGGCGAGCCGGGGCGACGACTTCCCGTTCATGGATCACGTGCGCGAGACAACGCCCGACGGCGTCCAGGCCGACGTCGCCGCAGCGGTCGCGCTCCTGCGGTCACCCGCGGGCGGCAGCTGCCGGTCGGTCTTTACCGTCGGCTTCTGCTTCGGCGGTCGCCACTCGTGGCTCGCCGCCGCGGCAGGGCACGGCCTCGCCGGAGCCGTGGGCTTCTACGGCCGTCCGGGCCCGGGAGCGGACGGTGCGCCGGGCCCCGCGCAGCGTGCGGAGGACATGCGCGCCCCGATTCTCGGGCTGATGGGCGGCGCCGACCGGGGCATCCCGGCGGAGGACGTCGAGGCGTTCGAGCAAGCCCTGACGGCCGCCGGCGTCGAGCACGAGCTCGTGACGTATGCGGGCGCGCCCCACAGCTTCTTCGACCGCCTCCAGGAGGAGCACGCCGAGGCATCGGCGGACGCGTGGCGGCGTGTGCTGGCGTTCGTCGAGCGGCACGGCCGCTGACGGCCACCGCCCGGGTTCCCGCATACGCTTGAGCCATGCCGGTCTGCCCGAGCTGCGGCCAGGACAATCCAGCAGGCTTCCGCTTCTGCGGCGCCTGCGGGGCCGCCCTGGACGCGCCGGCGCCTGAGCGTCAGGAGGAGCGGAAGGTCGTCACGGTCGTCTTCTGCGACCTCGTCGGGTCGACGGCGCACGCGGAGGGCGCCGACCCCGAGGACGTCCGCGCGCTGCTGTCGCGCTACCACGAGCGTGTCCGGCACGAGCTCGAGCACCTCGGCGGGACGGTCGAGAAGTTCATCGGCGACGCTGTCATGGCGCTGTTCGGGGCCCCGACGGCGCACGAGGACGACCCCGAACGGGCTGTGCGCGCCGCCCTCGCGATTCGCGACTGGGCCGACGAGGGCGGCGGCCTCCAGGTGCGCATCGGCATCACCACGGGCGAGGCGCTCGTCGCGCTCGGCGCCCGGCCCGAGCAGGGCGAGGCGATGGCCGCGGGCGACGTCGTCAACACCGCGGCTCGGCTGCAGTCGGCCGCCCCGGTCGGCGGCATCCTCGTCGACGAGACGACCTACCGGGCCACCGACCGCGCGATCGAGTACACGCAGGCGGCGCCGGTCGCGGCCAAGGGAAAGGCGGAGCCCGTCCCGGCCTGGCAGGCGGCCGGCATCCGCGCGAGCCTCGGCGTCGACGTCCTGCGCGAGGCGGCGGCCCCGCTCGTCGGGCGCGAGGCCGAGGTGGAGATGCTGCGGGGAGCGCTCGGCCGGGTGCGGCGGGAGCGCTCGACCCAGCTCGTCACGCTCGTGGGCGTGCCGGGGATCGGCAAGTCGCGGCTGGTGCTCGAGCTCCTGCGCGCGGTCGAGGCGGACGATGAACTGATCTTCTGGCGCCAGGGGCGCTCCCTGCCCTATGGCGAGGGCGTGAGCTACTGGGCGCTCGGCGAGATGGTGAAGGCGCACGCGGGGATCCTCGAGAGCGACACCGAGGACGAGACCGCGGGCAAGCTCGAGCACGCCGTCTCGGCGCTCGTCGCCGAGGAGGCAGAGGCGCGCTGGGTAACGCGGCAGCTGCGGCCGCTGGTCGGACTCGCCGCCGACGAGCGCGGGGGAGAGCAGGGCGAGGCCTTCGCGGCCTGGCGCCGCTTCTTCGAGGTGCTCGCGGAGACCTCGCCCGCCGTGCTCGTCTTCGAGGACCTCCACTGGGCCGACGACGGCCTGCTCGACTTCGTCGAGCATCTCGTCGACTGGGCCGGGGGCGTACCCCTCCTCGTCGTGTGCACGAGTCGGCCCGAGTTGCTCGCCCGCCGGCCGGGCTGGGGCGGCGGTAAACCCAACGCGGCCACGGTCTCGCTGTCGCCCCTGAGCGACGACGAGACGGCGCGGCTGCTCGCCGCGCTCATGGAGCGCGCCGTGATCCCGGCTGACGTGCAGGCGACCCTCCTCGAGCGCGCCGGCGGGAACCCGCTCTACGCCGAGGAGTTCGTGCGCATGGTCGACGAGCGGGGGCTCGGCGAGCCGGGGACGCTCGTCCTCCCCGAGTCCGTCCAGGGGATCATCGCCGCGCGGCTGGACGGGCTCGACGCCGAGGACAAGCGCCTGCTGCAGGACGCAGCGGTGCTCGGCAAGGTCTTCTGGCTCGGCGCGCTCGAATCGCTCGGCGAGCGTGAGCGCTGGGACGCGGAGCGGCGGCTGCACGAGCTGGAACGCCGGCAGTTCGTCCGCCGCGAGCGCCGGTCGTCGGTGGCGGGCGAGACGGAGTACGCGTTCCTGCACGTGCTGGTCCGTGACGTCGCCTACGGTCAGATTCCGCGGGCGCGGCGAGCCGAGCAGCACGGTCGCGCGGGCGAGTGGCTCGCCGCACTCTCGGCCGAGCGGGCCGACGACCGCGCCGACCTGCTCGCGCACCACTATCTCGCGGCGCTCGAGTTCGCCGAGGCCGCGGGCTCGGCCGACGACGGGCTGCGGGCGCGGGCGCGGCAGGCGCTTCGGGCGGCGGGCGACCGGGCGCACTCGCTGAACGCCTTTGCCGCTGCGACTCGCTTCTACGGCCGTGCCGTCGAGCTGGCTCCAGAAGACGACCCTGACCGACCACGCCTGCTCTTCGGGCTCGGCAAGGCGCGCTTCAACGCGGAGGAGCTCGGCGGCGAGGAGCTCGAGCTCGCCCGGGACGGTCTCGTCGCGGCCGGCGACGTCGAGCGCGCTGCGGAGGCCGAGACGCTGCTCGGAGAGATCGCCTGGATGGCCGGCAGCCCGCGGCGGACGCTCGAGCAGCTCGACCGCGCCGCCGCGCTCGTCGCGGAGCGACCCGCCTCGCCGGCCAAGGCCTACGTGCTCGCCAACCGGTCGCGCTACCTGATGCTGGCAGGCCGCCAGGCCGAGGCGATCGCGGTCGGCCGGGAGGCCCTCGCGATGGCAGAGCAGCTCGAGCTCGCCGAGCTGACGGCGGCATCGCTCAACAACATCGGCACCGCCCGCGCCGAGTCGGGCGATCCCGGCGGGGCCGACGACCTCGAGCGGGCGATTACGATTGCCGAGCCGCTCGGCTCGCATGAAGCGGTCCGCGCGCTGATCAACCTGGGGAGCATCACCGCCAGCTTCGGAGCCCTGCGCCGGACGCGCGAGCTCCACGACCGGGCAATCGACCTCGCGCGGCGCCAGGGTCAGGCCCGCGGCGTCCGCTTCCTCGAGGCGGAGCTCACGACCAACGACCACCTGACCGGCAACTGGGAGGCCGCCCTGGCAGGCGTCGACCGGTTTCTCGCCGAGGTCGAAGCCGGTGCGCCTCACTACATGGAGACGGCCTGCCGGAGCACCCGTGCGCTCATCCGGATCGCGCGCGGCGACGATGCCGGTGCGCTCGCAGACACGGAGCGCGGGCTCGCGCTTGCGCGCGAGCAGGTCGAGCCACAGTCGCTGCTGCCGACGCTGGCGGTGGCCGCGCTGGTCGTGCTCGAGACCGGCGACGTCGCAGGCGCCCACAGGCATCTCGACGAGATCGTCGCCCATCTGCCGGCGTCCGTCTCGTTCTGGGCCTTTCCAGGCCTGGTCGTCGCCGACCGGCTCGGGCGGGTGGCCGAGCTGGCCGACCTGCCCCCACGAGACGATCGCTACGGCTGGCTCGAAGCCGCGACGACGTATGTCGGCGGCGATCGCGCCGGAGCGGCGGACGTCCTTCGCGGCATGGAGGCGCGCGCCGACGAGGCGCTCGTCCGGCTCCGCGCCGCTGAGGTCCTCGCGGCCGAGAGGGTCGGCGGGCAGAGGCGGAACGGCAGCGTGAGCAGGCGGCCCGGTTCTTCGCGAGCGTCGGGGCCACGCGCTACCTGGCGCAGGCCGAGCGGCTGCTCGCTGCGTCGGCCTGACGCGAGGAGTAATACATGAACAGATGCGCATGCGTTGCTAAGCTGCGCGTGTGCCACACCCCTCCGAGCACCAGTCGGCCTCCACACCCCTCGGGCCCGGGGAGGCAGAGGCGCTCGCCGAGGCGATGCGCGCCTTCGGCGCAGGCAGCAGGCTCCGGTTGCTCTGGGCGATGCTCGCCGGCGAGCAGAGCGTGGAGGAGCTGGTCGCCGCAACGGGGCTCGCGCAGAGTGCCGCCTCTCAGCAGCTCCGGCTGCTGCGGCAGGGGCGGCTCGTCGCCGTTCGCCGTGATGGCCGGCACGCGTACTACCGCCTCCACGATCACCACGTTGCCGAGCTGCTGGCGGCGATCCGTCACCACCACGAGCACGTGAGCCCGGGCGAGGCGCTGCTGCCGCCGGCTCCCGAGCCGGTCGAGGCGGAGCGGTGAGCGGCCACGTCCAGGCCGACGAGCCCGCCGCCCACGGGCACGGCCACTCGCACGGGCACGGGCAGGGCACGGGCATGGGCATGGCCACGGGCACGTGCACGGCACGATCGACCCGTCGATCCTCCGCTCGCGCGCCGGCGTCCGCGCCGTCCTGATCAGCCTCGGCGTGCTCGGGCTGACGGCGGTCGTCCAGGCGCTCGTCTTCGTGCTCTCCGGAAGCGTCGCGCTCCTCGCCGACCTGATCCACAACGCCGGCGACGCGCTCACGGCCCTTCCCGTCGGGCTGGCGTTCCTGCTCCGCAGCGTCCGTGCCGAGCGGTGGGCTGGCTACGCCGTCGTCTTCGCCATCTTCGCCTCTGCGTGCGTGGCGCTGTACGAGACCGTGCACCGGCTGATCGATCCGCGTGACCTCGACCACCTCTGGGCGCTGGCGGCGGCCGGTGCGGTCGGGTACCTCGGCAACGAGGTCGCCGCGCGCGTGCGGCTGCGTGCGGGCCGGAAGCTCGACAGCGCGGCACTCATCGCCGACGGTCAGCACGCGCGGGTCGATGCGTTCGTCAGCCTCGGCGTGATCGCGAGCGCCGCGGTCGTCGCGCTCGGGCTCCAGCTGGCCGACCCGCTGATCGGGCTTGCGATCACGCTCGTCATCCTCCGCATCACCTGGGACTCCTGGAACACCGTCCGCGGCGAGCTGCGGCTCGATCGGACTGCGGACGGGATCGTCATTCGCGACGCCGCCAGGTACGACCGGCGCATGCGGTCGCGGACGGGCGACCGCGAGGACGCTTTCCGGCGAGGAGCTCGTCGAACTGGCCGGGATCGAGCCCGGGGAGGACGTCGTCGACGTCGGCTGCGGCACCGGCAGCCTGGCGCTCGCCGCCAAGCGCCGCGCCGGCGCGGGCGGCATCGTGCGGGGCGTCGATCCTTCGCCGGAGATGGTCGATCGGGCCGCGCGGAAGGCCAGCCGCCAGGGTCTCGAGGTCGAGTTCGTCAAGGGAATCGCCCAGGAGCTGCCGTTCGCCGACGACAGCGCCGACGTCGTGCTCGCCTCGCTCGTGCTGCACGAGCTGCCCGAGGCGGGGCGGCAGCGCGCGTTCGCCGAGGCGCGCAGGGTGCTCCGTCCGGGCGGGAGGCTCCTCGTCGTCGAGCTCGACCAGGCCGCGGGCAGCGACGGCCGGGCTCCGCACTCGCACGGGCACTTCGACCTCGACGCGGTGCTCGAGCAGGTGAGCGCGACGGGGTTCAGGCAGCGTGAGAGCAACGCCGTGCAGTTTCGGCTCCGCGACTTCGAGCAGCTGCGTGCTGTCCTCTTCACCGTCCGCGAGAGCTAGCCCGCGAAGGAGCAGTGTCAGCCCACGACAGTGTTGGCGTGGCGCCTCGGTTCCACGCGCTTGTAACAGTCTGTTGCAAGCGCGACTCGTGAGCGTCTCGCGATCCTCGTCGCCGGTTCCCCGCGCTGGCGTCCGGGTGCCCGGGGCGCATCCGGAGAGTAGAGGCTCTCATCTGACTCTCATCCGGCGAGCGACAATGGGTGCGTGCGGGTGCTCGTCGTCGAGGACGAGGTCAAGCTGGCCGCGCTCCTGCGCCGCGGGCTGACCGAGGAGGCCTACGCCGCCGACGTGGCGCGCTCCGGCGAGGATGCGCTCTGGATGGCGCAGGCGGCCGAGTACGACGCCATCGTTCTCGACCTGATGCTGCCGGGCATCGACGGCCTCGAGGTCTGCCGCCGGCTGCGCGCCGAGGGTCTGGGCGCCGGTGCTGATGCTGACGGCGCGCGACGCGCTCGCCGACCGGATCGGCGGGCTCGACGCCGGAGCCGACGACTACCTGACGAAGCCGTTCGCGTTCGCCGAGCTGCTCGCGCGGCTGCGGGCGCTCGTTCGCCGCGGCGCGCCGGAGCGGCCGGCCGTGCTGGCGGTCGGTGACCTCCGGCTCGATCCCGCCCGCCGCGAGGTTCGCCGCGGCGAGACGCCGATCGAGCTGTCCGCGAAGGAGTTCGCTCTGCTCGAGACCTTCATGCGCCGCCCCGGGCGCGTGCTCTCTCGCTACGAGCTGCTCGAGCACGCGTGGGACTACGGCTACGAGAACCGCTCCAACGTGGTCGACGTCTACGTGCGCTACCTGCGCGAGAAGATCGACCGGCCGTTCGGCCGCGCCACGCTGGAGACGGTGCGCGGCGCCGGCTACCGGCTGCGGGAGGACGCGACGTGACCCGGCTGCCGCTGCGGGTCCGCCTGACGCTCGTCTTCGCGCTCGCCATGGCGCTGCTCCTGGGCGGGATCGGCGCCACGCTCTACTTCCGTCTCGGCTCAACCCTGGACGAGCAGATCGACCTCGGCCTCGCCGCCCGGCTCGACGATCTGGCCAGGGCTGTGCGCGGCGAGGGTGCGGGCCTCTCCGAAGGGGCGATCCTGGCGGAGAGCGACGAGACCTTTGCGCAGGTGCTGGGGCCCGCCGGGGAGGTGCTCGACGCCTCTCCCGGCCTGCCTGACGAGCCGCTCCTCGACCGGGAGCAGCTCGAGCGGGCGCGCCGGGACACGCTCGAGGTCGACCGCGGCCCGATCGCAGGCTTCGACGACGACCGCGTCCGCCTGCTCGCGACGCCGGTGGCACGTGACGCGGAGACACTGGTCGTGGTCACCGGCGCCTCGCTCGAGGACCGCGACGACGCGCTCGGCTCGCTGCGCAACCAGCTGCTCGTCGGCGGGCCGCTCGCGCTGGGGCTGGCCTCGCTCGCTGCCTACCTGCTCGCGGCTGCCGCGCTGCGGCCCGTCGAGGCGATGCGCATCCGCGCAGCCGAGATCTCGGCCCGCGCGCCCGGCCTGCGGCTGCCCGAGTCCGAGCGCGACGACGAGATTGCCCGCCTGGCGAGGACCCTCAACCAGATGCTGGAACGCCTCGAGGAGGCATTCGCCCGCGAGCGGCGCTTCGTCGCCGAGGCGAGCCACGAGCTGCGCACGCCGCTCGCCTCGCTCAAGGCGGAGCTCGACCTGGCGCTGCGGCGGCCGCGGACGCCCCAGGAGCTCGAGGCCGCGCTCGTCTCGGCCGCCGAGGAGACCGACCGGCTGACGCTGCTCGCCGAGGATCTGCTCCTGCTCGCACGCTCCGACGAGGGGGCCCTCTCGATCGAGACGGCGCCGATCGCAGCCGGCGAGCTGCTCGAGACGGTGGCGCGGCGCTTCCGGGCTCGCGCCGAGGACGCGGGCCGCTCGGTCGTGGTCACGGCGACGGGGCCGTGACGATCGAGGGCGACCGGCTGCGGCTCGAGCAGGCGCTTGGCAACCTCGTCGACAATGCGCTGCGACATGGGGCGGGAGGCATCGCCGTCGGCGCCTCGGCCGGGGACAGCGAGGCCTCGCTGTGGGTCGAGGACGAGGGCGAGGGCTTTCCCGGCGGCTTCACGGCGCGCGCCTTCGAGCGATTCACCCGCGGCCGCGAGGCTCGCAGCGCGGGGGAAGGGGCGGGCCTCGGCCTCGCGCTCGTGGACGCGATCGCACGTGCGCACGGCGGCCGCGCGAGCGCCGGCGAGGGGCCCGGCGCGCGCGTGACTCTCTCGCTGCCCCGGCGGGCATAGGCTGAGGGAGTGAGCAGCGGCGACCGCGGCAGGCCGTCTCCCGAACGGCGTGTGTTCTGGTTCGGGGACGTCCGGGTGCGGGCGGCCGAGGCGTCTGGCCCGACTGGCTCCATCCACGTCGTCGCGCTTGCGGACTGCGATGAGTGGGGGTTCCGTGAGTCGGCCACCGCCACCCTCGCCGGGGCGGGCTGGGCGGTTGACTCGTTCGGGACGATCCAGCGCTTTTGCGTCGAGCGACTCCCCACCAGGCGCGGTGGCCGGTCGCCGACGGAGCTCGCCGTCGAGGCCGGCCGACGCGGCCGGCCCGTCATCGGCATCTTCACGCCGTCGTCCTGACGACACCGTCTCCGCCGGACCTGTCCGGAAGAGCCAGTACGGTCTCGCGCGT
>CAWIWF010000008.1:0-498194 GCA_963839815.1 uncultured Thermoleophilia bacterium
AAGAGAGGTGCTGCCACTCTGCGTTGAGCACGGCCTCGGCTTCACGCCGTTCGGTCCCCTGGCGGGCGGCTGGCTGACCGGCAAGTACCGCCGCGGCGAGGCCTACCCGGAGGGGTCGCGGATGACGCAGCGTCCCGAGCCGTACCTCGGCTACGACGAGGAGCACGTCTGGAGCGCGCTCGAAGGGCTCGGCGCTCTCGCCGGCGCTCGTGGCGTCGACATGGCGACGCTCGCCTTCGCGTGGCTCTTCGGCGACGCTCGCGTCAGCGCGGTCGTGGTCGGCCCGCGCCGGCCCGACCAGCTCGAGCCTGCACTTCGCGGCCTCGAATTGGTGCTGACGGCCGCCGAGCGGGACGAGCTCACGGCGCTCTTCGACTGGGTGCGACCGGGATAGAGTCGGCCCGCATGCTCGTTCTCAGCTACCACGACGTCGAGCGGCTGCTGCCGATGGCCGAGTGCATCGACGTCATGGCAGACGCGCTCACGGCGCTTGCTCGTGGCGAGATGTACCAGCCGCTGCGCTCCATCGCCAAGCCGCCGGACGCGGCGGGGCTGATCGGGCTGATGCCCGCGTATCGCGGCGGCGACAGGCCTGCCTTCGCGCTCAAGGCGATCAACGTCATGCCCGACAACCCGCGGCGGCACGGGCTCGACACCCACCAGGGGGTCGTGCTGCTCTCGGACGGCGAGACCGGGGTCGTGGACGCAGTCGTCAACGCCGCGGCGATCACGGAGATCCGGACGGCCGCAGTCTCGGGTGCCGCGACACGGGTGCTCGCGCGCGAGGACGCGCGGGTGCTGGCCGTGCTCGGCGCGGGTGCCCAGGCACGCTCGCACCTGCGGGCGATGGCCGCCGTGCGCACCTGGGAGCACGCACGGATCTGGGCGCGAGACGCCGAGCAGTCGCGCCGCCTGGCGGACGAGCTCGAGCTGCCGTTCGGCCTGGCGGTGGTCGGGAGCGCCGAGGAAGCGCTGCGCGACGCCGACGTGATCGTCACCGCCACCGCGTCGCCCGAACCGGTCGTCGAGCGGCCCTGGGTTGCGAGCGGCGCGCACATCAACGCCGTCGGTGCCTGCTTCCCTCACACCCGCGAGCTCGATGCCGCCACGGTGGCTGCGGCAACCCTCTTCGTCGATCGGCGCGAGTCGGCGGAGAACGAGGCCGGCGACTACCTGCTCGCAGTCCAGGAGGGTGCCATCGGGGCGGATCACATCCGTGCCGAGCTCGGAGACGTCCTCGCGGGGTCGCACCCGGGGCGGACCTCGACCGACGAGCTGACGATCTTCAAGTCCCTCGGCATCGCCGTCGAGGACCTTGCCGCGGCCGACCACGTCGTCCGCAAGGCCCGCGAGCTCGGCGTCGGCGCCGAGGTCTCGCTCTGATCGGGCTCGAGGCCATCCGGCAGGCCCAGGCGACGCTCGCCGGCACGGCCGTCCGGACGCCGCTCATCCCTCTCGAGTTAGGTTTGGCGCAAACCATCCATCTCAAACTGGAGACGTTGCAACCGATTGGCTCGTTCAAGATTCGCGGCGCGGTCAATGCCGCACGCTCGGCGTCGCGGGAGGCCGTGGCCGACGGGCTCGTGACCGCGAGCGCCGGCAACATGGCGCAGGGAGTGGCCTGGGCCGCGCGCGAGCTCGGGGTCGAGGCGACGATCGTCGTGCCCGACACCGCGCCAGAGACGAAGCTGGCGGCGATCGAGCGGCTCGGCGGCCGCGCGGTGCCCGTTCCCTTCGACGACTGGTGGCGGGCGCTCGAGACGCACCGCTTCGACGGTGCCGAGGGCCTGTTCATCCATCCGGTCGAGAACGACTGGGTCATGGCCGGCAACGGGACGATCGGCCTCGAGCTCGTCGAGGACCTGCCGGACGTCGACACGGTGATCGTGCCCGTCGGCGGCGGCGGCCTGCTGGTGGGCATCGCGAGCGCCGTGAAGGCGCTACGGCCGGACGTGCGTGTCGTGGCGGTGCAGCCGGAGACGGCGGCCCCGCTGGCCGCGGCGCTGCGGCGCGGCGAGCCGGTCGAGATCGACTACCGGCCCACGTGGATCGACGGCGCCGGAGCCAAGGTGATCCTGCGCGACATGTGGCCGCTCCTGCAGGAGGTGGTCGACGACGCTGTCGTCGTGACGCTGGACGAGGTGGCCGCAGCCGTGCGTCTGCTCGCCGAGCGCGTGCGCGTGATCGCCGAAGGAGCAGGCGCCCTGTCGGTCGCGGCGGCCCTGTCGGGCCGGGCGGGGGCGGGCACGATCGCCTGCATCGTCTCGGGCGGCAACATCGACGCTGCCGTGCTCTGCCGCATCCTCAGCGGCGAGCACCCCTGAGCTCGACCGCCGCGGTCGTCGAGCTGCGCCAAACTGCAGCGCGACGCCGACTCTGTGGCTGGCAGCCACGTGCTCGCCGAGCTGCGCCGAGCTCAGGGCGGCTGCGCTGAGGGGCTAGCGCAGCTGCCGCGCCGGGACGAACTGGACGCGGCCCTTATGTCGCGTGGTCATGCGATACGAGTGCACGAGCCCGGCCGCCTCCAGCTGGGCGAAGACCGGCCCGCGTCCGGTCGTCCCGATCCGCTGTTCGCTCCCCGTCACGAGCGCGGTCAGGACGATGCTCGTGTCGAGCACGGAGACGACCCGACGCGCGTCGGCGTCCTGGAGCCGGAAGCGAGCGAGCGGCGCGCGGCAGGACGCGGCCGAGGAGCCGACCGGGTAGGTGCAGCGTGGCACGACCACGGGCGCGCCGGCAGGGGCACGAAGCGTCCGCTTGAGCGCCCCGGAGACGGGGTCGTACACGCGCAGCTCCAGCGTGGCGCCCAGCGCGGGCACCACCGCGGGCCCGACGGCGACCACGAGGTCGGCCGGGCCGAGCACGGCGCCGCGTACCTCGCCGAGCGCGAACGCGAACGTTCGCAGCACCTGGCCGCCGGCGCGACGCACCTCGAGCGAGCCGTTGCCCCGGGCCACCAGGATGCGTCCGGCTGCGACTCCGAGCACCGCCAGCTCGTCTGGCGCGGATGCGAGCAGCGTGCGCTTGCCGGAGGCTCCGTCGAGCCGCCAGAGCCGCCCGTTGAGCGGCGTCCGCGGCGTCGCCGCCGGCGGGCAGGCACGGAAGGCGACCTCGCCGACCCCGTCGCAGGCAATCCAGGTCGAGTAGACGAGCAGGCTTGCGTCGCCGTGGACGTGGCCGACGTAGTCGCCGCCGCCCGAGTCCGCGTCCCTGCGCGCGGTCAGGACGCGCCGGGCTTCCTTCGGCCGCGTGAGCGACGCGATCCAGAGCGCCGACTCGCGCTGGTTGCCGCCGACGTCGGTCACCCAGGCGGCCCGCGTCCCGGCCACGCCGGCGAAGAGCACCGAGCGACCGGTGCTCGACGCGGGGCAGGAGCCTGTCCGCCCGAGCCCGCGGAGCGTCGGGCGAGCCGGGTTCCACGCGAGCACCCGCTCGCAGCGACCAGGGCTGAATGCGGTCATGACGGCCACCGTGCTGCCGTCCATGGCCAGACCCTCGACGGGATTGGCGGTCTGGAGCACGCGTGCCGGTGTGGCGGCCGACGCGGCCAACCCACCGACGAGCGCCACGGCGAGGGCGGCCGTCAGGGGCACGAGGCGAAGGCTCATGCGCGGACTGTAAACGACCGCTGTAAGCGATCTGGCGGCAGCCTGTAAGCGTCAGGCCGAGCCGAAGACCTGCATCGGCAGCCCGGAGAGAGGCTCCCCGCCGTCCGGGGTGACGAGCCACGTCTCCTGCATGTAGAGGCAGCCCTGCCCGTCCGGCGTGATCGCGTGTGGGTGCATCGAGAGCACCATGTTTGTGGCCAGCTCCGTCTCGATGCCCTCGCCGATCTTCGGGTGCTCGATCATGGTCATGCCGATCGAGTGCCCGGTGACGTGCCCGAGGTGGTACCCGCGGTCGTGGAACCCCTGCGAGACGGCACGGTGGACGTCGTGTGCGGTCGCGCCCGGCCGCAACGCAGCGCGGGCGGCGTCGAAGTACTCCACGTAGGCCTCCAGCATGCGGCGGCCGTCGTCGTCGGGCTCGCCGATCGCACGCGACACCTCGACCCAGTGCCCGCCCGGTCCTGCGATCTCGAGCGACGGCAGGCAGAAGTCGCCGAGCGGGAGGTCGCGGCGGGCGACGGCGAACTCGGGTCCCGTCAGCACCATGTCCATGGTCAGCCGCCCGCAGCCTTCCCGGACGAAGTAGTCCTCGCACGGCGCCATCACCTCGGCGGCGCTGCGACCCGGCGCGTAGTGCTCGAGGAAGATCCGGAAGCCCTCGGTGTTGATGCGCACGCTGTCGCGCACCGACTGAACCTCGGCGTCGCTCTTGACCGCGCGGGCGAGATCGAACTCCTCGTCGAACGCGACGATCTCGGCCGCCTCGGCGAGCGCTCGGTAGTCGCGCACGGTCATCACGTAGTCAAGCCCGTAGACGCCGACCCGGCGGCCGCGCAGGCGGTCCGCGAGCCACTCGCCGGGATGCGGCGCGAAGACCTGCTCGGCGATCCGGTTCGCATCGTGCTCGCCCACGTAGCGGGCCTCGGCGGGGAAGACGATCGCCGGCTCGCCCTCGACGGGGATGACCACGTAGGCATAGCGGTGGACGATCGTGAAGCCCGAGAGATAGGTGACGGCACCCTCGAAGCCCGTGTACTCGCTGCCGGCGACGACGACCGCATCGAGCCCTGCCCGCTCGGCAGCGGCCCGGACGTTCGCGTGCCGGCGGCTCAGCTCGTCCACGATGCCTCCAAGCCTCGCACGAGCGCGGCGATGGCGTCGTTGAGCGGGGTCGCCACGCCGTGGTCGCGGCCGAAGCGGGCGATGCCGCCGTTGAGCCAGGCGACCTCGGTCGGCCGGCGCGCCTCGACGTCCTGCAGCATCGACGCCTTGTGGTCGTAGGCGACGTCCGGGCGGGCGGCGTGATCGATGAGCTCCTCGGGATCGGCGTCGAGCTCGATCTCCTGGGCCGCGCAGACGGCCTTGCCCTCGTCGACGAGCCCGGTGACGAGCGCACGCAGGTCCGGTCGTTCGCACACGCGGCCGTGGGTGAGGCCGGTCAAGGCGCCGACCGGGTTGGTGGCGGCGTTGAAGATCACCTTGCGCCACTGGGCGCCGCGCGCGTCGGGCACGGCCGTGGTCGGCATGCCGGCGCGCGTGCAGGCGTCGGCGAGCCGGGCGATCTCCTCGGCGCGTGCCGGCTTCGGCTCGAACGGGCCGATCGTCGTGTCGCCGGCGACGTCCCACTGCACGTGGCCGGGCTCGAGGATGCGGCCGGCGGGAAAGGTGGTGCCGCGGATCACCCGAGAGGCGTGCTCGGCGATCGCCTCCTCGTTACCGACGCCGTTCTGGACGGAGAGCACGGCGCCGTCCGCGAAGGCGCCCGCGGTGGCGGCGATCGCGGCGGAGGTGTGCATCGCCTTGGTCGCGACGATGCCGAAGTCGCAGGCCGGGAGCTCGTCCGCATCCGTGGTCGCGCGGGGCCGGCCGACGACATCGCTCACGCCGGAGAGGCGCAGCCCGGTCTCGTTGATGGCCGCCACATGCGCCTCGCTGACGTCGTAGGCCCAGACCTCGACGTCGTCCAGGCGTGCCAGGTGGGCCGCGAACAGCGACCCGACCGCACCGCAGCCGACGACGCAGAGCCTCACGAGCACCTCTCAGCCGCCGCGTGGCTCGCGGCGTCGCGGCGAGACGGAGGCGCCGCGGTGTCCTTCGCGACGGCGAGCGCGCTCACGCGGCTGCCTCGCGCGCGCGCACGAGCCGGTGCATCGCCCGGTGGAGGGGCACCTCGACGCCGTGGCGCTCCGCTTCGCGGACGAGCGCGCCGGTGATGAAGTCGACCTCGGTGCGGCGGTTCGAGCGCACGTCCTCGAGCATCGAGGGCACATGCGCGTAGTGGCCCGAGGCCGCCTCCGTCTGGCCGCGCTGGACTGCATGGACGTTCATCTCCCAGGGATCCTCGTGCAACCTGACGCCGGCCGCGGCCGCCACCCGCTTGCCCTCGTCCATCAGCTCGCGGACGAGCAGGCCCAGGTCAGTCGGCTCGTCGACGGCAGCGAAGGCTCCGACGTGGGGGAGGTTGGTGACCGCGGCAACCGTGTTGACCGTCGCGTTGAAGATCAGCTTCGACCACTGGGCGGGCCGGAGGTCGTCGAACGCCCGTGCCTGCAGGCCGGCCTCGCGCAGCAGCTCGGCCACCGCCTCCACGGCAGCGGGCGTGAGCGTGTCCTCGTAGGGCCCCATCCAGGTCTCCGTGTCGAGCTCGTACTCGACGTGCGCATCCGAGTGGCGGACGCCGCTCATGAAGGTGACCGCCGAGATGAGCGGCCAGTCGCCGTGACGGCGGACGAGCTCCTCGGCGCCGAGGCCGTTCTGGATCGTCATCACCGTGGCGCCCTCGCCTCGACCCGACAGGCGCGCGGCCGCGTCCTCGACCTCCGTTGCCTTGGTCGCGATGATCGCCAGGTCGAACGGGCCGAGCTCGGCCGGGTCGGCTGTCGCTTCCACCGCCGCCGTGAAGTCGCCCTTGCCGGAGACGCGCAGGCCGTCGCGGCGCAGCGCCTCCGCATGCTCGGGCCGCCGGGTCAGCACCGACACGTCGGCGACGCGGGCGAGATGGGCGGCGTACAGGCTGCCGATCACTCCGGCGCCGACGACGCAGACGTTCGTTCGCGCGGTCATGCTCGCGGCACATTAGAGTCGCGGCGTGGCCAAGATCCTCGTTCACGTCACGCACGGCCCTGAACACCCCACCCGAGCGGCGCTCGGCTTCCTGGTTGCGAAGGCGGCGGCCGGCGAGGGGCACGAGGTGACGATGTTCCTCGCGGGCGACGCCGTGCAGCTCCTGCGCGACTCGGTGCTCGACAGTCTCAACGGGCTCGGCACGGGCTCGCTGCGCGAGTCATACGACGCGGTGGTTGCCTCCGGTGCCCGGATCTATGCGTCCGGTATGTCTGCGAAGGCGCGAGGCGTCGGCGAGGGTGACCTCGAGGGCAAGGCCGAGCCGGCGATGCCCGACGTGCTCGTCCGCCTGGCGCTCGAGCACGACCGCATGTTCACCTACTAGCCGCCCCGAGCGCGAGCGAGCCGATGGCGGTCGCCCTCGCCTGTGCGTCCGCCGTGCTGTTCGGAGCCGCCACGGTCGCGATCCGGCTCGGGCTGCGGCGGAGCCCCGATCCCGTGCACGGCGCGCTCGTCACGGCGGTGGTCGCCTTCCTCGTCGCCGCGACGGCGGTGGCGATCACGACCACCGAGGTGTCGCTCGAGGAGCTCTGGCCGTTCGCGCTCGCCGGACTGCTCGCACCGGGGCTGTCGCAGATCCTGTTCGTCGCCGCAGTCGGTGCGGCCGGGCCCGCGCGCGTCTCGGTCGTCGTGGGTTCCGCGCCGCTCGTCTCCGTCGTCCTCGCGGTCGCGTTCCTCGGCGAGCCGGTCGAGGCGGCGCTCGTGGCCGGCGCGGTGCTGATCGTGCTCGGCGGGCTGGCCCTCGTCGGCGAGCGCGTGCGACCGGCCGACTTCCGTGCGATCGGCGCGCTGCTCGCTGCGGCGACCACCGTGCTCTTCGCGACGAGGGACACCCTGGTGCGCTGGCTCGCCGAGGAGACCACGGCGGCGCCACTCGCAGCCGCGGCGGCCGCGCTGCTGACGGGATCCGTGTGCATGGTCGTGTTCGCGCTGCTGGCGCGCGGTCGCGCCGGGCGCGGTCCAGTCGGCCTGGCCTTCGCCGCTCTCGCTCCGGCGGGCGTCCTCTTCGGGCTCTCCTACGTCTCGCTCTTCGAGGCGTACGAGCGCGGCCGCGTCACGGTCGTGAGCCCGCTCGTCGCCACCGAGTCGCTCTGGGGCGTGCTGATCTCGGTGCTGCTCCTCCGCCGCAGCGAGCTCGTCGGGCCGCGGCTGGTCGCCGGTGCGCTGCTCGTCGTCGCGGGCGGCACCCTCATCGGCGCGTTCCGCTGAGCCCGCGGACAGGTCCGAGGGACTGTCCCTGCGCGGGGTCCCTGGCGGACGGGTCCGAGGGACTGTCCCTGCGCGCTGTCCGCGGCGGACCGTCCGAGGGACTGTCCCGGCGCGGGATCCCTGGCGGGCAGGTCCGAGGGATTGTCCCTACTCGGTTGGCGGCGGGCCCGTCGCGCGCACGAGCAGTCGCCGATGCCGCGCCAGTGCGTCGAGGAGCGTGTCGACGTCCTCCTCGGCGTTGTAGCAGTGGGCCGAGATGCGCAGGTTCGAGTCCCGTGACGACGTGACGATGCCCTCGCGGCGCAGCGCGGCCACGAGCGCCTCCGCGTCGTAGGAGGCGACGCAGATGAGGGCCCCGCGCCGCTTCGGCCGGCGCGGTGTCACCAGCTTCACCCGCAGCTCGTCCAGCCCGGCGATCAGCCGGCTGTTCAGCTCCTGCACGTGCTCGCGCGTCTCGGCGATGCCGATCTCCTGCATGAGCGCGATGCCGGCCACGCCCGCGTAGATCGCCGGCACCGGCGGCGTCCCGGACTGGAAGCGGGCAGCCGTCGTCGCCGGCGAGTAGTCGCGATGATCCATCTCGAAAATGTCGCGGTCGGCGAACCAGCCGGTGGCGGTCGGCCAGAACCGCTCGACCAGCTCACGCCGGCAGTAGAGGAACGCGAGCCCGGCCGAGCCGAGCAGGTACTTGAGCGTTCCGGCCGCGAGCAGGTCGACGTCGAGCGCCTTGACGTCGAGCGGTACGGCACCGGCCGTCTGGTAGGCGTCGAGCAGCACGAGGGCGCCCCGGTCGTGTGCGAGCCGCGTGATCCGCTCGACGTCGAGCATCGTGCCCGTGCGGTAGGAAACGTGCGTGATGGACACGAGCAGCGTCTCGTCGTCGATGGCGCGCTCGAAGCCCTCGATCGGGATCGTGCCGTCCTCGGCCGGCCGCACATGAACGACGCGCGCGCCGCGCGACTCCTGCGCGTGCCAGATCTGGCCGACCGTCGGGAACTCGTAGTCGGAGAGCACCAGCGTCGAGCGCTTGCCCGCATAGCGGAGCCCCGTGGCGATGGAGCTGACTGCCTCCGAGAGCGACGTCGTCACGGCCACTTCGTCCGGCGCCGCATTGACCAGCCCGGCAAACGCCGTGCGGGCGCGCTCGGTCTGCTCGACCCAGTACTCCCACGGGGAGCCGCGCTCGTCCCAGTCGCCGAGATAGTCGGCGTACGCCCGGCGCACGGAGTCGGAGAGCGCCCCCTGGGAGCAGCTGTTGATGTAGACGAGCCGTTCGAAGATGCCGAAGCGGTGACGGATTCGGTGGGGCAGCTGGCCGGAGTCGCGCGGTCTGGGCACGGAGGGACCAGTTCGCCGGGCGGGCGCGGTCTCCGCCTCGAGCGAGTGCCCGTCGATCGTCTCGCTCATCGCACCATCGTGGCGGTACCGCTCGCGACGCGATAGACGAAGAAGCGGGCCTGCGGGACGTCGCCGCCGCGGAATCGGACGGTGTAGCGCAGGATGCTGCCGAAGCGGACGGCGCGGATGTGACGCTGGACCTCGGCGCGGCTCGCCCGCCCGTCGCGGCAGGCGCGCTCGAGAGCCTTCTGCACCACCTGCAGGGCGACGAACACCGGGGGACCGTACTTGCTCTCGACCGGGCCGAACTCCCGCACGTACTCGCGAAGGAGCGACACGGTCCCGGCATCGGAGTACGAGCGCAGGTCCGGCGCGAACGAAACGAAGTACTGGCCGTCGGCGCCGGAGATCCACTCGGCGGCGTCCAGGCGATCGCCGCCGAGGACGGTCGCCTTGCGTCCGTCGGCGCGCAGGCGGGCGTGGAACGTGCGCGCCTGACCCGCGCTCGACCAGAGCAGCAGGATGACCTCCACCCGTTCGGGGATGCTCTCGACGAGCGCGTCGTAGTCGGCGTGCTGGGGGTCGAGGGACCGTCGCGAGACGTCGGCGCCGAGCGCCAGCAAGCGCTTGTGGGCCGCCGCCGCGAGCGCCGCGCCGTACGCCGTGCGGTCGTCGACGACCGCCACGCGGCGCGCGCCGAGATCCTTCGCGGCGAAGCTCGCCAGGAGCGGCGCCTGTGCGAGATCGGAGGCGACGACGCGGAAGAAGCCGCGAGCCCGGCCCGGTCCGGCGGTCAGCTCCGGTGCCCGCGCGGAGCCGGAGACGAAGGCGATGCCCTTAGGCGCGAGCGCCGTCCCGACCGCGGGCACCTCCTGGCTTCCGGCAGGGCCGGCGACGGCCATCACACGCCCGTCGGCCGCGAGCTGGACGGCGCGAGCATGCGCCTGGCCGGCGTCGAACGCGGTGTCGTGCTCGACCAGCTTGAACGGGAGCCGCGGATGGGCCCGGTTGTAGCGGCGGACGGCGAACCGGGCCCAGCGCAGCTGCTCCTGTCCCGAGGCCGCGGCGGGCCCGGTGAGCGGTGCCAGCAGGCCGACGCGCAGTCCCTTGCAGGCCCGGACGGCGGTCCCGGCCTCGGCAGTGCCCGGTCCGTGGGCGACGGCAGCGGCGGTCAGAGCGAGCAGCCCGACGGCGGCGAGCGTCGCCAGAGGTCGTCCCCGTCCCATCTCAGACGGTTCTAGCAGGGAATTCGCTCGGCGGGACGCTAGCGCCCGAGATATGCCTTGCGGAGGCCCTCGTCGGCGAGCAGGTCGGACGCTGTGCCCTCGAGCACGATCCGGCCCGTCTGGAGCACGTAGCCGCGGTCTGCGATCGACAGGGAGACGTTGGCGTTCTGCTCGACCACCAGGACGGCGACCCCTGCCTCGTGCACCTGCTTGATGATCTCGAAGTTCTGCTCCACCAGGATCGGCGCCAGGCCCATCGAGGGCTCGTCCATCAGCAGCAGCTTTGGCCTGGACATCAGCGCGCGCCCCATCGCCACCATCTGCTGCTCGCCGCCGGAGAGCGTGCCCGCGAGCTGCGAGCGCCGTTCGTGGAGTCGCGGGAAGAGCTCGTAGACGCGCTCGAAGTCCTCCCTCGACCCGCCGCCGCTCAGGTAGGCGCCCATCTCCAGGTTCTCGCGCACGGTCATGGGGGCGAACAGCCGCCGGTTCTCCGGCACGATCGCCATGCCACGGGCGATCCGGTAGTTGGTCGGCCGCCCGGTGACCTCCTCCCCGGCAAAGGAGACGGTGCCCGCACGCGGGCGGACGACGCCAAGGATCGTCTTCAACGTCGTCGACTTGCCCGAGGCGTTGCCGCCCAGCAGGCACACGAGCTCGCCTGCGCGGACGTCGAGCGAGACCTCGCGGAGGATGTTGATCTCGCCGTAGTAGGTGACGATGTCGCGAAGCTCGAGCAGCGGCGGGCGCTCGTCCTCGTTCCCGGCTGCGCTGCGAGTCTCGCCGGCGTGGTCGGGGGCTGCGGTCATCGCAGGAGGCCCGGCGCGGTCGGTGCGCGGCGGCCGACCCGGGGCGGAGCAGGCAGGCGGGCGCTCGTCACGCAGCACCCCCCTGCTCACGGCGCAAGCCCAGGTACGCGTCGACGACACGTGGGTTGGTGGCGACCTCGTCGAACGAACCCTCGGCGATCTTGGCTCCCTGGTCGAGAGCCACGACGCGGTCGGAGATGCCCTCGACCACGTGCATGTCGTGCTCGATGACGAGAATCGTGTAGCCGCCGTCGGTTCGCAGCTTGCCGATGAGCTCGGTGAGCTCGAGCGTCTCGTGCGGGTTCATCCCGGCCGCCGGCTCGTCGAGCAATAGGACGCGTGGGTTGGTCGCCATCGCGCGGGCGATCTCGAGCCGCCGCCGGTTCGCGTACGAGAGCGAGTACGCGGGCTGGTCCCAGCGGTAGCCGACGAGCCGCTCGCCGAAGAAGGACAGCTTCTCCTCGGCCAGGGCGCGGATCTCGCGCTCCTCTCTCCGCGCCCGCGGCAGCCGGAGCATCGCCTCGAGCCAGGTCGAGCGCGTGTGGCCGTATGCGGCTGCCATCACGTTCTCGCGCACGGTCATGTTCAGGAACAGCCGCAGGGTCTGGAACGTTCGGGCGACGCCCCGCTGGGCGATCTGCCACGGCGCCAGGCCGATGAGGGACAGGCCCTCGAGGCTAATCTCGCCGGCGTCGGGCCGGTACAGGCCCGTCACGAGATTGAACAGCGTCGTCTTGCCCGCACCGTTCGGGCCGATCACGCTGACGATCTCGCCGGGTGCGACGCTGAGATCGAGCTTGTCGATGACACGCAGCCCGCCGAACGCCTTGGTCACGTCGCGGAGCTCGAGCAGCGATGCGGGAGGAGGGGCCGGCTCGCTCACACGATCTCCACGCGCGTCGTACCGAAGAGCCCCTGCGGCCGCGCGGCCATCAGCGCCACCAGGATCGCTCCGAGCAGGATGAAGCGCGTCGTGGCCGGCTCGCCGATGAGCACGTTCTCCCAGACGAAGGCTCCGAGCCAGAGGACGGCCGGGAGCAGGATCCAGCGCAGACGGGTGCCGAGCAGGGTCAGTGCGAGGACGGCCGCGATCAGGCCCACGTACGCGTACTTGGCGAACTGCTCCGGGTTGCTCGGAACGAGGAGCCACTGCTCGAGCGGGCCGCCGAGCCGTCCGGGGACGTTGCCCGACACGCCGCGTTCCCAGAGCGCCTCGCCTGCCTGGCGGACGACGAGACCGAATGCGAGTGTGGCACCGAGGACGTAGGCGAGCCACTGCCACGGCCGGACGAGCAGCACGATCCCGAGCAGGATCGCCGCGTAGAAGACGACGCGCGCCTGGTCGGGCCGTGTCAGCACCTCGAGCAGCCCGTTGACGACGATGGCGCCGAGGGCGACTCCCGGCAGGCTGCCCGCGCCGCCGAGAATGACCATCGCGTAGATGATGATCAGCAGCTGCACGTTGAAGTTCTGGGGGAAGACGGACCCCTGCAGGGAGGCGAAGATCGCTCCGGTGAGGCCGGCGGTTGCCGCGCCGAAGCCGAAGGCCAACAGCTTGAGCCGGTTCACCGGGATGGTCATCGCCTCGGCTGCGAGCGGGTCCTCGCGCAGCGCCCGCCACGCCCGCCCGGTCCGGGACTCGTTGACGAGGTGGACGGCGAGGACGACCAGCAGGAAGACGACGAGCGAGAAGTAGAAGAAGTCGAGCGTCGAGGTGATCTCGAGGCCGCCGAAGCTGATCTCGTCGAGCTCGGTGATGCCGTTCGGCCCGTTGGTCAGGTCGACCGGCTTGTCCGTGAACGGCAGGTCGAGCCGGATCGCGTTGTTCGTGATCGTCACGAAGATCTGGCCGAAGAAGAGCGTCACGATGGCGAGGTAGTCGCCCAGCAGCCGTCTCGAGGGGAGCCCGAGCACGAGCCCGAGCACGGCGCAGACCACGAGGATGAACGGGAGGCTCACCCAGGACGGCCAGTGGTAGTCGAACTTGTCGGAGGAGACGACCGCGTACGTGTACGCCCCGACGCCGAAGAAGGCGATGTAGCCCAGGTCGAGCAGCCCCGCGTAGCCGACGACGATGTTGAGGCCGACGGCGAGCAGCATGTAGATGAGCGTGTCCACGCCGACCCGCTGCAGGTACTCGTCACCGTGGAACGCGAGCGGGTAGAGCGCCGCCGCACCGGCGAAGAGCAGCAGCCGCGCCCACAACGGAATGCGGTCGAGGGCGCGCAGGAGCGGTCCGCGCCAGCCGGCGTACCGGTGCGAGCGCTCGCCGTGCTCGGCCACCCACGTGTCGACGCCCACGCGCGGCCGCTGGGCGGCGTCGGGGAACTCGGGGCGCTCGCTCTCCTGGGGGACGCGCTCGATCGGAGGCTCGTCGGGCACTAGCGCGCCTCTCTCTCGCGGGTCTCCGGGCGGGCGGGATTGGTCACCGTCATACCTTCCCGATCTCCGCCTTGCCGAAGAGGCCGGTAGGACGGAAGAGCATGAACCCGATCAGCAGCACGAACACGTAGAAGTCCTGGAAGCGGGAGCCCTCGGGGAGGTACCCGGTGGAGAACGCCTCGGCCAGGCCGATGATGAGCCCCCCGACCATCGCGCCCGGAATCGAGCCGATGCCGCCGACGACCGCGGCGGTGAACCCCTTGAGGCCGGCGAGGAACCCCATGAAGTGGAAGACCTGGCCGAACAGCATTCCGACCATGACGCCGGCGGCGCCCGCCAGCGCCGAGCCGATGAAGAAGGTGGCCATGATGATCCGGTCCGGGTTGATGCCCATCATCGCGGCGGCCTCGCGGTCGTACGCGGTCGCCCGCATGGC
Source organism: uncultured Thermoleophilia bacterium (assembly GCA_963839815.1). Lineage (GTDB taxonomy): Bacteria > Actinomycetota > Thermoleophilia > Gaiellales > Gaiellaceae > JACVRM01. The sequence goes on from CAWIWF010000008.1 coordinate 14,129, forward strand.
CTTGCCGAGCCGGGTTCGGGAGACGAGCAGCGTCAGCAGCACCATCAGCCCGAAGGCGCCGCCGATGACCATCATGCTGAGCAGCGGCAGGTTGAGCGAGAGCGGGTTGCCCATGTCGTCGGCGCCGATCGACTCGAACTGCTGGAAGATGCCCTTGCTGAAGAGCACGCCGTCCTCGAGCGTGAAGGCGTCGTAGCTGCGGAAGTTGGCGCCGAAGAGGAGCAGCGCCGAGTTCTGGAGGAAGAACGAGACGCCGAGCGCGCTGATGAGCGGTGCGATCCTGGGTGCGTTACGCAGCGGGCGGTAGGCGAAGCGCTCGATCACCACTCCGAGCAGCCCTGCCCCGAGCATGGCCGCGAACATGACCAGCGTGAGCGCGAGCCAGAGCGGCACCGCCAGGTTGGCGGGGCCGCCGAGCCCGCTCGTCAGCGTGAAGTAGCCGATGAACGAGCCGATCATGTACACGTCGCCGTGCGCGAAGTTGAGCAGCTTGAGGATCCCGTAGACCATCGAGTAGCCCAGGGCGATCAGCGCGTAGACGCTGCCGAGCGTGACTCCGTTCACGCAGAGCTGCACGAAGAGGTTCCAGTCCTCCCAGGGGAGAATCAGGTCGTACGCGAGCACGTCCACCCGCGGGCGAGTCTAGAGGGCTGAAAAGTCGAGCGGCCCGCCAACGGCGGGCCGCTCGACAGCATCACTCCCCGGAATGGCTAGCGGACGAAGACCGCCTGGCCGTTCTGGATCTTGAAGATGAAGAACTTCGCGCCGGAGACGTCGCCGTTCCGGAACGAGATGGTGTAGCCGAGGATGCCCTTGAACCGCAGCTGGCGCATCTTCTGGAGCACCTCGCCCCGCGACGCCTTGCCGTCCTTGCAGGCGGCCTTGATCGCGAAGGTGGCGACCCGCATGGCCTCGTAGGTCGGCGGGCCGAACGTCGTGCTGAACTTGCCGTACCGCTTCACGTACGTCGCCACCAGTGCCTTCGTGGCCTTGTCCTTGAAGCGCTTCAGGTCGGGCGCGAAGGCCGAGAAGTACTGGCCGTTCGCGGCTGCGTACCACTCGGACGCGTCGAGGCCGTCCGAGCCGATCACCGTGGCGCTCTTCCCCTGCTGGCGCAGCTGCTGGAAGAACGTGGCCGCACGGGCCGCCAGCTGCCAGGGCAGGAAGATGACCTGGGTGTTCACCGGGATGCGGGCGATCAGCGACGAGAAGTCCGTCTGATCCTGGTTGACCGACTCACGCGTCACCGTCACGCCGCTCTTGGCGTCCAGCCGCCGCTCGGCCTCGTCGGCCAGCGGCACGCTGTAGGCGGACTGGTCGTCGATGATCCAGATGCGCCGGCCCCTGAGCTGGTTGTAGATGAAGTCGGCGTCGGTCCGGGACTGGGTGCGGTCGTTGCCGACCACCCGGAAGAAGTTCGTGACCCGGGCCGAGCCGACCGTCAGGCTCGTGCGCGTTGCAGACCCCGAGATGTAGCCGATCGACTTCGAGCGGTACCGCTTGGAGACCGCGATGACCTCCTGGCTGCCCGCCGGGCCGACAACTGCCATCACCTTCGGATCGGCGGCGAGCTGCACGGCACGCGTGGCGGCCTGGGCCGCGGACAGCTGCGTGTCGGACTCGAACGCCGTCAGCTTGAGCTTCGGGTTGGCCGCGTTGTAGCGGGCGAGAGCGTAACGACCCCACTTCAGCTGCTCCTGCCCGATCGAGGCGGCCGGTCCCGTCCAGGGACCCATGAAGCCGACCTTGAGCCCCTTGCAGGCGACCTGCGCTGCGGCCGGGGTCGCTTGCACGGTGGGGCCGGCCTGGCCGACGCCCGATGATGCCACTGCCAGCCCGGTCAGGGCCACCAGTAGCACTAACAGTTTCTTCATACCTTTCCCTCCTGTTGGGTCGCGCCTTTAGACGCCGAAAAGCTCCCGGGGTTGGGCTGCGCGGCGACCAGGCGCGTAGCCCGCCCGCCTCGCGGGCTCACCCGCGGGGTCGATGGATGACGCCGACGACCTGCGGGGCAGGCGTGCCGGGTTCGGGGGAGGCGCCGGCCGTACGGGCAGATGCCGTGTCACCAGCGAGTAGACCCCACGACCGACTGCTCGTCCACGACGTAGCCGGTTGCGTCGTTCACTCCGCGCGATTCTCGCTCCGCGGCGCCTCGAGCGCAAGGGGGGCCGCCGGAGACTAGGCGGTTGCGCGGTCCGCGGCGACCCGCTCGAGCGCCTCGACCACGAATCCGAGGCGCTCGCCCTTCTCGGTGAGGCGGTACTCGACGCGCGGCGGGCGGGCATCAAGGATGCGCCGCTCGAGGACGCCCGCCGCCTCGAGCTCGGCGAGCCGGACGGCGAGCGTGCGCGGCGGGATGCTGCCGAGCGCCTGCAGGAACTCGTTGAACCGCACGGCACCGGAGTGGGCGGCCCAGAGGACGGACAGGAGCCAGCGCCGCTCGAGCAGGCCGGCAGCGCGCCTGACGTCCTCGGGCAGCGGCCGGCAGTGGTTGCAGCGGTGACTCATCGCCTAGGGTCTGTCCCCACGGGGGACTGACCCGTCCACCCAGGGTCTGTCCCCACGGGGGACTGACCCGCCGTGGCCGTCGTCCTACGCCCCCTGCTCATGCGGCCTCCGTGGCGTGACGGGCCGTCTCCGGCTCGAGGGCGAGGTCAATCACCTCGCCCAGCGTCATCACCGGGTGGAACGTCATCTCGTCGCGGACGTCCGCCGGCACGTCGTCGAGCTCGGGGCGGTTGCGCTCCGGAAGGATGACCTCGCGCAGGCCGGCGGCGTGGGCGGCGAGCACCTTCTGCTTGAGCCCGCCGATCGGCAGCACGCGGCCCTGGAGCGTCACCTCGCCGGTCATGCCGACGGTGTGCCTGACCGGCCGGTCCGAGAGCAGCGACGCGAGCGCGGTCGTCATGGCGACGCCGGCGCTCGGGCCGTCCTTCGGGATCGCGCCCGCGGGGACGTGGACGTGGAACGACCGGTCCTCGAACACCTCCTCGGCGATCCCGAGCTCGTCGGCGTGCGAGCGCACATAGGAGAGAGCGATGCGAGCCGACTCCTTCATCACGTCGCCGAGCTGGCCGGTGAGGACGAGCTCGCCGCCGCCCTGCATGCCCGTCGCCTCGATGAAGAGGATCTCGCCTCCAGTGCCCGTGACGGCGAGGCCGGTGGCGACGCCGGGGACCGCTGTCCGCTCGGCGGCCTCCTGGAAGAACTTCTGGCGCCCGAGTGCATCGCGGACGGCGTCCAGGCCGATCTCGACAGGCGGCTCGGTCTTGCCAGAGGCGATGCCGGTCGCGGTCTTGCGCAGGATGCTGCCGAGCTCGCGCTCGAGGTTGCGGACACCGGCCTCGCGCGTGTACTCGCTGATGACGGTGTGGAGCGCCTCGTCGGCGAGGTTCACCTCGTCCTCGTGCAGCCCGTTGCGCTCACGCTGGCGGGGCCAGAGATAGCCACGGGCGATGGCAGCCTTCTCCTCGACCGTGTAGCCGTCGAAGCGAATCACCTCCATGCGGTCGAGCAGCGGGCCGGGGATGGTCTCGGCGACATTGGCAGTGGCGATGAAGAAGACGCCGGAGAGATCCAGCTCGACGTCGAGGTAGTGATCACGGAACGAGTGGTTCTGCGCCGGGTCGAGCACTTCGAGCAGGGCGGCGGACGGATCGCCGCGCCAGTCGGCGCCGACCTTGTCGACCTCGTCGAGCATGATCACCGGGTTCATCGTTCCCGCGTCGCGGAGGGCGCGGACGAGCCGGCCTGGCAGCGCGCCGATGTAGGTGCGTCGGTGGCCGCGGATCTCCGCCTCGTCGCGGACGCCGCCGAGCGACATGCGAACGAACTCGCGGCCGAGCGCGCGGGCCACCGACTCGCCGATCGACGTCTTGCCCGTGCCGGGCGGCCCGATCAGGGTCAGGATCGCGCCGGAGCGCTTGTCCGGCTCGATGCCGCGGTCCTCGCGGAGCTTGCGCACGGCCAGGTACTCGACGATGCGTTCCTTGACATCGTCCAGCCCCGCGTGATCAGCGTCGAGAATCTCGCGCGCGTGAACCGGATCGAGGGTCTCCTCGGACGTGGTCGCCCACGGCACGGCGATCAGCCAGTCGAGGTAGGTGCGGATCATCGACGCCTCGCCCGAGGCCTCGCCCATCGTCTCCAGGCGCTTGAGCTCGCGCTCGGCCTGCTCCCGGACGTCGTCGGGCATGCCCGCCTCCGCGATGGTCGTGCGGTACTCCTCCAGCACCGAGCCCTCGTCCTCGCCGAGCTCCTTGCGGATCGACTCCATCTGCTTGCGCAGGAAGTACTCGCGCTGCTGCTGCTGGGCGCCCGACTCGACGTCCTCGCGAATGCGCTTGCGCACCTGCATCTCGGCGAGGCGATCGCGCTGCAGGCGGACGGACAGCTGGAGCCGGTCGATGACGTCGAGCGTCTCGAGTAGCTCGACCTTCTGCTCGAAGGTCAGGTCGGGCGAGTAGCCGGCGGTGTCGGCGAGCGCGCCGGGCTCGGTGATCGAGCGGACGAAGCTGGCGATCCGACCGTCGTCGCCGCGCAACTCGAGGATCTCCTCGACGACGGCGCGGTATTCGCGCTCGAGCTCGCGGGTGCGGCTCGGCGGCGGCGTCTCGTCGGGCTGCTCCTCGACCTCGGCGCGCAGGCGGCCGGAGGCATCGCTCGTGGCGGCGCCGATGGATGCGCGGTGAAGGCCGTTCAGCGCGACCGCGGGGACACCCCCCGGCAGGCGGACTCGGTCGAGCACCTCGGCGACGGTGCCGACGCTCGCGTACTCGTTGTCGTGCCGCGGGACGAGCAGCACGCGCTCCTCGTCGCCTGCGTCGATCGTGAGCGTCACGGTCATGTTCGGGAAGACGACCGTGTCTTCCAGCGGGATCAGGAGCAGCTTGGGCACGTGGACTCGTTCCTCTCTAACTCGCGTCTGGTCAGTAACTACAAAGATTGTAGCTACCGGATGTGCGTGCCGCCCGGCGGGGAACCGAGCTAGTGGCTTCCCAGGTTCAGCGCGGACGAGGTGGTGCGTCGCACGGACAGGCCGGCCGACGGAGTGGCGGTCGACAGCCGAGGGGGTCCGGCCATCGGCTCCGACGGGGCGCGATCGCGTCCCACCGGACGCTTGTGGCTGACAGCCACGAGCCAGGCTCGCGCTGCAGCCGCGCTCGAGTCAGGTCCGGCGGCCGGCGACTGCGCGGTAGAGCAGCAGCAGGATGATCGCCCCGCCGATCGCGCCCAGCCACGTGCTGAGATCGAAGAAGTCGTCGATCGGATCGTCGGCGAAGATCGCGCCGAAGACGAACCCGCCGATCACGGCGCCCACGATGCCGATCAGGGTGGTGACGATCAGCCCGCCGGGGTCGTCGCCGGGAAGGATCGCCTTGGCGATGACTCCCGCGAACAACCCGAGCAGGATCCAGCCGAGAATGCCCACGACCGCTCCTTTCGTCGTTCCCTGCGACGGTGCCCGCCGCGGGGCAGACGCAAACCGGGCAGCACCCTCGTGGCGGCCGGGCGGGCCGGCGCCGTTACGTGCGCCGGGTGCGCAGTGCCTTGCGCGCCACTCGGGCCGTGAGAGCCGAGGCGGCCGAGGCCGACCCGTGCGGGTTCGACACGCGGACGACGACCCGGATCGTCCGGCCGACGTCTGCTGCTCCGGCGCGATACGTGGCCCGCGTGGCGCCCGCGACCGAGACGCACCGCTGCCCGGTTCGGGTGCAGCGCTGCCAGCGGTAGCTGAATCGGAGCGGTGCGGTGCCGGCCCACGTCCCCGGGCGCGCGGTGAGGACGGAGCCGCGGGCGAGCGAGCCGACGACGGAGGGTGACGTAAGCACCGAGGGTCGCGCAGGTGGCGCCGGCACGGAGATCGTCACCGGCGCGGAGGGAGGCCCGAGGTTCCCGGCGCCGTCGACGGCCCTGACCGCGTAGCTCACCGGACGCCCCGGCGGCGGCGTCACGTCCGTGAAGGAGGTGCCCGACGCGCTCGCCAGCTCGTTCCCGTCGCGGAGGACTCGGTAACCCGTTACGCCCACGTTGTCGCCCGTGGCTGCCCAGCTCAGCGCGACGCTCGGGCCCGCCTGCAGCGAGCCGGCGAGGGTGGCCGGCGCAGCAGGAGGCGTCGTGTCCGGCGGCGGCGTCGACGGGGCCGGTGCCGGCGGTGCCGGCGGCGGGGCGGGTGAGCCGCCGAACGTGATCTCGACCGAGGCGCCGGCCGGCGTGACCGACACGGTGCGGATCGTGACTCCAGAGGTCGGGTCGCTGAGGCTCTTGCCCACGCCGAGCGCCGCGTCGCCGAAGCTCGCTGTCGAGGCCGTCGTGTCGATCAGGTACGACGGCTGCCGCCAGCGGTAGTCCGGACCGAGGCGGACCGTGACGCCGTTGACCGCCGGGTCGCCCGGGGCGAAGTCGTCGTGACTTCCGTAGGGCTGGCGAAACTCGAGGTAGAGGTACTGGCCGTTCGAGCCGCGCGGGACGCGCAGCGACTGGACGGAGGGCGAGAGCCACTCCTGCGGAGCGAGCGTGTAGGTCCCCGGGCCAGCCACCGTCGCCATCGCCGACGGGGAGAGCCAGCCGAGCTGCCCCTTGCGCCAGCTCGCAGCGTGCCGGGAGCCCGACCCCATGACGTCGAAGGGGTCTCCGTACTCGTTGCCCGTGCAGCTGGAGCTGAGCGGCACGCGGGTTGCTCCCGAGGAGCAGGTCAGCGCCCCGGCGTGGTGCGTGCCGAGGTTGTGCGTGAGCTCGTGCGCGACCACCTTGAGGTGGAAGGAGCCGTTGATCCAGGACCGCCGGCCCGGCATCTCAGCGAGGCCGGCCCAGCCGCAGCTGGACGCTCGCGGGAACGCATAGACCACGTGCTGGTAGCCGGCGACGGCGACGCCGTCCGCGGCGGCGGCCGCGTCCGCCTCGCGGGCCCACTGGTCGATCGAGCAGCCGGAGCTCGGCGACGGCAGCGTGTACCAGCCGAGGACGTCGCCGCTCATCGTGGTGGCGCCGAACGAGGCCTCGTCGAAGTAGGACGCGACGGACTCCGGGCTTTCGAACATGGTTGCGGCCGCCTGCGCGGGTGTGAACGGCTGGCTCGGGTCGTCGGCGAAGTTGACGAGCACGACCGCGACCCGCCGGTGTCCCGAGGCCACAGCGAGGGAGCGGGTACCCGCCGGGGCGAGCGTCGTCAGCTGCCGCACACGCACGCGGTTGCGACGCAGGCTGCCGACGACGCGGATGCGGTCGCCTGTGCGGGGGCCGGCCCGACGGCCAGCGAGATCCAGCTGGACGCGACGCTGACCCTGGACGACACTGGCGTAGAACCGGGCCTTGCCGCCACGGAAGTCATCCGAGTGAGAGAGCTGGAAGGTGCCCTCGAGCAGCACCGCCGCCCGCTCGTCGCCGTGGTGCGCGCGGGCCGCCGCCGGGGAGCCGAGGCCGAGGGCGAGCAGGGCGACGACGGCTGCGGCGCTCCGGAGCATCCTCCGGGACTTCGGCAACCGGCAGTGCTTCGACCGCCCCTAGACCGAGGGAACTGCTCTACGAGCCCGACGCGGCTCAGGTGCGCCAGCGGAAGCCCGTGCGCTCCGATGCAGGCTCCAGCGGGCTCGGTGGCAGGCCGGGACGCGGCTCGGGCTCGTTGTAGCCCCCGGGGGCGACGTCGTTCGGCGAGTCCGGGTGGAAGAGCGAGGCGAGGTACTGGATCTGACCTCGGCCCGGACCGAGCTCGAACTGGCCGCCGCCGTACATCCGGATCTCGTTGGCGGCGCAGTAGGCGTAGGTGTCGAAGAGGCCGGCGAGGCTGCCGATGCGCGACGGCTTGATGTTGAGCGCGCGTGGAGAGAAGGGGAGCGCCTCGATGTCGGCGACGCCGTGGATCGGCTCGTCCCAGGTGATCCGGTCGCGGTGGCGCTCGAGGGCGGCGTCCGTCTCCGGCGTGAGGGCGGGATCCTCGATCCATGCCTCGGGGAACCCTTCGGCGACCCGGCGGTAGAGCTCCGCGTCGGGGCGCTGGTCGACGACGGTTCCGGAGTAGAGCCCCTTGAGATCGACCGACTCGACCGCACCGGTCGCGGCGAGCTCCGCGATCAGCTCGTCCGTCCACTCGCTGGTGGGATCGAGCTTGAACTCGAGTCCCGGGTACAGCTCCAGGCGGCGACGGATGGGGTCAGCGCTGACCGGCTCCGGCAGGCGCATCGAGACGACGAAGCGGACCGGTCGCGTCTCGCGCCCGAGCGCGTCGGCCAGGGAGCGTCCCGCCTGCCGGAGAGCGAGGTCGAGCGCGGCGCTCTCGAACGCCCAGCGGCGGTAGAGCCGATAGGCCGGGTGCTGCGGCGGAGTCGGAAACAGGTCGAGGCTGCCGGCGAGCTGGCAGAACGACGCGAGGGTGTGCCGGCCGGTGAGCCCGTCCGGCGGCCCCGCAGCCTGGCGCTCTCGTTGCAGGTCGCCGTCGTAGGTGACGTCCTCGCCGACCCCCTGCTCGCCGCCACCGTGCAGGTGCACGACGGTGGTCACGCGTGTGAACGAGCTGGAGACGTCTCGCTCGAGGCCCTCGAGCTCGACGCGGTCGATCTGGAGCGGCAGCTCGGCGAGCCCGGCGGGGAGCCCTGCCATGGCGGGGAGGTTACTTCCGCGTGAACGTGACGACGGCGCTGTACGCGCGGTCGTAGCCGGGCCCGGCCTCTGCGGCCGTCATCGAGAGTCGCAGGTAGTGACGTCCGCGCCGGAGGTTCAGCCGCGTGACTGCGCGGGAGGCGTCGTTCAGCACGAGCCGCCGCAACGCGTGCCAGCGACCGCCTGGCCGGCGGAGCTGCAGCGTGACCCGATGGCCCGCGAGCGAGCCCTCACACCGCGCCCGCGCCGTGAACTGGCCCCCGCGGCCGACGAGCAGATCGAGGTCGGGAGAGACCCGCACGACGACGCTGCTCGTGGGCACCGAGTTCCAGACCGCGCGATAGGTCGTGCGGATCCGGGGACGCGCCGTCCACTGCCACGTGCCGCCCTTACCCGTCGAGACGGCGGCGGCGTGGACGTACTCGTCACTTCCGTACGGAAGGGCAAGGATGTCGACACGCTCACCCGCCACGGCCCTTGGCACGGTCCCGGTGAGCCGCACCGGCTTGCCGAACTCGACCGTTCTCCCGGCCGGGGCGGCGTGCGCCAGCATTCCGGTGAGGGTGATGACGACGGCGAGCGCCAGCACGGCACGCCGGCGGCGTCCGGACGGATCGCTCTGATGGATTGCGGTGATCAGAACCCCTTGGTCGGTGGTGCGGCCCGCAGGCTAGTGCAGGATCCTCGCGCCGACAAGCGCGCGACACGATGATGGGACGCGCGACAGCGACGGCCTGGGCCGGACGGTCCGGCGGGCCCTAGCCCGACGGGTAGGCCGCTGTGCGTGCGTCGACGGCGCGCTTGAGCACCGTCAGCGCCTCGTCTGCCCGCCCGTCGGCTTCGAGCAGCTCCGCGAGCTGTGAGTACGCACGGACGAGGTGCGGGCCGGGATGCTCCTCGAGGATGCCGACCGCTCGCTCGACGAGCTCGAGCGCGCGGGCGCGATCGCCGATGGTTGCGTAGATCTCAGCCAGCAGGGCGTAGCTGCGGCCGGTGTCCTTCTCCTCGGCTCCGTCGAGCAGGCCGGCCGCCTCGGTGGCGAGCGCATCGGCCTCGTCCGAGCGGCCCAGAAGCGCCAGCGCACGTGCCTCCTGGAGCCTGAAGGCAGCCTTCTCGGCCCCCGAACCGCTCTCGAGCAGCGGCCAGCCTCGTTCGAGCAGGCGTAGCGCCTGTTCTGGCTTGTCCCGGCCGAGCTCGACATGGGCAAGCAGCTCGTGGGCGCGGGCGATGTAGTAGTCGTGGTTGGTCAGCTCGACCAGCTCGAGCGCGCGCCGGGCATAGCGTGCCGCTCGCCGTGAGTCCCCGTTGGCGGCGTGCAGGCGGGACTGCGACCAGTACAGGCGTGCCCGCAGGAGCGGGTCGCGCACGTCCTCGGAGCCCCCCGCGCGGTCGGCAAGCACGTGCGCTGCCTGGTCGAGCTCGCCGCGATCGATCAGCGTGTTCGCCAGCAGGACGGCAAAGCGGATCTGCTCGACGGCGTCGCCGCGCTCGTCCGCCGCCGCGAGCGAGGCGCGGAAAGTTTCCGCCGCCTCTCCCAGGCGGCCGAGCTGGCTATAGCTCCGTCCGAGCGTGTCGGCGAGTGCGGGCTGGTCGGCCGGCCGGGCACCCCAGACTCCGAGAGCCTCCTCGATCAGCTCGACGGCCTTCGCCGCATCGCCTCGTCCGAACGACAGCTCGCCGAGGCCTGCCAGCGCCGTCGCGCGGTCGTCCTTGCCCCAGGGGGCCTCGAGCACCTCGTTGAAGAGACGCTCGGCGTGGTCACGCTCGTCGAGGCGGAGGGCGACCTGCGCCTCGAGCAGACGGCCGTCCTCCGTGCTAAGGCGGTCGTCGCCCGTGGCGAGAAAGTCTTCGCTGACGTCGAGCCGGCGCCCGAGCTCGCGCAGGAGCTGGAGCGACGGAATGCGATCGCCGGACTCGATCCGCGAGATGTACGCGGGCGAGCAGCCGGAGAATGCGAGCTCACGCTGAGTGAGGCCGGAGCGTTCGCGCGCCTGGCGCAAACGCAGACCGACCGCCGCAGGATCGTCGACGTGGGTTGACTTCTGTCTTGGCACAGCGGGGGAGGGCTCGCATTCTATCTAGGGTGGACAACTCTGTGCAGGAGAACCGTCGCGCTCGGTCCGGCGTGCCCGCGAGGGGGTCGAGCGGCGCACCCCGCATCGCTCCGCGGAGTTCAAGGATTCCAGGAGAATTTAGCCCGACGCTCCTGTCCGCTGAACAGGCAACACGAGCCGGGCGGCGTCGGAGTTGCCTCGGCCCGATTACGTTGACAAGAGGAAAAAGGACAGTACTCCGCAGTTGTCGCAAATTGCGGGTGTGGGCATGGAGCGGCCCGGGCCAACAGGCGGCCGGCCCGCGCCAGCAGGCAGAGGTGGTCGGTTTAGCGGGAGATCTCCTCGACGACCTCGGCCGTCTGTGCAGGCGAGGCCTCGAGCGCGACGTCCGCCTGGGCGAGCACGCCCACGAGGCGGCCGTCCTCGGCGACGACCGGGAGGCGGCGGACACGCTGCTCGGCCATCAGGCGCAGGCCCTCGTCGAACGGTTGGGCGGGATCGACAGTCGCAACCTCCGCGGAGGCCGCCTCCGCTGCCGGTGTCGTCCGCGGGTCTCGGCCCTCGGCCACCACGCGCAGGACGATGTCGCGGTCGGTGAGCACGCCGACGAGGTGGCCGTCCTGGACGATCGGGAGCGAGCCGACGTCCTCGTCACGCAGCACCCGGGCGGCCTCCTCGACCGTGGTCTCGGGCTCGATCGTTCTCGGATCCGCCGTCATGACGTCCGCAATCGTCTTTGCCACTCGTGCCTCCTCGGTTGACGCTGCGGCTCGGCTACCCGGCTCGGCTGCACGCGAAACGACGGCGTGCGGAAGGCGGCGCCGGCCGCGTCCGGGGCTCAGTCGGCCTGGGGGTCGTCCGAGGCCCCGGTCGGCTTGGCCTCCGGGTCCGGCACCGGCGACTGGTCGAGGGCCACGTTGCGGTCGTCCTCGCGCGGGGTGTCGAGCGAGTCGTCGCCGCTCGGATCCGGGCTCGTGGAGTCGCTCTGCCGCTCAGTATTCTGGTCTGTCATGCGCATCATCCTCCCCGATTCGTCGGAGCTTGAACTTCCCGACGGCGCCACCGGGCTCGATGCCGCGCGCGCGATCGGCCCGAGGCTCGCCGAGCAGGCGGTGCTTGTGCGCCTGAACGGCAGCGTGCGCGACCTGCGGCTGCCCTTGGCCAACGGCGACGAGATCCAGATCCTGACGACCCGCGACACGGGCGACCCCGATGCGCTCGCCGTGCTGCGCCACTCGGCCGCCCACCTGCTCGCCGAGGCCGTGCGCCGCCTCTATCCCGGCGTCAAGATCGCGATCGGGCCGCCCGTCGAGAACGGCTTCTACTACGACTTCGAGTTCCCCGAGCCCATCGGCGAGGACGCCCTGGAGGAGATCGAGGCGGAGATCGCGCGCGAGCTCGACGAGGGCCGGGCCTGGGAGCGCCGGGAGGTCTCGGCGCTGGAGGCGCGCCGCCTGTTCGACGAGCAGGACGAGCCCTACAAGGTCGAGCTCGTCGACACGGCCGAGGGCGACATCTCGCTCTACACCCAGGGCGACTTCACCGATCTCTGCCGCGGACCGCACCTGCAGGACTCGCGACCGATCAAGGCGCTGAAGCTGACCGGCCTGGCCGGCGCCTACTGGCGCGGGGACGAGCGCAACACGCAGCTGACGCGGATCTACGGGACGGCCTTCTACTCACAGGCCGACCTCGACGCGCACCTCGAGCGGCTCGAGGAGGCGAAGCGCCGCGACCACCGCCGCCTCGGGCGCGAGCTGGATCTCGTGCACTTCGACGAGCGCTCGCCGGGCTCGCCGCTGTGGCACCCGAAGGGGATGGCGATCTGGAACGAGCTCGAGGCGTTGCGGCGGCGCGAGAACCGGGCGCGCGGCTACGACGAGGTCAAGACGCCGCTCATCTACGACAAGGCGCTCTGGGAGACATCGGGGCACTGGGAGAAGTTCCGGGAGAACATGTTCCAGATCCCGTACGGCGACCAGCTCTACGGCCTCAAGCCGATGAACTGTCCCGGTCACGTGCTCCTCTTCGGGCACACGCTCCGCAGCTACCGGGAGCTGCCGGTGCGCCTGGTCGAGGCTGCGCCGCTCCATCGCGATGAGCCGGGCGGCACGCTGCACGGCCTCACCCGCGTCCGTCACGTGACCCAGGACGACGGGCACATCTTCTGCACGCGCGAGCAGATCGAGGAGGAGATCTTCGGCTGCCTCGACTTCGCCATGGCGCTGTACGAGCGCTTCGGCATGGAAGCGAGCTTCGAGCTGTCCACCCGCCCGGAGAGCCGCCTCGGCACCGACGAGGAGTGGGACTTCACGGAGGCGGCGCTGCGGTCGGCGCTCGAGCGCCGCGGGGTCGACTATGAGCTCAACGAGGGCGACGGCGCCTTCTACGGCCCCAAGATCGACCTGCACATGACCGATGTGCTCGGCCGCGCCTGGCAGATGGGGACGATCCAGCTCGACTCGCAGATGCCGGCGCGCTTCGGCGTCACCTATGTGGGCGCCGACAACGCCGAGCACACGCCGTACATGATCCACCGGGCGCTCTACGGCTCGTTCGAGCGCTTCATCGGCATCCTGATCGAGCACTACGGCGGCGCGTTCCCGTTCTGGCTTGCACCGGTGCAGGTGCGCGTGATCCCCGTCGGCGAGGGCCACCGCGAGGCGGCGGACGGCCTCCGCTCGCGGCTCGAGGAGGAGGGTTACCGGGTCGACGTCGACGCCCGCGACGAGACGGTCGGCAAGCGCATTCGTGATGCCGAGCTGGAGAAGGTGCCGAAGGTGGTCGTCTGGGGAGACCGCGAGTCCGAGCAGTCGCTCGCCGTCCGAGACCGCGGCGGCGGCCAGTCGACCGTCAGCCTCGGAGAGCTTCTGGCGGAGCTGGAGCAGCTCTCCTCCGAGGCGCAGTAGCGCGGCGGCAACGCGCGGTTCGCCGCCGGCAGTGCAAGACGAGTGGCGCCGAGGCGGGAGGTTCAGCAGGCGAGGGGCAGGCGCCGGAGCCAGCGAGCGAGCGGGGGCGGCTCCACGGACCGCTCTCCGACCACCAGGCCCGCGAGGACGGGGCTCGCGGCGGAACCAGGGATTTCTCCCGTGGGAGCGAGAGGGAGGGCGAGGGAACCGTAGGTTCCCGTTCGCGGCACTCGGTGAGGTCGCGCGGCTCGCCGCCGGAGGCCGGCTTGGCCGGCCGGGAGGCTGGCAAACGAGAGGCAGGCGCTGGAGCCAGCGAGCGAGCGGGCGGCTCCACAAACCTCTGTCCGACGACCAGGCCGGCAAGGAGGGGGCTCGCGGGGGAACCAGGGGTTCTCCCGCGGGAGTGCTAGGCTGGCTGCCTGCCAAGCAGGAGCGGACCCGTTCCTCACCTCCCGGGCGAGGGCCTTCGGAGGTTCAACCGACAGGTTGGAGGGTCGTGCCGCTGCATGCAGCGGCTTTCGTCGTTAGAGAAGGAGGAGTCTGAGCTGGTGAAGGGCATTTGAGACCGCGCAGAGGGCCACGCTTCGAGCCCGTCAGGCCGCAGCCGCAGGTGCGGGTCAACGAGGCGATCCGGGTACCCAACGTCCGCCTGGTCGACGAGGACGGGTCGCAGATCGGCATCAAGCCGACCGCCGAGGCGCAGCAGTACGCCTACGGGAAGGGGCTCGACCTGGTCGAGGTGGCGGCGCAGGGCGATCCGCCGGTGGTGCGGGTCATGGACTACGGCAAGTACCGCTACGAGCAGGAGCAGAAGGCCAAGCTTGCGCGTAAGCACCAGATCTCCATCAACGTCAAGGAGATCAAGCTCAGGCCCAAGATCGGCGTTCACGACTACGAGACCAAAAAGGGCCACGTCGTCCGTTTCCTCAACCAGCGGGCCAAGGTGAAGGTCACGATCATGTTCCGGGGGCGCGAGCAGTACCACCCGGAGCGCGGCCGCGACCTGCTCATGCGCCTCGCCGAGGACGTGAAGGAGATCGGCATGATCGAGCAGCCGCCGCTCCAGGACGGCCGCAACATGACCATGCTGCTGGGTCCGACCAAGAGTGCAGGGGTGACGAGAGATGCCAAAGCAGAAGACGCACAGCGGAGCGAAGAAGACGTTCAAGGTGACGGGGCGGGGGAAGCTGCTCCGGCGCCCGACGATGCGAGCACACAAGCTCGAGAAGAAGTCCGCAAAGCGTAAGCGCGGGTTCCGCAAGGTCGTGGAGGTCGCCGGCGCGGACGTGCGCGAGGTCAGCCGCCTGCTGGGCGGCAAGGGCCGGAAGGAGTCGTAGATGCCGAGGGTGAAGCGATCCGTTCACGCGCGCAAGAAGCGCCGGAAGGTGCTCGGGCAGGCGAAGGGCTACTTCGGCCGCCGCAACTCGAGCTACAAGCTCGCGAAGGAGCAGGTCGAGCGCTCGCTCGTCTACGCGTACCGCGATCGCAAGGCCAAGAAGCGGGTCTTCCGCCGGCTCTGGATCCTGCGGATCAATGCGGCGGCGCGGCAGAACGGGCTCTCGTACAACCAGTTCGTCGCCGGGTGCAAGCGAGCGGGCATCGAGCTCGACCGCAAGGTGCTCGCTGATCTCGCCGTCAGCGACCCGGCGGCGTTCGCCGGCATCGTCGAGCAGGCGAAGGCGGCCCTGGACAGCGCGGAACGCGCCGCCTGAGGCTGTGACCGCTCTCGCCCGGGCCGAGAGCGACGCGACGCTCTCGGCCCCGGCGCATCGCCCTCTCGAAGGGGGAGCGTCTGGGTCACCCTTCGAGAGACCCCCTTGGCTCGGGCGACGGGCTGTCGTCGCGATCGTGCAGGCTTCGGCGGGCGCGTGATCACGTCGGCGGCCAACCCGCGACTGAAGCTGGTTCGCCGCCTGCGCTCACGGCGCGCCCGCGAGCGGCTCGGCCTCTTCGTGTGTGAGGGCGAGGACCTGGTCGAGGCGGCGCTGGACGCGGGCATCGAGCCCGAGGCGGTGCTCGTCGACGCGGAGCGGCCGGCGCTGACCGGCCGGCTCCCTGAGGCCGAGCTGGTCACGCCTGCGCTGCTGGCCGAGGTCTCGACCCTCGGGCACCACGCCCGCGTGCTGGCGGTGATCCGACGCGCCGATCTGCCGGCCGGGCCTGCCCGGGGCGGCGGCCTCGGCCTCTGGCGGGTGGGGGATCCGGGGAACCTCGGCACGCTGCTGCGCGCGGCCGACGCGTTCGGAGCGGGCTCTGTGGCCCTGTCGCCGGGCTGTGCCGACCCGACCGGCCCGAAGGCGCTGCGCGCATCCGCCGGCGCGGTCTTCCGAATGCCCCTCGTCGCCTTCGACGACGCGCCTCGTCCGTGGCTGGCACTCGCCGCGCGAGGCGGCGCGCCGCTCGGGGAGGTCGAGCTCGCCGCCGGAGCCACGCTCGTCCTCGGCGCCGAGCGCGACGGCCTGCCCGAGGAGGTCGTCCGGCGCTGCGACGCCGTCGTCACGATCGCGCAGCCCGCCGGCGAGTCGCTCAATGTCGCCATGGCCGGAACCGTGGCCCTTTACGAGTGGCGAAGGCAGAATCCGCAGGCATGAGCTCGCCCGAGTGGATCAGGAGTACTTCCGTGCGTGGCGCGATCGCGACGCCTCGTTCGTCGAGCGCTGGTGCACCGAGGAGGCGCTCTAGCGTTCGCATCCCCTGGAGTCGCCCCACGTCGGCCATGAGGGCATTCGCGCGTACTGGCGGGACGTGACGTCGAGACAGGCTGAGGTCGCAGTCGGGTTCGGCATGCCGATCGCGTCCGGTGACCGCGCGGCCGTGGAGTGGTGGGCCGAGCTCCGCGAGACGTGGAACGTCGCCGAGGGCCGCCATGACGCTCCGCCGGGCTGGGGGGCGTAGCGTGGCGAGGGTCTCGCACGTGTGGGTGTCGCCGGCCAAGAAGAGCGGGCGCATGGACGCGCGTGACGCGGTGACGGCGGTCGCCGGCCACGGGCTCGAGGGATGCGCGCACGCCCGGCCGGGAACCAAGCGGCAGGTGCTGCTCGCCTCGCTCGAGCATCTGCAGGCCGTCGGCGTCGAGCCGGGCCGGATCCGCGAGAACATCACGGTCGAGGGCGACGACGTGCAACGCTGGCCGCTCGGTCAGCGGGTGCGAGCCGGCGAGGCGCTGCTCGAGATCAGCATGGTGTGCGACCCCTGCGAGCGGATGGACGAGATCCGCCCGGGCCTGCAGGCGGAGCTCGCCGGGCGCCGCGGCATGCTCGCCCGCGTGCTCGAGGACGGCCGGATCGCGCCGGGCGACACGGTCGAGCTGCTGTGAGGCTCGGCGAGGTCATCGTCTACGTCCGCGACATGGACGCGGCGCTCGGCTTCTACCGGGACGTGCTCGGCCTCGAGCCCGCGTACGTCAGCGAGCACTGGTCGACGTTCGCGACCGGCGAGTGCACCTTCTGCCTGCACCCGATCGACCGGCGGGAGCGCGGCGTCGGCGAGCCGGACCCGACGTTCATGACGGCTGACCTCGACCGCGAGCACGCGCGGCTGGCAGCCGCTGGGGTCGACGTGACAGAGATCAGGGAGCCGGTGCCCGGCACCAGGGTCTTCGACGCCCGCGACCCCGACGGCAACCGCTTCTCCCTGGAACAGCGCCGCTAGCCGCTCCGCCTCGGACCGCGGGGAAGGCTCTCGTCCGCAGCGAAGCGACGGCGACTGGGCGACCAGCTCGGCACGACCCGCGCCGACCGGCGGAGGCCGGCTCTGCCGGCAGCAGCCACAAGCGCGACCCGGCGCGTCTGACCAACGAGGGGGTCCGGGGGGAAACCGGGCTTCCCCCACGCGAGCGAGCCCGCGGGCGCCGGAGACGCCGCGGCGAGCGTCTACCAGGCGCCGCCCCCGCCGCCGCCGCCTCCGCCGCCGCCGCCACCCGAGAAGCCGCCGCCTCCGCCTCCCGACCCGCTCCCGGGTGGGGCGAGCGCTTCCCCGAAGCCGGCGCTCAGGTCGGAGATGCCGAGCGCCGAGGGGCCGGAGCCGAGGTCGCCGCCTGGGCTGATCCAGTAGATGGAGCTCTCGTCGTGCAGGGGCGGCGGCATGTGCAGCTGAGCGCCCTGGAGCACGCGCTCGGCGATGCCGAACGCGATCCCGTAGACGAGGTAGCGCTCCCAGAGCTCGAGCGAGGCAGGCGGCGCGACGTCGAGGCGCGGAAAGTCCGTGAGGTACCGGCGAAACGCCGCCCAGCGCTCGGCCTCCTCCTGGGCGGCGCGGCGGCGGCGGCGCCAGAGCGGCGCCCGCAACGCGCCGAGCAGGAGGACACCGGCGTTGACGACGCCGCAGACGCCGAGCGCGATGAGCACGACGTCGTTCCAGCGCGGGGCGAGTGGCCGCCAGCGCTGGATGCCAACGACGAGCAGCAGTGCACCCACGGCGCCCAGCAGCACCAGGCCCGCGACGAGCGGCCAGATCGCGTCGGCGTACCAGCGCTTGGCGCCGATCGCGCGCTCGACGCTCTCCTTGAAGTCGCTGAAGCGCTTCGCGTTCGACGTCCGCTCAGCCTCGATGCGCTCGCGGAAGCTCGACAGCCGCTCGGGTGAGCCGTCGAGCACGGCGTCGACCACCCTGTCCACCGGCCGTTCCCAGGGCTCGAGCTGCCCGACCGAGGCGCGGCTGATCTCGAGGTCGGCGACCTCCTGGGTGCGCAGCCCGGCCCACGTCTTCCTCTCGGTCGTGACCGGCTTGGCGGCGTAGACGCCGCGGCGGATAAGGTCAAAGAGGGTGGCGGTGAACTCCGCTGCGCCGACGTGTTTCGACTGGCGCAGGAGCGGGGGGACGAGGGCAGGCGGCGTGTCGGACGGGGGCTCCTGTTCGTATTCGCGGTCGTAGCCGGTGGACTGCTCGCGCCCGTACCGCCAGTAGGTGAGGCCTGTGAGGGCGAGCGCGGGCCCGACCGCGAGTGCAAGCAGGACGAGGAGCCAGCGGCCGATGTCGTCGACGGCGTCGTCGATGCGCTCCTGATCCCGCTCGATCTGCCTGGCGTCGGCGGCCTCCTCGGCGACGATGCGGTTGAGGGCGCGCCCGGGCTCGACCCTGGCGCCGGCGGTGGACGTCAGGAGCTCGCGGGGGAAGACAACGCGCAGCTCGACGAACTGGCCGGGCGAGACGTCGAGCGCGCGCAGCAGGGCGGCCCGCGGCGTGCGCGAGACGTCGCCTCGGACCCACTGCGGGTGACCCCAGACCCGGTAGCGGCTCCCGCTCGCCTGGCCGGGCAGCGTCAGCGTCGCCCCCAGCTGCGCGAGCCCGACCTCCCACTCGTCGCCCCAGACCTTCAGGTTGACGTCGACGACGTCGTCGTAGGCGACGGCGAGCCCGCGGAGCCGGTAGCCGATCGTGAACGTGCGCTGCTCGGACGCGGCGCGGTAGTGCCAGACGACGCGGAGCCCGCGGTCCGTATCGGCGGTCCCGAACGTGTCCGGGTCGCCCGAGCTGCCGAGCTCGGCCGACGCTCCCTGGCGGTAGCGGCGACCGGCCTCGGCGACGTAGACGTCGTCGATCGACTCCCCGTCGCGCAGCGGGATCTCGCGAAACGCGCCCGAGAACGAGCCGTCGAAGGTGAACGTGATCCGCTCGGCGACCCGGAGCGAGCCGTCCTGGGCGATCTCGACGTTGACCGCGGCTTGGGGCAGCGTGAACGACTTGGCGGCGGCCTGGGGAGCGGCGACGGCCGCGAGCGCCGCAAGCGAGGCGGCGGCCGCCGCGAGCCTGCGGGTCAGAACGAGACCCGCGGCGCCTCGCGCGCGGCCGGCTGCTCGAGCTCGAAGTACTGCCGGGGCCGGAAGCCGAACAGCTGGGCGACCATGTTCGTCGGCACGGACTCGATCGCGGTGTCGTACGTCAGCACCGTGTCGTTGTAGACCTGGCGTGAGACGGCGATCTTCGACTCCGTCTCCTCGAGCTGCGCCTGGAGCTGCTGGAAGTTCTCGGTCGCGCGCAGCTCCGGGTACGCCTCGGCGACGGCGAAGAGGCGCCCGAGCGCGGCCGTGAGCATGTTCTCGGCTTCGGCCTGCTGCTCGACGGTGCGCGCCTCCTGGGCCGCGGTGCGGGCGTGCGTCACCTCCTCGAACGTCGCTCGCTCGTGCGAGGCGTACCCCTTGACGGTCTCGACCAGGTTCGGGATCAGGTCGTAGCGGCGTCGCAGCTGGACGTCCACCTGCGACCAGGCGTTCTCGGCGCGGTTGCGCAGCCGGACGAGCCGGTTGTAGAGCAGCACCACCGCGAGCGCGATGACGACGAGCGCCGCCACTGAGCCGAGCACCCAGACCACGGCGCGAGCTTACGCCCTGCCGAGGCCGGACATGTCGGTTCGCCGTCCACGCCTGGTGCCAGGCGCCGCTGAGGCGCGTCAGGCGGGGCGCCGCCCGACCCAGATGGAGTCCTCACCGCCCGCATAGGGCCGCCGGTCGAACCAGCCGTAGTGGGCGACGATCTCGAACCCTGCGTCCTCCAGCAGAGCACGCCACTCGTCGGGCGTCACCCATGCAAGCGTCATCGCCGTCGCGCCGCCTGTGCCGCGGACGCGGAGGGTGAGCGTGCGGCGGGTCGCGTCCCAGTCGGCTCGCTCCCAGATCGCCGGCTCGCGCTCCAGCCAGAGGCCGTCGGTCTCGGCGATGTCGTCCGCATCCGGTGCGAACACGTCGAAGACGAGCCTGCCGCCCGGCTCGAGCAGCGCCAGCGCAGCGGCCAGCGCGTCGCGCCGCTCGTCCTCGGTCAGCAGGTGCAAGTAGGCGCGAAAGGGACAGATCACGAGCCGTGCCC
Source organism: uncultured Thermoleophilia bacterium (assembly GCA_963839815.1). Classification (GTDB taxonomy): domain Bacteria; phylum Actinomycetota; class Thermoleophilia; order Gaiellales; family Gaiellaceae; genus JACVRM01. The sequence continues at coordinate 34,488 of CAWIWF010000008.1, forward strand.
GCTCGGAGACGAGTGGGCGGCGCAGGTCACCGGCCTGCAGCTCGAGCTGCTCGGAGACGCCGGCGGCCTCCGCCTCCTCCCGGCAGCGCGCGAGCATCGCCGGCGAGTCGTCCACGCCGATCACGCGCACGCCGGCGCGGGCGAGCGGGATGGCGATGCGGCCCGTGCCGACGCCGAGCTCGACCACCGTCCCCCCGGCTGCGAGCCCCTCCTCGACGTAGAACGGGATGTCCTCGACGACGCTTCGGCTCCAGGCGTCGAAGAGGTGCGCGATCGGCTCGTAGGGGCTCGTCACGCGCCGATTGTGTCGCTCCTGGAGCCCGGGTATGGTGAAGGCATGGCGCAGACGCTCGCGACCTTGCTGTTTCCCCGGCCCCGGCTCGTGCCCGGGGACGGGGTCGCGTAGCGCACCGCCGTCAGACCGAGCGAGCCGGGGCCGCCCGTCCGTCCGCCAGGCTGCGCCGACCCAGGAGACCCGATGCACACCGACGACACCCGAGCCGCCCCGCCCACTAGAGTCGCCGCCGTGGACGTCGAGGCGCTCGAGCGCGATGCGCGCGCGGCCATCGATGCCGCGGCGTCGAGCGACGAGCTGGACGAGGCGCGTGTCCGCTACCTCGGGCGCAAGAGCGAGCTGAAGCTCGCGCTGCGCCAGGTGCGTGACCGCGAGAGCGGCATGGCGCTCAACCAGGTTCGCGAGCGGCTCGAGGCGGCCGTCGAGGCACGGGCCGCCGCCCTCGAGCAGGACGCCCGCGCCGCCGTCGCGGCCGCCGCGACGGCGGGCTTCGACCCGACCCTGCCGGGCGAGGGCGCACCCGGGGCTCGCTCCACCTGATCACCCAGCTCCGCCGCCGCATCGAGGACGTCTTCCTCGGCCTCGGCTACGAGGTCTACGACGGGCACGAGGTCGAGACCGTCTGGCACAACTTCGACGCGCTCAACCAGCCGGAGGCCCATCCGTCCCGGGACCCGCAGGACACGTTCTACGTTGACGACGGCACGCTGCTCCGCACCCACACGTCGCCGTCCCAGATCCGGGCGATGCTCGAGAAGCAGCCGCCCGTCTACCTCGTCTCGCTCGGGCGGGTGTACCGCCGGGACGCGATCGACGCGACGCACACCCCGATCTTCCATCAGGTGGAGGCGCTCGCGGTCGACCGCGGCATCACGCTCGCCGACCTTCGCGGCACGGTGGAGCACTTCGCGAGCGCGGTCTTCGGCGGCCGCCGCGAGATCCGCATGCGCACGAGCTTCTTCCCCTTCACCGAGCCCTCGGTCGAGTTCGACATGACCTGCTACCTGTGCGACGGAACCGGCTGCTCCCTCTGCAAGGCGTCTGGCTGGATCGAGATGGGCGGCGCCGGCGTGGTCGACCCGAACGTCTTCGAGGCGGTCGGCTACGACCCGGAGGAGTGGCAGGGCTTCGCCTTCGGTCTCGGCATCGACCGGATCGCGTTCGCCCGTCACGGCATCCCTGACCTGCGGCTGTTCTGGGAGAACGACATCCGCTTCCTGGGGCAGTTCTGATGCGAGCCACGACGCAGCGGCTCGCGCGACTTCGTGGCTGCCAGCCTCTTGCTCGAACGTGCCGCCGAAGCGCCACGTCATCCCAGGTGGGGCGCGGTGGGCTGCTGCAGGGGAGGGTCGGCGCGTGAAGGTCCCCGTCTCCTGGCTGCGCGAATACGTCGCGTTCGACCTGCCGCTCGCCGAGCTGGCGCGCCGGCTCGTCTTCGCGAGTTGCGAGGTCACTCGCATCGTCGAGCGCGGCGTGACCGATCTGGACGGCAACCAGGGGCTGTTCCGCGTCGCGCGGGTCCTCGAGGCCGGCAAGCACCCGAATGCCGACCGGCTTCAGCTCTGCCAGGTGGACGTCGGCGAGGACGAGCCGCGCCAGATCGTCTGCGGCGCGTGGAACTTCGGCGCCGGGGCCACCGTCGCCGTGGCGCTTCCCGGTGCGCTCCTGCCCGGTGCCGACGAGCCGCTCGGCGAGGCCAAGCTCCGGGGCGAGCGATCCCGCGGGATGATCCTGTCCGAGCGGGAGCTCGACCTCGGTGCCGACCACGCCGGGATCATGGTGCTGGCGGGCGACCACGAGCCGGGCACGCCGCTCGCGGAAGTCCTACCGCTCCGCGAGACCGTGCTCGAGATCGAGACGATCTTCAACCGGCCCGACCTGACGGGGATCTACGGCATCGCGCGAGAGGTGGCCGCGGTCGCCGGCGGCGAGCTCAGGCCGCTGCCCGGGCTCGCGCCGGGACTGGCGCCCGGCGACGAGCCGGTGGACGTGCGCGTCGAGGACGTCGAGGGCTGCCCCCGCTACCTCGGCCGTGTCCTGCGCGGCGCCGCCGTCGGCGACTCGCCACCCTGGCTCCGCGCCCGGCTGCACCTGGCCGGCATGCGCCCGATTTCCAACGTTGTCGACGTCACGAACTACGTCATGCTCGCAACCGGCAGCCCGCTGCACGCCTTCGACCTCGCCCGGCTCCGCGACGGGCGGATCGTCGTCCGCCGCGCCCGCGCAGGCGAGGAGCTGCGGACGCTCGACGGCGAGCACCGCCGCCTCGAGGCCTCGGATCTGGTCATCGCAGACGCCTCCGAGCCGGTTGCGATCGCCGGGATCATGGGCGGCGAGCAGAGCGAGGTGCGTGCCGAGACCTCCGACCTGCTGCTCGAGGCAGCCTGCTTCGACGCCGTCACGGTCCTGCGCACGTCGCGCCGCCTGCGCCTGCGCAGCGAGTCCTCGACCCGCTGGGAGAAGGGGGTCGACCCGTACGCAGCCGAGGCCGCAGCCGACTACGCCACCCAGCTCCTCGTCGAGCTCGCGGGGGCGCGCTGGACGGGCGCGACCGATGTGCACGAGGGCCTGCCCGCGCGGCCGGTCGTCCAGCTCCGCCCCGAGCTCGCCGACCGGCTCTCCGGGATGTCCTTCCCGGAGGACGAGCAGCGCGAGACGCTCGGGCGCATCGGCTTCGACGTCGGCGATGGCGGCACCGTCACCGTGCCGACCTGGCGCGCGCTCGACGTCACACGTTCCGTCGACCTCGTCGAGGAGGTCGTCCGCTTCCGCATGGAGGAGGTGCCGGCGACGCTGCCCGAGCGGCAGGCCATGTTCGGCCAGCTAACACGCGAGCAGCGGCTGCGGCGCCTGGTCGAGGACGTGCTGGTGGGCGCCGGCTACCACGAGGCCTACACGTGGAGCTTCGTGCCTGCGGGCGACGGCAGGATCGAGCTTCCGGAGCCGCTGTCGAGCGAGCTGGCCGCTCTGCGCCCGGACCTCCGGCACGGGCTGCTCGAGTCCGCACGCCGGAACGCGAACGCCGGCGTCGAGCGCATCGCGCTCTTCGAGCTCGCGCATGTCTATCTGCCCTCGGGCGACGAGCTGCCGAACGAGCCGTGGCACGTGGCGGGCATCACCGCGGGTGGCTTCTTCCGGGCCAAGGGAGCTGTCGAGGCGCTATACGGCGCGTTGCACCTACCGGTCGAGCTCGAGCGCGGCGAGGGCCGGAGCGCCCGTCTCGCCGAGGGGATCGTCGAGGAGCTCGACGACGGCTGGGGCTACTGGGAGCTCGACCTCGATGCGCTGTTCGCGCGCGCTGTCGACCTGCCGCTCTACGAGGACGTGATCACGTTCCCGGCCGTCAAGCAGGACCTGGCCTTCGTCGTCGACGAGGGCGTCACTGCGGGCGAGCTCGTGGCCGCAGCGAGGGAGGCCGCCGGGCCGGAGCTGCGCGAGCTGCGTCCCTTCGACGTCTATCGCGGCCCCCAGGTCGGCGCAGGGCGGAAGTCGATCGCGTTCGCGGCGCTCTTCCAGTCGCCGGCCCGCACGCTGTCGGACGAAGACGCCGCGGCGCTGCGCGGTCGCATCGTGGCGGCGCTCGCCGAGCGCTTTCGCGCGGAGCTGCGCGCCTGAGATCGCTGGCGCCCGGCGCCGAATTGCGCTATAGAGGACGGGGATGCGCAGGGTCGGGCTGCTGCTCGTACTCGGCGTCGGCGCTATCGCGGCCGTGCCACTCGGGTACGGCGCGGGCGGCACGCTGACCGGCGTCGTGGGGCCGGGCTTCACCATCTCGCTGCGCGGCGACAGCGGCGGCGTCACCCGCCTCGACCCCGGCGCGTACACCGTCGAGGTCAAGGACCTGGCGGCGGATCACAGCTTCCACCTCCGCGGGCCGGGCGGTGTCGACGAGACGACGGGCGTCGAGGAGATCGAGGACGCGACCTGGGAGGTCATGCTCGCGGTCGGCACCTACACGTTCTTCTGCGACGTGCACCCGACCTCGATGCGCAAGACCTTCCGCGTGGGTGCGGCAGCGCCCGCCCAGCCGAAGCTGTACGGCACGGTCGGCCCGGGCCGGACGATCAAGCTCGGCACCAAGGCGGGGGCAAAGAGCGCCCGCGTCAAGGCGGGCAGCTACTCGGTCGTCGTCTCCGACCGCTCCAGGACCGAGAGCTTCCACCTGGTCGGGCCCGGCGTGAACCGCAGGACCGGCAAGGCGTTCCGGGGCACCGCCACCTGGAAGCTGACGCTCCGCAAGGGCGCGGTCTACCGCTACTTCTCGGACGCTCGCCCGACGCTCAAGGGCACGCTCAGGGCGACCTGAGCCGCCGGGACGGGTCGATCAGCCCGGCGTCCGGCCCGCCGGCGGCCCTGATCGCGGCCTGGCGGTCGAGCTCGGCGTTCAGCTCGGCGCCGTAGAGCAGCGCGAACGCCGAGTAGTTGAGCCAGAGCAGCAGCACGATGCCGCCGGCGAGGGAGCCGTAGGTCTCGTTGTACGAGCCGGCGGAGCTCGTGTAGAGGGCGAAGAGGGACGAGAGCACCAGCCAGCCGACGGCGCCGACGACCGAGCCGGGGGAGACCCACTTCCAGTTGCGCTGTCGCACGTCGGGGGCCAGGTAGTACGCGAACGCGAAGAAGAAGAGGATCGTCACGAACGCGATCGGCCAGCGGACGATCGTCCAGATGACGTCGAACACGCCGCCGAGCTCGGCCTTCTCGGCGATCGCCTCGCCCAGGGGGCCGCCGAAGACGATCAGGACGAAGACGCCGGCGGTGACGATGCCGGTGACGACGACCAGCACGATCGCGGTCAGCCGCACCTGCCAGAACGGGCGCGTCTCCTGGCGGTCGTAGGCGCGGTTGATCGCCTTGATCACCGAGCCCATCGCGCCGCTGGCCGCCCAGACCGCAAGCGACGTGCCGACCAGCACGGCGACGGCCGAGCCGCCGGTTCCCTGCGAGTTCTCCTCCGCCAGCTCGATCGCGTCGATGACGGCGCCCGGCGCGACCGTGCCGAGGAAGGTGCGGAGCTCGTCGAAGGCGCCGAGCAGCCCGAGCAGCCCGACGAAGACGACGAGCGACGGGATGAAGGCGAGCAGCGAGCTGAACGCGATCTGCTGCGAGAGCCCCATGCAGTCGTCGGCGAGGAAGCCCTTGCCGCTGCGCTTGGCCGCGTCGAGCCAGTCGCGCCTCGTCAGCCGCTGGGGGCCGGAGGGTGCGACGCCGCCGCTCTGGGGGTCAGTCTTCGCGGTCGACAACGACGAAGCGGCCGAAGCGGGCCATCGTCGAGCCCTCGCGGCCGCGGCGGAACATCAGGCGGACGGTCGCCCCGATGCCGCCCGCGAGGACGAAGCCCGCGGCCAGGGCGGCCCCCGCCGCGACCGGGAGGTTCGCCCGGAGCTTGCCGCCGACGTCGGTCGCCTCGCCCAGACCGGTGCGAAGGTCCTCGACGGCGCGCGACAGCTCGGCGCGCTCGACCTGGATCTGCTGGCGGATGTCCTCGGCTGAGCGGGAGTTCTGTGCCATCAACTCTTCAGCGCCTCGGTGGTCTGCTTCGCCTCGTGGATCGCCTGCTCGGGCACCGGCGAGCCTCCGCGCTTGAACGAGCGCAGCGCGAGCCAGCCGAGGATGCCGACGAGCGTGACGAGGAACGCGGTGACGACCAGGAGTGCGAGCCAGACCGGCATGAACGTCGCGAGCGCAGCGGCGATCGTGGCGAACGCGAACCCGACCGCGTAGAGACCCACCAGCGCAGCGCCGGCACCGAAGCCGGCGCCCTTGCCGATCGCTGCCGCCTTGCGCTTCAGCTCGAACTGCGCGAGCTCGAGCTCGAGCCGGGCGAGCGAGCTGGCGCGCTCGGCGACCTGCTTCGCCGCCGCGCCGACGCCGTTCGATTGGCCGACGCTCTCGGCAGTCTCAGTCTCGGGGGTGTGCATGACCTCTCCAGTCGACGACCTTCGCCACGGCGATGCCGACGGCGAAGGCGAGTCCAACGACGAGGAACGGGCTTGGCCCGCCGGCCGCCTTCGTGGGCTTTCCGGCCGGGCGGGCGCCGAGCTGCGGGCCCGACGGGGCGACCACGCCCGCACCCGGCTTCTGGTTCCTGGGCGCGTCGCCCCTGATGCGCGCGACCATGAGGCTCGGCTTCAGCTTGCGCAAAAAGGCAGCGTCGTCGGCGAGCTCCTCGGCGATCTTCGCCTGCGGGCCGCCCTTGGCCGCGAAGTCGTTGGCGAGCGCCTGCAGCTTGTCCGCCGCGCGTTCGACGAGCAGGTCGGCCTTCGTCATCGCTTGGCCGGCGGCTCTTCGCCCGTCGCGATGCGCCAGATGCCCGAGGCGGCCCGGCGCGCGGCCAGTGTCGCAGCCGCCGCCAGCGACGCGTACAGGCCGGTCCACATGAACTTGCGCAGCATCGCGTCAAGCGTACCGCGCTGGCGACGGGTCGAAACGCTCCCTGTCGCCCGGGCAGGCAGCATCAGGACTCCCTGAGGCATGTTTCACGTGCCCGGCGCGGCTCGCCTACGATCCTCCGCGCCGTGCACGCCCGCCCGACCGACCGGTTCGTCCGTTACGAGGAGCTGACCGCGCTGCTGCACGGCTGGCGCGACGACCACCCGCGGCTCGTGGGGCTCGAGAGCATCGGGACGTCCTACGAGGGGCGCGACATCTGGCTCGTGACGGTCACGAACGCCGACACCGGTCCGGCCGACGAGAAGCCTGCGTTCCTCGTCGAGGCGAACATCCACGCGATCGAGGTGACCGGCTGCGCCGCCGCGCTCCACCTCATCGACCGCCTCGTCACCGGCTACGGCGACGATCCCGCCGTCACGCGCGCGCTCGACACCCGCACCTTCTACGTCGTGCCGCGACTGAACCCCGACGGCGCCGAGCTCGCGCTCGCCGACCGGCCCCGGTTCGTGCGCTCGAGCGTCCGTCCCTGGCCGCTGGCCGAGGAGCAGGACGGCCTGCGGGCCGAGGACCTCGACGGCGACGGCCGCATCCTGATGATGCGGGTGCCGGACTCGAACGGGTCGTGGAAGGCACACCCGGAGGAGCCGCGCTTGCTGGTTCGGCGCGAGCCGGACGAGGCGGCGGAGGACGGCGACTTCTACCGGGTGCTGCCCGAGGGTGCGATTCGCAACTTCGACGGCGTCTCGATCACGCTGGCGCGACCCGTGGAGGGGCTCGATCTCAACCGCAACTTCCCGATGGAGTGGGCCCCCGAGGGCGAGCAGCGCGGGGCAGGCCCGTATGCGACATCGGAGCCTGAGATTCGCGCGTACGTGCAGGCGGTCACCGACCGGCCCAACATCTGCGGCCACGTCGCCTACCACACCTTCAGCGGCGTCCATCTGCGGCCCTACTCGGCCCATCCCGACGACCACTTCCCGACCTTCGACCTGCGCGCGTTCGAGCTGCTCGGGGAGGAGGCGACGCGACGCACGGGCTACCCCGCGATCTCGGTCTTCCACGAGTTCAAGTACGACCCGAAGTCGTCGATCAAGGGGGCGGTCAACGACTGGTTCTACGACCACCTCGGCATCTACTCGTGGGTGACGGAGTTCTGGAGCCCGCAGCGGGAGGCGGGGATCGAGGGCTACGGCTACATCGACTGGCTGCGCGACCATCCGGTCGAGGACGACCTCAAGCTGCTGCGCTGGAGCGACGAGGCGCTCGGCGGCGCCGGCTACGTCAGCTGGTATCCGTTCGACCATCCGCAGCTCGGCCCCGTCGAGCTTGGCGGGTGGAACACGTTCTCGTGCTGGGCGAACGTGCCGCTGCACCTGCTCGAGCAGGAGGTCGCGCCGCACACGGACTGGGCGATCTGGCACGCACTGGTGTCGCCGCGGCTCGAGCTGCACGCGCTCGAGGTGACGGCGGTGGGCGCCGGCGCGTGGGCGATCCGGCTCGTCCTGCACAACACGGGGTGGCTGCCGACGAACGTGACGGAGAAGGCGGTGGAGCGGAAGGCGGTGCGGCCGCTCGAGGTCGAGCTGACGCTGCCGGAGGGGGCGACGCTGGCGGCCGGCGACCGCAAGACCGAGGCGGGTCAGCTCGCAGGCCGGGTCGACCGGCGGAGCCTGCTCTGGTGGTGGTCCGACGATGCCACGTCGGATCGGACGAAGCTCGAGTGGGTTGTCGAGGCGCCGGCAGGGGGCACGGTCGAGATCGAGGCGCGCCACCCGCGCGCCGGCGTCGTCCGCGCCACCGCCGAGCTCGGCTAGCGAAGGTCGGTGGTGTCCGCTCGGACTTCCGCCTGGGGCGGTGGCTGCTCGTGCTCGGGTAGCGCGTCGAAGTCCCGCTCGCCGAGATCGAGCTCGACCCGCCCCTCGACGATCCCGGCGACCCGCTCGGCGGCGACGTACCGGTTCTGCTTCAGCAGTCCGGGCGAGACGACGAGCCCGTTGAAGATGTCCTTGCCCGAGTCGCCGACGACCTCGGCGATCGAGCCGAGCTCCGAGCCGTCGGCGCCGCGCACCTCCCAGCCGGACTCGATCAGGAGCCAGCTCACCGGATCGGGCATTAGTGGTCCGTCCGGTGATGCGCCCCCGCCGCCGGCTGCGAAAAGCTCGCCGGGCTCGGACGCAGGGAGCCCGCGTACATAACAGTACGTGGGCGACTGAGGACACCGCCCGGCGAGGCTTTGCAGCAGCCGGAGGTGATGAAGCGCATTGCCGGGCGGGGCACTTAAACCGTCTTCCCGTCGACGTACCAGACCGGACCCTGGGTGTACACCGGCTCGGTGTCCGAGAGTGCGCGCACGAGCGTGAAGCGAGCCGGGATGCCTTCGCCGTCGACCCGGGCGAGACACTGGCGCGCCATGCCTGCCGACGCGCCGTAGCCGCGGGTGCGAGCGCTGCGGAAACGGAAGGCGTGGCGCTCGCCGTCCCGTGCCGGGTTCACCGGGGCGAGCAGGAGTGCGGTGCGGTCGAGCAGGTCGCTCGAGTCGATCTCGACCTCGGCCAGCAGGTCGCTCCAGTCGGGCGGCAGCTCCGCGAGCGCCTCGTCCCACTGGGCGACGAGCGGCGTCGACCCGCCCGAGGAGAGCCGCAACGGCACACGGCCGGCCGCAGGCACTGCCTGCGGGACCGACCCCGGCGGCTGCGGCTGCGTCTGGGTGGTGCCGACGAGCTCGAGCGTGCCGGCGATGCCCTCGTCGTCGAGCCGGCCCAGAAGCCTGCGGACGGCGTCCTCGCCGGGCCCTGAGACGCGCGAGACGCTGAAGCGAACGTCCGTGCCGCTGCGCCCGGAGGCCAGCGAGGCGAGCAGCGCGTTCACCCGCTGCGCGGTCGCCGGATCGTCCGTCCGCAGCAGCAAGCGGGCATCGCCCCAGCCCTGCGGGAATGACGTCCTGATCGCCTGCCACTGCCCCTGGAGCGTCAAGGCGGCCAGCGTACATACACTGACGTCCGCGATGGCGAAGGTCGAGCGCAAGGGAACTCTGAGCGGGGAGGAGCTCCGGGAGTGCTTCCGCGAGATGCTCCTCATCCGCCGCTTCGAGGAGGCGGTCGAGGAGCGCTTCCGCGCCGGCGAGCTGCCGGGATTCCTGCACGTCGCCATCGGCCAGGAGGCGGTGGCGGTCGGGGTGTGCCGCGCGATGGAGGAGGGCGACGTCATGGCCTCCACCCACCGCGCCCACGGCCACACGCTCGCGCTCGGCACCCATCCGAACGAGCTGATGGCTGAGCTGTACGGGAAGCTCGAGGGCTGCTCGCACGGCTACGGCGGCTCCATGCACCTGTACGACGTCGAGCGCGGCAACCTGGGCGCGAACGCCGTCGTCGGCGGCGGTCTGCCCGCGATCGTCGGGGCCGGGCTCGCCTTCAAGCTGCGCGGCGAGCCGCGTGTCGCCGTCGCGTTCTTCGGAGACGGCGCGACCAATATCGGCACCTTCCACGAGTCGCTCAACCTCGCCCAGCTGTGGGGCACGCACACGGTTTTCGTCTGCGAGAACAACCGCTGGGCCGAGTCCACGCCAGGCTGGCAGCACTCGCCCGTCTGGGACGACATGTCCAAGCGCGCGCTCGCCTACGACATGCGCGCCGAGAAGGTGAACGGTCAGGACGTGGAGGAGGTCCACGCGAAGGCGGTCGAGGCGCTCGAGCACGCCCGCTCCGGCGAGGGGCCCGTCTTCCTCGACGTCGAGACCTACCGCCTGCATGGGCACTACATCGGCGACCCGCAGGTCTACCGCTCCAAGGACGACATCCGCGAGGTCAACGAGGAGCAGGATCCCCTGACGCTGCTGCGGACGCGGCTCGAGCTCTCGGACGACGACGTCCAGAGCGTCGAGCGCGAGGTGCAGGAGGTCGTCGACCACTCCGTCGAGTTCGCCAAGAACGGGACTGACCCGAAGCCCGAGGACGCCCTCAAGAATGTCTATGCGTAGCGCGCGGGCGGGGACTGTGCGCCTCTTAACATGGACTGTCCATGTAAAGGAGCTCCGATGCCCGAGCTGAGCTATCGCGAGGCGGTGCGCGACGCGCTGGCGGCGGCGATGCGCAAGGACGAGGACGTCTTCATCATGGGCGAGGACATCGCCGAGATGGGCGGCTCGATGGGCGTCACGCAGGGCCTGCTCGACGAGTTCGGGCCGGAGCGGGTCCGGAACACGCCGATCTCCGAGATGGCGATCGTCGGCGCCGGCATCGGCGCGGCCATGCAGGGCATGCGGCCGGTCGTCGAGATCATGTACGAGGACTTCCTGACGCTCTCGCTGGAGCAGATCGTCAACCAGGCCGCCAAGCACCGCTACATGTCGGGCGGCCAGCTGAAGGTGCCGCTGACGGTGCGCACCCAGGGCGGCGCCGGCTGGTCGCCGGGCGCCCAGCACGCGCAGCAGCTCGAGGCGTGGCTCGTCCACATCCCGGGCCTCAAGGTCGTCTTCCCATCGACCCCCGAGGACGTGCGCGGATTGCTCTGGTCGGCGATCTACGACGACAACCCCGTGGTGTTCTTCGAGCACCGCACCCTCTACGGCATCAAGGGCTCGGTCCCCGACGAGGTCGAGCCGATCCCGATCGGCCAGGCGCGGACGATGCGTGAGGGCGAGGACGTCACCGTGGTCGCCACCGGCCGCCTCGTTCACGAGGCGCTGAAGGCGGCCGAGCAGGCGGAGGCGGACGGCGTCTCCGTCGAGGTCGTCGACCCGCGCACGCTGCAGCCGCTCGACGAGGACGCGATCGTCTCCTCGGTCAAGAAGACGAACCGCTGTGTCGTCGCGCACGAGGCGGTCACGCGCATGGGCTTCGGCGCCGAGATCGCTGCGATCGTCCAGCACCAGGCGTTCGACTGGCTCGACGCTCCGGTCGAGCGGGTCGGGGCGAAGTTCGTGCCGCTGCCGTTCGCGCCGGTGATGGAGCAGTTCGTCGTGCCGCACGAGGCGGACGTGCTGGCCGCGATCAAGCGGACGGTCGGCAAGAACGGAGGCTGATGGCGACCGAGGTCAAGCTCCCCCGCCTGGGCCAGGGGATGGAGTCGGGCACGATCGTCCGCTGGCTGAAGTCCGAGGGCGAGACGGTCGAGAAGGGCGAGCCGCTCTACGAGCTCGACACCGAGAAGGTGACCCAGGAGGTCGAGGCCGAAGCCTCGGGCGTGCTGCTCAAGATCGCCGTCTCCGAGGGCGAGGTCGAGGTGGGCCGCACCGTCGCGGTCATCGGCGAGCAGGGCGAGGACGTGTCTGCCGTGGGCTCGTCGAACGGCGAGTCGCCCGACCGCGTCGAGCCCGACGAGGGCGGCGCCGAGCAGAGTGCCGAGAAGCCTGCCGAGGGGCCTGCGCGCGAGCCGGAGCGCGAGCGCGGCCGCCAGGCCGCGGAACAGGCCGCCAAGGATGACGGCGGCGCGTCGGGCAACGGCTCGCCGGCGGCGAGCGGGACCGGGGCGAAGACCGGCGGCCGGATCAAGGCGTCCCCGCTGGCACGCCGGATCGCGCGCGAGCTCAGCATCGACCTCGCCGCCCTGTCCGGTACCGGCCCCGAGGGCCGCATCGTCGCCGAGGACGTCGAGCGCGCCGCGAAGCAGCCCGCGCCCGCCGCGGCGCCCGCCATTCCCGCCGGCGAGGTCGAGGAGGTGCCGCTCACGTCGATTCGCCGCACGATCGCGCGCCGCCTCACCGAGGCCTGGCAGGCCCCGGCGTTCCAGCTGCGTGTCTCTGCCGACATGACCGCGGCGAGCGCGCTGCGCGAGAGCCTCGTCTCCCGCGCACGCGACGGCGACCCGAAGATCACCATCTCGGACCTGCTGACGAAGCTGGCCGCCGTTGCGCTCATGCGCCACCGCGAGCTGAACGCGCACTTTGCGGGGGACTCGATCCGGCTCTTCCCGTCAGCGAACGTCGGCATCGCCGTGGCTGCGCCGCAGGGGCTCGTCGTGCCGGTGATCCGCTCCGCGGAACGCCTGACGATCGCCGAGATCGCGGCTGCGCGCGCCGACCTGGTCGCACGGGCACGCGACAGCAAGCTCCGCCAGGACGACCTCGTCGACGGCACCTTCACGATCTCGAACCTCGGCATGTTCGGCGTCGAGGAGTTCATCGCAGTCCTCAACCCGCCGCAGGCGGCCATCCTCGCCGTCGGGGCGATCGAGGAACGGCCGGTCGTCCGCGACGGCGAGATCGTTCCGCGCCCGCTGATGACGATGACGCTCACCTGCGACCACCGTGCGGTCGACGGGGCCGCGGGCGCCCAGTTCCTCCAGACGCTCAGCGCGTTCCTGGAGCAGCCCGGCCTCGCGTTGTAGGCTCGCCCCTGGTGGCAACGAGGGTCTGGTACCGCGTCCGCGACATCGACGCCGCGCGCAGCTTCTACACCGGCAAGCTCGGGTTCGCCGAGACGTACTTCGACGTCGAGGGCCGCTGGGCGAAGCTCGAGCGCGCCGGCATGCAAATCGCGATCGCAGAGGGCGAGCCCGAGGAGGGCGGCGTGGCGACCGTCGACGCCGACGACGTCAAGGCGGAAGCCGAGCGGCTGCGCGAGGCAGGCGTGGATGTCGGCGTCGTCCTGGAGCTCCACGACGAGATGCGCCTGCTCGACGTCTTCGACCCCGACGGCAACCGCATCCAGTTCGTCCAAGACATCTCCGCTCCCGGCGCCGGCTGACGCCGGCGCCGGCTCGCTTCACGGGGGAAACCCGGTTTCCCCCGTGTGCCCCCTCGTCGGTCAGACACGCCGGGGCCGCGCTGTGCCTGCGCCGGCGAAGCCGGCCTCCGGCGATCAGAAGGGTCTGTCCCCGCCGGGGACTGACCCGTCTTTCGGGTCGTTCGCGGAGTCGGCTGCGCCGATGAGCCAGGGTCTGTCCCCGTAAGGGACTGACCCGCCGTTGAGCGGGCCTGCAACACGCTCGCCTCGTCCGACTCGGTTGCCTGCGCCTGAGTAGGCTCGCGGGATGACGGGGACTCGACGGGTTCGGCGGCGAGGTCATCCGTCCCGGGGACCGGAGTACGACGGAGCGCGCGTCGTCTGGAACGGGGCGATCGACCGGCTACCCCGCGCTGATCGTGCGGCCGGCGGGCGTCGGCGACGTCGCGGCGGCGATCCGATATGCGCGCGAGCAGGACCTCGTGATCGCAGTGCGCGGCGGCGGGCATAGCGTGCCCGGCCTCTCGACCTGCGACGGCGGCATCGTCATCGACCTGTCCCGCATGCAGGGAGCCGAGGTCGATCCGGCCGCGCGCGTCGCGCGCGTCGCGGGCGGGTCACTGCTCGCCGAGCTCGACACGGCCGCCCAGGCGCACGACCTCGTCTGCCCGGTCGGCGTCGTCTCGCACACGGGCGTCGCCGGGCTGACGCTCGGCGGCGGCATGGGACGGCTGCAGCGCCGCTTCGGGCTCACCGTCGACAACGTGCGGGCGGTGGAGCTCGTCACCGCGGACGGTCAGCGACTCCGCGCGAGCCACGACGAGCACCCCGAGCTGTTCTGGGGGCTCCGTGGAGCCGGCGCCAACTTTGGCATCGCCACCGGCTTCGAGTTCGACCTGCACCCCTTCGACGGCGTGGTCACGCACGGCACGCTGGTGCATCCGATCGAGCGCATGCACGAGCTCGCGGCCGCCTTCCGGGAGCTCGCGTCCTCCGGCCCGCGCTCGCTGTCGAGCAACCTCAGCTTCGCGCGCGCCACGCCCGCGGCCGACGTTCCGGCGGCCGTAGCCGGCCAACTGGCCGGCTTCCTCACGGTCCTGCACTCCGGCTCGCCTGCCGACGCCGAGCGCGACCTCGAGGAGATCCGCGCCTTCGGTCCCCCGCTCGTCGACACCGTGGCCGTGAAGCGGTACGTCGACGTGCAGCGCCAGAGTGACGAGGCGCTCGCCTGGGGCCACCGCTTCTACATGAAGAGCGCCTTCGTCCCCTCGCTCCCCGACGCCCTGGTCTCGGCATGCATGGGCCACGCCGACGCGCTCCCCGCCGAGAGCGACGGCGAGATCTCGGTGTGGACGTGGGGCGGAGCGATCGCCGACGTGCCCGACGAGGCGATGGCCTTCACCGGGCGAGACGCCGCCTTCTGGGTCTCCGCCGAGGCGTTCTGGGGCGATCCGGCCGCCGACGAGCGGAACAAGGCGTGGGGGCGCGCGTTCGCCGCCGACCTCGAGCCATACGCGACCGAGGGCAGGTACGTGAACGACGTGGCCGAGACGAACGGCGATCTCGGCGACATCTACGGGAGCGCCAAGCAGGAGCGGCTCATCGCGCTCAAGCGAGCCTGGGATCCCGACAACGTCTTCCGCCTGAACCAGAACATCCGCCCCTAGCCCGGTCGCAGGGAGCGTTGTACGCTCCTCCGGTCAGGCGTCCACCGGCAGGGGTGCGCATGGCTGCGCAGGTCTTCGTGGTCGACAGCTCCGACGCTCGCCCCGGGAAGGGCTCGGAGCTGCGGGAGGTCCTCGCCGGGTTGGTCGAGGTCGTCGCGGCCGAGGAGGCGGAGCCGCTCGCGTACGGCGTGTACTTCGACGACGCGGGCACGCGGATGACGGTCGTGCAGGTCCACCCGAGCTCCGAGTCGATGGAGCGCCATCTGGAGCTGGCGCCGCTGTTCAGGGGCCTCGACGAGCTGCTGACGCTCAACCGCGTCGATGTCGACGGGACGCCGAGCGACGAGCTGATACGGCGCCTGCGCGAGCAGGCCCAGCGGCTCGGAGACGGCACGCGCGTGTCCGTGCACGCGCTCCACGCGGGCTTCGCGCGCATCCCCGCCCCCGCCGGCTCAGGCGCCGTGGAGAGCTGAGGCCCGCGCGATGCTCTGTCCGGCCTGCAACGGCGAGAACGAGCCTGGCCGCAAGTTCTGCGGCGAGTGCGGCGGCCCGCTCGCACAGGTCTGTGCGTCATGCGGAGCCTCGAACCCGGCCCACGTCAAGTTCTGCGGCGAGTGCGGGACCGCGCTCGGGGTCGTGGCTACGGCACCGCCCGGCCAGGCGGGGGCGGTCTCGGAGCGGCGACTGGTCTCGGTGCTCTTCGCCGACCTGGTCGGCTTCACCGCCGCCTCCGAGGGGCGTGACGCCGAGGAGACGCGGGAGCTCCTCTCGCGCTACTTCGACACCTGCCGGACGCTCGTCGACCGCTACGGCGGCACCGTGGAGAAGTTCATCGGCGATGCGGTCATGGCCGTCTGGGGGACGCCGGTCGCGCAGGAGGACGATGCCGAGCGGGCGGTCCGCGCGGCGCTCGACCTCGCCGCTGCCGTCCCGGAACTCGGAGCGAGCCTGCGCGCCCGGGTCGGCGTCCTGACCGGCGAGGTCGCCGTCACGCTGGGTGCGGACGGGCAGGGGATGGTCGCGGGTGACGCCGTCAACACCGCGTCACGCATCCAGACCGCCGCCGAGCCGGGCGCCGTACTCGTCGGCGAGGCGACCAAGCATGCCACCGACGCGGCGATCGCCTACGAGGACGCGGGCGAGCACCTCCTCAAGGGCAAGCGAGAGCCCGAGCGGCTCTGGCGGGCGCTGCGCGTCACCGCCGCCCGCCGCGGCGCGCTCAAGGCGGAGGGCCTCGAGGCGCCGTTCGTCGGCCGCGACCGCGACCTGCGTCTGGTCAAGGAGCTCTTCCATGCCGCGGCCGAGGACCGCAAGGCGCACCTCGTCTCCGTCTTCGGCATCGCCGGCATCGGCAAGTCCCGGCTCGCCTGGGAGTTCGAGAAGTACATCGACGGGCTCGCCGATGACGTCTGGTGGCACCGCGGCCGCTGCCTCGCCTACGGGGAGGGGGTCGCCTACTGGGCGCTCGCGGAGATGGTGCGCATGCGCGCGCGGATCGGCGAGGAGGAGGCTGCCGGCATCGCGCTGCAGAAGTTGGAGGCCTGCCTCGCCGAGCACGTGCCCGACGGCGAGGAGCGGCGGTGGCTCGAGCCGCGGCTCCTCCAGCTGCTGGGGCTGGGCGACAGCACCGCGGCCGGACGTCAGGAGCTCTTCTCGGCCTGGCGGCTCTTCTTCGAGCGCCTCGCCGACCACGGCGCGTGCGTGCTCGTCTTCGAGGACCTGCAGTGGGCAGAGCCCGGCCTGCTCGATTTCATCGACCACCTGCTCGAGTGGTCTCGCAGCCATCCGCTCTTCGTGGTGGCGCTGGCGCGTCCCGAGCTCGCCGGCCGGCGTGAGAGCCTCGCGTCCGGCTCGAGGAACGCGACGACGCTGACGTTGGAGCCGCTGTCCCGCACGGCGATGGAGGCGCTGCTCGACGGGCTGGCGCCGGGCCTCCCGAACGAGCTCCGCGACGAGCTCCTCACCCGCGCCGAGGGCGTGCCGCTGTACGCGGTCGAGACGGTGCGAATGCTGCTCGACCGCGGGCTGCTCGAACGCGCCGGAGACGTCTATCGCCCAACGCGGCCGATCGAGTCGCTCGCCGTGCCGGAGACGCTGCACGCGCTGCTGGCCGCGCGCCTGGACGGCCTCGACGCCGAGGAGCGCGCGCTCGTCCAGGATGCTGCCGTCCTCGGCAAGACCTTCACGCGCGATGGCCTCGCGGCACTCTCCGGCCGCGCCGGCGGCGAGCTCGACGCGATCCTCGCCGGGCTCGTCCGCAAGGAGGTGTTCTCGCTGCAGTCAGATCCGCGCTCGCCCGAGCGGGGACAGTTCGGCTTCCTCCAGGACCTGCTCAAGCGCGTCGCCTACGAGACGCTGTCGCGGAAGGAGCGCAAGACGCGCCATCTCGCGGCGGCTGGGCATCTCGCCTCGGCCTGGGCGGACGAGCAGGAGATCGTGGAGGTCGTCGCCTCCCACTACCTCGACGCCTACCGGCTGCTCCCCGACGCCGAGGACGCGCCGGAGATCAAGCGGCTGGCGCGAGAGGCGCTCGCGCGGGCTGGTGAGCGGGCCGCCTCGCTTGCGGCCACGGTCGAGGCCGCCCGCGTCTTTGCAGCGGCCGCCGAGCTCGCCGACGACCCGCTCGAGGAGGCGGGCCTGCGCGCGCGCGCGGGCCGGGCGGCCAACACGGGAGCGGAGTTCTCGCTTGCGCGGACAGAGCTCGAGCGTGCTCATTCGCTCTACGAGCAGGCCGGTGCCACACGGGAGACGGCGCTGACGGTCGCGGCGCTCGCCCATACTGATGTGTCGCTGAACGAGTCCGACCGCGCCCTGGAGCGGCTGGAGCGGGCATACGAGCTGCTCTCCGAGACCGAGCCGGACGAGGGGACAGCGGCCGTGGTCGAGCAGCTTGCACGTCTTCACGTCGTTCGCGGGAGCCACCAACGCGCCGAGGAGCTCGCCGACCAGGCGATCGGGCTGGCCGAGCGCCTCTGGCTGCCGGAGATCCTCGCGCAGGCGCTGAACACCGCGGGGTTGCTCGCAGGCCACGGCGGCCGGCCCCAGTTCGGCCTGGCGCTGCTCAAGCACTCGCTCGCGATCGCGCTCGAGAACGACTTTCCGATGGCCGCCCTGCGTGCGTACAACAACCTGAGCGACAAGCTCGACCGGAGCGACCGCTACGCAGAGGCGCTCGAGCTCCAGGACAGTGGCCTGGCGCTCGCGCGGAAGATTGGCAGCCGCGGCCAGGAGTGGCGGCTCTTGGGCGAACGTGCCTACTGCCTCGTCCGGATCGGCCGCTGGGACGAGGCCGCCGAGATCGTCTCCTCGCTCGGAGCCGAGGGGCTCTGGAGCGGGGCCGGCCGCATGGTGGCGTTCGAGCTCGCGCTGCGCCGGGGGGACATGGCTCGTGCACGCGAGATGCTGACCGAGCTGGAGACCTACACCGATCCCGCCGCGTATCAGATCAGGATGTTCAGGCTCGAGGGCGAGGCGATGCTGCGAAACGGCGAAGGAGACCATGAGCGGGCTCTCGAGGCGGCGCGCGACGTGGTCGGCTCGGTGGAGGCGGGCTCGGTGACGAAGCTCGCCTACGTGGAGGCCCTGACCGCCGGCCGCGCGCTCGGCCGGGTCGAGGTGCTCGGCGAGCTCCTCGACCGGATCGACGCCCTGCCGCGGACGCTCGCATCGCCGATGCTGGACGGGCACGCGCTGCGGTTCCGCGCTCCCGCGGCTCCCGCGCCGGAGCAGCGCTTCAAGCAGGCCGCAGCTCTGCTCCGCGAGTACGAGCTCATCCCGGACGCCGCGCTGGTCGACCTCGAGCACGGCGAGTGGCTCGTCGCGCAAGGCCGGGCCGCCGACGCCGCTCCGCATCTGGCCGGGGCGCGCGAGGTCTTCGAGCGACTCCGTGCGGCGCCCTGGCTCGAGCGGCTCGACCGGGTTGCGCCCGCCGAGCCGGAGCGCGTGCCGGAGCCGGCCTGAGCGCCGTTAGCATCCTCCTCAATCGATCCGGGAGAGAGACATGGAATGTGACGTCGCCGTCCTCGGAGGCGGCCCGGGCGGCTACTCGGCCGCCATCCGCGCCGCCCAGCTCGGCGCCAAGACGGTCTGCATCGAGAAGGAGCCCGAGCTCGGCGGCACCTGCCTCCGCGTCGGCTGCATCCCGACCAAGGCGTGGGTGCAGACCGCGTTCGCGCTCAAGGAGGCCGAGGAGACCTTTGCCAAGCTCGGCGTTCAGATCGGCGAGCCGCAGCTCGACTTCGGCACGGCCAACCAGTGGAAGGACACGGTCGTCAAGCAGATGACGGGCGGCGTCGCGAGCCTGCTCAAGGCGAACGGCGTCGAGTGGGTGAAGGGCACCGGCCGTTTCACCGGCGCCACCACGATCGCGGTCGAGGGTGGGGAGGACGTGACCTTCGGGCAGGCGATCATCGCCACCGGCTCGTATCCGCTGCGGCCGCCGATCGAGGGTCTCGACTCACCTCGCTGCGTCGACTCGACCGGCCTGCTCGCCCAGACCGAGGTGCCGCGCCGGCTCGTCGTGCTCGGCGGCGGCATCATCGGCTGCGAGTTCGCCTCGATCTTCCGCCGCTTCGGCTCCGAGGTGACGATCATCGAGATGCTGCCGTCGCTGATCCCGCAGGAGGACGCCGACGCCGCCAAGGAGCTCGCCAAGCAGTTCGGCAAGCGCGGCATCGCCGTCAACCTCGAGGCACGCTGCGACCGGGTCGAGGACACCGGCGACGCCCTTCGCGTGCACTACAACGGCGACCAGTCGGTCGAGTGCGACCTGATGCTCGTCGCCACCGGGCGCGGCCCCGTCGTCGAGGGGCTCGGGCTCGAGGAGATCGGCGTCGACTTCGACGGGCGCAAGGGCATCGCCGCCGACGAGCACCGCCGCACCACGGTCGGTCACATCTACGCGGTGGGGGACTGCGCGGGCTACTGGCAGCTCGCCCACACCGCGTTCCGCGAGGGCGAGGTCGCCGCCGAGAACGCATGCGGCCACGACGCCGTCGTCGACAACCGCGGCGTTCCGCGCCCGATCTACACCGACCCGGAGATCGCCGCCGTCGGCCTCACCGAGGGCGAGGCGCGCGAGCAGTACGGCGACGACGTCGCGGTCGGCCAGTTCCCGTGGGTCGCGAACGCGCGGGCGGTGATGCAGAACGAGACGGTCGGCTGGGTCAAGTCGATCCACGAGACCCGCTACGGCGAGTTCCTCGGGCTGGTCATGGTGGGCCCGCACGTCACCGACCTGATCGAGGCCGGTGTCGTCGCCCTCGACGCCGAGGCGACGGTCGAGACGATCGCCGACGGCATGGCTGCGCACCCGACGCTGTCGGAGGCGATCAAGGAGGCGGGCCTCGTCGCCCTCGGCCGCGCGATCCACGTCCCCAACCGCAAGCGGGCGGCGGCGAAGGCCTGACGGTGTCGCCCGGGGCCGCGGCGGCGCTGTTTACGCGCGCTGCGGCTCCGGGTAGCGTCTCGGGGGACGAAAGGAACGAGATGTCGGTTCTCAACAAGCGCAACGCTCTGCTCGGCTGGCTCGTCTGGGCCGTCGCCAAGCGCACGGCGAAGAAGAAGGTCTCGAACGCGCTCCCTGGCGACGGTGACGGCGGGCGCAAGCGTGTGCTCGTCGTGCCGGCCGTGGTCGCCGCGACCGTCGGCGGCCTGCTCTTCTGGCGCCGCCGCCAGGACGACGACACGACCGATTCCTAGCCGCCTGCCGGAAGCGTTTTCCGCAAAGAGCGGAAGGAACCGTCCCGGAGCGCCTTGCGCCTTCCGGACAGGTGAGGCTAGTGTCCCGCTTGCGCCGAGCGCGGAGCGGAAGTAGGTCGAGTCCCGACCGGGAGGCCGTAGGCGGAAGCCGAAAGTCGATCGGGCGGCGAGGACGAAACCGCCACCGGCTCGGCGAATACTTAAGCCCGCGAAAGCGGGCTTAAGTCTTTCTGAGGACGCTCGCGCGTCGGCGCCCGGCGGCAGAGCCGCCGCCCGCGGACGCCGTTCGCGCGTCGGCGCCGGCGGCAGAGCCGCCGCCCGCGGACGCGGCTCACTCCCTTCGAGGGTGGAACGGCGTGTTCCCCCCTCGAGCTCCCCCCTCCGGCCCGGGGCCGGCGGGGTGGGTGACCGTTCGCGCGTCGGCGCCCGGCGGCAGAGCCGCCGCCCGCGGACGCGGCTCACTCCCTTCGAGGGTGGAACGGCGTGTTCCCCCCTCGAGCTCCCCCCTCCGGCCCGGGGCCGGCGGGGTGGGTGACCGTTCGCGCGTCGGCGCCCGGCGGCAGAGCCGCCGCCCGCGGACGCGGCTCACTCCCTTCGAGGGTGGAACGGCATGTTCCCCCCTCGACGATCACGGGGGAAGCCCGGCTTCCCCCGTGGGCCCCCTCGTTGAGCAGACGCGCCGGAGCCACGAGATGCCTGCGGCGGGCGCGGCCCGCCTCCGGCGAGCGTGGCACGGCCCGCCTCCGCCGAGCATGGCAAGGGCAGGCAGGCCAGGGTCTGTCCCCGGGGGGACTGACCCGTCCGGAGGGTGGGGCCGACCAGCGCTGATCGAATCAGTGCAGGGACAAGTCCTCGCAGCCCCCCGCGTGTCTGCAGTCTGACCCGGGGCTGGGCTGGGAGACGTGTCCGCGCCGGTGGTTAGGGCAGGCACTGAACTGGTTGGCGAGGCGTGTCCACCGGGGCCGGTGTCTGGGGCCAGGCCCTGGACAGGTCCCGCAGGGACAGACCCAGGCCGCTCAGCCGCCCGCGCGGATACCGGCTGCGGCCTGCGCGGCCGCGATTCGGCCGGCCTCACGCCGAAAGACGCCGAAGGCCGCCTTGGGCTCGCCGCGCGCTGTCAGCAACCCTGACTGCCAGCCGCTGAAGCGCACCTCGTCGCGGAGCAGGAACCAGATCAGCATGTCGATGCGCGGGTGCCTCTTCGCCATCCGCACGGCTGCTCCCAGGTACTCGGCCTGGCGGGCGGGGGGGACGCCGTAGACGAGGTCGGGCGGCGAGGTCTCATAGCCGAGCTCCGTCAGCCAGATCGGCTTGCGGCCCCACCGCCGGGTCACCTCGCGCACGAGCCGGTCGATGTTGCCGAGCGTGACCGCAGTGCGGTTGCGCGGCTTCGCCCACGGGGGCTCGCCGCGCCCGCTCGGATGCGGCTGGTGCGCGTACGCGTCGAGGCGGCGCACGCCCGCCCGGTGCATCGCGTGCATGAACCCGATCGGCCCCACCGACGACCAGCGGGCGCGGGGGTTGTTGTTGCCGCGCGCGGACGTGGCGCCGCAGGCGACGCGCTCGCCCTTGAGCAGGGTCATGTGGACGCCGTCGTAGATCGCGTTGCAGATGTCGGCGTAGTCGTAGGCGCTCTGCGGGATCCAGCGGCGGCCCTCTCGGCGCCACTGGCGGGCGAGGCCGAGGCGCAGGTTGGGCTCGTTCCACGCGAGCCAGTCGCGGACGGCAGGCAGGACGTGCCCGTCGCGGCGCTCGTAGGTGCCGCTGTAGCGGGTCGCAGCCGCGTACGCGAACGCCTGCAGGTGCACCGGGTTGCGCGGCGGGCGGTTCGGCGGGTTGCCGCCGTTCGCCCAGCCGGGCGTGCCCCAGATCGCGAGCAGGACGCGGATGCCGCGCCGGTCGGCCTCGATCACGGCGCGGTCGGTCGCGCGCCAGTCGTAGGCGGGATCGGCCGGGTCGACGCCGTTGTCAGGGCGACGCCGCACCACCCCGCGGGAGCTCCCCCAGTAGAGCGTGATGCGGACGATCTGCGTCCCCGCCTGGCTCAGGAGCGGAAAGGCGCGATCGGGCTGCTCGAGCACCTCTGCCGAGTCCGAGACACCGACCGCGAGCCGCGGCGACGCGGGCGCGCCGGCGGGAACAGCGGCGGCGGTTGCGACAGCGCTCGCCAGGAGCGCAGCTGCCGCGAGCCCACGGATCCCTCGTCCCATCTCCATGTGCACGCTATCGCCGCCGGACGCCGGCGTCTTGAGCCCGGTCGAGTCGGGCCGTCACGGAGGTGCGGCGTAGGATCGGCTGGAGCCTCCGCGACCAGCGACGGACGATGCCAGCTGACCGACAGCCACACGTGACGCTCCCGGTCGTCGGACGCGCCGAACGCGTCCTGACGCCCGAGGCGCTCGCTCTCGTCGGGCGCCTGCACGCCGAGCTCGACGGCGAGCGCCGCCGGCTACTCGCCCTGCGCACGGCCCGCCAGGCCGAGCTCGACGCTGGCACGCGGCCCGACTTTCTCGCTGCCACGGTGCACGTCCGCGAGGGGGACTGGCGTGTCGCGCCGCCGCCGGCCGATCTCGTCGACCGCCGGGTCGAGATCACGGGGCCGGTCGACGCGAAGATGATCATCAACGCGCTCAACTCGGGGGCGACCGGGTTCATGGCCGACTTCGAGGACGCGACCTCGCCGAGCTGGGCCAACGTCGTCGACGGGCAGGCCAACCTGGTCGAGGCTGTCGAGGGGCGCCTCGCCTTCGACTCCCCGGAAGGCAAGGCGTACCGGCTCGCAGACGAGTTGGCGACGCTGATCGTCCGCCCGCGCGGCTGGCACCTGCCGGAGCGTCACGTGCTCGTGGACGGGGAGTCGGTGTCGGCCAGCCTGTTCGACTTCGGCCTCTTCGTCTTCCACTGCGCCGAGCGCCTGCTCGTGCGCGGCAGCGGCCCGTACCTGTACCTGCCGAAGCTCGAGAGCCACCTCGAGGCGCGCCTCTGGGCGCAGGCCCTCGCGATCGCCGAGGACTCGCTCGGTCTCGACCGGGGCACGATCAAGGCGACCGTCCTGATCGAGACGGTGCTGGCCGCGTTCGAGATGGACGAGATCCTCTGGGAGCTGCGCGACCACTCGCCGGCCCTGAACGCCGGCCGCTGGGACTACATCTTCAGCGTCGTCAAGAAGTTCCGCGAGCACGCCGAGTTCGTGCTGCCGGACCGCGCGCAAGTCACGATGACCGTGCCGTTCATGCGCGCCTACACCGACCTGCTCGTGCGCACCTGCCACGCTCGCGGGGCGCACGCGATGGGCGGCATGGCGGCCTTCATCCCGAGCCGGCGCGACGCCGAGCTGAATGCGACGGCGCTCGACAAGGTGCGCGAGGACAAGCAGCGGGAGGCGGGCAACGGGTTCGACGGCACCTGGGTTGCCCATCCGGATCTCGTCGGCGTCGCCCGTGAGGAGTTCGACCGCGTGCTGGGCGCCGAGCCGAACCAGCTCGGCCGGCGCCGCGACGACGTCCGGGTCAGCGCCGGGGAGCTCCTGGACGTGCGCGTTCCGGGCGGGACCGTGACGGAGGACGGGCTCCGGAGCAACGTCGCCGTCGGGTTGCGCTACCTGGACGCGTGGCTGGCCGGGGTCGGCGCGGCCGCGATCTTCAACCTGATGGAGGACGCGGCGACCGCCGAGATCGCGCGGGCGCAGATCTGGCAGTGGGTACGCCACGGCGTCGAGCTGGACGACGGGCGCGCCGTGACCGCCGAGCTCGTCGAGAGCCTGGTGACCGAGGAGGCGGCGGACGTGCGAGACGAGCGGGCGGTCGGCCTCTTTCGCCAGGTGGCGCTGGCGGCGGAGTTCGAGGAGTTCCTGACGCTGCCGGCGTACGGCCTGCTCGACTCCTGACGCCACGCTTCCGGCACAGAGGCGGCACGGTGCCGCGACGGCTGGGCTGCTCTGCTGCTGTCGTGCTCCGACGCTTCCGCGAGCCGCAGCCGACGGTGCGGCAGGTCTACGCGCTCGCCGCCGTAATGTGCGAGCTGGCTGACGAGCGCTTCCCTGAGAGCTTCGACGAGGCGTCCGAGCTGCTCGAGCGGCTACGCCGCGAGGCGGGACATCCACGGCCGCGGCTCGAGGACACGCCGCTCCGCGATCCCCCCAGCCGCAGCCGGCGCCGGCGCCTGAGAGGAGGCGAAGAAGCGTGGCCCCACGGCTCGGTCTGAGGCCGCTCGCGGCGCCTCAGCGCCGCGGCGGTCGATGTCTCGCGGTGCGGGCCGGAGGGTTGATTCGCTCCCCAGCGCACCCCCCGGCCCGCTAGCCCTGACCCCTTTCACGGGCTCGCGAGAGTGAGCGGACGGGCTCCGAACAGGGAGGGGTCCGTCCTCGTCAAGGTTCGACGTCGCCGGGTTGGAGAAGTCGGCGCGGCGAGGTAAAGGTTGTGTGAGGAGCCCCGTCGGCGGAGCCGTCGCCGCGCAAGGCGAGGTCGGTCTCGAGGTCGTCGATGGCGGCGCGCAGCGTCTGTAGCCGGGCCGCGATCGACACCTGCTCGTCGGTCGGCTCGATGCCGCGCTCCTGCAGCTCGCGGCGCAGGTGGATCTCGCGCGCCTCCTCCATCGAATTGAGCACGACCCCGATCAGCACGTTCAGGACGATGAACGCGGCGACGAGCACGAAGCTGATGAAGTAGATGACCGACCATGGCTCGATCGCGCGTCCGCGCTCGAGATGCTGCGGGAAGTTCTCGAGCGTCAGCATCACGAAGAGCGTGAGCATCGCCTCACCGATGTCGCCCCAGCGCTTGGGGTCGTCGTCGCCGAAGAGCGACCAGCCGATGATCCCGTAGACGAACAGGATCACGGTCGTCAGCAGCGCCATCGAGCCCAGCGGCGGGACGCTGCGGACGATTGCGAGCAGGAGGATCCGCAGCTCGGGCAGCACGCGGAAGATGCGGACGACGCGCGCCAGCCGCGCGAGCCGCAGCACGGTCGAGTTCTCGCGCAGGCCGGGCACAAAGGCGGTGCCGACGACGAGGAAGTCGAAGACGTTCCAGGCGTCGCGAAAGAAGTCCCACGGCCGCCGGAACGAGGCGATCCGCAAGCCGAGCTCGACGACGAACACGCCGAGGAGCACGCTGTTCAGCAGGTCGAGCGTGCCGCCCCAGCGGCGGTCGACCTGGTCGTACGTCTGCAGGCCGAGCACGGCGGCGTTGCCGAGGATGACGGCCAGGACGACCCCGTTGAAGGCCCCGGAGTCGACCAGGCGGCCGAGCGGCTCTCTGCGCGGCGGGCTCATGCGACGGCGGATTGTGGCAGCCGCCAGGGCAGGTGGAGCGGCGCCCGGTGGCGAGAGGCATCCTCGCCCGCGCGGCGAAACAGGCTCAGGCCCGACCACTTGCTGCCGATACAGCCGCCATGCCCACCAACCGCACCGCCTTCGAGGAGCTCTGGCAGGCCGTCTGCGAGCAGCCGCCTGCGACGAGCGCCGGCGACGAGGAACTGGCCCGGCTCGCGCAGACGCTGACGGTCGCGCCCGCCGCGGACGAGGAGGAGCGGGCATGGGCGCTGAACGCATTGGCCGCGGCACTCGCGACCCTCGGTCATCCCGGCGAGGCGCTCGCGGTGCTGCGGGCCTCGGTCCGGCTGGACGCCTCGCACGAGGCCCGGCTCGCGTCACTCGCCTGTGCGGCGGTCATCCGGGCCGACCAGGGCGAGACGGGCGACGCCGCGCGCCTCGCGCGCATGGTCGAGGACGGGTGCGGCGACTCGGTACTGCTGC
This sequence comes from uncultured Thermoleophilia bacterium, assembly GCA_963839815.1. Classification (GTDB taxonomy): domain Bacteria; phylum Actinomycetota; class Thermoleophilia; order Gaiellales; family Gaiellaceae; genus JACVRM01. Next base: position 60,960 of record CAWIWF010000008.1, read on the forward strand.
GCGCACTCGGCCGGGCGCTCGCCGAGCGGGCGCGAGCCTCGGGCGACGAGGAGTTGGCCGACGCCGCGTGCGACTGCCTGCGCTGGGCCGACCTCGAGTCGGCGTACGCGGCCTCCTAGAACGCCGGCAGAAGGCGCCATCGCCGCGACCCGCGCTGCGGCGAGTGGACCCGGCCCTCCTCGCTTGCAACAGACTGTTGCTAGCCCCCGAGCGCCGGTGCGTGCCGCGGTAGCAGCCGCTTAGAGACGCCCCTGCCGTGGACGCCCAGACGCTCGCGGGTACCAGCGTGTGGCCGGCTCGCCGCTAGTGAATGGGATCAGGCGGCTCGGGGAGCGGATCAGGCACCGGATCCGGCAGCGGCGACGGATCGGGTGGCATCGGCGACGGCACCGGCTCGGGCACAGGGCGGGGCGGCTCGGGGCTCGGATACTCGCCCAGAGCGGACACGAACCGGCTGTCTCGGCGGAGCCGGGCTTCGCCCGGCGCAGCCACGACGCGCGAAGGCGCGGCTGCGATCACGAGAGCCCGCTGGAGATCGTCATGGCGTCGCAGGCGCCGGATCTCCGGCGGGAGAGCGGCGACGGATCGGGTGGCATCGGCGACGGCACCGGCTCGGGCGCGGGGCGGCTCGGGGTTCGGAAGCTCCATCAGGGGGCGATCGCGGTCGGTTCGATCCAGATCTTGACACGCCGCTCGCCCGGCTTTAGGCGGAACGGATGTGTCCGGCCGTACTTGAGCGCGAGCTGGTTGATGTGCTCGAGCGCCTCGTCCCCCTCAACGCGCCGGACGACACGGCCGCGGATGTCGACGTGCTGGTACGGGTCGTCCTGGGGCGAGATCGAGAGCGCAACCCGCGCTCCCTCCTGCATCGCGCGGTCCTTCACCCGACCGAGCGCCGTGTTCACGAGCACGTGGCGGCCGTCGGTGTCCACCCACACGGGTGAGACGTGCGGGCCGCGGTCGTCCACCGCCAGGAAGCCGAAGTTGCGCCCCTCGAGCAGGTGGACGGCGCGTTCGGTCAGCTCGGGCATAGACGCCCCCTAATACCGCATTGCGCGCATTCCGAATCGAAGACCCTCAGCGGTGCCGGTCCTGGTGCCGATAGACGGGTCGTGAAGGCCGTCGACTGGAACGACCTCGACCTGACCGCGCTCGCCGGACAACTTCGCCGCGGACGCCGCGACCCGGACGCGGAGCGGCTGATCGTCGCCTTCGAGCACGCGCTCGAGCTCGCCCGTGCCGACGGAGCTTTCCTCGACGACCTCCTCGTCGCGGTCGTCTGCCTGCTCGCGCATGCGGAGGGCACGACCCCGCGCGACGTGCTCGAGACCTGCTTCCGCCGCGCCATGCCGGACACGCGTTGGCGCTCCGAGCTCGCCCCGTTGCTCGCCGAGCCGGGTACCAGCGCCTAGGGCGCCGGCTCGTACGCGGGCTCCGCGGCCGCTGCCGGACGGTCGCCGCGCAGGTAGAGCAGGACGCCGACGGCGACGAGCCAGACGGGAAGGACGAAGATCAGCGCGATCCAGCCGATCGGTGCGATCAGGAGCCAGACGCCGAGCAGGATGCTCGCCCAGCCGAGCCAGCGCGGGAGCGCGAGCCTGCGGCTGAGCACCGCGATGCTCGTCGCGAGCACGAGCAGCGACGCCGCGTACATGGTCGCGACGAAGAATCCGTCGGTCGCGAAGTAGAGGGCCTGTGCCGCGGCAGGCTCCAGCTCGGCGTCCCCGTCCTCGCCGGCGAACGCACCTCCGATCTGCGCGGCGGGGAGCGACATCGCAAACAGCGCGGCTCCAAGCCCCGAGCCGAACACGACCGAGCCGAGCCGCGAGGGGGCGCCGCCGTCGATCCGCGCGCGGAGCGTCGAGACGAACCAGATCAGGAGCAGCGAGCCGGCCATGAGGAACATGGAGCCGAGGTAGATGTTGAGCTCGTCCCCCTGGAAGAACGCGAGCGCCTCGGCCGCGGTGCCGCTGTCCGGCGAGTTGTCGGCAGCCTCGATCGTGAAGACTCCGGCCGCCCAGAGGATCACCGTGCCGATCGCCGTGAGCGGTGACCAACGCGCCCAGTCGTCCCAGCGCGTCGCGCGAGCCGTGTCCACCGCCATCTGCTTGCCTCCTCGTCGGGGTCGGGGTCGGGGGTGATGGTGGCGTCGGCGCCGGACGGCGGGGCAGCCGGCGGCTACCCGCCGGAGGCCCTCCTACAATCGACCTCCCGTGCCCGAGGCCACCTTCGTCCACCTGCACGTCCACTCCGAGTTCTCGATCCTCGACGGGGCGTGCCGCATCCCTGCGCTCGCCGCGCGGGCGGCCGAGCTCGAGATGCCGGCTGTCGCGCTGACCGACCACGGCTCGCTCGCCGGGGCGGTTGAGCTCTACCGGCAGGCGGGCAAGCAGGGCATCAAGCCGCTGATCGGCTGCGAGGTCTACGTCGCCGACGACCGCCGCGCCCAGGCGAAGGGCTACGCGCACCTGACGCTGCTCGCCGAGTCCAACGAGGGTTATGCCAACCTGATCAAGCTCGCCTCGCTCGGCTACCTCGAGGGCTACTACTACAAGCCGCGCGTCGACTGGGAGCTGCTCGAGCAGCACGGCACCGGGCTCGTAGCGCTTTCCGGCTGCCTCTCGGGGCGGGTCTGCAAGGCGCTCGAGGAAGGTCGCGACCGCGACGCCGAGGCCGAGCTCGACCGGCTGGCGCAGGTCTTCGGCCGCGACGACGTCTACGTCGAGATGCAGAACGCCGGCATGGACGTGCAGGCGCGGATCAACCCGCTGCTCGCCGATCTCGCCGAGCGCCGCGGGCTGCCGCTCGTCGCCACCGGCGACGTGCACTACCTGCGTGCGGAGGACGCCCGCGCGCACGAGGCACTGCTCTGCATCCAGTCAGGCGACTCGCTCAAGAACCCGAATCACTGGCGCTTCGACACCGACCAGTTCTTCTTCAAGACGCCGGCCGAGATGGCGCTCGACTTCCCGGGCCACGAGGCGGCCATGCGGCGGACGCTCGAGATCGCCGAGCGCTGCAACGTCACCATGGAGCTCGGCCGGGTGCTCCTGCCCGAGTTCCCGACGCCCGAGGGACGCGACGCCTTCGACTACCTCGTCGAGCTCTGCGAGCAGGGCCTCGAGCGCCGCTACGACCGCGTCACCCCGGAGCTGCGCGAGCGGATCCAGTTCGAGCTCAAGACCATCCGCGAGATGGGCTTCGCCGACTACTTCCTGATCGTCTGGGACTTCATCCGCTTCTCGCGCTCCAACGGCGTCAGCGTCGGGCCGGGCCGCGGCTCGGCCGCCGGGTCGCTCGCCGCCTACTGCCTGTACATCACGGACGTCGATCCGATGCGCTACGGGCTGCTCTTCGAGCGCTTCCTCAACCCAGCCCGCAAGGACCTGCCGGACATGGACATCGACTTCTCGGTGGCCGGGCGCGACCGCGTGATCAACTACGTGGCCGAGAAGTACGGCCGCGACCGGGTGGCGCAGATCATCACCTTCGGGACGATGGCCGCGCGCGCCGCCGTCCGCGACGCAGGCCGGGTGCTGGAGGTGCCGTACGGGGCCGTCGACAAGATCGCGAAGCTCATTCCCGAGGGGCCCGGCCAGACGCTCGACGAGTGCCTCAAGCCGGGCGCCGAGCTGCGCCGCTCGTACGACTCCGACCCGCTGACGAAGGAGATCGTCGACCTCGCGAAGCCGCTCGAGGGGCTGGTGCGGCAGGACTCGATCCACGCCGCCGGCGTCGTGATCGGCGCCCAGCCGCTGATCGAGGTCGTGCCGCTGCAGCAGAAAGGCCCGGACCAGGAGGTCGTGACCCAGGTCGGCATGGGCGACGTCGTCGAGCTCGGGCTGCTGAAGATGGACTTCCTCGGGCTGCGCAACCTCGACGTCATCGACCGCGCGGTCGAGCTGGTCGGCGGCGGCCTCGACATCGACGCGCTGCCGCTCGACGACCGCGCGACCTACCGGATGCTCGCGGCGGGCGACTCGGTCGGCGTCTTCCAGTTCGAGTCGTCGGGCATGCGCGAGGCGCTGCGGCAGGTGAAGCCCACCGAGTTCGAGGATCTGATCGCCCTCGTCGCGCTCTACCGGCCCGGGCCGATGCAGTACATCCCCGAGTACGCACGCCGCAAGAACGGCCAGGCGCCCGTCACCTACATCGACGAGCGGCTGAAGGAGATCACCTCGGACTCTCAGGGAATCTGCATCTACCAGGAGCAGTACATGCAGATCGCCAAGCACGTCGCCGGCTTCTCGCCGGCCGAGGCGGAGACGCTGCGCAAGGCGATCGGCAAGAAGATCCACGCGCTGATGGCGTCCCTCAAGGAGAAGTTCCTCGAGGGCTGCGCGGGCACCGGCACCACGCCGGGCGTCGCCACCCAGCTCTGGAAGGACATGGAGTCCTCGCAGGACTACTCGTTCAACAAGGCGCATGCCGCCTGCTACGCGCTGATCGCCTACCGCACCGCCTGGCTCAAGGCCAACCACCCGCGCGAGTACATGGCCGCGCTCATCTCGTCGGTGATGAACACCAAGGACCGGGTGCCGTTCTACGTCAACGCCTGCCGCGAGCTCGGCATCGACGTCGAGCCCCCCGACGTGAACGAGTCGCAGTGCGACTTCGCGGTCGTCGAGGGGAAGATCCGCTTCGGCCTCAATGCCGTCAAGAACGTCGGCGACTCGGCGGCACGAGCGATCATCGCCGCCCGCGAGAGTGGGGGGCCGTTCGCATCGATCTGGGACTTCACCGAGCGCGTCGACCCCCAGGTCGTCAACAAGCGCGCGCTCGAGTCGCTGCTCAAGTGTGGCGCCCTCGACTCGACCGGTGCGCCCCGCAAGGGGATGCTCGAGTGCATCGAGTCGGCTCTGGCCTGGGGCGGCCGCCACCATGCCGACCAGCTGCTCGGCCAGGGGTCGATCTTCGACCTGGGCGACGACGCCGGCGTCGAGCAGGGGCCGCGCCACCACGCGACGATCCCGCCCGGCGAGTACGAGAAGAAGGAGCTGCTCGCGATGGAGAAGGAGAGCCTCGGCCTCTACGTCTCCGAGCATCCGCTGCAGGCGGTCGCCGAGCAGCTGCGGCGCAAGACCGACTGCCGGCTCTCCGAGGTCCAGCTGCGGCGCGACGGGGAGATCGTCACCGTCGGCGGGCTCATCGGCGCCATCAAGCAGCTGACGACGAAGAAGGGCGACCCGATGGTCTTCCTGCAGCTCGACGATGTCACCGGCGGCACCGAGGTCGTCGTCTTCAACTCGGTCTACGCGGCCTCGCGGGAGCTGCTCGAGCCTGATCGGATCGTGGTCGTCAAGGGCCGCGTCGACCACAAGCAGCAGGGTGAGACCAAGCTGATCGCCATGGAGGTGACGGCCTTCGAGGCGGTTCCGGAGCGGCGCGAGGTGCTGCTCAAGGTGGACGCGCAGCGGGCGCCGGCGGGCCTGATCCGCGAGCTGGCCTCCCTGGTACGGGAGTTCCCGGGCGAGGCACCCGTGACCGTCGCGCTTGCCACGTCCGCTGGGCCGAAGACGCTCTCCCTCGGGCCTGAGTTCCGCGTCGCGCCGGTCGCCGACTTCTTCGCCGAGGCGAAGGCGCTGCTCGGCGAGGCCGCAGTCGGCTAGCAGCACGCCGCGCCCGTCATGTGTGCCGGCTCTGTGCCGGAACCGTCACGAGTTCGCGCGCCCCTGACGGAGCGAAGCGGTCTGCAGGCGCACCTGTCCCCGGAAGCCATCTCGCCCTGACGCGCAGCCCGCGCTACCCCTCTGCGTCCATCGACAAGGAGGATGCACATGCACTGGGGAACGAGACGAGCCGCAGGGCTCGCTGCAGCGCTCGCCGCATGCGTCGTGGTCACGGCGGGGCTCGCGTATGCGGCCGACACTGGCCCCTCGACGATCAACGCGTGCAAGACCAAGGTGCTCGGCTACGTCCGGGTGGTCACGACGGCCGGCAAGTGCCGGAAGCACGAGTCGCCGCTGTCGTGGAACACGGTCGGGCCGAAGGGCGACCCGGGCCCGCAGGGTGAGGCCGGGCCGGCTGGGCCCGCCGGACCCGCTGGCCCCGCCGGGCCGGCCGGGCCGAAGGGCGAGGTCGGGGCTGCAGGCCCCGCCGGGCCGGAGGGGCCGAAGGGCGACGCGGGCCCCTCGCTCGAGTCGATCGGCGAGCTCAACGGCCTGCCCTGCACCACGAGTGCCGGGCTCGACGGCGAGTCGATCGTCGACGTGGCAGAGGACGACTCGATCACCCTCACGTGCGTCGCCGGCGACGGAGAGCCGCCTCCGCCGCCGCCCGGTGACGCACGGCTCGTCATCAACGAGGTCGACTACGACCAGGTCGGCTCGGATCACGACGGCTTCGTCGAGATCCACAACGCAGGCACGGCTGACGCCGACCTCACGGGCATCGCGCTCGTTGCGGTCAACGGCGGCGACGGAGCGGAGTACGCCCGCAGAACCCTCTCGGGCACTCTCGCGGCCGGCGCGTACCTCGTCGTGGACATCGAGCTGCAGAACGGCGCCCCGGATGGGCTGGCGCTGATCGACACGGCCGCGGCGGCGCTGGTCGACGCGCTCTCGTACGAGGGCGCCATCACCGCGGCCACCATCGACGGCGCGACCTACAACCTCGTCGAGGGCACCGTCCTGCTCGACACGGTCGCCGACTCCAACGCCGTCGAAGGGTCGCTGATTCGCAATCCCAACGGCTCGGACACGGACGACGCAGCCACCGACTGGGCTTTCACGACGACGGTCACACGAGGTGCAGCGAACGTGCTTGGCGCCTGACCGGCAGGCGGGGCCGGGGACGACCCGGCCCCGCCGCTCACCGACCGCCGGCCGTCGCGCGGCTCGGAGGGAGCGAGCCGAACGCGGACGGGGCACCCGGGGTCTTCGGAACGCGCTCGGCGCCTGAGGTGTAGAAGGCTGCAGTGGTGGGCCGGCCACTGGAAGACAGCGAGCTCGTCGAGCGCGCCCAGCGCGGCGACCTCGACGCGTACGGCCAGCTCGTCCAGCGCCACGAGGAGATTGCGTTCCGCATGGCATACGTCATCACCCGGTCAGCCGCAGATGCCGAGGAGGCAGCGCAGGACGGGTTCCTGAAGGCGCATCGCGCGCTCGGCCGCTTTCGTCCCGGCGCGCCCTTTCGGCCGTGGCTGCTGGAGATCGTCGGCAACGAGGCCAGGAACCGGCGGCGGTCGGCCGGGCGCCGGGAACGGCTCGCGCTGCGCGCCGCAGCCGAGCGGCCCTCGTGGGACGCGGCCCCGTCCCCCGAGGGTGCGCTCCTCGCGGTCGAGCAGCGCGAGACCCTGCTCGCCGCAATCGAGGGGCTGCGCGACGAGGACCGGCTCGCGATCGGTTGCCGCTACCTGCTCGACCTCAGCGAGGAGGAGACCGCGCACGCCCTCGGCTGGCCGCGCGGTACCGTCAAGTCGCGCCTCTCGCGGGCGCTCGTCCGGCTGCGAGAGCGGCTCGAGGAGGCGGCATGAGCACGCTCGAGACGCGCCTGCTCGAGCTCGGCGCGGAGCTTGAGTTCCCAACGACCCCGGACCTCTCCGGAGCCGTCCAGGGCCGGATCGCCTTCCGTGTGCCCTGGTGGCGGCGCCGGGTGCTGCTCGTGGCGGCGGCCACGATCGTTGTCGCCGCCGCGGGCGTGCTGGCGGTGCCGCCCGCACGCACCGCCGTGCTCGAGTGGCTTGGGATTCGCGGCGTCGAGATCCGGCCGATCGCCGAGCTGCCGCCGGGCCCGATCGCGACCGAGCTCGACCTCGGCGAGCAGATCTCGCTCGCCGAGGTCAGCAACCGGGTTCTCTTCCGGCCAGTGCCGCCGCCGAGCGGGCTCGGCGAGGAGCCTCTGATCTACCTGCGCCGGCCGCCGGCAGGGGGCATGGTGAGCTACCTGTACGGGACGCCCGAGCGCGCCCGGCTGCTGATCTCCCAGTTCCGGGCCGACTACCGGCCGTTCATCGGCAAGTTCGTCGGCGAGGACACGACAGCCAGGACAGCCGAGGTCGGCGGCAGCCCGGCGCTCTGGCTCGGGGGCACCCACTTCATCGTCTATCGCGAAGACGACGGTACCCTGGTCGAGGAGAGCACGAGGCGTGCCCGCAATGTCCTGCTCTGGCGTCATCGCGGGCTGACGCTGCGGGTCGAAGGCGCACTCGGTGAAACGGAGGCGATCCGCATCGCGGAGCGGCTCGTGGCGGGAGGGCGAGGGTAAAGGCTCCGTTAAGACGTTTGAATCGGGCCTAACCGGCAATCCGTAGCCTTCGTTTCAGCGAACAAGGGACGACTATGGCTGCGGAACTCCAAATCGAGACCGAGATCGAGCGCATCGAGCGCTGGCGCTACGAGGCCCTGACGCGGGCCGGGTACGAGGCTGCCGGCGCACGGCGGCTCGCCGAGCGCCCCGACATCGACCTCCACGTCGCCGTCGCCATGGTCGAGCAGGGCTGCGACCCCGAGCTCGCGCTGAGCATCCTCCTCTAGAAGCGCTCGCGGCGCCGGCTCGAGCTCGCGGGGGAAACCCGGGTTCCCTCACGAGCCTCCTCGCTGGTCACACGCGCCGGGGCCGCGCTGTGACTGCGGCCGGCGGAGCCGGCCTCCGTCGGTAGAAGCCAGGGTCTGTCCCGGCACGGGACTGACCCGCGCAGCGCGTCGGGCACGGCGCCGTTGCCGTGGACTCCCGCCGGCCAACCGGCCGGGCTCGGCGTGGGATCGGCAGAATCCCTGGCCAATGGTGCTCTCGATTCCCTCACCCAGCTCGGGAACCTTCGACCTCGGGCCGCTGTCCGTCCACATGTACGGGCTGATGCTGCTGCTCGCGATCGCGGTCTGCGTCGCCATCACCGGGCTGCGCTGGGTCCGCGGCTGGGCCTGGCGCCCGAACCTGGACGAGGTGGACGATCGGCAGCCGCACGACTTCGATCTCGTGCTGCGCGTTGCCGTCTGGGGAGTTGCGGCCGGGGTCGTCGGTGCGCGTCTCTACCACGTGATCACGAGCTGGGACGAGATCCCCGACCCCAAGTTGCAGGGGGTCTTCGAGGTGTGGGAGGGAGGCCTCGGCGTCTGGGGCGGCATCCTGCTCGGCACGCTCGTCGGCGCATGGATCGTTCGCCGCTCCGGGCACAGCGTGCGCCTCTTCCTCGACGCGGCCGCGCCCGGACTGCTCGTGGCGCACGCGATCGGCCGCTGGGGGAACTGGTGGAACCAGGAGCTCTACGGCGAGCCGACCGACCTCCCCTGGGCGCTCGAGATCGATCTCGAGAACCGGCCCACCGACCTCCTCGACGAGCCGACCTACCATCCAACCTTCCTCTACGAGTCCGTCTACACGCTGCTGATGGCGGGCGTGCTCATCCTGGTCGGGCGGCGCTTCCGCATCCGGCCGCCCGCACTCTTCGCGCTCTACGTCGCCGTCTACACCTTCGGGCGCTTCTTCGAGGAGCTCCTGCGCATCGACCCGGCGCACGAGCTCGGCCCGCTGCGGCTGAACGCCTGGGTCTCGATCCTCGTCTTCCTCGCATCCGCCGCGTTCTTCGTCTGGTGGCAGTTCCTGCGACGCCGTCGCCCGCCCAGGAGGCAGGATCGGGCGCGCGTCACGCCGAAGTCCCCGACGATGGCGATTCCGAAGCGCAAGCGCGTCCGGCCCTCTCGTTAGCCTCCCCGCCACGTGATCGTGCGGGAGCTCGAGCTGGACCTCGACGCGTTCGAGGGGCCCTTCGACCTGCTGCTCACGCTCGTCCTGCGGGAGGAGCTGGAGCCGGCCGAGGTCGACGTGGCCGAGATCGTGCTGGGCTTCCTGGAGCGGCTGCAGGCGCGCGAGGGTGACGGCGCTCTCGACCTGGACGCCTGCGGCGAGTTCCTCGTGTTGGTCGCCGCGCTGCTCGAGCTGAAGGCACGCGGGCTCTTCCTGGAGGTCGAGGATCTCGAGGAGCTCGATCCCGAGGAGGCCGCGGAGGAGCTGGCGCGGCGGCTCGCCGAGTACCGGCGGATCCGCGAGGCGGCCGCCTGGCTCACCCGGCGACTCGAGGAGGAAGGCGGTCGGTACTTCCGGCTCGGGCCGGCGCCGCTGGCCCCCCGGCCTGAGCGCAGGCTGGCCGACCAGGACCCGGCGCTGCTCGCAGACGCGTTCCGCCGCCTCGCGGCCGAGCCGCCCGCCGTCTCGCTCGGGCACATGGCGCTGCGCTTCCCGCCCGTATCGCAGTTCCTGGCCCGCTTCCGGGCCCTGCTCGGCCGCCGCCGCCGCTTCGACTTCGACTCCGAGGTCACCGGGCTCGATCGCGCCGAGCTCGCCGTCGCGTTCCTGGCCCTGCTCGAGCTGCGCAAGGCCGGTGAGGTCGAGCTCGAGCAGGCGGCGCCGTTCGCGCCCATCCGCGTCGCGCGTGCCGAGGCCACTGCCCAGCCGAGGGAGGAAGAGACATGGATCGCCCGCTCCGCCTGATCTCGTCGCACCCCGTCGACCACCTGGCCCGAACGGTCGAGGCCTTGCTCGTGGTCGCCTCGCAACCGCTGTCGGCCGAGGAGCTCGCCGCGGCCGCCCAGGACGACGCCGAGCGCGTCGAGACGGCGGTGGGCCTGCTGCGCGAGCGCTACCGGGAGGGGCGCAGCGGGATCGTGCTCGAGGCGGTGGCCGGCGGGTACGCCTTCCGCGCGGCACGCGAAGCCGCCGACGCCTGCGGGCGCCTGTTCGAGCGCCCGGTCGAGCGGGGCCTGTCGGCGGCGGCACTCGAGACCCTGGCCGTCATCGCCTACCTCGGGCCCTGCACGCGGCCTGATGTCGCCCGGCTGCGCGGCGTCGCGGCCGACTCGGTCGTGGCCGGGCTGCTGGAGCGCGGTCTCATCGCCGAAGCGGGGCGCGATGAGGCGGTCGGCGCCGTGCGCTACCGGACGACCGCGCTCTTCGAGCGCGTCTTCGGGCTGGAGAGCCTGTCCGAGCTCCCGCGGCTCGAGGACCTCGGCGGCGACGCCGAGGAGCTGCGCGACCGGCTCGAGGCGATCGCGACGAGCAGGCCCGCCTAGCCCGCGCCCGGGCGTCGCACCGGGGGCTGCGTGGATGAGCCCGGCCCGCCACCCGCGGCTCAGGGTGCAGCGACGCGCGCAAGAGCCCACGCGAGCGGGCTCCGGGCGGCGTCCCCGCGGGACAGCTCCCGAATGGACATGACCGCAGGTGCCCGTGTCCTCCTCCCCGCTGCGAGCGTATGCGGGGCAGGCGCACACGTGTGTACCGGAATCGAGCCGAGAGCGTGACAGCGGCGCCGATACTGTCGCCGTGCGCCTGAACGCCTATCTCGCTCGCGCCGGAGTGGCCTCGCGGCGGCGCGCCGACGAGCTCATCCGGAGCGGCGCCGTGCTGGTGAACGGGGAGCCCGGCCGGCTCGACACCGCCGTCGGTAGCCGTGACCACGTCGAGGTCGGCGGCCGTCGCGTCGTCCTGCAGCCGCTGACGCACGTGCTCCTCCACAAACCGCCCCGGACGGTGACGACGATGCGCGACCCGCAGGGGCGCCGCACTGTGCTCGACCTGGTCTCTCATCCCGTCCGGGTCGTGCCGGTCGGACGTCTCGACGCGGACACGACCGGAGCCCTGATGCTCACGAACGACGGCGACCTCGCCCACCGGCTCGCCCACCCGCGGTACGAGGTCGAGAAGGTCTACGAGGCGTCCGTCGAGGGCGACCCCGCGGCCGAGGTGCTGGCGCGGCTCGAGCGCGGCGTCGAGCTCGACGACGGACCGACGGCGCCGGCACGTGCGCGGCGGCTCGGGCCAGGTCGTGTCGAGCTGACCATTCACGAGGGGCGCAAGCACCAGGTGAAGCGGATGCTCGCCGCCATCGGCCATCCGGTGACGGCGCTCCATCGCAGCCGCTACGCAGGCCTGACCGCCGACGCCCTCGCGCCGGGCACCTGGCGAGAGCTCACGCGCGACGAGGTGGAGGAGCTGCGCCGCAGTGTCGGCCTCGCCTGAGCCGCCCGTGATCCGCCCGGCGGAGCCGGGTGATGCCGACGGCCTCGCGCGGGTGCACGTCGAGGTTTGGCGTGATGCCTACCGCGGCTTGCTGCCCGAGGAGTACCTCGCCCGGCTCTCGGTGCGCGATCGGACCCGGGGCTGGCAGCGTCGTCTCGCCGGGCCGGCCCCGTCTCGAGCGGGTGGTCGTCGCCGCGAGGGACGGGCATGTGATCGGCTTCGCATCCGCCGGGCCGAGCCGGGACGACGACGCCGAGCGGGGAAGCATCGGCGAGCTCTACGCGATCTACGTGCTCGCCAGGTGGTGGGGCGGCGGTACGGGACGGCGTCTCCAGGCGGAGGCACTCGCCGGGCTCCGGGACACCGGCTACCGGGAGGCGACGCTGTGGGTGCTCGACACCAACCGCCGCGCGCGCGCCTTCTACGAGCGCACCGGCTGGACCCCCGACGGCGCAACGAAGCAGGAGGAGTTCGGTCTGCCGATCACCGAGATCCGCTACCGCCGCTCACTCGAACCGGACAGCGTCTCTCCGTAAGTAGCCGCCAATCTGGACGGTTCGAGAGCGCCGGCTGAAGAGCCGGAAATGCATTCGCGGACAGGAGGCGGCGACGCAGCCAGGGAGGCAGGCGCCAGAGAGCTTCCACAATCGCCGGCGCCTGACGTCAGCACCCATCGACAGCCGGGGACGGGGGTCACAGAGCGAGCCCCGACAATCCCCACCGCCCGACGCTAGCCACCCATCGGCGGAGGGCGGCTCCGCCGCCCGAAGTCACAACGCGGCCCACCGTTGCGATCTGGCAGCTGATCATCGGCAGCGAGGCCAAAGAGGGTCCGACAGTCCAGGTCGCCCGACGCTAGCCACCCATCGGCGGAGGGCGGCTCCGCCGCCCGCAGCCACCGCGCGGCCCCGGCGCGTCTGACCAACGAGGGGGCCCGTGGGGGAAACCGGGTTTCCCCCACGAGAGTGAGTTCACGACGCGCGAGCGTCGTGACGAGCGGGGACGAAGCCCATTCGCTCGTACATCGTCGCGAGCGTTGGTGCGGCGGCCACGGCCGCTTTCTCGGCGCCGCGCTCGAGCAGGCTCCGCAGCTCGGGCTCGTCGCCGCGCAACTCGTGGAATCGCTGCTGGATCGGGCCGACGAACTCGGCAACGGCGTCGCCGACGTCCTGCTTGAACTGGCCGTACCCCTGCCCGTCGTAGCGGGACTCGATCGCCTCTGGGGGCTCGCCGGTCGCCACCGACATGATCTCGATCAGGTTGGTGACGCCGGGCTTGTCCGGTGCGCGCCGCACGTCGCGGCCCGAGTCGGTGACCGCCGAGCGCAGCTTCTTGCGGATCGTGTCGGGCGGGTCGAGGAGGCGAATGGAGCCCTGGTCGGAACTGCCGGTCTTGCCCATCTTGTCGGTGGGGTCCTGCAGGTCCATGATCCGCGCGCCGGTCTCCGGGTAGACGCCGTCGGGGACGACGAAGGTCTCGCCGTAGCGGGCGTTGAAGCGCACGGCGACGTCCCTGGCGAGCTCGAGATGCTGCCGCTGGTCGTCGCCGATCGGGACCGTGTCGGCGCGGTACAGCAGGATGTCGCCCGCCATCAGCACCGGGTAGCTGAACAGGGCGGAGCTGACGAAGTCCTGCCGCTCGCCCTTCTCCTTGAACTGGGTCATGCGACCGAGCTGGCCGTAGCTCGTCACGGCGCCCAGCAGCCAGGCCGCCTCGGCGTGCGCCGGCACGTGGCTCTGCACGAACACCGTCGATCGCTCGGGGTCGAGGCCCGTGGCGAACAGCATCGCGCCGAGGTCGAGCGTCAACCGGTGCAGCTCTGCCGGGTCGTACTCGACCGTGATCGCGTGCAGGTCGACGACACAGAAGAACGCCTCGCCACCGGCGGCCGCGGCCCGGTCCTGGGTCGCCGCGTACTGGCGAAAGCCGCCGCTGTAGTTGCCGAACGTCGGATCGCCGGTCGGCTTGATTCCTCGAGAACACCCTCATGGCCATGTGATTGTTCCTCCTCTTCGACAGGCGCGGCCGCGCCTCTCCTTCCGAGACCCGATGCGCGGTGCCGGCTGTGCTGCGCTCGCTAGCGCAGGCTCCCGCCCCGCGCGCACGGCCAGAGCCAGGCCCCGGTGCGGGTGGCGGAGAGCATGGGCCAACGGTAGCCGCCTGCGGAGCGGTCGGCAACCGGCCCGCCACTAGACTCACGTGGGATGACCGCAGCCGACGTGCTCAAGCCGTTCCGGGTCGTCGGCCGCGAGGACGGGCCCTCGCCGACCGTCGTCGAGGCGCGCGGCCGCCGGATCGGCAACGGCCACTTCGGGCTGATCGCCGGCCCGTGCACGGTCGAGTCACTGGAGCAGACGCTGGCGAGCGCGCGCGCGGTCGCTGCGGCCGGCGCGACCTGGCTGCGCGGCGGCGCGTTCAAGCCGCGCACGTCGCCGTACTCCTTCGCAGGCCTCGGGCAGGAGGCGCTCGACATCCTTCGCGAGGCGCGCGAGGAGACCGGTCTCCCGGTCGTGACCGAGCTGCTCGACCCGCGCCATGCCGAGGCGGTCGCAGAGGTCGCCGACGTCGTGCAGGTCGGCGCGCGCAACATGCAGAACTATCCGCTCCTGGCCGAGGCTGGGCGGCTCGACCGCCCGGTTCTCCTGAAGCGCGGGCCGGCGGCGAGCGTGGAGGAGCTCCTGCTCGCCGCCGAGACGGTCGCGAAGGAGGGGAACGAGCGCATCGTCCTCTGCGAGCGCGGCATCCGCACGTTCGAGCGCTCGACGCGGTACACGCTCGACCTCGGCTCGGTGGCGCTGCTCAAGCAGGAGACGCACCTCCCCGTCGTCGTCGATCCGTCCCACGCCGCCGGCCGTCGCGACCTCGTGCCGGCGCTCGCGCGTGCCGCCGCGGCGGTCGGGGCCGACGGCGTCATGATCGAGGTGCACCCCGATCCCGACGAGGCGCTCTGCGACGGTCCGCAGCAGGTCGCAGCCGCCGACTTCGCCGCCCTCGCCGAGGAGCTGGGCGCCATCGTCACCCTGCTCGGCAAGCAGCTCGGCTAAGCAGCCGCCGCCGACCGCCAGCACACTCCCTGCCGTGAGAGGCCAGGCGTGACCCGCACCGTGGAGCCTGCGGCCGCCGTCGCCGGCCACATCGGCCTGCCGGGTGACAAGTCGATCTCGCATCGGGCGCTCCTTGTCGCCGCCGTCGCGGACGGCGACACGACCATCAGCGGCTTCGGCCGCTCGCTGGACACCGAGGCGACCGTCGGCGCGCTGCGGGCGCTCGGCGTCACGATCGAGGAGCCGGAGGCCGATGAGCTCGTCGTCCGGGGCGCCGGCCTGCGCGGCTTGCGCGAGCCCGGAGCGCCGATCGACTGCGGCAACTCGGGGACGCTGCTGCGGCTGCTCACAGGCCTCCTCGCCGGGCACGGCGGTCGCTTCGAGCTCACGGGGGACTCCTCCCTCCGCGCCCGGCCGATGGAGCGCGTGGCCGAGCCGCTGCGCGCGCTGGGCGCCCGCGTCGAGACGACAGGCGGCTGCGCCCCGGTGCTCGTGGAGGGCGGCAGCCTCACCGGCGCGACCCTCGAGCCGGCCGTGGCGAGCGCCCAAGTGAAGTCCGCCCTCCTTCTCGCCGGGCTCTACGCCCGTGGCTCGACGACGGTGGTCGAGCCGCTCACGACCCGCGATCACACCGAGCTGCTGCTGCGGGCAGCAGGAGCCGCGGTCGTGCGCAGGGGAGCGCGCGTCACCGTGCGTCCCGTGGAGCGGCTCTCGCTGGGCGCGGTCGAGGTGCCGGGCGACCTGTCCGGCGCGGCGCCCTTCCTGGCGGCGGCGAGCCTCCTCGCCGGTTCCGAGCTGATGCTCCACGGCGTGGGCCTCAATCCGACCCGGACCGGCTTCCTCGACGTGCTCGCCCGCATGGGCGCTCGGGTGACGGTCGTGCACCGGCGGCGTGTGGGAGCCGAGCCGGTCGGCGACCTCGACGTGCGCCCGAGCGAGCTCGTCGCGGCGAGCGTGCCGCCCGCGGAGATCCCGCTCCTCGTCGACGAGCTGCCGTTGCTCGCGCTCGTTGCCGGCATGGCGCGCGGGACGACGTCTGTCCGCGGCGCGGGCGAGCTGCGGGTGAAGGAGACCGACCGGCTCCAGGCGGTCGTGGACGCGCTGCGGCCCCTCGGCCTCCACATCGAGGCGCGCGAGGACGGCTTCCGCATCCGTGGTGTCCCGACCCGGCCGCGCGGGGGCAGCGTGGTCGATGCGCGCGGCGATCACCGCATCGTGATGCTCGGAGCCGTCGCCGGGCTCGTCTCGCGCGAGGGCGTGCAGATCGAGGGCGACGAGGCGGTCGCCGTAAGCTTCCCGGGATTCTTCGACCTGGTCGAGGCCGTCGCTCAGCGCCGCTGAGCCGCCCTCGACTCGCTGGAGGGACGACGAGGTGACATCGACGCCGAGGGAACGTCAGGCCGCACGGAAGGCTCGTCGCGTCTTCGACAGAGCGGCGCGTGCGAACCCGGCGCGCCTCCGTCCAGCTGGCGCTCGACCGCCAGGGGCAGGCGCGTGATCGTGGCGATCGACGGGCCCGCGGGTGCGGGGAAGAGCACTGTGGCACGCCGGCTGGCGGAGCGGCTTGCCTTCCGCTATGTCGACACCGGCGCGATGTACCGGGCGCTGACCTGGCTCGCCACCGAGAGAGGCGTGCCGCATGAGGACGGCGCCGCGCTGGCGCGGCTGGCGTATGCGCACCCGGTCCAGCTCGACGAGGCCGGGACGGTCACGATCGCGGGCACCGACGTCACCAGCGCGATTCGCAGCGCCGCCATCGACCGCGCCGTGCCGGTCGTGGCGCGGCAGCCGGAGGTGCGCGAGGTGATGCGCGTGCGGCAGCGGGAGCTCGGCGAGGCCGGCGACGCCGTCATGGAGGGTCGCGACATCGGCACGGTGGTCGCCCCGAACGCCGACGTGAAGGTCTACCTCGTCGCCGACGCATCCGTCCGCGCGGGCCGGCGGCTGGCGGAGCGTCCCGAGATCGGCGCCGATGCGCTCGTCACCGACCTGCGGCTGCGCGACGAGAGCGACGCGGAGCGCACCCAGCGGGCACCCGACGCGCACGTGATCGACACCACCGAGCTCCCCATCGACGACGTCGTCGACCGCATCGAGCAGCTGGTGCGCACGAGGTCGCCGGCGTGAGGGCGGCGGAGGGCGTCTGGCGCGTCGGGCGGCTGACACTGCAGCCGCTGACGAAGGCGATCGCGCCGATGCGGGTCTACGGGCAGGAGCGCGTGCCGAGCGAGGGAGGCGTCGTGCTCGCGCTCAACCACTTCTCCTGGCTCGACCCGCTCGCGTTCGGCTCGGCGTCGCCGCGGGTCATCTACTACATGGCGAAGATCGAGCTGCACCGCGTCCCCGGGCTCGGCGCCTTCGTGCGCAGCTTCGGCGCCTTCTCCGTCCGCCGGGGGGAGTCGGACCGGGAGGCGATCCGGCTGTCCCGCGAGCTGATCCAGGAGGGACGCGCGCTTGGCCTCTTCGTCGAGGGAACGAGGCAGATGCGCGAGCCGGGAGAGGTCAAGGCCGGGGCTGCGATGATCGCGCTGCAGGAGCGCGTCCCCGTGATCCCGGCAGCCATCCACGGCAGCCAGTTCTGGAAGCCCGGCAACTTCCATCCCGTTTCGATCGCCTGGGGCGAGCCGCTCGACCTGAGCGGGATTCCGTCCGGCGCCCGCGGTTACCGCGAGGCGTCGGTCGAGATCGGCCGAGCGATCCGCACGTTGTGGGACTTCCTCGTCGACGCGCACGAGGCTGGCCGCCCCCGCGGCGCCGTGGCTCCGACCGGCGGCCCGGCGGCCGACCACGGCCCGGACGACGCACGTGGCTGACAGTTACAAACTCCCGCAGACCGAGGCGCACCGTGCAGGCGACGGCACCCCTGCGCGGCGGGAGTGGGCATGAGGCGCGAGCGCGCGCGGCGCGCGGACGACGGCGACGGCGACGGACCTGGTTGTCGAGGAGCCGCGCGAGCTGCTCGGCACCGTCGCCATCGTCGGCTTTCCCAACGTCGGGAAGTCGACGCTGGTGAACCGCCTGACGGCCACGAGGGCGGCCGTCGTGCACGAGACTCCGGGCGTCACCCGCGACCGCAAGGAGCTGCTCTGCGAATGGGGCGGGCGCGAGTTCCTGCTCGTCGACACCGGCGGCGTCGACATCGCCGACCCCTCGCCGATCACCCGCGGCATCGCCGACCAGGCGCGCGCCGCGATCGCCGGGGCCGATCTCGTCCTCTTCGTCGTCGACGCCAAGAGCGGCATCACTCCCGGTGACGAGGAGATCGCTGCCATTCTCCGGCACTCGCGCAAGCCGGTCTTCCTGCTCGCGAACAAGATCGACGACCCCGCCCAGGACGCGCACGCGCTCGAGTTCCACCGGCTCGGGCTCGGCGACCCGATCCCGCTCTCCGGGCTGCACGGGCACGGCACCGGCGACCTCCTCGATGCCATCGTGGCGCGTCTTCCCGGCGGAGGCCGCGCGCCCATCGGGGAGGAGGCGATCCGCGTGGCGATCATGGGGCGGCCCAACGTCGGCAAGTCGAGCCTGCTCAACGCGCTGCTCGGTCAGGACCGCGTGCTCGTCTCGGCCGTCCCCGGCACCACGCGCGACGCGATCGACACCGTGCTCGAGCGGGACGAGCGCACGTTCGTGCTCGTCGACACGGCCGGCCTGCGCCGCAAGCGCCGGCAGCGCCAGGGGATCGAGTACTTCTCGGAGCTGCGCGCGCTGCAGGCCGCGGAGCGGGCCGACGTGGCCGTCGTGCTCGTCGACGCGGCCGAAGGTCTCGTCGAGCAGGACATCCAGGTGGCCGAGACGGCGCGCAAGGCGCAATGCTCGACGCTGATCGTGCTCTCGAAGTGGGACATCTCCGAGATCGAGCTCGACGCCGTTCGCGGCGAGCTCACCAGGCGCCTGCGGCAGCGCCCGCCCGTGATCGCGGTCTCGTCGCAGACGGGCCGTGGGGTGGTCCGGATGCTGGATCGCGTCGTCATGCTGTTCGAGAAGCACACGAGCCGTGTGCCGACACCGGAGCTGAACCGCTTTCTGCAAGAGCTCCGAGAGGCGCGGCAACCGCCGGCGCGGCACGGCAGGAGGCTGAACCTCCTCTATGCGGCACAGATCGGCGTGCGCCCGCCGAGGTTCCGGGTCTTCGTCAACGACCCGGGCCTGATCACCCGCGACTACGGCTACTGGGTCGAGAACCAGCTGCGGGAGCGGTTCGCGCTCGAGGGCGTTCCCGTCGCCATCGACTTCGTCCGCCGCTCCTGAGGGCACTGGCCGGCGGCGGCTCTGCCGCCGCCTGACGCCGCTGGACGGCAGGATGCCGCGCCGGTCGCGCTTGTCCGTGCGCCATTGCACTGTCGGGCGCGCCGCCCGGCTTGCCTCCTTTGCCAGCGGCGCCCCAGAGCACGTCAGGAGACCTGACGGCACTGGCCGGCGACCCTGCGCCGGCCGAGCCGGCTCCGGCGTCGCCTGACGCCGCTGGACGGCAGGATGCCGCGCGGCGCGCTTGTCCGTCCCATTGCACGTCGGCCGCGCCGCCAGGAGCTGCCGCGCGCCCAACGAGCCCTGAGTTCCGCGCGCCTAAGCATCCCGGAGTCCCGCGGATCAACTCGTCATACCTCCTCCGGTTCGTCGCCGACGACGTCGAGACGGAGTTGGCCACGCGTCGAGCATCCTTCGAGCGCTTCCTTCCGCGATGATCTGGCCCGTGGGATGGGAGGCACTCGATCGGTGGGGCGACGACGTCGCTCGGATCGAATCGCTCACTGCCGGAGGCGTCAACGAGGTGTCGAGCGTGCGCGTCAACGGGCAGCTCGCCGTCGGTCGGCTTGGCAGGCGCAGCGATCGGCGCAGCGACGCCGACCTGGCGTGGGAAATGGAGTTGCTGCGATACCTCGATCGTGAAGGGATGGCGGTGCCGGTGCCGATCCCGACCAGGGACGGCCGGGACTTCGTTGATGGTCTGGTCGTGATGACCGACGTGGAGGGAGGACCGCCCGAGACGGAGGCCGACTGGCGTCGCGTCGCCGACACACTTCGCCAGCTGCACGGACTGACGCAGGACTGGCCCCAACGTCCGGGCTGGCGATCGTCGATCGACTTCCTGCACGCGGAGACCGGGACGAGGATCGACCTCGGCGCGATGCCGCCGGAGGGTGTCGCTCGATGCCGAGCGATTTGGGCGCGGCTCAGCGGACGAGAGCGGTGCGTCATCCATGGCGACCCCACCCCAGGCAACATCCGCATGACCGCGGATCGGGTCGCTCTGATCGACTGGGACGAGTCGCGCGTTGACGTCCCCGACCTCGATCTGGTGTTGCCACACAACGCCGCCGGTCTCGACGACAACACCCGCGACGTTGCCGCGCAAGCATGGGCCGCATGGGACGCCGCCCTCTGCTACACAAGCGGGTATGACGAGTTCGCAGCAGAGCGACTCGCCGAAGTTCGAGCGCTCTGAGCAGCAGTAGCGAATCGACTATCCGGACGCAGTCCGACCTCGACCGAAATGTCGCTCTTTGTCGGGCGACATTCCCGAACACTGGCCGGCAGCGGCTCCGCCCGGCGCGCCGTCCGGGCACCTCCGTAGCGTTTGTCTCAAGCAGCCGCCCCGATCGGTCGAAAAAGGACACATGCGGCGAGAACGTCAGCACCCTCGATTCCCCTGGAGCCCGTGATGGAGATCGGGGCGCCCGAGACCGAGCGTGAGATCGAGATCGTGCCCGCCGACGAGCCGGTGCCGACTCCGGCGCCCGTCGAGCAGCCGGTCGAGGAGCCGGTCGGGTCGTGACGGGGCCCGACACATCCGTGCCGAGCGACCCGATCCTCGGCTGGCGACTCTGGCAGGTGCGGCCGCATGCGGACGGCCACCGCCTGGAGTCGTTCACCGCGCACCACGTCACCTGGCCGGCTGGCCGGCGGATCGAGGCGGGCTGCGCCCTCAACGGGTGCATCGCCCCCGCCCGCGAGCACGAGTGCGGCATCTACGCCTTCCGCACGCGTGAGGACGCCGAGGACCTGCTGCGCCGGTACGTCGGCGTCCGCCAGCGCTACGCACGCGACGCCGAGCTGCCGCCGCCGCCGCGGCCGGCCCGCCCGATCGCCCTCGGCCGCGTGTCGCTCTGGGGCCGCATCCTCGAGCGTGAGCACGGCTTTCGCGCCCAGTACGCCTACCCGTACGACGTCTTCCTGCTGGGCGGGGACGACCTCATCGCCCGTGAGCTCCGCCGGCTCTACGCCGTCGATGTCTGCACGCCCTAGACCGGCCCTCGACCCCGCCTAGACCTCCCTAGCCGCACGGATTGACCGTGGGCGCTTGACTTCCGCCGTTCGAACGGCGTTTGATTGCGCTACGCCAGAAGCGGTACCTGCGGCGCCACAAACGACGAGGGAGGTGCCATGGAAATCTTTACAGCCGAGCTGGTCGGGACGGCGATCCTGATCCTGTTCGGGGACGGTGTGGTGGCAGCGGTGCTGCTCGCCCGCTCGAAGGCCGAGAACTCCGGCTGGATCGTGATCACGTTCGGCTGGGCGATGGCGGTCGCGATGGCCATCTACGCGGTCGGCCAGTTCAGCGGGGCGCACATCAACCCGGCTGTCACGATCGCGTTCGCCTCGACCGAATCGTTCGGGGTCGAGTGGGGTGACGTGCCGAAGTACCTGCTCGGGCAGTTCGCGGGCGCGTTCCTCGGGGCCGTGCTCGTGTACCTCGCGTACTACCTCCACTGGGAGGAGACCGAGGATCCCGGCCTCAAGCTGGCCGTCTTCTCGACCGGCCCGGCGATCCGCAACAGCCCGATGAACCTCGTCACCGAGATCATCGGCACGTTCGCGCTGGTGTTCGGCGTGCTCGCCATCGTCGGCCACTTCGCGGAAAATGTCATCGGCGACGCCGCCCTGACGACAGCGCTGGGGCAGGCGTTCCCACCACTCCTGATCGGGCTCCTGGTGTTCGTGATCGGCCTCTCGCTCGGCGGGCCGACCGGGTACGCCATCAACCCAGCCCGCGACCTCGGGCCGCGAATCGCGCACGCGATCCTGCCGATCCCGGGCAAGGGCAGCTCGGACTGGGAGTACTCGTGGGTGCCCGTGGTCGGACCGATCATCGGCGGCATCCTCGGCGCGGTCGCATACCACGCCCTGTTCGCCCCCGGGACCGGCAACCTCGAGGTTCTGCGCTCCGCGATCCCGTTCGTATGACGAGGAGGTAGCGCATGAAGAAGCTGATCAACAAGCCCGAAGACGTCGTCCGCGAGGAGCTTCAGGGGATCGAGAAGGCGCACGGCGACGCCGTCCGCGTCCACTACGACCCGTACTACATCGTCCGCGCGGACGCACCGGTCCAGGGCAAGGTGGCACTCGTCTCGGGGGGAGGGTCAGGGCACGAGCCCATGCACGGCGGCTTCGTCGGCAAGGGCATGCTCGACGCCGCCTGCCCGGGCGAGGTCTTCACCTCGCCGACGCCGGACCAGATGCTCGAGGCGACCAAGGCGGTCGACGGCGGTGCCGGCGTCGTCCACATCGTCAAGAACTACACCGGCGACGTCATGAACTTCGAGATGGCGGCCGAGCTTGCCCGCGGCGAAGGTGCCGAGGTCGAGGCGGTCGTGATCGACGACGACGTCGCCGTGCAGGACAGCCTCTACACCGCCGGCCGGCGCGGTGTCGGCACGACGGTGCTCGTCGAGAAGATCTGCGGTGCCGCGGCCGAGGACGGCCGCTCGCTCGCAGACGTCGTCTCGCTCTGTCGCAAGGTCAACGACAACGGCCGCAGCATGGGCATGGCCCTCACCTCGTGCACGGTGCCGAGTGCGGGCAAGCCCACGTTCGAGCTGGGCGACGACGAGATGGAGATCGGCATCGGCATCCACGGCGAGCCGGGCCGCGAGCGCAAGAAGCTCGCCACCGCCGCCGAGGTCACGCGGATGCTGACCGAGCCGATCCTCGACGACGGCGTCATCGGCAAGGGCGACACGGTGCTCGCGTTCGTGAACAGCATGGGCGGGACACCCCTGATCGAGCTGTACATCGTCTACAACGAGCTGGCGAAGCTGCTCGAGGAGCGCGGCATCAGCATCGGCCGCAACCTCATCGGGCCGTACATCACCTCGCTGGAGATGGCCGGCTGCTCGATCACCCTGCTGAAGCTCGACGACGAGCTGACGAAGCTCTGGGACGCACCGGTCAACACCCCCGCCCTCAGGTGGGGGGCGTAGCCCGGGTGCGAGAGCACGGAAGGGGCGGCGGCTTCCGGGCCGCCGCCCCGCTCCTCCCCCGAGCGGGGCGCGCATGACCGTCTCCGGCTCCGAGCTGCTCGGCTGGCTGCATGCCTACGCGGACGTGGTCGCGGAGCAGAAGGAGTTTCTGACCCAGCTCGACTCGGCGATCGGCGACGCCGACCACGGCACCAACATGAACCGCGGCATGACCGCGGCGGTCGCCAAGCTCGACGGCCACGCCACCGACGACGCGGGTGCCGTCCTCAAGACGGTCGGCATGACGCTGATCTCGACCGTCGGCGGGGCGGGCGGGCCGCTCTACGGCACGCTCTTCCTGCAGATGGGCGTGAAGGCCGCCGGCAAGTCCGAGCTCGCCGCCGAGGACTGGCAGGAGATGCTCTCGGCGGCCATCGCCGGCGTCCAGGCACGCGGCAAGGCGGAGCCCGGAGACAAGACGATGGTGGACGCCCTCGTCCCGGCACAGGAGGCGTTCGCCGCCGCTCGTGCCGAGGGCGCCTCGTTCGCCGACGCCCTGCAACGCTCGGCCGAGGCCGCCGAGCAGGGCATGCAGGCGACCGTTCCGCTCGTCGCGCGCAAGGGGCGTGCGAGCTACCTCGGCGAGCGCAGCGCAGGCCACCAGGACCCCGGAGCCACCTCGTCGTGGCTCCTGCTCAAGACGGCCGCCGACGCCCTCGGGCGCGTGGCGGACTGACGAAAGGAGGGACATGGCCGACTACGTCGGAGCACTCGACCAGGGCACGACGTCGACCCGCTTCATGATCTTCGACCACTCGGGGCAGGTGGTGGGGATCGACCAGAAGGAGCACGAGCAGATCTACCCGAAGCCCGGCTGGGTCGAGCACGACCCGATGGAGATCTGGGAGCGGTCGCAGAGCGTCATCCGCGGCGGCCTCCAGAAGGCGGGCATCGGCGCCAAGGACCTCGCCGCTGTGGGCGTCACGAACCAGCGCGAGACGACGGTCGTCTGGGACAAGACGACGGGGAAGCCCGTCTACAACGCCATCGTCTGGCAGGACACCCGCACCGACACCTACGTCAACGAGTTCTCGAAGGACGGCGGCCAGGACCGGCTGCGCGACAAGACCGGCCTGCCGCTGGCGACGTACTTCTCCGGCCCGAAGGTCAAGTGGGTGCTGGAGAACGTGGACGGGGCAAAGGACAAGGCCGACTCCGGCGACCTCGCCTTCGGGAACATCGATACCTGGTGCATCTGGAACCTCACCGGCGGCACCAAGGGCGGCGTGCACATCACCGACGTCACGAACGCCAGCCGGACGCTGCTGATGAACCTCGAGACGCTCGACTGGGACGACGAGATCCTGCAGCTGATGGGGATCCCGCGGGCGATGCTGCCCGAGATCAAGGCGTCGAGCGCGGTCTACGGCGAGGCCGTCGGCGAGATCGAGGGCATCCCCGTCGCCGGCGACCTCGGCGACCAGCAGGCGGCGCTCTTCGGCCAGACCTGCTTCTCGGTCGGAGAGGCCAAGAACACCTACGGCACGGGCAACTTCCTCCTGCTCAACACCGGCACCGAGGCGGTTCCCTCGAAGAGCGGGCTGCTGACCACGCTCGCGTACAAGATCGGCGACCAGCCGGCCACGTACTGCCTCGAGGGCGCCATCGCCATCACCGGCGCGCTCGTGCAGTGGCTGCGTGACAACCTCGGCATGATCACCTCGTCCGAGGAGGTCGAGTCGCTCGCGAAGAGCGTCGACGACAACGGCGGCTGCTACTTCGTGCCGGCGTTCTCGGGCCTCTTCGCGCCGTACTGGCGCTCGGACGCCCGCGGCGTCATCGCGGGCCTCACCCGCTACGTCAACAAGGGCCACATCGCCCGGGCCACGCTCGAGGCAACCGCCTGGCAGACCCGCGAGGTCGTCGACGCCATGAACAAGGACTCCGGCGTCGACCTCACCTCGCTCAAGGTGGACGGCGGCATGGTCTACAACGAGCTGCTGATGCAGTTCCAGGCCGACGTGCTCGGCGTGCCGGTCATCCGGCCGACGGTCGCCGAGACCACGTCCCTCGGCGCCGCCTACGCGGCCGGCCTCGCGGTCGGCTTCTGGAGCGAGGTCGAGGACCTGCGGGTCAACTGGGGGAAGGACAAGCAGTGGGAGCCCCAGATGGACAAGCAGCGCGTCGACAAGGAGTACACGCAGTGGAAGAAGGCAGTGACGAAATCATTCGACTGGGTCGACTGATTTCGTCGTGACCGCGGGGCCGTGGCACCGGAAGGCGCCGCGGCCCCGCTCTATTCGAGGGGGGAGCCCCTAGCTTCGCTGCGGCTCCCCCCTCGAGCGCCCCCCTCTCGCGGGGAACCAGACGCGACGGTGCGCGACGTGCCTGCGGGCGGCGGAGCCGCCCTCCGGCGATCACGAGGGCTGGCTCCCTCGTGGCTCCGTCCTTGCGGGCGTCGGCACGTGGTCGACTGAGAGCGGCGGCAGTGCAGCGTGCCGCTCCGGTGTCCTCCGTCCGTGCGCCTTCCCGGCTGAGCCGGGCGGCGACCGCTTGCACGTCCCTAGCGTGGAGGCAGCGCGGCTTCCCTGCGGATGCTGCGGCCAGGAGTCAGGGACTGTCCCTGGGGGACAGTCCCTGGCACCTCAGCAGTCAACCGGCGGAGGCGGGGTCTCCCCGCCGCAGCCACCACGTGGCTCCGGCGCGTGTGATCGACGAGGGGCCTCACGGGGGAAACCGGGTTTCCCCCGTGCACAGAGCGCGACGATTCAGTCGTCGCGGTCCTGGCCGCGAGCGAAGTCCCCGTGCTTGTCGCGCGGCCCTTCGCTCGGCTCGACGGCCTGGCCCTCGGCGAAGTCGCGGCCCTCGTGCCCGGGGCGCGTGCTCTCCTGGCCTCGCGCAAAGTCGCCGTGCGCGGCTTCCTCCGGATGCGGCTCCTCTTCTGCCTGGCCCTCTGCGAACGTGCCCTCGTGACCCTCTTCGTGCTTGTGCTCGTGATCCTTGTCGTGGTGGGTCATGACGCTCCTTTCGGTGGGATCAAACCCCTCCTCTGAGGAATCTACCCCTGCCGGGGCTCTCAACCGCGCTGCGATACTGCCTGCGTGGGTCAGCTCAGGGCCGATGTGCTCGTGATCGGGGGCGGATCGACGGGCGCGGGGGTCGCGCGGGACGCGGCCATGCGCGGCCTCGAGACGGTCCTCGTGGAGCGCCGCGATCTCGCGGACGGCACCACCGGCCGCTTCCACGGGCTCCTGCACTCCGGCGGCCGCTACGTGGTCAAGGATCCCGACGCCGCCCGAGAGTGCGTTCCCGAGAACGCGATCCTGCGGCGCGTCGCAGCCGACTGCATCGAGGACACCGGCGGGCTGTTCGTGACCACGCCGGAGGACGACCCTGCCTACGCAGACCGCTTCGTCGCCGGCTGCCGGGAGACGGGCGTGCCCGTCGAGGAGATCCCCGCGGCCGAGGCGATCCGGCAGGAGCCGCGCCTCAACCCGGGCATCTCGCGTGCGTTCAGGGTTCCCGACGGCGCCATCGACCCGTGGAAGACGGTCTGGGCGAACGCGCGCTCGGCCCGGGAGCACGGGGCGCAGGTGCTGACCTACCACCGGGTGGTCGACCTGATCCGCCACAACGGCGGCGTGGCGGGCGCCGTCGTCCTCGACGAGCACACGGGCGAGGAGCGGCGCATCGAGGCGGCGGTGACGGTCAACGCGTCCGGCGCCTGGGCGGGCCAGATCGCCGCCATGGCCGGCTGCGAGGTCCAGATCCAGCCCGGCAAGGGGATCATGATCGCGATGAACCACCGGCTGGTGCACACGGTGGTGAACCGCTGCAAGCTGCCGGCCGACGGGGACATCCTCGTCCCGATCCGCACCGTGTCGGTGATCGGCACCACCGACGTGCGCGTCCCCGATCCGGACGAGCTGCCGGTCACGCCCGACGAGGTCGAGGAGATGCTCGACGAGGGCGAGATCCTCGTCCCGGGCTTCCGGCAGGCACGGGCGCTGCGCGTCTGGGCCGGCGTCCGCCCGCTGTTCCAGGAGACGAAGGACGCCGGCGACACGCGGGACGTGACTCGCTCCCACGCGCTGCTCGACCACGCGAGGCGCGACGGTGTCGACGGCCTGCTCACGATCACGGGCGGCAAGACGACCACCTACCGGCTGATGGCCGAGGTGACGGTCGACGCCGCCTGCGAGAAGCTCGGGGTCGAGCGCGAGTGCCGAACGCACATCGAGCCGATGCCCGGCTCTGAGGACGAGCGCTTCTACTGGCTCGGGGCCCGGCTCGCCGCCCGCGAGCCGCACCCGCACGCCGAGCAGATCGTCTGCGAGTGCGAGCTGATCACGCGAACCCGGCTCGAGGAGGCGATGCGCCAGCGCGAGACCACGAGCCTCGACGACGTCCGGCGCACCGTCCGGCTCGGCATGGGTCCCTGCCAGGGCGGCTTCTGCATCTACCGCGCCGCCGGCATCCTCCAGGAGCTCGGCCGCCACGACCACGAGACTGCCAACCGGGCGCTGCTCGAGTTTCTCCAGGAGCGCTGGAAGGGCGTCTACCCGATCCTCTACGGCGACCAGCTGCGTCAGGCGCGGCTCGACGAGTGGGTCTTCCGCGGCATCCTCGGCGTCGACCGGCTACCCGGGGCCGAGGCCGCTCGCAGCACCCCGCCCGGCGACGCGGAAGAGCCGGAGGTGGCGCCCGGGGCGGGCGCGGCAGCCCCGGTGGCGGCGGCACGGAGGCGCCGGTGATCGTCGAGGACGTCGTCGTCGGCGCCGGCACCGCTGGGCTGGTCGCAGGCGTGCGGCTGGCGGAGGCGGGGCGGAGGGTCGCCGTGCTCGCAAAGGGCGTCGGAGCCACCCGGCTCGCGCCGGGGACGATCGACGTGCTGGGCTACTCCGAGGAGAGCGAGGTCGTCGAGCGGCCGCAGGCGGCGATCGACGACCTGCGGCGCACGCGCCCGACGCACCCCTACTCGCTTCTGCCCGCGGGCGCGATTGCCGAGTCGCTCGAGTGGCTCGCCCGAACGGCGCCCGGTCTCGCGTACACCGGCTCGGTCGAGCGCAACGTGCTGCTGCCGACCGCCGTCGGCGCCGTCCGCCCGACCGCGTTCGCGCCCGCCTCGATCGCCGCCGGCGACGTCGCCCGCGGCGGCCGCGTGCTCATCGTCGGCCTGGCGGGGCTCAAGGACTTCTACCCCCGCCTGGCGGCCGCCAACCTGGAGCACACGGCGCCGCAGCTCGCAGCCGTCGAGGCCGTCCAGTTGATCATCCCGCTCGGCGACGACGCCGATCCCGGCCCGCTCGGCTTTGCGCGCCGCTTCGAGCAGCCGCCGTTCCGGGATGCGGTCGTCCGCGCCCTCGAGCCGTGGCTCGCGCCCGGAACGCGCGTCGGCTTCCCGGCCGTGCTCGGGCTCGGCGGCGCGCCCGCGATTCGCGCCGAGCTGGAGCAGCGCCTCGACGCGGAGGTGTTCGAGATCCCGACGCTGCCGCCCTCGGCACCGGGTCTGCGGCTCTTCGAGGAGCTGCGCGGCGCGCTCCGCCAGGCGGGCGGCAGGCTCCTCGTCGGCGGGCCGGTCGTCGGCGCCGACACCGACGACGGCCGCGTCCTGCGGGTGTACGTCCAGGCTGCAGGGCGCCGAGTGGCCTACACGGCGGAGAACGTCCTGCTCGCTACCGGCGGCTTCACCGCGGGCGGGCTCGAGCTCACCTCCGACGGCGAGGTGCGCGAGACGATCCTCGGCCTGCCGGTGTCCGGCGCTCCCGCCGGCCGGCCGCAGTTCGCCCCCGGCTACCTCGACCCACAGCCGCTCGCCCGCGCCGGCATCGCCGCCGACGAGTCGCTCCGGCCGGTGGACGGCGACGGCGCTCCGCTCTACGACAACGTGCGTATCGCCGGCGCGCTGCTCGCGGGCGCCGAGCCCTGGCGCGAGGGCTCCGGGGAGGGCATCAGCGTCGCCACCGGCTACGCCGCCGCCGGCTCGATCCTGGACGGGGGCCCCTGATGGAGCTGGCTCGCGCCTCCCTCGACCACTGCGTCAAGTGCACGATTTGCGAGACGGCCTGCCCCTACTCGGCAGCGACGCCGCTCTTCCCCGGTCCGAAGTACGTCGGCCCGCAGGCCGAGCGCTATCGCGGCACCGGCGACGTGATCGCGGATGTCTCGGTCGACCTCTGCTCGGGCTGCGGCATCTGCACCCAGGTGTGCCCGCACGGCGTCCTGGTCGCGGAGATCAACTCCCAGGCTCGCGCGGCGATGTGGGAGGAGCGCGGCATCCCGCTCCGCAACAAGCTGATCGCCCGGCCGACGCTGCTCGGCAAGCTGGGGACGCCGATCGCGCCGATCGCCAACCTGACCACGCGCAACCGCCTCTTTCGCCGCCTGCTGCACGCGACGCTCGGCATCCACCGCGACGCGCCGCTGCCGCGCTGGGCCGGCCGCACCTTCCAGGCGTGGGCCCGCCACCACCGGGCGCCCGAGACCGACCGCGCCGTCGTCTACTTCCACGCCTGCGCGACGAACTACTACGAGCCGGCCGTCGGCGAGTACGTGGTCAAGGTGCTCGAGCACAACGGCATCCGCGCGATCGTCCCCCCGCAGGGGTGCTGCGGCCTGCCGCTGCAGTCGAACGGCGACTTCGAGTCCGCCCGCCGCTCCGTGCGCGCGCTGGCGGCGAGGCTGGCCCCGTACGCGCGCGAGGGGTACGACATCGTCACCAACTCGACGAGCTGCGGGCTGATGCTGAAGCGCGAGGCACGGGAGATCCTCGAGGTCGAGGACGACGACGTGCGGATCGTCAGCGAGCGCACCTATGACCTGCTCGAGTACCTGCTGGCCCTGCACGAGCGAGGCGAGCTCCGCACCGACTTCCAGCCGCTCGAGGCCGAGGTGCCCTACCACGCCCCCTGCCAGCAGCGCGGGCACGGCATTGGCAAGCCGGCGCTCGACCTGCTCGCGCTCGTGCCGGGACTGCGCGTGATCGACCTGGACGCCGACTGCTGCGGCATCGCCGGCACCTACGGGCTCAAGAAGGAGAAGTACGAGATCGGCATGACCGTCGGGAAGCCGCTCTTCGAGCAGGTCGGCCAGCTTGCGCCGGAGCTGACCGCCTGCGACTCGGAGACCTGCCGCTGGCAGATCGCGCACGCCACCGGGGTCCCCTCCGTGCACCCGGTCGAGCTCCTGTACCGCGCGTACGGCCTCGGGGACGGGGCCTCGACGGCCCCGTCCCCGAGCGGGTCTGTCCCCAGCGGGGACTGACCCGATGCGCGGGTGGGCGGCGGCGGATTCGTTCAGCGCGGGGAGGCCGCGCCCAGTGTGGTCTGGTCGAGGGCCCCGTCCCCGAGCGGGTCTGTCCCCAGCGGGGACTGACCCGATGCGCGGGTGGGCGGCGGCGGATTCGTGCAGCGCGGGGAGGCCGCGCCCAGTGTGGTCTGGTCGAGGGCCCCGGCCCCGAGCGGGTCTGTCCCCAGCGGGGACTGACCCGATGCGCGGGTGGGCGGCGGCGGATTCGTTCAGCGCGGGGAGGCCGCGCCCAGTGTGGTCTGGTCGAGGGCCCCGGCCCCGAGCGGGTCTGTCCCCAGCGGGGACTGACCCGATGCGCGGGCGGGCGGAGGCGCCGGACTCGATCGCCGCGCAGACGTCCCGCCCGGACAGCTTCGATCGCAGGCGCGTCGGCTCGCTTCGTACCATCGTGCCGTGGTAGGCATCGTCGTCGTCTCGCACAGCGCCACGCTGGCCGAAGGCGTGGCCGAGCTGGCGCGGGGAATGGCCGGCGAGGACGTGGCGATCGAGACGGCAGGCGGACTCGAGCCGCCGGAGGAGGCGCTCGGCACGGATGCGACCCGGGTGGCGGCCGCGATCGAGCGCGCCGACTCGGGCGCGGGCGTGGTCGTGCTCATGGATCTCGGCAGCGCGGTGCTGTCCGCCGAGCTGGCGCTCGACCTGATCGACCAGACGCTGCGCGAGCGCGTGCTGTTGACCGCGGCGCCGCTCGTCGAGGGCGCGGTGGCGGCGGTCGTGACCGCCCGCGCCGGCGGCTCGCCGGCGGACGTCGCGCGCGAGGCGGAGGCCGGGCTCGGCGCCAAGACGGCGCAGCTCGAGCCGGCCGGCTCCCAGTCGGAGGCCCCGGCGGCGTCGGAGGGTGGAGAGGAGGGGGTGACGGCCACGCTGCCCGTGACGAATCCGCTCGGCCTCCACGCCCGCCCGGCCGCCCGCTTCGTCGCCACCGCGTCCGCCTTCGAGGCGCAGGTGCGGGTCACGAACGCCACCACCGGCCGTGGCCCCGCCGACGCCCGCAGCCTGAGCGCGGTCGCCGGCCTCGGCGTCCGCCAGGGGCACGAGCTGCTCGTGACCGCCGCCGGCCCGCAGGCGGACGCAGTTCTGCAGGCGCTCGCCGGCCTGGCGAGCCGCGGCTTCGACGACGACGACGCGGTAGCGCCCCCGCCGGCGTCCGCCGTGCCGACGGGGCAGGCGGAGGCCGGCGTGCTGGCCGGCCTGCCCGCGGCCGGCGGTGTCGCCGTCGGCCCGCTGCGCCGGCTGCGCCTGCCGGAGGTGACGATTCCCGACGACGGTGCCGCCGACGGTGAGGAGCGGCGGCTCGAGGAGGCTCGGGCGGAGGTGGCGACGGCGCTCGCGCGCACCCGGGCGGCGGTCGTGGCGCGGGCAGGGGAGGGCGAGGCGGCGATCTTCGACGCCCACCGCCTGCTGCTCGACGATCCAGAGCTGGTCGGCGAGGCACGGCGCGCGATCGCCGAGGACGGCCGCAACGCCGCGGCGGCCTTCGCGCGGGTGACGGAGCGCGCGGCGGCCGCCTGGCGCGAGCTCGACGACGAGTACCTGCGCGCGCGGGCCGCCGACGTCGAGGCGGTCGGCGACCAGGTGGTGCGCGCCCTGCTCGGCGTCGAAGCCACGCCGGAGCTCGCCGGCGAGGGGATCGTCGTCGCGCGCGACCTCACGCCGGCCCAGACGGCGGCACTCGACCCCGGGCTCGTGCTCGGCATCGCCACCGCGACCGGGGCGCCGACCTCGCACAGCGCCATCCTGGCCCGCTCACTGGGCATCCCCGCGGTCGTCGCCCTCGGCGACGGGCTGCTCGAGCTCGACGAGGGCACGACCGCCGTGCTCGACGGCGACGCCGGCACTCTGCGGCCCGATCCTGAGCCGGCGGAGCTGCAGGCGGCGTCCGAGCGCGCGGAGCAGCAGCGCAAACGCGCGGACGCGGCGCGCGAGCGGGCCGCCGAGCCTGCGCGGACGAGCGACGGCGTCACCGTCGAGGTGGTGGCGAACGTCGGCTCGCTCGCCGACGCCCATGCCGCCGCGGCCGCCGGAGCGGACGGCGTCGGCCTCCTCCGCAGCGAGTTCGTGTTCCTGGGCCGCTCGACGCTGCCCGACGAGGAGGAGCAGGTCACCGCGTACCGCGAGATCGCCGCCGCGCTCGGCGGCCGGCCGGTGGTGCTGCGGACGCTCGACGTGGGCGCCGACAAGCCGCTGCCGTTCCTGCGCCAACCGCCGGAGGAGAACCCGTTCCTCGGCCGCCGCGGCCTGCGGCTCGGGCTCGCGCTGCCCGACGTGCTTCGCGCCCAGCTCCGCGCCGTGCTGCGGGTGGCCGCGGAGCTGCCGCTCGCCGTCATGTTCCCGATGGTCTCGACGCTCGACGAGCTGCGCCGGGCACGTGAGATCCTCGGCGAGGCGGAGGCCGAGCTGCGCGACCGCGGCGAGCCGCTGCCGGACGGCCTCCGCGTCGGGATGATGGTGGAGGTGCCGGCGGCGGCGTTGACGGCGACCGCGTTCGCGTCCGAGGTGGACTTCTTCTCGCTCGGCACCAACGACCTGACGCAGTACGTGCTGGCGGCCGAGCGCGGCAACGAGCACGTCGCCGGGCTCGCGGACGGTCTCCACCCGGCCGTCCTGCGCCTGGTCGGAGAGGTTGCCGCCGCCGGCGAGCAGGGCGGCGCAGCGGTGCACGTCTGCGGCGAGCTGGCCGGCGACCCCGACGCGGTGCCGCTGTTGCTCGGACTCGGAGTGCACGAGCTGAGCGTGGCGCCACCGCTCGTGCCGGCCGTGAAGGAGCGCGTCCGCGCGACGAGCCGCGAGGAAGCGCGCGTGCTGGCGGCGCGGGCCCTCGAGCTCGCTACCGCCGCCGAGGTGCGCGCCCTTGTCCGCGACGAGCTGTCCGTCGCGGGGCAGGTCTGAGGGCGGCGCGGGAGAATCGCAGAGCGTGACCGGGGCTACCTTCCTGCACCGGCTGACCTCGGCCCGGATCGTCCTCGTCCCGGTCGTGATGGCGCTCGTGCTCGCCGACGACGGTGACGGCGACGGTTTAGCCGTCGCTGCCGGCATCGTCTTCGCGGTGGCGGCCTCGACCGACTTCGTCGACGGCTACCTGGCACGCCGCTGGCAGGTCGAGACCAAGCTCGGCTCGTTCCTCGACACCACCGCCGACAAGCTGCTCGTCACGGGCGGCCTGATCGCGCTCGTCGCCGTCGAGCACGCCTCCGCCTGGATCGCGGCGCTGATCATCGCCCGCGAGCTCGTCATCCTCGCCCTGCGCGGGGTCGTCGCCGCCGAGGGCAGGCATCTGGAGCCCTCCTTCTGGGGCAAGGCGAAGACGAACGTCCAGTTCCTGGCGATCCTGCTCGCGATCGTCCGCTTCGGCGACCCGGTCGGCCCGCTGTACCTGGACGAGTGGGTGATGATCGCGGCGGCGGTGATCACCGTCCTCTCGGCGGTCGAGTACCTGGCCCGCTTCGGCTCCGCGCTGACGTCAGCCGGCAGCCGCTGAGGGCCGTCCGGGGGGCGACAGCCTCCAGCGGCAGGGCTACCATGCGGCGGATGCCCGGGCTGCGCCTCCTGCTCATCGCCGTGGCCGCGCTCCTGCTCGCGGGCTGCGGCGGGGACGAGAGCTCGACCACGGCCGCGGTCGGCGCGCCGGAGTCGGCCGCTGTCGCGCCCGCGGACGTCGCCTTCTACGTCTCGGTTGACACCGATTTCGCCGGCGAGCAGTGGCAGCGAGTGAATGCCCTCGTCGACAAGTTCCCGTCCGGCGACGAGCTCGGCCAGGAGTTTCGAGATTCGCTCGCCGAGGACGACGTCGACTGGGATCGCGACCTGAAGCCGGCGCTCGGCCCCGAGGTCGCCTTCATGGGCTGGCAGCTGGACGGAGAGGCGCAGTTCGTGATGGTGACCCGGTCGCCGCAGCCCGCCGAGCTGCGCGCGCTGCTCGCCAAGAGCGACGATCCGGTGGTCACGAGCGAGGTCGGCGGCTGGACGGTGGCGGCCGAGCGCCAGGCGGACATCGACCGCTTCACGAGCGGCCAGGGGTCGGCAAAGCTCGAGGGGCAGCAGGCGTTCAAGGACGGGCTCGCCGAGGTCGGCGAGGACGCGCTCGCGATCGCCTACGTCGGCGGCCCGGAGCTGCAACGGGCGATCGACGAGGGCACCGCCGGCGAGGGCCTGCCACCCGGGCTTACGGGCGGCTTCGGCTCGCTCCAGGCGATCGTTCTCGGCACGAGCGCCGAGTCGGACGGCGTGCGTTTCGGCGCCGTGCTCGATACGGACGGTGGCCCCGAGCAGGAGCCGTACTCGCCGAGCCTCGACGAGGTCGTGCCTGCGAGGCCGATCCTCTTCGTCTCGTCGCGCAACCTCGAGGAGGGGGGCCGCACGGCGCTCGCCGAGGCAGCGAAGCAGCCGACCTTCCAGCAACAGCGCTCCCAGCTCGAGAAGCTCGTCGGACTCTCGCTGGAGGACGACATCCTGCCGCTCCTCGGCGGCGAGATCGCGATCGCCGTGTACAGCGGTGCCAGCGGCCAGCTGCCGGTGACGATCGACCTCCTGCTCGAGGTCGATGACGAGGACGAGGCCCGGCGGGTGATGGACCGGCTCGGCGCGCTGGCGGAGCTGGGGGCAGGAGGCCGGGCGCTCGAGACCAAGGTCGGAGAGCTGGACGCCACCGAGCTGCAGATCCAGGGCATGTCGATCGTCTGGGCCGTGGCGGACGGCAGGCTGATGATCACCACCGGCCGCGAGGCGCTCGAGGCGCTGCAGGCGGGCACGCCCCGCCTCGCCGACGACGAGGCGTACACCGCCGCGCTCGACCGGGCGGAGGCTCCCGACGAGGTGATCGGCCTCGTCTACTCGGATCTCGAGGCGCTGGTGCCGCTGGCACTGGGCTTCGCCGGCGGCCTCGACCCCGAGGTGCGCGCCAATCTCGAGCCGTTGCGCTCGGCGCTCCTGTTCGGCACGGCCGACGGCGACGATGTCACCGTCTCCGGTTTCGTCGGCATCGACTAGCGTTCCGGCCATGCCGAGCCGCAGCTACCTCTTCTCGTCCGAGTCCGTCACCGAGGGCCATCCCGACAAGATGGCCGACCAGATCTCCGACTCGATACTCGACGCCGTCCTGGCACAGGACCCGCACGGCCGCGTCGCCTGCGAGACGCTGATCACCACCGGCCTCGTCGTCGTCGCCGGCGAGATCACCACCGAGTGCTACGTCGACATCCCGAAGCTCGTGCGCCGGAAGGTGCGGGAGATCGGCTACGACCGTGCCAAGTACGGCTTCGACGCCGACACCTGCGGGATCATCGTCGCGATCGACGAGCAGTCGCCCGACATCGCCCAGGGCGTCGACGCCTCCTACGAGATCCAGCACGACCCCGGCGACGACGACCCGCTCGACCAGGTGGGCGCGGGCGACCAGGGGATGATGTTCGGCTACGCCACCACCGAGACGGACGAGTTGATGCCGCTGCCGATCATGCTGGCGCACAAGCTCTGCCGGCGGCTCTCCGAGGTGCGCAAGGCGGACGTGCTGCCGTACCTGCGCCCCGACGGCAAGGCGCAGGTGACGGTGCGCTACGAGCTCGACGAGCACGGGCGCCAGGTGCCGGTGGAGATCGAGCGAGTGCTGATCTCGGTGCAGCATCGCGAGGGGCTCGACGCCGAGACGCTGATCAAGCCCGACCTCGCCGAGCACGTGCTCCACCCGCTGCTGCCCCCGCACCTGTACGAGGAGCGCCGGCTGCTGGGCGACAAGGACTTCTTCTACTGCAACCCGACCGGCAAGTTCGTCGTCGGCGGCCCCATGGGCGACACCGGCCTGACCGGGCGCAAGATCATCGTCGACACCTACGGCGGCGCGGCGCGTCACGGCGGCGGCGCCTTCTCCGGCAAGGACCCGACGAAGGTCGACCGCTCCGCTGCCTATGCCGCCCGCTACGTGGCGAAGAACCTCGTCGCCGCCGGCCTCGCCGACCGCTGCGAGGTCAACGTCGCCTACGCGATCGGCGTCGCCCACCCGGTCTCGATCGCCGTGCAGACGTTTGGCACCGAGAACGTGGCGCCGGCCCGGATCGAGGAGCTCGTGGGCGAGCACTTCGACCTGCGCCCGGCGGCGATCCTCCGCGACCTCGACCTGCGCCGCCCGATCTACGCCAAGACGGCTGCCTACGGCCACTTCGGCCGCGACGACCACGACTTCACCTGGGAGCGGGTCGACAAGGCCGACGCGCTCCGACAGGCCGCCGGCGTCGCCGAGAAGGCACCCGCCTAGACCCGGCTCTGCAGGAGCCGTCGCGCGCCCGCCGAAACGCGGACGCACGATGGCTGCGACGACACACTCACCGCAGGAGCTCGCGCTGCTGACGGCGCTCGCACGGAACCGGGGCGAGCTCTCGCCGGCGGCGCTCGAGCGGCTGCTTGCGCTGCTGAAGCGCATCCGACCCGGCGCCTGAATCCGGGGCCGCTGCCGCGGGTCTGGTTTTGCCCTACCGGCGGAGGCGGGCTGTGCCCGCCGCTGCCACAGCGCGGCCGCGGCGCGTCTGATCGACGAGGGGGCCCGTGGGGGAAACCGGGTTTCCCCCGTGAGAGCGAGCCTGCCGCTGCCCTGGCAGCGGCGCGAGCGGCGCTAAGCGGGCCGGACGAAGAGGCCTGCGGCGGCCTTCTCGCCGATTGCCCGCTCGTCGCCGTCGAGCTCGACCATGAACTGGCCGGCGGCCGGCTGCGCCGCTCGGAGCTCGACCTCCTGGCCGGGCACGAGACCCTCGTCGTAGAACCAGTGCAGCAGCTCGCCGTCGTGCTCGGCCAGGCGCACGATCGTCGCGCGCTGCCCCGGCTCGAGCTCGGCGAGCGCCGCCAGCCCCTCGTTCTCGCTGCGCTCGACGTCGGGGTCGACCGGCCAGCCGTGCGGGCAGCGGTCGGGGTGGCCGAGCTTCTCGGAGATGCGCTCGACCATGTCGTCGGTGAAGGTGTCGCCCAGCTCGTCGGCGTGGACGTGCGCCTCGGCCGCGGTGTAGCCCATGAAGTCGGTGAGCAGCCGCTCGATGATGCGGTGCTTGCGGACGACGCGCTCGGCACGCGCGCGACCGGAGTCGGTCAGCAGCGCTTCCTTGTTCTCGCCGCGCTCGATGAGGCCCTCGGCCTCGAGCCGCTTCAGCATCTCCCCTGCGGACGCGCGCGAGACGCCCAGCATCTCGGCGACGCGGGCTGCGAGCGTGGGGGAGCGGCCCGTCAGCGGGCGGTACTCGCCGATCGGAAAGGCGAGGAAGTAGATCGTCTCGAGGTACTCGTCCACGGAGTGCCCGGCCACGCCGTCACTCTACTCCGCCGAGGTCCGGCTGCCTGCTCGCGCGCTCGGGCCGAAGTGCGAGCAGGTAGACGAAGGGCGCCGAGACGACGATCAGGAGCAGCGCGGGCACAGCGGCACGCGAGTACGACGCCACCGACGTGAAGCGCCAGATCTCGGTGGCGAGCGTCTCGAAGCCGATCGGGCGCAGGAGCAGCGTCGCCGGCAGCTCCTTCATCGTGCTCAGGAAGACCAGCGCAGCGCCGGCGGCGAGCCCCGGCGCGAGCAGCGGCGCCGTCACGCGCGCGAAGACGGCGGGCGGCCGGTGCCCGAGGCCGCGCGCAGCCTCCTCGAGGCGGGGGTCGACGCGCAGCAGGGCCGAGTGGGAGCCCGCCACCGCCTGCGGGAAGAACCGCACGACGTAGGCGAGCACGAGCAGCGTCAGCGTCTGGTACACGGGGCTCGCGTAGTTCGCGGCGAAGAAGACGAGCGAGAGCGCGACCACGATCCCGGGGAGCGCGTTCGACGCGTAGGCGAGCCGCTCGAGGCCGATCGTCCACGGCTGCCGGAAGCGCACCGACAGGATGGCGACCGGCAGCGAGGCCGCGACCGCGGCGGCTGCGGCGAGGAGCGCGACGAGCAGTGAGTTGGCCGCCGGCCGCCAGCCCAGCTCGAGCTCTCCGAGCGCGGCCGCCCGCGCCGACCAGTAGACGAGCACGCCGACCGGCACGACGAGGCCCAGCGCCACGACCGTCCCGCAGAACGCCGCCGCCGGCCAGCGCCAGCGCCCGAGCGGAACGCGGGCGGCGCGGCGGGCGGCTCCCGGCCCCGTCCGGTAGCCGACGCGGCTCCCCCGAGCGCGCGCCTCCAGCACGAGCACCACTGCCGTCAGCGCCACCAGCACGAGCGCGAGCGCGGCGGCGGGCGTGCGGTCGAAGAGCGAGCGGTACTGCAGGAACACGGCTCGCGTCAGCGAGTTGTACTGCATCAGCGACACGGCCCCGAAGTCCGAGAGGGCGTACAGGGCGACGAGCAGCGTCCCGGCCCCCAGCGACGGCCGCAGCGCGGGCAGGGTCACGCTCCGGAACGCGCCGAACGCGCTCCGGCCGAGCCCGCGCGCCGCCTCCTCGAGCGACGGGTCGAGGTCGCGCAGCGCGGCGACCACGAGCAGGTACACGAACGGGTAGGTCGAGAGGGTCAGCGCCGCGACGGCGCCTCCGAGCCCGTAGATCTCAGGCACCCGCTCGACACCGAAGGGGCCTGCCAGCGCGCGCTGCAGCAACCCGCGCGGCCCGAACGCCGCCAGCAGCGCGAGCGCGGCGACGTAGCTCGGGATCACGAGCGGCAACGCGGCGGCGACCGCGAAGACGCGCCGAGCGGGCAGGTCGGTCCGTGTGACGAGCCACGCGAGCGGCACGGCCACGAGCAGCGAGAGGGCGCAGACGAGCCCGACCAGCACGAGCGTCTGGCCGACGAGGTCGGCGATCCGGTCGAGGCCGAGCAGGCGCCAGGCGCGGCTACCGCCGCCGCCGACCCGGACGAGCAGGTACGCGAGCGGCAGCGCCACGACCGCCACGACGGCCAGGCCCGCGGCTGCGAGGGGCAGCGGCGGCCGGCGCCCCGAGCGCTCACCGGCCGCCGTCGCCCGCGTGCTCACGTCGTGAAACCGACCTCGTTCAGCAGGACGAGCGTGCGCTCGAGCTCGGGGCCGAGCGCGTCGAGCTCGATGTCTGGTCCTTCGAGCTCCGCCAGCGGCGGCAGCCCCTCGCGCGGCTCGATGCCGTCGATGAGCGGGTACTCCGCCTCCTCGGCCTCCTCGGCGTAGAAGCGCTGGCCCGCCTCGGACAGCAGGAAGTCGACGAGCCGATGGGCGTTCTCCTTGGCGTCCGACGGCTCGAGGACGCCGACTCCCGCGACGCTGACGAGCGCGCCCGGATCGCCGCTCCGCAGGTAGTGGTTGTCCACCGGCGCATCCGGCTGCTCCTCCTTGACGAGGTAGAGGTAGTAGTGGTTGACGAGCCCGAGGTCGATCTCGCCGGCGGCGACGGCCTCGACGGTCGGCGTGTTCTTCTCGTAGAGCTTGGGGGCGTTCGCCTTGATCCCCTCGAGCCACTGCCGGGTGCGCTCCTCGCCGGCCGACAGGCGCATAGCGGTTACGAAGGCCTGGAAGGACGCGTTGGTCGGCGGGAAGCCGATCCGTCCCTTCCAGCGCTCGTCGGTGAGCTCCCACATGGAGTCGGGCACCTCGTCGGGCGTCAGCGCCTCGGTGTTGAATGCGATCACGCGGGCGCGCCCGGAGGTGCCGACCCAGTGGCCCTCGGGATCGCGGTAGCGCTCGTCGACACGGTCGAGCAGCTCCTCCGGCAGCGCGGCCAGCAGACCCTCGTTCTCGATCGCGCCGAGCGAGCCCGGATCCTGCGCGAAGAACACGTCGGCGGGGGAGTTGTCGCCCTCCTCCGCGATCGTGGCGGCGAGCTCGGCACTGTCGCCGTAGCGCACCTCGAGCTCGATGCCCGTCTCTTCGGTGAACCGTTCGAGCAGCGGCGCCACGATCTCCTCCTCGCGACCCGAGTACACCGTCAGTGAGCCAGACCCGCCCCCGTCGTCCTCGCCCCCGCAACCGGCCAGGGCCACGAGCAGGAGCCCCAGCAGTACGCCTCTCCGCATCGAACAAGCCTCCCTTACAGTCGAAGTAAGGCGCACCTTACAAAGTGGGAGAGACGCGTGTGGCGGTCAGCCGACGATCGGGACGTCCCCGGGATGGGGACGCAGCGCCACACGGGCTCCGAGCGGGACGAACTCGGTCGAGGGGCGGTGCGAGCAGACGGTGGTGCCGTCGGGGAGCCGGACGCGGTAGAAGACGTCGTGGCCCCGGAACTCGCGGGCAACCACCTCGCAGTCGCCGCCGGGTCGGGGCAGAGCTCGATGAGCTCGGGACGGACGATCACGTCGACCTCGGTGGCGCCGTTGGCGCGCGACGCGGGGAAGCGCCCGAGCGCGGTCTCGACCGACTTCGCGTCGACACGGCCGCGGACGACGTTGGCGGCGCCGACGAACTCGGCGACCCAGCGGCTGGCGGGCTGGAGATAGACCTCTTCGGGCGTGCCGGCCTGCACGATCGTGCCGGCATGCATCAGCGCGAGCCGGTCGGCGATCGAGAACGCCTCCTCGCGCTCGTGCGTGACCAGCAGCACCGTCGCGTCGGCGGCGCGCAGGATCGCGCAGAGCTCGTCGCGCATCGAGCCGCGCAGGACGGGGTCGATGTTGCTCCACGGCTCGTCGAGCAGGATCACCGACGGCTGCGGGGCGAGCGCCCGGGCGAGCGCGACGCGCTGCTGCTGGCCGCCCGAGAGCTCGTGCGGGTAGCGGTAGCGCTGCGCGGAGAGGCCGACCAGCTCGAGCGCCTCCTCGACGCGCGTGCCGCGCCGGCGGCGGGCCAACCCGAAGCCGACGTTCTCGGCGACGGTCAGGTGCGGGAAGAGGGCGTAGTCCTGGAAGACCATGCCGACGTGACGGCGCTCGGGCGGCACCCAGGAGCCGTTCGTGACGCGCCTGCCGTCGATCTCGACGACACCGGCGTCCGGCCGCTCGAAGCCGGCAATCAGGCGGAGCAGGGTCGTCTTGCCGCAGCCGCTCGGGCCGAGCAGGGCGACGAACTCGCCACGGGCCACCGACAGGTCGGCGTCCACGACCGCCTGGACGCTGCCGAAGCGCTTGGAGACGCCGTCGACACGAATCGCCTCGTTCATGCAAGGTGCACCTTACAAAAGCTGTGAGGGTTCCGAGCGGGCGAGCGGCCGCCGCCCGCCCGACTAGCCTCTCCCCGTGACGCAGCGCTTTGCCGACGTGCAGCCGCTCGTGACGGCCCGAACGCTCGCGCGTCCCTTCACCTACACCGTGCCCGACGGCGTGGCGAAGGGAGCGATCGTCTCGGTGCGCCTCGGTGGCACCCGTCGGCGCGGGGTCGTGCTCGCCACGTCCGCCGAGCCTCCGCCCGGCATCGAGGCCGCGCCGGTCGAGGGCGTCGTCGGCCGGCTCCCGTCCGTGCTCGTCGACCTGGCGCTGTGGGTGGCCGACTACTACGGCTCGAGCCCCGGTCGCGCGCTCGCGCTCGTCGCGCCCTTCATGCCGAAGCGCCGGGTCGAGCGGCCCTCGCCCGTCGGCCGTGAGTCGCTGCCGGGCGCGGCGAAGGCCAAACCGCAGCCGACCGAGGCCCAGGTTGCGGTGGGGACGCGAATCGAGGCGGCGCTGGATGCCGGCGGAGGTCACTTCCTCCTCTACGGGGCCACCGGCAGCGGCAAGACCGAGGTGTACCTGCGCGCCTGCGAGGCTGCTCTGGCCCGCGGCCGCGGCGCCATCGTGCTCGTCCCCGAGATCGCGCTCGCACCGCAGACCCTGGCCCGCTTCGTCGGTCGCTTCGGCGACCGGGTGGCGCTCCTGCACTCCGGGCTCGCCGAGAGCGAGCGGCGCGACGAGCGCGAGCGGATCGCCGCCGGCGAGGCGACGGTCGTCGTCGGGGCGCGCTCGGCGATCTTCGCCCCCGTCGCCGACGTTGGCGTCATCTGCATCGACGAGGAGCACGATCCGTCCTACAAGCAGGAGGCCGACCCGCGCTACGACGCGCGCACCGTCGCGGCCAAGCGCGCCGCGCTCGAGGGAGGCGTGGCGATCTACGGCAGCGCGACTCCGCGGCCGGAGAGCTGGCACACGCTCGAGCGGCTCGAGCTCGGCGGCAGGCTCGCCGCGAAGCTGCCCGCCGTCTCGGTCGTCGACCTGAGGCGCGAGGGCGGCTACCCCCTGTCGGCGCCGCTCCTCGCCGCGCTGGCGAGGTGGCCCGCGACGGCGGCAAGGCGATCCTGCTTCTCAACCGCCGCGGCGTCGCTCCCGCGATTCACTGCCGCGCCTGTGGCGAGACGCGCCGCTGCCGCAACTGCGACATCGCGCTCGTGCTCCACGCTGACGGTGTCCTGCACTGTCACCACTGCTCGGCCGCCGAGCCCGCGGGCGAGCACTGCCCCGTCTGCGGCTCGCCCGAGCTGGCGCGGATCGGGGCGGGTACGCAGCGGCTGGAGCGCGAGCTCGCCGAGCGCCTGCCCGAGCTCGAGCGCATCCGCCTCGACGCGGACGCTGCTGCGAAGCCGGGCGCCCTCGCGGCGGCGCTCGCGCGCTTCGCGGCCACTGACCGCGCGGTGCTGCTCGGCACCCAGATGGTTGCGAAGGGCCACGACTTCCCGGGCGTGGCGCTGGCCGCTGTGGTGGATGCGGACACCGGCCTGGCACTGCCGGACTTCCGCGCCGAGGAGCGCACGTTCCAGCTCGTGACGCAGCTGGCCGGCCGCAGCGGGCGGGATGCTCCGGGGAGGGTGATCGTCCAGACCTTTCAGCCGGACTCGAGCGCCATCACGCATGCGGCGCGCCACGACGTGGAGCGCTTCCTCGCGGCAGAGCTCGAGCGGCGGCGCGAGCTCGGCTACCCGCCCTACCGGCACCTCGTGCGCGTGCTGGTGGCCGGCCCGGAGCCGCGTGACCTCGAGCGCGCCCTGACCGAGCTGCGCCGTGAGCTCGAGCCGGCCGGCGCCGACCTGCTCGGCCCGGCGCCGCTCTTGCGGCTGCGCGGCCTCCACCGCGCGCAGCTCGTGGCGAAGACGGACCGGCCGCGCGCGGTCGCCTCGCGCGCGGCTCGCGCGCTGGCGGCGGCGGCGCCTGCGATGCGGAAGGCGGGGTTGCGGGTCGTGGTCGACGTCGATCCGCAGTCGCTCTGATTGTCGCCCCGCTGCCCGGTAGCTCGGACACACTCGAGCGCCGCGGCTCCACGGCGATGACGAAGAGGCGGCACACAACGAGCACACGCCTGTGACGCTGCGTCTGCTAGCGGGGTCTGACCCCGGCGCACGGGGAACCGCAGCGGTCGGCGCAGAGTTGACACGGAGTCGTCGCTACACCGTCACGCTGCCGCCGCTAGCCGGGTCTGACCCCTCTGTGGCGCCGGCCGGCGAAGTGCTCGGAGAGACACCGTCCCGGTCGCGTTGAGTAACGCATCCCAGGGCCCCCGTTTCGACACAGCATTGCGAGCAGGCTGTGACGTCGCTCGTGCTAGGCGGGTCTGACCCCGGCGGGGCAGAGCCGCCGATCCGGCCGGAGAGTTCCGGCACAGACGTGACACGCCACTGTGATGCGACCTCGGCTATGCGGGTCTGACCCCGAGCGGCGGTCGCGAGCCTGCGGGTCCGACCCCGAGGGCGGTCGCGAGCCCGAGCAGCGGTCGGACACGAGCGGCCGGGGAGCCCGAGCCGGTCGCAGCAGCGGCGTGAGACGTTCCCTGCCGCCCTCGTCCGGTCTCGCGCAGGCCCGGAACTACACTGGCGCCCGTGAGCGAGACGCAGACCGAGGAGCGGCGCGAGGAGGAGCACGACCCCGAGCGGGAGGCGCGCAGGCGCTTCGCGCTCGCCCAGATGCGCCGGTACGGCGACCCGGTCCTGCGCATGCGGGCGCGGGAGGTGGAGTCGT
This sequence comes from uncultured Thermoleophilia bacterium, assembly GCA_963839815.1. Lineage (GTDB taxonomy): Bacteria > Actinomycetota > Thermoleophilia > Gaiellales > Gaiellaceae > JACVRM01. The sequence goes on from CAWIWF010000008.1 coordinate 105,209, forward strand.
TCGACGACGATCTGCGCCGCCTCGCCGAGAGGATGACTGCCCTGATGGACGAGGCGATCGGGCTCGGCCTCGCCGCGAACCAGGTGGGCGTGCTGCAGCGGATCTTCGTCATGCGCACCGACGCCGAGGAGGAGCCGTTCGCGGTCATCAACCCGGTGATCGTCTCGCGCGCGGACGAGGTCGAGGAGTCCGACGAAGGCTGCCTGTCGCTGCCGAGCGTCCACGTGCCGGTCGAGCGCAGTCTCAGCGTCCGACTCGAGGCGCGCGATCTCGACGGCGGCGAGCTCGTACTCGAGCTGGAGGGGCTCGGCGCGCGCGTCGCCCAGCACGAGCTCGATCACCTGGACGGCGTGCTCATGCTCGACCGCACCAGCAAGGAGGCGCGCCGCGAGGCGCTCGCCGCGCTCCGGCCGCGGCCTGCGCTCGGGCGGGAGTAGCCCCGACGGTGCCGGCAGTCTCGTCGCCACTCGCCCGGGCCGGCGCGCCTCGCGCGGCGGACGTCTGAGTGGCGCGCATCGGCGTCGCCGCCTCGGCGCCGCTCGGTGCCGACGTGCTCGAGCGGCTGTCCTCGACCCACGAGGTCGCCTGGCTGCTGACGCGCCCCGACCGGCCCCGCGGCCGCGGCCGCCGTGTCGGCGCCACGCCGGCGAAGCAGGTCGCGGAGCGTCTCGGCATCCCGGTGAGGCAGCCAGACCGGCCCGGCCCGGAGCTCGACGTCGACGTGCCGGCCGTCGTGGTCGCGGCCTACGGGGCGCTGATCCCCGGGAGCCTGCTCGAGCGGGCACTCTGGCTGAACGTCCATCCCTCGCTACTGCCGCGCTGGCGCGGCGCCGCGCCGGTCGAGCGGGCGCTGATGGCCGGTGACGCCGAGACGGGCGTCACCATCCACCGGACGACAGAGGAGCTCGACGCGGGCCCGATCGCAGCCCAGGAGGCGTTCACGATCGGCCCTGACGACGACGCCGGGACGGTCTACGCGCGCGCCGGCGAGCTCGCCGCCCGCCTCCTCGACTCGGTGCTGCCCGAGCCGGCGTTCCGGCCGCAGCCCGAGCAGGGGGTCACCTACGCGGACAAGCTCACCGCCTCCGACCGCGAGCTCGATCTGACGCGCGCACCGAGCGAGCTCCTGAACCAGATCCGCGCGCTCTCGCCCCACGTCGGCGCCCGCGCGGTCGTCAGCGGCCGCCCGCTGACGGTCTGGCGCGCCCGCGCGGCCGGCCAGGGGGCGGAGGGGCTCCTGCTCGACGGTCTGGAGCTGCTCGAGGTGCAGCCGGAGGGACGCCGCCGCATGTCCGGCGCCGAGTACCTGCGCGGCTACGCGCGCTCCGGCGCCTAGCTCCGAGCGTGGGCGGCGGCTCGAACCCCCCAACGCAGGTGCCGCAGTGAGCGGCGCTGCGAAGGCCGGAGCGATCACGCCGGCCCGGCGGGCTGCCTTCTCGGTCGTCCGCCGCGTCTTCGAGGACGGCGCCTACGCCGACCGCGCGTTCGCCGGCGCCGCGGAAGGGCTCGACCGGCGCGAGCGCGCCTTCGCGCAGCAGCTCGCCTACGGCACGGTGCAGCGGGCCCGGACGCTCGACCATGCGATCGAGTCGCTCGGCAGGCGGCCGGTGCGCAAGCTCGATCCGCCCGTGCTGGCCGCGCTCCGGCTCGGGGCCTACCAGGTCGTCTATCTGGCCGGCGTCCCTGCCCACGCCGCCGCGAGTGAGTCGGTGGAGCTCGTGCGGGCCGCGGGGCTGGAGCGGGCGGTCGCCTTCACGAACGCGGTCATGCGCCGGCTGGCGGAGCGCGCGCGCGGCTTCGTGGCGAGCCTGACGGAGAGGACGCCCGGCGAGGCGGCGCTCCGCCACTCATACCCGGACTGGATCGCCGAGACGTTCTGGCGCGACTGGGGGCGTGACGATGCGCTCGCGCTGATGACGAGCCAGAACGAGCAGCCGGAGACGGTCGTCCGGCTCAACCGCCGGCGGCCCGAGTCGGCGCAGGTCGCGGGACGCCCGGACGACGAGCTCCCGGACGCCCTGCACCTCGAGCGCGCCGACCCGGTCGCGATCGAGCGCGGCCTCGCCTGGCCGCAGAGCCGCGGGTCGCAGCTTGCCGGGCTCGCCGTGGGCGCCCGCGAGGGAGAGCGGACGCTCGACCTCTGCGCCGCTCCGGGAGGGAAGGCCACGCAGCTCGCAGGCGAGGTCGTCGCGGTCGAGAAGCACGAGGGTCGGGCGAGCGAGCTGCGTGCCAACGCGCGGCGGCTCGGCGCCGGCAACGTCACGGTCGTCCAGGCCGACGGGCTGCACCTACCGGACGACCTGCGCGGCTTCGACCGGGCGCTCGTCGATGCGCCCTGCTCGGGCCTCGGCGTGCTGGCCGCGCGCCCCGACCTGCGCTGGCGGGCGCGGCCGCTGCCGGAGCTCCAGCTCTCGCTCCTGCGCGCCGCGGCCGACCGCGTTCGCCCCGGCGGCACCGTCACCTACGCGGTCTGCACGCTGAACGCCGACGAGAACGAGGCGGTGGTCGACGCCGCCGGCCTCGAGCCGGACTCCGCCCTCGGCGCCGAGTGGCCCCGGTTCCGGCACCCGCGCCGCCCCGAGTTCCTGCTCACCCTGCCGCACGTCCACCGCACCTCCGGCTTCTTCGTCGCCCGGCTGCTCGTCCGCTGAGAAGATGCGCCGCGTGGCCGGCTGGGCGGATTGGGTGCGGGACGGCGTCGAGGTCGAGCCGTCGCTCTACGCCGCCGACTTCGCGCGGCTCGGCGAGGCGGTCGAGCGCATGCTGGAGGCCGGCGTTCGTGTCTTCCACTTCGATGTCGGCGACGGGCACTTCGTCGAGCCGATCACCGTCGGCCCGATCGTCCTGGAGGCGATTGCCCCGCTCGTGCACGAGGGCGGCGGCGTGCTCGACTGCCACCTGATGGTCGACAACCCCGAACGCCACATCCCGCAGATCGCGGCCGCGGGGGGTGACAGCGTCACCGTGCACGTCGAGCTGGGCCGGACGGCCGGGCTGATCGCGCTCGCCCGCGAGCACGGGCTCGGCGCGGGCGTCGTCTTCAACCCGGGCACTGCCGTCGCCGATGCGGCGCGCGCTGCCGAGGGCGCGGATCTCGTGCTCTGCATGTCGATTTGGCCCGGCTATTCCGGCCAGGCGTTCATGCCCGAGGCGCTGCCGCGGATCCAGGAGCTGCGCGGGCTGCTGCCGCCCGAGGTGCACGTGCAGGTGGACGGCGGCGTCGGGACGGCGAACGCCGCCGAGCTGCGTGCGGCAGGCGCGAATCTGCTCGTGGCGGGCTCGGCGATCTTCGGCGCCGCCGACCCTGCGGGCGCGTACCGGGAGCTGCGCGGGCTCGCCGGCACGGCGTGAGCATGGGCGACGATGCCCTGCTCGACCGGGCGCTCGAGCTCGCCGAGCGCGGCCGCGGCACGACGCATCCGAACCCGGTCGTCGGCGCCGTTCTCGTTCGTCACGGCCAGGTCGTGGGCGAGGGGTGGCACGAGCGGGCAGGCGGCCCGCACGCCGAGCTCGTCGCACTCGAAGCAGCCGGGGACGACGCGCGAGGCGCCACGCTCTACGTCACGCTCGAGCCCTGCGCTCACCACGGCCGAACGCCTCCCTGCGTGGACGCGGTCATCGCAGCGGGTGTCGCGCGCGTGGTCGCCGGCGCGGCCGACCCGGATCCCCGCACAGGTGGACGGAGCCTGGAGCGCCTGCGCCGGGAGGGTGTCGAGGTCGAGCTGGCCGAGGGCGACCAGGGCCGCCGCGCCCGGGTGCAGAACGAGGCATGGCGCACCTGGGTGGCGGAAGGGCGGCCGTTCGTGACGCTCAAGGCTGCCCTGACGCTCGACGGCCGCGTGACGCTGCCGGGCAGGCGCTGGCTGTCCGGCGAGGTGAGCCGCCGCCACGTCCACGAACTGCGCGCCGAGAGCGATGCAGTCGCGGTCGGCATGGGGACTGTGCGGGCCGACCGCCCCCGGCTCGATGCCCGCGACGTGCCGGTACGCACGCAGCCGCGCCGGCTCGTCTTCGGCCAGGGGCCGCTACCGCAGGGGCTCGAGCTCGAGCTGCGCGCCGGCCCGCTGCCCGAGGAGCTGCAGGCCCTCGCAGCCGAGGGCGTCCAGTCGCTGCTGCTGGAAGGTGGGCCGACCCTCGCCGCCTCTTTCCTCGAGGCCGGCCTGGTCGACAAGCTGCTCCTCTACCTGACACCCACGCTGGCCGGCGAGGGCCGGCTGCTGCTCGAGCGCCCCGTGGGGCAGATCACCGTCTACGGTTTGAGCGGACGTCCGAGCGGAGACGACGTCCTTCTCACTGCGTATGTCCACGAGCCCTGACCTCTCACGCCGCGCCGCCGACGAGCTCGTCAGCGTGCTCTCGCAGTGGCTCGCCGGCCATGTGCGAGACGATGCGCTCGCGGCCGAGCTCGAGCGTGCCGACGCGGAGTCGCTCGGCAGCGACCAGGCCGGGCTGGTGGCGGAGCTCCTCGCCGAGCTGCGCGACCCTGCCGGGCACCCCGGCGAGCGCAACATGCTCGCGCGGGAGACGATTCAGGCGCTGTTCGAGCTCTAGCGCCCGTCGGGCGTGCCTGCTACGCCCGGGCCGAGCAGGCGCTCGACGTCGAGCTGAAGCTGCTGCACGGCCTGCCGGTCGTGCTCGTTCTTCGCCTCGTCCGCCGCCTGGCGACCGACGATGCGGGCGGCCTCGACGGCCGTCTGGGCCCGGTCGGGGCTCCCGGCGCCGAGGGCCGTCGAGGCGATCCCGTGCAGCGCCTCGAGGACGGCACCGGCCACCCGTGGGTCACCTGCGGCATAGCGGCCGATCTCGAGCAGGTAGTCGACGAAGTCGCCGAACTCGGGATGGCTCGCGTACAGCTCGAATGCGTCCCCCGGCACTCGGCGCATCGGTGCCGGGAAGGACCGCCCGGCGAGCTGAACGAGGATCGAGCGGATGTAGCCGACGCACGTCGTCGCGGTCGTCGGGTCGTTGATCCCCGGCGACAGCGCCTTGACCGCCGTATCGGCGAGCTGCCGGAGGCCAAACCCGATGTCCTGGTCGAGATCCCGCTCGGCGGTAATGGAGACCGCAGCCCGGAGCGGGGCCTCGACTCGCTCGGCAGCCGCCGCGGGCCAGACTTCCGCGAGCGGGCGATCGAGCGGCGCAAAGTTCCCCGGCCGGGCGAGCAGCGCCAGGCGAGCGGGCGGCTCGTTTTCCAGGGCGCCGACGATGGCGTCCAGGTCGACGTGCAGCACGTAGCCGGGCCGGCGCGGGAACACGCGACCCGGCGCCTCTGCACGCCAGCTGTCGAGCATGTCCTCGTCGCGCGCAGGCTCGCCGTAGGGCTCCGGGTAGAGGACCTCGAGGCGGCGGAGCGTCTTGTCCGCGATGTCGGCGGTCACGTGCGAGACCTGGATCAGCTGCGAGATGTGGTGGATGAAGACGATCAGCAGGACGACCGCGGCGATGCCGAAGGCCGACGCGACCGTGATGCTGAGCCGGGGCACGAAGCCGCCGCCCTCCGCTGCGCTCCCGACCGCTCGGAGCAGGATCACCGAGTAGACGAAGATGCCGACGTAGGTGCCCACCGTCAGCTGGGTCAGGCGGTCGCCGAAGAACGTGCGCAGGATCCTTGGGCTGAACTGGCTCGAGGCCAGCTGAAGGACGACGACGGTGATCGAGAGCGTGAGCCCGGCCACCGTGATCAGGGAGCCGGCCAGCACCGACAGCACGGTCCGCGCCGCGGGCGCGTCGCCCTTGAAGACGAAGCTGTCGCTTGCGAGCTGCAGCTCCTCATCGAGCTCGACGAGGATGAAGGCGAGGGCGCCGAAGCCGACGACCATCAGGGCGGGGATGAACCAGAGCCCGCCGATCAGGCTCAGCCAGAGGGCTCGAAGGCGGCCGATCACCAGGCCATCATGGCTGCTCGGCCTCCCGCTCGCGGCGCGGCACCCCGCGGGCGGCACAGCCCGACTCTCGGCCGGGGCCGCGCCGCCCGCCGGCGGATGCGTTCAGCGCTTGGGCTGCTCGCCCGGCGACCCGACCACTCCCTGGTCGAGGTAGAGGGCGTACCCGAGCCGTGTGCCGGCCGGGTACCTGCCGCCGGTCGAGATCTGCTCCTCCGCGAGCAGCACCGACGTGTCCGGATCGAAGACGAGCATGTGCCGCAGCTCGTCCTGCTCCGTCGTGTAGGCGACCGCCAGGCCCGGCCGGCCGGCCGGATCGGTCACCTCGCCGACGAGCTCGACCCCGGGGAGCCGGGCCGCGACCTCGTACAGCGCGGCGCGCTGGGAGGCGCTGGCGTTCGTCTCGCGCAGGGCGTCGCCGACGAGGGTGAACATCTGCGCGTGCGTCCCCTCGCTGTGGCCGCGTGCCTCGTTCTCGAGCCGCTCGTAGAGCTGGTCGGCGTCGGCGGGGAGGGCGAGCGGCTGAGCGGCCGCCAGGGTCGTGGTGCGCGCCGGCTCGGCCAGGCTCGGCCGCCCTGCCTCGATCCACGCGCGGCGATCGCGCTCGGAGAGGAAGCGGGGCGTGCCGGAGCGCTCCACGAGCCGTCCGCCCTTGGCGCCGAGCCACGTCTCGCGTACCCGCGGCACGAGCACGGTGAACGACAGGTCGGGCCGGAGCACCCAGGTCGAGGTGTAGGCGGTCTCCGAGCGCGTGTAGACGAACTCGCCCGGGCCGGCCGTCGGCACGTCGCGCGCCCGGGCGACCGCAGCCGCCTGGCGGAGGACGGGTGCCGCCGACGCGGTCTCGTCGCCGCCGCCGATCACGCCGGCGCCGGCGACGACAACGAGCGACGCGGCCAGCACGGCGGCGGGAGCGAGCACGCGCAGGCGGCGCGCCCCCGCCCGCTGCGGTGAGCGGCGCGCGCGGCCGAGCAGCCGTCCGCGAGCCTCGGCGCGCGCCCAGTCGTCGGGCGCCACCGGGTCGAGGGCGAGCGAGCGAAGGAGCTCGAGGTCAGACATGGGAGACCTCCTCGGAGATCGCAGCTGGAGTGGATGCCGTCGGGTCGAGGACACGGCGGAGCCGGCCGCGCGCACGCGAGATGCGCGAGCGGACGGTTCCGACCGGGATGTCGAGCGCGCGGCTGATCTCCTCGTAGGAGAGGTCGCCCCACGCGTAGAGCAGCAGCGCCTCGCGCTCGGCGCGGCGCAGGCTTCGCAGGGCCGCCACCGTCTCATCGGCGAGTGCGCGCGAGACGGGTGCCGCTGCGTCCCCGACCGTCACGCTGCGCGCGTACGCCGTCAGCCGGCGCCGCTCGGATCGCCAGTGGCGGCGGAGCAGGTTGGTGGCGATGCCGAACAGCCAGGGTCGGGCGTCGAGCTGCCCGACGTCGAATCGCGCGCGCCGGTCGAACGCACGCAGGAACGTCTCCGACGCAACCTCGTCCGCCGCCGAGCTGCCGACCCGCCGCTGGGCATAGCGGTGAACGGCGTCGTAGTGGCGGTCGAAGAGGGCGGCGAAGCGGGGTGGATCGGTGAGGGAGGCGGCGACGACGTCGGCATCCGTGACGGACGACGCCGGTGCCGCGGCCTCCGCTGTCTGAAGGTGTGCCATGCCCACTGTTGCCCGCTCGCCGCGGCTCGGTTCCCGCCCGACCTGCTCCCGGGGGCCACCACTCCTCCTCCCCGGCAGCGAGCCTATCCCGGGGCGGCGCACGCGTGTGTGACGGGCACGTGCCGAAGCAGTGCGGGCTGCCGCCTGGCTCGGTGCACGTCGGCGCCAGGGGGGCCACCGCTCCTCCTCCCCTGCGTCGAGCCTACGTCGGCCGGGCGCACGCAGGGGAGACGGGACCGTGCAGAGAGCGTGACGGTCGGTGCAGGGTCGCCTGCTCGCCCGTCCGCCCAGACCGCGGCGCGAGTGCTCCCACCTGGACTCCCCGGACGGCCCGGTCGCCCCCACGGGCCCGGCGGCAAGGCCGGGTGCAGGCCCCCGGGTCGGAGGGCGGCGTTAGCCTTCCTGCCATGTTCACGGGCATCGTGCGCGAGGTGGCCACGGTCGCCGCCGTCGAGGGCGGGGAGGGGGGGCGCACGCTCGTCGTCGACGCCCCCGGCGCCGCGGGCCTGAGCGTGGTCGGGGACTCGGTCGCGCTCGACGGGTGCTGCCTGACCGTGACGGTGGTCGACGGAGCCCTGCTCACGTTCCATGCCGTCGCGGAGACGCTGGCTCGGACGACGATCGGTGCGCTCGTCCAGGGCGACACCGTCAACGTCGAGCCGGCTCTGCGAGCGGGGGAGCCGCTCGGCGGCCACTACGTCCAGGGCCACGTGGACGGGGTCGGCCGCATCTGCAGCGTCGAGCCGGAGGGGGAAGGCACCCGCGTCTGGATCGAGGCGGGGCCCGAGCTGCTGCGGCTCTGCGTCGAGAAGGGATCGGTGACCGTCGACGGCGTCTCGCTGACGGTGGCCGAGCTCGACGGCGGCGCGTTCGCGGTCGCGCTCGTGCCGCACACGCTCGCGAGCACGACCCTCGGAGCCGCCGCTCCGGGCGCGGCGGTCAACCTCGAGGCCGATGTGATCGCAAAGTATGTCGCGCGTCTGCTCGACGCACGGCCGGCCGAGGCGCCCCGCGCGTGAACGTGCGCCGGCCCCGCTGCAACGCCTGCCGGGGCGGCGCGACGGAACTTCCGTCCATGCCGTCGTTACGATCCTCGGAGTGAGCACGACCCTCGAGCCCGGCACGAGCACCGCCGCCCCGTTCGCGACCGTCGAGGAAGCGGTCGAGGACATCCGCAACGGCAAGTTCGTGGTCGTCGTGGATGCCCCTGATCGCGAGAACGAGGGCGACCTGGTCATCGCCGCCCAGTTCGCGACGCCGGAGGCGATCAACTTCATGGCGACACACGCGCGCGGCCTGATCTGCCTGTCCCTGACCGAGGAGCGCTGCGACGAGCTCGGCCTGCCACCGATGACACCGCAGAACGAGACCCCGCTGGGTACGGCCTTCACCGTCTCGATCGAGGCACGGGAGGGGGTGACCACCGGCATCTCCGCGCACGACCGCGCCCGGACGATCCAGGTCGCGATCGACGAGCGCCAGGGCGCGCACGACCTCGTCCGGCCCGGCCACGTCTTCCCGCTGCGGGCGCGCGACGGCGGCGTCCTGAGGCGCGCCGGCCAGACCGAGGCTGCGGTCGACCTCGCCCGCCTTGCAGGCCTCGTCCCGGCGGGCGTCGTCTGCGAGGTCATGCGCGAGGACGGGACGATGGCGCGCATCCCCGACCTGGTCGAGTACTGCCGCGAGCACGCCCTGAAGCTCCTGACCGTCGCCGACCTGATCGAGTACCGCCGGCGCACGGAGAAGCTCGTGGAGCGGACGACCAGCGTCCGCCTGCCCACTCCGTACGGCAAGTTCACGGCCATCGCCTTCCGCGAGACCCTGACCGGCAAGCCGCACCTCGCGCTCGTCAAGGGCGAGGTCGAGGGCGCCGGGAACGTCCTCGTCCGCGTGCACTCCGAGTGCCTGACCGGCGACGTCTTCCACTCGCAGCTCTGCGACTGCGGCGAGCAGCTCGAGCACGCGCTGGAGCAGATCGGTGCCGCGGACCGCGGCGTGCTCCTCTACATGACGCAGGAGGGTCGTGGCATCGGCCTGCTCAACAAGCTGCGGGCCTACGAGCTGCAGCAGGGCGGCCTGGACACGGTCGAGGCCAATCTCCAGCTGGGCTTCCAGGCCGACGCGCGCGAGTGGGGGATCGGCAACCAGATCCTCGCCGACCTCGGGCTGACCACGATCCGGATCCTCACCAACAACCCGAAGAAGCTGATGGGGCTCGAGGGCTTCGGCCTCTCCGTGGTCGAGCAGGTGCCGATCGAGGTGCCCCCGAACGCGGAGAACCGCCGCTACCTGACGACCAAGCGCGACCGGCTCGGCCACCGGCTGCACCACCAGGATCTGCGCTTCGAGCAGGCGGAGCCGGAGTGAGCGAGCGGCCGGCCGAGCCGCAGCCGGCGCAGGCCGACGCGACGCCCGCCGACGTGGCGCCCGAGCAGACCGCCATGCCCGCGCTGCGGCCGCCCGGCGCCCCCGGGCCCGACGGCGCCACCACCGAGCACGCCCCCGGCGATCTACGGATCCCGAGCGGGTACGCCATCGTCGAAGGCGAGCCGAACGGGAGCGGCCGGAACGTCGGCATCGTCGTGAGCAGGTTCAACGGCGAGGTGACGACGCTTCTGCTCGAGCGGGCGCTCGACGCGCTCGAGTCCGAGGGGGTCGCGCGCGACGCCATCACCGTCGCACCCGTCCCCGGCGCCTTCGAGCTGCCGCTGGCGGCGATGGCGCTCGCGAAGACTCGGCGCTACGCCTGCATCGTCGCGCTCGGCGCCGTCATTCGCGGCGAGACGCCGCACTTCGACTACGTCGCCGGGGAGGCGGCGAGCGGGCTCCAGCTCGCGGCCCTCGAGACCGGCGTCCCGGTCTCCTTCGGCGTGCTCACCTGCGACACCACGGAGCAGGCGATGGCGCGCATCGACCGCGCCGGCGATGCGGCCCGCTCGGCGCTCGAGATGGCCGACGTCTTCGGCCGGCTGCGGGCAAACGGGGCGCAGTCCCCCGCACCCTGAGCTGCGCGCCAGGGCTGGCCGCCGGCCGGCGTTCGCTACACTCGCCGGCGCCATGTCACGCGTCTGCGCCGTCTGCGGCAAGAAACCGGCCTTCGGCCACTCCAGGAGCCACTCGATGGTGGCCTCCAAGCGCCGCTTCGACCCGAACCTCCAGCGTGTCCGCATGGTCCTCGCCGGCAAGCCGACGCGCGCGTACGTGTGCACGCGCTGCCTTAAGGCCGGCAAGGTCGAGAAGGCGCTCTAGGCCGCCGTCCATCCAGGCAGCCGGACCGCCCGGCGGCTCGCGGCGGGCTCGCCGGCCGTCGCAGCTCGGCACAGAGGCGACACAGACACGTGACGCCGGGCCGGGTAGCGTGCTCGCAGGGGCACCGGGGGTGCCCTTGGGGGTCGTTCGAGTGCCGCGTCGCCAGAGTGAGCGGGCGCACCGACCGTGCGGCGCCGTCGGCGCGCGGCAGTACCGTCTGGGCGTGCCCCCGCCAACCCGAGTGGTGATCGTCGAGGACAACGACGTCTTCCGCGAGGCGCTCGTCCTGCTCCTCGGCCAGCAGCCGGCGCTGGAGGTGATCGCTGCAGTGGCCGGCGGTGAGGAGGCGGTCGCCGTCTGCCGCGCGGAGCACCCGGACGTGGTGCTGATGGACTATCGCCTGCCGGGGATGGACGGCGTGCAGGCGACGGCGGCGATCCGAGCCGCGTCGCCGTCTGCCGCGGTCGTCTCGCTCACCGCCTCGGCAAGCGTGCGTGAGGCCGAGGCGATGCGCGACGCGGGCGCGACGGCGCTCCTGACGAAGGATGCGCCGCTGGACGAGATCGTCGCCACCGTGCTCGAGGCGGCGACGGCCGCCGCGAACGCCGGCCGTCGAGGCGCGGCGCCGGACTAAACTGACGGCGAGTCCGGCAGACGCCCGGACGGGGTCCCACTCACTCCGCGGAAGGAGCCACACGCACATGCCTCGACACATCCGTGCCCTCGTGCTGGGCGCGCTACTGGCGGCCGTGCTCGCCGTCCCGACGGCGGCCAGTGCTGCCACGAAGCTGACGGCGACCGTCGGCCCCGGCTTCACGATCACGCTCACGAAGGCCGGCAAGAAGGTCACGAAGCTGAAGGCCGGCACCTACACGATCACGGTTCGCGACAAGTCGGCCATTCACAACTTCCGCCTCAGGGGGAAGGGTGTGAACAAGGCGACCACCGTCGCCGCGGTGACGACGAAGACGTGGAAGGTCACGCTCAAGAAGGGCACCTACACGTACATCTGCGATCCGCACCCGACCTCGATGAAGGCCACCTTCAAGGTCACGTAGCTGCGTGGCAGGGATGGGCGGGGCGGCCGCGGTCGCACCCGCTCACCCCGCCGCCTGCTCGGCGCCTCCGCGGGCTCGCGGGGCCCAGGCACCCGCACCGCGAGAGGCGTCTCTCACGCGGACGCCCTTGGCAAGCGCGCGCGCTCGAGGCCCCAGGCAGCCGGCCCACATTCGACACAGAACCGGCACAGACACGTGCGCTGTCGGGCGGTACCGTCCGAGACGGGCGGGTGGTGGAGGACGTCTCCCCTCTGGGAGGGTGGGGCGTGCCTCCGGAGCTGACCCGCGCCGGCGGCCGTCAGGCGCCGACGGGCTCCTCGCTGACGCTGCCGTCCTCGATCCGCCAGGCGCGGAGCTCGCCCGTGTCGGCGCGCAGGATCACGTACGGGCGGCCGGCCCACAGCCCGATCGACTCGATGTCGGTGCGCGACGGTTTCGGCGGCGTCTCGGGGTGGGTGTGGAAGACCGCCAGGCCGAGGCCGTCGTCCTCGAGGAACCACACCTCGGGGTCGACCTCGAGCAGGAAGCGGTACGGAGACGCGGAGGCGTTGCGCCCGCGCACGTAGCGCACCGCCCGCTCGCCGTCGAGGACGAGCACGCCGCAGGCCTCGTCGGGCAACGCCTCACGCGCGTGCGCGACCAGCTCGTCGCGCATCGCTGCAGGGATCACCAGCACGGTCGCTCGTCCTGCACCGCGGCGCGAAGCGGCGCCGTCACCACCAGACGGTGCTCTCCATGGCCTGCTCGACGTCGTCGGCCGCCCAGAACGGCGCCGACAGGTACTTCCAGCCGCCGTCGGCGAGGATGCACACGACGACACCCTCGTCGAGCTCCGCGGCGAGGCGCTGCGCGACGTGCACGACGCCGCCCGACGAGACGCCGGCGAAGATCGCCTCGCCGTCCAGCAGCGCTCGCACGCCGCGCACCGACTCCTCGTTCGAGACGAGGATCTTCCGGTCGAGCTTCGAGACGTCGAGGATCGGCGGCACGTAGCCGTCCTCGAGCGAGCGCAGGCCGATCACCGGGTCGCCGGGTAGTGGCTCCACCCGGCGACGACGACGTCGGGGAACGACTCGCGCACGCGGGCGCCGGCGCCCATCAGCGTGCCGCCCGTCCCCAGGCCGGCAACGAGGACATCCACACGCTCGAGCGCCTCGACGATCTCGGCGCCCGTCCCCTCGTAGTGGGCGCGAGGATTGGCCGGGTTCTCGTACTGGAAGGGCATGAACAGCTCGGGCCGGCGCTCGCATAGCTCGCGGGCGACGCGCACGGAGCCGTTCGTGCCCTCGCCGGCCGGGCGAGAGCAGGATCCGCGCGCCGCAGCAGCGTCAGCAGCCGCCGCCGCTCCTCGGTCACGTCCTCCGGCATCACGCACGTCAGTGCGTAGCCCTTGAGCTTCGCGACCATCGCCAGCGAGATGCCGGTGTTGCCGCTCGTCGCCTCGAGGAGCTCGCGGCCCGGCTCCAGCTCGCCCGTCGCCTCGGCCTCCTCGATCATGGCCTTCGCCACCCGGTCCTTGATCGAGCCGGTCGGGTTCTGGCCCTCCAGCTTGGCGAAGAGCCGCACCTCGGGGCGCGGCGAGAGCGTGCTCAGCTCAACCAGCGGCGTCTAGCCGACGAGGTCGAGGAGCGACGAGCCGAGGCGGCTACGGAGCGGGCCGGCGGAGGACATAGACGGTCGGTTCAAGCTTTCCGAGCAGCTGGTACACGCCCCACTGGTTGTCTCGCCAGGGCCGCCTCGACGCTCTCGCGGCCGTAGCGCTCCACGAGTTCGCGCTCGCGACGGCGCAGCCGCGAGATCGCCAGCAGCGCCTCGCCGGCGTCCCACTTGCCGAGCTCGACCATCGACTCGCGCCACTCTCCGTCGAGCGCGTCGGCCGACTCGATCGCGAGACCGGCCCCGCCGGTGGTCCGCTCGAAGTACGAGCGGTCCATGTTCACGGCCACGGTCGCGGTCGCCGCGAAGAGTCGCGCGGCCTCGACTGGCTCGAGGCGGTCGGTCGCGAACGTCTGGTAGAGCAGCATTCGCCCGCCCGGCTCGAGCACACGCCTGCACTCGGCGAGGCCGCGGGGCAGATCGATGTGCGTCGTCGTGTCGCGGGACCAGATGAAGGCGGCCGCCTCGTCCGCCAGCGGCAGCGACTCGATCCCCGCCTGGACAACCTCGATCTCCCGCTCGAGCCGGGCTTCGCTCACGGCGCGGCGCGCCTGCTCCACGTGCAGGGGCACCGGATCGACCGCGAGGACGCGAAGACTGAAGCGACGGACGAGCTCGACTGCGTGCCGGGCGTCCCGGCAGCCGACGTCGACGACGAGTTGGCCCGGCCTCGGCCCGAGTGCGCCGAAGGCGTTGTACAACGAGGTCAGCGGGCGCGGCTCGAGGCTTCGGCGGAGCTCTTCTTCGAGCCCGGCGTCCCTCGGCCAGATTTCGCCATAGAGCTCCTCGACAGTGACCACCTCGCGTCGTCGGGCACTCAGTGCGTCAGACCGAGCCCGCCGGCCATCGCCGGCAGCAAGATGATCGTGGCGCCGGCGGGCACCGGCGTCTCCAGCCCCTGCAGCGTCCGCACGTCCTCGCCGTCGACGTAGGCGTTGACGAAGCGGGCCAGGCCGCCGTTCGCGTAGATGCGCTCCGCCAGCTCCGGGTAGCGGCGCGTCAGGTCCTCGAGCACCTCGGCGACCGTCGACCCGGCCGCCGGGACCTCGCGCTCGCCGCCCGTCTCGTCGCGCAGCGTCGGCGGAATGCGGACGCGCACGCTCATCCGAGACAGCTCCTCGGTCGCTTGGCGTCTAGCCGAGACGGCGAGGCCGGAGGGGAGAGAGCAATGAGCACAGACCCGGAGAGCATCGTCGACTCAGTGGGACGAGGCGGCGTCAGCGGCCGACGGCCCGAGGCAGAACTCGACGTAGTCGATGTAGGAGGTGATCGTGGGGGCGTCGCCGCACACCGGGCAGGCCGGATCGCGGCGGAGCGCGACCTCGGTGAAGGTCGCGTCGAGCGCGTCGTAGAGCAGCAGCCGGCCGACGAGCGGGTCGCCGATGCCGAGTGCCAGCTTGAGCGCCTCGTTGGCCTGGATCGAGCCGATCACGCCCGGCAGCACGCCGAGCACGCCGCCCTCGGCACAGCTCGGGGCGAGCTCCGGCGGCGGCGGCTGCGGAAACAGGCAGCGGTAGCACGGACCCTCGTGCGGCCTGAATACCGTCACCTGACCTTCGAAGCGATAGATCGACCCGTGCACGACCGGGATCCCGTGCCACACCGACGCGTCGTTGACCAGGTAGCGGGTGGGGAAGTTGTCGGCGCCGTCCACGATCACGTCCCAGCCCTCGCGGAGGATGCGGTCGGCGTTCTCCGAGGTCAGCCGCTCCTCATAGGCCACCACGTCCACGTCCGCGTTCAGCCCGGCGATGCGCTCGCGGGCCGACGCCACTTTCGGGCGTCCGAGCGCGGCCGTGTCGTGGAGCACCTGACGCTGCAGGTTCGAGTCGTCGACCACGTCGGCGTCGACGATCCCGAGCGTGCCCACTCCCGCTGCGGCCAGGTAGAGCGCCGCCGGCGAGCCGAGCCCGCCCGCGCCGATGAGCAGCATCCGCGACTCGAGTAGCCGCGACTGCCCCGCCTCGCCGATCTCCGGGATCAGCAGGTGGCGGCTGTAGCGGCGCAGCTTGTCCGGGTCGAGCGAGCTCGGGACGATCGTCGGGAAGCCGGCCTCCTCCCAGTCGAGGATGCCGCCGGCCACGTTGATCGGCTCTGCGTAGCCCAGCTCCTTCAGCGCCGCCGCCGCCCGGTAGGACCGCGCGCCGGAGCGGCAGTAGAGGAGCACGGGGCGGTCGCGCTCCGGCGCGACCTCGCCGATGCGCTCGCCGAGCTCTGCGAGCGGGACGAGCGTCGCGCCCTCGAGGTGCCCCTGGTTCCACTCGGCCGGCTGACGCACGTCGATCAGAACCGGCGCCTGGGCACCGTCGAGCAGCTCGCGCGCCCGCGCGACGTCGACCTCGCTGATCGCGTCCGCCGGGATCGCCATGGTGTCGAGAATAGCCGTGCGCTGCCGTGCTCCGGAGGCGCGCGGCTACCCTCGCCGGAGTGAGCGGTCGTACCCGGATCCTGGCTCTCGTCGGTGTCGCGGCGGCCGCTGCAGTGGGGCTCGTGGCGCTCGTCGCCTGGCCGGGGTCGGACGGGGACGCCACCGGCGCGCGCTCCGGCCCGCCGCCGCTCTCGCTCGAGCTCGGCGTCCGCGACGACGCGGAAGCGCGGGCGATCCGTCGCGGCCAGGACCTCTACGCAGAGGGCAAGCGCGCCGACGCCGCCGAGGTGTTCGGCCGCTACTCCTCGCCCGCCGCCCAGGTGGGGGCGGCCTTCGCCGCCTGGCCCGCCGGCACGCTGGGCCGCCTCGAGAGCATCGCCACGCGCCACTCCGAGGACGCGCTGGTGCTGCTCAACCTCGGCGTTGCCCGCTTCTGGAGCGGCGACGAGTCAGGGGCGACGAGCGCGTGGCGCCGCGCGCTCGACACCGATCCCGACTCACCCTCGGCTCTCACCGCCGACTGGCTCCTGAAGCCCGACACGCCGCAGGGGGCACCCGTGTTCGTGCCAAGCTCTCCGGCCACCCGGCCCGCCGGCTCCGCCGCCGAGCAGCTGCGCAGCCTCGAGCGTGCGGCCCGCAAGCGCAACGTGCGGGCCCGCCTCCTCTACGGCGTCGCCCTGCAGCGGGTGGGACGCCAGCGCTCGGCCGAGCGGGCGTACGCCGCTGCGGCCGAGCTCGCGCCCGGCGCCGTCGAGCCGCAGGTGGCCGTCGCCGTCGCCCGCTTCTCCCGCGCCGAGCCGTCGCGCGCCTTCTCCCGCCTCGGCCCGCTCGTCAAGCGCTATCCGCGTGAGCCCACCGTCCGCTTCCACCTCGGCTTGCTGCTCGCCTGGCTCGGCGAGGTCGACGACGCGATGGGCCAGTTCGAGCGTGCCGAACGGCTCGACCGCTCCGACCCGCTCGCGCGCGAGGCCGCACGCTGGCTGACGAGCCTGAAGCAGGCCCAGCACCGGTCAGGGCCTAGGTCCTCCGGGACGGAAGATGAGTCGAAAGACCCATAGCGAACTCCGTCAGCTGCAGGAAAGATGCCCGCGTTGACGACCGTGCCCGACACAGATACCGTGAGACCAGCGTTACCGGAGGGGGGCCGAGTGAACGCAGACGCAGCCGAACCGAAGCGTGGGCGGCGGCAGGTTGGAGACATTCTCGAGACTGACGAGGCGCGTGGCCTGCTGGTCACCGCGCAGGAAAACGGGTCGCTGACCTCGGACGACATCGCGCTCGCGTTCGACGAGCTCGAAGTCGACGCGGCGCAGCTGGACGAGTTCTACGTCGCGCTCGAGGAGCTCCACATCGACGTCGTCGACGGGCCCGGCCGCGACGGCGATCCTCCTGCCGCGGTCGAGGCTGTGCCTGATGCCCGCGAGGTGTCGACCGACGCGCTGCAGCTGTTCCTCAAGGACATCGGCAAGGTCGATCTGCTCACGGCTGCCCAGGAGGTCGAGCTTGCGAAGCGCATCGAGCGCGGCGACCACCGCGCCAAGCAGGAGATGGTCGAGGCCAACCTGCGCCTGGTCGTCTCGATCGCCAAGCGCTACCGCAACCAGGGCCTGCCCTTCCTCGATCTCATCCAGGAGGGGACGATCGGGCTCGTCCGCGCCGCCGAGAAGTTCGACCACCGCAAGGGGTTCAAGTTCTCGACGTACGCCACCTGGTGGATCCGGCAGGCCGTGGCGCGCGCGCTCGCGGACAAGGCGCGCACGATCCGCATGCCCGTCCACGTCGTCGAGAAGCTGAACAAGATCGTCCGCTCCGAGCGCAAGCTGCGCGCCGAGCTCGGCCGCGAGCCGCTCTCCGAGGAGATCGCCAAGGAGCTCGACCTCACGGTCGACGAGGTGGAGCACATCCGCCGCTCCGCCCAGGTGCCCGTCTCGCTCGAGAAGCCGGTGGGCGACGACGAGGAGTCCGAGTTCGGCCACTTCCTCACCGACGAGACGCAGCCGCTACCCGAGGAGGCCGTCGAGGAGACGCTGCGCAAGGACACGCTGCGCCGGATCCTCTCGATGCTCTCCCAGCGCGAGCGCCGCGTGCTCGAGATGCGCTACGGCCTGAACGGCGAGCGCCCGCGCACGCTCGACGAGGTCGGCCGCACCTTCAACGTCACGCGCGAGCGCATCCGCCAGATCGAGAACCAGACGCTCAAGAAGCTGCGCGCGCTCGCCGACGCCCAGCGCCTCCGCGACGTCGCCTGACGCCCCCGGCCGGCGCCGGCTCCCGCCGGGCGGCCCGGCTCCGCCACCGCCTCGCACCGCTGCCGGCACGATGCTCTCCGGGCCCGACCCGGTCGTACTGTGCCCTCCGGCCTCACACCGGCGGCGAGCCGCCAGAGCCGTTTCCGCTGAGCGCGCCCTCGACATGGGGCCTCGGAGCCCGGGTCGTTCGGCGGCGGACGCGTGTCCCGAGCGACAGGGTCTGTCCCCGCAGGGGACTGACCCGACGGTGCCCCGTCGAGGCGGTGCGGCCGCTCACGCCCGGCCGGGTGCCCTGTCGGCGTCCAGTTCCGCTTGAGCCAGATCGCTGCCGTCGCAGCCCGTAGACTCGTCCGCCGTGACCGTCCTCGACGCACAGACCCAGGCCGAGCTCGGCGAGTTCATGGCCATCCCGAGCGTGAGCGCCGACCCCGCCCACCAGGACGACATCGTCCGCGCGGGCCAGTGGGTCTGCGAGTACGTTCGCGCCGCCGGCGGCACCTGCGAGCTCGTCGAGACCTCGACGAACCCGCTCGCGATCGGCCTCATCCCGGCGTCCACGGGGCCCGACTCGCCAACGGTGATGATCTACGGCCACTTCGACGTCCAGCCGCCCGCGCCGCTCGACCTCTGGGAGACGCCGCCGTTCGAGGCCACGCTGCGCGACGGCTGGCTGGTCGGCCGCGGCTCCGCCGACGACAAGGGCCAGCTCTACATGCAGCTCAGGGCGGCGGCCGAGCTCGCCCGCGACGGCGCCCTGCCGGTGAACATCCGGGTCTGCTGCGACGGCGAGGAGGAGATCGGCGGCAAGTCGATCGTCGAGTTCCTGCGCTCGGACGAGCAGGGCGCGGATGCCTGCGTGATCTTCGACGGGCTGATGGAGCGCCATGGCCAGCCCTCGTTCTGGACGGCGACGCGCGGTCTGATCGCCTACGACCTCCGTGTTCAAACCGGCACCAAGGACATGCACTCCGGGATCTACGGCAACGCGGCCCTGAACGCGATCCACGTGCTGATGGACCTGCTCGGGACGCTCGTGCTGCGCGACGGGCGGCTGCCGGAGTCGCTCCGCGCCGGCATCGCGCCGCCGACCGAGGACGAGCTGGCCTCCTGGCGGCAACTCCCGCCCGGCCAGGAGATGCTCGACGCGATGGGCGCCCGTCCGCTCGACGGTCGCGCGGCCGAGGAGTTCTACGTCCGCACCTTCGCGGAGCCGTCGATGGATGTGAACGGGATCCTCGGTGGGAAGCCCGGGCTGCTGAACACGACGGTCATCGTCTCGGCGGCGGCCAACTTCACCATCCGGCTCGCCCCCGGCCAGGATCCGGACGAGATCGACGCCGTGGTGCGGCGGTTGCTCGAGGAGGCGACGCCCGCCGGCGCCGAGATCGAGGTGACGCTCGCCTCGTGGTCGGCGCCCGGGCTGATCTCGCCTGACGACCCCGTGATCCGGCTCGGCCTCGATGCCTTCGAGCGCGCGACCGGGGTGCGGCCGCTGCTGGCGCGGGCGGGCGGCACGCTGCCGATCGTCCCGGCCCTCGCCGAGAGCGGCATCCCCACCGTGCTCACGGGCTTCGCGGTGACCGACAGCAACGTGCACTCGCCGAACGAGGCGATTCCCGCCGAGTACATTCCGCTCGGCATCGAGGCGGCGAAGGAGCTCTACACGGCCTTCGGCGCGCTCGAACGGCGCAGCTAGCTCACTGCGTCAGGGCCACGTAGGATCGGCCGGGCCATGACCTGGTACGAGCTCTGGCTGTTCCTCCACATCACGGGCGCGATCGTCTGGATCGGCGGCGGAGCTGCGATCCAGGTGTTCGGCATTCTCACCAAGCGCGCCGCCGACCCGGCGAAGACGGCGTTCTTCGCGCGCAACGTGTCCTGGACCGTCCTGCGCGTGTTCCTGCCGGCGTCCCTGCTCGTGCTCGCAGCCGGCATCGGCCTGACCGAGGAGGGCAACTGGGACTGGGGCGAGCCGTTCATCGCCTGGGGGCTCGTGCTCTGGGCGGCGGTGTCGCTCGTCGCCTTCGGCTTCCTCGCTCGCGCGCTCGGAGCGGCCGGACGGCGGCTCGAGGAGGAAGGGCCGAGCCCGGCCCTGGCGCTCCGCCTGCGCAACCTCGTCTGGCTCTCCCGGGTGCTCCTCGGTGTGCTGTTCGTGATCGTCTTCCTGATGAGCGTCAAGCCCGGCACCTGATCCGGCGCCCACGGGCTCTCGCAGACCGGCACTGTTTCGGCACACGGCCGTCACACACGCGTGCGCCCCTGGGCGATACGGTCGCACCGGGGAGGAGGAGCGGCGGCACCCCGGCGCCCGCTCCCGGGACATGTCTTTTCGGGACACGTGCAGGACGTCGCCGGCCGGGGGCGCTGTTCGAGCGCCGGTACCGGGACGCCGCTTCGGGTGGGATGTGCCCGGGGGCTCAGTCCCAGGGCGGCGGGTTGTGCACCCAGCGCCCGCCGACCATGGTGGCGACGACCTGCACGTCCGCGAGCTCCTCGGGCGGACAGCTGACCGGGTCGCGGTCGAGCACCACGAGGTCGGCCAGGTAGCCCGGTAGCAGCTTGCCGCGCCGGCGCTCGTCGCCCGCGAGCCAGGCTGGCGCCAGGCACGTCGCCGCCAGCGCTTGCTCGACCGTCAGCGCCTGCTCGGGCCGCCACGCCGGCCGCTCATCGAGCGTCCGCAGCACGCCCGCACGGATCCCCGCCAGCGGGTCGAGCTCCTCGATGGGCGCGTCGGAGCCGTTCGCGACCACCGCGCCCGACTCGAGCAGCGAGCGGAAGGCGTAGGCGCCGTCGAGCCGCTCGCCCCAGAACCGCTCCGCGAGCTCCCGGTCGGATGGCGCATGGCTGAACTGCACCGACGCGGCCACGCCGAGCTCCGCGAAGCGGCGGACGTCCGCCTGGTCGAGCAGCTGTGCGTGCTCGATCCGGTGCCGCAGCCCCAAGCGCGCCCACTCCCCGCGCGTCGCCTCGAACGCGTCCAGCGCCTCCCGGTTCGCCCGGTCGCCGATCGCGTGCACCGCCACCGGCCAGCCGGCCTGTGCCGCGCCGCGGACGATCTGCTCCAACTCCTCGCGGCTCGTGATCTCCACCCCGCTGCCGTCGAGGAGCCGTGCCGTCTGCGAGCCGAGCGTCCCGTCCATGAACGCCTTCAGGTACCCGAGCCGCAGCAGGTCGTCGCCGAGGCCCGAGCGCAGGCCGAGACCGCTCAGGCGGTCGAGCTCCGTCGCGGGCAGCGACTGCCACACGCGCAGCGTCAGCGCCCCCTCATCGCGCAGCCGCTGGAAGAGGCGGAGCGCCCCGATCCAGCCGTCCTTGTCGTGGATCGAGGTGACGCCGCGCGCGGCCGCCACCCGCAGGCCGGCCCGCATCGCGCGGATGTACTCGTCGTCCGGCACCGTCATGACCTCGTCCCGGAACCGCCACGCCGCCTCCTCGCGAAGAACGCCCGTAGGCTCACCGGCGGCGTCGCGCTCGACCACGCCCCCCGGCGCCTCGAGCTCACCGTCGGCGCGCGTGAGCGCCGCCGAGTTGACCCACAGCGAGTGCGAGTCGCGCGCCAGCAGCGCCGCCGGTACGTCGCCGGTGACCGCATCGAGCGCCTGCCGCGTCGGCTCCACGCGGGGCTGCCAGTCGCCGTCGCGCCAGCCGCGACCGCGCAGCCAGCCGCCGCGCGCGACGCCGCCCAGCGCGTCGCGCACGCGCCCGAGCGTCTCGTCGAGCGAGCCCGCGTCCTCGAGTCGCACCTCGTCCCGAGCCAGCGCCCAGGTCGGGAAGTGGACGTGCGCGTCGGCGAAGCCCGGCAGGACGCAGCGGCCGCCGAGATCCACCCGCTCGGGGCTCGCCAGCGCCCGCTCGTGCGTGCCGACACCGCCGGCCACCAGGTCGCCCGCGATCGCCAGGGCCCGGGCCACCGGCAGCGCGGCGTCGAGCGTACGGACGATCCCGTTCGAGAGGATCACGCGCGCACCCTAGTAGCCCGCTTGACGCCCCGGGCGCCCGCCGCGAGGATCGGCTCGTGCTCGATCACGTCATCCTCGACGTCGCGGACTACGACCGCGCCAAGGCCTTCTACACCGCGGCGCTCGAGCCGCTCGGGTGCGGGCCGCTCGTCGAGTTCGAGGAGGGCGAGACCACCATGTGCGGCTTCGGCCGCGACCGCAAGGCCACAGTGTGGATCGCCCGCCGCCCGCACGACCCCCGAGGCGGCGCGCATGTCGCCTTCGAGGCCGCGAGCCGCACCGACGTCGAGGCCTTCCACGCCGCCGCAGTCGCCGCGGGTGGGCGCGACAACGGCGCGCCGGGCCTGCGCCGGCAGTACGAGCCGACCTACTACGCGGCCTACGTGCTCGACCCGGACGGCAACAACATCGAGGCGGTCACGCACGAGCCGGAGTAGGCCCGGGTCGGGCGGCCGCCGGAGGCCGCGCCCGCGCGCGACCCCCGGCCGTCAGCACCTCAGGCCGGCGCGATGTTGTTGTTGCGCCGGAAGAAGTTGTCCGGGTCGTAGGTCGCCTTGATCTCGGCCAGCCGCCGCAGGTTGCGGCCGAAGGCGTCGTCGACGCCGACATCCGGCGTCTCGTCCGAGATGCCGGTGAAGTTGAGGTAGGTGCCGCCGGTGCCGAACTCGCTGAGCTCGGCGAACTGGTCTCGCACCCACTGGATGTTCGCTGCCGTGTCGGCGGGATCGACCCAGTTCCCGTCGATGGTCACCATGTACTTCGCCGACCGCTCGCCGAAGGCCGTGTCCTCGGCGCCGACGCGGTTGACGGCGCCGCCCATCTGCCAGACGACGAAGAAGATCAGCGGCGCGGGCCGGTCAAGGGCCTTGGCGGCGATCCGGTCGATGACCTCGTCCGTGAGCTCGGCCAGGTAGAGCGCCTTCCAGTAGCTCTGGAAGTGGTCGCGCGGGAAGAGCGCGTCGAACGCGGTCTGCACGATGCGAAACGGCATCGGCTGCGTGATGTCGGCGAGCGGCTCGCCCAGCTCGCGCAGCGGCTGCAGCACCTTCATGCCCTGGTCGGCATCGCCCGCGTACGTCGCCGCGATGACCACGACCGCACGGTCGTGCACCGGCTCGGGAACGTGCGGGTCGGCCGGCAGGGTGATCGTCACGGCCTCCGCCGTGACTTCCTCGGGCGCCCGCTCCGCGAAGTCGCGGAAGCCGCGCAGCACCGTGGCCGCCTGCTCGACCGGGTAGAAGACCCCCGCGAAGGCGACCATC
This sequence comes from uncultured Thermoleophilia bacterium, assembly GCA_963839815.1. Lineage (GTDB taxonomy): Bacteria > Actinomycetota > Thermoleophilia > Gaiellales > Gaiellaceae > JACVRM01. The sequence goes on from CAWIWF010000008.1 coordinate 128,543, forward strand.
GGGCCGACGGGGTGGAGCTGGAACGTGAACTGGGTGACGATGCCGAAGTTGCCGCCGCCGCCCCGGATCGCCCAGTAGAGGTCGGGGTTCGAGTCGGCGGACGCGGTCAGCACCTCGCCGTCCGCCGTCACCACCTGGGCGGACACGACGTTGTCGGCCGAGAGGCCGTGCTTGCGCCGCAGCCAGCCGTAGCCGCCGCCCAGCGTCAGCCCGGCGACTCCCGTGTCGGACACGAGCCCGCCCGGGGTCGCCAGCCCGAAGGCCTGCGCCTCGCGGTCGACATCACCCCAGAGCGCGCCGCCCTGCACCCGCGCGAGCCGTGCCTCGGGATCGACGTCGACCCCGTTTAGCTGTGACAGGTCGATGACCATGCCGCCGTCGGAGCTCGAGAGGCCTGCGATCGAGTGCCCGCCGCCGCGCACGGTCACCTCCAGCCCGTGCTCGCGAGCGAAGCGAACCGCATCGACGACGTCGGCGGTCCCGGTCGCCTGCACCACCAGGCTCGGCCTGTCGGCATGCATGGCGTTGAACGGGCGGCGGTCGCCCGCGTAGTCGGGCGGCGGGTCGGCGATCAGCTGGCCGCGGAGCAGCTCCGCGAGCGCTGCGATCGCCTCCTCTGACACCTGTGCCTGAGCCCCCGCCAGCGTTGCCACGGTTCCGGTCATGTCTGCTCCCTCCTTCGATGGCTGCACTGCGGCCGTCTCGGCTCGAGCGCAACCCGTTACGCGGCGCAGCCCGGCGGCGTATCAGCCTCGCCTGCGGCGGAGAGCCGGCGGCGAGCGCCCTCCCCGCTGCTCGCTGCCTCCTTCGAGCGCGTCCCCGGCCATGCGCCGCCGTTCACGAACGCGGCCGACTTGGCCGGCAACGAGCCAGCTCTACGAGCGGTACGACCGGCCCGTGATCCAGTTGGCGAGCCGGGCGAGCAGCGACGTGCGCGTCCCGAGCACCGCGATCAGCACGGCCATGGCGACCGTCGTGCCCGCGCCGGCCAGGAGCCGCACCCACCAGGCGGCAGTCAGGCCGAAGCCGACGGTGACCCCGATGCTGACGAGCACGCCGAGCAGCGTGATGCCCGCCGCCTGGAGCGTGAGCGCGCGATCGTCGCCGACCTGACCGTTCTCCTGTTCGGGCTCGTCGGCCATGCGGATGGAGGCTAGCCCGTCGAGGGCCGCCCGCACTCGTCGAGCACCTGCCCGGCCAGGGCCTCACGCACCATCCCGTGGCGTCTCCGACGCCGCGCCAGACAACCCATGCAGCCTCAGGACTTCCTGACGCGCGCCTCGACGGTGTTCGGAACGGGCCGGCCGGGCAGGGACACTGGATGAGCCTCGAACATGACAGCGTCCCGCGCGGCCTGCGGGTCGCCGCCGCCCTGAGCTGGCGCTTCCTGCTCGTGGTGGCGACGGTCGCTGTGCTCGCCTACATCGCCGCGCGCCTGCGCCTCGTGCTCCTGCCGGTCGTGATCGCGCTGCTGCTCGCGACCGTCCTCTACCCGCTTGCTCGCCGGCTGCGCGACCGCGGCGTTCCCAACGGCCTGGCCGCGCTCCTCGTGCTCGTCGGCTCGCTGGCGCTCGTCGGGGTCACGGTGGCCGTGGTCGCGCCGCCCGTCGTCGAGGAGATGAGCGACGTGGACGACCAGGCGCGCGGCGGTATCGAGCGGATCGAGGGCTGGCTGGTGGACAGCCGCCTGGGCATCTCGGAGAAGCAGCTGAGCAACGCCGTCGATCGCGGCGAGCAGGAGCTGCGCGAGCGCAGCGGGGCGATCGCGAGCGGCGTGCTGAGCGGGGCCTACCTCGTGATCGAGATTGCCACCGTGGTGCTTCTCACCCTCTTCCTGCTCTTCTTCTTCCTCAAGGACGGCGAGCGGCTCTGGGAGTGGGTGGTCCGCCTGTTCCCGGAGGAGCGGCGGCGCGACGTGCACGAGATCGGCGCGCGCGGCTGGGACACGCTCGGCGGCTACCTGCGCGGTACCGCGGCCGTGGCGCTCGTCGACGCCGTCTTCATCGGCGTGGCGCTGTTGCTGATCGGCGTCCCGCTCGTGCTGCCGCTGGCGGTGCTCACGTTTCTCGGCGGCTTCTTCCCGCTCGTCGGCGCCTTCATCGCGGGCGCGCTCGCGGCGCTCGTCGCGCTCGTCTCGGAGGGCGTCCTGGCGGCAGTGCTCGTCGTCGGCGCGACCCTCCTCGTGCAGCAACTCGAGGGCAACCTGCTGCAGCCGTTCATCGTCGGGCGCGCGGTGCGGCTGCACCCGGTCGCGATCCTGCTCGCTGTCACCGCCGGCGCGCTCATCTGGGGCATTCTCGGCGCCTTCCTGGCCGTGCCCTTCACCGCTGTCGTCGCGCGGGCTGCCTCGTACCTGCGCTCCGAGCGCCAGCCCGACGTGGCGGTCGCGGCCGACGGCGAGGTCGCGCGCGAGCTGTCCGGGCGGACGCCCGCGTCCTGAGCGCCGCCTCGCGCGGGCCGGCGGCGACCGCCGACGAGTGGCGCAGGGTCATCACGCTCGGCCACCGCCTCCAGGCGCTCCGCTTCGGACGCTCGCTGATCCGCGAGGTGGGGAGCGACGTGCTCACCTTCCCCTCGGCGATCGCCTCCTACGGTCCGTCTTCGGGAGCCTCGCCATCGTGATCGTCCTGCTCACGCACGTCGACCTCTCGGCCGTCGTCTTCCTGCCCGGCGTCCAGATCGACAGCTTGGTGCAGCGGGACTGGGACGGCGCCGGCGGTTGAGCCGGTGCCGTCGCCGTGCCACGAGTCCCACAGCGCCGCGTAGGAGCCCGCCCGGGCGACGAGCTCGTCGTGGCGCCCGAGCTCGCGGACGACTCCCTGCTCCACCACGGCCACCCGGTCGGCGTCGTGCGCGGTGTGGAGCCGGTGCGCGATCGCCACCACGGTGCGCCCGCGCAGCACCGAGGCGAGCGAGCTCTCGAGGTGGCGCGCGGCGCGCGGGTCGAGCAGCGACGTCGCCTCGTCGAGGATGAGCGTGTGCGGGTCGGCGAGCACGAGCCGCGCCAGCGCGACCTGCTGCGCCTGGGCCGGGGTGAGCGGGTGGCCGCCGGCGCCGACAGGCGTGTGGAGCCCCCCCGGAAGCGCCTGCGCCCACTCGAGGGCGTCGACCGCCTTCAGCGCCTGGCTCACCTGCTCGTCCGAGGCGCTGGGGCGGGCCAGGATCACGTTCTCGGCGAGCGTGCCGACGAAGACGTGGTGCTCCTGCGTCACCAGCGCGACCTCCTGGCGGAGCGTCTCGAGCGGCAGGTCGACGAGCCGCACGCCGCCGACCTCGACGCGGCCGCCGCTGGGCGGATGGATGCCGGCCAGCAGCCGGCCGAGCGTGGACTTGCCGGCCCCCGACGGCCCCACGACGGCGACGCGCTCGCCGGGCTCCAGGTCGAGGTCGATGCCGTGGAGGACGTCGCGCCCGGTGACGTAGGCGTAGCGGACGTCCTCGGCGCGGAGCCGGTCGTCGGCGGGGGCCTCGTCGCCCGCGAAGCGGTCGGGCGGCACTCCTGCGATGCCGACGAGCCGCGCGAACGAGGTGGCGCCCACCTGGATCTCGTCCAGCCACGAGACGAGCCGGTCGACGGGGTCGGCGAGCTGGACGACGTAGAGCGCGATCGCGGTCACCTCGCCGACGGAGGCGTTCCCGGTCGTGACGAGCCAACCGCCCCAGGCGAGCGTGCCCGCGACCGGGAGCACGTGGGCGAACTCGGCAGTCGGGAACCAGAGCGAGCGCAGGTACAGCGTGTAGCGCTCCCGCTGGTAGACGTCGCGGATGTCGGCGTCGATGCGCCGTCGGCGCTCGTCCGCGAGCCCGAGCGCGTCCAGCGTGCGGCCGCCTTCGACCGTCTCGCCGACCCGGCCCGCCAGCGCCGCATAGGAGGCGCGCTCGGCGAGGTATCCGGCGGGCGCCCGCCGCAGATACCAGCGCGTACCGGCCCAGAGAGCCGGCACGCCGAGCACGCACGTGAGCCCCGCGAGCGGGTTGATCCACAGCGCCGCCGCGACGGTCAGCAGCGTGGTCACGGCGGCGATCAGCGTCTCGGGCACGGCGAAGCGGATCGTCCGCGCCAGCGAGTCGACGTCCGCCGTCGTGCGCGAGACGAGGTCGCCGGTCCCGGCGCGCTCCACCGTGGAGAGGGGCAGGGCGAGCACCCGGCGCATGAAGTCCTCGCGCAGCTCCGCGAAGATGCGCTCCGACAGGACGAACGAGGCGCGCCGCGCGAACCAGGTGAGCACGGTCTGGGCGGCCAGAGCGCCGGCCAGGACGAGGACGATGCGGTCGACGTGGCCCCGGGTGGTGCCCTCGTCGACGGATTCGACCAGCTCACCCAGCAGTGCCGGCCCGGCCAGGCCGGCGGCTGCAGCGCCCGCGTGCAGGGAGATGACGCCGATCAGGCCTCGACGGTGCCGCCGCCCGAGCGCGCCCGCCTGCTCGCGCAGCTCGGCGCCCCCCGCGATCGGGAGGAGCGTCACTCGCTCTCGCCTCTCGTGACGATGTCGCGGTAGCCGGCCTGCAGCAGCAGCTCGCGGTGGGTGCCCTGCGCGAGCACGGCGCCCCCCTCGAGCCAGACGACGCGGTCGGCGCGGTCGAGCACGAGCGGGCTCGCGGTGACGACGACGGTGGTCCGGCCGGCACGGGCCTGGCGCAGGCGCGCGGCGATGCGCGCCTCCGTGTGGGCGTCGACGGCGCTGGTGGGCTCGACGAGCACGAGCACCTCGGGGTCGGCGAGCAGGGCACGCGCGAGCGCGAGCCGCTGGCGCTGGCCGCCCGAGAGCGACCGGCCACGCTCCTCGATGTGCTCGTCCAGCCCGTCCGGGAGCGCGTCGAGCACATCCTGCGCGTCCGCCAGCCAGATCGCGCGCCGGATCGCGTCGTCGTCGGCCCGGTCCCAGGGGTCGAGCGCCTCGTGCAGCGGTCCCGAGAAGAGCACGGGGTCGGCCTCGCTGACGACGATGCGGCGCCGCACTGCGGCGAGCCGGAGGTCGACGAGGCGAGCCTCGCCGAGCCGCACCTCCGCGTCGTCGGTGAACCGCCCGAGCCGGTCGGCGAGCGCGCCTGCCTCGTCAGGCCGGGCGGAGACGACGCAGGTCAGCAGCCCGGGCTCGACGAGGAGGCCGGTGCGGCCGTCCGAGAGCGGAACGCCGGCAGGCGGCTCCTGCGCGGGATCCGCCGGGTCACGCACCGGCGGCTCGACGCTGAGCACATCGAGGATCCGCCGCGAGCCGACGAGGGCACGGGTGACCTTGTCGACGGCCTCGGCTGCCGTGCGCAGCGGAATGACCAGGAAGACGGCATAGCCGTAGAAGGCGACCAGCTCGCCCGGGCCGATGCGACCGGAGAGGGCGAAGCGGGCGCCGATCCAGGTGACGAGGACGATGAAGATGCCGGGCAGCAGAACCTGTGCCGCGTCGAGCGTCGACTGCGGGAGGGCGACGCGGACGCCCATCAGGCGAACCGTCTGCGACTGGCGCTGGTAGCGGTCGAAGAACGCCTGCTCGCCACCGATCCCGCGCAGGACGCGCAACCCCGCGGCGGTGTCGGCGCCGAGGGCGGTCAGCGCGCCGACCTCGTGCCGTTGCGCCCGCTGGCGCGCCTGGAGCGGCCGGATGACGACGCCGAGCGCGGCCACGAGCACCGGCACGCCGATCAGCACCACCAGCCCGAGGGCGACCGAGGACGAGAGCAGGATGAACGCGACGACGACGTAGGCGGCGACCGCTCCCGAGAAGCGCGCCGTGATGTCGAGCGCGCTGCCGGCGTGGGGGGCATCGCTCGCAACGGTGGCGACCACCTCGCCCGTCGAGTGGCGGGCTCTGATCGCGCCGCCCGTGCCCGAGACGTGGTGGCCGAGCAGCTGAAGCAGGCGGAAGGTCGCCTGCATCCAGTTCGAGACGGCGAAGCGGTGGCGCATGACGCCCGCGACTGCCTGAGTGGCGCCGAGCGCGAGCAGGATGCCGGCCCAGAGCAGGAGCTGCTGCCGGTCGTCGTCGACGACCCCACGCTCGATCGCCTGCCCGATCGCGAACGGCATCAGCGCTAGGGCGAGCATCCAGACGACGCCGAGCGTGATCCCCGCGGCGAGCGTCGGCAGCTGCTTGCTCGCCACCCAGAGGAGCAGGCGCGCCGGCGAGCGCGTGTCCGGGACGCCCGGGTCGGCATAGGGGAGCTCGATCACGGCTGCAGGCTAGAGACGCGGCGTGGCCGGCCGGCACGCACCCGGCCAGAGCCGCGCATCACGTCGGGGCAGGGCCTCGCTCGGGCGGACGCCGCGGGCCCGCAAGGCCGTTGCTTCGAGCGCAGCGGGCGGTCTAGGGTAGTGCACCGCGACGAGGAGGGACGATGCCTGAGTCCAACACCGCGATCGCTCGGCGCCTCGAGGAGGCCTTCGAATCCGGCGACGAGGACGAGATCAGGGCGGTCTGCGACACCGACCTGACCGACCACAACCCGCTGCCCGAGCAGAAGCCGGGTCTGGCCGGATACATGGAGACGGCGGCCTTCTACAAGTCGATCTTCCCGGATCTGACGCTCGAGGAGCTGATCGTGATCGGCGAAGGCGACCTCGTGGCCACCCGCTGGACGGTCGCCGGCACGCATCAGGCCGAGTTCTTCGGCATCCCTCCGACCGGCAAGCGCGTGCGCACCGAGGGCATGAACTTCTACCGCGTCACGGACGGCAAGGTGACCGACGTCTGGACGCAGTTCGACGGCCTGGGGCTGATGGAGCAGCTGGGAGCCGCGCCGGGCTAACGCCGGCCGAGCTACTCGCAGCCGATCCCGTCGCCGTCGCCGTCGAACCGGTGCGGGTCGGCACCGACGACGCGAAAGCCCGAGACGGCCACGTCCGCGCAGTCGAGATCGGGCGGGGGCGAGGGGATGCACACGCCGGGATAGGACGGGTCGCAGCGTGAGCCGCCGGCTCCGCCCTCCCGCGGGGCGGTCGACGTGGTCGCCGGTGCGTACGGATCCCAGGCTGCGCGGCAGGCGCCCCAGAGGCCGCGCTTCGCGCTGCGCGCCGCCCGTCCGGCACGCAGCAGCGCCCGTGCGTACTTGCCGTGCGCGCGCCCGTAGAGATACACGGTCGCCGAGCCGCCCCGGACGAGCTCGAGATTGACGTTGCGGCCGCGGTACCAGACGTACCGGAGCAGGCGTCCGTAGCGGTCGGTGCGGTCGAGTCTGCCGTCGGCCTCGAGCCCGACGGTCGCCCCGGCAGGCAGCAGCCGCCGCAAGTTGCGGGCCGCGGCCTGCGAGTAGCACTCGCCGCGACCGGTCTCGGGTGTGTCGATCTGGAGGAGGCGGACGCGCGCGCCGTTCGAGAGCGCGATCGTGTCGCCGTCGATCACCCGTTCGACCCGGGCGCTGGTGACGCCTGGTGCGGCCGCCGCTCCGGCGACGACGAAGGCCACGAGCGCAGCGATCAGCGCGGTGCGCATACACGGATGGTGTCCCCGCGGGACCTGTCCGCCAATGAGCCGATCGGCCTATCTGCCGGTCCGCAGAGTCCCAGTGCCGGCCCGCGCGGCGGAGCACGGCCTCGCGCCTACGACAGGGCGCAGGGTAGGCAAGTAGGACACCACCAAGCGTGGATGCATGGTTTCCGCCCGCCCCGGGTAGAAGGTCGGCCGCAGGCGGCCGACCGCAGTGGGCGGCGTCGACTGCCGTGCGCAAACCCGTCCCCACTACCGAGGAGTAGGACATGCGCAAGCTCTTCAGCGGCCTGGTGCTCGTGGCCGCCGTCTCTCTCGTCGCCGGCGCCGGGGTCGCGCTGGCGACCGACGCGACCGCCTCCGGCGACGACGCCGTCACCCTCGTGCAGCCGCGGCCGTCGTGGCTGACCGCGGACCTCGAGCGGCGGATCGTTCAGTCCGGTACCGCAGGCGTCGAAGTGGCCGTCGGCAAGCAGGCCGCCGTCGAGCCGAACTGCCTCGGCTACGCACCGCCGTCTGTCGGCACCGGAGGCGTCTCGCTCAACGCCGTCTCGGCTGGCACCTGCATGGTGTCGCCGCACGGCTGCACGATGAACTTCGTCTTCACCGACGGCACGTCGTCGTACATCGGCACGGCCGGGCACTGCGTGGCGGGCGGCAAGACCGTGATCGCGCAGGTCTCGACCCGCGTCGACCCCACCGACACCGTGTTCGCAACGCTGGCCGCCATCGGCACGGTCACCCGCAGCTGGAACGCCGGCATCGGCAAGGATTTCGCGCTCGTGAAGATCAACCCGGGCTTCAGGGTCGTTCCCGCCATGGCCGGGGCACTCGGGCCGACGGGGGTCTTCTGCGGCGATCCGGTGGGCCAGCCCGTCATGCACTACGGGCACGGGTACATCGTCTTCGTCGAGCAGGGCAACGCCAAGTTCGGTGAGGTCGTGCCCGACCTGACCGCCGTGTTCAAGTTTGCCTCCCCCAACGGCTTCAACTGGGTCGGCTACGGGTTGCCGGGCGACTCGGGGAGCGGCGTCATGAACGACGCCGGCCTCGCCGTCGGCGATCTGACGCACGGGATCGGCGTCGCCGGCTTGCCGGTGCCCGGTCTCAGCCTCGGCACCGACATGGGCGGCATCTTCAACCTGATCGGCGCGAGCTACGGGCTCGTCACGGCGGACGGTCGCCGCGCGAGCTGCGCCAACCCGCTCGGCCTCTAGGAGCTGAGCGCGTGGGCCCGGCCGTGAGGTCGGGCCCACACCGCGCGCCGGTGACGAGCTGGGTTTGAAAGCCTGACACCCCGGATAGTGGTTACTTAGGCTAGACTCTTCGCCGACCACGTCCCAGGAGGTTCTGATGCGACTCTCAGACCGTTCGTCGGGCCGTGTGGTCGCGACCGTCGTCGCCGTGGCGCTCGCCGTGGTGGTGCTGCCGGTCTCGATCTCTGCGGCTTCGACAGAGAGACCGTTCCCGACCCAGCTCGTCCGCGTCAACGTCCCGACACAGGGCGACCGCGACCGGCTCACCGATCTCGGCCTCGATCTGACCGAGCATGGCAGCCCCACCTTCGTCGAGGCCGTGCTGCACTCGACCGCCGACGCCGGCAGGCTGCTCGACGCTGGCTTCACGTACTCGGTCTCGATCCCCGATCTCGCGCTGCGCGAGCTCGAGAACAACGAGGTCAACGCGGCCTACGCGGCCAGCACCGGCGTCTCGCCCCTGCCCTCGGGCCGGGACACGTACCGAACTCTCGCCGACTACAACGCCGAGCTGTCCGCGCTCGCCGACGGCAATCCGGGTCTCGTGCGGCGCTTCGAGCTCAGCCACACGACCCTCGAGGGCAGGCCGATCGTCGGTGTCGAGATCAGCGACACCGTCGCGGCGACCGGTGACGGCAAGCCGACGTTCCTGCTGATGGGCGTGCATCACGCGCGCGAGTGGCCGTCCGGCGAGCACGCGATGGAGCTCGCCCACGACCTCGTGGCGAACTACGGCTCCGATGCTCGCATCACCGACGTGCTCAGGCGCACGCGCGTCCTGGTGGTGCCGATCGTGAATCCGGACGGGTTCGAGCAGTCGCGCAAGTGGGGCGATCTGGTCGACACCCGCGAGATCGACGACGGCGGCACGGTGACGGTGCTCGGCAACCCCGGCAACGCCTACAAGCGCAAGAACTGCCGGGTCGCCGACGCGGCGGAGTCGACGCCGCCCGGCGCCTGCGAGGTGACCAGTCCGGGTGGCTTCGGCATCGGCGTCGATCTCAACCGCAACTACGGCGGTTCCTGGGGCGGCGCGGGCGCGTCGAGCGTCGTCGCCGACCCGACCTACCGGGGCGCAGGCCCCTTCTCCGAGCCGGAGACCCAGGCCGTGCGCGAGCTGATCTCGTCACGTCACGTGACGACCCTGATCACCAACCACACGTACAGCAACCTGGTGCTCCGCCCGCCGGGCGTCCGTGCTGCCGGCAAGACCGTCGACGAGGCTGCGATGAAGGCGCTGGGCGCGCGGATGGCGGCCCAGAACGGCTATCGCAACATCCACGGCTGGCAGCTGTACGACACCACCGGCACGACCGAGGACTGGTCGTACGCCGCGACCGGCGGCTACGGCTACACCTTCGAGATCGGGCCCGACGAGTTCCACCCGCCGTTCCCCGAGGTGATCGACCAGTACCTCGGCGCGGGCCTCTACGCGGGCAAGGGCAACCGCGAGGCGTACCTGCTCGCGCTCGAGAACGCGGCAGACGCCCGGCAGCACGCGCTCGTCGCCGGCAAGGCGCCGGCGGGCGCGGTCCTGCGGTTGACGAAGGCCTTCAAGACGGCGACGTCGCAGAGCACCTTCATCGAGGACCGGCTCGAGTCGACACTGACCGTCCCGGCGAACGGCAGGTACAGCTGGCACGTCAACCCCTCGACCCGGCCCGAGGTGATGGAGCACCGGGTGACGATCCTGGCCCAGGAGCCGACCCGCGAGGAGGCCTTCTCCTGGACGGGCGTGTGGCTCCCCGGGGACCACGTCGACTTCGACTTCTCATTGCCGGAGGCCGGCGTGGCCGCACTGAAGGTGAACCTCGACTGGCCGACGCCCGACGACCTCGACCTCTACGTCTACTACCGGAACCCGGACGGGACGCTGGTCGAGGTCGGCAGCTCGGGCGAGTTCGTGCTGGCGAAGGAGGAGGCGATTCTGGAGTTGCCGGAGGCCGGCGAGTACGTGCTCCGCGTGGAGAACTTCGCCTCGGCGACACCGTCCTTCTCGCTGACCGCAGGTCTCTACGGTGCCGTCGGCGAGGACGTGTTCGGCGGCAACGTGGTCGAGAGCTACAAGCTCACCTGCGAGCGGCCCGACGGCACCGTGCTCCAAACGGCGAGCGTCACGGTCGATCGCGGCCGCAGCGCGAAGGTCGATCTGAAGGAGTGCGCGAAGCGCTTCTAGACCGGTGACTGAGAGAGGGCGGCTCCCGAGGCGGAGCCGCCCTCTCGGCACCGGCTCACGCCGATGCCGGTACGGGCTGGGGCAGGGCCGCTAGTGTCGGCCCATGGACGAGTTTCACCTGGGCCGGCTGCTCGACCACGTGCACCTACGGGTGGCAGACCTCGAGGCCTCGAGGCGCTTCTACCGCGCAGTGCTGCGCTCGCTCGGGCGCGACCTCAGCGGGGAGGGGGACGGGTACTTCCACGCGGACGAGCTCTTCGTCTCCGCCGACGGCCCACCCACGCGCGGGCTGCATCTTGCCTTCCAGGCGCCGGACCGCGAGACGGTCGACCGGTTCCACGAGATTGCCCTTGCCGCAGGCGGAGAGGACAACGGCTCGCCCGGGGAGCGCGAGTACCACCCCGGCTACTACGCGGCGTACGTGCTCGACCCGGACGGGACGAACGTCGAAGCGGTGCACCACGGGCCGGCGGAGCGCTCGGCGTTGTCCGTGGTCGTGACGCCTGCTGACACTGGCTGACTGGCGCCGACGACAGTTTGTCTCAAGTGTCCGGCTGTGCCGGTCGATACGTGCGCTGACACGAGTATGCGCACGCTCTGCCTGACCCACCTGAAGCTCGTCGCCGCCCTGACGGCCACCGCGCTGGTCGCCGTCGGCGTCGGTGTCGCCGCGTGGAGCGTGAGCGGCTCGGGCGACGGCGCCGTCAAGGCTGCGAGCTCCGCGCCCCTGACGCTCGCAGACGCCAGCGCGTTCACGACCGCCGACCTCTATCCGGGGGCTACGGCGGCGCTGAAGCTACGCGTGACGAACCCCAACTCGTTCCCGGTGCGGATCACGAGCGTCTCCGGCAACGGGGCGATCACGTCCAACGGCGGCGCCGCCTGCACTGCGTCGACCGGTGTGACCCTCACGAACCAGACCGGCCTCGCGCTGGACCTCGCGGGCGCCGCGACGGCCACGGTCAGCGTGCCGGGCGCCGTCGCGATGTCGAACGCGTCCGACACCGCGTGCCAGGGTGCCGTCTTCACGATTCCGGTGACGGTCACCGCCGTCAGCAACGCCTCGTAGCTCGCTCGCATGCGCGGGAGGCGGGCGATCGGACGGGCGCCGCTGCCGGTGCTCGCGCTCGCGACCGCCGCGTCGGCGCTGGCGGCCTGGTCGAGCGCTGCGACGGGCACCGGAGCGGCCCGTGCGGACGCGCTGCCGGCCGGGGCGACGCCGACGGCGACGGTCACGAGCCACGACGTGACGCTCGACTGGGAGGAGAGCGAGCTCGCCGGGCAGGACGTGAGCGGCTACATGATTCGACGCTACGACGCGGTCACGGGCGTGCCGCAGGCGGTGCTCTCGGCCTGTGCCGGCGTCGTCGGCACCCCGACGTGCGTCGAGCGGGGTGTTCCCACCGGTTCCTGGCGGTACACCGTCTCGCCCCTGCACGGCGCCTGGCAGGGCGCCGAGGGCGCGCCGAGCGCCATCGTGATCGTCCTGCTGTAGAGCGAGGTGCGGCCCGGCAGCGTGGTCGCCGCCGGGCCGGTTCGCAGCTCAGACGGCAGGCGCCTCCGCGTCCACCTTCGCGCGGGCGGCGTCGCCGAGATCCTCGGCGGCGTCCTCGATCGTGTCGGCGACTTCCTCGACCGCGTCGGCGAAGCGGGCCAGCACCTGGTAGCGGCGCCGCCATCCGGCGGCGACCGCGGTGGCGACCACGAGGGTCGCGCCGCCGGCGATCAGGACTCTGCGCGAGCGGACGGCGTCCCCCGCGACTGCGGCGAGGCGCCGGCGCCGGGCGGGCTGGACGCGCGTCGTCGCGGCCAGCGCGATGTCGGCCGCGCCGACGAGTGCGTGCGGGAGCCAGTGACGTGCTCCCTGGCGAGCGGAGCCGAAGAGCCAGGGCGTCGCAGCCAGCGCCGCGCCTGCGACCGCGTCGGCGGCCAGGTGCGCGCGCAGCGGGATCAGCTTGCGGGCGCCGAGCTCGTAGTCGGTGAGGGCGCTCATGACCGCCTCGCCCGTGCCGATCACCCGTGGCACGAGCGTCGAGGAGCGCATGCCGTTCAAATGCAGGACGTCGGGCGCGACGGCGACGGCCGGAGCCGTCAGATAGTCGATCGCGCCGTGAACCGTGGTGGGTACGAATCGCAGCTTCATCGGCCTCCCTCTATAGCGGTGTCGATCGAGCCCTTTCCGGGAGCAGGCGATTGAAACCCGGCGCGCACACGCTACCGGGTGCGCGCCGGGTCTCTGCGGAGGAAACCGCTAGCGGTCGATGACGACGCGCTCCTCGCGTCGCGAGCCGCCGAAGCCGCCCCAGCTCGCCCAGAAGATCATCGACAGGATGCCCCCGACGGCCCCCACGATCAGCAAGATCCAGCCGATCGCGGTGATGTCCACGCCGGCGACCGATGTCTCCACGGCCCAGATCAGGATCGCCCCGATCGCGACCAGTAGCAGGCTGACTGAAAGTCCCACGCTCACTGCCTCCTTCGTCGTCGTCCTCGGGAGCAATTCCCCGCCGTGGGCGGAGCTAACGTCAGGAAACCCTGACTGCGCTGGGCTTTCTGCGACGCGCTGGCATGGCGCGAGGGCTGCGTAGACTCCCGCCGTGCCGCTCGACCCGCTCACCGGCGACCAGCGCGAGATCCGCGAGTTGATCCGGGAGCTGGCGCGCGAGCGAGTCGCGCCACGCGCCGCCGAGATCGACAAGACGGCGGAGTTCCCTTGGGACGTGGTCGAGGTCTTCCGCGAGCACGACCTCTTCGGGATCCTCTTCGACGAGGAGCACGGCGGCATCGGCGCGAGCGCGCTGATGACCCTCGTCGCGATCGAGGAGGTCTCGAAGGTCTGTGCGACGAGCGGCCTGATCATCGCGGTGCAGGAGCTCGGCTCGCTCGGGATCAAGCTGGCCGGCACCGAGGAGCAGAAGGCGCGCTTCCTGCCCCGGCTCGCGAGCGGGGAGTGGCTGCCGGCCTACGCCCTCACCGAGCCAGGTTCCGGGTCGGACTCGGCCGCGATGCGATCGGAGGCCCGCCGCGACGGCGACGAATACGTCATCAACGGCTCGAAGCGGTTCATCACCAACGCCGGCGTCGCCTCGCTCTACGTCGTGTTCGCGAAGACCGACCCGGCGGCCGGCCACGACGGCATCTCGGCGTTCGTGGTGGAGGCGGACGCACCCGGGTTCTCGGTCGGGCGCATCGAGCCGAAGATGGGCATCAAGGGCTCCACCACCGGCGAGGTCTTCTTCGACGACTGCCGCGTCCCCGCCGACAACCTGCTGGGCGAGGAGGGCGAGGGCTTCAGGATCGCGATGCGGATCCTCGACCGCTCGCGCCCGGGGATCGCCGCCCAGGGGCTGGGGCTGGCACAGGGTGCGACCGACTACGCGCTCGAGTACGCCCGCTCGCGCGAGACGATGGGCAAGCCGATCGCGCAGCACCAGCTGATCGCCGCGACGCTCGCCGACATGGAGACGAAGTGCGAGGCAGCGCGCGGCCTGCTCTACAAGGTCGGGCAGATGATCGACGCGGATCACCCCGAGCTGACCAAGTACTCCGCGATGGCGAAGCTCCTCTGCACGGACGTCGCCATGGAGGTCACGACCGATGCCGTGCAGGTGCTCGGCGGCTACGGCTACATGCAGGAGTACCCGGTCGAGCGGATGATGCGCGACGCGAAGATCACCCAGATCTACGAGGGCACGAACCAGATCCAGCGCCTCGTGATCGCGCGCGAGATGCTGCGCGAGAGCCGCGCCTTCCTGCTCGCCGGCGTCGGCTGAGCCGTGACGCTGCCACGGCACGCCCCTCCCGATGCGTTCGGACGGGCGGCCGAGCTCTACGAGCGGGCACGGCCGGGCTGGCCGGCCCCGGCGGTCGAGCGCGCCCTCGGCGAGCTCGGGCTCGGCCCTGGCGCCACCGTCGCCGAGGCCGGGGCGGGCACCGGCAAGCTGACGCGGGAGCTGGTGACGCGGGTGGGGCGCGTCCTCGCGATCGAGCCCGACGACGAGATGCGCCGGGTGCTCGAGCGCGTCGTGCCCGCGGCAGAGGCGTTGGCTGGGGCGGCGGAGAGGCTGCCGCTGGCCGACGCCTGTGTGGACGGGGTGCTGGCGGCGGAGGCGTTCCACTGGTTCGACGGGTCGTCCGCACTGGCCGAGTTCGCCCGCGTCCTCCGACCCGCGGGCGGCGTTGCGCTGCTCTGGAACGCACCCGTCGACGGGGGCCCGGGCACTGCCTTCGAGCCGAAGCCGCCGCCGGCGTTCTGGCGCGCGCACGAGCGTCGCAGCTTGCCGAAGCGGCCGGGTGACAGCTACGCCTCGGGTCACTGGCGCGAGGCGTTCGCCGGATCGCCCTTCGGCCCGCTCGCCGTGGCGGCATTCCCCAACTCGCTCGAGCTCGATCGGGACGGCGTGATCGAGCACATGCAGTCGTGGAGCGTCATCGCCGGCCTGCCGGACGGCGAGCGCCGCGAGCTGGCCGACGAGCTGCGCTCGCTCCTCGACGCGAGCACCCGCTACCGGCGGCTGCTCGAGACACGCGTCTACTGGGCCCGGCTGCGAGCGTGACAGAGTTGGCACGCCCGCGTCACCCACGCGTGCGCACTCTTTCGCTAGCGTCAATTCACGGGGGACACGGGCCGAAGGCCCCCGGGGGGACAGAGCAGGCGGCCGCGGACACTGTCCGTTCGGGACATGGCTGACGCGGTCGTCATCGGCTCCGGGCCGAACGGGCTCGTCGCCGCGATCACGCTGGCGCAGGCCGGGCTCGAGGTGGTCGTGCACGAGGCGGCGGACACGCCGGGCGGGGGCGTCCGCTCCGCCGAGCTGACGTTGCCCGGGTTCACCCATGACGTCTGCTCGGGCGTCTATCCGCTCGCGGTCGGCTCCCCGGCCTTTCGCGAGCTCGGCCTCGACGTCGAGTGGGTGCACCCGCCCGCGACGCTCGCGCATCCGTTCGACGGCGGCGAGGCGGTCACGCTCGAGCGCGACGTCGGCGAGACGGCCGCCCAGCTCGGCGCCGACGCGGAGGCCTACCGCACGCTCGTCGCGCCGCTCGCGCGTACGTGGGACGCGATCGCGCCGCTCCTGCTCGCCCCGCTCGTGCCGCCCTCGCCGCGAGCGGCCGTCCGCCTGGCGCGGGCGCTCGGCCCGGTGCGCGCGGTGCGCGCGGCGCTCGACGCGGCCGCGGACGCCCGCTCGCTGGCCGAGCGCACCTTCCGGGGCACGGAGGCCCGCAGCCTGCTCGCCGGCAACGCCGCGCACTCGATCCTCCCGCTCGACCGGCGCCCGACGGGTGCCTTTGCGCTCGCGCTCACGATGCTCGGCCACGCCGCCGGCTGGCCGATCGCCCGCGGCGGCGCCCAGCGGCTCACGGACGCGCTGGTCGAGCGCCTGCGCTCACTCGGCGGCGAGCTCGTCCTCGGCTCGAGGGTGGACGCGTTGCCCTCGCACGGCCTCGTCATGGCCGACGTGTCGCCGCCCGAGCTGCTGCGGCTCGCCCGCGGGCGCCTCCCCAACGCCTACGCGCAGGCGCTCCGCCGCTATCGCTTCGGCCCGGGCGCGTTCAAGCTCGACTGGGCCCTGGACGGGCCGATCCCGTGGCGGGCCGAAGCCTGCGCCCGCGCCGGCACCGTCCACCTGGGCGCCACCCTCGACGAGCTCACCGCCTCCGAGCGGGCACCCTGGCGGGGCGCGCTGGCGAGCCGCCCCTTCGTGCTCCTCTCCCAGCCGAGCCTCTTCGACCCCGCACGCGCCCCCGCGGGCAACCACACCGCCTGGGCGTATTGCCACGTCCCGCACGGCTGGGAGGGCGACGCCACGGCCGTGATCGAGGCGCAGGTGGAGCGCTTTGCGCCCGGGTTCGGCCAACGCATCCTGGCCCGGCACACGCTCGGGCCGCAGGCGCTCGAGGCGCACAACCCGAGCCTCGTCGGCGGCGACATCAATGGCGGCGCGATGACGCTCGGCCAGTCCCTCTTCCGACCCGCAGCCCGACTCGTGCCCTACCGAACCGGGGCGCGCGGCGTCTACCTCTGCTCGGCCTCGACACCGCCAGGCGGGGGCGTGCACGGCATGTGCGGCTACCACGCTGCGCACCGGGCGCTGCGCGACCTCGGGCTCGGGCTCGGCGAGAGATCCGGGGGCGGGCACCGTCCGATCGCCAGAATGCAGGCATGAGCGAGTCCGCTGTCGACGAACGACTCGGCCAGGCGCGAGAGGCGGCCACCCGCGCGGCGTGGACCGAGGCGTACGAACTGCTCGCTGCCCTTGACGGCGAGGCGGGCCTCGGCCCCGACGATCTGTGGAACCTGGCGCGCGCCGCACACTGGACCGGGCGCATGAGCGAGTGCATCGCCGTGCTCGAGCGGGTGTACGGTCTCTATCTGGACGAGGGACAGCCGCTGCGGGCCGGGCTCGCCGCGCTCGACCTCGTCCGCTGGCACCGGCACAAGCTGCAGAAGGCGGTTGCCGCCGGCTGGCTGCGCCGGGCGGAGCGCGTGCTCGACGAGCACCCCGAGACGGCCGAGTACGGGCACCTGCAGTACCGGCGCGCGGCCGACGCACTCGGTGCCGGGGACGTCGACCGGGCGGCGGAGCTCGCGACCGAGGCGCGAGACCTCGGCCGCCGCTTCGGCGACCTCGACCTCGAGCTGCTCGCCCAGCACGAGCTCGGCGTGGCGCTCGTGGCTCAGGGCGATCCCAAGGAGGGCTTCGCGCTGATCGACGAGGCGGCTGCCGCCGCGATCGCCGGCGAGCTCGGGCCGATGCCCACCGCGATCGTCTACTGCAACACCATCACCGCGTGCCGCGACGTCGCCGACTACGGGCGGGCCGGAGAGTGGACGGACGCGGCCAAGCGCTGGTGCGAGCGGCAGACGATCAACGGCTTTCCCGGCATGTGCCGCGTCTACCGCGCGGAGGTGATGCGGCTTCGCGGCGATTGGGTCGCCGCCCGCGAGGATGCCGAGCTGGCGGTCGACGAGCTGCGCGACTGGTCACCGAACACGGCCGGTGCGGCGTTCTACGAGCTGGGGGAGATCCGCCTGCGCATCGGCGACCTCGACGGCGCCGAGACGGCGTTCCAGCAAGCGCACGAGCTCGGCCGGGGAACCGAGCCGGGTCTGGCGCTGCTCCGGGCCGCGCGCGGCGACATGCGGGGTGGAGCGGCGCTGATCGACCGCGCCGTCGCAGAGGAGACCGCCGACCGCTTCGCCCGCTCCCGGCTCCTGCCGACACAGGTCGAGCTGGCGGTCGCTGTCGGCGCCGTCGACGTGGCAGCAGGAGCCGCAGCCGAGCTGCGCGAGATCGCGAACGGCTACGAGTCGCCTGCGCTGCGGGCGTCGGCCGCGGCCGCCGAGGGTGCGGTGGCGCTCGCCGCGGGCGACCCGCCGGGTGCGGTCGCCTCGCTTCGGAGCGCCGTGCGCGACTACGGGCTGGTGGACGTTCCCTACGAGGGCGCCACGGCCAGGGTGCTGCTCGCCAGGGCGTATCGGGCGCTCGGCGACGAGCAGGCCGCCGCGCTCGAGCTCGAGTCGGCGCTGGCGGTGTTCGAGCGCCTCGGCGCCCTGCCCGACATCCAGCGAGTGGGGCAGCTGCAGGAGACGGGCCAGGGGGAGGCGAGGGCGCGGACGTTCCTCTTCACGGACATCGTCGACTCGACCCCGCTGGCCGGCGCGCTCGGCGACGAGGCCTGGACGGGAATGCTCGCCTGGCACGACCGCACGCTGCGGGAGCTGTTCGCCGCTCACGGCGCCGACTCGGTCGACCACACCGGGGACGGGTTCTTCGTCGCCTTCGAGCAGGCCGGTGCCGCGCTTGTGTGCGCGATCGCGATCCAACGGCGGCTGGCCGACCACCGGCGAGCGCAGGGCTTCGCCCCCGGTGTCCGGATCGGCGTGCACGCGGCGGAAGGGCGCTGGTCGGACGGGTCCTACCGGGGGCACGGCGTGCACGAGGCGGCTCGCATCGGAGCGGTCGGCGGCGCGGGAGAGATCGTCGCCAGCGCCGCCACGGCCCAGGGCACGGGGACCCGCCACTCGGAGCCGCGCACGGTGGAGCTCAAGGGCGTCGCAGGCGAGGTCGAGGTCGTCACGGTCGACTGGAGCTGACGAGCGCACTTTCGGTGCGCTTCCTGCACAGACACGTCACACCATCGCGGGTACCGTCGAGCCCGGGCGGGAGGTGGAGGCAGCTCTCCCCTAGGGAGGGTGGGGCACGTCGTCGGGACATGGCCTGAGCAGGCATGTCCCCGCCGGGCGTGTCTTTGCCGGACGTGTGGCGCGAGGACGGTTGAGGCGCCGGCCGGCTCGCTGCGTCGGGGTCGACGGACAGCCGTGTCGCCCGGCGCCTAGCGCCGCGGCCGCAGCGACGACGCGTCCACGACCTCGAAGTCGGCCGGGCGCACGCGGTGGAGCGTGTGCAGTTGCTCGTTCGACCAGCGCGGGTGCGGCTCGCCGGAGATGTACAGGTCGGAGCCGTTGTCGGCCAGGATCATCCCGTAGCGCCTGAGCGCGGTCAGGACGACGCGCGCCTGCGGCGGGAACGGGCGCACGTCGAAGCTCGCCTTGAGGCGCAACCGGGTGCCCATCGCGGGCAGCGCGGGGTCGGTAAGGCGGCTCGCAGAG
This sequence comes from uncultured Thermoleophilia bacterium, assembly GCA_963839815.1. Classification (GTDB taxonomy): domain Bacteria; phylum Actinomycetota; class Thermoleophilia; order Gaiellales; family Gaiellaceae; genus JACVRM01. The sequence goes on from CAWIWF010000008.1 coordinate 148,010, forward strand.
TGGCGCGCGGGCCAGACGTAGGCGCGCCGCGTCCGCTGCACCGTGAAGCGGAGCGCATGGTCGATCCGGCCGCGGCGCACCTCGTCGTAGCGCGCAAGACCGGGCAGGATCGGCAGTCCCGCGGCGTCCGCCGACGTCCAGCCCGCCGGTCGCAGCCGGTTCGAGCGCAGGCTCCAGATCGCACCGGAGCCCGCGCGCCAACGCCCGCCCTCGCGGCGCAGCGCGTAGAGCTCGTACAGCCGGCAGCGGTCGCGGTCGACGAGCAGGGCATGCCGGTCGCCGTTCGCCCCCGGGCCGCCCTCGATGCGCACGCCCGCGGGGATCGGGTAGGGGCCGCGGTCGCTCTCGGACGCGTACTCGAAGGACACCGGCAGGCGGCGCTGCGAGCCGCGGACGACCGTGACCGGAATCCCGATCGGGCCGCCGTCCCACAGACCGGAGCCGAAGTCGGCGTGGACGTGGCCGCCGATGGTGGCGATCGTCGCGTCGGAGCCTGCCGCGACGGGCAGCCGGTCGACGCGCTGGTTCCACGGGCTCGAGGCGGGAAAGATTGGGCAGCGCGGCGCCGCGGGATGGGGGAGTGCCCAGGCCGCGGAGGCCGCGGCGGCCGCGACCAGGAGCGCAACGGCAGCGAGTCGGTGCACACCCCGCCTATCGGCTCGCCGACCGAGCGTCCGCATCCTCAGGACGGGCGGAGCAGACCCGGCAGGACCGGATCGTCGAGCTGCTCCCACAGGCGAAGGCGCTCGTCGAGCGGCTCCCAGCGGTAGCTGAAGACGAATCCGGCATCGTCACCGTCCCCCGTGACGGCATGCTCCCAGGTGTCCGGCAGCCCGTCCGCCTCGACGAGGAAGGCGTGATGGTCGTAGCGCGAGCCGTAGCCGCCCTCTGCCACGGGCAGCTCGCGCAGGACGCGATAGTCCTGGATCCCGGCCTCCTCCAGCAGCTCGCGGCGCAGGCACTCCTCCACCGTCTCGCCGGGCTCGCCGCGGCCGGCCGGCACCTGCAGACCCGTGTGCTCGTAGCCGCGCGGCGCGAAGACGAGCAGCTCCCGGTCCCCGTCGCGCTCCCGCACGACGTAGGCGACCACGCGGATCCGCACTACGGCTGCTGCTCGGCCCGCTGCCGGGCCTTGTACGCGCGCTTGGCCTCCTGGTAGCGCTCGCGCGCCTCGTCGGAGTCGATGTCGCCCGGTGTCGGGTGGTCGGGGACGAGCGGCAGCGCGACCTCGACGCCGAGTCGCTTGGCGAGCACGGCGGCGGTGATCCGCACTTTCATCGGGCCGAACCCTGGCAGCGCGGCCAGGCGGCGCCGCAGGTCGTCCGCATCGGCCGCGTCCTCCCAGATGCGCTCGGCTCGGCCGCCGTACTCGGAGACGATCGCCCGGCACAGCTCCTGCACGCGCCCCGCCATCGAGCCGGGGAACCGGTGGATCGCCGGCCGCTCGCGGAACGTCTCGTCGAGCTCGGCAGTCGCCATGCCGGCGATCCGTGCCGCGTCGAGGTGGCCGAGCCGCTGCCGCAGCACATGTGGGCCGGAGAACGCCTTCGGCATCGGCACCTGCTGGTCGAGCACGAAGCCGATGAGGAGCGCCAGCGGCTCTCGCGCGAGCAGGGCGTCCGCCTCGGGGTTGCCGGTGAAGTGGAGCCGCTCGACGGTCTGGGGCACGTCCCGATCCTACGTCTCGTCGCCCGGAGGAGGCAGCTCGCGCAGCAGCTCCCAGGCGCCCTCCCAGCGGGGGCTGCGGGCGAGCAGCGCGTCGAGCCGGTACCGGGCCGCCTCCAGGTCGCCGCCACGCCACGCGGCCGTGACGACATACCACTCGAGGTCGTCCTCGCGCACCCCCGCCGCCCGCGCCTGCTCGATCTCCGCGGCGTCGACCTCGCCGGCGAGGCCGCTCATGCGGCGGTAGCCCTCGGAGAGCCGGACGAGCCGGCGGAGCTCCGGGAGCGGGTCGTCGTGGTCGTCGACGCGTACGTCCACGACGCGGTCGTCCCACGGCCGCCCCGACGGCGTCCCCGCCACGACGAGCAGCGCGGCCGTCCGTCGTCCCCGGAAGTCGCCGCCCGCCGACTCGGCCGCGTCGAGAGCGGCGAGGAGCCGCTCCGCGAACGAGCCTCGCGCCTCGCCGTACCCCTGCGCCAGCGCCGGCCAGACGTCGGCCGAGGCCATCATGTTCGCCTGGGCGGAGAAGCCCTCGCCGGACTCGTGCCCGGCCTCGGCGATGCAGAGCTCGCCCGTGTGCGCGGCCGCGCGCCCCTGCGCGTCGACCATCCCCACCTGGCGCACCCGCTCCTGCGGGTCGGCGCGCACGAGCCCCGCGAGCGCATCGTCGGGAGAGCGCCCCGCGCGCAGCAGCTCGAGCCCCAGCGGCCCGTAGGAGCGCTCCGCGAACGACTGCGTGGCGACCGCCCCGACCCCCGCCTCCGCCCACGGCACGACCGAGCCGACCGCGAACGCCTTCGTCTGTACGGCCACGCCGAGCTCGCCGGTGGCGGGGTCGCGGGCGACGAGGGAGTAGGTCACGCCGCGGATCGTACGACGGCTCAGTCCTCTCGGTACCCACGATGGCGCCTCTGCGAGACGCGTGCCGAGCCGAGCGAGAAGCTTCGCGAGGAGACGGTGTGCTCTGCGCGGCCTAGCGGGCGACCACGTTCCGGCTCAGCGCGGGAAACGCGTAGGCCCCGTCGACCCGGTACGGCTCGGCCGCCTGCTCGACTGCGGCCCGCGCCGCGCGCTGCTCCTCGGCGGTCATGGCCGAGATCGTCTTCCTCAGCCCGGCGGCGAGCTCCAGCGTCACCGTCCAGAAGTCGTCGAAGCTCTCGTACTCCCACGTGAGCGGGACGTCCTCGATCTCCGGGTCTCCGAACCCCGCCCCGCGCACCAGCTCCTCGATCCGCTCCGTCGTGGCGAGCGAGAACGCCCCGGGCGCCGCCGGGTCGGGTGGCGGCACTGCGCCGATCGCGACGAGCGTGCGGCCGACCACGGCCGCCCACGGATTGGCGTCGGGGGATGCCCAGACCGCGAACGCAAGCGGGCTGCCCGGTCGGAGCACGCGCCGGATCTCAGCCAGCGCGCGGGCCGGGTCGGCGACCAGCATGAGCCCCCAGCGGCAGAGCACGCCGTCGAGGCTCCCGTCCCGCAGGTCGATCTGCTCGGCGTCGATCACCCGGTACTCGACGTTGTCGACGCCGGCCTGCTCGCCGAGCCGCCGCTGCGCCTCGACCATCGCCGGCACGAAGTCGCTTGCGATCACGCGGCCGCCGGAGCCGACGACGTGTGCCAGCAAGACACTGGTCTGACCGCTCCCGGCGGCGAGCTCGAGCACCGTGGCCCCGGGAGAGAGCGCGAGCCGCTCGACGAGGTTCCTGCTGACGTGCTCGGATGCGAGCCAGAGCCGCTGGCCGTGCCCCTCCCAGCTCTCGGCCACCTGCTGCCAGCTGGCGTAGCTGTCGCTCCGGAAGTCGGACGCCTCCACCGCCCGAGCCTACAGCGCTGCCTCGCGCGAGGACGACCGTCACGGCCGAGCGAGAAGGGGGTGCGCGAGCCCGTCTATCGTTCCGGCCGTGACCGACTGGGACTGGACGCGGGTCGTCTTCGACCACGTCAAGCTGGGCGTGAGCGACCTCGAGGCGAGCACGCGCTTCTACGAGCGGGTCCTGGGGGCGCTGGACATCCCGCCGCTCTGGCAGAACGAGCGGGGCGCGCAGTACGCCAACCTGGTGCTCTCGGCGGCGGCGGAGGTGACCGCCCCGCTCCACATCGGCTTCGTCGCCCGCACGCGGGAGGAGGTCGACGCCTTCCACCGCGCGGGCCTCGACGGCGGCTACCGCGACAACGGCCCGCCCGGCGTCCGCGAGCAGTACAGCTCGGACGAGGCCGGCCGCTACTACGCCGCCTTCCTGCTCGACCCGGACGGCAACAACATCGAGGCCGTCCACCGCGAGTTCCCGTAGCGGTGGCGGCGATCCGCCGGCTCGGCCCCGACGACGAGGACGTGCTCGCCAACCTGGCCCGCGACGAGGCCGAGTTCGAGCTCGAGGGCCGCGGCCGGCCGCGCGAGCCGGTACGCGGGGCGGACGCCGCCGCCTACCTCGCGGACGAGGGTGTACTGCACTGGGTCGCCGAGGAGGGCGGCAGCGTCGTCGGGCACCTCCTCTGCTACCTGGAGCGCCGCCGGGCTGGGGACGCGCTGCAGGTGCTCGTCTACGAGATCGGCGTGCGCCGGGCACACCGCCGCGAGGGCATCGGCCGGGCGCTCGTGGCCGAGCTCGAGCGGTGGATGGCCGCCGCCGGCGTGCGAAGCGCCTGGGTGCTCGCCGACGGCGAAGCCCCAGCGTTCTACGCCGCCTGCGGCTTCACCCGCGACGACCCGCAACCCGTGCAGATGTCGCGCCACGTGTGAGTCACACGACCTGTCCGAAACGAACACTTGTTCGTCTGAGGTGGCAACGCTAGTCTGGCTCTCGTGGCCGCGCTCGACGTCTTCACGCCTCGCACACGGGAGTGGTTCGAGCGGGCGTTCGCGGCGCCGACGCCGGCGCAGGAGCGCGGCTGGCCGGTCATCGCCTCCGGCGCGCACGCGCTGATCCAGGCGCCGACCGGCTCGGGCAAGACGCTCGCCGCCTTTCTCTACGGGCTCGACCGGCTCGAGGCGGAGCCCGGGGAGGGGATCCGGCTGGTCTACGTCTCGCCGCTGAAGGCGCTGAACTACGACGTCGAGCGCAACCTGCGCGGCCCGCTGGCCGGCATGCAGAGCGAGCTGCGGGTCGGCGTCCGCACCGGGGACACGCCCCAGCGCGAGCGTCAGCAGATGCTGCGCACGCCGCCCGACATCCTCATCACCACCCCGGAGTCGCTCTTCCTGCTGCTCACCTCGCAGGCGCGCGAGACGCTACGAGGCGTCCGCACGCTGATCCTCGACGAGGTGCACGCGGTCGCCGGCACCAAGCGCGGCGCCCATCTGGCGATCAGCGTCGAGCGGCTCGAGCGGCTCGTCGAGGAGCCCTTCCAGCGGATCGCGCTCTCTGCCACCCAGCGACCCCTGGAGGAGATCGGCCGCTTCGTCTCGGGCGGCCGGCCGATCGAGCTCGTCGACGCCGGCCGCGCCAAGGAGCTCGACCTCGAGGTCGTCCTGCCGGTCGAGGACCTGCGCGAGCTCGGCTCGACCGCGGAGCTCTCCAACCCGGTGCCCGCCGACGGCCAGGAGCAGGACGCCGGCACCGAGCGCTCGAGCCAGTCCATCTGGCCGTCGATCTACCCGGAGCTCCTCCGCCTCGTCCGCGAGCACCGCTCCACCATCGTCTTCGTCAACAACCGCCGCCTCGCAGAGCGGCTCGCGCTCCGCCTCAACGAGCTCGCCGAGGAGGAGATCGCCCGCGCCCACCACGGCTCGCTCGCCCGCGAGCAGCGCGTCGAGATCGAGGAGCTGCTCAAGCGCGGCCAGATCCCGTGCATCGTCGCCACCTCGTCGCTCGAGCTCGGGATCGACATGGGTGCCGTCGACCTCGTCATCCAGGTCGAGAGCCCCAAGTCGGTCGCGCGCGGGCTGCAGCGCATCGGCCGCGCCGGCCACGAGCTCGACGCCGTCTCGCGCGGCCGCATCTTCCCCAAGTACCGCGCCGACCTGCTCGAGTCGGCGGTCGTCGTGCGGCGGATGCTCGACGGGCAGATCGAGGAGACGGTCATTCCACGCAACCCGCTCGACGTGCTCGCCCAGCAGGTCGTCGCCATCTGCGCCGACGACGAGATCGCGGTCGACGACCTGCACGCGCTCGTCCGCCGCGCGTACCCGTTCGCGGAGCTCTCGCGCCAGCAGCTCGAGAACGTGCTCGACATGCTCGCGGGCCGGTACCCGTCCGACGAGTTCGCCGAGCTCCGCCCGCGGATCACCTGGGATCGCACCGGCGGCGTCATCCGCGGCCGCTCGGGCGCGCGCCGGCTCGCGGTCACCAACGCGGGCACGATCCCGGACCGCGGCCTGTTCGGCGTCTACCTCGTCGACGGCGGCGGCCGCGTCGGCGAGCTCGACGAGGAGATGGTCTACGAGGCGCGCGCCGGCCAGACCTTCCTGCTCGGCGCCTCCAGCTGGCGGATCGAGGAGATCACGCGCGACCGGGTGCTCGTCTCGCCGGCGCCCGGCGTCCCCGGCGCCGTCCCGTTCTGGAAGGGGGAGGGGATCGGCCGGCCGTACGAGCTCGGCGCGGCCATCGGCAAGACCTCGCGCGAGCTCGTCTCGCTCACCGAGGAGAAGGCGCTGCGGCGGCTCCGCGAGGAGCACCGGCTCGACGAACGGGCCGCCCGCAACCTCATGACCTTTCTCGGCGAGCAGGTGGAGGCCACGGGCGCCGTGCCCTCGGACCGGACGGTCGTGATCGAGAAGTTCCGCGACGAGATCGGCGACTGGCGCGTCTGCGTGCTGACGCCGTTTGGCGCCCGCGTCCACGCGCCCTGGGCGATGGCGATGACCGCCAGGCTGCGCGACGGCGCCGGGATCGACGCGCAGTCGATCTGGTCGGACGACGGCATCGCGCTCCACTTCCCGGACGCCGATCAGCCGCCGCCCATCGAGGAGCTGCTCGTCGACCCAGGCCAGCTCGAGGACCTGGTCCTTCGCGAAATTGGTCAGACCGCGCTCTTCGGCGCCCGCTTCCGCGAGAACGCCGCCCGCGCGCTGCTCATCCCCCGCCGCTACCCCGGCAAGCGCACGCCGCTCTGGCAGCAGCGCCTGAAGGCGCAGAGCCTGCTGCAGGTGGCGCGGAAGTACGGCTCGTTCCCCGTCATCCTCGAGACCTACCGCGAGTGCCTGCAGGACGTCTTCGACCTGCCGGCGCTGACCCGGCTCCTGCGCGGGCTACAGGCGCGCGAGCTCGACCTCGTCGAGGTGGAGACCGCGTCCGCCTCGCCCTACGCCGCCTCGCTGCTCTTCGACTACATCGCCACCTACATGTACGAGGACGACACGCCCGCCGCGGAGCGCCGCGCGCAGGCGCTGTCGCTCGATCGCGACCTGCTGCGCGAGCTGCTCGGCCAGGAAGAGCTCCGCGACCTGCTCGACCCGGGCGCGATCGAGGAGGTGGAGGCGCAGCTTCGCGGTAGCCCGAAGAACGCCGACGGGCTCCACGACCTGCTGCTGCTGCGCGGCCACCTGCTCGAGGGCGAGTACGACGCCGGCTTCGCCGAGACGCTCCGGCGCGAGCGGCGCGCGATCACCTTCCGCGTCGCCGGGCGCGAGGCGCTCGCTGCCGCGGAGGATGCGGGCCGCCTCCGCGACGCCATCGGCGTCATGCCCCCGGGCGGGCTGCCGGAGGTGTTCCTCGAGGCCGAGGACGAGCCGCTGCGAGGGCTGCTCGCCCGCTTCGCGCGCGGGCGCGGGCCCTTCACCACGCGGGAGGCAACCGAGCGGTTCGGCCTCGAGCCCGGGCGCGTCGAGCCCGAGCTGCAGCAACTCGAGCGCGAGGAGCGGCTCGTCCGCGGCGAGCTACGGCCCGGCGGCTCCGAGCGCGAATGGTGCGACCCCGACATCCTGCGCCGGCTGCGCCGCGCCTCGCTCGCCGCCCTTCGGCGCGAGGTGGAGCCGGCCGAGCAGGCGGCGCTCGGCCGCTTCCTGCCCAGCTGGCACGGCATCGACCGGCGCGCGTCCTTGCGCGAGGCGCTCGTGCCCCTGCAGGGCCTGGCGCTCCCGGTCGCGCTCTGGGAGAGCGAGGTGCTGCCGCGGCGCGTCCCCGGCTACGGGCCGCTGCAGCTCGACGCGCTCTGCTCCTCCGGCGAGCTCGTCTGGGTGGGCGCCGGCCTCGACCGGGTCGCCGTCTTCTTCCGCGAGGACGCGCCGGTGCTCGGTCAGCCCGCGGCGGCCGAGCGGCCGGACGGCGAGGCCCACGCTGCCATTCGCCGAGCGCTCGGACGCAGCGCGGAGTTCTGGCTCGACCTGCTCGCCGCGACCGGGCTCGAGCCGGCTGACGCCCTACCCGCGCTCTGGGAGCTCGTGTGGGCAGGCGAGGTCACCAACGACGCGTGGGCGCCGCTGCGCGCCGGCCGACGCTACGGCGTGCCGACGGCGCAGCGCCGCGGCCGGCGCTTCTCACGGCGGCGCACGAGCGGCACCGCGGCCACGCAGGGACGCTGGTCGCTCGCGTCGAGACTCTTCTCCGCGGCGGGAACAGGCCCCGAGGGGGCCGTCCCTCCTTCGCGAGGGACCGATCGGCGAGCGCTCGCCGAGCTGCTGCTCGAGCGGCAGGGCATCGTCACCCGCGACGGCGTGCGCGCCGAGGGCATCCCCGGCGGCTACGGGGCCGTCTACGGCGAGCTGAAGGCCCTCGAGACGCTCGGGCTCTGCCGTCGCGGCTACTTCGTCGAGGGGCTCGGCGGCGCACAGTTCGCCCTCGGCGGCGCCGTCGAGCGACTGCGCGAGCTGCGCGGCGGCGACGAGGGGGAGGTCGACGCGCTCGTGCTGGCGGCGGCCGACCCGGCGCAGCCCTATGGCGGCGTCCTGCCGTGGCCGAAGCGCGCGGGCGGGCGGGCCTCGCGCGTCGCCGGCGCCCAGGTCGTGCTCCTGGATGGCGAGCCGGCACTCTTCGTCGAGCGCGGCGGCCGCACGCTCGTCCCGCTCCGCGAGCCGGAGGAGGCCTGGCTGCGGCCGGCGCTCGCCGCCCTCGTCGACCACGTCAGGCGCGGCCGGCTCAAGCGCCTGGCCGTCGAGCGCTTCGACGGCGAGCCGGTGATCGAGAGCGAGCACCTGCCCCTCCTGGTCGAGGCCGGCTTCCTGGCCGGCCCGCGCCGCGCTGTTCTGCGCCCCTAGGACGAGCCAGCCTCCGGTCGGCACCGCTCACCGTGCCCGGCACTGCCACCCGCGCGGACGCGCGTGGGGAGGCCGAGCGGGTGTCTCGGTCGCCGCCGGCGAGGCTCGGCCGTTTCAGGTAGCCTGGACAAAAGATGGACACAGTCGCAACCGCAGTGACGACGAATGGGTACGCAGCGCTGAGCGCGAGCGAGCTGCTTGCCCGCATGACGCGCTCGGACGTCGAGGCGTTCGGGGAGCTCTACGACCGGACTGCGGCGCTCGCGTACCGGGTCGCTCACGCCCTCGCCGGTGACCCGGCCGCCGCGGTCGCCGCCGTTGAGGCCGCGTACCTCGACGCCTGGCGAACCGCGCGTGACGGGGCCGACGGGAGCAGCGTCGCCGGCTGGATCGTGCGCCTCGTCGAGCAGCGGGCACGCGCCGCCGCCGCGTGAGCGGCACCGTCCACCCGTACCGCCTCGGCTTCGCCGTCAAGGTCCTCGGTGGGGGCGGGCTGAAGAGCCACGACACGCGCCGCTGGCAGAGCGGGCCGTCGCTGGAGCGCTCGCTCGAGCTGCTCGAGGGCGTGATCGAATACCTGGACCGCAACGGCATCCGCATGTTTCGGCTCTCGAGCGCGACCGTTCCGTACGGCACGCATCCCGACCTGCCGCAGTTCGAGTACCGCCGCCAGCTCGACGAGCACGCGGAGCGCCTCGATGTGGTGGGCGAGCGGGCCCGCGCGGCTGGCCTGCGTCTCTCGACCCACCCGGGCCAGTACACCGTCCTCAACAGCCCGGACGACTCGATCGTGACGAAGGCGGTCGCCGACCTCGAGCAGGACGCGGCCCTGCTCGACGCGCTCGGTCAGGGCCCCGAGGCCGTGGTCGTCATCCACGTCGGCGGCGTCTACGGCGACCGGACAGCTGCGCTCGACCGCTGGGCGACGACGTACGAGCGCCTCTCCGAACGTGTCCGGCGGCGGCTGGTGGTCGAGCACGACGAGCGATCCTGGGATCTCGGCGACGTGCTCGAGCTGCATCGGCGCGTCGGCGTTCCGGTCGTGTTCGACTCGCACCACCACCGCTGCAACCCCTGGCCGGAGGCAGACGGGGTCGAGGAGTCGCTCGCCCTCGCCGCCGCCACCTGGCCGGCCGGCGTCCGCCCGAAGGCGCACGTCTCGAGCCCGCGCACGGAGCTGAGGACGGTTGGGCGTGGGCGGAGCGCACGCCTCGTCGCACCGCTCCTCGACCAGCACGCCGACTTCCCGTCGCCGTGGGACGTGGTCGATGTCCTGCTCGCGGCTCGCGGACCGGTGGACGTCATGCTCGAAGCGAAGGCCAAGGACATCGCGCTCCTCTGGACGCGCACGCAGCTCACCCGGCTGTTTCCCGCGGTTGCCGCCGCCGAGGAGCGCGGCGCAGCGCAGGGTCACGCGGTCGCGGCCCCGGAGGCCTCACTCCCGATCGCGCCGCTCGCCGCCTGAGCTAGCGGGCCCAGCGTCCGAGCAGGACGCCGAAGAGCGCGTGCCGCACGGTTGCCTGCGCGAAAGCGCGCGGGTTGCGCAGCAGCGGCGGGATCCCGGGCTCGCCGCGCGCCGGGTGGTAGCGGTCGACGAACCAGGAGAGCGGGTAGAGGCCGACGTGCTCGGCCATCGCCGCGCCGAACGCGAGCGGCCGAGGCGGCAGCGCCGTCCGCTTCTGCACGGCGTGGAAGGCGAGTCCGAACGCTGCGCCGTTGGCTGCGTGCAGCATCAGACCGACCGGCAGCCAGGCCCGCCGCGTGACCGCCTTGCCGAGCAGCGCGACGTCCGAGTAGTCGCAGCGGAAGAGCCGCCGGTCGAGCGGCTCGAGCGCTGCCCAGGCGGTCGCGGCGAGCGCGCCCGCCGCGGCGGCGCGTGCCGGCGAGCTCATGCGGCCATCCTCGCGAGCGCCGGCACGGCCTTCGCGGCGCTCGCGCCGGCGTAGCGGGCACCGCACAGCCGCGCCAGCTCGCGGGAGGCGATCGGGCCACCGAGCACGACGTCGGGCCTGCGTTCCCGGCGCTCGCCGAGCGGCTCGACAAGACCTTCGATGTGCTGCGGCATCGTGACGCTCAGGCAGAGGATGTCTGCAGCGACGCCGCGGGCGAGTGCGAGCGCGTCGAGTGCAGGCGTCTCTGCGCCGAGGTACGAGACCCCCAGCCGTCGGCACACAGGAGGCCCGCGAGCATCAGCAGGCCGAGCTCGTGGCGCTCGCCCGGAGCGCAGGCAAGCACGGCTCGCCCTCGGACGGCCGGGCGGCGGTCGGCGAGCAGCCGCATGATGCGGCCGCGTACCGCGCTGCTGATCAGGTGCTCGTGCGCGACGCTCAGCTCGCCTCGTTCCCAGCGGTCGCCCACCTCCACCAGCACAGCCCGAGCGACCTCCTCGAGCGCGACGGGCAGCGGCAGCAGGGCGAATGCCTGGTCGAGAAGAACCTCGACGTCCTCGGCGCTCGCCTCGCCGACGGCGGCGAGGAGCGCGTCCCGGAGCTCGGACGGCGTCCGCGGGGGTGCGTCGGGCAGCGACAGGAGGGCGGCGGCCTCCGAGATCCGGTAACCCTCGGCCAGCCGGTCGCGCAGCCAGGTCACGCGCGCGACGTCCCGCTCGCCGTAACGCCGCTGCCCGCCGGCGGTACGCGCGGGGTGCAGAACGGCGTAGCGCTGCTCCCACTTGCGCAGGGTGTGCGAAGGCACTCCGGTGCGCTGCGCGAGCGCTGCGATGTTCATTCCAGGCTCGCCGGTCATGAGACACAAGTGTGACAAAATTCGGTGACGTGCCCGAGGGGGACAGTCTTCATCGCGCTGCGCGACGACTCCAACCGCTTGTCGGCGACCGTCTTCGCGCCGACTCGCCGAACCCGCGCGGGCAGGTGACGCGCGTCGCCGAAGAGGTCGACGGCCGGCGTCTCGAGCGTGTCGAGGCGGTCGGCAAGAACCTGTTCCTGCACTTCGAGGGCGGCGTCACCGTCCGCAGCCACCTGCGGATGTCGGGCAGCTGGCGGGTGACCAGCCCGGGCGCGCCCGTCGTCGGTCGCCCCTGGCTCGTCCTGCGCGGTGCGCGTGCCCAGGCGCTGCTCTACGGCGGCCGGGTGCTCGAGCTGAACGGTCGTGTGCGTCGCCGGCTCGGGCCCGACATCCTCGCGCCGGAACCGGACCTCGCCCGGATGCTGTCCAACCTGCGGCGCGAGCACGCCGCGCGCGAGGTCGGCGACGCGCTTCTCGACCAGCGGCTGCTTGCCGGCATCGGGAACATGTGGAAGGCCGAGGCGCTGTGGGCAGAACGGGTCTCTCCCTGGCGTTCGCTGGGCGAGGTCTCGGACGACGAGCTCCTGCGCGTCCTGCGCTGGGCCGCCCGCGAGATGCGCCGCTCCGTCGAGACCGGCCGCAACGAGACGAAGGTGACGGCGCGGGCGGGCCGGCCGTGCCCCCGCTGTCGGACGCGTATCCGGTCGCGCGGCCAGGGTGACGACAACCGCACGGCCTACTGGTGCCCGAGCTGCCAGCCGGGGCCCGACCCCGTCGCCTGAGCGCGGCCGTCAGAGACCGCGGGCGAAGTGGTGCGAGGTGATGCGCAGCCCGGCGTTCAGATAGAGCCGGTGGGCGTCGCCGCGATCGTCGCCGACGCCGGAGTCGAGGTGGAGTTGCACGCAGTCGAGCCGGCGCCCCTCGGCGGCGAGCCAGTCGAGGAGGCGGCGGCCGTGCCCGCGGCGGCGGGCGTGGGGGAGGGTGGACAGGTCGTCGACGTACAGGAAGCGCCCCCAGGCGAGCATGTGGCCGACTCGGAACCCGGCGACCGCGACTGCCTCCGCGCCGTCGCCCTCGAACACGCCGGCCAACCGGTACCCCTCGGGCCGCTGGACCTCGTCGACGTGCCGAACGAAAGCAGCCACATGGCCGAGCAGGGGTCGCAGCTCCCGCATGGCGTCGAACGCCGCGCCCGTGTGGGGTGGGACGATCTCGCGCACGACCGGCTCGGCGTTCACACGCGCGTTCTACCGCAGGAGTCGGCGCTGCGAGGGCGTACCCCGGTTCGTGTCCCACCGTTCGGCCGACCTCCATGATGCGCTCCGCCTGTTCTGCCTGGCCGCGTTTGCCGCGCTGCAGGACGACGTCGATGCGGGCGCCGAGGTGCCGTTCGCCTTCGAGGAGCACGACGCTCGCGGCCGCACGACCTTCTACGAGTTCCGACCGCTGATCGGCGGCTTCGTCGAGAGCCGCCGAGAGCGGCTGACCGACCTCCCGGACGCGCGCTTCGCGCTCGATGCCCTCACGGCCGAGCCTGCGGCTGCGCTCTTCGCTGGCTCGCTCACCGGCGGCACCACCGGCGAAGGGGCGCTCTTCGAGACGATCCTGGTGCCGCTGCTCGGCCGGGTCGCCGAGGCGCGCGGTGGCTTCGACTGGGACGACGCCACGTTCGAGCGCGAGTACGAGGAGCTCGAGCGCGCGTTGTTCGGCTCGGAGCGGACGCATGTGGCAGTCGTCCCGCTCGTCGGCGTGGAGGTCGGCACGATCGTGGAGCTCGGCGGCGGCGTGCGGGCCCGACCCTTCGTGACCGGCGAGCTCGCGGGACCCTGGCCAGAGTCCAGCGGCCTGCTGCCCGAGCGCTTCGGCCGCGAGCCCGACCGCGCGGGTGTGCTCGAGCTGGTGCACGCGCTGCCCGCCGGAACGACGGCGCGCCCGGACGCGGCCGCGGAGCTTGCGGACGCCACCACGGCGCTCCGGCTAGCGCTTGGCGGAGCGGTGGCCACCGGCTCGGTCTTCTTCGAGCGGATCGACCGGCATCCGGTCGGCGTCAAGCCGATGCTGCCGATCGCCGCGGCGCGGCCCCCCGGCGAGCCGACGCGGCTGGACGTCTTCCGCGGCGAGCTGGCCCGCAGCCTGCGCGAGCGAGTGGCGTCGGCGGACGAGGACCGCCGGCTGGGCGACGCGCTCGATCGCTGGGAGCTCGCCCTCTTCCAGACCGAGCCGTTCCGGTCCGAGCAGCTGCGAGGGGCACTCGAGTCGCTCCTCGGTGACGACGGCGGGCTCTGGGCTGCGGCGCTGCGGGCGGCGGTGCTGCTCGGCGAGAGCGGTGCCGAGCGGGCTGCGCACCACGCGAGGCTGCGCTCGCTGGCAGGGGGCGGCGACGGTGAGGAGCATGCCGGCGCCGTGCGCGACGTGCTCGTCGAGACGCTCCTGCACGATGGCCGCAGCGAGCTCGTGCGCTGGCTCGACGAGGCGCTGCTCGGCGTCCGGCCGCGGCCGACCAGCTACTTCGCCCGGTTGGCGACGCCGGCCGGCGAGCCCGTCGCCGCCTAGCTCACCCTGACCACGGCTGTCACGCAGACGGCACAGAGCCGTGACGGACACGACACGGATCGTCGCCTACAGTGGCAACGTGGATGACGGCGAGCGCACCCTTGTGAGGCTGGCACGGATCGAACGGCTCGACCGCGCGGGCGCACCGGCGCGCGTGCTCCTCGACGAGCTGCGGGCGCTCGTCGGCGAGGCGACGGCATGGGCGGAGCGGGAGGGTGACGAGCGGGCGACGCGTGCCGTCCAGCGCTGCCAGGCCGCGATCGAGAGCAGGGAGGCCGTCGTGTAACCCCGGCTCCCCCATGGCCACTGCAGGCACAAGGACTCTGCTCCGTCCGCCCGAAAGAGGCATTCTGATGGGCGTCATGAGCCTGCTACCACGGCCCGGTCCGCCGACGGCCGATCCGGGCAAGACCGCGCGCGTCCTCGCCTTCGCGAATCAGAAGGGCGGCGTCGCGAAGACCACGTCGACGCTCAACCTCGCAGTCGCGCTGCGCGAGCGAGGGTTACGGGTGCTCGCGGTCGACCTCGACCCGCAGGGCAACCTGACCATGAGCCAGGGGTTCAACCCCGACGCGATCACGCGCTCGATGTTCGACGTGCTCGTGCATCGCCTGCCGATCGAGCAGGTGATCCAGGAGGCGGAGATCGACCTGGCCGTGTCCTCGATCGACCTGGCCGGGGCCGAGCTCGCGCTCTCCGCCCAGATCGGCAGGGAGCGAGCGCTCGACAAGGCGCTGGCCGGCGCGCGCCACGAGTACGACTACGTACTCATCGACACGCCGCCGTCGCTCGGGCTCCTGACCATCAACGCGCTCGTCGCCTCGTCCGGCGTGATCGTGCCCGTCCAGTGCGAGTACCTGTCGCTGCGCGGCCTCGTGCAGCTCGAGAACACGCTCACGATGATCCGCGAGAACCTCAACCCGAACGTCCACATCATCGGGATCCTCCCGACCATGTTCGACGGACGGACGCTCCACTCGCGCGAGGCGATCGAGATTCTCCAGGAGAACTTCGGCGACCTGCTGTTCACGACCAGGATCCGCAAGACCATCCGCTTCGCGGAGGCGCCCGTGAAGGGCACGTCGGTGCTGAAGTACGACCCCACCGGCCCGGCTGCGTCCGCCTACCGCGAGCTGGCGAAGGAGGTGCTCGATGGCGCGAAAACGCGCTAGCCTCCGCGAGGGCCCGCTCGCGGAGCTGTTCAAGGCGACCGAGGCGGCCCAGGAGCAGGCCCGCAAGGCCGAAGCAGAGCCTCAGCCCGAGCCGGCAGGCGAGCCGAAGGAGCGAGACGACGCCGAAGGGGCGACCGTCCACCGGCTCGAGGTGCTGCCGGAGCAGCCGGCCAGGCTGCACCGTGCACCCGCGCCGGACACTGCTCCCTACCTCGCGGTCATCCGCGTCGTCGGCGTCGGCGGCGCCGGCCTGAACGCCGTCAACCGCATGATCGACGCCGGCATCTCCGACGTCGAGTTCATCGCCGTCAACACGGACGTCCAGCAGCTCGCGATGAGCGAGGCGGCCTTGAAGATCCACATCGGCAGCGAGCTCACACGCGGCCTCGGCTCCGGCTCCGAGGCCGAGGTCGGACGGCGCGCCGCCGAGGAGGCGCACGACCAGCTGAAACGAGCGCTGCGCGGCTCCGACATGGTCTTCGTGACCGCAGGCGAGGGCGGGGGGACGGGGTCGGGCGCGGCGCCGGTCGTCGCGACGATCGCCCGCGAGATCGGGGCGCTCACCGTCGGCATCGTCACGACGCCGTTCCGGTTCGAGGGCACCAAGCGGCGACTGACCGCAGAGACCGGCCTCTCCCAGCTGCGCGAGGCGTGCGACACGGTGATCGTCATCCCCAACGACCGGCTGCTCGACGTCGTCGACAAGTCGACCTCGATGCTCGACGCCTTCCGGCTCGCCGACGACGTGCTGCGCCAGGGCGTCCAGGGCATCTGCGACCTGATCACCACACCCGGGCTGATCAACCTCGACTTCGCCGACGTGCGCACGGTCATGAAGGACGCAGGCTCGGCGCTCATGGGCATCGGCTACGCCACCGGCGACAACCGCGCGCGCGAGGCGGCCGAGCGGGCGCTGCGCTCGCCGCTGATCGAGACCGAGATCGCGGGCGCGCGGGGCATCCTGCTCTCCGTCGCCGGCGGGGATGACCTGTCGCTCTACGAGGTCAACGAGGCGGCGGAGGTGGTCCGCGAGGCCGCCGTCGACGACACCAACATCATCTTCGGCGCCACCGTCGACGACCGGCTCACCGGCCAGGTCTGGGTGACCGTCGTCGCCACCGGTCTGAGCGGCGCGCCCAGGCGGCGCACGTTCATCCCGGAGAACGAGCGCACGACGCCGCGCTCCCCGGGCGACGACCCACTGGAGCCGCCGAGCTTCCTCCGCGAGTAACGCTTCGCAGGGGCTCGCTTCACGGGGGAAACCCGGTTTCCCCCGTGGGCCCCCTCGTCGAAGTGACGCGCCGGCGCCGCGTGGTGCCTGCGGCCGGCGGAGCCGGCCTCCGGCGTCAGGGATTGTCCCCAGCGGGGACTGTCCCGCCAGGGCTCGAAGGTAGGGGCTGGGTCAGCGCGCGCGGAAGGGCCCTGGCCGGCCTCGCGCCAGGATTGCTCGCACGCGGCCTGCGGCGCTGCGGGGGCCGAGGGCAAGCGCCTCGACGGCGACATAGCCGGCGAGGCCCGCGAGCGCGACGTCCTTCGGCGAGTCGTTCACGACCAGCGACGCGGCGACCGCCGCCGCGAACGCGAGCGGCAGCGCTCGCTCGCCGAGCGTCGCGCGCTGCCGGAGCGACAGGGCCAGCACGACGACGAGCGCCAGCAGGCCGACGGCGATCGTCACGGCCGTCGACGTCTCGGCGGTCGCGCGCGCCCACGACAGCGTCACCCTGTCGTCGAGCCGCTCCCAGAGCGCCACCGGCCCGTCGCCGAGCGCCCGCGTCACGTGGCTCTCGGCGCCGATCACAGCGTCCAGGGCGAGCACGAGGCCGACGAGCGCCGCCGCACCGGCACCGACCGACGCGATCGCACGGCGGCCGCCGCCGAGCAGCAGGCCGGCCAGCACCGCGAACCCGGCCGCGAGCACCACCGCACCGCCGCCGTCGGCCCCGAACCGGCTCGCCGCCACCGTCACGAGCGCGAGCGCAGCGAGCCCCGCTGCGGCCAGTGGCCGCCGGCGGCCGAGACTCCAGGCCCCCGCCAGCGCCAGCACGAGCACGAACGTCTCGAGCAGGTTCGTGATCCCGTAGAAGCGCGCGTTCTGCGTCGGCCCGAGCGGCGATAGCGCCACCCAGCGCTCGTCCACCAGGAAGGAGACGAGATAGACGCCGATTGCACCGGCGCACGCCGCCGCCAGCGCGCCGCGTCCACGTACGCGACGGGCGAGCGGCAGGCCCGAGAGCGCGGCCGCCAGCAGGAGCGCGAACCCGAGCTCCGGCCCGAGATCGACGGCGCCGAGCACCACGTTGGCCACCAGCGCGCCCGCCACGCCGAGCACGGCCGCCGCGGGGGCCGCGACCGCGAGCCCCACCGTTGCGAGCTCCAGCCAGGTCGCGGTGCGCGAGCGCCAGTCGCCCCGCTCGTCGATCCGCCGGTCGAGAGCCAGCAGCTCGCCGACCGGATCGCCGCTCGCCTCGGAGCCGAGGCCGCCCGGCTCGCCCAGCGCGGTCGGCGCGATGTCCGCGACTGACACGAGGCCGGGCATCCGCGTCGAGCCCGACGTGAGCAGTCCGCGCCAGGTCCCGCCGAGCACCGCCACCGGATAGCGGCGGTCGTTCGGCCCCTCGCCCGCCGGCAGCGACAGCACGATCAGGCCCGCCCCTGGCGGCACCGCGTCCGTCCGCTGAGCTCGGATCAGCGGCGCGCCGCCGGGGATGCCGTCGCGCAGCGAGTTCGAGACGACACCGCGCTCGAGCATCGCCAGCGCGGCCTCGCCGCTCACCCGTGGGCCGGCGCCCGGGACGAGGAGCCCAACCGCGCCGCGATCCTCGAGCGCGCGCAGATCCGCGACCTCGAGGCCGCGGACGACGACGACGCGCAGCTCCTGTGCGTGCGCCTCTCCGGAAAGGACAGCCAGGAGGACACCTAGGATTGCCGCGATCCGGATGATGCGCGAACGCTACAAGGCAGTGCCGCCCGGGCTCGCGCGCGTCGTCCGGCCGTGGGTGCCGCGGTGAGCGTCCACGTCGAGGCCGTCCCCGTCGTCCGCCGGCACGAGCCCGTCGTGGCAGCTGCGATCGCCGCGACGGCGGCGCTGCTGCTCGTGCTGCTCGGCCCGGCCGGAGGCGACGTGCCGGCCCACCTCTATCGCACGCTGCTCGTGCGCGAGCACGTCTACCTCTGGGACAACCTGTGGTTTGCAGGCCACTACCCGCTCGTCTCCTACAGCCTCCTCTACTACCCCGTCGCGGCGCTCGTCGGCAACGCGACGCTGGTCGTCGGCTCGATCGTCGCCGCCGCCGTGCTCTTCGAGCGGATCTGCGCGCGCGAGTGGGGAGAGGCCGCTGTCTGGCCGGCACGCGCGTTCGCTCTGCTCGCGGCCGGGCCGCTCTACACGGGCACCTACAGCTACGCGGCCGGAGTGGCGGCGCTGCTCGCGACGATCTGGGCGTTGCAGTGCGGCTGGACGTGGACCGCGGTCGGCTTCGCCGCCGTCACGCTCGGCTTCAGCCCGCTCGCGTTCGTCTTCCTGGTGCTCGTCCTGGCCGCCGTCCTCCTCGCCAGGCGCTCTGTCGGTCGCACGACCGCCTGGTTCGGGATCGGCCTGACGATGGCCGTGGCGGTGGAGGTGCTCGCGCTACGGCTGTTCCCGACCGACGGCCGCTATCCCTTCCGCGCCGTCGAGCTGGCCCTCGTCCTGGTCGTCGCGGGCGCCGGCCTCGTGATCGCGTCGCGTGCCGCCGGTGGCGCCGTGCTGGCAGCGCTCTTCGGGCTCTGGCTGCTGGTCTCGGTGGTGTTCTTCCTGGTGCCGGAGCCGGTGGGCGAGAACGTCACCCGGCTGCGCTCGGTCGTCTTCCCGCTGATGCTGCTGACGGCCCTCGTCGCTCGCTTCCAGCCGCGCCGCCTCGCGCTCTTCGGGCTGGTCGCCGCGCTCGCCTACAACGCCTACCCGTACGTTGCGACTGTTCCCGCTCGCATCGATACGCGCGCGTCGCAGGAGGCGTTCTGGGCACCCGCGCTGGCGTACCTGGACGAGCACGCCACCCCCGAGCACCGTGTCGAGGTCGTCCCCACCTACGACCACTGGGAGTCCTACTGGGTGCCCAGGGCCGGGTTCGGGCTCGCGCGCGGCTGGTACCGGCAGCTCGACCTGGCCGAGAACCGCGTCCTCTACCGCGACCCGCTCTCACGGACCGGCTACCGCGCGTGGCTCCAGCGCATGGCCGTGGAGTACGTGCTGCTCCCCGACGTGCGCCTGGGCAAGAAGGGTGCGGACCGAGAGGCGGAGCTGCTGCTGGCCGGCGTCCCGGGCCTCGACCTCGTCTTCCACACCGCCGACTGGCGCATCTACCGCGTCCGCGACGCGCGGCCGCTGCTGACGGGGCCTGGTCGCGCGCGGCTGACGTCGTTCGGCCACGACCGCATCGCCGGCACCGTGTCCAAGACCGGGCGCTACCGGCTGCGCGTTCAGCACATGCCCTACTGGGAGGTGACGCGCGGCTCCGTCTGCGTCACCGCGGCGGCGGACGGCATGACCTGGCTGCTCGCGCGCCGCCCCGGGCCGTTCGTGCTCGAGACGAGAGGTGGTCCGGGGTCGCTCCTCCGCTCGCCCCTCAGCCAGGGCGGCGGCTGCCGCTAGTGCTGCCGGGCGGAGTGCGCACGCGGGGAGCGAAGTAGGCGTCGTGCACGGCGCCATCGCAGCAGGACATCCGTTGACGGCAGAGGCCGGCGCCCGCGTGCTCGAGGCGGGCGGCAGCGCGGTCGACGCGTGCATCGCCGCCTCGTTCGTGTCCTGGGTTGCCGAGAGCCCTCTCACGGGCCCCGGTGGCGGCGGCTTCATGCTCGTCCACACCGCCCGCGAGGCAACCACTCGCGTGCTCGACTTCTTCGTCACCATCCCGGGACTCGGCCTGCCGCCGGCGCAGCGCCTCGGTCGCATGGACGAGGTCGACGTCGAGTTCACGAACGGCGCCGGCGCGGGAGGCCAGTCGGGCGCCACCCAGGTGTTCCGCATCGGTCCCGCCTCCTGCGCCGTCCCCGGTGCCGTCGCCGGGCTCGCGGCGGCACACCGGACGTACGGGACCCTGCCGTGGGCAGCGCTGCTCGAGCCTGCCGTGAGGCTCGCGCGTGGGGGCGTGGAGCTGACGCCGCCGCAGGCGTACCTGCACGCCATCCTCGACGTGATCCTGCGGGCCTATGAGGACGGCCGGTCCGTGTACGGGCCAGAGGGGCGGCGGCTCGCGACCGGCGACCGCGTCGTCATGCCCGACCTCGCCCGGACGCTCGAGCTGCTCGCAGAGCGCGGTCCGCGCCCGTTCTACGACGGAGAGCTCGCCGAGGCGCTCGTCGAGCACGTGCAGGCGGGCGGCGGCACGATCACGCTCGACGACCTGCGGTCGTATCGCGTCGTTCGGCGGCGCCCCGTCTCCGTGCGCTTCGACGGGCAGACTTTCCTGTCCAACCCGCCGCCCTCGTCGGGCGGCATCCTGATCGGCTACGGGCTCGCATTGCTCGACCGCCTGCCGGCCCGGCCTGCGGGGAGCGCAGAGGCGATGCATGACCTCGTGCAGATCATGCGCGAGCAAGCCCGCGCCCGCTCCCATCCGGGATTCGCGGGCTCCCTCTATCGCGGCGGTCTGTCGCGGCGGCTGTACGACGAGCACGCGTTGGCCGCGGCACTCGACCGGATCGGGGCGTCTTCGGGCGTGCCGGAGCCGGCGCCACCGTCGGGGACGACCCACATCTCTGCGGTCGACCAGCAGGGCAACGCGGCAGCGCTCACCATCTCCACGGGGTCCGGCTCGGGCGTGATCGTGCCCGGCACGGGCATCCACCTCAGCAACATGCTCGGCGAGTTCGATCTCAACGTCACCGGCGCGGCGCGCGGGGCCGGGCTCCGACTCACGAGCATGATGGCCCCGTCCCTCGTGGTTGGGCCGGACGGACCACGGCTTGTCGTCGGCAGCGCCGGCTCGCTGCGGCTGCGGGGCGCGATCATGCAGGCGGTGATCAACGTGGTCCGGCACGGGATGAGCGTCGAGGACGCGATCCACGCACCGCGGCTGCACGTCGACCACGAGCATGTCCACGTCGAGGGCGGCGGCGATGCAGCCGAGGTCGACCGGCTGGCGGCCCGCGGCTATGACCTTGTGCGCTGGCGGCGGCGCAACCTCTTCTTCGGCGGCGCGGCGGCCGTCGAGCGGCGGCCGGACGGCGAGCTGCGCGCCGCCGGCGACCCGCGCCGGGGCGGCCACGGCGTCGTCGTCTGAGTGCGCTGCCGCGCTTCTGTCACAGAGCCCGCACACACCGGTGCGCCGCTCCGGCATAGGCTCGAGCCGGGGAGGAGGAGTGGCGGCACCCCGGCCGCCCCTGTCCGGCGGGGGCATGTCCCGAGGGGACGTGGCCGCCTGGGGTGCGGCCGGTGGGGACACGGGCGGGCGGATGCTGCCGGCGCTTCGCCGAGCTGCGTGGTGAGCGCCGCGCCCGCCGGCCGCGCCGGGACGTTGCGGTGACGTCGGCCGCCTTCGTGGTCCGCGCGGCCACGCCGCGTGACGCCAGGGCGCTCGCCGCGCTCGGTGCCGAGGTGGCTGCGGAGGCCGAGGCCTGGCTCCCCGCGGGGCGCTGGCGCACCGCCGGGGAGGAGCGCCGTCAGCTTCGCGTCCTGGCCCGGAACTCGGCAGCAGCCGCCGTGCTCGTCGCCGACGCCCCCGGGAGCGGCATCGTGGGTCGCCTGACGGTGATGCGCGACCGCCAGCCCGCCTGTCACCACGTGGCTGATGTCGGGCTGATGGTCGCCGCGGCCTGGCGCCGTCGAGGTGTCGGCCGGGCGCTCCTGAACGCGGCCGAGGAGTGGGCGCGCGACCACGAGGTGCGCAAGCTCGAGCTGCACGTGTTTCCGCACAACGAGGCTGCGATCGCGCTCTACGACGCTGCGGGCTACCGTCGCGAGGGGTACCGGCGGGGCCACTTCCGTCGCGAAGGGCGCTTTCTCGACGCCATCCTGATGGCGAGGACACTGGCGGGCAGCAATACTCCGGCCGTGGGAGACCTGTGGGCGAGCGCAGCCTCCTACGAGGCGTATATCGGCCGCTGGAGCCGCCCGGTGGCGCGTGAGTTCGTCGACTGGCTCGGGGTGGCGCCGGGGGCGAGGTGGCTCGACGTGGGCTGCGGCACGGGTGCGCTCACCGAGATCGTCCTTGAACGGGCCGCCCCCGAGCACGTCACGGGGGTCGACCCGTCGGAGCCGTTCGTGCGCGCCGCCCAGGAGCGCCTGGGCGAGCGTGCCGCGGACTTCTCGGTCGCCGATGCCCGCTCGCTCCCCTTCGAGGACGAGTCGTTCGATGCGGTCGCCGCTGCCCTCGTCCTGAACTTCGTCCCCGATCCCGCGGCCGGTGCGGCGGAGATGGCTCGGGTGAGCCGCCCGGGCGGCACGGTGGCGGCCTACGTCTGGGACTACGCCGAGGGGATGCAGCTGCTGCGCTACTTCTGGGATGCGGCGCGTGCGGTTGCCGAGGACGCCGAGCTCGCCAACGAGGCCTCTCGGTTCCCGCTCTGCCGTCCCGAGCCGCTCGAGGCGCTCTTCCGGGACGCCGGACTGGTCGACGTGGAGGTGCGCGCGATCGACACCCCGACACGCTTCGAGAGCTTCGACGACCTCTGGGGGCCGTTCCTGGCCGGCCAGACACCCGCTCCCGCGTACGTCATGTCGCTGGAGGACGGGCCGCGCGAGCGCTTGCGCGAGCGGTTGCGCGAGTCGCTGCCGATCGCCGGCGACGGGTCGATCCCGCTCACCGCTCGCGCCTGGGCCGTACGCGGCCGCCGTTAGAGTCGGGCCGTGCCCGCTCGCATCGCCGACATCGCCGACACGTTCTTCCGGCCGGCGATCGCCGACCTCGTGCCCTACGAGCCGGGGAAGCCGGTCGAGGAGGTTCAGCGCGAGCTCGGGCTGGAGCACGTGGTCAAGCTCGCGTCGAACGAGGGGCCGTACGGGCCGTTCCCGGCAGCGCTAGCTGCCCTCGAGCGCACGGCGACCGAGCTCAACCGCTACCCGGACGGGGGCGTCTACCGCCTGCGAGCCGCGCTTGCAGAGCGGCTCGACGTGCGCTTCGAGGAGGTCACGGTCGGCTCGGGCTCGGACGGAATCGTGGACTGCCTGTCGCAGGCGGCGCTCGACCCCGGCGACGAGATCGTCTGCGGCTGGCCGTCCTTCCCGAGCTACGTCATCGACGCCCTGAAGGTCGGGGCCGTCCCGCGCAAGGTGCCGCTCCGCGACCATCGCTACGACCTCGACGAGATGCTCGGCGCGATCGGGCCGCGGACGAAGCTGGCCTACATCTGCCATCCGAACAACCCCACCGGCACCACCAACACCCGCGCCGAGCTCGACCGCTGGTTCGAGCGGGTGCCCGAGCACGTGCTCACCGTCGTCGACCAGGCGTACCTCGAGTACGTGGACGACGCCGACTACCCCGACGCGATCGGGGAGTACCTCAAGGTCGGCCGGCGCGTCGTGGTGCTACGCACGTTCTCCAAGATCTACGGGCTCGCGGGCCTGCGCGTCGGCTACGCGGTGGCGCCGGCCGCCGTGATCACGGCGACCGGCAAGGTCCGGCGCGCGTTCGACGTCACGGCACCGGCGCAGGAGGCCGCGCTGGCGAGCCTCGACGACGCGGTTGAGCTCGCCCGCCGCCGGGACGAGAACCTCCGCAATCGACCCGCTGTGGAGGCGGCGCTGCGAGCTGCCGGGCTCGAGCCGGCCGGGCCGGCGGTCGGCAACTTCGTGTTCGCGGAGGTCGGCGGCGATGCCCGCCCGCTCTTCGAGGCGCTGCTGCGGGAGGGCGTGATCGTCCGCCCGACAGCCGGTTTCGGCGCCCCTGGCGCGATTCGAGTCACCGTCGGCACCGAGGATGAGAACGCCCGCTTCGCGGCCGCCCTCGCGCGCGTTCGGTCGGCGCTCCCGACCGGAGTGAACTAGTCGGTCTAGCATGGGGTCGGGCCCGGCCCACCCCTTGCGGCCCTCGGTTGACTCTGACGGCTCAGAATCGAGTCGGGCGGGTCGGGCCCGACACCGTCAGGGTGCGCCGGACAGCTTGTTAGCGTGGCCGGGTGAATCCGGGCCGCCGTCTGGAGCTCCTCGGCCGCTCGCCGGCCTTCCGCCTGCTCTTCGGGGCGACGCTGGCCTCCGGGCTCGGCACCTGGCTCGCCTTCGTGGCCCTGATGGTCGACGTCTGGGACCGGACGGGCTCGAGCGTCTGGGTGAGCGCCCTGCTCGCCGCCGACTTCCTGCCGCTCGTCGCCATCGGCTTACTGGCGGCGCCGCTCGTCGACCGCCTCTCGCGCAAGCGGGTCATGGTCGTCTCCGACCTGGTTCGGGCGGCGGTCTTCCTCGCCATCCCGTTCGCGGGCGGACCGGGCACGATCGTGGCGCTGGCGGCCGTGGCGGGCTTCGCGAGCGGGTTCTTCCGGCCGGCCGTGTACGCCGGCGTGCCGAACCTGGTCGACGAGGACGACCTGCCGCAGGCGAACTCGCTCCTGCAGGCGATCGAGAACCTCAGCTGGATGCTGACGCCGCCGCTCGCCGGCCTGCTGATCGGCCTCTGGGGCACCGATCCCGCCTACGTGGTCAACGCGCTCTCCTTCCTCGTCTCGGCGGCGCTGCTCGCCCGCGTCTCGGGCGCGCGCCTGCAGGCTGGCGTCGCCGCGAGCCGGGGCCACATCGGCGACATCGTCGACGGGTTCACGGCGATCGTACGGACGCGCGCGCTGCTCGCGGTGTTCATCGCGTGGAACGTCTTCTTCGTCGCGATCGCCGGCGTCAACGTGGCCGAGATCGCCCTCGCCAAGGTCGCGCTCGACTCGGGCGACTTCGGCTACGGGCTGCTCGTCGGCGCCACGGGCGTCGGGCTCGTGATCGGCAGCTACCTGGCCGCGACGATCACGGAGCGGGCGCCGATGCCCTTCGTGTACGGGACCAGCATCGCCCTCATCGCGCTCGGCGTCGGCGTGGGGGCCGTCTCGCCCTCGGTCTGGCTCGCTGCGGCGTCCCTGGTCGTCGTCGGCTTCGGGAACGGCGTCGCCGTCGTCTGCAACTCGCTCTTCGTCCAGCGCGGCGCCCCTGACGCCATGCGTGGGCGCGTCTTCACCGTGCTGATGAGCTCCAACTACGCGGTGCTGGGGCTGACGATGGCCGCCGCGGGCCCGCTGACGGATGCGATCGGCCCGCGCTGGGTCTGGGGGATCGCCGCCTGGGTCGCCGCCGGCGCAGCCGTCGCGGCCTACGCCCTCACGCCAGGCGCTCGCGCCGTTCAGGGCACCCGACCGCTCCGGACGGAGCAGGCCGCCTGATGGCTCGCGCCGACTGGACGGTGGAGGCGCTCGCCGAGGCGGTGCGCGGCGCCGACCGGCGGGCGCTCGCGCGGGCGATCAGCCTGGTCGAGGACGGTGACCCGAGCGCATACGAGCTCGTCCGGCTGCTCTACCGAGAGACGGGCCGCGGCTACACGGTTGGCATCACCGGCCCGCCCGGAGTCGGCAAGTCGACGCTGCTGAGCGCGCTTGTCCGGCTCGTGCGAGACCGAGACCGGACGGTCGGCGTCATCTCGGTCGACCCCTCCAGCCCGTTCACCAAGGGCGCGCTTCTCGGCGACCGCATCCGGCTCGCCGAGCACTTCCTCGACGAGGGCGTGTTCATCCGCTCCATGGGGACACGCGGCCACCTCGGCGGGCTCGCCGAGACCACGCTGCAGGCCCTGCTGCTCCTCGACGCAGCCGGCAAGGAACTGCTGTTCCTGGAGACCGTGGGCACTGGCCAGAGCGAGGTCGAGGTGATCGGCGTCGTCGACACCGTCGTGCTGGTGCTGATGCCGGGATCGGGCGACTCGGTGCAGGCGCTGAAGGCGGGGATCATGGAGATCCCGGACGTGATCGTGATCAACAAGCGCGACCATCCGCTCGCGAAC
This sequence comes from uncultured Thermoleophilia bacterium, assembly GCA_963839815.1. GTDB lineage: Bacteria > Actinomycetota > Thermoleophilia > Gaiellales > Gaiellaceae > JACVRM01. Next base: position 174,226 of record CAWIWF010000008.1, read on the forward strand.
ACGATGCTGAACGAGGTGCGGGCGATCCTCTCGCTCGACGGCGAGCGGGAGTGGCAGGTGCCGATCGTGCTGACCGAGGCACTGGCCGGCGAGGGCGTTGAGGAGCTCTGGGAGGCCGTCGAGCGTCATCGCGCCCACCTGGAGGAGCACGGCGGCCTCGAGCAGCGCCGCCGCCGCAACCTGGCGCAGGAGGTCTTCGCGGTCGCCTCCGCACGCGCGAAGCGGCACCTCGAGGAAGCGGTGGCGGAGGATCCGGAGCTGGTGCGGCTGCTCGACGCGGTCGGGCGGCGCGAGCTCGACCCGCTCACGGCCGTGCGCGACATCATGGAGCGGGTGTTCTTCCGCCCCGGTGGCCGTGACGGCGCGGACGCGGACCCCGGCGAGGCACTATCCAGCTGATGGCAGCCACAGCGGTGCCCACGCTGACCGACATCGAGGCTGCCCGGCGGCGGATCGCCGGCATCGCCCGCGAGACGCCCGTCTACCCCTCCGAGACGCTCTCGCGGCTCTGCGGGCGGGAGGTGCTGCTGAAGGCGGAGAACCTGCAGCGCACGGGCGCCTTCAAGATCCGCGGAGCCGTCAACCGCATCGCCACGCTGACCTCGGCGGAGCGCGACGCCGGCGTGGTCGCGGCGAGCGCCGGCAACCACGGCCAGGCGGTGGCGTGGGCGGCGCGAGAGGCGGGGATCCCCGCGACCGTGTTCGTGCCCGAGGACGCGCCGATGGCAAAGGTCGAGGCGACGATGAACTACGGCGCCCGGGTCGAGCTCGCCGGCGCCGGCTTCGACGACGCGCTGGTCGACGCGAGGGCGCTGTGCGACCGAACCGGGGCGACCTTCATCCATGCCTTCGAGGACGAGCAGGTAATCGCGGGCCAGGGGACGATCGGCCTCGAGCTGGTCGAGCAGGTCGAGGACCTCGACTGCGTCGTGGTGCCGATCGGCGGCGGCGGCCTCGCGGCTGGGATCGCGCTGGCGCTGACCGAGCTGCGCCCGCAGGTGCGCATCGTCGGCGTGCAGGCGGCCGCGTTCGCGCCGCTCGCGGGCTCCGGCACCTTCGGCTGGACGATCGCCGACGGCATCGCCGTCAAGCATCCCGGCGAGCTGACGAGCGCGATCCTGCGCGAGCGGCTCGACTCGGTCGTCACCGTGGCCGACACGGAGATCGCCGAAGCAATCGTGCTACTGCTCGAGCGCCTCAAGCTCGTCGCCGAGGGTGCCGGCGCCGCGTCGGTGGCCGCGATCCTGCACGACAAGGTCGAGAGCCGCGGGCGTACCGTCGCCCTGCTGTCGGGCGGGAACATCGATCCGACGCTGCTGATCTCCGTCGCCCGGCACGGCCTGACCTTGGCCGGGCGCTCGCTGGTCCTGCGCACGCAGCTCGTCGACCGCCCGGGGGAGCTGATCAAGCTGCTCGGGCTGGTCGCCGAGGAGCGGGGCAACGTGGTCTCGGTCGAGCACCACCGCGAGGGCCTCGACCTGCCCGTCGGCGGCAGCGAGGTGGAGCTGACGCTGACGATGCGCGGCCGCGAGCACTGTGACGAGCTGGTGGCGGCGCTCCAGCAGGCCGGCTATCCGGTCGAGCGCCTGAACTAGACCTAGACTCGCGGCATGGCAGGGTCGGCTCGGAGAGGGCGCACCACGGCCGCCCGGGTGTCGGGCGGGCCGGGGAATGCGCGCCTCCGGAGCGTGCCGTGACCGTGACGTGCCCGGCGTGCGGGCGAGACACGCCCGTCGGCTTTCCGCGCTGCGCCAACTGCGGTGCGGAGCTCGTCGCCGCGGCCGAGCCGGCGCGCGAGGAGCGCAAGGTCGTCTCCGTGCTCTTCTGCGACCTGGTCGGCTCGACGGCGCAGGCCGAGGCGCTCGACCCCGAGGACGTCAGCCGGCTGCTCTCCCGCTATCACGAGCACGTCCGGGGGGAGCTGGAGCGGTACGGCGGTACGGTGGAGAAGTTCATCGGCGACGCGGTGATGGCGCTCTTCGGCGCTCCCACCGCGCGGGAGGACGATCCGGAGCGCGCGGTGCGGGCGGCGCTCGCGATCCGCGACTGGGCGCTCGACGAGGGCGACCTGCAGGTGCGCATCGGGATCACCACCGGGGAGGCGCTCGTCCGTCTCGGCTCGCATCCCGAGCGGGGCGAGAGCATGGCCTCGGGCGACGTCGTCAACACGGCTGCCCGGCTGCAGAGCGCCGCGCCGGTCGACGGCATCCTGGTCGACGAGACCACCCAGCGCGCCACTGCCGGCCGTTTCGACGTCGAGGAGGCCGGGCCGGTCGAGGCAAAGGGAAAGGCCGAGCCGATCGCCGTCTGGGCCGTCCGCCAGGCGCGCTCGCGCTACGGCGTCGATGTCCGCCAGCACGGCGGCGCGGCACTCGTCGGCCGCACGCGCGAGCTGGAGGCGATGCTCGGTGCACTCGGGCGTGCCCGCGACGAGCCGTCCGTGCAGCTCGTCACGCTCGTCGGCGTACCCGGGATCGGCAAGAGCCGCATCGTCTGGGAGGTCTTCCGCCGCCTCGAGCAGGGACCTGACCTCGTCCGCTGGCGACAAGGGCGCTCGCTGCCCTTCGGCGAGGGGATGAGCTTCTGGGCGCTCGGCGAGATGGTGAAGTCGCACGCCGGCATCTTCGAGTCGGACACGGCGGCCGAGGCGCGGTCGAAGCTCGCCGCCGCCATTGCGGATGTACCGCTGCCCGCCGACGAGCGGCCCTGGGTCGAGCGGCACCTGCAGACGCTGCTGGGCGCGGCCGAGGGTGACACCGCCGGCGGAGATGCCCGGCAGGAGGCCTTTACAGCCTGGCGCCGCTTCCTCGAGGCGCTCGCCGAGGAACGGCTGCTCGTGCTGGTGTTCGAGGATCTCCACTGGGCGGACGACGGCCTGCTCGACTTCGTCGACCACCTCGTCGACTGGGCACGCGGCGTGCCGATCTTCGTCGTCTGCACCGCACGGCCGGAGCTGCTCGAGCGGCGGCCGGCGTGGGGCGGGGGCGCGCTCAACGCGATGACGCTGGCGCTGTCCGCCCTCACCGAGAACGAGTCGGCAGTCCTCCTGGGCGCGCTGCTCGACCGGCCCGTGCTGGCTGCCGACACACAGAAGGCCCTGCTCGAGCGTGCCGGCGGCAACCCCTTCTACGCGGAGCAGTACGCACGGCTCTTCCGCGAGCGGGGCTCGGTCGAGGACGCTGCGCTGCCCGAGAGCGTCCAGGGGATCATCGCCGCCAGGCTCGACGGGCTGGCCGAGGCGGAGAAGCGCGTTCTGCAGGACGCCGCCGTGATCGGCAAGGTCTTCTGGGCGGGCGCGCTCGCGGCGCTGGGGGCGCCGGCAGGTCTCGACGAGCTGCTGCACTCGCTCGAACGGAAGGACTTCGTCCGCAGCGAGCGGCGATCCTCGGTTGCGGGCGAGCGGGAACTCGCGTTCCGTCACGCACTCGTTCGCGACGTCGCCTACGGCCAGATTCCGAGAGGGGCTCGCTCCGAACGGCACCGGCTGGCGGCCGCGTGGATCGAGGGCCTGGGCCGTCCCGACGACCACGCCGACCTGATTGCCCACCACCATTCGGCAGCGCTCGAGTACGCCCGGGCGGTGGGTGACGAGAGCCCGGAGCTCATCCGGGAGGCATTGGCCGCTCTGCACCGTGCGGGTGAGCGAGCCCTCTCGGTGTACGGCTTCGTGGCGGCCGCGCGGTACTACGAGTCGGCTCTGCAGCTCGTGGAGGACACCGCGCCCGAGTGGTCGACGCTCGTGTTCGGGCAGACGGTCGCGCGCTTCTCCAGCGGAGAGGCGACGCTCCCCGAGCTGACGGCTGTCGCCGATGCGCTGCTCGCCGCAGGCGCTGCCGAGCCCGCAGCGGAGGTGCTTGTCATGTGCACCGAGGCGGCGTGGCATGTGGGCGATCACGACGCATCGGTCGAGGCCCGGGAACGAGCCATGACGCTGGCCGAGGAGCTTGGAGCATCGCGCGCCCGCGCCGCAGTGCTGGCAGCGTCGGCCCGCTACACCATGCTGGCTGGGCACCAGGAGCGCGCGGTCGAGATCGCGCGCTCTGCCCTGCCGCTCGTCGAGGAGCTCGGCCTGGTTGATCTCGAGATCAGCCTGCGGAACTCGCTCGGCGGCGCTCGCTCCTCCCTCGGCGAGAGTGAGGGGATTGCCGAGCTCCAGGAGGCAGTCCGGCTCGCGGAGCGCGTCGGATCGCCCGAGGTCGTTCGTGCCTACAACAATCTCGCTGCGAGCTACTCACGGCTGGGTGACACCGTTCGCGGGGTCGAGCTCAACGACCGCGGGATCGAGGCAGCCCAGCGCTTCGGACTGGAGGCAATGGCCCGCTTCGGACGCGGAAATCGCAGCGGCGGGAGCCACAGCCTCGGTCTCTGGGATCGCGCCCTAGGCGAGGCCGACGAGTTCCTCGCCGAGATCGAGGCTGGCTCCCCCCACTACCTCGAGCACACGAATCGGCTGACGCGCGCACTGATCCGGCTCGGACGCGACAACGTGGACGGCGCGCTCTCCGACATCGCCCGGGCGCTGGAGCACGCCCGAGCGAACCCCGATCCGCAGTCGCTCTTTCCGTCGCTCGCCGTACGCGCAGTCGTGTTCGACGAGCTCGGGCGCGAGCAGGAGGCCAGGGACACCGCGCGGGAGCTGGTCGAGCTGATCCTCGGCGGACGCTCCGGCCGGATCCCGTATGCAGGGCCCCCCGAGGTCGTCTGGATGCACGAGCGATTCGGCTTCTGGGGCCGGCTCAGGCGCCACTTCTCGCGTGCTCCCACCCCGCTGCTGGAGGCAGGCAATCTGGTGGCCGACCGTGATTTCGGCTCCGCGATTGCCATCTATGCCGGCATGGGCCTCCGCACGCACGAGGCGCGCACACGGCTGATCGCGGGCCGGGAGCTCGCCGCGGAGGGACGGCGTGCGGAGGCGGAGGCCGAGCTCGCTCAAGCCGCGACCTTCTACCGCTCGGTCGATGCGACCCGGTACCTGCAGCAGTGCGAGGCGACGCTCGCGAGGTCGGCGTGACGGTTTGCCCCGCGTGCGGCTCGCCTATCCGCGAGGGGGGGAAGTTCTGCTCGGAGTGCGGAGCGACGCTGACGGCGGTCGCTGCCGCCCGCGAGGAGCGCAAGGTCGTGACCGTGCTCTTCTGCGACCTGGTCGGCTCGACCGCACGGGCAGAGGGGACGGATCCCGAGGACGTGCGCGCGGAGCTCTCTGCGTACCACCGGAGCGTCCGCGCCGTGCTCGAGCACCATGGGGGCACGGTGGAGAAGTTCATCGGCGACGCCGTCGTGGGCGTCTTCGGGGCACCCTCGGTTCACGAGGACGACCCGGAGCGGGCGGTACGGGCAGCGCTCGCGATTCGGGAGTGGGCCGGCGAGCAGGGCGTCGACGTGCGCATCGCCGTCAACACCGGCGAAGCGCTCGTCTCGCTCGGCGCAGACCTGGAGGCAGGGGAGGGGCTCGTCGCCGGCGATGTCGTCAACACGGCGGCCCGGTTGCAGGCGGCGGCCCCCGTCAACGGGATCCTCGTCGGAGAGGCGACCCGGCGCCTGACCGAGCGTGCGATCGAGTATCGCGAGCAGCCACCGGTCGAGGCGAAGGGCAAGGTCGCACCGGTTCCGGTGTGGGAGGCGAGGGAGGCGCGCTCGAAGCTCGGGGTCGACGTCGACCTCGCCCCGCTCTCGCCGCTCGTCGGCCGCCGGCACGAGCTCGGGCAGCTCTCCGCTGCGCTCGACCGCGCGCGGGAGCGTCGTGAGCCACAGTTCGTCACCGTCGTCGGTGTTCCCGGCATGGGCAAGAGCAGGCTCATTCAGGAGCTCACGCTGCTCGCCGAGGACGACCCCGACCTGATCAGGTGGCGGCAGGGACGCTCGCTGCCCTACGGGGAGGGCGTCAGCTTCTGGGCACTGGGGGAGATGGTCAAGGCGGAGGCGGGCATCCTCGAGACCGACTCTGCCGAGATCGCCCGGCACAAGCTCGAGCGCACCGCCCACAGCGTCTGCCAGCAGGATGCCCAATGGATGACGGAGGAGCTCTCGCAGCTCATCGGCGTCGTCTCGGCGGGCGGCGATCGACACAGCGACGGAACCGCGGGCTGGCGGCGCTTCCTCGAAGGCTTGGCCGAGCAACGCCCGACCGTGCTCGTCTTCGAGGATCTCCACTGGGCCGACGACGGCCTGCTCGACTTCGTCGACGAGCTCGCCGACTGGGTGACCGACGTGCCGCTGCTCGTCATCGCCAGCGCGCGTCCCGAGCTGCTCGCTCGCCGGCCCAGCTGGGGCGGCGGCAAGCCCAACGCCCTCACGCTCTCGCTCGCGCCCCTCTCCGAGGCCGAGACGACGACGCTCGTGCACGGTCTGCTCGAGCGCACCGTCCTGCCGGCCGAGCTGCAGGCGTCCGTCCTCGACCGCGCGGGAGGCAACCCGCTCTACGCCGAGGAGTTTGCGCGCCTGATCGCCGAGCGAGGAGCGGCCGACGCCGAGGTGTCGGTGCCCGACACCGTGCAGGCCCTGATCGCCGCCCGCCTGGACCTGCTCGAGCCCCGCGCGAAGCGCCTGCTCCAGGACGCGGCGGTGATCGGGAAGGTCTTCTCGGCGGGAGCGCTCTCAGATCCGTCCGACGAGCTCCTTCGCACGCTCGAGCGGCGCGAGCTCATCCGCCGGGAGCGGCACTCCTCGGTCGAGGGCGAGGCGCAGTACGCCTTCCGGCACGTGCTCGTCCGCGACGTCGCCTACGGCGAGATCCCACGCGCTCAGCGGGCGGCGAAGCATGAAGCGGCCGCCGCCTGGATCGAGTCGCTCGGCCGCGGGGACGAGACCGCAGAGCTGCTCGCCCACCATTACCTGAGCGCTCTCGAGTACGCACGGGCCGCAGGCGTGGACACCGAAGCGCTCGGCGAGCGGGCGAGACCGGCGCTCGCGAAAGCTGGGAGCCGAGCGCGCTCGCTGGGTGCGCTATCGGCGGCGGCGCATTTCTACGATGCCGCTCTCGAGCTGACGCCCCGGGGTGGTCAGACCTGGGCAGGCCTGATCGTCGATCGCGGGATCGCGTTGATGTACTCGGGTGCGGGCGAGATCGGGCCTGTGGCGGAGGCGGCGGACGTGTTTCGCGCCGTCGGCGCCAGGGAGGAGGCGGCGCGCGCGGAGATGACCGCCGGCGAGCATGACTGGCTCCAGGCCCGCCCCGCCGCGGCCAAGCCCCGGTTCGCCGCTGCTGCCGAGCTGGTCGCGGGGGCGCCGGCATCCTTTGCGACCGCCTCGGTGGTCGCGGAGCTGGCGCGGTTCGCGACGCTCGGCGACGACAACGAGCGTGCCATCAGGCTGGCCAGTGAGGCGCTGACGATGGCGGAGCAGCTCGATCTGCCGCACGAGCGGGCAATCGCCCTCAACACCCGCGGGCTTGCTCGCGTAGCACTCGGAGACCCACAAGGCGGTGTCGCCGACCTCGAGGCGAGTATCGACGTAGCGCGCGGTCGTAGCGCTCGCGAGCTCACCCGCGCCATCGGGAACCTCGCCTCGACCCTGACCGGTCTCGGCGATCTGACGCGCTCACGAGCGCTGACCGCAGAGGGACTGGCGACGGTGCTGGACTTCGGCTTCGGCCAGCCGGTGGTCTGGTTCAGAGCCGAGACGGCGAATCTCCTGTTTCTCGAGGGCCGCTGGGACGAGGCGGAGCCGATACTCGACGAGCTGGTTGCGCGCTTCGACCACACCCCGTTCTGGCTGGAGCCACTCGCCATTGCCTGGCTCGCGAGGCTCCGGCTCGCCCGAGGGGGGGACGAGCGTCTCGAGGCATGGATCGAGCGTGCCGTGAGCGGTGGGCGGGAGGCCGCTCTGCAGCTCGCGTGCCCTGTCCTCGGGTACAGCGCGCGGATCTACGCGGAGCTGGGCGATCCCCGCAGCCTGGTGCTCGCGCGTGAGCTTGTCGAGCACGCGCAGCGGAGCCCCAACGCGATTCTCCCGGACGACTGGCTCAAGGACGTGTGGTACGCCCTGCTGCGGCACGACCGCGAGGGCGCGCTCGAGGATCTCCTCCAGCGGTTCAGGCAGACGCCCTGGGTCGCAGCGGTCGCGGCGCTGGTCGAACGGAACTTCGGGGCCGCCGCCGACCTGTACGAGTCGATCGGAGCGCCTGCAGCTGCGGCGGACGTTCGCCTGTGGGCTGCGGAGTGGCTGGCGGGCCAGGGTCGTGTCATCGAGGCCGACGCCGAGGCGAGGCGTGCCCTCGCCTTCTGGCGGACGGTCGGGGCGACCCGGTATGTCCGAGCCGGGGAGACGCTGCTCGCGAAGTCGGCCTGAGCGCTAGTGGCCGCCGCAGCGGCGGAACGAGACGGTCTCGGCTCCGTCCGCCTCCCAGTCCGGGACGCCGCCGCCGAGTACCGGCCGGGCGTCGATCCCTTCGTGGGTGAGCACCGTGGCGGCGACCGCCGCGCGGGCCCCCGACGAGCAGATGGTCGCGATCGGCTTGCCCGTGCGCAGGTCGTCCGCGAGCTGGCGGACGAGGCGGTAGGGGATGTTGCGGCTGCCGGGGATGAAACCCCCGTCGCGCTCGTCCGGTTCCCGGACGTCCAGCACCTCGACAGCGCCGTCGGCGACCAGCTGCTCGAGCTCCGCGACGCTGAGGCCGTCGAGCCGCTCCTTGTCGGAGGTCTCGAGCAGGTAGCCGGCGAGGTCGAGGAAGCCGACCGACCGAAGCCCTCGCGCGGCGCGATGGGCCTGCTCCTCGGTGGCGGCGCGCACGACGACCCGCTCGGACGGCGAGACGACGAAGCCGGCCTTGGTGGCGAAGCTCGAGCCGTCCACGGGGACGTTGATCGCGCCGGACAGGTGGCCGGCGGCGTACTCGGCGAGCGGGCGCACGTCGAGCACGACTCCGTTGCCAGGCGCGTCCAGGCGCTCGATGGGCGGCGGGGCGCCGAGGAAGGGGCCACGGTTGATGCCGACGATCCGCTCGGCGTTCGGCGGCTTGGGCGTGTTGATCGCGATCGAGTCCTCGACGAAGGCCTCCTCGGGGCGCTCGGCAAGGGCAGCGTTGAAGCGCCGCTCGAAGCCGAGCGTGGTCGAGGCCTTCGAGCTCATGCCGGCGCCGCAGAGCGAGCCCGCCACGTGGCCGGGGAACACCTCGACGCCGTCCGGGAGCTCGAGCAGGCGGTTGATGCTCCGGTACATGTCGCGCGCGCCCTCGGCCGCCTCGACGGCGAGGTCGGGACGGGCGAGGTCGCCGACGAAGATCGAGTCGCCCGTGAGCAGCAGCCACGGCTCGTCGCCGCGCGAACGGTCGATCACCTCGAAGCAGCAGTGCTCGGGCCGGTGGCCGGGCGTATGGACGACGCGGAGGGCCACCTCGCCGACGACGATCTCGTCGCCGTCCGCGAGCGGCTCGTGCTCGTACTCGGCGGCGGCGGCGGCGTGGATTCGCACGGGCAGCGCGTGCTCGAGCGCGAAGCGTCCGTGCCCCGAGATGTGGTCGGCGTGCGTGTGGGTCTCGAGCACGCAGCAGATGCGAACGCCCTTGTCGGCCGCCTCCGCGAGGTACGGCTCGATCGCGTAGGCGGGGTCGACGACGACCGCCTCACCTGCCGAGGAGTCGCCGACCAGATAGGAAGCGCAGCCGAGATCCTCGTCCACGAACTGCTTGAAGATCACGGTGCGAGGCTATCGCAGCGGCCGGCGGCGCATGGCGGGGCCCGTCAGCAGCGGCAGAGATTCGGCCGCCGGCGCGCGGCACCGGCACGATCTCGACACACAGCTGTGACAGACGCGTACGTCTGCCGGCGGTAGGCTGATCGCCGAGCAGGGGGGCGGGTCGGGCCCGAGATTAGACGCGTGCGAGAGACAGATTGCGCCGCGGCTATCCAGGCACTGATAGCAAGCAGGGCTGGCAGTGATAGCATTCGATCCATGCGACAGTTGATCGCTCGCATCGACGACGAGCTGCACCGGCGCCTGAAGGCGCAGGCCGCTGCTGAGCGCCGCTCGCTCAACGCACTCGTCACCGATCTGCTCGAGCAAGGCGTCGCCGAGGACGACGAACGCGGGCTGATGCGTGCGCGAGCCGGCGCCTCGGGGCTGCTCGTCGTCCCGACCCCTGGCCAGCCGCCGCCCGCGCGTGAGACCGCGATCGAAGCGACGCGCGGGGCGGGGCAGGCTGCAAGCGAGGCGCTGGCCGCAGAGCGCGGCCGGCGATGACGCTCCTCTACGCCGACCCCAGCGCGCTCATTCGTGCGTACTTCGTCGACGAGCCCGACCACGAGGATCTGCGCGCGCTTCTGCTGGAAGGGACGGCGCCGGTCGTCACGAGCGAGCTGGCGCGGGTCGAGCTGGCGAGTGCCGTCGGCGCTGCCTCGCGCGCCGGTCGGCTGCGGCGGTGGCGCGGCCTGCTGGCCCGGATGGACGCGGACTGCGGGGCAGAGGGGCCGGTGACGCTGATCGCTCTCCGTCCGCCGGTCGTGCTGCCGGCCGCCTACGAGCTCGTGCTCGAGCAGCGATTGCGCACGCTCGACGCGCTCCACCTCGCTGTCGCGCTCCGAGAGTGCCCGCCCCTCGCCGGGGACGGCGATGTCGAGCTCGTGACGCGCGACGAGCAGCAGGCGGCGGCCGCGAAGGCGCTCGGGCTAGCGGTGCGCTAGGCGCCGCGGACGGGTCAGTCCCTGCGGAGATAGACCGCTCCGTGTGCCAGGTCGTCGAGGCGCCTACAGGCCGAGATGCCGGGCGATGACCATGCGCTGCACCTCGTTCGTGCCTTCGCCGATCTCGAGGATCTTCTGGTCGCGGTAGAGGCGCGAGATCGGCGAACTCGTCCATGAAGCCGTAGCCGCCGTGGATCTGCAGCGCCGCGTTCGCCACCCGGTGCGAGAGCTCGCCCGTGTAGAGCTTCGCCATCGCCGCCGTCCGCGCGAACGGGCGGCCCTGGTCCTTCTCCCACGCCGCCTTGTAGACGAGCGCGCGGCCTGCCTCGATCTCCGTCGCCATGTCGGCGAGCTTGGAACTGCACCGCCTGGAACTTCGCGATCGGCTTGCCGAACTGCTGCCGCTCGCTGCGCGTAGGCGTAGGCGAGGTCGTAGGCGCCCTGCGCGAGGCCGACGCCCATCGCCGCGACCGAGATGCGGCCGCCGTCGAGGATCTCAGGAACTGCTGGAAGCCCTCCCCGCGCGGGCCGAGCAGGTTCTCCTCGGGCACGCGCGCAGTCCTGGAACGACAGCTCGCGCGTGTCGGAGGCGCGCCAGCCGAGCTTCTGCATCGGCGCGGAGATCTCGTAGCCGGGCGTGCCGTTCGGGACGATGAGGTTCGAGATCTCGCCTCTCGCCGGTGACGCGCGGTGATCGTCACGCACGGCGGTGATGTCGGTGCCCGCGTTGGTGATGAAGATCTTCGAGCCGTTCGATGACCCACTCGCCGTCGCGCAGCTCGGCGCGCGTCTGGCGTCGCGCCCGGCGTCCGAGCCCGCGTCCCGGCTCGGTCAGCCCGAACGCGGCCAGCTTCTCGCCCGAGGCGAGGTCGGGGCAGCCACTGCTGCTTCTGCTCCTCGGTGCCGAAGTAGTAGATCGGCAGCGTGCCGAGCGAGTGGTGCGCCGCCACGGTGATCGCCACCGACGAGTCGATCCGCGTCAGCTCCTCGACCGCGATCGCGTAGGAGAGCGTGTCGGCGCCGCGCGCCGCCGTACTCCTCGGGGATCGTCATGCCCATCAGGCCGAGCTCGGCCATCTCGCGCGACGAGCTCGTAGGGGAAGCGGTGCTCGCGGTCGAGCTCCTCGGCGACCGGCGCGACCTGCTCGCTCGGCGAACTGCGCGCACCGTGTCGCGGAGCAGCTCGTGCTCCGGCGTCAGGTCGAAGATTCACGAGGGTACGCGGCCCGCGAGCCGCTGGGCGAGCTCGACGATCAGCCGCACGCCGTAGCCCGTGCCGCCCTGCTGCGTGAGGTAGTCGGGGCGCGCCGCGGGAGGAAGCCGGGCCCGCCATGTCGACGTGCGCCCAGGGCCCTTCGCCCGCGAACTCCTGCAGGAACTCGGCGGCGAGGACGGGCGAGCCCTGGCGCAGGATCGATCAGTTCTTCATGTCGGCGAAGTTCGAGTCGACGTAGCGGCGGTAGCGCGGGTGCAGCGGGCAACGGCCAGGCGTGGTCGCCGCTGGCCTCGCCGGCCGCGACGACGTGCGTCGCGCCAGCCGTCGTCGTTGCCGAACACGCCGGCGTAGAGGTCGCCGAGCGCGAGCACCATCGCGCCGGTGAGCGTGGCGAAGTCGACGAGGTGCGTCGCGCCCTCGCTGCGCGGCGTACCAGCAGCGCGTCGGCGAGCACGAGCCGGCCCTCGGCGTCGGTGTTGATCACCTCGATCGTCTTGCCGTTCGCGCCGCGCAGGATGTCGCCGGGCCGGTACGCGCCGCCGCCGATCACGTTCTCGGTCGCACGCGACGACCGCGATCACGCGCAGCGGGAGTGCCGAGCTCGGCGATCGCGGCCATGCCGCGATCACGGCGCCGCCGCCGGCCATGTCGCCCTTCATGTCCTCCATGCGCAGCGGCGGCTTGAGCGAGATGCCGCCCGAGTCGAACGTGATCGCCTTGCCGACGAGGCCGAGCACGACGTCGCTGCGCGCGCCCGGCGGCTCGTAGCGCAGCACGATCAGCCGCGGCTCGTTGTGGCTGCCCGGCGCGACCGCGGCGAACGCGCCCATGCCGAGCGCCTCGATCCCGTCCGGCCCGAGCGCCTCGACCGGTCAGGTGCTCGGCATCTGCGGCGAAGGCTCCGCGCGCGCTCGGCGAGGCGCGCCGGGCGTGAGCTCGTTCGGGGGCGCGGTTCGCGAGGTCGCGGGCACGGTTGGCCCAGCGCGAGACGGCAGCCGCCCGCTCGGCCGCCTCCCTGATCTCTTCCTGCTGCTCGTCGGCGAGCAGGACCGAGGCTCTCCAGCTCCGGCTTGGCGTCGCCGGACTTCCAGCGCGCCGGCTCGTAGCCGCCGAGCACCAGCCCCTCGGCGACGGCGCGCGCCTGCTCGGTCAGCGGCAGCGGCAGCTCGGGGTCGAGCGCCCACGCGACCGTGCCGCCGACGCGGCCGAGCGCGCGTGCGACGGCGGCGGCAGCCGTGCGCAGCTGGTCGGGGTCGGAGGCAGCGCCGACGCCCGCAGCGATGACGCGGTAGCCGTCACCGTGAAGGACGAGCGCCTCGCCCGGGTCGGCGCGCAGCTCGCCGCTCTCCGTCACGGGGCGCAGCCGGTCTGCGACGGCGCCGTCCAGTCCCGCTGCCCGCGCCGGCGACCCCTCGGGAACCGGTACGGCGAGTGCCTGGGCGCGCAACGAATCCACGCGGCGGGGTGCAACGTCGATCCGCACGGAGGGCGATGCTAGCCGACGGCGAATCACGTGGAGCCATGCGACCTCTCGAGCTTTTCCGGCGGCACCCGATATCAGCGCCAGTGAGCACGGTGGATCCCCCTGTGCAGCCGGTCGAGCCCGGCGAGCCGGCGCCCGACGTCCTGCTCGAGCGCGTAGCCGTGCTCGTGCGGGAGCGCGAGGCCCTGCGGGCGCGCGGTGCGGGCCGGGCGGCGCTCGAGCTGAACCGTGTGCAGATCGCCCGAGCGCAGTGGGAGCTCTCCCGCGCGCTCATCGCCCGCTACTCGCCCGCCGTCTAGCGCGTCGCGCTAGCCTCCGCGCGGTCGGAGGAGGAGGGAGACGCAGTGGCAGACGGCGCGAGGGAGTTCTTCGAGACGCTGGCGAGCAGGGTGGAGCCCGGCAAGGCGGCCGGCATCAACTCGAGCTACCTGTTCGACGTGACCGGCGCCGGCACGTGGCACGTGGCGGTGGCCGACTCGGGCGTCGAGGTGACGGAAGGCGCGGGCGAGGCGGACTGCACGATCACCGTCGTCGGAGGAGAACTTCCAGCGGCTCGTCGCCGGCGACCTCAATCCGGCGACGGCGTACATGACGGGCAAGCTCAAGCTCAAGGGCGACATGAGCGCCGCCATGAAGCTGCAGAAGCTCTTCTGACGCATCGGTCGGTGGAGCTCCGATTAGGGAGCAGCCCGGCGCCACTGCGAGCTGACCGTCGAGAAGCTCACTCCTCCAGCTCGACGAGCAGCGGCCGCCGCGCGACGCGGTCGCCCTCGGCGACGTGCACCGCCTTGACGACGGCCTCGTAGGGCGACACGAGCGGCGTCTCCATCTTCATCGCCTCCAGCACGACGAGCGGCTGGCGCGGCTGCACGGCGTCGCCCGCCGCGGCGAGCACCTGATCACCGTGCCCGGCATCGGCGCGCGGAGCTGCGCTCGACTCGCCCGCCGGCCCGTGCGCGTGCGCGGCGTCGTCGACATCGGGCGGCGCGTGCGGGCGGCGGCGGCGGCAGGTTGAGCCGGAACGCGCCGCGCCACGGGGCCTGGCAGCGCGGCGCGGGTACGGCGACAGCGGCGGGTGCTCGTCGAGGAAAGCGGTCGTCGTCTCGCCCGCGCGCAGCGCCGGGTGGCGCGACGAGCCAGCGCAGGAACGGGCAGGTTCGTCGTGACGCCGCGCGACCTCGGTCTCGGCGAGCGCGCGCGTCGAGCCGGTCGAGCGCCTCGCTCGCGCGTCGGCCGCGTGCGCGATCAGCTTCGCGATCATCGGGTCGTAGGCGACGCCGACCTCGTCGCCCTCGGCGACGCCCGCGTCGACGCGGACGCCGCCGGGCAGGCGCAGCCGCTCGATGCGGCCGGCCTGCGGCAGGAACGTCTGCGGATGCTCGGCGTACAGCCGCACCTCGACCGCGTGGCCGGCGCAGGACGGCTGCGTCCGGGCAGCGGCTCGTCGCCGCCGGCGATCCGGAGCTGCTGCGCGACGAGGTCGAGACCGGTGACGAGCTCGGTGACCGGGTGCTCGACCTGGATGCGCCCGTTCAGCTCCAGGAAGTAGAAGCTCGCCGCCGTCGAGCATGAACTCGGCCGTGCCGGCGCTGCGGTAGCCGATCGCCCTGGCGAACGCGCATGGCGGCCTCGCTCATGCGGGCGCGCAGCAGCTCGGTCGAGCGCGGGGAGGCGACTCCTCGAGCACCTTCTGGTGGCGGCGCTGGACCGAGCACTCGCGCTCGCCGAGCGCACGGACGTCGCCGTGCGTTCGCGAGCGAGCTGGATCTCGACGTGGCGCGGGCGCTCGACGTAGCGCTCGCAGAACACGCGGTCGTCGCCGAACGCCGCCTGCAGCCTCGCGCCGCGGCTGCGGCGAGCGCCTCGTCGAGCTCGGCCGGCGTCGCGGACGACGCGCATGCCCGCGGCCGCCGCCGCCCGCCGCCGCCTTGACGAGGAGCGGGAAGCCGATCTCGGCGGGATCGCCCGCCGGCACGACCGGCACGCCGGCCTCCTCGGCGATCACGCTTCGCCTCGAGCTTGTCGCCGCCGAGCCGTAGCGCCTCCGGCGAGGGGCCGACCCACACGAGACCGGCGGCTTCGACCGCCTCGGCGAAGTCGGCGCTCTCGGCGAGGAATCCGTAGCCGGGGTGGATCGCGTCCGCGCCGGCCGCCGCGGCGGCGCGGATGTGCTCCTCCGAGTGGAGGTACGACACGACCTCGGCGGTCTCGTCTGCGTGGCGGGTGTGGTAGCGCGTCCCGGTCGTCGGGAGCCGCGACCGCCACGGTGGCGATGCCGAGCTCGCGGCAGGTGCGGAAGATGCGGGCGGCGATCTCGCCGCGGTTGGCTACGAGGAGCTTCCGGATCTCCACGCGGCCTCACGGCGCTCGAGGAAGGCGCGCAGCCCCTCCTGGCCCTCGTCGCTCGTGCGCAGGCGGGCGGCGACCTCGGTGGTGGCCTCGTCGCGCGGGCCCGAGCGCACGAGCCGCTTCGCCTCCCGCGCGGCCTGCGGGCCGGCGGTTTCGAGCTCCGCGAGGACGCGTGCGACTGCCGCGTCCGGGTCGGAGGTGACCTCGTCGACGAGGCCGATCCGGAGCGCCGTCTCGGCGCCGAAGCGCTCCCCGGTCACGAAGAGGCGACGCGCGGCCGCCCCGATCTTCGGCAGGACGAAGGGCGAGATGACCGCCGGGATGATGCCCAGCTTCACCTCCGAGAACCCGAAGACGGCGTCCTCCGCCGCGACCGCGACATCCGCGCAGGCGACGAGCCCGGAGCCGCCACCCAGCACGTATCCGTGCGCTCGCACGACCACGGGGGCCGGACACGAGTCGATCGCTTCCAGCATCCGGTAGAGGCGCAGCGCGTCCGCGACGTTCTCCTCGTAGGAGAGGTCGATCGAGGAGCGCTGCCACTCGACGTCCGCCCCTGCGCAGAACGCCGGGCCGTCGCCGGAGAGCACGACGGCGCGCGCGTCACCGACGTCCGCGAACGCCTCCGTGAGCTCGCGAATCAGCTCGGCGTCGAACGCGTTGCGCCGTTCCGGCCGCGCGAGCGTCACGCGCCGCACCTCGCCCTCCTGCTCGATCCGCAGACCCGTCACGGCGCCGCATCGTACGCGGGTCGCACGCCCCGCATACGCTCTCCTCGTGCTGAGGGGAGCGTTCGCGGCGGCGCTGACACCGCTCCGGGACGGCGGGGCGCGCCTCGACGAGGATGCCTTCGAGCCCTACGCAGCGTTCCTGCAGGCGGGCGGCGTCGACGGCGTGCTCGCGCTCGGGACGACGGGCGAGGGGATCCTGCTGCGGGCGGACGAGCGGATGCGCGCGGTGGAGCTCTTCGCCGGGACGGGCCTGGACACCATCGCGCACTGCGGCGCACAGACGACGGCCGAGACCGTCCGGCTCGCCGCCGGCGCGGGGGAGGCGGGTGCTGTCGCGGTGGCCGTGATCGGGCCGCCGTACTTCCAGCTCGACGCGGAGGCGCTGCTCGCGCACTTCGACGCGGCTGCCCGGGCGTGCGCGCCGCTGCCTTTCTACGTCTACGAGTTCGCAGGAGCGTCCGGGTATGCCGTGCCCGTCGAGGTGATCGAGCGGTTGCGCGAGCGGGCGCCGAACCTGAGAGGGCTGAAGGTGTCGGACGCGCCCTGGGAGCGCTTCGCGCCCTACCTGCTCGACGGGCTCGACGTGTTCGTGGGCCCCGAGGCGCTGATCCCCCGGGGAGTGGCGGCCGGGGCGGTCGGCGCCGTCTCGGCGCTGGCGTCGGCATTCCCGGAGCGGGTCGCTGCGGCCGTGCTCGAGCCGGGCGGGGACGAGGCGGCGTCGCTCGGGGAGCTGCGCGCGGCGGTCGAGCGCTGGCCGCGCCACGCGGCCCTCAAGCGGATCGTCGCGGCGCGGGGAGTCCCGGTGCGCGAGGACGTGCGCGCGCCATTGCGGGCGCTGTCCGACAGCGAGCGCCTCGAGCTGGACGAGTGGCTCGGATCGTCGTAGCCGGCGCAGGGGCGGTGGGGGCGAGCATCGCCTACCACCTGGCCCTGCGCGGCGCGCGAGACGTCGTGCTCGCCGAGCGGGGAGCGGTGGCCGGAGGAGCGACGGGCAAGGCGATGGGCGGCGTGCGGCAGCAGTTCTCGACCGCGGCGGAGGTGCAGCTCGCACAGGCGAGCCTACGGCTCTTCCGGGAGCTCGGGGCGCCGCTCTTCGAGGCGGTGGGCTACCTCTTCCTGGCGACGAGTCCCGCGGGCCTGGCGGAGCTCGAACGGCGCTACGAGCTGCAGCGCGGCCTCGGCGTGCCGGTCGAGTGGGCGGATGCGGGCGGGGTCGCGGGCCTCCGCGTCGACGACGTTGACGGCGCGCTCGTCTGCCGGGAGGACGGCGTCGCTGATCCGGCCGGCGTCACGCGCGAGCTCGTCCGGCGCGCAGCGGCACTCGGCGTCGACGTGCGCGAGGGCGTCGCAGCTGCCGAGATCGCTGGTGACAAGCTGGTTGTCGCCTGCGGCGCTCGCTCGCCGGCGCTCGCGGCCGAGCGCGGGGTGGAGCTGCCGATCCGACCGCTGTGCCGCCAGCTCGTCGACGTCGGGCCCGTCGCCGGCATCCCGGCCGGCCTGCCGATGACGATCGAGCTCGAGACCGGCTTCCACTTCCGCGCGGTGGGCTCGGACGGCCTTCGGCTCGCGATGGCCGAGGACGAGCTGCGCTGGGGCGAGCGAGAGTGGGTCGACGAGGCGCTCGTGGAGGACTGGCGCGACCGGCTCGCGCGCCGTTTTCCGGCCGGAGCGGGCGCACCGGTGCGGCGTTCCTGGGCCGGTTTGTACGACATGACGCCCGACGCGCACCCGATCATCGGGCCGGCCGGCGAGGGCCTCTACGTCGCGGCCGGCTTCTCGGGTCACGGGTTCATGCAGGCGCCTGCCGTCGGCGACGCCGTTGCCGCCGAGCTGCTCGGTGACGAGCCCCCGCTCGATCTCTCCCCCTACCGGCTGGAGCGCTTCGAGGCGGGTGCCGTCTTCCCCGAGACGTTCGTGCTCTAGGCCCGCGCTTTCGCAGGCCTCGGGACGCTGCCGTCTGCACCCGGCCGCGCGCTCGTGGCCGGCGCCAGGAGTCGCGGCACGCCGCGATCTCGGCCCGCGGCCCCGACGGTGCAGAGTCGGCACAGAGACGGCACAGACGTGCGCGCTCGCGCCTGCTACTTCTTCAACCGGGGTCCGAGTGGGAGGGCCCCACCCAAGGGCGGGGGGATTCACGCGCGCGGGCGAGCGCGGTCTGCGGCCGCTCAGCCCTCGAAGGCGAGGCCGAGCCGCGACAGCTCCTCGTCGGCGAAGAGGCCCTCGATCGTGGCCTCGAGGTCGAACTCCTCGGCGACGTCAGGATCCTTGCCGATCAGCTCCCGGGTACGGCTCGGCAGCTCCTGATCGGCCGCCTCGCGCGACTCCCAGAGGTAGACGGCGCCCCAGCGGTCGGTCACCTCGTCCGACACCCAGGCCTTGAAGCGGAGCCCGGGCACCTCGGCGAACGCGTCCACCGACTCGTCCCGCAGATAGCGGCGGAGCTCCCCGATCGTCGTCTCCGAGTCGGCGAGGTTCCAGAGCACGAGCCGCAGCAGCACTTAGCCCCAGGACGGCGGCTCGTAGGTGCCGTCGAGCGGGGCGCCGACCGTCAGGAACTCGAGGCCGTCGGGGCCGGAGACCGGAACGCGCGTCGACTCCGGATCGACACGCACCACCCGGCCGGGACGAAGCTCGACCTCCTCGCCGTCGACCCGCATCACGCCCGAGCCCCTGACGACGAAGTAGACCTCCTCCTCGCCGTCGGCGGCGTGGTCGTGCTCGTGCCCCGTGTGCTCGGGCGGGAAGACGAAGTAGTTGAAGCCGAACGCGCGCGCGCCAACCGCGCGCCTCGCCTTGCGCACGGTGCCGCCCGGTCCCTCGCCGGGAAGCTCGCCGACGTCCGCCGCGTCGTACCCCACCGCTACATCCTGAAGACGCCGAAGGTCGTCTCGGGAATCGGGGCGTTCAGCGCCGCCGAGACGCCGAGCGCGAGGACGCGCCGCGTGTCGAGGGGGTCGATGATGCCGTCGTCCCAGAGCCGGGCCGTGGAGTAGTAGGGGTTGCCCTCGGCCTCGTACTTGGCCCGGATCTCGTCGGGATCCGCATCGCCGACCATCGTCAAGACGGTCGCCGCCTGCTCGCCGCCCATGACCGAGATGCGCGCATTCGGCCACATCCAGAGCTGCCGCGGCCCGTAGGCCCGGCCGCACATGCCGTAGTTGCCGGCGCCGAACGAGCCGCCGATCACGACCGTGAACTTGGGCACCTCCGCGCAGGCGACGGCGGTCACCAGCTTGGCGCCGTCCCGTGCGATCCCGCCCGCCTCGTACTCGAGGCCGACCATGAAGCCGGTGATGTTCTGCAGGAACACGAGCGGGATCCGCCGCTTACAGCAGAGCTCGATGAAGTGGGCGCCCTTCTGCGCCGACTCGGCGAACAGGACGCCGTTGTTGGCGAGGATGCCGACCGGGAAGCCCTCGATGCGTGCGAAACCGGTGACGAGCGTCTCGCCGTAGAGCGCCTTGAACTCGTCGAGCCGCGAGCCGTCGACGAGGCGGGCGATCACCTCGCGCGGGTCGAACGGCTGGCGGTGGTCGTCGGGGATGAGCCCGTAGAGATCCTCGGGGTCGGCGACGGGCGGCTCGGGCGCTGCGACCTCCCAGGGAGCGTGCCGGCCGCGGTGGAGGTTGCGGACGACCTGGCGGACGAGGGCGAGGGCGTGCTCGTCGGAGGTGGCGTAGTGGTCGGCGACGCCCGAACGGCGGGCGTGGACGTCGGCGCCGCCCAGCTCCTCGGCGCTCACGTCCTGGCCGGTCGCGGCCTTCACGAGCGGCGGGCCGCCGATGAAGATCGTGCCGGTGCCCCGGACGATGATCGTCTCGTCGCTCATCGCCGGCACGTAGGCGCCGCCGGCCGTGCACGAGCCCATGACAGCCGCGATCTGGGGGATCCCCTTCGCGGAGAGGCGGGCCTGGTTGTAGAAGATGCGCCCGAAGTGCTCCCGGTCGGGGAAGACCTCGGCCTGAAGCGGCAGGAAGGCACCGCCCGAGTCGACCAGGTAGATGCACGGCAGGTGGTTCTGCTCGGCGATCTCCTGCGCCCGCAGGTGCTTCTTGACCGTGAGCGGGAAGTAGGAGCCGCCCTTCACGGTCGCGTCGTTGGCGACGATCACGCACTCCTGGCCCTCGACTACGCCGATGCCCGTCACGACGCCGGCGGCCGGTGCCTGGTCGTCGTAGACGCCCCAGGCGGCGAGCGCCGACAGCTCGAGGAAGGCACTTCCGGGATCGACCAGGCGATCGATGCGCTCCCGCACCGGCAGCTTGCCCCGGGAGCGATGCCGCTCGAGCGCGCGCTCTCCGCCTCCTGCCGCCACGGTCGCGGTCCGCTCGCGAAGCTCGTCGACGAGCGCCGACATGCGCTCCCGCCGGCCGGCGAAGAGCTCCGAGTCCCGCTCGACCTGCGAGGTCAGCAGCGCCACCGGGCGGAGCGTACCGCCGGCGCCAGACCGCCACGCTTCCGGCGCTCCCCGCGTCACACACGCGTGCGCCTCTCACCGCTAGCGTCGAGACCGGAGGGAGGCCTGCGGCCGGCCCCGCGGACATGTCCCCGCCGGCCAGTGGCTGCCCGGGCCAGGGGCAGCTCGCGTGAGCCCGGCCGACTCGGGGCTGCGCGCGCCCTGCGCCCGTGCTAGGAAGACGGCATGCCTGAGCCGACGCTCTACGGGCTCTTCATCGTCGCGGCGCTCGCGCTGCTGCTGGTACCGGGCCCCGCCGTGCTCTACATCGTCGCGTCGACGATCGAGGGGGGCCGGCGCGCGGGGCTCGTCTCGACGGTCGGCATCCACTGTGGCTCGCTCGTCCACGTCGCCGCCGCCGCGCTCGGGCTGTCGTCGCTGCTCGTCTCGTCGGCGCGAGCGTTCGAGATCGTCAAGTACGCGGGTGCCGCCTACCTGATCGTCCTCGGCCTGCGAACCGTCTTCGCGCGTCCGGGAGCGCCGCCCGCGCTCGCGACGGGCCGCGACCTCGGCAGGCGGCTGACGCGTGCGGCCACGGTGCAGATCCTCAACCCGAAGACGGCGCTCTTCTTCCTCGCGTTCCTGCCGCAGTTCGTCGACCCGAACGGGCCGGCGCCGGCCGCACAGCTGCTCGTGCTCGGGCTGACCTTCGTTCTCCTGGGGCTCGTCAGCGACGGCGCCTACGCCGTCATCGCCGGCACCGTCGCGCCGCGGCTGCGGCGGACCGCGCGCGCGGCGAGCGCAGGGCGCTGGGCATCCGGCGGCATCCTCGTCGGGCTCGGCCTCACCGCCGCGCTGACCGGCTCGCGCCGCACCGCCTGAGATGCCGCCGCTCCTCTCGCTCGCGGAGGCTCTCGACGCGGTCCTCGGGCGCGTCGTGCCGCTGGAGGCCGAGGAGGTCGCGCTGGGCCACGCCGGCGGGCGCATCCTGCTCGAGGACGCGCAGGCCGGAGTCGACCTACCACCCTTTGCGAGCTCGGCGATGGACGGGTACGCCCTCCGTGCGGCCGATACGCCGGGAACGCTGCCCGTGGTCGAGCGGATCGCGGCGGGGCGACCCGCGTCGCGCCCTCTCGAGCCGGGCGAGGCCATGGCGATCGCGACCGGCGGCGCCGTGCCGGAGGGCGCCGACGCCGTGGTCCCGATCGAGGTCGTCCGCGAGCAGGACGGTGTGCTGGAGGTGCCCGACGCCGCAGGTGCGGGTGCGCACGTGCGCCCGCGAGCAGGCGACGTGCGTCGCGGCGACACCCTTGTCGCTGCGGGCACGCGGCTCGGCCCGGCGCAGCTCGCCGCGCTCGCGGCCGGGGGCGTGCCCTTCGCGACCGTCTCCCGCCGCCCCCGCGTCGCCGTGCTGGCGACGGGAAGCGAGCTCCGCCAGCCCGGCAGCGAGCTCGCGCCGGGGCAGATCTACGATGCGAACGGCGTCATGCTCGTCGCCCAGAGCGAGACCGCAGGGGCGGTCGCCGAGCGCCTCGCGCCCGTCGACGACGAGCCCGAGGCGCACCGGGAGGCCCTGGCTCGCGGCCTGGAGCGCGACGTGCTCGTCTCCTCCGGCGGCGTGTCCGTCGGGCCGCACGACCTCGTTCGCGGCGTCGGCGCCGAGCTCGGTGTCGAGGAGGTCTTCTGGGGCATCGCGATGAAGCCGGGCAAGCCGCTCTGGTTCGGGGTCCGCGGCCGGACGCTCGTCTTCGGCCTCCCGGGCAACCCGGTGTCGTCGCTCGTCTGCTTCGAGCTCTTCGTGCGACCCGCGCTGCTCGCGCTGCAGGGTGCGGCCGAGCCGCGGCCGGCCTACGGCCGGGGGACGCTGACGCGTGCCGTGCGCCGCAACGAGGCCCGTGACGAGCTGGTGCGTGCGCGCCACAGGGTGCGCGATGGCGGGGTCGAGCTCGAGCCCGTCACGGGCCAGGAGTCCCACATGATCGCCCGGGCTGCGGCCGCCAACGCACTGGTGCTCGTCGCCCGCGGCGACGGTGACGCCGCCGCGGGCGAGAGCCTTCCGTATCTGCCGCTCTGAGCGGTCGTTACTTGCGCATCCGGCGGTACGTGTTGAACGACGGCTTGCGCTTGCCGCTCGCGGTCAGGAGCCCCGACTGCCAGCCGCCGAGCGCGCGCTGATCCCGCAGCAGGAACCAGAGCATCATGTCGATGCGCGGATGCTTGCGAGCGATCTGATGCGCCTGGGCGAGGTAGCGCGACTGGTTCTTCAGCGTCACGCCGAAGCGCCGGTCCGGCGGGCGCGTCTGGTAGCCGTACTCGGTGATCCAGATGCGCTTGCGGCCGTAGAGCCGGGTGACCTCCTTGACGAGGTCGTTGATGTTCCCGAGCACGACCGGCGGCGCGATCCGGCCGCGCTTGCCGCGGTTCGTCTTCGGCTTCGAGTACGGGGTCTCGCGGGGCGAGCTGTAGTACGGATGGTGGGCGTACGCGTCGAAGCGGCGGAGCTTCGCCTTCTTGAGCGCCCGCAGAAAAGGAATCGGCCCGATCGACGCGCGCTTGGTCTTCGGATTGTTGTTGCCACGCGGGGCCGTGACGCCGCACGCGACCTTCTCGCCACGGATCAGCGTCGCCTTGACACCGGTGTAGACCGCGTTGCAGATGCGCGCGTAGTCCCACGGGCTCTGCGCCACCCAGCGGCGCTTGGCGCCCTTGCCCTTGCGCACGTACTGCGGCGAGAGGAACACGGGGTTGTTGGGCTCGTTCCAGGCGAGCCAGTGCCGCACCGCGGGGAGCGGCCGCTCGACCGTGCTCGGATCGCCGTCGTCGACGACGTAGGAGCCGCTGTAGCGCTTGGCTGCGGCGTAGGCAAAGTTGCGGAGGTCTCGCGCTAGGCGGGGGGCTCGGTTCAGCTTCCCGCCCCGGTTCGCCCACGGCGGCGTGCCGTAGATCGAGAAGACCACCTTGATCCCGTTGTCTCGTGCCATCTGCACCATGCGGTCGTACGCGTACCAGTCGTACTTGGGGTCGGCCGGGTTCGTCGGCTTGGCGGGACGGCCCTTGCGGGCGACGCCGGCGGGACCGCCCAGTAGAGCGACGAGCGGATCACCTTCACGCGCAGCGTCTTGAGCAGCGGGAAGGACCGGTCGGGATAGCCCAGCGTCTCGGTCTCGTCGAACAGCCCGACGAGCATGCCGCGGGCCGCGATCGCAGAGCCGGGGATGAGCGCCGCAGCGCACGAAAAGATGGCTGTGAGCAGCAGGAACCTCTTCATCGGCCTCCTCGGAGATGGGGAACGCGTTCAGGGGGTCAGACGGGGTGCTCTCCAGGTTGTTGCCTCGCTAAGCCCGGCTTTACAGAGTCTGAACAGGCCGGCGTGGAACTCGGCGCGGCGGGTAGAGGTAAGGCAGACAGTCGACTCGGAGGTGCTCGTGAACCGGATGTTCCGCAGAATGCAGCGCTTCGGCAAGCGCCACTCCGCACGCCGCTCGAGGGGGCTCGCCCCCGACACGTCCGCCTCGCTGCAGGACGCGAGCAGGCCGCCGGACGTCGCCGACCCACGGGCGAAGAGCCAGGGCCACGGCAAGGTCACCGCGGACAAGTGGAACCAGTAGCGCGGTAGCGCCCAGGCGTCCGCGAGCGCGCGCCAACTAGGGGTCGCGAGGGTGCGCGCGTCCGTTGGTCGTCACGCGCCCGGTTTCGGATGACTGTCCCGAGTGGACAGGTCCGAAAGAGCGACTAGCGGCGCCTCCTCCGGCTGTTTACCATGGAGGCAACTACCACACCGCCAGGCGCGCGCCGACGGACGACCGAAGGGAGGGATGCATGTCAGGTAGACGACCTGCTCATGGTCGACGACTCGACGCAGCGCTCCGGATGCCCGTTCGTGCCGGGGCCCTGCTCGGTGGAGCGGCCGGGCTCGTGCTCGCAGTCGCGCTCGTCCTGGTGGGCGGAACCGGCCGCGGCCAGGCCGATCACACCCCGGCGGGCCGGGGATCGCCCCCTCCGCTGCTCGACGTCGCGCACACACCGCCGCTCTTGACGGTGCCCGGCGAGCCGGTGGAGCTTCGCTACGACATCTACTGCCCACCGCCCACCGGCGCCCGCTCGGACGCATGTGACGCGGCGGGAACCGTCTTCGTGCGTGCCGGCGCCTCTGGCCCGTTCGCGGCGCAGGAGCTGGCGCTCGATCGCCGGGCGGCCGAGGGACGCTACGTCGCGCGGGTCCCGGCCGCGATCGCCGGCGCGGCCGCAGGGTTCTCCTACTACGCCGTGCTGCGCGACCGTGCGACGGGGGCGAGCCTCACGCACCCGAGCGGCGGCGTCGCGGCTCCGCTCCGGAGCCTGCCGCTCGGAGACGCGGTGGCCATCGATCTCGGGCAGCACGTCTTCGGACGAGCGCGCGGCACGACCCAGCGCGTGCTCGGCGCGGTCTGGGGCGACGGCGACGGGGCCGCCGGGCTCGAAGGCGGGCCCGAGACGCAGCCGATCGGCCCGTCGTCGTTCGACGTGGCCGCGGACGGAACTGTCGTCCTCCTCGACCAGGTGCACCGCCGGGCGCTTCGCGTTCGGCCCGGTGGCGGTCGCCAGGTGGTTCCGCTAGCGGTCAACGGCACGATCGCCGACCTCGCCGTGGAGGACGACGGCAGGCTCTGGGTGCTCGAGACGGCCGGTGTCTCGGCCCCGCTCCTGCGCGGCTTCACGCCGGCCGGTGCGCCGGCGGCGACCGTGCCGCTGGTCGATCGCACCGCCTCGCAGGTGCGGGTCGCCGCCGGGGGGCCCGTGGTCAAGCAGTACCCGTCGGAGCAGTGGCTGCCGGCCGCGAGCCCCTCAGGGTCGCCGCTCGGAGCCGCCGTGCAGCGCGCCGGCGGCCGGGTGGCGCAGCCGAGCGAGGGAGGTTCGGGCGTGGTCGTGCTGCGCACCGGCGACGAGCTGCGGCTCGCCCTCACGACGGCTGCGGGCGTCACGAGCTCCTGGCGGGTCACGAGTCGGACGCCGCTCGCCGAGGTGCAGCTCGCAGCGCCGGTCGGCGACGGCGTGCTGGCCGTCGTGCGCGTCTTTGCCGGCGGCCGGGACGAGTTCGTCGTGTTGCGGCTCGGGCCGGAAGGACTGCGGGAGCGGTTCTCGATCGACTCCGCCGACTGGGCGGAGACGGCCCCGCTCTCCCGCTTCCGCCTCCGCGGGAGCTCGCTCTACCAGCTCGGCTCGACGCCGGCGGGTGTCCACGTCGACCGCTTCGACCTGGAGGTGACCTCATGACCGGGAGGCGCAGCGTCCTCGCTGCCTGCGCTGCCGCCGTCGTCACTACGGCGGCGCTCGCCGCCACGGGCGCCGGTTGGGCGTACCACACCAACTTCGTCGGCAACACCTGCAACTCCAACGCACCCCAGTACACGTCGTACTTCACGCGCGACGGCTCCATCGACGTTGCCCTCCGGGCGCGTTGGGAGGGGTACCAGTGGGGCGGCGGGTGCTGGAACAACAACGACGTCGACGACGCGCCGGGCGACCCGCAGCAGGATCCGAACACCCGGGGCGAGGGCGGGGACTGCTCGGGCTTCACGTTCAAGGTGTGGCGAGAGTCGGAGAACACGTCCGACAAAGGCGCATGGCAGTGGAACATGCTCCGCTTCGTGCACGGCCCGTACACGTCGCAGAGCTTCATGGTCGGCGCCGGCGAGCCCAACGTGACCTACGCCAAGAGCGGCCTGATCCGCATGGACGCGCTGGCGAGCTCGTACCACGTCGGGATGATCTACGCGAAGAACGCGGACGGCACCGATCAGATCGTCGAAGCCAAGGGCGAGGCGTACGGCACGAACATCTGGACGCGCACGTACCGCGGCAGCTCGGACTACGGAGGTGTGAGACGGCTCGGCTGGGACGCCTAGCCGAGGCTGGCCGGTGGCGGCGCGTCGGCGCCGCCACCGTGCTGCTGCCGCTCCTGGCCGGGTGCGCCGGCGGCGGTGCGGACGCCCCTTCGCGCCTGTACGACGGGGCGCGTCCTGCCCCGGTGCCGGGCGTGCTCGACGGGCTCGACAACGCGGTGATGACGACCGTCCGATCGCTCCCGCGCGGGGCGCCGGCGGTCCGCGCGTGCGCCGAGCGCTTTCGCGGCGTCCGCGCCGATGGGGGCGTCGCGGTCGTCCGGACCGGCGTCGACGGGGGCAGCATCACGTTCGCGGTCGGCCCGCTCGTCTACGCCTGCGACTCGGCGGCTCGCTCGCTGGAGCCTGGGCCCGGGCCCGACGGCGATCGGTGCGGGGCTTCGGCGGGCAAGCGCATCGGAGGCCGGCTCGCCGACCGCCGGCTGCAGCTGGCGGGCTGCGTCGACCGGGACGAGCGAACCGTCGCGTTCCTCTGGGTCGACCCCGCGGCCCGGGCACGCTGGCTCGCCGTCGAGCGCGACGGCTGGACCGAGGTCGCCGACGTCCGGTCGGGGTTGCCGGTGCGGATCGCGACCGTCGACGGGGTCGACCAGGCCCGGGCGTCGGTGCGCCTGCGCGTGAGCCACTACGGGGCCGACGGCGAGCAGGTCCGCTCCGAGGAGCTCGAGGTGCGCGTGGCCGGGTGAGCCCGCGTCAGTGGCCGTGCTGGCCCGATGCCTGCAGCGCGACGAGCACGACGAAGGCGACCAGCAGCACGTAGACCGGGGCCAGCGCGCGCCGCTCGCCGGCGAGCTCGGGCGCGGGCGCGATCGAGAGGGCGACCACGATGCCAGCCGCCTCAACGACCTTGGTGGTGACGCCGATCGGGTCGAGCAGATCCTCGGTGAAGACGAGGTAGGCGACGAGCTGTCCGGCGAAGATCCCGGCCGCGGCCCGCGGGGGCCAGACGCTGCCGGGCCGCAGGCCGAGAGCGAGCGCGACGGCGCCGAGGGCGACAGCTGCCGCCGCGAACGAGACGGGGAGAAGCAGGACGTCGTCGAGATGCGCCGGCACGAGCCCTGCGTGAATGCCGCCGCTGAAGGCGACGGCCCCCATCAGCACCAGGTGGGCCGCGAGCGGCCGAGCGCGGATGCCGTCTGCGATGCGGGTGCCGCTCGCCCGCAGCCGTCGCTCGTGACGCTCTCGCGCCCCCGCGGGCGGTGCGGTGCTGGCACGCTGCGAGGGCAGCGCCATGCGGCCAGGGTAGCCCGGCGCCGCTCCACCCTCCAGGGCTCGCGCGCTCAGCCCTGCGACAGCACCCAGAGGCCGCCGACGGTGTAGACGACCATCAAGGCGAGCATCGCGTACTGCGAGCGGACGGCCGCGCCCCGGTCGGTGAACAGCGTCACCGCGCGGTCGTGCGCGATCGCGAGCCCCGCGACGTGGCCGCCGACGAGCGCGGCGACCTGCACGTACCAGATCGTCTCCGGCGACAGCACCGTCAGGTTGGGAGCGAAGGTCGCTGTCCCGAACAGATCCCAGCCTCTGCCGAGCGGGTCGGACACGAGCCGGATCGCGAACTGCCCCTGGATCACGAACAGCGAGAAGTAGTGGGCGACCAGGTAGACGAACGCGATCGGGATCAGGCTGGGCAGGAACTCGGCGACGAGGGGCCGCGGTGACTGCGACGCCTGGCGCATCAGCACGGCCGTGCCCACGTAGACGACTGTCACGAACAGGACGATGCCGACGAGCCCGGCGAGGTTGACGAGCATGCCGATCCGGTCGACCTGCTCCGGGTGCTCGACCAGGTAGGGCCGCTGGATGCGCGCGAGCAGGTCCTGCCAGACGCGCGTGCGGCTGAACCCGTCGAACCCGACCGACCCGAGCATGACGGCGACGACGGCGAGCGCGCCCGGCTCGCGCTCGGCGCCGGCGAGCCCCGTGAACGGCCAGCGCAGCGCCAGCCGGCGACCCTCGACGACGTGGAGCGGCGCCATCCGCGCGAGGTAGGAGAAGGCGACCGCGAACCCCTCGCCCTTGCGGTGCCACGCCTCGCGCCCGAAGACGCCGTACCCGAGCAGCGCGACGTACGTGTAGATCGCCATCGCCACCGCCAGCGCGCGCGGCGACGCCGGCTCCGTATAGGTCAGCTCGAGCGTGACGAACGCGAACAACGTCACCGCCCCGGGCCAGCGGCCGAGCCGCTCCGGGTACGGGATCAACGGCCTCGGCGACAGGTGCGCCCGATCGGCGACCCAGACGAACCCGTCGGCGATCGCCCGCCACGGGCTGAGCACGCGCCAGACGTCGCCGAAGAGCACCGACAGCAGGGGCACTCCGAGCCAGAAGACCACGTAGATCCACGTCGGCGCGAGGTTCCGGAAGCTGGACGTGTCCCCGAGCAGCGCGGCCGCGAAGACGACCGCGAAGATGGCCACGGACGCGAGCTGGACGGCGACCCGCAGCGGCGTCGAGAGCAGCACGCGGCTGAGCGCCTCGGTCGGCCGGCCCCGGGCGTGCCGCTGGAGCAGTGGCCGCTTCCAGAGCGCCCCCAGCAGGACGAACGAGACGACCAGGACGACGGACGAGCCGGTGTAGAAGACCTTCTCCGGCACCGGCAGGTCGCGGATGCCTCCGAAGCCGTGCGCGAGCGGCAGGAGGATCTCCGCGGCCGTCACGAGACCGTGATCTCCGCGAGCAGCACGTGCCGCTCCTCCAGCTCGACCTCGAAGCGCCCCGGGATCGTGGCGCGGAAGGGGATGCGCACGCTGCCCCCGGCGGCGACCGGCTTTGCGATGTCGTACCCGTGCAGGTGCACCTCGTCGGCCACGTCGCTCCGCACGACGATGACAACGCGGTCGCCGCGCTCGACCTTCGGCCGTGCGATGCCGCCCCTGGGCGAGGCGCCGACCAGCGTGATGCTCACCGTTGTGGAGGCCGGCTCGGGCGTCGTCGCCGGGGTCGTGGTCGTCTCCTGCGTCGTGGTGGTGGTCGCCGCGGTCGTGCTCGGTTGCGTCGCCGTGGGGTCGGCGTCGGTCGCAGAGGCGCCGTCGTCGCCGCCGCAGCCAGCCGCGAGCACGGCCAGCGCGAGAGCAAGGATCGGTGTGAGCTTCATCGTGATTCTCCGTTCGTCGTCGTGCGCGGCCTGCCTGCGGCCGCCCGGGCTCAGACGGCGAGCGGTGGACCGCGCGGCCGGTGCGCCGAGGGCGGCCGGACGGGAGGAGGCGCACCGGGCCGGCGGGCGCGACGAGTGGGCTTGAGGCACTCGACGAGTGAAGCGAGCCCGCGGCGGCCGACCACGCGCAGCAGCAGGCGCGCGAGGATCCAGACGAGGAGCGCCACCGGCAGCTGCAGCGCCAGGCCGAGGAGGAACACGGGCTGCCCGACCAGCACGGGCAGCGAGCCGTCGTGCGCGAGCCGCTCGAGATGCTCCTGGACGACGAAGCCGGCCACCGCCACGGCGGGGAACGGCCAGGCGGCGAGCCGGGCGTCCTGCTCGACCAGGCTCGCGCCGACGAGCCCGAGCACGAGCAGCAGCACCAGGAGGCGCGGCAGGTGCGCCAGGTACCCGTGCAGGTCGTCGCCCGCGATGCCGACGGCCCTGTAGGCGAGCGCGTGGCCTGCGAGCGTCCCCGCGGCCGCGAGCGGCAGGGTCAGGAGCCACGGACGCAGCGACCGAAGCACGCCCCCATGGTGCCAGCGCGGGTCTCCCGCGTCGTCAGCCGAGCAGGTAGCGGCGTACGGACGCGTCGAGCTCGTTCACGGACACGGCGCCCTCGAAGCGGTCGCGAACGCGTCCGTCGCGGCCGACGACGAAGACCCACGGCTCGCTCGGCAGCTTCCACTCGCGCACCCAGGGATTGACGCCGTTGCCGGGGAGATTGTTCTCGTAGATCTCGACATGGATGAAGCGGATGCCGCGACCCTTGTACCGGCGACGCACCTGCTCGACCACCTGCACGGTCGGGCCGCAGGTGCGGCTGCGGCAGAACGCCGGCGTCGCGAAGGCGACCACGAACGGCAGCCGCTGCTCGAGCGAGTCCGCGACCGTGTGCTGCAGCAGCGCCGTGTCCGGCGGCCGGGCCGTCGTGATCTCCCGGGCCGGCCGCGTGGCGACCGTCGGGTTCGCAGAGGCAGGCGCCCGCTCACCGAGCCCGACGGCCTGCGACTGCTGCCGCACGTCCAGGAGCTGGAAGCCCTGGTAGGCGACGCCGCGCGGGTGGATCACGAGCCATGCCTTGCCGGGATGCGGCAGCTCGAGCTCGGCGACGTAGAAGCTCCGTGGATGCTCGCCGGGTGCCGCAGAGACGCCGAACGACTCGAGGCGTGCAGTTGTTCGCACGGGTGCGGCCTCCGGGTCGGGCCGGTGGACGACGTCGGCCACCGGCGCCTGCACCAGCGAACCGTTGTCGCGGACGAGGAGGAACTTGACGCGGTTGCGGCCGACGGCAAAGTCGGTGCCCGCGAGCAGCGCCGCTCCCTCGGGACCAGGCTCCCGCAGAAGCTCGGCGGCCCAGGGCGGTGCCGAGACCACCGCACCCGTCTCGGTTCCGGCCGTCTCGCCGCCGCCGCAGCCCGCCGCCAGAGCGAGCAGGCCCAGCGACGCGCTCAACCAGAGGTACCGGAACACCCCGCCAGCGTACGGGCCGTCCCGAGCGACGCGGAGGCTCACGGCGGTGCCGGACGGCGGAGGTAGAGGACGAACGCCGCCGCTCCAGCGAGGGCGGCAAGCCCGACGAGCACCCCGAGCAGCCACCAGCGGGGACCGCCGCCGCCGCCTGGCAGATAGAGGAGCGTCCCCGTGATCTGCAGCGGGCGGCCGTCTGCCTGGGCGGGAACACGCCAGGCGAGGATCCGGTGCGGCTCACCCGGCGCCTCCTGCACCGCTGGCGGCAGCGTCCGGCTCGTCCACTGGATGCGACTGTCGTGCCACGAGAAGCCTGAGCCCTCGCTCGCCCTCACCCACCGAGGGGCTGCGTCCGCGTCTGCCTCGGCGGGGACAGAGCCCGCGGCCAAGCGGTCGCGGTTGAGATAGACGGCGGGCGAGCTGCGGTTCTCGTAGACGCCGTCTGCCGAGAAGCGCAGGTAGGGCTCGCCCTGATATCCGAGGACGATCACCTCCACGTCGCTCTCGTTGACGAGCTGCAGCTGGTCGTCGCCGCCGAGCACGCGCACCTGCAGCCCCGGCAGAGGGGGGCGGACAGCCTCCACGGTGGAGCGGAACCCGCTGGGAGCGTCCTCGTGCCCAAAGGCGGGCGGAGCGTTTCCAAGCCCGAGCAGCAGCCCTGAAGCGAGCAGCACGAGGATGGATCGGGGCCGGATGCCCACGCCACCACCGTAGTCCGCCGCTCCCGGCGGGCACGGCACGACAGGCTGTTCCGTCGCCGCGCGACGCCTCTATCTGCCTGCGTGCGCCAAGATGGTGCAATGCCGGCTGAGGATCAGCGGACGATCGTCCTGACCGGCGCGACGGGGCACATCGGCGGCGCACTTCTGCCGTACCTGCTCGGCAAGGGCCGTCGGTTGCGCTGTCTCGTCAGAGATGCCGAACGAGCCGACCTCGGCCCCGACGTCGACGTGATCGAGGGAGACCTCGACGACCGCGACTCGCTCGAGCAGGCATTCGTCGAGGGGTGCGTGGCCTACTTCCTCGTCCACGCGCTCGGCGCCGGCACGGCGCTCGAGGACGAGGAACGAACGATGGCCGAGAACTTCGCGGCCGCTGCCGAACGCGCCGGGGTGGCGCGCATCGTCTACCTCGGCGGCCTCGTCGACGAGAGCGATCCCGACCTCTCGTCGCACATGGCGAGCCGTGTCGCCGTCGGGCAGATCCTGCGCGGCTCCGGTGTGCCGACGCTCGAGTTTCGAGCCTCGATCGTGATCGGGGCGGGGAGCCTCTCCTTCGAGCTGATTCGGCGGCTGGTCGACACGCTGCCCCTGGTCGTGCTGCCCGACTGGGTGGACAACCTCGCCCAGCCGATCGCTCTCGCCGACGTCGTCGTCTACCTCGCGGCGGCGGCCGACACCGAGATCGAGGGCGATCGGATCTTCGAGATCGGCGGGAGCGACCAGATCAGCTATCGAGCGTTGATCGAGGCGTATGCGCAGGCGGTTGGCGCGACGCACAGGACATTTGCGGTCCCGGTCCCGGACGCCGTTGCGGCGGCTGCGACCCGGATCGCACAGCCGGCAGCGGAGCGGCTTCCTGGAGACGCACAGGAGGCGCTGAAGCTGCTCGAGAGCCTCCGGCACGCCTCCGTCGTCCGCGACGAGGGTGCCCGCGTCTTCGGCATCCGGCCGATGGGGGTCGAGGCCGCGATCGCAGCGGCCCTCGCCGGCTCCTGACGGAGGCTTGATTCGCCGCTGGCACCGGCCGCCCGGCGCGGTGCCGCGAGACTCTGGCGGTGACCTCCGTATCGTCGTACAGTGCAGGTGCCGCTAGGCGGCAGGAACCTACGGGTGGAGGCCTTGATCGGAGGGAGCACAGTGCGGATTGCCGGAGCGGCGATCCTGCTGGCCGCGCTCGCGGTCGTGCCGGTGTCCGGCGCGCGCTCCGTCGCGGGCGGCGCGACCTTTGCCGATCAGCGCGGCGAGACTCCCGGCGGCCCCGACATCGCGCGGGTGCTGGTCAGCAACGACCACGACGGCCTCGTCACCTTCCGGATCCTGGTTGCCGACCGGCCGGCGCTCGGCGAGGACATGCGCATCCGGCTCTGGATCGACGCCGACCGCGACACCACCACCGGGCTCACCGCCGGCGCCGACCGGCTCGGGCTCGACCTGTTCCTGCTCTGGGACGCGCAGCGCGGCGCCGGGCTCTTCCGCTGCACGGGCCCGACCTGCAGCGGCGGTGCCGACGCGGCCCGAGCTGCCGGCATGCGCTTCTCGTACCGCGACGGGGTCGCAGCATTCATCCTGCACGCCGACGAGCTGGGCAGCGACCGCCTCGGCCTCGCCGCCCTCGTCACCGCTGGTGTCCGGTACGACCCTGCGACGCGCGAGTACGACCTCAGCGCGATCACCGCGGACGTCGCGCCGCATCAGCCCGCCGGCTGCGCAGCGTCCACGG
This sequence comes from uncultured Thermoleophilia bacterium, assembly GCA_963839815.1. Taxonomy (GTDB): domain Bacteria; phylum Actinomycetota; class Thermoleophilia; order Gaiellales; family Gaiellaceae; genus JACVRM01. Next base: position 207,950 of record CAWIWF010000008.1, read on the forward strand.
GCTCGGGCATCTGCACGCTGTGGCGCTACGCCGTGCGGCGCTCCCCGCTGCTGCGGACGCAGCGGTTCACGCTAGTGCCCGCCGTCCCGCGGGCGGGGAAGCGCCTGGTCGTCCGTGCCTCGATCCGGACGCACACGGGAGCGGCGGTCGGTGCCGGTCAGGTCGCTTGCGCGGCGCGCGTCGCCGGGAAGCCCGTCGAGGCGTCACGCGGCCGCTTCGCCGCCGGCACGGCGACGTGCGTCTTCAGCGTTCCCGCGACGGCCGCCGGCAAGCTCCTCCGCGGCACGATCGTGGTGACGGCGGCGGGCAGCAAGCTGACGAAGTCGTTCGCCAGGTTCGTCCGCTAGCGCCTGCCCAGGCTGCTCGGCGGGCGCGCAGCAGGGGCGACAGGACTCGAACCTGCAACCCCCGGTTTTGGAGACCGGTGCTCTGCCAGTTGAGCTACGCCCCTGAGCGGTTCGAGCCTCGATCATAGCCCCGCCCTCGATCAGGGGATTCGGGCGCGAGGGGGGTTCAGCCGCGCACCTCGCGGGAACACGGCCGACCATGAGCGAGCACACGGACGACCAGAGCGGCAGGCACGACCCGGGCACCGACGACCTGCTCGAGGAGCAGGCGGGCAAGGGCTACGGCGAGGACGAGGGGGAGCGCGAGCGGGCGCTCCCGGACGAGGAGGAGCAGCAGTAGAGTCGGGGCGTGAGGGCCCCGTCGCAGCGACGTGCGCTCGGCGTCCTCTTCTCGGCGCTCACGCTCGCGTTCGCGGGCATTGCGTGGGCGGCGGGCGACGCCGGCGTCTGGCCGGTCGCGCTCGCGGCGGGCGTGATGGCCCTCTGGCTGGCCACGCTCGCGTGGGGCGCCCTGCGGCCGCGGAGACGGGTGTCATGAGGAGTTGGCCTGGGGGCGCCGTATTCTCTTGAGCGTGGCGGTGGAGGACACCCAGGAGCTCTGGCTCGAGTACCAGCAGTCCAAGGACAAGGCGATCCGCGACCGGCTGATCCTGACCTACGCGCCGCTCGTCAAGTACGTGGCGGGCCGCGTCGGAAGCGGGCTGCCGGCGCACGTCGACGAGGAGGACCTGGTCTCGTACGGCCTGCTGGGGCTCATGGGGGCGATCGACCGCTTCGACCCCGGCCGCGACATCAAGTTCGAGACGTTCGCGATCGCGCGTATCAAGGGGGCGATCATCGATGAGCTGCGCTCGCTCGACTGGGTGCCCCGCTCGGTGCGCTCGCGGGCGCGCGACATCGAGCGGGCGATGGCCGAGCTCGAGCGCACCCTGCACCGGGCGCCGACCGACGACGAGATTGCCACCAAGCTCGGCATCACAGAGGGCGAGCTCGACGACAGCCTCACCGACATCTCCCGCTCCTCGATCGCCGCGCTCGACGAGCTCTGGACGGTCTCCGGCTCCTCCGGCGGCGACTCGGTCGCGCTCATCGACACGATCGAGGACACCGCCGGCCCCGACCCGCAGGGGGCCCTCGCGCAGACCGAGCTCCGGGAGGCGCTCGGCGAGGCGATCGCGCGCCTGCCCGAGCGCGAGAAGCTCGTCGTCACGCTCTACTACTACGAGGAGCTGACCCTGCGCGAGATCGGCGACGTCCTGGGCGTCACCGAGTCGCGCGTCTCCCAGCTGCACACCAAGGCGATCCTCCGCCTCAAGGCCCGCCTCGCGGGCGGCCGCGCCTGAGCAGCCGCTCGGCGCAAAACAGCTGCTCAGAGCCGCGGTAAGATCGTCCCCGGCCTGCCGCAGGCCTGCCACGTCGATACGAGGAGGAACTTCGCCCATGCCGGCACTCGAACCCGGGAAGATTCGCAACGTCGCCGTCGTCGGTCATCGCGGAACCGGCAAGACGTCGCTCGTCGAGGCCATGCTGTTCCAGGCCGGCGCGACCAACCGTCTCGGCACGATCGAAGCGGGGACGACCGTCTCCGACTGGGACGACGACGAGCAGCGGCGCTCGATGTCGATCTCGGCCTCGCTCTGCCACGTGGACTGGCAGGAACGGAACATCAACCTCGTCGACACGCCGGGCGAGCCGAGCTTCCAGGGCGACGGCATCGCCTCGCTCATGGTCGTGGAGGGCGCGCTGTTCGTGATCAGCGGCGTCATGGGCATCGAGGTGCAGACCGGGCGCTTCTGGGACCGGGCCGAGCGGCTCGGCCTCTCCCGCGTCCTCTTCGTCAACATGCTCGACCGGGAGCGCGCCGACTTCTTCCGCGTGCTCGAGCAGCTCCGCGACCAGCTCTCGCCCCGCTGCGTCGCCGTCAGCCTGCCGATCGGCGAGGAGCACGAGCTCACGGGCGTCGTCGACATCCTCCACCAGGTGGCCTACACGAGCCCCGAGGGCGCCCGCGAGGGCAGCCCCGGCGAGATCCCGGCCGAGCTCGCCGACCAGGTGCAGACGTATCGCGAGCAGCTGCTCGACACGGTCGTCGAGACCGACGAAGGCCTGATGGAGCGCTACCTCGAGGGCGAGGAGCTCGGCGCCGAGGAGGTCGCGCACGCGCTGAAGGACGCCGTCACCCGCGGCGAGATCTTCCCGGTGGCGTGCGGCGTCGCCTCCAGGAACCTGGGCACGACGGCCCTGCTCGACCTGCTCGTCGAGGGCGTGCCGTCGCCCGCACGCAAGGAGCCGGCGGTCGCGGCCGACGGCGCGTCCACCGCGGCCTTCGTGTTCAAGACCGTGGCCGACCCGTTCTCCGGCCGCATCAACCTCTTCCGAGTCGTCGCCGGCACGGTCTCCTCGGACTCCACGCTCGTCAACGCTCGGTCACATGCCAAGGAGCGGACGGGATCGCTGCTGCGCCTCCAGGGCAAGGAGCACACGTCGGCCGACGCCTTCGGCCCGGGCGACATCGGGGCCGTGGCCAAGCTGAAGGATGTCGAGACCGGCGACCTGCTGCTCGACGCCGAGCACACGCTCGAGCTGCCGGCCATCGACCTGCCGGAGCCGGTGATGAGCTTCGCGATCTCGCCCAAGGCCAAGGGCGACGAGGAGAAGATGGGCGCAGGGCTCCGCCGCCTGCACGAGGAGGACCCGACGCTGGTGCTGCGCCGTGACCCGCAGACAGCCGAGCAGCTCCTGGCGGGCCTGTCGCAGATGCACGTCGAGGTCGCAGTCGACCGGCTCAAGCGCCGGTTCGGCGTCGAGGTCGAGCTGCGGCAACCGCGCGTGCCGTACCTGGAGACGATTCGCAGGGAGTCGCGCGCGCAGGGCCGCTACAAGAAGCAGACGGGCGGTCGCGGCCAGTTCGGCGACTGCCACATCGTGCTGGAGCCGCTCGCCAACGGCGCCGGCTACGAGTTCGTGGACGAGATCGTGGGCGGCGTCATCCCGCAGAGCTTCCGGCCTGCCGTCGACAAGGGCATCCAGGAGGCGATGCTGCACGGCGAGCTCGCCGGCGCACCCGTCAAGGGGGTCCGCGTCCGGCTCGTCGACGGCTCGTACCACACCGTCGACTCCTCCGAGATGGCGTTCAAGATCGCCGGCTCGATGGCGTTCAAGACCGCCTACGAGCAGGCCGACCCGGTGCTGCTCGAGCCGATCATGGACGTCGAGGTGACGGCCCCGGACGACACCCTGGGCGCGGTCAACGGCGACCTCAACTCCCGCCGCGGCCGGCTGCAGGGCATGGACACCCGGGGGGGCATGACCACCATCAAGGCCGAGGTGCCGATGGCGGAGATGCTGACCTACTCGCAGGCGCTGACGTCGATGACCGGCGGCCGCGGCGACTACCACATGCAGTTCGCCCGCTACGAGGAGGTGCCGGCCCACATCGCCCAGAAGGTGATCGCGGCGGCGCAGTCCGAGCAGGAGGAGGCGGCCCACTGATGCGCGCCGTGCGGCCACCCGATGCGGCGCTCATCTGCGCGATCTGCGAGCGCACGCTGCTCGTCGGCGAGCGGGCGACCCGGTACACGCCCGACGGCGGCGATCGCTACGTCGACGTGTGCCCGCTCTGCAACGAGGTCGCTCTCCAGCACGGCTGGGTCAAGGAGGGAAGCCCGACCACGCCGACCGCCGCGCCGCTGCGCCGCCGGCGGCGTCTCAGCCTGGCGGCGATCTTCGACCCGCGGCGCGCGGGCGCCGAGGACCCGGTCGTTGCCGAGCCGATCCTGCGGCGGCTCTCGAAGCCGGAGCAGGCAATCGTCGAGGCAGCGGAGCTCTTCAACGGCAGCAGCTACCGGCGCACGGTCGGGGGCATCGCGCGCAGCCTCGGCTCGCCCCAGGTCAGCATCGTGCCGCTCTCGGGGATCAACACCGAGGTCGTCGTCACGGTCGCCTGGGATCTCTCCTGGTACCAGTACCGCGTCTCCTTCGACGCGCCGCAGCCGGTGCGGCTGGCCGAGCGGGGCTACGAGGTCGACGAGCTCGAAGCCGCCTACCGGGAATGGAACGGCGAGCTGGCCGAGGACGGCCGGCTCCTTCCCAACGTCGCGCGGGTCTAGGGAGCCCGGGCGCCAGCCCGGCAACTCCGCGTCCACGCCACTCGGGACGATCCGGTCCCGGAGCACAGCCGGCCTGTCCAGGTCGCCGCTGCGCCCATGCGCGGCTCCTCGCGTCCGCGCAGAATCGGCGCACTGTTGCTACAGACGCGTGCGTCTTCGAGCGGTACCGTCGAGCCCGGGCGGGAGGTGGAGGCAGCTCTCCCCTCGGGGAGGGTGGGGTGCGGCCTCGGACCTGGCCGGAGGGGACATGTCTGGCGCGGGCATGTCTCGAGGCTCGGAGAGTGGACGGCCCAGGCCGGGGGAAGGCGTTCGCCGCCCGGGCTCGTAGAATCAGAGGGTGATCTACTGCGTCGTCCCCCCGGAGCTCGAGGATGAGCTGTTCGACAAGCTGGTCGAGCACTACAAGGACAACCCCAACGTGACCGTGCTCCTCGACCGCCGCGACGGCCCCGACCGGCGCGCCGGCCGCGAGCCCGGCGGCAAGCGGGAGATCCGCGACCGCCGCCGGCCGCGGGCGATCGGGACGTTCCTCACGACCGAGCCGCCGCCCGACGCCTGAGCGCGGGCGCCCTCGCGGTCGAACCGACGTAGCGAGCGCGGAGGGCGGCGAGCGCACCCGTGTCCGGCGCGCCTCGGTGATCGCCTGGCGCCACGATGGCGATGTCGTAGCTGACGGCAACAGGCGCTCTGGGCGCTTGGCTCTCGCCTGAGCAGCGCAGTGCGCCGCTGCGGCTGACGGCCTGAGAGCGTCGGGCGTCGGAGCGCCACGAGTACCAGGGGCGGCCCCTCTCGAGCCCGGGCAAGCGCCCCGGCCGGCGCCGCGGCCGGGCCACCCCTGGTCACCGACTCTGCCGGTAGAGCCCGCGACATAAGATCCGCGCCGTGAGCACGGTCGGGGCCAAGAGCTTCCAGAACTTCATCGACGGCGACTGGGTCGACGCCTCCTCCGGCGAGACCTTCGAGTCGACGAGCCCGGCCAACGGCGACCTGCTCGGCTCCTTTCCCAAGTCGAGCGAAGAGGACGTCGACCGCGCGGTCGCCGCCGCAAAGGGCGCCTACGAGCGCTGGCGGCTCGTGCCGGCGCCGAAGCGCGGCGAGATCGTCTTCCGCTTCGCGCAGCTTCTGACCGAGCACAAGGACGAGCTCACCGACCTGATGACGCGCGAGATGGGCAAGGTGAAGGCCGAGGCAGGCGGCGACGTCCAGGAAGCGATCGACATGAGCTTCTACATGGCGGGCGAGGGCCGCCGACTGTTCGGGCACACGACCCCGTCCGAGCTGCCCGACAAGTTCAACATGTCCGTCCGGATGCCGATCGGCGTCGTCGGCGTGATCACCCCGTGGAACTTCCCGATCGCGATCCCCTCCTGGAAGATCGTGCCGGCCCTCGTGTGCGGCAACACCGTCGTGTTCAAGCCGGCGAACGACACGCCGCTTCTCGGCGAGCGGTTCGTCGAGCTGCTGACCGAGGCCGGTGTCCCCCGGGGCGTCGTCAACGTCGTCCACGGCTTCGGCGGCGACGTCGGCGAGCGCATCGTGCGCCACCCGGACGTGCGCGTCGTCACCGTCACGGGCTCGCGCGAGACCGGCGTCAAGGTGCTGCAGGCGGCCGCCGAGGGGCTCAAGCACGTCCACCTCGAGCTCGGCGGTAAGAACGCGGTCATCGTCATGGACGACGCCGACCTCGACCTCGCCGTCGACGGGATCGTCTGGTCCGCGTTCGGGACGTCGGGGCAGCGCTGTACGGCCGCCAGCCGCGTGATCGCGCACGAGGCCGTCTACGACCAGCTCGCGAGCAGGCTCGTCGCCGCCGCGGAGGCGATGCGCCTCGGCCCAGGCTGGGAGGACGACACGGACGTCGGCCCAGTGATCAATCAGCGCGCGCTCGACAAGATCCACTCGTACACCGAGATCGGCCGCGACGAGGGCGCCGAGCTGCTGACGGGCGGCGAGCCGGCCTCCGGGAACGGGCTCGACAAGGGCTTCTTCTATCGCCCGACGATCTTCGGGGGCGTCGAAGCGGGCATGCGAGTGGCGCAGGAGGAGATCTTCGGACCGACCACCGCGCTGATCCGGGTCTCGTCCTACGAGGAGGCGATCCGCGTCGCGAACGGCGTCAAGTACGGCCTGTCCTCGTCGATCTTCACGCGCGACGTCAACCGCGCCTTCCGTGCGATGCGCGACCTCGAGACCGGGATCACGTACGTCAACGCCGGCACGATCGGCGCCGAGGTGCACCTGCCCTTCGGCGGCACCAAGGACACGGGCAACGGTCACCGCGAGGCGGGCCAGGCGGCGCTCGACGTCTTCACCGAGTGGAAGTCGCTGTACGTCGACTACTCGGGAAAGCTGCAGCGGGCGCAGATCGACACCGAGTGACGGCGCGGCCGATGTCGCGATCCGGATGCTCCCGGGCGACCACCACGCGAAGGGGTTGTCTGAAGCGATAGAAGGCGTTACGCTCGGCCGAGTCCCAGCAGGAGGTCAGACGACGTGTCGTACTACGAGGTGCTTCTGTTCCTTCACATCGCCGGCGCCGGAGTCTGGTTCGGAGCTGCAACCCTCTTCTTTGTCATCTTCCAGCGCGCGAAGAGGGCGCAGGACCCGCTCTTGGCGGAACGCCTCGGCGCGCATACGGCCTGGCTCGCCCAGCGGCTGTTCATCCCGACGTCGCTCGCGGTGTTCGTGCTCGGCCTGCTGCTCACGATCGAGGGCCCGTGGGGGTTCGACCAGCTCTGGATCGTGCTCGGGCTCGCCGGCTGGGGGGCTTCGTTCCTCGTCGGCGTGGGCGTGATCGAGCCGACGACCAAGAAGATGCACGCCGCGATCGAGGCGCACGGGCCGGGCCATCCCGAAGTCGGACGATTCGCACGCCGGCTCGACTCGCTCGGCGCGCTCGACCTGACCCTGCTCTTCACGATCGTCTGGATCATGGCGCTGAAGCCGACGGCGGACGACGTCGGCACGCTCGTGATCGCGGCCGTCGGTCGTCGCCGCGGGTGCGTCGATCGTGATGCGGGCCTTCCGGAGCGATGCAGCGGTGAGCGCCGCCCAGCAGATCTGATCGCAGTCAGAGCGCCGGGCGCCCGACGCGGCGGCCCGGCGAGGGCCTACGGTACGTGAGCATGTGGAAGAGCTCCAGGTCGAGCCCGGTGATGGAGGCGGGCGAGCTTGGCGATGCCGTCTTGTTCCTCGAAGCGCAGCACGGAGCTCCTGGCCCGTGTCGGTGGCGCCGTCGAGCTGATCGAGCCGGAACACGAGCGACGAGGTCTGCTCCCCGGCGACGAAGAGGATGCGGGCCTCGACGTTGTTCGCCCGGCCGAAGTCCGTGCCCTCCTGGAGCAGCAGCTCCCAGTTCTGGTGCGGCGCGATCCAGTCCTCGATGATCGCGGCGTGCTCGGTGTAGGGCTCGTCGACCTCGATCTCCACCTGCGTGCCGGCGCGTTCCTCAGGCGTCGGGCGGGGTTGAACTGTCATCGTTGGCATGGCGCGGCGGTTCCCGGTCCGTCGCGGAGCGAAACGTGACCTACAAGCTCGTCTACTTCGTGCCAGAGGACGCCCGCGACGCCACCCGCGACGCCTGCTTCGCCGCCGGCGGAGGGCGCATCGGCGACTACGAGCGCTGCTCCTGGTACACGCTCGGGACGGGCACGTTCCTGGCCGGGAAGGGGGCCGAGCCGGCGATCGGCTCGGTGGGCGCCGAGGAACACGTGCCCGAGTACCGGGTCGAGCTGGTGGTGCCGGTCGAGCGCGTGGCGGAGGTCGTCGCGGCGCTGCGCGCGGCGCACCCTTACGAAGAGCCGGCCTTCGACCTCTACGCGCTCCACTCGCCGTGACCGTGGCTGCCCGTCTCGACCACGCGCACGCGACCCCCCGGCGCCGCGGACTCACGGTCCGTGCCGGCCGCGCGGCCCCGCCTGCGCGCCTTCCGTCACAGAGTCGGCACAGACGCGTGCGCCGCATCGCGATACCGTGATCCCAGGGGTCGCGAGGGACCCCTTGGGGGCATGTGGGGATGAAGGCGCGCCTCTCGACGGACGGCGGCGCGCGCGGCAATCCGGGGCCGGCGGCCTACGGGTTCGTGCTCGAGACGGACGACGGCACGGTGCTCGCCGCCGAGGGCGAGGCGATCGGCGTGGCGACGAATAACGTGGCCGAGTACCGCGCACTCGTCGCCGGCCTCGAGCGCGCGCTCGAGCTCGGCGTCGACGAGATCGAGGTCGTGTCCGACTCGGAGCTCCTCGTCAAGCAGATGACCGGCGAGTACCGGGTCAAGAACGAGGCGCTGCGTGTGCTCTCGCTCGAGGCTTCGCGGCTCGCAAGGCGGCTCACCCGCGTCAGCTACCGCGCCGTGCGCCGGGAGCACAACGAGCTCGCCGACCGGCTGGTCAACGAGGCGCTCGACGCCTCTCAGGGCTGAAAGGAGCGCACCGTGAGCTCACACCATGCGCACATCGAGCACTCGCCGTTCGGAGCCGATCGCTTCGGCCAGCTGGCCGAGCGCTTCGCCCGCGTGTTCGGCACGCCGTACTTCATCCTTGTCCAGACCACGTTCGTGGTCGCCTGGATCACGCTCAACGCAGCCCAGCTGGTCTTCGCGCCATTCGACCCCTACCCGTTCATTCTGCTGAACCTGCTCTTCAGCACGCAGGCCGCGTACGCCGCGCCCCTGATCCTGCTCGCTCAGACGCGGCAGGCGGACAGGGACAAGTTGCACATGGAGGCGGACGCCACGCATCGGGAGGAGATCGCGGCCGTCCACACCGAGCTCCTGCAGCGCAACCTCGAGCTGATCCAGCACGTCGAGCGGCTCACGGAGCAGCTCGGCCCGCGCCGTCCACCTGCCTGACCGGGGGCGGAGAGCGGCCCGCGAACGTGGCTATACTGGCCGGCGCGTGCGGATGTAGCTCAGTCGGCTAGAGCGTCTGCTTGCCATGCAGAAGGTCGTGGGTTCGAGTCCCATCATCCGCTCTAGGCCCGCCGGAGACGGCGGGTTGCTCGTATCGGGATCGCCGAGCGCCTGTCGCAGACTCTCCGGAGAGCGGCCACCAGCGTCGGCGAGTGGCGTCGGGAGTCGCTAGCCCGCGCCGGTGAGCTCGACCAGGTCGTCGCGCTCGGGGAGGTAGAGCACGACGCGCACGATCTCGCCCGTCGTCTCTCGCGTCTCCTTGACCAGCGACCCGCGCAGGATAGCCTCCTCAGCGTCCTCGCCGGCTGCGATAGACACGGGCCTCGTCGGGGCGAAGCCCTTCTTCGCCAGCTCCTGATTGGCGGTCTGGATCAGCACCTCCACACTCACGGCGTGCCCCTCGGTGCACCCGCGCTAAACGCCGCCCGGGAAAGGGCCGCTGCGAGGGCACGTTTCCCATAGCGCTGCGGAATCCGCCCCGCGGACTCAAGTTCGGGCGGGAACGAGCCGAAACAGGGGGCGTGCTGCGCCGTCCGCACCTGATCGGCCTCGTCGTCGGCTGTGCCCTCGCCGCCTCTCTGCTCCCCGCCGGCACCGTCGCCAAGCCTGCCGCAGCCGTCGGCAGCTGCGTCCCCGGCGCCGACTGGGGCGCTGCGAAGCCCGAGCTGGCCGATCGCGTCGTTGCGCTCGTCAATGGCTTCCGCGCGCGCCACGGCCTGCGGCCGCTCCACCAGACCTCGACGCTCACCGGTGCCGCCACGTGGAAGGCGCGGCACATGGCGAAGTACGGCTACATGTCGCACGACGACCCGGCGCCGCCCGTCTCGCGCTCGACCGCCCAGCGGATCGCCGCCTGCGGCTACGGCGGCGGCGCCTGGGGAGAGAACATCGCCTACGGCTACTCGACGCCCGAGCAGGTCGTGGACGGCTGGCTCAACTCACCGGGCCACCGCGCCAACATCGTCAGCGGCTCGTACAACGCGATCGGCGTCGGCGCCGCGGCTCACGGCGGCCGCATGTTCTGGGCGCAGGCCTTTGGCGTCGCGTCCGCGAGCGCCCCGCGCACGCAGGCGAGCGTTCGCCGACCGTCCGTGCGCCCGAAGGTGACGCTCGTCTCGAGCCAGCTCTTCCATCTGAAGCGCCGTCCGCACGCGGGCCGCAAGTACGTCGGGCAGATTCTGGTGCTCGCCAAGGGCGGCGAGCGGGTCACCAGCGGCCGCGTCCGCTGCGTCGCGCGTGTCGGCGGCCGCCCAGCCTGGAACGGCGTCCACCGCTTCCACCGCGGCCTCGCCACGTGTATCTGGCGGACCCCGCGCTGGGCTCACGGGCACGTGCTCGCCGGCACCATTCGCGTGTCGTCGCCGAAGGGCTACTCGGTGCGCTGGTTCTCGCGCCGGATCCGCTAGCCGAGCGCCGCGTCGAGCCGCTCGACGATCAGGCCGACGCCCGCCGGGACCGGCTGCTCGCCGAGCACCGCGGCCGCCAGCTCGTTCGCCTCCCGCACCACCGCCTCCCGCTCGGACGCGAGGCCGCTGCGCGCGAGGAGCAGCGCTCCGTCCGCCCGGGCCGTCCACGCCAGGATCGCGTCCAGGCCGGACTGCGGCGGCTCCGGCGCCCGCACCGACACGCGTGCCGCGGCCGCAAGCTCCGCGGCCAGCACCCGGGCGGCTCCGCCCAGGGCTGTTGCTCGCGCCCGGACCGAGCGCTCTCGCTCCTCGAGCGCCACCGTCCGGCGCGCCGCCGCCTCCAGCTCCTCCTCCGCGCGCTCGAGGGCCCGGCGCGCCTGCGCGGCCGCCTGCTCGCGCTCGGGGCCGCTGCCACGCGCACGCTCGGCCTCGACGAGCGACTCGCGCCGCGTCTCGAGCTCCGCCTGCGCACGATCGAGCGTCGTCGCCGCGCCGGTGCGCTCGCCCGGGAGCCGTCGCAGAAGCTCGTGCAGCTCCTCCGCCTGACCGCGCAATGCTCGCGCCCGCGCCTGCAACGCGTCGAGCTCGGCCAGAGCGGTCGCGAGCGACGCGTCCCGCTCGGCGAGCTCGTGCGCGTACGCGAGCGTTGCGTTCGCCACGAGCGCATTCAACCAGCCGCTCAAGGAGGGACCCCGCTCCGCCGAGGAGGGTTCAGGACGCACGCGAGAAAGGAGCCCCTGTGCCGCTGCGCCTGACCGGACTCGTCACCGTCGCCCTGCTCGCCGCCGTGCCGGCGGCTGCAGGCGTCGCGCAGGACGGGCGCTGCCTGGGCAAGCAGCCGACGATCACCGGCACCGACGGCCCCGACACGCTGCGCGGCACCGGGGGCGCCGACGTCATCCTCGCGCTCGGCGGCGACGACTCGATCGACGGAGGCGGCGGCCGGGACGTCGTCTGCGGCGGCGAGGGAAACGACACGCTCGCGGGCGGCCCGGGAGACGACGAGCTCGCAGGCGAAGCGGGGGACGACCGCGTCGACGGAGGGCCCGGGCTCGACTACGCCGTGCACCAGGAGTCGCCCGGCGCCGTCAGGGTCGACCTCGCGGCCGGCAGCGTCACCGGCTGGGGCACAGACACGCTCACGACGGTCGAGGCCGTCGTCGGGACTCGCTACGACGACGTCCTGCGCGGGAACGCCGGTGCCAACTACCTCGCCGGGCTCGAGGGCGACGACGACCTCTCTGGCGAGGGCGGCAACGACTACCTGGACGGCGGGAGCGGCGACGACCGCCTCAAAGGCGGCAAGGGCTTCGACACCGCCGACTTCTACTTCTCGCGGCGACCCGTGAACGTGAACCTCGCCTCCGGGCGCGCCCGCGGATACGGCAACGATCGCCTCTCCAACGTCGAGGATGTAGACGGGTCGCGCTACGCCGACACGCTCGTCGGCAACGCGTCGCCCAACTGGCTCCGCGGCTTCGCCGGCAACGACCGCATCGTCGGCGCCGCGGGGCGTGACCGGCTCGAGGGTGGACCCGGCAACGATGTGCTGCTGGGCGGCGCCGGCTCCGACCGGCTCGCGGGCGGGCCCGGCCGGGACCTCCTCGACGGCGGCAGCGGCCGCGATCGTCTGTCGGCCGGTGCGGGCCGCGACCGTTGCCTGCGCGGCGAGCAGCTCGTCGGCTGTCCCTGAACGCGTCCCGGCGCCGCGTCCGCCGCGCCGGCCGCGCACCTGGGGCTGACTGACCAGCCGAGCCCGCGCACGGTGCTGCCGTCCGAGCATCCGAGCCTCCCAGGTCGTCGCTGGGAGGCAGCGTGCCTAACGACCAGGCCGGTCCGGGCGTCTCTACAGTGAGGCGCGCGTGCGAGAGGACGGCCCATCGAGCGGCGGGACGGCTGGGCCGGTCTCCTCCGGTCGTCTGGCGATCCTCGTCGCCGCGGCGCTGACGCTGATCGGCGTCGTCACGGTCGCCAGCCGGGCCGAGCCTCCGGTGGGCGGCTCCGAGGACGGCGGCCAGACCGCCGCGACGCTGCTCGCAAACGGCGTCCTGCTCGTGCTCGCTGTCGTCGCTGCCGGCCTGCTCGTCATGGTCGCGTACAGCTTCTCGATCGGCCGGGTCGCACGGCCGCCCGGTCGCCCCGGCCCCGGCCTCTTTGCGCAGTTCGCGCTGATCGCGATCGTCATGGCTGCCGTCATGTACTGGCGGACACAGGCGCCCACCGAGAGGCCCGACCAGGGTGCCGATGAGCTCGAGGTCGCGCCCTTCGCGAAGGGTCCTGAGCGGGAGGAAGCGGCCGAGCGACCGTCGCCGCCGCCCGTCGTCGACTGGCGGCTCGTCGCCGTCGCCTTCGGCGGCGCCGTCGTCGTCTTCGGCGTCGCCGGCTGGCTCTGGCTTCGCCAGGGCACACCCCTGGGCGGAGCCCCGGCGCTCGCGCGGCGGCTCACGCTCGTCTTCGACGAGACGCTCGCCGACCTGCGCGCGGAGCGCGACCCGCGGCGCGCGGTGATCGCCGCCTACGCCCGCATGGAGCAGCTGCTCGGGCGCGAGGGCCTGCCGCGCCACCCGGCCGAGGCGCCCCACGAGTACGTCGGCCGCGTCCTCGGGGAGCTGCAGGCGAGCGGTGCGTCGGTCGGCCGCCTGACGGCGCTCTACGAGCGCGCCCGGTTCAGCGACCACGAGGTACCCGCGAGCATGAAGGACGAGGCGATCGCAGCCGTCGAAGCCGTGCGCGACGACCTGCGCGCGTCCGAGAGCGTCGCCCTCACGCCGGAGCTCGCCACGTGAACCGGGCGCTCCAGCTCGCGAAGGTCGGCTCGCTCCTCGTGACGACGCTCCTCGCTGCGCTCGCGTTTCTGCCGGAGTACCGTGGCACCGCGCTCCGCCTCTGGGTGCTGGCCGCCGGAACGCTGATCCTCGGCGGCCTGCTCGGCGCGCTTCGGGCCCGCCATCCGACCCGGCCCTCGGCCTTCGACCAGGCGCTGCGCCGGCGGCCTCGGGGCCCGGAGCGTCCGGGTGACCTGGCGCGGATCGAGCGCGAGGTCGCGCTCGCAGCGACCAGCGCCGGCGACGTGCACTTCCGGCTGCGCCCCCGCGTCCGCGCGGTGGCTGCGCACCGGCTCTCCGCGCGGCGGGGGATCGATCTCGACGCCGAGCCGGGGGCTGCCCGGGCGGCACTCGCTCCGGCCGTCTGGGAGCTCGTGCGGCCGGACCGTGCCGAGCCGAGCGACCGGTTCGCGCCCGGCATCGGCCGCGACCAGCTACGCGCCGTGGTCGACGGACTTGACACCATCTAGCCGGTGAACGGCAGCGACGGACTCAGCGCCGGCGCGGCACGGGTGCTCGACGAGGTCGAGCGCGCCGTCGTCGGCAAGCGGGACGTGCTCGAGATCGTCCTGCTCGCCGTGCTCGCCGACGGGCACGTGCTGATCGAGGACTACCCGGGGCTCGCCAAGACACTGATGGCACGCTCGTTCGCCGAGGCGACCAGCCTCCGCTTCGGCCGTATCCAGTTCACGCCGGACCTGATGCCCTCCGATGTGACGGGCTCGTCGATCTACAACCAGCGCGAGTCCGACTTCGAGTTCCGCCCCGGGCCGATCTTCACCAACCTGCTGCTTGCGGACGAGATCAACCGCGCTCCCCCCAAGACCCAGGCTGCGCTGCTCGAGGCGATGCAGGAGCGGCAGGTCACCATCGAGGGCGAGACCCACCGGCTCGAGCGGCCGTTCCTGGTGCTCGCGACCCAGAATCCGATCGAGTACGAGGGCACGTACCCACTGCCGGAGGCCCAGCTCGACCGCTTCCTGATCCGGATCGGCCTCGGGTACCCGTCCCGGCAGCACGAGTGGGAGGTGCTCGAGCGCCGGTTGGAGCGGCAGACGGACGAGGTGGAGCTCGACCAGGTCGTCGACGGGCCGGAGCTGCTCTCGATGCAGCGGGCGATCGAGTCCGTGCACGTCTCCGAGCCGGTCGGCCGGTACATCGTCGACCTCGTCCGGGCGACGCGCGAGTCGCCCCGCGTCCAGGTCGGCGCAAGCCCGCGCGGCTCGCTCGCCGTCCTCAAGCTCGCACGGGCGCGCGCAGCCGTGGCGGGCCGCGACTTCGTCACTCCCGACGACGTCAAGGCGATCGCGACACCGGCCCTGGCGCACCGCCTGGCGCTTCGGCCTGAGCTCTGGGTGCAGCGCGTCCGGGGCGAGGACGTCGTCCGTGAGGTGCTCGACTCGGTGCCGACGCCGGCCACCGACGAGACGCAGCTCGCCGCGGCCGACAGCCGCTAGGCCGGCGTGCGCGCGAGCGCCTCCTCGAAACCGGCCGTCTACGCAGCGCTCGCCACCCTCTGCCTGCTCGGCGCCCTCGCCGCGAGGCGGCCCGAGCTCGCGATCGCCTCCGTGCCGTTCTGGCTGACACTGGCGCTCGGGCTCGGCGGCGCCGGGGCTCCGCAGCTGGAGGTCGACGTCGAGCCGCCGCGCGAGCGCGCCCTCGAGGGCGAGGAGGTCGAGGTCGTCGTCACGCTGCGCTGGCGGCGAGCACCCGCCCACGCGGAGGTCTACCTGGCGCTGCCCGCCGGGCTCAGAGCGCGCGCAGAGACACCGAACCCGGTCGGCCTGGCCCCGGGCGACGGGGAGGAGCGGCTCCGCTTCCGGATCGCCTGCGACCGCTGGGGCGGCTACGTCCTCGGCGACGTGTTCGTGCGCGCGCGGGACCGCTTCGGCGTCGGCCGCTACGAGTGGCGCAGAGGGGAGCCGTACCCGCTCAAGGTCTACCCCCGGGAGGAGGCGCTCCGGTCGTACCTGCGGCCGCGAGAGGTGCAGGTGTTCACCGGCAACGAGGTCTCCCGCCAGCGCGGGGAGGGAGTCGAGTTCGCCGACCTGCGGCCGTTCGTCTACGGGGATCGCGTGCGGCGCATCAACTGGCGGGCGAGCGCGCGCCGGCGGGAGCTCTGGGTCAACGAGCGCCATCCGGAGCGCAACACGGACGTCGTCCTCTTTCTCGACACGTTCGCCGACGCGCGGACCGTGGACGCGAGCACGGTCGACCAGGCGGTCGCGGCGGCGGCGGCGCTGACGACGCGCTACCTGGCCCAGCGCGACCGCGTCGGCCTCGTCGCCTTCGGCGGCACGCTGCGCTGGTTCCTGCCGGGCTCGGGGCTGATCCAGCGCTACCGCATCGTGGACGCGCTCATCGACACGGAGATCGTCGAGAACTACGCCTGGAAGGACATCGACATCATCCCGCTCGGAACGCTGCCGCCGGAGGCCCTCGTCGTCGCGCTCTCCCCGCTGCTCGACATGCGCGCGGTCGACTCGCTGCTCAACCTGCGCGCCAGGGGCTTCGATCTGGCCGTGATCGAGATCTCGCCGCAGCCGTTCGCCGCACCCGGACGGGGCGAGCTCGACGGGCTCGCCTACCGCCTCTGGCAGGGCAATCGCGAGGCGCTGCGCGCGCGCTTCCACCAGGCGGGCGTGGCGGTCGTCGAATGGAATCGGGGCGAGCCGCTGACCGAGAAGCTGGAGGAGGCCGAGGCATTCAGACGCTTCGCGAGACTCGCGCGCGCCTGATCGTGCTGGCGGCGGCGCTGGCCGTCTCCTCGGCGCTCGCTGCCTATCCGCTGACGCTCGGAGACCGGGCGCCGGAGTGGGTGCTCGGCGTCGGCCTGGCCGGGGCCGGCGTCGGCCTGCTCTCTGCCGCCTTCGAGATCGCCGGCGGGATCGGGCTCGGTGTCGCGCTGCTGGTCGGCTCCTACGCGCTCGCCGCGGACGAGCTCGGGTCGGGGCTCGACGAGCGCTCATTGCTCTGGGCCGCAGGGCTCTTCCTGGTGGCCGAGCTCCTCTTCCTCGCCTCGGAGCTGCGCTCGCCGGCGAGTCCGGTCGGCGCGCTCGTCCTGCGGCGGCTGGGCGCCGTCGGCGGCCTGGCGCTGGCAACCGTCGTCGCCGGCGCGGTGCTGCTCGCGCTCACGGGCGTCGGCCAGGCCGGCGGCGTCGCCGCCCAGGCCGCCGGCGTGGCGGCGGTGGCAGGGGCGATCGGCTTGCTGTTCCTGCTGCCGCGGCGATGAGGGGGGCGCGGCCGCCGCTCGGCGAGATCGGCTTCATCGGCCTCGTCGTCGCCGCCGTCGGCGCGGCCGTCGTTGCCACCTACGCGCGCGTCCCGCTGCCGGAGCTCTACAACGTCGGCGACACGGGGCTCGTGGGCGGTCTCGGTCGGGCGCTCGTCTACCTGAACTTCCCGGTCGCGATCGTGGCGATCGCCGTGCTGCCGGCGATCGTCGACCGGCTCGGCGCGACCCGTCTCGCCGTCACGGCTGCGCTCGCCGCGGCAGCCCTGTGTGCGGTGACCGTGGTTCCCGGGGTCGTCGAGCAGGACGACCTCGACGCAAAGCTCGTCAACGCGGTGCCGGCGCTCGGCGTCGCGCTGGTGGCCGCACTGGCCGCCACGGCGGCCCGGCGAGGCGGCCTCGGGCTCGCGCCGCTCGACGGCTGGGACGGGGTGCGGCTGGCGCTGGCCGCGGCGCTCGCCGCCGTGTCGATCCCATGGCTCTTCGCCGAGGGTGGCGTCTACGTCTCCGACCTGCCGCTCGTCGGGCGGGTGTTCCTCGGCGACGAGCTGCGCCCCGAGCCTGGACAGCCGACGCTTCGGGCCGTCCATCTCGGCCGCCACCACGGGCTGGACGGTGCGCTGCTCGCGCTCACCGGCCTCCTGCTCTCGCGCGTGGTGCCGTGGCTGAGTCGCCCGCGCCTGCGCCACCTGCTGGCGCTGCTCGTCTCGGCGCTCGTCGTCTACGGGTTGCTGAATGCCGCCCAGGACGCGTGGCTCGAGCAGGTGGTGAAGCGCGGCTGGACGGACAGCCGCATGCCGAGTTTCCTCCGGCCGTCGCTGAGCCTCGCCTGGGCCGGGCTCGTCGTCGCGGTGGCGGCTGCCTACGCGCTGGTCGGGCGCCGGCTCGCCTCGGCCCGACCCTGAGCGGCGAGTCGAGCCACCGGACGCCCCGGGTGGTCCGCCGTCCGCCTCTTCCCGTGCCGCGCATCCCCTCGTCTGGCAGCCGGGCGAGGCCTGCGCGGCGTCCTCGCGACGGGATGACGCCGCCGGTCACGCGGCTACGATGAGACGCCTCGGGGCGCCGTGGCCGAGTGGCTAGGCAGCGGCCTGCAAAGCCGTTTACACCGGTTCGAGTCCGGTCGGCGCCTCTTGTGCCCGCTTCCCCGGGATGCGCGGTGTCGTCCGAGCCGGGAGCGCCTCCGGTTGGCCCGGGCAGGCACCGGCGTGGTTTGCTGTGGCGTGCGCTGCGCGAAACGAACCGGCCGGTCGCAGCATCCGACTTGACGTGGGCCCTCACGGCGACCAGCGGGACCTCCGAGGCACCGGGGGGCGGACGGGGGCCGGCCCTCCGACCAAGCTTGACCGCCCCGAGGTCTTCCTCGAGCTGACGCGCTCGGTCTGCCCGGTCTGCAAGACGGTGATCGACGCGGAGCTGAACGCCCGCGATAACCGCGTGATCATGAGCAAGCGCTGTCCCGAGCACGGCGCGTTCGAGGCGCTCGTCTACTCGGACGCGGAGCTCTACCTCCAGCAGCTCCGCTTCAACAAGCCGGGCACGCTTCCGCACGAGTTCCAGACCGAGGTCGTCGAGGGCTGTCCGCTCGACTGCGGCCTCTGCCCCGACCACAAGCAGCACGCCTGCCTGGGGATCATCGAGGTGAACACGGGCTGCAACCTCGACTGCCCGCTCTGCTTCGCGGACTCCGGCCACCAGCCGCACGGCTACTCGCTGACACGCGAGCAGGTCGCGCTTATGCTCGACACCTTCGTCCGCTCCGAGGGCGATCCCGAGGTGGTCATGCTCTCGGGGGGCGAGCCGACGATCCACCCGGAGATCGTCACCTTCATCGAGATGGCGCAGGAGCGGGGGGTGCGCTCCGTGATGCTCAACACCAACGGCATCCGCATCGCGCGCGACAGGCGGTTCGCCGCCGAGCTCGCCCGCGTGCAGCCGCACATCTACCTCCAGTTCGACGGGCTGGAGGCGGCGACCCACCTGGCGCTCCGCGGCCGCGACCTGCGACGCGACAAGGAGCGCGCGCTCGAAGCGTGCGCCGAGGCGGGGCTGCGCGTGACGCTGGTGGCCGCCGTCGAGCGCGGCGTCAACGAGCACGAGCTAGGGGACATCGTTCGCCTCGGCGTCTCGCACCCTGCCGTGATGAGCGTCGCGTTCCAGCCGGTCACCCACTCCGGGAGGACGCCGGTGTTCGACCCGCTCGACCGGCTCACGAATCCCGACGTCATCAACCTCGTCTCGCAGCAGCTGCCGGAGTGGTACGAGCCCGCGGACTTCGTCCCCGTGCCGTGCTGCTTCCCGACGTGCCGCAGCATGAGCTACGCGCTGGTCGACGACGACGGCATCGTCCCGTTCACCCGCCTGGTCGAGATCGAGCAGTACCTCGACTACGTCTCCAACCGGTTCTTCCCCGACACCGCAGTCCGCGAGGCCTTCGAGCGGATGTTCTCGTCGTCGGCGGCGCCCGGCGCGGAAGGCCTCCTGCGTGCCTGTCGCAGCTGCGGGCTCGACCCGGGCGCCTTCGCCGAGCTGCTCGACGACCCCTGGCGCAAGCTGTTCGTGGTCGTCGTCCAGGACTTCCAGGATCCGTACACCCTGAACGTCCGGCAGCTGATGAAGTGCTGCGTCGAGGAGATCACTCCCGACGGGCGGCTGATCCCGTTCTGCGCCTACAACTCGGTCGGCTACCGCGAGCAGGTGCGCGCCCAGCTCTCGGGCGTCCCGGTCGAGCCGGTCGTGCCGAACGCGCGAGAGCTCCAGCCCCTGCTGCAGACGAGCGAGAACGGGTCACGCACGGCAGCGGTCGAGGCCGGGCCCGGGCGCCGCTCCCCGGTCGGGCGAAGGCTGGCGCCGTGACGGCCGGTGCGGCCGTGGGAGTGGCCGAGGCAGCAGCGATCAAGGCGTGCTGCGCCGCAGCCTATTCCGGCCCCGCCGCCCGCTACCTGCTGGGTGACTCGCTCCACCCCGGTGGCTTTGCGCTGACGGACGAGCTCGTCGGATCACTACGGGCGCGGCCCGGCGCGGTTGTCGTGGACGTGGGCAGCGGGCCGGGCGCGAGCGCGCTGCGGCTCGCGCACCGCACCGGCTGTCGCGTCATCGGGGTCGACCTCGCCCCGGAGCTGATCGCCGAGGCGACGAGGCGGGCGGAGGCAGCGGGGTGCGCCGACCGAGTCCGCTTCGTGAAGGGCGACGCCGAGTCGCTGCCTCTCGGCGAGGGGGCGGCCGACGGCGTCCTGAGCGAGTGCGCGCTCTGCACCGTGCCCGACAAGTCGGCCGCCGTCCGGGAGCTCGTCCGCGTGCTGCGCCCCGGCGGGCGCTTCGCCATCTCGGACATGACAGCCGACCCGGAGCGGCTGCCGGCGGAGCTGCGCTCGCTCGCCGGCTGGGTCGCCTGCATCGGCGGTGCCCAGCCGCTCGGCACGACCGCTCTCGTCCTCGAGCAGGCTGGGCTCGCCGTCGAGCTCGCCGCGCAGCGAGATCGCGTGCTCGTCGAGCTGGTCGACCGGGTGGGGGCGCGGCTCAGGGCGGCGCGGCTCCTCGGCGTCCCGGGGCTGGAGGGCGAGATCGAGCGCGGCCTCGAGCTGGTGCGAGCCGCGCGCAGCGCGGTCGACGCTGGCGTCCTCGGCTACGGCGTGCTCGTCGGCCACCGGCCGTGAGCGACGGAGAGCGCTGGGCCGTCGAGCTCCTCGAAGAGCTCCGCGCCGCGCGCTTCACCCCGGCAGCCTGGCTTCGCTTCCTGCGTCGTTCCCGCACGAGAGCACGCGAGCAGCGGACGACGCACGCCGGGGCTCACCGTCAGGCGGTCGTCCTGGGCGCCGTCGGCCTGGCGGTCTGGCTGGCGGCGATGCCTGCCGTCGGGCTGCTCGCGGGGCTCGCCGGCGCCGCGTGGTGGCTCGGCGTCGTGCTCATGGTCGACTGGCACCTCGGCATGCTCGAGCGTCCGGACGGGACCGCCCTCGAGTCCGCTCGGGCCCGGGAATCTCGTCTCGCTGGCGCGGCTGGGTGTCGTGCCGGCGCTGCCGCTCCTCGGGCCGCGCCCGCTCGCGGCGGTCGTGCTCGCAGCAGGGGCGTCGAACGTCGTGGACGGCTACCTGGCCCGCAGTCGCGACCAGGAGTCGCGGCTCGGGCTGTGGCTGGACGGATCGGGGGACGCGTTCGTGCTGGGCACGGCCGCGGTGCTCGCTGCGTCCTCCGGCCACCTGCCGGTCTGGACGGCGGCGCTCGTCGTCGCGGCCTTCGCCGCGCCCGGTCTCGCGATGGCGGGCTCGTACTTCCTGCTCGCGGCGCGGCCGCCGCGCTCGCTCGCGGCCGCTCGCGTCCCCGGGACGGCGCTCTGGACGGGACCAGGGGTTGCCTTGCTCGAGCTTCCCCTGGGCACCGAGCTCACCGCCGTCGGCGCCGCCGGTGTCCTGGTCGCTGCCGTCGTCGCCGGGGCGCGCGCGGTGGGGGCGAGCGACACGCGGCTCGCCGGGCGGCGGCTCCCCTAGCTCTTCTTCGCGGTCGCCTTGCCGCCCTTGCGGCCGGCAGCCTCTTTCTGCGCGGTCGTGCCGCCCTGGCTCTTGGTGCTCTTGCCGGTGCCGGAGCCGGACGACTTGCCGCCACGGGAGGAGGCGCCGGGCGAGTTCGCGATCTTGGCGGCGCGCTCCTTCGACATGCCCTTGTCCTTGAGGGCCTCGTACTGCTTCTCGTTCTTGACGTTGGCGCTCGTGCTCGGCATGACGCTCCTCTCGGGTCGTACTCGGGACGCGTGGTTCCCGCCTCAGGAGCCGTGAAACGCCCGGATCAGTCCTGCGTGCCGAGCCCGTACGCCGCGATGCGTGCGTGCGGCGCGTGATCGTCCGGCAGGCAGAGCTCGTCGTCGGGCAGCTTGCGCAGCGCCGCTCCGAAGCCCTCCGAGAACGTCGGGAACTGCTGGATCGTGTCGCGCAGCACCGGAATCGAGATCTCCGCCCTGATCGCCAGGACCGCCTGATGGATCCACTCGCTCGCGAGCGGGGCGACCATCCAGGCACCGACCAGCACCGCCCGCTCGCCGTCCGCGATCAGCCCGAGGATCCCGCGCGGCTCCTCCTCGTACGTGTAGGGACGGCCGATCGTGGTCGGCAGGTCGACGAACGAGGTGACGACCTGGATCCCCTCGTCCCGCGCCTCCTGCTCTCCGAGGCCGACCGAGGCGACCTCGGGGTCGGTGAAGAGCACGCGCGGGACGGCGCGGTAGTCGGCCGCCACCGGCTGGCCGAGGATGTCGAAGCAGGCGATGCGCGCTTGGTACTTGGCCACGTGCGTGAACTGGGCGACGCCGGTGACGTCGCCGGCCGCCCAGACGCCCTCGGCGGCGCGGCAGTACTGATCGACCTCGATGCCGCGCGTGCCGGGCTCGATGCCGACCGTCTCGAGCCCGAGGTCGTGCGTCCGCGGGCGCCGTCCGGTGGCGACGACCACGACCTCGGCCCGCACCTCGCTGCCGTCGTCGAGCGTGACGACCCGCTCGTCGCCTTCGCGTCGAACGACCGTCGCCCTGCTGCCGATGCGCAGCTGGACGCCGTCCTCCTCGAGCACGGCGCCGAGCAGCTCGCCGACGCGCGGATCCTCGCGTGCGGCCAGGCTCGGCCCCACGATCGTGACCCGGCAGCCGAACCGGGCGAGGAACTGCGACAGCTCGACCGCCACTACGCCGCCGCCGATGAAGACGGCGCTCGTCGGGATGCGGTCGAGCGCGGTCGCCTCGCGGTTCGTCCAGTAGCCCGCCTCCTCCAGCCCCTCGATGGGCGGGATGACGGCGTCGGCGCCGGTGGCGACGATCACCGCGTCGGCGGTGAGCGTGCGGCCGCCGGCCTCGACGCGCCCCGGGCCGGCCAGCGTGCCAGCGGCCTTGACGACGGTCGCGCCCCGGCGCTCGTAGCTCGCGACGCGCGTGGTGTCGTCGTGGTCCGAGACCATGTAGTCGCGGTAGCGGGCGAGCGCCGGAAAGTCGAGGGCGGGCTCGCCGGTGCCCGCGGCGCGCCCGCTCTGGCCCTTCAGCTCGGGCGGGCGCAGCAGCGTCTTCGAGGGGATGCAGCCCCAGTTCGTGCACTCGCCGCCGATCAGCTCCTCTTCGACGACGGCGACGCGCTTGCCGGCGTGCAGGAGCATGTTCACGGCCACCTCGCCGGCCGGCCCCGCGCCGAGAATGACGACGTCGAAGTCGTCGGGCATGACGTCCCCTTTCGCTCGCTACGGCGACACTACCCGCCTGCCGCCGGACAGACCCCCGTGCGATCCCCACCCAGAGGAGGGCGATGGAGATCTTCGACATCACCGTTCCCGTACGCGAAGGCATGGTCACCTATCCCGGCGACCCGGTCGTCCGCGTCAGTCGCGTGGCCGAGCTGGCCGCGGGGGACGACGTCGAGCTGACGCGCCTCGAGCTCGGCGCCCACACCGGGACGCACGTGGACGCGCCTGCCCACTTCCTCCGCGGCGGAGCCGGCGTCGACGCGCTCCCGCTCGACGTGCTGGTCGGCCCGGCGGAGGTCGTCGACGCGCGCGCGCACGAGGGTCCGCTCGACCGCCATGCGCTGGAGGCCCTCGACCTGCCCGATGCGAAGCGGCTGCTGTTTCGCACCCGCAACTCCGAGCTGTGGGCCCGCGACGCCTATGCCGAGGGTGCCGTGGAGCTGAGCGGCGACGGCGCTGCCTACCTCGTCGAGCGCGGCACGCGGCTCGTCGGGATCGACTACCTCTCGATCGGCGACGCCGAGGCGCACCGCGACGCTCCTCGGCGCCGGCGTCGTGCCGGTCGAGGGTCTCGACCTGCGCGCCGTCGAGCCGGGCCCCTACCGCCTCGTCTGCCTGCCGCTGCTTCTCGTCGGCGCCGACGGCGCACCCGCGCGGGCCCTGCTCATCCGCGACTGAGCCGGCGCTTCCCGCCCGTCGGGACGTCGCTGCGAGAATGCCGGTATGAGCGAGCCCGCCTCGGTGCGCCATGCCCAGCCGGGGTCGGCGCCCGACGGCTACCTGCCGATCGGCGAGCACGGCGTCATCGGCGACCTGCACACGGTGGCGCTTGTCGGTACCGACGGGACGATCGACTGGTACTGCACGCCGCGCTTCGACGCCCCCAGCGTGTTCGCCTCCATCCTCGACAAGGAGCGCGGCGGCTACTGGCGGATCGCGCCCGCGCGGGCCGGCGGCACCGTCAAGCAGCTCTACTTCCCCGAGTCGAACGTCCTCGTCACCCGCTTCCTGTCCGAGGAGGGCGTCGCCGAGGTGCTCGACTTCATGCCGATCGCGCGCACCGCCGCGGAGCGGCACCAGCACCGGCTCGTGCGGCGCGTGCTGGGCATTCGCGGCGAGGTGCATCTGCGGATCGAGGTCGAGCCGCGCCTGGACTACGGCCGGGCGAAGCACGTGACGCGGGTCGACGATCACGGTGCCGTCTTCGACCCCGAGGGCCCGGACGAGGGCCTGTCGCTCGCCTCCGCCGTCCCGCTCGAGCGGACCGAGCACGGGGTCCGCGCCGAGTTCTCCCTCTGCGCCAACGAGACCGCCTCCTTCGTGCTGCAGACGCTGGAGCCCGGTGAGCGGCCCCGCTACAGCGAGCAGGAGGTGCGCGACCTGTTCACGGGGACGGTCACCTTCTGGGAGCGGTGGCTCGCGCAATCGCGCTACGAGGGCCGCTGGCGCGAGATGGTCAACCGCTCGGCGCTGACGCTCAAGCTGCTCACCTACGCCCCGACGGGGGCGATTGTGGCGGCGCCGACGACGAGCCTGCCCGAGCAGATCGGCGGCGAGCGCAACTGGGACTACCGCTATACGTGGATCCGCGACGCCGCCTTCACGCTCTACGGGCTGCTGCGGCTCGGGTTCACCGACGAGGCACGCGCGTTCATGGACTGGCTGACCGAGCGCGTGCGCGAGTCCGACGGCAAGGCGGAGGGGCCGCTACAGATCATGTACGGCATCGACGGGCGCGCCGAGCTGCCCGAGCAGGAGCTGACCCACCTCGAGGGCTACCGAGGCTCGCGCCCCGTGCGGATCGGCAACGGCGCGGCCACGCAGCTCCAGCTCGACATCTACGGCGAGCTGATCGACTCGGTCTACCTCTACAACAAGCACGGCTCGCCGATCTACCACGACGCCTGGGTGGCGGTCTCGGAGCTCGTCGACTGGGTCTGCGAGAACTGGGATCGCAAGGACGAGGGCATCTGGGAGACCCGCGGCGGCCGCAAGGACTTCACCTACTCCCGCCTGATGTCGTGGGTCGCCGTCGAGCGCTCGATCCGCATCGCGCGCCAGCGCGGCCTGCCCGCCGATCTCGTGCGCTGGCTCGGCGTGCGCGACGACATCTACCGGCAGGTGATGGAGCGCGGCTGGAACGAGGAGCGCGGCGCCTTCGTGCAGCACTACGGCTCGGAGGTGCTCGACGCGTCGGTGCTGCTGATGCCGCTGACGAAGTTCATCGCGCCCACCGATCCGCGCTGGCTCTCCACGCTCGACGCGATCACGAACGAGCTGGTGGCCGACAGCCTCGTCTACCGCTACAACATCGAGGCTTCGCCGGACGGGCTGCGCGGCGACGAGGGGACGTTCTCGATCTGCACCTTCTGGTACGTGGAGGCGCTGGCACGGGCCGGTCGTCTCGACGAGGCTCGGCTCGCGTTCGAGAAGATGCTCACCTACGCGAACCACCTGGGGCTGTACTCGGAGGAGATCGGGCCGACGGGCGAGGCGCTCGGCAACTTCCCCCAGGCGTTCACGCATCTCGCGCTCATCAGCGCCGCCGTCAACCTCGACCGCGCGCTCGGGTGATGCCGTCCGCGGGTGGGCGCTGGTAGCGTCCACGGGCGTCGCCGGGGAGGATCGCGTGGTCGAACGAACGTCGCCAGCACCGCCTGCGGACGCGACCGAGCAGCGCCTGGTCGCCGCACTGCGCGCGCGCGACGAAGCGGCGTTCCAGGAGCTCGTCGACCGCTACGGGGCCTCGCTGCTGCGCGTCGCCCGCCTCTACGTGTCGAGCCGCGCGGTCGCCGAGGAGGTCGTGCAGGAGACCTGGCTGGCCGTGCTCGCGGGCATCGACCGCTTCGAGGGGCGCTCCTCGCTGAAGACCTGGCTCTTCCGGATCCTGGCGAACCGGGCCAAGACCAGGGCGGTGCGCGAGGCGCGGACCGTGCCCTTCTCCGCCGTCCTCCCCGAGGCCGAGGGCTCGGAGAGCGCCGTCGACCCGGACCGCTTTCTGCCGGCCGACCACCCCCGCTATCCGGGGCACTGGGCGTCGCCACCGCGCTCGTGGAGCCGCGTGCCGGAGGAGCAGCTGCTCGGCGCCGAGGCGCGCGCCGTGATCGCCGACGCGATCGCCGAGCTGCCGGCGGCGCAGCAGGCGGTCATCTCGCTCCGCGACGTGGAGGGATGGGGGAGCGAGGAGGTACGGGAGCTGCTCGACCTCAGCGAGGTCAACCAGCGCGTGCTGCTCCACCGGGCCCGGTCGAAGGTGCGCGCGGCACTCGAGCGCTACTTCGACCCGGACGCCGCCTGAGCGTCGCCGGCGGCGACCTCGACGAACACCTTGATCGCGTCATCGTCCCCGGTGAGCGCCTGCAGCATCTCCTGCCAGCGCTCGAGCCCGGCGATCGGCGTCGTCAGCATCCGTCCGAGCCAGCCCGGGTAGCGCGCCTCGGCGAGCACCAAGTCCCGGACGCCGCGCTCGAAGTCGGCTGGCGACGAGTTGACCGAGCCCACCATCACCTTGTTGCCGAGCACGAAGCCCTGGTTGATGCGGTCGGACGGGATCTCGGCAGTGCGCTCGCCGCCGGTCACGCTCGCCAGCACGAGCACGCCGTTCTTGCCGAGGTGCTTCTGCCGCTTCCCAGACGAGCGGGCTGAAGCCCGTCGCCTCGAGGATGAGGTCGAAGGGGCCGTGCTCGTCGGCCACGGCGCCGAAGTCCACGCGCTCGGAGTTGACGTAGGTCGCCCCGAGCGCTTCGACGAGCCGGCTGTTCAGGGAGGGAGGCTCGCCGCGCGAGTAGCAGACGACGTCCGCGCCGCGCAGCCGTAGCGCGAGCGTCGCGAGGAGCCCGATGCTCCCCGCGCCGAGCACGGCGGCGCGCTCGAGCTGCCAGAGCTTCAGGCGGCGCTGGATCTCCTGTGCCTGGTGGATCGCCTTCTCGGCGATCGACAGCGGCTCGAGCAGCACGCCGACCTCGCTGAGGCTGTCCGGCAGCGGCACGACGTAGTCCGCGTCCTCGACGTACCGCTCCGTCAGGTAGCCGTGGAGGAGATTGATGCCCCGCTCGTAGTAGGTGTCGTCGGTGGTCATGTCCTGCAGGCCGACCGCGTCGTACTTGCTCCCTCCGGGCCGCCGCACGGTGGCGACGACGAGCGTTCCCGGCCGCAGGCTCGGCGGGACGTTCGGACCGACGTCGATGACGCGTCCGAGGCCCTCATGCCCGATCACCAGATAGTCGTCGCCCTCCGGCGCGGCGCCGTACTCGGCGTCGTTGATCTCCTGGTCGGTGGCGTCGACGCCGACCCGCAGCACCTGGACGAGCACGCCCCGTCCGCCGGAGACGTCGTCGAGGGACGGCGCGGGCACGTCGGCGAGGTGCATCGAGTCGGCCTTGCCCGGGTGGACGGCGATCGCCTTCATCCTGCTCCGTCTGCCCGGGAGGGGCGCAGGTTACGCCCCCGGCCCCGCCGGCAGGCGTAACAGACCGGCGCGGCGGGTAGACAGGCCTCCGTGGACGAGGTGAAGACGACGGACGAGCTCAGCTGTCAGGAGCTCGTGGAGCTGATGACGGACTACCTCGAGGACCGGCTGGCGACCGATGACCGCCGCCGCTTCGAGGAGCACCTCTCGTCCTGCGACGGGTGCGCCGTCTACATCGAGCAGATGCGCTCCACGATCGCCCTGACCGGACGCCTGCGCGAGGACGACCTCGACCCGGGCATCCGCCAGCGGCTGCTCGCGACGTTCCGCGCCTGGCGCGCGGGTACGCAGAGCTAGCACTCGCGGCCCCGGGCTCTCAGCGCAGGGACGTCTGCACGGGCGCCCCTCGTGGGAGGGATCGGCGTTTTCGGCCGACGTCTCGATAAGAGGCGCGGAACCACGCACGGGCCATGCGGCGGCCCACAGGAGGAGACCCCATGCGCCCCAGCCGCCGAGCCACGACCCTTGCCCTCGCCTTCCTCGTCGCGCTCACCGTCGTGCCTGCCGCCGCGGCGCGCCTCACCACGCCTGTGCTCAGGAGCCCGGCGCCCGGTACGGCGGTGCAGACGTTGCCGGCCTTCGCGTGGACGCCCGTCAGCGGGGCCGACCGCTACGAGTTCGAGCTCGCCGGCGACGCCGGGTTCAACTCGCCCGTGCTGGGCGCGAACGAGGATCACTTCTTCACCCGCAACACCCGGGCGACGCTCAAGAAGGCGGTGCCGAACGGGACCTACTGGTGGCGCGTTCGCGCGGTCGGGAAGAGCGGCGGCGTCTCCCGCTGGAGCGGAGGGCGCTCTATCCGCAAAGCGTGGACCGCGGCCGCGACGCTCCAGGCCCCCAGTGCAGGCGCCCCGCTGAGCTTCCCCGCCGACGCGCTGCGGCTGACGTGGTCGCCGGTGCCGTATGCCGCGACCTACCTCGTCTCGGTCGCAACCGACCCGTCTCTCGGATCGCTCATCCTGCGTGACGCCGGCTCGACGGGCCCCGCGGAGACGGCGGCGACGTCGCTGACGAGCCCGGTCGTGCTCAGCCCGGGCACCTACTACTGGGCGGTGACGCCCGTCGACGCCCGCGGGAATCGGGGTGCGTCGTCCCCCGTCGCGTCCTTCTCCTGGACGTGGCCTTCCGGGACGACGCCGGCGGTGACGGATCTCGTCGCGGCGCCGGAGGTGTTCGACCCACAGTTCTCGTGGACGGCGGTGCCGGGGGCAGCGCGCTACGAGGTGGAGGTGAACCCGACAGCCGACTTCGTGCCCGGCTCGAAGGTCTGCTGCGCCGGCACCACGATCGCCAACAGCCTCGCTCCGACGGTCGTGCTCAAGGACAACGTCTACTACTGGCGCGTGCGGGCGATCGACGCCGACGGCAACGCCGGTGTCTGGAACGCGGGCCCGTCCTTCACGAAGACGTTCGACAAGGTGCCGCCGGTGAGCGCGCCCAGCATCAAGAACGTGCGCATGGCTGACAACCTGGCCGACCCGGGTACCGACCTGGACGCGGCGTCGGGGTACCAGACGCAGGTGCCGATCGTGCGCTGGGACCCGGTGCCCGGGGCGTCCAGCTACACGATCGACGTCGTGCCGGTCGAGTCGGGCCAGTGCAACTGGACGTCGTCGCTCCTGCTGCGCTGGAGCACGACGACTGCCACGACGGCCTGGACCCCGCTCGGGCACGCGTGGAACAACAACAAGCCGTACGCGGACTCGCGCCCGGTGGCGTACGACACGCCGCACCTCGAGGCCGGCTGGTCGTACTGCGTGCGCGTCCGCGCTCGCAGCGACCGGGACACGGCCGGCGCCGACGTCTACGGCGACTACACGTACCTCGACAACGGCGGCGGAGCGGCGTTCACCTGGACGGGGCCGCCGGCCGGCGGTGCGTGCAGCCCGTCGTGCGAGACGGGCTACCTGGGCAGCGGGGACTCGCTGCTCCCCCAGAGCGGTGTGATCACCCCGCGCATGCCTCTCTTCACGTGGAAACCGCTCAGCGGGATGTCGAGCTACTTCGTCCTGGTGGCGAGGGATGCGTCGTTCAGCAACATCGTGGACTACGCCTTCACGCGGCTGCCCGCCTACGCGCCGCGCGGCCAGACCGCGACGACCTACGCGGACGAGGCGACGTTCTACTACTGGGCCGTGCTGCCGGCCTCGGGTGCAGACGGCAGCGGCGCGGCGGGCAACCCGCTGCTGGCGGCGGCCAAGAGCTTCGTCAAGCTCTCGGTGGCGCCCGGGTTGCTCAGCCCGTCGACCGGCGAGACGATCGGCGGCCAGCCGGTGTTCCGGTGGACGGCCGCCGAGGGCGCCCGGCGCTATCGCGTTCAGGTCTCGCAGGACCCGAGCTTCGGTACCACGCTCGAGGACACGGCCACCGTGTCGACCTCCTACACCCCCGTCACGACCTACCCCGCCGATACGACGCTGTACTGGCGTGTGCGCGCCGACGACGAGAACCTCGTCGGCCTGGCCTGGTCGGCGACCGGCATGTTCCGCCGGACGCTGCCGGCCCCGTCGCCGTCCGCGGCCAACCCGGCCGCCGGCGACACGATCCCGACCTGGCTCTGGGACCCGGTGCCCGGCGCTGTCTCCTACGACCTGTCGGTCGACCTGCCGGACGGTACGCACAAGGATCTGCCCGGCATGCGCATGCCCGCGTTCACCGCCGTCAAGATGACCGGCACCGGCCTCTTTCGCTGGCGCGTCCGCGCCAACTTCCCGCGGGCGCAGGTGAACCAGTCCGTACCCGGCCCCTTCTCGGCTCCGGTGTCGTTCACGCGCACGATCGGCGAGCCGGGCGGCGCGCGCTCGGAGCTCTCGAAGCACCACGTCCTCTACGCGTGGGAGCCCAAGCCGGGCGCGAAGGAGTACCGGCTGCAGGTCTCGAGCCGGCCGGACTTCGGCACGACCATCGAGGACCTGACGACCGAGGCGACGAGCTGGGCTCCATCCCTGACGCAGCCCGGCTACCTCGACGGCGGCAAGCTCTACTGGCGGGTCGCCGCGGTTGACGCGGAGCGGAACCTCGGCGACTACTCGCCTGCTCAGCGCATCGGTCTCGCCGCGCGCATGCGGGTCATGCCCACGCGCTACCCGCTCCGGGGGCGGCGCTCGGTCGTGGCCGTCAAGGTCGTGGACGCCGCCAACCGCCCGGTCCGGGCTGCAGCGGTCAAGCTGACCGGCACCGGGCTGAAGGCGCTGTCGCGGCGGACCGGGAAGGGTGGTGTAGCCAGCTTCCGCATCACGGCGCGCAGGGGGTCGCTCGTCTTCCGCGCCACGAAGACCGGCTACCAGCCGACGATCGTCACGCTGCAGGTGCGCTGAGGGAAGAAAGAGGCCGCCGGGCCCGTCTCTGGAGGTGGGGAGGTGGGCTGCTTCCACCGCACCACGCGGGGCGGGCGCGCTCGGGGGAACGCGCCCGTCCATCCCTGCTCACGATCCGAGCAGCTCGGCCAGCCTGCGGGCGCGGTAGTCGAAGATCTGGTCGAGCCAGCGGCGGACGAAGAGGTTGCGCGCGAGCAGGCCGACAGGGCCGAAGGGGATCCGGTAGCGGACGTGGTCGTGCACCTCGGTCCCGTCCTGAACGGGGCGGAAGCGATGGCTGTGCACCCAGAGGCGGTAGGGGCCTGACCGCTGCGTGTCAGTGAACGCGTGCGGGGGCTCCCAGGCGGTGATCTCGGTTCGCCAGCGGATCGGCACCCCGAAGAGGCGTAGCCGGTAGCGCAGCCACGCGCCCTCACGGAGCGGGTCGTCGGCCTCGACGATCCGGAAGTTGAGCCAGCCGGGTGTGATCGCCTCGAGGTTCCACGGGTCGGCGAAGAAGGCGAACGTCTCCTCGGGCGTCCGGGGGACGACCTGCGTGCGCTCGAGCTCGGCGACGGCGGGGCTCACCCGCGCTGCTCGGTCAGCCGGCGGCGCCAGGCGTCGCCGGCTGCGCGCCCCTCGGGGGTGACGAGGAAGTGCTCGAGCGGCACGTGGGCGAAGACGCCCCGGGCGTCGGCGAGCAGCTCGCCGGCCTCGTCGCGGAGGTCGCCGTGGACGAGCAGGCGGCGGCCCCGGCTGCCCCGAAGCTCGCTGCTGACCGTCAGCTCGCGGTTGATCGGCACCGGGCGGGCGTAGCGAACCGAGAATCGCGCCGTCACGGATGGGAAGCGGTACCACGTCGCGAGCAGGCCGCAGGCCTCGTCGAGGGCCGCGGCGACGAGCCCGCCGTGGACGAGCCCCGGGCCCGCCTGGTGGCGCCCGTCGAACCGGAACCGCGCCTGGTAGCGCTCGGCCCCCTCGCGCACGGGCTGCGGCAATCGGATCCCGCCCGGCGCGTCGCCGCACCCCCAGCAGCCGGGGTCGTGGTGGGGCGGGATGCGTACGGCGTCCGCAGCCGGCGCACCCTCGCCGCCACGCTGCTCGTCGGCGCCCTCTGTCACAAAGTCGTGGCGGAGCCGGCACAGACATGCGCGCCCCGCGCCGATACGCTCGCAGCGGGGAGGAGGACAGGGGCACCTGCGCGCACCTGTCCGCACGGGACCTGTCCCCAACGGTTCGGTGCCAGCCGTCTCACCGCTTGCCGCCCAGCTCGAAGTGGGCGCGGAAGAAGTTCTCCGATCCTGCCGTGGCCATCGCCGCCGAGGCCGAGATCTCGAGCGAGAGCGTCGCCGCCGCCACGATCTGCGCGAACCGGTAGACCCGGCCGGGCCCCTCGCAGCCCATCAGCCGCAGCCAGGCGCGCGCATACGGGTAGCCGGTGCCGCCGCCCACGGTCGCGACCTCGAGGCCCGGCATCCGGATCGCGACGTGCAGGCCACCGTCGACCCGCCGTGCCGTGCCGTGCGCCATAGAGCTCGTCCCGACCATGCCGACGTCCTGGCCCGTGGCGATGAAGAGCGCGGCGATCGCGGTCGCCGGCGTGAACGCGACCGACTGCATCCCGGACGCGACGGCGCCGTGCGTCCCGACGAACGCGAGGTCGAGCAGGTCGTCGATGGACGTCCGCAGCACCCGCCGCACGGCCTCGTCGGTCAGCGTGCACTCGGCAATGACCGTCTTGCCGTGGCCGCCGCGCTCGAAGTACCGGTGCGAGATCTTCTTGTCGCCGCCCATGTTGCCCTCGAGCATCGAGCGCAGCGGCGCCACCGGCGAGCGCTCGCGCACGTACACCTCGTTGAGCGCGTAGGAGTTGCGCGTGACCATGTTGAGACCGACGGCGTCGCCCGTCGTATACGCGTACATCACGTGGCAGACCGGCCCGACCACGTGCGTCTCGAGCTCGCGAAGGCGCGCGTGTCGCGAGAGGTTCGGGAGCGGCGTGGTCGCGAGCCACTCGGCCATCGACGGCGCCTGCGTCTCGATCCAGCGCGCGAACGCGATCGCGTCGCCGGCGGTCTCGAAGAGAAAGGCCGAGGCGCGCGTCATGCGGTCGCGGAGCACGTAGGTGCGGAAGCCACCCGACTCGCCGACGGCGCGGGCGCCGCGAAAGACCGACACCGCCAGCCCCCCTTCGGTGTTGGCGAGCGGGACGTACACACCGTCGCGGGTGCGCCCGCGCTCGACGACCGCGCCGCCCGGCTCCTCCAGCTCGTAGTCGCCGAGCTCGACGTCCAGCGGGCCGATCACCGCGGTCGGCACCAGCGTGACGCCCGTGAGCGCCTCGGTCGCGCCCGCGAACGGCTCGAGCTCGTGGGCGAACACGGGGCCGTCCGTGAGGCCGGCCAGGGACTCCTGCCGTGACCGGATCGACTCCGGGTCGTTACGGCGCGGCCACTTGCGGAGCTCCACCGGGTCAGCTTATTGAGCGCCGCGGAACTTCCCCCGTTCCTGCCGCGCATAGCGGACCTGCGAAGCGTGGTCATCGTGCCTGGACAGCCTCGAGATCACCTCGCCCGAGCCGCACCTCATGGGCGGAGGCGGGCTTGGCCCGCCGCAGCCACCACGCGCGACGTCGCGTCTGGCTTCCCCTCACCCGCGAAGTCGTCATGCTGCCGCGAAGCGGCGGCGGACTTCGCGGGTTAAATCGGGATGCGAACGCCGCTGACGTCGAGACCGAACGACTTCGCCAGGCGAATGCCGTTCTCGATGTCCTCGCGCAGCATCCGTACGTCGGTGTCGTACATCAGCCTCCCGATCACCTCTCGCGCCTTCGGGCGCCAGAGGGCGTGCTTGACGAAGATCGGCAGCAGGCTGTTGCCGGCGTCGATGAGCTTCCGCTTGGTCTTCTTCGAGGCGTGCTCCAGCAGCACGCGCTCGTACGCGACGCCCGAGCGGTGATGGATGCCGTCGTCGACCGTCAGCCGGTTGCACAGGTCCTCCAGCACCGTCCCCCGCGAGTTGCGCGCGATCATGCGGAAGCGCGGGATGATCAGCCGCTCGAAGAAGACCTGGATCTGGAAGACCTTCTCCTCCAGGGTCTCCGCGTTGAGGGTGAGCTCGACCAGCTGGTCGAGGTACGGGTCGCGCTCGCCGCGGCCTCCGGCTTCCTCGACGAGCTTGAGCCACGCCTCGGTGTGGCGTGCCTCGTCCTGCACCATCGTCGTGTAGTAGAGCTTTGCCTCGGGATCCGGGGCGAGCGAGAAGAGCTGCGCGGCCATCTCGACGGCAAGCTCGTCCGCCTGCAGCTGCTGGGTGATCACCGAGCGCCACATGTCGCGCCGGCGCGCGATCTTCTTGGGCGCGCCCGTGTACTCGGGGATCGGCGGCTGGTCGCCCCAGGGCAGGTCGCTGATCTGCCACTCCGCCCGCTTGGCGAGCTCGTAGTAGCGCAACACGCCCGCGTAGGCGCTGCGGTCGCCGTCGCCGTTCGCCAGCGGTCGGCAAGCTGCTCGGCTTCCATGGATGAGAGGCTAACGTCTCGCGCCGATGGCGACGTTGATGGACGGGCGCGCGCTGGCGGAGCGGCTGCGGGCGGAGACGGCGGCTGAGGTCGCTGCCTTCGGGCGTTCGCTTGGCCTCGCGACGGTGCTGGTCGGCGACGATCCGGCCTCCGACATCTATATCCGCCGCAAGCACGAGGCGGCAGGCGAGGTCGGGATCGAGGCGCGGGACGTCCGCCTCGACGCCGCAACGTCAGCGGAGGAGGTGCTCGAGCTCGTCGCCGGCCTGAACGCCGACGACGGCGTCGACGGGATCCTCGTCCAGCTGCCGCTGCCCGCGCACATCGACGAGGCGGTGGTGCTCCGCGCCGTCGATCCGGTCAAGGACGTCGACGGCTTCCACCCGGTCAACGCGGGGCTGCTCTACCTGGGTCGGCCCGGGCACGTGCCGGCGACGCCTCTCGGCGTGATGGCGCTGCTCGAGGAGTACGCGGTCGAGCTCGAGGGCGCCCGGGCCGTGGTCGTCGGCCGCAGCACGATCGTCGGCAAGCCGATGGCGCTCCTGCTCCTCGCCGCGAACGCCACCGTCACGGTCTGCCACTCGCGGACGCCGGAGCTCTGGGCCCGGACCCGGGAAGCGGATGTGCTCGTCGTGGCTGCCGGCCGAGCCGGCCTGGTCGGGGTCGACGGCATCCGTGAAGGCGCGACGGTGATCGACGTCGGCATGAATCGAACCGAGCAGGGCCTGCGCGGCGACGTCGACCCCGGCGCAGGCGAGCGGGCGGGGCTGATCACGCCGGTGCCGGGTGGGGTCGGACCGATGACGATCGCCCTGCTTCTACGCAACACGCTGCGGGCCGCTCGCTACCGCCGCGGTGAGCTTGCCTTCCCGGTCTGATCCGCTATCGTTTCGGCGCTTCAAACAGGTCGACGGCTCGGTGCCCGGGCCGTCGTTTCACGTGCACCACAAGGGAGGAACACCGTTGGCTCAGGGCACCGTGAAGTGGTTCTCGAATGAGAAGGGCTTCGGCTTCATCACCCGCGAGGATGGCGACGACGTCTTCGTCCATCACACCGCGATCCAGTCGGATGGCTACCGCTCGCTGACCGAAGGTCAGAAGGTCGAGTTCGAGGTCGTGCAGGGCGACAAGGGCCTGCAGGCGTCGAACGTCCAGCCCATCTAGGCCGGGAACCGAAGCAGTCGTCGACGGGCCCCGAGCGGGCCCGTCGCGTTTTGTGAAGCGACTTCAGGGAGGATGGGGCGAATGGCGATCTCGCCGGACGAGGTGCGGCACGTCGCGCGACTGGCGCGGCTGACGCTGACGGAGGAGGAGCTGGCGCGGCTCGGCGGCCAGCTGGGGGCGATCCTGGAGGCGGTCGGCAAGGTGGCCGAGCTCGACCTGGCGGACGTGCCCGCGACCGCGCATCCGCTCGAGCTCGTGAACGTCTGGGCCGACGACGAGCCCCGGCCGTCCCTCGAGGCCGAGGAGGCGCTCGCCACTGCCCCAGATCGCGACGGGTCGTTCTTCCGGGTGCCGCCCGCGTGACGGCGTGGCACCTATCAGCCGCGCCTGCCCGCCGGGCCCGCGTCGTCCCGAGCGCTGCGGTTCCGTTCCTCCGGCACACATCCGGCACAGACGCGTGCGCCCGGGCTGGCTACCGTGATCCCAGGGGCCGTCCTGGGCCCCCCGGGGGCACGTGGGGGCACAAAGCGTGATCGACACGCTCCGGCTCACGGCCGAGCAGGCGGCCGGGATGATCGAGCGGGGTGATGTGTCCGCGCCGGAGCTGCACGCCGCCTACCTCGAGGCGGTGGCTGAGCGCGACGGCGAGCTCAACGCCTACCTTCGGACAGTCGACGCGCCCGGCGGTGGAGGCGTGCCTATTGCGCTCAAGGATCTGATCTGCACGCGCGGTGTGGAGACCACCGCCGGCTCGCGCATCCTGGCCGGGTACGTCCCTCCCTACGACGCCACCGTCGCAGCGCGCTGCCGCGAGGCCGGCCTGCCGGTGCTCGGCAAGACCAACATGGACGAGTTCGCCATGGGCTCGTCGACCGAGAACTCGGCGTTCGGCCCGACACGCAACCCGTGGGATCCCGAGCGGGTTCCGGGCGGCTCGTCGGGCGGCTCGGCCGCTGCCGTCGCCGGCGGTCTCGCGCCGTGGGCGCTCGGCTCGGACACGGGCGGCTCGATCAAGCAACCTGCCTCTCTCTGCGGTGTCGTCGGGCTGCGCCCCACGTACGGCACCGTCTCCCGCTACGGGGTGATCGCGTTCGCCTCGAGCCTCGACCAGATCGGCCCGATCACGAAGACGGTGCGGGACTGCGCGCTGCTGTACCGCACGATCGCGGGCCGCGACCCGTGCGACTCGACGACCGTCGACCTGCCCGAGCCGGTCGAGCTCCCGGAGGCGGACGAGCTGCGCGGCCTCCGGGTCGGCATCCCGGTCGAGCTGAACGAGGCCGAGGGGATCGAGCCCGGCGTGGCGCGAGTCGGTTGCCGCCGCGATCGAGCTGCTGAGCGGGCTCGGGGCGCAGGTCGCGACGTGCGAGCTGCCGCGCTCGGTCGAGTTCGGGCTCCCCTGCTACTACCTGATCGCGCCGGCCGAGGCGTCCTCGAACCTCGCCCGCTATGACGGTGTGCGCTACGGCCTGCGCGACGAGACGGGCGCCGACACCGACGAGATGTACGCGCGCACGCGCCACGACGGCTTCGGCGACGAGCCCAAGCGGCGCATCATGCTCGGCACCTACGCCCTGTCAGCGGGCTACTACGAGGCGTTCTACGGCCAGGCGCAGAAGGTGCGAACGCTCATCAAGCGCGAGCACGACACGTTGTTCGAGCGCTTCGACCTCCTGGTCAGCCCGACCTCACCGACGGTCGCGTTTCGCCTCGGCGAGCGCACCGAGAACCCGCTCGCGATGTACCTGTCGGACGTGCTCACGATCCCCTCGAACATGGCCGGGTTGCCGGGCCTGTCGATTCCCTGCGGGCTGTCCGAGGGCCTGCCGGTCGGGCTGCAGCTGATCGGGCCGCAGTTCGGCGAGAACACCCTCTTCCGCGCGGGCCACGCGCTCGAGCAGGCGCTTGCGTTCGACCCGGTGCCGCTCCGGCTGCGCGACGGCGGGAGCGGCGGATGAGCTGGGAGCCCGTGATCGGCCTGGAGATCCACATCCACCTGAAGACGCGGACGAAGATGTTCTGCCGGTGCGCGGTCGCGTACGGCGACGACCCGAACACGAACACGTGCCCCGTGTGCCTCGGACATCCGGGATCGCTGCCCGTTCCGAACGGGCGCGCGGTCGAGTGGACGATCAAGCTCGGGCACGCCCTCGGCTGCCGGATCGCCGAGCGGGCGGTCTTCCACCGCAAGCACTACTTCTACCCCGACCTGCCGAAGGGCTACCAGATCTCGCAGTACGACGAACCCCTCTGCATCGACGGGCGCGTGCTCGTCCCGGGGCCCGAGGGCGACGCCGAGGTCGGGATCGTGCGCGCCCACCTCGAGGAGGACGCCGCCAAGAACGTCCACGTCGGCGGCTCCGGCGGCCGCATCCACGGAGCCGGGCACACGCTCGTCGACTTCAACCGCGGCGGGACGCCGCTCGTCGAGATCGTCACGCAGCCCGACCTCCGCTCCCCAGACCAGGCCCGCCGCTTCCTGCAGCTCCTCCGCCAGACCGTGGTCGAGCTCGGCATCTCGGACGCGGAGATGGAGAAGGGATCGCTCCGCTTCGACGTCAACGTCTCGATCCGCCCGCAGGGCTCCGACGAGCTGAGGACGCGCACCGAGCTGAAGAACATGAACTCGTTCGCCTTCGCCGCGCGCGGCATCGAGCGGGAGGTCCAGCGCCAGATCGGCATCTACGAGTCCGGCGGCGTTGTCGAGCAGGAGACCCTGCACTTCGACCCGGATCACGAGTCGGCGCCGCCCCTGCGCTCGAAGGAGGAGGCGGAGGACTACCGCTACTTCGCCGAGCCTGACCTGGTGCCGCTCGCGCCGCCCCCCGAGCTGGTCCAGCGGCTGCGCGCGGAGGTGCCCGAGGCGCCGGGGGCGCGCATCCGCCGTTTCGAGGACCGCTACGGGCTGCCCTTCTACGACGCCGACGTCCTCAACGGGTCGCTCGGGCTTGCCGCCCTGTTCGAGCGGGTGGCCGAGAGCGGAGTGGACGCGAAGGCGGTTTCGAACGTGCTCATGAACGAGTTCGCCCGGGCCGGCGTCGACCCGGGCGCCGTCGACGGCGCCGAGCTGGCCAGGCTGATCGACGCACGCGCGCGCATCCCGCGGGAGCGCTTTACCGAGGCCCTCGCCGAGAGCGGCGCGCCCGGCTTCTCGGCCGACGCCTACCTCGCCGACGAGCTGGTGGCCGACGCGTCGGAGCTGGGGCCGCTCGTCGACCGCATCCTGGTCGCCAACGAGGACGAGGTGGCCGCCTACCGCGCCGGCAAGCACGGGCTGCTCGGCTTCTTCGTCGGCCAGGTGATGCGCGAGACCCAGGGCAAGGCAGATCCGCGCGTCGTCAACGAGCTCGTGCGCGAGAAGCTCGGCGCGTGAGCCGGTGAAGCACGCGACCGAGTACCTCTCCTTCGAGACGCCGCACCGGCGCGACTACGTGAACATCACCGAGCAGGTGGAGCAGGTCGTCCGCCGGTCCGGCATCGAGCACGGTCTCTGCCTTGTCAACCCGATGCACATCACCGCAGCCGTGTACGTCAACGACGACGAGCGGGGCCTCATCGCCGACCTCGACGAATGGCTCGAGCGGCTGGCGCCGCACGAGCCGACCGATGCGTACCGGCACAACAACGGCGAGGACAACGCCGACGCGCACCTCAAGCGGCACCTGATGAGTCACCAGGTCGTGCTGCCGATCACCGACGGAACGCTCGACCTCGGCCCGTGGGAGCAGGTCTTCTACGCCGAGTTCGACGGCCGGCGCCGCAAGCGAGTCGTGGTCAAGGCGATCGGCGAGTAGCCGGCGCGGGCTCTGCCGGGGCGGCCGCTCAGCCACCCAGATTCACGCGCGCGCCCCCGCCCTGGGTGGGGCTTTGGCCACCCTCATCTCGCGGCTGACGCTAGCGAGAGGTGTCGCACGCGTGCGTGACGAGACCGTGCCGATTCTGCACCGGAGAGTCGGGCGAGGCGCTGCGGGGCTCCGCCGGCGCCGATCGCGAGCGCCGCGGGCGCAGGCCCCGGAGCGCCCGCCGCCCGGGGGGCGGCAGGCGCAGTCCGAGACAGTCCCTAGATCAGGCCGCAGAAGCGGGCGGTGTTGGGCCACGGGTAGAACCCACGGCCGGCGCGCAGGGCGCGCTCCGCCACCCACATCTGCTCGATCGGCGTCCAGTTGTTCGCCGTGCCCTTCCGCCGCAGCAGGTCGGCCCCGTACGTCCGCTGGAAGCTGATGTCCATCTGCAGCCCCCCGTAGTACGGCGCGTTCGGATCCTTCCACGCTCCCTCGTAGCGCTGGATGCAGCGCCAGGCGGACTCGTTCGGCGGATTGACGACCCTGCGGTAGGCGCGTCCAGCGCGCTTGCGCCAGAGGTTCCGGATCCAGGTGCGGTACGGATCCTTCGCCCAGCGCTCGTGGCTGTGGCTCGTCGTCCGGGGGACGCGCATCAGCCGCTGCCAGCGCCAGGTCTCGCCGCGCCAGTAGCGGATCTGCTTGGTCACCACGGCGGCGCGTGCGTCCGCCTCGGGTCGGGCGTCCACCTGCGGGCGGGAGACCGCCCCGGCCGGGCTACCGACCTGCGTGGCGGCCGCGACCCCCACGGCAAGCAGCAACAGCAGTATTCCTCTTCTCATCAGACCCCTTAGCTCTCGGGAACATGGGTCGCCGGCGGGCACCTGCCGCGCCGGCAACGGGGAAAACGGCGCGTCGAAGCCACGCCGAAGCCCCTCGTTGTTCTCGTTCGGACGTGAGACGAAACCTCACCTCCGAAGTTAGGGGGCAGCGGACTAAGCTCCGCTCCGTGGCCAGCACCGCCGATACGGTCGACACGCTCGGCCGGCTCTCGCTGTTCGCCGACCTCTCGCTTCCTGCGCTCGAGCAGGTCGCGCACACGCTCGGCGAGGCCGCATTTCCCGCGGAGACGCGGGTGCTCCGGCGGGGGCTGTCGGGCCCGGCCTTCTATGTCATCCGCGACGGGGAGGCCTCGGTCTCGATCGACGGCCGCGAGCTCGCGCGGCTCGGCCGCGGCGACTTCTTCGGCGAGATCTCCGTGCTGACGGGCCAGCCGCCTGCGGCGGACGTGGTCGCCACGTCGCTCCTGCGCTGCTTCACGCTGCCCGGCCCGGAGGTGCAGGAGTTCCTGCT
This sequence comes from uncultured Thermoleophilia bacterium, assembly GCA_963839815.1. GTDB lineage: Bacteria > Actinomycetota > Thermoleophilia > Gaiellales > Gaiellaceae > JACVRM01. The sequence goes on from CAWIWF010000008.1 coordinate 248,571, forward strand.
GGCGCACCCGTCCGTGATGCTCCGCATGCTGCAGGCAGAGGCGCGCCGGCTCCGCGTCGCCAACACCTGGCGCGGGTGAACGAGCGCCCCTATCCGCCCGGCGACTACGGCGTCGTCGTCGTCGGCAGCGGCCCGGGCGGCCTGCAGACGGGCTACAGCCTCGGGAGGCTCGGCGTCAACCACGCCGTCATCTCCGCGGACGAGGCGCCGGGAGGCATGTTCCGCCGCCTGCCCATCTTCGAGCGGCTGATCAGCTGGACGAAGCCGGACGCGCCCGTCGACCGGCAGTCGCGCGAGTTCGAGCGCTACGACCACAACAGCCTGCTCGCCGAGGAGCCCGAGAACCGTGGCCTGGTCGCCCAGTTCATGGACCGCACCTTCGACGTCCCCTCGCGGGCCGAGATGGAGGCCGGTCTCGAGGCCTTCGCGACCCGCACCGGCACCGAGGTTCGCTACGGCTGTGCCTGGCGCTCGACGCGTCGCGAGGCGGACGGGACGCTCGTGCTCGAGACCGACGACGGCGAGTACCGGTGCCGCGCAGCCGTGTTCGCCCTGGGGGTGACCGAGCCCTGGAGGCCGGCCATGCCCGGGATCGAGGACGCTCCGCACTACGTGGAGACTCGGCCGCCCGCCGAGTACCGGGGTCGCCGCGTCGCCATCATCGGCAAGCGCAACTCGGGCTTCGAGGTCGCCAACGGCCTGCTCCCCTGGGCGTCGGAGGTGATCCTGCTCTCGCCACGGCCCGTGCAGACGGCCTCGTTCGCCCTGACGCCGATCCGCGCCCGCTACCTGCAGCCGTACGACGAGTACGCGCGCGGCGCAGCGGGTGCGTACGTGCTCGATGCGGCGATCGAGCGCATCGAACGGGTGGACAGCGCCTACCGCATAGTCGCGCAGGGCACCACCCGGCCGGGCGCGCTCACGGTCGAGGCAGACGATCTCATCATCGCGACCGGCTTCCGCACTCCGCTCCGCGACCTGCCCGAGCTGGGCGTGGCCACGGTAGGCGACGGGCGCGTGGCCGCGCAGACCCCCTTCTTCGAGAGCGTCTCGGCACCGGGCGTGTACTTCGCCGGGAACGCGACTCAGGGGGCGACGGGGATGCTGAAGACGGAGCAGGCTGGCAGCTCGAGCTCGGTCGGAGGCTTTCGCTACAACGCGCGGCTGCTTGCGCAGCACATCGCCGAGCGCCACTTCGGCCGGCGGCGGGAGTGTCCGCTCGTCGACCCCGCCCACGTCGTCCCGTACCTGCTGGCGGAGCTGACGCACTCCTCCGATCTGTGGGTGCAGCGCGGCTACCTGGCCCGCGTCCTGACCTTCGGGGAGGACGGCATCCGCGACCGGGGCATCGAGCCGCTGACGCACTTCGTCGACGAGGCCGGCCCCGACGCGCTCGCAGCCGTGGTCGAGCTCCGCCAGGACGCCTCGATCGGGCCGATGCTGTACCTCCGCCGGCGGGGCGCCGTCAGCGAGCATGGGCTGGAGCCACACCAGCTGCACGCGTTCCAGTCCGACGAGTACGCCCGCGAGCTCGAGCTCGCGTTGTCGCCGCTGCTGGCCCCGACTCCCGCCTGAGCCCCAGCCGCCGTCGCGGCTACGCTCACGCATGGCCATGCCCTCGCAGGGCGCCTCGTATCGGCTCGTCGGTCGCACGATCGACTCGCAGTTCCTCGCGCTCCCCTGGGAGCTGCCGCTCGAGGAGTGGCGGGGGCGCGTCCTCGTCGAGCTAGCTCGCGGCCTCGGGCGCCACGTCGTCCGCTTCGTCGAGCTGGGCGGCGGCTACTTCGCGCTCAAGGAGCTGCCCCCGGCGATCGCGGCGCGCGAGTACCGGCTGCTCGGGCATCTACAGGGGACGGCCGTTCCGTCAGTCGAGCCGATCGGGATGGTGACCGACCGGCGCGACCCGGACGGTGAGCCGCTCGAGTCGATCCTGATCACCCGGTACCTCGAGTACTCGCTGCCCTTCCGGGTCGTGCTCGGCCGGCGCGTGCTCCCCGCTCCCGAGGCGGTGCTGCTCGAGTCGCTCGCCGGGCTGCTCGTCCGCCTCCACCTCGCCGGCTTCTACTGGGGCGACTGCTCGCTCTCGAACGCGCTCTTTCGCCGCGACGCCGGAGCACTCGCCGCCTACGTCGTCGACGTCGAGACGGGCGAGGTGCAGGAGCGGCTGTCGGCGGGGCAGCGCCGGCACGACCTCGACCTCGCCTACGAGAACCTCGGCTACGAGTTCCTCGACGTGCAGGCCGAGTCGGGCCAGCTCGCCGACCGCGACCCCGCCGAGCTCGCCGAGGCCGTCATCTCGCACTACGAGCGGCTCTGGGCCGAGCTCACCGAGGAGGAGGTGTTCCCGACCACGGACGCCTCCCGGCTCGAGGCGCGCCTCGACGAGCTGCACGAGCTCGGCTTCGAGGTGGACGAGATCGAGCTCGTCAAGAGCGGCGGCGACTACCGGCTGCGGTTGCCGACCACGCAGGTCGGGCCGGGCTACCACCGCAGGCGCCTGCAGCGCCTGACGGGGCTCGACGCCCAGGAGAACCAGGCGCGACGGCTGCTCGGCGACATCAGCGCCTTCGGGTCGGCGCTCGAGCGCGAGGGAGAGGTCCCGGTCTCCCAGGCAGCCGTGGCCGGTCGCTGGCTCAGCGACGTCTTCGAGCCGTCGGTCGCCGCCGTCCCGGCCGAACTGCGAGGCAAGCGGGACGCCGCCGAGCTCTTCCACGAGCTCCTCGACCACCGCTGGTACATGTCCGAGCGTGCGCAGCGGGAGGTTCTGATGACCGAGGCGGTCAGCTCCTACGTCGACACGGTGCTGCGGCAGGAGCCGGACGAGCGCACGGCGTTTCTCGAGCCGCCGCAGGACGGCGACAGCCCGGCGGCCGGCTAGCGACGGGACGCCTGCGCTTCGACCAGCCGATGCGCGAGCACGCGCAGGAGGGCGCGCGCGACGGCGGGCTCGTCCTCGAGCAGCTGCTCGAAGCTGCCGCGCTGGATGGCGAGGCAGCGCAACGGCGTCTGCGCCCACACCCGGCCGGTGCGCCCGGTCCCGGCGAGAATCGAGAGCTCGCCTACGGACTCGCCCGGCCCCAGCTCGTGACGGCGGCCGTCGTGGGTCTCGGCGGCGGCCTGGCCCTCGCAGATCAGGAACACCCCGGAGGCCGGCACGCCGGGCTCGATCAGGACTGTCTCCGCGGGACAGTCGTACTCAGTCACGAGCGTCGCCACCCGCTCGAGCGCGTCCTCGTCGAGCCCGTCGAAGAGCGAGCTGCCCCTGAGAAGCTCGACGCGGTCGGTCGTGGCCATCGCGTCTCCTATATCACCTGGCCGCCCGCGGGCGCGAGACGAAGCCTCCGTACAGGAGCACGACGGCGACGGCGGCGAAGGCGGCCGTCGGCGCCGCACCGAGGCCCGCGAGCGCGCTCCCGAGCGCGGCGACCGCGACCCCGGCGACGATGAGCGCGTTGCCGAGCGGACGGCGGCGGATCGTCACGAGCGCGACGGCCAGCACCGCCAGGGTCCCGATCGTGTTGCCGGCGATCGCGAGCACCCGGGCCGGGAAGAGGTCGAGATGCTCCTGCGCCTCCGGGATCGACGTGCCGCCGACGGGCTCGCCGAGCGGCTCGGCGAGCGCGACCCCCGCGGCGAGGCCGGCGTAGAGCAGCACCGCCGGCAGCACCCAGCGATGGCCGCGGAGCAGGAGCGAGCCGGCGCCGAGCAGCGCGGCGGTGAGCAGCCCGCCGCAGAGGTAGTAGACGCGGAACGACGGCTCGTCCCAGCCCGACGCGCTGCCCCAGGCCAGGGCTGCCGACGCCGCGGCGTAGGCGGCCAGGGATGCCGCCCAGGCAAGGAGCTCAGGCCGCCGGCTCGCCCGCCAGCGGCCTGCGAGCGCGCCGGCCAGCCGCAGCGCCAGCAGGGCCGCCGCGAATGCCAGGACCGCCTCCACGGGGACAGCCTACGGCGGCGGTAGTCTCCGTTCGTGGCGGACAAGCGCTATCTGCTGACACCCGGGCCGACCCCCATTCCGCCCGCCGTCACGGCCGCGATGGGCGAGCCGATCATCGGCCACCGCGGCGAGGACTTCCGGCGCCTGCTCGGCGACGTCCTCGGCCGCCTGGGGGCTGTCTATCGCACGCGCAGCGAGCCCCTGCTCATGACCGCGTCGGGAACCGCCGCCATGGAGAGCGCCGTCGCCAATCTCTGCTCGCCCGGCGACCGCGTGGTGGCCGTCAGTGCCGGCAACTTCGGCGAGCGCTGGCTCGCGCTCGGCAGTGCGTACGGCCTCGACGTGGTGCCGCTCCGCTACGCGTGGGGCGAGACGCCGTCGCCCGACGACCTGCGAAGCACACTGGCCGACGCAGGCGGTGCCCGTGCCGTGTTCATGACGCACTCCGAGACTTCGACGGGCGTCGTCGCAGACGTCAGAGCGCTGGCAGCGGTCGCCCGGGAGGCGGGCGCGCTGTCGGCGGTCGACGCGATCTCCAGCCTGGGCGCCGTACGCCTCGAGACCGACGACTGGGGAATCGACGTCGTCGTCACCGGGTCGCAGAAGGCGCTGATGACCCCGCCCGGCCTCGCCGTCGTCTCGGTCTCCGAGTCGGCGTGGGCTGCCGCCGGGGAGTCGACGTCGCCGCGCTTCTATCTCGACTGGTCGCGGGCCCGTACGGCGCAGGAGCGGCCGCAGACGCCGTTCACGCCGGCGATCACGCTCGTCGTCGGGCTGAACGTGGCGCTGGGTCTGATCCTCGAGGAAGGGCTCGAGCAGGTGTTCGACCGCCACCGCAGGCTGGGCCGGGCCTGCCGCGAGGCCGTCAAGGCGATGGGTCTCGAGCTGTTCTCGCCCGACGAAGACCGTTCGGCCGTCGTGACCGCCATCCGCATGCCCCCCGGGATCGACGGTCAGGAGGTCGTCGGCGACGTACGCCGGCGGTTCGGGATCACGATCGCGGGCGGCCAGGGCGAGCTGCGCGGCGCGGTCGTGCGCATCGGCCACATCGGCTACGTGGACGTGTTCGACGTCACGGCGGCGCTCGGGGCTCTCGAGCTCGTGCTCGCCGAGGCCGGCGCGCCGGTTGAGCGTGGCGTCGCGGCCGCCCGTGCACTCGAGGTCTTCGAGAACGGGGGCTCCGAGGCGCTGGCCGGGGCCGCCGACGAGCCCGGCCCGCCGCCCAGCAGCGGCAGTTGAGCACCGGCGGCCTGCGCGTGCTCGTACGCGAGCCGATCGCGCCGCCGGGTATCGAGTTGCTGCGCAGCCGGTTCGAGGTCGACGAGGACGGCGACTCCGACCTGGCCGAGCGCATCGGCGACTACGACGCGATCGTGATCCGCTCCGCGACGAAGCTCGATGCCGCGCTGCTCGAGCGCGCCGGACGGCTCAAGGTGATCGGCCGAGCCGGAGTCGGCGTGGACAACGTCGACGTGGAGGCTGCGACTCGCCGGGGCATCGTCGTCGTCAACGCACCGGAGTCGACCGTCATCTCGGCGGCCGAGCACACGGTCGGGCTGCTCGTCGCGCTCGCGCGCAACATCCCGCAGGCCCATGCGGCGCTCAAGCAAGGCCGCTGGGAGCGCTCGCAGCACGGCGGCACCGAGCTGGCGGAGAAGACGCTCGGCGTGCTCGGCTTCGGGCGCATCGGCCGCCAGGTCGCGCGCCGCGCCCTCGGGCTGGGCATGCGGGTCGTCGCGTACGACCCGTACGTCGCCCCGGACCGCTTCCGCGAGCTCGGCGTCGACCAGGTCGAGACGCCCGAGGACGTCTACGCAGCCGCCGACTTCCTCACCCTGCACCTGCCCCTGACAGACGACACGCGCGGCTCCGTGAGCCACGACGCCTTCGCACGCATGCGCGACGGCGTCCGCCTGGTCAACGCGGCGCGGGGCGAGCTGCTGGACGAGGATGCGCTGGAGGCGGCGCTCCGCACCGGCAAGGTTGCCGGGGCGGCCCTCGACGTCTTCTCGGTGGAGCCGTACAGCGGCCCGCTGCTCGAGCACGACAACGTCGTCGTCACGCCGCACCTGGCAGCCTCGACCGCCGAGGCGCAGGACCGGGCGGGGATCGTGGTCGCCGAGCAGGTGGCGGCGGCGCTCGAGGGAGCCGTCGTCTCGAACGCGGTCAACATTCCCTCGATCGCGCCGGAGGACCTCGAGGTGCTGCAGCCGTTCGTCCCGCTCGCGGCCGACCTCGCCCGGCTCGGTCTCGAGCTCGCGCCCGGCCGCGTCAGCCGGCTCGAGCTCACCTACTACGGCGGCCTGGCCGAGCGCGACACCCGGCTGCTGACCGTGGCCGCGCTGAACGGCGCCTTCCAGGGCCGCGTCGAGCGTGACGTCAACTGGGTGAACGCCCCGCTCGTCGCCGCCGAGCTCGGCATCGAGGTGAGCGAGGAGCGGCGGCGGACGTCGCGCGACTTCACCAACCTGATCCGCGTCACCGTGCACGGCGAGGGCGGCGAGGTGCGGGTGGCCGGCACCACGATCGGGCACGAGCACCGGCGGTGGCTCGTCAGCGCGCTCGGGTTCGAGCTCGAGATGGAGCTCGCCCACCTGATGGTCTTCTTCCGCTACGACGACGTGCCGGGCGTCATCGGCCGCGTCGGCACGCTCTTCGGCGACGCCGCCGTCAACATCGCCAACATGGCGGTGTCGCGCACGCGGCGCGGCGACAAGGCGCTAATGGCCCTCTCGATCGACAGCCCGGCCCCACCCGACTTGCAGGCACGCCTGCGAGCCGAAGGATTCGACGATGCCCAGTTCATCGCGCTTCCCTGACAAGCACGCCCGCGAGGAGCGGCGGCGGCACGGCGCCGCCTGGGTGGCGACGCAGACGCTGCTGATGCTGGTCGTGGCGGTCTCGTGGCTGCTGCCGCCTGGCTGGCCGGACAGCGTCGCGGTGCCGCTCGCAGCGGCCGGAGGCGTCCTGGCGCTCGGGGGCGCGGTGCTGATGATCTGGGCGCACCGCTCGCTGGGCCGGTCGTTCTCGCCGCTGCCGGAGCCGCCACCCGACGCGACGCTCGTCGAGCGCGGCCCCTACCGGCGCGTGCGCCATCCGATGTACACCGGCGGACTGCTCCTCTTCGGCGGGCTGACCCTCGCCTTCTCGGCCGCTGCACTCGTCCCGCTCGCCGCCCTCGCCGCCCTCTGGTGGCTCAAGTCCGGGGAGGAGGAGCGGCGGCTCGAGACCCGCTTCCCCGAGTACGCGGACTACCGGCTCCGCACCCCCCACCGTCTGATCCCGTTCGTGGCCTGAGCGGTCGGCGCGTCCGCTAGCGTCCGCCCGTGGCCGGCTGGCCGGAGCCTGTCGAACGCGTCGCCGCCTTCTTGCGCGCCACCGGGACGGAGGCGCGGATCGAGGAGTTCGACGGCGCCACGATGACCGCGGCCGATGCCGCCCGGGCGGCCGGCGCCGAGCTCGACCAGATCGTCAAGTCGCTCGTCTTCGTCTGCGACGGCCGCTACGTCCTGGCGCTCGTCCCCGGCGACCGGCGCGCGGACCCGGCCCGAGTGGCAGCAGCCGCCGGGGTCGACCGGGCACGCATCGCGAGCGCGCAGCAGGTCGAGGAGGCGACCGGGTTCGAGCCGGGCTCGGTGGCCCCGTTCCCGCTCGAGCGCGTGGAGCTCGTGCTTGTCGAGCGGCGCCTGCTCGCGCACACCCACGTCTGGGTCGGCGCGGGCTCGCCGAGCCATCTCGCGGAGGTCGCGCCGGCGGACGTCGTGCGGCTCACGCGGGGGCGCGCAGCCGACCTGGTGGCCCCCGTGGCGGGGTAGGACGGCCCGACCTGCCCGGTACACTCCGGGCGCCAACCCACGAGGAGGACCTCCGTGCGCGAGACCGAGAAGATCTGGATGAACGGCGAGCTCGTCGACTGGGCCGACGCCAAGATCCACGTCGGCGCGCACGGCCTTCACTACGGCACCGGCGTCTTCGAGGGCATTCGCTGCTACGAGACCGATCGTGGCCCGTCCGTCTTCCGCCTCACCGACCACCTGAAGCGGCTCGACAGCTCGGCACGCCTGCTCTACATGGATCTCCCGTACTCGGTCGAGGAGCTGCGACGCGCCTCCCTCGACCTCGTCGGATCGAACGGGCTGCCCGAGTGCTACGTCCGCCCGTTCGCCTTCTACGGCTACGGGGAGCTGGGCGTCTCCACGGCCGGCAACCCGGTCGAAGTCGTGATCATGAGCTGGCCGTGGGGGACGTACCTGGGCGACGACGGCATGCGGAACGGCATCCGCGCCAAGGTCTCCTCCTGGAAGCGCGTCGGGGCGAACACGATCCCGCACGCCGCCAAGGCAACCGGCATCTACCTCAACTCGATGCTCGCGGTCGGCGAGGCCAACCGGGCGGGCTACGACGAGGCGATCCTGCTCACCGACGACGGGTTCGTCGCGGACGGCTCCGGCGAGAACGTCTTCGTCGTCAAGGACGAGCGGATCGTCACGCCGCCGCTCTCGACCTCGATCCTGCCAGGCATCACGCGCGAGACGGTGATCGAGCTCGCCCGCTCGCTCGGCTACGAGGTCGAGGAGGCGAACGTGATCCGCACCGAGCTCTACCTCGCCGACGAGGTCTTCATGACCGGCACGGCGGCCGAGGTCACCCCGATCCGCTCGATCGACGACCACGAGCTGGGACCGCCCGGTCCGGTGACCCGCCGCCTGCAGGAGGCGTACCTCGACCTGGTGCACGGCCGCGGCGACGCCCGCTTCTCGGAGTGGCTCGAGCTGGCGGAGCTTCGCTCGCCCGAGCCTGCAGGCGCGTAGCCAGACCGCTCGCGTGGCGACGGCACGCAGTCCAGAGGCCCCCTCCGAGCGGGGCGGTCGCATCCCGCTCTCGCGCCCCTCGGTCGGAGCGCGCGAGGAGGAGCTCGTGCTCGAAGTGCTGCGTTCCGGCCGGCTCTCGCTGGGTCCGGCCATCGAGCGGTTCGAGGAGCACTTCGCCGACCGCGTCGGCGCTCCCTACGCGGCGGCGGTCTCGAGCGGCACGGCCGGCCTGCATCTGCTCGCGCACGCGGCGGGCCTCGGAGACGGCGACGAGGTGATCACCTCGCCGATCTCGTTCGTCGCGACCGCCAACTGCTTCATCTACGAGGGGGCCGTGCCCGTGTTCGCCGACGTGGACGAGCGCACGCTCAACCTCGACGTCGCGGCGGTGGAGGCCGCGCTCACCGAGCGCACCCGCGCGATCGTGGCCGTGGACATGTTCGGCTACCCCTGCGAGCTCGACCCGTTACGTGACCTCTGTGAGCGCCACGGGCTGACGCTGATCCAGGACGCCTGCGAGGCGCTCGGCGCCGAGTACAGGGGTGCGCCCGTCGGCTCACAGGGGCCGTCGGCGGTGTTCGCGTTCTATCCCAACAAGCAGATCACGACCGGCGAGGGGGGCATCGTCACCACGCACTCCGAGGAGCTCTGGCAGCTGCTCAAGAGTCTGCGCAACCACGGCCGCTCCTACGACTCGCGCTGGTTCAACCACGTGCGCCTCGGCTTCAACTACCGGCTCACCGACCTGCAGGCGGCAGTCGGCCTGGCCCAGCTCGAGCGCCTCGACGAGATCCTCGCCGCTCGAGCGGACGCGGCCGAGCGCTACCGATCGCTGCTCGCCGGCGTCGACGGCGTGGAGCTGCTGGCAATCGACGACGCGGAGCACGTCCGCTCCTGGTTCGTGTTCGTGGTCAAGCTCGCAGCCGGGGTCGACCGCGACGCGGTCACGGCGAGCCTGGCGGCGGAGGGGATCGAGGCCGGCCACTACGTGCCCTGCGTGCACCTCCAGCCCTACCTCCGTGAGCGCTACGGCTTCGCCGCGGGGATGTGCCCGGTCGCGGAGGACACCGCCCGGCGCACGCTCGCGCTGCCGTTCTACACCGAGATCGACCCCGCCGACCAGGAGCGCGTCGCCGCAGCGCTCGCCCTCGCCGTCTCCGGCGCGTAGACCCGCGTGTGTCGGATTCGCCGCTCCCGGGCAGGGATCGGCCGTGCGCCTCGGAATCCTCGGCATCGTCTATCTCGTCGTCGGGCTGATCGTCGCGGCGAACGACAACTATCTCCGCCGGCTCGAGACGGTCGAGGCCGTCGCCTCGGGGCTGCTCGCGATCGTCCTCTGGCCGCTCGTCCTGCTCGGTGTCGACCTCCGGATCGACTAGCCGAGCGAGGACGGCCGCCGGTCGCGCGATAATCGGGCCATGGCAGACGGTCCGCCGACGATGGTCTTCCTCGGCTTCGGCAAGTACGCGCGCGCCGACAAGATCTATGCGCTCGAGCCGTTGCGCGGCGACGAGCGCGGCGGCGGCAGCCGCACGCGTGTCTGGGTGGAGGGGGTCTCCGAGCCGCTCATCGCCTCGCGCACCGAGCGCAGCATCCTGCTGGCGATGGGCGTGAGCGCCGACCGCGGCAGCGAGGTCGTCGACGAGGCGCTGGCACTCGCCGAGCGCATCGTCGCGGACGCCGAACGCGGCCGCGTCGACCTCGGCGACCTCTCGCGCCGCGCCCGGCACCTGCTCGAGTCGACCACGCGATCCTCCGAGGGCCAGCTCTTCTAAGCGGGGGCAGCGTGGCCGCCCCCGCGACTGGCCGAGCAGTCGGCGACCAGCGGACGCCGGACGGGCTCGTGCGCCTCCGTCCCGCAGACACGTCCTCCCAGCGGCTCCCGCGCCGAGCGACGTGGTGAGCGGCGAGCCGCCGGGCGAGCCCAACCGCCCGCACCCGGGCAGCCTGCTGCGCCGCATCGCGGTCGACGTCTCGCCTCTGCGCACGTCGCAGGACTTCCGCCGCCTCTGGTTCGGCACCGGCATCTCGGCGATCGGCAGCCAGATCACCACCGTCGCCATTCCCTTCCAGGTGTACGCGATCACGGGGTCGACCTTCCTCGTGGGCATGCTCGGCCTCGCGGCGCTCGTGCCGCTGCTCGTCGTCCCGCTCTACGGGGGCGCGGTCGCGGACGCGTTCGACCGGCGGCGCCTGCTGTTGCTCTCGGACGTCGCGCTGGCGCTCGTCACCGGCGGCCTGCTCGTCAACGCCCTGCTCGACGAGCCCTCCGTGCCGTTCCTGTTCGTCGCGCAGACGCTCGCGACGGCGGCCTACGGCTTCCAGCGCCCCGCGCGCAACGCCCTCACCGCCCGGCTCGTGCCACGCGAGCAATTGACCGCGGCCATCGCCGTCGAAGACGTCGTCTCGAACCTGGCGCGCACAGCCGGCCCGGCGCTCGCCGGCGTGCTGATCGCCCTCCTCGGCCTGCCCGGCGCGTACGCGGTCGATCTGGCGACCTTCGCCTCGTCGTTCGTCGCGATCTGGCTGCTGCCCACGTTCCCGCCGGCGCCGGACGCCGCCCGCCCGGGAGTGCGCGCGGTGCTCGACGGGCTCCGCTACGTCCGCACCAAGAAGGAGCTCATGGGAATCTTCCTCGTCGACTCGAACGCGATGGTCTTCGGCATGCCGAGCGCCCTCTTCCCGGCCTTCGCGGAGAAACTCGGCGGCGGTGCCACCACCGTCGGCCTGCTCTACGCGGCGCCGTCCGCGGGGGCGCTGCTCGCGTCCGTCTCCTCGGGCTGGATCGGCCACGTGCGCCGGCAGGGCGCGGGCGTGTGCATCGCGGCGGCCCTCTGGGGCGTGGCGATCGTCGCCTTCGGCCTGGCGGGGGAGGTCTGGCTGGCGCTCCTCTGTCTCGCGGCGGCAGGCGCGGCCGACTTCGTCAGCGCCGTCCTGCGCTCGACGATCATGCTCTCGGTGACGCCCGACCACCTGCGCGGCCGGCTCTCGGGGATCGAGCTCGCCCAGGTCGCAAGCGCGCCGCAGCTCGGCAACGTCGAGGCCGGGGCGGTGGCGTCGCTCGTGGGCGTCCGCTTCTCGATCGTCTCGGGCGGCATCGCCTGCGTCGCCGGCACGCTCCTGATCGCCGCCCTGCTGCCCTCGCTCGTCCGCTACGACGCACGCAGGCGGCAGGAGTGAGCGAGAGGATCGGTCGTGAGTTCTTCGCCCGCTCGGTGCACGACGTCGCGCCCGAGCTGGTCGGCGCCACGCTGGTGGTCGACGGCGTCGGCGGCACCATCGTCGAGGTCGAGGCCTACGACCACGAGGACCCGGCGGCGCATGGCTACCGCGGACGGACGGAGCGCAACGCGTCGATGTTCGGGCCGCCCGGGATCGCCTACGTGTACCGCTCGTACGGCATCCACTGGTGCCTCAACCTCGTCTGCGAGGAGGAGGGCGTCGCCGCGGCCGTGCTCCTGCGCGCGCTCGAGCCGGTCGCGGGCCTCGAGCGCATGCGGGCGCGGCGCGGGCTCGAGGACGCGCTGCTGCTGTGCTCGGGGCCGGGGCGGCTCTGCCAGGCGCTCGCGGTCACGCGCGAGCACGACGGGCTGTCGCTCGACCGGCCGCCGTTCGAGCTGCGCGCGCCGTCGGGGCAGATCGAGATCGAGCGCGCGACGCGCATCGGCCTGACGAAGGCCGCCGAGCGGCCGTGGCGCTACGGTCTGGCGGGATCCCGCTACGTCAGCCGCCCGCTGCGGCGGCGGCAGAAGGGAGGACGATGACGCACTACACCCACGCCGTGTGGCGCGCGAAGCCCGGCCGCGAGGAGGCGTTCGTCGCCGCCTGGCTCGAGCTCGCCGAGCGCACCAAGGCGCGCTTCCCCGAGGCGCACGGGACGCTCGTCCGGGATGTGTCCGAGCCGACCCGTTTCATCAGCTTCGGGCCCTGGGCGGACCTGGACGAGATCGCGGCATTCCGCGATTCGCAGGCCTTTCGCGAGGCGGTCGCGACGATGAGCGACCTGCTGGACGGTTTCGAGCCCGGGACCTACGAGCTCGTGCGCGACGTGCGCTAGCGCTTCGGTGCGCGCACCGTGAGCCTGACGGCCATGCCGGGCTTCGCGGCCACGCCGGCCGCCGGCCGCTGGCGCACGACCTCTGCGCCCGGCGGCGCGCCCGTCGGCTGCACGCGGGCCTCGAGCCCTGCCCGGGCGATCCGCGGGAGCGCCCGGCCGAGCGGTAGCCCGACCAGCTTCGGGACGACGCCGTGCAGCGACTTCGCGGACACGAGCGTGACGCGCTGCCCGGCCACGACCCTGGTTCCGGTCGGCGGCCGCTGCTCGAGCACGATCCCGACGCGCTGCCCGGCCTTCGCCGGGCGGTAGACGACGAGCGGCTCGAGCGAGCGCTCCGCGATCAGCGCGCGGGCGTCGCCGACGCCGAGGCCGACGAGGCGCGGGAGCTCCACCTCGCCCGGCCGGCAGTCCGCCGTCTGCGTGGGACCGGCCTCGCTGTAGACGACGACCTGGAACGCACCGACGCAGGTGCCATTGTCGAGCTGGAGGCGACCGTCGCGCATGACGACGTAGCGGGGCGTGGCGTAGAGCGACGGCGGCGGGGCGAACGTGGCCGGCTCGGCCTTCAGGTGCTCGAGGGCGTTGAGCACGAACGTCCGCCAGATCAGCGCCGGGTAGGTGCCGCCTGCGACCTCCTCGCCGTTGAACTCGGTCAGCATCGGCCGCAGCTGGTTCGGGTAGCCGACCCAGACGGCGACGGCCAGCCGGGGCGTGTAGCCGACGAACCACGCATCCCCGTAGTTCTCCGTCGTGCCCGTCTTGCCGGCCACCGCCACGCCCGGGATCGCGGCCCGCTTGCCGGTGCCGATCCGGACGACTGCCTGCAGGACGTCGTTGACGACCGCCGTCTTGTCCGCGGCGAGCACCTGGCGTCCGACCGGGCGGTTCGGGTCCTTCATGACCACTCGGCTGCCGTCCTGCTCGGCGACCCACCAGATCGCCCGCGGCCTGTTGCCGAACGCCGAGCCGTCGAGGCGCCGCCCGCCGTTCGCGAACGCCGCGAACGCCCGGGCCATCTCGAGCGGATTGACCGCCTCGGTGCCGAGGCCGATCGAGAGGTACGGGTTGAGCTCGCTCCGGATGCCGAGCCGGTGGGCCATCCGCGCGACGGAGTCGGGCCCAATCATCCGTGTCAGCTGGGCGTAGACCGAGTTGTCGGAATGGATCGTGGCCGTCCGCAGGTCGGCCGAGCCGAGATAGCTGCCCTCGTAGTTCTCGACGTGCCAGATCTTGCCGTCGAAGGGGATGTCGAGCTCCTTGGAGGGGAAGGTGGTCTGCGTCGCGATGCCCTGCTGCAGCGCGTCGGCGAGGACGAACGGCTTGAAGGACGAGCCGGGCTGCCGCTCGCCCTGGACCGCCAGGTTGAACTGGCTCTCGCGGAAGCTCGAGCCGCCGACCATCGCGAGCACGTCGCCGTTGCGCGGGTCGATCGCCACCAGGGCGGCGGTGGGCCCTGCGGCATCGGTCAGCCACTTCGAGATCGCGCGCTGGGCCGTGCGCTGCAGCTCGAGGTCGATCGTCGTCCGCACCTGGAGCCCGCCGCCGAACACGGTGGCCGTGCCGTACTTGTCCACGAGCTGCTGCTTGACGTAGTTGGCGAAGTAGGGGGCCGGCCCCTGGGTGCCCGGCGGCCGCACGTCCTCCGGCCGGGGGAGAGGCTGCCTGGCCGCGCTCCGGGACTGCTTGGCCGTGATCGTCCCCTGCGCCAGCATCAGCCGCAGCACGACGTTCCGCTGCCGCCGAGCAGCCTTCGGGTTGGTGACCGGGTCGAAGCGGGACGGATCGCTCGGCACGGCTGCGAGCAGGGCCGCCTCGTGCAGCTCGAGTCGCTGCGCCGAGTGCTTGAAGTAGGTCCGCGCCCCCTGCTCGACCCCGTAGGCGCCGTTCCCGAAGTAGATCGTGTTCAGGTACTCGGTGAGGATGCGCTCCTTGCTCCACTTCTGGTCGAGCTGGCGCGCGAGGATCGCCTCCTTGAGCTTCCGCGCGATCGACCGCTCGTCGTCGACGTAGACGTTCTTGACGAACTGCTGCGTGATCGTCGAGCCGCCCTGCACGAACTGCTGGTGGCGGACGTCGGCCCAGAAGGCGCGCGCGATGGCACGGAAGTCGACGCCCTCGTGCTCCCAGAACCGCCGGTCCTCGACGGCCACGATCGCCTGCTTCATGATCGGCGCGATCTCGTCGGAGTCGACGATGACACGGTTCTCGGAGCCACGCAGCACTGCCAGGATGGTCTTGCCACGGCGGTCCCAGAGGTACCCGTTGACCTCGCGCTCCTGCTGGCGGAGCGTCTCGAGCTGCCAGGTCTGGCCGGCGACGGCGGTGATCACCCCGTAGGTGAACGAGGAGACGCCGAGCACGAGCAGCACCCCCGCGAGGGTGAGGAGCCGGAACTTGCGGATGCGCCGCTTGCGTCTGCGCGGCGCGGAGGGGCGTCTGCGAAGCCGCACGAAGCTCGTCATGGTAGTCCGCGTTGGACAGGTGGCCGCCCGGGGGCGTGGCTACGATCGCCCGCATGGCGACCACCGACGTCATCCAGCGGCTGACGCGGAACGCCGTCCATGTCCTGCCAGAGGGAGGACTCGAGGCGAAGCTCGCGCTCGGACGCCCGCTGCGGGTGAAGTTCGGCATCGACGTCACGTCGCCCGACATCCACGTGGGTCGCGCGATCCCGCTCCAGCGGATGCGCGCGTTCCAGGACGAAGGCCACGTCGGCGTGCTGATCGTCGGCGACTACACGACGCGCATCGGCGACCCGTCGGGACGCTCCAGCGAGCGGCCCGTGCTCTCGGACGAGGAGATCGACCGCAACGCCCAGACCTACGTCGACCAGGCGCTGCTCGTGCTCGACCCGGAGCGCACGGAGGTGCGCTTCAACAGCGAGTGGCTGGCGAAGCTGAGCTACGGCGACATCGTCCGGCTCGGCCGGGAGCTGACCGTCGCCCGCATGCTCGAGCGCGACGACTTCGCGAAGCGCTACGCCGCCGGTGAGCCGATCTCCGTCTCGGAGCTCCTCTACCCGCTCATGCAGGCGTACGACTCGGTCGCCGTCGAGGCGGATGTCGAGCTCGGCGGGACCGACCAGCTCTACAACCTGCTCGCGGGCCGCGAGATCATGGCGGCCTACGGGCTCGAGCCCCAGGTCGTCCTGACGACGCCGCTGCTCGTCTCGTGGGACGGCGCCAAGATGAGCTCGTCGGTCGGCAACAACATTCCGCTGACGCTCGCGGCCGAGGAGCAGTTCGGGCGCACGATGCGGATCGCAGACGACCAGCTCGGCGGGTGGTACGAGCTCGTGCTCGAGCGCGCGGCCCCGACAGGGGATCCGATGGCGGCGAAGCTCGCCCTCGCGCGCGAGATCGTGACGCGCTCTCATGGCGAGGAGGCGTCGCTGGCGGCCGAGGCCCACTTCACCCGGGTCGTGCGCGAGCGAGGAGTGCCCGAGGACGTTCCCGAGCAGGCGCTCCCGCCCGGAGACCCGGTGCATCTGCCCGCGCTGCTGCACGGCGCTGGGCTCGTCTCGTCGACGAGCGAGGGACGCCGGCTGATCGCCCAGGGAGCCGTTCGCGTCGACGGCGAGCCGGCGGTCGACCTCGACCTGCCCCGCGCACGGCTCGAAGGAGCAGTGGTGCAGGCGGGAAAGCGTCGATTCGTGCGCTTTTCGGCCTCCGAGGGCGCTTGACAGGCACCCTCGCGCTGCTACTATGCGTCGGCTGTCCACACGGCAGCACGAAGAAGTCCCTGCAAAACGACGACTGGAGACGCCTTCTGGGGGATCGGATACGAGCAGTTCCGATGATCTGGGAGGCCTCCGCGAGTCGGAGGCTTTTTTGTGCAGCCGGCCGGAGAGCGCGGTCTTTGAAAACTCAACAGCGTGAAACGTCGAGACCTCGACCGTGCGCGCGTGCGCACACGGG
Organism: uncultured Thermoleophilia bacterium; assembly: GCA_963839815.1. Classification (GTDB taxonomy): domain Bacteria; phylum Actinomycetota; class Thermoleophilia; order Gaiellales; family Gaiellaceae; genus JACVRM01. Next base: position 265,290 of record CAWIWF010000008.1, read on the forward strand.
AGAGGCTTATCTGAACCCGTCAGGCCCTTCGGGGCACTGACTTTGAGCTCAAGCTCATCCTGATTGAGATTGCAACGGGCCTAGAGGCCCATCGCAACCGATCTCTTCACGGAGAGTTTGATCCTGGCTCAGGACGAACGCTGGCGGCGCGCTTAACACATGCAAGTCGAGCGAGAACCGGTCCTTCGGGGCCGGGGACAGCGGCGAACGGGTGAGTATCACGTGGGTAATCTGCCCTCGGCACCGGAATAGCCCGGGGAAACCCGGATTAATGCCGGATGGCCTCTCGAGCTCTTGGGCTCGTGAGAAAAGGTAGCTTCGGCCTCCGGCCGAGGAGGAGCCCGCGGCGGATTAGCTTGTTGGTGGGGTAATGGCCCACCAAGGCGACGATCCGTAGCTGGTGTGAGAGCATGACCAGCCACACTGGGACTGAGACACGGCCCAGACTCCTACGGGAGGCAGCAGTGGGGAATCTTGCGCAATGGGCGAAAGCCTGACGCAGCGACGCCGCGTGCGGGAAGAAGGCCTTCGGGTTGTAAACCGCTTTCAGGAGGGACGAAGCTACTCGGGTTAATAGCCCAGAGGGTGACGGTACCTCCAGAAGAAGCCCCGGCTAACTACGTGCCAGCAGCCGCGGTAATACGTAGGGGGCTAGCGTTGTCCGGATTTATTGGGCGTAAAGAGCGTGTAGGCGGCTTGATAGGTCTGCTGTGAAAACTCGGGGCTCAACCCCGAGACGTCGGTGGAAACCATCTGGCTAGAGTCCGGAAGAGGAGAGTGGAATTCCCGGTGTAGCGGTGAAATGCGCAGATATCGGGAAGAATATCCGTGGCGAAGGCGGCTCTCTGGTACGGTACTGACGCTGAGACGCGAAAGCGTGGGGAGCAAACAGGATTAGATACCCTGGTAGTCCACGCCGTAAACGATGGGTGCTAGGTGTGGGTGGTGTCGACTCCATCCGTGCCGAAGCTAACGCATTAAGCACCCCGCCTGGGGAGTACGGCCGCAAGGCTAAAACTCAAAGGAATTGACGGGGGCCCGCACAAGCAGCGGAGCATGTGGTTTAATTCGACGCAACGCGAAGAACCTTACCAGGGCTTGACATGCACAGGAATGTCGTAGAAATACGGCAGCCCTTCGGGGCTTGTGCACAGGTGGTGCATGGCTGTCGTCAGCTCGTGTCGTGAGATGTTGGGTTAAGTCCCGCAACGAGCGCAACCCCTGTCCCATGTTGCCAGCGTGAAAGACGGGGACTCATGGGAGACTGCCGGTGACAAATCGGAGGAAGGTGGGGATGACGTCAAGTCATCATGCCCCTTACGTCCTGGGCTACACACGTGCTACATTGGCCGGTACAGAGGGCTGCAAACCCGTGAGGGGGAGCGAATCCCAAAAAACCGGTCCCGGTTCGGATTGGAGGCTGAAACTCGCCTCCATGAAGGCGGAGTTGCTAGTAATCGCGGATCAGCAATGCCGCGGTGAATACGTTCCCGGGCCTTGTACACACCGCCCGTCACGTCATGGAAGTCGGCAACACCCGAAGCCGGTGGCCTAACCCGCAAGGGAGGGAGCCGTCGAAGGTGGGGTCGGTAACTGGGACGAAGTCGTAACAAGGTAGCCGTAGCGGAAGCTGCGGCTGGATCACCTCCTTTCTAGGGATGCCGGAGCCATTACTCCGGCAGGCGCTCGAACCGTTGATGTGTCGCCGGCCTCGGTCGGCGATTCGTCCGGAGCTCGGGCTCGCCTGGAAGTACGTCGACCTCGGCGTCCACGCTGTTGAGTTTTGAGAGACCGCCTCCGGGCGGTTCGTCTCGATGGCGGGCGCCTGTCCGCGTGCACCTTGAAAACTCCATAGTGGCAACATGGTGTTCTTCATGATCAAGAGATGAAGGGCATACGGTGGATGCCTAGGCGCCAAGAGCCGATGAAGGACGTGGGCGGCTGCGATAAGCCCGGGGTAGGTGCTGACCAACCTCTGATCCCGGGATTTCCGAATGGGGAAACCTACGCGTGGTAATGCGCGCGTGATCTCGCCTGAACACATAGGGCGGGAATCGGTAAGCGGGTGAACTGAAACATCTTAGTAACCCGAGGAAAGGAAAGAAACCTCGACTCCCTGAGTAGTGGCGAGCGAAAAGGGAAGAGCCTAAACCTGGACGACGTGATAGACGGCAGTCGTTGTCGTTCAGGGGTTGTAGGGTCTGATGTGATCCGTCTGCCGGCGGGTCGGAGAGTTACAAAGTTGGGTGCTAGCCGAAGCAAATGGAAAGTTGCACCACAGCGGGTAACAGTCCCGTAGGCGAAAGCGCACCAACCTCTCTATTCAGGTCCCTGAGTACGGCCGGGCACGGGAAACCCGGTCGGAAGCTACGGAGACCACTCCGTAAGGCTAAGTACTCCTTGGCGACCGATAGTGAACTAGTACCGTGAGGGAAAGGTGAAAAGTACCCCGGAAGGGGAGTGAAATAGTACCTGAAACCGTATGCCTACAAGCGGTCGGAGCGGAAGCAATTCCGTGACGGCGTGCCTTTTGCATAATGAGCCAGCGAGTTACTCTTCGACGGCAAGGTTAAGGAAACGGAGCCGTAGCGAAAGCGAGTCTGAACAGGGCGTTCAGTCGTCGGAGGTAGACCCGAAACTGAGTGATCTACCCATGGGCAGGCTGAAGCGAGGGTAAGACCTCGTGAAGGGCCGAACCGACTTAGGTTGAAAACTGAGCGGATGACCTGTGGGTCGGAGTGAAAGGCTAATCAAACTCAGAGATATCTGGTTCTCCCCGAAATATATTTAGGTATAGCGTCGTGCGTTCAATAGCGGCTGTAGAGCACTGTTTGGGCTAGGGGGCCTACCAGCTTACCGAACTCAGGCAAACTCCGAATACCGTTATTCCAGAGCACGGCAGTCAGAGTGCGGGGGATAAGCTTCGTGCTCGAAAGGGAAACAGCCCAGACCGTCGGCTAAGGCCCCTAATTCCTAGCTAAGTGGGAAACGATGTCCGGTTGCCCAGACAACCAGGAGGTTGGCTTAGAAGCAGCCACCCTTTAAAGAGTGCGTAACAGCTCACTGGTCAAGTGGTCGGGCGCGGAAAATGTAACGGGGCTCAAGCTAGGAGCCGAAGCCACGGACTTCACGTTCGCGTGGAGTGGTAGGGGAGCGTTCCCATGCCGGCGAAGCGGCGGCGGAAGCCAGCCGTGGAGGCATGGGAAGTGAGAATGCTGGCATGAGTAACGAAAGAGGAGTGAGAAACTCCTCCGCCGAATGCCTAAGGGTTCCTGAGTAAAGCTAATCTGCTCAGGGTTAGTCGGGACCTAAGCCGAGGCCGTCAGGCGTAGGCGATGGACAACTGGTTGATATTCCAGTACCACGTACTCACCGTTATGACCGATGGGGGGACGGGGTAGGCTATGGAAGCCCAGGCGATGGTCGTCCTGGGGTAACCGCGTAGGGCGCCCGGTAGGGAAATCCGCCGGGCATCAAGCCTGAGACGGGATGCCGAGCTCCGCGAGGAGCGAAGTTCCGGAAGCCATGCCTCCGAGAAAAGCCTCTAGGCAGGTGGGGCGTGCCCGTACCTAAACCGACACAGGTAGGCAGGTAGAGAATACCAAGGCGATCGGAAGAACCCTCGTTAAGGAACTCGGCAAAATGGCCCCGTAACTTCGGGAGAAGGGGCGCCTCGGTAGGGTTTAGACCTTCGCGGTCGAAGGCCCGAGGAGGCCGCAGTGAAACGGCCCAAGCGACTGTTTACCAAAAACACAGGTCTCTGCGAAGTCGAAAGACGACGTATAGGGGCTGACGCCTGCCCGGTGCCGGAAGGTCAAGTGGAGGGGTTAGCCGCAAGGCGAAGCTCTGAAACCAAGCCCCGGTAAACGGCGGCGGTAACTATAACCGTCCTAAGGTAGCGAAATTCCTTGTCGGGTAAGTTCCGACCTGCACGAATGGCGTAACGACTTGGGCGCTGTCTCAACGAGGGATCCGGTGAAATTGCAGTCTCGGTGAAGATGCCGAGTACCCGTGGTTGGACGGAAAGACCCCGTGAACCTTTACTATAGCTTGGCATTGGAGTTTGGAATACGTCGTCCAGGATAGGTGGGAGGCTGTGAAGCGGGGACGCCAGTCCTCGTGGAGCCAATCTTGGGATACCACCCTTCGTGTTCTGAGCTTCTAACCCGGCGCCGTGATCCGGGCCGGGAACAGTGCCAGGTGGGTAGTTTGACTGGGGCGGTCGCCTCCCAAAATGTAACGGAGGCGCGCAATGGTTCCCTCAGCACGGTTGGAAATCGTGCGTAGAGTGCAAAGGCATAAGGGAGCTTGACTGCGAGACTGACAAGTCGAGCAGGTGCGAAAGCAGGCCTTAGTGATCCGGCGGTAGAGAGTGGAATTGCCGTCGCTCAACGGATAAAAGGTACTCCGGGGATAACAGGCTTATCGGGCCCAAGCGTCCACAGCGACGGCCCGGTTTGGCACCTCGATGTCGGCTCGTCGCATCCTGGGGGTGTAGCCGCTCCCAAGGGTTGGGCTGTTCGCCCATTAAAGCGGTACGCGAGCTGGGTTCAGAACGTCGTGAGACAGTTCGGTCCCTATCCACCATGGGCGTTGGAAGCTTGAGAGGAGTCGTCCCTAGTACGAGAGGACCGGGACGAACAGACCTCTGGTGTATCAGTCGTCGTGCCAACGGCGCTGCTGATTAGCCACGTCTGGATGGGATAACCGCTGAAAGCATCTAAGCGGGAAGCCCACCTCAAGATGAGGCTTCCCATCCCCTCGAGGGAGTAAGGGCCGTGGGAGACCACCACGTCGATAGGCGGGACGTGTACGCACAGCAATGTGTTCAGCGGACCCGTACTAATTGCCCGAGGTCTTGATTTCGAATACCACTAGCCACTATGGAGTTTTGAGGGTGCGCGTTTGCGCGCAATGCCCGACAAGTTTTCGGTGGTTATAGCGGCGGGGGTACACCTCTTCCCATTCCGAACAGAGAAGTTAAGCCCGCCAGCGCCGATGGTACTCGGGGAGCAATCCCCCGGGAGAGTAGGTCGCCGCCGAAGCTTTATGTGATCGAGGGCCGCGAGAGCGGCCCTCGATCGTTCTCACGCATGCTCTGCCCGCTTCAGCCGGTGGCCTCCTCGCCGAGTGCAGACCACGACGGATCGAGGGCGCGCAGCCGGCCGATGCGATCCGACGGGGAGGGATGTGTCGAGAAGAGGCCTGACAGTCCGCGGTCGGGAAACGGATCGACCGTGTACAGCGGCGCCGTTGCGGGGCTGGCGCGAATCTCCACCAGCTCCGTCGTCTGCTCGAGCCGGATGAGCGCGTCCGCCAGCCCGTGCGGTGACTCGCAGATGGACGCTGCACGCCTGTCCGCGAGATGCTCGCGCTTCGGCGACAGCAGGGCGTGCACGAACGCGGACGCGACCGGGCCGAGCACGAACAGCAGTGCGCGCTGCGCGCAGCCCCCGAGCCGTGTCACCTCGATGAGGGCGGCTGCGAGGACGACTGCCGCGGTCTGCGGCAAGACGTCGCGGTTGCGGACGTGGGCGAGCTCGTGCGCGAGCACGCCGTCGAGCTCCGCCGGGGGTAGCGCCCGCAGGAGGCCGGTGCTGGCCGCCAGGCCGAACGCGCCGGGTCCGCGCCCCGCGACGAAGGCACGTGGGTGACCGTCGCGCAAGATGTACAGGCGTGGCGTCCCCACCTGCGCGCGGGCGGCGAGGCGTTCGACCGTCGAGCGGAACCCCGGTGACTCCGCCACGGGCAGCTCGTCCGCACCGGCGATGCCCGCGACGATCTTCTCCCCGTTCCAGTAGACGGTGGCTGCAGTCAGCAGGACGCAGAAGACGCCGATGCTCGCTCCGCGCGTTCCCCAGGCGAGCCAGGCGAGCCCGCCGATCGCTCCGCAGGCCGCGACCAGGAACACCCAGGTCTTCAGCAGATTGCGCGCCGGCACCAACCGGCCGACGGCGAGCGCAGACTCAGGCGTCGTCTTCGCGCTCGTCCTCGACGAAGCCGCGCGGCGGCCAGTCGGGCTCGGGCGCGTCGCAGCGACTCGTGCAGTGGAGGGAGGCGATGTTCTGCAGCGGGATCAGGATGTGGCCGTTCAGCTCGATGTGGGCGACGTCGTCGATGGCGCAGTACGCCGTCAGCACACCGTCCTGGTAATCGCCGCCGAAGAGCGCCAGCTCGACCTGCTCGCCCTTGTACTTGCTCGTGTAGTCCTCCACGCCGGGTCAGTGTAACGACCGAGGTGTGCCGCCCTCGATCGCGATTCGTGCCACGTCGCAGTTCGGGATGCTCCGAAACTCACGCCGCTGCGTCCGATAGTCGAGACCCTCGGCCGCCATCAGCAGCGCCCGCAACGGGCCTCCATGCGCCACGAGCAGGATCTCGCCGCCGTCGTGGATCACCGCGAGCCGCCGCACCGCTCCGAGCACCCTGGCGGAGAGCTCTTCGTGGCTCTCGCCGCCGTCGTGGGCGTCGAGCCCGACCGTCGCCCAGCGCTCGTACATCTCCGGCCACCGTTCGCGCACCTCCTCGCCTGTCAGGCCCTCCCACAGCCCGAAGTCGAGCTCGCGCAGGGCCGGGTCGACCACGACGGGCAGTCGGATCGCCGCAGCGAGGATCTCGGCCGTCTCGCGGGCACGCGAGAGGTCGCTCGAGTAGACGGCGTCGAAGGAGGAGCCGGCAAGCTCCCCCGCCAGCGCACGCGCCTGCTCCCGGCCACGGTCGTTCAGCGGCACGTCGGTCTTCCCCTGGATGCGCCCGTCGCGGTTCCAGTCGGTCTCGCCGTGCCGCACCAGGACGATGGTCGTCGCCGCCACGCCGGTACGGTAGCCCGGTGGATCTGGGCCTCGAAAATCGCGTCTGCGTGGTCACCGGCTCGACCGGCGGCATCGGCCTGGAGACCGCTCGCGCGCTGGCCGCCGAGGGCGCGCAGGTGGTGGTGTGCGGTCGCGACTCCGGCCGGGCCGAGGCGGCACGCGCCGATGCAGGCGCCGCACTCGCGGTGACGTGCGACCTGGCCGAGCCGGGCGCTCCGGAGGAGCTGATCCGCCGCACCGCCGCCGACTTGGGAGGGGTCGACGTCCTCGTCAACAACGTCGGCGTGGCCTACCAGACCGCGTTCGACGACCTCACCGATGCCGACTGGGACGCGCTCTGGCAGCTCAACGTGATGAGCTACGTGCGCGCGGTTCGCGCGGTCGTGCCCCTGATGAAGGAGCGCGGCGGCGGGGCGATCGTCAACGTGTCGTCCACCTCCGGCAAGCGGCCCTCGACCAGCATGCCGAACTACTCGGTCACGAAGGCGGCGGTGCTCTCGCTCTCGCGGCTCGTGGCGGACCTCTATGCGGGCGACGGCATCCGGTGCAACGCCGTCACGCCCGGTCCGGTGGCGACAGACGCCTGGCTCGGCGACGGCGGTCTCGCCGACCAGCAGGCGGCGCGGAGCGGCAGCACGCGGGAGAAGGTGCTCGCCGCCGTCGCTGCAGGCCGGCCGCTGGGCCGGCTCGGCGAGCCCGAGGAGATTGCCGCGGTCATCGCGTTCCTGTGCTCGAACCGTGCCGGCTATGTGACGGGCGCTGCGTGGAGTGTCGACGGCGGCACGGTGCCGATCATCATCTGAGCGATCCCGGGGGACGAATCGACACGCTTCCGGCACGGTCCCGTCACTGACACGTGCGCCCGTGCCCGCTAGCGTGGACATCCCAGCCCGGACCCCCGGGTGGGTGGGGGTTTGGGATGGGGGCTCCGACGCGCTCCGGCTTGGCCACTGCGGCCAGGTCCGGGGCGGACAGGTGGGCGGCGGGCGGCGCCTGCGCCTTCGGCTGGCACCGGGACCGTCGGCCCGGCGAGGCTGCGCTGGCGGCGACGGTGCGAACCTGCCCACCGACTACGCTCTCGGGCTATGCCAGAGCTCGCCGGCAGGGTCGCAGACGCGTTCGCCCAGCGTGTCCAGGAGCACGAGCGGCAGTGGCTCTCGCCGCTGGCGGCGCGCTCCTACGAGTCGCTCGGCCGCCTCCGAGAGGAGGCCGACTGCCGCCTGCGGACGCCCTTCCAGCGCGACCGCGACCGCATCGTGCACTGCAAGGCGTTTCGCCGGCTGAAGCACAAGACCCAGGTCTTCATCTCGCCGGAGGGCGATCACGTCCGCACCCGCCTGACGCACACGCTCGAGGCGACCGGCATCGCCCGCGGCGTCGCGCGCGCGCTCCAGCTCAACGAGGACCTCGTCGAGGCGATCGGGCTCGGCCACGACCTCGGCCATACGCCGTTCGGGCACGCCGGCGAGGCGGCGCTCGACCGGCTGCTCGAAGAGCGCCACGGCCGCGGGTTCCGCCACAACGCGCACTCGCTTCGGGTCGTCGACGTGCTCGAGCGCGCGGGCCGCGGCCTCAACCTCACCCAGGAGGTGCGCGACGGCATCCTCAACCACACGGGGCCCGACGAGCCGGCGACGCTCGAGGGGCGGATCGTCCGCATCGTCGACCGGGTCGCCTACATCAACCACGACATCGACGACGCCGTGCGCGCAGGCCTCCTTGCGGTGGACGAGCTGCCGGAGGACGAGATCGCGCTGCTCGGCGACACCGGCTCGGCGCGCATCGACACGCTCGTGCACGACCTGGTGGAGACCTCGGCCGACGCCGGCGACATCCGCCAGAGCGCCGAGGTGGGGGAGGCGATGCTGGCGCTCCGCACTTTCATGTTCGACCGCGTGTATCTCGGCGATGCCTCGCAGGAGGAGCACCGCCGCGCAGAGGCGGCGATCGGCGCGATCTTCGAGGCCCTCCACGACCGGCCGCAGCTGCTGCCGCCGGGCGACGGCGACCTGCCTCAGCGGGTGACAGACTTCATCGCCGGCATGACCGACCGTTACGCGCTCGCCTACGCGACGACCCTCTAGCCGTGGCTCGCATCAAGGAGCAGTCGGTGCGCGAGGTCGTCGCCGCAGCAGACATGGTCGACGTCGTCGCCGCGCGCACCCGCCTGCGCCGGGTGGGAGGACGCTTCACCGGCCTGTGCCCCTTTCACGACGAGCGCACGCCGAGCTTCTCGGTCAACGCCGTCGACAAGCTCTACTACTGCTTCGGCTGCGGCAAGGGCGGCGACCTCATCGACTTCGTCCGCGAGACGGAGCAGCTCGACTTCGCCGAGGCGGTCGAGACGCTCGCCGGACGGGTGGGGATCGAGCTCGAGTACGAGGAGTCCTCCCCGCAGCTCGACGCCGACCGGCGCAGGCGCGCACGCCTCCATGAGCTGCTCGAGCAGGCGTGCGTGTTCTACGAGCGCACGCTGTGGGACTCGCGCGGGGGCGAGAGCATCCGCGCGTACCTCGCCGAGCGCGGGCTCGGGGAGGAGGTCTGCCGCGAGTACCGCCTCGGGCTCGCCCCCGGCGGCTCGGTCCTCGGTGCCAAGGCGGAGGCAAAGGGCTTCACGCGCCAGGAGCTGATCGCCGCCGGGCTGGCCCACCGGCGCGGCAACGACTATTTCGCGCAGCGGCTGCTGTTCCCGCTCGCCGACGCCCGCGGCCGCATCGTCGGCTTCGGCGCTCGCAAGCTGCGGGAGGACGACCCGCTCAAAGCGAAGTACGTGAACTCACCGGAGGGCGAGCTGTTCCGCAAGGGGTCGATCGTGTACGGGCTCGATCGCGCCCGGGCGGCGATCGCGCGCGAGAACCGGGCGGTGGTCGTCGAGGGCTACACCGACGTCCTGGCGTTGCGTCAGGCCGGCGTCGAGACCGCCGTCGCGTCCATGGGCACGGCGCTCACCGAGCGTCAGCTGCGGGAGCTCGGTCGCCTGGCGCGGATCGTCTACCTCTGCTTCGACGCCGACGCGGCCGGTGAGGCAGCGACGCTGCGCGGCATGGAGCTCGCGGTCGGGCAGGGGCTCGACGTGCGGGTGGTCGCGCTTCCACCGGGAGCGGATCCGGCCGACGCGGCCGACGGCTTCGGTGACCGGCTCCGCTCTGCCGAGCCCTACCTCCAGTACCGCGTGCGTCTCGAGCTCGAGCGCTCGGACGACCGCCAGGCCGGCTTCGAGCGGGTAAAGGCACTGCTTGCAGCCTACGAGGACTCGCCGCAGCGGCAGGAGGCCCTGCGACTTGCTGCCGACCGGCTCGACTTGCCGCGCGAGCTGCAGGCCGCGCTCCTGCCCTCGCGGCGGCGCGCAGTGGCGACCGCGTCCTCACCCAAGCTGCTGCAGGCCGGGAACCGGCTCGAGCGGATGTTCCTGGCGGCCTGCATCCTCAAGCCGGAGGCGGCACTGCCCTACCTTCGCGAGCTGACTACCGATCACTTCGAGCGCGAGGAGCACCGGCGCCTGCATGCGTTTCTCACCGGGAGCGCGGAGGCGGGGGACACGGCTTCGCTGCGGGCGGAGCTCTGGGCGACCGCCGAGCGAGAGGGCATCCAGCCGGAACAGGCTCGAGGACTGGCGCTCGAGCTCCAGGAGCGGCGGCTCGAACGCGAGATCGCGGCGCTGGAGAGTGCCTCGATGACGCGCGACGACGAGCGCCGGCACGCGGAGCTCGTCCAGCTCCAGAGCCGTATCCGGGCTGCCGTCGCCGAGCTTGCCTGAGCCCGGATTCTCGCGACGAGGCGGCTACAATCCGACGAGCCGCGCCGGTCCCCGGTAGCTCAATTGGCAGAGCATCCGGCTGTTAACCGGAGGGTTGTTGGTTCGAGTCCAACCCGGGGAGTAGGAAAGCCGCTGCTTGCAGCGGCTTTCTGCGTTCAGGGACGAAGAACCCCCCGCCCGGGGGTTGGGGCCTGGGGCGTGGGTCGGTAGAATCGGGCGTCGTGGGCTGGCTGTGGATCGCCTTGCTGGGGCTGGCGGTCGCCGTGCTCGTGCTCGCCGAATGGCCCCGACTGAGCACCCGGTTGCCGCTGGGTGCCGGCCGGACGCGGCGACGCCGCCGAAAGCGGGCGAACCTGCGAGTCGTTCCCGACGAGTCCCTCGATGATCAGGACGACTTCGCTGCGAGCGTCGAGCGCGACCTCGCCCGACTGCCGACGATCCAGGACCGCGACTAGCGGGCGACGACGAAGCTCGTCGTCAGCGTGGTCGTGTTCGGCAGCACGCGCGCGACGTTCTCCATGTTCTTCGTCTCCTGGTAGTCGGAGACGCGCAGCGACAGCGTGTGACGGCCTTGCGCGAACCCGGAGACGAGCACGAGGACGCGGCCGGTCCTTCCCTCGTAGGTCGCCGGCACGGCACGTCCGTCGATCCGGGCCACGACGGAGCTCGGGTCGACGCCGGACCCTGCATCCGTTGCGCGCACCCGCAGCAGCGAGAGCGGCGACACGCGACGTTGCAGCAGCCGCAGCGCCGGTGGCCGGGTGTCGTCGACCCAGAAGCGGAACCGGAACTTCCCGGCCGAGGCCCTGCTCGGCCCGTCGAAGACGACGTCGTAGCGGCCTGAAGCCGGGCGCACCGCGCCGGCCACAAGGGCCGGCTGCTGGTAGCGCGACATGAATGGGTTCAGGACGAGCGGGAGGCCGGCGTCGCCCGTGAGGCGATTCTCGTCCCCGGCCACGACCATGCGCGGCTGGACTCGGACTCCGGCATCACGAGACACGATCGCGACGCCGACGTTCGCGACCGGCCGGCGCAGCCGGAAGCGAAAGACCTGCTCGGGGCCCCGCAGGACCCGGGCGATGCCGAGCGCCGACGGGTTCTCGGGATAGCGGTACTCGTTGACGAGCGCCGGCTTGCCGGCAGTGTTGCCGGCATAGACGCCGGCACGCCGTAGCGTCACGGCTCGGGCGCCCGGCAGCCGCGGGCGCACGACGCGAAGCCAGTACGGGATCCGGCGGGTCTGCTGTCCCTGGGTGAGCACGAGCGCTCCGGCGGCCTCGCCCTGGCGGGCTGCGGCGGACACCCGGACCCCGAGCGTGAGCAGGCCAGGGACCTCGACCGCCGGGAGAACGTCGAGCGTGACACCGGCCGGCCGGCTCTGGCTGTCGACGGTGACGGCCCAGGTTCCCGCGCCGCCCGTCGCGTCGGACAGCTGCACGACTCGCTGGGCTCTGGCGCCGGGGCGGAGGAGCCCGAACGACGCGCTCACGGGGGTTGTGAAGAGAAGCGGGCTGTCGGCCCGGACGACGTCGATGAGGCCGCCGCCGACTCGTGAGACCGGGGCCGGGGCCGGCGAGGACATGCGAGCGCGGACCGGCGTAGCCGTGCTGACCAGGGCCGATTTGATCTGGGCGGGGCTCCAGGCAGGGTGCCGCTGACGGAGCAGCGCGGCCGCACCGGCGACGTGCGGCGCGGCCATGCTCGTGCCGCTGAACGGTGTGAAGCGCCTGCCGGGGATCGATGAGAGGACATCCGACCCGGGTGCCGCCACGTCGGGCTTCAGCCGCAGCGAGATGGGGGTCGGCCCGGACGAGGAGAAGCTGGACACGTACGCCCGATCGGCGGCGAACGCGACGGCGCCGGCAGTGATCGCGCTCTCGGCCGTGCCGGGCGAGAGCACCGAGCCGCGCCCGAGCTCGTCGTACGCGTTGCCCGCCGCGATCGCGGATACCACCCCCGCGGCTGCGGCGGCGTCGATCGCACGGGCGACCAGGTCGCGGCGCGGGTCGACCTCGGGCTCGCCGAGCGACAGGTTGATCACGTCCATGCCGTCGGCGACGGCCGCCTCGATCCCGGCGACGATCTCCGGGGAGTTCCCGTTCAGGCCGAGCCCGCCCGTCGGGACGCTCAGCACCTTGTAGTTGCCGATGTACGCGCGCGGGGCGACACCGGAGATCGACTCACCCGAGGAGGTCCGTGTGCCGAAGTTGCCTGCCGCGATCCCGGCGACGTGGGTGCCGTGGACCGACGAGACCGGGTCGAATGGCTTGCCGGCGTGCTTCCAGGTGACGTTCGCCGGCGCGAAGGCCCGCGCGACGATCACCTTGCCGCTCGTGTACTGGCGCTGCCCGAGCGGGAAGCCGGTCGGAGCCTGGTAGCCGCGCGCGTCGAAGAACGGGTGGCTCGCGTCGACGCCGTCGTCGAGGATGGCGATCTTGACGGTGTTTCCGGCCGAGCTGAGGTCAGAGCCCCAGAGCAGCGGCGCCTTGACCGCCTGCACGTTCTGGCTGTTCGAGGGGGCGTAGGCGACGCTGCGATGAATGCGGGCGACGCCGGGGACGGCGGCGAGCCTGGAGATGGAGCGCTCCGGCAGCACCACCGCGAGCCCGTCGAGGACGATGCTGTACCGCCACCGCACTCGGGCGCCCGGCACCGCCGCGCCGATCTGCCGGCTGACGGCGTCCTGGCGACGGGCGAGGTCGCGCAGGTAGCCGCGGCTCGTGGGTGCGTCCAGGTCGAGGCGCGCGTGGCGCACCGACGCGCGCAGGGCCTTGCTGGTCGCGATCGCACGCGTGAGCGGCGGTGCGTCGAGCTCGGCGATCACCTCGACCGTGCCGGCGGTGGCTGCGGGTGCAGCGAGGAGGGCCGGAAGCCCGGCGACCATCAGGCACAGCAGACCCCGGCGCACTCGCCCCATCGTAGGTAAGACGTCCGCGGTCGGCATTCGGCGGTTCTGCGCCGGCGACCTCGGCCGACCGGCGGCCACGTGGCCGCCGGTCAGGACCCGAGTGCGGATGAGAGGACTTGAACCTCCACGCCCTTTCGGGCACACGGACCTGAACCGTGCGCGTCTACCAATTCCGCCACATCCGCGCGGGACGGGCATTGTAGCCGGGGGCGCGCGGCGCCTCGCTGCCGCGGGAGCTTACGACCGGACGGCGTCGGGCAGGACGGCGAGCACGCTGGCGGCGTGCCCCGTGGCGCGAACGTTGCGCAGCGCCGCCACCACGGTTCCGTCCGGGGCGATCACGAAGGTCGAGCGGATCAGCCCGACCGACCGCTTGCCGTAGCGCACCTTCTCGCCCCAGGCCCCGTAGAGCTTCGCGACCCGGTTGTCGGGGTCGGCAAGCAGCGTGAACGGCAGCTCGTGCTTTGCCTTGAAGCGGGCATGCGAGGTGACATCGTCGGGGCTGACGCCGAGGATGACCGCGCCGCGCTCCTCGAATGCGGCGTGGTCGTCGCGGAGCTCGCAGGCCTGCGCCGTGCAGCCGCTGGTGTCGTTGCGCGGATAGAAGTAGAGGACGACGGGCGTCCCACGGAACGACTCGAGCGAGACCTCCTCGCCCATGTCGCTCGACAGCGTGAACGACGGTGCCGGCTCGCCTTCCTCGACCATGCGGGTGATCGTACCCCGCGTCCGCCGATCACCCTTTCGAGCGCACGCTCCGGTCCGGGGCCGCCCGTGCGCTAGCCGCCAGCAAGGCGGTCGTGGTACGCGCTCGCGATCGCCTGAGCCTGCTCCTCCGAGACCGAACCGGGCGGTCCGCGGAGCTCCATCGTGTAGACGATCGGCCCGACCGTGAAGCCGACCCAGTAGGACTCAAAGGGCCGTTGATCGGGGTTCCCGAGCTTTCGGACCTGTTCCGCTGTCGCGACTCGGTGAACGCCTCGCCCATCGTCCACGTCATCGACGTCGAACGAGTCGCTCCTGACGGCGCAGTTCCCAGGACACGGCTTCAGCGCATCCGTTTCGAGCCAGTCGAGCCCATCGGTCGCCCTGTCCTCGGAATCGAGCTCGATCTCCGAGCTGAAGACGTGAGGAATAGGAGGGTCGACGGAGTGAGCGGCTCCGAAGAATCGTGCGTCCTCGCCCGCGCCCTTGAAGCCGTCTTCGAAGACGGCGCTCAGTTCCTCCGGGTCGGGGTCAGCCGTTCGCTCGCTGAGCAGCTCGACGAACTCGTCATAGTCCGCGGTCGTCTTACGCGTCTCCACCGGGTCAGGCTTCGATCCCGGAGCGTCCTCAGCGGTGACGAATCGCTGAGCGACCGCAGGTGGTGTGGCCGCTGCCTCGTCGTCACCACCACCACAAGCCGCGAGGGTCGTCGCCGCCAGCACTCCGAGGATTGCAAGAGCCAGTCGCACCGCGTGCATCCTAGGGAGCGGCGCAGCGGCTGACAACCGCACGGAACGGGGGGTCATTTCACCACCGCCTGCGGGAGTCGGTGCGGGGAGAGACGGACGACGGCCGTCCTCTGGAAGACAGTCAGCGTGACCGCGGTGCCCGGCGTGAAGTCGGGAGCCGGGCGCCCCCCTCGGCCACGCCTCCGTTCACGCCGGGGTCGCTCACGACGGCAGCCACCCCTCACCGTACGCTGATCGCTCTTCTGCGCCCCAGCGGGCGTACGCCTCGTCCGGGCTGGACGTCTCCTCGGGCACGCTCGCATCGTGCTTCGCGGCGACCTCGCTCACCGCATAGGTGACCTCGAAGCCACCCACGCGGCTGCCCACCATGACGATCACGCAGGGCGCGTCGCCCGCGCCGACGAACACGTGCTTCGTCCACGGCGGACAGTGGACAAAGTCCCACGCCTTCAGCTGGCGCTCCTCACCTTCGATCACCAGCAGGCACTCGCCGGAGACGACGAGGAAGTCCTCCTGGCCGCGCTCACCGTGGTACAAGCTGCGCTGGCCGGCGCCGAGGACCTGGAGACGGAAGCCGAGCTGCGCCCACTCCTGCCCGCCTTCGAAGTCGGTGTCCTGGCCGCGCTCCTCGCTTCGGATCCACGATGCGTCGCGCGCGTTGAGCACGAACCAGCCCTCGCCCTGGGGGATGAGCCCGGCGTCCGTCCGCTTCAGCTCCGCCTCGGGGACGGTCATCGCGCGCAGGGGGTCGCCGCGTCGGTCATGCCTCGTCTCATGCGTGCCTCCTCCTTCGACAGGCCCGCCGGCTCCAGGCGGCGCGCGTCGGGCGGCGCGGAGCCTAGCGGCAGGCCAGGCGGTGGCGGCGCACCTCCCCGGTAGGGTCGCGGCGTGCTGCGCGCCCACGAGATCGTCGCGCTGCTCGTGCTCGGGGCCGCGCTGCTGGCGGCCGGGCTCGGCGGGCTCGCGTACGCACGGGGCGGCTCGGCGACCGCCGCGGCCCGCCAGTTGCTGGCGCTCGTCCAGACCCTGCTCGTCGCCCAGGTCGCGCTCGGGCTCCTGCTCCTGTCGGACGACCGCAAGGCCGAGGACGAGCTGCATTACGCCTACGGCACGCTGTCGCTGCTCGCCGTGCTGGCGCCGTGGATGTATGCACCGGCCGAGCCCCGGCGCCGGCTCGCGTGGTTCGCGGGCGCTACGCTGGTTGCGGGCCTGCTGGCTGGACGGGCCTACATGACGGCCGGATGAGACGGTTCCTCGCGGACATGAACCCGTTCGCCCGCGGCCTCTTGATCGTGGCCGGGGTCGCGCTCGTGATCGTGTCGCTGCAGCTCT
Organism: uncultured Thermoleophilia bacterium; assembly: GCA_963839815.1. Classification (GTDB taxonomy): domain Bacteria; phylum Actinomycetota; class Thermoleophilia; order Gaiellales; family Gaiellaceae; genus JACVRM01. The sequence goes on from CAWIWF010000008.1 coordinate 281,553, forward strand.
ACACCACGCTGGCGGCGCTCTACCTGATCGCGCGGATCGCGTTCTTCCTTGCGATCGCGTTCTTCCTCTACCTGGTGTGGCGCGAGCGCCGCGGCGACATCGCCACCTGGGCGACGCGCGCCCAGATCGCGTTCTACGGGGCGGCGCTCCTGGCTGTCGTGACGCTCGGCGCGTACTTCGCGGTCGGCGCATCGGGCCTGGACGCGCTCGCGCTCATCCTCGTGCTGATCGCCTGCGGCTTCTCGATGTTCCGGGTCTGGCGCGACGAGCACTCGTGGAGCTAGGCCGCGTACGCCCGGCCGTGGCGAGCCTGAGCTAGGCCCCGATGCGGGCCGCTGCGCCGTCGAGCGCGTCCAGCACGGTGCGGATCGACAGCCGTCTGCCGACGAAGATCGGCGTGTCCCGCTCGGTGTAGGCGCTCGCCTCGGAGTCGCGCAGCCGCAGCATCAGGTGCATGAAGTCCGCCGGCTCCTCGCACTCGAAGGCGGTCATGAACTCCTGGTCGTCGATCCCAAACGAGTACGTGGTGTGGTTCTTGATGCCGGGGAACTCCTCCCGGCCGATGCGGATGTGCTCGTCCATGGCGCGCTGCCGGTCGGCTTCGGCGAGCGCGTACCAGGGCCGTACCTTCACGAACGGGTAGACGACGAGGTAGGGCAGGTCGTGCGGCGTGATCCGCCGCGGGCGCCTGGCGGCTGTGTACGGCGACGCCTTGGTGGTGGCGAGGTACGAGTAGGGCGTGGTGAGCCACGAGGCGAGCGGTGTTCCGTTCAGCTCCGCACCGAGCTCGTCGAGGTCGTCGTAGCGCTCGGTGATCTTCCAGAGAAAGAAGTCGCACTCGGGGCGGACGCCCGTGGTCGAGTACGCACGGAGCCCGGACATCCGCTCCGTCCAGGCGTCGACGACGTCCGCGAACGCCTCCTTGCCGGCAACGCGCTCGTCGACGGGCAACCGCCGCCAGGCCGGGTCGACCCGGAAGAAAGTGTAGGCCACGTACTGCCCCTCCACAGGCGAGATCGTAGTCCCACAGGCAGCAGTGACAGCAGCGGCGACTGGGCTCGAAGCCGGTTGCAGTTGACTCCCACCGGCGGAGGGCGGCTGTCGCCGCCCGCAGCCACCGCGCGGCCCCGGCGCGTCTGACCAGCGAGGGGGCCCACGGGGGAAACCGGGTTTCCCCCGTGAGAGCGAGCCCACGGAGCGGAGCGACGTGGCGAGCGGCCACTAGGCTGGCCAGGTGGCCCACGCGCTCGAGCCGAGGCTGAAGTCGCTGCCCGCGAAGCCGGGCGTCTACCTGTTTCGCGACGCCCGCGGCGAGGTGCTCTACATCGGCAAGGCGAAGTCGCTGCGTCCGCGGGTGCGGTCGTACTTCCAGTCGGGGGAGTCGCGGCGCGGCGTCGCCGACCTGTCACGCCGGATCGCCGATCTGGAGGTGATCGTGACGTCGAGCGAGTCGGAGGCGCTGCATCTCGAGCAGACGCTCGTCAAGCGTCACCGGCCGCCGTTCAACGTCCGCCTGCGCGACGACAAGTCGTTTCCGTACATTGCGGTCACGGTCGAGGACGAGTTCCCGCGGGTGATGTTCACCCGGGAGCGGCACCGGCGGGGGGTCGTCTACTTCGGGCCGTACGCCAATGCCAAGAAGGTGCGGGAGACGCTCGACGTCCTCAACCGCGCCTTTCGCTTCCGTCCCTGCGAGGGCCCGCAGCCGGGACGCCACTCGGGGATCCCGTGCCTCGACTACCACATCGACCGCTGCCTGGCGCCCTGCGTCGGCTACGTGACGAAGGAGCACTACGCCGAGCTGATCGACGGCGTCGTGCAGTTCCTCTCGGGCGACACGAAGCCGATCCTCAGCGACCTCGAGGAGCGGATGCAGGAGGCGGCGGCGGAGGAGCGCTTCGAGGAGGCGGCCCGGTACCGCAATCGCCTCTTCGCGGTGCGGCACCTGGCCGAGCGGCAGGCTGCCGACCGCCGCGAGTTCGGGACGATCGACGTGATCGGCGTCGCCATCGCCGGGGAGCGCGCGGCCGTCCAGGTGTTCCCGCTGCGCGACGGCAAGCTCGTCGGCCGGCACAGCTTTCACCTCGAGAACGTCGAGAACCAGGACGTGCCGACGGTGCTGGAAGCGTTCTGCCTCGAGTACTACGGCGCCTCGCCGACCGTTCCGCCGGAGATCGTCGTGCCTGCGGAGGCGCGGGAGACTCAGGCACTCGAGGAGTTCCTCTCGGAGCGGCGCGGCGCGCGGGTGGAGGTACGCGCTGCGCGCCGCGGGGAGAAGCGCCGGCTGCAGGAGCTCGCCACCCAGAACGCGCACCTGGCGGTCGAGTCGGATGCCGCGGCCAGCGAGCAGCGGCGGCTGCGCCGCGTCGAGGCCCTAGAGGAGCTGCGCGAGGCACTCAACCTCGAGAGCCTGCCGGTGAGGATCGAGTGCTTCGACATCTCGAACATCCAACGCGAGTCGCCGGTCGGCTCGATGGTGGTGTTCACGAACGCCCAGCCGAAGAAGGCCCACTACCGCAAGTTCGGGCTGAGGCGACTCGAGGGCCCCGACGACTTCGCGGCGATGGCCGAAGTCGTTTCCCGCCGGTTCGCACGGCTCCGCGATGTCACAGCAGACGAGTACGACGAGAGCTTCGCGTCCGTGCCGAACCTCGTCGTGATCGACGGCGGCAAGGGTCAGCTGTCGGCCGCGCTCGCGGCAATGCAGGCGTTCGACCTCCCGCGGGTGGCTGTCATCGCCCTCGCCAAGCGCGACGAAGAGGTGTTCGTGCCGAACCGGGCTGACCCGATCCGGCTCGACCGCCATCAGCCCGGGCTGCAGCTGCTGCAGCGCGTGCGCGACGAGGCGCACCGGTTCGCGCTCGGGTTTCATCGTCAGCGGCGTGACGCGCGTGCGCGCGAGTCGATCTTCGAGCGCCTGCAGGGCGTGGGGCCGGCCAGGCGGCGGGCGCTCGTGCGGCACTTCGGCTCCGCCGAGCGCTTCCTCGCCGCCAGCGAGGAGGACCTGGAGGCGGTGCCGGGGCTGCCGGCGAAGACCGCCCGGGCGATCTACGCGCAGCTGCACAAAGCCGGCCGCGGCTGACGCGGCCCGAAGAGGCCGGTAGCCTCGCCAGCGTCAACGCAGAGGAGGCTCGATGCACGCTCGCATGACAGAAGTGCGCGGCACGGGCGGCGACCTGGAGACCGCGATCCGCACGGTTCGCGAGACGGTGTTGCCGAAGGCAGGCGAGCTCGACGGGTTCCGGGGGCTCTTCGGGCTCGTCGACCGCGAGTCGGAGACGTTCGTGACCCTCACGCTGTGGGAGACCGAGGAGGCCATGCGCGCCAGCGAGGAGGCGGCGAACCGGCTGCGCGCGCAGGCGATGCAGGAGATCGGCGCCGCAGGGGAGCCCAGCGTCAAGCGGTGGGAGGTTGCGATCGCCGAGCTGCCCGCGGCCGTCGCGGTCTAGGAGTTGCCGGAGGGGCGCTCGGCGGGCGGCTCGGCTGCGGGCGCCCCTTCCGGCTCCTCGGCGTGCGCGCCGGCTGCCTCCCGGCCGGCGCCGGCCGTCTCCGCGGCCTCGCTCTCGCGATGGCGGCGACGGAGCTCTCGCCAGCTCAGCGTCCGCGCCATCAGCAGCAGTGCGGCGAAGCCGAAGACGATGTTGGTCAGCATCAGGCTCAGCTTCATGCCGACGCTGAGCGACAGCAGGTCGCTGCTCGATGCCTCCCCGGCGAGCACGACGACGAGCAGCGCCTGCTCCGTGCCGATCCCGCCCGGGCTGATCGGGAGGGCGGTGGCGAGGCTCTGCGCCGACTGGGCGACGAAGGCGTTGCGGATCGTCGCGTCGACGGCGAAGGCGTGCAGGAACCAGTACGTCGCAGTCAGCCGGCACGTCCAGTCGACGAGCTGCCAGCCGATCACGCGGCGTGCGTAGCGTCGCTTGTCGCTCATGACGGAGAACCCCTGGGCGACGCGCTGCCTGAACGCCCGCACGTGGCCAGTAGCCCAGACGACGCCGATCCCGATCGCGATCCCGACCCCCAGGGCGAGCCCGACGGCGAGCCGGGGCCGCTCGAACAGCCAGCCGAAGTCGAAGCTCGGCAGCGAGGGCAAGACGTCGAGACTCGGCAGGACGCCCAGCTGCAGGGCGAATAGGAAGATCGCCAGCGCGGCCAGGAAGTCGAAGATCCCCATCACGAGCAGCGTCGTGCCGAGCGTCGTGTAGGTCGCTCCGGGTATGCGCTGGCGGGCGAGGTAGAGCCGCACGCCGTCGCCGGCGCGTGCGGGGACGAGGGCGTTGACGCCGACGCCGGAGAGGTAGGAGCCGTAGATCGCGCGCCAGCGGACGCGCTCGTTCGGGTAGGCATCCACGAGGACGTTCCGCCACGCACGGGCGACGGCCATCCCGCGCACCACGTGAAAGAGGAGGGCGACGGCGAGAGCGCGCAGGTCGACGGCCGCGAGGTTCTCGAAGAAGACCTCGATCGAGTCGAAGACGCGCTCTAGCACCAGTCCCCCGGGGACGAGCAGCGCCGCGCCGAGCGGCGTTCCTCTTCTGTCACAGGTCCGTCACACACGGGTGCGCCCGACCGCGCTACGGTCGCAGCGGGGAGGAGGTTGGAGGCTCCCGGCCACGGCTCCGGACATGTCCTGACCAGGCAGGTCCTGCTCGGGCGTGTCCTCGTCGGGCCTGTCCGGGCGAGAGCTGTCGGTCCCGGCGCCGCCCGCTGGAGACGCCCGCCTCGGTGCGCAGCGGCGGAACGGATCGCGGCGTGAGCGGGCACGCGCGTCACCCCGAGGTCGCGGCCGGCTACGGCCGGTCGGGCGGGGAGGAGCCGTCCTGGCCGCCCGGCGTGCCGTCGGGGCCCATGAACGGGTACCGGTAGTCCCGCGGCGGGACGAACGTCTCCTTGATCGTGCGCGGGCTGACCCACCGGATCAGGTTCCACATCGACCCGGCCTTGTCATTCGTCCCGGAGGCGCGCGCGCCGCCAAACGGCTGCTGGCCGACCACGGCCCCCGTCGGCTTGTCGTTCACGTAGAAGTTGCCGGCCGTGTAGCGGAGCGCCTGCTCTGCTGCCGCGACCGCGGCACGGTCGTCGGCGAAGATCGCCCCCGTCAGCGCATAGGGCGCCGTGCGGTCGACCAGCTCGAGCGTGTCGTCGTACGAGCCCTCGGGATAGACGTATGCGGTCACGATCGGCCCGAAGAGCTCCTCCCGCATCAGCGGCATGTCGGGATCGCGTGTCTCGATCACGGTCGGCTCGACGTAGAACCCCTCCGAGTCGTCGACGCCGCCGCCGACCACCACCTCGGTCTCTGCGTGGTTGCGGGCCAGCTCGATCGCCTCGGCGTGGCCGCGCTGGGCCTTGGCGTCGATGACCGCGCCCATGAAGTTGGAGAAGTCGGTCACATCGCCCATGCGGATCTGGGCCACCTCCTCGGCGAGGCGCTCGCGAAGCTGCGGCCAGAGGTTGGACGGTGCGTAGACGCGCGATGCCGCCGAGCACTTCTGCCCCTGGTACTCGAACGAGCCGCGCACGATCGCGGTCGCGACCGCGTCCACGTCCGCGGATGGATGGGCCAGGATGAAGTCCTTGCCGCCCGTCTCGCCGACGATGCGCGGGTAGTTGCGGTAGCGGTCGATGGTGCCGCCGATCGTCCGCCACATGCTCTGGAAGACCGGCGTCGAGCCGGTGAAGTGCACACCGGCCAGATGCTCGCTGGCCAGGGCGACGTCGCCGACAGCAGCGCCGGGGCCGTAGACGAGGTTGATCACGCCCGGCGGCAACCCCGCCTCCTGCAGGAGTCGCATGATGAAGGACGCGGAGTAGGCGGCGGTGGACGCCGGCTTCCACACGATCGTGTTGCCCATCAGGGCAGGGCTCGACGGCAGGTTCGCGCCGATGGCGGTGAAGTTGAACGGCGTCACCGCGAAGACGAACCCCTCCAGCGGCCGGTACTCCATGCGGTTCCACGTGCCGGGCGCCGAGATCGGCTGCTCCTCGTAGATACGCGTCATGAACTCGACGTTGAAGCGGAAGAAGTCGATTGTCTCGCAGGCCGCGTCGATCTCCGCCTGGTGCACGGTCTTCGACTGGCCGAGCATCGTGGCCGCGTTCAGCGTCGACCGCCACGGGCCCGCCAGCAGCTCGGCGGCTCGGAGGAACACCGCCGCGCGCTCCTCCCACGGCGTCCGCGACCAGTCGTGCCACGCGTCGGCCGCGGCGGCGATCGCGCGCTGCACCTCTTCCGGGCCGGCCTGGTGGACGGTGGCGAGCACGCGCTCCTTGCTGTGCGGCTCCACCTGCTCGAACGTCTCGCCGGTGCGGACGTCCTCGCCGCCGATCACGAGCGGCAGGTCGAGGCGGTCGCCCCGGAGCTCCTCGACCTTGCGCCGAATGCTCTCGCGCTCCGCTGACCCGGGTGCGTAGTCGAGCACCGGCTCGTTGCGCGGCGACGGCGGCCGGAAGATCGCGGGCGCGCTCATCGGGGGCGAGGGGGGCAGCCGGAGGTCATCGCGAGGATTCTAGGCTGCAGCCGTGTCCGCCTCGGAGGAGCTGCGTAGCGAGCTGGCGGGAATCGCTCCCCGGCGCACCTGCGACCGGCTCGCTCAGCTGTCGGCGCTCTTCCACGGGGCGGGCAGCCTCCACCTCCACGGCCGCTACTCGGTGTCGGTACACCTCGACCTCAGCGACTCGGCGGTGGCCCGGCGCGCGTTCTCCCTCCTGCGCGGGTTCGGCATCGAGACCGAGATCCGTACGTACCGGCGGCGCGCCTTCGACCGGGCCACGCGCTTCCAGCTGCACGTCGCGGGGGAAGGACGCGCCCTGCAGGTGCTCAACGAAGCCGGTGTGCTCGGACGCGGGCTGGCACCGCTCGAAGCCCCGCCGAGACGCCTGGTCGCCCGCAGGTGCTGCCGCCGCGCCTACCTGCGGGGCGCCCTGCTCGCAGGCGGCTCCTTCTCCGGGCCGCGGGCGCCTCAGGTCGAGGTGCGGACGGCGTCGCTCGCCGCAGCCGCCTTCGTCGCGCGTGTGGCGAAGGCCGAAGGCGTCGAGCTCGGCGTGCGCGAGCGCCGTGGCTACTCGGCCGCGTTCGGTCGCGGGCGGGGCGCCGTCGAAGGCCTGCTGGTGGCCGCAGGCGCGGATCGGGCCGTCCTCGCCCTCGAGGAGCAGGCGGTCATGGGCGAGACGCGCTCGCGCGCGAACCGGCTCGCCAACGCCGATCACGCCAATCTGATCCGCTCAAGCAGGGCAGCAGGTGCTCAACTCCGCGCCGTGCGCCGCCTCGCGGCCACGGGCCTCCTCGACACGCTCCCCGGCCCGCTCCGCGAAGCAGCCGAGCTGCGCCTCCAGCACCCGTCGCTCTCGCTCCGGGAGATCGGGCTCAAGTGCAGGCCGCCGATCGGAAAAGCGGCCGCGCACCGTCGCCTGCGGCGCCTCGAGCAGCTCTCGCGCGACTGACTCCCTCGTGCGGGTCTTGTAGAGGCCCGCGGGCATCAGTCATACTCGGCTTCGGGCGGGTCTGCGCTCGTCCGGCGTCGAATTCAGACCCCGTTCGGCGCCACGGTCCGGAGCGCGGTTCAACTGGAGGGGGAGGTCGTCCTCGGAGCTTCCCCTCCGACCCGCCCTGCGCCAGAGGCGCAGGGCGGGTGGGTGACCGCTCGGAGCGGCGCGAGGCGCCGCCCGTCGCTGCACTCGAAGGGGGACAGGCGCGTCCCCCCTCGAGCTCCCCCTCCGCCCGCCGTGTGCGCAGTGAGCCGATCGCCGCGCCGCCAAGCGGCGCGAGCGAACGATCACGGGGAAACCCGGTCTCCCCCGTGGACCCCCTCGCTCAAGTCACGCGCACAAGCCGCGCTGTGGCTGCGGGCGGCGGAGCCGCCCTCCGCCGAAACGGCCGTGGCACGTGACGCAGACGCGGACGCAACGTGCCGAGACGGCGGCGGAGAGATCGACCACGTAACTTCTCTCCCGTGGGCGAGGCCTGCTCGAGGTCGAGACGAAAGTGATCCTCGGGACAGCGGTTCCGCGCGTGCGCTCACTGCCTTTGGTGTTCACGGATGGAGGCGCGGCAGGAAGTTGGCGAACCTGGGCGGCCGGGTAGAGCTGAACGACGCACGCGCCCTGCGCGCTGTCGCAGGCGCTCAGGGGCTGGGGCGCCACTAGACTCGACCTGACCGACCAGGAGGCTGTATTCACGATGGCTACGCGCGTTGGCATCAACGGATTCGGGCGCATCGGGCGCAACTTCTTCCGGGCGCATCTCGAGCGTGGGGGCGACTTCGAGATCGTCGCCGTCAACGACCTCGGGGACGCCAAGACCATGGGGCACCTGCTCCAGTACGACTCCGTCCTCGGCCCACTCGGCGAAGAGGTCGAGGTCGCGGACGGCACGATTCGCGCAGGCGACAACGAGCTCAAGGTGCTCGCCGAGCGCGACCCCGCCAGCCTGCCCTGGGGCGACCTGGGCGTCGACGTCGTCATCGAGTCGACGGGGATCTTCACCGACCGCGACGGCGCCCAGAAGCATCTCGACGCCGGCGCGTCCAAGGTCGTCATCTCCGCACCGGCCAAGGACCCCGACTTCACCGTCGTGCTCGGCGTCAACGACGGGGACTACGACCCCGAGCAGCACCACCTCATCTCGAACGCCTCCTGCACGACCAACTGCGTCGCCCCGATGGCCAAGGTCCTGCACGACGCGTTCGGGATCGAGCAGGGCTTCATGACCACGATCCACGCGTACACGAACGACCAGAGCATCCTCGACCTCCCGCACAAGGACCTCCGCCGCGCCCGCGCCGCAGCCATCAACCTGATCCCGACGACCACCGGCGCGGCCAAGGCGATCGGCCTCGTCATGCCGGAGCTGCAGGGCAAGATCGACGGGGTCGCGGTCCGCGCACCGGTGCCGACCGGCTCGGTCACCGATCTCGTGGTCACGCTCGGCACGGAGGTCAGCGCCGACGACGTCAACGGCGTCTTCGCGGACGCAGCCTCCGGCCCGCTCGACGGCATCCTGCAGTTCACGGACGATCCGCTCGTCTCCTCGGACATCGTGCACTCGCCGTACTCGTGCATCTTCGACAGCGAGCTGACGATGGCGATGGGGCGGCAGGCGAAGATCTTCGGCTGGTACGACAACGAGTGGGGCTACTCCTGCCGGCTCGTCGACCTGGTCGCCAAGGTGGCCGCGTCGCTGCCCGCCGCCGTCGGGGCCCGCGCCTCCTGACGCTCGGTGCAGACGCTTCACATCCGCGTCCTCGTCGGCGACTATGTCCGCTCGTTCGCCTTCTACCGCGACGTGCTCGGGCTCGAGCCAACCTTCGGCGACGAGACCAGCGGCTATGCGGACTTCTCGGTGAACGAGGGGACGACGCTCGCCGTCTTCGAGCGCTCGGAGCAGGAGGAGGTGATCGAGCTGCGCCCGCCCGGGGACGGGGCCGTGCTGGTGTTCGGCGTCGCCGACCTCGATGCGTTCGCCGCCGACCACCCCGACCTGCTCGTCGGTCCGCCCCGCGACCGCGCCGACTGGAACATCCGGGTCGCCTACCTGCGCGACCCCGAGGGCAACCTGATCGAGGTCAACCAGCCGCTCACAGGCCCGTGAAGCAGCCGCGCTCGGTTCGCGACGCCGACGTCGCCGGCAAGCGGGTGCTCGTCCGCGCCGACCTCAACGTCCCGCTCGAGGACGGGGACGTCGCCGACGACACGCGCATCCGGGCCTCGCTGCCCACCCTCGAGCTACTCCTGGAGCGCGGGGCGAGCGCGGTCGCCGTCTGCTCGCACCTCGGCCGTCCGAAGGGGCCCGACCCCGCCTACGACCTGGCGCCCGTCGAGGCCCGCCTGCGCGAGCTGCTCCCGGCCGCCGCGGGCCGGCTGACTGTGCTGGAGAACACGCGCTTCGACCCGGGCGAGACCACGAACGACCCCGCGTACGCCGCCCGGCTGGCCGAGCACGGCGACCTCTACGTCAACGACGCGTTCGGATCGGCGCACCGCGCGCACGCGTCCACGGAGGGCGTGGCACGGTTGCTGCCCGCCTATGCCGGCCTCCTGCTCGAGCAGGAGCTGCAGCAGCTGAGCGGGCTGCTCGGCGAGGTCGAGCGGCCCTTCGTCCTGGTCGCGGGCGGCGCCAAGGTCGAGGACAAGCGCGGCGTGCTCGAGCACCTCGGCCGCCGCGCCGACGCGGTGCTCGTCGGGGGCAAGATGGCGGCAGAGCTGGGGACTCCCGACGCGCTCGAGGGCGTGCCGCTCGAGCTGCCGAGCGACGTCGTGGCGGCCGCCGAGTTCGACGCGGGCGCCGAGAGCCGCGTCGTGGCCGCCGACGCCGTGCCGGACGGCTGGCTCGGCCTGGACATCGGGCCGGAGACGCGGGAGGCCTTCGCCGCGCGCATCGCCGGCGCCCGCACCCTGTTCTGGAACGGGCCGATGGGCGTCTTCGAGTGGCCGCGCTTCGCCGAGGGCACGAACGCCGTCGCCCGCGCCGTCGCGAGCTGCGACGGCTTTACCGTCGTCGGCGGCGGCGACTCGGTGCGCGCGATCCAGGAGCTGGGCCTGGCCGACGAGGTCTCGTGGGTCTCGACCGGCGGCGGCGCGTCGCTCGAGCTGCTCGAGGGCAAGGAGCTCCCCGGCGTGGCCGCGATCCCGCCCGCCGGGCTGGACGAGTAGCCCTGGACGGCGTGGGTTTCGCGTGGCGCGGCCACGTCCGGGACGACGAGGTCGTGTCGCTCACGCAGTCCCACGGCGGCGCGGCCCAGGCGGGCTGGTGGGACCGGGTTCGCCCACACAGCCTCGGGTGGGTGACGGCCAGGCTCGACGACGGCTCGCTCGTCGGCTTCGTGAACGTGGCCTGGGACGGCGGCGACCATGCCTTCCTGCTCGACACGAAGGTGCGACCCGACCATCAGCGGCGCGGGATCGGGACGGAGCTCGTGCGCCGGGCCGCCCGGGGCGCGCAGACGGCCGGCTGTGAGTGGCTGGAGGTGGACTTCGACCCCGAGCATGCGCCGTTCTACCTCGACGCCTGCGGGTTCACTCCGACCGGCGCCGGCCTGATCCACCTGCCGGACCTGGCGACCGAGACCGCGCCGTCCATCTAGCCTTCGCGTCGGGAGGCGCCAAAGGATGCTGATCGCGGGCAACTGGAAGATGTTCAAGACTCGCCCGGAGACGAAGGCGTTCCTGGCCGATCTCCAGGCGCCGGACGGCGTCGAGGCTGTCGTCTGCCCGCCGTTCACGTCACTCGAGACGGCCGTCGGGCGCGGCGTCCCCGTCTTCGCCCAGAACGTGCACTGGGACGTCGAGGGCGCCTACACCGGCGAGGTTGCGCCCGAGATGCTCGTCGAGCTCGGCGTCGACGGCGCGCTCGTCGGCCACTCCGAGCGGCGCCAGTACTTCGGCGAGGACGACCACGGCGTCGCCCTGCGCGCACACGCGGCGCTCACCGCCGGTCTGCGCGTGATCGCCTGCGTCGGCGAGCTCGAGGAGGAGCGCGACGCGGGGGAGACCGAGGAGATCCTGCGCGCGCAGGTCAAGGTGCTCGACGCGCATCCCAACCTGGTCGTCGCGTACGAGCCGGTCTGGGCGATCGGGACGGGAAAGACCGCCACCCCGGCGCAAGCGCAGGAGGCACACGCCTTCATCAAGAGCCTCATCGACGCGCCCGTCCTCTACGGGGGCTCGGTCAAGCCCGAGAACGCGGAGGAGCTGCTCAGCCAGCCGGCCGTGGACGGGGCCCTCGTCGGCGGCGCCTCGCTCGAGGTGGCGTCCTTCACGGCGATCTGCGAGGCCGCCGCCCGCGTCGCCGGCACGTCGCCCGCCCAGTGACGCTCACGTACCCGCTCGTCGCGCTCGTCATCCTCGACGGGTGGGGGTGCGCGCCGCCCGGCCCCGGCAACGCCGTCGAGCTGGCGGCAACGCCCGTGTTCGACCGGCTGTGGCGCAACCACCCGCACACGACGCTCGCGGCCTCGGGCGAGGCAGTCGGGCTGCCGCCGGGCCAGATGGGCAACTCGGAGGTCGGGCACCTGACGATCGGCTCGGGTCGCGTGCTCTTCCAGGACCTGCAGCGGGTCAACCGCGCGATCGCCGACGGGAGCCTGTATGACGACCCGGCGCTGACCGGCGCGTTCGAGCGGGCGGTCAAGAGCAACGGCAACGTGCACCTGCTCGGCCTCGTCTCCTACGGCGGCGTCCACTCGCACATCGACCACCTGCGCGCGCTGCTCGAGCTGGCCCGGCGGCGGGGGCTCGAGGAGCGGACGTTCGTGCACGCCTTCACCGACGGGCGCGATGTCTCGCCGCACGCCGCCGTCGCCGACCTCGCCGAGCTGCCGCCGGAGCGCATCGCCACCGTCGCAGGGCGCTACTACGCCATGGATCGCGACGCGCGCTGGGAACGGACGGAGCTCGCGCTCGAGGCGATCTGCGCGGGGGACAGCGCGGTTGCGGATCCGGTCGCGGTCGTGCGCGGCAGCTACGGGCACGGTGTCACCGACGAGTTCATCCTGCCGGTGGCGCTTGCCGGCCGACCACGGCTGACAGCTGCGGACGAGGCGATCTTCTTCAACTTCCGGCCCGACCGTGCGCGGCAGCTGAGCGAGCGTCTGATCGCCGCGGGCATCCCGCTGACGACGATGACGCGCTACCGCGCCGACTTCCCCTGCCCGGTCGTGTTCCCCGAGCAGCTGGTCGATCGGGCGCTCGCCGAGGTGCTCGCGGCGCATCGTCTGCGCCAGCTGCACGCGGCCGAGACGGAGAAGTACGCCCACGTCACCTACTTCTTCAACGGCGGCCGCGAGCAGGAGTGGCCGGGCGAGCAGCGGCTGCTCGTCCCCTCGCCGCGCGACGTGCCGAGCTACGACCTCAAGCCGGAGATGTCCGCGGCTGCGGTAGCTGCCGGCGTTGCCGCAGCGATCGAGGCCGACGAGCCCGGCTTTGTCGTCGTCAACTTCGCCAACCCGGACATGGTCGGACACACCGGCGTCATCCCGGCGGTTGTCGCGGCTGTCGAGGCCACCGACGCGGCCCTCGGCGTCGTGCTCGAGGCCGTGGAACGGCGCGGCGGAGTCGCGCTGGTCACGGCCGACCACGGCAACGCCGAGCAGCTGCTCGAGCCAGACGGGGTCAGCCCGCACACCGCGCACACGACGAACCCCGTGCCGCTCGTCCTGACGGCCCCCGGGACGCTGCGCGAGGGCGGCGAGCTCTCCGACCTAGCACCGACCGTTCTCGACCTGCTCGGTCTGACCCCACCCGCAGTGATGACGGGCGGGACGCTCCGAGCTTGAGCAGGAGTCCTTCCCGAACCCTTACAGAACGCCCATCTTGAGCTTGGGAATCGACCGAAATGCGGGATATACTGCGCCAGCTTGTCGCTCCCACAGCCTGATCTCGCCATCCTTCGGAAGGCGCAACGGGGTGACGAACGCGCATTCTCGATCATCGTGCGTTCGTACGAGACCCCGGTCTTCAACTACGTCCTGCGCCTCGTCGGCGACCGCTCGCTTGCCGAGGATCTGACGCAGGAGGTCTTTCTCCGGCTCTACCAGGGCCTGGGGAGCTTCTCGCTCCGCTCGCGCTTCACCACCTGGATGTTCCAGGTGACGAAGAACCGCGTGCTGGACGAGCTGCGCGCGAACGAGCGCAGGCCGCGCACCGTGCTCGCGATCGAGGACGCGCCGTCGCTCGAGGTGCTCGACACGCCGTTCGAGAACATTGAGGAGATGGACGCCGTCTGGCGCGCCATCAACGGGCTCACTGTCGACCTGCGCATGGCGCTGCTCCTGCGCGACATCGTCGGCCTCTCCTACACCGAGATCGCCGACTCGCTCGAGATCACGCTCGCGACCGTCAAGTGGCGGATCTACAAGGCGCGCGAGGAAGTCCAGCTCTCGCTGGCACGCGAGGGCATCACGGTGGGCAGCAGCACGCGCCAACCCGCCGCCAAGATCGTCGCCGAGCCGGCCGTCTAGCCATCCTCCGCTCAGGCGCCGTGCGCGAGGCGCCGGGCCAGCGACGCAGGTAGACCGGCCGCCTCGATCTCGCGTTGCGTCCGCGCGACGTCGTACGCGACCCGGCGGAACGACGCCCGGCCCGCGCCGAGGTCGAGGAGCAGGTAGGCGGCGCGCGGGTCGCCGTCGCGCGGCTGGCCGACCGCGCCGGGGTTGAGCAGCCAGCGTCCGCCCGCCAGGTCGACCTCGGTCCCTGCAGGCGCATGGCCGCCGTCGATGCCCTGTCCGGACGGTGTCGCGGCGATCGGGACATGGCTGTGGCCCACCAGGACGAGGTCCTCCGCGGTCAGGTCGAGCGCGCGCCGCGCGGCCTCGTCGGTGAGCACGTACTCCCACACGGGGTCGGCCGGGCTCGCGTGGAAGAGGGCCGCTCCGTCGCGAGACCCCTCGGGGCGCAGGCCGCCGAGGTAGGCCCGCGTGCCCCGGTCCAGCTGCTCGCCCGTCCAGACGGCGGCCGCGGCCGCATCCGGGTTGAACTCGTCGATCGAGACGCCGGCCATTCCGAGCGCGATCAGGTCGTGGTTGCCGCACAGGCTGACCGTGGCGCGCTCGCGGATCGTCGCGCAGGTCTCATTGGGGCGGGGCCCGTAGCCCACGACGTCGCCGAGGTTCCACAGCTCGTCGATCGCCTCGCTGTCGACCTCGGCGAGAACGGCCGCGAGTGCGTGACCGTTAGCGTGGACGTCCGAGATGACCGCGACGCGCAGGGCGGCAACGATAGCGGCCCTCGCGGGGGGCTGGCTCCTGGCGGCGGCGGTGCTCTGGCGCACGAGCGTCCCGGACGGGCTCGAGCTGCCCGAGGTGGACGCGCAGGCGGTCTTCCGTGCCTCGGACCTTGAGCGGGCCGAGCGCTACGAGCGCTTCCTGCACGTGAGCTCGCTGCTGTCGATCGCCGGCCAGCTGGCCGTAGCGGCGGCGCTCGCGGTGGCCTCGCCCCGCCTCGTGCGTCGTCTGTGGGGCGGTCCCGTTGTCCGCGGTATGACTCTTCTGGCGATCGCCTACGTGGCGCTCTGGGTGGCCCGCCGCCCGTTCTGGCTCGCCTCGCTCTGGTGGCGGCGGCGCTACGGCGTCGCGCGCGAGGGCTACCTCGAGTCGCTCGTGTACCCGTGGCCGACGCTGCTCGCCGAGCTGGCGCTCGGGGTCGTGGCGGTGGCCGCGCTGATGCTGCTCGCGCGTCGCCTCGGCAGCCGCTCGTGGCTGGCGGGGGCGGGCGCGGTGGCAGTGCTCGGCACGGCGTTCGTGGTGCTCAACCCGCTCCTGCTGGCACCGCGCTTCGCGCCGCTGCCGCCCGAGGTGCCCCGCGCCGGCATCGAGGCGCTCGCAGGCCGCATGGGCGTCGGCGAGGTCGAAGTGCGGTTGCGGCGGGCGAGCACGCGCACGCGTGCGGCCAACGCCGAGGTCGTCGGGCTGGGGCCGACGCGTCGCATCGTGCTGTGGGACACGCTGATCGACGGAGGCTTCAGCCGCGGCGAGATCGAGGCCATCGCGGCGCACGAGCTGGCGCACGTGGCGCGGCGGCACGTGTGGAAGGGCCTCGGGTGGTTCCTGCTCGCCGTCGTGCCGGCCGTCTGGCTCCTCGACCGTGCCGCGCGGCTCCGCGGTGGGCTGGGGCGTCCCGAGGCGGTGCCGGCCGTCATCGTGGCAGGCCTCGCGCTGCAGCTCGCGATCACGCCGGGCGTGAACCTGCTGACGCGCCACTACGAGCGGGAGGCGGACTGGGTCGCGCTCGAGGCAACGCGTGACCCCGACGCGATGGTGGGGTTGCTCACGCGGCTCGCGACGACCAACCTGGCCGATCCCGAGCCGCCGCGCTGGTGGGCGCTCACGTTTCGGACGCACCCGACGATCCTGACGCGGATCGCAATGGCCGAGGCCTGGGCAGGTCGCCACGGCGGCGAGGCGACGGCAACGCCCGGTGGTGCGGCCGGGGCGATGTGCGGGCCGCGCTGACGGAGCTCAGGCCGCGCCAGGTCACGCCCACAGCCCCCGCGGCGCCAGGCTGCCGGCCGCCGCGGCTGCGAGGAGGTGATGTGCGCCCGCTGACACGCTTCTGGCGCCGAGCCGTCACCCATCCGTGCGCCCCCCGGCGGTAGCGTCGAGCACGGAGGGAGGCCCGCGGCCGGCCCCGGGAACCTGTCTGGAACGGCCAGGGCCGACGGGGACAGGGGCTGTCCGGGGCGTGGCGCCCGGGATGGGGAGGGGGTGGCGGTGGTGCTACTCGGGCGTCTCGGGCAGGTTGCGGATGCCCTCGCTCGTGGCCCACTTCGACCAGGAGTCCTGCATGGCCTCGAGCAGCTCCTGCATGAACCGCGGCGACATGTTCACCCGCGTGACGACGACGCCCGGGATCTCGCCCTCGCCGACCTCGTGGTCGATGCGCGCGAACGTGATCGTGAACTCGTAGTTCGAGAACGTGATGTTCGCGAAATTGGCATAGACCCCGGCGAGATGCTCGGGATCGAGGTGGATGTTGAGCTGGCGCTCGTGTCCCTCGTCCACGCGCCTACGATAACCGCCCGTGCCCCGGCCCGCCCCCGACCGCCCTGCGACCGCTCGGCGCGCGCCCCATGGGTGCGGCCACCGCCGCGGCGCCGACACCCGGCGGGCGCGCGGTGGCTGACCCGCTCGCCGAGGTCGCGGCCGCGCTCTCGGAGCTGGCCTCGCGCACGGTCGTGCTCGAGCGGCCGGCCCGCGCTGAGCACGGCGACTATGCGACCAACGTGGCGCTCCAGGCGGCACCCGAGGCCGGCAGGGTGCCGCGCGAGCTGGCCGCCGAGCTGGCCGAGGAGGCGCTCGCGCTCCCGCAGGTCGTGCGGGCCGAGGTCGCCGGTCCCGGCTTCCTCAACATCTGGCTCGCGGATGGCTGGTACGGGGATGTGCTCGGTCAGATCCTCGGTGCGGGTGAGGGCTACGGCGCAGGCTCGCCGGCGGTGCGTGAGCGCATCCAGGTGGAGATGGTGTCCGCGAACCCGACGGGGCCGATCACGGTCGCCTCGGCCCGCAACGGCGCCTACGGCGACGCGGTCGCGCGGCTCCTCGAGCTCGCCGGCCACGACGTCGAGCGCGAGTACTACTACAACGACGCCGGCACCCAGATGGAGCGCTTCCGCGCCTCGGTCGACGCGATCAGACGTGGGGAGGAGCCACCCGAGGACGGGTACCGAGGCGACTACGTCCGCGAGCTGGCCGAGCTGCCCGGCGACCCGGTGCCGCACATGCTCGAGCGCATCCAGGAGACACTTGAGCGCTTCCGCATCCACTTCGACGGCTGGGCGCGGCAGTCCCAGCTGGAGGAGCGGCTGCCGGCGCTGATCGAGCGGCTTCCCACCTACGAGTCGGAGGGGGCGCTCTGGGTGCGCTCGACCGAGCACGGCGACACGCGCGACCGCGTCCTGATCCGCTCGCCGGAGCGGGGCGGGCTCCCGAGCTACGAGGCGGCGGACATCGCCTACCTGTCGAGCAAGCTCGAGCGCGGCTACGACCGGGCGATCTACGTCCTCGGCGCCGACCACCAGGACGTGCGCGGCTGGTTCGCCGTGATCGCGCGCATGCTCGGGTACGAGCCGCTGCGGGTGGAGGTGCTGCTCTACCAGCTCGTCCACCTGACCCGCGGCGGCGAGCAGACGAGGATGTCGAAACGCCGCGGCGACGTCGTCTTCCTGGACGACTTCGTCGACGAGGTCGGTGTGGACGCCGCCCGCTGGTACCTCGTCAACCGCGGCCCCGACCAGACGATCGAGATCGACGTCGACCTGGCGGCCGAGAAGAGCGAGAAGAACCCGGTCTACTACGTCCAGTACGCACACGCGCGCATCGCCGGCATCCTGCGCAAGGCAGGCGACGCCCAGGTCGGCGCGGAGCCGCCGGCCGGGCTCGCGGCCGAGGAGCGCGAGCTGATCAAGCGCCTCGCCGAGCTCCCCGGGATCGCAGCGGAGGCCGCCGAGCGGCGCGGCCCGCAGGGGATCCCCACCTACGCCATCCGCGTGGCCGACGACTTCCACCGCTTCTACCACCACCACCGCGTGCTCGGCACGGACGCCGAGGCGTTCCGGCTCGGGCTCTGCCTGGCCACGAAGACGGTGATCGCACGCTGCCTCGAGCTCGTCGGCGTCGAAGCGCCCGAGCGGATGTAGCCGCGCCGCTCTAGGATGGCGGAGTGACCACCACCGAGGAGGCCGCTGCCGGCAGCGCCACGGGGAGGGCCAACCCGCCCGACCGGAACCTCGCGCTCGAGCTCGTCCGCGTCACCGAGGCAGCCGCGCTCGGCGCCGGCCGCTGGGTGGGCCGCGGCGACAAGGAGGCCGCCGACCAGGCCGCCGTCGACGCCATGCGCCTCATGCTCGACTCGGTGAGCATGTCCGGCGTCGTCGTCATCGGCGAGGGCGAGAAGGACAAGGCGCCGATGCTCTACAACGGCGAGGAGGTCGGCTCCGGCGAGGGGCCGCAGGTGGACGTCGCCGTCGACCCGCTCGAGGGCACGCGCCTGACCGCGCTCGGCCAGCCGAACGCGATCGCGGTGATCGCGCTCGCCGAGCGGGGCACGATGTTCTTCCCGGGCGCAGCCGTCTACATGGACAAGATCGCCTGCGGTCCCGAGGCGGCGTCGGTGATCGACATCGCGGCGACCCCGGCCGAGAACGTCCGGAGGGTCGCGGCGGCCAAGGGCGTCAACCCGACCGACGTGACCGTGGTCGTACTGGAGCGCGAGCGCCACGAAGACCTGATCGGCGAGCTCCGCGAATGCGGCGCCAAGGTGATGCTGATCCGCGACGGCGACGTGGCCCCGGCGATCGCCGCCTCGCAGCCCGGCACCGGCGTCGACCTGCTCATGGGCATCGGCGGCACCCCCGAAGGCGTCATCTCCGCCGCCGCCGTCAAGTCCCTCGGCGGCTCCCTGCAGGGCCGGCTCTGGCCTCGCGACGACGCCGAGCGAGCGAAGCTGATCGAGGAGGGCTTCGACCTCGACCGCGTGCTCACCACCGACGACCTGGTCGCGGGCGACAACCTCTTCGTCGCGGCGACGGGCGTCACCTCCGGTGCGCTCCTCGACGGCGTGCGCTACACCCACGACGGCGCGATCACGCAGTCGCTCGTGATGCGCTCCCGCTCGGGCACCTTCAGACGCATCGAGGCGCACCACTCGTTCGAGAAGCTGTCCCGCTTCGCCGGCGTCGAATACCGCTAGCGCCGCCCGATTCCAGGCCGAGGGCCTGCGCTATCGTGAACGAGCGCGGACGTAGCTCAGTTGGTAGAGCATCAGCTTCCCAAGCTGAGGGTCGCGGGTTCGAGCCCCGTCTTCCGCTCTCACGAAAGCCCTCGAAACGGCACCGTCCCACCGGCCCGGCGTGTTTGCAGGTAGACCAGTGTGATCGTGTATGGAAACGATCTGGAAACGCGAACGGGTGCAGCGACTGCCTCGGCGCAGCTAGCGCGGGGTGGCGGGCTGGCGGCTGAGATCGCGCGGAGGCGGGAAGGAGCGCGAGGTGAGTTGAATGGGAACGCCGCCGAAGGGCGTCCTTCACGAGACGGGCGGGTGCGTGCGCGTGGAACGCGGGCTTGATGCTCAAGTGTGGGCTAGCGAACGCAGCCGAAGTCTCTGAGTGAAGGTCGACAGTCGTATGCGCCACGACTCCCGTGCTCTGCGACCCTCCACTGGTACAGGAGTGCGCAGAAAAGTACGTGACGACCGCCTGCGCCTTACTAGGCGCGCTTGTTCTCCCTCCGGCCTTGCGGCAAGGATGCGGCGTGATAGTGGAGTCGACGATGGCAACCAGGGGAACCGCGCCGCGGCGTCTCTTCGCGGCCGCATCATCGGTTCCGCTGCTATCGCCTTCGCGGCCGACCGACGCGAACCTCGGCAATCGCGACGAGAGCCGGCCGAGTTCAGATCGTCGACACCGCGCGCCCTCCAGCCGTATCTGGCCTGCAAGATGCATCGCGTTGCGTGAAGCAGGAGTCACGCCGGGACATGTGCGACTGCTCGTCCGGAAGCGGGGCGATGAGTGACGTAACGCCGAGCTGTACGTCGTAGCTCGAGATCGCGCGGCGGCGGGAAGGAAGCCCTAGGTGAATAGCGATAATCAGGAGCACGAGTTAACGGGGTACGTCGAGGATAAACGCATTGTCGAACACGCGTTCTGGTAGCGCCACAGATCGGGTGGAGAGATGCGTCGATGAGCGCCCGAACGTCCTCGTGGCTTCAGGAGATCGCGCGGCGGCGGGCAAGAGCACGAGCATCGACTGCACCGTCAGGCTGTTCGGGGCAGACGGGTCGGCGGTCGAGAGGCGAGCGCGGTTCGGACCGGATAGACGGGTCCGAGCACCTTGCGGGCGGAGCTGTCCAAGCTGGGTGATCGCGGGGAACAGGATGCCCTGCCGTCTTCCACCCGGATTCTGCGCGAATCTCACGAGCGCGACGAGCAGCGCGAACTGATCCTGGTCGAGTTACGAGAAACTGGGATGGCGAGTCGAAGTCCCGACAAGGAGGCTCTCTGGGCTGATCAGCCGCTTTGTCTCGCGGTCGTCGCTCTCGCGGCTGTCGGCGCGCTCGTACATCGTCTGGCAAGTTCTTGACTGGACGGTGCTGTGACTGACGACCGCCGCGCCGTCCTGGAAGCCATCGCCTACGGCGACGACCCACGGCTGAGACCAAGATGCGCGGGGTAACGGCCGCTCCGATGCGAGGAGTGCAGCGTCGCCTCGACGGCCAAGGCGGCTGGTTGGCGGGCGCTTCTCAATGGCGAGCCCGACGAGCCCACGTTCGTCAGCGTGTTCTGCCCTACCTGCGCGAGCCCCGAGTTCGGCGATGAGCGCGTGTCTAGCTCGGGCTCAGACGCACGTGACCGAGGCGACCACTTCGGCGCGCACGGCTCCGCTTCGCCCCAAGATCTCTAGCGGATAGCGGACGTTCGGCACCGCCACTGTCTCGGTGTCGCTCCCCGTCGCGACGACCGTGCCGCTTGCGTCGAAGAACGTCGCTTCCGCAGTCGGCCAGGGGCCGAGGTTCGGGCAGGTGAGTCCGCCCAGGTACTCGATCTGCCCGAGGACGTCACCGCCGCGGATCGTGGCGGCCAGGACGCGCACCCTGTCCCCGTGGTTCCCGCTCGCGACAGTGACGCCACGGCCACGAGGCGTCGGCGCTCTCGCGTTCAGCCATGTGACCGTCTTGCGGCTCAGATCCGCGGGCAGGATCGAACCGTTCCGGAGCTGCGCGGTGCCGACGCTGTTGCGCGGGATGATGAGCTGCTGAGCAGCCTCGACGGAGGCCGCGCCGACGACCGCCGCGACGACTCCAACGGCGGCGAGCTGGAACAGGCCGCTGCGCTGGGGGAGGGTGGGACGACGCATCTTGGCCGTCACGCTACTACCGCTTCGCGAAGCCGTCAGAGGCGACTCGGCCGAGTCGTAGTGGCATCCGGCACCGCATCGGAACAAGAGCTCGGAATCGACCCTGGGGGGGCTGCCGCGAAGCTGAGTCGGGACGGCGCGGTATCTGGTTCTCGGAGGACTGCTCCTCGCCTGCCACGACGGCCGCGGGGCGAAGCGGTCAGCAGAGGCGGTCTCGTTTCCCCGCACACACACTACGGAGAGAAGCGAGAGCCGCCCGAGAACCGTGGGGAGGCCCGCATCGAAGCGGTGCGCGATGTGATCGAGGCGGTCGCCGAGTCTCCGCTGCAAATTCGCCGTAGCTGCAGGACGCCGCCCGATGCGACGAGGCCTGAGGCGCGCGCTTCGATGATCGGATTCGCACGCGTGCTGTCCTCGAGGAACGGGGCAGCCCCGATGATCAGAGCGACCTCGGCTTCTTGACCGATTTCGACCACTCGGCACGCATGCTGTCGATGACGGGCCTGTTCACTGGGCGTGCAGCTTGCGCGGGCTCGAAGATGCATGGTCATGATCGGCAGCGTATTGATCTTGCCCTCCGCAGTAGTACTCGCGCACGCGGTCGAGCGTTACTGCTTGCGGTTCGCGCGAGCAGCATGTTGTCGGCGACGAGGGTCACGTTGTAGAGCTGGCCGCGCTGTCTGCGGCGCGAACAGGTTGACATGCACCGTGCAGCTGTGAGCAGCGTGAGGTTGATGGGGGGGTGGCCGGCTGCCTGGCCGAGTCCGTAGGCAAGTGCTAGTGCCGACCCTGTTGGCCGCAAGGTCGAGCACGCACTGGTACGTTCAGCGTGCCGATCACGGTTGTCGACAGCATCCGCGGCGAGGTCGAGCACTTGACCAGGCTTGAGTAGCAGTCAGGCTCGCTCGCGGGGACGGCTCGAACCGGGACGAAGTACAAGCCCATATCTACAAGCAGCCGCTGCGTGTTCACGCCAGAGGTCAGGAACACCGACGACGTCGCCGCCATGCCGGTCTCGAAGCCCGCCTTAGCGAGAGCGTCACCGAGATGGGCGGTGAACTTGCCCGAGGTCTCGGGGTAGTCATGGACCAACTTCGGATAGAGATCGTTGCCCAGCGGCGGCGGGTAGGGCTGGATCGCGCCTGCGCCGAGCTCGCGCCCGCGCCCGTCAGGATCGCTAAGCGCACCGACGACCCCCGACACCACCGACGACAGCTAACGCCTACGCCGGGTTTGCAGTCCTGCTCGTCCACTCGATAGGCAGCCACGCGGCTCGAGCCTAGGGATGCGGAAACGTTGTGGAAACCAGAGGTGGCGGCAGGTCGCCGAATCGCCGCGCGCACTCGTAGCAAAGATTCCGGCATGATCGCGCCGCTATCGGCGACAGGCGGCGACTCGTGGCGGACGCCGGGTGGGCTTCCCAAGCTGAGGGTCGCGGGTTCGAGCCCCGTCGTCCGCTCTGGTCGGGCAGGCTGCCCCGGTGGACGAGCACGACGGGGCCGCCGACGATGACTCGAACCGGCTCGTCTGGCTCGCTTCGGGGATCGGCTGGGCGGTGGCGCTCGCCGGCATCGTCTGGTACGGCTCCGACGCCTCGGACGCCGCATCCGTAGTCGTGCTCGCCGGTGGCCTGCTTGCGCTCGCGGCGGCCGTCGGCGGGCTCACCGGACGCGGCGGCGCGCGCCGCGGCTTCGCCGGCAGCCCGCGGCTCGCCGCCGTGATCAGCGCACTGCTGGTGGCGCTCTCCGCGGCGCGGCTCCTCGACATCGGCTGAGCGGGGGAGGCTGCCCGCAGCCGCTCGCTCTACACTCCGAGCGTGCTCCGCAGGCAGTCGGGCTCCGACGTGGTCGTCGCCTTCCTCGTCGGGTGGGGTGCGAATGTGCTCGCCCTGCTCGTCGTCGACGAGCTCTTCGACTCCATCCGGATCGGCCGCTGGGGGTCGCTGCTCCTCGGCGCCGCCGTTCTGGGGATCGGCAACGCCGTCCTCAAGCCGCTGCTTGCCGTGCTGGCCCTGCCGCTGATCATCGTCTCGCTGGGCATCGCGTACTTCGCCCTGAACGTGCTCATGCTGGCGCTGGCCGAGTGGGTCGCGCCGCGCTTCGTCATCGACGGCTTCTGGACGTACGTCGCCGCGACGGTGCTCGTCTGGCTCGTCAACCTGGTCGTCGGCCGCCTCCTGAACTCGATCGCTGGAGGTCGCCGGCCGCGCACATGGCTGATCAGGCCGTAACGCGCAGCGACGGCGGGGAGGAGGAGGTCCAGACGGCGGGCGAGCCGCGGCGCATGCTGGACGGGTGGGCAGGGCTCGACCCGCGCGTGGAGCGGGCGCTGCTCCTCGCGCAGACCGAGGCGCTCATCGACGGCCTGCTGGTCGTCGACGCCCAGGGCAACATTCTGCTCGCCAACTCGCGTTTCGCCCAGATGTGGGAGATCCCGCCGGAGGTGATCCGCACCGGCTCCGACGAGGCCGCGCTCGCGTCCGTACAGGACAAGCTGCGCGACCCGCAGGAGTTCCTCGACCGCGTCGCCTACCTCTACGCGCACCCGAGCGAGCTGAGCCACGACGAGATCGAACTCGTCGACGGGCGGACGTTCGAGCGCTACAGCGCCCCCGTGACCGGCGGCGACGGCGCCTACTACGGGCGCGTCTGGTTCTTCCGAGATGTCACCGAGCGCCTGCGGCAGGAGCGCGCTCAGCAGCTGCTGGTCGAGGCCGGCGCGCTGCTCGCCTCGTCGCTCGACTACCAGACCACGCTCGCAAGCGTCGCCCGCCTCGCAGTGCCGAAGCTCGCCGACTGGTGCGTCATCGACCTGATGGACGAGGGCGGCGAGATCCGCCGCGTCGCCGTCATCGCAGCCGATCCGGAGAAGCAGCCGCTGGCCGAGGAGCTCGGGCGGAGCTACCCGCCGCAGCTCGATCGCAGCGAGGGGACGTCGAAGGTGCTGCGCCTCGGCGAGTCGGAGCTGATCGAGCGAGTCTCGGACGAGTGGATCGACTCGATCGCGCCGCACGAGGGCCAGCGAACGATCCTGCGCAGCCTCGGCCTCTGCTCCAACCTGCTCGTGCCGCTCGTCGCGCGCGGGCGGACGATCGGCGTGCTGACGCTCGCGACGGCCGAGTCGGGGCGCGTGTACACGCAGTCCGATCTCGTGCTGGCGGAGGAACTTGCCCGGCGCGCCGCCCTCGCCGTCGACAACGCCCGTCTCTACCGTGAGGCCGAGCAGCTCGCCGAGACCGCGCAGGCGCTCGCGTTCGTCGGCGACGGGATCCTGCTGGTCGACGCGGAGGGCACCGTCCGCCTCTGGAACGCCGCGGCCGAGGCGATCACCGGCCTCGCGGGTGCCTCACTCCTCGGCCGGCCTGCTGCCGACGCGATCTCCGGTTGGGCGGCGATCGAGGAACGGGTGCCGTTCGCAGCATTCCCGGGCGAGGCGACGCCCGGTGACGTTGTCGCGTGGCAGATCGGCGACCGCGAGCTCTGGCTGTCGATCGTGGGCGTCCGCTTCCATGCCGGCACCGTGTACGCCTTTCGTGACCTGACGGCCGAGCGCGCCGTCGAGAAGCTCAAGCGGGACTTCGTCTCGACCGTGTCGCACGAGCTGCGCACGCCGATCGCGGGCGTCTACGGAGCGGCGATGACGCTGCGTCGCACGGACGTCGTCTTCGGCGAGGAGGAGCAGCGAGCCCTCATCGACGTGATCGCGGGCGAGGCCGGCCGGCTCGGACGCATCGTCGAGGACATCCTCTCGGCCGGCCAGCTGGAGTCGCAGTCGCTGCGGCTGAAGCTCGAGGCGTGCGACGCGCACGACCTGGCGATCGAGGCCGCCCGCGCCGCCGCGTTGCGCCTGCCCGACGACTCGGTGATCGAGACCGTGGTCGACGACGAGGTCGAGGGGGTCGTGGCCGACCGCGCCCGCATGCTCCAGGTGCTCACGAACCTGCTCGACAACGCCGTCAAGTACTCGCCGGCGAAGACGCTGGTCGAGCTGTCCGTCGCGCTCGCCGAGGAACGGAAGGTCCGCTTCTCGGTGGCCGATCGTGGGCAAGGCATCCCGGCCCTGGACCGCGAGCGGGTGTTCGACAAGTTCTTCCGCCTGGACCCGGAGCTCGCCCGCGGCGTGGGCGGCAGCGGGCTCGGCCTCTACATCTGCCGCGAGCTCGTCGGACTGATGGGTGGCCGCATCTGGGTCGACGCGCGCACGGGCGGCGGCTCGACGTTCGTGGTCGAGCTCGACTCGGCCTGACCCCCGGCGGCGCCGGTCAGCTCGAGCAAGTCCCCGAACGTCTCTGCGATCAGCGTCTCGAACGACTCCGGCAGCACGCCCGCGACGTCCGCGTAGTCGCGCAGGTGATGGAGGTACGCCGTCCACTCGTCGGCCCGGTCGGGGAACGACGGTGCATGCTCGCGGACCAGCTGGCTCAGGAGGCCAAGATTTCGCTGGGGAGGCGCCGGCGTGCTTTGCTCCCGGCGCTCGGGGTGGAGCGGCAGCTGCACGAGGTCGCCCCGAGCCCCTTCGCCCGGTGCTTCACGCCGCGAGACGACGGCCTCGCGGCGCGCCAGCTCGACCTCGCGTGCGTCCAAGGCGTCGCGCCGTGAGGACAGCACGCTCTCTGCGCGCTCGAGCGCGCTCGTCTCGGCGCCTTCCCAGAGCGCCGTGAGCTCGGCCTCACGCAGGGCGAGCGACCGCTCTCGTCGCGCGATTTCCCGTTGGCGCCGCTCGATCTCGACGGCCGCCTTCGCCTGGGTCTGCACGGTCTTGACGAGCTCCTCGTGCCGGGCTTCGACCGTGCTCTCCCGGGCGCCGACGGTGTCCTCGCGGCGCTGGAGCTCGCGCTCGCGCTCGGCCGCGCGCTTGAGCCTGAGCTGCTCCTGCTCGGTCGACTCCGCCAGGCGCCGCTCTGCCTCGTCGATCAGGGCGTCCAGCTCAGCCTGCTTGGTGTGGATCTTCTCCTCCTGGGCAGCCGCCCACGCCTCGGCGGCGCCAAGCTGGTCGCGCTGCCGGCGGCAGTCGGCCTCGAAATGCTCCCGCTCGCCAGCGAGCGCGAGCACTCCCTGCTCGAGCGCTCGCTCCCGGGCCGCAAGCACGGTCGACTCCTCTGCCAGGAGGGCCGCGCGCTCGGTGAGTGCCGTCTCGCGCTCGTGCACCGAGGCGCGCAGCTCCTCCACCTCGGCGGTCGCCCGCTCGAGATCGGCGACCCGTTTTGCCGCAGTCTCCGCCAGCCTGGCGGCGTCGCGCTCGCGGCCGTCGGCCGCCCGCTTGGCCGCATCGGCATCGGCGGCGGTGTTGACTGCCTCGGTGTGCGCCCGCTTCAGGTCGTCGATTCGGGCGGCCAGCTCGTCCTCGCGGCGCTCGCGCTCGTCGAGGTCGCGCGCGAGCGCCCCCGCTGCCGCCTCGCGCGCCTCGAGCTCCCGCGCGCGGTTGGCCAGCTCGTGCTCGCCGCTCGCGATCTGGTCTTCGCGCTTCTGGAGCTCCTGCTCCTTCGCGCGCGCGGCGTGCTCGTGCTCCGCCGCCATGGAGCGGGCGGTCTGCTCGGCCTCCGCCAGCGTCTGCCTGGCCTGCTGGTCGGCTTGCTCGAGCGTCCTTCGGGCAGCCTGCTCGGCGCGCTCGACCGCCTTGCCGGCGGTCTGCTCAGCACGCTCGAGTGTCTTGCGCGCGGCTTGCTCGGCGCGCTCTTCGACGGCGCTCAACTTTCGCTCGCGTTCGAGCAGCGCCTGCTGCCGCGCATCGACGTCGGCCAGAGCCGTCTGCTGGCGGGTGGTCGACTCGCCGAGCTCGCGCTCGCGCTGGGCCAGAACCGCCTGTCGCCGGGCGATCGCCTCGTCGAGCTCCCGCTCGCGCTCGGCCAGAGCTGCTGCGCGCTCCTCGGCCGCCGCGACCGCGGCTGCCCGCTCCTGCTCGAGCTCGGCGTGCGCGACGACCCACGTCCGCTCCGCCTCCTCGAGGCTCTTCCGCGCCTGCTCGGTCTGCGCCTGCCGGCGCTCGAGCTCCTCCTCGAGCGCGGCGAGCCGCCACTCGCGCTCGTGCAGCGCATCCCGCTCACTTTCGAGGTCGGCGAGCAGCTGCTCGTTCGCCGGCGGGCCGACCGTGGCTGCGGGGGAGTGATTGCGCTCGCTCATGCGCTTCTGGGAATGATGTCGGCGGGGGCGGATACCGGCTGTAGGGCCGTGTGGACAGTGGCCTGCGGAGGCACTAGAAACTCGGGCTCGACCGCGGTAGCGTTACGGCTGCCCGAGAAGGCCTGACTCGGGGTGGCGAGCGGGGCGGCTTGCGATTCTCCCCCTGCAGCCGCCCCGCGCTCCGATTCCGGCCGAACGTCCGATCAGCTGCGCGGCCACGCGTCCGCGAGGCGTCTGCGCGTGTCCACGAGGTGCTCGGGGATGACGCGGACGTCGGCGAGGACGGGCATGAAGTTCGTATCCCCTCCCCAGCGCGGGACCACGTGGAGGTGGACATGGTCGACGATTCCCGCACCGGCGACCCGCCCCAGGTTCCAGCCCAGGTTGTGACCGTGTGGTGCGTAGAGCTCGCGGAGCGCTGCAAGGCCGTCGCAGGCGAGCCGGTGGAGCTCCACGACCTCGTCCGGCTCGAGCGCCGCGAGATCGTCGAGGTGGCGCGCCGGCGCCACCATCAGGTGCCCCGACGTGTAGGGGAACTTGTTCAGCAGGACGAACGCGCGCTCACCGCGATGGACGACGAGCGCCCCCTCGTCGTCGCCGTCGAGCGCCCGGCAGAACACGCAGCCGGGCTCCTCGTCGGCGGCAGCCACGTACTCGAGCCGCCACGGCGCCCACAGTCGTTTCACGACCGTGTTCTATCTGCGCGCCGCCGAGTAGAGGTCCGAGCTCGACGCGGAGGCAGGCTCGTCAGACCCTCGTTCGGCAGCGGCGGAGTTCCTCCCGTCGCAGCCAGGGCGCGTTCCACCAGCGAGGGGCAGCGGGAGGGGCCGAGGGCACCGGCGGTTCCCCCGAGGGTGCCGACCGCAGCCAGAAACTTCCGCCGCCGATGACGGGCTTTGCCCGGCGGGAGGCCTAGTGAACGCAAGGCAACGGGTGAACGCCCAGGCGCGTCGCCGGCTTCGCCAGGACTCGAACCCACGGAGACGCAGGCAAGGAGGGGGCCCGTGGGGGAACCAGGCGGTTCCCCCGCGTTACAGCCATCGTTTGAGCCGGAAGAAGCTGAGCATGCCGCCGAGCACGATCACGAGCGAGGCAACGATGACCCAGAAGGCGGCGTTCGTGCCCTCGCCGGGGTAGAGCACGTTCATGCCGAAGACGCCGGTGATGAGCGTCAGCGGCAGCATCGTGACGCTGATGATCGTGAGCAGGCGCAGGACGTCGTTCTGGCGGTGGGAGATGACGGACTCGTTCGTGTCCTCGAGCGCCTCGACGACCTCCTTGTAGTTGTCGAGCAGGTCCCAGATGCGCTCGGTGGCGTCGACGATGTCGTCGAAGTAGAGCTCGAGCGCCTCGGGCAGGAAGCGCTCGACGTAGCGCTCGAGGCTGCGCAGCGTGGCGCGCTGAGGCTTGATGATCTTGCGGTAGGAGATGATCTCCTGCTTGACGTTGGAGAGGTCGCGGACGACCTCCTCCGACGCGCCCTCGAACATCTCGTCCTCGATCGAGTCCAGCTTGTGCCCGATCTTGTCGAGGATCGGGAAGCAGTAGTCGAAGAGGTCGTCGAGCACCTCGTACAGCAGGCGGCCGGGGCCGTTCGCGAAGAGCTCGCTGCGCAGCGCCTCGTCGTCGCGCACGCGGCTGAAGAGGCGGGTGACGGGGAGCAGCTCGGCGTTCGGCAGCGTGACGACGGAGTCGGGCCCGAGGAAGACGTCGAGCTCGGCGGCGTTCAGCCGCTGGACGCTCTTGTCGTAGAACGGGAAGTGGAGGACGACGAAGAGGTAGTCCGGGTACTCGTCGATCTTGGGCCGCTGCCGCTTCGAGAGGACGTCCTCGACGTCGAGCGCGTGCCAGCCGAAGCGCTCGGCGAGCGTGGAGACGGTTCCCTCGTCGGGCCGGTCGAGATGAACCCAGGTGAGGCCGGCGGCGGCGACCTCAGCAGGCTGGGGCCGGCGGGCCTCCCGCTCGGGCAGGGCGCGGCCACGTGACCGCCGGATGCGAGGCAGGCTCGGCATGGGTACTGAGAGGCTCGTCCGTCGCTGCCACGTTCGCGATTGTACTCGGGCGTCCTCGTTCCGCCGGGATCGCTAGGCCGTCTCCGGCGCGACGGCGAGCGGCTGCCGCGCGCGCAGGGGCGTCCGCTGCGCGTCGCGGGGCACCCGCCGCTCGAGCGCGAGCGCCGAGGCGCCGGCGGTGAGGCAGATGGCGGCGGCGGCCAGCCAGAGCCCGTGCGGCCACTGGCTGAGCAGCAGCCCCGACAGCGCCGGCCCGGCGATGAAGCCGATCTGCCAGGAGCTGGAGGAGAGGGCGAGGTAGCGGCCGATGATGCGCGAGTCGGCGAGGTCGACCACCAGCGGCGCGTGCACGGCGCCGTGCAGGCAGGCGCCGAAGCCGAAGATCGACGCTGCCAGCGCGAAGACGGCCACGGTGGCCACTCCGTCCGTGAACGCGGCGGCGACGGGCAGCAGCAGCCACGACACCGCCCAGAGCACACCGAGCAGGCCGATCGCGGGCATACGCCGGCGGCCTTCGAGCAGCTTGGCGACCGGCAGCTGCGCGACCACGATCACGAGCGCGTTGCAGAAGTAGACGAGCCCGATCGCGCTCTCGGACAGGCCGGCCTCGTTCTTGCCGTACACCGGGAAGGCGCCGACCTGCGCCATGCCGCCAGTGATCAGCAGCACGTTGATGGTGATCACCGCCATGAAGATGCGGTTGCGCAGGACGTCTCGGTAGGTGCCGGGCTTCGCGTCGCCGGCGATCGTGGCGCGGCCGGGCGCCGGGATGAAGGGGAGCGCTCCGAGGTAGCCGATGAAGGTTGCGGCGTTGGCGAGGAAGATGACCGTGAACGTGGTCGGGTCGGAGGTGGTGGCGATCAAACCGCCGACGAGCCCGCCGAGCCCGAAGCCGAGGTTCATCGTCACGCGCTGGACTGCGAAGGCTGTCGACCGCTGGTCGCGAGGGGTCAGCCCGGCGATCAGCGACGACTGGGCGGGCCAGAACGTGCCGATCCCGACACCGACGAGGAGGTTCGCGCCGAAGCCGTGCCACGCCTCCGTGATCAGCGGGTAGAGGGCGTAGCCGGCGGCCTGCAGCACGAGCGCGAGGGCGAGCACCAGGCGCCCGCCGACGCGGTCGACGAACCAGCCGGCGACCGGCCCGGCCACGAGCCCTGCGGCGCCGTTGGTGGCAAGGATCAGCCCGGCCGTGTCGAGGCCGATGTCACGGACGTTGTGGAGGTAGATGAAGAGGAACGGGATCGCGAGCCCGCTGCCGAAGAAGTTGACTAGCCCGCCGAGCTGGAGCGTCTGCACCGGCCGCGGCAACTCCGGGTTGAGCGAGCGCAGGTAAGCCGCCAGGGGGCGCACCGCGCGAGCGTAGCGCCGTCATGCGTCCCGGGTTCCGGAAGGCCGGGAGACGCGGTGCTCAGGGCGGGCCCCCGGCTGCCGCTGGTGTCTCGGTGCGGCCGGGCGACGCCCGTCGAAGCCGCTCGCCCTTCGAGCCGGGAGGAGGTCTGAGGCGATGCGCCAGGCAGGAATCGAACCTGCGACCTCGCGCTCCGGAGGCGCGCGCTCTATCCCCTGAGCTACTGGCGCGTGCCCGCAGTGTAACTGGCCCCTCGCGGAGGCCGGCTGCGCCGCCCGAACGCCTGGCGACTGCGGGTGTGACGCTTTCGGGACGATCCCGTCACCCCTGCGCGCGCCCCAGCCGGGTACCGTCGCCGCCGGGGAGGAGGAGCGGTGGCCCCCGGGGCGTGTCCGCTCGGGACCGGTCCGGGGGAGACGGGGGAGGAACAGCCGGAGCGGGCGCTGGGCCTCGACGGGCGCGGAAGGCGAGCACCCGCCGCAGTAAGCTCCGCGCCGTGCGCGTCTCGGGCCGGATCGTCACGCTCGAGCTCGGCGAGCGCTTCACGATCGCGCGTGGGTCGCAGGACACCGCCGAGGTGGTCGAGGTCGAGCTCGAGCACGGCGGCGTCTCGGGCTTCGGCGAGGCCGCTCCGGTCGAGCGGTACGACGAGGATGCAGCCGGCGCGCTCGCGTTCGTCGAGGCGGCCGCAGACGCGCTCGGCGACGACCCCTTCGCGCACGAGGAGATCGGCGCTCGCCTGGCCGAGCGCCCGGGCGCTCAGGCGGCCAAGGCGGCGCTCGACGCCGCGCTTCACGACCTCTGCGGCAAGCTCTTGGGGGTGCCGGTCTGGCGCCTCCTCGGCCTTCCGCGCTCGGGGCCGCCGACCTCCTGGACGATCGTGCTCGACGACCCCGACACGATGGCCCGCAAGGCCGAGCAGGCGGGCGGTCGCTTCCTGCGGCTCAAGCTCAAGCTGGGCGGCGGCGACGGCCTCGACGTCGAGCGCGTCCGCGCCGTCCGGTCGGTGACGGCGGTGCCCCTACAGGTGGACGTGAACGAGTGGTGGTCGCTGGACGAGGCTCTCGACGCCCTGCCCGAGCTCGCGAGCCTCGGCGTCCAGTACTGCGAGCAGCCGCTCCCCGCCGGCGACCCGGGCGGGGCCGTGCTGCGCGAGCGCTCCCCGCTGCCCGTCTACCTCGACGAGGACCTGCACACGCTGGCCGACGTGGCCGCATGCGCAGCCCGAGGGCACGGCGTCACCATCAAGCTGGCGAAGTCCGGCGGCATCCGCGAGGCGATCCGCATCGTCCACGCGGCTCGCGCGCTCGGTCTCGGCGTCATGCTCGGCTGCATGATCGAGTCCGGCCTCGGCATCGCCGCCGGCGCCCAGATGGCCGGCCTGTGCGACCACGTCGACCTGGACGGCAACCTCCTGCTCACCGCGGACCCGTGGCCCGGGGTCGCCCTCGTCGACGGGGTGCAGGTGCCGTCGGCGGCTCCCGGGCTCGGCGTCCGGCGCGCGGGCGAGGCCGCGTGAGCGGCGAGAAGCGCTACGTCGTCCTCGCCGAGGGCCTCAGCGGCGACGCGCACTACGGCAAGACCATGCGCGGCGTCGTCGACTACGCCTCGACGCCGACCGTCGCGATCGTCGACTCGACGCGTGCGGGCGGGGAGCACAAGGGCGTCCCGATCGTCGCCACGGTCGCGGAGGCGCTTCCGCTCGGCCCGACGACGGCACTCGTCGGCGTGGCCACCCAGGGCGGCCACTTCCCGCCCGAGTGGCGGGCGCTCCTGCGGCAGGCGGTCGAGGCGCGGCTCGACCTCGAGAACGGCCTGCACGAGCGGCTGGCGGACGACGCGGAGTTGGCGGAGCTCGCGGCTCGCCACGGCGTCGAGCTGCGCGACCTGCGCGAGCCGCCCGCCGGTCTCGACGTGCCGACCGGCGCCAACCTCGACGTGCCCGCGCAGATCGTGCTGACGGTCGGCTCCGACTGCGCCATCGGGAAGATGACCGTCTCGCTGGAGCTTGACCGGGCGGCGAGGGCGCGCGGGCTCGCCTCCGAGTTCGTGCCGACGGGCCAGACGGGCATCGCCATAGCCGGCTGGGGCATCGCGGTCGACGCGGTCGTCTCCGACTTCATCGCCGGCGCCGCCGAGCGCCTCGTCGTCGAGGGCGCGGAGCGGGGCGGACGCCTGCTCTGGGTCGAGGGCCAGGGCTCCGTCGTCCACCCGGCCTACTCGGGCGTCACGCTCGGGTTGATCCACGGCTCGGCTCCGCATGCGTTCGTGCTCTGCCACCGCGCCGGCTCCACCGAGGTCGAGGGCTACCCCGGGCACCCGCTGCCGCCGCTCGCAGAGCTGGTCGAGCTCCATCGCCGGCTCTCGCTGCCGCGGCGGCCCGCCGACGTCGCAGCTGTCGCCATCAACACCCGCGGCCTCGACGACGAGCGGGCGCGGCGCGCCGTCGAGGAGGCGGCAGCAGAGACGGGCCTGGTCGCGGACGACCCCGTCCGGTTCGGCGCCGACCGCCTGCTCGACGCCGTGCTGGGCCACCTCGGCGCGTAAGCCTTCTCACCGAGCTCCGTCAGTCGTACGATGCTCAAGCAACCGGGGTTGTTCGCCGAAACGTCCTCTATGCCGACGCGACTCACACTCGCGGTCCTGACCGCGCTCGCCGCCCTCGCCCTACCGGCGAGTGGAGCCGCCGCGCTCTCGGTCGGCGTCACCGACGACATGGGACTCGGCACGCCGGACGGCGGCGCCGCGTTCCTAACCACGCTCGACGATCTCGGCTTCAGCGAGAACCGCGTCTCGGTGCTCTGGGATCCCGACGCCCCTGCAACGATCCCGAACGAGGCCGCGCTCGACGCCTTCGTCGCCACCGCCACGGCCCGCGGCGTTCGCGTCGTCCTCGCCGTCTACCCCTCGCGCTCGACCGCCTTGACCGCCTCGCAGAGCGCCGTCTGGCAGTTCACCGCCTTCCTCGAGACGCTCGCGCGGCGCTATCCGCAGGTGACCGACATCGTGGTCGGCAACGAGCCGAACCAGCCGCGCTTCTGGCGTCCGCAGTTCGACGCCAGGGGTGTCCGGGTCGGCTGCTCCGCCTACGCAGGCGTCCTCGCGGCCGCGTACGACGCGCTCAAGGGGGTCAACCCTGCGATCACGGTGATCGGGCTCGGCCTCTCGCCCCGCGGCAACGACAACCCGCTCTCGCGCGACAACGCCTCCACCTCGCCGGTGCGGTGCCTCCGCGACGTCGGCGCCGCCTACCGCGCGAGCAAGCGCGCCAAGCCGATCATGGACGAGCTCGCCTTCCACGCGCATCCGGAGCGTGACACCCAGCCGTTCGGCGTCACCTCGACGTGGCCCAAGGCCGGGCTGATGGATCTCGACCGGATCAAGCAGGCCGTGTGGGACGCGTTCAACGGCACCGCGCAGTCGACCTTCGCGGAGCCCGGCCGCTCGGTGGTTCTGCCCGCTCTCAGGCTGAGGATCGCCGAGGTGGGCTGGCAGGTGGGCGTCGTGCCGTCTGCCCAGGGCGCGTACGTCGGCACCGAGAACGTGCCGACCACGGACGAGGCTGCGCAGGCGACGAACTACGCCGAGGCAGTCCGCGCGCTCGCGTGCGACCCGGCCGTGCGCTCGCTGCTCTTCTTCGGCCTCGTGGACGAGCCGGACCTCTCGCGCTGGCAGGCCGGCCTCGTGCGTGCGGACGGAACGCCCCGCCCCTCGTACGCCGCGGTCAAGGAGACGCTGGCGGCCACGGGCGGCAACTGCACCGGCGTGACCACGAGCTGGAAGCACACGACCATCGTGTCGGGCGGGACGGCCAAGTTCCCGACGAGGAAGGTCCTGCCGAAGACGTTTCGCGCGTGGGGCTTCACCGTCGGCGTGAAGGAGGACGCGACGTTCGTCGCCGGGCTCTACCGGCTGCCGCGCGCGCCTGCGGCACGGCAGTGGCGGACGATGATCAATCGCTCGCTCGCCGGCGCGCGGCCGGTCACGATCCGGCCGGCGCTGCGCCTGACGGGGCGCGCAAAGGCGCCCTTCGGCCGCTCGGTCACCTTCAAGAAGCTGAAGCTCAGGCCCGGGTACTACGTCTATGCGGTCAGGCTGGCAGCCGAGATGAACCCGAAGCGGACGACCTTCGCAATGGGGAAGTTCTTCCGCGTCGGGCCGCTCGACCGGACCGGCAAGCCGAAGCCCAGGCCGAAGAAGAAGAAGAAGGGCGCGGCCACGGCAAAGGCGCCTGCGGCGAAGCGCTGACGCTGCCGACGGCAGCGGTCATCGCCGACACCCATCTGCCCCGCGGCGCGCGGCGGCTCCCGGCCGAGTGCCTCGAGCGCCTACGCGCAGCCGACCTGATCGTCCACGCGGGCGACATCGCCGCCGAGGGCGTGCTCCGCGACCTGCGGCGGCTCGGGCCTGTGGCGGCCGTCGCCGGCAACGTGGACGAGCCGGCGCTCCGCGATCGCCTGCCCGAGACGCTCGTCGTCACGCTCGGCGCGGCGCGGATCGGGGTGGTGCACGACGCTGGGCCGGCGGCCGGCCGGCACGAGCGGCTGCTCGCCCGCTTCCCCGGCTGCGACGTCGTGGTCTACGGCCACACCCACCAGCCGGAGCTCGAGCAGGTGGGCGCAACCTGGATCGTCAACCCGGGCAGCCCGACCGAGCGCCGCCGCGCGCCGACTCGCAGCATGGCGCTCGTGACGGCCGGGCCGGAGGGGGTCGCGGCCGAGCTCGTGCCGCTCCCTTGACACGAACGCCTGTTCGCCATACCATGGCGAACACATGTTCGTGAAGCTCACACTCGTCTGCCTCCTTGCAGCCGCCTCCGTCGGCGCCGTCGCGCGCCCGTCCGAGAGCGCCGGGCCCGCACGCCACTACACGGTGCAGTCCGGCGACACGCTCTGGTCGATCGCGGCCGAGCACAGCTCGGGCGACCCGCGGAAGGCGGTCTGGCGACTCCAGCAGCGCAACGATGTCGACGCCGGCGGTCTCCAGCCGGGCGACGTCCTCGTGCTGCCGTAGCCGTCTGCTGCCGCCGGGGAGCGCGAGGCCACGCGGCCTAGACTCACCGCGTGGACCTCGATCTCGTCTTCCTCGGCACCGCGGGCTCGATGCCGACCGCCCAGCGAGGCCCCTCGTCGCTGCTCGTCCGGCGCGGCGGCGAGCGCCTGCTCGTGGACTGCGGGGAGGGGACGCAGCGGCAGCTCCTGCGCTCGAACGTCGGCCTCGTCGAGCTGCGAGAGGTGTTCCTGACCCACTTCCACGCCGACCACTACCTCGGCCTGCCGGGAATGATGAAGACCTTCGCCCTGCGCGGCCGCGAGGTGCCGCTGACCATCTACGGGCCGCCCGGGCTGCGCGAGCTCTTCGAGGCGCTCAAGCGCGTCTTCGGACGCCTCACCTACGACTACGAGCTGGTCGAGCTGCGCGTCGGCGACGTGCTGGCGCGCGAGGGGTACGACCTCGAGGTCTTCGAGGTCGCGCACAGCGTGCAGGCGATCGGATACGCGCTCGTCGAGGCGCCACGGCCGGGACGATTCGACGTCGACCGCGCCGATGCCCTCGGCGTTCCGGCCGGCCGGGAGCGGGGAGCCCTGCAGCGCGGCGAGGCCGTCACGGTCGCGGACGGCCGCACGATCGGTCCCGAGGACGTGCTCG
The DNA here is from genome assembly GCA_963839815.1 of uncultured Thermoleophilia bacterium. Lineage (GTDB taxonomy): Bacteria > Actinomycetota > Thermoleophilia > Gaiellales > Gaiellaceae > JACVRM01. The sequence goes on from CAWIWF010000008.1 coordinate 318,025, forward strand.
GGCCTGCCCGCCCGGGTCGCAAGGTCGTCGTCGCCGGCGACACCGCCCCAGCCGGCACCGTGGTCGCAGCCGCGCAGGGCGCCGACGTGCTCGTCCACGAGGCCACGTTTCTCGCCGACGAGGAGGACCGAGCGCGCGAGACGAGGCACTCCACCGCCACCGACGCCGCTGCGATCGCGGCCAAGGCCGGGGTCGCCATGCTGGCGCTCACGCACGTCTCGAGCCGCTACGGGGGCGGTCAGATCGCGCAGGCAGCGCGGGCGGTCTTCGCCGAGACGGTCGTGCCCAGGGACTTCGATATCATCGACGTCCCGTTTCCGGAGCGGGGCCCGCCACGACTGCGCAAAGCAGGCGCGCTCGAGCGGGAGCCGGGTGGGGAGGCCGAGCTGGCGACCGTGCCCCCGAGCGAGGAGACGACAGCATGAACGAGCTGGTGCAGGTGGCCGTCGCGGAGGACATCGCAGAGGCAGAGGAGCTGCAGGCGATCCTCACCGCCGCGGGTATCGAGTCGGAGCTCGAGGCCGCCGTCGAGCATCACCCGCGCGAGATCGAGGACGCGCCGCAGAAGGTCCTCGTGCCCGAGGCCTCCCTCGACGCCGCCAAGGAGGCGATCGAGGCGATGACCGAGCCGGACGCGATCACCGGCGACTAGTGCGGCTCGCCGCCGTCGTCTGCGCGGGCACGGTGCTCGCCCTCACGGCTGGAGCGGCAACCGCGGGACCGCGCGTCGAGCTGACCGCGACCGCCGGGCCGATCACGGCGACCGTCTCGTACGTGCAGTCGCGCTCGCGACCCTCGACGACGGACGTGCGGCTCCGCATCGTCAGGCAGGGCGCAGTCGCCCTCGAAGAGCGCATCGGCGAGCTCACCTGTCGCGACTGCAACGTCTGGCGTCCAGGCATCGGCGCGCAGATCGCGGCGATCAGGGCCCGCGATCTCGACCGCGACGGCGAGCCGGAGGTGCTGCTCGACGTCTTCACGGGAGGTGCGCACTGCTGCTCGCTCACCGCCGTGCACCACCGGGAGGCGGGCGGCGCCTACCGCAGGACCGTGCTCGACTTCGGCAACGCCGGTTACCGGCTCACCGACCTCGACCGGGACGGCCGCCCGGAGCTGCGCAGCTCGGACGATCGCTTCTCCTACGCCTTCGCGCCCTACGCCTACTCGATGCGCCCGGTGCAGATCTGGCACTGGCAAGCAGGCCGCGCGCTCGATGCCACCCGGCGCCACCCCGCCGCCGTCCGCGCGGACGCCAGGGCGCTCTTCCGCGCCTACGAGCAGGCCCGCCGCCGGCGCGACGCCGTTGCCGTGCGCGGGACGCTTGCGGCGTGGGCTGCCGACCTGCATCTCCTCGGCCGCGGCGCCGAGGCATGGCGCCGGCTGGAGGCGGCCAGGCGGGCGGGCGAGCTGGGCGTGGGCCCGCGCGATGGGCTGCACTTCCCGGCGGGCCGCCGCTACCTCGCCGAGCTGCGCGTGTTCCTGCGCCGCACGGGCTACGCGGGCTGACCGGGCGTTGACGCGCTACCGCTGGGTCGTGCTCGGCGCCGGCGTGGGCGCTCAGGCGTCGTACTCGGCGCTCGGAGTCGGCGTCGCCGTGCTCATCCCCGAGCTGCGTGCCGAGTACGGGCTGTCGCTCGGGGAGGTCGGCGTCCTGCTCGCCGGCACCGGCGGCGGCATGGTGCTGACCCTGTTGCCCTGGGGCCTCGCCACCGACCGGATCGGCGAGCGCGCAGTGGTCGCGCTCGGCCTCGGCTCGGCGGGCCTCGCGCTCGGGCTGGCGGCGACCCTGCCCGCCTACGGCGTGCTGTTCGCGCTCCTCGCGCTCGCCGGCATGGCGGGGGCGAGCGTGAGCGCGGCGAGCGGCCGTGCGGTCATGGGTTGGTTCGAGGCCTCCGAGCGTGGCTTCGCGCTCGGCATTCGCCAGACGGCGGTGCCGCTGGGCTGGGCCGCGGCGGCGCTCGCCCTCCCGCAGCTCGTCGGCTTCGGAGGACTCGCCGCCGGGCTCGGCGCTCTCGGCGGCGGCTGTGTCGCGGGCGCGCTCGTCGGCGTCCTGCTGCTGCGCGATCCGCCGAGCGACGCCGGCGAGATCGGCGACCCGGTGCGACCGCTGCGCGACCCCCGGCTCTGGAGGCTCTGCACCGGCAGCGCCTTCTACGTCGTCGTCCAGGTCGCGATCACCAGCTTCCTCGTCCTCTATCTGCACGAGGAGCGCGGGTTCTCGCTCGGGGCCGCTGGTGCGGTGCTGGCGACGGTCAGCCTGCTCGGGGGCGCACTGCGGATCGTCTTCGGGCGGCTGTCCGACCGGATGGCGACCCGGGTGGTGCCGCTGCGGCGGCTCGGGCTCGTGCTCGCGGGCGCCGTGGCGCTCGCCGCCTCGCTCGTCCAGGCGCCGGACGCCGTGCTCGTCCCGGCGCTGGTGGCCGCCGGTGCACTGTCCGCGAGCTGGAACGGCCTCTCCTTCACCGCGGCGGCCGAGCTGGCCGGCCGGCGCAGCGCCGGCGCGGCGCTCGGCTTCCAGCAGACGGCGCTCGCGGCTGGGTCGGCCGTCGCGCCGGCACCGTTCGCGCTTCTCGTCGCTGCGAGCTCCTGGCAGGCGGCGTTCGCGGTGCTCGCGGCACTGCCCGTGCTCGGTGCCTGGACGCTCGCTCCTCTCACCCGCGAGTAGATTCGCGCTGTGGCCACGGTTCGCGGCAGCTGTCTCTGCGGCGGCGTGCGGTTCGAGCTCGAGCCGCCGTTCCGGCGTGCCAACGTCTGCCACTGCTCGCGCTGCCGCAAGCACTCGGGCGGGATCGGCCTCGCCCAGGGACGGGTGGCGCGCGAGCGCTTTCGCCTGCTCTCGGGCGAGGAGCTCCTCCGCGTCTACCGTCCGGAGGGCGGGGCGGTGAAGGCGTTCTGCGCTCGCTGCGGCTCGGCGCTCTTCGGCGGCACCTGGCCGGACGGCCCCGAGGTGAGCGTCCGCCTCGGCGCGCTCGACGACGACCCAGGGACGGCGCCGCAGTACCACTCGTTCGTCGACTCGCGCGCGGCCTGGGAGACGCTGCCGGACGACGGCCTGCCGCGCTACGGCGGCGCCGCCCCGACCGCCTGAGCGGCGCAGCTTCGGGCACACCCGCGCGCGAGAGACGGCACAAAACCTCAAGTGCCTCTGAGACACCTGAGGGTGGTCGAGGGTTGGGCGAACGGCTTGGCTGTGCGAGGACGACCGTCGCCCGCGCCGGAAACCCTCAAGTGCCTCTGAGACGCTTGAGGGTGGTCGAGGGTTCTGCAGCACGTCATTTCGCCGCCGCGGCGCCCGAGTCGGCGGCTTGGGCGAAGCGCAGCGCTTACAGGTGCCGGTCGAACCAGGCGATGATGCGCTCCAGCCGGTCCTGGCGGCGGTCCGGGCGGCCGGTGCCGCTCAACGCATGGCTCTCGCCCGGGTAGCGCACAAGCTCGACCGGCCGACCCAGCCAGCGCAGGGTCGCGAACAGGATCTCGCTCTGCGACGGCGGGCAGCGCATGTCGTTCTCCGCCTGGATCAGGAGCAGCGGCGCGCGATTGCGGTGGATGTGCGTGGAGGGCGACTTCTCGCGTACCCGAGCCGGGTCCTCGTGCGGGAGGGCAACCCCCGCGGCACCCTCGATCGAGAAGAAGCCGAAGTCCGAGTGGCCGAACTCCGCGACCAGGTCGGACACCGGGTTCTCGCACACGGCGGCGGCGAAGCGGCCCGGATGGTGGCCGAGCAGCCAGCTCGTCATGTAGCCCCCGTACGAGCCGCCGATGAGCCCGATGCGATCACGGTCGGCGTACCCCTCGCGCACGGCCCACTGCAGCGCACGGAGCTGATCGCCCGTGTCCGGCTCGCCCCAAACGCCGTGCAGGGCCTCGGCGTACTCCTCGCCGTAGCCCATCGAGCCGCGCGGGTTGGTGTAGAGCACGTGGAAGCCCGCGTCGGCGATCGCGAGCATGGTCGTCGTCGGCGGGGGCCCGTAGGCCAGGTACGGCCCGCCGTGGATGCTGAGCACGAGCGGCCGCTTCTTGCTGGTGCTGCGGCCCCGGACCAGCCACCCCTCGAAGTCGCCGCCGCTCCGCTTGCCGAAGCGGACGTTCACGAGCTCCCGCCGGAACGGGCCGAACCAGCGGCTGCCGTCACGGGTGAGGCGGCGCAGGCCGCCCTCCTCGACCGCGTACACCTCGCTGGGCGCCGCGCCCTCGCTCGCGACCACGGCGACACGGCCGCCCGCGGTGGCGAATCCCGTCGTGACCACGTCGCCGTCCGCCAGCTGCTCGACGCTGCCGTCGAGGCCGAACCGATACGGATGGCTGCGGCCCGCTCGCGCCACGACGGTGACGAGGCTCGTCTCGTCGAGCCAGCGCAGCGCACCCGTGAAGAGGGACGACGTGTCGATCAGGTCCGAGAGCGTCCAGGTGCCGAGCGGCAGGTCGAGGTCGGGTGCGAGCCGCCGCAACTCGCGGCGCTCCACCACCCAGAGGCGCGGGCTCTGCCAGAAACGCGGCTCGTCGGACTCGAAGCCGATCTGGGCAAGGACGCCGGCGGGCGACCAGTCCGCGGTCAGCACGAGCGGCTGCGTCGTCTCCGCGCGCGGCCGGCCTCCCGCTGCCGGCACCGACCAGATCCGCGGCTTCTCCCAGAGCCCCGCGGAGTCGGAGCGGTCGGCCAGGAAGCCGATGCGCCGTCCGTCGGGCGACCAGAACGCGTGCACCACCTCGTACTCGGGCGTCGTCAGACGCGTGGCCTTGCCGCCGCGTGCGCTCACGACCCAGAGCGACGAGAACTGGTCGCGGACGCCGACGCCGTCCAGCCGCCAGGTGATGTCCGTGATCCGTCGCGCGACCGGGTCGTCGGCCGTCCCGCCGGCACGGAAGCGATCCTCGCCGCTGGCTGCGATCACGAGCACCTGCGAGCCGTCGGGCGACCAGGCCGCCGCCGACGCCGGCCCGGGCAGCTCGGTGAGCGGCTCCGCCTCGCCGCCCGTCAGCGGCATCACGTACGGCCGCGGAGGGTCGTCCCCCCGGCGGGAGATGAACAACAGCCTTGTGCCGTCGGGGGAGATGCGCGGTCGCCCGTCGACGTCGCCGCTCGTCAGCCGCTCGGGCCGCCCTCCCCGCCAGGGGACGCGCCACAGCCGCGAGCGGTAGGCGTTGTCCTCGATCGTGCGCCGGCCGTAGACGACCGAGCTGCCGTCGGGCGCCAGGTCGACTCCCTGGAGCTGCACCTGCCGGTGCACGTCGCGCGGAGTGAAGGGGCGGGGGGACACGGCGGCTAGGGACCATACGCTGCATCGGGACGTCGCTCTCGCCTCTCGTGAGCGTGAGGGAGTCGGGTCGTACGGCAGTCAGACTTGGCCGTCAAGTGAGGGACAGGCTGAAGCCTGTCCCTCGAGCCAGCTGTCGTCCGCGGGCGGGAGAACGACTCGGGCTGAAGCCTGTCCCTCGAGCTAGCTGTCCTCCGCGGGCGGGAGAACGACTCGGGCAGGAGTCGTCCGGCCGTGCTGTTTACACTCCGGCCCGACACGAAGCCTTTAACCCGGTCCCGTGAGGCCGAGAAGGAGTCGCCGATGACTGCTGCACCCACCTCGCCTGCGCTGCGCCGCGGGCGTTGACCCCCACCAGCCTGGGCACGGAGAAGGTCCTCCTCGACGAGGAGGCCATCTCGAGGACGCTCTCGCGCATCGCCCACGAGATCATCGAGGGGAACGCCGCCGTGGACAGCGTCGCCCTCGTCGGCATCCACACGCGCGGCGTCCCGCTCGCGCACCGCCTGCGCCGCCTGATCGGAGAGTTCTCCGGGGAGGAGCCGGCGCTAGGCGCGCTCGACATCACCTTTCACCGCGACGACGTGCACGTCCGCGGCGGCGAGGCGCCGTTGCACCCGCAGCCGCTCGTCCGCGACACGAAGCTCGACTTCGAGCTCGCCGGCCTCACGGTCGTGCTCGTCGACGACGTGCTCTACACGGGCCGCACGATCCGGGCCGCGATCGACGCGCTGTTCGACTACGGCCGGCCGGCGCGCGTGCAACTGGCGGTGCTCGCCGACCGCGGCCATCGCGAGCTGCCGATCCGTCCCGACTACGTCGGCAAGAACCTGCCCACCGCGCGCGGCGAGCGCGTCCAGGTCCAGCTCATCGAGGTGGACGAGGTCGACCGCGTGCTGCTCATCCCGACACCCGAGGAGGACTCATGAGCGCAGAGAGAGGGGGTGGCGGGGAGATCCGCGTGATGCACGACGCGCTGCGACCCCCGGCGCCGCCCACGCGCCGCCACGTGATCTCGATGGCTGACCTCGCCCGCGACGACGTCGAGCGGCTGCTCGCGACGTCGCGCTCGTTCGCCGGCTCGCTCGAGCGCGAGGTCAAGAAGCTGCCGACCCTGCGGGGTCGCACCGTCGTCAACCTCTTCTACGAGTCGTCAACACGGACGTCCTCGAGCTTCGAGCTCGCCGCCAAGCGGCTCTCCGCCGACACGATGTCGATCAAGGCGGCCGGCTCGGCAGTCGACAAGGGCGAGTCGCTGAAGGACACCGCGCTCACGCTGGCCGCCTACGACCCGGACGTCATCGTCATCCGGCACCCGCACATCGGGGCGCCGCAGCTCGTCGCCCGCACGGTCGACGCGCATGTGGTCAACGCCGGCGACGGCAAGCACCAGCATCCGACGCAGGCGCTGCTCGACCTCTACACGCTCCAGTCCGAGCTCGGACGGATCGAGGGGCTGCACGTAGCGATCGTCGGCGACGTGCTCCACTCGCGGGTCGCCCGCTCGCTCGTGCAGGCGCTCGTCCTGCTCGACGCGCGCGTGACGCTCGTGGGCCCGCCGCCCCTGATCCCGCGAGGGATCGAGTCCCTCGGCTGCGAGACGTCGACCGACATCGGCGCCATCGCCGCCGCCGACGTCGTCTACGTCCTGCGGATGCAGCGCGAGCGAATGCAGGAGGGCGCCAACTTCGTCCCCAGCCTGCGCGAGTACACCGCGCGCTGGGGCGTGACGCCGGAGCGGCTTCGCCCCGGCCAGAAGGTCATGCACCCCGGGCCGATGAACCGCGGTGTCGAGATCGACGGCGTCGTCGCCGACTCGCCGGACGCGCTCATCGGCGAGCAGGTCCGCTCCGGGCTCGTCGTCCGCATGGCAGTGCTCTACGACCTGCTCACGCACGGCCCGGCCGAGGTCAGGGTGGCCGCGATGGAGGCGGTGGCGTGATGCTGACCCTCCGCGAGACACAGAAGGCGGACCTCGTCGTCCGCGGCGCGCGGGTTCTCGACCCCACGCGCCAGCTCGACGCGGTCACCGACGTGCGCATCGACGGCGGTGTCATCGCCCAGCTCGGCGACGACCTGCCCGCCAACGGCCACCGCGTCGTCGAGGGCGAGGGGCTGTTGCTCGCGCCCGCCTTCGTCGACCCGCACGTGCATCTACGCACCCCCGGGCGCGAGGACGAGGAGACGGTCTCGAGCGGCACGGAGGCGGCCGCTGCCGGCGGCTACTGCGCGCTCCTGGCGATGCCGAACACCGAGCCCGTCGTCGACTCGGCCTCGGTGCTCGGCGCGCTCGTCGATGAGGCCAGGACGAGCGCACGCATCCCGGTCGGCTTCCTGGCCGCGATCTCCAAGGGGCAGGCGGGCGCCGAGCTCACCGAGATGGGCGAGCTGGCGGACGCGGGCGCGGCCGGCTTCACCGACGACGGCATGCCCGTCGTCTCGCCCGGGCTGATGCGCCGGGCGCTGCAATACAACGCCGTCACCGGGCGCACGGTCGCCGTCCACTGCGAGGAGCCGACGCTGTCGCGCTCCGGCCAGATGCACGAGGGCGAGGTCTCCGCGCAGCTCGGCTTCGCCGGCTATCCGTCGGTGGGCGAGAGCGTCATGGTCGGGCGCGACCTCGCGCTCGCCGGCTACGAGGGGCGGCCGCTGCACCTGCTCCACCTCTCGGCGCGCGAGTCGGTGGACGAGCTCCGCGCCGCGCAGGCGGCCGGGGTGGCGCGCCACCGGCGAGGTGACGCCGCACCACCTCGTCCTCACCGACGAGGCGGTCCGCTCGCTCGACCCGAACCTGAAGATGAACCCGCCGCTGCGGGCCGAGAGCGACCGGACAGCGCTGATCGAGGCGCTTCGCGACGGCACGGTCTCCGCGATCGCGACCGACCACGCCCCGCATGCACGCCACGAGAAGGAGGTCCCGTGGGAGGCGGCGCCCAACGGCGTCACCGGTCTCGAGACGGCCTTCGCGGCCCTCTACACCAACCTCGTCGAGCCGGGGGTGCTGTCGCTCGAGACACTGCTCGAGCGGATGTCTGCCGGGCCGGCGCGAATCTACGGGCTGGAGCCGCCGCGGATCGCGGTCGGGGCTCCCGCCAACCTCGTCCTGATCGACCCGCAGGCCGAGTGGACGGTCGAGGAACGCCGCTTCCGGTCGCGCTCCGCCAACTCCTGGCTGCTCGGCCGGCGGCTGCGCGGCGAAGTGCGGCTCACCGTCGCCGCCGGTCAGGTGGCGTTCGGATGACCGGCTTCCTGGCGCTCGAGGACGGCACGGTCTTCCGCGGCGAGTCGGTCGGGGCCCCGGGCCATGCCTGCGGCGAGGCGGTCTTCACGACCGCGATGACGGGCTATCAGGAGGTCGTCACCGACCCGAGCTACGCCGAGCAGGTCGTCTGCTTCACCGCGCCCATGGTCGGCAACTACGGCATCGCCGACAGCCGCAACGAGTCGGGGCGGGTGCACGCCCGTGCCGTGCTGATGCGTGAGGCACGCGGCCCCGCCTGGACGGACTGGCTCCATCGCCGCGGCGTCGTCGCGCTGACCGGGATCGATACGCGCTCGCTCGTCCTGCACCTGCGCGGCGCCGGCGCGATGCGCGCCACCGTCGTTGCAGGCGAGGGCTCGGTCGAGGAGGCGGTCGCGCTCGCGCAGGCGCAGCCTCCGATGGCGGGCAGGTCGCTCGCCGCCGGCGTCTCCTGCGAGGAGCCGTACGTCTACGCGCGCGGGGGCCGGGCCTCGGTCGCCGTGATCGACTACGGCTGCAAGCGGTCGATCCTCGAGCGGCTGGCGGCGGTGGGTGCCGGCGTCACGGTCTACCCCCACGACGTCGGCCCCGAGGAGCTGCTCGCCCACGACGCGGTGCTGCTCTCGAACGGCCCGGGCGATCCCGAGCCGCTGACGGACGAGATCGAGGCGGTTCGCGAGCTGCTCGGCCGCATGCCGGTGCTCGGCATCTGCCTCGGCCACCAGCTGCTCGCCCTGGCGGCCGGACTGGAGACGTTCAAGCTGCCGTTCGGCCACCGCGGCGCCAATCACCCCGTCGTCGAGCGGCGGACCGGCCGCGTGCTCGTGACGAGCCAGAACCACGGTTTTGCGGTCGCTCCCAGCGAGGGCCGGGAGGCGACGCATGTGTCGCTCTACGACGGCACCGTCGAGGGCCTCTCGCTGCCGGAGCTCCAGGCGCGCTCGGTGCAGTTCCACCCGGAGGCGGGCCCGGGCCCGCACGACGCCTGGCCGCTGCTCGAGACCTGGATCGAGGGGGTGAGCCTTGCCAAGGCGGCCTGACCTCCAGTCGATCTGCCTGGTCGGCTCGGGGCCGATCGTGATCGGGCAGGCCTGCGAGTTCGACTACTCCGGCTCGCAGGCGCTCAAGGTGCTGCGTGCCGAGGGCCTGCAGACGATCGTCGTCAACTCGAACCCGGCCACGATCATGACCGACCCCGGGTTCGCCGACCGCACCTACCTCGAGCCGCTCGACGCCGAGGGCGTCGCGGGCGTGCTCGAGCGGGAGCGGCCGGACGCGCTGCTGCCGACCATGGGCGGCCAGACCGGGCTCAACATCGCGCTCGAGCTCGCGGAGTCGGGCGTGCTCGCCGAGCTCGGGGTCGAGCTGATCGGCGCGCCTGTCGACGTCATCCGCCGCGCCGAGGACCGGGAGCTCTTTCGCGAGACCGTGCGCTCGGTCGGCCTGCGCGTGCCCCAGTCCACCGTCGTCACCTCGCCGCGGGACCTGCCGCGGACGCTGTCGTTCCCGGTCATCCTGCGGCCGGCCTTCACGCTCGGCGGGCACGGGGGCGGCACCGCTCACGACCCGGCGGAGCTGGAGCGCCTGCTCGCCCGGGCGCTGGCGGAGAGCCCCGTCGGCCAGGTGCTCGTCGAGGAGTCGCTGATCGGCTGGGACGAGTTCGAGCTCGAGCTGATGCGCGACCGGCGCGACAACGTCGTCATCGTCTGCTCGATCGAGAACCTCGACCCGATGGGCGTCCACACGGGCGACTCGGTCACCGTCGCCCCGCAGATGACGCTCGCCGACGAGGAGTACCAGGAGCTGCGCGACGCCGCCATCCAGATCATCCGGGCGGTCGGCGTCGAGACCGGCGGCGCCAACATCCAGTTCGCCCGCTCGCGCGACACCGGCGAGCTGCGCGTGATCGAGATGAACCCGCGCGTCTCGCGCTCCTCAGCGCTCGCCTCGAAGGCGACCGGCTATCCGATCGCCAAGGTCGCCGCCAAGCTCGCGATCGGCTACACGCTCGACGAGATCCCCAACGACCTCACCCGCACGACGCCGGCCAGCTTCGAGCCGACGCTCGACTACGTGGTCGTCAAGATGCCGCGCTTCGCCTTCGAGAAGTTCCCCGGCGCCGACGCGACGCTCGGGACGCAGATGAAGTCGGTCGGCGAGGCGATGGGCATCGGCCGCACGTTCACCGAGGCCTTCCTCAAGGCGCTCCGTAGCCGCGAGCTGGACAGCGTGGCCGAGGCGCCGTGGCAGGGGCTGGAGGACGTGCCCGAGGGCGTGCACCCCTGGTTCCTCGCCGAGTTCGACCGCATCCAGGCGGGTCTCGCCCGGATCGCCTCCCTCGGCGACCTCGTCGCCGACGACTGGGTGCGCCTGAAGCGGCTCGGCCTCTCGGACGCCGCCGTGGCCGCCCGCTGCGGCGTGGGCGAGGACGAGGCGCGCGCGGCGCGGCGGGCGTGCGGCGTGCTCCCGGCCTACCGGCGGGTGGACTCCTGCGCCGGCGAGGTCGAGGCGGCCTCGAACTACCTCTACTCGACGTGGGGCGAGCGTGGGGACGAGACACCGGAGCCGGCGCGGCCGGTGGCGGTCATCCTCGGGTCGGGGCCGAACCGCATCGGGCAGGGCATCGAGTTCGACTATTGCTGCGTCCACGCCGCCCAGAGCTTCCGCTCGCTCGGCTACGAGGCCGTGATGGTCAACTGCAACCCGGAGACCGTCTCGACCGACTACGACACGTCCGACCGGCTCTACTTCGAGCCGCTCGGGGCCGAGGAGGTCCTGGCCATCTGCGAGCGCGAGCGGCCCGCGGGCGTCGCCATCCAGTTCGGCGGCCAGACGCCGCTGAAGCTGGCGCCGGCGCTCGAGGCCGCAGGCTTCGCGATCCTGGGCACGCCCACGGAGGCGGTCGACCTGGCCGAGGACCGCGAGCGGTTCGCCGCCCTCTGCGCCGAGCTCGGCGTCCGCTGTCCACCCTGGGGAATCGCGCGCTCGCCGGGGGAGGCGGTCGAGACGGCTGAGCGGATCGGCTACCCGGTGCTCGTGCGCCCTTCCTACGTGCTGGGCGGCCGCGCGATGCGCGTGTGCTACTCGGCCGAGGACGTCGACGCCGCCATGCAGGGCATCGCCGGGCCGACGCTCGTCGACCGGTTCCTGGAGAACGCCGTCGAGGTGGACGTCGACGCACTCTGCGACGGCGAGGACACGTACGTCGCGGCGGTCATGCAGCACGTGGAGGAAGCCGGCGTCCACTCGGGCGACTCGGCCTGCGTGCTGCCCGCACCGTCGCTCTCGCCGGAGACGCAGACCGAGGTGGAGGAGCTCGTCCGCCGCCTGGCTCCCGCGCTCGGGGTGATCGGGCTCGTCAACGTCCAGGTTGCGGTGGTCGACGGCGAGGTCTTCGTCCTCGAGGCGAACCCGCGCGCGTCGCGCACGGTGCCGTTCGCGAGCAAGGCGACGGGCGTCAACCTCGTCGGCGCCGCCTGCGCGCTGGCGGCGGGTCACAGGCTCGCGGACCTCGACCTTCCCTGGGGCCGGACGCCGGCCGAGGTGAGCGTCAAGGCCGCCGTGCTGCCGTTCGCCCGCTTCCCCGGTGCCGACCCCGTGCTCGGACCGGAGATGCGGTCCACGGGCGAGGTGATGGCATCGGCCCACGACTTCCCGACCGCGTTCGCCAAGGCCGAGCGGGCGGCCGGGCGGCCGCTCCCCGAGCGAGGAACGGCCTTCCTCTCGGTTCGCGACGCCGACAAGGAGGCGGTCGTCCCGGTCGCCAGGGCGCTCGCCGGGCTCGGCTTCACGCTCGTCGCCACGGCCGGCACGGGTCGGGCCCTCGTGGCGGCCGGGTTGCCGGTCGAGCCGATCCGCAAGGTGACGGAGGCGGGGGAGGGGCCCACGGTCGTCGATCTCATCCGCCGCCGGCGTTGCGACCTCGTCGTCAACACGCCACAGGGACGCGGCGCCCGCACTGATGGCTACGCCATCCGCGAGGCAGCCCTCGTCGCCCGGGTGCCGTGCATCACCACGCTCTCGGGTGCGGCGGCCGCGGTCGACGCGATCGCCAACGCACGCGGCACGCAGGCGGTCTCCCTGCAGGAGCGGCACGCGGCCGCGGAGGCGAGCTGACCCCCCGGCGCGAGCTGCGTCGGGTCGCCGGGCTCGAGCGTGTCGGGCCCTACCTCCTGCTGCGGGTGGAGCGCGGCGGGCTGGCGACCGGCATCCCAGGGCAGTTCTTCATGCTCTCGCCTCCCGGGCGGGTGCTGCCGCGGCCGATGAGCCTGTGTCTTGCACCGGCTGGCGAGCTGGCGTTCCTGTTCGACGTGGTCGGCCCGGGAACGCGGGCGCTGGCCGAGCTCGCGCCCGGTGGCCGGCTGGCCGTCTTCGGCCCGCTCGGCAACGGCTACCGCCTCGGCGTCGAGCGGCCGCTGCTGGTCGGCGGCGGCATCGGCGTGGCGCCGCTGCCCTACGCGTCCGAGTGCCTCGGCCGGCCCCCCGCCGTGCTCGGCTTCCGCAGCCGTGCGCACGCCGAGGCGGCAGCGCTCCTTCCCGGGGCCGAGGTCGTCGTCGAGCCCGCGTACGTCACCGACGCGCTCCCGCCGGGTCGCTGGGACGTGCTCGCCTGCGGCCCCGAGGCGATGCTCGAGGCGGTTCGCGAGCGGGTGCCTGCGGCGCAGCTCGCGTGGGAGGCGCCGATGGCATGCGGCTACGGCGCCTGCTACGGCTGCGTCGTCGAGGTCGACGGGCGCCTGCGACGGCTCTGTGTCGAGGGCCCCGTGCTGGAGGCCGCGGCGTGACCGGGCAGCACGGCGGCTCCCGGCCCGGCGACGCGGCCCGGCTCTCCGACGACGCGGTGGACGAGCTCGACCGGCTGGAGAGCCACGTCCGTCGGCAGCGCGACGGCAATGGCGTGAGGATCCTCAACGGCTCCGGGTGCCTCGATGCGCTGACCGCGCCCGACGTCGCGCGCTCGCTGGACGTGTTCGTGACCAAGACCGTCACGCCCCGTGCACGCGAGGGCAACGAGCCAGTTCGCATCGCCGAGACGCCGGTCGGCATGCTCAACTCGATCGGGCTGCAGAACCCCGGCATCGACGCCTTCGTCGCCGATCACCTGCCACGGCTTCGCCAGCTCGGCGTGCCGCTCTGGGTCTCGGTCGGCGGCTTCTCGGCCGAGGACTACGCCGAGGTCTGCGCGCGCCTCGACGAGTGCACGGGGATCGAGGCGATCGAGCTCAACCTCTCCTGCCCCAACGTCGAGGAGGCGCCCGAGCCGGCGGCGGAGATCGTCGAGGCGGCACGGCGGGCGACCGTGCTGCCCCTGTGGGCCAAGCTCTCGCCTGCGAGCTCCGACGTGGCCGAGGTCGCGCGCGCGGTCGAGTCCGCCGGGGCCGACGGGCTCACGCTCGTCAACACCCTCCGCGGTCTCGCGCTCGACGAGCGCACGCTCACTCCGGTGCTGGCGCGGGCCGTCGGCGGGCTCTCGGGCCCGGCGCTGAAGCCCGTCGCGCTCGCCGTCGTCTACGCCTGCCGTCGCGCCACCGCGCTGCCGATCGTCGGTCTCGGCGGCGTCGCTACCGGCCGTGACGCCCTCGAGCTCGTTGCCGTGGGAGCGAACGCCGTCGCGATCGGCACGACGCTCTTTGCCGATCCGGCTGCGCCTTCGCGCGTCCGGACCGAGCTGGAGGAAGCGGCCCGGACCGCGGGTTTCGCCACCCCGGCCGAGGCCGCCGCGAGCGCCCACGCCGGGCACCTCGCACCTGTCCCAACGGGGAACTAGCCGAAAGTAGCGGTTTCCAAAGCGCCTGCAAATCGGTAGTTTTTAGTCGGTTGCACGCAACCCCGAATGTGGTAGCCTCCCGCGCTCAAGATGGTCACCACCACCAAGAGCCCGACCCAAGCGCCTCTGCGTTCGCCCGACCAGCGGATGGAGGCACTGAAGCGCGCGAACGACATCCGCGTCCGTCGCGCACAGCTCAAGAAGGACCTCAAGCTGGGCCGGGTTCACGTCTACGAGATCCTCCGCAACCCGCCCGAGTACGTGGCCACGGCCAAGGTGTTCGACATCCTCATGGCCGTCCCGAAGTTCGGCCGCGTGAAGGCGACGCGCTACCTCAACCAGGCCCGCATCAGCCAGTCGAAGACCGTGGGCGGGCTCTCAGATCGGCAGCGCACCGAGCTGATCGCGCTCTTCAGCCGCTGACTCTGCCGCCGCGCGGAATGGTCTAAGTTTCTCGCCTTGGCGAGAACGCCCATGTTCGTCGTGACCGGCCCTTCCGGTGCCGGCAAGGGCACGCTCGTGCGGGCGCTCCTCGAGCGCTTCGCGCAGCTGGAGCTCGCCGTGTCGGCCACCACGCGTGAGCGCCGTCCCGGCGAGGTGGACGGCCGCGAGTACTGGTTCCTGACGCCCGAGCAGTTCGACCAGCGGGTCGAGGAGGGCGACTTCCTCGAGCATGTCGAGTTCGCCGGCCACCGGTACGGGACCCTGCGCTCCGAGGTGAGCCGGATCGCGGGCGCCGGCAAGTCGCCGGTGCTCGAGCTGGAGATCGAGGGCGCGCTGAACGTCGCGGACGAGCTCGAGGGCGCGGTCACCATCTTCGTCACGGCACCGCTCGAGGCGCTCGAGTCGCGCCTGCGGGATCGCGCCACCGAGAGCACCGGTCAGATCGGCGAGCGGTTGGCGATCGCCCGCGGCCAGCTCGAGCACGCCGGCGACTTCGCCCACGTCGTCGCGAACGAGGATCTCGCGCGCGCCGTCGAGGACATTGCGGCGATCGTCGCCCGAGAGCTCGACGGGGCAGCTACCATGGCGCGTCCATGATCTATCCCCGCATCGACACCCTGCTCGAGCACGCCGACAGCCGCTATGCACTCGTCATCGCGGCGGCCAAGCGTGCCAGGCAGATCAACAACTACCACCAGCAGCTCGGCGAAGGCACCTTCGAGGACTTCGCCCCGCCGCTCGTGGAGTCGCGCTCGAAGAACTACTTGACGATGGCCCTCGAGGAGATCGCCGAGGGCAAGATCAAGTACTCGTACCGCGGGTAGCGCGATCCGCTCCTAGCTGAGCTCTCGACCCGCATGCCTCAGCCGGCAGCGCTGGCTGCGTGACGCGAGACGAAGCTGTGCGGGTCGCGCTCGGCACCCTCGAGCCGCAAGGCCGGCGTTGCCCGATAGAAGTCGGCGAGCTCGCCCGTGCGGCCGGCGGCGATGAGTGCTGCGAGCTCGTCCAGCGCGTCGAGCTCCGCTGGCGATGTCTGCTCGTACGTCTGCCGCTTGATGAACGCGTAGTCTCGGCCGTCGAGGTCGTCGATGCCCGCGCCCTCATGGTTGAGGAGGCCGGCCAGGTCCCACAGCAGCTGGGAGCGTGCGTGCGAACGGCCGTCCTGCTCGTCCTCGCGGTAGCGATCCGGGTCGCAGTCGCCGGCGCGGATGTGCAGCCACCCTTCGTGGGCGGGCTCGAAGAGGTCGGCCGCGAGGAAGACGTCGACGTCGATCCCGCTATGAGCGCGCAAGAACTCGTCGTTCGCGTCGACCAACATCCACCTGGCGGCGTCTTCGTCCCACACCTCGCACACCCAGTGCTCGATGCGGTGGTCGACCTCGTTCTGACGCTGGGAGAACGCGTTCACGGTCCTCCGCCACGCCCAGGGATCGCGCTCGAGCAACTCCGCCTCAATGCCCTTCTCGCGCATGACCCGCTCCCAGAACGCGACGACGTGCTCTGGGTGGCGGCGAACGTTCCGGAAGTAGCCAACCCGGATCCGGACGCGGTGACCACGGTGGCGGAGCAGCCCGGCGAGAAAGTGCGATTCGAGCACGCAGGCCCCGACCACCCGCTGCCCCGGGCTCCGACCGTGGCTCAGTGTGTGCGGCGGCGTCGCCGCCAGCGCCTGCAGGACGACGTCGAGACGAGGCGGGCGGGCACGAGGAAGCGACGGCCAGTGCTCGCGAGGGATGCCGAAGTGCGGCAGCAGGTTGTGGTGGATCGTCTGCGCGCCGGCAAGCGACGCGATCGCGCGCGGCTCGACCGGGAGCTCGGAGAGCAGGGGCGTGAACGCGCCCGGATCGGTGAAGCGGCCGAGCGCCATGACGGGACGGTACTGGGTTGATTGCCGCGCGACGGGCACAATCTCCCTGTGGCGAAGATCCTGCTCGGGGTCAGCGGCGGCATCGCCGCCTACAAGGCGTGCGAGCTGACGCGGCTGCTCGTCAAGGCCGGCCATGACGTGACGCCGCTGCTCACCCCTGCCGCCGAGCGCTTCGTCTCGGCCGAGACGCTGCGCGCGCTCGCGCGCACGCCGGCCGAGCGCGCCCTCGAGCCCTACCCGCACCTCGCGCGGGCCGACCTGCTCGTAATCGCGCCGGCGACCGCGAACACGCTCGCCAAACTCGCCCACGGGCACGCCGACAACCTCGTCACCGAGGCGGCGCTCGCCCACGCCGGCCCCGTCCTGGTGGCGCCCGCCATGAACACCCGCATGTGGGAGCACCCGGCCACGCAGGCGAACGTCCGCCTGCTGCGCGAGCGCGGCGTGCACCTGGTCGGTCCCGACGACGGCGAGCTCGCCGAGGGCGAGTGGGGCGCCGGCCGTCTCGCCGAGCCAGGGGAGATCGCAGCCCGGTGCGCGGAACTCCTCGGCGCAAGTAACAGTCTGTTGCAAGCTGGCGCGGGCTCCGGCCCGCTCGCCGGCCGTCGCGTGCTCGTCAGCGCCGGCGGGACGCGCGAGCCGCTCGACGCCGTGCGCTTCCTCGGCAACCGCTCGTCCGGGCGCATGGGCGTCGCGCTCGCCGCCGAGGCCCGCCGCCGGGGGGCCGACGTGACGCTGCTCGCGGCCAACCTGGCCGTCCCCGCGCCCGCCGGCGTTGCCGTGGTCGAGACGCCGACCGCAGCCGACCTGGAGCGCGAGGCCCTGGCGCGCGCCGGCGAGGCCGACGTCGTCGTCATGGCGGCAGCGGTCGCCGACTACCGCCCGGCGGCGCCGCTCGAGACCAAGCGCGCGAAGGACGGGACGACCTGGGAGGTACCGCTCGAGCCGACCACCGACGTCCTCCAGGCACTGGGAGACCGGCGGCCGAACGGGCAGGTTTTGGTCGGCTTCGCGGCGGAGACGGGTGAGGAGGGGCTGTCACGCGCGCGCGAGAAGCGAGAGCGGAAGCGAACGGACGTGATCGTCTACAACGATGTCGGACGGGAGGACGTGGGCTTCGACAGCGAGGACAACGAGGTCGTGATCGTCGGAGCGGGGGAGCCGCGGCCCGTCGCGCGAGCGCCCAAGGCCATGATCGCGGCCGCCGTCCTCGACGAGGTCGAGCGGCTACTCGGGGAGCGGGATGGAACGCGCACCACATAGCGACACGGGCTTACAGGTCGCCCCGGCGACGTCCGCCGGCGTGCTCGACGAGGTCGCGGGCAACGTCGCGCGCGTCGTTCACGCCCCCGCCGAGACCCTGCGCCTGTCGGTGCTCTGCCTGATCAGCGAGGGGCACCTGATCATCGAGGACTTCCCCGGCGTCGGCAAGACGATGCTCGCCAAGGCCCTTGCCCGCTCGATCGACTGCTCGTTCTCGCGCCTGCAGTTCACGCCCGACCTGCTGCCCTCCGACGTCACGGGCGTCAACGTCTTCGACCAGCGCTCGAACGAGTTCCAGTTCCGGGCCGGCCCCGTCTTCGCCAACCTGCTGCTGGTCGACGAGATCAACCGCGCCTCGCCGAAGACGCAGGCGGCCCTGCTCGAGTGCATGCAGGAGGACCAGGTGACGGTGGACGGCGTCTCGTACGAGCTGCCGCGCCCCTTCATGGTCATGGCGACGCAGAACCCGATCGAGTACGAGGGCACCTACCCGCTGCCCGAGGCGCAGCTCGACCGCTTCACGATGCGCATCTCGATCGGCTACCCGGCGCTCGCCGACGAGGCCACGATGCTGCGCGAGCAGACCAGCGAGCCGCCGCTCGACTCCCTGCGCCCCGTCACGACCACCGCGGAGCTGCTCGCGGTGGCCGCCGACGCGAGGGCCATCTACGTCGAGGAGAGCCTCAACCGCTACGTGGTCGCGCTGCTCCGGCACACGCGCGCAGACGAGCGCGTCTACCTGGGCGCGAGCCCGCGCGCCGGCGTGTCGCTGCTGCGCGTCGCCAAGGGCCGCGCGCTGAGCGAGGGACGCGACTTCGTCCAGCCCGAGGACGTCAAGGCGGTCGCGGTGCCGGTGCTCGCGCATCGCCTGATCGTGGCCCCCGAGGCCCGCGCCACCGGCCTCAGCGCCGAGGACGCGGTGCGCGACGCGCTCGAGAAGACCCCGGTTCCCGTCTAGCGGGGTGGAGAGCCGGACGCACGCCGGTCGGCAGGGACGGGCCCGGTGACCGGCCGCGGCCGCGCGGCGCTCCTGCTCGGGGTGGGCCTCTATCTCGCCGCCTGGCTGCTCGGCGCACGGCCCCTCTATCCCGTGGCGCTCGGCCTGCTCGGCGCCCCGCTCGTCGCCTCCATGTGGGTCCGGCTGGCGGCGCGGCCGCTGCGGATCGAGCGTCATCACGCGCGCGCCCATCACCTCGAGGGCGACGATCTCGAGATCGACGTCGACGCCGCGCTCTCCCCGGGGCTTCGCCCGGTCGGGCTGCGGCTCAACGACCGGCTCGGCAGCCTCGGGCGCAAGGAGGTCGCGCTCGAGGTCGAGGGGCGACGGGCGTGGGGGAGGTACACGCTGCACCGTGTCCCCCGCGGGCGCTACGCCCTCGACCAGGCGACCGTGACGCTCGAGGACCCGTTCGGGCTGGCGCGGGTCGAGGCGCCGGTTCCCTCCGCCGGGGCGCTGCTCGTCTACCCGCGGCTGGAGGAGCTCGACGGTCTCTTCTCGGAGACGGGGCGCACCGGCCAGCAGGGCCGGCGGCTGCTCGTGCGCCGGCCGACCGGGATGGAGCTGCATGCGGTGCGCGAGCACGAGGAGGGCGAGTCGCTGCGGCGGGTCCACTGGCCCTCGACCGCGAAACGCTCGCGCTTGATGGTGAAGGATCTCGAGGACGCTCCGCGCGACGAGCTCGCGGTGGTGCTCGACGCGCAGGCCGGTGTCTCGGCCGGCGAGCCGCCCGACTCCAGCTTCGACGCCCAGGTGCGCGCGGCGGGCTCGATCGTCCAGTCGCTCGCGCGCAGCGGACGGCGGTCGCTGCTCGCGATCCACGCCGCGACGCCCGCCGTGCTGCGCGTCGCCTCCTACGACGGCGACTGGCCGGTGGCCTACGACGCGCTCGCGGCGGCGGAGCCGACGGCGGTGACGCCGCTGACGACGCTGCTCGGCGCGGAGGGCGGGCCGGTCGCGCGCGCGGCCGAGCTCGTCGTCGTGAGCTCGCTGCTGCCGCCCGCGACCGTCGACTCGCTCGCGCGCCGCGCCGCCGCGGGCCGCCGCACGTCGCTCGTGCTGGTCGACGCCTCGACCTTCGCCGGCAAGGAGCGCGAGCCGCGTGCCGACCTGCTGCGGCTGGCGGCCGCCGGGGTGGCTGTGGCCCGCGTGAGCCGCGGCGACGATCTCGCCGCCGTGCTCGGCGGTCACCTCGACACGCGAGTCGGCGCATGGCTAGGACGGCGCTCGTCTGGTCTGTTCCCGCGCTCGTCGTGGCCGGCATGTGGTTGCGCCTCGAGCAGCCGCGGGGCACGGGCGGCACCGTCGCGCTCATGCTCCTCCTCAGCCTGCTGCCGGCGCTCCTCCCACACCGGGCCTTGCGGCTCGGAGCAGCGCTGCCGGCGACGCTGCTCGCGGGCGCCCTGGCCTTCGACCTGCGCGTGCGCGACCTGCTTCCGGTCGCCGAGCCGCTTCGTGCGCGCGTCTCGGCCGGCGTGCGCGAGTTCTACGCCGTCGGGCTGCCGTTCGCGCCCGAGCGGCACCCCGACATGGCGGGGCTCGTCGCCTTCGCCGTCTTCTGCTTCGCGCTCCTGATTGCGCTCGCCGTCGCCGAGCGCCGCCCGCTGCCCGCCGCGGCGGCGCTCGCCGGTGGCGCCGGCTGGCCCGCCACGCTGCTCGCCGGCGGGGGCGAGCTCACGCGCGGCGCTCTCATCCTGGCCGGCGTGCTCGTGCTGCTGGCGGGACTGCGCGGGCCGGGCCGGGCGCTGCGGCCTGCCCTGCTCGCCGGCACGGCGCTCGTGCTCGCCGCAGCAGCCGCGTCGACCTCGACCAGCGTCGCTCGCGGCGGCCTGCTCGACTGGCAGGAGTGGAACCCGTACGAGCGCGGCAAGAGGGTCAGCGTCGACTACGTCTGGACCGGCAACTACGCCGGCATCCGCTTCCCCGACGAGGCGACGACGGTCTTCGAGGTTCAGGCACCTCGCTTCCCCCGCTACTGGCGCTCGACCACGCTCGACGCGTTCGTCGACGACCGCTGGGACGAGGACCTGCAGCAGACCTTCCCCGTGCGCAACGGCACGCGCGACGAGCTCCTGCTGGACGGCATGCTCGGTGAGGCGGCCCAGAACCGGGCGGAATGGCTGCGCCAGCGGGTCACGGTGGGCGCGCTCCGGGACGAGCACCTCCCGGCCGCCTCCGTCCCGGTCATCTACGACACGCGCGAGATCGACGACGTCGTCTACGCCACGGGCGGGCTCGCGCTCACCTCCGGGCTCTCGCGCGGCGACACGTACACCGTGTGGAGCCACGCGCCCACGCCCGCGCCCGGCGACGCTCGCCCGGCTGCCCGCCGACTACCCGATCGAGCTCGAGACCGAGACCGCCTCGTTCTCGGTGTGGCCGGGCCGGGCGGTCCCGCCTTTCGGCACGGAGGGGCGCGAGGAGGTCGTCGAGAACGTGCTGGAGTCGCCGGAGCTCGAGCGCGTACGCGCCGCTCTACCGGACGGCCCAGAGCGTGGTTGGCGACGCCCGGACGCCGTACGCGGCCGCGGTCGGGCCTCGAGACGTGGTTTCGCCGCGTGGGCGGGTTCGCCTACGAGGAGCAGCCCGGCGTCGTCCGCGGGCAAGCCCCCGCTCGTCGGCTTCGTGATCGACAAGCGGGCCGGCTACTGCCAGCACTACGCAGGCGCGATGGCGCTGATGCTGCGCTACCTCGGCGTGCCCGCACGGGTGGCGGCCGGGTTCACGAGCGGCTCGTACAAGCGCGACACGGGCCGCTGGGTCGTTACGGACCTGAACGCCCACGCGTGGGTCGAGGTCTGGTTCCCGCGCTTCGGCTGGCTGCCGTTCGACCCGACGCCGGGACGTGGGACGTTCGACGCCGCCTACTCGAACGCGTCCCCCAGCTTCGACGCCGGCGGCGCCGCGTCGGCGCTCGTCGGTACGGGCGCGCTCGGGCTGTCCGCGCTCGAGCGGCTGCGGCGCGAGCAGGAGGGCCGAAACGCCGGCGGGGGCGGTGCGGTCACGCTCCCGGTTGCGGGCGAAGATGGGCGCGGGGCACCGGGTCTCGTGCCACTGCTGCTGCTCGGCGCGCTGGCGCTGGTCGTCCTCGCTGCGACCGCCAAGGCGGCCCGGCGGCGCCTTCGCTACCTGACGACGGATCCGCGCCGAATTGCGACCGCCTGCCGGCGCGAGGTGGCGGAGCTCGTGGCCGACCAGCAGGTGGACGTCCCGGCCGCGGCGACGGTCAGCGAGCTGGCGGCGCTGATTCACGAGTCGCTCGGCCTCGATCCGCGCGGGTTCGTCAGCGCCACATCGACGGCCCGGTACGGACCGCCCGCCGGCGCGCCCGCCGCCGCCGAGCGCGCACGCCGCGAGGTGCGGGGCCTGCGCCGCGCGCTTCGCCGCCAGCTGACAGTGCGCGAGCGGATTCGCGGCGTCCTGTCGCTCCGCTCGCTCCGCCTGCCCGCCTGACCATGGACGCGGTCGTCATGGCCGCCGGGCAGGGCTCCCGGCTACGGCCGCTCACGGAGCGCTGGGCGAAGCCCGTCCTGCCCATCGACGGGAGGGCCGTGCTGGCGACGCTCCTGCACGAGCTCGCTGCGGCCGGGGTCGCCCGGGTCTGGCTCGTGAGCGGCCACCTCGCCCATCAGGTCGAGGCACTTGCAGGGGACGGATCGGCCTGGCAGCTCGACGTGCAGCACGTGCGGCAGCCCCGGCCCGACGGCTCGGCCGACGCCGTCTCCCGGGCGGTCGCTGCCGGCGTCCGGGCACCGTTTCTCGTCGCCGCGGCCGACACCGTCTTCGCACCCGGCACCGTCGCCCGGGTGCTGCAGGGGCTCGCCGGTCAGTCGGGCGCGATCGCCGTTCGCCGCCAGCCCGGACGTCCAGCCGCTACCCGCATCCGCGTCGAGAGCGGACTGGTGGTCAGAGTCAGCGATCCGGAGGCCGCAGACGGGCTGACAGCTGCGCCGCTGCTCGTCGCGGGCCCGCCGGTCGCACGCGAGCTGCCGGCCGTGTGTCGCAAGCCCTACCGCCCGCCCTACGAGCTCGCGGAGGCGTTCCAGCGCGCGATCGACGCAGGGGAGCCGGTTGCTGCCGTCGAGATCGGGGCAACACGGGACTTGACCGATCCGCTTGACTTGGTGCGGGAGAACTTTCCGTATCTCCGGGGGCTGAAAGGCAGCGATGTCCGAGACGTATGACCTGTTTCAACTCGGGCGCCGGCATCTCCGCAAGGGCATGGCGGCGCAGGCGACCGTGCCGCTCGAGAAGGCAAAGCGGCGCGAGCCGGACAAGGCCTCGATCCGCGAGGCGCTCGGCATCGCCTACTTCCGCATTCAGCGCTACCGGGAGGCAGAGGCGGAGTTTCGCGCCGTGCTCGAGATCTCGCCGGCGGACGACTACGCCCACTACGCCCTCGGCCGCTGCCTGGAGAAGCAGGGCAGGGCCGCCGAGGCCAACGGGCACTACAAGCTCGCAAGCCGCATGCGCCCCGAGAGCGAGGACTACTCCTCGCGCGTCAAGGACCTGGGCGACTAGAGCCGTCAGGCCCGGCACCTACCGTGGGGTGATGCGGGCGGTCGTGCAGCGCGTCTCGCGCGCGCGGGTCGTGGTCGACAGCGAGACGGTCGGCCAGATCGGGGCGGGCCTCGTCGTCTTGCTGGGCGTGGCGGCGGCGGACGGGGAGGAGCAGGCGGACCGGCTGGCGGAGCGGGTGGCGCGGCTGCGGATCTTCGCTGACGAGGACGGACGCTTCGACCGCAGCGTGCTCGACGCGGCCGGGGGCGTGCTCGCGATCAGCCAGTTCACGCTGATCGCCGACACGCGTAAGGGCAACCGTCCGAGCTTCAGCGAGGCGGCCAGGCCGGAAGCCGCCGAGCCGCTCTACGCGAGGTTCGTCGCCGCGCTCGGCTCGCTCGGCGTTCCGGTCGAGCAGGGGGTCTTCGGCGCTCGCATGGCTGTGGAGCTCGTCAACGACGGGCCCGTCACGATCGTCCTCGACGCCTAGGGTCGGCGAGGCCCCGAGCGGGGCGCCCGGGGGCATGGCGCGGCGCCGGAGGGGCGTGGCGGCGGTGCTATCATGGCCGTCACCACATTTCACCGGCTGTTTGGGAAATGGGCGCGCTGCGCCCCTTTTTTTTGAGAACGATGGATATCCACACGCAGGAACGAGTTCTCCTCGCCGAGATCGCGCCCCAGATCGTGCGCGACGTCCCCGGCGTGGAGGTGCTGGCGGTCGAGCTCTCCGGGCCCGAGGCGTTCAGCGTCTACGTCGACCATCCGGACGGCGTCGACCTGGGCCTCTGCGAGCGCGTCACGGCCGTGCTCCGCCCCTATCTCGAGCGCTACACCGTGGAGGTTTCGTCACCTGGCACTGCACGGCCGGTTCGGACCCCCGAGCACTTCCGCAGCGCCGTCGGGCGCCGGGTCGCGCTCCGAACCTCAGCCGAGGTGAACGGCCGCCGCCGTATCCGCGGCCAGGTGGTCGCGGCCGGCGACGACGCGGTCACCGTGTCGACCGGCGACGATGCAGTCGACGTCCCGTACGAGGCAATCGTGCGCGGCAATCTGATCGCAGAAGAGGTGAGACCATGAGTCGGGAGATCGTCGAGGCAGTCCGCGAGCTGGAACGCGAGAAGAACCTCGAGAACGGCGTGCTCGTCGGAGCGTTGCGCGACGGCCTGCTCGCCGCCTACAAGAAGACGCCGGGCGCGTTCCGCCACGCCACGGTCGAGCTCGACGACGAAGGCGATTTTCGCGTCATCGCCATCCACATGCCCTCCGACCTCGAGGAGCAGCTCCTCGACGACGCGCGCGAGCGTGCGCTGACCGAGCTCGAGCGCATCGAGGAGGAGACCGGCGAGCGGCAGCACACGCTGCTCTCCGATGACGACCTGCAGATCGAGTGGGACGAGGTGCCCGAGGATCAGATCGAGCGTGAGGACGTCACACCGGACGGCTTCGGCCGCATCGCCGCGCAGACCGCCAAGCAGGTGATCCAGCAGCGGATCCGCGAAGCCGAGCGCCAGATCATGTACGAGGAGTACATCGACCGGGTCACGGAGGTCGTCACCGGCATCGTGCAGCAGGCCGGCGACCGCAACAACGTGCTCGTCGACCTCGGCAAGGTCGAGGCGCTGCTGCCTCGCTCGGAGCAGGTCGACGGCGAGCGCTACGAGCAGGGGAGCAGGATCAAGGCCGTCATCACCGAGGTGCGCTCCGGGACGAAGGGGCCGCAGGTGATCCTGTCGCGCCGCGATCCCGAGCTGATCCGCACGCTGTTCGAGCTCGAGGTGCCGGAGATCGCCGACGGCCTCGTCGAGATCCGCGGCGTCGCGCGCGAGCCCGGCTACCGCTCGAAGATCGCGGTCGAGTCGCACGCCCAGGGCGTCGATCCCGTCGGCGCCTGCGTTGGCCCGCGCGGCTCCCGCGTCCGCATGGTCGTGTCGGAGCTGCGTGGCGAGAAGATCGACATCATCCCGTGGAACACGGAGCCGGCCCGCTTCATCGCCAAGGCGCTCTCGCCGGCGCGCGTGCGCGAGGTGCTCGTCGACGACGACACCCGCGAGGCGACCGTGATCGTGCCGGAGGATCAGCTCGCGCTGGCGATCGGCAAGGAGGGCCTGAACGCCCGGCTCGCCACTCGCCTGACCGGCTGGAAGATCGATATCACCTCCGACGTCGAGTTCGCCCAGCAGGAGGCCCAGGCGGCCTTCGGCGGCGGCGAGGTCGCCGAGGAGGAGTTCACGGGCCGCTGCGCGGCAATCCTCGCCAACGGCAAACGTTGCCCGAACGCGTCGCTGCCCGGCACCCGCTTCTGCGGCATCTCGGCGCACCAGGAGCTGGCGAGCAAGCCGCCCGAGGAGCTCGTCGGCCAGGTCGTCCAGATCGGCGGCCCCGCACTCGCCGACGAGGACGAGGAGGACGGCATCGCCTCCGAGCCCACCGTGGCGGATCAGAACGGCGAGCCCGTGCCGAGCACGCTGGGCAGCGCCCAGCCCGAGGCGCCCGCCGAGACGCCTGCAGCCGAGGAGTCGCCCCGGGAGTGACGCCGACACGCACGTGCACCGGCTGCGGCCGGCGGGCACCCCAGGCCGAGCTCCTCCGCTTCGTCGCCGACGACGGGGTGCTGGTGCCGGGGGATGGCCGCCCGGGGCGCGGCGTGTACACCTGCAGGCGGCTCGTGTGCTTCGAACGCGCACGCGAGCGCCGGGCGTTTGCCCGCAGCCTGCGCCGTACCGTGCGCGTCGAACCGGAGCTCGCCCGGCTCTACACTGGATCCTGACCCATGGCCAACGACCGCCCAAACCGTCCGATTCGCCCGCGCGGCCCCGTGGGAGGCCGCCGCAAGCGCCGCGTCGTCATCGACACGCAGGCGTCTCGCCCACGCCCTGACTCGCGGCAGGCGCGCGACCGCACGGCCGAGCGGCCCAAGCAGCAGGCTCCCGTTGCCGCCCCGACCGGGCCCGTGACGGTGCCGTCGGGCGTCACCGTCCGCGACTTCTCGCAGGCGCTCGGCGTCCCCGCCGCCCAGCTGATCAAGATCATGATGGGCCTCGGCAAGATGATCCAGATCACCCAGTCGCTCGCCGACGAGGAGGTCGAGTTGATCGCCGCCGAGCTCCAGCGCGAGGTGACGATCAAGCACGCGGCCGAGGAGGAGCCGGAGCCCGAGCAGTTCGACGACAGCGCCGACGACCTCACCGACCGGCCGCCGGTGGTCACGATCATGGGCCACGTCGACCACGGCAAGACGACGCTGCTCGACGCCATTCGCGAGACCGCCGTCGTCGAGACAGAGGCCGGCGGCATCACGCAGCACATCGGCGCCTACCAGGTCGATCACGCCGGCCGCCGCATCACCTTCCTCGACACTCCGGGTCACGAGGCCTTCACGGCCATGCGCGCCCGCGGCGCGAAGGTGACGGACATCGCCGTGCTCGTCGTCGCTGCCGACGACGGCGTCATGCCGCAGACGCGCGAGTCGATCTCGCACGCGCGCGCAGCCGCGGTTCCGATCGTCGTCGCCGTCAACAAGGTCGACCTGCCCGACTCGAACCCCGAGCGGGTGCGCAGCGAGCTGGCCAACGAGGACCTCCAGCCCGAGGAGTGGGGCGGCACGACGCAGTTCTCCGAGGTGTCTGCGAAGGCGAAGCAGAACCTCGACGACCTGCTCGAGAAGGTGCTGCTCGTCGCAGACGCCGAGCTGGAGCTGAAGGCGAACGCGAATGCCACCGCCTCCGGCCCGATCATCGAGTCACGCCTCGACGTCGGCCGCGGGCCCGTGGCCACGATGCTGATCCAGCGCGGCACCCTCAACGTCGGCGACGCGATCGTCGCGGGGGACGCCTGGGGCCGCGTGCGGGCGCTCTACAACTTCCGCGGCGACAAGGTTCGCAATGCCACACCGGGCGATCCGGTCGAGATCCTCGGCTTCGACCGCCCGCCGCCCGCCGGCGAGCTCGGCCGCGTGGTCGAGAACGAACGCCAGGCCCGGCAGCTCGCGACCACCCGCGGCGCCCGCATCCGCCGCGAGCAGCTGGCGGCGACCGCGCGGCCTGCAGTGTCGCTCGAGCAGCTGTTCGGCCAGATGCAGGAGGGCGCCGTCGAGGAGCTCAACCTCGTCGTCAAGGGCGACGTGGACGGCTCCGTCGAGGCCGCAGTCGGCGAGCTCAAGAAGATCCAGCACCCGGAGGTCGGCGTCAACGTCATCCACACCGGTGTCGGCGGCATCACCGAGAGCGACGTCATGCTCGCCGCTGCCTCGCAGGCGCTCGTCGTCGGCTTCAACGTCCGGCCGAACGCCGAGGCGCGGTTGCTCGCCGAGCGCGAGGGCGTGGACATCCGCACGTACCGGGTGATCTACCAGCTCACCGAGGACATCGAGAAGGCGCTTGTCGGCATGCTGCGGCCCGAGGAGGTCGAGGAGATCCTCGGCGAGGTCGAGGTCCGCGAGACCTTCCGCGCGTCGCGGGTCGGCACGATCGCCGGCTGCTACGTCCGCCAGGGCGTGGTGCGTCGCGCCGCCAGCGTGCGCATCGTCCGCGACGGGACGCTCATCCACGAGACGACCATCGACTCGCTCAAGCGCTTCAAGGACGACGTCCGCGAGGTCACCGAGGGCTTCGAGTGCGGGCTCCACCTCGGGGGCTTCGACGACATCAAGGTCGGCGACATCCTCGAGATCTACGAGACGCGTCAGATCGAGCGGACCGACCTCGCGACCGACGGAGCGACGGCAGCGAGTTGACCACCCGCCCCGGTGCGGCTCGCGCCAGGGCACCGGAGCGCTCTCAGCGGCGTCGCCGCAGCTCCAGCTTCAGCACGTACAGCCCGCTCAGCATGTCGCTGGCGAGCACGTAGCCGCGGTGGAGCGCGACGCCCCAGACCGCTCGGCAGGTGCTCGTCCGGCAGAGCGACCCCGTGCTGTCGTCCCGAGCCTGCGGGAGGAACTGGGCGAGCACCCGCGGGCGTGCGGGACGGGAGATGTCGGCCGCGACGACGCCCTGCGAGTACCAGGAGAAGTAGGCGCGCGTTCCGAGGACGTCGGGATCGTGCACCCCGTTCAGGAACGCCCTCGCGCCGCTCGGAGCAGGCTGCCGCGCGCCCGGGATCGAGAGCGAGCCGAGCCGTCGCGGCCGCCTGGGCGAGGCGATGTCGTAGAAGGTCGGCAGGCCGCCCGCGGTCTCGTGGGTCTCCACGAGCAGCGTGCCATTGCGGCCGAGCGCGGCCGAGTGCGCGCTGCGGGTGGGCGCCGTGCGCCCGAGATAGCGGGGGTCGGCCGGATCGGTCGTGTCGAGGATGACCGTGCCGAGGTCCCAGTAGGACAGGAACGCCCGGGTGCCGTCGGCATTCGTGCGCACCGAGTGGACGAAGCGACTGCCCGCGCCGAGTTCGTCCGGTGGATGCGGGTGGATGCCGAGCCTGCTCCAGGCGCCCCACTCGGCGACGGCCACCGGTGCGGCCGGGTTGCTGACGTCGTAGATCCGGAAGTCAGCCTGTCCCGGCGTCAGCGCGCGGAGGGTGGCCGGGTCGTAGTCGGGCGACGAGCGAGTCTCCGAGTCGATGATGGCCGTGTACACGTGGGCGCTGCCCGTACGTGGCTGCAGCCAGATCTCGTGGGAGCCTCGCGGTCCGGTCTCGACCAGGGCGAGCCGCCGCGGCCTGGCCGGATCCGTCACGTCGTACAGCGCGAAGCCGCGGACGGCGCCGTCCCGGCAGTGCTGGATGCTCGTCACGGCGAGGTCGCCGGCGAACGCAGGGGTGACGACGCGGCGCACGATCGTCTTCTCGGTCCAGGTCCCTTCGAGCTCCGGCTCCGACGCGGCGTCGGCGAAGGTGGCGACGTGGACGGGCCGCGACGGCCGGGAGAGGTCGAACACGCGCACGCCGGCCGCCGTGCAGCCGCCGCCGCCGAAGCTCGAGAGGTAGGCATGACTGCCGTGTGCCCAGATGTCGGCGCTGTAGCCGCCCGGCGGGCTCGCCCGGCCGACGAGGCGGAGCCGGTGGCTCGTCTGAGCGGCGCGGGGCGTGGCGCTGCCGACAGCGGCGACGGCCGGAGCGCCCGCAGCGAGCTTCGGCAGCGGGTCCAGCTCGCGCGGGAACACGGCCGCCACCGCGCTCGTGTCGGCGGAGACCTCCGCGTGGAGGGTGCAGGCATCGGCGGCGGCGGCGCCGAGGAGCACGGCGCCGAGGCCGGCGGCGAGGAGGGCGGTTGCTCGCACGGGCGTGTGCTCCTTCCGACGTCGGGACAGGCTCCCGAGTTGGCGAACTATCGTGCTCGGGTGATCCCGGCAGCCCTCACCCGGCCTGCGCGCGGCGCAGGGGCCCGCTCGCTCCGCGCCCCGGCGGGACGCTGCAATGCCTAGCGGCTACGTCGGCATCCTGACGCTCGAGCTCCACTTCCCCGAAGCCGGGTCGCTCAAGGGCAAGCGCCGCCACGTCAAGTCGGCAAAGGCGCAGCTGCAGAACCGCTTCGGCGCGTCGGTGGCCGAGGTCGACCATCACGATCTCTGGCAGCGCACGGGCCTGACCGTGGCCTGCGTGGCGCGCGAGCACCACGAGCTGGAGGCCCTACTCGACGATGCCATGCGCTACCTGCACGGCCAGGAGTGGGAGGTTGCGCTCGCCCGCCGCGAGGTGGTGGTGCCCGGTGAGTAGCAGCCGCCGGGGGGAGGGGACGGGCCGCATGCGGCGCGTCAACGAGGTGGTGCGCGAGGTGGTCTCCGAGGCGCTCGTCGAGCTGAAGGACCCCCGCCTCGGGTTCGTGACCGTCACCGGCGTCGAGACCTCGCGTGACCTGCGAGCGGCCCGCGTCTACGTCAGCGTGCTCGGCTCGGAGCGCCGGCGGGAGCGCAGTCTGGCCGCCCTCGCCTCCGCTCACGGCGTGCTGCAAGCCCGCCTCAACCGCGAGCTGCGCCTGAAGCGGACCCCGCAGCTGGCCTTCGAATACGATCCGACGGTCGAGCGCGGCGTGCGCATGTCCCACCTCATCGACGAGCTCGCCCCTGATGACATCGACGAGCCCTGACCTCAGCCGCGTCGCGGAGACGATCCGCGAGCACGACCGCTTTCTCGTCACCACGCACGAGAACCCGGACGGCGACGCGCTCGGCTCGCTGCTGGGGATGACGCTCGGCCTGCGCGCGCTCGGCAAGGACGCCCTCATGTTCCTCGGCGGCGACGTGCCGCTGCCGGCCGAGTACCGCTTCCTGGCGCTCGGGGAGCTGCTGCGGGGGGAGCCGCCGGCGGGCGAGCTCGACCGCGTCGTGCTCGCCCTCGACTGCGCCAACGAGAGCCGCATGGGCGCGACCGCCGAGGCCCTGCTCGGAGCCCCGCTCGTCGTCGACATCGACCACCACCACGACAACACGCGCTTCGGCGGCGTCAACCTCGTCGTCGCAGATGCCTCCTCGACCGGCGAGATCGTCCGCGACCTTCTCCGCGAGCTCGGCGTCGAGCTGACCCCGGTGCTCGCCGAGGCGCTCTACGTCGCACTCGTCACCGACACCGGACGCTTCCAGTATTCGAACACGACCGCCAAGGCGCACCGTCTCGCCGCCGAGCTGCTCGACGCCGGCGTCGACGTCCAGCGTGTCTTCCGCGGCGTCTACGAATCGATCCAGTTCGCGAAGCTGAAGCTGCTTGCGCGAGCCCTCGAACGGGCCCAGGTCTACGACGGGGGCCGCATCGTCGTCTCCTATCTGCTGGCTACCGACTTCGCCGAGGTCGGCGCCGAGGAGCCGTACTCCGAGGGGATCATCGACTCGCTGCGCGCGGTCGAAGGCGCCCAGCTCGCGGCTCTGATTCGCGAGCCTCCGAGGCCGGGGGCGCCGCGGCACCGGATCAGCCTGCGCTCGAACGCGGACGAGCTGGACGTCTCGGCGATCGCCCGCGCGTCCGGCGGCGGAGGGCACCGCCAGGCAGCCGGCTTCTCGAGCGAGCTCTCGGTCGAAGAGATCACGGAGTTCGTCCGGCGTGAGTTCGCCAGCGCCACCGCGGCCGTCGCCTAGCCGGGGCGGCTGCTGCCCCGTGGGCGCGCGGGCCTGACCCGTGCCGCCCCGCGGCCTCGATCCGACCGGGATCATCCTCGCCGACAAGCCGCCGGGGCCGTCCTCGTTCGCGATCGTCGCGGAGGTGCGCAGGCGCACCGGGGCGCGCACGGGTCACGCCGGGACGCTCGACCCCTTTGCGAGCGGCCTCCTGCTGCTCCTGTCCGGCAGGGCGACCAAGGTGGCGCGGCTCTTCGTCGGCCTCGACAAGCGCTACGTCACCGACGTCGACCTCCGGGCCCGGACGACGACCGGTGACCGAGAGGGCGAGCCGCTGGCGGCGAGCGAGCCGCCGGCCGGCGACGAGCTGGAGCGGCAGCTCGAAGGCCTCCGCGGGGAAGTGGAGCTGCCGATCCCTGCCGCGTCGGCGGTGAAGATCGGCGGTGAGCGGGCGTACCGCCTGCACCGGCGAGGCGTGGCCGTCGACATGCCGCTACGGCGCTCGCGCGTCGACACGCTCAACCTCCTGTCCTACCGCGACGGGGTTGCGCGCCTCGACCTGCGGGTCAGCTCGGGCACCTACGTCCGCTCGATTGCCGACGCGCTCGGCGGCCACTGCGCGTCGCTGCGCCGGCTGGAGATCGGCCCCTTCAGCGTCGAGGAGGCGGACGACCGGCGGGTGATCCCGGTCGACGAGGCGCTCGCGCGGCTGCCTGCGGGCTGGGCAGAGGCTGCCGGCGCGGGCTCGTGAGAGTCGCGCGCGAGCCGGGCGAGCTGGAGCGCCGCCCGCGTGCGGTGGCGCTCGGCACCTTCGACGGCGTCCATCTCGGGCACCGGCGCGTGCTGCAGGCGGCAGTTGACGCGGGCCCGGCACCGACGGCCGTCACGTTCTGGCCGCACCCGCGCCGGGTGCTGGGCGGCGACGTCGAGCTCCTGTCGACGCTCGACCGGAGGCTCGAGCTCCTCGCGGACGCCGGCATCGAGGAGACGCTCGTGGTCGAGTTCACGCGGGAGCTGGCGCAGCGCGAGGCGACGACCTTCGCAACGGACGTGCTAGCCGCGATCGGAGCGCGCGTGGTCGTGGTGGGGCAGGGCTTCCGCTTTGGCAGGGGGCGCGAGGGGGACGCGGCGCTCCTGGGCGGGCTCGGGTTCGACGTCCGTTCGGTGCCGCTCGTCGAGGGCGTCTCGTCGAGCCTCGTCCGGCAGCTGGTCGCGGCGGGGGAGGTCGCACGGGCCGCGGCGCTGCTCGGACGCCCCGTCGAGGTGGACGGCACCGTGGTCGGCGGCGACGCGCGAGGCCAGACATTGGGCTTCCCGACCGCGAACCTCGAGGTCGGCGACGGGCTCGCCGTGCCCGCCTACGGGATCTACGCCGGCTCGGCGCTCGGCCGCCGGGCGGCTGTCTCGATCGGGGTGAACCCGCACTACGGCGGCACCGAGCGGCGCGTCGAGGCCTTCCTGCTCGACTTCGAGGGCGACCTCTACGGGCAGCGGCTCGTGGTCGAGCTGTGGCAGCGCCTGCGCGGCGAGCAGGCGTTCGCGAGCGAGGCCGAGTTGGTTACGCAGATCGCGCGCGACGTCGAGATGACCCGCCGCGCAGAGCCACCAACTTGACCGTGGCGGTGGGGCGGGCGATGCTGCACCCAATCGTCCAAAGGAGGGCTGCATGCTCAGCAAGGCCCGAATCGGCGCCGTGGTGCCGGTCTCTGACCTCGAGCGCGCCGTCGAGTTCTACGGCGACACACTTGGGCTCGGAACGCCGGAGCGAGACGAGATCCCGGACAACCCGGGGGCCCGCTTCGACGTCGGCGGCGGCGAGCTCTACCTCTACAAGAGCGTCGGCGCGGGGCAGAGCCGTCACACGCTCTGTGCGTTCGAGGTCGGCGACCTCGAGCAGGAGGTCAAGGACCTCCGCGGCCGCGGCGTGACGTTCGAGGAGTACGACATGCCGGGGATGAAGAGCGAGGGCGGAGTCGTGCAGATGAGCGACGACGTCAGGGCAGCATGGTTCAAGGATCCTGACGGCAACATCATCGGTCTCGGCCAGCGCGCCCGCGTCGCCGCGAGCGTCTAGGAGAGCACTCGAGCGGCGCCGCTCCGGCGCGGGTCGCCGGCGGCGCCGCTTGCCGTCACGACGCTGACCCCGCCGAAGTAGTGGTGGAGGCCGTCCCAGCGTCGGACCGCCCAGCCTCGACGCTCCAGCTCGGCCAGGCCATCCTCGTCGACGCCGGGCTCGGCGTTGACCGTCGCGCCGGCGGGGTGGAAGCGCGGCCGGTCCACGGCGCTCTGCGCGTCCAGCTCCTCGTCGAGCACGCCCGCGAGCACGCCGGCGAGCGCGGTTCGGATCCGCGTCCCCCCGGCAGCGCCACCTACGAGCGCGAGGCGGCCATCGGCCGTGAAGGCGAGCGTGGGGGACATCATGCTCTCCATCCGCTGGCCCGGCGCCAGCGGCCCGCGGACGAGGTCGGCCTCGCCGAGCATGCTGTTCAGGTGCAGGTCGAGACCGGGCAGCCAGTCCCCCGATCCGAGGCCGAGGCTGGTGGTGAGCGAGCAGGCGTTGCCGTCCGGGTCGACCACGACGAGACTCGTCGTGTGACCGCCAGTCACCGCAGCCGCCGGGGCGAGCGACTCCGTGACCGTGACCACGCGCTCGGACGCGGAGAGGCCGCGCAGGGACGGGAGGGAGGCGAGCGTCTGCGGCAGCCGTGACAGGCCGGCGCGCGCCTCCACGCGTCCGCCGGCGTAGGCCGTGGCGGCCGGCGTGTCCCAGCGCGGCTCGTAGGCCTCCAGGTCGGCGGTCGAGACAAGCCCGCCGCGGTCGGCACAGAGCTCGACGAGCGCCCGCCCGATCGTCCCGCGGTACACGGTGCGGGCACCGTCGTCTGCGACCAGCTCGAGCGCGCGGCGCAGGCCCGGCTGCTCGACGCGGGCGCCCGCCGCGAGCAGCGTCCCCGCGGGCGCGTAGATGCCTGCGCCCTCGTTCATGGTCATCACCGGGGCGAGCATCGCCAGGCAGGAGGCGTGGGCGGGCGGGAGCTCGGCACCGTCGGCGGCGATGGCGAGCGCCGGCTCGACGAGCCGCTGCCACGGCAGGCGCCCGTACTCCTGCCAGAGCGCGTCCAGCCCGGCCGCGAGACCGGGCACCCCGCACGTTGCCGGCCCCACGGAGTAGTGAACGAGCTCGGCGCCGAACGGCACCTGCAGCTCGACCGCCTCTGCCCGCCGTCCCGCGGGGCCGAGACCGGGAACCGTGACGAAGCAGTCGAGCGTCCGCGACCGGCGGGCCGCCGCGTCGAAGTAGACGGCATGGCCGCCGCCGAGCAGGCCCGTCATGACGGTCTCGGCCACGCAGGAGACCAGCGAGGCGGCGACGGCCGCATCGGCAGCGGTGCCGCCGGCCTCGAGGATCTCGAGTCCTGCGGCGGCGGTTGCCGGGTGCCCGGCTGCGACGGCGGCGATCATGCCGCGAGTATCACTGCGGCCGTGTGGTCGAGCCGACCTGGAGGAGCTCGCGGCCCGCGGGTCGGCCTGAGCGCGGACGACCGTGGCAGCGTCGCTGCTACCCTTCCGCGCTGACCGTGGCCTCGGCCGTGCGCGCCCTTCCTTCGCGGCGTGCTGGGACCACGGAGACGACTGTCAAGGGAGGCACATGACCCTTACCAAGGAAGCAAAGCTCGAGATCATCGACAAGCACCGGCAGCACGGCTCGGACACCGGGTCCTCGCAGGTGCAGGTCGCGCTGCTCACCACGCGCGTCACCGAGCTCACCGAGCACCTGCGCACGCACCCGAAGGATCACTACTCGCGCCGGGGCCTGCTCAAGCTCGTGGGCCGGCGTCGCCGGCTGCTGCAGTACCTGCAGCGCGAGGATCTCGAGGCGTACAGGGCGCTGATCAAGGAGCTCGGGCTCCGGCGCTAGAACGCTGACAAACCCCGGAGGGTGGAAGTTTGAGCGAGCTCCGATCCCGCCGGGGCTGACTCAAACCTCCACCCCCCCCGAAGGACGGAGGACACATCACATGAGCATGACAACCGCGGCCGAGACGACACTCGTCTCGACGACCGTCGGCGACCAGGAGATCACGTTCGAGACCGGCAAGCTCGCCAAGCAGGCAGACGGCGCCGTGCTCGTTCGCTCCGGGGACACGATGGTGCTCGCGACCGCGATGGGGCGGATGGAGCCGCGCGAAGGCGCCGACTTCTTCCCGCTCACCGTCGACGTCGAGGAGCGCATGTACGCCGCCGGGAAGATCCCGGGCGGCTTTTTCAAGCGGGAGGGGCGCCCGACCGAGCGCGCCATCCTCACCGCCCGCATGATCGACCGGCCGATCCGGCCGCTGTGGCCGAAGGGGTACCGCAACGAGACACAGGTGATCTGCACGGTGCTCTCGGCCGACCTGGTCAGCCCGCACGACATCCTGTGCCTGAACGGCGCGTCGGCGGCCCTGATGATCTCGCCGCTGCCCTTCATGGGGCCGGTCGGCGCAGTGCGCATCGGCCTGGTGGACGGCGAGCTCGTCGTCAACCCGACGCTGCCGGAGATCGCGGAGCAGACGGCGCTCGACCTGATCGTCGTCGGCACCAAGGAGGGCCTGACGATGGTGGAGGCCGGCGCCGACGAGGTGCCGGAGACCACGCTGCTCGAGGCGCTCGACCTCGCCCACCGCGAGATCACGAAGCTCTGCGAGGCCCAGGAGGAGCTGCGCGAACGCGCCGGCAAGCAGAAGTGGCTCGACCCGGAGTTGACGCAGCGCCTCGAGGAGGAGCACCTGCCCGCCATCCGTGAGCGGATCGCCGCCGAGGGGCTGCGGGCAGCGGACGCCGCCGTCGAGGAGCTGCTCCCCGAGCTGAGCATGCAGTCGACCCAGGACGACGTGAAGCTGCAGACGCAGCGGAAGCTGAGCCTCTCGATGATCCTCGAGCAGGCGAGGCTCGCTGCGGTCATGGGCCCGGTGCGGGAGCAGTTCGAGACCGACCTGCGCGCGCTCACCGATGCCGAGCAGGACTCGAAGGAGCTCAAGTCGGCCAAGCGCCAGCTGCTCTTCGACCGGATCGTCGAGACGGTGCAGCTGCCGTTCCCGGTCGGTCCTGCCGTCGGAGACGGCGAGCCGGCCACGGTCAAGGACTCGATGACCAAGAGCTACGTCAAGAAGGCCGCGGAGGCCGTCTACAAGGAGCTCGTCCGGCGCAAGATCGCCGTCGAGAAGCAGCGGCCAGACGGTCGCGGTCCCGAGGAGATCCGCCCGGTCACCTGCGAGGTGACGATGTCGCCGCGCACGCACGGCTCCGGTCTCTTCACCCGCGGGCAGACGCAGATCCTGTCGCTGCTCACGCTGGGCACCGCCAAGGAGGGGCAGCGGATCGACGACCTCTCGCTCGAGACCGACCGCCGCTACATGCACCACTACAACTTCCCGCCCTACTCGGTGGGTGAGACCGGCTTCATGCGCGGCCCCAAGCGCCGCGACATCGGCCACGGGGCGCTCGCGCAGCGGGCGCTCGAGGCGGTCATCCCGCCCGCCGACGAGTTCCCCTACACGATCCGGATCGTCTCGGAGACGCTCGAGTCGAACGGCTCCTCGTCGATGGGCTCGGTCTGCGGCTCGACGCTGGCGCTGATGGATGCCGGCGTGCCGATCACCGCGCCCGTCAGCGGCATCGCCATGGGCCTCGTCAAGGAGGGCGACGACTACGTCATCCTCACCGACATCCAGGGTGCCGAGGACCATCTCGGCGACATGGACTTCAAGGTGGCCGGCACCGCCAAGGGCATCACGGCGCTGCAGATGGACATCAAGATCACGGGCGTCACCCGGGAGATCATGAGCGGCGCCCTCGAGCAGGCGAAGCGGGCGCGCGCAGCGATCCTCGACCGGATGCTCGAGGCGATCTCGGAGCCGCGCGGCGAGCTCGCCGGGCACGCACCGCGGATCTCCACGGTCAAGATCGACCCCGAGCAGATCGGGCTCGTCATCGGCAAGGGCGGCGAGACGATCCGCTCGCTCGAGGGCGACTACGACGTCCAGATCGACATCGAGGAGGACGGCACGATCCTCGATCTACGCGACCGAGGGCACCAAGTCGGACGCGGCCATCGCCGCGGTCAAGGCGCTCACGAAGGAGCCCGAGGTGGGCGACACCTACACGGGCAAGGTCGTCAAGACGACCGACTTCGGCGCCTTCGTCGAGCTGAAGAAGGGCACGGACGGGCTGCTGCACGTCTCGAACGTCGGCCCCGGCCGCGTCAAGCACATCGAGGACGTGCTATCCCGCGGCGACGTGCTGGACGTGCTCGTCCAGGAGGTCGACAAGCAGCGCAACCGCATCGGCCTCAAGCTGGTCGCGAAGCACGAGAACGGCTCGCTCGTCCAGCCCGAGGAGCTCGTCGAGCGGGCGAAGGACGCACCGGACCGCCCGCGCGAGGAGCGCCCGCCCCGCCGAGACGGCGACCGCGGCCGCGGCGGCCGTGGCGGCCGCGACCGCGCCGGATCGCGGGAGTAAGCGCACTGGAGTGGGGGGTCGGCCCAGCCGGCCTCCCACTTCCTCTTGAACTGCAGACCGCCGCACGATGGCGGCCAGATGACTGTCGACGCCACCACCGGCTCCGACGCCAGCTGGCGGCGGCTGGACGCTCGACTACCCATCCGCCTCGGACTTCATCCGGCCGCTGCTGAGCTGCGCCGGCTATGCCCCGGGGTCACCGGAAACGACCACGAACCTGACGGGCTCTGCGATCCAGTAATCGACGCGAAGATGGCTCGCGCGGCCAGAACGTCGACTCACGACCCTGCCGCGGCCATCGCGCTATGGCAGCGGATCGAGGACGAGCTCCTCGCCCGGGCGCCGCTCATTCCGGCCTGCAACAGCGGCTACGTCTCCTTCGTCTCCGAGCGCGTCGGCAACTACGAGTACAACCCCCAGTGGGGGCCGCTGTTGAGTCAGCTCTGGGTCAAGTAGCGGCCGGCTGACTAGCCGACAAGCGCCTCGTCCTCGCGGAACGCGTCCCGCGCGACCAGGCCGGCGTAGGTGCCGCCCAGTGCAAGCAGCTCGTCGTGGGTGCCGCGCTCTGTCAGGCGTCCGCGGTCGAGCACGATCACCTGGTCGGCGCCGCGCACGGTCGAGAGCCGGTGCGCGATCGTGATCGTCGTGCGACCAACGGCGAGCCGGTCGAGCTCGCCCTGCACCGCCCGCTCGGTACGAGTGTCGAGCGCGCTCGTCGCCTCGTCCAGGATCAGCACCCTCGGATTGCGCAGGATCGTGCGCGCGATTGCGATCCGCTGCTTCTCGCCGCCCGAGAAGCGGTAGCCGCGCTCGCCGACGGTCGTGTCGTAGCCCCCCTCGAGGCTCTCGATCAGGTCGTGCACACGCGCCGCCCGCGCCGCCGCCTCGATCTCCTCGTCGCTCGCGTCCGGCTTCGCGAACCGGAGATTCTCGCGGATGGTGGCGTGAAAGAGGTACGTCTCCTGCGAGACGACGCCGACGGTGGCGGCGAGCGACTCGAACGTGACGTCACGGATGTCGATGTCGTCGAGCAGCACCCGCCCGCGCTCGACCTCGTACAGCCGCGCGGCCAGGTAGCCGAGCGTCGTCTTGCCCGAGCCCGTCTCGCCGACGATCGCCGTCCGCGTGCCGGCGGGTACGGCGAACGAGACGTCCTGCAGGGTCCAGGGCGCCTCGGCGTCGTAGCGGAACCAGACCTCGGCGAAGGTGACGTCGCCGCGGCACGGCGGCAGCGGGACCGCCCCGGGACGC
The DNA here is from genome assembly GCA_963839815.1 of uncultured Thermoleophilia bacterium. Lineage (GTDB taxonomy): Bacteria > Actinomycetota > Thermoleophilia > Gaiellales > Gaiellaceae > JACVRM01. Next base: position 357,084 of record CAWIWF010000008.1, read on the forward strand.
TCGTCGATGTCCACCGGCAGGTCGAGGTACTCGAAGATGCGGTCGAAGAGCGCGAGCGAGGTCTGGATGTCGATGCCGACCGACAGCAGCGAGCCGACGGGGAAGAAGAGGCGCGTCTGCAGCGTGGTGAAGGCGACGACGGTGCCGAGCGAGACGTCGCCGGCCCAGGGCTGGCCTGCGAACCAGTAGATCAGCGCCGGCATCACCGAGAAGCTCGTCTGGATCGACGCCATCACCCAGCGACCGGCCATGCGCTGGCGCACCTCCAGCTCCGCCAGCTGCTCGGACTCGCGCTCGAAGCGCTCCGCCAGCTCGGGGCCGCGCCCCATCGTCTTGCCGAGCAGGATGCCCGAGACCGACAGCGACTCCTCGACGAGCGCCGACATGTCGGCCATCGTCGTCTGCCGCCGCGTGGTGATCCGCTGTCGCTCGCGGCCCACCCGGCGGCTCAGCAGCACGAAGGCGGGGAGGAGGGCGAGGGAGAAGATCGCCAACCGCCAGTCGAGCAGGAACATGGCCACGACGGCCGCGACCACCGTGGTGACGTTCGCGACGATCGACGTCGCCGTCGACGTCACCACCGTCTGGATGCCGCCGATGTCGTTCGCGATTCGCGACTGCACCTCGCCCGTTCGCGTGCGCGTGAAGAAGGCCAGCGAGAGCCGCTGCAGGTGGCGGTAGACGGCCGCGCGCAGGTCGTGCATGACGCGCTGGCCGACGACGTTCGAGAGCCAGGTCTGGAGCACGCCCAGGACGCCGGTCAGTACGGCGACGGCGACGAGGCCGCCGACCAGCAGGTTCAGGAGGCCGCGGTCTCGCTCCGGGAGCGCCTCGTTGATGATGTCGCGGATCAGAAACGGCGTCACCATCCCGATCGACGCCGACACGAGGATCAGTCCCAGCACCACGCCGAGCCGGGGGCGGTAGGGGACGAACAGCCCGATGATGCGCCGCAGGTTGGCCCGCCGGACAGCCGGATCGGCCGGGCGCTCGACGGGCTCGCGGCCGTCGAACGTCCGCGGGCGGCCGTTCGGCGACTGTCTAGCGCGCATAGACACACGCTACCCCCGTCGCTGGAGGCTGTGGCGGCGCCGTTACGATCCGCGGGTGCAGCGCTACGTGATCTCGGAGCTCGACTCGGGCGAGCGCGTGGTCACGGAGCGGATCAAGTGGGTGCGGTCGGTCTCGATCGGCTTCTGGATCGGCGCCGGCTCGCGGGACGAGCGCAACGCCAAGGCGGGTGCGTCTCACTTCCTCGAGCACCTGCTCTTCAAGGGCTCGCGCTCCTACACGGCGGCCGAGATCGCGTCCGTGTTCGATCGGCTCGGCGGCGAGCTCAACGCCGCGACCTCGCGTGAGCACACGGTCGTCTATGCGCGCGTTCCCGACGACCAGCTGGCCACGGCCATCGACGTGATGGGCGACATGGTCTTCGCTCCCGCCTTCACCGAGCTCGACGCGGAGCGCGAGGTGGTGCTCGAGGAGATCGCCATGTACGAGGACTCGCCCCAGGAGTACGTCCACGACCTGATCGCGGAGGCGGTGTTCGGCCGCCATGCACTGGGGAGGCCGGTCGTCGGCACGGCCGAGAGCGTCGCCACCATCTCACGCCGCTCGCTCGCCGCCTACCACCGCGCGATGTACACGCCGGGGAACATCGTCGTCGCCGCGGTCGGAAACTTCGAGCACGACCGCCTGATCGGCCTGCTCGAGACCGCGGCCCGCAAGGCCCAGAGCCCGCCCACCAAGCGGCCGATCCGCGCGCCGCTGCTCCGCGCGCCTGCTCCCGGCCTCCGCTTCCAGCGCAAGGACACGGAGCAGTACCACGTGTGCCTCGCGGCGCCCGGCATCGCCCGGTCGGATCGGCGCCGCTACGTCGTCTCGCTGCTGGACGCGATCCTCGGCGGCTCGGCCTCCTCGCGGCTCTTCCAGGAGATCCGCGAGAAGCGCGGCATGGCGTACTCGGTCTACACCTTCGCGTCGCAGTACACCGACACCGGCCAGATCGGGCTCTACGTCGGCACCCGGGAGGACAACCTGCGCGACTGCCTCGACATCGCCGTCACGCAGATCCTCGACATCGCGGGCGGCAACCTCAGCGAGGAAGAGCTCGAGCGCGCGAAGGACAACCTCAAGAGCCGGATCAAGCTCGCCATGGAGTCGACCTCGAACCGGATGTCGCGGCTCGGCAAGTCGCTGATCACGAACACCGAGCTGCTCTCGCTGCCCCGGATCATCGCGGAGGTGGATGCGGTGACGGTCGAGGCCGTGGCCGAGCTGGCGGGGCTGCTGCTCGCGCCGGAGCGCCTGTCCGCCGCCGGCATCGGCCCGCGGGAGGAGCGCTTCCTGGCTGCCGTCGAGCGGGTTGCGCCGACCCTGACTGCGCGCGCCGCGGCATGAGCGCAGCGGTGACGCAAGGCGCCGCGACGCTGTGGCTGTCAGCCACTGGCCCGGTGAGCCGAGGCGTGCCGGCGAGGGAGTTGCTGCCGTGAAGGTGGCGCTCTTCGGCGCGGGGGGGAAGGTGGGCCGCGTGCTGGGGCCGGCGCTGCAGGCCGAGGGGCATGACGTGACTGCGATCGGCCGCGACGGCAACGGCGCCCTGGCCGGACAGGACGTGGCGATCGAGTTCACCCTGCCGGACGCGGCAGTCGCGAACACCCTGGCGGCGCTCGAGGCCGGCCTGCCGGTGCTGGTGGGTACGTCGGGCCTGGGTGCGGACGACCTCGGCAAGCTGGACGAGGCGGCACGAGGGCAGGGGCTCACCTGCCTGGTCGCGCCGAACTTCGCGCTCGGCGCGGTGCTGATGATGCGCTTCGCCGCGCAGGCCGCTCGTTACCTGCCGCGTGCGGAGATCGTCGAGCTGCACCACGACTCCAAGGTCGACGCGCCTTCGGGCACCGCCAAGGCGACGGCCGCGCTCGTGGGGGAGGGAACGCCCATCCACTCGGTGCGCCTGCCCGGGCTGGTGGCCCACCAGGAGGTGCTCTTCGGCGGCCACGGCCAGCTGCTGACGATTCGCCACGACACCTTCTCCCGGGAGGCCTTCGTGCCGGGAGTGCTGCTCGCGCTGGCGCGGCTCGACGAGCTGCCGCCGGGACTCACGGTCGGCCTCGACGCGCTGCTGGACTGACCCCACCGCCCACGCCGCCGCCGGGTCGGCGGCGCCGCGGGACAGGTCCGCCGCGGAGACGTCCAGGGCCCAGGGCAGCACCTCGCGAAGACGTGGCCGCCGGAGCTCACGGGTAGACTGAGCCCGTGCTCGGCGAGGTGCTGACGGCGATCGTGACGCCGTTTCGCGCGGATGGATCCATCGACGGCGAGCGCTTTCAGGCGCTCGCGCGCCACCTCGTCGACAACGGCTCCGACGGCATCGTCGTCGCGGGCACGACGGGCGAGTCGCCGACGCTCACGGACGAGGAACGCTTCGTGCTGTTCGCCGCTGCGGTCGAGGCGGTCGGCGACCGGGCAACCGTGATCGCCGGGACCGGCACGTACGACACCGCGCACTCGGTCCACCTGACGGAGCGGGCCCATGAGATCGGTGTCGACGGCTTCCTCGTCGTCACGCCCTACTACAACAAGCCGCCGCCGGCCGGCATCGTCGCTCACTTCCGGGCGATCGCCGAGGCGAGCGACCGGCCGATCATCGTCTACAACATCCCGCAACGCGTCGTGATCAACATCGAGCCCGACACCATGGTCGAGCTCGCCGGAATCCCTTCCGTGCACGCGGTCAAGCAGGCCACCACAGACCTGGATCAGGCGCGCCGGATCCTGGCCGAGACCGACCTCGTGCTCTACGCCGGGAACGACGACCTGATCCTGCCCTTCCTCGAGCTCGGCGGCACCGGCGGCGTCTGCGTCTTCACCCACCTCGTCGGCATTCGCGTCAAGGAGCTGATCCGCCGCTACCGCGAGGGCGACGCCGACGGTGCCCGGGCCATCGACGACGAGCTCCGGCCCCTGATCGACGCGCTCGCGGTGACCACGAACCCGATCCCGGTCAAGGCGGCGCTGAACCTGCTCGGACACGACGTCGGCGGCCTGCGCCTGCCGCTCGTCGAGGCGAGCGAGGCGGAGCGCGCGAGCATCCGGTCGGCGCTCGAGCGAGCAGGCCTGCTGACGCCGACTCCGGCCTGAGGGCTAGCTGCCGCTGGCGGCAGGCACCAGCCGCCGGTGCGCGATCAGCGCGAGCGCATACGGCGCCGCAAAGAGAGCGAAGGCCAGGACGCCGACGCTGCCGTACAGAAGGGCCGACGCGAACGCGAGCGGCCCGGCCGCGAGGTAGTGCGGCGTCGCCCACTGGAAGCGCTCACGCCAGACGGCCAGCGGGCTCGATCCTTCCGAGACTCCCATCGCCGTGCAGAGAAGCCCGGTGTTGACGAGGCAGTACGCAGCGCCGGCGACCGCGGCGGCGAGCACCTGCCGCGACTCGGGCGAGCCCGAGGTGAGCACGGCGAACACCGCGGCCGCGACCGCGGCCGAGAGCGAGAAGTTCGAGGCGTCGAAGACCGCGCGATGCAGGAGGCCGCGGCGCCGGACCCACTGCACGACCGCTGCGACGACCGCGATCACCATCGCGGGTCCCGCACCGAGCAGGAACGCGGCGGCGAGCACGCCGAGCGAGGACACGCTGATGCTGCCCTGGCTCGAGACGCGCACTGAGAACGCCTGCAGCACGAGCGTCACTCCGAGCAGCACAACCAGCAGCAGCGTGTCGCCGGCGATCCTGCCGCCGGGGGATGCAAGCGAGAGCGTGAACGCGGTCACGGCGGCCACGGCGGTCGCGGCAACGAGCGTCGCGACGGGAAGCGGCAGGCCCCGGAACGCCCGCCGGGCCGTGGTCACGCGACCTCCACCGCACGCAGCCGGGGCGCGCCGAGGAGCTCGGGCTCCTGCGCGAAGAGCCGGTCGAGCGCCTCGATCACGACCGGGCAGAACTGGGAGCCGCTGTTGGCGTGCAGCTCGTCGAGCGCCGCCTGGACGCTCCGCCCGCGCCGGTAGGGCCGGTCGCTCGTAAGCGCATCGAGCGCGTCGGCGACGAGCACGATGCGGGCCGGCAGCGGCACGTCGTCGCCGGCGAGACCGTCCGGGTAGCCCGTGCCGTCGATGCGCTCGTGGCTCGAGCGGGCGACCTGCAGGACGATGGGGTGGAGGCCGACCTCCGAGAGGATGTACTCGGAGATGACCGGATGCTTCTTCATCATCGCCCACTCGTCCTCGTCGAGCGGACCGGGCTTCTGCAGGATCCGCTCCGGGATCCCGATCTTGCCGATGTCGTGCAGCAGCGCGCCGACCTCGATCGCGTCGAGCTCGGACCCCGAGAAGCCGAGGCGCCGGCCGAGCGCCACCGCCAGCTCGGCGACCCGCTCGGTGTGGCCGCCGGTGTAGTAGTCCTTTGCCTCCATGCTCTTCGAGAGAGCGGCGATCGTGGCGAGATGCGTCTTCCGCACCCGCTCGACCAGGTCGGCGCTCTCGATCGCGGTCGCCAGCTGCGGCAGGACGGCGTCGCGCAGGCGAGACCAGCGCTGCTCGTCCAGGCGGCGGGGGTCGCCGAGCTCCAGCGAGCCGACGACGGTGCCGCCGGCCACGAGGAGCGTTCCGTCGCCGTCCGGCTCGCCGACGCGCACCGGCACGCCGAGCAGGCGCCCGAGCGCCTCCTGCGCGTAGGCGACGAGCTCGGCGCGGTCGTGGGCGCGTGAGGCGAGGCCGCCGGCGAACTGGAACAGCGCCTGCAGGTCCTCGTTGTGAGCGGCCAGGTCGGCGTTCGCGCGCCGGAGCTCCTCGTTCGCCCGGCGCACCTCCTCGACTCCGCGCTTGGTGCGAGCGACGTACTGGCGGACGGACAGCATCATCATGGCCGGCGGCAGCGCGAACGCCAGCAGCCCGGTCATGCCCATGCGCTCGTAGGCGATCGTGAGCGCGTAGGCGAGCGGGCCGGCGGCCAGGTAGTAGGGGGTCAGCCAGCGGAACCGCTCGCGCCAGACCTCGACCGGGCTCGTGCCGTCGGCGAGGCCGATCGCGAGCGAGAGCAGCCCGACGTTGACGATCATGTACGCGCCGCTCGCCGCCACTGCGCCGAGCACCCCGGGGGCGCCCGTGGACTCGACCACCGTGTAGGCGAGCGCGCCGGCTCCCGCGGCCAGCGCGAACTGGGCGGAGTCGAAGACGGCACGGTTCAGGCGTCCACGACGGACGAGCATGGTCATCGCGCCCATGAGCACGGCCGTTGTCATCGCGGCGCCCACGCCGAAGGTGAAGCCGACGGCCAGCACGCCGACGCTGCCGAAGCTCGTCGCGCCACGGCCGTAGACCTCGATCGAGCCGGACTGCAGGGCCATTGTCAGCGCCACGAAGGCGGCGAGCGCCAGCGGCTCGGCCTGCGCCGCCTCGAGCACGCTCCCCCACTGGAGGGCGACCACCGCGGCGGCGGCACTGGCGACGACAGAGATCAGGACGTTCGGATCGCGTCGGCCCCGGTCAGGGCTCGCCGCGGCGGCGGCTGCGTTGCCCATCTCAATCCCAGATATCGGCGGAATTCCACTCGGATGTAGCGTTCCACTCGCCCTCGGCCGAGTTCCAGGTCGTCGACGAGTTCCAGGACGACGAGGCATTCCAGCTCGACGAGGCATTCCACGACGAGGACGCGTTCCACGAGGAGGCCGCGTTCCAGGAGGACGAGGCTGCGAAGCCGGCGCCGTTCCAGCTCGAGGACGCGTTCCAGGAGCTCGACGCGTTCCAGCTCGAGGATGCGTTCCAGGAGGAGGACGCGTTCCAGGTGGCCGCGAGGTTCCAGCTGGACGATGCTGTCCACCCGGCGGCGGACGTCGAGACGGTGCCCGCCCGGTTGTCGGCTGCGTTCGCCTTGGCGGCGTCCCCCTTGACGCGCCAGGCAGCGGCGGCCTTCTTCCAGGCGTCGACTGCAGCGCCTGCGGCGTTCCCCTGCTCCCAGCGCGCCGCCGCGGACTCCATCGCCTCTGCGGCCTTGTCAGCGGCACCGTGGACGCGCCAGGCGTTGGCGGAGAGCTCGAGGGTGACGGCGGCCCACTCGGGAAGGCCGGCGCTCACGAGCGGGCCGACGGCCGCCGCGTGCGCCACCGCAGCCTTGTCCCACCGGATCGCGCGCGACCAAGCGCCGCCCGCCCGATCCCAGGCGTTGGCCGCCTTGGCGAACATCGTCGCCGTCTGCCAGTGGCCGGCGGCCTTCTCCCATGCGTCCGCTGCCAGATCCCACTTGCCGCCGCGCTCGTACCTGTTGGCAGCGCGCTCCCAGGCGACCGCGTCGATCGCGCCCGAGTTGAGCTGGGACGTCGACGTCGTCGTCATGCCGCCGCTCGAGCGCACCAGCCCCTGGTTCGCAGACTGCAGGGCTCCCGAGTATCCGAGTGCCGTAGCCAGGTCGATCGCCGGCGCGAGGCTGCCTGCGAGCGGGCGGGCCGTGGTGACGAGCAGCCACTTGACCTGGTCCGGGGTCAGCGACGGCTTCCGCTCGAGCAGCAGGGACACTGCGCCGGCGACCTGCGGAGCCGCGAACGAGGTGCCGTTGATCCGCAGATAGCCCGGCTCGACCACATTCTCGGGGGGTGCGAGGTTGGCCAGCGTCATCGCTGCCGGCACAGGGCCGACGATGTGCCGCCCCGGCGCGACGATCTCGGGCTTGAGGAAGCCGTCACCGGTCGTACCGAAGGAGGAGAAGGAGGCGAGCAGGTCGTCGGCGACCGCAGCCGTGCCGTTCATGTCCGAGCCGCCGACGGTGATCACGTACGGGTCGTTCCCCGGCGCGTAGTAGACGCTGTCGGGGCCCGAGTTCCCGGACGACGCGACGACGACGATGCCCGCATGCCACACCTTCTCCGCGGCGAGCGCGAGCGGGCTCGTCCGGTAGGAGCTCGGCGTCGTCTCGCTGAGCGACATGTTGACGACGCGGATCCCGTGCGCCTTGCCGTTGGCGAGAATCCAGTCGAGTGCCGCGATCACGTCGCTCGTGCGCACCCCGGTCGAGGAGTTGACGTTGAAGGCGTAGACCTTCGCCGCCGGTGCCAGGCCGACGTAGCGGCCGTCCGCGCTCAGCCCGGCGGCCACCGACGCCACCAGGGTGCCGTGACCGTACGTGTCGTCGAGCGAGCCTGACTGCCCGGGGAGCGCCACCTGCACGACCCGAGAGGCGAGGTCCGCGACCGGCGCCACGCCGCTGTCGATCACCGCGATGTGCGCGCCCGCCCCCTGGAGGCCGCCGCTCCAGAGGCCGGTGGCGCCTGTGACCCCGGGGAACAGCGTCACCAGCGCGGGATAGCTGTAGGACGGCGAGAGCGGAACCGGAGCCGGCGCGGTCGGCGTGACAGAGCTGTCGCTCGCCTCCAGGAAGCGAATCGGCGAGTCGAGCGCGATCCGCCGCACGCGCTTCAGCCGGGCCAGCCGCACCAGGCTGCGGGGACGCACGACCATCTTGCGCGCCTGGATGGCGCGGAAGCGCTCCTCGAGCACGACGTCGCCGTCGACCGTCGACCCGTTGAGGCTCCGGCCGAAGACGATGACGTGCAGCTTGCGCTTCGGCGCGAGGCGCAGGCATCGATGCTGCTTCGGACGGTACTGCCGCGCCGAGCACGCGGCTCGAGCGACATGACCGTCGATCTTGTGGTCGAAGCGCACGGCGGCGCCTGCCGGTGCTGCAAAGCCGAGTGAGGCCGCCGCTGCCGCCGTCGCGGCAAGCGCCGTGAGAACACCGAAGAGGTGAGAGGGCCGCATGCCCTCGTTGTCCGGTGTGGGGGAGGCCGTCGCACCCCCCGAAAGGGGTAGCCCGTAGGCCTCGAACGAGGGATTCGAGACAGCCCGGTACCATGCGACGGTGCGGCCGGAGCCCTTGCGTGTCATCCCCCTCGGCGGTCTCGGCGAGGTGGGCAAGAACATGACCGTCTACGAGAGTGGCGACGACATCGTCGTCGTGGACGCCGGCCTGGCGTTTCCCCGCGACGAGCAACTGGGCGTCGACCTCGTTCTCCCCGACATCACGTATCTGCGCGAGAACGCCGATCGTGTGCGCGCCGTGCTCCTCACCCACGGCCATGAGGATCACGTCGGCGGGCTCCCCTATCTCCTGCGAGAGGTGCCTGTGCCGGAAGTGTGGGCGACCCGGCTGACGCTCGGGCTCGTGCAGTCGAAGCTCGACGAGCACGGCCTGCTGCGCTCGACCGAGCTGAAAGAGGTAGATCCCGAGGGCCAGCCGGCGCAGATCGGTCCGTTCCGGGTCGAGTGGGTGCGCATGGCGCACTCGATCCCGGACACCGTCGCGATCGTGCTCGAGACGCCGTCGGGCCGTGTCGTACACACCGGCGACTACAAGATCGACCACACGCCGGTCGACGGCATGCGCACCGACGTGGGCCGACTCGCCGAGATGGGGAACCGCGGCGTCGACCTGCTCGTCGGCGACTCGACGAACGCGGAGCGACCCGGCGTGACGCCGTCCGAGCGCGTCGTCGGCGAGGCGTTTCGCCAGCTGATCCCGGTCCGGGAAGGTCGGGTCTTCGTGTCCTCGTTCGCCAGCAACGTGCACCGGATGCAGCAGGCGATCGACGTCGCTGCCGAGGTCGGGCGCAAGGTGTGCGTCATCGGCCGCTCGATGCGCAAGACGCTCAACATCTCGCGCAACCTCGGCTACATCACCGTCCCCGACAACCTGCTGATCCGCCCTAACGAGCTCGACGAGATGCCCCGCGGCCGGACACTCGTGCTCTGCTCCGGCAGCCAGGGCGAGCCCCTGTCCGCTCTCACTCGCATCGCGTACAACGACCACCCGTCCATCCAGGTCGAGCGCGGCGACACGGTGATCATCTCCGCCAAGCCGATCCCGGGGAATGAGCTGCGCGTGCACGACACGATCAACGGCCTGGCGCGTCTGGGGGCCGAGGTGCTGCACGAGGAGAACGCGCTCGTCCACGCCTCCGGCCACGGAAACGCCGAGGAGCTGCGCACGGTGCTGTCGCTGTTGCGCCCCCGCTGCGTGATGCCGGCCCACGGCGAGTTCCGTATGCAGGCCGCGCACGCCCGGCTCGCCGAGGAGTCGGGGGTCGACCCGGCCAACATCGTGCTCGCGGACAACGGCAGCGTCGTCGAGCTGGACGAGCGGGGCGCCCGACTTGCCGGGCGGGTCGAATCGGGCGTGACCTTCGTCGACGGACTCGGCGTTGGAGACGTGCAGGACGTCGCGCTGCGCGACCGCCGGCGGCTGTCCGAGGACGGCGTCGTCATCATCGTCGCGACGCTCGCCGCGCAGAACGGCGGCGTCAGTGCCCCCGAGCTCATCGTGCGGGGGGTCGGCGACGCCGGCGCCACCGTCGAGGAGCTGCGCGACGCTGCGCACCGCGTTCTCAGCGAGCTTGCCGCCCAGGACATGACGGAGATCAAGCTGATCCAGGAGCACCTGCACGACGAGGTCGGACAGCTGCTGTACGACCGCACCGGCCGCCGGCCGATGATCCTGCCGGTCATCGTCGAGGTGTGACGCTCGGGCGGGCGCTTCGCGCCCGCTGCCTCGCTCTCACGGGGGAAACCCATCCTCGCCCGTGGGCTCCCTCGCTCGTCAGACGCGCCGGAGCCGCGGGTTGGCTGCGGCGGGGCAGAGCCCGCCTCCGCCGGTCGAAAGGACTCGCGCACGTCGCTCGCGCGCAGCGCGTCGGCTCGGCCTCCGTGGCGGACGCGCCGGTCGATGCGCCGGGTTGGTTGGCCCCGCCCCTCGGCGCACATCGCCGACGGAGGCACCTAGACTCAGGGAGTGAGCATCGTTCATGCCAAGCGGCCGGGGTGGGCCGAGGTGCTGGCCTTTCACTCCGCCGACGCCGGTACGGGCCGGCGGGTCATCGCGCAGTTGCGCGCGTGCGAGGTGGCCGCGCTCTCCTTCTGCCGGCTGCTGGAGCGGTGGGCCCGCGGCGACGCCGACCCGTGCACGCCCGGACGCCGTCAGGCGGCACTTCGCCGCGCAGCCGAGCGGGCCGAGACGGCGCTCGTCGGGCTCGAGGAGCCGCTGGGCCGCTACCTGCTCGAGCTTGAGCCGGACCTGGCCGAGAGCGCTTCCTGGTATAGCGAGCCGTCGATCGCCGAGCTCGTCGAGTGGGAGCCGGTGCTCCAGCGCGCGGGCGTGGCGGTCTCGTCGGCGCGGGTTGCACGCGCGTATCTGGAGCTCGCGGTGTTCGTCCGGGCGCTCGAGGGTCTTGCCGCCGCCGCCGAGTGGGACGCCGTGCCCGACCGCTCGGCCCTGTGGGCCGGCCTGTTCGACCTGCGCGAGAATCTCACCAACGGCGCTGCGAACGACCTGCGCGCCCTCGCCGCCTAGAGACCCCGGCACACATCCGGCGCACAGCCGGCACGGACACGCGCGTCTCTTCGCGCTACCGTCGGAGCCGGGCGGGTGGTGGAGGTCGTCTCCCCTTCCAGGGAGGATGGGGACTGCCGAGGGACATGCTGGTGAGGGGCGTCCGGAGCGGGCATGTCTTGGCAGAGGGGCTCGCTCGCGGCGGGCGGCGACGGTCCGGCCGACCGGCCGTCAAGGGGTCTGCGCCCCAGCGTCGAAGAGGGCGGCCCATGGCGCAGCGCCGAAAGACCAAGCGACCGCTCAGGCCGCGGAAGCCCTCACGCGTCAAGCGGCGCACCCAGCGCGGCCGCCGCGGGCAGACGCGCACACAGAGTCACCACCGCCCTGAGCTGATCGGCCTCGGCCTGATCGCGTTGGGGCTCTTCCTCAGCTCGCTCCTCTACCTCGGCTGGTCCGGCGGCTTCGCGGGCGAGCACGTGATCGAGGGACTCGACGCCGTGCTCGGCACGCTCGCCTACTTGCTGCCGGTCGTGGCCCTCGTCTTCGGCGGCTTGCTCGTCACCCGGGCGGAGCTGCTCGACATGCGACCCTTTCGCACCGGGAGCACGCTGGTGATGCTGGGCCTCTTCCTCGTGCTCGGCCCGAGCGCGGGGCTGGTCGGCCAGGGTCTCGACGCTGCGATCGGGCGCGTGGTAGGGGGCACGGGGCGGGTGCTCCTCGGCGCCACCGCCACCGTCGCCGGCGTGCTGCTTTTGACCGGGGCCTCGATCGGCGCCATCCTCCGTCACTCCGGCCACGTCGTCCGGCGGGCCACCGGCGTCGCTCGCCGCTCGGTCGAGCGCCGTGAGCCGCGCCGGCGGACGCCGCTGCCCGCCGCGATCGCCGACCCGCCGCCGCTGCTGGCGCCGCCGCCCGTCGACGCCGCCGAGGCCTATCCCGACGTCATCGGCGAGGCCGACCCCGAGCCGCGGGCCCCCCAGCTCGAGCTCGCGCCGGAGGAGCCGGAGGAGGAGGAAGAGGCGGGGCTGCCGGTGCTGCGCCGCCACGAGGACTACCGGCTCCCCGACCGCGCGCTCCTCCGCCGCTCGCCGCCTGCTGCCGGCGGAGGGCGCGAGGCGAACGCCCAGGTCGCCGCCGCGCTGGTCTCCGCGCTCGGCCACTTCGGCATCGAGGCGTCGGTCATCGGCCAGATCTCCGGCCCGCGCGTGACCCGCTACGAGCTCCAGCTGGCGCCGGGCACGAAGATGTCGAAGGTCGCCGCGCTCAAGGACGACCTCTCCTACGCGCTCGCCACCACCGAGATCCGCATCCTCGCCCCGATCCCGGGCAAGCAGGCTGTCGGCGTCGAGGTGCCCAATCTGTCGCCGAACATGGTCACGCTGGGTGACATCTACGACGACGTCCCGCAGACCGCCTCGCCGCTCGCCGTCTGGATCGGCAAGGACATCTCCGGCAACGCCGTCTGGACCGACCTGGCGCGCATGCCGCACATCCTCATCGCCGGCACGACCGGTTCGGGCAAGTCGGGCTGCATCAACACCCTCCTGACCTCGATCCTGCTCCGCTCGACACCCGACGACGTGCGCCTGATCCTGATCGATCCGAAGCGCATCGAGCTCAACCACTACGAGTCGATCCCGCACCTGCTGACGCCGGTCGTGTCGAGCCCCAAGGAGGCCTCGGCCGTGCTCGCGAACGTCGTCGCCGAGATGGAGCGCCGCTACGAGCGCCTCGCGACCGTCCGCGCCCGCAGCCTGCCGGAGGCGAACCGCGCCTTCCGCAAGCGCGGGGAGGAGCCGATGCCCTACTTGCTGGTCGTCATCGACGAGCTCGCCGACCTGATGATGGTGTCGCCGCAGGCGGTCGAGGACGCCGTCATCCGCCTGGCGCAGAAGTCGCGCGCCGTCGGCATCCACCTCGTGCTCGCCACGCAGCGGCCCTCCGTGGACGTCATCACCGGGATGATCAAGGCCAACGTCCCCTCGCGGATCGCGTTCGCCGTCTCGAGCCAGACCGACTCGCGCGTGATCCTCGACCAGGCCGGCGCCGAGAGCCTGCTCGGCCAGGGCGACATGCTCTTCAAGCCGCTCGGCACCTCACGCCTGCAGCGCGTGCAGGGGGCGTATGTGACCGAGGAGGAAATCGCGTTCATCGTCGATCAGTGCCGCGGCCAGCGCGAGCAGCAGCTCGACGAGTCGCTGCTGCAGCCCGTCGAGGAGGCGCACGAGGCCGACGCAGGCGACGACGACTTCGACCCGGACGAGGATCCGCTGCTCGACCGCGCCATCGACATCGTCGTCCAGACGCAGACGGCCTCCGTCTCGCTCATCCAGCGCCGGCTCCGCGTCGGCTACACGCGGGCCGGTCGCCTGATCGACATGCTGGAGCGGCGCAACATCATCTCCGGCTATGAGGGCTCCAAGCCCCGGCGCGTGCTGGTGACCGAGGCCGACCTGGCCACGCTGCACGACCACACCCTCGCCTGAGGCCGATCTTCGGTAACTCAGCGGCTGCGCTTAACACAGGTCCCATAGCGCCCCTGCGGCCACTGCTTTACGATCGGCCCGATCCGATTTGGCAAGGAGGAGACTGGATTGCATAAGAAACGATGGTTTCTGATCGTCGCCGCGCTCAGCGCGCTGGTGCTCGGGCTCTCTGCCTGTGGCGGCGATGACGATGACGACGGCGACGCCGGTGGGACGACGGCGACGACGCAGGCCGAGGAGCCGATCTCGGTCGCATTCGTGACCGACACCGGTGGCACGGACGACCGCGGCTTCAACGAGTTCTCGATCAAGGGTGTCGAGAAGGCCGAGGCCGAGCTCGGAGTCTCGACCCGCATCTACGTGTCGAAGGCCGCGGAGGACTACGTGCCGAACCTGACGGCCGCGGCCGAAGACGGGCACGACCTCGTAGTCGCGGCCGGGTTCCTGATCGCCCCGTCGGTGATCGAGGTGGCGGCCAAGTTCCCCGACACGAGTTTCGCGGGGGTCGACCACTTCTACGGTGGCGACGGCTGTGAGAAGTCGAAGACCTGCGAGCAGCCGAACGCGCTCGGGCTCCAGTACCCGTCCGAGGAGTCGGGGTACGTCGCCGGCGTGGCGGCCGGGAAGCTGACCAAGTCGGGCACCGTGTCCACGGTCGGCGGCATCAAGGTCCCGTCGGTCGACAACTGGATCGCCGGCTTCCAGCAGGGCGTTCTGGACACCAGGCCGGGCACGAAGACGCTGAATGCGTACTCGAACGACTTCGTCGATCAGGCGAAGTGCAAGGAGATTGCCCTCGACCACATCGCGCAGGGCGCCGACATCGTCTTCCAGGTGGCCGGCCAGTGCGGCCTCGGCGCCATCGACGCCGCCTGCGAGAAGGGCAAGTTCGCGATCGGCGTCGACGCAGATCAGGCGACCGCGGGCGACTGCGTCATCTTCAGCGCCCTGAAGCCGCTCGAGCTCTCCGTGTTCGAGACGATCAGGGCCGTGCAGGAGGGCACGTTCGAGGGCGGAAGCAACACGTTCTTCGGCGTCGCCGATCTCACGGACGCACAGCTGCTGACGCCGTTCACCGCTGCGGTTCCTCAGGACGCACAGGACGCTGCTGCCGAGGCCGACGCCGCCGTCAAGAGCGGCGAGATCGATCCGCCGGCAACGCTCAACGCCGTCAAGCGGAAGTAGCTCTCCCGTAAGGGGGCGGCCGTCGGTGCCGCCCCCTTACGATCTGGCGCGATGGACGACAACCCCCTCCTCGAGCTCAGGGGAATCACCAAGCGGTTCCCGGGCATCGTCGCCAACGACGGCGTCGACCTCGAGTTGAGGAAGCAGGAGGTACACGCCCTGCTCGGCGAGAACGGCGCCGGCAAGTCGACGCTGATGAACATCCTCTACGGGCTCTACACGCCGGACGAGGGCGAGATCCTGCTCAAGGGAGAGCGGGTCAGGATCCAGTCCCCCGGCGACGCGATCGAGCGGGGCATCGGCATGGTGCACCAGCACTTCATGCTGATCCCCGTGATGACGGTGGCGGAGAACATCATCCTCGGCTCGGAACCGGTCAAAAGACGCGCCTTCCTCGACGTCGCCAGCGCACGCGCGCGGGTGCAGGAGCTCTCCCGGAGGCTGGGCCTGGCCGTCGATCCCGACGCCCGCATCGAAGACATCAGCGTCGGCCAGCAGCAGCGCGTCGAGATCCTCAAGGCGCTCTATCGCAACGCGGACATCCTGATCCTCGACGAGCCGACCGCGGTGCTGACGCCGCAGGAGGCGAAGGAGCTCTTCGGGATCCTCGAGATCCTGCGGCGGGAGGGCATGTCGATCATCTTCATCTCGCACAAGCTCTCGGAGGTGCTGTCCATCGCCGATCGCATCACCGTCCTCCGCCGGGGACAGGCCGTCGGCACCGTCCCCCGCGAGGGCGCGACCCCGGCGAGCCTGGCGAAGCTCATGGTCGGCCGCGACGTGCTGCTCGAGGTCGAGAAGGCACCGAGAGAGCCGGGCCCGGCGCTGCTGGAGGTGCACGACCTCCACGTCCGGGATGCGCGCGGCCTGGAGGCGGTTCGGGGCGCCTCGCTGACAGTCCGCGAGGGCGAGATCGTGGGGATCGCCGGCGTCGACGGCAACGGGCAGACTGAGCTGATCGACGCGATCGCCGGCCTGCGCCGGCCGTCGGCGGGGTCGATCACGCTGGGCGGGGACGAGATCACCAGGGAGTCGGCGAACGAGATCCTCGACGCCGGGCTCGGCCATATCCCCGAGGACCGCCAGGCGCGCGGGCTGGTGCTCGAGTTCACGCTGGCGGAGAACCTCGCGCTGCATGACTACGACCGGCCGCCTGCGTCGCGCCTCGGCTGGCTCTTTCCGAAGCGGCTGATCGAGCGGGCGCGCGGCCTGTTGCGTGAGTTCGACGTCCGCGGCGGCGGACCGACGACCCTTGCGTCGGCGCTCTCAGGCGGCAACCAGCAGAAGGTCGTCGTCGCCCGGGAGGTCGCCCGCAACCCGCGCGTGCTGGTGGCCGCGCAGCCGACACGGGGGCTCGACGTCGGCGCGATCGAGTTCGTCCACGAGCGCCTCGTGCAGGAGCGCGACGCGGGCCGGGGCATCCTGCTCGTCTCGTTCGAGCTCGACGAGATCCGCTCTCTGTCCGACCGCGTCCTCGTCATGTACGAGGGCCGCATCGTGGGCGAGTTCCCGCCGGACGTGCCGGAGGAGGAGCTCGGCGTCGCGATGACGGGCGGCCGCCCGGCGCCGGCCGAGGCCGCGTAGTGGCCGAGAGCGGGAGAGGCCAGGTCCTTCGCACGTGGTTCGGGACTCGGGCTGGCGGCCTGCTCGTGCCGATCGCCGCCACGATGCTGGCGTTCGTGATCGGCGGGCTCGTCGTCCTGGTCACCGGCGAGAACCCGATCACGGCCTACAAGGCGATCTTCGAGGGCACCGGCCTCAACTGGTTCTTCCCCTGGCTGAGCGAGAGGGAGCGGAACGGCGCCGCCCGCGACCTGCAGCAGACGCTGCTGCTGATGACGCCGCTCCTGATGACCGCGGCCGCGGTGGCGTTCGCCTTCCGGTGCGGGCTCTTCAACATCGGCGGCCAGGGGCAGTACTGGGTCGGGCTGCTGGCGTCGCTCTGGGTCGGGACGCACCTCGCGGGGACGCCCCGGCCGCTGCACATCGCGCTGGGGCTCGGCGCGGGCATCCTCGCCGGTGCGATCTGGGGCGGGATCGCGGGGCTCCTTCGCGCCACCGTCGGCGCCCACGAGGTGATCACGACGATCATGCTCAACTGGATCGCCATCTTCGGCGGCACGGCGCTCGTCGAGGTGGGCGGCCTCATGCACGGCGCGTCGCCGTCGCTGCCGCGCTCCGACATCGTCTTCGAGTCGGCCCAGCTCTGGGTGATCTGGGGCGACATCCAGCCTCTGCACGCCGGCATCTTCATCGCGCTCGCCGGCCTCGTGGTGTACGCGGCGCTGCTCAACCGGACGACGCTCGGCTACGAGGTTCGAGCGGTGGGCTTCAACCCGGAGGCGGCACGCTACAGCGGCATCTCCGTGTCGCGCAACTACTTCCTCGCGCTCGCGATCGCGGGAGCCTTCGCCGGCCTCGCCGGGTCGCTCGACATGCTCGGCTTCAAGTTCGCCGTCGACCAGAGCGACTTCAGCACGAACCTCGTCGGGTTCACCGGCATCGCCGTCGCGCTGCTCGGGCGGAACCGCGCCGTCGGCATCCTCCTCGCCTCGCTCCTCTTCGCAGCCCTCCAGGTCGGCACGTCGTCGCGCCAGCTCGACCCGCGCGTCTTCGAGCCCGAGCTCGCCACCGATCTCGCCACGATGATCCAGGCGCTCGTCATCTTCTTCGTCGGCGCCGAGCTCTTGATCCTCTACCTGTGGTCGGGCCGCCGCTACCTGCGGGTGAGGCCGGCGCGCAAGTCGCGGTCGGAGGCTCCGGTCTGATGAGCGTCATGGCGGCGAGGGCCTCCGGGGCTGTCGAGCGCCTGAAGGAGACGCGCACGCTCGCCTACGCCGGCATCGCGCTGGGACTGCTCGGCTTCGCGCTCGCGATTCCGCCCGCCAACGTCCAGTCCGCGGGCATCCCGCTCACGCTCGGGCTGGTCGCCGCCCTCCTCGGGGTCGCCGCCGCAGCCCGGGACGAGAAGCGTCTCGGCGTCTGGGCGATCGCTGCCGCGGTCGGGGGGACGCTCGCTGCCCTGTGGATCCAGAGCCGAGACCCGGACGCGGTCGAGACCGTGCTCACGGCCGGGTTGCTCGCTTCCATGCTCCGTTTCGCGACCCCGCTTGCCTTCGCGGCGCTCGGCGGCATCGTCTCCGAGCGGTCCGGCATCGTCAACATCGGGCTCGAGGGCATGATGCTCTCGGGCGCCTTCTTTGGCATCTGGGCCTCGATCTGGAGCGGCTCGTGGGTCGTCGGCGTCCTGATGGCGATGGTCTTCGGAGGCCTGCTGGCGCTGATTCACGCCTTCTTCTGCATTCACCTGATGGCCGACCAGATCGTCAGCGGCTTCGCGGTCAACCTGCTCGCGCTCGGCCTCACCGGCTTCCTCTACGAGTCCTTCTACCCGACCGGCATCAACGCGGGCCAGGCCGCGCGCGTCCCGCTCGTGGACTTCTCGTTCCTGCGGGACGTCCCGCTCGTGGGCGGCTTCCTCGGACCCGTCTTCGGCTCGCTCAGCGTGCTCGTCTGGCTGATGCTGATCCTCGTCGTGGTCGTCTACGTCGTGCTCTTCAAGACGACGATCGGGCTTCGCCTGCGCGCGGCCGGCGAGCATCCGCGAGCCCTGGACGCCGTCGGGATCTCGGTCATCCGCACTCGCTACGCCGCGGTCGTCGTCTCCGGCATGCTCGCCGCGCTCGGGGGCGCGTTCCTCTCGATCGGCTTCGTGGGCAACTTCGCCGAGAACATGACCAGTGGCCGTGGCTTCATCGCGCTGGCGGCGGTCATCTTCGGGAAGTGGCGGCCAGGGTGGGCGTTCGTCGCCACATTGATGTTCGGCTTCGGGTTCGCCCTGGCCATCCCGCTGCAGCGCGTCTCCGATGTGTCGTCGAACTGGATCTCTACGGTGCCGTATGTGCTCACCCTCGTCGCCGTCGCCGGCCTGATCGGCCGCTCCATCCCGCCCGCTGCCGTTGGCCGTCCGTACCGAAAGCAGTAGCGCCGTCGGCCAGTCGGTAAGGCGCAGCGCGATGCTCGCGCTGATCCTCGGCCTGGTCGCAACAGCCACCGTGCCCGGCGCGGTGATGATCGCCTGGCAGAGCGACCTCATCTCGTACCTCGAGGCCGGCTGGTCGACGATCCCGGCCGCGGTGCTCGGCCTCGCCGCGGTCGTGGTGGGCAGGCGTGGCAAGAAGCGGGAGCGCCGGGCCGTCCTGCCGGTCGCAGGCGCCCGTCTCGCCCGGGCCGGGCGGCGGCTCGGCTGGCTCGCGGTCTACCTGGCCGCCACGGGCGGGCTCGCGCTCGCCGTCTACGCGCTCGAGACCTACCTGTCGCGCTGACGCTTCACGGGGGAAACCCGGTTTCCCCCGTGGGCCCCCTCGCTCGAATGACGCGGCTTCGCGCGCCGTGACTGCGCCGGGCAGAGCCCGGCTCCGTCGACCGGAGGCTGGCGAGTGGCGCTCCGGGCTGTCGGATCTCTACGCGGAAAGGCCTTGGGGGGAGGGCGAAGGGGCGACGGATCGGGGCTACGGGCGGCCGCGGACGCGGCCCCTCGGATGCCTTTAGACTGACCCTCCGTGTTCGAGATCGGGAACAGTCTTCGCGAGGCGCGGGTCCGGCAGGGCGTGGACTTCCCAGAGCTGGAGCAGGCGACCAAGATTCGCGGCAAGTACCTGCGCGCGCTCGAGGACGAGAACTTCGAGCAGCTCCCCGGCCAGACCTACGTCAAGGGCTTCCTGCGCGTCTACGCGGACTACCTCGGGCTGGACGGCCAGCTCTACGTCGACGAGTACAACTCGCGCTACGTCACCGGCGAGGACGACCTCGTCCGCTTCCGTGCCGGCGGCGGCGGGTCCGGCTCGATCGGGCCGCACCGGCTGCAGTCGAGCGCCGTCGTCATCGCGCTGACGGCAATCGGGCTCGCGACCGCGCTCGTCATCGCCGCCTGGCGGTTCGGCGCGCCCGACAGCCGGGCCACGCTGCCGGGGCTCGTTGACCAGACGACGACGCAGAAGGCGAACACGTCGACGCGCAAGCGGTCCGCGGCCGCGAAGAAAGCCGCCGCGATCCAGGTCAAGCTTGTCGTCCGCGCAGCTCGGGGCGACTCCTGGCTGAAGGTGAACCGCGGCTCGCCGGTCGGGCCGGTCGAGTATGAGGGCACCCTGCTCCGGGGGCAGACGCAGGTCTTCACCCGCAAGGCCCTCTGGGTCACGATCGGCGTACCCGCCAACGTGGTCGTCCGCCTCAACGGACGGAAGGTGCAGCTGCCGGCCGCCGACGGCCCCGTCGACGTCTCCGTCACCCGGAAAGGCCTGAAGCCGGTCACTTGAGGCCACGCGCGGCCGTCGTCCTCACGGGCTCCGAGCTCGTCCGCGGCCAGCGCACCGACCGCAACGGCCCGTTTCTCGCCCGTGAGCTGGTCCGGCTCGGGTTCGCCCCGGCCCGGCTGACGATCGTCAGCGACGACGCCGGCGAGCTCGATCGGGCGTTCCGCGAGAGCCTCTCCGCCGACCTGCTCGTTCTCTCCGGCGGGCTGGGGCCGACCCACGACGATCGCACCGTCGAGGTGATCGGGCGCGTGCTGGGACGCGAGCTCACCGTTGACAGCGGCCTCGAGGCGGAGATCGAGCGCGTCTCCCGAAGCATCTCGGCGCGATCGGGACGCCCGTACGCGCACTTCGTACCCGGGATCCGGAAGCAGGCGACGCTGCCGGCAGGAGCGCTCTCGCTCGGCCTGGCCGGCACAGCGCCGGGCCTGGTGCTCGAGGAGGGGGAGAGGGTCGTCGTCGTCCTCCCAGGGCCGCCCGGGGAGCTGCAGCGCCTCTGGCAGGCGGCCCTCGCGGCAGAGCCGATGCGCCGCCTGCTCGCGCGCGTGCCCCCCGCGCACGAGCGAGTCGTCCGCGTCCACGGGCTCACCGAATCGGCGGTGGCGACCGCGTTCGCGGAGGCGGGCGGCGAGGGCGAAGGGCTCGAGGTGACGATCTGCGCTCACGACTGGGAGATCCGCGTCGACATCGTCGCCGAGCCCGACGCCGAGGAGCGGGGGCGGGCGCTGGAGGAGGCACTGCTGGCGGCTCTGGGACCCCATGTCTTTGCACGGGACGGCCGCAGTCTCGCCGAGCTGGTGCTCGACGGCTGCCGCGCACGGAGCTGGACGCTCGCAGCTGCGGAGAGCTGCACCGGTGGCCTGGTCGCGGCCCGGCTGACCGGCGTGCCCGGGTCGAGCGACGTGATCCTCGGCAGCGTCGTTGCCTACGCGGACGGCATCAAGGCGGCCGCGCTGGGCGTGCCGGCCGACGTCCTGGAACGGCACGGCGCGGTGTCGGCCGAGACTGCCAGGGCGCTGGCGGCAGGCGTGCGAGACCGCTTCGGCGCCGATGTCGGCATCGGCGTCACCGGGATCGCAGGTCCAGGCGGGGGCTCGCCGTCCAAGCCGGTCGGGCTCGTCAACCTCCACGCCGTCTCGCCCACGGGAGCCCAGGACTGGGAGCTGCGTCTGCCCGGCGACCGGGCTGCCGTGCGTGACCGGGCGACGGCGGCGGCACTCCACCTCGTCCGCGGCCTCGTCACATGAGGCGCTTTCGGCACACAGCCGGCACGGAGTCGTGACAGAGGCGCCGAGCCGGGCCGCTACGGTCGACGGCGATGAGCGACTCAGGCTCTTCTTCGGCATCCGCCTCCCCGACGGCACCGCAACCTCGCTCGAGCAGTGGGGGACCGGCGCGCTGGCCGACGGCGGCCGCGTCGTGCCACGCGACCATCTCCACGTCACTCTGGCGTTTCTCGGAGCGCGACCTCGAAGCGAGCTACGGGCGCTCGGCTGCGCGCTCGCCGAAGCGGCCGCCGGCGCTGCGCGGCCCCTCCTGGCTGTCTCCAACTACCGGGAGACGCGCAGCGTCGGCATGCTCGTGCTCGATGACGACGGCGGCCGCGCGACCGCGTTCGCCCTCACGCTCCAGGACCTGCTCGAGCAGCTCGGCGTCTACCAGCCCGAGCGCCGCACGTGGCTCCCGCACGTCACGGTGCTGCGATTCCGCCGGCGGCCGCGGCTCAGGCCGACGCTGCCGACTGTCCCGCCGTTCAGTCCGTCCGATGCGGCGCTCTACCATTCAGTCCTGCGACCCAGCGGGGCGCAGTACCGGGTCATCGAAGCGGCACCCTTAGGAGGTTAGAGCCAGTGGATCGCGAGCAAGCACTCGACGTCGCCCTCAGCCAGATCGAGCGTCAGTACGGCAAGGGCTCGGTCATGAAGATGAGCGACCAGGCGCACGTGTCCACGGGCGCCATCTCGACGGGGTCGCTCGCGCTCGACCTCGCCCTCGGCGTCGGCGGGCTGCCACGCGGCCGCATCGTCGAGATCTTCGGCCCGGAGTCATCGGGGAAGACGACGCTCGTCTACCACGTCATCGCCGAGGCGCAGCGGCGCGGGGGCATCTGCGCCTTCATCGACGCCGAGCACGCGATGGATCCGCAGTACGCACGGCGCATCGGTGTCGACATCGAGAACCTGCTCGTGTCGCAGCCCGACAACGGCGAGCAGGCGCTCGAGATCGCGGAGCTGCTCGTGCGGTCAGGTGCCCTCGACGTCGTCGCCGTCGACTCGGTAGCGGCGCTGACGCCCAAGGCCGAGATCGAGGGTGAGATGGGCGACAGCCACGTCGGCCTGCAGGCGCGCCTGATGTCGCAGGCGCTGCGCAAGCTCGCCGGCACGCTGAACCGCACCGACACGATCTGCATCTTCACGAACCAGCTGCGCGAGAAGATCGGCGTCATGTTCGGCTCGCCGGAGACGACGCCCGGCGGCCGCGCGCTCAAGTTCTACTCGACGGTGCGCCTCGACATCCGCCGGATCGAGACCCTGAAGGAGGGGGTGGAGGCGATCGGGAACCGGGTGCGCGTCAAGGTGGTCAAGAACAAGGTCGCGCCGCCGTTCCGACAGGCCGAGTTCGACATCATCTACGGCTCCGGCATCCCTTGGGAGGGCACGCTCCTCGACGCGGCGCTCGAGCGCAAGCTGGTTCAGAAGTCGGGTTCCTTCTACAGCTTCGACGATGAGCGCCTCGGCCAGGGCCGCCAGAACTCGACCGCCTTCCTCCGCGAGCACCCCGACGTCGCCGAGCAGATCCTGGCCCGGATCCAGACCGATCTCGGGCCCGACCAGATCGCCTCGGCACGTATCGACGGCGGCGTCCCGGTGCCGGAGAGCGCGCCGGCCGAAGCCGACGACGAGGACACCGCGGCTGCGGAAGAGCCGGCGGCCGCGGGCGGGCGCGCCGCACGCTGACGGTGGCCCGTGGCGGGCGGACGGTCTCGGCGCTCCGCCCGGCGACGAACGGACGCGTCGCGATCGAGCTCGACGGAACCGCCTGGCGGTCCCTGCCCGTCGACGCTGTGGCGGCGGCCGGCCTCTACGAGGGGTGCGTGCTCGACCGCGAGCGCCTTCGTCGGCTGGCACGCGCCCGCCGCCGGAGCGGTGCACTGGCTGTGGCGACTCGGGCGCTTGCGCGGCGGCCGCTGTCCGAACGCGAGCTCGAGGATCGGCTCGCGCGCCGGCGGGTCGCGCCGGCCGACCGCGCTGCTGCACGCAGGGTGCTGGCGTCCGCCGGCTACCTGGATGACGCACGCGTGGCAGTCGGGCGGTGCGAGGTGCTGGCGGCCAGAGGCGCCGGTGACGAGCTCATCCGCCACGACCTGCGGGCGCGGGGCATTGCCGCGGAGGCGATCGCGGCGGCGCTCGCAACCGTGCCGTCCGAGGAGGAGCGAGCGCGCGAGGTCATCCGCCGCCGCGGTCCCGGGCCGCGGACAGCGCGCTGGCTGGCGGCGCACGGCTTCACCGAGGACACGGCCGCCCAGGCCCTG
The DNA here is from genome assembly GCA_963839815.1 of uncultured Thermoleophilia bacterium. Taxonomy (GTDB): domain Bacteria; phylum Actinomycetota; class Thermoleophilia; order Gaiellales; family Gaiellaceae; genus JACVRM01. Next base: position 380,907 of record CAWIWF010000008.1, read on the forward strand.
GAGAGCGCCATTGCAGAAGACGCAGACGACGTTGTAGGATGATGGGATCCTCATCTGACAAAGTTCCTGCATAACGCGCGTTTCTTCCGATTCGAACCTCTGTGACACCGACTCTCATCACCGACGTACCCGACCGAGACCCTTCAAGTAGACACCTGATCGGTCTCTAGCTTCCCGGCGAGGCCCCGGCGGGCTTCGCCTGTTCCGAGACGCGTTGTGCGGTCCGGTTGCCGGATCGGGGATGCGCGCGAGCGCTGACAACGCGACCGTCCGGGCGAGCCCGGAGGAAAGGCAGGAACGAGCGGTGCTGATCGCGATCGGGATACTGATCGGCCTCTTGCTCGGAGCCGCCGGCGTCCTGACCGGGCTGCGACTGGTCGGTGGATCGCGCCGAAATGCCACCGACCGATCACGCGCCGAGCTGCTCGACGACGCCACCCGCCAGGCCGAGACGATCCGGCGAGAGGCGTACATCGAGGCGCGCGAGCAGGCTGTCAAGCTCCGCGCCGAGCTCGAGGAGGAGCTGCGCGAACGGCGGCAGCGCATGCAGACCCTGGAGGAGCGGCTGCTCGCGCGTGAAGACGAGCTTGCGCGCAAGCTCACCGAGCTCGATCGGCGAGAGCAGGGCCTGAACGACCGCGACGTTCACGTCCGCCAGCTCCAGGCCGACCTGAAGGAGGCGACGGACAGCGAGCTCCAGCGCCTGGAGGAGATCGGCCGGATGACGGTCAGCGAGGCGAAGGCGGCGCTGCTCGAGCGCTCCGAGGATCTCGTGCGCCACGAGCTCGCCCGGCGTGTGCGCCAGATGGAGGAGGAGGCCCAGTCCGAGGCGCGCCGCCGCGCCCGCAACCTCGTCGCCGACGCACTCCAGCGCGTCGCCGCCAGCCACGCCGCCGAGACCACCGCATCCGTCATCGAGCTGCCCTCGGACGACATGAAGGGGCGCATCATCGGCCGTGAAGGCCGCAACATCCGCACGCTCGAGCACCTCACCGGCGTGGACGTGATCGTCGACGACACGCCGGAGACCGTCGTCCTCTCGTCGTTCGACGGCATCCGGCGCGAGATCGCGAAGCTGACGCTCCAGAAGCTGATCGAGGACGGACGCATCCACCCCGCCCGAATCGAGGAGATGTACTACCTCTCCAAGTCGGAGATCGAGGAGCACATCCGCCAGGCAGGAGACCAGGCCGTCTTCGAGGCCAACTGCGGTGAGTTCCACGAGGAGATCGTCAAGCTCCTCGGCCGCCTGCACTACCGGACGAGCTACGGCCAGAACGTCCTCAAGCACACGCTCGAGGTCGTCCACCTCGCCGGCATCATGGCCGCCGAGCTCGGCGCCAACGTCAAGGTCGCCAAGCGCGCGGGCATGCTGCACGACCTCGGCAAGGCGCTCACCCACGAGATCGAAGGCTCCCACGCTGCTATCTCGACCCAGTACGCCAGGCGCTACGGCGAGTCGCCCGCCGTCGTCCACGCCGTTGAGGCGCATCACTACGAGGTGCAGCCGCAGACCGTGGAGGCGGTGCTGCTGATCGCCGGCGACGCGATCTCGGGCTCACGGCCGGGAGCGCGCGGCGACAGCCTTGAGAACTACGTCAAGCGGCTCGAGGCGCTCGAGGAGATCGCCGCCCGCCACCGCGGCGTCGACAAGGTCTATGCGCTCCAGGCCGGCCGCGAGATTCGCGTGATCGTCAGCCCCGGCGAGATCGACGACGACGCTGCCGTCCTCCTCTCCCACGAGATCGCGCGCGACATCGAGGACCACCTCGAGTACCCGGGCCAGATCAAGGTCACCGTCATCCGAGAGTCGCGCGCAGTCGAATTTGCCAAGTAGCGTGGGGAAACCCTGGTTCCCCCACGAGCCCTGCTCGCACGGGGGGAAACCCGGTTCCCCCGTGAGCCCCTCGCCGGTCAGACGCGCCGGAGCCGCGCCGTGGCTACGGGCAGCCAAGCTGCCCTCCGCCGGGTGACCGCCGTGCGCGCTCCTGTCTGCAGGGACCGTCCCCCAGGGACTGTCCCGTCACTGGGCCGCCGCGTCGGGAGTCCACCGTCGGGTTGAGGCGCAGGCTCGGGCGGCTTAGGGCTTGATGTTGCCGTTCAGGCGGAAGACGTTGTCCGGGTCGTACTCGCGCTTGAGCGCGACGAGCCGCTCGTAGTTCTCTTCGCCGAAGGAGTCGCGCAGGAGCTGCTCGCCCTCCTCGTGAAAGCCGGGGAAGTTCAGGTAGGCACCACCGGTTCCGTACGGCTCGAGCTCGGCCAGGGAGTCGCGCACCCAGGCGATGTTGGCGTCGGCCGCGCCGCGATCGTCGAAGTTCGCCTCGTAGCCGAGCAGGAAGTCCGGCCGGCGTCCGAACGCGGTCGCACCCGGGTCGACGCGGCCCATGGCGCCGCCGTTGTACCAGAGGTCGATCGTCGAGTGATCGGACGGCGCGGCGCCGGCATGCTCGATCAGTCGCTCGACGACGTCGGCGCCGATCGCGTCCAGCTCCAGCGACTTCCAGTAGTAGAGCTGGCCGTCCGGATAGTCCTCGTCGAGCAGCTTCTGGGCGTCGGCATACGAGATCGGCTCGCTGAAGTCGGCGATGGGCGTGCCGAGCTCGCGCAGCGGCTGAACCGTCCGCCGGCCCACCTCGACGTCGCCCGCGTAGACGCCGGCGACGGCCACGTACTGCCGCCCGTGGTCGGCGGCAGCGAACGCGTCCGCGTGCGGGACGCGCCCGAGCACGCCGAGCGGCGCGAACTCGTCGGGCGCCTCGGCCATGAAGCGGCCGAGCGCCTCCAGCGTCTCGGCGGTCTGCTCGGCGGGGTAGAGGACGAACAGGAGCATCACCTCGGGCCCGACCGGATGCAGGCGGTACTCGAAGCTCGTGACCACGCCGAAGTTTCCGCCGCCGCCCCGCAGCCCCCAGAGCAGGTCGGGATGCTCGTCCTCGCTCGTGCGCACGATGCGGCCGTCGGCGGTCACCACCTCGGCGGCCACCAGGTTGTCGCAGCTGAGACCGTGCAGGCGGCGCAGCCAGCCGATGCCGCCCGAGAGCGTGAGCCCGGCGATCCCCGTCTGCGAGACGACGCCGAGCGGCGTCGCAAGCCCATGCGCCTGGGTGGCCGCGTCCAGGCCGCCCAGCTTGACGCCGCCGCCGGCGCGGGCCACGCGGGCCTCCACGTCGACGTCGACGTCGTCCAGCGCTGACAGGTCGATCACCAGACCGCCGTCGACGGTCGCGTAGCCGGCGACTCCGTGCCCGCCGCCGCGCACGGCGATCGGCAGGTCGCGCTCGCGTGCGAAGGCGATCGCAGCGCGCACGTCCTCCGCGGATGCACAGCCCGCGATCACGGCCGGTCGGCGGTCGATGAGCCCGTTCCAGAGCGGGCGAGCGGCCTCGTACGCGTCGTTCCCGGGGCGGAGCACCGATCCCGAGAGATTCAGCTCCGCAGTCGCCACCGGACGGATTATCCAGGCTGGCGCAACTACGATCGTCCGGCGTGGAGCAGGCGGTGCTGGAAGGGGTGATCGCGGTGCGTGCCGCTCTGCATGCTCGCAGTCGCGACCTGCACCGGATCCTGATCCGGCACGACCGTGACGACCGCTCGGTCGGGCAGCTGGAGGAGCGGGCCCGCGCGGCCGGCGTCGCGATCGAGCGCGTCCCGGCAGAGACGGTCGACGCACTGGTGACAGGCACGACGCATGGGGGAGTCGTCGCGCTGGCCGGGCCGCGTCGCTTCGCGGCAATCGACTCGCTCGGTCAGGGGCAGGCTGCTCCCTTCCTGGTGCTCCTGGACGGGATCGAGGACCCATTCAACTTCGGCGCCACGCTGCGGGCGTTCTACGCCGCCGGTGCTCACGGCGCGGTGCTGCCACCGCGGAACTGGATGACGGCCGCGGGCACCGTGGCTCGCGTATCCGCGGGGGCGTCGGAGCTACTGCCGCTCGCCGTAGCCGAGCCGCTCGCCGCCGTCGAGCAGCTGGCGGCACGCGGTCTCTCGATCGTGTGCACGGCGGCCGACCGCAGCGCCGTTCCCCTGTGGCACGCCGACGTCCGCGGCCCGCTGCTGCTGGTGCTCGGCGGCGAGCGCCGGGGGATCTCCCGCACCGTGCTCGCCCGTGCGGACACCGTCGTCCGGATCCCGTACGGCCGCGACTTCAGGCAGTCGCTCGGAACGACCGCAGCCGCTGCCGTGCTGGCCTTCGAGGTGCTCCGACAGCGCAGCCAGCCCGCGGAGGAGCCGCGCCCGCCGGGGCTACCATCCGAGGCGTGAGGCGTTACTTCGTCACCACGTTCGGCTGCCAGATGAACGCGCACGACTCGGAACGCATCAAGGGCACGCTCGAGGACCTCGGTCTCGGCGAGGCAGCGTCCAGCGACGACGCGGACGTGCTCGTCTTCAACACCTGCACGATTCGCGAGAAGCCCGACACCCGCTTCGCCGCGTACATGGGCGACGCGCGGGCCCGCAAGCAGCGCGACCCGGACACGATCGTCGCCGTCGGCGGCTGCTACGCGGAGGCGCAGCGCGAGCGCCTGTTCGAGCTCTACCCGTTCGTGGACGTCGCCTTCGGCCCTGGCACGATCCCGCACCTCGCCGCCTGGCTCGGGGCCGGGGGCGCCGGGGTCGAGGCCGGCCGCTTCGGGACCGGGGAGGAGCGGTCGTTCTCCGCCTCCTTGCCGATGCATCGCGAGCGGCGTTTCCAGGCCTGGGTCCAGGTGTCGATGGGCTGCAACTCGACCTGCGCGTACTGCATCGTGCCGGCTGTCCGCGGGCGCGAGGTCAGCCGTCGGCCGGGAGAGATCGTGGCCGAGATCACGCGGCTGGCCGAGGAGGGAGTCCGCGAGGTCACGCTGCTCGGGCAGAACGTCAACTCCTGGGGTCGCGACCTGCGTCCACAGCTCACGATCGAGTTCGGCGAGCTCCTCCGCTCCGTCGACGCGATCGACGGCATCGAGCGCGTCCGGTTCACGAGCCCGCACCCGAAGGACTTCCGCGCACCGGTGATCGCGGCGATGGCCGAGTGCCGGGCTGTCTGCGAGCACGTCCACCTGCCGCTGCAGTCGGGCTCGAGCCGGATCCTCAAGGCCATGCGCCGTACGTACACCCGCGAGCGCTACCTCGCGCTCGTCGAGCGGCTGCGCGTGACGATTCCAGATCTCGCCCTCGGTACCGACATCATCGTCGGCTTCCCCGGCGAGACAGACGCCGACTTCGCGGAGACGCTCGCGGTGGTCGAGGAGGTCGGCTTCGACAGCGCCTTCACGTTCATCTACTCGCCGCGGCACGGAACCGAGGCGGCCACGCTCCCCGGCCAGGTGCGGGACGAGGTGAAGCACGAGCGGCTCGAGCAGCTCGTCGAGCTCGTGCAGCGCGTCGCCGCAGCACGCAACGCCCAGCGTGTCGGCCGGGTGGAGGAGGTGCTGGTCGAGGGACCGAGCCGCACCGACCCGACGCTCAAGCGCGGCCGCACGCGGCGCAACACCACCGTCGTGTTCGCGGGCGACGCCCCACCGGGCTCGCTCGTGCCGGTCACGGTCGAGGGCGCCACGTCGACGACGCTCCGCGGCAGTCAGCTCGCCGCTGTAGCTGCGTGACCCAGACTCGGCACGCCCCGGACACACCCGTGCGCGCCCGACACGGCTAGGCTCGACGCGGGGAGGAGGAGTGGCGGCACCCCGGCACCTGTCCCGAGAGGACGTGTCCGCCGAGGCCCTGTCCGGTGAGGAGCTGGCAGACGTGGTGATCGCTGTCTTCGGTCCGACGGCGGCTGGGAAGACGGCCGTGGCCGAGGCGCTCGCGAGCCTGGTCGGCGGGGAGGTCGTCTCCGCCGACTCGATGCAGGTGTACCAGGGGGTGCCGATCCTGACGGCACAGCCTGCGGCGCCGACGCGCCTCGCGGGCATCTGGCCGCTCGATCATGAGGCGTCGGTGGCCGAGTACGCGCGCCTCGCGCACGCGGAGATCGACGAGCTGCTCACCGCAGGGCGGGTTCCGGTCGTCACCGGCGGCACAGGCCTCTACCTGCGCGCCGCGCTGGCCGACCTCGACGTCCCACCGGCGCCGCCGGCGGGGGCACGTGAGCGCTGGCAGCGCCACTACGACGAGGCCGGGCCGGAAGCGACCCATGCCGTGCTCGCCGATCGTGACCCTGCCGCCGCCGCGGCAATCCATCCCAACGACCGGCGCCGGATCGTCCGCGCGCTCGAGCTCGCCGACGCCGGCGCGACGCTCCGGCCGGCAGACAACCGCCTCTGGAGCGAGGACACCCGTCACCCGACCGTGATCGCAGGGCTCGAGCTCGCGAAGGACGAGCTCGACCGTCGCATCGCGGAGCGGGCACGCGCCATGCTGGCCGCAGGCGCCGTCGAGGAGGCGAAGCGTGCGGTCATGGCCGGGCCGTCCTCGACGGCGCGACACATCCTCGGTCTGCACGAGCTCGCCGAGCTCCCGCCGGACCAGGCGCTCGAGCGACTGATCGTGCGGACGCGGCGCTACGCCGCCTACCAGCGCAAGTGGATGCGGCGGATCCCCGGGCTCGTTACCGTGGACGCCTCCCGCCCGCCCGGCGACGTCGCGCATGCAATCCTCGAAGTGGCACGCACACGGCAACGTCTACCTGCTCGTCGAGCCGGCTGACGCGCCCCTGAGCTCGGCCCGGGCGCGCGAGCTCGCGGCCGGCACCGACGGCATCGTCGAGGTGCGTCACGTCCGCGATGCCGGGGCGGACGTGGTCATCTGGAACCCCGACGGGTCGCAGGCGGAGATGTCGGGGAATGCGACCCGCATCGCCGCCCGCTGGCTGGCCGAGCGGATCGGAACCGACGAGGTGGTGATCCGGGTCGGCACCCGGGCTGTCCGCGCCCGCCTGCTCGGCGGCGACGAGGTCGAGCAGGAGCTTGGCCCCGTCGTGGTTGGCGAGCGCCAGCAGATTGCCGGCCTGGCGGTGGTGCCGGTGGACGTCGGCAACCCGCACGCCGTGGTCGTCGGCGATCCCGCCGAGCTGCCGCGAATCGGACCGCTGCTCGAGACGCACCCGCGCTTCCCGGACCGCACGAACGTCCAGGTCGCGCGCATCGACAGTCCCGGGCGAGTGACGGCGCGCGTCTGGGAGCGTGGCGTGGGGGAGACGCAGGCCTCGGGCACGAGCGCGATCGCCGTCGCAGCCGCCACCCACGGCGACGGCGAGATTGTCGTCTCGTTTCCGGGCGGCGACCTGATCGTCAAGCTGCAGAACGGCCGGGCGACGCTGACCGGGCCGGCGGAACGACTGGCGGACTGACAACCTCAGCCGGGACCGACGCTGACGTCGCCGCGTCCGTCGACCTCCCACGATCCCCAGTCCGGCATCACCAGCGCGTCGAGCATCGCCTGCGCGGCGGTGCGCTGCTCCGCCGACGGCTCGGCACGCCCGAAAGAGACCCACGCGTCGACGTGATAGCTGCCGGGCACCAGCCCGTGTAGCCGGTAGAGCGAGATGTCGCGGACCTGGCCTTCCCAGCCCGGGCCGCCCAGCATGTCGGTGAGTCGCAGAGGCAGCTGGATGTGCGGAAGGCCCCGGCGGATCTCGCTCGTCGGCGGGTAGCGATTGTCGCGCGCGAGTCCGACCCAGAGCAGGATGCCGTCCGGCGGCAGCGTCTCGAGTGTCCGCGCGGGCGGCAGGTCCCGCGGTTCGTTGCAGATAGGGGACGGTCGCGGCCCACGCCTCCGCGTAGTCGGTCGCCCGCACCTGGCCGCCGTCGGCGGCGCCGACGTGCCAGCCGTGCGTCGCCTCGAACCGGGGTGGCGCGACGTGGCCCGGGTAGAAGTCGCCGGCCCGCACCTCGAGCGTCGAGAGGAGCTCGTCGAGCTCTGCGACCCGCTCCGGCGCGGCCGGTATCGAGCTGGACTGGACGAACAGGTCGAAGTAGCGGCCCGCGATCCGAAAGTTCCGCCGCGCGAACCCGTGGTTTCCGGGATTGTCGTCGCAGCAGTTGGGCGGGCCGAGCTCGTCCACGCGGATGGGCGCCGGCGGATCACTCGAGTAGACGCGCTCGAGCCCCGACACCGGGATGGAGTCGGGTGCGGGCTCGTGCTCATAGACGTCGACGGTGAGGTCGTCGACCCCGAGCCGACTGGCGGCCGGGCTCCGGCCGAGCGGGACGGTGGCCGCCTGGACCGTGCCCCGGGTCAGGCGCGCATGCCACCCCCGGGGGACGACGATCGAGATCCCGTAGCGCTCGAGGGCCCTCTCCGCGGTCGCCGGCTCGGGCGACTCCACAGCGCCGCCGCAGCCGCCGCCAAGCAGCAACAGGAGGGCAAGGAGCGCGAATCGCCTCGAAGAGGCCACGATCTCTCTACGGAGGCGCAGCGGCCGCGGGTCCGGTGGCGTGCACGCCGGTGCAAGATCGTGCCGCCCGCATGGCGCGGTCGGCCTTCACCGTCGGCGCGCTACGTCGCGAGCTCGTACTGCCGCAGCACGTCGTTCAGGCTGAGCCGAAGGTCGTGCGCCTCCTGCCGGTAGCCGATGATGAGCGCGCAGTCGAGCTGGTATGTCCCCGCCGGGAACGTCTTGGGCCGCGTGCCGGGGACGACAACTGCGCGGGGCGGCACCTCACCGCGGTACTCCACCGGCTGCTCGCCGGTGACGTCGATGACCGGGACGCTGCGGGTCAGCGAGACGTTCGCCGCCAGCACGGCTTCCCGGCCGACACGCACGCCCTCGGTGACGATGCAGCGCGAGCCGATGAAAGCGCCGTCCTCGACGATCACCGGCTGCGCCTGCGGCGGCTCGAGCACGCCGCCGATGCCGACGCCACCCGCAAGGTGCACGTCGGCCCCGATCTGGGCGCAGGAGCCGACCGTCGCCCAGGTGTCAACCATCGTGCGCGGCCCCACCCAGGCGCCGATGTTGACGAACCCCGGCATCAGCACGACGCCCTCGGAGAGGAAGGAGCCGTAGCGCGCGACTCCCGGGGGTACGACGCGCACGCCGCGCTCGGCGTAGTCCGTCTTGAGGGGGATCTTGTCCAGGAACCCGAGCGAGCCGGCCTCCATCGGCTCGACCTTGCGCAGCTGGAAGTAGAGGAGGATCGCCTTCTTCAGCCACTCGTTGACGGTCCAGCCGTCGTCACCCGGCTCTGCGACCCGCTCCTCGCCGCGGTCGAGCCGGGCGATCGCCTCCTCGACCACGTCGGCGTCGATCTCACCGGCCTCCCAGAGGGCGTCGATGCGCTCTGCGAGGCTCACAGCGCCTCCAGGATCGCCGCCGCTCGCCCGCACTCCTCGAGCGACGGCGTCAGCGCCAGTCGGACGTAGCCCTCGCCGGCGGGACCGAAGAACGAGCCGGGGGAGACGACGATGCCGCGCTCGAGCAGGTGCTCCGCGAACGCCTCGGAGCTCGCCGCCTCCGGTGTCTCCACCCAGAGGTAGATGGTCGCCTGGCTGCCGGCGACCCGGAGGCCGGCGCGAGCGAGCGCGCCGAGCAGGAGCTCGCGCTTCTCGCCGTAGGCCGCCCGGGTCCGCTCGACGTGCCGCTCGTCGTTCCACGCGGCCACGGCCGCGTGCTGGACGAACGCCTGCGGAGCCGTGCCGACGGTCGGCCTGAACGCGCGCAGGGCCGCCACCAGCTCGGCGTCGCCGGCTGCGAACCCGGAGCGGTAGCCCGTCATGGACGAGCGCTTGCTGAGGCTGTTGAAGACGAGGACGTTCGACCGGTCGTCCAGCTGGAGCGCCGACGGGGGCTCCCCGTCGTACCAGAGCTCGGAGTACGCCTCGTCGGAGGCGAGCACGAACTCGTGCTCGCGCGCCAGCGCAGCCGCCTGCTCGTAGAACTCGAGCCCCGCCACGGCTCCGGTCGGATTGTTCGGATAGTTGACCCAGAGCAGCGCGACGTGCGCCCAGTCGACCAGATCGAGGTCGGGGAGGAAGCCGCGGTCGGCTGTGAGCGGCAGCGCCAGCGGCTCGCCGCCCGCGAACAGCGCGCCGCGCTCGTAGACCGGGTAGGCGGGCTCGGTGTAGGCGACCGTGCGCCGGTCGCCGTCGCGATCGAGCAGCGCCAGCGCCAGCGTGAAGATCGCCTCCTTGGAGCCGAGCGTCGGGATCACCTCCGACTCCGGATCGAGGTCGGAGCCGAAGCGGCGGCCGACCCAGCCGGCGACCGCCTCGCGCAGCTCCGGCAGCCCCTGGGCGAGCGGGTAGCCCGAGGTCTCCGGCAGCGCCTCGACGAGCGCGCGCTCGATCAGCGGGTCGGCGCGCTCGCGCGGGTCGCCGACGCCCATGTCGACGATCTCGGCGCCCTCGGCCAGCCGGCGCCGCTTGGCCTCCTCGAGCCGCACGAACGGGTACGTGCCCGTACGAGCGAGTAGGGGGGAGACGCGCGCCACGGGAGAAGATTCTGCCCTTCGGAGAGCCGCTCCTGCCCACGCACCCGCACGGAGGCGAGCTCGGCCCCCCGCTGCTCTACATTGCAGGTGTGACGGAACGGCAGCGCGAGCCGGCGCCCGGCGCCGAGTCGGAACGCGGGTTCGTGGTGGCGGTGCTGGATCGCACCGCGGATGCCGACGCCGAGCTCGACGAGCTGCGCGAGTTGGCGCGCGCGGCGCTGGTCGAGCCGGTCGGCGAGCTCGTTCAGCAGCGCTCGCGACCCGACGCGCGAACATACGTCGGCAAGGGCAAGCTCGAGGAGCTCAAGACGGCGTATGCGGATGCGCAGGCCGACGTGCTGGTCGTCGACGACGAGCTCTCGCCCACCCAGCAGCGGGCGCTCGAGAACGCGCTCACGGCCCGCGTCGTCGACCGCACCCAGCTGATCCTCGACATCTTCGCGCTGCACGCCGTCAGCGCCGAGGGCAAGCTCCAGGTCGAGCTCGCACAGCTCGAGTACAACCTCCCGCGCATGCGCGGCATGTGGCAGCACCTCGAGCGGCTCGGTGGCGGTCGCGGGGCCGTCGGCTCGGGCGTCGGCACGAGGGGCCCCGGCGAGTCGCAGCTCGAAACCGACCGCCGGCTCGCCCGGAACCGCATCAAGGTGCTGGGGCGGCGGCTCACCAGCCTCAGCCGCCAGCGGGCGACAAGACGGCGGGAGCGTCAGCGGACCGAGATCCCGACGGTCGCACTCGCCGGCTACACCAACGTGGGCAAGTCGACGCTGCTGAACGCGCTCACCGACGCCGAGGTGTCGGTGCGAGACCGGTTGTTCGAGACGCTCGATCCGACGACACGCGCCTTCGAGCACGAGGGCCGGCGCTACCTGCTCACGGACACGGTCGGCTTCGTCCGAAGGCTGCCGCACCAGCTCGTCGAAGGGTTCGCGGCGACACTCGAGGAGACGCTCGTAGCCGACCTCGTACTCCACGTCGCAGACGCCTCCGCGCCGGACCAGCGGCTTGACGAGCAGGTCGAGGCGGTGCACGCCGTCCTGGCAGAGATCGGGGCCGCGGACCTGCCGCGCACGCTCGTGCTCAACAAGGCGGACGCGATCGACGGCCTGCACCGGCGCCGGCTCCTCAATCGCTTTCCCGACTCCGTCCTGGTGTCCGCGCAGACGGGGGAGGGCCTCGACGAGCTGCGCGCCCAGGTCGCCGACCACTTCGCCGCCCGGTTCGAGGCCGTGGCGCTGCTCGTGCCCTACGAGGACGGGGCAGCGCTGGCCGAGCTCTACGAGCTCGGGGCTCCGATCGAGGAGCGCCAGGATCGCGAGGACGGGGTCCTCGGTGCGGGCCCGCCTCGGTCACCGTGACCTGCGCCGGTACGCGCCGTACCTCCTGGCCGAGCCGCCCGAGAGCGCGGCTGCCTCGTGAGCGAGCTACCGCTGCGGCGGCTCCATCCCGACGCGACCGTCCCGGGCCGGGCCTACGAGGGAGATGCCGGTCTCGACCTGGCGGCGTTCGACCGCCACGTGCTGGAGCCGGGCGAGCGCGCGGTGGTGTCCACCGGGCTCGCCGTCGCCATCCCGCCCGGGCACGCCGGGCTCGTCGTGCCCCGCTCCGGCCTCGCCGCGCGGCACGGGATCACGATCGTCAACGCACCCGGGCTCGTGGACGCCGGCTACCGCGGCGACGTCCGAGTCGTGCTGCTCAACACCGACCGGCACGAGACGTTCGTCGTCGAGCCGGGCATGCGGATCGCACAGCTGGTCGTCATCGCCGTTCCCGAGCTCGAGCCGGTCGAGGTCGAAGAGCTCGCCGACACCGAGCGAGGCGTGCGCGGCTACGGCTCCTCGGGGCGCTAGGTGCCGGCCGAGCCCCGGATCCGCGTCTCGGCGATCCTGCGCTGGCAGGACGCGGTGTTGCTGTGCCGCCACGAGAAGCAGGGACGCGAGTACTGGCTGCTGCCGGGCGGCGGCGTGCAGGTCGGCGAGAGCCTGGCTGCGGCGCTCCATCGCGAGCTCCGCGAGGAGGTGGGGCTCGAGGACGAGCTGCCGATCGAGGGGCCGGTGGCGATCGTCGACTCGATCGCACCGGGGCTGATCGTCACCAAGCACGTCGTGCACATCATCTTCGCGGCCGACCTCGGCGGCCGCTCGCTCGAGACCGTGTCGTCGCAGGACGCCGCCGTGCGGGGGCACCGACTCTTCGGCGCCACCGACCTCGACGGTGTGGCGCTCCACCCGCCGATCCAGCGGTTCCTCACTCGCTGGCGGTCGGGCGATCCGACGGTCTACCTCGGGCCGCTCTGGGCGCCCTAGCCGGGCGACCCGGGCGTCGTCACGAGGACGCGCGGGAGCGCTAGAAACGGCCGCCGCGGGAGCGGGCGCGTGCCGCTGCCACCTCGTGCGCACGTGCCTCCAGCTCGTCGCCGAGCGGCTCGAGGCTCGGGCGCTCGCCCGTCGCGTGCTCCGCGGCGCGCTCGAGGAGCCAGTCGGCGAGCCACGGATTGCGGGGGAGCAAAGGTCCGTGGAGGTAGGTGCCGATCGCGTTGCCGAGGTGGCAGCCTTCATGCCCGCTCTCGCCGTCGTTGCCGAAGCCTGCGACGACCCGACCGAGGGGCGCCGCGTCCGGATCGAGCAACGTGCGGCCCGCGTGATTCTCGAAGCCGGCGACTGTTCGCGGCCGGCCGGGCTCGAGCTCGCACTCGAGCAGGACGTCCCCGATCATGCGCCGGTCGCCCGCGACCGTCTCGTGCCCGAAGACACCGGCGCCCGGGAGCATGTCGCCGGCCTGGTCGCGGTAGCCGCGGCCAAGCAGCTGGTAGCCGCCGCAGACGGCCAGCACGGCGGCGCCTTCGGCGACGGCCTCGGCGAGCGCGGGCCCGCGCGATGCCAGATCCGGAGCGATCAGCGCCTGCTCGCGATCCTGGCCGCCGCCCACGTAGAGGAGGTCGAAGGACCCCGGCTCGAGCCCGTCGCCGACGCCGATTCCGCGCACGTCGAGCGACAGCCCGCGCCACGCGGCCCTGCGGACGAGCACGGCGATGTTGCCGCGGTCGGCGTAGATGTTGAGGTACTCCGGGTAGAGGTGCGCGACGCGGAGGGTGGTCATGCCGAGGGCACCTCCTCGCGCTCGGCGCCCCGGGCGTCGCCCTCCCAGTACGGGCGCACATGGCCGCGATCGGCGACGATCTGCCGCAGCGCCAGCATGGCCGTGTAGGTCGGCAAGCAGATGAGCTCCCCGCCGGCCGGCGTCCGTGCGAGCCCGAGGTCGAGCGCGTCGCCCAGGTCAGGCTCGACGGTGATCGCCGTCTCGTCGAAGCCCGCGTACTTGCAGCGCAGAGCGAGCTCGGCAGCCCGCGAGCCGGTGACGATCACCGCCTCGAGCTCGTCGAGCAGCGGCTCGAAGTCAACGTCCCAGATCCACGAGACGTCCCTGCCGTCGGCGATCGCGTCGTTGAGCGCGATGACGGCAAGGCGCGGCGGGCCGCCGGCGAGCAGCGTTCGCACCGCCTCGTTCGCGCCCGCGGGGTTCTTGACGAGCAGCACCAGCAGGCGCCGGTCGCCGACGGCGATCCGCTCGAACCGACCAAAGGCAGCCCGGAAGCCCTCCAGGCCGGCCGCGATGTCGTCGAGGGGCGCGCCCAGGACCTGCGCGAGCGCGGCGGCGGCGGCCGCGTTGTAGACGTTGTAGAGCCCCGGCACACGCAGCCGCACGCGCCGCTCGCCCTCGGGCGTGACGAGCAGGAACGAGACCGCCTCGAGGCCCTCGAGCTCGATGTCCCGGGCGATGACGTCGAGCGCCGGCCGGGCGTGGCCGCACGAGGGACAGCGGTAGTCGCCGAGGTGGCCGACATAGGCGGCCGAGTACTCGTAGGCGGTGCCGCAGCGGACGCACCACTTCGAGTCGGCCGCGTGCTGGAGGCCGGGCCGGGCGTGCCGCTCGTCGTCGACGCCGAACACGCGGGCGCGCTGCCGGCCCGCTGCCAGCTCTCCGACCTGCGGATCGTCGCCGTTGACCACCAGCCAGGTCTCGTGTGGAAGGCCGGCGGCGAGCGCCCGCCAGCGCCCGGCGAGCGTCTCGAGCTCGCCGTAACGGTCGAGCTGGTCACGGAAGAGGTTGCCCAGGCAGATCGCCCGCGGCTCCAGCCGCTGGGCGACGTCGGGCAGGGCAGCCTCGTCCACCTCGAAGAGGCCCAGCTGAGCACCGTCGGCCGCGAGGAGGGTGGAGGCGACGCCGGAGAGCAGGTTGGCGCCGGAGTTGTTGTGCGCGAGCCTCCGACGCTTCGACAGGATCGCCGCCGTCATCGCGGCCGTCGTGGTCTTGCCGTTCGTGGCAGAGATGACGGCGCTGCCTTCCGGGAGCCTCGCCCCGAGCCGCCTGACGGCGCTCGGGTCGACGGTGCTCAGGAGCCTCCCCGGCAGGGTCGTTCCGCCGCCCGCCCCGGCGAGCCGCGACAGCCGTGCGGCGCCACGCGCGAGCGTGATCTCCAGAGCGAGTGGCAGCCGAGCGCGCATCGGCCCGAGCGTAGCCTCTGCAGCCGGATCCCCTGGCGCGGGGGAGCCGGAGGGCATTCCCTCCCTCGGGGGATGGAAGGCCACGGCGGACGCTCGTACGTTCAGTGAGCGGTCGCCGGGCCAGGTCGGCCTCGGGCGACCGGAGGCTATGGGCACAACCGACTGCGGCACAGACATCAGCACGTCCCGGCCTGCGGCGCTCTGGGGCGACTGACGATGGCCACTCGCGACCTCCCGATGCGCGCACCCGCTCGCGTGAGCTGCCCATGAGCACCGGCGTGGAAGCCGCGTCGCGCCAGTACGACCCGGCGGAGGCACGACCACGAGCACCGCTGCCGCTCGGCGCCACCGTGTACCTCGCCGTGGTCGCCGGTGTCGCTGCAGCCGCCGCACTTCCGCTGCTCCGCGATCTCTCGGCCGAGACGCGCGGCTGGCCCACGTTCCTCCTGCTGAGCGCCGCCGCCGCCGTGGCCCAGCTCTTCACCGTCCGCGGGCCGCGCAACTACTCGTACCACACCACAGGCGTCTTTCTCGTGCCGGCCGTGCTGCTGCTGCCCGCCGGCCTTGTCGCGCTCCTGCCGCTCGTCCAGCGCCTGCCGGACGCACTGCGCCGCAGGACGCCCTGGACGCTGCACGCCTTCAACATCGCGTCGTACACGCTGGCGGTCATGGCTGCGCTCGGCGGCGTCGAGGTCGCGCGCTCGGTCGCCGGCGGCGCGGCCGGCCTCGCCCTGGCCGGGGCGGTCGCGATGACGCTCTTCGTGGCCGTCCAGTCGCTCGTCTCGGTCCCGATGGTGATGCTCGTGCGTGGCTGCTCGCTCCGGGGGACGGGCGTGCTCTCGCTCCAGGGTCTCTCGACGGAGCTCGTCCTGGCGGCCCTCGGTGTCGGCGTCGCCTTCCTGTGGGAACAGAACCCCTGGCTCGTCCCGTTCGCCCTGGCGCCGCTCGTGGTCGTCCACCGCTCGCTGACGGTCCCGATGCTGGAGGCCGAGGCGCGGGTGGACGCGAAGACCGGTCTCTTCAACGCCCGCCACTTCACAACCGTGCTCGAGGGCGAGTTCGGGCGTGCGCGCCGCTTCGGCCGGCCGCTCTCCGTCGTCATGGCAGACCTCGACCTGCTCCGCGACGTGAACAACGCCTATGGCCATCTCGCCGGCGATGCCGTCCTGCGCGAGGTGGCCGACGTGCTACGCGGCGAGGTGCGTCACTACGACCTGCCTGCGCGCTTCGGGGGTGAGGAGTTCGCGATCGTCCTGCCCGAGACGGGGATGGAGGAGGCGGCGGAGATCGCCGAGCGGATCCGGTGCGCCGTCGCTGCCCGACGCATCGAGGTCGAGACAGCTCCGGAGCCCGTGTCGGTCACGATCTCGATCGGGATCGCGACCTACCCCCAGGACGCAGCCGATCAACGCGACCTGGTGCACCAGGCCGACGTGGCCGTGTACCGCGCCAAGCTGCAGGGCCGTAATCGGGTCGTGCGCGCCGGCGCGGACGGGCCGTTGGCTCTCGCTGCTGTGCCCGCGCCCACGGCGACGGGCCCCGCCGTCACCGAGAACCAGGCCGCGCCACTCACAATTCGCCGGCCGCTCCTGTGGCTGGTCGGTCTCGCCGGGCTGGCTGCGGGCGGGGCGGGAGTCGCGCTCGGTGTGCAGGAGCACCTGCTGGGAATGCTCGCCGTGCTCGGGATCGCGGCGCTGGTGCAGGCGCTCGCAGACAATCCCGGCCAGGAGAGCGCCTCCGTCGCGGCCGTCGGCGTCATCTCGGGTGCAGCCCTGTTCGGCCCCCGCATCGCACTCGGCGTCGCGGTGGCCGCCTGTGCGGTCGAGTGGGGGAGGACGCGCACGCCTGTCTCACGCGCGGTCTTCGACACCGGCGTCCTCACGCTCGCGGCGCTCGCAGTCGCCGGCATCTTCGCGCTGCCGCGCGGGTCGCTGGATCCCGAGGCCGCGGCCGTCCTCGCCGGCATCACCGCGGGTGTGGCGTACTTCGCGCTCGTCACCGGGCTGCCGGCGCTCCTCGCCCGCCTCGACGGGCGACGAGGGACGGCGCACCGGACGGCCCTCGCGTGGACGCTCGTCCAGCACGTCTCCGCCGGGCTCCTGGCTGGAGTCGTGGTGGTCGCCTTTGCGGCGGCCGGGCTCTGGACCTCGTCCTGCTGACCGTGCCGCTGCTCCTCGCTCGCGCGACCCACGACCGGGAGGCGGCGCGCGCGGGCAGGCTGGCCGCCGAGCTGCGCAGAACGGTCGACCGGTTGCAGGTGCGGACAGACATGGTCGAGCGCGCCAACGAGGCGCTCCGCGAGCACTCCACCTCGCTGATGAACGCCCTCGCGAGCCGGATCGACGACCGCGAGACCGTCGGCCATTCAGACGAGGTGCAGCGCCTGGCGCTCGCTGTCGGAACGAAGCTGGAGCTCGCGCCGGCAGAGCTCGAGGTGCTGGGGCACGCAGCTCGCTTCCACGACATCGGCAAGCTCACCGTCCCCGACGCGATCCTGCTGAAGGAGAGCGCCTTGACCGCGGAGGAGTGGGTGTTGCTGCGCGAGCATGCCGGCGCAGGGGCACGGCTCGTCGAGCAGCTCGCCTTCCTGCGCGATGCCGTGCCGGCGATCCGTCATCACCACGAGCGCTTCGACGGCCTCGGATACCCGGACGGCCTCAGCGGCGAGGACATCCCGCTCGGTGCGCGCGTCATTCACGTCGCCGAGGCGACGGTGGCGATGCTGCAGGGAGGTGAGGGCGTTGCCGCGATGTCGCCCGAGCCGGTGGTCGCCGAGCTCCGTCGTTGCCGGGGCACCCAGTTCTGCCCCCGGTGCGTCGACGCGATGGCAGAGCTGGCCCGGGATGGCCTGCTCGCAGGTGTGCGCAGACCCGGTGCGCCGCGGCTCGTCGCATGACCGCGCTCTCGCGCGGTTGCAATTTCCCCAGCCTGCTCTAATCTGCTTGCCATGGCCCGCCGCCGTGCCGTGCGCGCGCTCGACCGTGTCGACCCCGAGGCGCTCAAGGCGTTCCAGGCCGGTCTCCGGCGGCGCTACAGCGACGAGGCGATCGTGGAGCAGCTACAGGCGTCGGCAGCCCGGCTCGGGCGCTCACCGACCATGCGCGAGTTCGCCGGCGATCCCGAGGCGACGGTGCATCCCCAGACGGTGATCGCCCACTTCGGCAGCTGGAACGCGGCCAAGCGGGCGGCAGGGCTCGTGCCGCGACGGTTCACCACGCGCGAGGACCTCGTCCGGCTACTGCGCGAGCTGGGTGAGCGCCTCGGCCGCACGCCGACTGCCCGCGACCTGGACGAACATCGGGGCGCGCTTCCGTCCAAGTCGCTGTACTGGCACACGTTCGGCTCGCTCTCGACCGCACTCCGGGAGGCCGGCTTCGACGTTCCCGTCGGCGAGGAGAGGCTCGACCGGGCACTGGAGCAGGGAGTGGCGCTTGCGACGCAGCTCGGCCGGCTGCCGAAGTTCGCAGACTGGCGCGAGGCCCGGCGCCTCGACCCCGAGCTGATGAGCGAGTGGCAGGTCTACCGCATGTTCGAGGGACGCCGGGGCGCCTGGGCGGCGTTCCAGTTCCTCGTCCGGGAGCAGTTGCTCGAGAGCGGGGTGGAGGTGGCCGCCGACGGGCGAATCGAGCCGGGCGGCTAGAGCGCTGCGGAGATGAGGCCGGGGAGGAGCCGCAGGCAGGAGTCTCGCTCCTGCGGTGCCCGTACAGCCGGGAGCGGCGTCTCCTCGAAGTGGTGATCCGGCTCGAACAGGACCAGTCGATGCTGCCGTCGCTCGTGAGGATCGCGTGGGCTCCCTCGGGCATCTCGGCGTACGACAGCTCGATGCCCAGGTAGCGCTCGACCAGCTCCAGCGTGCGCTGGGTCGAGGCGTAGAACGTCTCGTCGGGCCCGTAGGCGAGCCAGAGCGGCCGGCCGGTGCCGCGGGCCAGGTGGAGCTCGTCGGCACGGCGCTCGTCGAGCCAGGCGGTCGCCATCGAGCCGCGCAGCTCGGCGAGCGGCGGCCGGCTGTCCGTCGTCTCGGCGAGCGCGAAGATCGCCTCCGAGTCCACCGTCATCTCCGGCTGATCGCGCTCCCACTCGTAGCGTGCGAAGAGCTCCTCGTCGTTGACGATGATGCCGTTGTGGACTCCCACGACCGCGCCGTGACGCACGGGGTGGTTGTTGGCCTCGATGCGCGGGTGGCCCTTCGTGTAGTCGCGCACGTGCATGAGCAGCTGCTCGGTGGCCGCCGGCAGCGACACGTGCGCGAGTAGCTCGCTGGCGCCGGAGCGGCGCTTGTGCACGCGCACGGCCGAGGTGCCGTCGCGATACGCGTAGCCAGCGGCGTCAGCTCCTCGCTCGGCAATGCCGGCGAGGAGGATCCGCGCTGCCGCCGTTCGCGGGACCGCGCTCGTTTCCGTCAAGTTGAAACCAGCTATTCCGCACATACCTGCATCTCCATCGACCCCTCGACCCTCAGACCGTAGCTCGCAGGTCAGACGTGTGAGGTCCGGCCGACTTCGCCGTCTCACGAGTAGTGCCTGCTCCTCGCTACGACGAAACCAGCCGCCATGAGTTAGCAGGGCCGTCGCGCCCTGACCCGATCGGGTGTCCCTCGATCGAGTGTCCCTCGGTGAGCGGTAGAGGCCGATAGACCCCGCGATGGCGCAGCGGCTCCCCGATCCCGCCGACCCGGCGGAGGCTCACCTCGAGCTACTCCCAGGCGCGGACGTCGCCCGGGACCTGGCCGACGAGGAGCCGGAGGAGAAGTCGGAGCCGACCGACCCTCAGCTGGCCGACCCGCTCAAGCTGTACGTGCGCCAGATCGGTGACGGCCCACTGCTGACGCCGGCGCAGGAACGTGAGCTCGCGCGGCTCAAGGACCTCGGCGACGAGGCCGCGAAGCGCCAGCTGATCGAGTCGAACTTGCGCCTGGTGATGTCGATCACCCGGAACTACACGAAGGCCGGCGTTCCGCTGCTCGACCTGATCCAGGAGGGCAACCTGGGCCTGATCCGCGCGGTCGAGAAGTTCGACTACAAGCTCGGCTTCAAGCTCTCGACGTACGCGACCTGGTGGATCCGGCAGGCGGTCACACGCGCCCTGGCCGACCAGGGGCGGACGATCCGGCTACCCGTCCACGTCGCCGAGCAGGTGCGCAAGATGCTCCGCGCCCGCCGCGTTCTGACCCAGAAGCTGAACCGCGATCCGACGCCCGAGGAGCTGGCGACCGAGAGCGGCTTCCCGCTCAAGCGCATCAACGAGCTGCTGGAGCTGGTCGAGGATCCCGTCAGCCTCGAGGTGCCCGTCGGTGACGGCGAGAGCCTGTACGGCGACCTGATCGAGGACAAGCACAGCGACCAGCCCGACGAGGCGACGGCGAAGGGGCTGCGCTCGCGGGAGCTGGTCGAGGCGCTCGAGGTGCTGAACCCGCGCATGCGCATGGTATTGATGCTCCGCTTCGGCCTCGACGGCCAGAAGCCGAGCACGCTGGAGCAGGTCGGCACGAGGCTCGGCATCACCCGGGAGCGAGTCCGCCAGCTGGAGGCGCGGGCCCTGCGCGAGCTGCGCACGGTCGCCCCAGGGTTGAAGCTCTACCTCGGCACCGACTAGCGGGCCCTCGGGCCTCGCGGCGAGCGCTCAGCCCGCTGCGACTGCTTCCATCTCGCGCAGGCAGGCGAGGCGCTTGAGCGACTGCAGCTCGATCTGCCGCACCCGCTCGCGCGTGAAGCCGAGCACACGGCCGATCTCCTCGAGCGTCTTCGGCTCGCGCCCGCCGAGGCCGTAGCGGAGGACGATCACGGCGCGCTCCCGCTCGCCGAGGGCGTTGAGCGCCTCCGCGAGCGCCTGGTTTCGCAGCGAGAGCTCGACCTCGTCCTCGGTCGCCGGCCCGT
Organism: uncultured Thermoleophilia bacterium; assembly: GCA_963839815.1. Classification (GTDB taxonomy): domain Bacteria; phylum Actinomycetota; class Thermoleophilia; order Gaiellales; family Gaiellaceae; genus JACVRM01. The sequence goes on from CAWIWF010000008.1 coordinate 401,634, forward strand.
CGCCGGCGACGAAGTCGCCGAACACCGCGTCCTCGTTCTCGCCAACCGGCTGATCGAGGCTCGTCGAGGCGCGAGCAGCCTGACGCACCTCGCGTGCCTGCTCGAGCGGCAGGTTCGCCTCCTCGGCGATCTCGGCGAGGGTCGGCTCGCGGCCGAGCTGCGTCCAGAGCGTGCGCTCGGCCTTGTTCATCTTCTGCAGCCGCTCGACGATGTGGACCGGCATGCGGATCGTCCTGGCCTTGTCGGCGAGCGCGCGCGCGACGGCCTGCCGGATCCACCAGGTCGCGTAGGTGGAGAACTTGAAGCCGCGCCGCCAGTCGAACTTCTCCACGGCGCGAATGAGCCCGAGCGTGCCCTCCTGGATCAGGTCGAGGAAAGGAAGCCCCTGGTTGCGATAGTTCTTCGCGATCGAGACGACCAGGCGCAGGTTCGCCTGGATCATGTGCTGCTTTGCCTGCATGTCGCCGCGCTCGACGCGCTTGGAGAGCTCGACCTCCTGGGCAGCTGTCAGCAGCGGATGGCGGCCGGCCTCGCGGAGGAAGAGCTGGAGCGCATCCGTCGTGGTCTCCGCCACAGGCGGCGGCGTCGGCTCCGGCGCTGCGTCGAGAAACTCGATGCCACGACGGTCAAGCTCGCGCTGGATGACGTCGACCTCGAGCGCGTCGAGACGGTGCGCGTCGATCAACTCGTTCAGGTCGTCGAGCCGGATCGCGCCGCTCTGCTCAGCCGCCACGATCAGCTCCCTGACCGCGTCGTTCTCCAGAATGAGCTCAATTGCGACCGTCACGGGACGCGCAGGTGATTTCTCTTTCCTGCAACTTGCAAACATCCACCGTGGTGCTCGTGCCGCTCCAAGGGTCCACGCACGATAAGCCGGGTTATGTCAAGTCCGAGACTGGCTCGATCTACCCCACGCACCATCCACAGCCCCGTCCACAAGCAGTGTGGACATGTGGACGGATCAGCGGCCGGAAATTGCGCCTTTTTCGGGTTCTGCCGGCCTTGAGACGGGTCCGAGCGCCGTCTAGGTTTCCTGGTGCGCCGAGCACGGAGCGCAACTAGGACGAAGCCCCGCCGGGCGGCCGTAGGCGGAAGCCGAAAGTCAGTCGGTGAGGCGGACGAACGCGAGACCGGTTCGGCGAATCGAGGGGGCCCTTCGGGGCCCCTTCGCTATTGAGACACCGCTCGCTGGGCACACCCTTCCGCCGGCGACGCGACGCCGGCGGCAGCCCAGCTTCGCTCCCACGAAGGGTGCACCTGCGGTTCCCCCTTCGAGCTACCCCCTCCCGCGAACACGCTCGCTCGGCACACACCCCGCCGCCGGCGACGCGACGCCGACGGCAGCCCAGCTTCGCTCCCACGAAGGGTGCACCTGCGGTTCCCCCTTCGAGCTACCCCCTCCCGCGAACACGCGGCACCGCCGGAGGGCGGCTTCGCCGCCCGCCGGCACGGCGAGGCTCCGGGGCGTCTGGCCGAAGGGCTGGCGTGCGGCCCTAGTGTGTCGTCATGGCAGGAGAGGCTGAGCAGATGCCCGAGATCCCGTATGTCCGTCACCCGACGGAGTTCCCGGTTCGCTACGCGCACGGCCCTGACTCGTTCCCGCAGGCAGGCGTCCCGCGCGGCCAGCTCCGCGAGTGCGACTGGGCTGGCAGTCGCGTGTTCCCTGGCACGACGCGACGCTATTGGGTGTATGTCCCTGCGAACTACGCGGAGCATCAGCCCGCGTCGCTGATGGTCTTCCAGGACGCCGCCTGGTACATGAACCTCGACTTCGAGGTGCGGGCACCGGTCGTCCTGGACAACCTGATCCACAAGGGCGAGATGCCGGTGACCCTCGTCGTCTTCATAGAGCCGAGCGAGAACCGCAACGCCGAGTTTGACGCCTTCACGGACGCCTACGCGACGTTCCTCATCGACGAGATCATCCCCACCGTCCGCGCTGACTACTCGATCACCGACGACCCCGACCAGTGGGCTATCGCCGGTGGCAGCAGCGGAGGGAACTGCGCCTTCACCGTCGCCTGGTTCCGTCCCGACCGGTTCCGGCGCGTCTACTGCTCGTCCGGCAGCTTCGTCCAGATGCCCGGCGGCAACCCGTATCCGGAGACAATCCGCACGACGCCGCCAAAGCCGCTGCGCATCTGGCTCCATGCCGCGACACGAGATCTGAACTGGGACAAGGCGGAGCACAACTGGCTCAGCGCCAACCTTCAGGTCGCCGCAGCACTGGCGGAACGCGGATACGACTTTCGCCTCGTCGTGGGTGATGGCGCCCACGACGGCAACCACGGCGGCGTCCTCCTGCCTGATGCACTTCGCTGGCTCTGGCGGCCCACGCCGCGTGATCAGACGGATGTCGGGTCGGGCGGGTAGCCCTCGCTGCTCACTCGACACTCAGCGCCGCAACGAGGCGGCACTTCGCCGGAGCTGGAATTTGCGGTCTTTTCGTTCTTCTGGGGTCTTGTCTGCGCCCGGCCGCGCCAGTAGTTTCCCCCCTGCGCCGAGTACGGGACGCGAGTAGGACGAAGCCCCGCCGGGCGGCCGTAGGCGGAAGCCGAAAGTCAGTCGGTGAGGCGGACAAAAGCGAGACCGGTTCGGCGAATCGAGGGGGCCCTTCGGGGCCCCTTCGCTATTGAGAGACCGCCCGGAGACTGCTCGCTGGGCACACCCCGCCGCCGGCGACGCGACGCCGGCGGCAGCCCAACTTCGCTCCCACGAAGGGGGGCACCTGCGGTTCCCCCCTCGAGCTCCCCCCTCCCGCTTCTCCCTGACTGTCCCGGCCCGTTCGTCTGTTGCCTCTCGATCGCCGGAGGGCGGCCCCGGCGCGTCAGACCGACGAGGGGGCGCACGGGGGAAACCGGGTTTCCCCCGTGAGAGCGAGCCCCTGCGAGCGTCGGGCAGGGTTTCCCCCGTGCAGTGAGCTCGCGACGCCGCAGGCGTCGCGGCGAACGGCGCGGGCTGGAATTTGCGTGCTTTTCCTGCCGCGGGGGTCTTGTCGTGGCCGGTCGGCGCCAGTAGTTTCCCCCCTGCGCCGAGTACGGGACGCGAGTAGGACGAAGCCCCGCCGGGCGGCCGTAGGCGGAAGCCGAAAGTCAGTCGGTGAGGCGGACAAAAGCGAGACCGGTTCGGCGAATCGAGGGGGCCCTTCGGGGCCCCTTCGCTATTCCAGAGACCACCCGCGGAGCCGCCCGCCGCCGGCGCAGCGCCGACGCTCCGCCCAGCACCACTCCCACGAGAGGGACCCCTCGAGCTCCCCATCCCCTTCGCCCTGAGCCACGACCGGCGAGTTCGTCTGTTGCCTTCGATCGCCGGAGGGCGGCTCCGCCGCCCGCAGGCACAGCGCGGCCACGGCGCGTCAGTTGGACGAGGGGGCCCACGGGGGAAACCGGGTTTCCCCCGTGCAGCGAGCCAGCCGCCGCCGGCGGCGGCGCAAGCGTCTAGGCTGCCGCCGTGCACCTGCGGCCGCCCAGCATCGACCACGGTTTCGCCTCGTTCCTCTGGGGGTTCGGGCTCGGCGTCTACCTGTGGTTCGGGATGCTGCTCATCGGCATCTCAGGCGCCACCGCGTTCATCGGCGGGGCGCTCGGCGGCGCGGCGATCTTCCTCTTCGTCCGGCAGTTCGGGCAGGAGGACGTTCAGCCCAGGAGCAGGCGCTCGCGCATCCGGTGATCGCCGGACAGGGCCGCGACCAGCCTCGTCGCGAGCTGTCCACCCATCGCCCGGTTGAGCCGCTCCCTGGCGGCGGGGCGAGCCGGGTCGAGCAACGACTCCAGCTGGGCGCAATCAGCGATCAGCCTGCGCGCGGCGCGCTCGCCGATGAAGAGGGTGGTAGGAGCGGGCGCGACGACCATGTTGCTCCATGTATCGAGTCGCCACCCCTGCCAGTGGATCCCTGGCGGGAGTGAACAGTTAGGACGACGGTCGGGGCTCTTCGTCGGCCGCCGGCTCCTCGACGTCGCCTCCGGCGTCTGCGACGGGGCGCTCCTCGGCGGGATCGGCGTGCACGATTCGGGTCTCGCTCTCGTCGTCCTCCCGGGCCTCGGCCTGCCCGGCGTGCACGATTCGGGTCTCGCTCTCGTCGTGCTCCCGGGCCTCGGCCTGCCCGGCAAACCCCGCGCCCGCGACGGCCGGCGCCTCGGGGACGGCCCGGCCGTCCTCGTCCGACCGAACGGCTCTTCGCGGTGCGGTGTCGATGCTGAACCCGAGGACGAGCCCGATCACGACCGCGATCGCCGACACGTTCAGAATCGACGCCCCGAGGTCCGTGACCAGCCCTTCGACGCCGAGGTCGCGTGACCAGTCGCCGACGTGCTCCTGCAGCCAGCTCTCGCTCGGATCGAACGCCGCGATGATCCAGCCGCCGACGATCAGGAGCGGCAGGAACGCCCCCAGAGTCACCGGCTTCGACAACCGCGGCCACCCTCGTCTCGTCCAGCCTCCGAGCACCTGACTCCCAGCGAGCACGAGGCCGGCCAGTGCGCACAGCCCCGCCCAGCTCCAGTAGTCCCACGCGCCCGGCGGGCTCTCGGGATCGAGAACCTGATCCCCGAGCCAGAGCAGGGCTCCCGCCAGCGCGATGCCGATCAGGGTCGTGGTTGTCCTCGTCGCTCCGTACATGGTCTCTCCCTCTGGCTACCCGCCTGGGCGCGAGGCTACTCCAGGTCGAGCCTGCGCACGTCGAAACGCGCCGAGTCGAGCTCAGCGGTGAACTCCTTCACGACCTCCTCTGCGTCCCCCGCGAAGACGTGCGCGACCACTCCAACGGCGTCGTCGTTGTGGAACGGCACGTCGACGTGCGCCGGCGAGACGAGGTTCAGCGACATGCGTGAACAGGCCGGGCAGCGAACCCCGAGGCCGAGCGTCCGCTCCCCTGGCGCCAGGAGGAGGAACGACGACGGAAACGCCGGGCGCGCGCGGGCCTCGGGATAGCAGTAGAAGGTCCATGGCCACTCCCCCGCCCCGATCCGCCGCGCGGCCAGCGCGCCGAGCTCGAGCGCGGCATCGTCCAGGCGGGCGGTCATCACGTTCAGGAAGGCGCCCGCCGCCAGACCGAGGGGCGCCCAGTCGAGCTCGTCGTGCGACACGAGCCCGATGTGGTCGGAGCCGCACCCGCAGGCGAATGTGACGCGATAGACAGCTGGATGGGCTGCGCCGGGAAGCCGCTCCACTCGCCTGAAGGCCGACAGCGTGACGCGCGCCTGGCCGCGTGCCGGACACGCGAAGCTGTAGCGAGCAGTGAGAGCGTCGTACATCGACCTGCTCTCATTGTGCGCCATGCGGCGGCCGGTGCGCTCGCTGCGCCGAAACTGGCTAGTAGCTGATCAGCGAGTGCAGGTCGCAGCCGTCGAGCTTTGCTCGGCCGTCGAGGAACGTCAGCTCGATCAGGAACGCCGCCCCGACCACGTGGCCGCCGAGCTGCTCGACCAGGTCGGTGATCGCCTTGACGGTGCCTCCCGTCGCCAGCACGTCATCGTGGATGAGGACGCGTGCTCCGCCTGCGAACGCATCGGCGTGCACCTCGAGCGCGTTCTCGCCGTACTCGAGCGCATAGTTGGCGCTCACGGTCTTCCATGGCAGCTTGCCGGGCCGCCGTGCCGCGCAGAAGCCGCAGCCGAGCCTGACGGCGAGCGCGCCCCCGAGGATGAAGCCGCGGGCCTCGGCCCCGAGAATCAGGTCCGGCCGACGCGGCTCCGCCCACTCGGCGAGCCGCTCGACAGCGTCCCGCAGTGCCGCCGGGTCCTGGAGCAGCGGCATGATGTCCTTGAAGACGATCCCCGGCTCGGGAAAGTCCGGGACGTCGCGGATCTTGGCCGCGAGGTCGATCGCGGTCTCACTCACGTCCCCACCCCGTCGGCAGCCTGCACCCTCTCGCCCCTCATGCGGACGCAACTCTACGCAGCGCACGCTGGAAGAGGAGCTGGGACAGGAGCTGTGCCTGCTGGGAGAGCTCCTGGAGCTCGTCGAGCGCACGCTGACGGCGGTCGCCGCTCCTCGCCCGCAACCCTGGGGCGGCCACCTGCCCGAGCAGCGCCACCTCCCGCTCGGCGGAGGTTCGGAACGGCCGCAGGTGCCTGGGGGTCAGGCCGAACCGCGCGAGCTCGGCGCAGGCGGCGGCCACGTCCACGTCCGAGTCGGCGTAGCGGCGGCCACTCGCGCTGCTTGCCGCCTCGATCAAGCCGAAGCCCTCGAGCTCGCGGACGAGGTCGGCACTCACCCCTGCCCGCCGGCAGAGCTCGTCGAGATCGATCTCCTCTTCCGGCTCGCCCAGAGCGATGGGACGCTTCCGACGCCGCTCACCGGAGGACGTCGAAGCCAGCTCCTGCCGGATCACGCGCAGCGGCAGGAACTCGTCGCGCTGGAGCCGCAAGATCGTCCGCAGACGCTCGACGTCCTCGTCGTCGAACAGCCGGTAGCCGCCTTGCGTCCGATACGGCGCGAGCAGCCCCTGGTCCTCGAGGTAGCGGATCTTCGAGATCGACACGTCGGGAAACTCGTCCTGGAGCGCGCGGCAGACGGCCCCGATGGTGAGGCGCCCCTCCTCGCTGCCGGCTTCGACCGCAGCGCTCACGCGTAGAACGTCATCCGATACTTGCCGATCTGCAGCTCGTCCCCGCTCTCCAGGTCGGAGCGCTCGATCCGGCGTCGGTTGACGAACGTGCCGTTGAGGCTGCCCTGGTCCTCGACCGCATAGCCGCCGTCGGTCGTGACGATGACCGCATGACGGCGTGAGACGGTCACGTCGTCGAGGAAGATCTCGCAGTCGGGCGACCGGCCGATCAGCGTCCGCTCCCCTTCGGGGATGAAGTGCTCGCCTGCACGACCGCCACCGGAGCGGACGACCAGCGCGGGACCCTCCACCGCCGGCTCTGCCGGCGCCTCGGTGTCCGCCGCGGCGTCGTCGAGCGTGTACGTCATCGTCACGTCCGACGGCTCGTCGGCCCTGGTCAGGTGCGCTCCGCAGCGGGCGCAGAAGTTGGCCGACATCGGATTCTGAAAGCCACACTCCGGGCAGTACACATGACTCATCTCTCGCTCCTGGCCGGCCGGGGCTCCCGCCGGGCAGAGCCCGGCTCCGCCCCCGCCTCGCACACCTGCGGCCACGATCCTCTCCGGGGCCGTGTGCACAACACTGTCCCCTCCGGGCTCGCACCCGCAGGAGCACGCCAGGAACGAGAGAGCACCAGCATCGACCCCAGCGCGCACGCGCTCCTGGCCGGCCGGGGCTCCCGCCGGGCAGAGCCCGGCTCCGCCCCCGCCTCGCACACCTGCGGCCACGATCCTCTCCGGGGCCGTGTGCTCAACACTGTCCCCTCCGGGCTCGCACCCGCAGGAGCACGCCAGCAGCGAGAGAGCAGCGACGTCGAACCGAACCTCCACACGCTCCTGGCCGGCCGGGGCTCCCGCCGGGCAGAGCCCGGCTCCGCCCCCGCCTCGCACACCTGCGGCCACGATCCTCTCCGGGGCCGTGTGCACAACCACTGTCCCCTCCGGGCTCGCACCCGCTGTCCCCGCGGCCGTCACCATCCGCCTACGGGCGATCCAGCTCGACGTCGACCGGCGGCGCGCTCTTGGCAGCGAGCACCTCGGTGAGCCGCTCGACGTCGGCTTCGCTGATGGGGCTCTCCCCCGCCTGCACCGAGCCCTGAAGGCGCGCGACCAGCTCGGCGCGCAGGATGTCGATCTTGCCGTGCAGGATCCGGCGGCGGTACGACACCTCGTTCTCCTCCCGGACGAGCTCACGAATCAGGTCCTTGAGCTCCTGGTCGGACAGCGTTGCGAGGTCGGGAAGCGCTTCCACTGAGGCCCTTTCGGTCGAAGGTGGGTTCACGGATTAGAGCAGGAGGCGCCCCGAAGGGTCAACCTCACGTTGAGGTTGGACGCGCCGGCTCTGCCTCCTCCTGCAGGAGTTCCTCGATGACCCCCCGGAGCTCGCCCTCGAGCTCGCTCGACTCGGAGGCGGTTCGCCCCTCTGCGTAGACGTGCACGAGCGGCTCGTCGGGGTCGGGCAGGATCTGCGCCCAGCCACGCTCGTCGAAGACCTTGATCCCGTCCGTCAGGTCGACGTCGCGGTCTTTGAGCCGCTCGGTGAGGACGCGCATGATGTAGCCCTTGAACGTCCATGGACACGGCAGCTGGCGATGGACGAGCGTCGAGGTCGGCAACTCCGCGACCAGGCTGGAGATCGGCTGGCCGACGGGGGCAAGCAGCTCCAGCAGCTTGCAGAGGCTTGCGACGGCATCGTACGCCGGGAGGAACTCCGGAAAGACGTAGCCGCCTCCGACTGCGCCGGCGAAGACGACACCCTCTTCCGCGGCAGCCCGCGTCAGCTCCGCGAGCGACGCAGGTGTCCGCACGACCTCGAGGCCGCTGCCGTCGACGAGCTGGTCGACCTGGCTCGTGACCGTGATCGGGAACGCGAGCTTGCCGGAGCGACCGTTGCTCGAGATCAGCCGCAGGAAGAGCAGGAGCGTCTGCTCGACCGGGATCTCGCGGCCACGCTCGTCGATCAGGTAGAGCCGCTCGGCGGCACCGTCGAAGACGGCGCCGAGATCGGCACCGACCGCGCCGACGAGCTTCTTCGCCTGCCCCACGAGCCCGCGGAGCGTCGATCCGCCCGAGGGCGACTCGCCGGTGAAGGCGTGCGCGGACACGGCCTCGACGCCCAGCGGCCCCAGGACGAGCGGCAGCACGAACGACGCCGCCGAGTAGCCGTAGTCGACGACGACGCGAAACTTGCGCTCCCGGATCGCGTCGGCGTCCAGCCCGGACAGCAGCTCCTGGGCATACGTCTCCGCGGCACGCGCGGGGTAGCTGATCTCCCCCACGTCGCGGGCTGCAACCCGGCGGAGCTCCTGACGGGAGAAGTGCTTCTCGATCTCCTTCTGCAGCGCGGAGGTGAGCTGGATCCCGGGCTGCTCGAAGAAGTGCACCTGGACGACCTCGGAGTCGCTCGCGCTGATGCCGACGTGGAAGCCGGCCTCGGCCCCCTCGTTCTTGAGCAGGTGGCGGTTGACGGGCGCCGGGATGACGCGCAGGTCGGCGACGTCCACCCCGGCCGAGATCAGGCCCGAGATCATCGCGCGCTTGACCAGCCTGGCCGCGGCGGGGCCCTCGCGGCTCGCGACTACGCGGGCGCCTCGCTTCAGCGCCGTTCCGAGCGCTGCCCCGACGCGCACCGCCGTCTCCGGGGTCAGGTCGACGTTGACGCGCCCGGCGATCCCGTCGGCGCTGAACAGACGTGACGCCGCCCGCGCCTCCCAGATCAGGCTCTCGTGGATCTGCGCGCCCGACTCGACCTCCTTGTACGGGTAGATGCGAACGCCGGGCATCACCACGCTCTCGGCGCCGATCGTCACTTCGTCGCCGATGGCGACGCCCTCATGGATGCGCGCATGCGAGCGGACGTCGCAGGACCGGCCGAGGATCGCACCCTCGACGAGCACGCTGCGACCGAGATGGGTCGACACGTCGACCACCGAACGCGTCGTCCGAGCCCGCTCGAGCAGGGTCACGCTCGTGTTGAGCACCGAATGCGGCCCGACGGAGGCTTCCGGCGCGATGCGGCAGTAGTTGCCGACGAACGCCGGTCCTTCGATGGCGTCCAGGTCGTCGACCTCGACGCTCTCTCCCATCCAGATGTTCCCTCGCAGGCGGATGCCCGGGATGTCGAGGCTGACAAGCCCGTCGAGCGCGTCGAAGTTGGCCTGCCGGTACTGATCGAGGTTGCCGATGTCCTGCCAGTACCCGTCGAGCACATGGCCGTAGATCGGCCGGCCCATCTCGAGCAGCAGCGGAAAGAGCTCCTTGGAGAAGTCGTACGGGCGGCCGGTGGGGACGTGCCTGAGCACCTCGGGCTCGATCACGTAGACGCCGGTGTTGATCGTGTCCGAGAAGACCTGGCTCCACGATGGCTTCTCGAGGAAGCGCTCGACGCGACCCTCGGAGTCGGTGACGACGATCCCGAACTCGAGCGGGTCGGGCACCGACTTGAGGCCGATCGTGACCGCGGCTCCACGCTCGCGATGGAAGGCGATCAGCTCTGTCAGGTCGAAGTCGCAGAGTGCGTCCCCGGAGATGACGAGAAAGGTCTCGTCGAGACGGTCCGAAGCCTGGCGGACGGAGCCGGCGGTGCCGAGCGGCGACTCCTCGACGGAGTACTCGACCCGCAGGCCGAGCGTCTCACCGTCGCCGAAGTACCCGCGGATCGCCTGCGGGAGGAAGGCGACGGTGACGATCACGTCCTCCAGCCCGTGCCGGCGGAGCAGCTCCAGGATGTGCTCCATACACGGCTTGCCGACGATCGGCACCATCGGCTTGGGCTGGTTGGAGGTGAGCGGACGGAGGCGGGTGCCCTCGCCACCGGCCATGACGACGGCCTTCACGTCGCTCTCCGCAACAGGCGATACGCGGCCGCGACGTAGGCGGCGCCGGCGACCACGGCCATCGCAAGCCCGATCCAGAAGAGCCAGAGCGGCCAGTCGGTGCCGGGCGACGTCAGGATGATCAGGCCGAGGGACGCGTACAGCACCCACGTAGCCGCCTTGCCAAGCGTGTTGACGTCGAGCTCGACGCCGCGCGGCGTCAGCACGCGGTAGCCGGCGAGCAGGATCAGATCACGCGCGAGGATCAGCCCGAGCGCGACCCACGGCAGGCGGTCGTCCAGCCAGAGCAGGACGACGGCGGCGTCGATCATCAGCCTGTCCGCCAGCGGGTCGGCGACCTTGCCGAAAGCCGACTCCGCGTGCCAGCGACGTGCGAGGAAGCCGTCCACCTGGTCGGTGATGCCCGCAGCCCAGAAGATGAGTCCTGCGGCGAAGCTCTGCCCTCCCTCGGCCCGCAGCATCAAGACGACGAAGATCGGGATCAGCAGCAGCCGGCCGATCGTCAAGGCGTTCGGCAGCTGCGCAAGCGGAGCGGGGACGGCACGGCTCGCCACGGGACAAGGATAGTTCGCAGCGGGGGGACGGTCCGCGCGCCCGCGGGTAGCCCCGGCCGGTGCTAGCGTCGCCGCGTGTCGCTGACACTGCCGGGCTTCGTGAACGCCCACAGCCACACCTTCCAGCGGCGCCTGCGCGGCTGTGCCGAGAGCGGCAAGCACGGTGACTTCTGGGCCTGGCGCGAGCGGATGATCGCCGAGGCGGAGCAGCAGACGCCCGAGACCGTCCGCGCCGGGTACGCGGACGCCTATCGCGAGCAGCGCGCGGCCGGCTACACCGCCGTCGGCGAGTTCCACTACCTCGGCGCCGCGGAGGCGCGGGCGGCGGGCGAAGCGGCCGGCGAGGCGGGTATCGAGCTTGTGCTGCTGTACGTCGCGTACGCGCGCGGCGGCAGCCCTCGCTTCCGGCAGGACTCGGTGGCCGCGTACCTCGCCGAGCTGGAGGCGCTCCAGCGCCGGCGGCCTGCGAGTCGGGCTCGCTCCCCACTCGGTGCGCGCGTGCCCTCCCGACTGGCTCCGCGAGCTCGCCGCGTACGCCGAGCAGGAGACGCTGGTGCTGCACGTGCACGCATGCGAGCAGCCCCGCGAGGTCGAGGAGTGCCTCGCCGAGCACGGTCGCCGCCCGATCGAGCTGCTCGCCGACGCGGGTTGCCTCGGGCCTCGCACGACCGTGATCCACGCAACCGAGGCGAACGATGCCGAGCTCGATCTCCTCGCCGAGTCCGGCGCGCGCGTCTGCCTGTGCCCGACGACCGAGGCCAACCTCGGCGACGGCTTCGCGCCGGTGGAGCGGCTGCTCGAGCGCGGCATCGGCATCTGCATCGGGTCGGACTCCTGCGTGCGGGTGGACCCGCTCGAGGAGCTGCGCGAGCTCGAGGGGATCGCCCGGCGCGCGTCGGGGCGCCGCGGCGTCGTTCCGCTCGACACGCTGCTCTGCGCAGGCGCCGACGAGGGAGCAGCGGCGCTCGGGCTGGAGACGTGGCCGGACGTGGGTGTCGATCTCGGACACCCGTCCCTGCACGGGATCGACGACTGCGACGTGCTCGCCGCGCTCGTCTTCGGCTGCGGCGCCGACGTGCTGACCGGCTGAGCGAGCGGAACCTGGCGGGGAGGCGCGCCGTTCGCCTACGAGGACATCGAGCGCGCGGTGGGAGCGGTGAGGCGAGCCCGCCGTGCGTGCCCTGTTGCGCCGCTCGCGCTCCTCGGCGTCGTCGAGGGTGAGGGATTCCTCAGAGGGCGTCGAACGTGCACGTGGGCCGGGAGTGTGCCCCTCCCCCGCTCCGGGGCCGAAAGGCCCCGGGCCTCCCGGCCCTTTCGCCTACCAGGCGCGCGCTCGCCAGAGGAACGCGACTGCGCCCGCCGCATAGGCCAGCAGCGACACCGCGACCGAGAGCCTGAGTACGTGCCTCACACATGGGTTATCGGCTGTGACAGCTCCCCCCAAAAGAGGGGAAGCGTTCACCCTTCCGGGGGATCGCCAGTCACCCAGCTCCGTCCTACAACGAGGGAACAGGCATCCCATCGGACGGAGGAGTCCCATGGCCGTTGCAACTCAGCAGCCCGCATATCTCGCCGACGACACCGACCGTGAACGTGTGATCCGGTGGCGCGTCGAGCAGCTCGCGAGTGTCGGCTACAGCTGGCCCGCAGCCATGGTGATCGCGGCGAACACCCAGATCGACCTGCACGAGGCGGTTGAGATCGTCCAGGCCGGGTGCCACCCCGAGATCGCGGTTCGCATCCTCCTCTAGTGCTGCTCTCTGCGATCGTGAGCGCCGAAGCGCTCGTCGTCCTCGCCGCCGTGGGACTGCTGGCCGGCGTGCACCTCTCGCGTGCCACTGCCGCCGCGGGCGGGCTGCCGTCCGTCGCAGGCACGCTGCGGGGCGTCGCCGGGCGCCGCGACCCGTGGGCCGCCGGCCTCGCTCTGGCCGTGCTGCTGGCGCTGGGCTTCGCGTTCGGCGCTCCGTTCATCGCGACCGCCCTCTAGGCGACCCTCGTCGGCCGCTCACCGCTGTAACCTCGCGCGCGGATGGTGTACGCCCTCCTCATCGCGGCGGCCGTCGCGCTGCTCGCGACCCTGCACCTGCTCACGTCGAGGCGAGGCGGGGCCAGTCGACTCGCCCTTCCCGGGGGCACCGACCCCTGGGCGCGCTTTCTCGTGGCCGCGGCGCTCGGGGCGACGCTCTTCGCGCTCGGCGTGATTGCGGTGCCGGCGCTGATCGACGACGACGACGAGGTCTCCGGCACGACCAGCGAGCCCACGACGACGATTCCGACGACAACCGCGTCGAGCACCACGGCGCCCGACCCGACCACGAGTGTCCCCACGACCGCTCCCACCGCGACGACCACCACATCGACGGCGACCACCACCAGCGTGCCGACCGCGCCGACAACCACCACGACGCCGCCTCCGCCCGAGGGCAAGATCGTGCTCGCACGGGCGACCGTCGACGGGCCGACAGGCCAGCTGGTCGGCTCGGTAAGCCGGCTCGGCGCTCCCCCCTCGGTCAGACGGGTCGGTGACGGCATCTACCGCGTCGTCGTGCCCGGTCTCTCCCAGGATGCGCGCAAGCGGACGACGGTCCGCATTCGGGCGGGCACGACCACCGAGGCGGCCGTCCGCCGGCCGGCCGGCACCGAGGCGCTGATCGTCCTGACGACCAGTTCGGCCACCGGAGCGGCGGTCTCACGCGACTTCACGATCGTGCTCTGGGGCGCGCGATCGGACATCCCGAAGCTGCCGAAGACCACCTGACGGACAGGAGAGGCGGGCCCCGCGCCGGCCCGCTTCCTCGTCCACGGGGCCGAAGCCCACGTCGGGATTGCTCCCGGCGGCCGGCGCGGGGTGCTCCAATCGTGACCGGTTGTGAAAGCGCGGTCAACCGAGATCTGTGCTTGACTTTTGGCCTGCCGCTACGGACACTCCTGGCGGCGGATCCGCGCGCGGGTCTCGCGGCGGCGCTTCGGGGGAGGTGCCGGAGTCAAAGGGGGAAACCCCGCCCGCGCGCGGGATACTCTCTCTCCCGCTGCGACGGCCGGCAGGAACCCCGAGACGAGGCGGGAACTGGCCTCGTGTGGTGCGCCGTCTCCGCCTTGTCGCGCTGGTCCTCGTGGTGCTCGCCGCCGCAGCCGTGGCCGCAGCGGCACTCGTCTCGGCGTACGCGGCGGAGCGAAGCGTCGCCGAGCTCAGCCGGAAACTCGCCGTGGCGCGTGCCGAGGCCGGTGACGCGCGCCGGCGTAGCGTCACTGCGTCCAGTCGGCTCGACACGCTCAGCCGCCGCGTGCGCGCGATCAGCCATCCACTCCACGCCTCGCTCGCCTGGCCGGTCGATGGCGCCGTGCTCAGCGAATACGGGTTCCGCGGCTGCTGCATGCACAGCGGCGTCGACCTGGACGCCCCGGAGGGGTCGCCGGTTCGTGCCGCCGCAGCGGGTGTCGTCGTCGCCGCGGGCTGGGAGTCCGGCTACGGCAATCGTGTCATCGTCGACCACGGCCGCGGCCTGACGACGCTGTACGCGCACCTCGGGACGGTCGACGTACGCGAGCAGATGATCGTCACGCGGGCTTCACCACTCGGCAGCGTCGGCTGCACCGGCTCCTGCTGGGGCACCCACCTCCACTTCGAGGTGCTGCTGAACGAGGAGACGACCAACCCGGACCTGTGGCTGCCGGATCAGCAGGAAGACGTCGCGCTGCTGACCTTCTCGGGCTGATCGTGGCCAGAGAGGTTCGTCCGGAGCACTGAGGGCCGAGACGGTGAAGGCCCCCTCGAGTCTGTCCGAGTGGATCGCGGGCGTGAGATCCTGCAGCAATGACAGAGGTGACGCTCGTCCGTGAGAAGCTCGACCAGGTGCCCTCGATCCTCGAGGAGCACGGGGTCGACCTCTGGCTCACGCTCGTTCGCGAGACGCTCCTCACTCGCGACCCCTGTCTCGACCTGATCGCGGGTACGTACTGCGCGTGGCAAGGCGCGTTTCTGCTTTCCCGCTCGGGTGAGCGGATCGCAATCGTCGGGCGCCACGACGCGCAGAGCGTCGAGCGGCTCGGCCTGTACTCGGAGGTCGTGGGCTACGACGAGAGCATGCGGCCGCCGCTACGCGAGAGCATCGAACGCCTGTCGCCCGAGACGATCGCGGTCAACTACTCGGAGAGCGACCCGGCGGCGGACGGGCTGACGCACGGCATGTGGCTCGTGCTCTGCGAGACGCTGGCGGGGACGCCGTACGCAGACCGTCTCGTCTCCTCGGAGCCGATCGTCGGATCGCTGCGCGGGCGGAAGTCGCCGTTCGAGATCGAGCGGATCCGGGCTGCGGTCGCCGAGACCGAGGAGATCTTCGCGCTCGCCGGAGACCGGCTCAGGCCGGGAATGAAGGAGACCGAGATCGCTGCGCTCATGCAGGCGGAGATTGCGGAGCGCGGCCTCGGGTACGCGTGGGAGACCGACCACTGCCCCGCCGTCAACGCGGGCCCGGAGAAGGAGGTCGGTCACAGCGGGCCGAGCGACCTCGAGACTCGGCGGGGCGAGCTCCTGCACATGGACTTCGGCGTCGAGAAGGAGGAGTACTGCAGCGACCTGCAGCGCGTGTGGTATCTGCTCGACGACGGTGAGAGCGAGCCGCCCGCCGACGTACTGACCGTGTGGCGCGACGTGTGGGCCTCGATGGACGCGGGCGCCGCCGCGCTACGTCCCGGCGCTGTCGGGCACGAGGTCGACGCCGCCGCCCGGGCGTCCCTCGTCGCGGCCGGCTACGAGGAACCGAAGTACGCACTCGGCCACCAGCTGGGCCGTGCTGCCCACGACGGCGGCACGGTGCTCGGGCCGCGCTGGGAACGCTACGGCGACGCTCCGCTCGGCCTGGTCGAGGAGGGCCACGTCTACACGCTCGAGTACGGCGCGCCCGTCGCCGGCCGCGGCTACATCGGGCTCGAGGAGGTCGTGCTCGTCACCTCGAACGGCCTCGAGTGGCTGAGCACACCCCAGCGCGAGCTGTGGCTCGTCGAGTAGCGCAGCTCGCATCGCCACGGCGCGGGTGCGCCAATGCGAAGATCCCTACCCGCGTCTCTCACCGCCGGAGGCCGGCTCTGCCGGCCGCAGGCACAGCGCGGCCCCGGCGCGTCTGACCAACGAGGGGGCCCACGGGGGAAACCGGGTTTCCCCCGTGAAGCGGCGCCCGGCGCGTAGCGCCGTGCGCTCGCGACAGTCGGGGTGCCCGGATTTGAACCGGGGACCTCTTGTCCCCCAGACAAGCGCGCTAACCAGGCTGCGCCACACCCCGCGCGCCCTCACGATAGCCGATCGGCCGGAAGCCGACCCTTTGCACGTCTTCCAGCGTGCTCTGGTCTGTTTCCGATCCGTCCGGACCGGGCAAACGCACCGTGTCCGGGAGGAGTCTTCGACTCCACCTCCTCAGAAGGCGGCCCGCCCGGCCGCTTTCTGTCGTCTTCAGCCCAGGCGCTTGTAGAGGCGGTCGATCAGCTCGGGCATCGCCTCGAGCCGCTCGGTGATCCGCCGCAGCCGGTACTCGCGGAAGTGCTCGGGCTCGACGCCGAGCGCGCCGGCGATGCGCTCGATCACGTCGTCGGCGGGAACGGGCCGGTTGCCGTGGACGATGTGGTTCAGGTAGCCGGCGGAGAGATCGGCGGCGTGGGCGAGCGCACGGTAGGTGACGCCCGTCTCGGTCATCAGCCGCTCGAGCGTCGGCCCGAACGCCTCGGAGCTGAACCGGCGCCGTCGAGGCACTACGCCACCCCCGCCAATTCGCGGATCTCGACACGCCGCTCGTCGCCGGTGGCGCGGTCGCGCACGTCGACGGCGCCGTCCTCGACGGTCTTCTTCCCGACGGTGACGCGCAGTGGGAATGCCGAGCAGGTCGGCGTCGGCGAACTTCTCGCCCGGGCGCTGGTCGCGGTCGTCGAGCAGGACGCGAGCGCCCGCCCTCCTCGAAGGCGCGCGCCGCTTCGAGCCCCTGCTCCTCGACGCCGGCGAGCACGAGCACGTGCACGTCGTACGGCGCGATCACTGCCGGCCAGCTGATACCGCGCTCGTCGTGGTGCTGCTCGACAGCGGCGGCGATGACCCGCGCCGGGGCCGATGCCGTAGCGACCCATGACGAGCGGCTTCTCCTCGCCGTCCTCGTCGAGGAACATCGCGCCGAGCGGCTCCGAATAGCGGCGTGCCGAGCTTGAAGATGTGGCCGACCTCGATCGCCGTCTGAACAGTCAGCTCGCCGCCGCAGAGCGGGCAGGCATCGCCCGTCGCGCGGCTGCCGGATGTCGGCGAACGCGGGCCTCGAAGTCGCGCCCTGCTCGACACCGCGCAGGTGCCAGCCGGTCGCGGTTCGCGCCGGCCACGAACTGCCCCTCGCGCAGGCTCTCGTCCGCGATGACCTCGCCGCTGAACCCGACCGGGCCGATCGAGCCGCCGGCTCGGCGCCGAACGCCTCGCGGATCTCGTCCTCGGTCGCCGGGCGGAAGGCCGCGCTCGAGCGCGTCGGCAGCTTCGCCTCCTCGAGCCGGTCGTCGCCGCGGACGAGCGCGAGCACGACGCGTGCCGTCGCCCACCACGACGGGCATCGCCTTCGACGTCGCGGCCGGGTCGATGCCGAGGAACTCGGCAAGCGCCTCGATCGTCGTCACCCCGGGCGTCTCGATCTCCTCCGGCGCGGCGAGCGGCGCCGGGAACTCGGGCGTCCGCGGCACCCCGCGGGCGACCTCGAGATCTGCGGCGTAGTCGCCGTTCGCTCGCAGCGTCACGAGCGTGTTCTCGCCCGAGCCGGACGGCGCGAGGAAGTCGATCGACTCCTTGCCGCCCATCATCCCGGACTCCGCCTGCACGGCGTAGGCCTCGACCCCGCACGCGCTCGAAGATCCGGTCGTAGGCGTCGCGCGTGGCGGTCGAAGCTCACGTCGAGCCCCGCCTGGTCGCGGTCGAACGAGTACGCGTCCTTCATGATGAACTCGCGTAGCCGCAGCAGGCCGCCGCGCGGGCGCGGCTCGTCGCGGTCTTTGGTGCTGAAGTGGTACCAGACCTGCGGCAGCTGCTTGTACGCTCTGCAGCTCGCGCGCGTGGAACGTCATCGACTCCTCGTGCGTCAGCGGCAGGACGAACGTGCCGCCCGCTGCGGTCCGGTCAGCTTGAAGAGCTCCGGGATCGTGATCGCTGCCCGTCTGCTCCCAGAGCTCGGCCGGCGTCAGTGACGGGCAGAGCATCTCCTGACCGCCGATCGCGTTCATCTCCTCGCGGATCACCTGCACGACCCGCTGGTGCACCCTCCAGCCAAGCGGCATGTACGTCCAGAGGCCGGCCCCCACCTGGCGGATGAAGCCGCCGCGGACGAGGAGCTTGTGCGACGCGGCCTCCGCATCTGCGGGCGCGTCGCGAAGGGTCGGCATGAAGAGCTTCGACTGCCGTGCGATCACAAGGCCGAGAGGTTAGTTGAGGCCGCGGCCCGGAGGCCCCGTGGAGCGACCTCCGCGCGCCGAAGGAGCAGTTAGTGGCTGACAGCCACAAGCGAATTTGGCTTGGGACAGTCACTCGGTTCGAGTTGGTGGCTGTCAGCCACTAATTTCCGAGGGAGACTCTGGCCCGCGCGCGCTCGTGAACCGCTGCCGAGAGCCGGCGGCTACTCGACCGGGATCAGCGACGCCTCGGCCATCGCGAGCGCGGCCGGCTTCGCCATCTTGAGGCGCTTCGGGCGCGGCATGCCGTCCTCGATCCAGGCGTCGATCTCGCGGAAGAGCTGGTCGACGAGCACGGGCGACTCGACCTTCCGCAGCACCCGTCCGTGCGCGTAGATGAAGCCGACGTCGCGACCGCCCGCGATGCCGAAGTCGGCGTCGCCCGCCTCCCCCGGTCCGTTGACCGCGCAGCCCATGACCGCCACCTCGAACGCCTGCGGATACTCACGCAGCCGCGCCTCGACCTCGACGGCGAGGTTCTCGACGCCGACGTTGTCGCGCCCGCACGACGGGCAGGCGATCATCACCGGGCCGCGCTCGCGCAGGCCGAGCGCCTTGAGGATCTCCCACGCCACCTCCACCTCCCGGACGGGGTCGGCGGTGAGCGAGACGCGCAGCGTGTCGCCGATGCCGTCCGCGAGCAGCGAGCCGATCCCGACGGCGCTCTTGATGGAGCCGGCGAACGGGGTTCCGGCCTCGGTCACGCCCAGGTGCAGCGGGTACGGAACCCTCGCTGCGAGCATGCGGTAGGCGCGGATCATCGTGGGGACGTGGGTCGCCTTGACCGAGATCTTGAAGTCGCGGAAGTCCAGGCGCTCGAGCAGCTCCACCTCCTCGAGGGCGGCAGCGACCAGCGCCTCGGCCTGGTCGCGGCGAGCCAGCTCGTCGAGATGACGGGGCAGCGAGCCGGAGTTGGCGCCGATGCGCATCGGGATGCCGGCCGCGCGCGCCTTCTCCACGACCTGGGCGACCTTGTCGGGCCCGCCGATGTTGCCGGGGTTGATGCGGACGGCCGCCACGCCTGCGTCGATCGCGCGGAGCGCCAGGCTCGCATTGAAGTGGATGTCTGCGATCACCGGCAGCGGCGACAGCCGCACGATCCGGTGCAGCGCGTCGGCGTCCTCGATCTTCGGCACGGCGCAGCGGACGAGCTCGCACCCGGCCGAGGCGAGCGCGGCGATCTGCGCCACCGTCGCCTCGACGTCGCGGGTGGGCGTCAGCGTCATGGACTGCACGACCACCGGGGCGCCGCCGCCCACAGCGACAGCTCCGACCCGGATCTGGTGCTCGCTCGGCATCGGCTCCTACTCGCCCAATCTGCCGATGTCGTTCGAGAGCCCGACGAAGAAGAGCAGCAGCACGACCGCCAGGCCGATCGCCGAGACGCGCTCGTACACCTCCCGTCCCACGGCGCGCCCGCGCACGCCCTCGACCAGCGAGAACATGATGTGGCCGCCATCGAGCGGCAGCAGCGGCAGCAGGTTGAGGAGCGCCAGCGACAGGCTGATGAGGCCGAGCACCCACAGGTAGCGCTCCGCTCCCTGGTCGAGCGCCGTCGAGGAGCCCTGGACGATGCCCACCGGGCTGGAGATGTCCTCCCTGCCCTCGCCGGTCACGAGGCGGGCGAGCGACTTGCCGATCTCCTCTGTGACGAGACCCGTCAGCTTCACCGCCCGCCACGCCGCCGCCGGCGGGCTCAGCCCCTCGCGGTCGAGCACGAAGCCGATCCGATACACGCCGTCGTCCTCCAACCGGGGCCGCGTCGGCCCGAGCGTGGTCGTCTCGCCGTCACGGCGCACCGTGATCGTGATCGGCTCGCCGTTCGAGTCGTTGATCTGACGCGCCACGTCCTGCGGGCCCACCGGCGTGCCGGAGATGGCCACGATCTCGTCTCCCGACCGAAGCCCGATCTCCGCGGCCGGGAAGTCGCTGCGAATCGTCTCGACCCGAGAGCTCGCAGCCCCGCCGGCGACGAGGAAGAGGGCCGCGAACAGCACGAGCGCGAAGAAGACGTTCGTGGCGGGGCCGGCCAGGATGACGGCGACCCGCTTCCAGGTCGGCGCCTGCCAGTACGCGTCGGGCCCGAGCGCGTCGTCCAGGTCGCGCACCCCGCGCTCCGCTGCCTTGCGCGCACGCGGCGAGAGCGTGGCCGACGAGACGAGCTCGCGGATCCCGCCGAGCTCCTGCCGCGCCACTCGCATGTGGCCCTCTGCGAGCGCGCGCTTCAGGCGCTCGACCGGACCGGTCAGCTCGGTGCGCTCCGCGCGCGCGGGCGCGAAGGCGAGGTCGGCGTCGCCGGGAGCCGGCCGGTGCATGCCGGGGATCCGCACGTAGCCGCCGAGCGGGATCGCGCCGAGGCCGTACTCGATGCCGCCGCGGTTCACCTTCGCGAGCGCGGGCGGGAAGCCGACGTAGAACTTGCGCGGGCGCATGCCGACCCCGAGCGCGGTCAGGAAGTGACCGAGCTCGTGGACGAAGACGAGCAGGGCGAGGCCGAGGATCGCGACGGCGATGTTCATCCGACGCGCTCCCCGGCGAGCGCGGCACGGCTGCGCAACCCGCGCGCCGACACTTCCTCGTCGGCGATCGCCCGCACGCGCCCGTCGGCTTCGACGAGCTCGGCCAGGTCGCGCGCCGGCTCGCCTCCCCACCGCGCCAGCGTCGCCTCGACGACCTCGCCGATGCCGAGGAACGGCAGCCGCCCCTCCAGGAAGGCCGCCACCGCGACCTCGTCGGCTGCGTTGAAGGCGCAGGGGTAGGTGCCGCCTCGCTCACCCGCCTCGCGGGCCAGCGCCAGCAGCGGGAACGTCTCCTCGTCGGGCTCGAAGAACTCGAGCGTCGTGCCCGCGAGCGGCAGCGCGGCGACCGGCGTCGCCGGCCGGTGGGGGTAGCCGAGGGCGTAGGAGATCGGCACGCGCATGTCGGGCAAGCCGAGATGCGCGAGCGCTGCGCCGTCGCGGAAGCGGACGATCGCGTGGACGATCGAGCCCGGGTGGATGACCACCTCGATGCGGTCGTACGGCAGGGAGAACAGGTAGTGCGCCTCGATCAGCTCCAACCCCTTGTTCGCGAGCGTGGCCGAGTCGGTTGTGATGCGCGGCCCCATGCTCCACGTCGGGTGGGCCAGCGCCTCGGAGGGCGTCACGTGCTCGAGCTCGCCGCGAGTGCGGCCGCGGAAGGGACCGCCCGAGGCGGTGAGGACGAGCGAGTCGATGCTGGCCGGGTCGCGCCCCTCCAGGCACTGGAGTGCGGCCGAGTGCTCGCTGTCGACCGGGAGCAGCAGCCCGCCGCCCCTCCCATGCGCGGCCAGCGCCAGGTCGCCGGCCGCGACGAGGCTTTCCTTGTTGGCGAGGGCGAGGTCGACGCCGTGCTCGAGCGCCCACAGGGTGGCCCCGACGCCGGCGAAGCCGACGACGGCGTTGAGCACCAGGTCAGGGTCGGCAGCCTCGAGCAGGACGGTGAGGTCACCGCCCGTCTGGTGGTGGGGCACGGCGCGGGCGGCCGCCAGCTCGCTCACGTCCGAGGTGCCGGCGGCGATCGCGCAGAGCTCCAGGTCGGGGTTGGCGTCGACGATCTCGAGGGCCTGGCGGCCGATCGAGCCCGTCGCGCCGAGGAGCGCGATTCGCTTCATCCTGTCTCAGGAGTGTAGGGGCCGGCAGACGTCCTTCGACTCGCCGGCGACACGCTCAGACCGCCCCGTAGGCCAGGATCACGTAGTAGGCGGCGACCGCCGCGAACAGGAGCGCGTCGATTCGGTCGAGCATGCCGCCGTGGCCGGCGAGCAGGCGCCCGCTGTCCTTCGCCCCCGCGTCCCGCTTCACGGCCGACTCGAAGAGGTCGCCGGTGACCGCGGCCAGCGCGATCGCGCCACCCAGGACGAACGACCGCGATCCCGTCATGAAGCCCGTCTCGTAGAGCGACACCCAGGTCACGAAGACGCACACGACCGTCCCCGCGACGAACCCCTCCCACGTCTTGCCCGGAGAGACCCTCGGTGCCATCCGGTGACGGCCCACGAGCTTGCCGACCACGTAGGCCCCCGTGTCGGCGGCGAAGACGGCCAGGATGACCGTGAAGGCGGCGAGGCGGCCGTTGTCCTCCAGCCCGCGGAGGAGCAGGAAATGGGCCAGGCCGAGCGCGACCCAGGCGACCCCGAGCACCGTGACCCCGATCGAGGCGGTGATCGACACGCGTGCCCACGCCGGCGCGCGGATCACGAACGCCAGCGCCACGGTCGACAACGCGCCCCCGACCATCCACTCGGGGCCGCCGGCCTGTGCGCCGGCGAGCGTCAGCAGCGCGCCGACGAAGCCGGCGAGCACGACCGGCCGGAGCGCCCGCGTCAGGCGGAAGAGCTCGTGCAGGGCGAGCAGCGCGCCGGCCATCGCCAGCCCTGCAAGCCACCAGCCCCCGAGGTAGACGGCGCCCAGCACGACCGGCAGGCCGAGGGCGGCGACGACCAGCCTGGAGGCGAGCGCGCTCACCGGCCGCCGAACCGCCTGCCGCGCCCGGCGTACGCCTCGACTGCACGCTCGAGGTCCTCCCGGCCGAAGTCCGGCCAGAGCCGGTCGGTGAAGTACAGCTCCGAGTACGCCGACTGCCAGAGCAGGAAGTTCGAGAGCCGCAGCTCTCCGGACGTGCGGATGAGGATGTCCGGGTCCGGCATCTCGGGGGCGTACAGCGCCGCGGCGATTCGCTCCTCGTCGACCTGATCCGCCTCGACGCCGTCGCGAACCAGCCGGCGCACGGCATCGACGAGCTCGCGCCGGCCACCGTAGTCGAACGCGATCCAGAGCGACAGACGCTCGTTCTGCCGGGTCGCCCGCTCGAGCTCCTCCATCTGCGCTCGCAGGGAGTCCGGGGCGCGGTCGCGGCGGCCGATGAAGCGGGTGCGCACGCCCTCCTCGGCCAGGTCGGGCAGCTCACGCTCGATCGTCTCGCCGAAGATCGCCATCAGGTCGTCCACCTCTTCGATCGACCGGGACCAGTTCTCGGTCGAGAACGCGTACAGCGCGAGCGAGGTGATGCCGAGGTCGATCGCGCTCTCGACGGTGCGACGGACGGCCCGGGTGCCCTCACGGTGCCCCTCCGCGGTCGGCAGGCCACGGCGCTCGGCCCAGCGGCCGTTCCCGTCCAGGATGATGGCGACCGCGCGCGGGGTCTCGGAGGGGTCGGCGGCGTTCACGGGAGCGGATCATTGCTCGCGCCGCCCTCGCGCGTCGCGACAGTCGGCCGCGAGCCGCGAGCGTCAGGCGGTCGCGGGAGTCGCCGGCGGCGAGCGCCGCGCAGCGACGAGCGTCGCCGTCGCGCCGAGGCCGAGAGCCGCGGTCGCGGCGAGGTAGACCGCTGTCGCGACGTCGCGCCCGAGAAAGGCATCGGTGTTGGCCGCTGCCCCGGCAAGCTGCAGGCCGGAGACGGCCACGGTGGCGGCCAGGCCCACGAGGGCGGCGCGCAGACGGTCGCTCCGCGCCAGCATGACCTGGAGCGCACTCCCCGCGATGTACCAGCCGCCGATGATCCTCGCCGTGAGCGGCGTCAGCGGCCACGGCCAGATGTCGGCGGCCGTGTCGGGCACCGTGAAGAGGAACACGCCGACGGCGAGCATGGCGACGGTCGTGACGGCGAAGAAGCGGCGGCCGACGAGTGGGACGCGCGCGCTCGGCGGCGGCTGCGGGCGCGCGCGCCGGCTCTCGAGCGCCCAGGCGATGCCGTTGCCCACCGGGCCGGCCAGATAGACGAGCACCCAGGCCCAGGCGACCGGGTGCGACCAGTCGAGCACGTCGAGATGCATGAACGTCGCGGCGAGCTGGACGAGCGTGAACGCGATGATCGACGGGAGGATCACGCGGGCCGCCTCCCAGCGGTTCAGATAGGCCACGGCCAGTGCACCGGCTCCGGCGAGGTAGTTGGCGCCCATGAAGGCGGGCGTGAGCGGGTTTGCGATCTCCCAGGCGAAGTAGGTGCCGGTGTCGTTCGGGAAGAGCAGCAGGATCGGGCCGGCGACGACCGCGACGAACCCGGCCCCGACGAGAGCGATCCGCGTCGACGGCAGTAGGCCTTCGCTCACCGGCCGATCCTACGCCAGCAGCGGCCTGATCGGCCCGCGACGCCGGCGGTGCGCAGAACGCGCCTGGTGCTCGGGGACTGCCGGTGCTTTACTCCCTCGAGACACCGGCGCCGATCCACCAAGGAGGGAAGATGCGCACAGCGTTCATGTCCATCGCGAAGGGCCATACGACCTATTCGGAGGGTATGAACCGTGCAGCACCGAACGCTCAACTTGGGGATCCTGGCGCATGTAGACGCCGGTAAGACGACACTCACCGAACGGCTGCTCCACACAGCCGGTGTGATCGACGAGCTCGGGAGCGTCGACCACGGCACCACCCAGACAGACTCGCTCGAGCTCGAGCGGCAACGCGGCATCACCATCAAGTCCGCGGTCGTCTCGTTCGCGATCGACGACGTCTCGGTGAATCTGATCGACACGCCCGGCCACCCGGACTTCATCGCCGAGGTGGAGCGCGTCCTGTGCGTGCTCGACGGCGCGGTCCTCGTACTGTCGGCGGTCGAGGGGGTGCAGGCGCAGTCGCTCGTGCTGATGCGAGCGCTCCGGCGCCTGCGCGTTCCGACGCTCCTGTTCGTGAACAAGATCGACCGCTCGGGGGCGGACCCCGCTCGAGTCGTCGTGGCGATCCGGGAGCGGCTCGCACCGGGCGTCATCGTCCTGGGAACGGTCCGCGACGCCGGCACGCGCGCAGCCGGCGTCATCTCCCCGGCACCGGATGACGCGCGGCTGGCCGAGGCGCTTGCCGACCACGACGAGCGCCTGTTGACCGCCTACGTCGAAGGCCGAGGCGTGCCCGCGAGCACCCTGCGGGCCGCGCTGGCCGAACAGACAGCGCGCGGGGACGTGCAGCCGCTTCTGTTCGGCTCGGCCGCCACGGGCGCGGGCATCCCGGAGCTGATGGCTGGAGTCGCAGAGCTCCTGCCGGCGACTGCCGGCGACGCCCACGCCCCGCTCTCCGCCCTCGTCTTCAAGGTCGAGCGCGCGCCGGACGGGCAGCCGATCGCGTACGCGCGCATCTTCGCGGGAACGGTGCGCCCCGGGACCGCGTGCTCCTGCCGGGGGGTGACGAGGCCAAGGTCACGGCGATCGCCGTCTTCGAGCATGGCTCCGCGGCCGGCGGCGAGGCGGGGTCGGCGGGGCAGATCGTGAAGCTCTGGGGCCTCGGCGGGGTCAGGATCGGTGACGGGCTCGGTACCCCGCCGCCGCGCGCGGTCGAGCGGCAATTCGCCCCGCCGACGCTCGAGACGGTGGTCGTACCCCGCGATCCAGCCGAGGCCCATGCCCTCAGCGTCGCCCTGTCGCAGCTTGCCGAGCAGGACCCGCTCATCGACGTGCGCCACCATGGCCGCGCAGAGCTGACGGTCTCGCTCTACGGCGAGGTGCAGAAAGAGGTCGTCGAGGCGAGCCTCGCAAGGGACTTCGGCGTCGAGGTCGAGTTCCGCGACACGACCACCATCTGTGTCGAACGGCTTGCCGGCACGGGTCAGGCGCTCGAGCAGCTCGGCGCGCCCGGCAATCCATTCCTGGCGACGGTAGGCCTGCGCATCGGCCCTGGATCGACCGGCGGCGTCGATGTGCGCCTGGAGGTCCACCCGGGATCGATCCCGCTCTACGTCTTCGGCGCCGTCGAGCCGTTCGGCGCCGCGGTCGAGCGGGCCGTACGGGCGACGCTCCGGGAGGGGCTCTGCGGCTGGGAGGTGACGGACTGCACGGTCACGCTGACCCACTGCGGCTACGCGTCGCCGGCAACGGGAGCCCGGGACTACCGCCTGCTGATCCCGCTCGTCCTCATGCGGGCGCTGAGCCAGGCGGGGACGGCGGTGTGCGAGCCGGTCAGCCAGTTTCGGCTCGAGTTCCCGGCCGACACCCTCGGCGCCATCCTGCCCGCGCTCGCACGACTCGGCGCCACCCCCGCGCAACCCTCCCTGCAGGGGAGCGCGGGGGTGATCGAGGGTCAGCTCGCGACGGACCGAATCCCCGAGCTCCAGGCGAAGCTGCGGGGCCTGACGCGCGGCGAGGGTGCGCTGGAGAGCGAGTTCGCGTGCTACCTGCCCGTCGTCGGGCCACCCCCGCGGCGGGCGCGGACCGTCCCGGACGCGCTCGACCGGGACGCGTACCTCCTGGCCGTCACTCGACCCCGCCTGCGCCGGGAGCGCACCCATGCGGAGCCTTAGGCGTGGCACGCGCCACATCTCTAGGATCGCTCCGTGATCCCGTCTCCGCGGCCCTCTGAGGACGGTGAGGCGAGGAGCACGGACGGCGTCCGCATCGCCTGGTGGCGTTACGGGGACCGCGACCGGACGGTGCTGTTCATCCCGACGTGGAACCTGGTCGACTCGCGCGTGGTCGGCCACCAGGTCGCTGCCCTCCTGGAGCACGCCACCGTGCTGCGCTTCGACCCGCGCGGGGCCGGGAGGAGCGACCGGCCTGAGAGCGGCTACGACTTCCCCCGTCACGCGGACGACGCGCTCGCGGTGCTCGATGCGGCCGGAGCGGACCGAGCGGCCGTGGTGACGGCGTCCCGCGGGCTCAACTCGGCCCTGCTGCTATCGGCCGGGCACCCGGCGCGGGTCGAGCGCATGGTCGCGATCGGCCCGTACATGCGCCTCGAGCCCGATCCGGCCCTGCCGAATCCTGCGGTGCTCGAGTCGTTGCGCACGGACTGGCCTGGCTTCATTCGGCCGTTCATGCACGCCGTGTTCACCGAGCCCGGGTCGGAGGCGGTGATCGAGGAGATGGTCGGCATCGGTCTCGAGGCGTCGCCGGAGGTCGTGGCGGCGCAGGAGCTCGAGCTCGACTGGCGCCGCCCGGCGCGCCTGCTCGGCTCGGTGTCGTGCCCCGTGCTGCTGATCCACGGCGAGCAGGACGCGCCAGTCCCGGTCGAGCACGCCCGCGCGATCGCGGCGGCGATGCCGGACGCCCGGGTGGAGGTCGTCCCGGGCGGCGGCCATCGCCCGGACATCCGCACGCCCGAGCTGGTGAACCCGCTGCTGATCGAGTTCCTGCAGGGCGCGTCCGCCGAGGCGTGACGCCACAGCGGGTCAGTCCCTACGGGGACAGACCCTGCTGCTCGCTCTTCAATCGCCAGAGGGTGGCTCCGCCGCCCGCAGGCACAGCGCGGCCCCGGCGCGTCTGACCAACGAGGGGGCCCACGGGGGAAACCGGGTCCCCCCGTGAGGGAGGGGCGAGGGAACCGCAGGTTCCCCCAAACGGCGTCGCTCGCAGCCGCGACGGCCTGCCGCCGAAGCCGGGCTCCGCCCGGCGGGAGGCTCAGCGAACGCGAAGCGCTGTGGAGTCGCCGAGCGCTCTCGCCGGCTCCTCGACCGGCGAAGGCGAGCTTCGCTCGCCGTAGCCACAACGCGGCCCCGCGCGTCTGACCAACGAGGGGGCCACGGGGAAACCGGTCCCCCCGTGAGGGAGGCGAGGGAACCGCAGGTTCCCCCAACGGCGTCGCTCTCAGCCGCGACGGCCTGCCCGAAGCCGGGCTCCGCCCGGCGGGAGGCTCAGCTCCCGCGAGGCAACGCGGCGCACGCCCGACGGCCGGCTCCTGAAACGACGAGCGCGGCGCCCGCGAGGGGCGCGCTACACCTCCATGATCTCCGCTTCTTTGCGCTTCAGGAGCTCGTCGATCGTGTGGGTGTGCTCGTCGGTGAGCTTCTGCACACGGTCTTCCGCGCGGTGCTCCTCGTCCGCGCCGACGTCGCCGTTGTCGACCAGCTCCTTGAGGTTGTGCATGACGTCGCGGCGGACGTTGCGGATCGCGACCTTGCCGTCCTCGGCGAGGTGGCGGACGACCTTGACGAGCTCCTTGCGCCGCTCCTCCGTGAGCTGCGGAATCGGCAGCCGGATGACCTTGCCGTCGTTCGAGGGCGTGAGGCCGAGGTCGGACTCCAGGATCGCGCGCTCGATCGTCTTGACCGATCCGGGGTCGAAGGGCTGGATCGTCAGCAGGCGCGGCTCGGGCACGTTGATGGTGGCGAGCTGCTGCAGCGGCGTCTGCTGGCCGTAGTAGTCGACGCTGATCCGGTCGAGCAGCGCCGTCGACGCTCGCCCGGTGCGGACGCTGTTGAACTCGTGCTGGGTGTTCTCGACCGACCGGTCCATGCGACGGGTCGCATCGGCGATGAGCTCATCGATCATCGGCTGCCTCCTCGGCCTGCGGGGTGGAAATGATCGTGCCGACGTGCTCGCCGCGGGCGACGCGCTCGATGTTGCCGTCGCTGAGGCCGAACACGTGGATCGGCAGGCGGTTGTCCATGCAGAGCGAGAGCGCGGTCGTGTCCATGACCTTGAGCCCCCGCTCGATGACCTCCAGGTGCGTCAGTCGCCGCAGCAGCGGCGCGTCGGGCTCGACTGCCGGGTCGCCGTCGTGGACGCCCTGGACGCCGTTCTTGGCCATGAGGATGGCCTCGGCGCCGATCTCGAGCGCCCGCAGGGCGGCGGCGGTGTCGGTGGTGAAGAACGGGTTGCCGGTGCCGGCCGCGAAGATCACGACCCGCTGCTTCTCCAGGTGCCGGATCGCCCGCCGGCGGATGTAGAGCTCGGCGACCTCGGGGATGCCGAGGGCCGAGAGGATGCGCGTGTCGGCTCCCTGGCGCTCGAGGACGTCCTGCAGCGTGAGCGCGTTGAGGACGGTTGCGAGCATGCCGGCGTAGTCGGCTGTGGCGCGGTCCATGCCCTCCGCCGAGGCGGCCATGCCGCGGTAGATGTTGCCGCCGCCGACCACGAGCGCGATCTCAGTTCCCGCGGTCTGGACCGCGACGATCTCTGCGGCGATCGTCTCGACCCGATGCAGGTCGAGGCCGTAGGCCTCCTCGCCCATCAGCGCCTCGCCGGACAGCTTCAGGAGCACCCGCTCGAACCTCTGCCCCGACGAGCCGGCAGGCACCGGGAGCGTCTCTGACTGGACGGTCATCCGGCGAGCGAGAAGCGCTCGAACTCGAGCACCTCGGCCCCGGCGCCGGAGAGCGCCTGGCCCACGGTCTGGCCCTGGTCGTGCACCCAGGTCTGCTCGGTGAGCACCTGGGCGGCGAAGAACCGCTTGTTGAGCATGCCGGCCACGATCTTCTCACGGGCCTGCTCCGGCTTCGACTTGACCTCGTCGGAGTTGGCGTAGATGTCCTGCTCCGCAGCGACCACGTCCTCGGGGACGTCCTCGCGGCCGATCCACTGGGGCGCCGAGGCGGCGATGTGCATCGCCACCTTGCGCGCGAGCTCCTGGTCGCCGCCGCGCAGCTGCACCAGCACGCCGAGCTTGTTCGCCGGCGGGTGAGCGTAGGCGGCGACGACGCCGCCGTCGCTCGCTCGGAAGCGGGCAGCGCCGGCGACGACGATGTTCTCGCCGAGCTTGGCGACCAGCTCCTGCCGCTTCGTGTCGAAGCCTTCGGCCGCGTCGACCCCGTCCGCGTCGACGGCCTTCAGCACCGTCTCCGCGAAGACGAGGAACTCGTCGTTGTTCGAGACGGGCTCCGTCTCGCAGCCGATTGCGACCATCGTCCCGCTCGAGCCGTCGTCCGAGACGATGTGTCCGACCTTCCCCTCCGTGGTCGCCCGGCCGGCCCGCTTGGCGGCCTGGGCCATACCGCGCTCCCGGAGCAGCCGCTGGGCCGCCTCGATGTCACCGCCCGCCTCGACGAGCGCGCGCTTGCAGTCCATCATCCCCGCGCCGGTGCGCTCGCGGAGCTCCTTGACGAGTGTGGCGGAGATCTCGGTCACTTCGGCTCCTCCCCGCTCTCGGGTGCCGACTCGGCGGACGCCTCGGGAGCGGCCGCGTCCTCTGGTGCCTCCGCCGGAGCAGGGTCAGGCGCCGGCTCGTCGGCGACCGCGGCGGCCTCCGCCGCCGGTGCCGTCGAGGCGACTGGCTCGCTCAGAGGCGTCTCGGTTGGCTTCGCGGCGCCGACCGGCTCAGGCTCCGTGGCTGTTTCGTCGGAGGTGGCGCCCTCCTCGCCGCTCGCAGCCGCCGCAGCCTCGCCGCGACCGTTCTGCTCGAGCTCCGCCTGGGTGACGCGCTGCGTGCCAGCCTCGATCCCGAGCGCGATCGCCCTGGTGATCAACTCGCAGGCGCGGATGGCGTCGTCGTTGCCGGGGATGATGTAGTCCGCCTCGTCGGGGTCGCAGTTCGTGTCGACGAGCGCGATGATCGGCAGGTTCAGCCTGCGCGCCTCGCGGACCGCGAGCTGCTCCTTGCGCAGGTCGACGATGAAGACGGCATCCGGCTGCTTTCGCATGTCGGCGACGCCGCCGAGGTTGGCCTCGAGCTTCTCGAGCTCGTTCAGCATGGCGATCCGCTCCTTCGCGGGGAGCAGGTCGAGCTGCTCCTCGTCGCGCAGCCGGCGCAGCTCGTGCAGCCGCTCGATCCGCTGCGACATCGTGCGCCAGTTGGTGAGCAGACCGCCCAGCCAGCGGTGGTTCACATAGGGCATGCCGACGCGTGCGGCCTGCTCCGCGATCGCGTCCTGGCTCTGCTTCTTGGTGCCGACGAACAGCACCGAGCCGCCACGGCTGGCGATGTTGCGGGCGAAGTCGTAGGCCTCCTCGAGCAGCTCGAGGGTCTGCTGCAGGTCGATGATGTAGATGCCGCCGCGCTCCGTGAAGATGAAGCGGCGCATCTTGGGGTTCCAGCGGCGCGTCTGGTGGCCGAAGTGAACTCCGGCCTCCAGCAGCTCCCGCATCGAGACGACGGGCACTGTGGTCCTCCTTGCGGTTGGGTGGCACTGCAGCCGGCGGAGGACGGGTGGAACCGGCGCAAGTCGCCGGCACCGCCACTCGCCCGAGCCCGCCGGGACGAGGGACAGAATCGCCCGGAGTGTAGCCCGTCTCGCGGGAAGGCAGGGGTGCGGGCCTGGCCTAGGCTGGGCTCGTGACGCGACCGCGGGTGGCGGAAGGCTGGGACTGCCCGGCGGGAACGACAGATCTGATCTCTACCCTGGCTCTCGTGAGGCCGCTGCGCTCAGACCGGCCCTCGCAGCCGGAGGAGCTCGTCGTCGATCCGCCGGTCCGCCCGGGCGACGCGGCCCACCGTGCCCAGGAGCAGGCGCTCGATCGCGTCTCGCATCACCTGCGGGACTCCGCGTGGGATCTCGCGCAGCTCGTCGTGGACGAGGGGCTCGAAGCGGGGAGCATGCCGTCGCTCGCGCGCATCCAGCCGCTCGACCGGCTGGGCGAGCTGCCGGCGTTCATCGGCGAGCTCGGCCGCCAGGTATCCGATCCGCAGCCGGGGCGCGTCGGCCCCGATGCGCGCCTGGCCGAGGTCGCCCGCGAGCACGCCCGCCTGCGCGAGGCGCTGGGCTTCGCGCCGCGCGAGGTCGTCACCGAGCTGCTCGTGCTGCGCCGCGTGCTCTGGCGCTTCCTCTCCCAGCCGGCGGCACGTCTCGACGAGGACGACCTGCTCGTCGCCGAGCGCCGCCTGCACGAGACGCTCGACGCGATCGTGATCGAGTGCGTCGGCGGCTACTTCGACCGGGCGACCGCGGAGCTGAGCGACCGCGCACGCCGTGATCCGCTCACCCGGCTGCTGAACCGCGAGGCGTTCTGGAGCGAGCTCGAGCGGGAGCTCGCGCGCGCACGCCGCTTCGGCCACGGACTCTCGTTCGTGTTCGCCGACCTCGACCTGTTCAAGCAGGTGAACGACACGCGCGGGCACGCCGCGGGCGACCAGGTGCTGCAGGACGTCGCCGAGTGCCTGACCGCCAACCTGCGCGGATCGGACCTGGCCGGGCGCATGGGCGGCGACGAGTTCGCCGTCGCGCTGGTGGAGACCACCCCCGAAGCGGCATCCAGCTTCGTCGCCCGGGCGGCGGACGCTCTGCACGGCCGCTGCGACGTGATGCAGCTGCCGGAAGGCGTCTCGTTCAGCGCCGGCACCGCCCACTTCCCGACCGAGGCTGACGACGCGACCGCGCTGTTCGAGCTTGCGGACGCGCGGCTCTACGAGCGGAAGCGCTCGAGGTAACGCGCGAGCTCGGACGGCAGCGGCGACTCGACCTCGACGCGCTCGTCCGTGACGGGGTGCGCGAACGCGAGCCGCTCGGCGTGCAGGAACTGGCGGCGGAGTGCCGGCTCGGAGACTCCGTAGACCCCGTCCCCGAGGACGGGGAGGCCGATGGCGGCCAGGTGCACGCGGATCTGGTGGGTGCGGCCCGTCTCGAGCCGGACGGAGACCAGCGCGTGGCCGTCGAGCAGCCGCTCGACCTCGAAGTGGGTGACGGCGTCGCGCGGCCGGTCGGTGTCGAGCGAGTGCCGCTGCGGGTCGGAGCGGTCGCGTCCGATCGGCGCCTCGATCCGCCCGCGCCAGGAGCGGGGCCGGCCGCGAACCAGCGCGGTGTAGGTGCGCTCGAGCTCGCGGCGGCGGATCATGGCCTGCAGGCGGCGGTGGACGTCCGGAGACCGCGCGACGACCATCAGCCCGGAGGTGTCCCGGTCGAGCCGGTGGACGATCCCGGGTCGGGAAGCCTCGCCACCCTCGGCGCCGAGCCCCACCAGAGCGTGCACGAGCGTCCCCGAGCGGTGCCCCGGAGCCGGGTGCACGACGACGCCTGCGGGCTTGTCGACGACGAGCAGATGCTCGTCCTCCCAGGCGATCCGCAGCGGAACGTCCGGATCGGGCTCGAGCGTCTCCGGCTCGGGTTCCGGCGCCTCGAACGCGAGCTCCTCCCCGCCCCCTAGCTTGTGTGCCCGGGGCCGCTGCTCGCCGTCGACGGTGACCGAGCCGGCAGCGAGCAGCCGCTGCGCCGCCTGCCGGGAGCCGACGTCGCCGAGGCCGGCGAGGAAGCGGTCGAGCCGCAGGCCGGCCGCCTCCTCCGGAACGCGCACGCGGACGCGTCGCCCGCTCACCGCTAGGAGCGGCCGGGCGGAGCGGGCGCCGGCCTGGGCCGGCTCGGCGTGTCGCTCGCGAACAGCGCCGCCACGAGCAGCGCGACGCCGACGACGATGAACGTGTCGGCGAGGTTGAACGCCGGCCAGAACGCGATGTCGAGGAAGTCGGTGACGTGCCCGAGTCGGAGCCGGTCGACGAGGTTCGACCCGCTGCCGCCGATCAGGAAGCCGAGCGCCACCGGCAGCAGGCCGTGGCGCGCCCCCGAGCGGGCGAAGAAGTAGAGCATCCAGGCCACGGCGAGAGCCGTGAACGCAGTCACGAAGACCGTCGCGCCACCGAAGAGCCCGAAGGCGATGCCGGTGTTCTGGACGTGGTGGATCGTGAACGGGCCGACGACGTCCGTCTCCTCCCCGAGCGCGAGCTCGCTCGTGACGACGTGCTTCGTCACCTGGTCGGCGGCGATGGCCGCGCCGGCGATCGCGCTGAGCGACAACCAGTGCGGGCCACGGGCCGAGATGCGCCGCTCTGCGAGCGAGACCGGCTCGAGCCCATAGGTCGACGAGCCGACGCGAATGTCCGGCGCCCGCGCCGGCGAGTTGCTCAACCGTGCTCCAGGCGGCGCTGGCAGTCGATGCAGAGCGCCGCCCAGGGACGAGCTTCGAGCCGTTCAGGGGCGATGGATTGACCGCAGTTCTGGCAGATGCCGTAGGTGCCGTCCTCGATCCGCTTGAGCGCGGCCTCGATCTGCTCGAGCACACCTTCGGCGTTGTCCTCGAGCGTGATGTCGAGCTCGCGGTCGAAGGTCTCGGTCGCGACGTCGGCCATGTGGTCGTCCAGGCCGGAGACGAGCTCCCCGGTCCCGTCCTCGAGCGAGCCGGCGGTCTCGTGCTGCAGGTGCTCGATCGCGCCGCGCACCCGCTCCCGCTCCGTCAGCAACGCGTCGCGGAAGCGATCGGTCTGGAGATTCGTCATCGGACCCCCTCTTTCTCGGCCGCCGCCAGACGGCGGTCGGTCTCTTCAGCAGTCAGTCCCGCGAGCTCGACGACCTTGACGCGGCCGCCGTGACCCGCCACCAGGCGCACGTCGCGCTTGGGCAGTGCGAGCGCGCCGGCGAGCAGCTCGAGGACGGCGTCGTTCGCGCGACCGCGGTCCGGCGCCTCGCGGACGCGAATCTTCCAGTCGCCGTCATGGCGCCCGGCGATTCCCGCCGTCGCCGATCCGGGCACGACCCGAACGCGGAGCCTCGTCCCCTCCACGAGGCCAGTATAGGTTCGGAGATCCTCGCTTCCGGCTGTGCTACGCCGCCTGCGCCGGGCGCTCGCTCTGCTCGGGCGCCTCGGGAGCTGTCTCCTCGACGCTCTCGAGCGCAGAGCTGAGCAGCGCCCGAACGCGCCGAGCCTCGGTGAGCAGGCGCTCTCGGTCCGAGCGAGCCTCTTGCGTGATCGAGCGCGCCTCGCTGTGGGCCTCGCGGATGACGAGCTCGGCCTCGGTGCGAGCGTTCTCCTTCAGCTCGATCGCCGACTTCTCCGCCGAGAGCAGCGTCTCGCGGAGCAGCCCCTCGAGCTCCCGGTGCCGGCGCAGCTCCTGCTCGAGGTGCTCGACGCGGTCGCGCAGGTCCTCGCGCTCGCGCCAGACGTCCTCGAAGCTGTCGGCGACCTCCGTGAGCACCTCGTCCACCTGGCGCCTGCGGTAGCCGCCCGTGAGCGTGCGTTTGAGCTTCAGATGGCGCAGCTCGACTGGCGTGACTGCCATTCACTCACCTCCTCAGCGCAGCTGGTCGAAGAGCACTCCGACCAGCCGGTCGATGACCCCGAGCGTGATGATGGCGACGATCGGCGAGAGATCCAGCGGCCCGAGCGGCGGCAACACCCGCCGGAACAGGCGCAGGTACGGCTCGCAGATGTCGAACAGGAAGCGCTGCGTGCGGTTGAGCCACGGCGAGTACGGCAGCTTGATCCACGACGTCAGGATGTACGCGAAGATCAGCAGCACGTACACGCCGATGAAGACGTGCACGAAGTTCTCGATCGAGTCGATGGCATCGCCGAGCATGGCTCCCGTCGCCCACACGCTCACCGTTTCGGCTCCGTGGTGGCGGTTCCTGCGCGCGAGGGCGAGCGGTACGGCGGTGAATCGGCACAGAGACGGCACAGACACGTGCGCCCGCCGGCGATAGGCTGACCCGCGAGCGGGTGGATACGGCGCCTCCCCCCGGGTGGGTGGGGACTGCGCTCCTGCCGTGGCGATTTCGCGCGCCCGCCAGTGTCCGCAGCGTCCGGTGTGACGCACGGACTGAGCCGCGGGACGCACGTCTCCCGCCTGGCTGCGCGCGAGAACGAGCGACGCGCCAGGGACGGTGCTCGGTCAGGCCTGGTTGAAGAACCCGCGCTCGAGCAGCTTCGCCCGCTCCTCGGCGGAGACGGAGACGTTGCGCGGCGTCAGCAGGAACACCTTGTCGGCAACCCGCTGCATGCCCCCGTCGAGGGCGTAGGTGAGGCCACTGGCGAAGTCGATCAGGCGCTTGGAGAGCTCGCCGTCGGTGCCCTGGAGGTTGAGGATGACCGGCACGCCGTCCTTGAAGCGGTCGGCGATCTGCTGGGCGTCGTTGAAGGAGCGCGGCACGACCAGGTGCACCTGGACCGACGGCGCCGGTGAGGGCGCCACCTCGAGGTTCCGCTCGCTCCGCCGCGACAGGGAGCGGAGCGAGCCCTGCCGAGCTGGGCGCGCCTCGGGCTCCCCCTCCGTCCAGTCGTCGAACTCGCCACGGCGGCGGCGCGGCTCGAGCCGGCGCACGTTTGGACGCTCGGCGTAGGTCCGCTCGAGCTCCTCATGCGTTGCGTACCCGTCCTCGTCCCAGTCCTCGTCGTCCTCCTCAGCGATCCCGAAGTAGACGAGCGTGCGGCTCCAGACGTCTGCCAGTCCCATGATTTCGGGATGTTAGAGGTCTCGGCGGCGCGACGGGGCGCTCCGGCCGCCCTCCGTGGTCATCCGTCCGAGTCGCCCCAGAGCAGGCTGCCGACGCGGATGTAGGTCGCGCCCTCCTCGACCGCGACCTGCCAGTCCTGCGACGTGCCCATCGAGAGCTCCGCGAGCCCGTGCTCGCCCGCGAGGGCTTGCAGGCGGCGAAAGTACGGACGCGACAGCTCGGGGTCGGTCGCGAGCGGCGGCATCGTCATCAGCCCGCGCACCTCGGGCGCCGCACGGAGCAGATCTTCGAGCTCGGCGGGAACGACGCCCGACTTGCTCGGCTCATCGGACAGGTTGACCTCGACGAGCGCCGGGATCGTCAGTCGCCGGGCCGCCGACATGGACGCAAGCGAATGGACGAGCTCGCAGCAGCGGTTGACCACCTTCACCTTGTTCGACTGCAGGTGCCCGATGAAGTGCCAGCGGAACGTGTCGCCGTAGTCGGCGTGCTTGCGCTCGAGATCCTGCGCGCGGTTCTCGCCGACAACCTCGATGCCGGCCTCTGCGAGCACGCTCATGTCTGCCGTCGACACGTACTTGGTTGCCGCCACGACGGTGACGGATTCCCCCGCACGGTCGCGCAGGCGCTCGTAGCGATCCCGGATCAGGCCCGCGTCCACGGGCCGCCTTCTACCAGCACCGGCGCCTCAGCCGGCCGTGATCAGCCCGATCGCGCCCTGGCGCCCCGTTTGGACGCCGTCGCGGCGGTGCGAGAAGAACCGCTCCTCGTCACAGGAGGTGCAGAGGTCGATGTGCTCCACCGCGCAGCCCGCGTCGCGCAGCACCCGCAGGGCGGCGGCGGGCAGGTCGAGGTTCCGGCCGCGCAACACGCCGTCGCCGAAACGCGCCCGGTACGGGCGGGCCACCTCCTCTCCCACCTCGTAGCAGCACGGCCCGATTCCCGGCCCGACCGCCGCGGCAGCACCCCGCCCGGCTTGCACGAGCGCCGCCTCGATCACACCTGCGAGCAGCCCGCGCCAGCCCGCGTGGACAAGCGCGAGGACAGGCTGGGCGCCCGTGGCCGCCAGCGCGATGGGGAGGCAGTCCGCGGTCAGGGTCAGCAGCGGCAGCTCGGGCTCGTCGCTCCAGATGGCATCGCCGGGCGTCCCGCGGGTGCCCGACTCGGCCCGGTTGACCGTGGCCCCGTGCACCTGCCTGTTGAGCGCGAGCCGGGAGGGAACGGCATCGACGGCATCGCACAGCAGCCGCCGGTTCTCGGTCACGCGCTCCGGGTCGTCACCGGTCATCAGCCCGAGGTTGAGCGAGGCGAACGGGCCGTCGCTGACGCCGCCGCGCCGGTCGGAGAAGGCGACTGCGTACGGCCCCGGCGGCTGCCAGCGAATCACCGCAGCTCCGCGGCGCGCGCGAGGAGCCACTCGCGGTTGTTGCGGTCCGGCTCCTCCACCACCTCGTCGAGCAGGGTCTGGAGCGCCCCTCCGAGACGGGGGCCCTCCTCGTAGCCCGCTGCGATCAAGTGCGAGCCGTCCACGGCGAGGTCCGACAGCCGGTGGGCGCTCCCCCGCTCGGCCTCGATCCTCCGCTCGAGGGCGGCCAGCGCAGGGAGCTCCCACGGCGCGGGCGCCTTCGCCAGGAGGTCGGCCCGCTTGTGCTCCACCAGCGCGAGGGCCCGTTCCTCCCCGTGGTCTGCGAGGAATCGTCTGCCGTCGTAGGCCGTGGGCTCACGGGGGACGGGGTACGAGTGCGCCGCGACGATCCGCACCACCTCGTCACGAAGCTTCGTCGGATAGCGCAGCCGGTCGAGGATCGCTGAGCCGAGCTGGGAGCTCCGCATCGCGTGCGAGCGCTCGCCGCTCGCCCGGGACGCCGGCTTGCCGAGATCGTGGACGAGCAGCGCGAGCCGCACCGCCAGGCTCGCCCCGGCATCGGCGGCATGCTGCACGGCCTGAAAGGTGTGCTCGTCGACGGTCGCGGGCTGCCGCGGGGTTCCCGGGTGGTGGCCGATCGCGTCCGCGAACTCCGGGATGACTGCGTGCAGCACGCCTGTGTCCCGCGCGAGCCGGAGCGCCTTCAGCGGCGAGGGCCCGAGCAGGAGCTTCGACAGCTCTCCCCTCCCGTCGGCGGCGAGCCCACCGCCGATCCGCTCGCCAGAGACCAGGCGCACCTGCGGCGCCCACTCGCGCATCTGCGCCAGCGTGTCCTCGTCGGGATCGAGGTCCAGCTCCGAGACGAAGCGCAGGCCGCGCAGGATCCGCAGCGGGTCGTCCCGGAAGCTCGTTGGGCTCGTGGTACGCAGCACCTTCCGCTGCAGGTCCGCCTGCCCTCCGAGCGGGTCGAGGTGGCCGCCGCCTTCGAGCCGCTTGGCGACGGCGTTGATGGTGAAGTCCCGTCGCTCCATGTCGCGCTCGAGCGGAATCGAGCCGTCGGCCACGATCTCGAAGTCGTGGCGGCCCGGGCCGGTCGAGCGCTCGACGCGTGGCGGGGCGAACTCGATTCCCGCCGGCGCGAGCTCGCGGGCGCCGCGGTCGTGCGGGAGCAGGCGGACCCCCACGTTCTGGCCGGCGACCACGAGATCCTCGACGCGGCCGTGGGGTCGCAACGCTTCGCGCAGCTCCTCGTGGTCGACCCCGGGGACGACGAAGTCGGTGTCGCGGATCTCCTTGCCGAGGAGCTCGTCCCGGACTGCGCCGCCGACCATCCAGGCATCGAGCCCGAGTGAGCGCACGTAGTCCGCGACCGTCTTCCAATCCACGGCGCCATTCTGCCCCGGGCCGGGCGTCCGGACGCCGCCGTCCCGCCACGGAGCCGGCGCGCGCGCGGCCCGGCCGCCGCCGGGACTTCGGCGCCGCAGAGGCGGCGGGCGTCTTCCAGGCGCAGGTCGTCCGCTGCGAGGCGTCGGGTGGAGGACGGCGACCGGGAGCAAGCGGCAGCTCCCAGGACGGGACGCGGCACACCGCGGCAGGGCCCCCGCGGCCATGAGCTCGAAGCCGGACGGCCCCGCAGCGGAGCCGGCCGCCGGAGCCGGACGCCCGCGCCGCCGGACGCTCGCAAGGCGTGCGAACGCGCCTTCGCTGGGGACAGATCGTCTCCGTTCCGGCTCGCTGCCGTCACAGACACGCGCGTCTCGCCTCGCTAGCGTTCCCCGCAGGGAAGCGGGTGGCGCAACTCCCCACCCAGGGCGGGGGTCCGCGCGTGGTGGGGACAGGTCCGCCGCGGGCTTGTCCCGGCCGGACGTGTCCCGCGATGATGGGCGCGGGGCGACACGGTGCACCGCCTCCGCGGCGCCGCGGCGGGTGCGTCAGCCGGCGGTGGCGACCGCTTCGATCTCGACGAGCGCGCCGGAGGGGAGCGCGGACACCTCGATCGTCGCCCTCGCAGGCGGCCGGTCTCCGACGTGGCGCGCGTAGACCTCGTTCATGCCCGCGAAGTCGCTCAGGTCGACCAGGAACACCGTCGTCTTGACGAGCCGGTCGAGACCGCTTCCCGCGGCTTCGAGGATGGCTCCGAGGTTCTTCATCACCTGCTCGGTCTGCTCCGTGATCGACGCGCCGACGATCTCCGCGTGGTCGGGCTTGAGCGCCAGCTGACCGGAGACGAAGACGAGGTCTCCGACGCGAATCGCCTGGGAGTACGGCGCCCCCTGAAACGGTGCCGGAGCCTGCTCGGTGCGGATCGGGATCTTGTCTGACACGGTCAGTCCTTCCTGGTGACGGGGCGGCACGCTTGCGCGATTGCGACGCCGAGGGACTTGAAGATCGACTCGAGCACGTGCTGGGCCTCGTCGCCCTCGATGAGGCGGACGTGCAGCGTCAGCGCGCCCCCGTGGGCGAGCTCGTTGAGAAAGCGCGCGACCACGTCGAAGTGCAGGCCGCCGACGTGCGCGCGGGTGAGGTCGACGTTGGAGACGACGAGCGGGCGGCCCGACGCCTCGAGCGCGACATGGGCGAGAGCCTCGTCGGCCGGCACGCTGCCCGACCCGTAGCCGCGCGACTCCTCGGCGTGGAACCGCTCACGCAGCGACTCGCCGAGCGCACGACCTGCGGCCGCGACCTCCTCGTCGGCACCGGCGGGAGCAACCTCGAGGCGGAGCGCGAAGCGCGCGTGGCGGGCGAGCAGATCGAGGAGGTAGTCGAGGATGGGGAGCCCCGTGCTCACCACGGTGGCGCCCTGCTCCTCGAGCGCGACTCGGACCTGCAGTCCTTCGTGCGTCTCGCTCACCGGCCGAGCGTACCGCGTGACCCTGCCCGGACCGCCTCGGAGGTGTGCCGTTCCGGTCGAGACGCCGGCGGCATGTCTCGCCGTTGCGCGCGCGACGGGTGCCTTACGTGACGACGCGCTCGATGCGGGCGCCAAGGCCGCGGAGGCGCTCGTCGATGCGCTCGTAGCCCTTGTCGATCTGGAAGGCATCGCCGATCGTGGACGTGCCTTCGGCGCAGAGCGCGGCGAGCAGCATCGCCATGCCGGCGCGGATGTCGGGACTGGCCATCCGCTGCCCGTAGAGCCGTGCGGGCCCGGTGACGACGACCCGGTGCGGGTCGCAGAGGATGATCCTCGCGCCCATCGAGACGAGCTTGTCGACGAAGAACAGCCGGCTCTCGAACATCTTCTCGAAGATCAGGATCGTCCCCTGGGCCTGGGTCGCGACCATGATGGCGATCGACGTCATGTCCGCGGGGAACGCAGGCCACGGGCCATCCTCGATCTTGGGGATGGCGCCGCCGAGGTCGTCCTTGATCACGAGCTCCTGCCCCGCCGGGACGTGCACGGAGTCGGCGCCGAGCTCCACCCGCACGCCCAGGCGCTCGAAGGCGGGCAGCACCGGCACGAGATCCTCCGCCACGGTGTCCTCGATCGTGAGGTCGCCGCCCGTGATGGCAGCCATGCCGATGAAGC
Organism: uncultured Thermoleophilia bacterium; assembly: GCA_963839815.1. Taxonomy (GTDB): domain Bacteria; phylum Actinomycetota; class Thermoleophilia; order Gaiellales; family Gaiellaceae; genus JACVRM01. Next base: position 442,734 of record CAWIWF010000008.1, read on the forward strand.
TCCCCACCTCGATGTGGTCGGCGGAGATGCGGTACTCGCCGCCCGCCAGGCGGTCGACCCCGTCCACGTAGAGGATGTTGGAGCCGATCCCCTCGATCTGCGCCCCGAGCGAGACCAGGAAGCGGCAGAGATCGCGGACGTGGGGCTCGCACGCGGCGTTCGAGATCGTCGTCCGGCCGGGCGCGAGGGTGGCCGCCATGACGGCGTTCTCGGTCGCCATCACGGATGCCTCGTCCAGGTGCACGTGCTTCCCGCGGAGCGGGCCCTCGAGCTGGTAGCCGCCGTTCGCCTTGACGCTGGCGCCGAGCTCGGCGAACGCGTGAATGTGCGGGTCGAGCCTGCGGCGTCCGATCACGTCCCCACCCGGCGGCGGCACCGAGACGCGACCGATGCGCGCGAGCAGCGGCCCGGCGAGGAGGAACGACGCGCGGATGCGGCTCGCGAGCTCCGCATGGACCTCGTGCGTCGCCACCTGCGCGGCGTGCACGCGCACCTCGTTGGCTCCGAGCCAGTCGACGTCGGCGCCGAGGTGCTCGAGCAGAGCGAGCATCGTCTCGACGTCGAGAATCCGCGGGATGTTCTGCAGCACCACGGGCTCGTCGGTGAGCAGACACGCGGCGAGCACGGGCAACGCCGCGTTCTTGTTGCCTTCAGCGCGGATCCGGCCCGAGAGCGGTCGGCCGCCTTCGATGACGAGCGACTCCACGAGTGTCTCCTGAACGGTGGTCGGGGGCATTCGGCGTAGTGTGCCGTGCCGGTCGGCGGGTTCGGCCACCTGCGGCGGAAACCCCGGCCGGATGCGGCGCACCAGCGTCTCGGAGCGACGGTGAGGGCGGATACGCTAGCGGCCGTGACGCCGACCCGCGAGCAGGCCTGGGACACGCTCACCCGCTACACGCAGAGCGAGGCGCTGCGCCGGCATGCGCTCGCCGTGGAGGCGTCCGTTCGCTGGTACGCGCGCCACTTCGGCGAGGACGAGGAGCTCTGGGGCGTCACCGCCCTGCTCCACGACTTCGACTACGAGATCCACCCGACGCTGGACAAGCACCCACAGGACGGCGCCCCGCTCCTGCGTGACGAGGGCTACCCGGAGGACGTCGTCGACTCGATCCTGTCGCACGCGGAGCACCTGGCGCTGCCGCGCGACACCCAGCTCAAGCGGACGCTCTTCGCGTGCGACGAGCTCTCGGGCTTCGTCCACGCCTGCGGCCTCGTGCGGCCGGACGGCATCGAGACGCTCGAGCCGAAGTCGGTCAAGAAGAAGCTGAAGCAGCCGTCGTTCGCCGCCGGCGTCCACCGCGACGAGGTCTACGCGGGCGCCGAGCTGCTCGGCCTCGAGCTCGACGAGCACATCCGCAACGTCGTCGAGGCGCTGCGGCCGATCGCCCCGGAGCTCGGCCTCCGCACGGCGGCCACGGCGGCGTGACGCGGCTGGACGCGATCGGCCTGGCCGTAGCCGACATGGCTGCGAGCCTCGCCTTCTACCGGCGGCTCGGCCTCGACATCGCTGAGGGGGCAGAGAGCGAGGGCCACGTCGAGGCGACGCTGCCCGGCGGCGCGCGGCTGATGTGGGACTCCGCCGAGACGATCAAGAGCTTCGACCCCGGCTGGACGCAGCCCGTGGGCCCGGGTCGTATCACTCTCGCCTTCCTGTGCGACTCGCCGGCGGAGGTGGATACGACCTACGCCGGGCTCGTCGAGGCAGGCCACGAGGGCCACAAGGAGCCGTGGGACGCGTTCTGGGGCCAGCGCTACGCCCAGGTGCTCGACCCCGACGGCAACACGGTCGACCTCTTCGCGCCACTCGCCGGCTAGCCCGCCCGCTGCCGGCGCGCCCTGCCGGATGCCCGACACGGCAGGCTCGGTCAGCTCGCCGCGGCGCGGTGCGCTCGCTCGAGGGCGAGCTCGGTCGAGCGCTCGAGCTCGGGCTCGCCCGCCGTCCGCCGTAGCTCGAGGGCGCGCTCGAGGAGTCCGACGGCTTCGGGCGCCCGGCCGGCGTCGACCAGCGTCTTGCCGAGGTGCTGGAGCGCGTAGTGCTCGTGCTCGTCGCCGGCTGCCAGCGCGTCACGGAGCAGCCGCTCGGCCTCCGCCAGCTCGTCCGCGCAGCGCAGGGCCTCCGCGAGCCGGATCGTCGTCGCCGTGCCGGGCGCCAGGGCCGCCGCGTCGCGCAGCGCCCGCACGGCCTCCGCGTAGCGCCCCAGCAGCAGCGAGGCGTGCCCGACGTACGTCATGCCGGAGGCGAGCGCACGCTCGACGGCGGGACGATCCGTCGCCACCTCCCGGAGCCGCTCGTCCCAGCCCGCGAGTGCCTTGAGGTCCGGGAGCTCGATCACGCGGCGACGGCGACGAGGCGGTCGAGATCGTCCTCGTTGGTCCACCAGCCGACGGACGCCCGGAGCCAGCCGAGACCCGGCATGTCCCTGATCACGACACCGGCCTCGAGAGCGCGGCTCACCTCCGCTTTGGCGTCGCCGCGGGCCTGCCAGGTGACGAGCGTCGCGTGGCCGGGCTCGGTGACCAGCTCGACGCGCTCTCCGAGCACCTCGCGACAGCGAGCCGCCATCGCCGCCGCACGCTGAAACCTGCCGTCGGGCGCCGTCGCCAGCGCGGCCAGCAACCCCGCGAGCGACGACGCGGGGACCCAGCCGGGGTCGAAGCGCGCCGCACCAGGCTTCGGCCTGAACGCCCCGTCGGGCTCGTAGGCGTCCTGGGACAGGTAGCTCGGGAGCGCAACGCGCAGCCGTTCGGGATCACGCACGACGAGCGCACCGGTCACGTCGGGCCCGCAGAGCCACTTCTGGCCGGAGACGGTGTAGTAGTCGAACGGGCCCGCATCGACGGGGACCGCCCCCACGGACTGGGCCCCGTCGACCAGAAGCGGCACGTCGAGCTGCGCCGCGAGCTCCTCGACCGGCAGGACGTGACCCGTGCTCCACGCGATATGCGACAGCGCCACCAGACGGGTGCGGGGACCGACCTCGGCCAGGATGGCGTCGAGTGCCGCCGCCGCCGGCAGCTCGCGCACGGCGGCGACCCGCACGCGCGCCCCGCTGGCGTGGAGAGGGCCGAGCAGACCGAAGTGCTCGACGTCGGTGGTCACGAGCTCGTCGCCCGCGCCCACCCCGAGGCCGGCGACAGCGATGCGACACGCCTCGGTCGTAGAGGCCGTCAGCGCGACGTGCTCGGCCCCCAGCCCGACCACGCGGGCGAGCGCGGCCCGAAGCTCCTCGCGAAGGGCGAGCACTCGCTCGAACCGCGTCGCCGAGCCTCTCCCCTCCTCCGTGTCGATCGCGAGCTCGCGCTCGAGCGCGGCGGTGGTGGCCCGCGCGAGCGGCCCCACGCTGCCGGCGTTGAGGTACGCGAAGCGCTCGAGCACCGGGAACTGGGCCCGTGCCTCGGCCCAGCTCATGGGATCGTGACGTCCACGGGCGCGTGATCGGAGAGGAGCTTCCCGCCGATCCGCCGCCGCTCGGTCCTCCACGTCTCGGCGGCGCCGGCCTCCGCGCCGCGCACGAGGACGTGATCGATCCCGCCCGCCGGCTGCGAGAACCCCCACTCGTCCCCGCACAGGTCGAGCAGCGTGCGCGAGACCTCCGCGCGGACGTTGAAGTCGCCCCCGAGCACGCACACGTCTCCGGGCGGGGTGGCGGCATCCGCGAACCAGGCGGCGCGCAGCAGCTCGGCGTCCGGGAGCCGCTTGTCGGGCGAGGCCGTGGTGTGGACGTTCGTGACGACTGCGCGCCGCCCGTCGGCGCAGGTGATCCGCACGGCGTGGGCGACGCGCCGCTCCTTCGCCCAGGCGAGTCGCGCGATCGAGCCGAGGCCGAAGAGACGGCTCTGCAGGCGGCGGAACCGGAACGGGTTGAGCACGAGCGAGCCCGCCGGCTCGGCTCTGTGGGATGACGCCACGAGGACGGCGTTCGCCTGGCCGGTGAACGCCGACCGCAGTCCCCCGGTGTTCAGCGCGGTCGCGCGGCGCCCGAGCTCCGCCGTCCACGGCAGGGGGCCGAGCTGCGGGCGTGCAGCGACCACGCCGTAGGCCTGCAGCCCCGTCCACCGGCGCAGCCGCGACAGGGCCCACACCGGCAGCTCCTGCAGGCAGACGACGTCCGGCCTGTCGGCAGTCGCGAGCTCGAGCGCCTCGCGCAGGTAGGAGCGGCGCTCGGCCGGCACGGCATTGCCGTGGAAGAGGTTCCAGGTGCGCACGAGCAGCGGCACGGGCCGGGCTAGTCTAGGGGGGTGTTCCGGCGCGACCCGTTCGCCGACGTCGTGCGCCGGCAGCTCGAGCTCTTCCGCGAGCAGGAGGCGGTGCTCATCCGCCAGGTGGAGGAGGCAGAGGCGGTCTACCGGCGAGCGCCCGCCGACGAGGCGGAGGCGAGCTACGAGCGCCTGTCGGACCTGCGCGAGCTCGGCACCGAGGCCCTCGCCGAGATCCGCGACGCCTACCGGCGCACGCTGGACGAGGACACCGCCGACACGTACGAGGCGTCGTTCAACCGGGCGGTCGCGAAGCGGCTGAAGCCCTTCGCGCTCGAGATCCGCGACACGTGACCGCAGCGTCGGCAGCGACCCCGCCTGCGCCGCCTCACGGCTAGCGGTGCCCGAAGTGGTGGGCGTTCGGCAGGGCGCTGCCGACGTGCCCGCTGCCGGCGATCCGGCGGGCGAGCGGGCCGAGCGTCTCGATCCGGTTCACGACCACGTTGCGGTTGCGGCCGACGCGCTCGAAGGTGCCGCGGGCGAGGACGAGCGGCTCGCCGCGGATCACCGCGCGGTTGGCGTCGTAGACCGGCGGCGGGACGATCAGGTTGATGTGGCCGTGCTCGTCCTCGAGCAGCATGAAGACGACGCCGTTGGCGGTTGCGGGCCGCTGGCGGGCGACGACCATGCCGGCCACCGTGACCCCGCGGCGGTGCGGGACGCCCTCGAGGCCGACACTCCCGAGCGTGCCGGGCGGGAGGTGCGGGCGCAGCAACTCGAGCGGGTGAGCGCCGACCGACAGGCTGGTGCCGCCGTAGTCGGCGAGCATCCGCTCCCAGACCGTCTGCTCGGGCAGCGCGGGCGTCTCGGCGGTGGGACCGAGCGCGAGCGCGAGCTGGCGCTCCTCCCCGCCCGTCCTGCCGACCGCCTCGCTACGCGGGACGAGGCCGAGCTCCCAGAGCAGCTGGCGGCGGGGCTTCCCGAACGAGTCGCAGGCACCGGCGGAGACGAGCGCCGACAGCCGGTCGCCGGCGAGGGGCGTCCGCTGCGCCAGCTCGAGCACGCTCGCGAAGGGACCGCCGCGCTCCCGTTCGGCCGCCACCGTCTCGGCGTCCGCCTTGCCGATCGCACGCACGTAGCCGAGCCCCACGACCACACGGCCGTCGCGGATCACGCAGCACGCGTCGCTGACGTTCACGTCCGGCGGCACCACCTCCACCCCGCGCCGCTGGCCGTCGCGGACGAGCGTGGCGGGCGGGTAGAAGCCCATCGGCTGCGCGTTCATGAGCGCGCACAGGAACTCCGCGGGGTGGTATCGGCGCAGCCAGGCGGACTGGTAGGCGAGCAGCGCGAAGGCGGCCGCGTGCGACTTCGGAAAGCCGAAGCCGGAGAACGCTGCCAGCTTGTCGTAGACGCGGTGGGCGGTCTCCTCGTCGACGCCGTTTCGCCGCGCGCCCTCCACGAAGCGGGCCCGAAGCGCCTCCAGCGCAGCCGCCGAGCGCTTGCGGCTCATCGCCCTTCGCAGGCCCTCCGCCTCGCCGACCGAGAACCCGGCGAGCGCCATCGCCACCGACAGCACCTGGTCCTGGAAGACGACCACGCCGAGGGTGTCACGGAGCGGCTCGGCGAGCAGCGGGTGGTCGACGGGCGGCTCGAACGCCGGGTCGTGGCGCAGCGCCTCGCGGTGGGCGATGTACGGGTGGACGGCGCCGCCCTGGATCGGGCCGGGCCGGACGAGCGCGACCTCGATCGTCAGGTCGTCGAGGTTCTCGGGGCGGGTGCGCAGCAGCATCTGCATCTGCGCGCGGCTCTCGATCTGGAAGACGCCGACGGTGTCCGCCTGGCGGATCTCGCCGTAGACCTCCTGGTCGTCGAGCGGGACCCGCGAGAGGTCGATCGTCGTCCCCTGCCGGCGCGCGATCTGCTCGACGCACTCCTCGACCGCCGACAGCATCCCGAGCCCGAGCAGGTCGATCTTGAGAAAGCCGGCGTCGTCGCAGGAGTCCTTGTCCCACTGAACGATCTGCCGCCCCGCCATCGCCGCCGGCTGGACGGGCACGAGCTCGACCAGCGGGCGTGAGGAGATCACCATGCCGCCCGGATGCTGCGAGATGTGGCGCGGCAGGCCGGCGATCTCGCGGCAGAGCTCCCCGAATGCCCGCCAGCGCGGCGAGAGCGCCTTTCGCTCCGCATCGGGGAGCTGGGCGAGGTCCTCGGCGACGCGGGCCGCGTTCCAGCCGTCGGAGTAGCGGGCGAGCCGCTCCAGCTCCGCGTACGGGAGGCCGAGCGCCTTGCCCACGTCGCGGATGGCGCCGCGCGAGCGGTAGGTGGCGAAGCTGGAGACGAGCGCCGTATGCTCGCCGCCGTAGCGCTCGATCACGCGGACGATCAGCCGCTCGCGGATGTCGCGCGGGAAGTCGAGGTCGATGTCGGGGACGGCGACGAGCTCCCGGTTGAGAAAGCGGCCGAGTGAGAGGCCCGCCTCGACGGGATCGACGTGCGAGAGGCCGGTCAGGTAGCAGACGATCGAGCCGACGGAGCTGCCGCGGCCCCGGCCAGGCGGCAGCACGCTGCGGGGGGAGTCGTCGCCGCGCACCTCGCGCGCGACCTCGCGGGCGAGCTCGAGCACCTCGTGGTGGAGCAGGAAGAAGCCGGCGAGGCCGATGTCGCCGATCAGGGCCAGCTCCTCGTCGAGCCGGGCCCGGGCGCGGCGCTTGTGGCCGTTGGCGCCGCCGTAGCGCTCGTCGAAGGCGCGGTTGCAGATGCGGGTGAGGCGGGCGATCGCCGGCTCGCCGCCGTCGGAGAAGTCGGGGTAGCGGTAGCCGAGGTCCTCGGTCAGGTCGAACTCGAGCCGCTCGGCGAGCTCGGCGGTGCGTGCGACGGCCTCGCGGTCGAGCGGGAAGCGGTCGGCGACGTCGGCGGGGGCACGCAGGAACGACTCGTGGTTGCCGCGCCGCTCGCGCTCGCAGCCCTCCAGCGAGGTGCGGTGGCGGATGGCGACGAGCACGTCCTGCAGCGACGTCCGCGCCGGATGATGGGCGTGGACATTGCCGGTGGCGAGCGTGGGCACGCCGAGCGCGGCGGCGAGGTCGCGAAGGCCGGCGTTGCGGCGCACGTCACCGCGCTCGTAGGGGCGCTGCAGCTCGACGTAGAAGCGGTCGCGGCCGAAGGCCTGCGCGACCCGAGCGGCGGCGTTCGGGTCGCGGACGCCGAGCCCCTGGCGGGCGCAGCCGGAGAGGCAGACGAGCCCCTCGGCGTGCTCGAGCAGGGTCTCGAGCAGAAGCGCCGGCGGCATTGCGGGGCGATGCGCGGTGCTGAAGCCGGCGCCGCCGTCGCTTTGCAACAGACTGTTGCTTGCGTCGGGATCGATCGCTGCCCCGCTCGACGCGTGCAACAGACTGTGACTCGGGTGGTGAGCTGTCTCGGCAGGTGAGCGCCCTGCGGCTGGTCGCCCCGGCCGGGTGCCCGCGTGCGCGGCGGTGAGCAGGCGGCAGAGGTTGGCGTAGCCGCGGGCGGACTCGACGAGCAGGGTGACGTGTGCGCCGCCCTCGAGCGTGACCTCGGTGCCCGTGATCGGGCGGACGCCGAAGAGCTTGGCCGCATGCGCGAACTCGAGCGAGCCGTACACGCCTTCGTGGTCGGTCAGCGCGAGGGCGGAATAGCCAAGCTCGGCCGCGGCGGCGGCGAGCTCCTCGGGCCGGGAGGCGCCGTCGAGGAAGGAGTAGGCGGAGTGAGCGTGCAGCTCGACGTAGGCCGGGGCTGTGCCGCGGGCGAGGGGATCGGGCCGGCCCGAGGGGGCATCCCCCGGCGGGGGCGGTCCCTGACGACGCTGCCGGTGCGGGGTCTCGACGGGGCGGTCGCCGTGGCTCACGCGTGACCAGGCAGGAGCGTGCGGAGGTGGCTGCCTGCTCCGCGCCGGCCGATGGGATCATCCGGGCCCCCGGCGGAGGCGATACTTCGGCCGTGCCCTGGGACGAGCTCGTCGCGGAGATGACCGCCCGGCACCCGCTGACGCCCGGGAAGATGTTCGGCCTGCCTTGCCTGAAGCGCGCGAACGGCAAGATCGTCGCGGGCCTGTGGAAGGACGGCGGCCTGACGGTGAAGCTCGTGGACGAGACCGAGCGCGAGCAAGCCCTGGCGATCCCGGGGGCGTCGGCCTTCGACCCGGGTATGGGCCGCACGATGCGCGAGTGGGTGCACGTGCCGGCCGAGCAGTCCGCCCGCTGGGCCGAGCTCGTCGACCAGGCTGTCTGAGCTGGCCTTCATCCGGCGGAGGCAGACTCCCGCCTGCCGCAGCCACCACGCGGCCCCGGCGCGTCTGCCTGCCGGCCACCCGCCGAAAGTCGTCATGGCGCGCGTCCAGCGCGCCGGACTTTCGGCGGTGAGTGGGTGAACCACGAGCTGCGCTTCTCGTCGCGGTAGACGACGGTGTTCTGGCCGCTCTCGAGGACGACCTCGAAGTACCGGCGCTCGACCGGCTCCTCCGTCCACCAGCGGTCGACGACGCGCCACTCCTCGCGGAGCAGGGCGACGCCCTGCCGGTTCACGCGCCGGGGGGAGCCGTCGGCGTGCGCCTCGACGAGCGCCGGGCGAGGTGCGGCCAGCTGCCTCGGCCCAGGGGAGCCGGAGGCCTGCGAGCCGCCGCCTCGCGCCGGTACCTGCGTCTGCTGCCCCATCTGCGCAGGTCGATGTCGAGCCCGGGTGTCCTAGGAGTCCCTGGGGACGAGCAGCGCCCGCTGTTCGGGAAGGCGTGACCAGGGGGCCACGTCGACCACCGTGCAGACCGCTCCGCCACCGGTGCTAGCCCGCACCTGCTTGAGACCGTCCTTCAGCCGCTCGTTCAGTTCCTCGCCGTCTGGAACGACGAGCGCAAGCTGGTCACCGCGGGACTCGGAGAGCTCGACCGCCTCGAGCGCGAGCCACGTCACCGGCCCCGGCAGCTCGGCCAGCTTCGGGCCGATCGCGAGCCGCAGCCGGTCGCGCTCGGCCGCCGGCTCGCGCAGCGTCGTGGTGCGCCGCCAGGAGCCGCCGCCGGCCAGCCGGGCAACGAGCGCGAGCTTGCGGATGAACCTGTCCTCCCGCTCCGGGCGGGCGAGCAGGCGCTCGACGAGCACGTTCAGGGCCCGGCGCAGGGTCAACTCGTTGCCGACCGCCTCGGGGAAGTCGATGCGCTCGACGAGCTCGGCCGGCGGACGGCGGCCCTCGACGCGGTGCGAGCCCCTCGCGCGCGCCAGCGTCCAGGCCTGCCGTCCGTCCCGTCCGAGTCGCTCGGCGACCGCGGCGCCGGGCAGCTCTGCCAGCTGCCCCAGCCGTCGGACGCCGAGTTCTGCGAGCTCCTGGCGCCGCTCGTCCTCGAGCGGCAGGAGCGTCAGTGGCAAGGGTGCGAGGAAGCGGCGGGCCTCGTCGCCGTCCGCCACGACGACGACCTGGCCTGCCCGTGCGACGCTCGCCGCCGCGAGTGCGGAGAAACGACGCGCGGAAGCCCCCGCCCGCGCCTCCCACCCCGCACCCACGGCCGCGAGCGCCCGGTGCAGCGCCGCCTGGACGCCGCCGTACAGCCGTTCCACGCCCCGGGTCTCGAAGTACGCCGTGCCGAGCCCCGCCGGCTCGACCGCGAAGCCGGCATCCTCGAGCCGGCGGACGATGCCCTCCCAGGCCTCCTCGGCCTCGGCGGGGTCCTGCTCGACGAGGACGAGCGCAGGGCAGGTCGCGAGCGCCTCCCCCATGCGCATCCCCGGCGTGATCCCGGCCGCCTCGGCCGCCGCGGTCACCGGGCCGAGCAGCGGCTCGCGTCCCGGCTGCGGCGAGAGCGCCGCCGGCCGCAGCGCGAGCGACGGCCGTGCGCGAAGTGCCGCACGGAGCTCGAAGCCTGGGATGACGATGCATGCGATCACCGGAACGTATGTTCTACACGAACACACGTTCCCCTGTCAAGACCGAGTGTCTCAGGCCGGGATCGGCTGCCGTTCCTGCGCCAACTGCTCGACGAGCGCGAGTGCATGCTCGGCGCCCGGCAGCGCCTCGGCCTCCGCCTGCACCCGCCGCGCTCCCTCGCGGTAGCTCCCCTCCCCCAGCACCTCGCCCACGGCCTCGCGCACCTCCGCGGGGGTCGCCGTGACGGCGTCGAGCACGCGCGCGACACCCAGGTCGCGGCAGCGGCGGGCGTTCGGCTCCTGGTCTGCGCCGATCGGCACGAGCACCTGCGGCACGCCGTGTGCGAGCGCGCCGACCACCGTGCCGGAGCCGCCGTGCGAGGCGACGAGGTCGCAGCGCGGCAGGATCGCGTCCTGGGCCAGGAAGCGCTCGAGACGCACGTTGGCCGGCGGGTTCAGCTCAGCGGGCTCGCGACCGGCGCCGGTCGTCGCGACCGCCGCCGTCCCGCTCTCCCCCAGTCCGGCGAGCACGCGGTCGAAGAGGTCGCCCGACTCGAGGTTGAAGACGGTGCCGAGCGTGAAGTAGACGAGCGGGCGCCCGAGCGCCGACAGCCACTCGGGCGGGTCGTCGCGAGGGTCGTCGAGGGCCGCCGGCCGGATCGCATGCAGGGTCGCAGGCGCCGGCACCCCGGGATCACGGAAGCTCGGCGGCACCGGCGAGAGGACGAGGTAGCGGGAGAGCGCCTCGAGGTCGGGATCCGGCGCGAGACCCTGCGAGGCCCGCACCTCGTCGAGCGTCGCGGCGACAAGGTCGGGGCGGACGAACGTGCCCGCGGCGAGCACGACCACGGAGGCGTACGGGACCCCGAGCCGCTCGGCCGCGATCAGGCTGCCGAAGTCCGTCTCGTCGGCGACGAGGACGTCGGCCTTCCACTCGCGCAGGAGCTCCAGCACGAGCGGCGCACCGAGCAGGGCACGGGTTCCGGCGAAGCGCTCGCGGAAGTCCCGCTCCTCCCGGCGCAGGTCGAGCGGGAGCAGCCTGCGGTCGGGCGGTGGGATGTCCCCGGGCAGGCCGATCCGGTCTGCGCGGAAGCCGAGCGCCTCGAGCGCCCCCGCCTGTGACGGCGTCGCTGCGAAGCGAACGTCATGTCCGGCACGCGCAGCGGCCCGGGCGAGCGGCAGCAGCGGCTCGAAGTGGCCTCGGCCACCGGTGAACGCGAGCAGGATCCGCACGGCGGCGGACTCTACGGGTCTGTGCTCCCCGCGCTGCCCGGGCAGCGACCGCCCCGCTCGCTAGGGTCAGGGCGCGTGAGCGAGCACGAGCACGACGACGAGCACGAGCGCACCACGGAGTTCCAGATCCAGGTGCCGAACGACCTCGAGCCCGGGGTCTACGCCAACTTCCTCTCGGTCTGGCATACCGCGTACGAGTTCACGCTCGACTTCGGCGTCACGCAGCCGCCGCAGGTCGAGCATCCGGAGGATCCGGACGAGCCGGTGCGCGTCGAGTGCCGGGTGGTGGCGCGCGTGAAGATCCCGGTCACGGTGCTGTTCGACGTCCTGCGCGCACTCAACGAGAACATGACGCGTTACGAGCAGGTCTTCGGCGAGATCAAGCGTCCCGAGGGCCCGCCCGACGCGCCCGGCTCCAACGGGATCTAGCTCTCAGCCGGCTGCGGCGGCGTCCACCGGCTGAGGCCGAAGAGGCAGGTTTGTCTGGTGCAGGCTCGTGAGCGGCGGGAAGTCCGCCTCGCCGACCTGGTAGATGCGCTCGGGGCCGGAGAGATCCTTGAGCCGGTGGTCGCCGAGATCGCGCAGCCCGTCTGTGCCGACGAGCGCAGCGGTCGCGGCCGAGACGAGCACCTGGCCGCCGTGGCCGCAGGCCGCGACCCTGGCCGCCCGGTTGACGTCGGGGCCGACGTAGCCCTCGTCGGTGACGACCGGCGTGCCCGTGTGCAGGCCCATCCGCACCCGGATCGGGCCGGCGGCGAGACCGTCGAGGATCGCGGCCGCCGCCTCCACGGCTTCGGGCGCGGCGGGAAACGCGACGAAGAAGGCATCACCCTGGGTGTCGACCTCGACACCGCCGCGCGCCCGGAACGCCTCTCGCACGATGCGGCGGTGCTCTGCCAGCGCCTCGGCGTAGCCCTCCGCGCCCAGCTCGTGCAGCAGCCGTGTCGAGCCCTCGACGTCCGTGAACAGGAAAGTGACCGTGCCGGTCGGGAGGTCGGCTCGCACGGCGGGATGATGCCGAGCGGTGCCTACGCCGTGAGCTCGGCAGCGGCGCCGATCATCCGGGACAGGCGTGGCACCGTCGGGAGCGAGTCGACCCGGCACACCCAGGCGATGTCGTCTTCCAGCCCGGGCGGGCCGTAGGTGCGGGCCTCGATGCCGTCGCGCGCGTCCGGGTAGCGCGCCGCGATCAGCTCGGACGCCTTCGCGCCGTCCCCCCGGTCGCCGTCGAGCAGCGCGACGATCCGTCCCGCGCAGTAGGCGTCGTCGAGCGCGAACGCACCCTGGAAGCCGGCGCAGACGACGACGACGTCCTCCCCGGTCGCACGGGCCGCGTCCGCCACCGCGGTGAGATTGAGCAGGCTGCCGATGAGCACCGTGTCGGCACGGGCGGCGGCCGCGAGGATCGCCCGGGTGCCATTGGTGGTCGAGAAGATGATCGGCTCGGCGCCGCCCTCGAGGAACTCCCTCGGCGAGGCGCCAACGTCGAAGCCGGGGATCTTGACGGCCTGACGCTCGCCGCCGAGGAGGCCTTCGCCGAGCTCCTCGCGAAGCGCGCGCGCCTCGTCGACGCCGGCTGCAGCGAGCACCCTCGGGTAGCCGGACGCCAGCGCCTGCGTGATCGTCGAGGTGGCGCGCATGACGTCGACGACGATCGCGACCGGCGCGCCTGCGGGCTCCTCCGGCGTGAACGCGACGTCGACCCGCACGAGGGCGCAACCTAGCCGCTCGCCGACTGCGGGGCCGCGGTGGACGGGTCACGCCACTCCGCACTGAGGACCTGGCCCCAGGGGACAGTCCCCAGGGACAGTCCCTTGGGCCTGGCTGCAACGGACACGCTCGAGGGACAGTCCCTCGGGCATGGCCGCACCGGGCACGCTCAAGGGACAGTCCCTCGGGCATGGCCGCACCGGACACGCTCAAGGGACAGTCCCTCGGCCATGGCCGCACCGGACATGGCCGACGCCAGGCCTGGACACGTCTCGGGCGGGCAGGCGGCCGGCAGCGGTGCGCGCCGGTCATCGGCACGGCCGCGGCGCCGCGGTCGTGCCGGCGGGCATGAACGGCAGGAGCCGCCCCCGCGTCTACGCTGCCTCCATGTCCGAGCTGACCACCTGTTACCGGCACGCCGACCGCGAGACCGGCGTCTCCTGCTCGGAGTGCGGACGCGGGATCTGCACCGACTGCATGGTGTTCGCACCGGTCGGAATCCGCTGTCCCGACCATGCCGGCAAGCAGGCGCCAACCGGCGGCCCAGGCTCGCGTCGCACAGGCCGCGTCGGCTGGCAGGGCACGCCTGGCTCCCTGATCACGCGCATCCTGATCGGGCTCAACATCGGCGTCTTCTTCCTCAATCTCGCCCAGGGAGCCGAGCTCGGGCGAAACGACGGCAGCCTGTTCGTCGACGGGGCGCTGATCGGCCGCGCGTTCGATCCGGCGGCAAACGCTGTGGTCGGCGTGGCCGAGGGCGAGTGGTACCGGATGGTCACCGCCATGTTCCTGCACGGCAGCCTGATCCACCTCGGCATGAACATGCTGATGCTCTACTGGATCGGCTCACCGCTCGAGCAGGCGGTGGGCCGGCTGCGCTTCCTGCTGATCTACTTCGTCAGCGGCCTCTGCGGCTCTGCCGGCGCGCTGGCACTGACGAGCCAGAGCGCGCTCACTGTCGGGGCGTCCGGCGCCATCTTCGGCATGCTCGGGGCGGCGCTCGTGTACGAGCGGCAGCGGACCTTCGTGCTCGGCGGCAGTGCCATGGGGATCATCCTGATCAACCTGATCCTCACGTTCTCGATCCCGAACATCTCGATCGGTGGTCACCTCGGCGGACTGGTCGGCGGCGCCGCCTGCAGCCTCGCCCTCTCCCGACTCGGCCGTGCGCACGCCGCCTACGGCCGCCCGGGATTACTCGGCTTCGCCGGTGTCGCAGCCGTAGCCGTCGCGGCCCTCGCCGTCTCGCTCATCACCGTCCAGAGCTACTGACCTGGGGCCCCACCGCCCAGCCGAGGGCGGGGTGACGGTTGACAGGTTGCCCCCGGTCGGCCAGCTTCCCAGGGGTGGCAAGCACGCGCCCCTCAGCTAGCGTCGGATGGGTGGAACCGGTACGAGCACTCGCGATCGAGGAGGACGCCCGACACTCACAGGCGCCTGGTCTCTGGGAGGCGGTCGACCGGATGGTCGAAGGCATGGGTGCCGCGGCCATCCGCGCGCACAGCCTGACGCCGCTTGCCGCCATGCGCTGGCGAGCCGTCGGACGACCTCTGCCCGACATGTTTCAGCAGCAGGAGCGCGCCGCTCAGCTGGCACCCCTACTCGCGATCCCTGTGCTCACCCGCGCCCGAGCCGCATTCGAGGGCCGGATGCTGGTGCTCAAGGGGCCGGAGATCGAGGCGCGCTACCCGGCCGGTGGCCGCCTCTTCGGTGATCTCGACCTGCTCGTCGACGACGCCCCGGCCGCCTTCGCGTCGCTGCTGGCCGCCGGCTTCCAGCCACTGCCCGGCGCCGCCGACCGCCGGCCCGTCCACCTGGCACCGATCCGCTGGCCTGGAAGCAGCCTGCCGGTCGAGCTACACATCCGCCCGAACTGGCCACGTCACCTGACGCCGCCGCCGCTCGCCGACCTGTTCGATGCTGCGGTCCCCTCCCGCGTGCCGGTCGACGGGCTGGAGGCGCCCGCCCCGCCTCATCACGCGCTCATCGCAGCCGCCCATGGCTGGAGACACATGCCGCTGCGCGCAGTCCGCGACCTCGTCGACGTGGCCGCGCTGGCTGCGGAGTCCGACCTGGAGGAGATCGAGTCGCTCGCCGCGCGCTGGGACATGGCCGGCGTCTGGCGCACGACCTGGGCGACCGCGGACTGGCTCTTCGCCGGCGCCGAGCCGCCGCTGGCGACACGGCTGTGGGCGCGGAACCTCCGCGGGCCTCGCCAGCTCACCGTGCTCGAGCGGCACGTTCGCCGCTGGGTTGCGCCGTTCTGGATGCTTCCCCCGGGCCGAGCCTTCGCCGCCGCGGCCAAGAACGTCGTCGCCGATGCGCGGCCGGTCGGCGACGAGAGCTGGGCGGCCAAGCTGCGCCGGATCGCCTGGGTTGCTTCCCATCCCTCCGACACGCGATCCGAGGCGGCACGGGGCCTGGAGAACGACGAGCAGTTCTGACGCGCCGTCGACACGCGCGACGGTCGCGGCTCCACGGGCGTGCCGCGCGCATGCGATCCTCGCCGCGTGAGCGACTACACGCCCGTGCCGCTCGCCTGGGAACGCCTCTCGCCCGACGAGTCGCTGGCCCGCTCCCGCGCGTTTCTCGCGCACATGCGGTCCCGTCGCTCGGTGCGCCGCTTCTCCCCTGAGCCGGTAGCCGCCGAGCTGATCGAGAACGCCGTCGCGACCGCCGGCACCGCCCCGTCTGGCGCGCACCAGCAACCCTGGACGTTCGTGGTCGTCTCCGACCCGGAGCTCAAGGGCAGGATCCGCGAGGCCGCCGAAGAGGCCGAGCGAGACTTCTACGACCGGCTGGCCCCGCCGGAGTGGCTGGAGGCGCTGCGGCCGCTCGGCACCGACTTCGTCAAGGAGCACCTCACCGACGCCCCAGTCCTGATCGTCGTCTTCGAGCAGGCCTACGGCCTCGCCGACGACGGGACGCGGCGCAAGCACTACTACGCCAAGGAGTCGGTCGGCATCGCGGTCGGCCTGTTGCTCGCGTCGCTCCACGCCGCCGGCCTGGCGGCCCTGACCCACACGCCCTCGCCGATGGGCTTCCTGCGCCGGCTGCTGGGCCAACCGGCCAACGAGCGCCCGTACGTTGTCATCCCGGTCGGCTACCCGGCGGACGACGCCGACGTGCCCGACATCGCGCGCAAGCCGCTGGAGGAGATCCTCATCCGCCGCTAGACCCCGTCGAACGCGGGCGGATAGACGACGCGACCGCGAAGGGCGGCGTCGTACGCGGCGAGCGGCGCAACGAGAAAGGCACCGCCGGGGATGTCCGGCCGCGGCGGTGTGAGGCCCAGCTCGGCCGCGCGCCGGAAGCCGAAGCGCGGGTAGTAGGCGGGGATGCCCTCGACGAGCACGAGCGGCTCGCCGCGCCCGTCCGCCAGCTCGAGCAACCGCCGCGTGAGCGCCGCCCCGATCCCTCGCCGCTGGACGTCAGGCCGCACGGCGAGCGGCGAGAGCAGCAGCAGCCGCTCCTCGAGCCCCTCGAGGCCCGCGTAGGACAGCATCGTGTGCCCAACCACCTCCCCGGCCAGCTCCGCGACGAGCGCCAGCTCGGGCACGTAGTGCTCCGAGGCCCGTATTCGCTCCACGAGCCGGGCGACCTCGACGTCGTCGAACGCGGCGGTGACGACCTCCCGAATCGTGGCGAAGTCGCCCGACCGCTCGGCGCGGACAGTGGTGGCGCCGGCGTCCTCGGCCACAGCCGGCCAGGCTATAGAGCCGCCAGCGGCGACGACAAGCAGTGGAGCGGCAGGCGATCTTCGCGTCTCGACCCTGAACGGCGGGTCAGTCCCCGGTGGGGACAGACCCTGCACGTCGTCGCCGTTGACCGCCGGAGGGCGGCTTCGCCGGCCGCAGGCACACACCGCGGCCTCGGCGCGTCACTCGAGCGAGGGGGCCCACGGGGGAAACCGGGTTTCCCCCGTGAAGCGAGCTCGCGGCGCCGCAGGCGTCGCGGCGAGCGGCACCGCAGGCAGAGCGCGGCCCCGGCGCGTGACTTGAACGAGGGGCCCACGGGGGAAACCGGGTTTCCCCCGTGAAGCGAGCGACGCGCCGCGAAGCGGCGCGAGCGAAGCGGCTAGCCGCCTGCGACCGCCGCCGTCACACCCTTCTCGGCGAGTGCTGCCTGCGCCGCCGCGAGCCGGGCGAGGGGCACGCGGTAGGGCGAGCACGACACGTAGTCGAGGCCGAGCTCGTGGCAGAACGCGACCGACGAAGGCTCGCCGCCGTGCTCCCCGCAGATGCCGAGCTTCAGCTCCTTCACCGCCGCCGCGCGCTCGACCGCGATCCGCATCAGGTCGCCGACGCCCGACTGGTCGAGCTGCTCGAACGGGTTGCGCTCGAGGATCCGGTCCTGGAGGTAGTGGGTCAGGAACTTGCCCTCGGCGTCGTCGCGCGAGAAGCCAAGCGCCGTCTGCGTGAGGTCGTTGGTGCCGAAGGAGAAGAAGTCGGCGTGCTCGGCGATCTCGTCGGCGCGGATGCAGGCGCGCGGCAGCTCGATCATCGTGCCCACGAGCATCTCGATCTCGCCTTCGTCGGCCGCGGCCGCAAGCGTGATCGCCCGCAGGCGCTTCAGCTCCTCGGCGAAGCCGACGAGCGGGTGCATGATCTCGACGAGCGGCGCCTCGCCGGTCCGCTCGCGGACGGCGATCGCGGCCCGGACGATGGCGCGCACCTGCATCTCGTAGATCTCCGGGTACATCAGCCCGAGCCGGCAGCCGCGCGTCCCGAGCATGGGGTTGGACTCCTGCAGCGCGCGGATACGGGCGGCGACGCGCTCGTCCGGGGCCTGGTCGAGCGGCGGCAGGAACTCGTGCAGCGGCGGGTCGAGCAGGCGGATCGTGACCGGCAGCCCGGCCATCGCCTCGAAGATCCCCTCGAAGTCGCTCTGCTGGAACGGCAGCAGCCGGTCGAGCGCCGCGCGCCGGCCGTCCTCGTCGGCGGCCAGGATCATCTCGCGGACGACCGGCAGACGGTCTTCGGTCATGAACATGTGCTCGGTGCGGCACAGGCCGATCCCCTGGGCACCGAACTCCCGCGCGCGGATCGCGTCCTCGGGCGTGTCGGCGTTGGCGCGGACGCGCAGGCGACGCAGGTCGTCGGCCCATTCGAGCACGGTCTCGAAGTCCTGGTTGATCTGCGGGGGGACGAGGTCGACCGGTCCGACGATCACGGTGCCGTTGCCTCCGTCGATCGTGATCACGTCGCCCTCGGCGAGCCGCTGACTGCCGAGCTCGAGCGTGCGGGCGTCGAGGTCGATCGAGAGTGCGTCGCACCCGGCCACGCAGGGCTTGCCCATCCCGCGCGCGACGACGGCGGCGTGGGAGGTCATGCCGCCGTGGGCGGTGAGCACGCCGGCTGCTTCGATCAGGCCGTGGATGTCGTCGGGCGTCGTCTCCCAGCGCACGAGGATGACGCTCTCCCCCGCCTTCCCTCGCTCCTCGGCGGCGTCCGCATCGAGCACGATCGCGCCGCAGGCTGCTCCGGGCGACGCGTTGAGCCCGCGCGCCGCGACCTCGACCGAGGCCTGCGGGTCGATCATCGGGTGGAGCAGCTGGTCGAGCTGGGCGGGGTCGATACGCGCCACGGCCTCCTCCCGGGAGATGAGACCCTCGTCGACCATGTCGACGGCCGCCTTCAACGCGGCGGCCGCGGTGCGCTTGGCGGTCCGCGTCTGCAGCAGGAAGAGGCGGTTCTCCTCGACCGTGAACTCGATGTCCTGCATGTCGCTGTAGTGCTCCTCGAGGCGCGCGATCGTCTCCTCCAGCTGCGCGAACGCCTCGGGCAGCGCTTCGCGCATGCGCTCGATCGGCTCGGGCGTGCGGATGCCGGCGACGACGTCCTCGCCCTGGGCGTTGCGCAGGAACTCGCCGTACATGCCGGGCTCGCCGGTGGACGGGTCACGGGTGAAGCAGACGCCGGTGCCCGAGGTGTCGCCCTTGTTGCCGAACACCATCTGAACGACGTTGACGGCGGTGCCGATGTCGTCCGGGATGCCGTTGGCGCGCCGGTAGACCTGCGCGCGGGGAGCGTCCCATGAGTCGAAGACGGCGCGGATCGCGCGGGCCAGCTGCTCGCTCGCATCCTGCGGGAACGGCAGGCCGAGACGGCGCTCGTAGGTGGTCTTGTAGGTCTCGATGAGCCCGGCGAGGTCGTCGGCGGTGAGCTCGACGTCCTGCCCGACCCCGCGGCGCCGCTTGAGGTCGGTCAGCGAGCCCTCGAAGTCGTGCCCGTCGATGCCGTCGACCACCTCGCCGTACATCTGGATCAGGCGGCGGTACGAGTCGAGCGCGAAGCGACGGTTGCCGGTCGTCTCGGCGAGTCCCTCGACGGCGGCGTCGTTGAGCCCGAGGTTGAGGATCGTGTCCATCATCCCGGGCATCGACACCGCGGCGCCGGAGCGGACGGACACGAGCAGCGGATCGTGGGGGTCGCCGAAGCGCTTGCCGGCACGCTCCTCCAGCGCACGCAGGTGCGCCTCGACCTGCGCGGCGAGACCCTCCGGCAGCTCCTCTCCCGCGGCCATGTAGGCCCGGCAGGCTTCCGTCGTAACGGTGAAGCCCGCCGGAACCGGGATGCCGAGCGCGGTCATCTCGGCCAGGCCGACGCCCTTGCCACCAAGGAGCTCGCGGCCGCCCGGAACGTCCTCGTCGAAGCCGTAGACGTAGCGTGCGCCGTCTGTGCGGGGGTCTGCCATCGGGCAGTGATCTTTCCACAGGCGCGCTGCGATACTCCTCGCCGTGGCGGAGCGTCGCATCGTGGCGGTCGGCGGAGGCGGCTTCTGCCGGGCGATGGCCGCCTACATCGTGGGGCTCGCGAGCCGCTCTCCGACCCGCGTGCTCTGGGTGGGGACGGCGAGCGCGGAGGACGCGCGCGACGCGCTGGAGGTCAACGACCTCTTCGGTCCCGAGGTCGAGTTCACGCGCGCCGAGTTCTTTCCCTGGCCGCGCGACGACCTCGAGGAGCACCTGCTGCGACAGGACGTCGTCTTCGTCGGCGGCGGCAACACCGCCAACATGCTGGCCGTCTGGCGCGTGCACGGCTTCGACCGCATGCTGCGGCGCGCCTGGGAGGAGGGCGTGATCATGTCCGGCTCGAGCGCCGGCGGCATCTGCTGGTTCGAGCACGGCGTCACCGACTCGTACGGCCCTCAGCTCGCCGGCATGGAGTGCCTCGGCTTCCTCCCCGGCAGCCTCTGCCCGCACTACGACGACGAGGGGCTGCGCCGCCCGGTCTACCGCGACCTTTTGCTCGGCGGCATGCCCTCCGGCTACGCGGCCGAGGCGGGCGTCGGGCTCCAGTTCGCAGAGGGCGAGCTGCGCGAGGTGGTCGGTTGCCGCGAGGGCACGGCAGCCTTCCGGGTGGAGGTCGCTGCCGGTGAGGTGGTCGAGGAGCGCCTGGCTGCCCGGCACCTGGGTTGACCGGGCGCCGCTGGAATACTCGGGTCGTGCAGGACGAGGAGATGCGCCGTGCCCTGGACGACGCGGTCGCCCACTTCAACGACGCGCCGACGCGGGAGCAGTACTTCGCTCTCTATGACCCCGGCGTCGTGCTCCACGGGTATCCCCCGGGCGTGACGAGCCTCGGCGACGCCCGCGACTTCTACGAGGCGGCATGGGCCGCGAACCCGGGGGCGCGGCTCGAGATCGTCGGCACGGAGGCGCGCGGCGACCTGCTCGAGGCACGCTTCCGGTACGCCGGGCACGACGGGGTAACCGTCCTGCGCTTCGGCGCCGACGGCCGCGTCCACGAGCGCTGGCAGGCGACGACGATCGCCGAGCTGGAGCAGGCGTGAGCTCGCGCGCCGGCTGGGAGGAGCAGGCGACGAACTGGGCCGCCTGGGCGCGGAAACCAGGGCACGACTCCTACTGGCAGTACCGCGACGCCTTCTTCTCGGAGATTCTCCCGGCGGCGGGCGAGGCGACGCTGGACCTGGGCTGCGGCGAGGGCCGGGTGGCGCGCGACCTGCGCGACCGGGGCCACACGGTCACCGGCGTCGACGCTTCCCCCACGCTCGTCCGGCTGGCGCAGGACGCCGACCCGGGCGGCACCTACGTGGTGGCCGACGCGGCAGAGCTCCCCTTCGAGGACGGCAGCTTCGACGTTGCCGTCGCCTACAACTCCCTGATGGACTTCGACGACCTGGAGGGCTCGATCCGCGAGCTCGCCCGCGTGCTCGTACCGGGCGGCAGGCTCGCCGTCTCGATCGTCCATCCGTTCGCGGACGCGGGCCGGTTCGACAGCCGGCAACCCGACGCGGCGTTTGTGCTGACCGGCAGCTACCTCGGCCGCCGCCGGGTACACGAGCACTTCGAGCGCGACGGCATGGAGATCACTTTCCACGGCTACGCGTACCCGATTGAGGACTACGCTCGCGCGCTCGAGGCAGCCGGCCTCCTGATCGAGCGCCTCCGCGAGCCGGCGGCCCCCGTCGCCGCCGTGGCGGACGATCCGGGCGAGGGCCGCTGGCAGCGAGTGCCTCTCTTCCTGCACCTGCTCGCGCTGCGCCCGTGAGGCGCGTGGCGGTGATCGCGAGCGCGAGCGGCTGCGGCAAGACCACCTTCGCGCGCGAGCTTGCCCGCCGCCTCGACGTGCCGTTCGTGGAGCTGGACGCACTGCACTGGGGCCCCGCCTGGACCGAGGCGAGCGTCGAGGAGCTGCGCGCGCAGGTGGAGCCGATCGTCGCGCGGGACGCGTGGGTGATCGACGGCGGCTACATGGGCAAGCTCGGCCATCTGGTGGTGGGCAGCGCCGACGTCGTCGTCTGGCTCGACTTTGCGCCGTGGATCTGGCTGCCGCGCCTCGCGCGCCGCTCGTGGCGGCGCTTGCGGGGCCACGAGCCGCTCTGGAACGAGAACAAGGAGTCGCTCCGAGACCTCGTCTGGGGACGCGAGTCGCTCTTCGGCCACGCGCTGCGCAACTACCGGCGGCGGCGCCGTCTCTATCCCGAGCGGCTCGGCGCGTACACGCTCGTGCGGCTTCGCCGTCCGGCGGACGCCGCCCGCTTCCTCGAGGAGGCCGCCGCATGAGAGAGGCGCGCCGCGGCACGCGCGTCGTCCGCCTCTCCAGCGAGTCCCGGGTGCTCTTTCCAGGTAGCGGGATCACGAAGGGCGAGCTCTGGGACTACTACGAGGCGGTCGCGCCGGTGCTCGTCCCGCACCTGCGCGACCGGCCGTTCACGATGAAGCGCTGGCGCGAGGGCATCCGCGGCGGGTCGTTCTTCCAGAAGCAGGCGCCGAGCGGAATGCCGGACTGGATCCCGACGCGCCGCTTCCGCACCCAGCCGCGCGAGGGCGGCTCGCGCCTCGTCGACTTCCCGCTCGTCAACGACGAGCTCGCGCTGCTCTGGATGGTGCAGATGCACTGCATCGACATGAACGCGTGGTACTCGCGCGTCGACAAGCCCGACCGGCCCGACTTCGTCCTCTTCGACCTCGACCCGCCGGAGAGCAAGCGCGGCTTCGAGCACGCCGTGGAGGTGGCGCACCTCGTCCGGGAAGCGCTCGCCGGGCTCGGCCTCGAGAGCTGGGCGAAGACCTCGGGGGCGGGCGGCATCCACGTGCTCGCGCCGCAGCCGAGGCCCCGCAGACGATCCGGGTGGAGACGGTCCCGGAGGCCTCCAACGCGGCCGCCCGGCTGCTCGAGATCGCGACCAAGAACGCCGACGAGCTGGTCGAGGACGCGAAGAACCAGGCCGACAAGATCATCGGCGAGGCCCGCACCAAGGCCGAGCGCCTCGAGAACGAGTCGAAGGGCAAGGCCGACCGGCTCGAGTCCGACGCCCGGGCCCGCTCGCAGATGCTCGACGCCGAGACCTCGGAGCGCCGGGCGCAGCTGTTCGGCGACCTGGAGAAGGAGCGCGACAAGCTCAACCTGGACGTGGAGAACCTTCGGTCGTTCGAGCGCGAGTACCGCTCCCGCCTGAAGACCTACTTCACCCAGCAGCTCGAGGCCCTGACCGGCTCGGCCGAGGCGCCGACACCGAGCGACGAGGCACCGGCGCCCAAGCGTCTGCGCTCGATCCTCGGCGAGGACGACAGCTGACCCGCAAGCAGTTGAACGAGCCGACCGCTGCGGCCGGCCATCTGATCGACGGGTCACTGGCTGCGCTCGGATCTGAGCCGACTCCTCAATCTCCGCCCGTCGCGGCGCTCGGTTTGCGAGCGGTCCACGCCAACGGCTACCCTCCCGGCAGTCCGTGAGACCGGTAAGGGGTCGCGGTCACCTAGGGAGGCCACTTCATGGCTCGCAGCACGAGGTCTTGGCTGGTAAGGCCGCAACCGCCGCGCGGAAGGCGATCTCCACGCGGCTCGAAGCGATCAGCCGGCACTACAACCGCGGCCAAGAAGGCTCCCGCGAAGAAGGCGGCTCCGGCCAGAAGGGCGCGGAAGAAGGCGGTTCCCGCGAAGAAGGCGGCTCCGGCCAAGAAGGCGGCTCCGGCGAAGAAGGCGGCTCCGGCGAAGAAGGCGACCGGCCAAGAAGCAGCTCCGGCGAAGAAGGCGGCACCCGGCTGAAGAAGGCGGCTCCGGCCAAGAAGGCGGCTACCGGCGCAAGAAGGCGGCTCCGGCCAAGAAGGCCGGCACCGGCCAAGAAGGCGGCACCCGCGAAGAAGGCGGCCCCGGTGGAAGAAGGCGCACCGCCAAGAAGGCGGCACCCGCGAAGAAGGCCGCACCCGCGAAGAAGGCCGCCCCCGCCAAGAAGGCTCCCGCAAAGAAGGCCGCTCCAGAGAAGAAGACAACTCCCGTCAGAGGAGGCAGCCCCAGTGAAGAAGGCGGCACCCGCCAAGAAGGCAGCTCCGGTCAAAAGGCCGCGCCTGCGAAGCAGGCGGCACCAGCCAAGAAGACCGCGAAGAAGGCCCAGGTCAGCTCGCTGGCGGTCAAGGCCGGCGAGAGCGCGTGGACCAAGTCCGAGCTCAAGGAGGTCCTCGACGAGCTGCACGGCCAGCGCGCCCACAGCCTCGAGATCATCCAGGCTCAGGAGACCGAGCTCCCGGGGCTGCTCCGCGACTCCGGGGACGGCGCCGGACAGGACCAGGCCGACATGGGCGCCACGAGCTTCGAGCGCGACCACGAGCTGACCGTGCTCAACAACGAGCGCGACAAGCTGGCCCAGATCGACCGGGCACTGGCCCGCATCGACGACGGCACCTACGGCATCTGCGAGTCGTGTGGTGAGCCCATCGGCAAGATGAGAGCGATGGCGTTCCCCCGTGCGACACTGTGTATGACATGCAAGCAGCGCGAGGAACGTCGGTAGAGGCCGCGGCAGGCACCACCGCCGCACCCCGACGAGGCCGTCTCTGGGGCCTGTTCGCCGCCGTCTTCGTCGTGCTCTACACCGGCGACGTGATCACCAAGATCCTCGCCGTCGACCGCCTGACCGGGCGCGACGACGTACACGTCATCGGTGAGGTTCTGCAGCTCCACCTCACGCGCAACCCGGGAGCGGCGTTCAGCACCGGCACCCAGTTCACGGTTGCGCTGTCCTGCGTCGCCATCGCCGCCGTGATCGTCGTGCTCTGGCTGAGCCGCCGCATCGGCACGGTGGGCTGGGCCGTTGCACTGGGCGCGCTGCTCGCCGGCATCTCCGGCAACCTGACCGATCGCATGCTCCGTGACCCGGGCCCGTTCCGCGGGCACGTGATCGACTTCCTGCAGCTGCCGAACTGGCCGGTCTTCAACGTGGCCGACATCTGCATCAACCTCGGCGCCGCGCTGGTCCTCATCCAGGCCTTCCGCGGCATCAGGATCAACGGCACCCGCGAGGGTCGCCGGAGCCCAGCGACAGACGCGGAAGCCGAGCCGGAGCCGGTGGAGTGAGCCAGGCCGACTACCGCAGCCTCAACGTGCCCGAAGGGCTGGCAGGAGAACGTGTCGACGCAGCGATGGCCCGGATGTTCGGGCTCTCGCGCAGCCGCGCTGCCGAGCTGATCGCGAGCAACCTGGTCCAGGTCGACGGCAGCGATGTCGCCAAGAGCGACCGGGTGCTCCCCGGCTCGCTGATCTCGGTGACCATGCCGGTCGTGTCCGACCCCCTCGTGGTGGTCCCGCAGATCGTCGAAGGCATCAAGATCATCCACGACGACGACTCCATCGTGGTGATCGACAAGCCCGTCGGCGTCGCCGTCCACCCGTCGCCGGGCTGGAAGGGGCCCACGGTCGTTGCCCACCTTGCCGGGGCCGGCTTCCGGATCGCCACCAGCGGGGCCTCGGAGCGACAGGGCATCGTGCAGCGGCTCGACGTCGGCACCTCCGGTGTGATGGTGATCTGCAAGTCCGAGCACGCCTACTCCCTGCTCAAGAACGCCTTCCGCCACCGCACGGTCGACAAGGTCTACCACGCGATGGTCCAGGGCCACCCTGACCCGCTCGAGGGCACCATCGACGCCCCGATCGCCCGTCACCCGGGCGCGGACTACAAGTTCGCGGTCCTCGACGGCGGCCGGGCCAGCGTCACCCACTACGAGACGCTCGAGGCGCACCGCTTCGCCAGCCTGCTCGAGGTCCACCTCGAGACCGGTCGCACCCACCAGATCCGGGTGCACATGGCCGCCCTCAAGCACCCCTGCGTCGGCGACCTGAGCTACGGCGCCGACCCGACCCTCTCCAAGCGTCTCGGGCTGACCCGCCAGTGGCTGCACGCAGTGCGCCTCGGCTTCGAGCACCCCGACACCGGCGAGCACGTCGAGTACGCCTCGACGTACCCCGAAGACCTGGCCCACGCGCTCGAGGTCATCCGCGGTGCCGACTGACGACCTGGTGCTGCGGCTGGCTCACGAGGGTGACGCCGGCGCGGTAGCCGACATCCATCTGGCCTCCCGTCGGGAGGCCGCGATGCCACCTCCGGTGCACACCGACGACGCGGTCCGGTCCTGGCTCGGCGGCCGACTCCAGAGCGCCGACGAGATCTGGCTGGCCGAAGTCGGCCGGGATCCCGGGCGGTTACGCCCGGATGACCGAGACCTGGCTCGACGACCTCTACGTCGCTCCGGCGTTCGCTGGTCAGGGCATCGGCTCGGCGCTGCTCGACCTGGCCAAAGCCCAGCGCCCCCAGGGCTTCTGCCTGTGGGTCTTCGAGAGCAACACCCCGGCCAGGAACTTCTACGCCCGGCGCGGCTTCGTCGAGCTCGAACGCACCGACGGCTCCGGCAACGAAGAACGCTCGCCGGACGTGCAGATGGCCTGGCCCGGCACCGACCCGATCGCTTCTTCCGCGGCCTGATCGACGACGTCGACGCCCAGCTCGGCGACCTCCTGGCCAGACGCGCAGCCCTCACGGCCGCCGTACAGCCACTCAAGGACGACCCCGAGCGCGACCCCGCCCGAGAGCACGCGATCGCCGAGACGATGGCCCAACGCGCCCCCGCCCTCGGCACCGACCGCCTGACCAGGATCGTCCACACGATCATCACCGAAAGTCTCGACGCGGCGAACTAGCGGTCAGCGACCTGCAACCAGCCGCCATCGCTTACCCAACCCACCGCGACAGCGAGACCGCAGCGGGCCGCTCGGCCCCCGCTCCGGCCAGGCCCCGCTGGAGAGCAAGTTCGAGCCCTCGGACTCTCCCCAGCTCCACCCATCCGAAGGATGTCGGTGCGCCCTGCCACCATGGCGGCAACGGTTCCCGTAGGCTGAGGACCTTCCCCGACAGGTCGCTCGGCACCCACGCCGTGGCCATTGATGCACGCCCGATCACGACCGACGAGGAGTCTCGACACTCATGACGTCAGGTGCCAGCGACAGCTTCGTTCACCTGCATGTCCACACCGAGTACTCCATGCTCGACGGGGCCGCCAGGCTCACCCAGCTGACCGAGCGGGCGGCCGAGCTGGAGATGCCGGCGATCGCGATGACCGACCACGGCAACGTGTTCGGGGCCTACGAGTTCTACAAGAAGGCCAAGGCGGTCGGGGTCAAGCCGATCATCGGCATCGAGGCCTACTTCGCCCCCAACATCTCGCGCTTCGAGCGCAAGGGCGTCAACTTCTACGACGGCGGCGACGACGACGTCTCGGCCCGCGGCGCCTACACGCACATGACGCTGCTCAGCGAGAGCACGGAGGGGATGCACAACCTCTTCCGGCTCTCGAGCGGCGCGTGGCGCGACGGCTTCTTCAAGCACCCGCGGGCCGACCGGGAGCTGCTCGCCCAGCACGCGAAGGGGCTGATCGGCACCACCGGCTGCCCGTCGGGCGAGGTGCAGGTCCACCTGCGCTACGGCAACTACGAGGCGGCCCGCAAGGCGGCCGGCGACTTCCAGGAGATCCTCGGCCGCGAGAACTACTTCCTCGAGCTGATGGACCACGGGCTCGAGATCGAGAACAAGGTGCGCGACGGCCTGCTCCGGCTGGCCAAGGACCTCCAGATCCCGTTGCTGGCGACCAACGACTCCCACTACGTGCTGGAGCAGGACGCCCCCTCGCAGGAGCACCTGCTGTGCATCAACTCCAGCAGCACCATGGACATGCCGGTGGGCTCGGGGGCCGGCAAGCGGTTCGCGTTCGAGGGCACCGGCTACTACCTGAAGTCCGCCGCCGAGATGCGCCACCTGTGGGCCGACAAGAACGGACTGCCGGAGGCGTGCGACAACACGCTGCTCATCGCCGAGCGCTGTGACGTCGAGTTCACCGAGGGCAACGGCACCTACATGCCCCGCTTCTCGTGCCCTCCCGGTCACTCCGAGCACACCTGGCTGCTCGAGGAGGTCGCGCGCGGGCTGGCGGTCCGCTACCCGGGCGGAGTGCCTGCCGAGGCCCGCGATCGGGCCGACTTCGAGGTCGGCGTCATCCTCGAGATGGGCTTCCCCGGCTACTTCCTCGTCGTCGCCGACTTCATCAACTGGGCCAAGGAGCAGGGGATCCGGGTCGGGCCGGGCCGCGGCTCGGGCGCCGGCTCGATCGTCGCCTACGCGCTGCGGATCACCGACCTGGACCCGCTGGTGCACGGGCTGCTGTTCGAGCGGTTCCTCAACCCCGAGCGCATCTCGATGCCCGACTTCGACATCGACTTCGACGAGCGTCGCCGTGGTGAGGTGATCCGCTACGTCAGCGACAAGTACGGCGACGACCGGGTCTCCATGATCGTCACCTACGGCACGATCAAGGCCAAGCAGGCGGTCAAGGACTCCAGCCGGATCCTCGGCTACCCGTTCGCGATGGGCGACCGGATCACCAAGGCGATGCCCGCAGCGGTGATGGGCAAGGACATCCCGCTCAAGGACGTGTTCGACCCCGAGCACAAGCGCTACGGCGAGGGCGGCGAGTTCCGCTCCCTCTACGACAACGACCCCGATGTGAAGAAGGTCGTCGACACGGCCATCGGCATCGAGGGCCTCAAGCGCCAGTGGGGCGTGCACGCGGCCGGCGTGATCATGTCCAGCGAGCCGCTGGCCGACGTCATCCCGCTGCTCAAGCGGCCGGCCGACGGCGCGATGATCACGCAGTTCGACTACCCGACGTGCGAAGCGCTCGGCCTGATCAAGATGGACTTCCTCGGGCTGCGCAACCTCACCGTGCTCGACGACGCGCTGAAGAACATCAAGGCCAACCGGGGCGAGGAGCTGGTGCTCGAGGACCTGGCTCTCGACGACGCGCCGTCCTACCAGCTGCTCGGCACCGGCAACACGCTCGGCATCTTCCAGCTCGACGGCGGACCGATGCGGTCGCTGCTGCGGCTGATGCGTCCCGACAGCTTCGCCGACATCTCGGCCGTCCTGGCGCTCTACCGGCCGGGTCCGATGGGCGTCGACTCCCACACCAACTACGCCCTCCGCAAGAACAACAAGCAGGAGATCACCCCGATCCACCGGGAGCTCGAGGAGCCGCTCGCGGAGATCCTGGAGCCGACGTACGGCCTGATCGTCTACCAGGAGCAGATCCTGGCGGTCGCCCAGAAGGTCGCGGGCTACTCGCTCGGACAGGCCGACCTGCTGCGCAAGGCGATGGGCAAGAAGAAGAAGGAGATCCTCGACGCGGAGTACGGCCCGTTCTCGGAGGGCATGAAGGCCAACGGCTTCTCCGACGCGGCGATCAAGGCCCTCTGGGAGACGCTGGTCCCGTTCTCCGACTACGCGTTCAACAAGGCGCACACCGCGTCGTACGGCCTGATCTCCTACTGGACCGCCTACCTCAAGCAGCACTACGCGCCCGAGTACATGGCGGCGCTGCTGACCTCGGTCAAGGACGACAAGGACAAGTCGGCGATCTACCTCAACGAGTGCCGCCGGATGAAGATCCAGGTGCTGCCGCCCGACGTCAACGAGTCCGCGTCCGACTACACACCGGTCGGCAACGACATCAGGTTCGGGCTGACCGCGATCCGCAACGTCGGCAGCAACGTCGTCGACGGCATCGTCGCGGGCAGGGAGGCCAACGGCCGGTTCCTCGACTTCAACGACTTCCTCGACAAGGTGCCGGCTCCGGTCTGCAACAAGCGGGTGATCGAGTCGCTGATCAAGGCCGGTGCCTTCGACGACATGAAGCACAAGCGCCGGGCCCTGGTCGCGGTGCACGAGACGGCCGTCGACCAGTACGTCGACATCAAGCGCAACGAGGCGATCGGGCAGGACTCGCTGTTCGGCGGGCTCGACGACGAGGGCGGCGGCTTCGGCATCACCGTCGCGATCCCCGAGATCGACGAGTGGGACAAGACCACCCTGCTCGGCCACGAGCGCGACATGCTCGGCCTCTACGTCTCGGACCACCCGCTGCTCGGGCTGGAGCACGTGCTGTCCAGGGGCACCGACTGCACCATCGGCCAGCTGATGACCGACGAGGAGCGCGCCGACGGCTCGCCGGTCACCGTCAGCGGCCTGGTCACCTCGGTCCAGCGCAAGATCACCAAGCGCGGCGACGCCTGGGCGATGATCACCCTCGAAGACCTCGAAGGTGCGATCGACGTGCTGCTCTTCCCGAGCTCCTACCAGCTGGCCAGTACGTTGCTGGTCGAGGACGCCATCCTGACGGTCAAGGGGCGGCTCTCGCGCCAGAAGGACCAGCCGGAGCTGCACGGACAGGAGATCACGGTGCCCGACCTCGCCGATGGTCCCTCCGGTCCGGTGGTGATCAGCCTGCCGTCGACGCGCTGCACGGGTCCGGTGATCGAGCAGCTCAAGGACGTGCTCGGCACCCACCCCGGTATGACCGAGGTCCGGCTGCGGCTGATGACGCGGCAGGCCACCAAGGTGATGCGCCTCGACGACCGGCTGCGGGTCAGCCCGAGCCCCGCGCTGTTCGCCGACCTCAAACAGCTCCTGGGACCCGGATGTCTGACCGGATGACCGAGCCGGCGCCCGTGACGACTCCGGAGTCGCCCGGCCGGCGCCGCTGGGTCGCGCCCGCAGTCCAGGGCGGGATCATCCTCGCCCTGTTCGCGGCCGCCGGCCTGTTCGGCGGCTGGGTCTGGTGGAAGCTGTGGTCGCCGGCTCCGGACGGCGCCGTGTTCGAGAAGCAGTGGTACCCCCAGGCCACCGAGGGCCTGATGGCGGAGTTCGCCGGCACCGGGTGGTACGTCGTCGTCGCCATCGTGGCCGGCCTCCTGTTGGGCCTGGTCGCCGGCCTGGTGCTCGACCGCGACGAGATCGTGACCCTGGTCGCGGTCGTCGTGGGGAGCGCGCTGGCCGCGTGGCTGATGCTCAGGATCGGCCTCCACTTCAGTCCGCCCGACCCGCAGTCGATCGCGAAGACCGCGAAGGACGGCACCGAGCTGCCCGGCTGGCTCGAGCTCGCCGGCGCGGTCAACCTGCCCGGGCACGCGCTCGACGACGACGTGCGCAGCCCCATGCTGGCCTTCCCGATCGGCGCGCTGGCCGGCCTGGCGATCGCGCTGTTCGGGATCTCGAAACAACAACGTCGCCGTGCTTGATCCGGGGTTGACCCGGAACCTCGGCGGGTAGTCTCCCGTCCGACCCACGACCTTGCTCCTGTTCTCAGAACGCGCCGAGGGGGAACCTCACATGTCCACGAACCTGCCGCCCACCGGCCCACCATCCGGCCCACCATCCGGCCCGCCCCCGGCCCGCCGCCGGACCGCCGCTGGGCCCACCGCCGAGCGGCCCGCCGGCCGAGGTGCTCGAGCAGGGTGGCGGAGGCCCGATCCCCCCGCGCCACCGGCGCAGAAGTCCGGCGACTGGGGTCGCAAGGGCCTGATCATCGGCGGCGTGGTCGGCGTACTGGCCGTCGGCGGAGCTGCGTTCGGCGCCTACTCGTGGCTGACCTCGACCGGTCCGCAGCCCGCCGAGGCACTGCCCTCCGACACCCTCGGCTACGTCAGCATCGACCTCGACCCGAGTGGCAGCCAGAAGATCGCCGCCCTGAAGACGCTCGAGAAGTTCCCGGCGGCCGACCAGTGGCTCGACGACGAGGGCATCGGGTCCGGCGACGACATCCGCAAGTTCATCTTCACCAAGATCCAAGAGGAAGAGGGCGCCTGCGAGGACCTCGACTTCGAGGACGACATCCAGCCGTGGCTGGGGGACCGGTTCGCGGTCGCAGCCATCGACCAGGGCGACGGCGAGGTGCCGGCACCGGTGGGCGTGGTCCAGGTCAAGGACGCCGACGGCGCCCAGGATCAGGTCGAGAAGATGATCGAGGCCTGCGGCGGCAACCCCGATGAAGGTGGCCTCGCCATCAACGGCGACTGGCTGATCATCGCGGAGACCGACGACATCGCCGAGCAGGTGGCCGACGACGCCGCCGACTCGAGCCTGGCCGACGACGGTGACTTCCAGAAGTGGACCGAGGAGGCCGGCGACCCCGGCATCCTGACGGCGTACCTCTCTCCGGACGCAGGCAGGGTGCTGGCCGAGGAGCTCGGCGGGCTCGGCGGCGCCCTGACCGGCGGCGACATCACCGACTGCGCGAGCGGAGACCTCGACGGCTGCCTCGCGCCCGAGGGGCTCGACGCCGAGCCGCTGCCCGAAGACGCGCTCGAGGCGTTCGAGGACTTCGGCGGTCTCGCCCTGACCGTGCGGTTCGACGACGGCTCGCTCGAGGTGGAGATGGCCGGCGACACCGCGGCCGCGGGCCTGGGCTCGCTCACGGCCAGCGACGCGGGCGCCGAGGCCATCTCGACCCTCCCGGAGGACACCGCCGCGGCGTTCGGCATGGGCTTCGAGCCCGGCTGGTTCGAGGACGTCCTCGACTACGTCGACTCGGCATCCGGCGGGGCTCTGGGCATCGAGGAGTTCCTCGGCCAGGCCGAGGAGCAGTTCGACCTGACCCTGCCCGAGGATGCCGAGACCCTGTTCGGCGAGTCGGTGGCCATCGCGGTGGGCAGTGACTTCGACCCGGAGGCGTTCTTCAGCTCCGACGGCGGCACCGGCGACCTCCCGATCGGCGCCAAGATCAAGGGCGACCCCGACGCCATCCAGGAGGTGCTCGACAAGGTCAAGGCGACGGCGCCGACGCCCGAGGATGCGGAGATCTTCAGCTCGGACTCCGACGACGACTACATCGTGATCGGACCCGACACCGACTACCTCTCGGAGCTGCTGGACGACGGCGGCCTCGGCGACACGGACACCTTCCAGGACGTCGTGCGCGAGGACGACCCGCAGTCGATCTTCTTCATCAACTTCGACGCCGGCGACAACTGGCTGGCCGAGCTGGCCGGCGACGACGCGGAGGTCAGGGACAACCTCGAGCCGCTCGCCGGACTCGGCATCACCAGCTGGGGCGACGACAACGTCGGGCACGTGGTGCTGCGGATCACGACCGACTGATATCTGCGGTGGTCGCCCCCGTGACCGTCGACCAGGTCATCGGGGGCGATCTCCAGGTCGAGCCCGCGGCGTCCGGCCGAGACGTACACGGTCGGATGGGCTAGTGCCTCAGGTCGACCACGGTCGGATGCGGGCGCTTCTGGCCGACCGGCGAGATGCCGCCGGCGACGTAGCCCGTGGCTCGCTCGGCCGCCGCCACCTCGGCCATGACCGCCTTGCTGCCGTCCAGCGCCCGCGCCAGCGACTTGAGGTCGAGCCGGCCGGAGACGGGCACGACCGCCACGGCCAGCCGCCCGTCGACCGACGCCATCAGGGTCTTGAACACCCGCTCCGGGTCGAGGCCGAGCGCCGCGGCCGCCTCGTCGCCGTACGACGTCGCCCGCGGGTCGTGGGTCGTAGGCATGCAGCGTGAAGTCGATGCCGCGCGGGTCAGCGCGACCGTCGCCGGCGTGCCACCCGACTGCTTCTTGGCCATGCTCGGTCAGCGCGGTCAGTTAGGGGACCAGCGGGTGCGCGCGACCTCGGTGGCGGGCAGCGACGGGATCACGTTCATGGCCCGCAGCTCGGAGCGGAGCAGGTCGGTGACCAGGACCAGGCGCTCGGCGGCGTCCTCGGCCTCGAGCAGCGACTGGCGCTCGGCCATCGGCAGCGGCGCGCAGGCGGCGAGCGTCCACGACAGGTAGCCGGCGTCGCGGGGGAGCGAGCCCTCGTAGGGATCGGTGCGCACCTGCGCCAGCGCCTGCCGGTACGCCGTGAACGTGGCGCGGGCACGGTCGAGCAGCTCGTCGGGCACGATCGCGTCGGCCTCGGGGCGGTCCTGGACATGTCCCACCGGGAACGGCCCCGACGTCTCGAGCCGGTCGAGCTGGATCCGGCCCATCCCCACGGCCACGATGTCGAAGGTGCCGTCGGCGTGCGACTCCACCTCGGTCAGCTGCACCCGGCACCCGACGCGGTAGAGCGACTGGGCGCCGTGGTCGCCGACCTCGTAGCCCTCCCGGATGCCGACCGACCCGAACAACCGCTCCGTGGGGTCCTCCACGCGGAGCAGGTGGTGCACCAGGGCCCGGTAGCGATCCTCGAAGACCTTGAGCGGCACGCTGACGCCAGGGAACAGCACCGTGTTCAGGGGGAACATCGGCAGCGTGTCCGTCACGCTTGCACCGTAGTCCAGCCCCCGTCGCGAGTCGGGGAGAACGGCCGTCGACTCGTAGAATTGCCCCATGATCCGCCGCATCGACCTGCGCGGGGCCCAGCCGACCGACGGTGGCCCCGTGGACTACCGCGGCGCCGTGCCGCGGGCCGACTTCGACGTCGAGGCGGCGATCCCCGCGGTGCACGCCATCTGCGAGGCGGTGCGCACGCGCGGCCTCGAGGCGATCCGGGAGTACTCCGAGCGGTTCGACGGCGTCGTCCAGGACGACATCCGGGTGCCGGCGGCTGCCCTCACCGACGCCCTCGAGCGCCTCGACCCCGACATCCGAGCCGGTCTGGAGGAGTCGGTCCGCCGACTGCGCGCGACCTGCGCGGCCGAGCTGGAGCACGACGTCACCACCGAGCTCGCCGCAGGCGCCACGGTCACCCACCGCAAGGTGCCGGTCGACCGGGTCGGGCTCTACGTGCCCGGTGGCCTGGCCCCGCTCGTCTCGAGCGTGCTGATGAACGTGGTGCCCGCCCAGGTGGCCGGCGTGACCTCGATCGCGCTGACCTCGACCCCGCAGAAGGACCACGGCGGCCTGCCGCACCCCACCATCCTCGCGGCCTGCGCGCTGCTCGGCATCGACGAGGTGTACGCCGTCGGCGGCGCCCAGGCGATCGCGATGTTCGCCTACGGCGTCGGACCGTGCGCTCGCGTGGATCTCGTGACCGGCCCCGGCAGCATCTACACGGTCACCGCCAAGCGACTGCTCAAGGGACTCGTCGGCATCGACTCCGAGGCCGGGCCGACCGAGATCGCGATCCTCGCCGACGACACGGCGGAGGCCGCGTTCGTCGCCGCCGACCTGGTCAGCCAGGCCGAGCACGACCCGCTGGCGGCCGCGGTGCTGGTCACCCCGTCGGAGGAGCTCGCGACGGCCGTCGAGGCCGAGCTGGAGACCCAGGTCGCGGCCACCAAGCACGCCGATCGGATCAGGACCGCCCTGGCCGGCGCCCAGTCCGGCATCGTGCTGGTCGCCGACCTCGAGCAGGGCCTCGAGGTGGTCAACGCCTACGCCGCCGAGCACCTGGAGATCCAGACCGCCGACGCCGCGGCGTACGCCGCCCGGGTCCGCAACGCCGGCGCCATCTTCGTCGGCCCGCACGCCCCGGTCTCGCTCGGCGACTACTGCGCGGGCTCCAACCACGTGCTGCCGACCGGCGGCTGTGCCTGCCACTCCTCGGGGCTGTCGGTGCGCGCGTTCACCAAGTCGGTGCACGTCGTCGACTACTCCCGCGAGGCGCTGGCGGAGGTGGCCGACCACGTCACGACGCTGGCCGAGGCCGAGGACCTGCCGGGCCACGGTGCGGCGGTCCGGGTCCGGTTCGGGCAGGACTGACCGATGACCTTTCCTCCGATCAGGGAGGAGCTGCGCGGCATCGAGCCCTACGGGGCGCCGCAGCTCGACGTGCCTGTGCAGCTCAACGTCAACGAGAACCCCTACCCGCCCTCGCCGGCCGTCGTTGCCGACGTCGCGACCTCGGTCGCCGAAGCGACGATGACGCTCAACCGCTACCCGGACCGCGAGTTCGTCGCGCTGCGCAGCGCGTTCGCCGACTACCTCGGGCACGGCGTCACCGCCGAGCAGGTGTGGGCGGCCAACGGCTCCAACGAGGTGATGCTCCAGCTGCTCCAGGCCTTCGGCGGCCCGGGCCGGGTGGCGCTGAGCTTCGCGCCGACGTACTCGATGTATCCGGAGTACGCCCGCGACTCCATGACCGAGTGGGTCACCGGGCACCGCGAGAGCGACTTCAGCCTCGACCTGGACCACGCGCGCGAGCTGGTCGTGGAGCGGCAGCCGCGGTGGTGCTGCTGCCGAGTCCCCAACAACCCGACCGGCACCGCCCTGCCCCTCGACGCGGTGACCATGCTGTGCGAGGCGGCGGCCAGAAATGAACAGAGCGGCATCGTCGTCGTCGACGAGGCGTACGGCGAGTTCCGGCGCACCGGCACGCCCTCGGCGCTGGAGCTGCTGCCGCGGCACCGCAACCTGGTCGTCACCCGCACCATGAGCAAGGCGTTCGCGCTGGCCGGCGCCCGGGTGGGCTACCTCGCGGCCGACCCGGCGATCTGCGACGCGATCCGGGTGGTGCGGCTGCCCTACCACCTCTCCGCGGTGACCCAGGCGGTCGCGCTCGCGGCCCTCCGGCACGCCCCGGAGCTGCTCGGCAACGTGGACACCCTGCGCGCCGAGCGCGACGCGACGGTGGACTGGCTGCGGGCCCAGGACCTGCAGGTGGCCGACTCCGACGCCAATTTCTGTTTGTTCGGGACGTTCGAGGACCGTCATGCTGTCTGGGAGGGTCTGCTCGCTCGCGGCGTGCTGATCCGCGAGACTGGACCCGACGGATGGCTGCGGGTCTCGATCGGGACCGCAGACGAGATGACAGCGTTCCGCGATGCACTCGAGCAAGTAGTGAAAGAGGAAGCGCGATGAGCAGGACAGCACGGATCGAGCGGCAGACCAGCGAGTCGAAGGTGCTGGTCGAGGTCGACCTCGACGGCACCGGACGCCACGACGTGTCCACCGGTGTCGGCTTCTACGACCACATGCTGATCTCGTTCGCGCGCCACTCGCTGGTCGACCTCACGGTGCAGACCGAGGGCGACACCCACATCGACGCGCACCACACGGTCGAGGACACCGCGATCGTGCTCGGGCAGGCGCTGCGCGAGGCGCTCGGCGACAAGGCCGGCATCCGCCGCTTCGGCGACGCCACCGTGCCGCTGGACGAGGCGCTCGTGCAGGCCGTGGTCGACGTCTCCGGTCGGCCCTACTGCGTACACACCGGCGAGCCCGAGGGACAGCAGTACGTCGTGCTCGGTGGCGACTACCTGGGCTCGCTGACCCGCCACGTCTTCGAGACGCTCGCCTTCCACGCCCACCTCGCGCTGCACGTGCGCGTGCTGGCCGGCCGGGAGCCGCACCACATCGTGGAGACCCAGTTCAAGGCCTTCGCCCGGGCGTTCCGCGACGCCGTGGCGATCGACCCTCGGGAGACGGGCGTCCCGTCGACCAAGGGCAGTCTCTGATCCCGCTGGCCCGCTGATGAAGTCTGTTGTCGTCCTCGACTACGGGTCGGGGAACCTCCGCTCTGCCGTGCGCGCGCTCGAGCGCGCCGGCGGGGAGGTCACGCTCACGAGCGACATGACCGCCGCCCTGGAGTGCGACGGCCTGGTCGTGCCCGGCGTCGGCGCGTACGCCGCCTGCATGCGCGGGCTGCGGGAGGTCTACGGGCCGCGGATCATCGGGCGCCGGCTCGCCGGAGCGCGACCGGTGCTCGGCATCTGTGTCGGCATGCAGGTGCTGTTCGCGCGCGGCGTGGAGCACGGCGTCGAGACCGAGGGCTGCGACGAGTGGCCCGGTGTCGTCGAGCGGCTCCAGGCGCCCGTCGTACCCCACATGGGGTGGAACACCGTGGAGACGCCCGAGGGCACGCGGATGTTCGCCGGAGTGGAGGACGAGCGCTTCTACTTCGTCCACTCCTACGGCGTCCGCCGCTGGGAGCTCGAGACCAACGACCGCACCCGGGCCCCGCTGGTGACCTGGGCAGAGCACGGTGGCGACCGGTTCGTGGCCGCGGTGGAGAACGGTCCGCTGACCGCGACGCAGTTCCACCCCGAGAAGTCCGGCGACGCCGGTGCGGCCCTGCTGCGCAACTGGGTGCAGGGCCTATGAGCAAGGAGCGACAGCAGCGCCGGGCAGAGCGCGAGCGCGAGGTGGCCATGCGCGCCGCGGCCCGGGCGGCCGAGCAGGAGCGCGCCGAGCGCAAGGCGGCCCGCAAGCAGCGGCTGACCCGCTGGCTGCCGAAGCCCGCACCGCGACCGACCGGAGCGCTCGCCGAGCGGCAGCGCCAGCAGACCGGCCTGATGATCGCGGTGCTGATCGCCGTGAACGTGCTGGTCTGGGTGTTCTTCCCGGACTGGTCGGCGCGGGCCATGGTCGCCGTACTCACGCTGCTGATCGCACCGCTCATCCATGCCATGTTCGTCCGCAACTGAAGGTGACCCCCATGAGTGACTACCTCGAGCTGCTGCCCGCAGTCGACATCGCCGACGGCCAGGCGGTGCAGCTGGTGCAGGGCGTGGCCGGCTCGGAGAAGCGGTTCGGCGACCCCGTCGAGGCGGCGCTGCGCTGGCAGTCGGCCGGTGCGGAGTGGCTGCACCTGGTCGACCTCGACGCGGCGTTCGGGCGCGGCCACAACCGCGAGCTGCAGGCCAAGATCGTCGGCACCCTCGACATCCAGGTCGAGATGAGCGGTGGCATCCGCGACGACGAGTCGCTGGCCGCGGCGATGGCCACCGGCTGCCGCCGGGTCAACATCGGCACCGCCGCGCTCGAGCAGCCGGAGTGGTGCGCCGCCGCGATCGCGGAGTACGGCGACCGGGTCGCGGTCGGCCTCGACGTACGCGGCCGCACCCTGGCCGCGCGCGGCTGGACCCGTGAGGGCGGCGACCTCTACGACGTGCTGTCCCGGCTCGATGCCGAAGGTTGCGCGCGCTACGTCGTCACCGACGTCAACAAGGACGGGATGCTGCAGGGCCCCAACCTCGAGCTGCTCAAGGACGTCTGCCTGGCCACCGACCGCCCGGTCGTGGCCTCGGGAGGCATCACCGAGCTCGCCGACCTCGTCGCGCTGATGGCATTGGTGGCCGACGGTGTCGAGGGCGCGATCATCGGCACGGCCCTCTACGAGGGACGGTTCACGCTCGAGGCCGCCCTGGAGCTGACGCGTCCATGAGCCTTGCCGTCCGCGTGATCCCCTGCCTCGACGTCGATGCCGGGCGGGTGGTCAAGGGGATCAACTTCAAGGAGCTCCGCGACGCCGGCGACCCCGTCGAGCTGGCCCGCACCTACGACGCCGAGGGTGCCGACGAGCTGACCTTCCTCGACATCTCCGCCTCCCACGAGGGCCGGGCCACGACCATGGAGATCGTCTCGCGCACGGCCGAGGAGGTCTTCATCCCGCTCACCGTCGGCGGGGGAGTCTCGTCGGTCGAGGACGTCGACCGGCTGCTGCGCGCTGGCGCCGACAAGGTCGCGATCAACACCGCTGCCATCCGCCGCCCCGAGCTGGTGGCCGAGATCGCGGACCGCTTCGGCAACCAGGTGCTGGTGCTCTCCGTCGACGCCCGCCGCGCCGCCGGCACGCCTTCCGGCTTCGAGGTGACCACCCACGGCGGCCGGGAGTCCGCGGGGCTGGACGCGATCGAGTGGGCGGCCAGGGCCACCGAGCTCGGCGCCGGCGAGATCCTGCTCAACGCGATGGACGCCGACGGCACCCAGGACGGCTTCGACCTCGACCTGATCCGCGCCGTACGCCGCGAGGTCACCATCCCCGTGATCGCCTCCGGTGGCGCCGGCGCGGTCTCCCACTTCTCTCCGGCCGTCGAGGCGGGCGCCGACGCGGTCCTGGCCGCCACCGTCTTCCACTTCGGCACCCTCCGGATCGCGGACGTGAAGGCCGGGCTGTCCGAGGCCGGCCACCCGGTGCGCGTCGCCCACCCTTCCTGAAGGCTCGAATCCACAGCCCGTCGAGGTGTGCTTGACCCGCTTCGTGGGCAGGTCGCTAATAGGTGCCTCCAGCGCCTCATCGGAGACGCATTCGATCTCGGGACGTGACACATGCATCTGTCGAAGCACCTCATCGCCGCCGTGCTCATTGCTACGGGACTGGTCGCAGCCAGCGGTCCGGCCACCGCAGCAGACCCACCTTCTCTGTCCCGCCTGCTCGACGACTGCAACGCACGGAGCGGCGTCTCAGGGGCGGTCACCGACGGCAGCGGTATGCCGGTCGCCGGCGCAGCCGTGATG
This sequence comes from uncultured Thermoleophilia bacterium, assembly GCA_963839815.1. Taxonomy (GTDB): domain Bacteria; phylum Actinomycetota; class Thermoleophilia; order Gaiellales; family Gaiellaceae; genus JACVRM01. The sequence continues at coordinate 482,478 of CAWIWF010000008.1, forward strand.
CTGCACGCGGAGCCGGACGCTCAGCAGGTGGGCGTGGGTGATCGAGTGCGGATGCGGCTCCTCGGCTGGACCCGCACCAACGCGCGGGGTTGCTACGCCATCCCGCTCTACCCGTCGAAGGCGCCCGTGCGGATCACGCTCCAGCGCGAGGGCTCGCTCGAGCTCGTCACCATCCCGCAGGCCGTCCGTGGGGTCGCGGTCCATCAGTCCTTCGGTGCCCAGGCGGACCGCGCCAGGTCCGCGGCGGCCCGTGACGTCGTACAGGTTGGTGGCTACGTCGGAAGCGTGGCATCGGCAGCGGCTGAGGCACTCGAGCGCCGAGTCGGGCTCGCTCCTGACATCTCGGCCTTCGACCTGCCCGGTGACCGTCCGCTGCTGCAAGGGGACACGCAGCTGCTGAAGGTCTATGCGAAGCGCCCGGTGCTGGTGGGTCAGTGGTTCAGCGGGATGAAGGGGGTGGCGCAGGTGTGGCGCTACTCGCAGGGCGCCCGCACCAGTCTCTCGTCGGGCTTCTCGCAGACGGGCCGCGCGGGCAGCTACACCCGCAGCACCACCGTCGACCGCTCCGCCGAGGCGACGGTCGCGTTTCCGGTCGCCCGTGGGAAGGCCGGCAACTACTACCGGTCGTACTTCCGCTACGCGAAGTACATCCACTGGTACTGCGACGGTGTCGCCTGCGGAGCGGCGGGCTACTCGATCCGGCCCTACTCCTGGGAGCGCGGCACACAGGTGACCACTGGCCTACGGGTCCCGGCCGTCAAGCGGACCAACTGCTCGCCGTACCGGAAGGGGAGCACCGACGCCATCCAGGGCAGCAAGGCGGTCACCTGGACCAACGGGGTGTCCATCGGTGGAGAGCTGGCGATCGGGCTGGGGCTCAACCTGACGATGTCGTCCCAGACCGGTTTCAGCAGCACCGCCCAGAACGTGGTGACCTTCCACAAGCGAGGGTTCCTCTGCGGTGTCTTCGCTCCGCTCAGTGGCCGCCCGGGCATCTTGGTCGCGCGGCAGTTCGCGCGATGATCCGTCGCACCTCGCTCTGCCTGGCGACCGCCGTCCTGGCTCGGCGTGCTCCGGGACGGACCAGTCACCCAGCGGCGACCTCGTGGACCCGGCCCTGGTCGGACCGGATCACTGGCGTGAGATCTGCGTGTCCCGTCGCTACGCCGACACTTCACGGTCGGGGTCGCCACGGTCACCAACGAGTCGGACGAGTCGCTGGAGCTCACGGAGCTGACCCTCACCGAGCCGGACGGGATCACACTCGAGGGTGCGGACTTCCTGGTCCGGGACGGGCGGGTGGACAGCTTCGGGGTCTGGAACGGCTACCCACCGTTCGGCCTCGCGAAGGAGCCGCTCTTCTCCGACCTGTGGTCCAAGCGAGAGCCCATTGCCGACGGCACGATCGAGCCCGGCGAGAATGTCAGCTTCCTGCTGCACCTGACCGGAGCCCCAGGGATCGCCACGGCCGGCCCGATCGAGGTGACCTATCTGGACGAGTCAGGCGACACCGGCACCTGGGTCTCCAACGTCAGATACCGGATCAGGTGGCGATGTCAGAGCGGGTTTCCTCGAGAGCTGAGGTGGTTTCGAGCTGCAGGCTCGCCTCAACCACCGGGGACACCGGTAGACGACCACCCGGTGGTTGAGGTGCGAGGAGCGCCAGCGACGAGCCTCGAAACCCCTGTGGATTAAGGGGAAACTCGTATCCGACCGGGCAGCTAGACGCCGAGGTTGGCGGCGCGAAGGGCGGCGATGGAGTCCTCGGAGCCCTCGAAGGTCAGGTCGCTGACCTGGGTGCGGCCGAAGACGAAGAGGACGAGCTCGGAGGGCCGGCCGAAGATGGTGACGGGGTCGGCGCCTCGGTGCAGCGTGGCCGAGCCGCTGCCGTCGGTGCGCGAGAGCCGTAGCGGTACGTCGACGGAGCGGGTGAGGAACCGGCCACCGCGGCGGATCGCCTTCCAGAGGGTGTCCTCGTCGTCGGTGGGCAGCTCGCGTGGCGTCCAACCGGGCTGGGCGCGGCGGAGGTCCTCGTGGTGCACGAAGTACTCGAGGGTGTTGGCGAGCACCTCGACCGGCTTGAGGCGGTACGCCGTCAGGCCGGGGTCGCGGAGCTTCTCGACGAGCAAGGCGAAGTCGCGCCTGGCGAGGCGGGCCATGGCCCGGTCGGTCAGTCCGGACAGCGGGCCGATCATCAGGCCGGCCGAGCCGATCGGGTTGCCCTCGCGGACGAGCAGGTGGGTGACCAGGTCCTTGGCGGTCCAGTTGCCACAGAGCGTTGGCGCGTCCTCGCCGAGGCAGAGAGCCGTGTCGCAGAGGGCATGGCGTTCGCGGCGCGCCAGCGGGGGAGTCGCCATGCGTCGAGACTAGCCGCGAGGGAATAGCCTGCCCGGGGCGCAGGTTGGCGCGAGACCGAGGTGTAGGGAGTCATGAGCGAGGCGAGCAGAGAGGGCAGGGGTTCGACCCGTGCCGGGTTCGCCGTACTCCTGGTCGCGATCAAGAAGGAACCGTGGATCTTCGCGGTCTCCACGCTCGGCAGCCTGCTCTTCGGCGCCCTGACCGTGGCCGACGCCTGGGTGCTCGGCTGGTCCACGGACCACGTCGTGCTGCCGGCGTTCGAGAACGGCGAGATCGGCGACGGGCTCCTCTGGGCGATCCTGGGCCTCTTCCTGGGCGTCGCCATCCTGCGCGCGGTCGGCATCGTGGCCCGGCGGCTCGGGGCGGGCATCATGCAGTACCGCATGCAGGCCTCGACGCGCCGCGCGGTCACCCGGCAGTACCTCTCGCTCCCGATGGAGTGGCACCAGCGCCACCCGACCGGTGAGCTCCTCTCCAACGCCAACTCCGACGTCGAAGCCGCGTGGGGACCGATCGCGCCGCTGCCGATGGCGGTCGGCACCGTCGCGATGATGGTGATCGCGGTCGGACAGATGCTGGTCGCCGACCTGGTGCTGGCCGTGGTCGGACTGCTCGTCTTCCCAGCCGTGATCGCGGTCAACGTCATCTACCAGCGGATGGCCCAGGGCTGGGCCACGCGCGCCCAGCAGCTGCGCGGCGAGGTCAGCGAGATCGCGCACGAGTCGTTCGACGGGGCGATGGTGGTCAAGACCCTCGGCCGCGAGGCCGAGGAGACCGCTCGCTTCGCGGCCAAGTCGCGCGAGCTCCGCGACGTCAACATCCGGGTCGGCCGGATCCGCGCGGCGTTCGACCCGACCCTCGCGGCGCTGCCGAGCTTCGGCGTCCTGATCGTCCTGTCGGTCGGCGTCTCGCGGGTGCTCAGCGGCGCCACCGACGCCGGCGACGTGGTGACCGTGGCCTACCTGCTCACCATCGTGTCCTTCCCGATCCGCTCGATCGGCTGGCTGCTCGGCGAGTTCCCGCGCAGCGTCGTCGGCTACCGGCGGGTCCGAGCGGTGCTCAATGCCACCGGCGAGATGGAGTACGGCGACCAGCGGGCCGCGCCCGACGAGGCCGGCGCCGAGCTGGCCGTCGCCGATCTCGGCTACGCCTACACATCGGACCAGCGGCTCCTCGACGGCCTGGACTTCACCGTCGAGCCGGGCCGCACGGTCGCCCTGGTGGGTGCGACCGCGTCGGGCAAGAGCACCCTGACCACCCTGCTGACCCGCCTGGTCGACCCCGACTCGGGCCGGGTCACGATCGACGGCGTCGACCTGCGTGACCTCGCCCGCGGCGAGCTGGCCGGCGTCGTCTCGCTGGTGCCGCAGACCGCGTTCCTGTTCGACGACACGGTGCGCGGCAACGTCACCCTCGGCGCCGACGTCAGCGACGCCGAGGTCTGGGCGGCGCTGCGCACCGCTCAGGCCGACGGGTTCGTCGCCGCCCTGCCCGACGGACTCGACGCGCGGCTCGGTGAGCGCGGAACGTCTCTGTCCGGTGGTCAGCGGCAGCGGATCTCCCTGGCCCGGGCGCTGGTCCGCAGGCCGAGGCTGCTGATCCTCGACGATGCCACCTCAGCGGTGGACCCCGAGGTCGAGGCCCGGATCCTGGCCGGCCTCCGACAGGCGAAACCGGCAGCACGCTCGTCGTGGTCGCCTACCGGAAGGCCACCATCGGGCTGGCCGACGAGGTGCTGCACCTCGAGGACGGACGGATCGCCGACCGCGGCACCCACACCGAGCTGCTCGCCCGCAGCCCGGCATACGCGAACCTCGTGAACGCCTACGAGCAGGCCGCGGCCGACGCCAAGGCTCTCGCCAACTCACTGGCGGAGGACCCGGCATGACTCTCATGGACACCGGCGAGGACATCGCCGCAATGGAGACCATCCGCCGCGGCGTGCACTTCTCGCCCGAGCTCAAGGAGGGCATCGGCGGCACTCTCGGCCTGGCGGTGCTCGCGTCGGTCGGCCAGGTGATCGTGCCCATTGCCGTGCAGCAGACGCTCGACCGCGGCATCAACGGACCCGACGGGCCCGACGTCTCCTACACGGTGCTGATGGGAGTGCTCGCCGCCTTCGCTGTGGTGCTGACCAGCTGGGCGTCGTACGCGATGACCAGCAGGCTGTTCACCACCTCGGAGCGCGGCCTGGCGACGCTGCGGATCAAGGCGTTCCGCCACGTGCACGACCTGCCTCTGCTCACCCAGAACACCGAGCGCCGCGGCGCGCTGGTCTCGCGGGTCACCAGCGACGTCGACCAGGTCAGCCAGTTCCTGGTCTTCGGTGGCCTGATCTTCGTGGTCAGCATCGGCCAGGTGCTGGTCGCCACCGTCGTGATGGTCTTCTACAGCTGGCAGCTGGCGATCGTGGTGTGGGTCTGCTTCGCGCCGCTGTTCCTCTCGCTGCGCTTCTTCCAGCGCAAGCTGTCCGACGCCTACGGCACGGTCCGCCGCCAGATCGGCCTCATGCTCTCCGCGATCTCCGAGCCGGTGGTCGGCGCGGCTGTGGTCCGGTCATACGCCGTCGAGGATCGCACCCAGGCCCGGATCGACGGCGCGATCGCCGAGTTCCAGGCAGCGAGCACCCGGGCCCAGGGCTTCACGGCGTTCTCGTTCTCGCTGGGCGGCATCTCCGCCGGCCTGGCCAACGCCGGCGTGCTGATCGTCGGCATCTGGCTCGGGTTCGCGGGCCAGATCACGGCCGGCGAGGTGATCGCGTTCGCGTTCCTGGTGACCCTGTTCGTCGGGCCGGTGCAGATGGGCACCCAGATCCTCACCGATGCCCAGAACGCCATCGCCGGCTGGCGGCGCGTGATCGGCATCCTCGAGACACCGGCCGACCTGGTCGACCCCGGACCCGACGGCGAGGTGCTGCCGCGCGGACCGATCGACGTACGCATGCGAGGACGTGGAGTTCGCCTATCCCGGCGGCCCGCCGGTGCTGCACGACGTGACCATGGACATCGCGGCAGGGCAGCGGGTGGCGATCGTGGGGGAGACGGGCTCGGGCAAGTCGACCTTCGCCAAGCTGCTCACCCGGCTGATGGACCCCGCCGCCGGCGCCGTCCTGCTCGACGGCATCGACGTACGCCGGATCCAGCAGTCCTCACTGCGCCGCAGCGTCGTGCTGGTGCCCCAGGAGGGCTTCCTCTTCGACGACAGCATCGCCGCCAACGTCCGCTACGGAAAGCTCGAAGCGACCGAGGACGACATCCTGGCCAGCGCCGCCGAGCTCGGCCTGGGCGGCTGGGTGGCCGGACTGCCGGCCGGGCTGGAGACCTCCGTCGGCCAGCGCGGCGAGTCGCTCTCCGCCGGCGAGCGCCAGCTGGTCGCACTGCTGCGTGCCCACCTCGCCGACCCGGACCTGCTGGTGCTCGACGAGGCGACCAGCGCGGTGGACCCGGCCCTGGAGATGCGGATCAACCTCCGCCCTCGAGCGCCTGATGTCCGGTCGCACCAGCGTCACCATCGCCCACCGCCTCTCGACCGCCGAGGCGGCCGACGAGGTGATCGTGGTCGACCAGGGCCGGATCGTGCAGCGCGGGTCGCACGCTGCGCTGGTCGCCGAGGCGGGCAGCGTGTACGCCGGCCTGCACGCGAGCTGGGTTGCCCAGCAGGGCGCGTGACCGCTAGCCGCGTGAGTAGATCAGCGGGTTGAGGTCGTCGTTCTCGAGGGGCTGACCGACCTCCAGCCGGTCGAGGTAGTCGTCTCCGAGCACCTGAGCGTCTCGGACCCCGTTGTAACGGGCGTCCTGCGGCATGAACGCCATGGTCATGGCGCGGCGCCGTCCATGGGTCATGTTCGCGCCGGCACCGTGGATGGTGTGTCCGTTGTGGAAGCTAGCGCCGCCCGCGGGCAGCGGGCAAGCCACGGAGGGGCGCACAGCCTCGGGGTGGGCCGCGAAGACGGCGCCCAGGTCTGGACCGAGGTCGACGACGGACGGCAGCCGTTGCTCATGACTGCCGGGCACGAAGTACAGGCAGCCGTTCTCGGTGGTCGAGTCGTCCAGGGCGATCCAGATCGTGCAGGCGTGGTGGGAGTCGAAGCCCCACCACGGGATGTCGAGGTGGTACTGCGTCGGCGCCCCGTAGGGCTCCTTGACCAGCGCCTGGTCGAGGTAGAGCCGGACGCCGTCAATGCCCTCGAGCTGCGCGACCAGCTTGCCGATCTGTTCGGTCTCGACAAGTGCCTGCACGTCGCCACCGCGACGGCGCAGGTGCATGCGCTGGGTGAAGGCCTTCTCGCTGTTCTTCCCGGTGCGCGGCAGCGAGATCTGCTCGACCGTGCTGGTGACGATCTCGCGCCACTGCTGGAGCTCGGTGGGGGACAGGAAGTCCGGCACGGAGAGAAACCCGTTGCTCCGGTAGTCCGCCAACTCGGTGTCTGTGAAACTGCTACGCATGGACCTGCCTCCGATGAAGTGGTTGTGCCGAGAATCCTGTCGCTACCGGGCCGCGCAGGCCATCCAGGGTCCTGTCGCCTGTATTCGATATTCTGCTGAGGCGCGATGAAGGTGATCACTCCTTCGCCGGAGGTCACCGACCTGCTGACCGGGCGGGAGAGGCGCGGGCCGACCTGGACCTGGCGACCTCGAGGCACGGCCACGCCGCTCCTCATCCACACGCTCGCGGGTCAGGGCAGGGTGCACACCGCAGGTTCCGGAAAGCGTGAGGTCTCGGCCGGGGACACCGTGCTGTGGCTAGGTGGCGCCGTGCACGACTTCGGCTGCGTGGACGAGCACGAGCCGTGGGAGATCGTGTGGTGTCACTTCCGCCCGCGGGAGCACTGGCGGGACTGGTTCGACTGGCCGCTCGCCGATCGTGGTGTCCTCCGGGTCGAGTCGCCCACTGAGCGCACCCGCGCAGGCGTCGAGGAGGCACTTCTCGACATGGACGCCGGCGTTCGCGGCTGGTCACCCCACGCGACGGACATCGGTCTCAACGCGCTGGAGCGCGCGCTCCTCTGGCTCCGGGGCTCCGACGAGGGCAGAGCCGAGTCAGACGACCGCATCGAGGAAGCCGTCCTCTTCATCGCCCGCCACCTCGCCGATCAGCTCACCGTCCCGATGATCGCCGATGCCGTGCAGCTCTCCGTCTCCCGCTTCAGCCACCTGTTCAAGGAGACGGTGGGGGTGCCACCCGCCCGGTTCGTGGAGCTGCGCCGGATCGAGCGCGCCCAGACGTTGCTGACCTCCACCTCCATGACCGTGGGCGGCATCGCCAGGGCGACCGGGTTCAGCAGCCAGTTCTACTTCGCGACCCGCTTCAGGGAGCTGCACGGTGCCAGCCCGTCCGAGTGGCGTGAGCTCAGCCGCCCAGGCGGGCGTTGACGGCACTCGCCGAGAACTGGTCGTCGACGACCATCCGGGTCAGGCCGACGATCGCGGCATCGTCGCCGAGTACCCCCAGCTCCAGTGCCATGTGCCGGGTGGCGCGCGGGAGGCTGAGCCGGTAAAGGGTCTCCCGGATGCCGGCCAGGAGTGGAGCGGAGGCGAGGTCGCCCCCGATCACGACCACCTGGGGGTTCAGCACGCACACCATCGTGGCGAGCACCTCGCCGATCTGGAGCCCTGCCTCCTGGGTCAGGCGGGCGGCATCGGCATTGCCGGCGGCGAGCAGGTCGCCCACGTCGCGGCCCGGAGTAGGCCTCCGACCCAGGTCGCGCAGCCGACCGGCGACGGCGCGGCCGCTGGAGACGGCCGCAAGGCAGCCCTGTGCGCCGCACTGGCAGCGGGCGTCGGCGTGGTCGCGCAGCCGACGTGGCCGACGTCGCCGGCCCCGCCGTCGGCGCCGCGATAGATGCGGCCGTCGATGACGATCCCGGTGCCGATGCCGGTCGAGACCTTGACCAGACACAGCGCGCGCGCATCCGGATGTCCGGCCGTGTGCTCGCCGAGCGCCGCGGCGTCGGCGTCGTTGGCGGCGAGCACCGCGGCCGAGAGGCCAGCGCCGCCTGCAGATGGTCGGCGATCGGGTAGGCATCCCAGCCCGGCATGATCGGGGGCTGGCTCGGCCGGCCGGACTGGGGGTCGATCGGTCCCGGCACGCTGATCCCCAGGCCACACACCGACGCCAGGTCGACGTCGGTCTTGTTCAGCAGCGCGCTGGCGCGGTGCTGGTGATCGCGTCCAGGGTCTGCTGCGGGTCCGCTCTCGACCGCGACGTCGACGTGGTCGTCGGCGAGCATCCGGCCGGCGAGATCGGTGACGGCGACGCGGGTGTGCGTGGTGTCGACGGTGGCCGCGAGCACCCGCGAGTGCTGCGGCGTTGAACTGGAGGCTCTTCGAGCGCCGCCCGCCGGTGGCCGGCCCGGCCGCGCCTTCGACGATCAGCCGTCGGCCAGCAGCGAGTCGACGCGCTGGGCGACGGTCATCCGGGAGAGCCCGGTGAGGTCGAGGACCTCGCCCCGCGTGGTGGCGTGACCCTGGCGGATCAGGTCGAGCACATCGCCAGGCCCAGTGGGCATGAGCGCTCTCAGCAGCGACAGCGATGAAGGAAGTATAGAGCCGTTGACCGAAGATGCTTGACCATTCGCGCATCATATGCCTAGTTTGTAGACAAATGCCGCAATGACGCACGTCACATCCTGGAGGAAGCATGCACGTAACTGCGGACCTCGCGCTACTCCCGTGGATCTCCGATGACGGCCCCCGCGCCGTCGGGCTGCCGCCTGTGCGTCGCGCCGTTGCCACTGGTCGCGACGCTCTCCTGCGGCGTGCGGGGGCGACGACGACGGCGGCGGTGGTGACGCCGACTAGATCACCGTCTGGATCCAGGAGGACCTGCCCGACCGGGTGGCCGCGACGCAGGAGATCGTCGACGCCTTCTCGAGCGAGAGTCCGGCGTCGAGGTCGAGCTGGTCGCCGTTGCGGAGGACCAGTTCAACCAGCTGCTCACCTCCGTCGGCCGCTGCCGGCGACCTGCCCGACGTGATCGGCGGCATCTCGCTGCCACAGGTCCGCACCCTGTCCTCCAACGAGCTGATCGACACCGACGCCATCGGCGAGATGATGGACACGCTCGACCCGTCGACGTTCTCCGAGCGCGCGGTCGAGCTGACCGCGACGGCGACACCCAGCTCGCCGTGCCCGAGCGAGTCCTGGGCCCAGCTGCTCTACTACCGCGCCGACCTGTTCGAGCAGGCCGGGCTCGAGCCGCCCCACGTCGTACGACGCGATCCTGGCCGCGGCCGAGGCGCTGACAGCGGCGACATGGCCGGCTTCGTCGGCGCCAACGCGCCCGGCGACGCCTTCACCGAGCAGACCTTCGAGCACGTGGCGCTCGGCAACGGCTGCGAGCTGGTCGACGACGACGGCGAGGTGCAGCTCGACAGCGACGAGTGCCTCGAGGCCTTCGAGTTCTACGGCAGCCTCGTCGAGAACTACTCGGTCCCCGGTGCGCAGGACGTCGACACCACCAGGGCGCAGTACTTCGCGGGCAGGCAGCGATGGTCATCTGGTCGTCGTTCATGCTCGACGAGCTGGCGGGCCTGCGCGACGACGCGATGCCGAACTGTGCGGAGTGCGCGCGGCAACCCCGAGTTCCTCGCCCAGAACACAGGGGTGGTGACGACCATCCAGGGGCCCGCCAGCGACGAGGCCGCGGTCTTCGGCGAGGTGACGTCGTGGACGATCATGTCGGAGTCCTCGACCGACCCGGCGAAGGAGTTCGTCGACTACATGTTCGGCGACGGCTACGTCCCCTGGATCGCGATCGCACCTGAGGGCAAGATCCCGGTCCGCGCCGGCACGCCCGACAACCCGACGCAGTACGCCGACGAGTGGGCGAGCCTGCCTGCCGGCGTGGACCGGAAGGCCCCGCTCGCGGACTTCTACGCACCCGAGGTGCTCGAGGCCCTGACGACCGGGCCCGAGGACCTGTCCCGTTGGGCGATCTCCCAGGGGGAAGGTGACCTGCTCGGGGCGCTCCAAGGAGAGCTGCCGGTGGCCACGGCGGTGAACGAGGTGACCTCCGGGACCGATCCCGAGGACGCCGTAGGGACGGCGGCCGAGGAGGTTCGGTCCATCCAAGAAACCCTTCCGTGAGCCGCGGCCGCCCCGCGTCCTCCCGCGCCCGCCAGGACGCTCGCACCGGGCTGGCGCTGATCTCGCCGACCTTCGTCATCGTCCTGACGATGGTGGTGCTGCCGATCCTCTGGACGATCTCGTTGGCCTTCCAGCAGGTGCGGCTGCTCAACCTGCGCACCACCGGCATCATCGGCGAGTACAGCGTCGACAACTTCACCGCCGTGCTGAAGTCCGACGGGTTCGTCGACGCCCTGGTGACCACCCTGGTCTACTCCATCGGGGGCACCGCCTCGGCGATCATCCTCGGCCTCATCGCGGCGCTGGCACTGCGGAGGCCGTTCCGCGGCCGGGGCTTCGTGCGCGCGGCTCTGCTGTTGCCGTACGTCGCCCCGGTCGTCGCGGCGGCTTTCGTCTGGACGACGCTCCTCAACCCGCAGTACGGCCTCGCCAACGAGTGGGGCACCGGGCTGTTGGGGTGGGAGGAGCCGATCGCGTTCCTCAGCTCGCGCGACGAGCTCTCGCCGTTCGGGATCACCATCCCGATTCCCACGGCGTTGCTGACGGTGATCGCGTTCGAGGCGTGGAGATCGTTCCCGTTCGCGTTCTTGTTCCTCACCGCGCGGATGGAGGCGATCCCCGACACCCTCGAGGAGGCGGGGGAGCTGGACGGCGCGACACCGACGCAGCGGTTCCGCCACATCGTGCTCCCGCAGCTGTTGCCGACCATCGCGGTGCTGACCGTCCTGAGGTTCATCTGGACGTTCAACAACTTCGACGACATCTATCTGCTGACCGGCGGCGGCGCCGGCACCGAGGTGGTCAGCGTCCGGGTCTACAACTTCCTGATCGCTCGCGGTGACATCGGCGCCGCGGCGGCGCAGGCGCTGGTGCTCGCGGTGATCCTCGCGGTCCTGGTGACGGCGTACCTGAAGATCTTCGGACGCCACGAGGAGGCGGCATGAGCCAGGCAACGGTGGCCGAACCCCAAGCGCCACGCACCACCCGGCCGGCCGGGCGGGGCACGCGACGCAACGCCGTCGAACGCCGGGTGCTGCGGGTCCTCCGGCCGATCATCATCGTGCTGTTCCTGCTGGCGGCCCTGTTCCCGTTCTACTACATGGTGCTGCTGTCGTTCCGGCCCCTCGAGGAGGTGCTGCAGAACCCCGGCTCGCTGTGGGTGTCACCGAGTGACATCGACCCGAGCACCTACACCGACGTGCTCAAGTCGGAGGAGGACGGCGGCCAGGGCTTCCTGAGCTTCATCCGCAACAGCGCTCTGGTGGCGGTCGGCACCGTCCTGCTGACCCTGCTCGTCGCGGTGCCCGGGGCCTATGCCGTGAGCCGACTGCAGTTCTTCGGCCGCCGCCGGATCTCCGCCCTCTTCCTGGCCGTCTACTTCTTCCCGGCCATCCTGCTGGCGGTCCCGCTGTTCGTGTTCTTCACCCGGATCGAGATGCGCGGGTCGTTGGTCGCCCTGCTCATCGTCTACGTCGCCCAGGTCGCGGCGGTGTCGATCTACATGCTGCGCAACTACTTCGACACGATCCCGGTCAGCCTCGAGGACGCCGCGGCGATGGACGGCTGCTCACGCCTGCAGACGATGCGTCACGTCAGCCTGCCCCTGGCGATGCCGGCGATCATCTCCAACGCGCTGTTCATCTTCATGATCGCCTGGAACGAGTTCCTCTTCGCGCTGCTGTTCCTGCTCGAACGTCGCGACAACTGGACCGTCTCGCTCGGCCTGTCCAGGCTGTCGGGCAGCATCGAGGTGCCGACCACCACCCTGATGGCCGGATCGGTCATCCTGACGCTGCCGATCATCATCTTGTTCTTCATCAGCGAGCGCTGGCTGACCGGAGGGTTGACCGCCGGAGCCGAGAAGGGGTGACGCTCGCCCCAGCCCTCGAAGTCCCGATCCCGCAGCAAAAGGAACCCCCGTGCCCCACGTGGTCCAGTTCAACGGCCCCGGTGACGTGTCGCTGGTCGAGTGCGAGCCGCAGCCGCTGGCGGCCGCCGACGTTCGCGTCCGCACCTGGTACTCCGGCATCTCGGCCGGCACCGAGCTGACCGCCTACCGCGGCTCCAACCCGTACCTCACCCAGACCTGGGACCCCGAGGCGCGCCTGTTCCGGCCGGGATCGCCCACGTTCGGTTACCCGGTCGCGGGGTGGGGCTACTCCGAGATGGGCGAGGTCGTCGAGGTGGGCGGCGACGTCTCGGACGTACAGGTCGGTGACGTCGTCTATGGCATCTGGGGACACCGCAGCGACGCCGTCGTCCCCGGCGCGGCGGTGGCCGGACGGGTCCTCGAGCCCGGCCAGGACCCCCTCCACGGCATCTTCGCCCGGGTCGGAGCCATCGCTCTCAATGCCGTGCTCGAGGCGGACGTCAGGCTCGGTGACCGGCTCGCAGTGTTCGGGCAGGGGGTGATCGGCCTGCTCGCCACCCGGCTCGCGACCCTGAGCGGCGCGGAGGTCGTGGCCGTGGACGGACTCCAGTCGAGGCTCACGGTCGCGCGCGAGTTCGGGGCCGCGCACGTGGTCCCCGCCGACCACCCCGATGGGGCCGGCGCCGCCGTCCGCGCGCTCACCGGGAACGCCGGCGTCGACGCCGCCATCGAGCTCAGCGGCAGCTACCGCGCACTGCACGAGGCCACGCGGTGTGTGGTCGTCGACGGCATCGTCGTCGCCTCGGGGTTCTACCAGGGCGGGGCGGAGCACCTGCGACTCGGCGAGGAGTTCCACCACAACCGGGTGCGGATCGTGGCCAGCCAGATCTCCGGCACGCCGGTCGGCCTGGGCAGGCGATGGGACCAACGCCGGCTGGTGAGTGTCGTCATGGCCCAGGTCGCAGCGGGCCGCCTCGACGTGGGGAGACTGGTGAGCGACGTCGTCGACGCCTCCGATGTCGCGGCCGCCTTCGAGAAGCTGGACCGGGGAGACCCCGACACGCTCCAGGTCGTGCTGCGCTTCGATGCGGCGCCACCGCGATGAACACCGCCGATCCCGGACCACAGTTCCCCGACGACCGCGGCGGGGTGGCGGTTCTCGGCGCGGGCACGATCGCCCAGTCGGCGCACCTTCCCGCCTACGAGCAGTACGACGTGGGCGTGGTCGGCGTGTGGAGCCGCACCGCGGAGACCACTGCCGGCATCCGGGAGCGTTTCCCGTTCGTCGAGCGCGTCTACGACGACGTCGAGACCCTGTTGGCCGATCCCGCGGTGCGCATCGTCGACATCGCGACCGCGCCGGAGGGCCGGCTCGGCTGGATCGAGCGCGCCGTCGACGCGGGCAAGCACGTCCTCGCCCAGAAGCCGCTGCTGATCGACCCCGATGAGCTCGCGGCCCTGCCCGCCGTGCTCGAGCGGGCCGCCGACCGCGGCCTGCGGGTGGCGGTCAACCAGAACGGTCGCTGGGCGCCCGCCTGGCGGTTGGCCACGCTCCTGGCCAGGGACGGGGCGATCGGGGACGTGGTCGGTGTGACCCACCTGCACGACAAGCCACTGCCGCCGCTGGTGGGCACGCCGTTCGACGACGTCGAGCACATGCTCGTCACCGACTACCTCATGCACTGGATCGACATCACCCGCTGCTGGCTCGAGCCGGGGTCGGTCACGTATGTGCAGGCGCTCGACTCCCGCGTGCCCGGCCAGCCGGCCGACGCCAAGAACCCCTGGTCGGCCACCGTGAACCTGGTCACCGACACCGGAGCCACCGCCACCCTGCGGATCGTCGGCGATGCGCGGGCGACGCAGCCCTCCTGTCCCTTCTGGATCCACGGAACGGAGGGGACCCTGCGCGGCAGCGTCCTCACCGGCTCGGACCGGCTCTCGCTCGACCGGGACGGGCAGACGATGGACTACCCGCTGCACGGGCAGTGGTTCGTCGACGGGTTCGCCGGGACGATGGCCGAGCTGATGCTCGCGATCGCCGAGGACCGGGAGCCCGAGAACTCCGCTGCCCACGCCGCCGTCTCCGTGCAGATCATGCTCGCCGCCCGCGAGTCCCCCGCCGGGGTGGTGACCCCGTCGCTCTGCACGTGGCGGCCGCCGGGGGCCCGGGCCGATGAGCTTTCGCATCGTGGACGAGGTGGAGGTCGACCCCGCCCGCGCCCGCTTCTACGCCGAGGGCTGGCAGAGCTGGAGCCCTACCTCATGGGAGCCCTGGGGGGTCGCCCACCGTCCGGCGGCCGAGTGGGAGCACGCGATGCGGTTCCGCCAGGGCACCGAGCTGCCCGCGTCCGGCGTGCACGCCGAGGGCCTCCTGGTCGTCGACCCGGGCACCGGCGCGCCGGCGCGGAGCTACGGCGTCGTCGAGGCTGCCGAGCAGGTGGCGTCGCTGCGCGGCACGCTCGCCGGTGACCTGCTGACCGTCGCCTCCGACGGGCCGGTCGCTCGCGATAGCCCACGACGACCCGGTGGCCGCGCTCACGGCGTACGGCGATGCCTTCGCGGCCTCCGCCGGCGTCACCGCACTGCGTCCTCCGCCCCGGGTCTGGTGCTCCTGGTACCACTACTTCGAGGAAGTCGCCGCCGGCGACATCGAGGAGAACGCGGCCGCTCTCGACGCCAACGGGCTCACCGTCGACGTGATCCAGATCGACGACGGCTGGAGCCATGGCCTCGGGGAGTGGCTGCGACCCAAGGAGGGGTTCCCCGACCTGGCGCGACTGGCCGGCGACCTCCGAGCGAACGGGCGCCGCGTCGGCATCTGGCTCGCCCCGTTCTTCGTGGGCGCCGACAGCGCCGTGGCTCGCGAGCACCCGGACTGGCTCACGGTGGAGGCCGGCCACAACTGGCACCAGGACATGCACGGCCTCGACCTGACTCATCCTGGTGTCCGCGAGTACCTCACGGCGCTGTCCGGCGCCTGGCCGATCTCGGGATCGACTACTTCAAGCTGGACTTCCTGTACGCCGGCGCGGTGCCCGCCCGCCGACGCGACGACGTGTCCGGCATCGCCGCCTACCGCTCGGGCCTGGCGCTGCTGCGCGACGCGGCCGGACCCGATGCCTACCTCGTGGGGTGTGGGGCACCGATCCTGCCCAGCGTCGGCCTGGTCGACGCGATGCGGGTCTCGCCCGACACCTTCCACGAGGGTGGTGAGGACGGCTCACGCGGTCTTCGCGGCCGGATGTCGCTGGTCGCCCGGGCCTGGCAGCAGGGGCGGTTCTGGGTCAACGACCCCGACTGCCTCGTCGCCCGGCCGTCGTACGCCCTGCGCGAGGAGTGGAGCCGCACCGTCGAGAGGTTCGGCGGCCTGCCGTCGTGCTCGGACCGGGTGTCCGAGCT